>NZ_JBBOUK010000001.1:475000-3112010 GCF_038006045.1 Exiguobacterium sp. FSL W8-0210
CGCCTGCATGAAGTCGGAATCGCTAGTAATCGCAGGTCAGCATACTGCGGTGAATACGTTCCCGGGTCTTGTACACACCGCCCGTCACACCACGAGAGTTTGCAACACCCGAAGCCGGTGAGGTAACCGTAAGGAGCCAGCCGTCGAAGGTGGGGTAGATGATTGGGGTGAAGTCGTAACAAGGTAGCCGTATCGGAAGGTGCGGCTGGATCACCTCCTTTCTAAGGAAAACGTCCCTTACGGGACATGCCCATCGTTCAGTTTTGAGAGCTCGTCTCTCAGTCTCGTAAGAGACACTCGCACCTTGAAAACTGAAGACATCAACAAGACATCAAACTTTTAATTAACCATGTCATTTAAGACGTGTGTTCTTAGAATACCAACGCTAGATCAAGGTATGAAGGGCGTACGGTGGATGCCTTGGCACTAGGAGCCGATGAAGGACGCGACGAACAGCGATATGCTTCGGGGAGCAGTAAGTATGCTTTGATCCGAAGATTTCCGAATGGGGGAACCCACCATCCGTAATGGGATGGGACATGTTACATGAATACATAGTGTAACGTGAGGCAGACCCGGGGAACTGAAACATCTAAGTACCCGGAGGAAGAGAAAGCAAATGCGATTCCCTGAGTAGCGGCGAGCGAAACGGGAACAGCCCAAACCGGAGAGCATGCTCTTCGGGGTTGTAGGACACTCTATACGGAGTCAAAAAGGAAGACAGTAGGTGAAGGACCTGGAAAGGTCGGCCGAAGAAGGTGACAGCCCTGTAGCTGAAACTGTTTTCCCTCCAGAGTGGATCCTGAGTACGGCGGGACACGTGAAACCCCGTCGGAATCCGGGAGGACCATCTCCCAAGGCTAAATACTCCCTAGTGACCGATAGTGAACCAGTACCGTGAGGGAAAGGTGAAAAGCACCCCGGAAGGGGAGTGAAATAGATCCTGAAACCGTATGCCTACAAGTAGTCAGAGCCCGTTAACGGGTGATGGCGTGCCTTTTGTAGAATGAACCGGCGAGTTACGATAACGCGCGAGGTTAAGCCGATGAGGCGGAGCCGTAGCGAAAGCGAGTCTGAACAGGGCGTTCAGTGCGTTGTCGTAGACCCGAAACCAGGTGATCTACCCATGTCCAGGATGAAGGTCAGGTAACACTGACTGGAGGTCCGAACCCACGCACGTTGAAAAGTGCGGGGATGAGGTGTGGGTAGCGGTGAAATGCCAATCGAACCTGGAGATAGCTGGTTCTCCCCGAAATAGCTTTAGGGCTAGCCTCGAGGTTGAGAGTTCTGGAGGTAGAGCACTGATTGGACTAGGGGCCCCCACAGGGTTACCGAATTCAGTTAAACTCCGAATGCCAGCAACTTATACTCGGGAGTCAGACTGCGAGTGATAAGATCCGTAGTCAAGAGGGAAACAGCCCAGACCGCCAGCTAAGGTCCCAAAGTGTATGTTAAGTGGAAAAGGATGTGGCGCTGCCTAGACAGCTAGGATGTTGGCTTAGAAGCAGCCACCATTCAAAGAGTGCGTAATAGCTCACTAGTCGAGTGGCGCCGCGCCGAAAATGTAACGGGGCTAAACATACCACCGAAGCTGCGGATTCCGTAAGGAATGGTAGGGGAGCGTTCCAAACCGCTGTGAAGCTGTACCGGAAGGAGCAGTGGAGCGTTTGGAAGTGAGAATGCCGGTGTGAGTAGCGAAAAGAGGGGTGAGAATCCCCTCCGTCGAAAGCCCAAGGTTTCCTGAGGAAGGCTCGTCCGCTCAGGGTTAGTCTGGACCTAAGCCGAGGCCGAAAGGCGTAGGCGATGGATAACAGGTTGATATTCCTGTACCGCCGATCCACCGTTTGAACAATGGGGGGACGCAGGAGGATAGTGACGCATGCGGATGGAAGTGCATGTGCAAGTTTCAAGACCGTCTGATTGGCAAATCCGTCAGGCACCAAAGTCAAGGAACGACGCGGAGTCCCGTAGGGACGTAGGTCACGATTTCACACTGCCAAGAAAAGCCTCTAGTGAGGGGGAAGGCGCCAGTACCGTAAACCGACACAGGTAGGCGAGATGAGAATTCTAAGACGCGCGGGATAACTCTCGTTAAGGAACTCGGCAAAATGGTCCCGTAACTTCGGGAGAAGGGACGCTCTACATGAGTAGAGCCGCAGTGAATAGGCCCAAACGACTGTTTAGCAAAAACACAGGTCTCTGCTAAATCGCAAGATGACGTATAGGGGCTGACGCCTGCCCGGTGCTGGAAGGTTAAGGGGATGGGTTAGCGCAAGCGAAGCTTTGAACCGAAGCCCCAGTAAACGGCGGCCGTAACTATAACGGTCCTAAGGTAGCGAAATTCCTTGTCGGGTAAGTTCCGACCCGCACGAAAGGCGTAACGATTTGGGCACTGTCTCAACGAGAGACCCGGTGAAATCATAGTACCTGTGAAGATGCAGGTTACCCGCGACAGGACGGAAAGACCCCATGGAGCTTTACTACAGCCTGATATTGAGGCTTTGTGCATGATGTACAGGATAGGCGGGAGACGTCGAGCCCGGAGCGCCAGCTTCGGAGGAGTCACCCTTGGGATACCGCCCTTCATGCATAGAGTCTCTAACTCGCAGCCGTGATCCGGCTGGAGGACCGTGTCAGGCGGGTAGTTTGACTGGGGCGGTCGCCTCCTAAACAGTAACGGAGGCGCCCAAAGGTTCCCTCAGAATGGTTGGAAATCATTCGTAGAGCGCAAAGGCAGAAGGGAGCTTGACTGCGAGACCTACAAGTCGAGCAGGGACGAAAGTCGGGCTTAGTGATCCGGTGGTTCCGCATGGAAGGGCCATCGCTCAACGGATAAAAGCTACCCTGGGGATAACAGGCTGATCTCCCCCAAGAGTCCACATCGACGGGGAGGTTTGGCACCTCGATGTCGGCTCATCGCATCCTGGGGCTGGAGTAGGTCCCAAGGGTTGGGCTGTTCGCCCATTAAAGCGGTACGCGAGCTGGGTTCAGAACGTCGTGAGACAGTTCGGTCCCTATCCGTCGTGGGCGCAGGAAATTTGAGGAGAGCTGTCCTTAGTACGAGAGGACCGGGATGGACGCACCGCTGGTGTACCAGTTGTTCCGCCAGGAGCATCGCTGGGTAGCTACGTGCGGACGGGATAAATGCTGAAAGCATCTAAGCATGAAGCCCCCTCCAAGATGAGATTTCCCTTTGAGTAATCAAGAAAGACCCCTCAGAGACGATGAGGTAGATAGGTCACGGGTGGAAGCATGGCGACATGTGGAGCTGAGTGATACTAATCGGTCGAGGCCTTGTTCTAGCAGATGCATTGTTGATGACTTCAGTTTTGAGGGCGCGAGCCCGATCGTCTGGTGACGATAGCCAAGTGGTCACACCCGTTCCCATGCCGAACACGGAAGTTAAGCACTTGAACGCCGAAAGTAGTTGGGGGCTTCCCCCTGTGAGGATAGGACGTTGCCAGGCAAACGGTGGTTCTGGAGCATACGCTCAAGGGCCGCCGCTTTTTTGTGTCTTTTTGTAGAAAGACATGTATCCATTTTAATGAAGGGACTGAACAGGGATATGGCGAAAAAAACGAAACTACGCGTAGCCGTCGAAGAGAACGAGACGATTGGTGCCTGTTTGGATCGTATCGATGCCATGGGATACCGCCCGACGGTCCGACGAGAAGAACCGATCTTTGGATTAGACGCTAATGGCGAACCGTATCCAATTCGTCAGCAAATCGTCTTCGATTGCAAAGTGAAAGAGAACGAATAACTGCCTAGAGCATCCTCCGAATCATGTGGAGGGTGCTTTTTTTAGTGCTTGATTCGATGTGATGCCTTTCAAGAAAATAAACTCCGAATGGACACTAGATGAAATCAGAAAAACTACTTTTAAAACCGAACGATAAATTTTCAGACAATTAAATTGTTCGCCTTTGGTTGACGCCTTGGGATGGACTTGTTAAGATGAAGTCGTGACAGGATGATTGAATATAAACACCTCGTATAATAGCAGGGATATGGCTTGCAAGTTTCTACCCAACGACCCTAAATCGTTGGACTATGGGGTATATGGATGTTCGTCGATATTTCTTTGGCGTACCTTTTTATACCCTAAGCCACCCTTTTAGCCGTGGTTTGGGCTTTTTTTATGCACAAAGGAGGAAACAGCGATGGGAAATGCAGAAGTCGGCGTCATCATGGGAAGTCAATCGGATTGGGAAACGATGAAACATACATGTGATGTGTTGGAGCAACTTGAGATTCCTTACGAAAAGAAAGTCGTTTCCGCACACCGGACACCGGATCTAATGTTTCGTTATGCTGAATCAGCACGTGAACGAGGACTGAAGGTCATCATTGCCGGTGCAGGCGGTGCTGCTCATCTACCGGGCATGGTAGCCGCTAAAACGACATTACCCGTCGTCGGTGTTCCTGTGAAAAGTAGAGCGCTCCAAGGAATTGATTCCTTGCTCTCGATCGTTCAAATGCCAGGTGGTGTACCGGTCGCAACGGTTGCCATCGGAGAAGCAGGCGCAAAAAACGCCGGATTGCTAGCTGCTCAAATTCTTTCGATTCAAGATGAACGACTTGCCCGCAAGCTCGATCATATGCGAGTCGAACTAGAAGGAGACGTCATTGCATCTGGAGGAAACTTGCTATGAAACGAATCGGGATATTAGGCGGCGGTCAACTTGGTCGAATGATGGCTTTGTCGGCGCGTGAGATGGGCTTTGAGATTTTGACACTCGACCCAACGGACAACGCACCGTGTGCGCAAGTGGCGGATCAACATATCCAAGCTCCCTTCACGGATGTCGAGGCAGCCAAACAGCTCGCAGCTGAATCAGATGTCGTCACCTACGAATTCGAGAACATCTCAACGGAAGTCGCTGAAGCGATTGGAACGAAACTGATTCACGGAACCGATCTTCTTTTTCAAACGCAACATCGGGTACGGGAAAAAGAGATGATTGAACGCATTGGACACTCTGTCGCTCCGTACTATCCGGTGACGCATCCTTCTGACTTAGAGGAAGCAAAACAGCGACTCGGGTTACCGTTCGTCTTGAAGACAGCACGATTCGGCTATGACGGAAAAGGACAGACCGTCATCCGGACGGAAGAACAGTTCCAAGCGGCAATCGAACGATTCGAACCGACAGAGTATGTTGCGGAGCAGTGGTTACCGTTTGATCAGGAAATTTCCGTCATCGTCACTCGAAGCGCAACAGAAACACGTGTCTTCCCAGTCAGTGAGAACATTCACCAAGAGAACATTTTGCATCTATCGATTGTACCGGCACGCATTTCTGAATCGCTCGAACAAGAAGCAATTGCGCTCGCTCAATCGATCGCGGATGCCGTCGGGCTGATCGGTACACTAGCCATCGAGTTGTTCGTCGTTGGTTCTCGACTAATCGTCAATGAACTAGCACCCCGACCACACAATTCGGGTCACTATTCGATTGATGCTTGCGAAACATCCCAATTCGAGCAACATATCCGTGCCATCAGTGGTCTCCCACTCGGTGATACCCGTCTGACGACACCGGTCGTCATGGCGAACATCCTGGGTCAGCATGTCACAGCATTATACGAGGAACTACCGAGACTAAACGCTCGGACGAAAGTTCACTTATATGGAAAAGCAGAAGCCAAGACAGGACGCAAGATGGGCCATTTGAACATTCTTGCGGATACGGTCGACGATGCTTTGGCAGAAGTCGAACGCCTGTCGATATGGAAGGAGACAGTTCAATGATCGAACGGTATACACGTCCTGAGATGAAAGCGATCTGGACCGAACAAAACAAATTCGAGGCTTGGTTAAAAGTCGAGATCCTTGCGTGTGAAGCATGGAGTGAACTAGGAGTCATCCCGAAAGAGGACGTCCAGTTGCTTTGGGACAATGCCTCATTTGATGTCAACCGGATCCTTGAAATCGAGCAAGAGACACGTCATGATGTCATCGCCTTCACGCGTGCCGTCTCTGAGACACTCGGAGAAGAACGCAAGTGGGTCCATTACGGACTCACGTCAACGGACGTCGTCGATACAGCACTCTCGTATCTGTTGAAGCAAGCAAATGACATTCTTTCTGCAGATCTCGATCGATTCATCGATATCTTAAAAGTCAAAGCGAACGAACATAAATATACGGTCATGATGGGACGCACACATGGCGTACATGCAGAACCGACGACGTTCGGTCTGAAACTAGCGCTTTGGTATGAAGAGATGAAACGAAACAAAGTCCGTTTCGAAGCAGCACGTGAGACGGTCGAATATGGCAAGATGTCAGGTGCCGTCGGGACATTCGCGAACATCGACCCATTCATTGAAAAGTATGTCTGCGAAAAGTTAGGGACAAAGCCCGCTCCGGTCTCAACGCAAACGTTACAACGTGATCGTCATGCACACTATATGTCGACGCTTGCTCTGATCGCGACATCGATCGAAAAGATGGCAACGGAAATCCGGGGTCTGCAAAAGACGGAAACACGTGAAGTCGAAGAATTCTTCGCTAAAGGTCAAAAAGGATCATCGGCGATGCCGCACAAGCGGAATCCAATCGGTTCAGAGAACATGACAGGTCTTGCCCGAGTCATCCGTGGACACATGGTGACGGCGTACGAGAACGTCTCACTCTGGCACGAACGGGATATCTCTCATTCTTCGGCAGAACGCATTATTCTTCCGGATGCGACAGGACTGCTCAACTATATGTTGAACCGTTTCGGAAACATCGTGAAGAACTTGACGGTCTTCCCGGAAAACATGAAGCGGAACATGGACCGGACGTTCGGGGTCATCTTCTCTGGACATGTCTTACTCGCTTTAATCGAAAAAGGCTGGTCACGTGAAGCCGCCTATGATTTCGTTCAACCGCGTGCGATGCAGGCGTGGGAAGAACAAATCATGTTCCGTGACTTATTGTGGCAAGAAGAAGAGATTCAACAGCTTTTCACAGAAGAAGAGCTTGATGCGTGTTTCGATCCGACGTACCATACGAGTCGCGTCGATGAAATCTTTGAACGGTGTGGCTTGAACTAATCAACCTGAGACGGGGCACGTGCCCCGTCTACATCTTAGGATCATGGGGGACGAAAGCGATGCAACCACTTTATGAAGGAAAAGCAAAACGATTGTACACGACGCAGGAGCAGGATGTGCTCCGGATCGTCTATAAAGACGAAGCCACGGCATTCAACGGCGAGAAAAAAGAAGTCTTTGCTGGAAAAGGCGAATTAAACAACCGATTGACGAGTCATTTCTTTGAAATCCTCGAACAAGCGGGCATTCCGACACATTTCATTGAACGTGTCTCGGAGCGCGAACAGCTCGTACGTCGTGTCACCATCATCCCACTCGAAGTCGTCGTCCGAAACGTCGTCGCGGGGAGCTTGAGTAAACGGCTCGGTATCGAAGAGGGTACGGTGCTCGAAACACCAATCGTTGAGTTCTACTATAAAGATGATACGTTAGGCGATCCACTCGTCACCTCATCACACATTAATTTACTGAAGATTGCGACTTCTGAAGAGTTAAAAGAGTTGTCGGATAAAGCACTTCGCGTGAATGAAATCTTGCAACCTTACTTCCGTCAAAACGGAATCACGTTGATTGATTTTAAATTGGAATACGGCAAGACGGCAGATGGAACGATTCTACTGGCTGATGAGATCTCACCTGATACATGCCGCCTGTGGGATCAGGAAACTGGAGAACATCTCGATAAAGATGTCTTCCGACGCAATATCGGTTCACTGACAGAGACTTACCAAACACTATTCAATCGCCTAGGGGGAAACACACAATGAAAAAAGTCATCGTATCGATCGCATTACGGGAAAGCATTTTAGATCCACAAGGAGTTGCTGTAAAAGGCGGATTGCAACAGCTTGGTTTTACGGGTGTCGAGAGTGTCCGAATCGGAAAACAGATTGAACTGCTCGTTGAAACGGAAACGACAGAAGCGATGATTCATGAGATGTGTCAAAAACTACTCGTCAACACAGTGATGGAAGATTACCAGATTACGATCGAAGAGGTGACGCCAGCATGAAGTTCGCGGTCATCGTCTTTCCGGGATCGAACTGTGATTTAGATATGTACCATGCGGTCAAGGATGCTCTCGGAGAAGAAGCGGAATACGTCTTCCATACCGAAACATCACTTGAAGGCTACGACGGCGTCCTACTGCCGGGCGGATTCTCCTACGGAGATTACCTTCGTTGCGGCGCGATCGCGCGCTTCTCACCGATCATGGAAGAAGTCAAACGTTTTGCGGCAGAAGGGAAAACGGTCCTCGGGGTCTGTAACGGATTCCAGATCCTTGTCGAAGCGGAACTCTTGCCAGGTGTCTTGCACCGCAACAACGGCTTGAAGTTCATGTGCCGGACGGTTGAACTGAAGGTTGAAAATACGAAGACACGATTTACATCGGATTATCTGCCAGGCGAGACGATCTCGATTCCGATCGCGCACGGCGAAGGAAATTACTACTGCGATGATGCGACTTACGCGATGCTGCAAACGAACGGACAAATCGCCTTCACGTATGTCGATAATCCGAACGGCTCACGCGGTGATATCGCCGGGATCACGAACAAAGCCGGCAACGTTCTCGGGATGATGCCACACCCGGAACGAGCGGTCGAACTCTTGACCGGCGGAACAGATGGACTAAAACTCTTTACTTCACTCGTCAAACAGGGGGCACACCATGCTAAAACAACAGTCTGAACCAACACCAGAATTGATTCAAGAGCAACGCGTCTATGCCACGATGGGCTTGAGTGATACGGAATACCAGATGGTCGTCGATTTACTCGGACGCCAACCGAACTATACGGAAACAGGATTGTTCTCGGTCATGTGGTCCGAGCATTGTTCATACAAGACATCTAAACCCGTCCTCCGTCAATTCCCGACGACTGGACCACGTGTCTTACAAGGACCAGGGGAAGGGGCAGGTGTCGTTGATATCGGGGATGAGCAGGCAGTCGTCTTTAAGATTGAAAGCCACAATCATCCATCCGCTGTTGAACCGTACCAAGGGGCTGCGACAGGCGTCGGCGGAATCATTCGTGACATCTTCTCGATGGGCGCACGACCAGTTGCGCTCATGAACTCGCTCCGTTTCGGTCATCTCGGTACACCACGTGTCAATCAACTGTTTGAACAAGTCGTTGCAGGGATCGCGGGGTATGGCAACTGTGTCGGGATTCCAACGATCGGTGGCGAAATCGGATTTGATCGTTCGTATGAAGGCAATCCACTCGTCAATGCGATGTGTATCGGTTTGATCAACCATGCCGATATTCAAAAAGGTCAGGCAAAAGGTGTCGGGAACTCAGTCATGTACGTCGGTGCAGCGACTGGGCGCGATGGTATTCATGGTGCGACGTTCGCCTCGGAGGATCTCGGAGAAGATACGGAAGCAAAACGTCCAGCTGTTCAAGTCGGCGATCCGTTCATGGAGAAGCTATTGATTGAAGCTTGTCTTGAGATCGTTGGTCATCCAGCACTCGTCGGGATGCAGGACATGGGTGCTGCCGGACTGACATCGTCTTCAGCAGAGATGGCTTCAAAAGCCGGTATGGGCATCGAGATGCACCTCGATGACGTCCCGCAACGAGAAACAGGGATGACTGCCTACGAAATGATGCTCTCGGAATCACAAGAGCGGATGTTACTCGTCGTCAAGCGTGGTCGCGAAGCAGAGATCGAAGCGATCGTCAGCAAATGGGGCCTCCATGCCGTTCACGTCGGAGAAGTCATTGAAGAGAAAGTCTTACGGTTGATTCATCATGGAGATATTGTGGCAGAAGTTCCGGTTGATGCGTTAGCAGAAGAAGCACCAGTTTACGAAAAACCATCTCGCGTTCCTTCGTATTATGAAGAATTCCAAGCGATGGAAGAGACGCTTCCAGTCGTCGAAGATGTCGTTGAGACATGGCGGGCGTTACTCCGTCAGCCGACGATCGCTTCAAAACGCTGGGTCTACGATCAGTACGATCATATGGTCCAGACATCGACCGTCGTCGCACCAGGATCAGACGCAGCCGTCATTCGTGTCCGCGGCACGAACAAAGCGCTCGCGATGACGACCGACTGTAACAGCCGTTTCGTCTACTTGGATCCATACGTCGGTGGACAGATCGCGGTTGCGGAAGCAGCACGTAATATCGTCGCGAGTGGGGCGACACCACTCGCCATCACGGATTGTCTGAACTTCGGAAATCCGGATAAACCAGAAGGCTTCTGGCAGTTGCAGCAAGCAACAGCCGGTATGGCTGAAGCATGTCGTGTCCTTGAGACACCTGTCATCGGAGGAAACGTCTCACTCTACAATGAGTCAGCCGGTCAAGCGGTTCATCCGACACCGGTCGTCGGAATGGTCGGATTACACGAGCGAACCGAATGGATCACAACGCAACACGTCAAACAAGCAGGTGACAAGATCTATCTATTAGGAGAAACAACAGCCGAGTTTGGTGGTAGTGAGCTTCAATATATGCAATTCGGTAAATCATTCGGTCGCGCACCACAGATTGATTTAGCCGTCGAACACGCACGCTTACAAGTGTTACAGCAGGCAGTACAAGCAGGTGAAGTCAATGCGATGCATGATGTATCAGAAGGTGGTCTTGCCATCGCTCTCGCTGAGATGACGTTTGGAACGAATCTCGGGTTGACAGTTCAGTTCAACGGACCAACGTTACATCTGTTCAGTGAATCGCAATCACGCTTCATCGTCACTGTGCCACAAGCGCACGTCACAGCATTCGAACAACGGACTGGTGCTCAAGCGATCGGTGTCGTCACGAACGATGAGCTTCTTGTCATCGAAACGGCAGAGACACGGATCGAAGCAGACCGTTCGACCTTACAGGGAGACTGGGAAGGAGCAATCGCGTGTTATATGACATCAAAGGACTAAATGAGGAGTGTGGCGTCTTCGGGATTTTCGGACAACCGAATGCAGCGCAACTCGCTTACTACGGCTTGCATAGTTTGCAACACCGGGGACAGGAAGGGGCAGGCATCGTCACGAGTGACGGCGACGACCTCTTCCCGCACCGCGGGCAAGGACTGGTGACGGAAGTCTTTTCGGAAGAGATACTGACGAATCTTAAAGGACATCATGCGATCGGACACGTCCGGTATTCGACAGCAGGTGGAAACACACTTGAGAATACCCAACCGCTGCATTTCAAGTCGCGGACGGGAGATCTCGCTCTCGCACACAACGGGAACCTCGTCAACGCGGATTCACTGAAGCATCTACTCGAAGCAGAAGGTGCAATCTTTCAGACGACGAGCGATACGGAAGTCGTCGCCCATCTCGTCAAACGCAGTAAGCTCGATACACTTGAAGACCGGATTGCCGACAGTCTCGCGCGTCTTGTCGGGGCATTTGCCTTCCTCTTTTTAACGGAAGATACGTTATTCGTGGCGGTTGATCCACACGGACTGCGTCCACTGTCACTCGGGAAGACACCGGACGGCGGCATCGTATTTGCGTCAGAGACATGTGCCTTTGATATCGTCGGTGCAGAGTTCATTCGTGATATCGAGCCGGGGGAGCTCGTGACGATCACAGAACACGGCATGTCGTCTCGTCAATACATGGAACCACGTGAACGAGCGATGTGTTCGATGGAATACATCTACTTCTCACGTCCGGATTCAATCATTGATGGCGTCAACGTCCATACAGCCCGCAAAGCACTTGGGAAAAAGATGTATGAAGAAGCACCGGTCGAAGCAGACGTCGTTACAGGGGTACCGGATTCAAGTATTTCGGCAGCGATCGGTTACGCGGAAGCGAGTGGGATTCCATATGAAATGGGATTGATCAAGAACCGGTATGTCGGACGGACGTTCATCCAGCCGTCACAAGAGTTACGGGAACGTGGGGTCAAAATGAAGTTGTCCGCGCTACGCGGCGTTGTACAAGGAAAGCGTGTCATCATGGTCGATGATTCGATCGTCCGGGGAACGACGAGTCGCCGGATCGTCGGTTTATTACGTGAAGCGGGTGCGACGGAAGTTCATGTCCGCATCACGGCACCACCGATTACGAATCCATGTTATTACGGGATTGATACATCGTCAAAAGACGAGTTGATCTCTGCCCGGTTGATGCCGGAAGAAATCCGTCAAGAAATCGGTGCTGATTCACTTGAATTCCTAACTGTACCGGGTATGGTCGATGCAATCGACCGCCCGTTCGATGGACCATTAAAAGGACAATGTACCGCTTGCTTCACAGGAGAGTATCCGACACCGCTCGGTTCGCTCGAGTTAGAAGCTAAACTTTGATAGATGGGGGAAGAACATGAGCAAACATTACGAAGCAGCAGGTGTGAGTCTGACAGCAGGATATGAGTCAGTCACCCGAATGAAAAAACACGTCGCCCGTTCGATGCGCAAAGAAGTATTGACGGGACTCGGTAGCTTTGGTGCGATGTTCGACCTCAGCCAATTGCAGTTGAAAGAACCAGTCCTCGTCAGTGGGACAGACGGTGTCGGTACGAAGCTCAAGCTCGCTTTCGCACTGGAACAACACGATACGATCGGAATCGACTGTGTCGCGATGTGTGTGAACGATATCATCGTCCAAGGCGCGGAACCACTTTATTTCCTTGATTATATCGCGCTCGGTCAGGCGATTCCGGCGAAGATCGAACGGATCGTCGCAGGTGTCGCAGAAGGTTGCGTCCAGGCGGGGTGTACGTTAATCGGCGGCGAGACAGCGGAAATGCCAGGGATGTATGCGGACGGCGAATATGATATCGCCGGGTTCGCCGTCGGTGCCGTCGAGAAACAAAAATTGATCACAGGTGATAACGTCGCAGCAGGAGATGTCATTCTCGGTCTCGCTTCGTCTGGCGTCCATTCGAACGGGTTCTCACTCGTCCGTAAAATCGTCGCCGACAGTGGACTCCGCTACGAAGATGAAGTCATGATGCTTGGTCATACGCTCGGAAATGCGCTCCTCATGCCAACACGAATCTACGTCGAAGCGGTCAAAGCAGCCCTTGAGACGGAAAAGATCCAAGCGATGGTCCATATTACGGGTGGTGGTTTCTACGAGAACGTACCACGTGTCTTACCGGAAGGGCTTGGCGCATCGTTCGACCCGAAAAAGTGGCCGACGTTACCAGTCTTCGACTGGCTCGAGCAAGCGGGTGATTTGCCACGACATGACATGTACAACGTCTTCAACATGGGGATCGGTTTCATGTTGATCGTCAAACCAGAAGATGTCGCGGAAGTGACAGCACGCCTCGCTCGTGAAAATGAGACGGCGTACGTGATTGGTCAGGTGACCGATCAAGAAGGTGTCCGGATTCAAGGAGTCGACGCATGAAGATCGCCTGTTTTGCATCTGGTAGCGGTAGTAATGTCGAAGCACTTTTTGAAGCAATCGAGGCAGGAGCGTTACATGCCTCGATCGAACTGATCGTCTGCGATCAACCGGACGCAGCAGTCATCGAGCGGGCAAAACGACGCGGATGTGACGTCTTCGTCTTTCGGGCGAAGGACTATCCGGATAAACCGAGCTTTGAGCGGGAGATCATTGCCCGTCTTGAAGCGAAGGGTGTCGAACGGATCATCCTTGCCGGCTACATGCGATTGATCGGGGAAGAGTTGCTCGGACGATACGCAGGGCGGATCGTCAACATCCACCCGTCGCTACTTCCGGCCTTCCCGGGAAAAGATGCGATCGGACAAGCATTTCGTGGCGGAGTTAAAATCACAGGTGTTACAATTCATATAGTCGATGAAGGCATGGACACAGGACCGATCATGGCTCAAGAAGCCGTCCGGATTACAGAAGAGATGACGCGTGAAACGTTGCAACAAGCGATTCAGCGTGTCGAACATAGACTGTATCCGCAAGTCATCGAAGAGTGGATGAAAGAGGAGGCAAACGTATGAGAGCGTTAATTAGTGTGTCGGATAAAACAGGGATCGTCGAATTAGGACGAGCGTTTCATGAAGCAGGGATCGAGCTTGTCTCGACAGGCGGAACACATCAAGCATTAGAGGAAGCCGGGCTTCCGGTCATTGGTATCAGTGAAGTCACACAATTCCCAGAGATGCTCGATGGACGTGTCAAGACACTTCATCCGATGGTCCACGGTGGACTACTTGGTCGTCGTGATCTTGAATCCCATCGCGAACAGATGGCTGCGCAACAGATTCAACCGATTGATTTCGTCGTCGTCAACTTGTATCCGTTCAAGCAGACAGTTTTACAAGAAGACGTTGCGTATGCGGATGCGATTGAGAACATCGATATCGGTGGTCCAAGCATGTTGCGATCTGCAGCGAAGAACCACGCGGCTGTGACGGTCGTCGTCGATCCAGCTGATTACGAAACAGTCGTTGCTGAGGTTCGTGAAGGTGGAACAACGTTTGAGACACGCCAACGTCTTGCAGCGAAAGCTTTCCGTCATACAGCGGCGTACGATGCGTTGATCGCGGATTATTTCTTGACACAAACAGGCGAGAAGTTCCCGGACCAGTTGACGATCACGCTTGAGAAAGTCCAGGATCTCCGTTACGGAGAAAATCCACACCAAGAAGCAGCCTTTTATAAAACACCGATTTACCGTGGGGCTTCCCTCGCTTCAGCGAAACAGTTACACGGTAAAGAGTTGTCGTATAACAACATTCAAGATGCGAACGCCGCACTCGAAATTCTCGACGAGTTTCGTGAAGCAGCAGCCGTCGTCGTCAAACACATGAACCCATGTGGTGTTGCCGTCGGTCCAACGATCGGAGAGGCATTCCGCCGCGCTCATGCAGCCGATCCGGTTTCAATTTTCGGAGGCATCGTCGCCTTGAACCGTGAAGTCGACCTAGAGACAGCAGAACAACTAAGCGGTATCTTCCTTGAGATCATCATCGCCCCGTCCTTCACAGAAGACGCATTCGCCTTGTTGTCAGCGAAAAAGAACATCCGTCTGCTTGAACTCGACGTCAAACGTGTCCAAGCGATCCGCTATACAGCAGTTGCCGGCGGTATGCTCGTCCAAGACAGTGACGATGAGACATTAGATGATGCAGCAGCACGTGTCGTGACAGACCGCAAACCGACAGCAGCGGAATGGGAAGACTTGAAACTCGCATGGCGCGCTGTCAAACACGTCAAGTCGAATGCGATCGTTCTTGCAAAAGACGAAGTAACCGTCGGTGTCGGTGCAGGACAGATGAACCGTGTTGGTTCAGCGAACATTGCAATCACGCAAGCTGGAGAAAAAGCGATCGGCGCGTCCCTTGCTTCCGATGCCTTCTTCCCAATGGGTGATACGGTCGAAGCGGCAGCAGCAGCTGGCATTACAGCAATCATTCAACCAGGCGGCTCGATTCGCGATCAAGAGTCGATTGATGCGTGTAACCAACACGGCATCACGATGGTCTTTACGAACGTTCGACATTTCAAACACTAAGCGGAGGCGATTTGAATGAAGGTATTGGTGATTGGTAAAGGAGGGCGTGAACACGCGCTCGTCTGGAAGCTGGCACAGGATGAACGGATCGAGACAGTGTATGCTGCGCCTGGGAATGCCGGGATGACACAAGCTACATGTGTTCCGATCGCCGAAAATGCCATCGATGAACTCGTGGCGTTCGCACAAGACGAACAGATTGATTGGACGATCGTCGGACCAGAAGGACCACTCGTTCTCGGGGTCGTTAACGCCTTTCAGGCAGCGGGACTGCAGGTTTTCGGACCGACACGGGAAGCTGCGGCAATCGAGGGAAGTAAGCAGTTCGCGAAGGAATTGATGGCGCGTGCCGGTATTCCGACCGCTGCTCACGTCGTCTTTACTTCAGCAGCAGATGCAGAGGCGTATGTTCGCAAAGCGGGTGCACCGATCGTCATCAAAGCCGATGGACTTGCTGCCGGAAAAGGAGTCACGGTCGCAGAAACCGTGGACCAAGCGCTTGTTGCAATCCACGATACGTTTGCCGGAGAATACGGTCAACAAAGCCGCGTCGTCATCGAAGAATGCCTGATCGGGGAAGAGTGTTCGTTGATGGCATTCGTGCACGAAGAGACGGTCATCCCGATGGTATTGTCGCAAGATCATAAACGGGCGTTTGACGGTGACTTAGGTCCGAACACAGGAGGCATGGGCGCGTATTCTCCGCTTCCTCAGTGGGACGAAGCAGCGTTGACGACAGAAGCTGTTGCTCGCATCATTCAGCCGCTCGTCGATCAGATGGCAAGCGAAGGAATTCCGTTCACCGGCTTCCTCTATGCCGGTCTGATGCTGACGAAACAAGGACCATTCGTCATCGAGTTCAATGCCCGGTTCGGTGATCCGGAAACAGAAGTCATTCTTCCGCGCTTAGAGACGCCGTTGCTTGATGTCATCATGCCGTTGATGGACGGACAGACACCAGAAGTCGTTTGGACGGATCAAGCAGCTGTCGGTGTCGTCGTCGCAGCAGAAGGATATCCGGAAGCGCCAAAAACGGGACAAGTGATTCCACTTGATCAGATCGGGAACGGTCTTCTCGTCTTTCATGCCGGAACGGCAGGACGAAACGATCAACTTGTCTCAGCTGGTGGACGTGTCCTCGTGTGTGTCAGCCGTGCCGAGACGATCGAGCAAGCTGTCGAACAGGTCTATGCAAACTTACCAGACGTGACGGATCAGCCATTCTTTTACCGAACTGATATCGCTCAAAAAGCCTTTCGTGCCTCGCATGAATCATGATATCTGAACCAGACGTGCTCGAAGGAGTCGCGTCTGGTTTTTTGTTTCTTGGCGAAGTGCACGAAAAGATTTGTCTTCCATGGCGAATTTGTGTTATTTTGACCAAATGAATCCGGAACGGGGCAAAACTTCTTGAAACTTACTTAGCAACATTTTAGTATAAGAACTATAAGAAAGCGTTTTCAATAAAACAAAGGAGGTCGAGCTTTCGTGAAAAAAAATTGTGGAAGATCCCCTTGGACGAAATCTGAAGTACGAACACACCAAGCGGTCATCAGCGGAAAGCTTGCACCGACACTTGTCATACAGAATGCCACTTACCTGAATCATGGTGTCAAAGCATGGCGGACGGCGAACATCTGGATTAGTGGCGACCGGATCGTCTATGTCGGTCCAGAGATGCCGGAACAAGCCGATGCGTACCATGATGCGACAGGTCAATATATCGTACCCGGTTATATTGAACCCCATGCCCATCCGTTCCAACTTTACAATCCAGCGAGTCTTGCAAAATTCGCAGCAGAGCGGGGAACATCGACGCTCGTCAACGACAACATGTTGTTATTATTAGAGCCGACGGAGCAAGCGTTTGCTCAAGTCGAGGCGCTAGCAGACTTACCGACCTCGATGTACTGGTGGGCACGACTCGACGCACAAACCGAGCTTGATGCCGACAGTATCTCGATCGATAATCGCCGGATTCAAGCGTGGCTCAAGCATCCACAAGTCATCCAAGCAGGTGAGTTGACGGGATGGCCACGTCTCTCGCAAGGGGACGATGAATTGCTCCATTGGATGCAGGATGCGATCAAACTCGGAAAACCGATCGAAGGTCATTTCCCAGGTGCTTCAGCGAAGACGCTGACGAAGATGGCGCTGTATGGCGTGACGAGCGATCACGAAGCGATGACGGTCGAAGAAGCGATGACACGTCTTGAACTTGGCTATACGACGACAATTCGTTATTCATCGATTCGTCCAGATCTACCGGATATCTTTAAAGGTCTCGTCGAAGCAGGGTTGACGCAGTTCGATAAGGTGCTCGTGACGACAGATGGTTCAACGCCGTCCTTTTATAAGGCAGGCATGATGGATGAGACGATCCGATTGATGCTCGAGGCAGGCATCCCGGTCGAAGAAGCGTACCGGATCGCGTCGTACAATGCAGCGCGTCATTTTAATCTCGATCATCTACTCGGGAGTATCGCACCTGGACGGATCGCGCATCTCAATTTCCTTGAGGCAAAAGACGCACCGACACCTGTCGCCGTTCTTGCGCGTGGCACATGGGTCCGTCAAGCAGACATCCCCTGTTACCCGGCAGAAGCACTCGATGCTGTCTATGCGCTCATGCCACGCTCGGAAGTCCAGGTTTCCTTAACGGAACAGGATTTCTCGTTTAGCATGCCGGTTGGTCTTGAGATGGTCAATTCCGTCATCATGAAGCTCTATCAAGTCGAACACGATACAAGTGTGCCTGTGCTACCGGCAGGATGTGATGAATCCTTCCTAATGTTACTCGACCGGGAAGGGAAGTGGCGACTGAATACCGTTCTGAAAAACTTTGCGACACAAGTCGGTGGTCTCGTCAGTTCGTACTCGATTAGCGGTGATATCTTGATGATCGGTAAATCGAAACGAGACATGCAAGTCGCGTTTGATCGCATGAAAGCGTTCGGCGGCGGAATCGTTCTCGTCGAGGACGGAGAAGTCGTCGCTGAAGTTCCGTTGACCTTGATGGGGCAGACGTCCGAATTGCCACTCGAAGATTTGATCGTTCAGGAAACCGCTCTACGGGAAGCCTTGTTCGAACGCGGTTATGCGTTTGAAGATCCTGTCTATACGTTGCTATTCCTAGCGTCAACTCACTTGCCATATGTGCGGATCACGCCGCAGGGAATATACGAAGTCCTTCGGAAAAAAGTCCTTTTCCCAGCGATTTTGCGATGATGCTTGAATTTTAAAACGTCGCGCTTTAAACTATTAAAGAGCAATTGAATGGGAAAGGGAGTCACAAGATGCAACTCGATAAATTGCGTGGAAAAGAATTGGATCAGTTATTTACAGCCATCATGAAGATGAATTCATTAGAAGATTGTTATACGTTGTTCGAAGACTTAGCGACCGTCAACGAAATCCAGGCGCTCGCCCAACGTCTTGAAGTCGCACGTCAATTACGTGAAGGCAATACGTATCACAAAATCGAAAAGGCGACCGGTGCTTCAACAGCAACGATCTCGCGTGTCAAACGTTGCTTGAACTACGGTTCAGGCGGTTATGATCTGGCGCTTGCCCGCCTAGGTCTTATCGAGCAAGAAGTAGCGGATAACTAATGTTATCCGCTACTTCTATGAAGGGGGGCGTGTCATATTGGATTTTGCGTTACAACATAAAATTCAGCATTTCATTCGAAGGCTGACGCCCATCCAGTCGCTCGTCATCATCTACTTCGTTGCGGTCATCATCGGAATCATCCTACTCGGTCTGCCGTGGTCGACCAAGGGAGACTACAACTGGGATTTCACGGACCTCGTCTTCATGGCGGTCAGTTGTGTCAGTGTCACTGGTTTGACGACGGTCTCGGTCTCAGAAACCTTCACGACGTTCGGCTACTTCATGATCATGATTTTAGTGCAAGTCAGCGGAATCGGTTTGATGTCGCTTCATATCGCGATGTGGGTCATTCTCGGAAAACGAATCGGCTTTCGGGAACGCCAACTCGTCGTCCGAGATCAGAACCAGACGACGATGCAAGGGGTCGTCAAATACATTCGGGAAGTCATCTTGATCATCGTCTCGATTGAATTGATCGGGGCATTGATTCTCGGGCTGTACTATACGAAATATTTTCCGACACTAGGTGAAGCGATGCTCCAAGGACTGTTTGGATCGGTCAGTGCGACGACGAATGCTGGTTTTGATATCACGGGTGAATCGTTACTACCGTTTCGCGGTGATTTGTTCGTCGTCTTCATGCAAATCTTGTTACTGACACTTGGTGCGATCGGCTTTCCGGTACTCGTCGAAGTACGGCGCTACATCTCGTACCGGGCGACACGCCAAGCGACACGTCAACCGTATCATTTTTCACTGTTTACAAAATTGACGGCGTCAACGTTCTTCATTCTCGTCCTATTCGGAACGGTAGCATTGCTGCTATTTGAATGGAACAAATCCTTTAAAGGTTTACCGATCGATGAGAAGCTCGTCGACGCCTTGTTCCAATCCGTCACGACCCGAAACGGGGGATTGACGACGGTCGACATCACCTCCTTCTCACAAGCGTCGATTTTCGTCCTGTCGCTCTTGATGTTCATCGGGGCGTCACCGTCTTCCGTTGGTGGGGGGATTCGAACGACGACGTTCGCGGTCGCCGTCTTGAGTGTCATCGCCTTCATCCGAGGCGAATACGGCATCAAAATCTTTGGTCGTGAGATTGGTCAGTCGGACATCTGGAAAGCGTTCGTCGTCATCGTCGTCTCGACTGGTGTGACGATGGTCGGATTGATCATCTTGTTGCTTGTCGAGGATGCCCCGTTCCTCGTGCTGTTTTTTGAAGCCTGTTCGGCGTTCGGAACGACCGGTCTATCGCTCGGCATCACGGATCAACTATCGGATATCGGAAAATGGACGTTGTCCGTGCTGATGTTCATCGGTCGAATCGGTGTCATCTCGTTCGTTCTTCTCTTGAAGGCGAACCAACCGAAACGTAACTATAACTATCCGAAGGAATCCGTCATCATCGGATAAGGAGGCTCTTTTATGAAACGTGCCTTTTGGATCAACTTCGCCTATATCTTTGCTGTTCCTGTCTTACCGTTTTTGGCGCTCGTCAACGGCCGAGCACTCTGTTCACCGGATTCACCGTTACTGGACGTCCCGGTACTCGGCTTCTTTTTGGCAGAGCCGTGGGCGTTCGTGCCGGTATATGCTGTCTTTGCGTTGTTACTGGCGTCACTCTTGACGAAACGACGGACACACGTCTGACCATCTCGCCCTGCGCGAGATGGTTTTTTGTTTTATACTGAATGTGGAATGAGAAAGAGAGGATGGGACGAACCGTGTTATTACCTTTTAATGAATGGCGACATGTCTTTAAACTAGATCCAGCAAAACCAATTGATGATGCTAGCCTGCAGGCGATTGCGACGTCCGGAACGGATGCGATCCTTGTCGGTGGAACAGATGACATCACACTCGATGCGACGCTTGATCTCTTGATGCGTTTGCGCCGGTATCCAGTCGCAGTGGCACTCGAGATTTCTGAACTCGAAGCCGCAACGATGGGATTTGATACGTATCTGACACCGACAGTCCTGAATGCGGGAACATTAAAGTACGTCGTTGAAAAACAAGTCGAGGCGTTAGAACAAGTCGGTCATATGCTGGCACACGCTGATCTTGTCGGGGAAGGGTATATCGTCCTGAATCCTGATGCGAAGGTCGCGCGTGTGACACAAGCAAAACCGTTAACATTAGATGAGACGGTCGCTTATGCGCAGTTAGCGGATAGCGTCTTCCGTCTACCGGTCGTGTATCTCGAATACAGTGGCGTTTACGGAGAACCGGAACGAGTAGCAGCCGTTCGCGATGTCTTGAAACAGGCACGCCTGTTTTACGGTGGAGGAATCGACTCCGAGGAGCGAGCGCGTGAGATGCTGCAGTATGCGGATACGATCGTCGTCGGGAACGTCATTTATGAGGATTTAAAAGCAGCGCTTGCGACTGTCGCAGCGACACGATAAAATATAGGAACAAAAGTTCGGAATATAAGAAATGAGGCTATTGATATGTTTAATTTGAGTGAACAGCTCGTCAGTGGACTAAACCCTGAGCAAGCAAGAGCAGTCAAGCATACGGAAGGTCCACTGCTGATCATGGCAGGAGCCGGTTCCGGGAAGACACGCGTCCTGACACATCGGGTCGCTTATTTGATGGCGGCTAAACAAGTCGCACCGTGGAACATCCTCGCGATTACGTTCACGAACAAGGCGGCGCGAGAAATGCGAGACCGGATCGGTCGTTTGGTCGGTGGTGTCGCGAACGATATTTGGGTCTCGACCTTCCACTCGATGTGCGTCCGGATGTTACGTCGCGACATCGATCAGCTTGGATACGATCGTAACTTCACGATTCTTGATTCAAGTGATCAGCAATCGGCGATCAAGCTCGTCTTAAAGGAACAAAACTTGGACCCGAAAAAATGGGATCCACGTTCGATGCTGACGATCATCTCGTCACAGAAAAATGAATTACGCAGTGCTGAATTCTACGCCTCGATCGTGACGAGCCCGTATGAAAAGACAGTTGCTGAAATCTATAAAGGATATGAAGCGGTCTTACGCCGGAACAACGCGCTCGACTTTGATGATTTGATCGGAAAAACGACGGAATTGTTCAAGAAGAGTCCGGATGTCCTTGCTTACTATCAGAAGAAATTCCGCTACATTCATGTCGATGAGTATCAAGATACGAACAAAGCCCAGTATGATCTCGTCAACCTGTTAGCATCGGGACATCAGAATCTCTGTGTCGTCGGGGACTCGGATCAGTCGATCTATCGCTGGCGTGGTGCTGACATCGCGAACATCCTCTCGTTCGAAGAGGACTATCCGAATGCAGCTGTCATCTTACTCGAGCAAAACTACCGTTCTTCGAAACGAATCTTGGAAGCAGCCAACCATGTCATCCAAAACAACTCGACACGCAAAGATAAGAAACTTTGGACGGATAATGATGAAGGCGAGAAGCTCGTCGTTCATACGGCGGAGAATGAGCGGGAAGAAGCCTTTTATATCGTCCAGGAGATTCGGAACTCACTTCGTTACGGGATGAAACTGAGCGATATCGCGATTCTGTACCGGACGAATGCACAATCGCGTGCCATTGAGGAAACGCTTCTTAAGTCGAACGTTCCGTACAAAATGATCGGTGGCACGAAGTTCTACGATCGTAAAGAGATCAAGGACGTGCTTGCTTATCTCCGTTTGATTTCAAATCCGGATGAAGACCTGTCCTTCGCGCGGATCGTCAACGAACCAAAACGCGGGATTGGTGCGACGACGATTGATAAGCTGCGTGATTTCGCCGACTTACAGGGCGTGTCATTGATGGAAGCGATTCGCGATATCGAATTGTCGAGTATCGCACCGAAGACGGCAGCGAAGCTGACGGATTTCCGGACGATGATTCTCGGACTCAGCCAAATGCAAGAATTCATCAGCCTTTCGGAACTAGTCGAAGAAGTGCTCGAAAAATCAGGCTATCGTCAAGTGCTGAAGGAAGATAAAACACTTGAGGCGCAGAGCCGTCTCGAGAACATCAACGAGTTCATCACTGTTGCGCAAAACTTCGAGAAGGAGACGGCAAAAGCCGATCCGGAAGACCGGACGATCATCGCCTTCTTGACCGATTTGACACTCGTCGCCGATGTTGATTCACTCGACGAGACGGATCCGGAAGAACAAGTCACGTTGATGACGCTTCACTCGGCAAAAGGACTCGAGTTCCCTGTCGTCTTCTTGATTGGGATGGAGGAAGGATTGTTCCCACATAGCCGCTCGCTTCAAGATGAAGACGAGATGGAAGAAGAACGTCGCCTCGCGTATGTCGGGATCACACGTGCTGAGAAACGCCTTTACTTGTCACATGCGCGGATGCGCTCCCTTTATGGACGGACGAACGCGAACCAAGAATCACGGTTCCTAGCAGAGCTGCCGGAAGTCGTCATCGAGCGGACAGGTAAAAAAGCGAAGCCACTCCCATGGGAAGACCGTCCTGTCCCGCAAGGCAAGGCCGTCATCGGTCGCTCGATCAGTAAACCGACAGCAATGAAGACGTCAGGTGCGGAAACGCTCGGTTGGTCGGTCGGAGATAAGGCAGAGCACGGGAAATGGGGACTCGGTACAGTCGTCCAGACTCGTGGTGAAGGGGATAATCTTGAAATCGATATCGCATTCCCAGCAGTCGGAATCAAACGATTGCTCGCGAAATTCGCACCGATTAAAAAGGTATGACGGGAGGTCCACAGATGGACGCAAGCCAGCGTATAGATGAGATTCGTCAAACATTGAACCGATACAGCTACGAATACTACGTACTGGATCAACCAACGGTACCGGATGCGACGTACGATCAATTGCTTCGTGAACTGACGGAGTTAGAAACAGAGCATCCAGAACTGATCACACCGGATTCGCCGACGCAACGCGTCGGCGCGGCACCGCTCGAAGCGTTCGAGAAGGTGACGCATGATTTACCGATGCTGTCGCTCGGAAACGTCTTTGATGAGACGGAAATTCGCGAATGGGTCGCTCGGATTGAGCGGTCGCTCGGACGTTCGACGACGTATGTCGCCGAACTGAAATTCGATGGACTTGCCATCTCGCTGAAATACGAAGACGGGCGATTCGTCCGTGGGGCGACGCGTGGCGATGGAACAGTCGGCGAAAACATCACGCAGAATCTACGGACGATCAAAGCGTTACCGCTTCGTTTGCAGGCGGAAGAGACGGTCGAAGTCCGCGGTGAGGCTTACATGCCGAAACAATCGTTCGAACGCTTGAATGAAGACCGGGCTAGCCGAGAAGAGACATTGTTCGCGAATCCGCGTAACGCTGCAGCAGGTAGTCTGCGTCAGCTGGATTCGTCAATCACAGCGTCGCGTAATCTGTCGTTATTCGTGTATGGCGTCGGTGTCAATACGTTGACGGCCCGTTCACATAGCGAAGCGATGGCACAACTTGCCTCACTTGGGTTACCGACCAATCAACATATGCAGACGTGTGAGACGGTGGAAGAGATTCTTGCCTACATCGCATATTGGACGGAAGCACGCGCGAGCCTGCCATATGAGATCGACGGAATCGTCTTGAAAGTCGATCGATACGATGATCAGGAAGAGCTCGGCTTCACAGCAAAAAGTCCCCGCTTTGCGACAGCCTATAAGTTCGCGGCGGAAGAAGTCATGACGACAGTCGAAGACGTTGATTTCAGTGTCGGTCGGACTGGGAAAGTCACGCCTCGTGCCCGTTTTGCACCGGTCGTCGTCGCAGGATCGACGGTGACGTATGCGACACTACACAACGCTGACTTCATCGCTGAAAAAGATATCCGCCTTCAGGACTCGGTCATCATTAAAAAAGCAGGCGATGTCATCCCGGCAGTCGTACAAGTCGTCACGGCAGAACGGACGGGAGAAGAGACACCGATCGTCTTCCCGACGCATTGTCCGGCCTGTCAGTCGGAACTTGTCCGTCTCGAAGGTGAAGTGGACATCCGCTGTGTCAGTCCGGAATGCCCAGCGCAATTGATGGAAGGCATCATTCACTTCGTTTCGCGTCAAGCGATGAACATTGACGGTCTCGGTGAAAAAGTCGTTCGTCAATTGTATGACCATGAAGCGATCCGGACGATTGCCGATTTATATCGACTCGATCGTGAGGAATTATTGACGTTTGACCGCATGGGTGAGACGTCCGTCGATAAATTACTTGCGGCGATCGAAGCCTCGAAACAGAACTCGGTCGAGCGTCTCTTATTTGGTCTCGGAATCCGACTCGTCGGTCAAAAAGCGGCGTATCTCTTAGCGGAACGTTTTGATTCGTTAGCAGGGATTGCGGCTGCAAGCTACGATGAGATTGTCGCAATCGATGGCATTGGGGGGAAAATCGCAGATTCAATCGTGAAGTACTTCGAGCATCCGGAAGCACAGGCATTGATTCGTGATTTGGAACAACTCGGCGTCAATCAACGTTTCCTTGGTGAACGGGTCGATCAGACGAATGCACCGCTCGGCGGCAAAACGATCGTCTTGACGGGGACGCTCGAGAGCTTAAAACGGTCAGAGGCCGGTAAACGACTCGAAGCACTCGGAGCCGATGTGACAGGAAGTGTCAGTAAAAAGACGGACGTACTCGTCGCAGGGGAAAAGGCAGGCTCTAAACTGACGAAAGCGGAATCGCTTGGTATCGAAATTTGGGATGAAGCGCGTCTGTTAGAAGAATTAGCTAAACACGAAGCGTGAGAACAATCAAACAAAAAGGAAGGCGGGATTCCGCCTTCCTTTATTCGTGTTCATCTTTGTCACGAAGCAATCGTCTCGCTCCGAATCAAAGTACCTTGTTTGATGAGACGATTCGTTGCCGTTTCTGGTGGATCACAGGTGATCAATGTGATTGTTGGGGAAGCGACGGATTGGTCGAGAACGGACAATGTCGTCGGTGTGACAAGACGACTGGACGTGATGCGGTACGTATACCGATGTGTTTTTGTCGTGACGACGACGGTATCGCCTTTTTTGACGTCAGGTAGACGATTGAAGTGAAGCCCTTCCGTGAAACTTCGGTGTCCGGCGAGCGCATAATTGCCTTTTCCGGGTGATCCGGTTTCTGGAATATGACCGATACTACGGTCCAACACCGCTGTCGTCGAACCCTCTAAGATGACTTGTTCAAAATCAATGCTCGGAATCGAGAGCAATCCGACACCAGATTTAGCAAGAGGTTGTTTTGTCTCTTTCGCATCGACGGTCTTCAAACTTTTGGTCCATTGTTCCTTTAAATTTGCTGCCTCCTGTTCACGCTGATAGTCACTGATGAAGGGCCAAGCAATAAGGGCGATGCCTGCCAGTAAAAAAAGCAGACCGATGAATTTACGACGTGTCATGAGAAAAAGTCCTTTCGGATACGCCAAAGCGCATCATCTTTTTTGAAAATCAGGGGAAAACTTGTCCTTCCCCGATGGAAAACGATTCTGTTATGATAAAGAGAACGATTTAAAAACATGGGGTGCAAATAGAGATGAACTATAAAACAGCAGTAGCGTTGACGTTATCGAGCACGTTATTTTTAGGTGCTTGTTCGTTCGACCTTTCGCCAAGTAGCGATACAAAAGAAGTCATTACTGAAAGTGAACAAGGTAAGGAAGTCCAAGCCGTTGTCAGTCCAGCCATTGATACGACGGATTCGTACTATCGGACGGTCTTGCCGTTTCGTCCAAGTGTCGCACGTGGAATGACACAAAAACGTGTCAGTTCACGTCTTGAGCTCGATGAAATCGAAACGGGTTTAATGCGTCATTCGACACAGTTTTTTGATCCGGAAAAATACTATTACCAAGAAGGTCAGTTACTCGAAGCCGACCAAATCGCGAAATGGTTGTTGCGAAAAGGAAAAGCAGGCGATGGCGTCAGCGATCCTGAAGGTCTGAACCCAGCCTACACGTCTGGTAAGTCGTATAAAGAAAAAAACCAAAAGTCACCTATGATTCTATCGCATATCTTAGAGCAAGACTACATGCTTGAAGAAGATAAGAAACTCGAACTTGGTGGCACGTCGATTGCGCTTGTCTTAAATAGTGAGTATGTGTTCCAAGATGAAAACTATGGACCGACCTATACCGTTAAACTTGATGAAAAGAAAGTCGTTGCTGAAGGGAAGCGGATGGCAAACGATTTAGTCAAGAAGATGCGTAAGACACAAGGGATGAAGACGACACCGATTCACGTCGCCCTCTACCTCCAGGAAAAAGAAGGGTCACCGGTTTCCGGTCACTATCTCTCGTCTGCATTCATCGGTCGCGGGAATCAAATCAGTGCGAACGACTGGAAAAACTACAATGAGCGCTATTACTACTACCCGTCAGCACGCGCAACGAATGACGTGCGGGATGATGCAGCGAAGTTCGATTTATTCAAAGACCGCCTAGAAGACTACTTCCCGAACTACACCGGTATGATGGGGGAAGGCTTCTATCAAGAAGATGAACTTAAAAAGCTTGAGATGAAGATTCCCGTTCAATTTTACGGAAAAGCAGAACTCGTCGCATTCGTTCAGTACGTGACGTACCTGCTTGAGAATCGTTGGGAGTATAATCGAAACATTCCAACGACGATCACTGTGACGAACTTGAACGGGGATACGGAAGCGATGCTATTCCTCGATCCGGATACAAAGAAACCGATCGTCAAGATTCGTTGATTTCTCCATTCACTTTATGTAACGACATTCCTCCAATGGGCGGAATGTCGCTTTTTTGTACGACGGATGCTGGAAGAGAGAAGCATATGAATCAGAAAGGAAGGGTATGGAAGAAGAATGGTATTTTGTTTCACTTTCCCATTTTTTAGATTTACGAAAGCCAGTAGAAGAGAGCATAATGAAAGAAGAACAGTTCTACACACAGGAACGACGAGGTAAGTGATGAATCGTCAGTTCTTTTAAGAAGAGGATAAAGGAGAGATGTAGATGAAAGGCGGTATCTATTCACAAATCGGTGCAGTTCGAGAGGAACTACCATCGTCCTCACGAAAAGTCGCAGACTATGTCTTGACGCATATGAACCAAATTGCGCGCATGACGATCCACCAACTTGCAGAAGAATCAGATACAAGTGCCGCTGCAGTCGTCCGCTTCTGTCGCGCGCTTGGATTAAAAGGATACCCGGAGTTGCGGATGCGCATTTCTGCCGATACAGCACGGACGGATTTAAAAGGGTATCACGATATCGAAAAGGATGAACGTCCCGTCGACTTGATTGAAAAAACGCTTAGTAACAGTATTCAAGCATTGCAGGATACTGCGAAGCAGTTGAATGATGAACGGATTGCGGATGCGATTGATGTGATTGATCAGGCGCGTGCGATTTATTTTTACGGGATTGGGGCATCGCATGTCGTAGCCGAAGACGCTGCTCAAAAATGGACGCGTGTCGGGAAACTAGCGATTCAAGAAACGGACCAGCATCTACTTGCGACGATCTTAGCGAATGCACGTAAAGAAGATGTCTTCTTTGCGATTTCTTACAGCGGAGAAACAGAAGAGGTCGTCGAATTGATCCGTTTGGCGAAAATCCAAGGGCTGAAGGTCATCAGTCTGACACGTTTCGGGGACAACCGGATCAGCCAACTAGCGGATATCGCACTTTGGACATCACGCGCTCCGGAAGCACCGCTTCGTAGTGCGGCGCTCAGTTCGCGTCTCGCCCAACTATTTGCGATCGATGTCTTGTTCTTATCGTATGCTGCGGGACACTATGAAGATACACTCGAACGTCTCCAATTTACGCGGGAGAGCGTTAAGACACTGCATCAAAAGAAATAAGGGGGATACATATATGTCAGAACGAACTGCCGGACTAGACGCGTTGTATCCAGAAATGGTCGAGCGCCGTCGCTATTTACATCAGCACCCAGAGTTGTCGTTTCACGAAGTCGAGACCCCGCGTTATATCGCGCGACATTTAAAAGCGCTCGGAATCGAAGTCAGGACGGAGGTCGGCGGACGTGGTGTCGTCGGGTATATTCGTGGAGGAAAACCGGGAAAGACCGTCGCGTTACGCGCCGACTTTGATGCCTTACCGATTGCTGACGCTAAAGAGGTCGCGTATCGGTCGACGGTTCCGGGTGTGATGCATGCATGCGGTCACGATGGTCATACGGCGACGTTACTTGCTGTCGCAGAGACGCTCATGCAACAGCGAGAATCATTACCGGGGAACGTCGTTTTGATTCATCAACATGCGGAAGAAGTCGTTCCGGGCGGTGCACGCGATATGATTGCGGACGGTTGTCTCGAAGGGGTCGATGTCATCTTTGGAACGCATCTTTGGTCAACGATCGATTTAGGACACGTCGGTGTTCGGACTGGTCCGATCATGGCGGCGGCTGATAAGTTCGAACTGACCTTATATGGAAAAGGCGGACACGGTGCGAAACCACATGAGACGATTGATGCTGTCTTACTCGGGGCAACGATCGTTAAGGAATTACAATCGATCGTCAGTCGTCAACTCAATCCACTGGAGCCGGCAGTCGTGACCGTTGGAACATTACATGCTGGGAATACGTTTAATGTCATTGCAGATCAAGCGATGTTGACAGGAACGGTCCGGACGTTTGATGAAGCGACAGCGGACGAGATCATCGAGCGGATGGAGCGGACGATCAAAGGAATCTGTGAGGCAGTCGGAGCAACGTATCACTTTACATACGAAAAAGGCTATCCAGCTGTCGTCAATCATGCTGCACCCACCGCATTGATTGAATCTGTCGCACGAGAAGTTTTAGGAGACGAGCGTGTATTTGAGATTGAACCGACGATGGGTGGCGAGGACTTCGCTTATTACTTGCAACACGTACCTGGTGCGTTCTTCTTTACAGGAGCGGGAGATGCTTCGTATCCACCGCATCACCATCCACAGTTTGATTTTAAGGAGCCGGCGATGCTCGATGCAGCGCGTATTCTCGTCGAAGCGACATGGCGTTACTTAGAACAAGCTACTAAATCATGAAAAAAATCGCTCGTCTTGACTCCGAAAAGGAATCAGGACGAGCGATTGCTGTCTTTTTATCCTAAAATTTCTTGAACACGACCGACTTGACCGTCTTCTAAGCGCACTTTAATCCCGTGCGGATGTTGCGGAGATTTCGTGAGAAGGTCTTTGACGATTCCTTCTGTTCGTTTACCTGTTCGTTGATCTTGCTTCAACACGATGCTGACTTTAAGACCGGGCGTGATATTTTTACGTGTTTTACCATCCATCTGTAGATCCTCCCATCGTTCATTTCCTATTTGGCTATCAGTATAACATGGTTCAGTCGGTGAAACTTGTTTGTCGCAAGGACGTAAAGTGAAAAGAGAACAGAATGTCAGAAAAAAGTTTGACTATATTTGACCAATTAAGATACGACTTTTATAATTAAGGTAATGAAGTATAGGAAAAGGAAGTGAATTCGAATGGAAAAAGACTACTACCAAACACTCGGTGTCGCAAAGGATGCATCGAATCAAGATATTAAGCGCGCGTACCGCAAATTGGCGAAGCAGTATCACCCAGACGTCAATAAAGAGGCGAGTGCGGACCAGCGTTTCAAGGATATCCAAGAAGCCTTCGATGTGCTTGGAGATGAGGAAAAACGAGCGAAGTATGATCGATACGGCAGTAACTTCGATCAGATGGCAGGCGCTGGAGCTGGTGGCGCTGGAGATTACGAAGATCTGTTCCGACAGTTCGGAGGTGGTGGACGGACACGACCTGGACAATCGTTCGGATTTGAAGATATGTTCGGTTCGTTCTTTAGTCAGGAAGAAGTGTCGACCGATGAAGAGCTTGAATTGACGGTCCCACTCAGTCATCTCAGTACGAACGAAAAAGTCACGGTGCGTCTTGCGACGGGTTCGATCCAGCTGACGCTTCCGAAAGACGTCTATGACGGTAAAAAAGTTCGCTTACGTGGAAAAAGTTCGATGCGTAACCGACAAGGTGTCGCGGGAGATGTTTACGTGACGATTCACTTGAAGGATGACGATCAGTTCCGACGGGTCGACCAAGACGTCATTTCAACCGTCCGTGTTCATCCGACGACGCTTGTGCTCGGAGGCGAAGTCGTCGCAGATACGCTTGAAGGGAAACGAATCAAACTGAAAGTCAAACCGGGCACGAAACCAGGAGCACGACTCCGGATTCCAAATCGTGGTCTGAGTCAAGCGAATGGTCATCGTGGGGCGTTACTTGTCCAACTCGAAGTCAAGTTACCTGAGATGGACCGTGCCTTTTATGAAGAGTGGGAACGTCAACTTGCAGTGAAGGAGTGATCAAGGATGGATTTTGAACGTTTAACGGATCGGGCACACGAGGGAATCGTCTCTGCCCAAGCGATCGCAAAACAACGTCGTCATAGTGAAATCACAGAATGGCATTTGTTACTTGCCTTACTTGCTCAAGAAGAAGGGATTGCACGAGTCGTCTTTGAAAAGCTGAATCAACGGATTGAGACATTGAATGGAGCGATTGACGAGGCGATTGGTAAACTTCCTGCTTTGTCCCAGGCGACGACGCCTCGGATCGGTAGCTCGTTGCTGAACGTGTTGACGGAAGCAGAGACGGAAGCGCGTCTCATGCAGGATGACTATGTCTCCGTCGAACACTTATTGCTAGCATTGATCAAACAATCAAGTCCAGCAGCTCAATATTTACGTCGTCAAGGCATTACGGAAGAGACACTCCGGGAAGCGATCGTCAGTATGCGAGGCAATCGGAAGGTCACGACGAAAAATCCCGAAGAGACGTTTGATGTGCTGAAAAAATATGGACGTGATCTCGTAGCGGATTTCCGGTCTGGGAAAACAGACCCGGTCATCGGCCGTGATGATGAGATTCGACGTGTCATCCGGATTTTGAGTCGGAAGACAAAAAACAATCCCGTCTTGATTGGAGAACCCGGCGTCGGGAAAACGGCAATCGTTGAAGGACTCGCGCAACGGATCGTCCGAGGAGATGTACCGGAGAGTCTGAAGAACAAGCAGTTGTTCAGTTTAGACATGAGTGCGCTCGTCGCTGGTGCGAAATACCGTGGTGAGTTCGAAGAGCGACTGCAAGCAGTCTTGAATGAAGTCAAGGAAGCCGAAGGACAGATTCTCTTGTTCATCGATGAGCTGCATACGATCGTCGGTGCCGGGAAGACGGACGGCGCAATGGATGCCGGAAACATGCTCAAGCCGATGCTTGCACGAGGAGAATTGCACTGTATCGGTGCGACGACGCTGGATGAGTACCGGAAGTATATCGAGAAAGATCCAGCGCTCGAACGTCGCTTCCAACAAGTACTCGTCGCAGAACCGGATGTCGAGGATACGATCTCCATTCTGCGTGGACTAAAAGAACGGTTCGAGATTCACCACGGTGTACGGATTCATGATAATGCGCTCGTCGCGGCGGCGGTGTTATCCGATCGGTATATTACGGATCGGTTCATGCCGGATAAGGCGATTGATCTCGTTGATGAAGCATGTGCTATGATTCGGACCGATATGGAGTCGATGCCAGCTGAACTAGATTCCCTCGTCCGTCGGGTCATGCAGCTCGAAATCGAGGAAGCTGCGTTAAAGAAAGAGACAGATGAAGCATCTCGGAAACGACTTGCCATCTTACAACAAGAACTCAGCTCTGTTCGAGAAGACGAGAGTGCGCTTCGGACACGATGGGAACGGGAAAAAGAGAGTTCGCAAAGTGTCCAACAGTTACGCGCGGATCTTGAGAAGGCAAAACTGGCATTACAAGAAGCGGAAGGGCGCTATGACTTGAACCGAGCATCGGAAATCAAGTACGGTCAAATTCCGGATCTTGAGGCACGTCTGAAAGTCGCGGAAGAGTCATCTGAACACGTCTCACACGAACTCGTTCGAGAAGCGGTGACGGAAGAAGAGATATCCGACATCGTTTCGAAATGGACCGGCATTCCAGTGACGCGGCTTGCGCAGGGCGAACGCGAAAAATTACTTTATCTTGAAGATACGCTTCATGAGCGTGTCTTCGGTCAAGACGAAGCGGTCCGTCTCGTCGCGGACGCTGTCATTCGAGCGCGAGCTGGCATCAAGGATCCGAACCGCCCGATTGGCTCGTTCTTGTTCCTCGGTCCGACAGGGGTCGGGAAGACAGAACTCGCAAAAGCCTTGGCAGCCGCGATGTTCGATAGTGAAGATCACATCGTCCGCATCGATATGTCGGAGTATATGGAAAAACACAATGTCTCCCGTCTCGTCGGTGCGCCTCCAGGATACGTCGGTTATGAAGAAGGCGGTCAATTGACGGAAGCCGTCCGACGGAGTCCATATTCGGTTCTGTTGTTCGATGAGATCGAAAAAGCGCACGGCGACGTCTTTAATATTTTGCTTCAGTTGCTCGACGATGGTCGATTGACGGATGCGCAAGGACGGGTCGTCGACTTCAAAAACACGATCGTCATCATGACGTCAAACATCGGAGCACCCATCCTGCTTGAAGCCGCCAAAGATGGTGTCATCGATGCATCGGAAGAGGAAGCCGTTCGCCAAGAACTGAAGCGCCACTTCCGACCGGAGTTCTTGAACCGGATCGATGATACGATTTTATTCCATCCACTCCACCGGACAGAAATTGAACGAATCATCGACAAAGCGGTCGAGAAAATGAGTTCACGTTTATCTGGACGTGGCATTACGATTGATGTCACGGATGCTGCGAAGACGTTGATTTTCGAAGAAGCCTTCGAACCACAATACGGCGCACGTCCAATCAATCGTTATATGCAACGAACGATTGAGACGAAACTTGCCCGTGCCTTGATCAGTGGGGCGATACAAGATGGTGCCCGGATTGCGATTGACGTAGAAGACGGCGAACTAGTCGTCCACGGATGAAGCAGATGTTAGAAAAAGGAGCCGACTCGGCTGAAACGAGTCGACTCCTTTTAGCGTTTACGGAAGAACCATATCCGTATCCGTCAGATGCGTGATAAGCTAGAAAAAAAGAGAAAGAGGGAACGCCATGAATGTTACACAAGCCCAACTCGAGGAGTTGATTGAAGAATGCCGTCCGTATACGGTGCTTGGACAAGTCGCCAGTTACATCCCAGAGCTTGCGAAGGTTGATCCGACACAGCTCGGAATCGCCGTCTGTAATGCCGACGGGACGTTCGTCTCTGCAGGTGATGCAGATACGATGTTTACACTACAGAGTGTATCGAAGATCATCACGCTCGCATTCGTCCTCGAGACATTCGGAGAAGATTATGTCTTTTCAAAAGTCGGGATGGAACCGACGGGCGATGCGTTCAATTCGATCGCAAAACTTGAAGAGACGATTCCAACAAAACCGCTCAATCCAATGATCAATGCAGGAGCACTAGCCGTGACGAGCATGTTACCGGGAACAGATGCTGCCGATAAATTACTTCAATTGCGTCAATTCATCGCAAAGCTATTGGATATTGAAGTAGAAATGGTAAAATATGACGCAGATGTTGCTGAATCGGAATTCGAAACGACGGATTTGAATCGGGCGTTGCTCTACTTCATGCGCTATCACGGTGTCATCGAAGGCAATGTCGAAGAAATCATCGACGTCTATACGAAACAATGTGCGATTTTGACGAACTGTAAAGGACTTGCCATGATGGGGAAAATTTTGAGTACATCCGGTAAGACGCCATCAGGACGCCAAGTCATTTCACGTCGGAACGCACGAATCATTCGAGCAATCATGACGACGTGTGGCATGTACGATGCATCTGGAGAATTTTCCGTCCAAGTCGGGCTTCCAGGAAAAAGTGGTGTTTCCGGTGCAGTCGTTGCTTGCGGTCGAAGTGATTTCGATATGGCCGATCTCGGAATCGGTGTCTTTGGACCATCGCTAGATGCCAAAGGGAACTCGATTGCCGGAACAAAGATGCTGGAATTACTCGTTCAACGTCATCCATGAGCGATTTCAATCTGATCAAGCGCAGAACGTAGTTCGTCCTCTAAACGCTTGATCTGACGCAAACGCTCTTCTTGATAAGCAGATGGAACCTCGAAAGAGCGCCATCTTTCTAATCGCTGATACGTATCATTGATGTGTCCGAGTCGTGTCTGGGTTGTCTTTAGACGATCAACAGCAGACTTCGGTTGATGCGTGTAGGGACGAAGATACTCGACCGTATAACGGTATGCTTTTGTAGCAAGCCGTAATTCATGCATCCGTTCGACACGCTTCGTTCCATCCTTTCGTTGCACTTTTTCAAATTGTTCACGTTTTTTTTCATAGCGTTTCTCGGCGGCCTGAATCAGCTCTTTTTCTGACATCCGTTTGAGGCGCTTTGTCATCGGACCGGCTAAAAAGCGACGAACGGATCGATCCAGTTCATTTGAGATCAAGAGATGCATGGTCTCGATTAAAGTTGAACGTTTCCCTTGAAGTTGCAGAGCGACATGGTTTGCGAACAACTGATCGATTTCTGTTTTGTTTGAGGTTGCTTCCAGTTGTACGTCGAGGTCACGGACTTCGCCGAAAGCATGCATCAACCGCTTCCAAATCAAATACACGGGTTCCTCCGTTAAATCGACCAATCGGGCGAATGTGATCAGTTTCCGTAACCGAATCCGCGCTTGATGGACATCTTCCGGATTTTCAAACGTTTGAGCCTCTTTGGCATAATGATTGAAGGTAGACCATGTCTCCAGCAGTTCGAAAGTCAGCTTTTCAGTATCTCGATGGTTCATGAGATGAATCCCTCCTCGGATTATTTTCGTAAGAGTTCAAGAGTGCTAGGTTTTAAAATTAAGGAGGACTCCTCCTGAAATGTGGTGGAAACATGTTAGAAACAGTTACGTTCTCAGGAAAGATGAAGCAATTCATGAAAATTTTCTTTCCCATCCTCGTAACGCAAGTCGCGTTTTACTTAATTAGTTTTTTCGATACGGTCATGGCCGGTCGATATGGTTCTGCTGATTTAGCAGGAGTCGGTGTCGGAGCAAGTCTCTGGGCACCCGTCTACACAGGACTGACCGGTATTCTACTTGCCGTCGCACCGCTCGTTTCCCAAGCGATGGGAGCGAAACGCGAGCGGGAAGTCAAACGGATCGTCATGCAGGCGTTGTACGTTGCTGTCGTGATCATTGGTTTGACCGTAGTCATCGGACTTATTGCTGTCAATCCGATTCTCGAACGGATGGAGTTATCAGCAGAGGCGCGTGAAGTCGCGCGAAATTATCTCGTGATGTTAGCACTCGGGATCGTACCGATGTTCGTTTTCTTCGTTTTACGAACACTCGTCGATTCATTAGGTAAATCAAATATCACGATGGTCTTACTACTAATCTCTTTACCCATTAACGTCCTTTTCAATTATCTATTCATCTTCGGAAACTTCGGTTTTCCGGAACTTGGTGGAGTGGGCGCGGGAGTTGCGACTGCCATCACGTACTGGATTCTCTGTCTAGCGATCATCGCTGTCGTCTTCAAAGGAGAATTATTTCAACGCCTTGGGATTCTGCGGCGCTTTTACCGTCCAGATATGAAGCGAATCAAGGAATTGATTCTACTCGGTGCTCCGATTGGTCTAGCGATTTTTTCTGAAGTCAGTATTTTCTCGGCGGTCACGTTGCTGCTCGGAGCGTACGGCGATGTCATCATCGGTGCCTATCAAGCGGCCATCAACTTCGCTTCGTTCGTCTATATGATCCCATTATCTGCTGCGTCCGCTTTGACGATCACAGTCGGTTTTGAGGTCGGTGCCAAACGAATCAAGGACGCTGTCCAGTACGTCGTCATTGGATTGACGATGTGTGTTGCCGTCTCCTTGTTCTCCGGAATCTTGTTGTACTTAAAGAATGAAGAACTTGCCGCTTTATATAGTCGTGATCCTCAAGTCATCGAAGCAGCCGCACACTTCATGATTTTAGCGATTTTCTTTCAACTGTCGGATGCCGTTGCTGCACCGACGCAAGGTGCATTACGTGGATTCAAGGATGTCAACGTCACCTTCTTGTTGACGATTGCTGCCTACTGGATCATTGGACTACCATTAGGTTTTTATCTCGAACGCTATACGACGCTCGGACCAGATGGTTACTGGTGGGGATTGATCATCGGTCTTGCGGTCGGAGCAACGCTACTACTTGTTCGTCTTATGCATTTAATCCGTAAATCAAGGAGGCTGGCAGCTTGAAATTTTCAAAACAACGCATCATGACGATTGCGAAGATCATCTTGCCGATCGTCTTGATTGGATTCATTTTTTATCAAGGACAAAACGAATTGCGTAGTTTGTCGCTACAGGAATCGATTCAAGCGATTCGTCAAGTCCCATCTTGGCAATTCATCCTGTTGATTCTCGCAGGTCTTGCGGCAGTCTCGACGATGTTCTTTTATGACTTCTTCTTATTACGTTCATTGGAGGCGAAAGCACCGATCGGACTAATTTTCCGAGCATCTTGGATTGCGAACTCCTTTAACGGCATCATCGGATTCGGCGGTCTCGCTGGGATGGCGATCCGCTCCGCTCTTTATCGACCATTCGTTGAAGGCGGTCGTTTGTTGAAGGCGATCGGCTGGATGGCACCGACGTTGATCAGTGGATTGTCCATCTTATCTGCCTTATCGCTTCTACACGTTTTTCCGGCGTTTGAAGTGCTCGATTTAAAAAAATGGCTGTGGCCCGTCATCATTGGTGTCGCATTCTTCTTTCCACTCTATCTGCTGTTCTCGTTTCGACGAGGCAATAGTAGCATCCATCCGAAATCGATTGCGTTATATTCACTCGTCTCACTCGCAGAATGGTTCAGTGCTGGCGTTGTCGTCTATCTGATCCTCGCGGCGCTCGGAACGGATGTCAGTTTCTCAAAAGTCATCGGTGTTTTCATTATCGCTGCGACAGCCGGTTTGATCTCGATGGTACCGGGTGGGTTTGGTTCGTTTGACTTAGTGTTTTTGATCGGCATGCAGCGCGCGGGTGTCGAGGAAGGCATCGTCTTGACAGGATTATTGATCTATCGTCTTGTCTACTACTTGATTCCGTTCCTGATCGGTGTCATTTTCTCAGCTCGGGAGTTCAGCGGTCCGGTCGTCAAGATGATCGAAGACAAACCGATCGTTGGTCCATCGATGGAGGTCGGGGGCGTCATTTGGCGCTTACAACTGCGATTCCTCAGTAAAATTCGTCATTTCACACTCGCGTTGATCACACTCGTTGCCGGAATCACGATCTGGGGACTGGCGATTTTACCACCTGTCTCGACGCAGTATGAATATTTGGAATCGAAATTACCGCATGAAGCGCTGTTACTCGCGAATAGTTTCTTCTTGATGGGCGGCTTATTGTTCGTCCTCTTATCGACAGCACTGTATCGTCGAACAAAACGGTCGTTATATATGATGTACGGGGCATCTTTTTTCGCATTGCTTGGAATGGCACTTCGTGGTTTTAACTTGATTTCTTTCCTTGCCGTCATCATCGTCCTCGTCTTGCTACTGATGTCGCGAAAAGCATTTCACCGAGAACGAACGCTCATTACGACGACACGCTTCATCCGGGTTGCCTTCGCTGGTCTATTGTACCTTGGAGGATTCGTCTTTTTTGGATACGCCTTCTATACGCTCGGATCAGCAGATGGAACAAAAGTGTATCCAGCACACGAAATTTTCATGTTTGCAGCGAGTGCCTCTATCTTTGCGCTCGTGTATGTTCTCGTCTTCGTCCGCTTATTCAACACATTCAATCAACCGGTTCTCGGTGAGCGATTCGATGCTGAAAAGATCGAATCGGTATTGCGTGAGCAGGGTGGGAATTATTTGAGCCATCTCGCGTTTCTAGGTGATAAACGTTTCTTCTTCTCCGAAACAGGACGTTCATTCATCCAGTTCAGTCAGACCGGCAATCGGATCATGGTCCTTGGCGACCCTAGTGGAGATCCGAAGGAACATTCACAAGTCATCGCGTCTTTCTTGCGTCGCGTCGAAGATCTTGGATATATTCCGAACATCTATCAAATTCAAGCGCAAAATATGTCTCTCTATCATGATTTTGGCTTCAACTTCTTCAAACTTGGTGAAGAAGCGATCGTTGATATTCCATCTTTCACTGTATCAGGAAAAAAACGAGCTGGACTTCGGTCGATTAAAAATCGCTTTGAACGAGAGGGCATGACGTTCGAAGTAGTCGAGCCACCTATTTCAGGAACTCTATTAGCAGAACTACAAGAGGTCTCCGACGAATGGTTAGGCGGTAAGTCCGAGAAAGGCTTTTCGCTCGGTTACTTCCACGAACCTTATTTAAATCGAGCGCCGATTGGCATCATGCGTGAAGCGGAAGGACGATTGATCGGGTTCATGACATTCATGCCTGCTTACCAAGAAGGGGTCCTATCGATTGACTTGATGCGTTTTCGACCAGATGGACCGAATGGAATCATGGATGCGATGTTCATCCGACTATTCGAGTATGCGAAAGATGAAGGCTACCACACGTTCAACATGGGAATGGCTCCGCTTTCGTCCGTCGGAGAGGACGAGACGTCCTTCTGGCAAGAACGTGTGGCAGCGGATGTCTTCAATAATATTCGCTACATGTATAGTTTCACCGGTCTACGACGATACAAAGAAAAGTACGATCCAAAATGGGAAGGACGATATCTTGCTTACCGAAAGCGTCAATCGTTACCGATGGCAATCTTAAAAGCAACGCGTCTGATTTCTCGAAAGAAAGACCGGATTTTATTACCATGATCGACTGACGCATGAAGTCGACAATCGACGGGTATACAAAGGGCGACCCTATATCTACGGATATGCGGGATCGTCCTTTTATAATTTCGTTTAAATGTACAAAGGTCTATACAACTAGAATTAATCGCGTTATACTAGATACGGAAGCAAGTCATGGAACGGATAGAGAAAGGAAGATGCCAGATGACAGTGATCATCAATGCCCGGATTTACACGGGGGAGCAGACGATTGAAGACGGCTTCATTCGTTTTGACCGAACAATCGAGGCGATTGGACCCATGTCGAAATTCGAGGAAATCGCAGGAGAAGAGACGATCGATGCGCAGCATCAATCACTCATTCCGGGAATGATCGATGTGCATATTCATGGGGGATATGATGTCGATGTCATGGATGGAGATGTCGAGAGGTTGCGTCATTTCAGCCGACAGATGTTACAAGAAGGTGTGACATCATTTTTAGCGACGACGATTACTCAGGACTGGGGAAATATCACACGCGCGCTTGAGACGGTCCGAGAAGTCGTAGCGCAAGACGATACGACGATCGTCGGCGTTCATCTTGAAGGACCATTCATCAATCCGGATTATGCGGGTGCACAGCCTCACGAACATATCGTCGAACCGGATGTCGAGCAGTTCTTGAAATGGCAAAAAGCAGCAGGGAACACGATCAAGCTCGTCACATACGCTCCGGAACGCCCGGGAGCACGGGCGTTCGAAGAAGCGGTGCGCTTGACGGGTGCGATTCCGTCAGCCGGACATACAGACGCGACGTATGCCCAAAACCAAGCCGGTCACGTCACGCATGGTACCCACCTCTACAATCAAATGCGGGCACTTCATCACCGGGAACCAGGCACGGTCGGATATTGCCTCCTGACACCAGACGTCTATGCGGAGATCATTCCGGATGGGATTCACAGTGCGCCAGAAATGGTCGACTTCGCCTACCGAATGAAAGGCGCAGATCGACTGATCGTCATCACGGATGCGATGCGTGCAAAAGGATTAGCTGATGGTGAATATGAGTTAGGTGGTCAGGCTGTATTCGTTCGAGACGGTGCGGCACGTCTTGAAAACGGTAGCTTAGCTGGAAGTGTCTTAACGATGGACGCCGCCTTACGGAATATCATCGCCTATACAGGCTGTTCGCTCGAAGAAGCGGTTCGCATGACATCGGTCAATGCGGCAAAAGAACTTCAATTGACTCAAAAGGGAAGCCTCTCGGTCGGCAAGGATGCGGACATCGTCCTGCTCGACGAAGCGCTACACATTCAAGAAACGATTCATCGTGGTACGCGACACCGGATCACGAACGGAAAGGAGTCTACCTCATGAAATGGATGATCGTAGAAAAAGGAGAAGAATTAGCACAGGTGGCCTATCAATTTTTGAAACAGGAAATTGAGCGTCACCCGGAAGGTTTGACGGTAGGACTGGCAACGGGAAGTTCACCGGTCGGCGTTTATGAAGAATGGCGGAAGGATTCGCTCGATTGTCGACATGTGACGACGGTTAATCTAGACGAATATGTCGGTCTCAGCCCAGAGCATCCACAAAGTTACCATACGTTCATGCAAGAGCATCTATTCAAAGATGTCGCGTTTAAGGAATCATTCGTTCCAATCGGGGACACAGAAGATCCTATGCGCGAAAGTGAACGATATGAAGCGCTCGTCCGCAATCGAGGAATCGACATTCAATTGCTTGGAATTGGAGCGAATGGACACATCGCCTTCAATGAACCGGGGACACCGTTCGATGCTAAGACACACGTAACGGAATTGACGGAGTCGACACGAGAAGCGAACCAACGTTTCTTTGATCGATTAGAAGAAGTACCGACGAAGGCGATCACGATGGGGATCGGTACGATCATGGAAGCGAAAAAGATTCTTCTCGTTGCTTCTAGTGAACGAAAGGCAGAAGCGGTTCGCGATATGATGGAAGGTGTCGCAACAACGGATTGTCCAGCAACTGTACTCAAGCGTCATGCTGATGTCATGGTGATCTTGGACGAAGAAGCGGCATCTTTATTGTCAGATGACGCTAAACGTACAGGACGAGCGGCTTATCTGAATTTCATGAAAGTATGACGATGGAAGAGCGATGAATCAAAAGGGATAGAGACAATCATTGGATTGACTCTATTCCTTTTTTTGATTCTGTTGAGCCTAGTCTCAAGCGATTTTTTATTTTGATAGAAAGGCATCAACAGGACATATACCAAGATCATTCAATCTCATGATACAGCGCACTAAGGGTCCATGATTTTTTCAGTGCAACGATTCCATACGATTTCTTTAATCGAAACGTAAATTGACATTTCATTAAATGTACGGATAATGGAGATTAGCGAACTTTACGGAAAATTTACATGAAAATGAGGGTTTACATGATGGAAACGCGATCCGCACGAAAGAGACAGCCAAGTGCTGGCAAGATGTTCATGAAAGTCATCGCTGCACTCGTCCTGCTTGTCACAATCATCGGTTCTGGATATGCTGGAGCTGTTTTTATTAAAACGCAAGAAACATTGGCAAAGACGCAGATTAACATTCCCGGCTCGAAGGTGAGCTCTAAATATGATGATGTTCCGTCTGAATCGTTCTTGATTCTTGGGACGGATGAAACGAAAAAAAGTAAAGAACGAAATGAACCGGCGCGATCAGATGTCATGATCGTCGGAATCTTAAATAAAAAAACGGAACAATTAGTGTTGACGAGTATTCCGCGTGATTCACTCGTGAACATCGATTATTCGAAATACGATGTACCTTATGGTAAGACAGGTGTTGAGCAAGATAAAATCACCCATGCCCATTACTTCGGTTCGATGGATAAATCGAATTCCTATAATGGGATTAAATTAGCGCGTGAAACGACAGAAAACCTGCTCGGTATTCAAATCGATCACGTCGTTAAAGTTAATTTCCAAGGATTCGTTCAATTGATCGATGCATTGGATGGCGTAGACATCGATGTACGATATGCGTTCAAAGAGCAAGATTCAAAACGTAAAGCCGGTACTGTCACTGTTGATAAAGGTATGCAACATTTAACAGGAGAGCAAGCACTTGCTTACGTCCGGAACCGTCATGATGATCCGCTCGGTGATATCGGACGCGGTCAAAAACAGATGCAAGTCATTCAAGCGGTCGCCAAAGAAGCGGCAAGTTTCCGTTCCCTCAGTGCATACCGTGATATTTTGGATGCTGTCGGTGATAACGTCGAAACGAATTTAGGTCCGAACGATTATACACGCTTAGCAGATTTCACAGCAGCGTTACGTAACACGACGGAGTACCAACTCGCTGGAGAAGGTTATATTGGTATCAGCGGGAAATGGGAGTATCATCTCGATCCGAATCAATTGGAGCAAGTGAAAAGTAACTTAGCAAAAGCGATGCAAGGTCAAGAAGTCGAACCGATCAAGGAAGAGACAGACCCGGCACAAAGCACGACAGAAGAACCAGTGACGGAAACAGAAGCCGTTCCTGCTCAATAATATACGCTAAAAATCCCCTTGTATCGTCACTATACGACGATACAAGGGGATTTTTAGCGTTGTCGTTCCATTTCGACGGTGAAGGTATAGCGGTCTCCTCGGTAAGCGGAGATGACATATTCAAACGGTTGCTCTGTTGTCAGGTACGTCAGTTGCTCGACAGATAAGACAGGCGAAGCGGTCGATAGACCAAGATGGCCCGCCTCTTCCTTCGTTGCAAGACGTGATTCGAACGTTTGACTCGCACGTCCAAGATTTAATCCGCTCGCTTCTGCAAATGCATAGAGCGATGCGGTCGCGACGTCTTGATCGAGTCCAGGTAAGAGCTGTTCCGGGATATAGACGGTCTCAAGGGCAAGCGCTTGCTCATCTGCAATTCGTAAACGTTTCAGTTCATACACCGATGCCCCTTCGCGAATCCGTAGCTTATTGGCAATCGTCATCGAGGCGTCGATGATTTGATAGGAAAGTAGCGCACTCGTCGGTTCTAAACCTAAGTGCTCCATCTCTTCCGAGAAACTCGTCAATCCAGACAGTTGCATGACGATTTTTTTATTCGCGACGAATGTTCCACGTCCTTTTTGACGAATCAAGTAACCGGCGTTGACCAAGTTTGAAATGGCTTGTCGGACCGTCATTCGGCTGATTTGGTGCGCTTCCGCAAATTCGCGCTCGGACGGGATCAAATCGCCAGGTTGAAGAACACCGCTTTCGATTTGTTGTTTTAAGGCAGCTTCGATTTGATAGTAGATGGGGAGTGGTGAATTTTTATTGATATGCTGAATCACGGCATTTCGTCCCTTCGCGATCGGTAGTCTTTCGTCTAGTGTACTAGGAAAAAGGCAAGCCGACAAACGATTCTGGATGAAATATGGCATAATACAGAGTGAAACTGACAGAGAAAGGTGGTCGAGGTATGCGCCCCTAACAAATAGAATCCGATGTCCGAACCTTTCAGACATCCATTCGTGCAACAAAACAAGTAGATGGTTATTGGGTTGCTTTAGAGAAAAGTTACTTCTATCCGGAGAGCGGTGGACAGCCGGCGGATCGTGGAACATTGAACGACCAACCGGTCCTTGACGTTCAAATCGAAGACGGTGTCGTCTGGCACCAACTGGCGACGCCGCTCACAGGTGACGTCACCGGTATCGTAGATGACGCAGTCCGAATCGATCATGCGGCGCAGCATACGGCACAACATGTCATCTCTGCAATCCTACAAGATGAATCAAATATCAAGACACTCAGTTTTCGGACGGGAAGTGAGGTCTCGACGCTTGATATCGAGACACCTAAATGGACAACTATGCAACAAGAACAGCTGGATCGACGATTACGACATGTGATTGAACAAGGATTACCGATCACGGCGACAGAGTATGACGAGGCGGAAGCGCTACGCTTACCATTAAGAAAAACACCACAAGTTGAAGGACGAATTCGTGTCGTTCAAATCGGCACACTCGATTATAGTGCATGTGGCGGGACGCATCTTGATTCGACGGCACAGCTCGAGTCGATTCTCTTTACCGGAGTCGAGCGGATTCGTGGAAATATTCGTCTGTCCTATGTCGCGAAGGAACGGGCATACCAACTCGTTCAGGCAGAACGACGAGCCTTACGGGAAGCGGCGCAAGCCTTGTCGGTCAAACCAGTTCAAATGCTAGAAGCCGTCCAAGCGTTACAAGAAGAGCAGAAACGCTTAACGAAACAGATCGAACACGCCCAGGAACAACTCGCAACGTTCACACTCGCTCACGCTTTAGAACAACAAGAAGGCATTCTTGTGTTTGAACATCTGGATGAAGAAATCAAAATATCCGAGCAACTTGCTAAAGCGATTCAAGAAGCGGGACGCGTCGGCGTCGTCTGGAATGCGACGACGAACAAGCTACTGATGAGTAGTCCAGGTGAACCCCATCTCGGGAAGTTCGCTAAAGCACATGTTCAAGCATTCAATGGGCGAGGCGGAGGAAGTGCGGTTCAGGCACAGGCACAATTTACGAATCGGGATGATGCGATGGCATATGTCGATCGATTACGGGAGGAATATCAGTCATGACAGTCATTCAAGTACGTACAGCAGAACAACATCAAGCCGTCCGGATGATCCGGGAGCGTGTCTTCGTTGAGGAGCAAGGCGTACCACGCCATCTTGAATACGATACACATGATGAAACAGCGATTCATCTGCTTGTCCTCGATGAGCAGAGTCGACCGGTCGCAACGGGGCGTACCCGTCCATATGACGATCAACGGATGAAGGTAGAGCGTGTCGCGACGCTAGCGACAGCGCGAGGAAAAGGATACGGTGGCGAGTTGATGCAGGCGATGGAACGAGTCGCACGTCGCGAAGGGAAGCAATTGCTAACACTCGGCGCGCAAGTTCAAGCGATCCCGTTTTATCAAGGACTCGGGTATACGATCGTCTCCGATGAATTCGATGATGCGGGCATCCCGCACCGAACGATGGAGAAAAAATGTAAGTCATTTTGAAAGAAATCCTGCAAAAAGGGTTTCTTTTTTTTGTTTTCTATGTATATATATAATTCATAATGAATTTTTATACAGACAGATGAATTTAAAACCAGGAGGGAATTATACATGTCGAAACAAAAATTGATCTTAGCGTACTCTGGGGGACTTGATACATCGGTAGCCATCAAATGGTTGAGCAAGGACTATGACGTCATTGCCTTATGCATGGATGTCGGAGAAGGAAAAGATTTATCCGTCATTAAAGAAAAAGCACTCCTCGTCGGTGCGATCGAATCGATCGTCCTCGATGTTAAAGAAGAATTCGCACAAGACTTCGTCTTGCCAGCACTTCAATATGGCGCTCATTACGAAAATGCCTATCCGTTGATTTCAGCGCTTTCGCGTCCGTTGATCGCAGAAAAGCTTGTCGAAGTCGCGCATCAACATGGTGCAACGGCGGTCGCTCACGGATGTACCGGAAAAGGGAACGACCAAGTCCGGTTCGAAGTTTCGGTCGCAGCACTTGATCCATCACTCGAAGTCATCGCACCGGTTCGGGAATGGAAATGGTCACGGGAAGAAGAGATCGCCTATGCGAAAGAAAACAACGTGCCGATCCCGATCAACCTCGACAGCCCATACTCAATCGACATGAACCTCTGGGGACGGAGTAACGAGTGTGGCGTCCTAGAAAACCCTTGGACAGAGCCACCGCAAGACGCTTACGCGTTAACAGTAGCGCCAGAAGACGCTCCGGATCAGGCAGAAGAAGTCATCATTGGCTTTGAAGCAGGTGTTCCGGTCTCGATCAACGGAACGACGTATCCACTGGCGAAACTGATCACGGAACTGAACATCATCGCTGGTGCACATGGGGTCGGACGGATCGACCACGTCGAGAACCGTCTCGTCGGTATCAAATCGCGGGAAGTCTATGAGTGCCCAGGAGCAACGGTTTTACTCAAAGCTCACGCTGCACTCGAGACGATTACATTGACGAAGGACGTCGCGCATTTCAAACCACTACTCAGCAAACAATATGCAGAAACGATCTATAACGGTCTCTTCCATGCACCATTGACAAAAGGCTTGAAAGCATTCCTGACGGCGACACAACAGGACGTCACAGGAGAAGTTCGCGTTAAACTGTTCAAAGGAAACGCAACCGTGACAGGTCGTCAGTCCGCTGTCTCACTCTACGATGAGAAACTTGCGACGTATACGAAAGAAGACGCGTTCGATCATGAAGCAGCAAAAGGCTTCATCAAATTACACGGACTTGCCGTTTCGACGCATGCGAGCGTACATCGTCAGGCGGGTGTCACGAAATGACCAAACTCTGGGGTGGACGTTTTACGGAAAGTGCTTCCGCTCAAGCGGAAGCCTTCGGAGCATCGATCACGTTCGATCAAAAATTAGCGAGCGTCGATTTAAAAGGCAGTCTCGCACACGCGCAGATGCTATTTGAACAAGGGATCCTCGCTCAAGACGAGTGGACACAAATCGAGCAAGGACTGAAGCAACTGGAAACGACGTTAGCGGATCATGTGTATACGCTAGCAGATGAAGACATTCACATGAATCTCGAGCGTCTATTGACGGAACAGATTGGTCCGGTTGCAGGAAAACTGCATACGGCACGGAGCCGAAACGATCAAGTCGCAACGGATTTACATCTATGGATGGAACAACATGTTGAAGCGTTGACGACGGCATTACGCGAGCTCCAATCGGTCATCACGGAACAAGCGGAGCAACATATCGAGACGGTCATGCCAGGTTATACGCATTTGCAACGGGCACAACCAATCTCGCTTGCCCATCACTTGCTCGCTTATTTCTGGATGTTCGAACGTGATGTCGAACGGTTGACGGATAATCAAAAGCGGATCCGGAAATCACCGCTCGGGGCAGGCGCGCTCGCGGGGACGACATTCCCAATCGATCGTTTCCGTTCTGCCGAGTTGCTCGGTTTTGAGTCAATCTATCCGAACAGTCTCGACGCTGTCTCCGACCGCGATTTCGTCATCGAATACCTCGGGATCGCCTCTACCGTCATGATGCATCTCTCGCGTTTTTGTGAAGAAATCATCATCTGGGCATCGCAAGAATTTGGCTTCATCGAGTTGTCTGATGCTTTCTCGACAGGGTCGAGCATGATGCCACAGAAGAAAAATCCTGATTTCGCTGAATTGATTCGTGGGAAAACGGGGCGCGTCTACGGCAATCTGATGGGCTTCTTGACGACGATGAAGGCATTACCACTCGCTTACAACAAAGACATGCAAGAGGATAAGGAAGGGGTCTTCGATACAGCAGATACCGTTCTCCAATCCGTTCAAATCTTCACCGGAATGATTGAATCTGCGACGTTTAAGACCGAAGCGCTCAAGAAGGCGACAATGCAAGACTTCTCGAATGCAACGGAACTCGCCGACTACCTTGTAACGAAAGGCATACCGTTCCGGGAAGCGCATGAAATCGTCGGCAAAGCCGTCCTTTACTGTGTGCAGAACGGTTGTTTCCTGAAGGATTTGAACCTCGAGACGTATCAAACGTTCCATCCTGATATCACGGAAGACGTCTATCCGCTCCTCGATCCGGTTCAAGCAGTAGCACGCCGGACTAGCTACGGCGGGACAGGGTTTGCTGCCGTGTCGGAGCAACTCGAACTCGCGAAACAGCATCTTGCGAATTGACGAATTTTGAAAAAAAACAGTCAAATGACTGGATTTAACAAAAGATGTCTGCTATAACTGTAACTAACAACCGACAGATAGAGGCGCGGATGACATGAGTAGCATCATTCTTGAAGGCAAGCATGCCGAATGATGTGAAAGGGGAAGTCCGCCGAAGTGAACGAGAAGATGCTTCTTCTTGTTTGCTGGTACAACGGTTAAGATCCGTTGTACTGCCGAAACCGATGTTTCGGAGCGCTATCTTACGTAAAAGAACGAATGACTTTGTCTTCGTTTGTCCGATCGTGATAACGACGGGCCGTAGGAACGCTCCTACCGGCCCGTCGTTTTTTTCTGTATCGGGACAAAGGAGATAGGATTGTGACAACTGTACTTAAATTTGGTGGAAGCTCGGTTGCGACTGTCGAACAGATTCAGTCTATTGCGAATTATTTGAAGAGTCGCGCAGCCGAAGGTGAAAAACTCGTCGTCGTCGTTTCGGCGATGGGCAAGATGACAGATTCTTTGATCGCTCAGGCGCAAGCCATCACGGATCGCCCCGAGCGAAGAGAACTCGATCGACTGCTTGCCATCGGAGAAGAACAGACGATTTCATTACTCAGCATCGCCCTCAACTCACTCGGCGTCAAAGCGTTATCGCAAACAGGCGCTCAAGCGGGAATCAGTACGATGGGATTGCATACGAAAAGTAAGATCAAACAGATTGATGGAAATCTATTACGACAAAAACTCGAAACATATGATGTCGTCATCGTCGCTGGATTCCAAGGTGTCAACGAACTCGGTGATGTCACGACGCTCGGACGTGGTGGATCGGATACAACGGCTGTTGCCCTTGCGGCAGTCCTTGATAAACGGTGTGAAATCTACACGGATGTCGACGGTGTCTATACAGCTGATCCGCGAATCCATGCCGCCGCTCAACCGATTCCACATATCTCGTATGATGAGATGATGGAAATGAGCGCCCTCGGGTCGAAGGTCATGGAAATGCGAAGTGTCGAACTAGGAAAAAAATACGGCGTACACATCTTCGTCGGGAAAACACTTGAATCGAAAAGGGGAACATGGATCATGGAAGCGACGGAAACAATGGAACAAAAAGCGGTGACGAGTGTCAGTGTGACGAAGAACGTCTTGACGGTATCAATCAAACACGTACCGCAAACGAATGCAGCAGTAGCCGATATCTTCGAACTGTTATCCAATCGCCACGTCAACATCGACATGATCAGTCAAACGACGTTCGACAGTGACATTTTCTTATCGTTCTCATGTCCACTCGATGAGGAAGAGTTCCTCGATGAAGCATTGAAAGACATCATGGATCGCTTCACGACAGTCAAGGTCGATCGCCATAATCAACACGCGAAATTATCTGTCGTCGGAATCGGGATGCGGGATGCAACAGGTGTCGCTTCGAAATTGTTCGCAATCTTCCGAGCAGAGAACATTCCGTTCTATCAAGTTACGACTTCAGAAATCAGCATCTCATACACGATTGCACAAGCAGATATTGAACGGACGGTTGCAGCGATTGCAAACGCGTTCGAGTTATAAGGAGGAAAACAGGATGTATCATGTAGCCGTCATCGGAGCAACCGGCGCCGTCGGTCAAAAAATGTTACAAGTACTAGCCGAACTGGACTTCCCGGTCAGCCGCCTGTCCGCTTACGCTTCTGCTCGTTCAGCAGGGAACACGGTACAGTTCAAGGGAGAAGATATTACGATCCAAGCGCTGACGCCAAACATCACGGAAGACGGGATCGATGTCGCGTTGTTCGCAGCGGGCGGAACGATCAGTGAGCAATATGCCCCGTTACTAGCTGAAAACGGAACACTCGTCGTTGATAATTCAAGTGCCTTCCGGATGCAGGAGACGATTCCACTCGTCGTGCCAGAAGTCAATCCGCAAGCGATTCAAGCAACGGACCGCTTGATCGCAAATCCGAACTGTTCGACGATTCAATCCGTCGTCGCCTTAGCACCGCTCCAGTCACTGGGATTCGAGCGTGTCAACTATACGACGTATCAGGCCGTATCCGGTTCTGGTCAAAAAGGAATCGAGGATCTGGCACGTGGAGCACGCGGAGAAGAGCCCGTCAATTATCCGCATCCGATTCACGATAACATCTTGCCACATATCGATGTGTTCCTTGAGAACGGCTATACGAAAGAAGAGCAGAAGATGATTGACGAAACACGGAAAATCTTCAATCTTCCAGCACTACCAGTCAGCGCGACATGTGTGCGTGTTCCAGTCACGAATTCTCACTCGGTTGCGATCAACGTCACGTTTACGCAGTCGACGACGGTTGCAGCGATCCGTGAAGCACTTGAAGGCGCACCGGGCGTCGTCCTCATCGATGATGTCGCGAATACGCGTTATCCGATGCCACTCAATGCAAGTGGTACGGACGACGTCTACGTCGGTCGGATTCGACAAGATGATAGTCTCGCGAACACGTTCCATCTCTGGTGTGTAGCCGACAACATTCGAAAAGGTGCCGCCTCGAATGCCGTACAAGTCGCACGCCAAGCAATCGAACAGTCGATTCATTCATAAAAAAGGAGGAGTTCTTCATGTTCAAAGGAGCAGGTACAGCGCTCGTCACACCATTTAATGAAGCAGGCGAGTTGGATTTACACGTATTTGAACGCTTAATCGAGCAACAACTCGCAGCAGGAATTCAGGCACTTGTCGTTGGAGGGACGACAGGAGAAGGATCGACACTGACGAACACGGAATTCGAACAACTCCTGACGACTGCCGTTCAAATCACGGCAGGACGAGTACCCGTCATTGCCGGAACGGGTTCGAACAACACGGCAGCAACAATCGAGAAGACGTTACTCGCAGAGCGCCTCGGTGCGGATGCAGCGATGCTCGTCACACCGTACTACAATAAAACATCGCAAGCGGGTCTCGTCACACACTTCACGGCGGTCGCTGATGCAACCGAATTACCGATCATGCTGTACAACGTTCCGTCGCGGACAGGCGTTGCGATCGCAGTCGAAACAGCAGTGACGTTAGCACGTCATCCACGAATCCAAGCCTTTAAGGAAGCGAGTGGAGATGTCAGCTTCATGGGTGAACTGATGGCGGCGATTCCGGAAGACTTCGCGGTCTTCTGTGGAAATGATGATCAAATCCTGCCGTACATGGCATGGGGCGCACAGGGTGTTATTTCAGTTCTCTCTAACCCGTACCCAGCAGAGACACAAGCACTTGCTGAGGCGTTACTCGCACAAGATCTTGTCACGGCTCGCCGGATTCAGGCAGACTTGTTACCGGTCATCGGTGCCTTGTTCAGTGACGTTAATCCGATTCCAGTCAAAGCATCGCTTGAAGAACTCGGCTTTGCTGTCGGTGCGCCACGCTTGCCGCTCGTCCGTCAATCGGAAGCAGGACACGCCCACTTACTCGAAACGATGCGGGCTTACAAAGGAGTGGTTCGATGAAACTCGCGTTACACGGTTATGGGGCGACAGGACAATACGTCGTCGAACTCGCACCACAAAGTGTCGTGGCGATCGTTGACCGGACGAAGTCATCCGATACGATCGCTTCATATGCCGAGCTAACGGAGATGTCAGAGACGGTCGATGCGATCATCGACTTCTCGCATCCGAGTTTGCTACCGGATCTGCTCGCATACGGGCTGGCGACAAAAACACCACTCGTCATCGCGACGACTGGTTTTTCTGAAGCGGAACTGGCATCGATCAAGGACGCTGCAAAAGAAATTCCGATCTTCCAGTCGTACAATATGTCGTACGGCATCGCGATGGTGCAGCAACTGCTGAAGACACTCATACCACTAGCAGGAGCGTATGACATCGAATTGCTCGAGAAACATCACAACCAAAAAGTCGATGCGCCAAGCGGAACGGCTGAGTTGTTATTGCAAACGATTCAGACGGCACGTGACGTCACACCGGTATATGATCGGTCACAGACACGGCAAAAGCGCGAGACGAACGAGATCGGGATGCACGCGATGCGCGGTGGAACGATCTTCGGAGAACACGAAGTCTTATTCGCAGGTGTCGACGAATTGATTGAAATCAAACATACGGCGTTATCGAAAAAAGTATTTGCTTCTGGTGCGATCAAAGCAGCTGAGGCACTCATTCAAAAAACAGCGGGACTCTATACATTAGAGACGCTCTACACACAGGAGGATTCACATGTTACTCACTGATGCTTACGAAATTGCTAAATTCATTAAAGATGCTAAAAAACAAACACCGGTAAAACTGTACGTCAACGGCGATTTGGCGGGCTTGACGATCGAAGGCGCTACTGCATTCGGATCAGATGAATCAAAGATTTTCTTCGCGGATGCAGGACTTGCGGCTACTTTCTTAGAAAAGTATTCAGATCGCATCACGGATGTTCACGTGGAGTATGACCGTCGCAACAGTGCGGTACCAATGCTTGATACACGTCACTTGAATGCGCGCATCGAACCAGGTTCATGGATTCGTGATCATGTCGTCATCGGTGATAACGCGGTCGTCATGATGGGTGCCATCATCAATATCGGTGCATCAATCGGAGATGGTACAATGATTGATATGAACGCTGTCGTCGGTGCACGTGGGACGATCGGGAAAAACGTTCATGTCGGCGCAGGTGCCGTGGTCGCGGGTGTCCTCGAACCACCTTCAAAAACACCTGTCATCATTGAAGACGGTGTCTTGATTGGTGCAAATGCAGTCATTCTTGAAGGCGTCAAAGTCGGCAAAGATGCCGTCGTCGCTGCTGGTAGTGTCGTCACAGAAGACGTACCTGCTGGAAGCGTCGTTGCCGGAACACCTGCACGTGTCATCAAACAGAAAGATGCGAAAACAGAAGAGAAGACGCAATTGGTGGATGATTTACGTTCACTCTGATTGACGTCGAAGAGGAGGAAAACACATGGCAGTGGATACACAGTATGGAGAAGCAATTTGGTTAGATGGAGTCTTTCATGATCCGAAAGATGCGAACACGAGCGTCATGTCACATGCGATTCACTACGGTAGTGGATTCTTTGAAGGAATTCGTGCATACGCGACACCGGACGGACCGGCGATTTTCCAATTGAAGGAACATATCGAGCGTCTCTTCCGCAGTTGTGCGTATTACCACGTCACGATTCCGTATACGGTGGATGAACTCGTTCAGGCGACGATTGATCTAGTTGCGAAAAACGGATTCGAATCTTGTTATATCCGTCCATTCGTGTTCCTCGGTACGCCATGGCAAGCATTGATGGCGAAAGATACGACGGTTCATGTCGGCATCTCTTGCTGGGAGCTTGGGGAATACTTCGATAAAGGCGCTGGCATTCGTGCCAAAGTCGCATCATACCGCCGCGTCTCATCAACGATGATGCCGATGCAAGCGAAAGCGGCTGCGAACTATATGAACTCACAACTCTTAAAAGGTGAAGCGATCCGTGATGGATTTGATGAAGCTATCGCGCTCGACATGAACGGTAACGTCAGTGAAGCGAGTGTTGCGAACCTCTTCCTTCTTAAAAACGGAACGATTCATACACCGTCACTTGATTGTTCAGTACTCGACGGTATCACACGCCAAGTCATCATCCGTTTGGCACAAGATCAAGGCTATCCTGTCGTCGAACGTCACATCGGACGCGATGAGTTATATGTCGCAGATGAGATCTTCTTAACAGGAACAGCTGCTGAAATCACGAGTGTCGGTGAAATCGATCATATCTCGATCAACGGCGGAACACGGAACGTCGCAGATGAGTTGCTCGATCTTTACCGTCAAGCCGTCACAGGTCAATTGCCGCAATATGCGGATTGGTTGACGTATGTGACACCAGCTGTCGCAGAATGACGACGCGTACACTCGTCACGATCGATCGGAAGGCGGTGCGACGGAACGTCGCATCGGTCTTCGCTCGGTCACGTAAAGGTATTTTTGCCGTGGTCAAGAACAATGCGTACAACTTAGGCATGCTCGAGATGGTCGAAACGCTGATGGCATCTGATGTGCATCACTTTGCTGTCGCCGAGTTGTATGAAGCCATTGAAATCAAAACGAATTTTCCAGACAGTTATGTACTGGTGATGAATCCGACGGAGGATTTTGAAACAGCACGACGTTTCGGAATTGCACTCGGTGTCTCATCGCTAGAATGGCTCGCCCTAAACAGTAAACAGCTGCAGGGAATCGAGTTACATTTGAAGATCAACGTCGGGATGAATCGTTTTGGTGTCAGTTCGCTTCAAGAGGCGGAAGCTGTTCTTGCGCTTGCGCAAGCAGATTCGCTCGCTTTAACAGGTTTATATACACACTTTCCGCTTGCCGATGAACCGGATGCGGATCACGATGGACAAGTCGAACGTTTCGTCGCCATTGCCGATGTGTTACGAAAGCGCCATACGTTTACGTATATGCACTCGGAAAACAGTGCGACGATCGTCAAACACGATCCGCGTCTCGCATTTTGTAACTATGTCCGCCCGGGCATCTTCTTATTCGGCTATTCACCGATTGAGAAGATGGACTGGCTCGTTCCTTCGCTACGGATGACGACGGAGGTCGTTGAAATTCGCGAAATCGGACCGGGTGAACACGTTGGGTACGGGACGAACTTTACGAGTACAGAACCGATGCGGATTGCTATTTTACCCGTCGGATATGGAGACGGGGTCGTCCGTGGGCGTGCCGCGTTGCCTGTTCATATTAAAGAAAAACCTTATCCGGTCATCAATAAATTATTCATGAGTCATACGTTCGTCGCTGTCGATGGGACGATTGAGGTCGGAGACGAGGTCGTGCTATATGGGGATGGCGTTGAAATTGACGATATCACCCGGACAGGAGCAGCGAACAATTCAGAGCAGATGTGTGCCCGGTCGTGGCGTTTGACGCATCAGTATCTATAAGGAGGAACTTATTATGTATGGAAGTCAATACCTGACAGAAGAAAACAATACGTTGCACATCGATGGTGTCGCAGCGACCGATCTTGCAGTACAGTACGGAACACCGTTGTACGTGATGGCAGAGCGGGAGCTGACGGATCGATTAGCGACCGTCCGGGAACACTTCCTTGATAAGTATCCGAACACGTATGCTTCCTTTGCTTCTAAAGCTCTGACAGTCAGTGCCGTATATGAACAAGTCGTGCGTCATGGTCTCGGAATTGATGTCGTTACGGGGGGAGAACTCTTCATCGCCCGTCAATCCGGGGTTCCGGCAGAACGAATCTATTTCCATGGTTCGAATAAATCGACGGCTGATCTTCAATATGCCGTCGAGCAAGGTGTCGGACGGATCGTCATCGATCACTTTGCCGAAATTGCACAACTCGAAGCCATCGCAGCGCAAGCTGGTCAAACGGTTCATGTCCTGATCCGGATCGTGCCACAAGTCATCGGGGGAGCGCATGCGAAAATCCAGACAGGTGGCGTCGATACGAAATTCGGTTTCTCAACACATGCGTCAGATTACTTGGACGCAATCGAAGCGATTTTAGCATCGGAACATCTGTCGTTACTTGGCATCCATTGTCATGTTGGTTCGCAAATCCAAGATCCGTCACTGTTCGAACAGACGGCTCGGACGATGATGGGCTTCGTCGAAACGATTCGTGCGCACCATGGCTTCACAGTCAGCGAAGTCAATGTTGGCGGTGGCTTCGGTATTGCCTATACACAGGACGATCAGCCGCTTGATTTTGAAGCGACGATCGCACGCGTCATGGACGTGATCGAGACGGAAACGGAGCGACTCGGCATCGAACGTCCACGAATCGGGATCGAGCCAGGGCGCTGGGTCGTTGCGAATGCAGGAACGACACTGTATACGGTCGGGGCCATCAAAGAAATTGAAGGTGTCAGAACATATCTTTCGGTCGATGGCGGAATGACGGATAACATTCGCCCAGCACTTTACGGTGCCGTGTATGAAACCGTCATCGCAAACCGGATGAGTGGTGAAACGACTGAAGTGACGGTCGTCGGAGCAGCTTGTGAATCAGGGGATCTCGTCGCTGAAAAAGCACAGTTGGTCACACCGAACGGTGGCGATACCCTTGCTGTCTTTGGGACAGGAGCATACAACTTCTCGATGGCAAGCAACTATAACCAGTTCTTACGTCCGGCACTTGTCTTCGTCCGGGACGGGGAATCCCGTGAAGTCGTCCGTCGACAAACGTATGCGGATTTAATTCAGTGTGATCTTGGGATCAACGGTGTCCGCTCAGAGTCGTAAGAGGTGCGGGGTCAAACGAGAGGACAAAAAAACCGACGCTATCGCGCCGGTTTCATGCATACGATCTAAAGCGATTCTTCTCTTGAATAGAGAGGGATCGTTTTTTTGTGTTGCGATCAGCAGATTCAGTTTGGAATTTTTAAGACTTGTCCAACGAACAAGAGGTTCAGATTCGTAATGTTGTTTGCCTGCATCAATGCTGTGACGGTGACACCATATCGTGTCGCAATCGAGTAAAGTGTATCACCGGCTTTAACCGTATAAGTCGTTGTTGGAATTTTCAAGACTTGACCGACTTTCAACAGATTCCAGTTCGTGATGTTATTCGCACTCGCGAGGGCAGAGACCGAGACGTTGTATTTGCGGGCGATGGAATAGAGTGTATCGCCAGCTTTGACGGTATACGTCGTACCGGTTGAAGTCGGTGACCGTAACAGTTCTGAAATCGTGACGAACGAATAGCCTTTTGCTTTTAGTTTTGAAATCATCGTTGGCAAAGCGGTTGGTGTTCCTTTCGCACCAGCTCCAGTGTGCATCAGGATGATTGATCCGGGAACGACTTTTGGTATTACACGATCCAAGATGGCTGTTGAAGAGATGCCTTTCCAATCCGTCGTATCAATATTCCATTGAATCGTTTTCGTATAACCTGCTGCACCAACGGTACTCAACACGTTACTATTACTTGCACCGAACGGCGCCCGGAAAATCGGTTTCGTCGTTTTCCCGGTCAAGGACCGGATAAGAGACTCCGTCCGGGATAACTCACTCGTCATTTGGCTCGCGGTTAAAGTCGTGAAATCCGGATGCGAATACGAATGATTGCCGATTTGGTGTGTAGGAGAGGCGGTTGTGATGTTCTTGATCGATTGAGGATGATTGTTTGCACCACTGCCTGTCAAAAAGAAAGTCGCTTTCACTTGGTTACTTTTCAAGATACTTAAGATTTTTGCAATGTTCGTCCCATCTGAACCGTCATCAAACGTCAATGCGACGACTTTTTGTGTCGTCGTTCCTTTCGTCACAAACGTAGAGCTCGCCGCATTAACCTGTGAAGGAATCGAAAGTGGACTAAGGAGAAGTAATCCGATCATCATGATGGTAGGTTTCTTGATGTTCATCGTCTAGTACCTCCTTCATCAAAAACATGCTTTACAAGTACTCTTTATTAAGGTATTCCCTTTATTTTAAAAAAAGAACTAAGAAATTCCCGTTTTGCAAAGAAATAAAACTAAATTACAGAAAATTTGTTTAAACCGTAATCTTTTTGGGAAACCATAATATATGGAAATAGTAAAAAGGAGTGAGAAGGAATGATCGAATTCAAAAACGTCGGTAAGCAGTTTAAGGACAATGTCGTCTTGAAAGGCTTATCGCTCGAGATTCAAAAGGGTGAACTCGTTGTTTTCATCGGACCAAGTGGCTGTGGGAAAACGACGTCACTTAAGATGATCAATCGACTGATCGAACCTTCTTCAGGCACGATTTTGGTCAACGGGAAGGACATCATGAAGACGGACACGATCGAATTAAGACGTCATATGGGATATGTCATTCAGCAAACCGGCTTGTTCCCTCACATGACGGTCCGGGAAAACATTCAATTGATTGCTGGGCTTGAGGGGAAGAACCACGATGAGATGGATCAACGGACAGAACAACTGTTGACGATGGTCGGGCTTGATCCAAAGCAATTCATCGATCGATATCCGAGCGAACTCAGTGGTGGGCAGCAACAGCGTGTTGGTTTCGCACGAGCTTTAATGAATGATCCTGATGTCATTTTGATGGATGAGCCGTTCAGTGCACTCGATCCCGTTACCCGTAACGATCTACAGGAAGAACTTTTTAACTTGCAGGAAGAAGTGAAAAAGACGATCGTTTTCGTCACCCATGATATGGATGAAGCGATCAAGTTAGCGGATCGGATATGTATCATGCGTGATGGGGAAATCGTCCAGTTCGATACTCCAGAAGAAATCTTGCGTCATCCAAAAGATGAATATGTCGAATCGTTCATCGGAAAAAATAAAATCTGGAGTAGTCCAGAATTCATCAAGGCAGAAGATATCATGATCGAGGACCCAGTTTCAATCAGTGGCAAACGGACGTTGCTGCAGGGAATTGAAATCATGCGTGGACGCAAAGTCGACAGCTTGTTGATTACCGATCGTGACCGCGTCTTACAAGGGCTGATTAAGTTGAAGAACATCCAGACGATTCCGGATAAGAGCCAACGGATCGAAGAAGTGATGGAGGGCGAAATCATCGCCGTTAATGAACATGATTCATTACTCGACGTTCTTGAAGTCATGAATCAGGAAGAGACTGGTTATCTACCAGTAACGGATGCAACAGGAAAACTCAGAGGGTTGATCACGCGTAGTAGCTTACTTTCCGTCTTGAGTGAGCAATTCATTCATGAGGAGGAAGTCCAATGAGCGGATTCTTTGATTATGTAAAAAATAATACCGATCAGATCGGTGATTTATTGCTAGAGCACTTACAGCTGACAGTCTTTGCCGTCGTCATCGCGGTCGTTCTCGGGATTCCGATCGGGATCCTGATTACCCGTTACCAAAAGTTTGCGAAGCCTGTCCTTGCGCTGACGAGCGTCGTGCAGGCCGTTCCGAGTCTTGCTTTACTCGGTTTCTTGATTCCGTTCATTGGTATCGGATCGACACCAGCGATCATCATGGTCGTGCTTTATTCACTCTTGCCAATCGTTAAAAATACGTACACGGGTCTGTCGAGCATTCCAGGGGACACGCTCGAAGCAGCTAAAGGGATCGGTTTAACGGATCGACAAATCCTTAGTAAGGTTCAGATTCCACTTGCCTTGCCGATCATGATGGCAGGGATTCGAATTTCAGCCGTTACAGCTGTTGGTTTGATGACAATCTCAGCATTCATCGGTGCCGGTGGTCTTGGTTATCTCGTCTTCTCGGGTATTCAAACGGTTGATAATAACCAGATTCTTGCCGGAGCAATTCCAGCCGGTATTTTAGCTCTTGTCATCGACTTCGTCGTCAGTCGGATTGAATACTCCGTGGCGCCAAATGGGATTCCACTTGCAGATGGTCGAATCAAGAATAAGGCACGGAAGCGTCGTAAGGCGATGCCAGCTGGACGTAAGATCGCGATCGCAAGTATCGTCTTCTTGTTAATTGGTGGAACGGTCGCGTACTCTTTCCTCAAGGAAGATAAGATTGTCATCGGATCGAAGAACTTTACGGAACAATTGATTCTCGGAAATATGTTAGCGGATTTAATCGAAGATAAAACGGATTTGGAAGTCGAACGTCAATTGAACCTCGGGGGGACGAAAGTCGCTTACGGTGCGCTTGAAAAAGGGGAAATTGACGCGTATGTCGAGTACACAGGTACTTTGTTGATCGACGTGCTCAAGCAAGACGTCGAGACGGATCCGGAAACGGTCTATGCAAAAGTCGGGAAGATGATTCCTGAGAAAAGTCAGGTCGACGTCCTGGACCCAATCGGTTTCAACAATACGTATGCCCTTGCCATGACGAAAGAAGATATCGAAAAATATGACTTGAAGACGGTGTCAGATATGTCAAAAGTCAGTGATCGTTTGATTCTCGGATCAACAATCGAATTTGCGAACCGGGAAGATGGTTATCTTGGGCTGAAGAAAAAGTACCCGGACATGAAATTCCAAGATGTACAACCCGTCGATGGAGGACTCCGTTATACAGCACTGACGAATGGTCGAACGAACGTCATCGATAGCTTCTCAACAGATGGTTTGTTACAAAAATTCGATTTAACAGTGCTAGAAGACGATAAAAAGTTCTTCCCACCATACTATGCGGTACCGCTTGTTCGTCAAGAAACACTTGAAGAACATCCGGAGCTGAAGAAAGTCCTCAACACGTTAAAAGATAAGATTACGGATGAGAAGATGCAAGAATTGAATTACAAAGCAGATGTCGAGAAACAGCGCCCTGAAAAAGTCGCACGTGATTTCTTGATCGAGGAAGGATTAATTTCAAAATAAACAGGTAGAGCCGAGGCGGGAATCCGCTTCGGCTCTTTTTGTATGCGCGCTGACGCGCTATATCGTTTTGGAAAATACGTAATCAAGTGATTAAATTATTTTTTGATGCGACTAGCGAGCCAAGCGCGAACAGTGCGTTGCTGAATCATACACGTTCTTCCTCTCGGTTTAATGTTCCAAGGCGGTGCTCGGCATCTTTAACGATACGTGCTTGGATCTCGACTGTCAACCAATCCGTTTCCGATTCGGGTAACGTCGGCAAACCGTAACTTGGGTTATTCGTAGATGAAAACAAATCAGACATGATGCGTTCTTCGTATACTGGAATCATATAAAATCCCCTCTCTGTGTCTTGATTCATCTCTTACACCTTTAGTGTACGAAAAAATTGTAAAGACGGAAGAGGGGAGGTGTTAAGAACCCGTGAACTTTGTAAACGTTCTCACAAACTTGTCAAATCCTCTGTAATGGCTTCACAACTGTCAGCATACTGCTGCCCTCGTTTCACGTATTTTCGGACTGTTCGTTCCATGATGAATCGATCATGGTCACTGATATCCCGGACGATTTTTGCAGGAACACCCATGACCATCGCGCCGGCAGGTACCTTCATTTTTGGCGGCACAAGACTTCCCGCAGCAACGAATGCCCCTTCTCCGATTTCGGCTTCATCGAGGATCGTCGCCGACATTCCGATTAACGCTCCTTTTCGAATGATTCCGCCGTGAATCATCGCCATATGACCAATCGTCACTTCATCTTCAATGATGGTCGGATACCCTTCATACTGATGAATCATTGAACCATCTTGGATGTTGACGCGTTCCCCGATGTGAATCGGACCTTCGTCTCCCCGGATGACCGTATTGAACCAGACAGATGAGTCTTTTCCGATCGTGACCTCTCCGATGACTTTAGATCCGTCCGCTAAATAAACGGATGGATCGATGTTTGGAACAAGTGAACCGACACGATATTTCATGCGTTTTTCCCCCTCAGGCATTAAATCGATACTCTTTCATCTTGACGTTACAAAAAATAAATTGCAACAGCTTCCAAACTAATTGTAAGATGGTAAAAATACGCTTACAACAGGAGGAGACAGGATGGAACAAACAGTGCGTAAACGATTGATCGCGATTGCTGCAAAAAAAGAGAAAGCAGTCGTCGTCTATCAGAATATTTCAGTCATTGATGTCATGACACGTGAGACATATACAGCAGATGTAGCGATTGATTCAGGTTATATTGCTGCTGTCGGAGAGGGGTATGAGGGAATCGAGAATCGTCCGGGAGAAGGACTTTTCATCGCACCAAGTTTCGTTGATGCCCACGTCCATATTGAATCATCGATGGTGCCGCCGAGTGAATATGAGCAAGCGATTCTACCGTTAGGTGTCACGACGATCATTGCCGATCCGCATGAGATCGCGAATGTCAAAGGAGCAGAAGGTTTATCCTTCATGCTAGACGATGCTGAAGGTCTCGCGCTTGATGTCCGGATGATGTTACCGAGCTGCGTACCGGCGACTTCGTTTGAACACGCGGGAGCATCACTTGATGCGGCGGCACTTGCACCGTTCGTCAATCATCCTAGTGTCCATGGTTTAGGAGAAGTCATGGATTATCCAGCGGTCGAACGAGCCGATCGCGATATGCTCCAAAAAATTAAACAGATCGAAGACGCAGGAAAACTGGTCGATGGTCATGCTGCGGGACTTGGACCACGCGAAATTAACATTTATGGTGTCGCCGGAATTCGAACGGATCATGAATCTGTCAGTAAGGAAGATGCGATCGCCCGAGCGCGTCGTGGTTTGTATGTCGAAGTGCGGGAAGGATCAGCTGCCCGAAACTTGAAGGATGTACTCGATGCTGTGACAGAGAGCAACGCGAGCCGTTTCCTCTTCTGTACGGACGATAAGCATTTGGATGACACGTTACGAGAGGGAACGATCGACTATAATATCCGCTATGCGATTCGTCATGGAATTAAACGCGAAACAGCGTATGCGATGGCATCGTTGCATGCGACGAACGCGTATCGTTTAGACGATCGGGGAGCCATCGTACCAGGACGCCGGGCGGACTTCGTCTTGTTATCCGATGCCGATAACGTCGTGATTGACGAGGTGTATATTCAAGGTGATTGTGTTGCGCGAGCTGGGAAAACGATTCGACCTATTCGACGTGCTCATGTGCCGGAGTCATTACGTGGAACCTTGAATACAAAACCGATTACACCAGAAGTATTTGCCCTTCCACTTGAATCAGCACGGGCGCATGTCATCGGAGTCATTCCAAAAAGCATCGTCACCGAGCACTTGATTCTCGACGTTCCACTTCAAGACGGGCATTTCGTGCCCGTGCCGGAGCAGGATCTCTTAAAGATCGCTGTCATTGAACGGCATCACGGCACATCCTTCTCGGCAGTCGGGATTGTCAAAGGTTTCAAGATGAAACGCGGAGCGATTGCAGCGACTGTTGCCCATGATTCGCACAACCTCGTCATCGTTGGCGCGTCGGATGAGGAAATGCAACTGGCTGCGGAACGTCTCGTCCAAGCGGGTGGAGGAGTCATTGCTGTCAATGGGCAAGAGGTACTTGCTGAGTTACCGCTTGAAATCGCTGGACTGATGACGAATCGTCCCTTCCAAGAAGTTGGAGATACACTCGAAGCATTGAATGATGCCCTCGATGTGTTAGAGGCGGATCGTTCCTTTAATCCCTATTTGACGATGTCATTCCTTTGCTTACCGGTCATTCCGGAGTTGAAGCTGACCGACAGTGGATTATTCGACGTAAAACACTTTCAGCATATTTCAGTACAAGCAGACTGATGTCCGTCGCGAGTCTGAGTCTCATTCCCGGACTCAGACCGTTTTTCTATCAATCGAGTTACGATAAAATCAAAAAAAGCCACTTTACAAAACGGCTAAAATTCCTTAATGAAACTTAATAGTTTGGATGTTGAATCATTTTGGAAAGCTTGTTATAGTAAGTTCTATATCGTTTGTGAGAAATCTCACTTTCTATGAAACTTTTATCTAAAAGGATCGTAGAAAACAGTAGGACAACAAGGTTAGAAAGGAGATCATCATTATGGATAAGACCTATTTCGAAGGACATGAAGCCTTGATTGCGGATGTCTACCGTTCATTCACGCGTCAATTTCATGCCCTACCGACACATCGACGAACGAAACGTCAGTTGCGAAATCTTGCATTCTCCGTCATTCGTCAAGCTCGACCGACATATGAGGAACGCACCGTTCTTTATGCATACTTCGCTGAATTCTTCCGAGCAGTTGAGGAAGGACAGGATGAAGAGATTGCTTTTTACAAACAAATTGCACAGTAAAGACCCCCGATGGCTCCGTCAGAAGGGGTCTTTGTTGTTTTTTGAGAATGTCGTCTGGAAATAAAAAAACAAGTAGGGAACGAGGTCCGCTACTTGTTCATCAATGTTTTAAAGGGTTATTTTACTTCCATCCATTTAAAGCTCATATCGGCACCGAATGGGTGACGGTACAATTTATCAATGTTTGTCCGTTGTAAGTAAGCTTCCCCTTTTTGGTAGATTGGTGCGATGGCGTAGTCTTCTGTCAACAGCATTTTTTCAGCTTCTTGCATGTCCGACCAACGTTTCGCTTCATCTGCTTGTTGTTTTGCTCCCTTAATGAGATCATCGAACTTTTTGTTCGAGTATTCCATCCGATTGAAGCTTCCATCCGTTAACCACATATCGAGGAACGTCATTGGATCCTGGTAGTCAGGTCCCCAACCAGCCGCAGAGATATCGTAATCTCCCTTCGATTCGAGTTCGAGGAAGTTTTTGAATGGTTGTTGTTTGATTTTGATCGTCAAACCAGGCAGGTGCTTCTCAAGATCTCCTTTTAAGTACTCAGAAACCTTCTTAAAGGCATCTTCATCTCGTGAGAGCATGCTGAGTTCAACTGTTTTCACACCAAGTTCCTTCAAGCCAGCATCCCAAGCTTTTTTCGCGGCGTCAGCATCGTAGCTTTGAAGATCTGGATATTTCGCGCGGAAGTCTTCCCCATCTGGTGTAAACGTGAAGTCTTTCGCGACGATGAAGTTTGCTGGTTTTGATCCATCGTTTAGGATGACATCTGTAATCCCTTGCTTCTCAAAACCAAGCGCGAGCGCTTTTCGGATGTTCTTATTTTTCAAAGCTTTATTCTTTTGGTTAAAGCGAAGGAAGTTGATCCGAGCATCTGGACGTGTCTTGTAATCATCTGATTTTTCATACTGCGAAACGAACTCAGACGTAATCGGTGCGAAGTCGACTTCTTTCGCTTCGAACAGGTTGACGCCAGTTGAGATTTCTTTGACGACCTTGACATCGATTTTATCCATCTTGACATTCGCTTTATCCCAGTAATCTGGATTTTTCTTGTATGTCCAGCCAGCATTTGCTTGCCACTTATCGAGGACGAAAGGTCCGTTGAAGACCATTGTATCAACACTTGTCGCGAACTTATCGCCTTTATCTTCGACGAATGATTGTTTTAATGGTAAGTAAGTTGGGAAACTTGTCAAACCAAGGAAGTAAGGTGCTGGAGCTTCAAGTTGGACTTCAAGTGTCTGCTCGTCGACTTTCTTGACACCGAGCTCATCAAGTTCAGCGTCGCCAGACATGATTTTGTTGGCGTTCTTTAAATCTTGTAAAATGTACGCGTATTCTGCTGCTGTCTTCGGATCAAGTGCGCGTTTCCAAGCATAGATGAAATCATCTGCTGTGACGGCTGATCCATCTGACCACTTCGCATCTTTACGCAGTTTGAATGTGTATGTTTTTTTTATCTTCCGACACTTCGACGCTTTCCGCGATTCCAGGTGTTGGTTTGTTATCTCCATCAAGACGATACAGCCCTTCAAAGACGTTGTTCGTGACGATGATGGAAGTCGAGTCCGTCGTTTTCGTCGGATCTAGCTGAGGTACATCCGTCGTCGAAACGAGTGTGACTTCCTTTTTTTTGTTTTTCGAATCTGATCCGCTTGTGTTTTCGTCATTTCCTTGCCCGCATGCAGCGACAGCAAGAAGCGCGATGCTGGAAAGTCCAGCAAAAGCGATTTTCGATGGTTTATTCATGGAACGATGACCCCCCGAGAGTTAGTGTTAAATATTTCAGAAAAATGTGAATATATTGTTAATTTAAGTGAAAGTGATTAAAAATGCAACATAAATTTTCAGATAATTCTCACTGATCAAGGTCTATATCCTCAATTCCAAGCGATTTCAAATAGTCATAAAGTAGGAATAAGGTCAGCTTATGCGGGGAATACATTCGTAACGTCAATCGAACGGGATTACCACGTAAACGCATATTCGTAATACGGACACCTTTACGCTCAAGAGCAAGAACGATGTCCGTCGGATCAAGTCCGGAAGGAAGTAAAAGATGCGCAACGAGGACATTTGCTTCGAACCGACTATTGTTGATACGTCCCATCATCCGAGTTAAACCTTCCAGTAAGAGGAAGAGAAAGAGAACGAGAAAAATCGACTCCCAGATGAAACCTGCACCGACAGCGATTCCAATCCCGCTTGCACTCCAAATAATAGCGGCAGTCGTTAATCCGCTGACGATATCATGCGGTCGACGTAAGATGACACCAGCGCCGATAAAACCGATTCCGGTAATGATTTGGGCGACGAGACGCATCGGATCCATCTGAACATTCGTCGCCATGTCATGGTAGAGTAAGACCGATTTGATGGAAACAATGGTTAACAAGCAACTGATCAGGGTAATTACGAGGCTAGTGCGTATACCAACCGGTTTATTTTTGATTTCACGCTCGAATCCGATGAAAATTCCAAGCGTAGCGGCTAACAGGAGTTTTAGAAGGTCTTCGAGCTGAAATACATGAATCCAGTTCATTTGTCTCAAATCCTTTCTTTACTTTAAAAGGTGATTTGTTATAATGACTTTTGTGTCTTTCGAATGAATATACGTAAGATGTAATAGATATACGAAAAAGGAAGTGTCTCATCATGAATCAACAAAAAATCGGATTCTTTGCGCTCGCTGCAATGGTCATCGGTTCCATGGTCGGTGGAGGAGCTTTTAACCTTCCTGGTGCAATGGCCCAAAGTGCAAGTGCAGGACCTATCCTCATCGGGTGGAGTATCACGGGGATTGGCATGATCATGCTCGCGCTAGTATTCCAACATCTCGCCAATAGTAAACCAGAGCTTGAAGGCGGTATCTATGCCTACGCGCGTGAAGGGTTCGGACGTTTCGTCGGTTTTAACAGCGCTTGGGGATACTGGGTATCGGCGTGGATCGGAACAGTTGCGAATATCACGCTCGTGTTCAATGCGATTAGTTATTTCTTCCCGATTTTCGCAGCGGAAAATCGAATATTCCTTCTTTTGATGAGTATAGTCGTCATCTGGGGATTGTTCTGGCTCGTCTCGAGCGGAATCAAGGAAGCGACGCTGGTCAATTTGATTACGACGATCGCAAAGCTCGTTCCAATCTTGATTTTCATTCTTCTAGTAGGAATTGCTTTTAATATCAAAACGTTTAATTTGGATATCTGGGAAGAGGGAACAGAACTCGGTTCGATTTTTGATCAAGTAAAAGGAACGATGCTCGTCACACTATGGGCTTTCGTCGGTATCGAAGGTGCTGTCGTCTTATCAAGCCGTGCCAAAAACCGAAGTGATGTCGGGAAGGCGACAGTAACAGGACTTGTTGGCGTGTTAGTCATCTATATCTTGATTTCCGTTTTATCACTCGGAGTGCTCAGTCAAGAACAACTAGCTGGATTAAAAGAACCGACGATGGCGTATGTATTAGAGGCAGCGATCGGACCGGTCGGTGCGACGATCATCATGATTGGTTTGATTATCTCACTATCCGGCGCACTTCTCGGATGGACGATTCTCGCATCGGAGATTTCGTATCTCGTTGCAAAAGACGGCGCATTTCCGAAAGCATTCGCAAAAACGAACCGGAAAGGTGCTCCAGTCGGTGCGCTGTTGATTACACAAATCGCGACACAGGTCGTCGCTGGAATCGCGCTCTTCTCAGCACAAACCTATCTTGTCCTGTCGAGTATCGCTGGGATTTGTGCGTTATTACCGTATTTGTTATCAGCGTTGTATAGCATTCGGACATCGCGAGAAGAGCGCAATCAGAAAATGTTACTTTTCTCTGTCATCGCATCAGCGTATTCGATTTGGCTCGTCTATGCGTCGGGTATCTGGTACATCGTCATCGCGGCATTAGTCTATGCGCCAGGTATTCTCGCGTACGCTTTAGCAGAGCGAGAACAGCAACGGACGGGCATGTCACGTTATGAGTGGATTGCCAGTATGGTTCTTGTTGTCTTGGCAGGAGTAGCTGTTTACGGAATGGTCGTAGGAGAGATTCAATTGTAAGAAACGCTATGCAAAAGAAGTCACGGTGATTTTCATCCACCGTGACTTCTTTTTTTGATTAAGGTGTTAAGAATCTTTTTTCGACATCCTGTACAGATAGAGGTTCAGAGAAAATGAACCCTTGCATATGTTGACACGATGTCGTTTTTAGATAATCTAGCGCGTGTTCTGTCTCAACACCTTCAGCGACAAGATTCAACTCTAGATTGCGACCGAGTTGAATGATGGAATCGAGCAAGGCGTGGTCATTTGTCGCCAGACCATCAATGAATACTTTATCGATTTTTAATTCGTCGATTGGAAAAGCACTGAGATACTGCAAAGAAGAATAACCGGTACCGAAATCATCGATCGATAAACGGAAGCCGAGCGACTTGATGAGGTGCATGCGTTCGACCGTCCGTTGCGTCTGGAGAATCGCGATGTTTTCCGTCATCTCCAAAGTAATCGAAGATGGAGATACCAGTCGTTCTGTTACGATGTGTTGTAATGTACGAATGAAGGAGTCGCTTTGGAACTGATGTGGTGAGATATTGATTGCCATCGTCAGTTCAGGATCAATCGTCTGTTGCCATTTTGCGAGCTGTTCACATGCTTCGATGATGACCCAGTTGTTGATTGGTGTGATCAGTGAAGCTTCTTCAGCGAGTGGAATGAATTCATCTGGTGGAATGCTCCCGAGTGCCGTGTGATTCCAGCGTAATAACGCTTCGAAGCCTTTGACGGCTTGTGTCTGAAGTTCAATGATTGGTTGATAAGCAAGATAAAGGGATTGATCTTCGAGTGCTGTGAAAAGGGAGCGCTCGAGTTGGATTTTCCGTGTGAACTGTGTATCCATCTCGTGTGTTAAATACTGGATCGTTCCAGTACCAATCGATTTTCCTGCGTATAGAGCTGTTTCCGACCGGCGATATAAATCTTCCAATGTTTTGGCTTCGGACGGATAGACCGTGATCCCGAACGTACAAGAAACGATCAATGAATGACCGTTGATATAATAAGGGCGCTGCAGTGCTTGTTGTAATTTTCGAGCATATTGGAAAAGCAGATTGCTCGGCGGTGCAGGTAACAAGACACCGAATAGATCACTCGTCGGATGAAAAGCGAGTATGCCTGTCGTGTGTTGCAAAAGGCGTGTTGCCATCGCTTGAAGTAGTTGATCACCGACGTGTGTTCCAAACGAATCATTGATTACTTTAAAACGGTCGATATCGAACAAGATTAGCGCGATCGGATCATGCGACGCGGCAGAACGGAATAATGCCTCGCCTTCGCGTAAAAATCCTCGTTTATTTAATAAGTGCGTCATCTCATGATGATGCACTAAAAAATCGAGTTCTTCTTCAAGCACCGCTGTTTCCGTGATGTCGTTGCCGATGAACAGGTGCTGAAAACGAACACCGTTTGCATCATAGATCGGAATGAGCGTCGCTTGGAGATGTTTTCGTTCGCCAGTTTGCGAAGTAAGGCTAAGGCGACCAGACCATGCTTTTCGTTCACGAAGTTGATCACGAATCCCCGAAACGACGGGACTGGATGGATCTAGGATGAGTGACCAAGGCTGGTTGAGAAGCATCTCAGAGCAATATCCTGTCACATCGATGAGTTGATCATTCACGTACTTGATCGTTCCTCGTGCGTCGAAGACGGCGACAGAAGCAATCTGATCGAATGCATGACGCAAATCCATCAATCCTTGGAAGAGTGGTTTCATATTCGTTTGTTGCTCAGCTGAAGGGATACAGCAAGCAAAAGCGGCAATGACAGTTCCTGTATCATCAAGTAAAGGAGACAAAAGGAGAGTTGACGTTACAGAAGTGCCCGTCTTATGCAACAAGGAGGCATTCGGTAATTGGACGGATTGACGGCGCTCCAAGAAGGCATGCCAAATCTGCTGGCTGAATGCCATGTCTTCCCGTTCAAGAAGTGGAACAGTCTGACCCACGACTTCTTGTTGTGTCCAGCCCCATTGCTGTGCGGCTAGCTCATTCCAAGAGCGGATGGTCAAGTCAGTATTCAATATGAAAGCGGGTAAAGGGAATTCTTGAATGACGACTTCACAGGAATCAATGGTCGAACGGTCCATTACGTGCGCACGCTCCTTTATATTGAAAAGAGATGACGGTTCACTTCTCTTGTCTTTTCCCAATATATTCAATTCTTACGCATTAGAATCCTTTCGCTCGGATACTTTTTAGATGAAGATTCTGTGAAAGAATCTGCTATAATAACATTGAAAACGTTTTCTAAAGAGTTATGAGGGGGAATTTCGATGAATCAAACAGAGAAAATCATTCAACAGACAGAACAGTTCGGAGCACATAACTACCATCCACTCCCAATCGTCATCTCAGAGGCTGAGGGTGTCTTCGTTACGGATCCTGAAGGACGTCGCTATATGGATATGCTGAGTGCCTATTCAGCCGTTAATCAAGGACATCGTCATCCAAAGATCATCGACGCCTTAAAACGTCAGGCAGACAAGATTACATTGACGTCACGTGCTTTCCACAATGATCAACTTGGCTTTTTCTATGAAAAAGTAGCACAATTGACGGATAAAGATATGGTGTTACCAATGAATACAGGTGCGGAAGCTGTCGAGACAGCAGTAAAAGCAGCACGACGCTGGGCATATGAAGTCAAACAAATTCCAGGTGATGCTGAAATCATCGTTTGTGAAGGAAACTTCCATGGTCGGACGATGACAGCCGTCTCGATGTCGACGGAAGCAGAATACCAACGGGGATTTGGACCGCTTCTTCCTGGAATCAAGACGATTCCATATGGCGATCTTGAGGCATTAAAACAGGCGATCACTGAAAATACAGCGGCATTCATCTTGGAACCGATTCAAGGCGAAGCGGGCATCTTAATTCCTTATGATGGTTTCTTAAAAGACGCACAAGAAGTTTGTCGTGCGCAGAATGTGTTGCTCGTATCGGATGAGATTCAGTCTGGACTCGGTCGTTCCGGTAAATGGTTTGCTTCTGATTGGGACGAGGTAACACCAGACATGTACATTCTTGGTAAAGCACTGGGTGGTGGTGTATTCCCAATCTCGTGTGTTGCCGCGAATAAAGATGTCCTTTCTGTCTTTAATCCAGGTTCACACGGCTCGACATTTGGTGGTAATCCACTTGCGTGTGCCGTCTCGATTGCTTCACTTGAAGTATTAGAAGACGAAAAGTTACCGGAACGTTCACTCGAACTCGGTACGTACTTCATGGAGAAACTAAAACAAATCAACAACCCGATGATCAAAGAAGTACGTGGTCGTGGATTATTCATTGGTGTTGAGTTGACAGAAGCAGCGCGACCATATTGTGAAGCGTTGAAAGAAAAAGGCTTGCTCTGTAAAGAAACACATGAGACAGTCATTCGATTTGCACCACCGCTCGTCATTACAAAAGAAGAGTTGGATTGGGCGTTCGAACGGATTGAACAAGTATTAGGCGTTTCCGTCGCCCAATAAAAAGAATAGCTTTAGATTAAACAACAGCGGACAAGATGTTCACTGTTGTTTTTGTTTAGGAAAGTGTCGATTTTGATTAAAGAAAAGTTTGAAAATCAGTGACAAGGGAACAGACAACTATCGCAAAAAAAACTTTTAAATGGGGGTAATGATTATGTCAAACAACAGTGGTCTCAATAAAAAAGCAGATGGTCTCGTCGATAAAGTAGCAGGTAAAGCGAAAGAAGCGCTCGGGAAAGCAACAGGCGATAAATCAACAGAACGTGAAGGTAAAAAAGATCAAGTAAAAGGCGAGGCGAAGAAAACAGTCGGTAACGTCCAACAAAATTTCGAAGATACAAATCGCCGCTAAGACCGTTGAAATTAAATAGAAAAACCGGACTGAGTAATCGCTCTAGTCCGGTTTTTAGTGTCTGCTATAATGAAATTTTATATCAACTAAAAAGATGAGAAATAATTTGTATAAAGGTCTAGTCATTTAGTTGTTTATGTGGAATAATAAACAACGTAAAAGCGTTTACATTGTTCTGTCATTATCGTTTTATTCAGGAAAGGGTGAAAGGTATGTTGCAGTTTCTACAACGAATTGGTAAAGCCTTGATGTTACCAATCGCAGTACTACCGGCTGCGGGAATCGTGCTCCGGTTAGGTTCGGCGGATATGCTTGATATTCCGTTGATGGTAGCAGCAGGAGGGGCTATTTTTGATAACCTGCCATTGATTTTTGCCATTGGTGTCGCGATTGGTCTATCGATCGATGCGAGTGGAGCAGCGGGTCTTGCTGGGGCCATCGGGTATCTTGTCTTAAAAAATGGCGTCGACTCGATGAACAAGGATTATTCCAGCGCACAGATTCAGGCGAAGTATGATGCGATCGCGGCGATCGTCAATGATTCCTCGACTAAGGTCGACGGAGCGACACTTGGTTCGATCGCGAATCAGGCGACACTCGGTTCGACCGTTAATATGGCGGTATTCGGTGGAATCATCGCGGGTATCGTCGCAGGACTTCTATACAATCGGTTCTATAACATTAAGTTACCGGATTGGTTGGCATTCTTCGGTGGCCGTCGTTTCGTTCCAATCATTACATCAGCGGTCATGCTCGTACTTGCTTTCGTCTTTGGTTATGTCTGGCCGTTCATCGAGCAAGGCATCAATGGTGCTGGTGAATGGATGGTTGGTCTCGGTGCAGGAGGCGCTGCTCTGTTTGGATTCTTTAACCGCCTCTTGATTCCTGTCGGCTTACACCACGTCTTAAATAATATTTTCTGGTTCGTCTTCGGTTCATATGAAAAAGCAGATGGTACGGTCGCGAACGGTGACATCGCGCGCTTCTTCGCTGGAGATCCGACAGCTGGGATTTATCAAGCAGGCTTCTTCCCAATCATGATGTTCGCCTTACCGGCTGCAGCTTTTGCGATCGTCATGGCTGCGCGTAAGGAAAATCGAAAAGCAGTTGCTGGAGCGATGATTGGTCTTGGATTGACGTCCTTCTTGACAGGTATCACGGAACCAATCGAGTTCTCGTTTATGTTCTTATCACCTGTTTTATATGTCATTCATGCGGTTTTAACAGGTCTATCGATGGCCATCGTTAACTTACTCGGTATTTTACATGGCTTCTCCTTCTCGGCTGGTTTTATTGATTATGCCTTGAACTTCGGGATTGCCACAAAACCATTACTTCTCATCCCGGTTGGTCTCGCGTTCGCGGTCGTCTACTACTTCCTGTTCTACTTCATGATCACAAAATTTGATCTGAAGACACCAGGTCGCGAAGATGAATCGCTCGTCACAGACACGGGAGTCGTTTTGACAGATTCAGACGATAAATATGAGCAACAAGCAGCTCAAATTTTTGCTGGATTGAAAGGAACAGAAAATGTCACGTCGATTGACAATTGTGCGACACGTTTACGTCTTCAAGTCAAAGATCCAAACATCATTGACGAAGCAGCGATTAAAGCGGCTGGAGCAAAAGGTGTCATGAAGATGGGGGCGACTAGCGTGCAAATCATCATCGGCACGGACGTCGAGTTCGTTGCGGATGCGATGAAACGACAGAAGTAAAGAAAACGACCTTTCCTGAGCTCAGGAAAGGTCGTTTTGCTGTACGTTCGCAACAGGCGCTGTTTTGCTTGAGCGATAGATTGGATAAAAGATTCCGATCAAGATAATGACGATCCCAATCCATTGAGAACTCATCAGATGTTCATCCAAAATTAAAACGGAACAGATGACAGCTGTCGGTAGTTCAGCCGCTCCAAGCAGAGAGACACTTGCTGGAGAAAGATGAGGCGCACCCGCAGCAAATAAGAGTGGTGGCAAAATCAACGCGAATAGACCGAGCGGAATCGCGTATAACAGAAGTCCATTTTCGAAGTTCGCAGACGACAAGAACGTTGTCGGTGGATACATGATCATGACAAAAGCAAGACCACCTGTCATCATATAGAAGCTTTTCTTGATGACAGGTAGATGATTGGCAACGCGTCCACTAGCGAGTAGGAAAATCGAGAAACTAACAGCAGCTCCAAGACCGAATAATGTTCCACGCAGGTCGAGTGGGCTCGAGTAAGCCGCACTCGCAAGAATGGCTCCGCCAATCAGTAGAATCGCGGACAGGAAATGCGCGCGAGTAGGTAAGCGTCTGAATGCGAGAGCATCAATGATGACACCAATCCAAGTGAATTGGAATAAGAGAATGATCGCAACGGATGCCGATACGGTCTGAAGACTTTGGTAATAGAGATAACCGGTTGTACCGCTTGAAATACCAATCAGCATGAGAAGACCAGCTGTTTTGAGATCGAGACGAAGGTTTTTCGTAAATAAGGCAAGTCCGAAAATCATGAGCCAGCCGAAGAAAAATTGACTACCTGAAACGGCTGCTGAGTTGAATCCGGCGGCATAAGCGAGTTTGACGATCGTTGAGAGGACACCATAACTGATAGCGCCGATGAGAACGAATAAAGTGGCTTTTGAGCGATGCATGAATAATTTCCCTCCATTTTTAGTAAAAACCACACAAAAAAGGTTGCAACGGGGCCTTGTCCAGGTTTTTTGGACAGGGTTTGGTTGCAACCTGTGTGATTTATTGAGTTGATGTGTCGAGCAAACGATACAGCCGGGTTTTCGTTTGATTATACTGAACGGTCAGTGCATTCCACTTCTTTAATGACGCGGTAGCTTTCCGTGTTAAACGATTTAAATCCGCTGTTGACTCATCAATCTTAACGAAATCCGGTTTTTTCGTCAAGCGTGAAAGCACTTTCTTTTCGGCGTCCATCGCTTGTCGATACGTTTTCGAGAACGTTTGAAACGTCTGCTGGCGTTCCTTGATGATTGCTACTAAGGCAGTTCCTTCTGTTTTTGCTTTACCATCAAGTTGGTTGACAGCATCCTGCAATTCTTCAAGATCAAGTGCAGCGTATGTTTCTTTACGTAACGTTTCTTCTTGTTTCAATAAAGCAAGCCGTTCGTCATTTAAGGCTTCTAATTCCTCTCGTTCATTTTGAGAGCGTTTGATTTCTTCAGCACCTGCATCAAGAACGGCTTGGTACGTATTAACTGAAATTTCGTCCTTACGAGCACGTTGATCAGCTAGCGTGAATGCTTTCTCTTCATCTTTGACTTGTTGCTCTAGCTGTTCATGAAGAGAGGTTGGTGAATCGTTGGAACAGGCAGCGAGTCCGAAGCTCGACAGGAACAGTATTGCTACGAATGTTTTTTTCATCTGGATAGTAACTCCTTATAAATTCGAGTGTTGCGCGAAGTTGTACGGAATATGGAAATCTTCATCATAAATCGCGAATTGATAGCCTTTTTTCTGAAGTCCGGCAACAATGGCTGGAAGTGCCTTGATGGCTTGTGGTTGTTCATGTAAGAGTATGATTTCAAACGGACGCTCTGCTCGCCGAATAACCGTATTCGCTACTTCTTTTGCACTATCTTTGTAATACCAGTCCATTGAATCGATTGACCAGTCCCACACACGGAAGTCTGCTGAATGAATGGCAGATGCCATTTTTTTCGTGATGCCGGGATCAGAGCCATAAGGTGGTCGTGTCAAATGTGGTGTTAGCTTCGTCAACTCATGGATTTTCTTCTGAACACTTTGCATCTCTGAGACATACTTTCCTTTTTCGTATAATGTATCGTAATCGTGTGTTTCCCCGTGTAATCCGATATAGTGTCCAGCTTTAGCAGTAGCTTTGACTTCTTGCGGAAAAGCATCTACTTGTGAGCCGAGATAAAAGAAAGTGGCACGAGTCTGAAGTTGATCCAATGTTCGAAGTAAGTCCGGTGTTAATGCGGATGGACCATCCTCGAATGTTAAATAAGCGACTTTTTTCGTCACACCATTCCATTTTTCCACGCGTGCTTTTTCCATATTGACGACAGGTACTTCAGTAATGGATTTACCTGTCGTAATGGATTGCTGTTCAGGAGTAAATACGTATCGATAAGCGACATATCCCCCAACTCCGAGAAAAACAAGTGTGAGAAGTAAGAAAAATCGAGGGAAAAACATTCTTTTTTTTGTACGCGGTCGTGGACCGAGTTCGCTAGCGTGGCTTGAGGTAAATGGATCCATCGTTGTCTGTCGCTCCTTTTGTCAAAAAATATCATATACAGATAATGTAACATTCTGACTGTTTCTTTTGTAACAAACAGATGACAAAAAGATGACGGAAAATCGATTTTTCTAAAAAATATCGATTTATTTAGAAAGAGTTTAAAAGAAATAAAAAAACAACCACTAAGTAAGTGATTGTTTCATGTGTTATTAGTGTTCTGTTACAGCACACTCATCGCATTCCGTTTGATAGGATTCACATTGTTCATCCATCTCTTTTCCGCAATGGGCACACGTCTTGACGGGAAGCTCACGATAGAATGCAGCAGATGCTTCTTGATAAAGGGGTTGTTCCATGTGTTTTTCCTCCTTCAAAGTAAACGCAATGATCTTTTTTCTTGATTTTATTGTATTAGTACAGAAGTTTAATGTCAACTATTGTTTTATAACAGTTAATTCATTTGAAGTACTGATAGAGGACAATGAAAAAGAGACATGCTACGATATCTAAGTAATCTGATAATGATAAGGGGGATTTACACATGACACAGGCAACACTTGATACAATCCGTGTCTTAACAGAAAGACGTTCCGTTCGTCATTACGACGAAACGTTCAAGCTTTCAAAACAGGAAGTAGAAGAACTATTAGAATGGACGACAGCCGCGCCGAGTGCTTGGAATTTGCAACACTGGCATTTCACGGTCTTTCATTCGGAAGAAGCGAAGCAGCAGCTTGCACCGATCGCATACAATCAGCCGGCTATCACTTCGGCTTCAGCAGTCATTGCGATCTTAGGTGATGTTCAAGCTAATCGAAACTACAATTCGGTGTACGGTCCAGCAGTAGAAGCAGGTGGCATGACAGAGGATCTGTTTGATTCGATCAAGGCACAGGTAGAAGGCGCTTATCAAAGTGAGGCGTATGGTCGCGACGCGGCTATGTCGAATGCGAGCCTTGCTGCGATGCAATTGATGCTTGCGGCAGAAGCGCGTGGATTATCAACACTCGCAATGGGGGGATTTGATCATCAACGTTTTGCAGAAACGTTCATCACCGAGTCACGGTATGTACCGGTCATGTTAATTGCTGTCGGAAAAGCGGTTGAAGATGCGAAAAAACGTCCGGCACTACGTTTACCGATTGATCGAGTATCAACCTTCCTGTAAGTCATTCAAAATGGGGGAAGCGGGGTTGATTTCCCCATTTAAATTTTTTTATTTTTTTCGGAAAAAGACTTGTCAACCTTTTAGTTTCTTGATATATTAATACATGTCCTAGCAAGTACATAACGTACTGCAAACATGATTCTGTAGCTCAGCTGGGAGAGCGCTACCTTGACAGGGTAGAGGTCGCTGGTTCGAGCCCAGTCAGAATCATACCGAAAGCCCGCTTCTCCTTTAAAGGAAAAGCGGGCTTTTTTTTATTATTTCTTTATCTCATCCTCTGTGACCCATTTATGATTTTTCACCATCTCTCCACTGTCCGTTGGTTCATAGTTCACCATATAAACAGTCGTTTCTTTTACTTCGTCAATCGTCGCTTTAGCTCCATCCATACCCTTCATATGATCCGCTTTGACAGTCGTTTCATCACCAACTTGTAGTGGCTTAGTTGGAACGGGATCGAGTTCTTCCTGAATGACCCATTTATGATTTTTCACCATTTTTCCACCATTGGTCGGTTTGTAACTAATCGCATAGACGACGGTATCATAAGCTCCCGCAATCGTTGCTTTAGCTCCGTTCATTCCATCCATATGATTCGTCGTCAACGTGACGTTGCTTCCTTTCGGATAAGTCGGATCACTGGCTTCCTTTAGACCAGACGGTATCTTTCCATCACTCGAATGCATCATATCTCCATGAGACATGTCGTGTGAGTCGCTATTGCTTCCTTCGTCATTTGAAGCGGATCCGCATGCACCGAGCCAAAGCGTAGAACTAAGAGCCAGTGCGGTTAACGTCAATGATTTTTTCATAATAAAACCCTCCTGAATTCACTAGTCTTTTTTATTATACCCAGCGTATGTGCAAATCGTGTGCAGATGAGGTGACAGTTTCGTTTGTCAGCGTCGATCGTGTTTTTTTCGCTATACTAATAGTGAAGAGAAAGGGAGGAAATGTCATGCGTCGTATTTCATACTCGGTCGGAGGAATCGTGCTTGCGGCATTTTTAATTTGTGGCAGTGTGTTGTTTGGGACGTTGTATTATCAGTTGTCTCAAACACGAACGCAGGAAGTAGTGGACGGTTTACTGAACCGAGGAAATACCCATCGTGATGTCCTTGTCGATTCCTATGACCAAACGACGATGCGCCATGTCAGCATGATGGAAGCAGATTCATCGTTTACTGTGGTGATCACTGATGCAGATGGAAAACGACTCGAAGCGTCACGACCTTTGTCGAATGAGATGAAAAGTGTGCTAGAGCATACGGATTTCGATTACCGTCAACAAGGAAAAATCGTGACGATGCGTGACTTTTTAATGACGGACAGTCCCATTACCATCGACGGGAAACATCGGGGTCATGTCTTCATGTTCGCTTCTAAAGCAATCGTGGATCACGTACTTGATCCGTTGAAACAGCAGTTTTTCCAAGTGGGTCTGCTCGCACTTTTATTAGCAGGTGCGGCAAGCATTTGGACGACCCGGCTCATCTCTCGTCCGCTGGTTCAAATGGAAAAAGCGACGGCACGTCTATTAGATGGGGAAGATGGAGCGTTGCCGATTGATCGACAAGACGAACTGGGACAATTGGCGCGTTCGATTCAGCAATTAAAACAAGATCTCGATTTTTTGAATCGGGAACGATCCGAATTTTTAGCAAGCGTATCTCATGAACTACGAACACCATTGACATATATAAAGGGATACGCGGACATTCTCGAACGTCAAACGTTGACGCCGGATGAGCAACAACGCTACATTACGATCATTCGAGAAGAAAGTCAGCAAATGAATGAATGGATTGAGCAATTATTTTGGTTAGCACGCATTGATGCCAATGCTTTTATGATGGAACGAAAACCTGTCGATGTCGAAGACTTGATTCATCAAGTGATACGATTGATGCGCCTGGACATCGAACAAGAAAATGTTTCGTTCGAGATAGAAGGTGAGCGAATAGAAGTGATGGGTGACGCTCAGCAGCTCCGTCAGATGATCGTGAATATCATTGAAAATGCACGGCGACATACGACGTCGGGAAAAATCACCGTTCGTTATGGTGTCAACGCAGTAGGAGTTTTCATTCAAATCGAAGATACAGGAGAAGGGATCGCTGCAGAATCTTTACCTCATGTAACGAAACGGCTCTACCGAACGGAAGCATCTCGTTCTCGAAAACATGGAGGAACTGGAATCGGACTCTCCATCGTTGAAGCAATTGCTCAGACACATGGAGCAGAATTGAACATCAAGAGTCAACTTGGACATGGAACACAAGTGACACTGCAGTGGAAGGAGAAATAAAATGCCGCATGTATTGATCGTAGATGATGAACCAAGAATGCTTGAACTGCTCAAACTGTATATTCAGCCGTATGGGTACACGTGTCAGCTTGTGGATTCTGCGCAACAAGCTCTTGATCTCTGCCGTCAGCGCGTATTCGACCTGATTTTACTAGATGTCATGATGCCGGATATGGATGGCTGGACATGTTGTCGTCTCATTCGAGAACACTCTAACATCCCGATCTTAATGGTTACGGCGCGGAATCAACGGGAAGACATCATTCGGACACGAGAAGTAGGAGCGAATGATTACATATCAAAACCGATTCAAGAAGGGGAACTGATCGGACGAATGGAAGTTTTATTACAGCAACAGTACGATGGTCTATCCTATGACCGGGAAAGCTATCGTTGTAGTTACCTCCAACAAAAGATTTCGTTAACGAAGACGGAGTTTGAGTTGTTAGGTGTATTTTTAGATTCTCCACGACGTGTTTGGACGCGCGATCAACTAACGACGATGTTATGGGGAGCGGAAGCGGCTGTAGACGAGCGGACGATCGACTCGCATATCAGACATTTAAGAGAAAAACTACGTGTTTGCGGTTTTCCGATTGAACAGCATCTGGAAACAGTTCGCGGAATCGGATACCGCTGGACACACCAATAAAGGGGAAATTCAAAACATGACGACACTCTATTTCGTACGGCACGCACATTCGACATACTCAACAGATGAGAGAGCACGTCCACTTTCCGATACAGGACAGGCAGATGCGATACGTTTACTTGAAACCTTTCAAGAAATTCCAATCGACAGATTCTACAGCAGCCCGTATCGACGGGAAATCGAGACGATTGCACCGCTCGCGGAGGCACGTCAACAACCAATCATTGAGGTAGAGGAACTACGAGAGCGATTGTTGGCACCGGGAGAGCTTGACGATTTTCAAGGAGCGGTCACATATGTATGGCAACATCCGAATGAAAATCCGTATGGAGGCGAAACGAACAACGAAGCGTCGCAACGCATTCGAATTCGACCATTCATCGACGAACTAGTGGAGAAGCATCCTGACGAAACAGTCGTTCTTGGAACACATGGAAATATCATGGTGCTACTCTTAGAAACATTTGATCCGACATTCGATTACGCATTTTGGAAGTCCTTATCGATGCCAGCCGTATGTCGAATGGATGTGAAATCAGGAGAAAAGGCGGACATTCACGTCGTACCACTTTTGACGAATACAAATTAAAAAAGAGACGGAACTGATGCGTGAATCAGTTTCCGTCTCTTTTGTAATTGGAGAAATCTTAAGGTGTAGGAACAGCACCTTCATGTTTTCGGATCAAGTCAGCCGTCAGTTGACCGGACAATGTGACCATCGGTACACCGCCGCCTGGGTGTGTCGAACCACCGACGAAATAAAGTCCTTCGTACAAGTCACTCTTCGATGGAATCTTGAATCCACCATTTTTCTTCCGATCGGCTGCGACACCATAAATCGATCCACCGTTTGGACCGTATAATTCCTTCAAATCTTCTGGGGTAAAGCGATATTCAAACTCGATCGATTCTCGAAGTCCATGAAGTCCCATCCGCTCCAGTTTATCGAGAACGACTTCACGGTACGCATCCCAGTTGACCTCACCTTTTTGAAGTGTTAGCGGTGGAACGTGTGTCAAGACGAATAAGTTATCCTTCCCTTCAGGAGCTTGGGAGGCGTCGGATTTTGACGAGACTCCGACGTAAATCGTCGGATCCTCAGGAGGGGTACCTTCTTTGAACATTTGGGCGAATTCACGCTCTGGATTTTCCGAGAAAAAGAAATTATGATGCGCTAGCCTGCGATACTCACGATTTACACCGAGCAGTAGGACAAGACCTGAAACGGAAGGGGCAAACGACGCTTGTAATTTTTTTGCCTGTTTCCGGGCTTTTTTCTCCGGTACGATCCGTTCGTAAGTCGGGATGACCTCAAGGTTTGAAACGACGATGTCGGCTGCATGAAACGTTCCGTTTGATAAGACGCCCACCGCTTTTTTATTTTCAAGGACGATTTGTTCAACGGGTGAGTTGAGATGAACCGTGACACGGAGCTCATCAAGCAACCGTTTCATGGCACGCGCGATTTGGTACATACCACCTTTGACATAATAGATGCCGAGTCCCATTTGAACGTAAATCATCTGATTGAAGACAGCAGGTGCCTGATACGGGTTGGAACCAACATACATGACCATATAGTTGAACAGCTGTTCGAGATACGGATCATTGAGATGTTTCTTTGTTCCGGTCGCGACCGTATTCATCGGGTCCATCTTTAATAAATCAGACATCGTATGGTATTTTTTTAAGTCCTTTAAATCTTCGAGACTGTATTTATAAAAACTGTCGAGGCACAAGTCGTACATTTGTTTGGAATACCGGAACAATTCAACGAAATCAGCCCGTGACGAGACGTGTTCGACTTCTTCAAGCATTCCAGGTAAGTCACCTTTGACATCGATTTTTGTTCCATCCTCAAAGAATGTACGCCATTGTGGTTCAATGCGCTCAATTTCTAAGTAATCATCCAAGTTACGATGAACGCTTGAGAAGAGTTGTTCGAGTACCCAAGGCATCGTTAAGATGGAAGGACCGGTATCGAAAGTAAATCCCTTTCCACTACGTTGATTCAGTTTCCCTCCGACGTTTGCATTCTTTTCAAGCATTGTGACTGCATAACCATCTCCAGCTAAACGAATGGCGGCAGACATACCAGCTAGACCTGCTCCAATGACAATTGCGCGTTTCTTCAAATGAATCACTTCTCCTTTAGTAGATGAATGGAATCAATCGTTTGCGTTTTGCAGCCCATACTGTATAGGCAGGTCCAAAACCTTTCGTTAACATCGCTTCCTCGATTCGAATCCGGTAGAGCAAGAAAATGAACATCAGAAGTCCAGAGAGAATGAAAAGTCCGAACTGACCGGTGAACAGGGGGAAGCTCATCGTAATCAACAACAATCCACTATATAACGGGTGACGTAAAAAGCGATAGGGACCGCTACTGACGAGCTGATCACCCGACGCCACGACGACATGACGAGTGAACTGTTGCTTTAAGTGGAGAATTCCCCATAGACGTAAGGAAACACCACACCATAATAAAATGCATGAAAAGATGCGCATGATAGAAGAAACGGTTTCATTCGCAAAGAGGAAAGCGCAGACGATCGTTCCGCTTAGGACAAGGAAAATCAAATAAAAACTCACTTGTTCTGCTGCCCCTGACTTAGACTCGGAGCGATTCCGAAAACGAACCATCTCACCAATCCAGCAGATGCTACCAATACTGAAAATCCATTCCCAAAGTGACACGTACGCTACTCCTTTCTACATCAGAATCATGTTTCGAAAACGCATACATCGTTATTTACCCATTGTAATTCGTCCTTAAGCTACATTTAGAAAACTTCAGAATTACTTCATTTTCATGACAAGCATTCCGAAAGAACCCTGTTTGAAAAAAAGAATGGTATTCTAATCTAAAATATGGATGCAGATTAGAACATGTATTAAAGGAGATATACGATTCATGAAATACATCACGACACTCATCACGACGTTGACATTAACAGCGGCCTGTACATCAGTGTATATACCAACAGTCGAAGCATCGACTTCTACTTATCGGCAAGCAAAGACATCTCTTCATTTGCGTAAAGGAGCATCGATTGATCAACCGAGTCTTGCGGTTATTCCGACGGGGATCTATGTGACGGAACTGTCGAAAGTCGGTACATGGTCAAAAGTACAATATGGTACGAAGATTGGTTATGCGAGTACGAAGTATCTACTGACGGATGAACAAATCGGTGGGAAACGGATCGGTAAGACCCTCATCGCGAATAAGAACTTAGCGCTCCGCGCGACGTACGCTCCTGGTGAGAATCAACAAGCAAGAGCAGCGTTTGAGAAAATGCGTATAGCGGCTAAAAAAGAGGGAATTACGCTCGTTGCGTTTAGTACATATCGCTCCTATGCCTATCAAAAAACGTTATTTGATAAATATGTTGCGCGTGATGGATATGAGAAGGCGAGTACGTATAGTGCAGAACCTGGGAAAAGTGAACACCAAACAGGTCTTGCGTTTGATATCGGAGGCGCTGATTCAACAAAATACGCCACGTTTAGCTTTTCCAAAACAAAAGAGGCAAAATGGTTGTTTGCGAATGCTCACCGCTACGGTTTCCATCTCCGCTATCCATCTGGTAAAGAATCTTGGACGGGGTATACGTATGAGAGCTGGCACTATCGGTATGTCGGAGCAACGCTTGCCGCTCGTCTAAAAGTCAGTGGATTAACAATGGAGGAGTATTTCCACCTCGCACCATGGAAACCAGTAAAGGTTTCGACTCCTTAAAAACATGGTAAATAGAGGATGTTGGCTTAGTCGGTTATTCGTCTCAGGTGAAAGAGGTGGAACGAATAGCAAAAAAAGATGCGAAACATCACATTATGACGTTTACGTTCAAAGAAGAAGCGACATCCTATCAAGTGTTCAGTGAATTGAAGAAATATCATGCGCGAGGTCAAGTCGATTTCGAACAGATTGCCGTTATCAAGCGAAATGAGAATGGTGCTTTTTCGTTTGAAGATGCTGTAGACCTAAGTGGATCGAATCGCGCCGTCAAAGGGTCGTTAATTGGAATGGCGGTAGGTATTCTAGGAGGCTCATTCGGCATCTTACTTGGTTCGATGACGGGTATGCTGATTGGTGGATCGAAAGACATGAAGGAAAATCAAGAAATTCAAGAAACATTCAAACGAACACTCGGTGTCATTCCGCCTGGACAAACAGGAATCATTGCGATCGGTGAAGAGTTTGAACCATCCGTCCTCGACGGATTAGTGGCGCAACATGATGGTACGTTGGAACGAACGGATGAACAGTTAGAGTCGTAAGGTCTTATAGAATGAAAGGAGCCTATCACTTGGATCGCGATAGGCTCCTTTTCATGTGCATTTACTTAGTCGTACGTTCTTTTTTTGCTTTTTTGAAGAAGAACAATTCATAGACGACAGGAACGATGATAAGTGTTAACAACGTAGAGGTCGTTAATCCACCGATGACCGTCAAGGCAAGACCTTTTGAGATCAATGTTCCTGAAGAAGTGGTTAATGCGAGTGGTACCAATGCCATGATTGTTGCAAATGCGGTCATCAGGATTGGGCGTAATCGCGTTTTACCAGCTTCAATCAATGATTCGCGAATCGGCATACCACGTCCGACGTTTTGACCGATGCGGTCTACGAGAACGATTGCGTTCGTGGTGACGATTCCGATCAACATCAAGAAGCCGATCATGACACTGACAGACAATGGTTCATTCGCAAGGAAGAGCGTGACGAGTGAACCGATCGGAACAAAGATCAGAGAGGACAAGATGATGAATGGAATCCGAGCTTTTCCGAACGTAATCAACATTGTCAGGTAAACAAGTCCGATTGCAACGACGATCGCAATTCCGAGTGATTGGAAGATTTCAACCGTATCGTCATTTCCGCCACCACTTGTCAGTGAGACACCGTCTGGTAAATCGATTTTTTCGACGTCAGCTTTTACGGCATTTGATACGTTTTGAACGTCGTCTCCTTTGACTTGTCCAGATACGCGAGCATATACTTTTCCGTCGAGTTTCTGAATCGATGTGAAGGTCTCGACTTCATTGACGTTCGCGACATCTTTCAAAGCGACAGGACCGTTTGCTGAGAAGAGTTGGACGTCTTCGAGATCTTCTTTCGAGACGAGTCCTTCTTCATAAGATAATTGTACGTCTTGATCCTTATTGTCGAGATTGAGCGTTCCGACCGTGACTGGCTTCGTTTGATCGTTAACGGTACCGAGAATCTGGAAACCAGATAGTCCGCGATCACTTGCTTTCTCAGGATCGATTTCTACGAGATACTGCTTTTGTTTTTCGCTGAAGTTGTTCGTGATATATTTCAAATCATTATTTTGCGACATGTTATCCTCGACGAGTTTTGCCGCTTCTTGAAGGGCTTCGAGGTCGTTCGAGAACAAGTCGACATCGACGTTGTTATTCGATGGAGGACCACCTGTCGATAGTTCAGCCACACTGATTTTGACATCGACGTTTTCGTCTTGAGCGATGTCTTCCATCTGTGTCTCAAGTGATTTGATCGTTTTCTCGACGTTTACGCCGTCTTTTAGATTCAAGAAGTAACTTGCTTTATTATCGAGACGTAAGCCTGTCGTAAAGTCACGCGCTCCGACAGAAGTCGTCACGTCAGCAATGGCTTGTTCTTTGTCGAACATTTTTTCCATCTCAAATGAGACGTCACTTGTTTTTTCAAGTGATGTAGCAGCAGGAAGTTCAAGCGATGCCGTCAAGGTCTTCGATGCTTCGTTCGGAATGAACGTAAAGCCGAGACGCGGTACGATCGCCAGGGAACCACCGAGAAGGACGAACGATACGACCAAGATGATCGCCTTGTGCGAGAGTGATTTTTCAATCAGCTTGCCGTACCACCGTTGAAGAACTCCTTCTTTTTCTTCCGCTGGTACCTTTTTGAATGCAAACTTCGCGAGAATCGGTACGATCGTGATTGCCACAAGTAGTGAAGCAAGTAATGAGAAAATAATCGTCAAAGCGAACGGTAAGAAGAACTTACCAGTAATACCACCGACAAATCCAATCGGCAGGAAGACGACCACGGTCGTCAGCGTCGATGACGTGATTGCTTTTAGAATCTCTTTTGTCGATTGTTCGATGATCTCATCCGTCATACCGGATTCGGATTTTCGGACGCGCCGGAAGATGTTTTCGATGACAACGATACTATCATCGACGACACGACCGACTGCAACAGCCATCCCACCAAGTGTCATGATGTTCAGGGAGATATCTTGCCAGTTCAAGAAGATAGCAGCGATGAGTAATGATAATGGAATTGAGACGATGGCGATGATCGTCGCGCGGAGGTTCCGTAAGAACAAGAGTACAGCGAGTGATGCGAAGAGTGCACCAAGTAATCCTTCTTTGACGAGTGTCGCAACGGACTCCTCGATATCCTTCGCTGAATCGATCCCAATCGTATAGTCGACTTGATCGTCATATTTATTGAGGATCTTTGTGACTTCATCTGCGATTTCGACTGTATTGGCATCTTGTTTTTTCGTGATTGCCATCGATAAGGAATCTTTTAAATCGTAACGCGTTTTTTCACTTTGTTGCGAGACTGCTTCGATTTTTGCGATATCCTCTAGGCGAATCGGTTCTGCAGGTTCAGGCGCCTGATCTGCAGCTGTTCCACCTGTTGTACTTGGTGGTCCTTGCGTTGCACCTTGTGGTGGACCGCCAGCAGATGAACCACCTGTTTGACCGTTATTTGATGAACTAGCCGCACCTGCAGCAGGTGTCAATTGTAGATCTTTTAGTTTATCTAGATTTTCTAGTTTTTCCTCAACGCGAATCGGAATTTTCGAATCGTTTTCTGATAGCTGACCAGATGGGAACGAGACATACTTTCCATTGATTTGTTCCTTGATGCTTGAGAGCGAGAGACCCGCTTCCGTCGCTTTCTCCTTATCGACAGTGATTTGAACGAGATCATCCTTATAGCCACCAACCGACACGCTGTTGATGCCTGGAATCTTATTAAGTTCAGGTTCGATATCTTCCTTTAGAATTTTTTCGATGTCTTTGCCATCTTTGCTAAAGAAGGAGATATTATAGATCGGGAACGATCCAAAGGACAGACGATTTAATTTCGTCGTTGCTTCCTCCGGTATATTCGCATCTTGGATGGCAGCATCGATTTGTTGTTCGACCTTATCCATATCGGTATCGAACGGGAATTCGATGTTTAAGATACCGATACTTTCATAAGAAGAACTTGTTAGCTTGGTAGCCCCTTCAATTCCTTTAAGGGAAGTTTCAAGCTTTGAGACGACTTGTTTATCGACATCGTCAGGTGATGCACCAGGGTAAACCGCTTCGATTGAAATCTGAGGAAACTCGATTTCCGGGAACTGATCAACTTTTAATTGTGAGAAGGAATACACGCCTCCTAAAATCAATAGGATTGCAATGATGAAGACAGCAACCGAGTTCTTCAAACTAAATCGGGTTAAAAAGTTCATATGAACGCTCCTTTCTTTTATATGTGCTTATTTACATAGTAGAGGACACTCATAGAACCCGCAACTTTAAAACTGTTTTTATTTGAAAAGATCTTTTTGAAAAAAGATAAATTTTTTTGTTAAAAAGGCTTTACACTTTTCGATATGCTGCTATAATAAAAACATACCCAGTAACAACACAGCATGATTCTGTAGCTCAGCTGGGAGAGCGCTACCTTGACAGGGTAGAGGTCGCTGGTTCGAGCCCAGTCAGAATCATACCGAAATCGTTCCTTTTCGAAGGAGCGATTTTTTTTTGCGTGACGAATTGTAATATTAAGTGCAACACCTAGCTGAAAACACAAAAAAAACCCATAACGACCTCGTGTAGAATAGAGTTACCACACCAAATTCAACGGAGGATTCGTTATGAGCTATGTTCATCTTACCACATCAGAAAGAGTCAAAATAGAAACTTATCTAGAGCTTGGATTTTCAATGCGAAAGATCGCTCAGCATCTCGGACGACAGCCGTCCACGATTTCACGTGAGCTCAAACGGAATCCTTCCTACAATGCGATCAACGCCGGACTGCGTTATGAGATGCAAAAAAAGAATTGTGGAGCACGCACGCTGTTCAGCACTTCGCTTGGCTCATGTATCCTTTCGAAACTGCGAGAGACATGGTCTCCCGAACAGATCGCCGGACGGCTCTTTCACGAACAGGGACCATCGTACAGTACAATCTATCGATGGATATATAAAGGATTCATCAAGAGCGATTTAGGCGTTTTACGACAAAAAGGAAAGCGCCAAAAGCCACGTGAGACAAGAGGTCGCTTCAACATCGGGCTTCCGATCAGTAAACGTCCGTCGGACGTCCGGGGTCGAGAAACGTTCGGGCATTGGGAGTTGGATACTGTCGTATCAGGACGAGGGCAGACAAAGGCGTGTGTTGCGACATTCATCGAACGTAAAAGTCGGTTCTATATCGTACTACCGATGGTCGACCGTTCTTCTCACTCGATGGAACATGCCATCCAAACACTTTACTCTTCTTTCCCATCGGGAACGTTTCAAACCATGACGACGGATCGCGGTAAGGAGTTCAGCTGTCACGAACGGATACAGGACTCTCTTGGTATCCCAATGTACTTTGCGGATCCCTATTCTTCATGGCAACGTGGCAGCAATGAGAATGCAAATGGTCTTCTCCGTGAGTTCTTCCCAAAGGGAACCAACTTCGGAATGATCAACAAGACAGAATTAGATTACGCACTTTCTAGAATCAACAATCGACCAAGGAAGTGTTTGGATTGGAAAACTGCATACGAGGTCTTTTCCGAAGAAGTGTTGCGCTTAATTTGACAAACCGTCGCGTTAAAAAACTATTCCCGAAATCAATCAGGAATAGTTGGAAGGGAGGTAAATTGTTTTATTGAATTTCGAGGTGAAGATCGCCACGCTTCGTCCACCCTGCGACGGTCGTCAATCGATAGAAGACGAGCGTCAAGACGCCAGGTAGAACGACACCAGTCAAGAAGAAGACGAGGAACGCCTGAGGACCTTGGTTGACGAAAATATTGAGTGGGGCAATCATCGAATTTAATCCAAGTCCTGCGAGTTCGTACGGTACTTTCAAAGAGAGAAGAAGCGTCGCGACAGGAGCTGAAATCATCGCTGCGAGAAACGGTGCAACGACAAGACGTGGATTTTTAACGATGTTCGGGAATTGTACTTTAGGTGTTACAAAGAATGAAGCAATCAAACCACCTGGATCCGTCTGACGGTATGCCATCAACGTGAAGCCGACGAATTGAGCGGAACAGCCAATCAGTGCAGCGGCACTTGCTACAGGATCAAGTTGCAAAGCGATAGCGAGTGCAGCGGACGAAGCAGGAGACATCAATAAGACACTAAAGATGAGTGCAATGACAAGAGAAGTTGCGATTGGAGATGATTCAACGGATGCTGTGATCATGGCACTGAATTTTGTAAGGAGTGGTGTCGTGACGGCAGCAGCACCGATTCCAGTCACGCCGCCAGCAAGGACAGCGCTCATCGGGATGACCATCATGTCAAATTTCGTTTTTCCAGTCATGCGTTTTCCGACGTATACAGCGACGGCAGCTGCGAGTAACGCACTGATCGGCTGACCGGGTACAAGAACGAGTCCAGAAGCAGTTGATTGAAGAGCGGCACCACCGATCGTTGCTGCGATCATCGCGCTGAACAGGACAAGTGTGTTTCCTCCGAGCTGAAAGGCAATACCGGCACCAAGTGCAGGGGCGAGTAGTACTTTTGCGACACCACCAATCGTCAGTAGCATTTGGATATGTAGAAGATTTCCGAGCGTCTCAATCAGGAGTCCGACACCAAGTGTTACAAGAACGGCATTTGCCATTCCAGCTGATACTTTTACCATTCGATCCATCGCATATTCTTTCAACGTTGTCATCCTCTCTATCTATCTCTATTTTTTGCCATGAAAAAAGCCTATCCGTTTTTGGGATAGGCGCCACTCATTCTGTGCGGGCGCCTCATTCGATGCATCGAAAGAAGGGCCCAAAAATCATTTCCGTTTCATCATCGGAAAAGTTTTCAGTCCCTCATGCATAGAATAATCAGTCGGCCGGCTTGGTTAAATGGCTGTTGCGTCGGAATCATTCGATCGTGCCCCTCTCTGTGAATTTTTCTAAGCCTAACACGCTCTTGATTTATAATCAATATTTTCTGACAATTTATTTTTCCTGAAATCTGACAGGAATTCACGGTATCACCGGGAAATCCTAATGTACCAACAATGGAGGCGTTTACATGAAAGTGATGCTTTTTACAGATATTCATGGCAATGCATCAGCATTACGTGCAGTATTGTCCTATCTTGATCAACAACCAGATATCGATGCCGTCTATTGTCTCGGTGATCTTGTCGGCATTGGACCAGAGCATAATGAAGTCATTGATCTATTGAAGCAACGTCCTGATATTCAAACGATTTCTGGGAATCATGATGAATGTGTCCTTGCTTTAATTCATGGGGAGACCTATCCCGATAGTTACCGCCATGCGAAAGAGCACCATCAATGGATTGCGGATACGTTGACGCAAGAAAATCAAAAGTATTTGGAACGTTTACCGCGTGTCTTAAATATCATGCATCAGGAACAAACGATGCACCTGACGCACTATGCTTATGCCGATAAGACGAAGAAGATTGGTGAAGAGCCGTTAAAGCAAGCGGTGGATGGAACGAAAGAAAACTTATCCGTCCTGTTTGCTGGAAGTGAGGCGCGGATCATTGGTTTCGGTCACCATCATCCAGCGCAACAAGTCGAGACAGGACAAACACTCTTTATTAATCCAGGTGCACTTGGATGTCAGGAGACAGCCATCGCCCCAGTAGCAATCATTGATTGGGAGAAGGATCAAGTCCGTTCAGAAATCCTGAAGCTTTCATATGATGATCGACCATTTTTAGACGTCCTCAATACGACGGAGATGCCGGAACGTGAGTTGATGCGCCGTCTCTTCTTCGGTAGTAGGACATGAAAAAACCTTCATGAGTAGTTCATGAAGGAAGTCGATTAAGCAGATAGCTTCGTCATAATTGAGATGAGGCACACGACAATCAGTAACACGATACCGATGTTTCGTTTCAATGGATGGCGTGACCAGTAAAAGAATAGCGCAAGGACAGGGGCCACAAAAAAGGCAACGATGAGACTGATCAATGTTGCAAGAAATAATACAAACATCCAAAGCTTGCTAGTTGTCCGATATACCTGCCACATGTCGTAGAGCGACATGAGTGTATAGGCGAGTAACACGAAGATGATTCCGGTCGATAAACTCAAAGCGATCATCACTCCATTCCCTATTTAGTATAAGGGAAAGAGTGAGAATGATTACACGACTTGAAGTAAAAAAACATGACGAATCAATGAACGTATGATTAGACGCTGTAACGAAAAAAGAAAGGAGAGGGCATCTATGTCAGACATCTATCGCCGTTTTTTTCTATTTCCGGATATTTTGATCATGCTCGTAATACTGATTGCGGTCAGTAGTTATGTCCTTGCTCAGCCGTTTCATTGGTCGATTTTACTGTTCTTTTGTCTTGGACTGATCGTCTTTAGTTTCAGTGAATACCTGACGCATCGTTTTTTGTTCCATTTACCACCACCTAAAAATGCGCTTGGACGAAAATTGTTGAAACGACTTCATTACGATCATCATGCGCATCCGAATGAACTGCATCTGTTGTTTTTACCTGTCTGGTATTCCTTGCCGAACCTTGGTTTCTTTGCGGCTCTGACCTATCTTCTGACACAATCTGTCGTCTCGACAGCTGCAGCGCGAGTGGATTGATCGTCATGTTACTTGTTTACGAGTGGAAGCATTATGTGGCGCATGTTCCGCTAAAGCCGAGAACACGCTTTGGGAAATGGATGAAAAAGACGCATCTGTTACATCACTTCAAAAATGAACATTATTGATTCGGTGTATCCAATCCGGTAGGAGATTGGTTATTTGGAACGCTGAAGGATGAAAAAACAGTCTTATCTAGCCAAACGGCACGTGATTTAGAAAAAGAATTGGATAATAAAAAACCGCCGATCCATTTGGGCTAACCTAAAATTTTGAGACAATATAAAACACCTTCGGAGTGGTACACTTTTAAAAAGTACTAACATCGGAGGTGTTTTTGCATGGGCAAAAACGTATATTCAAGTGAAGTGAAATGGGCAGTAGTCAAAGATAAGCTGAGTGGTAAGTTAACGACGAGAGAAATCATGGAGAAGTACGGAATCAAAAATGAATCTCAAATCAAAACATGGATGAGATGGTATCGCTCTAACGAACATTATCGATTTGATCAGCCAATCGGTAAACAATATACCTATGGACATGGTCCAGATTCTGCGAGTGAGGATGACAAGAGAGAACGACAAATGTCACATCTGAAGATGGAAAATGAAATCTTAAAAAAGTACATGGAAATCGAAAGAGAGTTGAGAAAGAAGTAGTCTTAAAAATTGTAGAGTTTCTTCGGAGAAAGTATACAATCACCGCCATTCTTAGCGCTTTGAATGTACCAAGAGCAAGCTATTACCGTTGGATTAAGGAATCTGTGAAAGCACCTTCGGTGCTCGAAAAAACCGTCATTGAACTAAGTAAACAGACGAAGTATCGGAATGGACATCGAAAAATAAAGGCATTATTACAGCAAATCTATCAGTTAAAAGCCAATCGGAATACCGTACAGAAAATCATGCAAAAACACCATCTCCAATGTCGGATCAAGCCGAAGCGAAGATGGAAGTCTCAAGGTGAGCGCATCATAACGGTACCGGATCTCATCAAGCGCGATTTCACAGCAAGTAAACCGAATCAAAAGTGGGTGACGGATATCACCTATATCCAATACGGCAGCACGACGAAATATCTTTCCACCATCATGGATCTTTTTAATAACGAAATCGTCGCATACAAGTTATACGAGCATCAACAAACGTCTCTTGTGATTGATACGTTGAAGATAGCGCTTGAGAATCGAAACTATCCCGAAGGGGTCATCCTTCATTCGGACCAAGGAAGTGTCTATACGTCATACGCCTTTCAAGAATTCGTTAAAAGGAATCACCTAACAAGCAGCATGTCTCGTAGAGGAAACTGTTGGGACAACGCAGTTATCGAATCGTTCCACTCTAATTTAAAGTCCGAGGAATTCCAGTACGTCAAATTTAATTCACTAAGAGACCATGAGGTCTCTGAACGCGTTACTAATTACTTAAATTACTATAACGAAGAACGAATCCAAGAAAAATTAGGCTACCTGACACCGAAAAAATACGGTGTACAGGCAGCCTAATCAAGGTGTTTTATATGTGTCTCATATTGCTAGGTCAGTCTAAATTGATCAGCGGTTTTTTATTCACAGAACGCGCAACATGGCACGTCGAATCGTATCGAGTTCAAGTGGACGCGCAATCGATGGCCATTCGGCAATCAACGCGATATACGTTCGAAAGATCAAGAAGGCCGTGACATCGACCGGTATGTCGCGATCGTCTTGAGCAAGACGAGTCTCAAGTAATGTCTTGATATATTCGACGACATGTCGTTCAATCCGCATCCGTAATTCCTGCATCTCTTGTAATTTTAAGTTGCGTGTTTCTTCGATGATTTGAAGAATGAATAAGTGTTGTTGCTGATGATAGGCGATGGCGTCGATCATTGCTTGTTTATTTTCTTCTACGGTCGCCTGTTCGACGTAAGCGCGTTCTGCTTCTTCTTTCATCTCTTGCAACACACGTGTTACGAGTGATTCAAACAGATTGAGTTTACTTTCGAACAATTGATAGACGGTTGGTTTTCCGACATGAGCGCGTCGGGCGACACGCTCGATCGTCGTTCCTTTATAACCGAGTTCTGAAAAGCAAGCCATTGCTGAGTCGAGTATCAAAGTTTCTTTATCAGACTGTGTCATGTTGTTTTCGTCTCGCTTTCGTTGAGAGTAGAATCCGTTTGGCTCCGAGCCCTCCAACGAAGCTGATGATTAATGCGACGACTAATATGGTCGCAAGGACTTGACTATTGGATACGAGGGCATCCGTCACACCGAGTCCAAGCGCTTCGCGGAATCCACCGACCGAATATGTCATCGGTAAGAAAGCGTGAATCGCTTGGAAGAACCCTGGCGTCATTTCGACAGGGAACGTTCCACCACTACCACCGATTTGAAGAAGGAGTAGTAAGAAGGCAAGGAACTGTCCGACGCGACCGAGTAGCATCGCGAGCGTGAACAGAATGGTAATGAACGTCATACCTGTCAAGGCAGCGAATCCATAGAGCGCAGGGACACTCGCGACATCAGCATCCAGCACATAGACGATTGCTGTGGCCGCTGCGACACCTTGTAATGCGCCAATCGGTAAGATAAGTGATAATTTACCGACGAGGAAGCGCCATGTCAGACTCTCGCCATGTTCGGGACGAATCTGATAGACCGAAGAGAACATCAAGGCACCTGCGAACAAGGCAATACTAAGGATATAAGCTGATAAACCGGAACCGTAATTATTGACCGTCGAATAGTCATGTTCTTTTAAGACGACGGGTTCTGCTAGCATATTATCCCGCTCTTTTGTCGGTTTGACCGTCGCGTCTTTAGCTCCTTTGCTGAGCTCATCCTTCAGTGTTTTAGCTCCATCTTCAAGTTTCGTGTTGGCATCCGCGATTTTTGAAGCACCCTCTGTCGTTTTGCCGATACCATCTGTAATCGTAGAAGAACCAGATGCCAATTGTCCTAATCCGTTATTCAACGCGCTAGCCCCAGCTTGAAGTTGATGTGTACCATCGGACAGTTGGTTCGCGCCGTCAGCTAGTTGGGCACCGCCTGTTGCGGCTTTATGCACACCCGCAGTATACTGACCGAGTTTTTCATTGAACGTCTGTTGTCCACTAGCTAATTGTTGTGCGCCAGACTCGACTTGTTTCGCACCATCGACGAGCTTCAATTGTCCAGCGTTTAGTTGCGATACAGCAGACTGGACTTGCTGACCACCTGCGGCGAGTTGACCGATTTTCTTCGTTGCTTCTGTTGCTTGAGCAAGACTCTGATCAATTGCACCTTCTTGGGCAGCAAGACTTTGAATATTTTTTTCTAATGAACCAATAGAACCGAGTAATGTTTGTTTTTCTTCATCTGATAACTGTTCAGAAGCAGAAATAACTTCTTTTAGTTGAGCGACGTTTGCCTCAAGTGCTTCGCGACGAGCCCGTAAGTCCTGTTTCGCCTGTTCAGCATCTTGATTGAGTTGTGTTAAAAAGGCATTCGCAGCTTGTGCTTTTTCATCCAGTTGATTTAATCCGTCCGTCAACTGAGGAATTTTTTCATTAAGCTGAGCAGTACCCGCAGCCAGTTGTTCTGCCCCTTGGCGTACCTGTGTTGAGCCACCGCTGAGTTTTGTTGCGCCTTCTTGAAGTTGCGCGGCACCTGCCTGTAACTTGCCACCGTTTTCATCGAGTGTGTTCAATCCAGAAGATAGCTCACCCGTTTTTTGAGCGAAGAGGGTGGTCTTTTCGTCGAGTGTCGTGACACCATCACTCAGTTTTTTCGAACCTTGATTCGCTTCCCCGAGTTTTTCGGACAGTGTCAGACTGCCATCTGCGAGTTTTCCAAGATTTGTTGCTAGTGTTCTAGCGCCATCCGCTGTTTTATGGTTACCGTCCTCGAGTTTAGAGGAACCGTCCGACGCTTTTTCCATTCCGTTTGCGATTTTCTTTAACGCACCGAATATAGCACTACTATATTGTTTCGTAACGGATTTTCGGATTTTTTCGTTTAACTGTTTTGCGGCAGTACTCGAAATTTGTGTTCCCGAGTAGTTTTTCGCTGGATTCAAGTAATATTCTAACTCAATCTTCTTCGGGTGATCATCGAGTAGTGTCGTTGCATTTTTAGAAAAATTCTTTGGAATGACGACTGTCATGTAGACCTTTCCGTCACGCAATTCTTTCTGTGCCTTATCCTGAGACAAGAACTGCCAATCAAAATCATCATTTTTTTTGAGTTTATCGACGAATTGATCCCCGATGTCGACTTTCTCTCCTTTAAACTTTGTCGCCTGATCTTCGTTGACGATAGCTACCTTAATATCTTCTGTACGACCGTACGGGTCCCAGAATGCAGATAAGAAGATGGAGTTGTAAAGAAACGGTACGAGAATGAGGGCGAGAATAACGACGATCATCATCGGACTCTTCAATTTCTTCCATTCTGAGCGAAACATAAATACAAATCCCCTTTCTAAAACTCAAAACTAATTTGAGTTTTAGGTTTTGATGAGATTTACTTTACTCTCTTCATTATAAAAAATCAATCGATAATTCCAATTTCACACAAAAAAACGACTCACGGAGAGTCGTCTCTAGAAAATGATTAAGGAATTAACAGTAACTTTCCTGTACTACGTCGGCTTTCTAAAAAGTCATGCGCTGCTTTTCCATCAGATAAAGCAAAAATTGTCGGAGAGGACAGGTTAAGGTGACTAGATAAAATCCAATCAAACAGCTCACCCGATCTGCGGATGCGTTCCTCAGAAGACGTTAACACATTCCAAAGGTCGCCACCTGTTAATGTTTTGGACGTATCCATTAAAAAACGTGGATCGACAGGTGCGGGATCACCGCCTGCCATACCATAGAAGACAACCGTTCCATGGACTTTTGTCACATGGAAACTATCCATTAAGGTAGAACCAATGGATTCGTAGACCACATCAACCCCTTTACCCGAAATTTGCGCGAGCACGTGCTCGACCCAGTTCTCGGAATATAAATAGACAGATTCACAGCCCGCAGTTTTAGCAATCTGTGCTTTCTCAGGAGAAGACGTCAATCCAATCGGAGTTGCCCCAAGCAAACGAATGAGCTGTGTCAACAACTGACCAACGCCACCGGCGGCTGCATGCACTAAGACGACATCTCTCGGTTGGACATGGTAGCTATCACGAGTTAAGTAATGCGCTGTTAACCCTTGTAATAAGATAGAAGCTGCTGTTTCGTATGAGATACCATCAGGAAGCGGAATCAATTTATCGACGGGTGCTGCGACGTACTCAGCGTTCGCAAGCGGAACGTCCGCAAAAGCAACTCGTTGACCTACGTGGAACGTTGAAACAGCTAAACCAACCGCTGTGATGATGCCTGAACCTTCGTAACCTAAAATATAGGGGGCTGTCCTTCCAAATGGTAGTTTCCTTTTCGGCGATAGATGTCTGCAAAATTCAGACCGATCGCTTTCATTTCAATCAGAACTTCCTGTTCAGTAATTGTTGGCGTTGGCACGTCTTCGAAGCGTAATACATCAGAACTCCCGAATTCGTGGAATGTTAATGCCTTCATCTCAACACATCCTTCTTTTAAATCTGCTTTTAGTATAAGGCAGAACATCTGAAAATGATGGACAGATGCGTTACACTAGAAAAAAAGATGAAAGAAGGGACAGTATGAAGCGTGTCTTAATGGGAGGAATTCGTTTTTATCAAAAAGTCATCTCTCCCATGAAACCAGCTACATGTCGATTCTATCCAACGTGCTCCCATTACGGGATGAAGGCGATTGAACGTCATGGTGCGGTAAAAGGTAGTTATTTGACGACGCGTCGATTGTTACGTTGCCAACCGTTCCATCCAGGGGGCCTTGACTTCGTTCCAGAACCCGATCAATTTAGTTGGAAAGCACCGTTGCAACGGGAAAATCCACGGGAGAAGGCGGAAGAAACGAAGGAGTAAGTCATGTGAAGGTTCTCTCTTGTTTAATGAAGTAAGAACAAAAAAGGGAAGTATGTTACCGGAAATTACCGATAACATACTTCCCTTTTTGTTCTACTGACAGACGATCATAGTTTACCCGTTAAAAACTGTGCTTCGCCAAGACCGAAGCTCCAGTCGGCTGCATCATTTTCAACGATCGAAACCATCAAATCAGTCGGTGCGAGTCCACAGTTTGCTTGTAAGCGTTCGGCGAGTAATTGGTAGAGACGTTGTTTTTTCTCTTCCGTCCGCGTTTTACTCGTCACACTGATGAGGACGATATCTTTACTCCGTTCAAACCCAAGTCCTGTATCTTGAATGACCATCTCATGCGCTTTATGCGTGTGCACGATTTGATAACGATCGCGCTCCGGCACATCAAATGCTTCGACCATCGCATCGTGTGCGGTGTCGAGTAACGTTTTTAACTCTTCTTCTGAACGTCCTTCAATGACGTCGAATCGTAATAACGGCATGTGAAATCACTCCTTAACAAAATTATGTAGAGTAGGGGGAAAACCCTACTCATATATTACTCGAAGAATGGTTTGTATTGACGACGATCGTGCATGACAGACAACCATTGGACAGTCGAGAATTCTTCAAGTACCCACTCACCGTTGAAGCGACCGAGTCCTGAATCTTTTTCACCACCAAATGGCATATGTGGCTCATCGTTGACCGATTGATCGTTGATGTGAATCATACCTGTCTCGACTTCAAGCGCAAAGGCAGTCGCGCGTTCAATAGAAGAACCATGGACAGCGCCACTCAATCCGTATGGAAGTGAGTTCGCGATTTCGAGTGCCTCTTCATCCGTATCGAACGGGATGATGACAGCAACCGGTCCGAAGATTTCATTTTTAGCGAGTGGCATATCATTCGTAACACCAGTGACGACAGTAGGTGCGATGACGTTATTTTTTGCTTCGCCGCCGACACGAACGGTTGCACCCGCAGCTTTTGTTTTCTCGAGATCTTCAAGAATTCGTTCAACTTGTGATTGGTTGATGAGCGGTCCGACTTGTGTCCGATCATGTGATGGATCACCGTATTGTAGCTCTTTTACACGAGCGACGTATTTTTCGACGAATTCATCATGAATCGAAGAAGCGACGAGAATTCGGTTCGTCGACATACAAATTTGACCTTGGTGATAGAACTTGCTGTAGACAGCAGATTCGACCGCACGATCGAGATCAGCATCATCAAGTACGACGAAGACGTTGTTTCCGCCAAGTTCAAGCGCTGTTTTCTTCAGGTGTTTACCAGCAAGTTCACCGATATGACGACCAACTTCAGTGGATCCTGTGAATGAAATCAAGCGTGGTACAGGATGTTCGACGATAGCATCACCGATTTCTGAACCGCGACCGACGATGACATTCAAGACACCTTTTGGCAATCCAGCTTTTTCAAATAGACTAGCAAAAATCAATCCACCTGAAACAGGTGTGTCCGTAGCCGGTTTAACAACGACTGCGTTCCCGATGGCAATGGCAGTAGCGATCGACCGTACAGCTAAGTGGAACGGGAAGTTCCATGGACTGATGACACCGATGACACCAAGTGCTTTACGGTAAATCCGGTTTTCTTTGCCTGGTACGACCGATGGACGAATTTCACCGTGCATCCGAAGTGGGAATGTCGCAGCTTCCTTGACGATCAAGACAGAAGCAAGGAATTCACCTTCCGCTTTGATGCGTGTACTTCCGGACTCTTTGATCAACCATTCGATGATCGTTTCTTTCTCTTCGTACAAGACTTTCAAGAAGTTTTCGATGAGACCTTGACGTTTTAAGGCAGGAACTTTCGCCCAGTCTTTTTGAGCGACTTGAGCCGCTTCATAAGCGTCATCTAAATCTTGCTGATTCGCTGCAGAGATCGTGAAGAGCTCTTCACCCGTGAAAGGATTCGTGTTCGTCATGTTGCTGTCACTTGCGCCTGTGCGCCACTGACCATCAATGTAAATCTTCGTGAAATCTGTATGCAATGTTGCTTCGTTTTGTTGAGCCATATCATTTCATCTCCCATTCGTTTTCATAACAATTAAGTTATTCACGTTATGAAAAGAAGTAAAACACATCCGTGCACTTCGACCAAACATATTGCTCAAAGTCAGTCAGTCAGATGGGTTTTAAAGCGCTTTAAATCAGGAATTCAATCAATATAGTGCTATAAAAAGGAGGAATTTTATTTTGAAGAAGCTGAAAGTCCTGTCTCGAGAAATCAATTGGTGGTGGCCATTGTTATATGGTCTCATTGGGATTGGTTTGACGGGAATCGTGACGTGGTTAGATGTGTATATATCAAACTGGTTTCCAAAAGACTGGCAAACGACGCTTGGCTTAGCGCAGACAATCCATAGTTCGGTCTTTACCGGACTGCTCGCCATGATGACGTTCACATTCTCAACCATTCTTGTCGTATTGACGACCTATTCATCACAATTCTCACCACGGACATTGCCTAACTTCATCGAGAATCGGCAAGTGCAACACATTTTCGGCATATTCATTGGAGCGGTCAGTTACTCGATGACGATGCTCTTTTTTCTTCGTCCGGCGTTGAAGACGAGCGTCGTCGCTTCGACAGTAGCCGTTCTCGTCGTATTGATATCGATCGTGGCATTCGTCGCATTCATTCATATCGTCAGTCAGTCGATTCGCGTGACGACTTTACTCGATCGATTACACGAAGAAGGGAACGAATTATTGAAACGACAAGTCGAACACCTAGAATCAGGAGAACAAAAGATTACTGAAAGAAAGATGACGACAAATTATCCACATCTTATTCAGGCAACTCGAACCGGATATATTCAAGCAGTCGATTATGATGTTTTTGATCAGAAAGACCGCGTGTATATTCATCGAACCGTCGGCTCATTCGTAACAGAGGGAGAAGCCATCGGACGGGCAACTTGCCGGGATATCGATGAAAGTATCTTGATTGGACCGACGAAATCTTCAGAACAGGATTTTGCATTTGTTCTTGAAAAATTAAGTGAAGTTGCTTTACGTGCGATTTCTCCAGGAATCAATGATCCGAATACAGCGAGACATGCGGTTCGGATTATTGGTGACTTAATGCGACAGTATGCCGTAATACCAGATGGTGTGCTAGTTGTTGGAAAGGACCAGCAACACATTGTCGTCAGGGAAACTTACCAACAATTGTTATACACGACGTTTTATCAACTACGACATTACGGAGCAGAAGATATTTCAGTTCTCGCGACGATGCTTGAGTCGCTTGGAACGATGAAGCGGCAAGCCTTACCTGCTCACTATGAAACCATTCAACGATTTATTCCATACATTTGTTCGGAAGTACGTTTTGAAACAATGAACGACTGGGATCGTGATTTTTTACAAAATCAAATCCATCGGGCGTTGAATGAAACTTTTGTCTCCCCTTCATCGTAATAAGGGCAAGAGGATCAAAAGAAGGGAGGGATAGAAAGTGACAATCTTGTTATGGAGTCTGATCGTCGTCTGTTTTCTAGTCGCTTTTGCAGGTCTCGTGTATCCGATCATCCCAAGTGCGCCGATTTTAGTAGTTGGTTTTTTGATTTATGGATTCGGATTCGGGTTCTCTGAACTATCGATTAGTTTTTGGGTGATTCAAGCGATTTTCATCATTCTCTTATTTACACTCGATTATCTCGTTAGCGCCTACACCGTCGATCGACGGGGAGGCTCACAAGCGGCTAAGATTGCAACGACAGTCGGATTGATTGCGGGACCATTTATTTTGCCGGGTATCGGATTATTAATTTTCCCGTTCGTCTTTGCCATCTTGACGGAAAAAATCATTAGTAAAAAGACATGGCAAATCTCGGTTTCAGTCGGGATCGGAACAGTCCTTGGTATCTTATCAAGTGCCTTGTTAAAAGGAATCGCGATGTTACTCATGATCGTAATTTTTATTCTCTATGTCGTCTGACGGTCTGAAATGATGTCTTCAAGTACACATTTTATGAAAGTTCCGTTATAGTATGAATATGAAAAAGTAGGGAAGCTTTGAAAGTCTGAAGCTTCTTTTTGCTGTAAACCACCAGATGCCTCGGCATCTGGCTTTATATTAATGGAGGTGAATCCCCTTTCTTCGGGGAAACGATTGGACAGTACACACTCAATGGAGACATTCGACACGACGACGATCATCATTCGACTACTCGTCATTGCACTACTCATCGTCTTAACAGCTTTTTTTGTAGCTGCCGAATTTTCGGTCGTCAAAATGCGAATGTCTCGAATCGATCAGTTGATTACAGAAGGAAGCAAGACTGCGAAAGTGGCGAAGAGGCTACTTGAGAATTTGGATTATTATTTATCGGCCTGTCAACTTGGAATTACCGTGACAGCGCTTGGTCTCGGATGGTTAGGAGAATCAACGGTAGGTGCGATTCTCGGTATGTTGTTCGAAGAAATTGATATTCCGAACTCCGTCTCGACGATCATTTCGTTCGTTCTTGCATTCTCGATTGTAACGTTTCTTCATGTCGTACTTGGAGAGCTTGCTCCAAAATCTTTGGCGATTCAAAAAACGGAAGCCATCACGATGCTACTCGCGCCACCACTTTATTGGTTCGGTAAAATCATGAAACCTTTCATCTGGACATTGAACGGTTCAGCACGAATCATCCTTCGGTTATTTGGTGTCGAGCCAGCGGGACACGAAGAAGTCCATTCTGAAGAAGAGATTAAAATCATCATGACACAGAGTTATAAGAGTGGAGAAATCAACCAGACTGAGCTTTCCTACATGCAGAACATCTTCTCGTTCGATGAGCGGATCGCGAAAGATATCATGTTACCGCGGACGGACTTAATCACGATCTCGAACGATGCATCGATGGAGGACATCATTCGTCTCGTTGAAGAGTATCAGTTCACACGTTACCCAGTAGCGGAAGAAGGAGATAAGGATAAAATCCTTGGCTTCATCAATGCAAAACAATTATTTACGGATCATATGGCGAACAAAGGAAAAGCATTAAGCTATTACATCCACAACTTGCCGATTGTATCCGAATATTCGCCGCTTCAAGATGCCATGCTGAAAATGCAGGTGGAACGAACACCGATGGCACTCGTCATCGATGAATACGGTGGTACGGCTGGTGTCATCACGATGGAAGACATCTTGGAAGAAATCGTCGGAGAAATCCGAGATGAATTCGATAAGGATGAGAAAGCAGATATCGAACAAATTCATGAGCGATTATACCGCATCTCAGGACGTGTCTTGATTGATGACCTAAATGAACGCTTTAACCTAGGAATCGAAGAAGAAGACATCGATACGATTGGTGGCTGGGTCATGGCACAGGATACGGAAGTGTCGAGTGGTCAAGAATTCCGCTATCAGGAATACACGATCAAAGTCATGGAAGTCGATAATCATCAAGTGAAATCGATTTATCTTCAATTGCCTGATCAAGAAGAAACTGCAACAGAAGAGATTGGATAAGAAATAGAATGTGCAAGACGATGGACTTCGAGTTCATCGTCTTTTTTTGTCTACTTAAAAAATGATTATCTAAGGTGATAGACACCTCTTGTGTTTATCTCCCTCAGTGACGGGTATTACTGTCTATGTGGCAAAAAATGCATTTTTTAATTCAACAGGAAAAGGGGTTTTCTATCATGTCAAACGTCATTCTTACTTCACGTGCATCTGCAGTCGGTGGTCGCGACGGGAAAGTCGCTTCAGACGATAACGTCATTAATCTCGATTTAGTCATGCCAGGAACAAAAGGCAAAGAAGACATTCCGACATCAAACCCGGAACAGTTATTCGCAGCAGGATATGCCGCTTGTTTTGATGGTGCCTATAATTTAATGGCGCGCCAAGCAAAAAAACGAGTCGAGACGCGGACGAATTCAGAAGTCAGCCTCTTACAGGATGAAGCGGATAACGGTGTGAAAATTGCAGCGAAACTCGTCGTCGAAGTCGTTGGCGTATCACAAGAGGAAGCAGAAGAGTTGCTTGAGAAAACACACAACTTTTGCCCGTACTCGAAAGCAACACGCGGAAATATCGATGTAGATCTTTCTGTTAAAGTCGTCGATTCATTATAAGTATAAGCGACGGATCATAAGGAGGGTTTTCCATGGCACCGAAAGAAACCGATCGTCCAAATGAAGAGTTTGAAGATGAACGGGATCGTCTGTCGGATAAAGAACGGAAACTGACAGAGGAGCAGCAAAAGGAAATCCTAAAAGGAAAAGACGAAATGCCAGATGATACGGGTTCTCCACGAGATCGCGGAGAAGATCCAATCTAAATCAAACAACTTGGGGGATGAATCACATGTCTAAAAAAGTAGCCGTTGTACTCGCCGATCATTTTGAGGATGTAGAATTCACAGGACCGGTTGATGCATTAAAAGAAGCAGGGCACGAGATCACGGTCATTGGTGCCAAAAAAGGTGCAGAACTCGTTGGGAAGCAGGAAGAGGCAAAAGTAACCGTTGATCTCTCGATTGATGAGACTTCAGCAGCAGACTACGATGCTCTCCTGATTCCAGGCGGATTTTCACCAGATTTACTTCGAGAAGATGAGCGTTTCGTCTCATTCGTCGAAGAATTCGATATGTCGAAAAAACCGATTTTCTCGATCTGCCATGGACCACAATTGATGATTAATGCAAAAATCGTCAAAGGAAGAAAAATGACAGGTTATAAATCAATTCGAATTGATTTAGAAAATGCTGGTGTGGACTTTGCAGATGAAGAAGTCGTCGTCGACGATAATTTCGTCTCAAGTCGTCAACCAGATGACATTCCTGCGTTCAATCGGGAAATCGTAGCTAAACTCGGCTAATACCATGAAACGAAAAATCAGCACTGCGCTATCGCAGTGCTGATTTTTTATAGATTTTCTGGATAATCACAGAGTTCTGTAATGACGCCGTGTGAATGCCGGGGATTCATATAAATCAGTCGTCGCCCGAACGGCGTCGTTCGATACGTATCTTCTAAAAATGTTAAGCCTTGTTGTTTTGCTTCTTCAATCGCTTGATCTAAATCCTCTACACGATAAGCAATGTGATGGACACCTTTCCCGCGTTGTTTTAAAAAACGTGCGATCGGACTACCCGGACTTGTTGGCGTTAACAACTCGATGTGCGCATCATCGAACTCGATGACCGCAATATTGGAAGCGACACCAGGCGCAGGATTCGAGTACTCTTTTGTTAAAGTTCCTCCAAGTACGTTTGTATAAAATGAAATGGCTTCCTGCATGTCGCGAACAGCAATTCCAGTGTGGTCTAATTTCATATGATATCCTCCTTCTATTCGCTTCAGTTTCCCAAAAACACTTCAAAGTTGCAACGATGAGTTACCTTCCAAATGTTTCTATTACATAGAAGAGGAAAGATTTATTTAAAATGAAATATCACTGAAATATTATGGAAGAGGAATGAATGCTATAATCAAAAACGTTCTTATAAAAAAGAAAAACTATTACAGAATTTAAATTTAACTTAAATACTCTACGATAAATCATAAAACATACACTACAGAAAAAGAGGGAATACTACATGAAAAAAACGTTCGCGTCGCTCATCGTTTCCGCACTGGTTCTTTCATCAGCACCTCATTTTGCAGCAGCTGACGATTTAAGTGAACAGAAAGCCAAAAACGAACAACAGCAACAAGACAATGCTAAAAAGCAAAAAAACTTAGAGTCTTCTGTTAATCAAGAAGGTCAAAAAATCTCTAAAACACAACAAGAAGTCAATCGACTAGACGAAGCGTTGAACGAAAAAATCTTTGCTGTCGAAACAAAGGATCGTCAAATCAAAGCAACAGAACGTGAAATCGTTGAACTTGGAAAAGAAATTGAGAAATATAAAGCGAAACTAAAACGCCAAGAAAAACTACTCGGTGATCGTCTTCGTGTCATGCAAGAGAATGATGGAAACTCAATTAAATGGGAAGAAGTCATCTTTGGTGCTAAAAACGTTGGTGATCTCGTAAGCCGTGTCATGGCAGGGAAATCCATTTCAAAACAAGATGATAAAATGATCACGGATTACCAGAATACGCAAAAGCAATTAGCGGATGCGCAGCAAGAAGTAAAAGAAAAGAAAGCGCAGTTGGTCGTTGAGAAAAAAGAATTAAAACGTCAACAAGCGGATCTTGAATCACAATTAAAAGAGCGGAACAAACGCTTAAAAGAACTACGTAAGAAAAAAGAAAAGTTCGAAACACAATTGATGGATGCAAAAGAAGTCCAGCAAATTTTGATTGCTCAAGAAAAAGCGATTGCAGCTGAAAAAGCAGCGCGTGAACGTGAAGCGCGAATCGAAAAAGAACGTCAAGCTCAAGCTGCACGTGAAGCAAAAGCACGAGCAGAAGCTGAAGCAGCGCAAGCAGCAGCTCAAAAAGAAGCAGAAGAGCAAGCCGCTAAAGAAGCAGCAACTCAGCAAGCAGCACAAGAGAAGGCAGCGCAGTCAGCAAAACCTTCTGGTTCGACAAAACAATCGGCACCAAAACCATCTACACCAGCACCAACTGCGCCAGCTCCAGCGCCGTCAGCTCCAGCGACACCTAAACCGTCACCATCATCAGGCGGACTCTTCATTCATCCAACTGCTGGTGCTGTGACACAAGGGTATGGTTCTGCAGGCGGAGAAAATGGTTATACGTTCCATAACGGGATTGACTTCGGTGGTCCAGTTGGCACGCCAATCGTGGCAGCTGCAACTGGTACAGTCATTACAGCATCAGGTGGCGGACCTTACGGAAATCACATCATGATCGCTCACCAATTGAACGGGAAGACATATACGACAGTCTATGCACATATGAGTTCATTGAACGCTAGTGCAGGTCAACGTGTCAGCCAAGGTCAACAAATCGGTACACGTGGTAGCACAGGAAACTCAACAGGTCCACACTTACACTTCGAAATTCACGTTGGTGGATACAGCTACAGTGCAACAGGTCCAGCTAACTCAGTCAATCCAATGTCGATGTTTTAATCGTAAAGAATCGTTGCATATGCAACGGTTCTTTTTTTGTCATTTTCAAAAAACAAATCATATATTACAAAAAATCGTTTTCATTTGAAATGTAAATGAAATTTTTTTGAAACGATTACGGTGCTATAATCTATTTCAGATATGAGAGAAACTTGAATACTATAATAAAATATGAAAAAAACATAAGTGAGGAAAACGATATATGCTAAAAAAACTAATTTCTACCATTGTTTTAGGAGCATTACTTATAACAGGAACGCAACCGATCGCAGCAGCGACCATTAAAGAAAAAAAGGCTGAAAATGCCGCTGAACAACGTAAACTTGAAAAAGCGATCAAAAAACAAGAAGCTAAAATCTCAAAAGAGCAACGTCAAATCAATCAAATTGACGCAGCAATCAACGAAAAGATTTTCCAAGTCTCTGAAAAAAATAAACAAATCGAACAGTTGAACGTTCGAATCGATGAGTTAAAGGTAGACATCGTCCGTTACGAAGAAATGTTACAGAAACAGGAAGAACTACTCGGTGATCGTTTGCGTGTTTTCCAAGAGAACGATGGAAACTCGATTAAATGGGAAGAAGTCATTTTTGGATCGAAGGATTTAGGTGATTTATTCAGCCGTGTCATGGCGGGGAAAAAAATCGCTGAGCAAGACGATAAAATGATTTCGGATTACATCGCAACGCAACAAAAATTAGCAGAAGCAAAACAAGCGCTCGTTGAGAAAAAAGCGGAGCAAATGCAAGAAAAGAAAGTATTGCTTGAACAAAAGAAAGCGTTAAAGCTTCAAATGAAAGAACGTAGTGCCACGCTGAAGAAATTACGAAAAGGGAAGACGAAGTTCACGACAGAACTGTTAGACGCAAAAGAACTTCAAGCGACTCTCGAAGCGCAAGAACGTGCAATTGCGGCAGCGAAGGCAGCTGCTAAAGCAGCGGCTGAAAAAGCAGCAGCGGAGAAAGCGGCAGCCGAAAAAGCCGCTAAAGCGAATGCTCAAGCAGCAAAACAAGCAGGTAAGAGTTCGGAATCAACTGATTCTGTTGTCCCGCCGGTTGTTTCGAGTGGAGGGAAATTCGTTCGACCATCTTCTGGTGGAGTGTCACAAGGATTCGGACCAGCAAGCGGCGCGAACGGTTATACGTTCCACAACGGTGTTGATTTCAGTGGTTCGGTCGGATCTCCAATCGTCGCTGCAGCAGCTGGAACGGTCATTACAGCATCAGGTGGTGGACCTTACGGCAATCATGTCATGATTTCTCACTTCCTCGATGGACAAGTGTACACGACTGTCTACGCACATATGAGTTCATTATCGGTTCGTGCAGGACAAACGGTCTCTCAAGGTCAGCAAGTCGGGACACTTGGTAGTACAGGGAATTCAACAGGACCACACTTACATTTCGAACTACATGTCGGAGGCTATCAATACAGTGCCTCTTCTCCTCTAAATGCAGTCAATCCATTAGCATATCTGTAATCAAAACGGGCTTCGGCTCGTTTTTTTTTCTTCTCTATGCTACAGTTAAGGCGAAACGAATACTTGAGCAACTAGGGGAGCTGGAGGAATCCGGCTGAGAGGAAAACCAATCTGTTTTCGACCCTATTACCTGAACTGGATAATACCAGCGTAGGAAAGTTGAGCCGAACGGATACCGGAATGCGTGTATAACGCTTTCGTATAGCGTCGACTGCTTTTTTACAGCGGTCGACGCTTTTTTTTGTCGGTCACGACTCCCTTACATTGCTCGATGGGAAGGTGAAAAGAACATGAAACATGTACTGACGATTGCAGGATCCGACTCCGGTGGTGGAGCTGGGATTCAAGCAGATTTAAAAACCTTTTCGGCTTTAGGGGTTTATGGAATGAGCGTCCTGACAGCCGTCACGGCGCAAAATACGTTGGGTGTTCAAGCGGTGGAAGAGTTGTCCCCAGAAATCGTAGATGCCCAGTTAACGTCGATTTTTTCAGACATTCGTGTCGATGCGATCAAAATCGGGATGGTCTCGAATGCGCAGACGATTCGTGTCATTGCTACACATCTCCGCAAACAGACAGTTCCTATCATATTAGATCCCGTCATGGTCGCTAAAGGTGGTCATGCCCTATTGCGGACGGAAGCTGAACAAGCATTGATTTCAGAACTTCTGCCGCTTGCGACACTCGTCACACCGAATTTACCGGAAGCGGAGCGGTTAACAGGACGATCAGTGACCAATCTAGAGGAAATGCGACTGGCGATGCATCAATTGGCTACACAGACAGGGGCAGTATTACTAAAAGGTGGACATCTCTCAGGAGCTGCGACGGATTTGTTGTTTGATGGGGAAGTGGAACACCGCTTCACATCGGAACGGTTAGACAATCAACATACTCATGGAACTGGTTGTACCTTATCTGCGGCGATTGCGGCGCGGATGGCGCTTGGAGAAGATTTAACAGATAGTGTAAGACAGGCAAAGAGCTATGTCACGGAGGCAATTCGTCATGGATTTGCCCTCGGACAAGGTATTGGACCGACACATCATTTTCACTCACTTTGGAGGGATACACATGTTTACGACCATTCTTGAACACAAACCACTCATTCACCATCTGACGAACACGGTGACGATCAACGACTGCGCAAACGTCACACTCGCTGTTGGAGCATCACCCGTCATGGCGGAAGACATTCGTGAAGTAGAAGAGATGGTTAGACTCGCACAAGCTCTTGTCTTAAACATTGGTACGATTGATGCAGACATGCAAGCAGCTCAACGACTCGCAGCACGTGAAGCGGGACGTTTGAATGTCCCAATCGTTCTTGATCCAGTTGGAGCAGGGGCAACGACATTACGTACTGCCTTTTCTAAAGAACTCATTGATCTCGGGTGTACGGTCATTAAAGGAAATGCTTCTGAAATCAAGACGTTACTTGGGGAAGATGGGCGAACTAAGGGAGTCGATGCTGCGGGAGATGCAATGATGGATCGAGAAAGCATTCGTGCATTCGCTCGCAAACACCAATCTGTCCTCGTCGTGACAGGTCCGAACGACTACATCACGGATGGAACGCGTGAAATGGAATTACATGTAGGAACACCACGTTTGGGAGACATCACGGGTACGGGCTGCATGACGGCCTCCTTGATTGCGAGCTTCCTCGGTGCAGGATATACGGCATTTGAGGCGGCTGTCCACGGGACATTCGTCATGGGAAAAGCAGGAGAACAAGCAGCCTCCGCGCAAGGTCTTGGTGATTTTAAACGAGAGTTGTTCAATGCCATCAGCCTCATGACGGTGCAAGATCTGGTGGAGGTGACAGAACGTGTCAATTGATTACTCCATCTATGCAGTGACGGATCGTCGGTACCATCCTGGAGTCGCGATCGAGACGGTCGTTGAGGAAGCTGTTTTAGGTGGTGCGACGATCGTGCAATTACGGGAAAAAACAGCACAAGGAAAGGAATTCTACGATCAGGCAGTTCGGTTGAAAACACTCACGGATCGCTACGACGTTCCTTTGATCATCAATGACCGGATCGATATCGCATTACTCGTCGGAGCTGGTTTGCATATCGGACAAGAAGACATTCCTTTAATCGCAGCACGTCGCCTTTTACCAGATGCCGTGATCGGTGTGTCAGTAGCAACCGTTGCACAAGCGATTGAAGCAGAACGGGACGGAGCATCTTATTTAGGCGTGGGGTCTCTATTTGCGACGTCATCCAAAGCGGACGCTGATTCCATGTCGCACACGATGCTTCAGGCAATTCGAGAAGCCGTACGATTACCTCTAATCGGTATTGGTGGAATCACAGCAACGAATGTCTCTTCTCTGCCTATCCCGCTAGAAGGGTATGCCGTCATCTCAGAAATTTTCGCTAAAGAAGATCGGCAACTCGCTGCGCAGCAAATGACAGATGCTGTGCGAGAATGGCATCAATCACTTCAGAACAGGGTATAATCCGTTCAGAGGTGATTGTATTGAAATGGCAGACGATCCGTTTTCGCGGCTATTGGATTCGATATCGGTTAGAACCACAAATCATTCGAGTCGATAATCAGGGAATCTACCATCTAGGAAAAGTCTTATTTCCGCGTCCTAATCGTATATCTTATGAGATGGCTCTTTTATTGAAAGAAAAGTATGAAAGACGCTACAAACGTCCGTTGTATATTAAAACGAGCTCGATTGCGACGGAAATTTGGGGACATACTCATTTAGATATCTATTACCGGGCACTTCTTCATCTACCGATTCCGACGCGACTTCGTCAACGTTATACGAATCGATTAGAAAGCACGAAAGTCATTGACATCGGCGTACGCGCTGTCGATCAAAATCGAATTGTCTGGGATATCGGAGATTACGTAGGAGGATGGTTCGTGTTTTGGCTCATTCGCAGACGAATGCGCTGAACTTGCAATGTCCCGTTTCTCATGGTGCAATATAGGTAGAAACGAGGTGACGGACATGGACATTCCCCGTTGTGAAACGATTGCGATTGATGAACAACGCGCGTCTGAAATCGGACATATCGTTGACACGATTCCGACGCTAGAAATCGGAAAGCTATTTAAGATTCTTTCGGATGCGACACGACTGCGAATCGTTTATGCGCTGACGATCGAAGAAGAACTATGCGTTTGTGATGTCTCGGCTTCTGTCGACTGTTCGATTGCGACAGCGTCGCATCATCTTCGATCTTTGTTGAAACAAGGACTCGTCAAGTTTCGAAAAGACGGTAAAGTCGTCTATTATTCCTTGGATGACCATCATGTGTCATCGCTTGTACATATGGCGATGGAACATGTACAAGAGGGAAAAGCAATGCCTGAATGAGTCTTTAGAATAAACGAAAAGCGCAGCTATAGCTGCGCTTTTCGTTTATTCTAAAGACGATTGTTCTGATCCTTTTGGAGCGAAGCGGTGGAAGAAAAAGACCGTGGCACTAATCAATAAAAAGGACAGGATGGAGAGAGCGAGACACATCCATTTATATGTAGCGATTAAAGAATCTGATTGTTGTAATTTGGCTTGAAGCGTTTTATACAAATCATCTTTCACACGGGATAAGTCTTCGAGAATCGTTTGGGTCGTCTGAGTCGACTGTCTAGCAAGACGTTTTGCGGCTGTTGGACTTTGACGTTCATAGACAACAAACACGCGTTCAATTTCGGACTCCCAGACATTGTTGCGGCGAAGAAGATCTTTAATCGTCCCTGGAGTAGTCGACGATTGGTTCAGACTATTACGCAAATCATGGATTTTAGACGTTGAAAAGTAATATTGTTCGATATAACGATTATCTTCATACAATAAGAGACCACGAACCGCATTGGCACGATCTCGATTGTGTTCGACCAACTGATCTACCTGATTGATTAACGGGATATCATGATCCTTCATTTGCTCGGTCATCGTTGCAATCGTCCGATAACCGGATAACGCATAGATGATCGGGATAGAGGCGAATAAGCTGACCAAGAAAATCAGCAGAATACGCTGACGCCAAAGAGAGTGCATGCAATCATTCCTTTAAATAAAAGACATGTCATAAGCTTAACTACTATCGTAAAAAAAGTGAAGCCTGTCTAATTTTTGAATAGGGATAATGATCGAAAAAGTGAATAATACTCATAAAAAAGCAGGAAAGATGATGAAATACGAGAAGCTGTTTTAAGAAGATGAAAAAAGCACAGCTAAGCTGCGCTTGGTGTTAAAACGAATACGAATGTTCCTTGTAATTGCCGAAGACAGTGTGGATTTCCGAGAATGTAACGAATGCATTCGGTTCGACAGAAGAGACGATTTCTTGCAAACGGACGATTTCATTATTTTGAACGACGACATAGACCATTTTTTTCGTTCGGTTGGAATATCCTCCACGTGCATCGAGAATCGTGACACCACGACCGAGTTCTTTTGTAATGACTTCATTGATTTCATCTGCTTTCTCACAAATGATGATACATTGCTTAGAAGCAGAATAGAAACTGTAAACCGTCTGAAGGGCTTTGGCACGAACAAAGCTCATGATGAGAGCATACATAACGTGTTTAAGATCAAATACCCACCATACAAGGATGTAGATGACAAGATCTTGCATCAGAAATATACGAGGAAGTGGCCAGTTATGAAAACGAGCAAAGAAAAACTTTCCAAGAATATCAAGCCCTCCAGTTGAAGCACCACCGAAGAAGATCAATGCCATTGCAAGACCAGAGACTAGACCAGCAAAGATGGAAGCGACGAGTGGATCATTTAGAGATTCCGGAACGATTTGAGTCGGAATCCAGTCAATTAAAAAGGAAGAAGCAATGACGATAATTCCAGATAAGAACATGAATCGTTTGCGTAGGAAACGGAAACCTAAAAGGAAGAGGGGAATGTTTAAGAGCAATTGCGTTAATCCGATTGGCGTGTGGAAAAGCTCTTGAATAATGAGTGTGATCCCCATGATACCGCCTGATCCGATATCATTTGGAGATAGTAGTAAGCTGATGTAAAGGGAATACAGCAACGTACCAATGATTAAGAAACTGATTTTTTCAACTCTCTTTTTCTGTGGGTGTGTTGTAGTCATGGCAATATGATGAGTGACCTCATGCTCCTCCTTCTGTGAGTATCTGCCTGCAAGAGTACGCTCATATGCATAAAATTTCAACCCTTCTTATGAAAAAAGATGAAAAAGGGTACGTTTTTTTAGGAAGGTGATGAAAATGAAGAAAATGTTATGGATTCTTGGTTGTATCTGTTTAGGAGTACTGGTTGGAATTCGTATTTTCGAACAACCCAATGAAAAAAATCAATCATCCATTTGGCATGATGGTGATCTTGTAGCGAGACAAGTAGGTGCCTCGATGATGAATACGGTAGCGGTTCGTCAATTAGCCGAACAACTTCCGTTCTCATCAGAATTAAAACAGGTAGATGTCGAAGGAGAATCGTTACGTCTTGCCTATGAAGTGACAGGAAAAGAGCGACAAGCTTGGATTGGTACCGATACTGGGACACTACAAGTGAATCAGGATTTTTTGAAAGCTCGGTTATCTAAAGTGCTGATGCATCATACGCTTGTTTTATTTTCAACGATTCCTGATTTGACCGATCTTGAAATTCACTATACGGATCCGTATTCAGGTGCAGATTTTACGATGGACCGGAAAACATTCGACGCCTACACTCCGACCGATATCGAACGAGCTACTTCCTCTTCTAGACGCTTTAATCGGGTCGTCATTGATGGTTATGTGCTCGATGCATCAAGGCGAAATACTTTCTTTGAACGCTTCGCATCACGACTACAGATCCAAACTAATTAATTGTATAAAGCAAGAAAAGGCATTTTTCACAATCTCGACAAAATGATATCGTTTACATCTCGTTCTTTTATAAAAACGATAAAACAGGTCTATTCAATACTTGAACATCTTTTAAGATGGAAGTATGATAATAAATGAACAAACATTGTGAAGTGTTGAACAAAAGAAAGAGAGGTTTCTACGATGAACGAGGTAGAAGCATTAGAAGGATTACGGAATAAAGCAATCAAGTCGACGCGCATGCTACAAATGCGTCCTCTCGAGTACTTAGTTCGTGCCATGTTAGCGGGAATTTTCATTGGATTTGCAATCATTTTTACTTTAAAAGCAATTAACGGTCTATATATGGCGGAGTCACCTGTTGCGACACTTGTCGGTGGACTGACCTTCGGAGTGGCACTCGTCCTGATCGTTTATGGTGGGGCAGAGCTATTCACAGGGAATACGATGTATTTCACGACGGCGACGATGCGCGGCTATACGACGAAGATGGATACGATGAAGGTCTGGTTGATCTGTCTGATCGGAAATGGACTTGGCGGATTGGCGTTTGCGCTACTCTTTTCTCAAACAGGAATCATCCAAGAGCTTGGTATGAACAACTGGTTATTTTCTGTCTCAGAAACGAAGATCCACCATACGACGTGGGAAATCTTCACACGTGCTATCTTCTGTAACTGGATGGTCTGTTTAGCGATTTTCATTCCAAAGAACATGAAGAATGAGTTGGCGCAGATCATGATGATGATGGTACTCGTCGCAGTATTCTTTGCTTCTGGATTTGATCACGTCATCGCCAATATGGCACTGTTCTCCATTGCGTTAGTCGTACCACATCCGGATACGATCACATTTGCCGGAGCGATGCATAACCTGTTGCCAGCTTTAGCCGGTAACATCATTGGTGGAGCAGTCTTCATGGGAATGATCTATACGTGGCTGAATAAAGAAAAATTAGAAGTAGATGAATCACGTCAATCCACGACACCTGTTCATATTGCTTCGAAACAAAATGCGTAATCAAAAAGCAGCTGTCGCGACAGCTGCTTTTTTCATTCATTCCATATGTTGAAAGCGATCGACGTCTGCAGCCAGTTCTTCATAAATCGTTTCGACGATTTGTGCATCATCGAAGAGCCCGAGGACGTTATCGTCCGGTAAGGCGTCAACAGGAGACGTGAAGTACAGAACGGCCGTCAATAACAATTGTTCCTGCTCCGCATGCATTTCGAATTTTTTCTGATAGAGAGCACGAAGCATTTCAAGCAGTTGTTTTAATTGAAAATAAAGGACGAGTTCTGCCTCGCGTTCGATGTCCGAGCTTTCTGTAGACGCGATATCTTGCGTCAAGTGCGCAAGTCCGATTTCTGCTCGAACTAACAATTCTTGCTGTGCTTTTTCATCACCAACGAGGTCGAGTGCCTGTCGGTGAAAATACGTATAGGCCGATTTAAAATCGCCGGGTGTGAATTCCATGGTGATGCCTCCTTCTCTTCTCTTTCTAGTTTCGCCTTATTTCTTGCAAAATTGCAACTATTTCGTGAAAATAAAGATACAAGAAAGGGGATTACATAATGCCGACACAAGCAGAATTACAACAATACGCGTCTTTAGCCGTGCGTACGGGAATTAATCTACAACCAGGACAACAACTCGAGGTGCGTGCAGGAATCGAAAATTTGCCGCTCGTTCGTGAAATCACGCGTGTCGCCTACGAAGTAGGAGCTACGCAAGTATATGTACAATGGTCAGATGATGAGATGACGAAAATCCGTTATTTCGATGCACCGGAAGAGTCGTTTGATACGTTCCCGGATTGGTTAAAAGCACGTTACGACCAACTGGCAGAAGAAAAGACTGCGTTCTTATCAGTCGTCAGTGAAGATCCAGATTTATTGAATGGCGTGGACTCGAGCCGAATCGCACGTGCGAATAAAGCAGCCGGTGTCGCTCTTGCTAATTGGCGGAAGTTCGTCATGAGTGACAATGTCAGCTGGTGTGTCGTAGCAGCACCTTCTGAAAGCTGGGCGAAGAAAGTATTCCCTGATTCAGAGAATGCTGTTGAAGAGCTCTGGTCAGCTATTTTAAAGGCTACACGTGCCGATCAAGCGGATCCGGTCGCTGCATGGGCGGATCATGATCATAATCTGCGTTCAAAAGCAAAATTCCTGACAGAGAAGAAATACAAAACATTGCACTACACAGCTCCAGGAACAGAATTATCAATCGAATTACCAGAACGTCATGTTTGGTTAGGTGGCGGTGGTCCGAATGCAGATGGTGTTGATTTCATCGCGAATCTGCCGACAGAAGAAGTGTTCACGTTACCAAAAAAGACAGGTGTCAACGGACACGTCTCGAGCACAAAACCGCTTAGCTATAGTGGGAACTTGATTGATGAGTTCACACTCTGGTTCGAGAACGGAAAAATCGTTAAAGCGGAAGCGAAACAGGGTCAAGAAGCATTAGATGACTTGATTTCACTTGATGAAGGTGCACGTTATCTCGGAGAAGTTGCGCTCGTGCCGCACCGTTCGCCGATTTCTGACTCGGGTATCCTATTCTATAATACATTGTTTGATGAAAATGCTTCGTGCCACTTAGCGATTGGTCGTGCGTACTCGACGTGTCTCGAAAATGGTCCAAGCCTTTCAGCAGAAGAATTAGAAGCACAAGGCGCGAACGACTCGATGACGCATGTCGACTTCATGATTGGATCAGCGGATCTATCGATTGAAGGAGAACTTGCAGACGGAACGCGTGAATCAGTCATGCGTGACGGAAACTGGTCAATCTAAATGAACAAAAAGGTGAGTCCGAAACGGAGCTCACCTTTTTAATAAAATGATGGATTATGCTTCTTCACCGATGATTTTCACTTCTGTCTCAAGTAAGATACCGAATTTTTCTTGAACGGTTTCTTGGACATGACGAATGAGCGCGATATAGTCGGATGCTGACGCATTCTCGACGTTGACGATGAAACCAGCGTGTTTCTTGGACACTTCAGCACCACCGATGCGTGTTCCCTGTAAGTTGCTATCTTGAATCAGCTTCCCTGCAAAATAGCCTTCTGGACGTTTAAAGACGCTACCACAAGAAGGGTACTCGAGTGGTTGTTTCGTTTCTCGCTTATGCGTCAAATCATCCATGACTTCCTTGATTAGTGCTGGGTCACCCTCTGTTAAGGCAAATCGACCTTCGAGGATGATGTATTCTTTCTTCGAGAAGCAACTTGTCCGGTATCCCAGTTCGAGTTCATCATGCGAAATGTTCAACAGTTCTCCTTGCCGTGTCAATACAGTAGCGCTATGGAGGCAATCCTTGACTTCACCACCGTATGCTCCCGCATTCATGATCAATGCGCCACCAATCGTTCCTGGAATCCCACAAGCGAATTCAAGACCGCTGAGCTGATGCGCGTAAGCTACACGAGACGCTTCGATGATTGCTGCGCCACTTTGAGCGACGAGCTCATGTCCTTCGACCGAGATATCGGTTAACTTCTCAAAGGAGAGGACAATGCCGCGAATGCCGCCATCACGTACGACAAGATTCGATCCGTTTCCAAGCAACGTCAAGGGAATACCTTGTTCGTAAGCGTATCGGACGACAAAAGCTGTTTCTTCATAAGAAGTTGGGATGATGAATAAATCCGCGATTCCTCCCATTTTTGTATACGTATGATATTTTAAAGGTTCATTGATTAGTACGGACTCTTTTGAAATGCCTTCATACAGTCCCGTCATTACTTGTTCAGTCATTATGGTCTCAGTCCTTTTCGTGAATTCCTACCCAGCGCTCATGCGCTCAAAATATATTTTAACATTAATCGTACGGTCATTGTTCAACATACTGTTCCCAAAATACCGACTTATGCCGGGAATTGCAAGCACTAGGGAGTGAATGTCATCGATTAGTAATGAAAAATGTCACAGGGAAAGCAGGATCAGGAAGAGGAATGAAGCGAAAAGAACTCGGGAAAAGAGAAGTATAGAAGGAGGCGATGACGATGGAAAGTGAACGTTTATGGATGCGACCGTTCGAAGAAGAGGATTTTAGTTTTTATAAGTCACTTGTCCAAAATGAGCAAGTCATGCGTTATATCAATGGAGGCACTGCCTTAAGTGAAGATGAGGCACGAGAGTGGTTCGAACGGCAATTGGAGCGATATTCGGATGAGCGACAAACTGGTTTTTTACTGTTGTTCATAAAAGAAACGAATGAACCGATTGGCTTTGCCGGATTATTGATGCAGGAAGTGGATGGGAAAGAAGAGTTAGAAGTCGGTTATTGGCTCGAACCAAAGCACTGGAAAGTCGGTTATGGTCGTGAAGCAGCAAAACGATTAATGATGGAGGCGTTCAATCGAGGGCATGATCGAATCATCTCGATCATTCATCCCGATAATCGTGCTTCGCAAAATGTCGCTCGTGCCAACGGGCTGAACTGGGAAAAAGATACGGTGTTTAGAGATGTTCCCGTCACGATTTATGTTGGACAACTATCACGACTTTGTCGTAACTAAAGAGGAGAGTTTTTATGTACGAATTTAACTTCGCGTCTTTTCATTCCATGACACCTGATACCTTATATGCACTTTTGAAATTACGAACGGATATCTTCGTCGTCGAGCAGGAGTGCGCGTATCCGGAGCTAGATGATCAAGATCAACAAGCGACACACCTAATCGTACGGAGTGAGAGCGGTCAAATCGTCGGATGCCTTCGGATGTATAATCATCCTACAAAAGGAGTAGCGATTGGACGGGTAGCTGTTCATCGTGATCACCGATCGGTTGGGTTAGCGAGACAAATGATGGAGAGAGCGATGGTACATTTGCAGAAAGAAGCTGCGATCTACTTACAGGCACAAGCACACCTAGAAGGGTTTTACGGATCGTTTGGTTTCGAAACCGTATCCGACCCTTATTTAGAAGATGATATTCCACATGTGGACATGCAGTTTCACGTAAAGGATTCGAAAAAAGACTTCACGTCAACGATGGATGAACCGATGAATAAGTAGAATGAACTTTTTTCGGAGGTGGATCAGTCATGAAGAAAGTGCTGGTCATTTTCGCTCTTAGTCTAATTGGCATCCTATCTTTAGGAGTCGGTATTTCGTATGCTCAATTGCAGGGGAACTATCGTGACTCGGAAAAAGAGTTGATGACGATCTTAGAGCGGCAACATGATTTATCAGCTTCCTCCTTTCTTGAAGTGCGCGCATCATTCTCTTTACGACATCGACAAATCATACACGTTCGACTTCGGGGCGAACCTGCCATCACATACGAGTTCATTCAACCAAAGGATGAACTCGAATACCTGGGGTCTGTCGGAACAAGTGTTGAAAAGACAGGAAAACAAGATGCTGTCTTTCGAAACGCTCATTTAAAAGTCGGTAAAAAATAAAAAGTGGAGGATCTTCCTGAAACGACGGAAGATTCTCCATTTTTTGCTTTCAAGACGATAGGATATTGCGTACACTACGAAGAGATACTGGAATGAGGAGGTCGAGGGAATCATGTGGAAACCCTTTGTAAAAAATCAATCAATTGCACCGGCGTTACAAGCCTTTCGGGAACTTGACATCGAAATGTTTCGGACACATGTCGCCCAACTGAACGATGCGGAACAACAGGCCTTACAATTCATTAAGCGTGCGCTAGAGCAGGATTCACCTGCTCATTTGAAAATAGCGCTTGAAATGAAACAACCACTCGTCGAGGTTGATCGTCTGTTTCAAACACTCGTCACGTGTCAAAATCGTCAGCAGTTACTCGAAATGCTGCTAGCAGACGGTCTGGACGTCAATCAAGTCTATACACTTGAAGGGCATCGCTCGATCGTCCGCCAACCCCTTCACTTTCCGGTAGGTCTATATGCGGCGCGCCATTCCGAGTTGTGGGCACTTGTTGCTGAAAAGCTGGACTTTACTTATACGATGCATCTTCAACGCAGTGATCAATTCATGGAGACGCATGAATTGAATCTGCTGGATCTCGTCTTATTGCTCGATATCGAAGAAGAGTTGACGATTCGAGTGCTTGATCAGCTGTGCGAATGCAAGGCGACCGTTGGACTTGCAGAACGATTACAACGTCCCGCTTCACCATTGTTGTTAAAGACGATTGAGGCGGATGCCTATTTGCCGACGTTTGTTTATGCTAAACATTATTTCCCGTTTTATGCGCTGATCGGACGACAAACCGTACTGTTCCAATCTTTATTGAACCGTGTGATGCAAGCATCCATTGCTTCTGAAATTATTGAAGATGCCTTGCTTGCTTTTCATAATCACCAACCGGGACTTGCCTTGACATGGGGAGATGCCTATATCGAACAGTTATACGAGATGGGGCTAGTGCTTCGTAAAACGGGTCATGTTGATTTTCGGGAAATGGATGCGGAGTATGTGTTGCCTGAATACAAGGGAATCGTCAATCGCCTAAATGATTAACGGAGGTTGATCCGTACTGAACGTATGCCAATGAGAGGTTAACTGGATATCGCAAAACATCGAGGGATGATACAGGCGTAATACATCTTGTTGTGTTGAGAGAAAAAAGACTTCAAACGTTTGGATGTTTGCACGTCGTAACTTTTCTTGAAATGCATGGAGGATGCGGCTACCGTATCCTTGACGTCTCAGCTCTGGTAAGCACGTGATTTCAAGAAGACGGATATTCTGTCCCTGCTTTTGAAATAATAGTGTACCGACGATCAGTTGCTTATCATAGACTAAGTAAGGAATCGCTTTTCGTTGAATCAACTTGTCTAAATCAGATACCTGATAAGGAAAAAAGTGATGTGTTCCTTGAAGGGCATCGTTACGAAGTGCGAGATAAGTATCTTGATTCTGTGCATGAACAGCTTTCAAACGTAGCGTAGCAGGCTGTCCTTCTGAGAGTCCAATTAAACGAAACTGTTCGGCATATAAACTATAACCAAGCTCTTTCCAAATCGAAGTTAAAGAAAGATCATGCGGCGGAGAGACTTGTACATGTATCTGCCGGCATCCTTGTCGAACGGCATGTAAGTGTAGCAAAATAGCCAGATGACGAAAGGCTTTGATGTCATGAAAGGCGCTGTTCATAAAGTGAACGACGTCATGCACGACATGATATCCGAGCGTCGCTTTCACCTGACCGGATTCGAGGTAGACCCATTGACAATCTTCAAGCGGCTGAAAATATGAAAAATCATATGCCTTTTGATGGTACTGAAGAAGTTGATGGACGTGTCGCCTTTGAACATGAGACAATTGATTGTAATACACAATAGGCAAATTAAGTTCCTCCTTTAGCAAAGTGAAGTTCAAAATATCTTACTTTTATATTACAGGAAATAAAAGGTATTTATATCTTCTGTTTCAAACAAAAAGTAGATGGATTCCTGAAGATAAGAAAGAATCGAGGCAAAATTATCATGAAGTATCTCTGGATCGTCATCGGTTTATCGGGCTGGTTATTCAGCGCGGATACATTGGTAGCCGAAGCGCGTGATTACGATGAACCGGGTGTAAGCAGTTCGACGACATATGGGAATTATGGCGCGGAGGATCATATCATCGTTGATCGGAAGGAACCGATCTATGAAGGCTTCGATTCACCGAACGACATGGCATTCCTATTCGCTTGTATTGCATTACTCGCAACAGTCGGACTTGGCATCGTCAATGCCTCCGATTGAAATGAATCTGACTAATAAAAGGCAAGTGACGAATCCATCGTCACTTGCCTTTTATTGTCTACTACGTGTGAACAAGAAGAATCTACTCTTAGAAATGAATTCGTTTTTTTCGACCAACGCGTGCCATTCTTTCGTGTTCTTGTTCGAGTCCGGCTCGTTCGAGGAGATCGAGATAATAACGAAACGGAGTCGAGCGATGCGAAAAATATGGGATGTATTCAGTGAACAGCATCGTCTCCGCTCGTTCTAACGCGCGTAAGGAAATGAGAGCATGTAGCTCTGCGAAACGAATTTCTTGATAGGTGGATAAAGCGTCTGCATCAATCCGAACATGCGACTGTAATTTTTTAGCATGCGCATTCAAGTAATGGATGTATGCTTCTTGATGTTCGGGTTTCTCGCAATGGGCAAGTACGGCAAGCAAAAGATCACTGCGCTCAGTATCGACGTCCATCGGAACCTTCAACGCTGTATAGAGGGCGCGTTCCATCCATTCGACACCATGACTATCATTTTTATAATAGCCGACTAATTCTTGAAAAAAATCGACTTGCGAGACTTTCAATAATCGAAACGGATCATTACTTAAAAATAAAGGTTCTTCCCCGGCAGCCGACGAAAGAAGAAAGAAAAATTCCTCAAAGGCAATACGGGTTCCGTTTTTACGATGAGCATAGTGGCGTAAATGCTTAAGCAGGCGTTTGGCGGTGATATACCAATTCTTTTGTTCGCGAAGCGGTACGATCGGATTCGGCTCAAGGTACTGGAGATCGTATGCTAATTGAATAAACCGTTCCGTCTGAGCAATCGTCTGTTCGACGGTCGGTTGTTCCTGTTCTTTTTGCAAATCCTTATACTTCATGAACTGTGTCAACATGGCGTCAAACTCTTTCTCTTCGATGACTTGTCTCGGGAGTTGACGATAGATTTCGACGATGATATCGCGAAGGGTCGTATCGCCATATTGTTCTAGTAAGAGTCGCAGTTTCCGTATTCTCATGATCGCCCTCCTTCGCAAGAAAAGCACAGTACAACACTATTCAATTCCCGCTTTTTTCATAAACCGAACCTCTTCATTTGCGCTTTTTAGTCAGAGACGACTATCTTAAATAAGAAGACTCATTACAGAAGGGGACGATTACACATGAATGAAACCATTCAACATTTACTCAACCACCGGTCCATCCGGAAATTCAAACAACATCAATTAGACGAAGAGACGATTGAAACACTCATAAAAGCCGCACAGGCTGCCTCGACATCCTCTTATCAGCAAGCTTATGCAATCATCGGTGTCGAAGATGAAGGATTGAAACGACAATTAGCCGACGTTGCAAGTGGTCAACAATATGTGGCAGAAAACAGTTACTTCTTCGTCTTTTGTATGGATTACCACAAACATACGTTAGCGGCAGAACTAGCAGGAGGCGACGTGAGCCGGACGATCGAGACGACGGAAGCGCTTGTCGTAGGGGCTGTCGATGCGGGACTTGCCGCTCAAAATTTAGTCGTAGCTGCCGAGTCGCTCGGCTACGGAACGGTCTACATCGGTTCACTACGAAATGATGCTCGTCGTGTCAGCGAACTCTTACAACTTCCAGATCACGTCGTACCATTATTTGGAGTCGCGATCGGTCTTCCAGATCAACAACCGGGTAAAAAACCCCGCCTTCCGATGGATGCGGTCTTCCACCGAAATACGTATACTGATGACGATACGATGCGTGAGTTACTGACAGGATACGAAGAGTCAACGTCATCGTATTACGGAGAACGGACCGGTGGTCAACGGACAGAAGGGTGGGTCAAACAGATGGCTGCCTCGATGCACGAACCGAAACGGACGTATCTCCGCGAGTTCTTGAAAGAGAAACAGATCGCAAAAGATTGATACGGAGGTATCTGAATGGCAGAACATCAACCACACCGCTCTCGCTTAGAGCGACGACGTATGCAGTTAGAAGAGCAAGCTAGACAAGAAGAGCAGGCTAGGCAAGAAGAAGTTTTTTCGAAAGCGTACGCGCCGGACGAATCATTTTATCAAGACTCCTTTGAGAAACAGCAAGAACCGGCTACGTATCATCGATATGTCGAAGAGCAACCGCGAGATAGAAAAAGTACATCGCGTCGTTCCGGGAGCGGCATGCTTAAACAGGTCGCACAGATGATCGGGAATGCCGGATCACGGTTGTTTGCTAATCGGGAACGCTCGAGACGCTCGAGGAAGGCGGGGCGATCAGAGCAATCGGTACAGCAGAATCCTGACGTCTCTTCAAGAGAAACTCATCCTAAAAAAATCAAGAAAAAACGTCGTTTTAAACGAAAGCTTCTTGGACTATTTTTATTGTTGCTCATCGCATTCGTTCTTTTTGCTTCACAACCATTCACGTTCCTATTGATTGGTAGTGATGCACGACCTGGAGAGTCGTTGCGTGGATCACGTTCGGATTCCCTGTCGGTCATGCAATTCATTCCACTTTCTCGAACGATTCAACTGACGTCGATTCCTCGAGATACGTATACACCGATTTCCTGTGAGAATGGAAAGAAGGATAAAATCACACATGCCTTTGCCTTCGGTGGAGAAGAATGTACGCAAGATGCTGTTTCGGGTCTACTCGATGAAGAGATCGATGGAAAGATCGTCATCTCCTTCGATAGTTTCATCGGATTAGTGGATCAAATCGGCGGAATCGACCTTGTCTCGACAGGAACGTTCTCCGAGCAGGATGCGAGTGGGAAAGCAAATCAGTATTCATTCCAAAAAGGGAAGGAATATCATATGGATGGTGCGATGGCACTTGCCTATTCGAGACATCGAAAAACGGATAATGACGGAGCGCGCGCGAATCGTCAGTCGGAAGTCATCCAAGCCGTCGCGACACACTTGATGAAGCCGACTGGATGGTCGAAAATTCCAGCAGCGCACACGTATATGAAAGAAGAGATGAACCTTGATTTAAGTGTCCGCGAGATGGCAACGGCAGGGTTATCGATTGCCTTGATGTCAGAACGAAAACATTATGAAATCGAAGCCGTCAGCCAACGACTGAACGGGATTTTCTATGACTTACCGAATGAGAAGGCACTGCAAGAACTACGTGATCAGCTCGATACGACGTTTTATGGCACATTGAAGAACTAATGGGGAGGGGTTTCCTTCCGGTCATTGCGGGTATAAATTGATGTACGTTGCTCCTTTGGTGGATTGTTTTAGGTTATCTCTGAAATCGACGATTTTTGGACATGACATCATGACATTCCACGAAGGTGACTAACTTATCGAGGAGGGACCCCCATATGAAAGTACTAGTCGTAGGTGCATCCGGTACGATTGGAGCGCGCGTCGTCAAATCGCTTGCCAAGGGTCATCAGGTCACGGTCATCGTTCGTCATGAACATCTGGTGGAACGATTCGAAAAACTCGGTGTCAAGGCGCATTACGTCGATATCGAAACAGAACTCGAAAAAGTCATTGAGCACGGAGTCGCAGGGCAGGATGCAGTCATTTGTGCGGCGACCGCAGGAGTAGACGGCGAAGCAACTGAAATAGAACTGCTGGACCGAACAGTCGCTTTGAAAACAATTGATGCAGCTAAAAAAGCGCGAGTACGTCATTTCGTGCTACTGAGCGCTTATGGTGCAGATCGACCTGAGCAATTCAAGAAAGATGTCTATCCGTTCTACGCTGCTAAGAATGCAGCAGAGGAACAGATTGAACATAGTGGTTTGACGTATACGATCATTTGTCCGGTTGCCATCACAACAGGTGAAGGGCGTGGCTTGATTGAAGCCGATGAAGATTTGAAGGACACGAAGGACGCGACGATTTCGGAAACGGATGTCGCATCGATCCTCGTTGCTTCTGTCGATAATCGATCGGTATTTAATCGACGTCTAGAAGTCAAGGAAGGAAAGACATCCTTGAATGAGGCCTTAGGAGGAGCGGAAGCTGTCGGTAGCGTTAAAGATAACCGTCAAGTCAAAAAACAATTACCACGTTTTAACTAACCGTGTGTCTCGTTAAAACGTGAAGTCTCTAAAATAAAGCGAACTCATTTCCGCGTATAAGACGGAAGAGTTCGCTTTTTTGTTGATAAAAGTAGATAGTCGAAAAGAGGAAGTCTGCTACACTGAACAAAGAAGGAGGGGGTTAGATGTGAAAAAACCGTTGATCTATCTGATCCTAGCGATTGCTATTATCGGCATTGCCTATCAAAGTTATCAAACATATGATGCAAAACAAAAAAAAGTGGAGCAACAACAAAAACAAGTATCACAAGGTGGTCTCGAAGTAGGGATGAAAGCCCCGAATCTATCCTTGCGTCAAGAAGGAAAAACTGTCGATCTAGACGAAATCAATCATGATGTCTTTGTCATTAATTTTTGGGCAACGTGGTGTCCACCGTGTAAACAAGAGATTCCAGAACTAAATGCCTTTGCACGACATACAGATATACCCGTCTACGGAATCAATGTCACGACATCAGAACGACGTGTTTCGGATGTTGCTGATTTTCTGAAGCAGACACCTGTTGAATATCCTGTGTTATATGATCGAAAGGGAACTTCAGAAGATGCTTATCGTCTCGTAGCAATGCCAGCAACTTATGTATTAGACCGGAAAGGAACGATTCTTTCGAAACACATCGGTCCTGTAACGGAACAGATGTTAAAAGAGATGGTGAAACGAACAGGAGGATGACGATGGAACTCCTATGCCGCAACTGCTCCTTTCAACAAACATTCCAACTCGGTCAACTAGATGGTTGGCCGACATTTCCTGCTGTCTTGACGCAAGGGGTCGAAGCGTTCATGACGGGTCTCCCGCTTTGGTTCGTTCCGTCGATGCATGAACCGATTTTACAGCGGACGTATGTAGACGACTGGAATCGATTTCGATTAATTCAGCACTATCAGCTCCATCAGGAGGAATTAGCGGATGGTTGGGTACCGTATCAATTGGATTTATACCACTGTCCGATTTGTCACCGATTTTCGAATCGATTTTGGTGTGCCCTGTTTTTGCAACTAGATGTCGTTCAACCACTTTACGAATGCCCACATGATCAGACGGAACTTGAACGAATCGAAATATCCGATATTGATCACTTTCCTTGTCCATCGTGTGATGGTCACTCCCTATATGTGCGTAGATAAAGCGAAAAAGCCATTCATTTCATGAAAGACTGATGAGAGAAATTCCTTCTCCATAGTCAATGCATGATACGGAATGGCTTTTTATCGATCATCAACCCATTTGCCGAAACGAAAATGTTTGAAAGGAAGAGGGTGATGAATTACTGACATCTAACGTATAGGTTGTACCGTCAAAAATAATCGTATCGCCTAACCTTGCTTCAGGTGGTAAATAACGTCGTGGAATGAAACTTGAACCATTTTCCCATAGTAGGACAGCATACTTGCCGTCAAGTCGCTCCAGCGTACCACGTTTGATCATATTAACTCCTCCCACAATTACATCGAAGTCATCCCTCGGTCGATCAGGAACGTACTCTCTCTCTATCATTCTCTGTAATTTTTAATCTTATGTTTGGTATATTCCCAGTTCATTTCATCTTTACACATGATTCTTTAAAAAAACGTGATTCCAAGCCGTTTTCGTCTTAAATCTGACGTATTTAACAGGAAATAAAGGAGATATTGGAAAGAAAAAAAGACCCGATAGGACATATCGGATCTTTAATATGAAATAGACTCAAGAAGCGAGAGAGTATTTTGTTTCGATTTTCGTTGGACGAAGAAATGCGAGTAAAAACGTAAACAATGGTGAAAGGAGTAAAAAGAATGCGAACGGAACGTATGCTGTTACTGGGACACCGAGTGTCGAAGCGAAGAACGCCCCAGAAACACCCCACGGAATAAGCGGATTGACGAGTGTTCCTCCATCCTCGAGTGAACGAGAGAGGAAGCGCGGATCAATCTGACGCTCTTCAAAGATTTTCTTGAATGCTTGACCCGGAAGCAAGATGGACAAGTATTGTTCCCCAGCCATCACGTTTACACCGATAGACGATAAGGCGACGGATGAAATGATGCTACCATCACGTTTTAGTTTAGAAACGGTCCGTTCAATGACCACGTCAATGACACCGATGCCACGTAAGACACCACCGAACGCAAGGGCGAGCATGACGAGCGACACCGACCACATCATCGATTGCAATCCACCTTTACTAATGATGGATGTGACCGTCTCACTAGAAGATTCTAGTTTTAACCCGTTCTGAATGACGGCCATCCAGTTCGAGATATTCCAGTTTCCTTGTACAAGACCTGTTAACAACAATCCACTTAAAACGCCAGCAACAAGTGTTGGAACGACCGGCATCTTACGTAATGCTAATACCATGACGAGCAACGGTGAAAGCAACGTCCAAGGTGACAAGTCGAACAAACGAGCTAACTCTTGTTGTGTCGTTTGAACAGCAGACGAATCGACATTTCCACTACTACGTCCGAAAATGAAGAATAAGATGAATGTGATTGTGATAGCGGGAATCGTCGTTCCCATCATGAAACGAATATGATCGAACACAGACACATTGACGATTCCGGGCGCGAAATTCGTCGTATCTGATAAAGGTGACATCTTATCTCCGAAACAAGCTCCACTGATGATGGCACCTGCTGCAAGCGCAGGATTGACGCCCAGTGCGATCGCGATTCCCATCAAGGCAACACCGACCGTACCAATCGTTGTAAACGAACTGCCTGTAAAGGTCGAGACGACCATCGCGATCAGAAGAGCGCTCGGTGCGAACCAAGTCGCTGAAAGGGTAGATAACCCAAAATGAAGAAGGGTCGGCACTGCGCCACTCATCATCCAGACCGCGATCGTCATACCGACGAGCAACATGATCAGGATCGGTTTGATCGCTTCACGAATACCTTGAATCATATGGTGTTCGACGTCCTCGAACTTAAAACCGCGGTAAACGGCATATCCTGAGACGAAAATAAGACTAGACAAGATGGCAAGATGCGGTTCGGCTTTAGCACCGAATAACGCGGACAATAAGATGATGATACTGATTCCTAGGATAGCTGCGGATTCACGGAATGACATGCGCATGCTTCCACCTCCTTATATGAATATGAAAGTATGATAATGCTCTGTTACTAACACGCTTTTATGCACAAAAGCATTGAACAAACGTAATACTAACGAATATTACAGAGGACGTCAACCATAAGAGTGTCGATGAAAAATATAAAAAAATAGAAATGTGACGATTTTTTGTCGTAAACGCTTACTTTTTTAGTTCAAATCTTGCACAATAAGAAGTATCAAATGACATTTTTGTGAACGATGAGGAGGATACATATGTTTACATTGATTTTTGTAGTAGTCGTCGCGATCATGGGTGCAGGCGTATTTGGGATTGATCATCTCGTAGCGCAACGTGCGGAAAAGCGTTAAGTAGATGCGTGTAAAAGAAGCGTTGAAGGGACTGTCTTATAGAAGACAATCGCTTCAACGCTTCTTTTTTTGTATAAAAACTAATAAAAATTCAATTGACAGTATAAATATACATATGTTTAAATCGGTATAACATTCTTTGAAGGGGAGCGTACAGATATGAAATGTACCATCATCGGAGCAACAGGATACACGGGAATTGAACTGATTCGCCTACTAGAAGCACATCCTTCATTTGAGATCGTCTGTTTGATGAGTGACTCGATGGCGGGGGAATCCATGCATAATGTATTCCCATTCATGAATAAAAAAACATATTCCTCGTTATCTTTCTTTTCGGTGGAGCATTTGATGGAAACCGAGACGGATATGGTGTTCTTAGCGACACCGAGTGGGATTTCGAAGCATTACTTAGAACAACTTCAAAACTGATCGGGTTACGTCATTGATTTAAGTGGCGATTTGAGACTTCCAGCTGAATCATATGCAACGTGGTATGACAAGGAACCCATTGATGCCCAGTTACAACAAAGAGCAACTTATGGATTACCAGAATGGAATCGTCAAGCTGTTACAGCTAGCAAATGGATTGCGAATCCAGGCTGTTACGCGACAGCAGTTTTGCTTGGACTAACACCATTCTTAAAAGAGAAAAAAATCGATCCATCTCAAATCATCATTCAAGCTTCTTCTGGTCTGACGGGAGCAGGGAAAACGTTGACGGCACAAACGCATCATGTCCATTCAAGCGAAAACGTTCGCTTGTATAAAGTGAATCAGCATCAGCACATCCCGGAAATTGAGCAGGCGCTTTTCGAATGGACCGGATCATCGCATCCGATTACGTTCTCGACTCAACTACTACCGATCAATCGAGGCATCATGGCGATTATGACGGTTCAGCCGTTGATGGATTTATCGGAAACGGAGTGGCGATCCTGGTTGACGGACCAGTATGCAACGGAACCATTCGTCCGAATCCAACAGGCTGATCCGGAAATCAAATCCGTCGTCGGGAGTAATCACTGTGATTTGACCGTTTATAAGGATGATCGGACAGGGCGAGTGACCATCGTTTCAGTCATCGATAACATGCAAAAAGGAGCTGCCGGACAAGCCGTTCAAAATGCCAACATTCTAGCTGGTTTTGATGAGACATCCGGTTTAACGCAACAGCCGATCTACATTTAATCAAGAGAAAAAAGAGGAGGAACGCCTGTGTGGCAAGTACAAGTAGAGACCCCATTGACGATCACGACACCGAAGGGATTTCAAGCATCCGGGATACATGTGGGTCTGAAACGAAAGCGGAAGGATTTAGGTCTGATCTGGTGTGAAGTAGGAGCAAGCGCTGCAGCTGTCTATACGACGAATCAGGTGCAAGCAGCACCAATCGCTGTGACGAAACAAGCGATTCAGGCGTCACAAGGTCGTATTCATGCCGTCCTCGTTAACAGCGGGAACGCGAATGCGTGTACAGGGGAACTAGGGTTATCCCATGCGTATATGTCGCAACAAGCGATGGCGAAAAGTTTAAATGTTGCTCCAGAACAAGTCGCGATTGCTTCAACAGGGATCATCGGTCAACCGTTAGCCATTGATACGTTACTGGCAGGTATTCCACAGCTGATGCCTACAAATGACAAGGATGCCGCGGATGATTTTGCTCATGCGATCCTGACGACCGATACTGGTACGAAAATAGCTGGTCAACAATACATGCAAGGGGATATCCAAATTTCAGTCTGTGGTGTGGCAAAAGGGTCAGGGATGATTCATCCGAACATGGCGACGATGCTTGGTTTCTTGACGACCGATGCAACGATTGAACCGGATGTCTTACAGACACTGTTGCGTCGGACGATTCATCGTACGTTCAACTGCATTACCGTAGATGGAGACAGTTCGACAAATGACATGGTCATGATTTTAGCGAGCGGAGCTGCAGGAGGAGCAACGATCGTTGAAGGCACGGACGAAGCGTTAGCATTCGAACAGGCGATCGAAACGGTCTGTCAAGATTTAGCGAAACAGATTGCGCGGGACGGGGAAGGCGCGACGAAGTTAATCGAAGTGACGGTAAAGGGAACACAAACCGATGAAGTAGCGCGGATGGTCGCTAAACAAGTCGTCGGATCGTCTCTCGTCAAAACAGTAATCTTTGGGGAAGATGCGAACTGGGGACGAATCATCGCTGCTGTCGGAAGTATCAAGGAGCCACTCGATGTATCAAACGTTGACATCAAAATTGGTTCGCAGTGGGTGCTGCAACAGAGCATGCCTGTCTTATTCGATGAAGCAGTTGCATCGCAGGAACTGGCAAAGCAGGATGTACAGATTCACATTGATTTGCATGACGGAGTAGGACAAGGACACGCTTACGGCTGTGACCTGACGTACGATTACGTCAAAATCAATGCGAGTTACCGAACATGACGAAACGAAAAGTCATCAAACTAGGTGGTAGTGTGTGGGAGCAGTTGGATACGCGGTATTTCGAGGAATGGAAAGCGTGGGTCGAAACCGGTAACGAACTATTGATCGTCCATGGGGGTGGCCCACTTCTATCGAGTTACTGTGAACAAGAGGGAATCAAACCCGTGTTTCGAGATGGTGTCCGTGTGACGACGGATGGTGTGTTACTCGGGGCGCGACGGATCTTAGCAGGGGAAGTCCAATCCGGGATCGTCCAGCAATTGAATCAGGCAGGAATTCCAGCGGTCGGGATGAGCGGGTTAGACGGTGCGAGCGTCCATGGTAAAAAAGTCAAAGGACTCGGTGCAGTTGGTCAAATTACGCACATTCATCCACGATTGTTCACAGTGTTGAGTACGAATGGTTATGTGCCGGTCGTCACATCCCTTGTTACAGGGGAACAAGGTGTGTTGAACAGTAACGGGGATGCGTGTGCCATTGCTGTCGCGAAGGCTTGGTCCGTCGACCGATTTGAATTGTTGACGGATGTCGAAGGTGTAAAAGTAAACGGTGACTATCAATCAGAAATCACGTCTGCAGCCATCGAAGCTGCGATAGCGTCGGGAGAAATCTACGGGGGAATGATTCCGAAGGTCGAAGCGATGATGCAGGCCACTCAGCATGGTATTCCAGAGGTCGTCATTCGGTCTGGGAAAAATGCGTTAGCTGCTGGGACACGAATCAAGGAGGAGTTACATGAGTGCACTACTACCCACTTATCAACGTACTGATGTGGAATTGGTCAAAGGACAAGGGTCGATCGTAGAAGATGCGACAGGAAAGACGTATCTTGATTTCATCATGGGAATCGCTGTATGCAACACAGGACACCGTCATCCTTATATTCAGCAACGTCTAGAGGAACAGTTGAATCAAATTTGGCATACGTCGAATCTGTTTCAAATCGCGGCACAAGAGCGGGTCGCCGAGCGACTGACGGAAGACAGTCATCTCAGTCATGCTTTCTTTTGTAACAGTGGTGCTGAAGCAAACGAGGCGGCGTACAAACTCGTTCGAAAATGGACAGGGAAAACAGAAGTTGTCACGTTTAAACAATCTTTCCATGGTCGGACATTTGCGATGATGGGCGCAACAGGACAGGAAAAAATCAAAGCGGGATACGGGGAGATGGTGAATGGATTCAAACATCTGCCGTTTAACGAGATGGAGAGCCTATCAGCGATTACGGAGCAAACTGCTGCCGTATGGCTCGAAATCATTCAAGGAGAAGGTGGGGTCGTCGTTGCTGATGATGCGTGGCTAGAAGCGTTGATGAAGAAGGCGCAGCAATACGATGTCAAAATCATCGTCGATGAAGTGCAGACCGGCATTGGTCGGACGGGTTCTCGTTTTGCGTTTGAGCAGACGCCACTCGTACCGGATATCATCACCCTTGCGAAAGGACTTGGAAGTGGACTCGCGGTCGGTGCGCTACTCGCGACGGCAGAGGCAGCGGAAGTATTCACACCTGGATCGCATGGCTCGACCTTTGGTGGGAATCCACTCGCGATGACGGCAGCGGAAGCCACACTTGACCTCTTGTTAAGTGACACTGTCATGGTAGACGTTCAAGGAAAAGGCGAATTTTTGAGACAGCAATTAGAGCAAAAGCTACCTAAATCCATCATTCGCTCTGTTCGCGGACGTGGCTTGATGATTGGTATCGAGTGTGTGATGCCTGTTGCACCGCTGATTGACGCCTTACGTGAGAATGGTCTTCTCGTCGTATCGGCTGGTCCTCATGTCATTCGCTTATTGCCATCATTGTTCGTAACGGAACAGGAACTCATGCACGCCATCGAAAAAATACAACTCGTTTGTCAACAGGAGGTCATCGTATGAAACAATCCGGAAAACTAACGCTTGCGAACGGAACGACGTTTACCGGTTCGTGGCAAGGAACAGTTCCACTCAAAGGAGAAGTCGTCTTTTTTACTGGGATGACAGGATATCAGGAAGTCTTAACGGATCCATCTTATCAGGGGCAAATTCTTGTCTTCACATATCCGTTGATCGGTCAATACGGTATTCAAGCGGAGGCGTCAGAAAGCAACCAGATTCAAGTCGCTGGTGTCATCGTTCAAACTTTGGCTGAGGATGGGCAAGGAACATCACTCGCAAGCTGGCTAGGCGAAGCGAATGTTCCGGTTTTGTCGGGAGTAGATACGCGTTCCCTTGTACATCTATTACGGACAGAGGGCGACCAATTTGGAGACATGATGCAGGAGAATATGACAGTACCGGAGTCAGTAGACGCAGCATATATCGCTTCTGTGTCGACGACTGCAAACGTTGAATACGTTCCGGAAGTCGACCAGGGGCACATCGTCTGTATCGATTACGGTGTGAAACAATCGATGATCGATGCTTTGCTTGAACGGCATATGCGTGTGACGGTCGTGCCATACGATACGACACCAGAACGGATTCAAGCACTGGCACCAGACGGTCTGCTGTTTTCCAATGGACCTGGTGATCCGACGCAACTAGATCCATTCCTTTCAGAAATCCGTGAACTGGCGACGAGCTATCCGACACTTGGTATTTGTATGGGACACCAAGTTCTCGCTCATGCGTTCGGTTGTACCTTATTAAAACAACATCACGGACACCGAGGAGCGAATCATCCTGTACGTCATCTAGCATCCGGACAAGTATTCATGACGTCTCAGAATCATGGTTATGCCGTTGATGTTAAAAGCATCGAAGCGTCTGAGATGGAACTTGCGTATGAACACATCAATGATGGATCTGTTGAAGGATTGATTCATCCGGCTCTACCAATCATGACAGTCCAGTTTCACCCAGAAGCGAGTCCAGGACCGACAGAGGCGATGGTCGTCTTCGATCAATTCGTAAATACCGTATTACATCAGGAGGTAGCATATGTGGGATAAACAGAAAGTACTCGTCATCGGTTCGGGTCCGATCGTCATCGGACAAGCAGCAGAATTTGATTATTCCGGCACACAAGCCTGTCAGGCGCTTCGAGAAGCGGGATGCGAGGTCATCTTAATGAATTCGGATCCGGCTACTATCATGACGGATCCGAGCACGGCAGATCATGTCTACATTGAGGCGATGACTCTTGAAAAAGCAACAGCTATCATCAAACAAGATCGACCGTCCCATCTCCTAGCGACGGTCGGCGGACAAACGGCACTCAATCTTGCAATGTCACTCGAAGAAGCAGGAGTACTTGAGCAATACGGTGTCGAACTCCTAGGGACATCGCTTGAGACGATCCGAGACGGAGAAGATCGCGAACGATTCAAGCAAAAGATGATCGAGCTCGCGCAACCGCTCCCGGAAAGTCAAACGATCGAATCGTTAGCAGAGCTTGAAGAATTCATGGCAGTACATGGTGTCCCACTCGTCATCCGACCAGCCTTTACGCTCGGGGGAACGGGCGGTGGAATCGCGTTGACGAAGGACGAGGCACGTCTGTTAGCGCAGAACGCCTTACAAGCGAGTCCGATTTCACAGTGTTTGGTTGAAGTGAGTATCGCTGGCTATAAAGAAGTCGAATACGAAGTCATGCGTGACAGCGCAGATACGACGATCATCGTTTGTAACATGGAAAACATCGATCCTGTCGGTGTCCATACCGGGGACTCGGTCGTCTTTGCACCGATTCAGTCGATTTCGGATCGAATGAATCAACAATTGCGGACGGAAGCGCGTAAAATCGTATCGCATCTCGGTGTCATCGGTGGATGCAACATTCAATTCGCAATCCATCCGACGGAAGAATGCTATTTCGTCATTGAAGTCAATCCGCGTGTCAGTCGTTCTTCGGCACTTGCTTCCAAGGCGACGGGATATCCGATCGCAAAATTAGCGACACGTCTTGCGCTCGGTGAGCGACTCGAGGATTGCATCAATCCTGTCACGAAGGAAACGATGGCGAGCTTCGAACCAACGATGGATTATATCACGGCAAAAGTGCCTTGTTTCCCATTTGATCTATTTACCGGCAGTAACCGGACGCTTGGAACACAAATGAAGGCGACGGGTGAGAGCATGGCGATGGGGAAGACGCTAGAAGAAGCGTTACAAAAGGCGTGGCGCGGTGCGGGAGTTGAGCAATCACCTCTTTATCCGACATGGATGAAAACAGCGGAGGCTGACGTATTGTGGAAAGAAATAAAGGCTCCGACGGACCGTCGCTTGCTTGCGATGCTCGCACTACTCGATCGCAAGGAGACGACCGTCGAAGAACTCGTTGAACAGACGAAAGTACAAGCTTTATTCGTCAAAGTACTTCAACGTCTTGTCGATCACCAACAAAAAATCGATGTATCGAATGAAAGTTCTCTAAAGCAAACCAAAATGATGGGCTTTACGGACGAACAAATTGCGCTTCTGACGGGTGTCAGTGCTGTAGAGATCGAGCACTTACGTAAAGAAAAAGGCATCCTCCCTGTCTATCATATGATCGATACATGTGCAGGTGAGTTCAAGAGTGCGACGCCTTATTTCTACGGAAACTGGAGTGGTCAAACGGAAGTCACAGCATCGACGAAAAAGAAAGTCGCTGTCATCGGTGCGGGACCCATTCGGATCGGTCAAGGAATCGAATTTGATTATTGCTCCGTTCACGCGGTACGTGCATTGCAAGCATCCGGTTATGAAACGATCATGATCAACAATAACCCAGAAACCGTCTCGACCGACTTCGAAGTCGCAGATCGCCTGTATGTCGAGCCGTTGACACTTGAAGACGTCATGCATGTGCTAGAAGCAGAGGATTGCGAAGACGTTTTAGTCCAGTTCGGAGGACAAACGGGGATTGCGCTGGCGTCTGGTTTGGAGAAAGCCGGTTATCATCTTCTCGGAACGACGGCAGATGTCATCGATCAAATGGAAGACCGTGAGCGGTTCTATCAATTTTTAGATGACATTGGTATCGATCGTATTCCGGGACAAGAAGTGGCGACGCACGAACAAATGATAGAAGTCGCAACAACGATCGGTTACCCGGTCATGATTCGTCCTTCCTATGTCATCGGAGGTAAGGGAATGCATATCATCCACGATCAAGAGCAATTAGAGACGATCGTGTCCGAATTAGCATTCCCTGTCCTCGTGGATGCCTACCTCCAAGGAAAGGAAATTGAAGTCGACTGTATTACGGACGGAACAACGACGTACGTTCCGATTTTGATGGAGCAATTGGAACGGGCAGGAGTTCACTCTGGAGATTCGACGATGATTCTGCCACCTGTATCGCTCAGCGATACCGTTCAGAGCGAAATCGAGCGAATTGCACAGATGATCGGGCAACGAATGGATTATAAAGGAGCGTACAATATCCAATTCGTCTTGCATGACGATCAAGTCTACGTGCTAGAAATCAATCCACGTGCCTCCCGCACGTTACCGATCGTCGCCAAAGTAACAGGTCAACCGATCTTGCAGTGGGCAGTCCAAGTAGCGGTCGGTCAAGCGGTCGCACTACCAACGGAACAGACGAAACTTGATTTCCATGCCGTCAAGACCCCTGTTTTTTCAACGTTGAAACTACAAGGTGTTGATCCGAAAACAGGTCCCGTCATGCGTTCGACAGGTGAAACGCTGCAATGGACGACAGACGGACTGGCGCTGGAACGTTTCATTTTCGATGAGACGACAAAACGACATTTGACGACGAGAGACATCATCGTTGCTGGAGCAGATACAGAGGCTTTCGGAACGGGTGTAGCATTAGATGAAACGATTGACTGGGCACAATGTGCGATTTTCTATTCGCACGTGACAGAAGAAAAAGCGAGTCGCGAAGCAGCGCTTGCTGCCGGGGTACAAGTTCTGACAGAACCTGAACTAGCACATTATCATCTACAAGCGACAGAAAAGTCCCCTTATGCTGTGAAGCCACTTCATACATGGACAGAGCCGATCAAGGAGGAAGTAAAATGAAGACGATGCAACAACTAAAGCATTTCTTGACGATGGCGGAACTGACGCCGGAAGCACTGACGGAGCTGTTGGCACTCGCGAAAGACATCAAGCATCAGCCGAGTGTCTACCAAAACGCATTAAGCCATAAAAAAGTGGCCTTATTGTTTGAAAAGGCATCCACGCGAACACGTCTATCGTTTGAGGTGGGTGTCGTCGAACTCGGTGGACATCCGATCGTGCTAAGTGGAGCAGACATGCAAATCGGGCGGGGGGAGCCGCTCTCAGATACGATTCAAGTCATGAGCCGTTACGTCGATGCCCTGATGATTCGGACGTTCGGTCATGAGATCGTCGACACACTTGCGGCACATGGTACGATTCCAATCATCAATGGATTGACGGATCTACACCATCCGTGCCAAGTCCTTGCTGACTTGCTGACAATCGAAGAGACATTTGGAACCCGGTCTGGGAAGATTTTGACATATATCGGGGACGGAAATAACATGGCGCATTCGCTGATGATTGGTGGAGCGCTCAGTGGAATGGAAGTTCGCATCTGTGCGCCGGAGGCGTATGCTCCTGATCCACAAATCGTTCATGAGGCACAAGTCATTGCGAAGGAAACGGGTGGAAACATCATCGTCATGACGGATCCCGAGGAAGCGGCAAGTGGTGCAGACGTCGTGTATACGGATGTCTTCGCGAGTATGGGACAAGAAGAAGAAGGGACGATGCGTCTGCAAGCATTTGAAGGATATCAGGTTAATGCCAATATTATGAATCAAGCAAATGATGAAGCTATTTTCTTGCATTGCCTTCCGGCGCATCGCGGGGAGGAAGTCACGGAGGACGTCATCGATGGCAAGCAATCGGTCATCTTCGATCAAGCTGAGAATCGCCTCCACGCACAAAAAGCGTTGCTCGTCACATTACTTGGATAACCATAAAAGACTCGGTCGCCAATTTGGCGACCGAGTCTTTTGGTTGAGCGAAGTTAATCATAATGGCGTCGGGCTAATCGTTCTTCTTGTTCTTTTTTGACTTGTCGCTTATTTTTTTCATGCAGACGTTTCATAAAAGGGGTCGTTTGCCAAGAGGGAGCCCAGTCGGATTCTTTTCCGGCACGGAGGGCAAGAATATAATCATAGCTCTGATGAAGTCGTTCGATCATCTCTGTTCGGACATCACAAATGTGACCGTGTCCGGGAATCAAGAGTTTGACTTCATATTCATAAATGAACGACTCGAGTAACTCGAGCGTCGTCAAATACTCAGAGGAATCGTGTTCGATCAAGGGGATTTCAACGTCTGAAGCGTAATCGCCGCAGACTAACAAGTGAAGTGACATGACGATGAAGGAAAGATGAGTCGCTTCATGACCGGGCGTCAAAAAGAAGATTAACTTCGTTTGTCCGATCGTTAAAATCGTCTCAGACTCATGGATGACATGTGTCACGTCTGGGAAAAGGACGGGGGAATCGATATAGAACTCATCATTAAAATCTTGGACGGCTTGGAGCGCTTCTTGTCGGTCGACATCGATGAACGGTTTAGAAGCGATGACGATGGCATCCGTAAAGGCATAGGCACCTAAAATATGATCGAAATGGGCATGCGTATAGACGACGTATAATGGTCGTTCGCGACGCACGATTTCGACGTCTCGACGAATCGTTGCAATCTCATCGGGAAGCCAGCCAGGGTCGACGACGATCAGACAATCAGGCGTCTCGATTAATGTCGAAGTCGTTTTCATGAGTGTACTTTGATAGATCGTCACGCCGGGCATTTTCATCTGAATCATACGAATCCTCCTTTACGAATCTCTATCTATATCGTTGTATACCCATAAATTCGTTGGAATCATCAGCAGAATCAATAAAAAAGACGACTCGCACGTCGCGAGTCGCCTGCCCTCTAGAGGGAAATGGTCCTAGACCTATGTTATGTCATAATTGGAGCGGGTGAAGAGAATCGAACTCTCGTCATCAGCTTGGAAGGCTGAGGTTTTACCATTAAACTACACCCGCGTATCGGCTACATGAAATATAGTAGCATAGCAAAGAGGGCATTTCCATAACTTTTATGAAAAAAAGCAATTTCTTTTAAGATTCGGTGTACAATAATACTAGTTAATCGTTTCCAATGGTAATCTTGATTTGCAATATGGGTAAAGTTGGGTAGAGGAGAGAGTGTCTGGTGAATGAAGTGCGAGTTTGGAGCGAACAGTCGATGGGAAAAGGATGGAAGGCGATCTGTCACCATCAATTCGATCGTCATCGCTTATTGATAGGAGAGTGGTTCCATAACGTAGGTGTACTTGCTTTTTCCATCAATCAAGATGCGGATTTGCTACCGGATGTCCTTCCAAACACATTCGATCTGCCGCTCGTCTCGGAACGTGTGCAACGCGTCATTGCAGCATACGCGCCTTTTTCTGTACAATGTCTCAAGGTACATCTTGAGACGAAGGACGGAGTGGTTCCGTACTATCTTCTCAATCTCTTATCTGTCAGTCGGATCGAACATCTACATACGACGGATGTATTCCGTCCGGTCCCGAGACGACGCGTCTATTTTTTGACAGAGCGACGAATCAGCGATTCGATTTGTCCGCATCATCTTATGCGAGATGAGCGCACGCATCGCATGTTCGTCTCTGCTCAACTCGCTCGCCAATTTGAGCGTATGGCTGTGACGGGTATCCGCTTTGAAGAGATACAACGAATGGAGGAATTCAAATGAAACAGTACACAGTCGATCATTGGATCACGCTAGAATATCCAAAGGTATTCGAATATCAAGAAGAAGAGACATATGTCAGTTTTTATTCGACGGATGAAAATGCAATGGGTACGCTCCAATTATCCATTTATGAGTCCGATTCAGAAGAATTGACACCGTATGAGGCGGCGGAACAAGAAATCAATCTGTTGGTGGAAGAGTTCGGCATCGAACTAACAGGAGCACTTGAAGTCCGTCGTAATTCAACAAAAGAAGCGTTGCTTGCAGTAGATGGGAAAGAAGAAGATATCTTCTTACGGATCTACGCGTATTCGGACGGGGAACGGTTAGTCTTATTGACGTACTCTGCAGAACGCGAGACGCTTGAAATCGAAGAAATCGAAGCGATGATTTCTTCACTGACTTGGATTCAATGAAGGATACGATAGAAGTGCAAAAGGCAACGGATCACAAGGATCCGCTGCCTTTTTTTATATCGATCGATGTGGCTTAAGAAGAACGGGAAGATGACTGTTTAGCTGCAGGGTTGACTTGTTTATTCAACCAGCTCGCGATATCAGCAAAAACGCGGATGCGTTCGAGCTCATGGAAGAGCTCATGACGCAACCCTCGATAAATCGTCAGCTGTACAGCATCGACACGGACACGATTATACATATCGAACAAATGATGAATACCCTTTCCATCGAACGCGACCGCGTCATCCCCACCAGCAAGCAATAAGAGGGGTAAGTGACGTGGATGCTGATAGACGGAAGCAAGTGCGTTGACGAGCTTCGTTGCATGCAAGAGTTCGTGGAAGAACCCAAGCGTGACCGTTTGACCGGACAATGGATCTGCATCATAGCGCATGACGGATTGAGGATCCGAAGAGAGCCAAGCATTTTTAGAAAGTGCTGGGAAGAAGCGCAAGTTATACCGTCCGAACACGAGTTGTCCAAACCGTTCAGCGGGATGTGTTGCTGACAGCTGATGGATTTGACGTTCGACGAGTTTTTGACTGACATCACCGAGTAAACCTGTACTCGTCGGGGGGCCGCTCGCGATGATTCCTGCTACCGTATGACCGAGTGTTTGACCGATCCGGCGAGCGATCAACGAACCAAAACTATGACCAAAAATGAACACCGGTAACGTCGGATAACGCTCTTTGATGTCAGAGACGAGTTCTTCTGCGTCCTGCATCAATTGTTTAAACCCTTGATTCGGCTCAAGGTGTCCAAGTGTTCCAAGCTGTGCTGCTCGGGTTCCGAAACAGCGTAAGTCTGCGATGATCGTGTGGTAATGATGCGCATAGAGGAATTCTGCGAATTCCTCATACCGTGCGCCATGCTCCATCATCCCGTGAAAGACGATCACGACTCCTTTAGGATCATGGGCTTCGAGGCTATGCAATGTCGTAGTATAGCCGTCAGAGGCTATCCAATGTGAATGATCAATCGTCATGTAACTCATCCTCTCATCAAGAAAGTCCGAATACCTGTCCGTCTTCCGAAACGCCCATGTGGAAGGCGGCGGGAACTGCGGGTAATCCTGGCATCGTTAATACATTCCCAGTCAGTGCAACGATGAACCCTGCACCAACCGATGGTCGGATTTCGCGGACCGTGATCGTGAAGTCTTCGACACGACCATAACGAGCAGGGTCATCGGTTAAAGAAAATGGTGTTTTTGCCATACAAATCGGTAACTCATTCAAACCCATCTCCGTACACCGTTCGAGTTCGCGGAGTGCTTTGTCTTCAAAATGAACGTCGGCTGCACCGTAGACACGCTTTGCGATACGCTCGATTTTTTGACGAAGCGGTAAGACGTCAGGATACAGAGGGCGGAACTGGCTCGGTTCCTCAAGAGCTTGCATGACTTCCGTGACGAGTGCTTCACCGCCAGCTCCCCCTTTACTGAAGACTTCACTTTCCGCGACACGAATATTACGATCCTGACACCATTCTAGGATCATGTTCCGTTCTGCTTCCGTGTCGGTGAAGAAACGGTTCAAGGCAACAACGGCAGGGACGCCGAACAGACTCATCGTCTCGACGTGTTTTTCAAGTAACGCAAGACCATCTGTTAAGGCAGCGAGATTTTCTTCGCTGAGTTGCGTTTTGTCTACACCTCCGTGCATCTTCAAGGCACGCACCGTAGCGACGATAACGACGGCATCCGGGTGGAGTCCGCCAATCCGTGATTTGATGTTGAAGAACTTTTCGGCACCTAAATCGGCTCCGAATCCTGCTTCTGTGACAACGTAATCGCTTAGCTTCAGTGCAGTTTGGGTTGCAATCAAAGAGTTACAGCCATGTGCGATGTTCGCGAACGGTCCACCGTGAATCAGTGCTGGTGTTCCTTCGACGGTTTGAACGAGGTTCGGACGAAACGCATCTTTTAGAAGTAACGTCGCAGCTCCTGACGCCTGAATATTTTTGACCGTAACCGGCTGTTGATCGTACGTATAGGCGACGACGATGCGACTCAAGCGTTGTTCGAGATCCGTGATCGAGTCTGCTAGACAGAGGACCGCCATGATCTCGGAAGCGACCGTGATATCGAACCCATCTTGACGAGGCACGCCATGCGCAGGACCACCAAGACCAATCGTGACTTGGCGCAAGGCACGGTCATTCAAATCAAGAACGCGTTTCCAGACGATACGACGCGGATCGATGCCAAGGATGTTACCTTGATGCAGGTGATTGTCGAGCAAGGCACTGATTGTATTATGAGCAGATGTGATCGCATGCATATCGCCTGTGAAATGAAGATTGATCTCTTCCATCGGTAGGACTTGGCTATAGCCACCACCACACGCGCCACCTTTTAAGCCCATCGTCGGACCGAGTGAGGGTTCCCGTAAACAAATCATCGTCTTATGGTTTGCCCGATGCAATGCCTGTCCGAGTCCGACAGTGACGGTTGATTTTCCTTCACCGGCGGCTGTCGGATTGATGGCAGTGACAAGGATCAATTTACCGTCAGATTTCGTTGCCAATCGGTTCAACAGTCCGTCTGTCAACTTCGCTTTATACTTTCCGTACGTATCAAAATCCTCTTCTTGCAAACCAATTCGGTTCGCAATTTCTCGAATCGGGCGTAAGACGGTTTGTTGTGCGATTTCTAAGTCTGAACGAATGGTCTTTTCCATGGTATCGACTCCCTCTTTGATTGGATCTCTCTTTTTTCTAATAGTAGCGTATCTAGTGCGAACGCGCCAAAAGAAAACGTTCAATATTTTCCACCCAATGGGTCAAATGGTGACGTGTTCAAGTGCTAGAGAAAGACGTACTGTAGAGTGGAGGAGGGATGAAACAATGACATCTGGACAAAAGAAGTGGAAACGCGGTCTTGATTTTTGGCTCTTCGTCGGACCGGTCTTTCTTGTATTCGCAGTGATCGTGCTTGTACCGTTTTTCAATGGCGTCATGTATTCGTTCACGGATTGGAACGGTGTAACCGGAGAATTAAATTGGATCGGCTTTGATAACTATGTCCGTCTCTTTACGAGTGACGAGCAGTTCCAGCAGTCATTTTGGTTGACGACGAAATATACGGTCGTTGCCGTCATCTTAACGAATGTCGTTGGTTTCATCTTGGCGTTCTTATTGACACAAAATATTCGCACGCGTAATTTCTTACGAACGATTTTCTTCATGCCGAACTTGATCGGTGGGTTGATCCTCGGATTCGTTTGGCAGTTCATCTATGTCAAAGGCTTCGCATCGATTGGTGAATTGACAGGGTGGAGTATATTTGAACTTCCATGGTTAGGAGATGCCCGGACAGGATTCTGGGGTATCGTCATCGTTTCGATTTGGCAAGGTGGCGGTTACATCATGGTCATCTATATCGCAGCTCTACAAAACGTGCCACAAGAGCTGATTGAAGCAGCAAAAATCGATGGTGCCAATCGTCTCTCGACGTTACGGAACATTACGTTGCCACTGATCATGCCGTCGGTCACGATCTGTTTGTTCTTGACGATTTCATGGTCCTTCAAGTTATTCGATACGAACTTATCCCTAACGAATGGTGGACCATTCAAATCGACCGAAATGCTTGCTTTAAACATTTATAAAGAATCGTTTACGAACAATAATCTTGGACTCGGGTCAGCGAAAGCGATCATCTTCTTCGTTGTTGTCGCCGCGATTACAGTCACTCAAGTCTATCTGACGAAAAAACGGGAGGTGGAAGCATGAGTACGGCACAACCGTTACCCACTCCGCAAGAGGAGAAACCGAAGCGCTCTAAAAAGACGAGAGGTCGTTATTCATTCCGTCTTGGAACAGTCGAACTGGCAGCCTTATTGATGGGGCTTCTGTATATGATTCCGTTTTATTACGTCGTCTCGAATTCATTCAAGACGCAGGGAGATATCTTTACGAATACATCTGGCCTACCAAAGGAATGGATGACGTCCAACTATTCAGAAGCATGGGAAGCCATGAACTTCGGAAAAGTCTTTTTAAACTCCGTCATCATTACAGTCGGCGCTAACGCGGTCATCATCATCTTTTGTTCGATGGCAGCTTGGAAACTCGTCCGGACGAAAACACGCTTGTCGACGATCATCTTTTTCTTATTCGTTGCCGCGATGATCATTCCATTCCAGTCGATCATGATTCCCTTATCGAAACTGTCTGGTGATCTCGGATTGCAGAACAGTTATTGGGGATTGATTCTGATGTATCTTGGTTTTGGATCTGGATTATCAATCTTCTTATACCATGGATTCATGAAGTCGATTCCTGAAGAAATCGAGGAGGCAGCCATCATTGATGGTTGTTCACAATGGGGTGTATTCTGGCGTATCGTGTTCCCATTACTCAAACCGATCACGGTCACGATCATCATCTTGAACACGCTTTGGATTTGGAATGATTTCCTACTGCCATCGCTGATGTTACGAGACGTCGATTTACGAACGATTCCACTCGCGACGTTCTATTTCTTCGGTCAGTATACGAAGCAGTGGGACTTAGCACTTGCCGGACTCGTCCTCGGGATCATTCCGTTATTGTTGTTCTTCTTTGCCTTGCAAAAACAGATCATTCAAGGAATTACGAGTGGGTCGATCAAATAATTTTTGTAAGCGCGTTCTTGCTTCTGCGAGAACGCTTTTTTCATGTTTTACACGTCAGATTAATCTGACAACTTTTATTTTTTTTGAAAAAAGTCTTTTCAAACACTTGCGACCTGTTGTACGATGTTCTCAATTCAATTGTAACAACGACGTTGAAGGGAAGAGTAACACCTTGTACGACCGTATAGCGAGCTGGGGATGGTGAGAGCCCAGTCGGAAGCAAGATGCGAAGAACCTCCCGGAGTCGCTACCCGAACCCGAATGTAAGTAGGCGTAGCCGGAGTTGCCTGTCCGTTATCATATGGCCGAAGATGAAGTGATTCGTCTTTTGAGTGAGCAACATCGTTGCTAACATGGGTGGTACCGCGGAACCGAGTCTTTCGTCCCATATTCTTGGGAAAGAAGGGCTCTTTTTTATGGCTTCTTTTTCAAAACACAATTGAGGAGGAACACCACCATGACAACACTCGTATCGATGAAACACACACAGGAAGCTATCACACTCGTAAAGAAACGCTTTGAAGAACGCTTTTCGACGACACTCGGATTGACACGTGTCGAAGCACCATTGTTCGTAGAAAGCACACTCGGTGTCAACGATCATCTCAACGGCGTAGAGCGGATCATTCGCTTCGATGCCTTGGATCACACAGCAGATCTTGAAATCGTACAATCTCTTGCGAAATGGAAGCGTCAAGCGCTTCATACGTACGGATTTGAAGCGGGAGAAGGATTATACACGTTGATGCATGCGATTCGTCGCGATGAGATGCTGGATGCGACACACTCCATTCACGTCGATCAGTGGGATTGGGAACGGATCATTACGAAAGAACAACGGACGAGTGCTTATTTACAAGAAACGGTACAAGCGATCTATGCAACGATTCGCCAAGTCGAACAAGAAGTGGAAGCGGAGTATGGTATTTCGGCAATCTTACCGGAAACGATTCATTTCATGACGACACAAGAGCTAGAGGATGCGTATCCGACTCTTTCAACGAAAGAACGTGAAACGGAAGTCACGAAAGCATATGGCGCCGTTTTCCTCATGCAAATCGGTGGCGCACTGGCTTCAGGCGAGAAGCACGATGGTCGAGCGGCTGACTACGATGACTGGACACTCAACGGTGACATTTTAGTACACCACCCAGAAATCGGAGCATTCGAATTGTCTTCAATGGGAATTCGCGTTGATCGTGAAGCACTTTTAAAACAGACGGCGATTGCTCAAGAAGAGGATAAATTGGCGTTCCCGTTCCATCAAGGTGTGCTCGAAGAGCGTCTACCGTTAACGATGGGTGGAGGGATCGGTCAATCCCGTATGGCGATGTTCTTATTGAAAAAACGTCACATCGGTGAAGTCCAAGCTTCTGTCTGGTCAGAAGAGACGCGTAAAAGTCTTCAAGCGGAAGGCGTCCACTTGCTCTGACATATATATATAGTAAGAAAGCGTCAAAACAGGATGTTTTATAAAGTAAAGGGCATGCTTCGATTCAGAAGCGTGTTCTTTTTTTTAGGTTCGTAAGACCTCAGGCGGAGGAAAGACGTGTCGATTCCTGATAGAATGGGGATAACAATAAATAAGAAAGAGGTGAAGACATGTCTTCTTTATTGATCGTAGGATTACTCATCCCTGTATTATTCCTCGTATTCCTTTGGTTCAACATTAAAGGATTACGGACGATGTGGCGAGATTATAAACAGACAGGCTCAATCGTTGCACTCGGTTTCTTCATTGTCGGGATTATCGGAATCTTCACAGGCGTCTGGACGACGTTAGTCGTCATCATTTATTATCTCCTCCGTCCAGCGAGAGGATGAACGGAGGGTTAGTCGTATGTTGGAATGGTTGTTTTCAGCCGGAGAATCCAATCTCTGGCTGTTTTTAGGAATTATGATCGTTGGTCTTGGAACAGAATTGATTCCGGCAGAAGTGGGCTTACCGTTGCTCGGTCTATATGTGTCGAACGGAACGGTCAGCTGGACAGCTGCTGTTCTGGTCGGTTTTTTAGGAAGTCTGATGGGCGCGACGGTCTTTTATCTTCTAGGTCGTTATGCAGGTCGTCCGATACTTATCCGGTACGGCAAATGGTTACTGATTAAAGAAAAAGAAATTGAGCAAGGGGAGCGCATCGTCGGGAAATACGGAACATGGTCTGCTTTGTTCGGCCGCTTTTTCCCCGTCGTGCGCTCGGTCGTCTCGATTCCATGTGGTTTGTTTGGTCTTTCGTTCAAACGCTATTTACTCGCTTCAAGTATTGGACTTTTTCCGGTTTCCTTCTTTTACATCTGGGTCGGTGAACGATTCGGAGTAGAACGTGCCGAATCCATGCTAAAAGGATTAGAGCAGGAGTTATGGTGGATCTTAGGTGGAATCGTCGTGATTCTTGGTGGATACGTTCTCTACCGTCGTGCTAAAGCGAAGCGTAAAGAACAGAAGCAAGACACACAAACGAAACAACAAGATTCATGAATATGTAAAAAAACAACGCAGTGGATCTTCAGGATCCACTGCGTTGTTTCATGAACAGATCAAGCGGGAGGAAACAGGAATCGCTTCAGTGTCTTGATCCGATGTTTTGGGGTAAGGAGTAGTAACTGATCATTGCCTTCTAGGGCAGTGTCCCCACGTGGTGTAATGATTTGATCATCACGGATGATGGCTGTGATCAAAAATTCCTGAGGCAAATCAATCTCTGAGATCGTCGTTCCAATGAATGGATGGGACATCGGTAACGTCAATTCAATGATTTCCGCATTCGGTTTACCGATTGACATGAATTCAATGACGGTATGGATAGCAGAAGTCTGTGTTTCGTTCAGTCGTAACCGCTCGGAAAGGAACGTCAACATACTTCCTTGAATTAGCGTTGATAATAAGACTGTGAAAAACACGATATTGAAGATCATCGATGCATTCTCGATATCCGCAACGAGAGGATATGTCGCGAGAATGATCGGTACCGCTCCTTTTAGACCAGCAAAAGAAATGAAGACCTTCTCTTGCCACGAATAACGAAACGGAAGAAGACTCACCCAGACTGACAAAGGACGAGCGATGAAAATTAAGATCAGCGCCAACGCAATGGAAGACAGGATGACCTGGACATCGAGCAATTGTTTCGGAAAGACGAGCAGACCGAGCACGATGAACATTCCGATTTGGGCAAGATGCGCCATACTCATCGTAAAACGAACGAGTGTCTGTCGGTAGACGAGTTCATGATTACTGATGTAGATCGCTGTGACATAAACGGCTAAAAATCCACTGGCATGGAACGTATCAGCTAAACCGAAAGACAGGAAAGCAAACGACATGAGCATGATCGGATAAAAGCTAGAAGAGGACAAATCGATCCGATTGATCAAGGTCGAAGCTGCCCATCCGATGAACAAACCAATCAGAAGTCCCATCGCCATTTCCCAAACGAGTGATCCAAGTCCCGATAAGAGCGATGCTTCTTCAGGGTTTGTCACGAACTCAAGGAACAAGACAGTCAAAAAGACGGCCATCGGGTCATTCGTACCGGATTCAACTTCGAGTGTTGATCCGACTTTCCGTCGAATCGGCTGACCACTCAAGACAGAAAAGATAGCAGCGGCATCCGTCGAACCAACGATTGCCCCGAGTAAAAAAGCATTCGCCCAACTAAAGCCCAAAATATAATGGGAAGCAACGGCAACGATGGATGTAGCGATGAAGACCCCGAACGTCGCAAGCGAGAGGGAAGGGGCTAATTCATGACGCACTTCCTTCCAAACTGTTTGCAGACCACCCTCGAATAAGATGATGATGAGGGCGACGGTTCCAAGAAGCTGAGCCAGTTCTGCATCGTCAAAACGAATGAACCCCGTAATGTCGCTTCCAGCAATCATACCAAGGGCGATAAAAATCAGTAGAGCAGGAATATTCAGACGACTTGATAACTTCGTCGTCCAGACGGCGGCAAACAGCAATATACCAATCAATAAAATCGTGAGTTGCAAGGACATGGCATCAAACTCCTATTCCTAAAAGAATCTCTAGTTTCATGATACAACAATTCCGATGAAAAGACTCGGATAACGATTGTTCAATATTTTCCACCACACCGGACAACTTTCTCTCTCTTCATTGCAAGCGTTTTCATTTATTGTGAAGATGTAGCACGAAATGAAACGAAATCAGGGAGGGAATCCGAATGCGTAAAAGAAGATGGGCAACATTACCTGTCGTCACGACGGCGATGGTCGTCGCTTTGGCAGCATGTGGTGGCGGTACATTGAATAGCGATGACTCGAAAGATAGTGGTTCAAAAGACGGTAAGACGCTCAACGTATTCCAATTCAAGGCTGAAATCGCAAAAGACATGGAAAAGATGGCAAAAGCGTATGAAAAGGAAACCGGAACGAAAGTCGTTGTGCAAACAGTCGGTGGTGGATCGGACTATGGCGCGGCTCTGAAATCACAGTTCGCTTCAGGTAATGAACCAGATGTCTTTAACAACGGTGGCTTTACGGAAGCAAAGACATGGCAGGATAAGTTAGAAGATTTGTCAGATGAAAAGTGGGTCGGTGATCTAACGGAGCTATCAAAAGAGCCTATGACGATTGATGGTAAATTGTATGGTATGCCAATGAACCTTGAGGGGTATGGCTTTATCTACAATAAAGATATCTTCAAAAAAGCCGGTATCACGGAACTTCCGAAAACATTAACTGAATTGACGGAAGCTTCAAAGAAGCTGAAGGCTGACGGAGTGACGCCATTCTCGATTGGGTACGGGGAGTGGTGGATTCTCGGTAATCACCTGTTGAACATTCCGGTCGCACAGCAGGATGATCCAGATCAGTTCATCGCAGACTTGAATTCTGGAAAAGGAAAGTTCGAAGATAACAAACAGTTCAAGGATTTCATGAATCTATTTGATTTAACGATTGAGTACGGTAATAAAAATCCGTTAACGACGGATTACAACACACAAGTCTCTCAATTTGCTGAAGGTAAGACAGCGATGCTTCAACAAGGGAACTGGGCACAACAATTGATTACGGACGTCAATCCGGACATCAACATGGGCTTCATCCCGATGCCGATCAATGATGATAAAGAAAAAATGGACCGTCTTCCTGTTGGCGTACCAAACAACTGGGTCGTCAATAAGAACTCGAAGAACAAAGCAGAAGCGAAAAAATTCCTCGAGTGGATGGCGACGTCTGACACAGGAAAAGACTACATGGTCAATAAATTTAAATTCATCCCTGCCTTCAAATCAATCGAAGCGAAGGATCTAGGACCGCTTGCAGATGATATTCAAGCGTACTCGAAAGACGGAAAAACGATCTCATGGAACTGGTTCAAGTATCCGGATGGTGCTGTAAACGAGTTCGGAGCGATCATGCAAGCATATGTTGGTAAGCAAAAAACAGCTGACGAGATGCTGCAGGACTTCACGAAAACATGGGATAAAATGAAAAAATAAGAAGTGATTCAAAAAAACATGCCTGTTCCGATTAACTGACGGAACAGGCATGTTTTTTTATGATAAGAAGAATAATTGGATGAAGAAGAGAAGCGCGAACACATAGATGAGTGGATGGACACGCTCTTTTTGGATAGCTTTCATGATTGGATAGACGATGAAACCGAATGCGATACCGGTTGCGATGCTACCGGATAATGGCATGATCAAGATGACGAGGAAAGCCGTGAAAGCTTCGCTGAAATCATCCCATGGAATCTGTTTGATGTTTTGAATCATGAAGGCACCGACTAAAATCAATGCTGGCGCAGTAATCGCAGGGACGCTCGAAATCGATTGAACGAACGGTCCAAAGACGGCAGATAATGCGAATAGAATCCCGACCGTCACGGATGTGAGTCCAGTCCGTCCACCAGCAGCAACACCCGCTGCAGATTCTACGTAAGCGGTTGTGGGACTTGTTCCGAACAATGAACCAGCGACCATCGCAGTCGAATCAGATAATAGGGCACGTTCGCTGTTTTTCAATGATCCATCTTCTTCAATCAATCCAGCCTGTTCTCCGACAGCGACCATCGTACCTGTCGTATCAAACATCGTCACGAGAACGAAGGAGAGGACACCGCTGAACAGACCGTATTGGAACACGTCTTGAATGGCGTTGAACGGATTCGTGATGATCAATCCTTCTGGTAACGTCGGTAACGCAACGAAGGAATTGGAAAACTTCAATTCACCTGTCAGGAATGCAATCAATCCAGAGAGGATCATGGCATATAAAATAGCACCTGGTACACGTTTGATCGTCAAGATGGCTGCAACTAATAGTCCGATGAGTGTGATCAATGCTTCTGGTGACGTCAATGCGCCAATCGTGACGAGTGTATCTTCACTAGCGACGAGAATTCCTGACATCTTGAGACCAAGTGAAGCAATGAAAAGACCGATTCCACCTGTGATCGCAAGCTTTAATGTCATCGGAATGATTTCAATCAGCTTCGTACGGATTGGTGATAGTGATAACAATAAGAAAATGACACCAGCAACGAAGACAACTGAGAGTGCTGTCTGATATGGAATCTTTTCACCAACGACAAGTGTATAAGTAAAATACGCATTGAGTCCCATTCCGGGTGCGACTGCGATTGGTAGATTCGCATAAAGCCCCATCAGGAGCGTACCGATCAATGTCGCGATGATCGTCGCAGAAAATGCTTGGGCTTGGGGGATACCGGCATCTGCTAAAATCGTCGGATTGACGAGCAGAATATATGCCATCGTAATGAACGTCACGAATCCAGCTTGGATTTCACGTTTTACGGTTGTTTGATGTGCGGCAAGTTTAAACATGGGTAAAAGGACCACCTTCATAACAAATTGATTAAAAAACGAACATTGATGATATTATAGTAAAATTCATTCGGAATCAAGTCGAAACAAAAAAGAATTTTTTATAAGAATCATGAAAGAGAATATCAGGAAATGATGTAAGCGGATTCAAGGTTATGATACGATTGATTACAAGAAAAAGGATGGGGGCGCCTTTCATGAAAAGTATCCGGACACGTTTGATTCGTCTCGTCGTCCTAGCGATCTTGATTCCGACAGCCCTCGCGACATCGATCTCCTACTTGTATGTACGGCACCAAAACATTGAACAGGCAGAACGTTCTAGCCTGAACGTGTTGACGCGAGGAAATACACAGGTGACCCATTACATAGAGGATATCCGCCGTCTCTCGACAAGTCTGTATGCGAATCGTTCGTTGATGAACATCATGCGCGTCGGAGCAGATCAGGAATTAGACGAATCTGATGGAGTCGTTTCGCGGGCGATGTTAGGTCTGTTTTTATCACGTCAGGATATCGAGCAGTTACATTTCGTCATATTAAATGGTTATTCGGAGTATTCGGTCTACAACATGAAAACGACGAGTCGGGGAACGTTTGATTGGATGCAAGAAACGGATTATTTTCAATTGATGAAAGAAAAAAGTGGCTGGTTGATTGACGGAGCGCACACGATTGAACCATACAATGTGCACACGATGATTCTTGATGAGAAACAAGTCGTTAGTTTTCGTTATCGCATCGATCGTGTCGAAACAGATGAGCCACTCGGCTTCCTTTCAGTGGATATTCCAGTCCGTGTATTCGAACAACAGTTAAAACTGTTCGAGAATGATCCGGAAGAGTCGTTATGGTTGATGACAGAACAGCGTGTATTGGCACAGACTGGAGCAGAGATGGAACTACCGGTCGATCAATTCACTGGGCAGAGTGGGAGTTTACGTGTCGGAAAATCGTTCATCGTCTACTCAAAGACGATGACGAATGGCGTTCCACTCATACTCGTCAAACGGATTCCGTATGCGTCAGTCATCCAAGGGGCGAACGAAACGGCATTGATTCTTGTTTTGATCGGTCTCGTCTCACTGTTCGTCATGATCATTGCCGCAAGTCTCGTTGCCATGCAGATCACGAAACCAATCAAACAGTTGACAGCAAACGTCTGGCGAGTCGAACAAGGGGATTTATCAGCACCATTCGTTGCGACGACGAATGACGAGATTGGATTACTCAACCGTCAATTCCAACGCATGATTCAACGGATTGATCTTTTAATCAAACGGGAGTATCGACTGGCACTTGAAAACCGGACGAATGAGCTACGTGCATTACAATCTCAGCTCAATCCGCACTTCTTATTCAATGCCTTACAATCGATCGGAACGACGACGCTACAAGGAGACCGGAAGATCGCGTACCGCTCGATCACCGGATTATCACAAATGATGCGCTACTCGATGAATAATGAGCAGACGATCGTAACCCTAAAACAAGAAGTCGATCATCTTCAAGCGTATATTCGTTTGCAACAGCAACGTTTTCCGGAACGGTTCCGTTATATCGTTGACATCCCGTGGCATCTCAATGACATTGAAGTGCCGAAGATGATCTTGCAACCGTTCGCTGAAAATTACTTCAAACACGGATTTCGACAGCAATTAGCAGCGACAGAAAACTATCTCGCCTACAAAGTCCGGACGGATGGTGGACGTCTCATCATTCACATCGAGAATAGCGGCGCCGTCCTCGAAACAGGACGACTTGAAGAGATTGATCGAAAAATGCGCATGCATCGTAACCCAGAAGATCTCGAGACGAGCGGCATTGGTCTCCATAATATTTATGAACGACTCTTGATTTTTTACGGGGAGCAAGCCAATATGACGCTCTCTTCTTCAGCGGTAGAGGGAGGATTCAAAATCGTGATTCGGATTCCATATGAGAAGGGGGACTTGGCATGAACGTGTTGATCGTAGACGATGAACGACATGTACGGGAAGCGGTCAAATTGCTCGGAGAATGGGACAGTTGGCAGGTCTCACATATTTACGAGGCGGAACATGGGGAAGAAGCGAAACGATTACTGGATACTGGAACGATCGATTTAATGCTGACAGATGTCGAAATGCCTGGACTCGACGGATTAACATTACTAGAATGGACAAAAAATCATCATCCAAAGGTCGTCACGATCGTGCTGACAGGGTATGATGATTATACGTATATGCGACGTGCCATTTTGCATCAATCCTTTGATTATTTATTGAAGCCGGTTGATCCAGATGTACTCAATGATGCCTTGTCCCGCGCGATGGAATGTATCCATCCGGTAGTGGAATCAGGAGAAGCGATTGATCAAATCGCCAAATACATCGAAACGCATTATGCGGAAGAATTGACACTGCAATTCATGAGCGAACGGTTTTACTTGAGCCGAGAGTATATATCACGACGCTTCAAACAGCGTTTTTCCGTTAACTTATCTGATTATATTCAAACGATTCGCTTGAATCGAGCGAAGGAATTATTGAGTGAGACGGAAGCGCGCATTTACGAAATCGCACTTGAAGTCGGATATCAGGACGATAAGTATTTTCGGAAAGTGTTCAAAAAACAATTCGGTATGACACCGAATGAGTTTCGTGAATTGTTGTCGATTTAAACGACTATCGAGGAGGAATCGTACATGAGTGTACACATTAATGCAGCTGAAGGACAAATCGCCGAAACGGTCTTACTCCCAGGAGATCCGTTACGTGCTAAATACATCGCTGAGACGTTTTTAGAGGACGTCGTCCTTTATAACGAAGTTCGAGGCATGTATGGCTTCACAGGTACTTATAAAGGGAAAAAAGTCTCGGTTCAAGGAACAGGTATGGGTGTACCATCGATGTCAATCTATGCGAACGAACTTGTTCAGTCATATGGTGCGAAGAACTTGATCCGTGTCGGAACTGCCGGTGGGATCACGCCAGACGTTAAAGTTCGTGACGTCGTCATCGCGATGAGTGCTTCGCATGACATGGCACAGAACCGTGTCCGTTTTAATGGACTAGACTACGCACCGACAGCTTCTTTTGATCTGTTGCATAAAGCATATACAGCAGCTAAAGAACAAGGTATCGATGCAAAAGTTGGTCAAATCTTCACGACGGATCAGTTCTATCAAGATGATTTCCATCACTTCAAAAAATGGGCGGATTTCGGATGTCTCGCAATCGAGATGGAAGCGGCAGGTCTTTACACACTTGCAGCAAAACATAAAGTAAACGCACTGACGATCCTGACGATTTCAGATCATCTGTTGACAGGTGAAGAAACAACATCGGAAGAGCGCCAGACGACATTCAACGATATGATGAAAGTCGCGCTTGAGACAGCGATTCAATTATAAGAAGTAAGACGGAGAAGCCTCTCCGTCTTTTTTCATAGTCGAAAAGAGATATGGTAAGATAAAGGCAGTGTTATAGATCAGTTAAAGGGGAGATTTTCGGATGGAGACAACGATGACAGAGACAGTGCTTTCAGAGCGCCTTGAGACACAGCGTCACTTTTTCCAAACAGGTGCAACACGTAGTCTAGCTTTTCGCTTAAGCATGCTGACGTTCTTACGCCAAGCGATTGAAACGCATGAAGCCGCGATCTATGAGGCATTAAAACAAGATCTCAATAAAGGACAGCATGATGCTTTTACGACGGAAATCGGTTTCGTTTATGGAGAGATTCAACGGATGGAGCGACAACTCCGTCGACTGGCACGTCCAAAGCGTGTCGCAACACCGCTTCTGCATATCGGCTCAAAAAGTGAAATCCAGTACGAACCCTATGGCAACGTTCTTGTCATCGCGCCATGGAACTATCCTTTCCAGCTGGCACTTGCTCCGGTCATTGGTGCGATTGCAGCGGGGAATACGGTCGTCCTTAAACCATCCGAGCTGACACCGAACGTCTCTCGTGTATTACGAGAAGTTTTTGAAACGGCATTCCATGAACGATTCGGAATCGTCATAGAAGGAGATGCTGAAGTCAGTAGCGCTTTACTAAACGAGCGTTTTGATTATATCTTCTTTACGGGTTCCACACGCGTCGGAAAAATCGTGCATCAGGCTGCGGCGAAGCATTTAACACCGGTCACACTTGAACTGGGTGGGAAATCACCGACGATCGTTCACAAGGATGCGGATCTTCGTCTAGCAGCGAAGCGGATCGCATGGGGAAAGTGGCTGAATGCCGGACAAACATGTATTGCCCCGGATTACGTATTGATCCATGAAGACGTTAAAGAACGTTTTTTGCAGTTGATTGAAGAAGAAGCCTTTAAACAGTACGGGAATGGCGTCGGCGTCTCATCCTACGTCAAAATCGTATCGGACGATCATCTGAATCGCCTCAGCAGTTACTTGTCGCAAGGGACGATCGAATTCGGTGGACAAGTGGATCCGGAAACGCGTAAGATGGCGCCGACTGTCATGACGAATGTAGCGGTGGATGCTCCATTGATGCAAGACGAAATCTTTGGACCGATCTTGCCGGTATTGACATACCGTGAAGTCGAAGAGGTCATCGCGTTCGTTAACGATCGTGATAAGCCGCTTGCGCTTTATCTGTTCACAGAGAACAAAGCCGTCGAACATCGTATCCTTGAACGGATTTCATTCGGTGGCGGATGTGTCAATGACACGTTGATGCACGTCGCACAGCATCATCTACCATTTGGTGGAGTCGGGGCGAGTGGCATGGGTGGATATCATGGCAAGTATAGTTTCGAGACGTTCAGCCATCGTAAAGGAATCGTCAAAAACACGACGGCGTTCGATTTACCTTTCCGCTACATGCGAACAAATAGCAATTCCAAATGGATGCGCTTTTTGTTATGATGAGCTGTGATTAATTGACTTAAGAAGGAGCTCTTCACTTGAAAGATCAAGTAAAACAGTGGATGAAACGAACAGGCTTGATTGAACGCAGTCTGCGAACCATCATGAAAGTCTTTACGTGGTTGCCACAAAAATCAAATCGAGTCCTTTTCGAGAGTTTTCTCGGAAAGCAATATAGTGACAGTCCGCGTGCCATCTACGAATTGATGCGTACGATGCATCCGGAATGTGAGTTGATTTTTAGTAAACAACGAGGTGTTACGTTTCCACGAGACGTCAAGACGGTAGATCGGTTGACGTTTCGCTGGATTTATTTGCTCGCGACGTCACGGGTCTGGGTATCAAACAGTCGGTTACCGGGTTGGTTGATCAAACCGAAAAAAACGTATTATCTCCAGACATGGCACGGCACACCGCTCAAAAAGCTCGCGCTTGATATGGATGATGTCCAAATGGCGAATACGACGACGGAGCGGTACAAGCAAGGATTTAAGCAAGAGACTGCAAAATGGTCCGGCTTAATTTCCCCGAATGCCTACTCTAGTTCAATCTTTCGGCGAGCATTTGCTTTTGAAGGTGAGATGCTAGAAATTGGATACCCTCGAAATGATATATTTTATCAAGAGGCACGGCATGCTAAAATCAAAGAAGCAGTATATCGCCACTATGATATTGATCATTCAAAAAAAGTCTTGTTGTATGCACCAACTTGGCGAGATAATGCATTCGAAGGTCAAGGGAAATATTCATTTGAGCTACCTTTTTCGCTAAATGAATTTGAAAAGCGATTTGGGGATGAATACGTTCTGCTTGTCCGAATGCACTATTTAGTCGGAAGTCGTCTCGACGTCACTGCTTATCCATCCGTTCGAAATACATCGGACTACCCGGATATCGCGGAGCTCTATCTGGCGTCGGACGCCTTGATCACGGATTATTCTTCTGTCATGTTTGATTTTGCGCACTTATCTCGTCCGATTTTATTCTATACGTATGATTTAGAACATTATCGAGATCAGTTGCGTGGATTTTACTTCGATTTTGAGCAGGAGGCACCGGGACCATTGTTGTCGACTGAAACAGCACTGTTTGAAGAGCTGAACCAGTTAGATGATTGGCACACACGGTATGCGTCAGCATTTCGAGCGTTCCAAGAGACGTATTGTCAATGGGATGATGGACAGGCTTCAGAACGGGCGATGAAGACGATCATAAAGAGAATTCACGGATAAAAGGGAGAGCAGAATCATGAAGAAGGTTATTACGTACGGAACATTTGATTTATTACACTGGGGTCATATCAACATCTTAAAACGCGCAAAAGCGATGGGAGACTATCTTATCGTTGCGATTTCAACGGACGAATTCAATCGTTTGAAACATAAGCAGTCCTACCATAATTTCGAGAATCGAAAGATGATTCTTGAAGCCATCCGTTATGTGGATGAAGTCATTCCGGAAAACAGCTGGGATCAAAAAGTAGAAGATGTGAAGAAGCATAACGTCGACCTCTTCGTCATGGGTGATGATTGGAAAGGCGAGTTCGATTTCTTAAAAGAGCATTGTGAAGTCGTTTACCTTAGCCGAACTGAGGGTATTTCTACGAGTCAGATTAAAACGGAATTAGCTTCGAAGTGATTGAAGAGGAGACCACACGACGACGTGCGGTCTTTCTTCGTAGAAGGGCAGGATGAAAGTGGTTAGAGAAGGAATCGTATGGGTCTATTTATTGTTGTTTCGTATTTGTTATGGTGTCTTTCGGTTGTTACCGCTTCGCCCCGTCACTTTATTTTGGATGACATACGGGGATAACGCAAAACCTGTTAATGATCGCTTGGCGCAGGAATTGCCAAATGAGAAACGGTATCTGGTATATGATCACCATTTCATGAAGCAGCCGGATTTATGGAAGTCAGACCGAATGCTTCGCTTTCGTCGATTACGGTTCGTCAGACTCGCATATTTACTTGCGACCTCCCGGACGGTTTTCGTCGATAATTATGTTGCGGAATTCAGTGTTGCTAAAACGCGACGTGGAACACGACGTATCCAGCTATGGCATGCCGGCGGAACGTTAAAGCAGTTTGGACTAACTTCTTCGAAAAGCCTGTTCGTATCGGAACGGATACGAAATCGGTTCCGACGTGTCTATCAGGAATATGGTGATTTCATCGTGCCGGGGATGCGTTGTGCGACACAATTCATGGCACCGCATGATTTAAAACGATCTCATTTTAAACCGTTCGGCATGCCACGGACGGATTATTGGTATGATGAGGTTCAGCGGGAACATCGGGCGCTTGATTTAAAAGAACGTTATGTAAAACCCGACCGCCGGATTCTATTGTATGCCCCGACTTACCGCGAATATAAAGGAACGGAAGATCACACGATTCAACAATTTGAACAACTGGCTAAAACAGGCTGGACGATTCTTGTTAAGTTACATCCGACGATCCGAGCGCTTTCGACCTATCGTTCCGCCCATATACATCTTGTGGATGACACGTATCAGATCAATGATTATTTGCTCATCACGGATGTTCTGGTGACCGACTATTCGTCGATTCCATTTGAAAGCTGTCTTCTTGAGGTTCCAACGTTCTTATACACACCGGACATCGATACATATCGACAACTACCAGGACTTGTCGATCAGTATCCAAAACCATTACCGGTGCGACAGACGGAGCAGATGGCGCAATTGATGGAGTGGATCGTGTCTGACGCGATACTTGAAGAGTGCCGTCAGCACATGCAAGAATTCCAAACAAGTTGGTATGATCACCCACCAGGTCAAGCAGTTGAACGAATCGTTCATCATTATTACGGAACAGGTATGTAATACTATATCTGACGATTGCTTTAGTTTTAGAAAGCGGTCGTCAGATACTTTTTCAAAAATAATGTGAAAAATTGAACAAAGTTTGACAATCTTTTGAAAATCCATTCTTTTGAACTGTGATGTTCTATACTAAAAGCAGAAGAAAAGGAGAGGAGAAATGGATATGCTGACTTGTGGAACGACTGAAGCGAATACATTCATCTTATCACCTGAGACAAGAACGTTACTAGAGAGCTTCATGACGGAAACGACGTTCAAAAAGGATTCCATCGTCTGTTGGGAAGGGGAAATGAACGACAAGTTGTTTTATGTGAAACAAGGAGGCGTCAAACTATCGAAGTTGACGAAAAAAGGCAGTCCATTACTGATGTTCTTATATTTCAAAGGGGATCTATTTGGTGAATTTGATGTAGGAGAAGCTTTTCCGAGTTCATACAGTATCGAGACGATGGAGGATAGTATCATCGGTTTCCTCTCAAAAGAAAAATTAGAGGAACTCATGAGAAAGGATGGTACTTTTGCGCTTGAGATCATGCGGTGGCAAGCATTGATGCGGAAACAGACGGAGACTAAATTGCGCGACTTGCTATTGTTCGGAAAACCGGGTGCGTTAGCTTCGACGTTACTTCGTCTCATCGCGATGGAAGGGGGACAAGTAGGAGAAACCTACCGTCTTGCAAAACGTCCATCCGATGGGGAGTTTGGTCAATTGATTGGCGCACCGCGTGAAACGGTCAATCGGATGTTCTCCCAGTGGAAAAAAGAAGGTGTCATTTCGATGACGCCAAAAGAAATCATCATTCATGATGCACAATATCTGCGTGATCTGTGTCATTGTGAAGGATGCCCAGCAGGTGTTTGTCGAATTTAATAGATAGTGTACAAACAATTCAAACGTGAAGCAGAATTTTCTGCCTCATGTATGGATTGTTTTTTTTGTAGATGAGTCGTGCCTCCTTCTCTTGTTCAGATGTGAACTTTTTGTGTGTTTTTAGAAAGAAAAGTGCGGATTCTTCACATTTGAAGTGATATATATCACAGTTTCCGAACTTGCTGAATTCTTACAATAAAGACAAGTTCAAAGCAGGAGAGGAGTAATCACCATGGACCAAAAATCAGAATCAAACCTCAAAGGAACATTTATTGCCGTCCTGATCGTAGCAGGTGTCATCATCGGGATGTGGAGTTCAATCTTTCTATTGTTCATATCACGTTAAGGGGGAATCACGATGCACATTCATCGTTTAGAAAAAATTTGGCTGATCTTCGGAGTAGCGATGCTAGCGGTCTTCTTGACCATCATCGGTGTATCCGCTTTTGCATCGGGCAATCAACCACCATCCGATGCGACATTGATTGATCCGACGAAAGTCGATCAGACGAAACCGTTTGATAAACCAGGACTAAAAAAGATTGATGATGACCGATACGAAGCGGTCATCGTTTCACAAGCTTTTCAGTTTACACCAAAAGATATGGTCATACCTAAAGGGGCGACAGTCGATTTTCTCGTGACATCGAAGGACGTCGTTCATGGATTTGAAATCGTTAAGACGAACGTCAACATGATGGTCGTTCCCGGACATATTAATTCGATTGAGTATACGTTCAAGGAAGCAGGCGAATATCTCGTCGTATGTAATGAATATTGTGGTAATGCCCATCATATGATGGCAACGAAAATCAAGGTGGTGGAATAAGATGAATGCCATTTCAAAAAAATTAAGACAGTTCGAGATGGAGCGTGGTCTGCCTGCTACCGTCATCGGAATTAAGGAAGCGAAGCTCGCTTTCGCACATGTTAGTTTTTCACTTGTCGCCTTATTGATTGGTGGTTTATGTGGATTGTTGCAAACGATGGTGCGGACAGGTGTCATTCCAGAAATTGCTGGAGTCGGCTACTATGAGCTTCTCACTGCCCACGGGTTAATGCTTGCAATCGTCTTTACGACGTTATTCATTTTCGGATTATTGTTCTCATTTTTAGGTCAATCGTTCGGACGATTCGAAGAGTTTCCGCGACGTCTCGGATGGGTCGGATTCTGGTTCATGATTCTTGGTGTCGTCCTCGTCACGTGGATGGTGCTTGCAGGAGAAGCTTCCGTCCTCTATACATTCTATGCACCACTCAAGGCACATCCAGTATTTTATATTGGACTCGTCATCTTCGTCGTCGGAACGTGGATTGCTTCTGGTGCCATGTTCCGTATGTATGCTGATTATAAACGGGAACACCCTGGCGTTCATCCACCACTTCAAGCATACATGAGTATTATGACTGCCTTATTATGGGTGGTTGCGACACTCGGCGTAGCAGCGACGATTCTCTTTCAACTCCTTCCTTTATCTCTTGGTTGGACAGATAAGGTCGGGATCGAGCTATCCCGAACGCTATTTTGGTACTTTGGTCATCCACTCGTCTATTTTTGGTTATTACCTGCTTATATCGTTTGGTATACGGTCATTCCGAAAATCGTTGGTGGGAAGATTTTTTCTGACGCGTTAGCGCGAATGTCATTTTTATTGTTCTTACTTTTTTCATTCCCAGTTGGTTTTCACCATCAATTGTTAGAGCCGGGGATTTCTGCATTTTGGAAGTATGTCCAAGTCGTTTTGACATTCCTCGTCATCATCCCATCATTGATGACTGCCTTCTCGATGTTTGCGACATTCGAGCTAGCGGGTCGCCGTAAGGGAGCAACTGGCATATTTGGTTGGGTGAAGAAAATGCCATATCGCGACGTCCGGTTCCTTGCACCGTTCATCGGGATGTTGTTCTTCATTCCAGCAGGTGCAGGTGGTGTCATTAATGCATCGCATCAGCTGAACATCATCGTTCACAACACATTGTGGGTTACGGGACACTTTCATATCACGGTCGGTGCCGCCGTCGCACTGACGTTCTTCGGAACAGCCTACTGGCTTGTCCCGCTCTTACGTGGTCGAACGTTAACAGCAGCAATGAATCGTCTTGGACTTATTCAAACGGCTGCCTGGACGATCGGAATGCTCTTCATGTCGACTGCGATGCACATCTCAGGATTACTCGGTAATCCACGACGGACGGGACCAGCCACCTACTTCAAGGATTCAATCGTCGCTGACTGGATTCCATATCATGTCGCAATGGCGATCGGCGGAACGATTTTATTCATCTCGATTCTGCTATTCCTCTATGCGATGTTCCAACTTGCATTCCGAGCGCCAAAAGGAACGGAAGAATTTCCGATTGCTGAAACGGAAGAAGAGGCGATGGCAACGCCACTCTTCTTTGAAAATTGGAAGCTATGGATTTTCGTGACGTTCGCTTTGATTGCGTTTGCGTACACGGTACCGATTTGGCATATGATTGAAAATGCCCCTCCAGGAGCTCCCGGATGGAGACTCTGGTAAGACAGTGAAGAGGGGACTGACTCAAAAAAAGAATGACGCGTCATTACACACCATTTCCTCAGGTGAGACACAAGCCAGTTTTCCTGCTTCATTTAAGCAGGAAAACTGGCTTGTTTGTCTCTGACAACGCATAAATACGTTTTTTCCTGTAGGAGTGATATGCTCCCCAAAAAGTAGACAGTTGAAATAACAAAAACTGTCTACTTTTTGAAGGGAGCTTTTTCTATGACTAAATCTAAGTTTTCGTCAGATGAAAAACTACGAATTATTAAGATGTGTGAAGACCGAATCGACTCGATCAAATCGATTGCCTCGCTCTTCGAGCTTTCAGTCACCACCTTAAATAGATGGAGGACAAAATATCGTACGGGCGGCTCCATGGCACTTCGTAATCGAACAGAGTGGACGCGTTATCCGGAAGAACTGAAGATGAAGGCTATACGTGCAGTACTCGACCAAAAGGAATCGCTTATTAGCGCTACGGCACGGTTTGATATCTCGGATAGAAGCCTACTTGCGAAGTGGATAGAGAGGTATACTAGTCATAGTACTCAAGGGAAACCATTGAAGGAGCGATCCACTATGACTAAAGGTAGAACCACTACATTCGAAGAGCGTGTCCAGGCAGTCATGGACTGTATACAGAACAGAAAAGACTATCAAAGCATCATGAAGACCCATCGGGTCTCGTACCAACAAATTTATAGCTGGGTAAGAAAGTTCGAGAAGGACGGAATCGACGCACTGATGGACCGTCGCGGACGTCAGAAGCCAGTAGAAGAATTGACGGATACAGACCGTTTGGCGTTGGATCTGAAACGACTCGAGAAAGAAAATGAGCGTCTACGCATGGAGAACGATTTCTTAAAAAAGTTAGAGGAGATCGAGAGGAGGTCACGTTAAGTCAAATTCGTCTTCAAGATAAATATGAAGCCATTCAATCATCGGTAGAGCAATTTGGTTACCCGATCATCGCCCTGTGTCACCTCGCTGGAGTCTCGCGCGCTGCCTACTACAAGTGGTTACGCCGGATTGGTATACCACAGACTCGTGAGACGGAGAACATGAAAATCATCGAAGAGATGAACGAGATCCACCTTACGGTGAACGGAATCTATGGCTACCGACGGATGACATTGAACCTGAAACGTCGTTTCGGAAGAAACGTCAACGCGAAGCGTGTCCGTCGCCTGATGCATGTCGCCGGTATTCATTGCGTCATACGCCGGAAACGTCCTTTGTATATTCGTAATCGCCCTCAACAGACTGCAGAGAACATTCTGAACCGTGATTTCAACGCCGCAGGACCGAACCAAAAATGGGTGACGGATGTCACGGAACTGAAGTATGGCGCCTCTCAGAAGGCGTATTTGAGCGCCATTCTGGACCTATATGATGGATCCATCCGTGCCTTCGTTCTTGGGCATTCCAATAATAATCAGCTTGTGTTCGATACTCTTGAACACGCCCTACAGGGCGCATCCGGAAGTCGTCCCTTGCTTCATAGTGATCGAGGATTTCAATATACTTCTCATGCGTTTCGTCATATGACACGCGTGGCAGGCATTACACAAAGTATGTCTCGGGTTGGAAGATGTATTGATAACGGACCGATGGAGTCCTTTTGGGGAGCGTTGAAGTGCGAAAGTTATTATCTACATAAGTTTGCGGAGTTCGACGAACTCCGACTCGCAATCCAGAAATATATTTACTTCTACAATGAAGAACGATATCAACAACGATTAAACGGCTTGGCTCCATTAGAATACAGAGCGCAAGCCGTTTAAAGGATTTTTATTATTTGTCCTGTTTACTTGACAGGGAGCAGTTCAGAGTTGCGTGTGACGCGTCATTCTTTTTATTACGAGATAAGGGAGGCAGATCATCAATCTGCCTCCCTTATCTTTGTAGAGACTGACTTTTGAGTCAGCCCCTTATTTGCGTGAGCTTAAGGAATAAGTAATGAAGGGCTAAATCTTATTTGACGAGATTATGCTTGAAGGCATAGACGACAGCTTGTGTACGGTCTACGACATCGAGTTTCGATAAGATGTTCGAGACGTGTGTCTTAACGGTTTTTAAGGAAATGAATAATTCGTCTGCGATTTCTTGGTTCGCCATACCACGAGCCATCAATTGAAGAACTTCCTGCTCACGTTCCGTCAAATCGTCATGCAAGTGTGTCGTAGGACGACGAAGACGTTCCATCATTTTACCGGTCACTTGTGCTGCCATGACAGATTGACCGTTTGCCGTCTTGCGAATCGCTTCTGCGATGTCAAAGGCGCTAGCCGTTTTTAAGACATAACTCATCGCACCGGCTTCAATGACAGGATAAACTTTCTCATCATCAAGAAAACTCGTCACGACGAGAATTTTTGCTTCCGGCCAGTCTTTGCGGATCAGTCGTGTTCCTTCGACACCATCGACTGGTTCCATCACTAAATCCATCAAGATGACATCCGGTCGGTGTTCAAGCGCAAGCAAGGCTCCTGCTTGACCATCCGACGCTTCGGCGACGACCTCGATGTCTGGTTGTGTGGAGAGGAAAGCAGACACACCGGCCCGGACCATCTCGTGATCATCTACTAATAATACGCGTATCATGCTTGCACCATCCGATCTTTTCTAAGTTTGACTTCGATTTGGGTTCCTTGTCCCGGAACACTGACAAGACGAATCGTTCCGCCCATCTCAGCCGTTCGTTCCCGCATCGAATTAATGCCATAAGAGGCAAGTTTTTTTTCATCAACGACGAATCCAACACCATCATCGTTCATGCTTAAAATGATCGTTTCGTTGAATTGTCGGAGTTCGATATCCATATGAGACGCTTTCGCGTGACGTAAGGCATTCGTCAATCCTTCTTGAACGATCCGGAATAACTCGTTTTCGATTTGTCGTGGAAGTGACATCTCTTCTAACTTCCAACTCAATTGTGTGGACTGCTTTCTAGATAATTCTTCGAGCAGTTGCGAAAGTCCTTGTTGTAACGTCATTCCTTCGAGTTCGACAGGGCGAAGCTGAAGTAAGAGGGAGCGCATTTCAGATTGCGCCGTTTGCGCCATCGTCTCGACCATCTCAATCTGTTTGGCAGCAGCTTCAGGTTGAGACAGAATCGTCTGTTTAGCTGCTGTCGTCATCATCGAGATGGCATAGAGCTGTTGCGAAACGGAATCGTGTAAATCACGTGCGAGTCGTTTTCGTTCTTCCGTGACGGCTTGAACTCTTGCTTGTTCAACATGTTGTGGACGTGTACTGATTTTTTGGACGGTCTCGACTTGTTCGTCGATACGTTTTCCAATCCGCGACAAGCGCGTCAACGTATGAAAGTAGGGACCCGGAACGATCGTCACATCTTTTCCTTGCTCGAGTTCAATGATGGCAGTCGTGACACGTTTGAAGTCACGTCGTAAGAAAAAGTAATGCATGCTACCGATGGCAAGCGGTAGTAATAACGAGAGTCCGATAACGAGTAGAAGGACAGGGAAATCTTGTTGACGGACGAATAGGACATGCCAATCGACTTGTCGTGTACTTAAGAATAACAACGTTGTCATGACAGCCGTCAAAAAGCCCGTCATGACTTGGAGGGCAATGACACCAAGCGGGAATTGATCACGCTTCATATCGAAGACACCTCCACGTTGCCAATACCGAGCATGACATGAATGCGAACCTTCCGCGTCGCTTCACCGTATTCCGGTGCCCGGAATTGAATGCGTCGATTAAAGAAGGTCGGAATCCGGCGGATGTCCGTCTTGACGCTTCCGAAGCCGATTGACGTGTCGAGTGTATAGTCGTAGCCGGACGGTAAAAGAATTCGGACGTCCCCGACGACACCACTGACGACGATCAAGGTCTCACCTTCCGGGACGTAAGCGTGCGTCAAATCGATTTCTAAATCCTTGACGATGAACTGTTCACTCAAATCCTGTAAGACGTATGGTGCATCGGCTTGAGTCGAGAAGGAGTAAGCGGGTTGAATCTTGATCCCTTCCTCTTCGTATTGATGCGGAGCAATCCGTGAAAATAAAAATTCGCGGACAGAATGTCGTGTCACGAGAATGATCCCAAGATAGAGCAAGATACCAGCAATGACAAAACCGATGGCAGCCGAACTAAGGACGACGCCAGCAAGAATGATCGTACCGACGATGTAGAAGAGGATTGCTAATTTTTCATGATTGCGTCGTCGGAAATGAATCCCGACATAATACAGCAGGAACGGAAATAAGACACCAAACAATACATTTCCTGCACCGGACAATAGGTCATAGAACAGACCGAGGGCGAACAGGATCGATACGTAACCGACCAGTTGTTTCGTACTTAATCGTCGCACGATCAATCTCCTTTCTAACATGACAAAGGGAGGCATACGCCTCCTTCATCATTGACTGCTTATTGGTGAATGCGGCGTTCGAGTTCAGCAATACGCGCATCGATATCATCTTCATCAACGGCTGGTTGTTTTGCTTCAGGCTCTTCTGCCGTGAACGGATGTGCTTCTTCTTTTATAGTAGCATTTGGTTCGCGATCTAGCACCTGGTTCATCTTGTTTTTTAAGTTCGAGACGTTTTCACGCATCATCCATTCGTACCGTTTGTTTTGTAGATCTTCGAGCTTCAAATTCAACTCGAGGGCTTCACGTTCCAATTCATTCAGCTCGCGTTTCGTCTCAGCGACGAGTTCTTCGAAGAAGCGGTATTGCTCCCCATAATGCTTCGATTCGATGGCTGCGCGCTCAGCCAGTTGTTGTTCACCGGCTTTGTTTGCGATTTCGACTTGCTTGAAGCGTTTATCTGCTAAATCCTTCGCTTCTTCTTGTTTATGCGTTAATTCTTGCAGTAATGTCCGTTGACGCTCGAGAAGTCGATCAATCTCTTTTAAATCAGCTTCTGTAGATCGAATATGACGAACGAGCTTTTTAGCAGGTACTTCACCCTGTTCGGCTGCTTTTTTGACTTCTGTCATCATTTGTGTCGCAAAATCGTTAAGTTGATCAAATACGTTTTTCATGAAAAAATTCCTCCTTGGAAGTGGCGAATGATATCGGGTCACACATTTTGATTAGAAACGTTTTTCGTCTAAGTCTTTCCAGTCTGCTTCGAAATGTGTCGTTGATGTACGGCGACGGTTAAAGAGATCTTGAACATTGACACGCTGTAGTTTCATACGCATGTAACCGACGTACAATGCGATGGCTGCTGCGATTCCGATGACTGCCCAGATGTTCGAGAGGGCAAGTCCGATTCCGATGGCTGCTAGGAATCCGAAGCCGAGTTTTGCTGGCCATTTGTTCGATTGCATGAACTTACTGATCGAATAGAACGCGAGTAACGCCCCTAAGCCAAGTCCGATCATATGCGGTAATGTTCCGATGACGACGGCAAGTAATGCCAGTCCGGCGAGAATCATCACCAGTTGTTTTCCTTTCGATTGCTTCATGAGGAAGCCTCCCTTGTGTTGATACCTTTATGATACGGGAGTCCTTTTATTCCTACGACACTCTTTGGACCGTATTTGCTCTCGGGCTTAAGGCGGAGAGAAGGTCTGACTTTAAGGGAAGCGCTATCAGCACCAATGATTCATGTGATACTCTATAAGGGAATCGAATCGAGAGGAGTGATGTTGATGAGTGCAACAATCAACGCTAAAAAAGTAACGTGTGTCGGAAACCAGGGAGGGGTTTCCCTCCCTTAAATCAGAGGAGGAAACCATTTGAACGAATGGGGTATACCACCTGTCTACGAAGCGACAGGAACAGAACGATTAGGACGGATCATAGCCGTCTACCAAGCGCATTATCGCGTCATGACGGAAACAGGAGAATCGCTGAGCGAACTGTCTGGTAAATTGCGTTTTCAATCGGGAACGAAAGCTGAATTGCCAGCGGTTGGTGACTGGATCATCCAAACAGAGCGAGAGCCAGGCAAAGGACGGATCGAACGTGTCTTGCCACGATCTTCTCAATTTTCCCGAAAAGCGGCAGGAACGGAAACCGAGGAACAAATCATCTGCGCGAATGTCGACGTTGCCTTGCTCGTCATGGCTTTTGGACATGACTTCAACGTCCGTCGACTGGAACGTTATTTAACGGTTGCTTGGGATGCAGGGGTGACACCAATCATCGTCCTGACGAAAAAAAGTTTGATGCCGTCGATTGAAACGGAACTGCAGGCTGTCGAAGCGATCGCGTTCGGAACACCAATCCTTGCTGTTGATTCTTTAACTGGTGACGGATTAGAGGAGTTGCGTGAACAGTTACAAATCAAGCAGACGATCGTGTTAGTTGGGTCGTCTGGCGTCGGGAAGTCGACGCTCGTCAATGCTTTAGCTGGAGAACAGTTAATGGAGACGGGTGGCGTACGAGAAGACGATGAACGCGGACGTCACACGACGACACATCGCGAACTGAAACGACTATCGAGCGGTCTATTGCTCGTTGATACACCGGGGATGCGAGAATTGGCCTTATGGGATGGAAGTGACGGTTTATCGTCGACGTTTTCCGATATTGAGGAGCTTGCTGAAAACTGTCGTTTCCGAGACTGTGAACATGATAAGGAACCGGGCTGTGCCGTTCGGACAGCTTTAGAAGATGGCACACTAACTGCTGAGCGCTGGAATAGCTTCGTCAAGCTAAAACGAGAAATCGCTTATGCGGAACGCAAGCAAAATGTGGCGTTGCAGGCGGCGGAGAAAGAAAAGTGGAAAAAAATCCACAAGCAGGCTCAAGCGCATACGAAAGTGAAGTATCAAAAGCGATAATACGACTGAAATATGAAAAGCATCTGCAACGGAAAAAGGAGTCTCTTTTTCTATGCAGATGCTTTTTTCTCGTTATTCTTTTGAAAGGAATTCATTTGTTTCTGTATGGAACGGCACGTTACCCGTCAACGCATCAAGACGATGTAAGTCGGATTGAATCGCTTCAGGGTCACTTCGGCGCGCGTTTCGTACCGTGGCCGTTCCGACCGGATGATCGTTGAATCCAGTCGTTAAATCAAACGTCCGATTCGACAGCCGATCGGTAAAATAACGATCGTGAGAGACGAAGAGGAGTTCACCAGGGAAAACATCGAGGGCGGCTTCGATTTGTTCACGAGTCGCAAGGTCCAAATAGTTCGTTGGTTCATCGAGAATAAGCAAGTGAGCACCAGAAAAATACAGACGTAAGAAAGCGATCCGACATTTCTCACCCATACTAGCGTCGGAAATCGACCGGTAAACATCATCGCGACGGAATAAAAAACAGGCGAGCAACGTCCGGGCGTCCGTTTCACTCATCGTGCCGTACTCAAGTAATGCCTCTAACAACGTACCGGATGTCGGTAAGTGGGAAAGGGCTTGTGAAAAATAGCCGGTCTTCAATCGAGGATGACGGATTACGTTCCCTTGATGATGAGCATATTCGCCCTCGATGAGACGCAGTAAGGTCGTTTTCCCGCTTCCATTCGGTCCGATGACAGCAATTCGGTCACCACGTTCTACCGTAAACGAAACGTCGTTTAGGATCGGTTTCGTCTCATGCATGAAAGAGACACGTTCGAACGAAATCAGTCGTTTCGCACGAATCGCTTCATGTTCGAATGCGACGTGAACAGTCGGTGCAACCTGTGGTTTTTGTACACGATCCTCGAGTAGACGCTCGAGTTGCTGCTCTTTTGCCTTGACCTTTGTCGCATGTTTAGCAGCCTTCTTTTTCGCATAGGGATCTCGTTCACTCGCTTGATTCGAGGCTTTTTGATGCCATTGCCGATAACCCTGAATCATGCGTGTCAGCTCTTTACGTGTGCGTTCTTGTTTTTCGTACGCTCGTTGTTGCGACAGAGCTTGATGTTCCTTTTGTTCTTTATAGGACTGATAGTTTCCGCTGTATCGCGTTGCCCCTGATTCAGATAATTCAATGACGGCATCAGCTGTTGCGTCGATGAAGAATCGTTCGTGTGAGACATAGAGAATCGAGGTCCGTGACATGTTGACCCATTCCGTGAGCCACTCGAGCGTCTCTTGATCCAGATGATTCGTAGGTTCATCGAGAATGATGAAATCAGGTCGTGACAGAAGCAGGCAGGCAAGTTGGAGGCGCGTCTGTTCACCACCGCTTAAACTGGATGCTTTGTGTGTCCAGAGTGCTTCCTCTAATTTGACTTCTTTTAAGACGCGTGTTGCATCTGCTTCAAGCGAGAAGGCGTCCTGATCGAGTGCTTGTTGATAGATCGTCAAGTCACCATTCATGGCATTAGCGCGAAGTTGATAACGAACCGCATCCGCTCGTTCGACGACATCAAGAACGGTGTGATCGCCCGCTACGAAGTGTTGTGATAGTAGACCGAGTTTTTTGTAATGACGCTTGATCGAACCGTCAGTCGGCTGAAGTTGGTCAGCGATCAAGTGTAACAGTGTCGTTTTTCCGATGCCGTTCGGACCGATTAAGGCGACATGTTCACCGGTATGAATATGAAAAGAAACGTCCGAGAAAAGACGTCGTTCGTCGTAGTCCATCGATAGGTGTTGGATCGTAAGTGTTTCAGTAGGCATAAAAGCAACTCCTTTAGTGTTCATTTCCGATAAGATGAAATGAAAAACACACCATCCGAAGCGAGCGGATGGTGTGCCGGAGTGTAACTCAAAGAAGGTGCTGGCCAAAGGTTGGTCACACCGAAAAAGAGCAGACTCGTAGCGTCAGACATCCGCAACTGCATTGCGAAAGAGATGATTTCATTCATCAAGCGACGTGTACGAGTGATTGCTTCATTTCGGTGTTGTACCTCCTGTTCATAGTCTATGACGTCATTGTAACAAACTGGAAACGTTAACACAAGTACGATTCAAGTAAGGTTTGCGCAGTATCCGTTTCTTCTGATGAAGGGGGAAGCACATCAGTTAATGGATATGCAAGACCGAGGTTTTCCCACTTATAGACACCGAGTTGATGATACGGGAGTACTTCGACGCGCTCGACGTTTCCGAGCGTCCGGATGAACTCGCCGGTCTGGCGGAGGAAATGTTCTGACATCGTAATACCTGGAACGAGGACGTGGCGAATCCAGACGGGAATGTTTCGCTCGGCTAGGCGTTTTGCGAAGGCGAGTGTATTGGCGTTACTCCGTCCAGTCAAGACGCGATAAGCGGCATCGTCGATATGTTTGATATCGAGTAGTACTAGATCCGTCGCATCGAGAATCGCATCGATGTTTTTCGGGACGACGGATCCCGCGGTATCGATGACCGTATGCAATCCATGGCGTTTTGCTTCTGTTAAAGCAGCCTCCAAGAATTCTGGCTGAGCGAGCGGTTCACCTCCAGAGAAAGTGATTCCGCCACCCGTGGCCTCGAAAAAGGAGCGATAGCTGATCGCTTCTTTTACGACTTCGTCTGCTGAGACACGCCGTCCGCAACCGAACTCCCATGTATCCACGTTATGACAGTATTGACATCGTAGTGGACATCCTTGCGTAAAGACGATGAATCGAATGCCAGGACCATCGACTGTTCCACATGATTCAACGGAATGGATCATACCATAGGTCATCCTGCTCACTTCCTTTCACATACTACACATCATTTTAGAGAGAACCGTGGAACGTTCGATTGATGACATCGATCTGTTGTTCACGCGTCAGTTTAATGAAGTTGACGGCATAACCGGATACCCGAATCGTTAACTGTGGATATTGTTCTGGATGCTCCATGGCATCGAGTAACGTCTCACGGTCAAAGACGTTGACATTCAAATGGTGTCCTTTTGAAGTCGTACCACCCATATATCCGTCAAGTAATCCGACTGTATTGCGAATGCGTGTGGCTTCATCCTTACCAAGTGCTTTTGGAACGATCGAGAACGTGTAGGAAATCCCGTCGAGCGCATGTTCATATGGTAATTTTCCGACAGATGTCAGTGCGGCGACAGCTCCTCTAGTGTCACGTCCATGCATCGGGTTAGCACCCGGTGCGAATGGTTCACCCGCACGGCGTCCATCTGGCGTATTTCCTGTTTTTTTACCATAGACGACGTTTGAAGTAATCGTCAGGACAGACTGCGTCGGAAGGGCATTGCGATACGTTGGATGTTTACGGATTTTCTCCATGAACAGTGTGACGAGATCGACCGCCATCTGATCCACCCGTTCATCGTTATTCCCGAACTTCGGAAACTCGCCTTCGATCTTGAAATCAACTGCAATCCCATCCGCATCTCGGATTGGACGAACTGTTGCGTAACGGATGGCGGATAGACTGTCAGCGACGACCGATAAACCAGCGATACCGCATGCCATCGTCCGTAAGATTTCCGGATCATGTAAAGCCATTTCAATCCGTTCGTAGCTGTACTTATCATGCATGTAGTGGATGACATTCAGTGTGTTGACGTACAGTTCTGCGAGCCAATCGAGTTGACGATCATAAGCCGCCATGACGGTTTCGTAATCGAGTACTTCATCAAGCATCAATGGACTTGCTGGGGCGACTTGAATTTTGAGCTTCTCGTCCATTCCGCCATTGATCGTATAAAGTAATGCTTTTGCCAGGTTTGCTCGCGCACCGAAGAACTGCATCTGTTTCCCGATCTTCATCGCGGAGACACAACAAGCGATGCCGTAATCATCTCCATAAACCGGTAACATCAAATCATCGTTTTCATATTGAATCGAGCTTGAAACGATCGACATCTTCGCACAGAATTCCTTGAATCCGCGTGGAAGCTGAGTAGACCAGAGAACGGTTAGATTCGGTTCCGGTGCCGGACCAAGTGTCGAGAGTGTGTGTAAGAAGCGGAATGAACTTTTCGTGACGTTTGATCGTCCATCTTCACTCATTCCACCGATTGATTCCGTTACCCACGTCGGATCACCTGAGAACAGATCGTTGTAGTCTGGTGTCCGTAAGAACTTAACGATCCGAAGCTTCATGACGAAATGATCGACGAGTTCTTGTGCAGTCTCTTCCGTCAAGCGACCAGCCGCAAGATCACGTTCGACATAAATATCAAGGAACGTCGAGACTCGACCGAGTGACATGGCTGCCCCGTTTTGCTCTTTGATGGCAGCAAGATAGGCAAGATAGACCCACTGGAATGCTTCTTGTGCTGTTTCTGCAGGGCGGGAGAGATCGAAACCATAGCGAGCTCCAAGCTCGGTCAATTCCGTTAATGCGCGCAACTGTTCATTCATCTCTTCACGGTCGCGAATCATCGATTCAGATAAGAATCCGCCACGTGCCTTTAAATCCTTCTTACGTTCTTCGATCAAGCGTGCCGTTCCGTACAAAGCAACACGACGATAGTCACCGATGATCCGTCCGCGACCATAAGCATCAGGTAATCCGGTGATAATACCGGCTTTACGTGCAGCGCGCATCTCAGGGGTATAGGCATCGAAAACCCCTTGGTTATGTGTCTTCCGGTACTCGCTGAAAGTTTTCGTGACGGTCTCGTCTGCTTCAAAGCCATACGCAGATAGGGCATCATTCACCATCCGAATCCCACCGTTCGGATGAATCGAACGTTTAAACGGTTCGTCTGTCTGTAAACCGACTATTTTTTCAAGTGAGCGATTCAGATACCCTGCATCATGCGAGAGGATCGTTGATGGTGTTTTAGCATCGACGGCATATACACCACCACGTTGTCGCTCTTCATTCGTCAGCTGTAGAATTTGTTGCCAGAGACGTTCCGTTGCTTGCGTCGGACCGACTAAAAAGTGATCATCTCCTGTATATTCCGTGCGATTGAGTCGGATGAAGTCTGCGACATCGATCGTCTTTACCCATTCACCAGACGTAAAGTTCGTCCAAGCACTCGTTTTTTCTAATAACATAGATACCACTCCTTTAATATTGAGCTAATCATCAGTTCCTTATGTGAATAGTGTAACAAAAGGAAGGGTTGATTCCCTTTACGTTCATGTGAATGTTTTAACAAGTGGACAAACGTTGATATGACGGGCTTTCTTTATTTCTGTATTCATATGAAAATAGTTTGAAAAAAAACAGTTTTAGATTGCTAATTCAAGGTTTTTTGGAAACTGTATGAGTTGATTTGAAAAAGATTCACTAGAACAGTTGAAACTGTGAGGAATGTCACGCTACGGTGCCTTGTATTTTTAAGACGTATCGTTGACAATGAAAAAGGGAATATAGAACGTGGAGGTGTGCCAAATGGAGTATGTATCATTAACACAACAAGGAGAGTATCAGTCAGGAGACTGGGTCTCTTTGAAAATCGGATCGGACGGTTCAACGCGAACGGGAATGATCACGGAATTCGAAAATGATGGATTCTGGATTCGGTTTGAAGATGATTTTGATTATGAAGACTTTATCGGCTATGATGAATCGTATTGGATTGCGCTTGTTCGTCGTCCGGTTGACGTAAAAGCGACGTATGCGAGTCTTGCGGAGTACCCGGCACTCGCTGCAGAATTACAGGATCGTGTCATCCAAGGATTCGAAATTTTAGAAGAAGAAGCCGGTGAAAGCGAGATTCGATTCCATATTCGATTGCTTGACGCAGGAAATGAATATACACAGACATTACGGGGATACCGTGATGCATCAGGAGATCATGTCGAATACGTAACGGCATGATGGAATTAAGAGAGTAGGAGAAATCGTTATGAACTTTACAAAATCATTTTTACAGGAAGCATGGGAACGCGCACGCTTTACGGAGTTGATGCCTGTTCAAGAACAAGCGATTCCGTTGTTGCGCGAAGGAAAAGATGTCCTGGCAGAAGCGCCGACAGGAACAGGGAAGACGCTTGCCTATGTCATTCCAGCTTTAGAAAAGATTGAAGTAGAAGAACCACACGTGCAAGTCGTGATCACGGCACCAACACGGGAACTCGTCATGCAAATTCATCAAGTCATTCAATTGTTTGCTCAAGGAAGTGGTATCAAATCCGGTGCATTCATTGGTGGTGTTGAATTAAAGCGACAATATGAACGATTGAAGAAAAAACCACAAATCATTGTTGGAACGCCAGGGCGTCTCGTTGAGTTGATCGATTCGAAGAAGCTGAAGATGCATAAGGTGAAATTGATCGTCTTGGACGAAGCGGATCAAATCTATGAGAGTGGTATGAGTGACTCGGCGACGCGAATCGCAAACAGTGCACTACGCGATCGTCAGTTAGCATTCGTCTCCGCGACATTACCGGAACGGACAGCAGAATGGGGACGGACGCTTGCAAACAACCCTGAGACGATTCGAGTTGAGCGTGCCGTCAGTACACAAGTGACATTCGGTTATTTGGAGACTTCACGTCGTCAGAAGCCGGAATTGTTACGTCGTCTGGCGAACATGCAAGGATCAAAAGTACTGACATTCATTAATAATCGTTCCTTCCTCGGACCATTGAATGGCGAGTTGAGTAAATTCTCATTGAAATACCGGATTTTAGACGCTGAAAAAGGCAAACGAGAGCGGATGGAGACATTGCGTTCTTATAAAAAGGGAGAGTTTCCTTTACTCGTCACGACAGGTCTTGCGGCACGTGGGTTAGATATCGAAGCAGTCACGCATGTCGTCCATTATGATTTGCCGGAGTCGTTTGACGATTTCGTACACCGTTCAGGTCGGACGGGACGTGGAAACGCGAACGGAATGGTACTTGCTCTTGTTACGGATCAAGACTTAAAACACTTAAAAACACTTGCGAAGCAAATGGGCGTCGAGATGGAAGCGATGGAAATTTACCGTGGGGAAGTCATTCCAAAACGTGAATTCACAGCACCTCAGACGATTAAACGACCGGCTACTCCTCACCGGAAAGGGCGATCGAAATGAAGAACGATCGAAAAGTAATTCCGTTTCCGACGACGGTTTCTGAAGCGGAAATGAATGCAGCCTTGAAGAAGATGTATCAAGAAGCAGCGACAGCGCGCAGTACGGATTGGGTCGCTTTCATTGAAGAGATTGCGACGGAGGGACGTTGGTATTTAAAAGATGCTGAATTGTTCCGGGACTTATTCGTAGATTGGGCCATCTTCTATGAGACGGATGATCAAGGAAAAACGCCGCACGGTCGTTTTCTTGAGCAGGTCAAAGAAGAGTTATCGCCTAGCCTCTACCGCGCCTTGCGTGGATTAGCGGACCCGATGCCTTCGTTGTTTCAAGTCGAGGCGGATGGTGTCGTTGATTTAATGTCAAAACAGACGTATCAAACGGATTTGTCTGAGATTGAAGTCGAATCAGGTGATTTGTTGATTGGAAAACTGCTCTACATTTCTGGGAAATGGCGCTTTGCGATTGCCTATATGAAAGTAGCGCGCGCACTGGTACCAGAAGTCCTCGCTTTGTTGACGGACTTCGTGGATGAAGTAGGAGAAGACGCGTTGCTTCGTCAGTATCCAGAATTTTGTGCGGAATTGATTGACTTACTCCTCGATATCGAAGAAGGCAATATTTCACCGAGACCAGAAGAATAATCGAAAAAACCTAGAATACATGACCTGATTATGGTCAACGTATTCTAGGTTTTTTTCATGAATCTGCTCGATATAGGGAGACATCGTTTTTATCCCGATGTTTCACGCGATACATGGCAAGGTCGGATTGCTTTAAGCATGTTTCAAGATCAGCCTTATGACACGCGGTCACACCGATGCTTGCAGAAACGAATAAGGATTGTCCTTTATAAACGTAAGGACGTCTTAAAAAGTTTAAGAAGGATTTACATTTTCGACGTAAGGACAGTTCATCATCGGCGTGTAAGAGGATCGCGAACTCATCTCCACCAAGTCGATACACCTGTTCTAAAGAATTCGTATGCTCGCTCAATCGTTTCGCGACTTCGATCAATACGTAATCACCTGCCTCATGACCATACGTATCATTGACTTGCTTAAAACCGTCTAAATCGACTACCGCAAGATAATTCATCTCGAGGAGATGGTTTGAAAAATCTCGCTCCAACGAACGACGGTTTCCGATACTTGTCAAGGCGTCATGGTAGGCGTGGTATTCGATCCTTTTTTGCCGGAGCTTTCGTTCAGTGACGTCATGTAAAATCGTGAAACGTCCCATCGAGGTGGCAGCAATCTGAATCGGAATATCAATGATCTCATACTTTCTGTGTTGTTCATCTTCATACTCATCGATATCTGTCTCAAGTGTTTCTAATAAGTGACGCATCGTACGAGGTATATGTTCAATCGTCATGTCGGGTAAATGAAACAGACGTTGGGCAGCTAAATTTGCGTATAGTGCCGTTCCAGATTGATCGAGTCGAATCATCGGGTCAGGATGACCGAGAAAGAGTGGGATGACTTGCTGTTCACTATCTTTAATTTGTTGTTTGCGATGTTCAATGCGTGAAGCGAGTTGTTCATTCCGTTCGTGTAATTGTGCAACGATCAACCTATGCTGACGAGCAATCAAGATTTGTCGAATGATTAGTAAAACTAAAATGATGAAGATATCGAGCTTCCCGCCTTCTTGTTCCACCATATAGTGAATGAATAAAGGAACGGCCAGTAGAGGGAGCCAGGAACGGGGAATGGCCTTCGTTCGAGTGGTTCCTTCTTCAATATGATCAATATGCCATAAAATAGCTGCACTTTGCGCCAAACGGATCAAGATCGGGAAAAACAATAGATAATTTGCTGAGAAGTCCGGGAAATAAACACTTGAGACTTCGTAGATACCGCGAATGAAAATGGATAAGAACAATAAGAATAATGCCATCCTTGATACCCAATGAGTTTCTTGAATGAACGTGAAATAGAAGAAGACGAATAAACCGAGTGATGTATTCGTAATGACGATGATGGCATAAGGAACAGTTTGCAGTCCCGGATTCGTCAATTCATTGAGGACATGAAACGCAACAAGTGCTACGAAAACGACGATGATCGCGGCATCGACGAAAGCGAGCACGTGTTGTCCGAGTGTCCGTTTTGTGATGATTCGGTAAAAAATCGCGTATAAGAATACGTAATGAGATATTGAAAATAAAATCAGGCTATAAATAGATGGAACTGGAAAGTCTGGATCGAAGAAATGTAATGTCTCGAACGGAACCGATGCAGGTTAAAACCAGTGATCCTAAAGCGATCAGCCAAAACTTTCGTCTGGGTACGACCAATGTTTGTTCCTTACGATAAGCAGTAAGAATAAAGTAAGCAATCAATCCAAGAGAGATATACTGTAGTACTTGTTCAACGATCCGATTAGAGATGGAAGGAGTCCATGTAGCAAGGATCATTAGAGCAAAAGATATGACGAGCATGGCAGGAAACCAACGAATGAAATAGTTCGATTTAAGCATGGACTCCCTCCTAACGTTTAATTTGAGTAGCGAACAAAAAATTGTTTTTTTTCGGTCTTCTTAATATGGTACATGGCTTCATCTGCTCGAATCAATAATTGTTCAGAGCTTTTACCATCTTCAGGTATAAGGAAATTCCGATTGATGGTGTGACTTGAAGCGTATGTGTCTGGATGTAGAACGGATGATTTAGAACTTCGAGAACGTGTTCGGCAAACTGGCGTGTTTCCGAAGCAGATGCCTGAATGAAGATCAAGAACTCATCTCCTCCAAGACGTGCAACGAGATCAGTTGACGTCGTCATCGATTGAAGGCGGCTCGCCGTCTCTTGTAACACGAGGTCACCAACATCATGCCCATAAGTGTCATTGATTTGTTTGAAACCGTCTAAATCAATGAATAGTAAGGAGCCGTATTCTAACGTCGGCAGAGTCAGATAAAGTTGTTCCTCGAAGTAACGCCGGTTTGGCAAATGCGTGAGCGAATCATGGTACCCCATACGTTCTAGCCATACTTCCTGTTGATAATCTTCCGTGATATCCGCCAAGATGACGAAATAGCGTTGTTGATCCGGGATATCGATGATTGTCGTATTCAAAAAGATTTCCGGATGTTCCTCCGTGGTCGGTACATGTAGCAAGTGAGAGGGATAAATCAGCTGCGCTTGTTGAAGCAATGGAATGAGTCGATCGAGTTGTAGCCGTTGGCTCGGTCCGAGCGGTAAATCGCTCCATCCAGCTTCGACAGCAGCTGGATTGACAGATCGAATCTGATACGTAGCATCGATTTCAAGAACAATTTCTGGATAAGATAGAAAAAGCGATGTTAGTTCCTTTTCCCTTAACTGTAAGAGTGCTGTCTTTTGATGGACAATGTCTTCTAGATTCGTTTGCAGTGCTGTTGTTTCCTGTAATAACCGCAGATTTTCCTGATATGAAAAGCTGTCGTGTTAAAAATAATAAAAACGTAATGCCGACGGAAAGTGAGAAGAAGGTTTGGGAGACAGGGAAGAATGTAATATAGAGAATCAGTACAGATAATAAGATGTACGACATCAAGGAACGCGTAAGTGTTTCGACCCGAATAAGAGTTGCTTGTTGTTCATGACTGATGGGAAGAGCGCGAGTATTCATGAAGGCAAGGATGAAGAGTCCGCTGAGTGGGTATAGCGGAAGCAATAAACCAGCTATTCGCGGTTCACCGTTTAATAACAACGTATAAAAAATAAAGTTCGTCATACCGAGCACGAACGTTCCGAGTACTAGGAAGAGGAACCCTAATCTCGATACGTTTCGCTTTAGTCCAGAAGCATAAAGTAAGAAAAAGAACAGCGTTAACAGAATCGTCAAGAAGGCATAGAAGGTCCAACTGATTTGCTCGAGTACCGTTCTAGTATAAGAGGGGACAAAGCGGAAAATAGCGATGTATCCAGCAATCATTGATACAGTGAACAATGTTAAAGAATCAAGAATCAATAATTTTTGTTTTTGAAACAAAGTCAAATCCAACTGCCGAAATAAGAAGATGACCATCATCGTTAAATGAACCGTATAAGGCAGATCTAATAAGACGTTCAGGTTAACAGCGTTCCATTGAAAAAGACGACCAATCATATTGAGGAAATCGCCTAGAAAATACGAGAAAAAGGCGATCGATAACCATTTATATGGAATGGAAGATTGTTTGAAAGCCTTCGATTGACTAAGTAGGAAGATGACGAAAGAACCGACTAGACTAATGATCGCTGAAAGTTGTAACGAGCGATCTTGTGGCAATAGCCATAGCAGGGTGTACGTAACAACTAAGTAGAATGCGACGGTAGGGTAGATGTTATGAACGATCCGTTTCACCGGAACTCCTCCTTTCGTAAGCCTTCCATGAAAATGAAATATGCTATAACATTACCCGATATCTAGTTTGAATTCACATTTATTTTCAGATTTAAAATGAAAATAAGAGGCAATTCCCATTTCATGAAAAAAGCAGGGTTCTTCTTTAAGGAAGAACTCCGCTTATCGAAATTATTGATTAGATTGACGATAGTTTTCAAATGCCTCGATTTTTTCAGAAAGGTACGTCCAATACTCCATCCGTTCATCAAGCATCGCTTTCGTTTTTTCAATGGCTTGATACAGTTCATTGACTTTACCGAGATCGCTTCCTGCCGAAGCAAGTTCGGCTTCTAATTGCTCCAGTTCTGCCTCACTTTCTTCGATTTGTTGTTCAATGATTGCCCAATCTTGTTGTTCCTGATAACTTAGTTTCTTTGGCGTCTCTATCTTTGGTGCTGTAGCAACCTCAACCGTCTTTTCAACAACGATTGAGGGAACGGGTGCTGTCATTTGCTCAAGATAGTCTGTATATTGTCCATAATAAAAGACGACATTCCCGTCTTCAAATGCAATCAAGCGATTGACGACCCGGTCGAGGAAGTAGCGATCGTGGCTGACCGTGATGACGGTGCCTGGGAATGATTCTAAATAATCTTCGAGTACGGATAACGTCTCAGTATCCAAGTCGTTCGTCGGCTCATCAAGGAAGAGGACGTTCGGTTCTTCCATCAAAATCGTCAACAATTTCAGACGTCGTTTTTCGCCGCCGGAAAGCTTACCGATTTGTTTATATTGGGCTTCCGGTTTAAAGAGAAACTGTTCGAGCATCTGACTTGCCGTGATCTCCTCGCCAGCGAGTGTCGTGATGACTTTTGCGATTCGTTCGACCTCATCGATGACACGGCGTTCGGGATGCGTGAATTCGGCAAATTGCCCATAAAAGCCGATCTTCACCGTTTCGCCGTGAATGATTTCACCGGTTGTTGGTTCTAAGCGTTGCGCAAGAATTGAAAGAAGTGTTGATTTTCCACTCCCGTTTCGTCCTACGATGCCATACCGTTCTTTCCGTCCAATCAGAGCGTTAAACGATTCAAAAAGGGTCCGTTCACCAAATCGATGCGAGACATCATGCGCTTCGATGACTTTTTTACCAAGACGGGTCGAACCGACCTGTACTTCGAGTGTTGATTCTTCTTCCTCGTACGAGAGGTCTTGTAAAGCATCCACGCGCTGGATTCGCGCTTTTTGTTTCGTCGTCCGCGCCTTTGCTCCGCGACGCAACCAGGCGAGTTCGCGACGGAGGATGTTTTGACGTTTTTCTTCCATAGAAGCCGTCCGTTCACGGCGTTCGGCACGTTTCTCAAGAAACGATTCATAGTTTCCGACATAGAAATAAGCCGTACCGTTCGCGATCTCCATCATATGATTCGTCACACGATTCAAGAAATAGCGATCGTGGGTAATCAGTAGAATCGCACCACGGTATTCCTTGATTTGAGTCTCAAGCCAACTGATCGTCTCAGCATCGAGTTCGTTCGTCGGCTCATCGAGCAGGAGAAGATCGGCTTCATCAAGTAAAGCTTCAGCGAGTCCGACACGCTTGCGTTGTCCTCCGGAAAGAGAGCCGATCAACGCGTTCAAGTCGAGGATGCCGAGTTTGTTTAAAATCATCTTTAAGCGTGATTCCGTGTCCCAAGCTTGCGCAGCATCGACTTCTGTCTGAGCTGTAATGAAGCGATTGAGTAGTGTTTTACTCGTCGGATCTTGTTCAAGTGCTAGACGCGCTGTTTCATAGTGATGTAACGCATTAATCGTTGGTGTATCACCAGACAACAATACTTCCATGACCGTTTGGTCTTCCGGATAATCGGTCGTTTGCGATAGCAAGCGGATCCGATAATCATTCGGGTGATGCATCGTACCAGCGTCTGCCGTCTCTTTACCTGCCAAGATATGCAGGAGTGTCGACTTACCGGTACCATTGACGCCGATGATGCCAATCCGGTCGCCAGGTGAGACGGAGAATGTCACATCTTCGAAGACGATTTTATCGGCGAATTCTTTTTTGAGATTTTCTGCTTTCATTAACATATTAGACACCTTCTACAATCTGTTTGATTTGCTGTTCGACTGTTTGGACGAGTTCTTTCTGTGTCATCGTACTCGGATCAATCGACGGTAAGATCGTGACGTCGACCGTGGCAGGACGAATCTTACCCGTCTCCTCCATGACACGATAACTTCCTGAAATTGCGACGGGTACGACGCGAGCGCCACTTGAGGTCGCGAGTGTGAAGCTTCCCGCTTTGAACTCCGCCATTGGACCGCCTTTGGAGCGTGTTCCTTCCGGGAAGATGATCATCGATTGTCCGTCCTTGATCGTCTCGACACCAGAACGAATCGCTTTCAGCGATTGGCGTCGATCTTTTCGATCGATCATGACACATCCCATCAGATTCATCCAAACATTGACGATTGGGATTTTATTCACTTCGATTTTTGAGATGAATGCTTTCGGTTTATCGATTGTTCCAAGTAGAATCGGAACATCGAAGTTCCCTTGGTGATTCGAGATGAAAACGACAGGTTCGTTTGCTGGGATGTGTTCACGACCTGTTACGTTGACACGAACACCAGCGAGTCGGAGAAGAGAGTTTGCCCAGGCGCTTGCTACACGCTGGACGAACGCATAGCGCGCGAGATGCGTTCGACGTTTTGCACTAGGTAAAAACGGTAAGGTACAGGGTAAGACAAGTCCAAAATAAATGAACCATATGACAGTACGTATCATGATGAAGTGACAGCTCCTTTTTTCATTACTGATGTTATTGTACAAAAAAAGACCGGGCGTCGCACCCGGTCTGCGTGATTATTCCCAGTAACGAGGTTCAGATTCCTCTTCGCTTTCTCCTAGTTCAAAGGTGAGGCGACGTGTCGTTGGATCAACAGAGAACGTAGCATTTGTATTGTCGATCTGTTTGATTTCCATCGTTTCCTCATCCAAAATGAGAGTCAAGCGGACCTTATCTTCGTGATCTACGAGCAGTACGCCATCTTCCTTCAACCATAAATCGATGACAGGGGAGTAGCGAAGTGTCCAACCGTTTGATAAAGGGATTTCGTTCATAATGAATCTGTTCCTCCTAGATGATGAAATCGTGTTCTTTATTTATCATGCTGGTCTGTCGCGGAGAATGCAAGTGGTGTGCTGGAATCTTGTTGAGGATAAGAGACTTGATAAGAAAGTTCACGCTTTTTCATCCGTTCGTACTGTTTTTTGACACGACGGTGTCGGATGTATTCAATGTAAGTCAGATAGGACGTACGTATCAGCTGGCGGATTGATGATAGTGACAGACAAATCGCTAGCGTAAAGACGAACACACCGATCGAACTCGTATAATAACCGGTAACAAAACTTAAATATGTAGTGATGAGACCCGCAATCGTCGTGAATAAGTAGAAGAGCACGTCCGTTTCCTCCTCGAAATTAAAATAATGGTATGTCCATTACAATTCGAGGTAAGCCGTGATTTTCCTTTATCGTCCTGTAAATGTCCGGAAAAAATAAAAAATCCACACGGAAGGTGTAGATTTTAAGGGCGGTCGATTTGCTGAAGCGCTGGTGTCTTCGGTGTCATATCCGTACTGTTCGATCCTTCTGCGAAGACGATTCCAATCGTAGCAAGGAACGCAAAAAATGCAAAAACCAATGTTTTCGTGAAGCGTCGTGCGAACGAACGCGATTGAATGTTATGAAACATTTTTATCCCCCATATTTACCTAAACTAAACCTTCTTTTTCCTGTTATTTAATCATATATCTTTTTTTCAAAAAAATCACGCAAATGTGTTCTGTTCACAAATATGTCACAACTGTCACCATTGTGTCGATATCAGAGATGAATGGAAAAAGAGTATAGTATGGTAGGGAAAGAACAGCAGAACGATTCACAAGGACTGGAATCGATTCAAATACAGAGAGGAGATGACCCGAAATGGGATTACGCGCAGGACAGGTTGTCACATTAAAAGTAGAACGCGAAGCAGAGTTCGGAGTGTTTCTGACAGATGGAAATGAAGACGTGTTGTTGCATAACAATGAACAAACACGGAAAGTAGCCCTCGATGAAGAGGTAGAAGTCTTCTTGTATCAAGATAATGAAGGGCGTCTAGCATCATCGATGACGATTCCAGAAGCTTCATTTGAAGACTATGTCAAGACGACGATTAATGGAACACGCTATAACACAGGAGTGTTCGCGAACATCGGTATTCAAAAAGACGTTCTCGTCTCACTCGACGATTTGCCGCAGCGCCGGATGTTCTGGCCAGAAGAAGGCGATCAACTCTTCATTCGTCTGAAACATGATCAGAAGCTTCGGTTACTCGGAGACCCTGCACCTTATGCATACTTCAACTTACGTGCGAAGCCAGCTCCAGAGGAGTGGAACAACATGGACGTCGAAGGTCTCGTCTTCTCACAACGTGAACCAGGCGTTAACGTCTGGGTCAACGATCAATCGATCGGATTCTTGCATGAACGTGAGATGGAACGCTGGCCGCGTCTTGGAGAAGTCTTGAAATTACGAGTGACAAATGTAAAACCAGATGGTACAGTATTACTTTCAGCACGACCACGTGCCTTTGAAGCCATTGATACAGACGCGGAGTTGATTCTGAACCATCTACTTGAACATGATGGTCAGATGCCGTATGGTGATAAGACAGCTCCCGAGACGATCGATGAAGTATTCGGTCTCAGCAAGGCAGCATTCAAACGAGCGCTCGGTCGCCTGTTGAAAGATAAAAAAATAGAAAAAAATGAAACGGGTATTCGGTTGACGAAATAATCGGACCGAGTAAGCCTGCGTTTCGAATAGATAGTAAGGAATTCATCATTTTGGTGGTTGCGGCTGGTTTGATTACCGGCGACCATTTACTGAATATACCCCATCACTAGTGGGGGCACGCGATGACGTACATCGCACGGTCCGGGCACTTCGCCTTTCCCTCGCCCTTATGGCAACGATTATGATGGTGACTTCCCTAAACATTATTATAAGAGAAACCACTCTATCTTTATGTGATAGATTCTGTTATAATAGGTAGTCGATTGTATTCGTTACGGTAGCGTCTGTTTAGTGGCAGACGTTTTTCATATGACAAAGGAGAGTATTTAGCATTGACAACATTTCGTGAATTAAATCTTAGTGAGGCACTTATCAAAGGTGTCCTAAAAATGGGCTTCGAAGAAGCAACACCAATCCAAGCAGAAACAATTCCAGTCGGACTCAGTGGCGTTGACTTAATTGGTCAAGCACAAACAGGTACTGGTAAAACTGCAGCGTTCGGTATCCCAACAATCGAGCGTCTTGACGCAAAATCACGCAACATCCAAGCGTTGATTCTTGCTCCAACACGTGAGCTCGCAATCCAAGTAGCAGAAGAATTGAACCGGATCGGTGAAGTAAAACGCGTTCATGCACTTCCTGTTTACGGCGGTCAGCAAATCGATCGTCAAATCCGCGCACTTCGCAAAAATCCACAAATCGTCGTTGCGACACCAGGACGTTTGATGGACCACATGAACCGTAAGACGTTGAACCTCGATCACGTTCAAACGGTCATCCTTGACGAAGCAGATGAGATGTTGAACATGGGATTCGTCGAAGACATTGAGAAAATCCTCGGTGCACTTCCTGAAACACGTCAAACACTCTTATTCTCAGCAACGATGCCACCACAAATTCGTAAAATCGCAGATCGTTTCATGACGACTCCGACACATATCAAAGTCAAAGCAAAAGAAATGACAGTTGAAAACATCGACCAGTCATTCATCGAATTGAAAGAAAGCCAAAAATTCGACGTTCTTTGCCGTTTGATCGACACGGATTCTCCGGAACTCTCAATCATCTTCGGTCGTACGAAAAAACGTGTTGACGAAATGACTGAAGGTTTGATCCAACGTGGATACACAGCTGACGGTTTACACGGTGACTTAACACAAGCAAAACGTGACCAAGTCATCCGTCGTTTCAAAAAAGGAACGATTGATATCCTCGTCGCGACAGACGTTGCAGCACGTGGTCTTGACATCTCTGGTGTCACACACGTCTACAACTTCGACGTCCCACAAGATCCAGAGAGCTATGTTCACCGGATTGGTCGTACGGGTCGTGCTGGTAAAACGGGATCGGCTGTCACATTCGTTACACCACGTGAATTCGGTCAAATCAAAACAATCGAACGTGTCACGAACAAAAAAATGTCACGTCGTCATGCACCAACACTTGATGAAATCTTAGAAGGCAACTTGAAGCTTGCTGCACAAGAACTCATCAAACGCGTTGAAGCAAAAGACTCAAAAGAATATACGACACTTGCACAAGAACTCTTAGAAGAGTACGAAGCAGTGGAACTTCTTTCAGCAGCACTTAAAGGATTGACGAAAGAGCCGGATGCAACACCAGTCCAAATCTCTTCAATCGAACCAATCCGCGTGAAACGTTTCGGTAGCAACGGTGGTGGAAACCGTCGTCCTTACGGAAACAAAGGTGGAAGTGGAAGCGGCAACCGCAGTGGCGGATACCGTGGAAACAACCCACGTGGCGGTAGTGATCGTCGTGAAGGTGGTCGTTCATCTTCTTCATCAGATCGTCGTGAAGGCGGTTATGCTGGACGTAGCAACCGTAGCGAAAGCGATCGTAACCGTGGTGGACGTAAACCACGTTTTGAAAAGTAAACGATTCGAACCGATTTGTCACAGACAAGTCGGTTCTTTTTTATGATTTATCTGAGCGGTCATGATAAAATGAGCCATGAACGATAGGGAGAGGGCTGAATCATTCGTGTATACCATTTATGTAGCAGCATCCGTCTGTCTCGTTGCACTGATTATCGCGACGAAAAAGATTTGTGAGCGGACGACAAAAGGACATTTTCGTTATATTCCGTTGGCGACCTTATTATTTGGCGGCATCATCTTTCTTGTGCTAGCCATCGGTAAGGGGGGAGCCGTCGGAATCCAATACGGTGTCCTGAGTATCATCTACTTGACGGCGACATTCGGTGTGTACTTGTATATCGCATTGAGGAAAGATACGACGTTATCGTAAAACAGGGGCTCTCTCGTTACAGAGAGGCTCTTTTTTTGTTAAGATAGAACAAGAGTACAAGGGGGGAATAGAATGGATGCATTAGATGTCATCGTTCATCCCGAAGAGATAGAGGCATGGTTTCAACCGATCGTAGGCGCTGCCCCTTTTAAGGTGGAAGGGTATGAAATCCAGTCCCATTTTCGTGGAGAACCGTTAAAACCATTTTTTCAGGAAGATGATGTTCCAATCGAGTATCAACTCGAAGTCATGGGGCATGTCGTCCGTCAAGCATTCCAAAAAGTACCCTCCGATGCACAAGCGTTTATTCTGATCCGTTGTCGTCCAGCTTGGCTGTTTGAAAACGGTGGGGAGGACTTCTTGCATGTCTTACGGACGGTCGACTCGTCGTTTCCAAAAGAGCGGATGTACGTTACTTTGACGGATGTCCAAGTCGATGATTTTGACCGTTTGGGTCGGATCGTTGCGTATTACCAGAACTCTGGACTGAAGGTAGCGCTGGACCGTGCGGAAGCAACGAGTCTTGAACGTGTCTTTTCGATGTCGCCGGATATGTTGATCGTCGATTTATCCTCCATGATTGAAAAAAAGACCGTCTCAGCGTCGTATCCACATCTCTTACAGACGATGGAGCATCTTTGCGACCAGCTTGGAGCGCCACTTTTGTATAAGAATATCAGTCATCTCGGTCAACTTCGGTATGCGTGGCAACACGGAGGACGTTACTACATGGGGAATCTACTTGGAGAAGCATCACCTGAATGGGTCATGACCTGTCCTGGTATGGAAGTGTTGATCCATGAAGTCCCGATGTTTTATAAATATGATCGCGAGCAGATGAATCGCTTGTTTCAGCTAGAGCAAGACTGGACGGTTCGATTTAATGAAGATTGTCAGTCCTTGAAGCCGGAGCAAGATCTCGATCAATGGTTGCTGACGCTCGCCCGGAAGATGGAGCCAGAATTCATCCGGTTTTATATAACGGATGCGAATGGATTCCAACAATCTTCAAATGTCAGTAAAAAGAGTGGGGAGTGGAAACTGTATTCCTTCTACAAAGGGTACAACTGGAGTTTCCGTCCTTACTTCATCCGGACGACGGTAGCTATGGAACGACGACATAGTGGATATTTGTCCGAACGGTACGTCGACTTCAGCTCGAGTGAACAAACGCGGACATTTAGTATGCCGCTTAGTAATGGGATGTTCTTATTTGCGGATATCTCTGCAGATTATCTATATCAAGAACGATTGAGTGAATGAGGAGGAAATGAAAGTGTTAGATTATGATTACGAGGCATTACGAGAAATTGGACGAATCGTCGCCATGGCACGCGATGAGATGGCGGATGCCGTCAAACCGGGAGTCACGACGAAGGAACTCGATGACATCGGAGCACGCATCCTGAAGGAACAGGGAGCAGAGTCTGCTCCAATCGTCATGTACGATTTCCCAGGAGCGACATGTATCAGTGTCAACGATATCGCAGCACACGGTATCCCAGGGAAGTATGTCATTCAAGAAGGTGATATCGTTAATGTCGATGTCTCGGCTGTGAAGAACGGTTACTACTCGGACACAGGGAAGACGGTCATCGCAGGAGAAGCAAAACGTCCGGAAGATGTCCGACTCGTTGAAGTGTCATTGACGGCGCTTGAGAAAGGACTTGAAAAAGTCAAAGCCGGAACGAAGGTCAACCAGATCGGAAAAGCAATCTATGCCGAAACACGTAAGAGCGGTTTCACGGTCATCCGTAACTTAGCGGGACATGGTCTCGGTAAGACACTTCATGGTGAGCCAGAATCCATCTCGAACTACTTCAATCGTGAAGAGAATGATTTGTTGAAGGAAGGCCAAGTCATCGCTGTCGAGACGTTCATTTCAACAGGAGATGAGTTCTGTATCGAAGATGAGCGGGACGGTTGGACGTTATACACACCGAACCGGAGCCTCGTCTCACAATTCGAGCACACGGTCGTCGTCTTGAAGGACGGGTATGAGATTTTGACGAAAGTCGAAGGCAAAGAATCGTTCTAAGAAAAGCTCATATAGTAAAACACGAGAAGGGGGCTGACTCAAAAGTCAGTTTCCACAAAGGTAAGGGTGGCAGAATGATAATCTGCCACCCTTACTTCATAACAAAAAGAATGACGCGTTTCACGCATCTCCTACAGGAAAAAGCGCATCTTTGCGCTGTCAGAGACAAACAAGACCAGCTTTCCTGCTTGAATAAGGCAGGGAAAGCTAGCTTGTGTCTCGACTGAGGAAAGGGCGTGAAAAGACGCGTCATTCTTTTTTGAGTCAGCCTCCTTTTTCGTCGTAGTGCTCCTATTATAAGGATATCCGGGACGTTGCCAATTTATTTAACTGTGACTCGGATACGGCTGGAGCGGAATAACGAATGTGTCCGTGTTCGACATGATACGGGGTCTCAAGCAAATCTTCTTCGAAATAATCGGCAGTACTTGCCATATCGATCGGATAAGCGAGTCCAGGCAGTGTTGCAAAAGCAAGGGTCTGACGACGCCCGATACCGCTCTCGAACATCCCACCGAGCCAGTATGGTGCTTTTGTTCGAAGGGACAAAGCGTTCGTCAGTCCACCGACGCGTGCCGGCTTGATGTTTAGAATCTGACCAGCGTGGAGCGTCTGCATCAACTCGGCATCTGCTGGAGCGACGATGGATTCATCCAGACAAATCGGTGTCTGTAAGAGTCTAGCGAGACGTTGATGTCCGGACCAATCCGACGCTGCGAGCGGCTGTTCCATCATAACGAGACCGAATGAATCCCACTGTTGTAATAGAGGGAAGTCTGCTTCAGTGAAGCTGCCGTTAGCGTCAAACATCAAGGGCGCATCAGGGAAAGCGGCACGTACTTGCTCAAGAACGACGGTATCCGTCGGAGCGAGCTTCAGCTTGATCCGTCCATATCCGGAAGCGATCGCTTGTCCGACGGCTTCGACGGTCTGTGCTGCAGAAGCCCGTCCGAGTGCTTTCCCGCAAGGTACGAGAGATGATTCATCACCTCCGAGATACGTGGCGAGCGATTGACCGGTAGCTGCTGCGAATAATTCATAGATCGCGCCTTCGAACATCGCCTTTGCCATCGGATTACCTTGCACGATGTGGAATCGATCCGTAACGTCTGCTGGATGATGGAGCGGTTGTTCAAGTAATCGATACAGCAGCGGAGCGATTCCTTGAAGAGAGTGCTGTGTTTCCGATGTATACCACGGTGTATCAAACGCGACACCTTCCCCGTAACCGATTCGTCCTTCCGAATCAGTCAGACGCAAAATCGTCGTCCGACGTACTGTCAGCGTCGAGAGGGCGGTTTGCATCGGACGACGAAAGACGAGCGGAACATCGAACAGTTCGGCAGACCGGAGAGTGATACTCATAATAACTCCTTCAGTTGCTTCCGCAATAGTTTACCGTTCGCATTGCGTGGCAGCGCGCTATGATAGATATAATCAACCGGACATTTATATTTAGCGAGCAATTGACTGATTTCCGTTCGGACGATGACTTCATCGAGTGTGCTGACGATGAAGGCGACCGGAACCTGTCCCCATTTAGCATCAAATCGTCCGACGACACCTGCTTCTTGAATTCCATCAATCGAGAGAAGTGCTGATTCGACTTCAGCTGGATAAATGTTTTCCCCACCTGAGATGATGAGGTCGCTTCGACGATCGAGGACGTAGAGGTATCCATCGGCGTCCAAGCGTCCTAAGTCACCAGTCTTGAAAAAACCGTCTGCCGTAAACGCTTCTGCCGTTTTCTCTTCCTCATGAAAATAACCTTTCATGATCGTCGGTCCTTTGACTTCGATTTCTTGATGACGTGTAATGCGGATTTGTGTCGGATGAATCGCTTGTCCGGCCGATCCAATCTTTCGTAAGGCATCCTCTGGCAAAAGAGTCGCGATTTGAGAAGCCGTTTCTGTCATCCCGTATGTCTGCATGACCGGGATATTGCGGTCGAGTGCACGCGTCAGAATCGGTAATGGCACAGGACCGCCTCCTGTCAGTACGACGCGAAGCGCGTGGCGACGTAGCCCGGCTTCGAGCAGTCGATCAAGCATGACCGAGACGAGTGAGACGTGGGTGATCTTTTCCGTCGTAATCCAGTGCAAGGCGCGTTCTGGTGAAAAATGTGGCTCAAGAATGATCGGTACTCCGTAGATGACCGCCCGATAGACGACAGCTAATCCACTCATATGGAACAGCGGCGTGACGATCAAAAAACGATCCTCTGGCAGTGATCCGATATGACGCGCGGCGTTCGTCGCACTTGAAAAATGATTCAACATCGTTTGTTCGACGGCTTTCGGATGTCCGGTCGTACCACTCGTAAAGAGCATCGATTGGACGTATTGCTTGGGCATATGGCGTATTAACAGGTCAGGTGCTTCTTTTTCATAAGAGAAAGCCACGCACGGAATCCTTGTATCAAGTGTCCGGTCCGTCACGATGAGCCGTACATCTGCCTGCTTGAATTGACGTAATACTTCCGTTTGCGTCAAACGTGTGTTGATCGGGACGACGGTCAGTTCAAGCAATTGAGCTGCGTGAAGTGCGACGATGTAGCGCGCACTCGATGGACCGTACAGGGCGATCCGGTCTCCGCGTGTCACGATCGTCGCCCAAGTACTCGCTAAGCGATGCGCGCGTGCATATAGTTCGGACCACGACCAACGCTCTGTTTCCGTAATGAGTGCGATGTCATCCGGCTGTTCTTTTGCCCGTGTATAGATCCAAGGATACAAAATAGTCACTTCCTTTTGAGATGAATATACGAAAAAGGTTCAATGTCGTAAGACGATTGAACCTTTTTTTCATTATGGGAAACGCGGGAACTGTCCGAAGTCCGGGTTGCGTTTTTCTTTGAACGCATCGCGTCCTTCTTTTGCTTCGTCCGTTGTGTAGTACAACAACGTTGCATCTCCTGCGAGTTGCTGAATCCCTGCAAGACCATCTGAATCAGCATTGAATGCCGCTTTAAGGAAACGAAGAGCCGTTGGTGAATGTTGAAGGATTTCAGCACACCATTGAATCGTTTCTTGCTCGAGATCTGCGAGTGGGACGACCGTGTTGACGAGTCCCATATCAAGTGCTTGCTGTGCGTCATATTGACGGCAGAGGTACCAGATTTCACGCGCTTTCTTGTGTCCAACAACGCGTGCGAGGTAACCAGAGCCATATCCAGCATCGAATGAACCAACTTTTGGACCAGTTTGTCCGAAGCGGGCGTTGTCTGCAGCGATCGTCAAGTCACACACGAGGTGAAGGACGTGTCCGCCGCCAATCGCATAACCTGCGACCATAGCGATGACTGGTTTTGGGATGACACGAATCAAACGTTGAAGATCAAGAACGTTCAAGCGTGGAATTTCATCGTCACCGACATATCCACCATGTCCACGTACCTTTTGATCTCCGCCAGAACAGAATGCGAGATCGCCTTCACCTGTTAAGATGATGACGCCGACATTTTGATCGTCACGTGCACGTGAAAATGCGTCGATGAGTTCGTGGACCGTGTGTGGTCGGAACGCATTGCGAACTTCAGGACGGTTGATCGTGATTTTCGCGATCCCGTTCCATTGTTCATATTTGATGTCTTCATAGCTGCGGGCTGATACCCATTCCGGAGCATATTTCATGTGAATTCCCCCAATATGTTAGTGATGAATAAGTAGATTCTCTACCATTGTAACAAACTTTTGCGGTTGGTCGATATGTGGGGCGTGCGAAGCGTGCAAAATCACGTGAATTTTTTCAGGTGATGCCGCTCGTGAAGCGATGGCACGGAATTTTTCATCCTCTGCCCCGACGATCCAATCAATCTCTTTCGGAAGGCATGACCATAGGGATGGCATGCTTCCTGTACCTTGTGTACGTAACGAAGCACTTAAACCTTCAACCGTTTGGGACAGACGCTCCTGACGCAGTCGCATACGTTGCGATTCCGGGAGAAGGGCTTGGGGTTTAAATAATCCAAGTGTCTCCCAGTGATCGATAAAAGCTTCGAGTCCGCCTTTTTCAAGGCGCTCCGCTAACTTTTGATCGGATGTACGACGTAATTTTCGCTCCATTGCCGTCTTAAGACCGGGTGTCGTACTAACGGCAATCGTTCGAGCGATTTGCTCAGAGACGACGCTCAGCATTAAAGCGATTCGTCCGCCCATCGAATATCCGAGGACGATCCATGGCTCGGATCGCATAGCGAGCAGTGCCTCGAGATCCTTGACCTGTTGCGTCAAACGCATTCGTTGCTCAGACGCCGGTGTCGTTTTTCCATGTCCCATCAAATCGAGGCGATAGACGGTGAAGTGAGTCGATAAATGCTCACTTAGCATGTCCCACGTCGAGAGGGAGCCTGTAAAACCATGAAGCAATAGGAGCGGTGGACCCGATCCCTCGATTTTCACATGATACGTATGGCCACGCAAAATCATTGGAACACCTCGGCTAACGCATGATTCGTCACGTCCCAGATCGAACGGTGCATCTGTACGTTTTCTGTTCGTGTCGTCTTGACTTCAAGAATCCGAGTGACGTGCGTCTCTTCCGCAAGTGCTTGACGTAACGCGGCAATGGAATCGATCGCCTGATAGGTTACACCGTATCCGGAAGCGAGAGAAGCGAAGTCGAGATGCTGCGGTGTACCGAAGAGTGGTTCGAATACCTCTTGCTCAAGTCGTTGTTGCGGTAAAAAGCTAAAAATGCCACCACCTGCATTGTTGACGAGAATGATCGTTAACGGAAGCGTCCGTGCTGTCATCAGACCGTTAATATCATGAATGAACGCCAAGTCACCGACGAGTAAGTAGCGATGTGTGGCATCAAACGTTGCTCCTAGAGCGCTTGAGAGAATGCCGTCAATTCCGTTCGCTCCTCGGTTCGCGAGTAGACGAAGGGATGTTCCTGTCGGTAGGAACGTATCGACATCCCGTATCGGCATACTGTTCGAAACAAAGAGACTTCCGTCCTGTAACGTCGCCAATGCACGGACGACGTTATATTCCGTCATCTCCTCTTGATCGATTGTCGCAAAAGCAGCGGCGACGCGTCGCTCCGCCTGTTGCAACAGTGTCAGATACGCAGGATCGTGCGGAACAGATTCATGATGCGCGAGTTGTCGCGCGTGACCAATTACGAAATCCGAATGAAGCTGTGGATCGCGCCAGTTTCCTGGATGACCGACGACCGTCGTCGGAATCTCCCGAGACCAAAGCAGATAAGGTTTTGACGTCGGCATGGCACCGAAACGAATGATTCGGTCTGGTCGGACGTGCTGAGCGGTAGCGGGATGTTTGAGCCATGTATCGTAATAGGCAAAAACGTGAGCATCATGCGATTGTCGTCCTTGACTGAGTGGATCCGCCAACACCGGAATCCCTGCTTGTTTCGCATACGAGATGACAACCTGACTGTCCGCCGCAGTAAGTTGTGGTCCAAGTACAAAAAGAAGACGCTCTTCTTGAAGTGCGGTCGCTAAAGCGTTGTTTACGCCCGGTGTCGGTTCAGGTAAAACACCGACCGGGCGCCCTGTCCGTAAGAGATCGAGTTCCGGCACGAGCGGTTCACGTAAGGGAACGTTGATTTGAACCGGGCCAGCTGGTTCCGTTAGAGAGAGTAGGGTTGCGCGTTGTGCAACATGAGCGACGTAAGGAAGGCTCGCTTCTTCTGCTAACGGAAGATCAAACGCATGCCGAACCTGCTTCCCGTACAGACCAACCTGATCAATAGCTTGTGGCGCACCGACATTCCGTAATTCATGTGGTCGATCGGCGGTCAAGACGATCAGCGGAAGTTCAAAAATATTCGCTTCGGTCACTGCTGAATAATAGTTCGTCGCAGCGGTACCGCTTGTACAAATTAATGCAACGGGACGAACGCGTTCTTCCGTCCGTGTTAGACCTAAAGCAAAAAAACTAGCCGACCGTTCGTCAACAAGGACGTGGGTACGGCTAGAAGGATGCAGAAAAGCAGCAATGGCAAGTGGTGTCGAACGGGAACCGGGACTGATGACGAAGTCCCGGACACCAGAAGCGACGAGCGTATCAATTAACGTGTGCATCCACTTAGTCAACATAAATATCATCCTTTTCAATCGAACCGACGTGTCCAAGTGCTTGTACCATCGGTGATAGTTTAGTTTCCGTCTCTGCCAGTTCACTATCGAGATGAGAGCCTTCGACGAGACCGCAACCGGCGTAAAGAATGACCGCCCGTTCTGTAAACAATCCAGATCGAATGGCAACGATGAATTCCCCGTCATCCTGTCCGTTCATCCAACCAACAGGTGAACCGTACCATCCTCGTTCGAACGTCTCGATTTCTTGGATGGCATCGACTGCTAACTGCTTTGGTTCGCCTCCAAGAGCAGGTGTCGGATGCAGTTTTTCGATTAATTGGAATAACGTCACATCTTCTTTTAAATGAGCTGTGATCGGTGTATAAAGATGTTGAATATGGCGATTCTTCAAGAGAATCGGCGTATCCGGACAATCCAGTTCCTCTGAAAAAACAGATAATGTCCGTTCGATCGAATCCGCGACGATTCCGTGCTCCACCCGATTCTTTTGATCTTGTAATAACGATTGACCGAGTGCTTCGTCCATCTCATCCGTTGCGTGGCGTGGTGCAGAACCAGCGACGGCTGCCGTTTCAAGACGACGTCCACGTTTTAAGACGAGTCGTTCCGGTGTAGCGCCGATGAAGGCTTCTTCCGGATTTGGTTGGAAACAGAAGACGTAGCTGCCGGGCTGGGTATCTTCGAGTTCAGCGACGACAGCGGCTACGTCGAGTGGACGATCCAGCTCATAGACGACTTCGCGCGCCAAGACGATTTTTTCAAGTGTCGTCTCCAAGTAGTGCATCGCTTGATGGAACGAAGCTTCAAAGGCTTCATTCCCATCTCGCGATAGTCGTAAGCGCGTGACGCCTGCCGCAGTCGATGGTTGCGGTTGATTGACTTTGGCGAAATCGAGTGAGAGTTCATTTAAGATAGAATCGACTTGATCCATTGGCTCGACGCGAGCAAAAATCGTCACACGTGTCTTGCCATCTTGTTCTAGAAATAAAAACTTCGGAATCGTCATCGAAGCGTCTCCGAAGGAAGACCAACGATAATCCGGTTGTTTAAGTTCGGTAAACGAAAATCCGCTGAACGCAAATAAATCATGACCGACATGATCGCGATTCAAGTTTTCCCATTGCGATTGAATTCGTAAAAAACGATCCGTTCCTGAAGCCTGAAGTTGTTGTACGATGCCAAACCCGATGGCCCGCATCGAGCGATCAGGTGTCGCGAAATAAAATCGTTCCTCGATACCCTGTTCGAGGGAACGCATGTCAGTTGCTTCGATTTCCCATGAATACGAAGCGAGTATAGGTCGTTGTGAGGCGTTCGCCTGACTGACGGCCTGTTCGATACACTGTTTTAGCTCTTGTTGAGCGTAAGCCATACCGCTCATTGCCCCCTAGTCTATAGATACTGTGATATGTTTCACTTAATCTAAGTGTAAACTTTTTGCGGACAAAAAAGAAGGAATAAGCTATCTCGGATTGAACATTGACAGCAAAAAACGAAACCCGATACACTTAGACAGGAAAGGGGTTATTATATGAATAAATCAATCGCTGTCTATTGGCGAATGACACGACCGCATACATTAACAGCAAGTTTTGTTCCGGTCGTCGTCGGTACGGCAGTTGTCGCACCACGCGTGGAATCGATACGCTTGGATTTGTTCGTGGCGATGTTGATCGCATCGATGTTGATTCAAATCGCAACGAATCTGTTCAATGAATACTACGATTACAAACGTGGTTTAGATACGGAGGAGTCGGTCGGAATCGGTGGATCGATCGTTCGTGACGGATTCAAGCCGGGAACGATCCTAGCGTTCGCACTTACATTGTATGGCATCTCGGCATTACTCGGTGTGTATCTGTGCATCGAGACATCGTGGTGGTTACTTGTCGTAGGACTCATTTCGATGTTCGTCGGATATATCTATACAGGAGGACCGCTTCCGATTGCCTATACACCGTTTGGAGAAGTCGTTGCAGGCTTTTTCATGGGGTATATCATCATCGCGATTTCGGCGTACTTGCAAATTGGTTATGTTCCGACAGAAGCCGTTGCGATTTCGGTACCAGTCGCCATCTTGATTGGTTCAATCCTACTTGCGAATAATATTCGGGACTTGGATAATGATAAGGTCAACGGACGAAAAACGATTGCCTGTCTCGTCGGACATCGCCGTGCCGTGTACGTCTTGATCGGATTTTTTGCGGCAGCTGTCCTGTCTCTCATTATTGCTGTACTCGCATTCGAAGTCTCATGGTTTGCGTTACTCGCGTTATTGAGTATTCCGCTCATGATCAAAGCAGTACGTCTCTTCTGGGAAGACTTACCACCGGAAAAGCTGATGCCTGGCATGGCACAGACCGGTAAAGTGAACACGATTTTCGGACTCTTACTCGCAATCAGTCTCGTGATCGCGAATATCTAATCTTTAATCAAAGCAGCAGGCGATCCGCTTGCTGCTTTTTTAACGTGAAGATAGCGAACAGTTAGAAAAAAACTACTTCGGTTGTCACTGATTTAAAATTTTACTATAATTGAAGCAATGTGCCTGAAAGATCAAACAAGGTCGGAAATCAGGAAATATGGTTAGAGGTGGAACTGAAATGAATAAAATCGCGGTAATCGGAAAAGTATTCGTCGACATAAAAGGAACTTCGTTCGCTCCTTTGCATAAGGATGCGAAAAACGTAGGAGACATCACGTTTTCAAATGGAGGAACAGGACGCAACGTAGCACAAAATCTAGCCGTCCTCGGGAATGAAGTTCGCTTTATCTCGACGGTTACGAATGATCAGATTGGCGTGGGAGTGCTCGATGAGCTGAAATCTTACGGTGCAAATGTGGATCACGTCGAAATGTTAGAGGATCATGGAATGGGCATGTGGCTAGCTGTCATGGATAACGAAGGTGACTTGCAAACATCGATCTCGAAACAACCGGATGCGAAGTTGCTCGAAGAGGCGATTTTACGTCAATCGGTCTATGCACTCGATGGAGTCGATGCCGTTGCGATCGATCTGGATTTGTCCGTTACGGTCTTAGAACGTTTGATTCATTTATGTCGCAAAATGGAGTTGCCGTTGTTTGGTGTTTGTGGTCACTTGAGCGTCATCGAACGAAATCGTCATCTGCTACAAGGGTTCACTGGATTCATTTGTAGCCGAGAAGAGGCGGAAATTCTGTCTGATCTGTCGATCGTGACGGTTGAAGATGCGATTCATGTAGCAAATGAGCTAGCGAAAAAAGGTGCTCCATTCACGGTCGTGACGATGAGTGAACTCGGGGCGGTCTACGTTGATCGGCGTACAGCGACATCAGGTCACGTCGGAACGAAAAAAGTGAAGGTCGTTGACTCAACGGGAGCAGGCGACTCATTCTTCTCTGCTGTCTTGTCTGAATTGACACAAGAGAGACCGGCAGAAGAAGCCTTGAAGCTTGGCATGAAGGTTGCAGCGGAAGTCATCGCTTCGACAGAGAATGGAATCGTTCCTGAAATGCTGGATGCTCTTCGATAAGTAGAAATGATAAAAGGGGAGGTGGCGTCATGCCGATTCAACGAAGTGCAATCATTTTACGAAACGAACAGGATGAAATTGCGTTGATCCGACGGGATAAACCGAACGAAACGTATTATGTCTTTCCAGGCGGTGGGAAAGATAACGGAGAATCGTTAGAAGAAACAGCGATTCGTGAAGCACATGAAGAACTTGGAATCGATGTGGAGTTGACCGGTATTGCCGCCATCGTCCGTTTTAATGGATTCGACAATCCTTATTTTTGGGCGAAAACAATTGGGGGTCGCTTTGGCACGGGTACGGGTGAAGAGTTCGAAGAGGAAGGATCGGGTTATACACCGGTCTGGATCAAGCGTTCGGAGCTACCTTCGTTACCAATTCGTCCACCGTCACTTGCCAAACAGCTGGCAGAAATGACAGAACCATTCTATGATTTAATCCTTTCTGAAAACGAATGAGGTTTTAGTTGAAATAAAATGGGAAAAGTATATTAAAACAATGAGGTGGTCTTCGACTGCCTCTTTTTCATGAAGGAGAGATGACGATGGCGCATTCACGCGATCTAAAAGGGCTTGCCCTGAACTTAAAGCAGCGAATGTCCGATCATAATATCACGGATTATGCAGGGACACTCGCTTATTACTGGTTTTTATCCATTTTCCCAGGAATCATTTTTGTCATTTCGGTCTTATCATTCTTTGACATCGATCGTCAGACACTCGAGTCACAAATTCGGGACCTAGCGCCAGGCGGAGCCGTCAATACGTTCACGGATACAATTTTCCAAGCCATCAAAGAACCGCAGGGTGGTCTGTTATCGATTGGTGCCATTCTTGCTGTCTGGTCTGCTTCCAAAGGGGTCGATCGTTTGATCACGACAGCAAACCATGCCTATGGTGACTTCTCGCCCCGTGGTTTTGTCGCAGCGCGTGGGATTGCCTTGTTACTCACGATCGTGCTCGGAGTCGGGATGTTGTTGCTGATCGTCTTGAATGTACTTGGTGGTCCGATCATTACGTATCTTGCCAACTTCGTGTTGCCGATCGATATGGGGCAAAAAATCCTACTGACGGTCTTACGATATGTCGTGTCGACGATTCTATTGATTTGTATCCTGTCGATTTTTTACCGCGTCGCACCAAAGCGTCCGATTACATTCAAAGAAGCAATTCCAGGAGCTGTTTTTGGTGTCATCGTCTGGCAATTATTATCGGTTGGATTCGGATTTTACGTCTCGAACTTCTCGAATTACAATCAAACATACGGTTCGCTCGGTAGTGTAGTTATCTTGTTACTATGGCTCTACTTCACAGGGCTGATCATCTTACTCGGTTCTGAATTGAACGCATCATGGGAACGGTTCATGAAAAAAGCGGATCCGAAGAAAATGGAAGAAAAGCGCTTGAAGGAACAAGCTGAACTTGATGCCATTCCGACGAATACGTTCGGATGAAGGTACAAAAAAGCCTGACTGCCATGTGGCGGTCAGGCTTTTTTGATGGTTAAGCAGCTAATCGTTTTTCAGATGAACGCTGTGGAAGACTTGGTAAAGCATCCTGTTGAAGAAGGCGTAAACCGTTCAGGATGACGAGAATCGTTGATCCTTCGTGTCCGACGACGGCGAACGGCATGATGAGGAACTGGGACAAATTCGATGCGATCAATAGGAGGATGACACCGATCGCAAGCGTGATGTTTTGTTTGACGATCCGGTTCATCTTCCGGGCTTTGTGCACAGCGTAGGCAAGACGACCTAAATCATTTTTCATCAAGACGACGTCAGCGGTCTCAAGCGCAGCGTCCGTTCCTTCACCCATCGCAATCCCGACATGTGCTAATGCAAGGGCTGGGGCATCGTTAATGCCGTCACCGACCATCGCGACGGTCCGACCTTCTGTTTGGTATTGTTTGATGTAGCGTACTTTATCTTCCGGTAGGCACTCAGCGACGAAGTCCGTCAATCCCGCCTCACGTGAGATGGCAGCTGCCGTGACCGGATTGTCACCAGTTAACATGATCGTTGCGATGCCGAGATCATTTAAGGCAGCAATCGCTGTTTTGGCTTCCGGACGAATCGTATCACGTAACGCATAAAGCGCTACGATCTGTGCTCCATTGCTGACATAAACGATCGTATGCCCTTGCTCTTTCAATGACTGTTCGATCGCGACGAATGGATCGTCTAAACCATCATGGAACGCCCGTTTACCGATACGATACGTGACACCATCGACAGTTGCTTCAATCCCGTATCCTGTCACATCTTTAAACGTTGATGGTTCGCGGACATCGGTTTTTAAGTGATCGACGATTGCTTGTGCGAGTGGATGGTTCGACTGCGCTTCGATGGAAGCGACCGCTTGTTGGACTGCGCGGACGTCCATGCCTTCCGCGTAACGACTTTCAGTGACGACGGGTTTCCCTGTTGTCAGTGTTCCCGTTTTATCGAAGACGATCGTATCGACTTGACCGAGCGTCTCAATGTGGGCGCCTCCTTTAAAAAGAACGCCATTTTTCGCAGATGCGGCAATTGCAGATAAGGCAGCAGGTGTAATCGACGCAACAAGGGCGCAAGGTGAGGCGACGACGAGAAGAATCATCGCGCGGTAAATACTTGTCTCAAATGTCCAGCCAACGACGTAATGAGGGAGGACCATCATCAGTGCGACGACGAGGAGGACGATTTTGACATAACGACTTTCGAAACGTTCGATGAACTGAGCAGATGGAGACTGTTCACTTTGTGCGTTTTGGACCATATGAATGATTTTTTGGAACAACGATTCGTCAGCAGCTTTCGTCATCTCAATCGTCAAGACACCATTCATGTTGACAGTCGAATTATAAACCGTATCACCTGTTTGTTTTTCAACCGGAATCGATTCTCCTGTAATCGATGCTTCTTCGATCGCGGCTTGACCTCGTACGATGACACCATCGACTGGAATCCGCTCCCCAGGACGAACATAGACGAGGTTACCGATCGCTAATTGTTCGATTCCGACGACTTCGAGTTGACCGTTTGCATTCAGACGTGTTGCTTCCTCCGGTTGTAAGGACATCAAGCTTTGCAAGGCACGTTCGTTTTTATTCATCGTGTATGTCTCAAGGGCACCGGATAACGCAAAGATGAAGATGAGGATCGCACCTTCCATCCAGTAGCCGATGGCAGCCGCACCGATGGCAGCTAAAATCATCAACAATTCGACGTTCAACGTTTTTTCTTGGTACGTCTCCGTCAATCCTTCCTTCGCTTTCGCATATCCTCCGATTACATAAGCCGATAAGTACAATGTGACATAAACGGCAGACGCCGTATTGAATTTTTCGAGTCCGTAAGCAACTAAAATCAATATTCCGCTAAACAATGCTAGAATCAATTCGTGATGCTCATCCCAAGCATGACGGAATACGGAACGCTGTTGAACATCGGTAGTAGTGGAAGTCGTCATATTAAAACTCCTTTCAAAATGTAAATGAGAAATGAAATCATTATAGAAAGAGAATGAGAATGTGATATATCAATGAGTTTAACTGATTGATAATGAGTTTCATTGTCTCTAGATTATAATTATTATTATCTGTAGAATTACTATACCATGCTTCAGTGAAAAGGAACAGGAAAGGAACTAGAAAGATGCAAAAAATTTTAACCCATCGGATTGGACTCGTCGTCTTTGCGTTACTAACGACTTTTTTGTGGGGAAGTGCGTTTCCCTTCATTAAAAAAAGTTATGACTTATTACAGATCACATCTTCCGAATACGGAGAGCAATTGCTGTTTGCGAGCTATCGTTTCTTTTTAGCAGGTGTGTTATTACTTGTCGTCAGTGTCTTCGTCTTCAAACAGACGATCACACTGAAGGAGCGGACTTACGCCTATAGTCGTCTCGGCTTCTTTTTGACGTTCTTGCAGTACGTCTTCTTTTATATCGGTCTATCTTTATCAACTGGCGTACAAGGATCAATCATTGCCGGATCGACTTCGTTCTTCCAGATGTTGCTGGCACATTTTCGATATGAAGACGATCGACTGAATCGATTTAAAGGACTCGCCTTATTCCTTGGATTCACAGGTGTCATCTTGGCCAACTGGCCACAAGGTGGGCAAGGTGTCTCGTTTGGAGTAGGGGAAGGATTATTGATCGCAGCAATGGTTTCCGGGGCGTTCGGTAACTTGGTTGCCAAAGAATACTCGGCACGTTATCCGGTGGCACCGATGACTGGATGGGCGATGGTCATTGGATCAATCGGTCTCTTTATCGCAGGAGTCATTCTCGATGGTCACGTCGCACCATTCACCTTTTCAACGACAAGTGCTTGGATGCTCGTGTATCTTGCCTTCTTATCAGCGACTGGATTTACGCTTTGGAACTTACTAATGAAATATAATCCAGTCAGTAAAGTGTCGTTGTTCATGTTCTTCGTACCGATCTATGGTGTCAGTTTATCGGCCTTGATTCTCGGCGAGACGATTCCACCGCAAGCGTTGCTTGGGTTACTCTTCGTCGTCAGTGGTATCTTAGTCTCGACGTACCTTCCTGTATGGTTTCAAAAGCGAGGTTGACGAAGATTCAGAATCGTGCAAAAATAGTTTCAATCAAAGTAACTCCCAATCGTTCGTTGCTCAAGCCGACCCGTTCGGCTTTTTTCTGTACGGTCAAGTGAAGACCGATTCGGCCTTGTCTGAAAGGCTAGTGCGACTATAAAACGGAAGGAGATGAAAACGAATGGAACGGAATGAGATCGTTCGAAAGATCATTGCCACTCGTCGTCCACGTGATGAGTTTGCCCGGTTCGTCGTAACGTGCGTCAGTCAGCAGTTGAAGGAAACCCATGGAGATGTGGATGTGGAAATCATCGAGGCGGAGAGAGGTTACGATTCAGTGTGGTCAATCAACGGTCGAGAGGTCGTCGTGCTGCTCGAGACAGAAGAGCTGAAGCGTGCAAAAGAACAGCCGTATGCGATCGACGATAAGCTCTGGCGGAGTTTTCGGCAAGAAGGAATCGTGAAATAAAACAAAGGATCTTGCGCATCATTAGCGCAAGATCCTTTGTTTTAGATCCGGGATGATTCGTGACGTTTCGCATATCGTAAGAGAAACGCAAGTGTCGCTAGAACCAGAACGAATAGACTGAAATAAAGCATAGCTGGAAGCAGAACGAACAAGCTGCCAGCAATCGGTCCAAGGATCGAACCAAGACTAAAGGCAATCCCTGCAAGCAAGTTGCCCGTCGGAAGAAGGTGTCGCGGTAACTGTTCCGTCATATAGGCGACACCGAGCGAGTACGTCGAGCCAAGTGCCATCCCGCTAATAGCAAAAATCGCGAATAACCAACCATATCGTTCGAAGACGAAGCAAGCGATGAGGAAAGCAACGGAGCCAATCGAAAGAACGGTTACTAACGTCCGACGTTTTCCGAAGTGATCAGCAAGTCGTCCAAGTGGAAGTTGCATGATCAACGAGCTGACGACGAATGTCGTGATCAAGGTACTGGTCTCAGATAGACCGTACCCGTTACGCGTCGCAAAAACGGGAAAACTGGCATTCAGTGTGGCTTCGAGAAAACCATATGTAAAGCCAGGAAGTAACGTGAACCAAGCAGTTGATAGGACAAGTTTATACCGTGAGGCGGCGCTTTGCAGCTCCTCCGGCATGACGGATGACGGTTTTTCGTTCGGCATACGCGATAACAAGATCAGGACGATGACAGTCAATGTACCAGTCAACACGAATGGTAGCCAGTTGATGACATCGACGAGAGGTGCCGCAAGAGGACCGAGAGCAAAACCGAGACCGAATGCCATCCCGTATAGTGACATCGTTCGCCCTAACCGTTCATTTGGGGTAATGGACGTCACCCAAACCTGTGATCCATAGTGTAACGTTTGATCACCGAATCCGACGAGAAATCGTAAGATCATCCAAGCAATGACACTTGGAAGAAGTGGAAATAAGAAAACCGCTACTGCAACAAGAGCGAGTCCGAACGAAATGACGGGAATATAACCCCGTCGTCGCAGTGGACCTTCCATGAGCGGGGCAGCGACGATGACGCCAATGTATAGAACGGCAGCACTGAGACCGTTGATGAAGGCGGGTGTCCCTTGGCGTTCAAGTAAAATGGATAGCAATGGAATCAGCAATCCTTGGGTGAAACCGGAAATGAAGACAATTGATAAAATGAGAGCAAAACGACGTGACACAAGTAACGACGACCTTTCTTTTTTCTTTTTAGCATAACACGCCCCAGTCTCTGAAACGGGAGACTGGGGCGTGCTTCATTTATTTTCTTGTTCAAAACGTGTCGGACGCGGCATGTGCAGCAGATGTTCATCCCAATCTGTCTGATCGAACACTTCATCATGTTCGATACTGTGTGAAGCACGAATACCAACCATCATGACGAACAAGACCATACTGAACGTACCGATGATTGCGACAATACCTACGAGCCATTCCATCCCGGTCACCCCTTTTTAGAAAACAGAATGTGTCTACTTTGTGACATTTTTCCCGGGACGCCATTGTTCAAAACCTATTTTTGATTCTTAAAGCCGACTCGATTGTTTTGTGAAATCAATCTCAGGGTAGTATGCGTTTTTCACAAGCGCGTTCGGTCCAAGGCATTGCACCGCAGGACAGTGACATGACAAGCTTTTATTCAGTTCTGTCTCTTGCCACTGGGCATACGCATCATTGAAAGATGTCTCGTGAATCGTACCGAGCGAAGCGAGTTCGTCGCCGAAATCGGTCACGATGATTTCACCATCAAAGATGTTGACGTTAAGACGAGAACGACCATCTGGGTCATTGCGAACCGATACGTTTTTTTCTTGACGCAAGCGACGGTGCAATTCTAAATCTGCCTCTTCCATCGAACATGCGTAGAAAGGAAGTGTTCCGAACAACATCCAAACGTTCGGATCGCGGACGTCAAGCAAACGATGAATTCCGTCACGGATTTCAGATAAACTAGCTGCTTCGATCATTGACGCGAAGTCAGCGGGGTACATCGGGTGCACTTCATGACGGACACACCCCATATCGACAATTTCCTTATGGATTGCTTCAAGGTGTGGCAACGTCCGTTTATTGATCATCGTCTCAGCAGACACGATGACACCTCGTGCATTCAGAACACGGGCATTCTCTTTCATCGTCTCGAAAAGTTTCGTCCGTGCTTCACGTGACGGTTTTCGTTCCATCATCGCAAAGCCGCCATCGATGAAATCGTCGGCTGTTCCCCAGTTATGTGAGATGTGCAAGACATCTAGATAAGGAATGATTAATTCATAACGAGATAACGGAAGTGTTAAATTTGAGTTGATTTGGGTTTTAGCGCCACGTTCGTGGGCATACTTAAGTAAAGGGACGACATATTCCTTGACGGATTTCATCGAAAGCATCGGTTCTCCGCCTGTGATGGAAAAGGCACGCAGGTGTTCGATTTCATCCAGACGTTGAATGAGTAGTTTGAGTGGGATTTCAGGTGACTCGCTACTGGATAACATGTAACCAACGGCGCAATGTTCACAGCGCATGTTACACAGTTTTGTCGTCGTGACTTCGATGTTCGTCAAACGGACGGTGCCGTATTGTTCAATGTCACGATAAGCTTCCCACGGATCGTTTGCGATCGTGATGGGTGATGATTGTGGCATGGGTACTCCTCCTTTTTAGTGCTCCACTTCGTATCGTATGCTAAAATAACGTCGGAATCCAGCGGAAGAAAGGAAGTCTGAATAATGGGAAAAGCAAGAACTGATAAACTTGGTCAAATGAATGTGCTAAAATCAAGAATGCAGCTTCTCTGTCATACAATCGATTCACTCGATGAATCATCAGATATCGAAGATTTGGAACGACTGATCGTATCACTGGATCAACTCAAGGCGAAGGTCGTTCGATATGCGAAGGATATGAAAGAACAAGAAGAAACGAAAAAAGCGGTAGATTGAGACCGCTTTTTCATTTGCACAAACGGAAAGGATGAAATCAATGGCAACAAAAATCAAATTAAAGACAGGTGAGGTCCGTTCGGTCACGTGTCTACGGATGGGAATCAACGGTGAAGGGATCGCGACGCTCGAGCGACAAATCGTCTTCATCCCAGGATTACTCGTCGGGGAAACGGCACAAATCGAGATCACGGAAATTCATGCGAACTATGCGAATGCAAAAATCTTAAAGCGTGACGATCGTTCACCAGACCGTGTTACTCCACTTTGCCCGGTCTATAGTGTCTGTGGCGGCTGTCAATTACAACACATGAGTTACGATGGACAATTGCGTTATAAGGAAGAAATGCTTCGCAACGCTTTCTTGAAATCAACGAAATTGAATGTCGAGAAAGCGGATATCCGTCCGACAATCGGTTCGAAGGAATGGGAATACCGCAATAAGTCGCAATTCGTCGTCGGTAAACAGGGGAATGAGATTGTCAGCGGTCTCTATTCCGCTAATTCGAATCGTCTGGTCGCGATCGATGATTGTGTCGTCCAAAACAAGGACACGCTTCGCGTCAACCAAGCTGTCACGAAATTACTCAATGACTATAAAGTACCCGTTTATCATGCAGCAAAACAAGACGGTGTCATGCGCCATATCGTCGTCCGGACAGGAATCAAAACGGGTGAAATTCAGGTCGTACTGGTTGCTTTTAAAGACGGCTTCCGTGATCTAGAAGGTTTGTCACGCGATATCATGGATATCCCAGGTGTCGTCTCGGTCGCACTGAACATCAATGATAAGTTGACATCACGTGTCTTCGGAGAAGAAACGGAAGTCTTGCGTGGCGTGGAACGGATTGAAGAAGAAATGGGCGAATTCACGTATCAACTGTCTCCGCGTGCCTTCTTCCAATTGAATCCGGAACAAGCAGAGCGGATGTATGAAGAGATCGCGCGTGCTGCTGCTTTGACTGGCGAAGAACGTGTCGTTGATGCCTACGCAGGTGTTGGTTCAATCGGACTTTGGATCGCTAAAGGAGCAAAAGAAGTCCGCGGTATGGAAATCATTGAAGAAGCTGTCGAAGATGCCAATGCGCACATGAAGCAATACGGATTCGACCATGCCCACTACGTCGTCGGTAAGGCAGAAGCGTGGATTCCACGTTGGGTCAAGGAAGGCTGGATTCCGGATGTCTTCATCGTCGACCCACCACGCTCAGGTTGCGATACACAATTGTTGAATGCGATGATCTCGTCTAAAGCGAAAAAAATCATCTATGTCTCGTGTAATCCGCAGACGCTTGCACGTGATTGTGATCACTTGATGAAAGCGGGATACAAGGTGTCGTACATTCAGCCGTACGATATGTTCCCACAAACAGCGCACGTCGAAGCGATCGTCGTGCTCGAAAAGAAGAAAAAGAAAAAGTTCTAAGTAACAAGCCCGTATGCACTCCTTGAACGAGTGGACATACGGGCTTTTTATCATGTTTGCGAAGGATAACCGAACGTTGCGTCACACTCAGCGAAGCGTTCCTTCAACCGAGTAACACGATCAGCAGGAAGTGGACCGCGCTCGATCAATTGCTGATTCAAAGCGAGGTGTTCTGGTCGAGATGTGCCGATGATGGCCGTCGTGATTCCTGGCTCAAAAACCGTGAAACGAAGCGCGGTTTCAAGCCAACTCGATTCCTCGAGTGGATAAGCGAGTTGTTGCGCACGTTCCCAGTAGGGTTCGACGTACTGTCCGACCGGACGCTCCGTGAATCGCCACGGGGCGTTACCGATCGGGCGCTTGGCGATGACACCGTGATCTAGAAGGGTGGGCAGGACTTCGGCGACACGTTGGTCAAATAGATTGAACGACGTTTGAAAACTATCGAAGCGATTCGTTTCGATAGCATATGTCAAGTCTTCCCGATCACCGGAATAAGCGATGACGCGAACTTTTCCAGCTTGTTTTGCTTGTTCAAGCGCTTCGATGACATCTCCTTGGGCGAGAACTTCTCGACTACAAGAGTGGAGATGTACGATGTCGAGATAATCTGTTTGCATCGTTTGTAAGGCTTGATCGATGCCACCATGGACCGCTTCAAAGGTCCAGTCCTGCGCACCGGGCACATCATAGCCGACTTTCGTCGACAGAATGACGTCGTGCCGACGATTCTTTAGAAATTGTCCGACGCGTTGCTCCGATAAGCCATAGCCGCGTGCTGTGTCGATCAGATTGATGCCGAGATCACGTGCTTGTTCGAGCAAATAGACTGCTTCGCGATCCGTCATCTGTTCTGCACCGATGTGACCGGCTCCGAACCCAAGCGGGGATACGAGTAGGTCGGATGTTCCAAAACGTCTTAACTCCATGAACGATACTTCCTTTCAGACATCTGTAGTTTTATATCGATGATGCTCGTTTTTGTTGAATACGATAGATCAGATAACCAACGAGTGCCACGCCTGCAATCGACCATTGAACGATGGACGAGGATTGCATGAACTGATGGACGGCGAACACTTCGACTAACATGGCTGGAATTTTTCCGATCGTACTGGCAGTCAGGAAGAGTAGGATCGAAATACCACTAGCGGCACTGACGATGTTGACGATGCCAGACGGGACGAACGGTAACAGCCGCAGCAAGATGATCGTCCAAAATGCTTCATGTCCTCGTTGTGCTTGCAGTTTTTGTTGCAAACGAGCGAATCGATCCGGAAGTGGGCGACGAAGGGCATACCGCAGTCCTTTTCGGTAAAGTAGAAACGCACAAACCGCACCTAGGACTTCACCGATGAAAGAGAGCAATGTGCCCATCCATAATCCGAAATAGACGAGATTCGCAGCGGTGACGAACGTACTCGGTAGGACACCAAGTACACTGACGACGACGCCGACTAAGACACTAACGAACGGAGCGAACGGTCCGAAGAGTTCAAAGGTTTGGATGACATGATGTTCCATCATTCGAATCCATCCGCTTCATCCGGAAGAAGCGGTAACACGATGTGGACAGTCGTTCCTTCTCCAAGAACGGAGTCGAACCGGATCGTTCCATCATGACGATCGATGATGTGTTTTGTGATCGCAAGACCAAGACCGGTTCCGCCATCTTTACGCGTCCGTGATTTATCGACACGGTAAAAACGTTTTGTCAGTCGATCAAGATGCTCTTCCGGAATGCCTTCTCCTTCGTCCCGGATAAGACAATGCGTCCGGTCGCCGATCGTTTCAGTCGATAAGAAAATCTGTTTACCAGGCGGTGTGTACCGTAAGGCGTTATCGAGTAAATTGCCGAAGACTTGCTCAAGGCGGTCCGTATCGCCTAAGACGATTTGATCCGGGTCGAGATTCATGACGAACGTGACTCCTTTTGACTGGGCGATGGGTTCCATCCGGTAAATGACATCTTCAAGTACTTGACTGAAGACAAGTGGTTGTTTCGACATCGGATAGGAATCGCGTTCAAGTTGAGCGAGATCGAGCAGATCATTGACGAGACGTTGCAGACGCTCTGTTTCTCGCTCAATGATTTGGTAATACTGCGCACGTTTTTCTTCCTCGAGCGAATCATCCTGCATCATCTCCGTATAGCCACGGATGTAGGAGAGCGGTGTCCGCAATTCATGACTGACGTTCGCGAGGAACTCCTTCCGCTGCTCGTCGACTTCTCCGAGCGATTCCGCCATCTTATTTAATGTTTCTGCGAGTTCCCCGATCTCATCGTCCGATTGAATCGGAATCCGATAATCAAAGTCACCTTGTGCATAAACAGTCGAGGCGCGCTTCATGTCGATCAACGGACGGATGATCGTATCGATGATTTGTCGTCCGAAGATGACGAGATTCAAAACAATCAGTCCGATCATGAAGAAGATCATCAGGCGGAGTGGGCGGAATGGTTCACTGATTTGACCGAGTTCCAGATACAAGATCAGCGTACCAACCAGTCGATTGTTTTCGATGATCGGAAATCCGGTCATCAAAATGTCCGTTCCTTCAATCGGATGGGTCCGACTGGAGACGACGGTTTCACCGTTTCGAAGTTCTTCGATATCCGCATTCGTCAAAAAGCGCAGTCCAGCTGGATTTTTCTTCAGGAAATCGATAAAGAAGACTTTCGATTCCGTCAACTCATTCGTATAAGTCATTCCATCGTAAAAAGCACCAGATAATCCTTCAGATTCATAAATGTTGATCAGCTTTTCGCCTCGGTTCAATAAGATATCTTCCTGCGTCTGAAGATAGAACCGGTCGTAGAGATAGAACGTCAGCAGGACGAATAAAATAGCGGAAAAAACGCTTGTGAACCAAATCGTGATCCAAATCCGGCGCCGGATCGTATAGCGCTTAATCATACTTCCTCGAATTTATAACCGATGCCCCAGACCGTTTGAATCGAGCCACCAGCTTCCCCGAGCTTTAAGCGAAGTGTTTTGATGTGTGTATCGACCGTCCGTAAGTTCCCGATATAGTCCGCACCCCAGATTTGATCGAGTAACTGTTCTCGAGAAAAGACCTTATCATTGTTTTGAGCGAACAGGTGCAACAAATCAAATTCCTTACGCGTCAGACTGACCGGCTTGCCATTGACGTGGACACTCCGACTTTCAGTGTCGAGTTCAAGCATGCCGAGCGTCAGGGTAGCCGATTGATCAACTGTAAAGCGATGAGAACGACGAAGTGTCGCTTCGATGCGAGCAAGCAGTTCTCGAGGGCTGAATGGTTTTGTGATATAGTCATCAGCTCCGATTTTCAGACCGTGAATACGATCGAGCTCGTCCGAACGTGCCGTCAGCATGATGATCGGAACGTTTGAGAATTCACGGATGCGCATACATGCTGTCAAGCCGTCCATTTCCGGCATCATGACATCGAGTAGAACGAGATGGAATGTATTTTGTTGAATGAGATGGATCGCTTCTTGTCCGTTAGAAGCTGTCATCGTCGTGTAGTGTTCTTTTTCAAGATTCGAGACGAGAAGGTCACGCATTTGTGCTTCATCATCTACTACGAGAATGTTAAACGATTCTGGCATTAGTCTTCGCTCCATTTCCTGTAGAAGAAAGTGTTTCTTCCATAAAGATGAGTTTTCTTATTTATCATACCATTTCAAACTTTAGAAGCGCATGCGTGGACACAAAAAAGCATGAGAGACAAGGCTCTCATGCTTCGAGTTGTTGGTGATCGTATAGTGTTTCGAGCTCCCGACCATGAATGTACATGTGGAAACTAGATTTTGAGACTTCATATAGCGTGAACTGTGTCTCGCCGGCATTCAATTGCTCAAGAAGCGCAGGACGCAACTCATCCGCACAGAACGCATACGGCAATTTTTCAGCTGCTTTTTGTGACCGAATATTGCTTTTGCGAATTTTCATGAAGACACTCTCATATCCAAGCTCGAAGAACAGCTCAGAGAAGAAGGCTTCTTTCGCTAAATGATTGTATCCTTTACCATGATACGGTTTACCTAACCATGTACCGAGAAACCCATATTGTCCTTCGATATCGAGTAAACTAATCGTACCAATCGGTTGATCGAATTCATCTAGGATGGTACGTGATACGATTTCACCACGTTCTTCCTCTTCGATTGCCTGCTTTGTAGTAAACAGAAATTCATCAAAGTACCGTGTTTTTTGGCGGACGTACGGATATACGTCTTGATGCTGCATCAGTTCGAACAAATCAGCGCAGTCGCTCAGCTCCCGTTGCTTGAGCATACTTCCATTCCTCCTTTTAGGACCGCAAGAATGATTGTCGAAAGCTACCTGTCTGACTCGTTTGAACCGCGCATGGTATGCCTTCTTCAGTTGTCGGATAAGATAATATTACCTTCTTTTTTTAAAATTGCAAGAAAATAATTTTTGTGAAAAAAGATACAAAAACAAGATGTTTTCCGTAAGCGTCTAAAACCCCCGAAAGGTGCAAAAAACACCTGGCGGGGGTGGGGTTAAGTCAAGTTCAGTTGAGCGTGTTCAAAAATGATTTTTCCGTCAATCATCGTCATGAGCGGCTTCGCTAAATAGTCGAGTGGGAAGTGACTCCATAGGACGAGATCCGCGTCTTTTCCGACCTCGATCGATCCGACGCGATCGTCCACACCGAGCGAGCGGGCTGGATGAATCGTGATCGCGCGCAAGGCGACATCGACCGGTAGACCTTCTCGTGCAGCTAGACCGGCACAGAGATTCAAGTACTGGACAGGGGTGTACGGATGATCGGTCGTAATGGAGATTTCAAGACCATGCTCATGAAGAATTCGATACGTTTCCCATGTCTTATTCTTCAGTTCGATTTTAGACTTTCGCGTGAAGGTGGGTCCGACCGTCACTTTTTCAATCGGTAATTGTTCCATCTCTTTTGCGACGAGATGACCTTCCGTACAATGTTCGATACGTAAATCGAGATCGAACTCTTCCGCAAAACGAATGGCGGAAAGGATATCATCTGCTCGGTGCGCATGTACACGAAGCGGCATTTTATGATCAAGGACCCGTTTGATCATCTGATGGGCGAACGTTTCGGAAACTCGTTGTGTCCGAACTTCAAGAAAGGCTTCGCGCAACATCCCCATGATGCCCATCCGTGTCAGTTCACCGGCGCGACCAGCACTATGGACACGCTTCGGGTTTTCACCGAGCGCCACCTTCAGACCCGCATACTTTCGAAGAATCATATCATCGATGAACCGTCCGTGCGTCTTGATGACACTCGTGACGCCGCCAATGATGTTCATGCTACCGGGCATGACTTGAACGGTCGTAATCCCGTGCTCGACGGCTTCCTTAAATCCTTCATCAAGTGGGTAGACGCCATCAATGGCACGCAGATGAGGGGTCATCGCAAAAATCGTCTCATTCGCATCATTTCCGACGGTTCCGGTACCTTCGTCATATAATCCGAGATGTGTATGGGCATCGATGAAACCGGGTAATAAAAAGTGACCTTCTGCTTCAATGACTTGATCGTTTTCTAAGTGATCCAGTAATTCACCGATTTCAATGATTTTCCCATCACGAATGCGGATGTCCCCGTAAAAACTGTCCGAAGTAATCGGATAGATATGTGCGTTTCGAATTAAGATATCCAAGTATCGTCCACCCCTGTACTAGTTTGAATGCTCGATTGCTCGCAATGCATCCTTTAGTTCAGCATACCGAAACTTGTATCCGTTTTCGAGCGCTTTTTTCGGAACGACACGAGCTCCTTCTAGTACAATCGTACTCTTTTCACCGAGTGCGAGTTCTAACGCGAAGCGTGGCGCCGGGAGCCAGTGTGGGCGATGTAAGACTTTTCCGATCGTCTGTCCGAAACGCCGCATCGTCTCCGGATGAGGAGCAGTGATGTTCAGCGGTCCTTCGACTGTCGGGGTCTCAAGTGCGAATACGAATAAATCGACTAAATCATCGATGTGGACCCAGGAGACCCACTGTTTTCCGTCGCCCATCGTCCCACCACCAAACAAGACATAGGGCAGGCGCATTAATGGGTAAGCGCCACCGGCTTTCGTTAGGACGACACCGATTCGTGGATGGACGAGTCGAATGCCAGCGTCAGCAATCGGGCGGGCAAGATCTTCCCACGCAACACAGACATGACTTAAGAAGTCAGCGGTCGGTGGAAGGGGGTGATCTTCAGAGAAGGTTTGATGCCGATCTTGTCCGTAAATGCCAACCGCAGAAGCAGACAACACGACATTTGGTTTTTGATCGAGTGCTTCAACGATTCGCACGAGCTCCTTCGTCGTACTGACGCGGCTGTCGAGAATGACGCGTTTGCGTTCATCCGTCCAACGTCCGTCGTTGATCGAAGCACCAGCCAGATGAATGAATGCATCAACGCCCTCTAAGTGCTGTTCCGGTTTTGCGTCTTCTGTCATCCACTTGATATATGTGACATGCGCGTCATTTGCTTTCGGATGACGCGTTAAGATAAAGATATGATGTCCTTGCTCGAGTAAACGCTTCGTCAAGGCTTGACCAATCATACCGGTTCCACCGGTAATCGCAATGTTCATGTAATCCATCCTCCCTGAAATAAGTAAAAGTAGCTTCTTTCCATTTGTTCCCGTTCCATGGTTTCACTCAAACATAGACCTGCCTGTTCATGATATCGTAGAACTACCGAATCAGGTTAGGGGAGGGAACGACATGAAGATCAAACGGATCTCGACGCAGAAAAAGAACAGCGAACGATTCAACATCTATGTCGAGCGTGATGGCAAAGAGGAATATGCCTTTGCCGTAGACGTCGATATCTTAATTAAATACAATCTACAACGCGATAAGGAACTCGATGACGATTTCGTCAAGGAAGTGTTGACGGCTGAAGAACAGCAAAAAGCGTATCGTCTCTCGTTGAATCATTTATCGTACCGCATGCGGGCGACGAGTGAAGTCGTCGCCTATTTAACAGAGAAAGAGACACCGGAGCATGCGATCAAACATGCAATCGAGCGATTGACGGAGCAGCGCTATCTGGATGATCAACAGTTCGCACTTGCTTATACGGCAACGAAAAAAGCGACGACACCTCAAGGACCGGGACGGATTCGACGCGACCTTGAGGCATTGAAGATACCGAAGACGGCGATTGATGAAGCGATCGTGACGTTTACGGATGAAGAGGAATACGAAAAAGTCCTGAAGTTTTTGCGGCAAAAGCAAAAAGAGCTGCAACGGCGTTCCGTGCGGGAACTGACACAAAAGTTACAGATGACGCTCATGCAACGCGGATTCTCGTCCGACTTGATCAAGGCGGGCATCGAAGAGGTGTTTCGAGCTGAAGAAGGGGACGAAGAAGAACAAGCGGCCCTTTATCAAGCACGCAAGTATTACCCGAAATACCGGCAACTTGAACCGTTCGAACGCGAACAGAAAGTGAAACAAGCGCTCGTCCGAAAAGGATTTCCATACGGTCTAGCGGCTCAAGTCCTCGAACAAGTCAAAGAAGAAGAGGCGGAATAATAAAAGCAAGACGAAAAATTGACAATTATCCGACAATTGTGCTATTCTACGCACAGACTAAGAAAAGGAGGAACCGTCCTATGAAAAAGCCAATTGGTTTCACTCATATCCAACAGCTGAATACGACGGAGACTCTTGAGCACGTATAAGTAATTCATTTCATGTGCGAGCAAGGGGATTCGTCTCCCGAGCGCGCAGACGAACAAGAATGCATCATGCCCATTTCAAGGCATACTGATTCTCGGACTGCATCCGGAAATCCGTATGCCTTTTTGCGTGCTCGGAAAAAGTATTTCATTTCACAGTAAAGGGGGGACCCTCATGCGTTTATTTCGGCAATTGAGTTGGTTTCTAAAAGAACACAAATCATCGTATCTCGTAGCAGTCGTCTTATTGATCATCACCGGCTTCATTGATTTAACGCCGCCATGGCTGATCGGTAAGGTCATCGACGGATTGCGGTCGGGATCGATGGACCAGGCGACGCTCTGGCAATACGTCATCGGATTAACAGCCATTTCTATCGTTTCTTTCATCTTGACGTATCTATGGTTAGCGAAATTATTCGGAACGGCATTTTTATTAGAACGGACACTTCGGAGTCGCTTCTTTACGCACTTATTGAAACTGACGCCGACGTTCTACCAAAAGAATCGGACGGGAGACTTGATGGCACTCGCGACGAACGACTTGAAGGCGGTCGAGCGGACAGCAGGATTTGGTGTCTTGACGCTCGTCGACTCGTTGAACATGACGGCAATCACTCTCGTCGTCATGGGGGTGGCGATCGATTGGAAGTTGACGCTTGCTGCCTTGTTACCGATGCCACTTCTCGCTTACGCGATGAATAAGCTCGGAAGTCAAATTCACGGACGTTTCATCACTGCCCAGGATTCATTCGGAACGATGAATGACCAGGTCGTCGAGTCGATTTCCGGACTGCGTGTCATCCGCTCGTTCGTACAAGAACCAGTCGATGTTAAACGCTTCGACGATGTCACGACGGATGTCTTTGAGAAAAACATGCACGTCGCAAAAATCGATGTCTTATTTGAACCGATCATCAAGCTGCTCGTCGGCTGCAGTTACTTGATCGGCTTATCGTTCGGGACATATCTCGTCTTTACGAACGACATCACGCTCGGACAATTGGTCGCCTTTAACATCTATCTCGGGATGCTGATTTGGCCAATGTACGCCTTTGGTGAATTGATCAATGTCATCCAGCGCGGAACAGCAAGTCTTGACCGCTTGGAAGCAACGATGCGAGTCAAACCGTTGATTGCTTCGACACCGCGGGAACATATTGATCGCCCTGAACGGATCGAGATGAACGATTTGACGTTTACGTATCCAGAGACAGCCCATCCGGTCTTACGAGATTTGAATATGACGATCGAACAAGGAACAACGATCGGTGTCGTCGGACCAACGGGATCCGGGAAAACGACGTTCTTGCGTCAATTCTTACGCGAGTATCCAATCGGACGGGATATGCTGACAGTCAACGGCGTACCGTATGAAGATGTTGCGCTAGAGACGGTTCGCGGATGGACCGGTTACGTCTCACAAGAACATTTACTATTCTCAAAATCCGTTCGGGACAATATTCTATTCGGTGCAGGTGAAGCGACAGAAGAAGAATTGCAGGAAGCGATTCGTCTCGCATCGTTCGAAAAAGATATCGAAACGCTGGAACAAGGACTTGAGACGATGGTTGGTGAACGTGGCGTCACGTTGTCGGGAGGACAAAAGCAACGTCTCTCGATCGCACGGGCGATGTTAAAAAAACCAGAGTTGCTGTTGCTGGATGATTCATTATCAGCAGTAGATGCGAAAACGGAATCACATATCATTGATTCGATTCGATCGAATCGCCACCAATCCACGACATTGATTGTTGCCCATCGCTTATCGGCAGTAGCACATGCGGACGAAATCATCGTCCTGCAAGACGGAATGATTTCTGAACGAGGAACACATGACAGCCTGATGGCACAAAATGGCTGGTACGCTCAACAATTCGAGCGACAAAGTGAAGAGATGTAAGGAGGTGCCTCTGCATGAATGAATTGGAATTATATCAACTCGATCCGGCACGTCGGAAGACGACGATCCGTTCGTTGATCCGCTATGCGATGCATGAGAAACAAGCGATTTTCTTAGGGTTGTTTCTACTCGTACTGGCAGTCGGAGCGGAATTGACAGGTCCGTATATTGCCAAAGTCATCATTGATGAACATATCGTGGCAATTGAGAAGGACTGGGTCGAAGTTAAAGCGGATGGTGCGGTCACGTATGATGGTCGTCAGTTCGCCAAAGCACAAGACGTCTCGAAAAGTCAGATCGTTCAATCCGTTTCAATCGTCCAAACGACCAACGGCTACTTTTTCGTACCGAAACAAGTCGTCAGTGGGGGAGAGCGGAAAATCAGTGGAAGTACGATGACGATCACGCGTGGAGACGACGTCTACACGTATGATAATATTCAAAAACTGACACAAGGACAGGTCTATGATTTTTATTCAAAAGACTTAAAAGCAATCGGCTGGTTGTCCTTGCTCTACGTCCTCTTGCTGCTAGTAGCAGCTGGTTTGAACTGGATTCAGCAAATCTTGCTCCAGCGATCTGCTCATAAAATCATTAAACGGATGCGGCTGGATGTCTTTACGCATCTGCAACGGTTACCGGTTCGTTATTTCGACCAGACACCGATTGGAAAAATCGTCAGTCGCGTCACGAATGATACGGAAACGATTCGCGATCTATATCTCGGTGTGCTCGCCCGGGTCTTCTCGGGGATCATCACGATGGCGGGGATTCTCGTCGCGATGTTCTTCCTCGATTATCGCTTAGGACTAGTCTCACTAATCATCATTCCGATCGTCTATTTCTGGATCCAGCTGTTCCAGAAACTCGCGACGAAGAACAACTTCAAAGTCCGCTCCCTCGTTGCCGACATGAATGGTCAACTGAATGAGAACATCCAGACGATGCCGATCATTCAGGCTTATGCACGTGAGAAGGAAGTTCTTGCTGAATTCGAACAAAAGAACGAAGAGAACTATCAGACAAGGGCAAAGTTGTTACGACTTGATGCCCTGATGTCACACAACTTATCCTACTTTTTGAAAAACTTGACGCTCGCCTTGTTGATTTGGGTCGTCGGTGGGAAAAGTCTGACGAACGGCTCGTTTTTATCGCTCGGGATCTTATATGCGTATATCGATTACGTATCCCGTTTATTCGAACCGGTCACCCAAATCATGAATCAGCTGTCACCGCTACAACAAGCACTCGTGTCAGCGGACCGAATGTTCCAGTTGCTCGACGAAAAGGGAGAGCCTGTTGAACAAGGTCGCGTTGCTCGGTTTAAAGGAGCGGTGTCCTTCAAGGACGTCGAATTCAGTTATGAAGCAGGAAATCCCGTATTACGTGAGATTCAAATCGATGCTCGTCCTGGCGCGACGATTGCTCTCGTCGGTCACACGGGCAGCGGGAAAAGTTCGATCATGAACCTGCTGATGCGTTTCTATGATCCGTCAAAAGGACAGTTGTTGATTGACGGACAGGACGTGACGCGTTTGCCGAAACAAGCGGTCCGTGAGCATATGGGGATCGTCCTACAGGATCCGTTCCTCTTCACAGGAACGATTCGCTCGAACATCACACTTGGCAATCCTGACATTTCTGAGGCACGTGTTCGCCAAGCGATCGAAGCCGTCGGCGCGGATCGGTTCATTGATCGTTTACCGAACGGACTCGATGAACCAGTCATCGAAAAAGGTGCCACGTTATCAGCGGGGGAACGACAGTTGATCAGTTTTGCCCGTGCGTTAGCGTTTGACCCTGCAATCCTAGTTCTTGACGAAGCGACAGCGAGCGTTGACTCGGAAACGGAAGCGGTCATTCAAGATGCCTTGTTAACGTTAACGAAAGGACGAACGACGTTCATCATCGCCCATCGCTTGTCGACGATCAAGGATGCGGATGAGATTCTTGTTCTCGATCATGGTCGGATCGTCGAGCGAGGATCCCATGATGTGCTCCTTGCAACGTCCGGGATTTATGCGAAAATGTATGCGTTACAAAGTAAACGGAATCTTGAATTGAAATCAAGCTAATCCATCCAGTTTCTCCTCCTTTTCGTTTATACTGAAAAACGAAGAGGGGGAGTTTTTGTAATGGAGACACGGATGAGTCAATTATCGAAATACGAGCTTGAGATGTTGATCACGAAATTAAGTGAACAAAAACGAAAAGCGGAGCAACACGGGAACGTCAGTGAAGTGGAAGTCGTGACGCGAAAAATCGCCATTGCGAAAAGTTATTTGATTGATCCGGCACGATTCGAACGGGGAGCCTTTTACCGAATCGAAGGAGAAGAGGCACGATTTGATTTACACTTCGTCAATGGCGTCATGGGTTGGGGACATTTTGAAGGAACCGCTCAGGAAGTCGCGATTCCGCTCGCGTTATTCACAGGAGAGGGAGAACAGACATGACGAATCGAGAACAAGCCCTTCAGCAACTGGCTGAAGAATTATTGCAAGTGAATGAAGTATTAACCCCGGAAGAAGCACTGACGTGGGTCGAAGTGCTGTGGGAAGATTTCGAAGCGACACTCGCGCGCGCAGGTGAGAAATATCAAGGTGAAGCCGTCGCGGTTCATTTCGTCGAGCAACAGATCAAACAGCACGGGGCAATGTTACACCGGTTTAATACGACGAACGAAAAATTCAAGCAATTGATGACAGGTCGAAACGTCGAATGAAAAAAGCTCCGCGCATCGGGATTTCCGTTGCGCGGAGCTTTGTCTTTATAATGCAGGGATGAACAGTTTTTTCTGCAAGGTCCGTTCGCTAAACACCCAGCCGGTATAGGAGCTGACGATCTCTTGTGTGGCAGCGTCGATTCTGACGACGGCAACGAATGGATAGACTTCCTTCGTGAAGTAACGCAGGTTAGTGAAGCGGTATTCGACAATGCCATCCTTTCGTGAGACCGTATACGTATGAATCTTCGAGAACTCAAGAAACGCTTGCAAGTCCGCGTTTTGTTTGACGATTTCGTACAAGGCGTCACCGTGTGGTTCGTCCTTGATCCGGAAGTTTCCGCATTCGACGACGGTTCCACTGTTAATCTTAACGACGGAATACTCATCGCGTAAACGTGCCGCGACATGCCATTCATCCCATTTCATGCCAGGGGAGATGAACAGTTTATGCGCACCGCGATAATAGCGGGCTGCGGTCGCGAGGGCATCGTTTCGTAACTTGAATTGAACAGCGTAGTAGATGATGACGATGGCGATTAAAATCGGGAAGATGACGATCGTCGCTCTCGTTAGTAGCCAAATCCCGAACGCGGCATAATACATCGTGAACAGATATGGATCAAATGTATTGATGACACCCCAACCAATCCAGGATTTTTTGAACGGGTGTAAGGCTTGTGTTCCGTAAGCGTTAAACAGATCGACGAAGACATGAAGAGCGACAGCGATCTGCGCCATCAGCCATAATGAAGTCGGAGGTACACTGAATAACGTGCCGATGACGATTGAAAGTAATAACGGCCAGGCGAGCAAGGCGATCAACCCGTGCGATTTTCCGCGGTGTTGACGCAAGTAGGCGCTGTTTCCTTTAAACTTAAAGACAGTATCGAAGTCCGGTGCGTGTGAGCCGACGAGCGCCGTCGTCGTCACGGCAGCAAACATCGTCGTGCTCGCTGCGACGTCAGGGTGTAGCGTCGAGATGGCGGCGAGACAAAGTCCCATGCCGATATGCGTACCAGTATCCAATGCGAATTCGCTCCTTCTATAAAATCGTGATGGTGAATCCATCGAGGTTCTGCCGAGTAATTTTTAATAAATATATCGTATCCAAGAGAAAAGAGGTAACCTTTTGACTGTCGTTCAAGAATATTTCACAAACTTTAATAAAACACAATTTACCACAGAACTGATTGCCTGGTTCCTTCGTGAACAGCGGGATCTCCCGTGGCGAAGAACCAAAAACCCATATCATATCTGGATTAGCGAGATCATGCTTCAACAAACACGCGTCGATACGGTCATCCCGTATTATGAGCGCTTCACGAAACGTTTTCCGACACCGCATGACTTAGCAGAAGCGGATCAAAGTGAAGTCCTGAAGCACTGGGAGGGCTTAGGGTACTATTCCCGTGTCAAGAATCTTCAAATCGCGGTTCAGGAAGTTGTTGAAAAATATGATGGAATCGTTCCGGACGAAAAGGAATTGTTCAGTCAGCTGAAGGGTGTCGGTCCGTATACGACAGGAGCGGTTCTATCGATTGCTTATGGGCAAGCAGAACCAGCTGTAGACGGAAATGTGATGCGCGTCCTCTCGCGTGTACTTGGGATTTATGAAGACATTGCTGCACCGAAGACACGGAAATTGTTTGAGGCGGCGGTACATCAATTGATTGATCCGGCTGACCCGTCCAGCTTCAATCAAGGCTTGATGGAACTCGGCGCGATGGTCTGTACACCGAAGTCTCCGATGTGTGGACTCTGTCCTGTTCAAGACGTTTGTTTTGCATATGATCGAAATGCACAGGAAGAACTACCTGTGAAGACGAAGAAAGGGAAGACGCAAATTATTCCGTATGATGCTCTCGTCTATGAAACGAACGGAAAAATCGCAATTGAACAACGAGCAGAAACGGGCTTGCTCGCAGGTATGTGGCAATACCCACTTCGAGAAGCAGAAGAAGATCGTAATGGAACGCTTGTTGGACACGTTCGACATGTCTTCTCACACCGGATTTGGGAAATTGCTGTCTATCGCGTGACGGAACAGCCGGACCAGACGGTACTGGTTGATCAGGAAACATATGCGACGCATCCGGTATCTGTCGCGCAAATGAAGATTGATCGACTATTAAAGGGGGAGATCTAATGCATACTTTTCGTTTTGAGACACGTGTCGATACATCAAAGGAGCAAGCGTGGGATTTTTTAAGTGACGCCAAGGCCTTAAGTCGATTGACGGTATTTCCACAAGTGAAGACGTCGGGCGATACGCGGACACGAGCGGGAAATACGATTCGTTTACGCGTTGGTGTTCCTCCACTATTTGTCTCGTGGACGTCTTGGATTCCTTTCGTAGAAGAATATGTCTTCGTCGATGTTGGTACAAAAGTGCCGTATCCATTCCGGGCATGGTGCCATGTGCACCGAGTCGAAGAACGTGAATCTGGCGTCTTTTTCGTGGATGAAGTGACGTATGCATCCTTCTTGCCCGCCTTCGTCATTGAAGCATTCATCTTGAAACCGATGTTCAAACAACGAAAAAGTGCGATTTTGAATCACTTTCAAGCCTGAATTCCGTCATTTTTCTGAAAAAACACCCTTTCGTTTTTCATGCGTTCTGAAAATGGGTATAATAAGCACGAGAGTATAACAGAATGGAAGAAAAACGCTTTAGAAAGGAGTAGCACATGAGTCGATTCCCAAAAGAAAGTAGCAAGATTGAGATTCAAAGTTTCAAACATAACGGGAGCTTACACAGAGTTTGGGAAGAAACGCTCGTGCTGAAATCGACGGAAGAAGAATTGATTGGGTTCAATGACCGCATCATGGTCAGTGAATCGGATGGTCGTCAGTGGCGAACACGAGAGCCTGCAATCTGTTACTTTTCAACAGAACTCTGGTTCAATGTCATTTGTATGATTCGGGAGGATGGCATTTACTATTACTGCAATCTTGGATCACCTTCTACGTTCGATGAGAAAGATCGAGCAGTCAAGTACATTGATTACGATTTAGATATCAAAGTGTATCCGGACATGTCCTACATGATCCTCGATGAGGACGAGTATGAGAAGCATCGCCGCGAGATGAATTATCCGAAGGCGATTGATCGTATTTTGAAAGACAATGTCCAAATCCTGATTCAGTGGATTCGCAGTCGGAAGGGTCCATTCAACCCGGCTTTCGTGGATATGTGGTATCGTGAATATGAAACAAGATATCGGAGATGATGGTTCGCCATCGTCTTTTTTTAATTGAAGGAAGTGAAACACGTGGCAACACAAGCAAAACGTAAGAAACAAGGTTCGATCCGCCGCTATATGGCGTTCGTCAAGCCGTATCAAAAACAGATCCTCCTGACGGTCTTCGTCGGGATCATCAAGTTCTCGATCCCACTCGGACTTCCGTTGTTGTATAAGTACATCATCGACAATATCCTAACTGGAAACACGATGCCGATGGCGGAAAAAAGTAAACAATTGGCGTATTTGATTGGAGCGGGTGTCTTCATCTTCTTGATTGTCAAACCGCCGCTCGAATACGTTCGCCAGTACCTCGCGCAATGGTCCGCGTCGAAGATTTTATTTGACGTACGGAATCGATTGTTTGATCATGTTCAGAAATTATCGCTTCGTTTTTATTCGAATACGAAAACTGGAGAAGTCATCTCGCGAATCATCAATGATGTCGAGCAGACGAAAGACTTCGTCGTCACGGGATTAATGAACCTGTGGCTTGATATGATCACGATTTTCATTGCGATCGCAATCATGTGGACGATTGATCCGCAGTTGACGCTCGTCGCGATCATCCCATTACCATTCTATGCTCTCGCCGTTAAGTTCTTTTACGGTCGCTTACGTGGATTGACACGGGAACGTTCGGCAGCACTTGCGGAACTACAAGGTCATTTGACGGAACGGGTCAACGGCATGGCAGTCATTCGTAGTTTTGCACTCGAACCGCACGAGAACAAAGCGTTCAAACATCAAAATGATGGGTTCTTAAAAGCGGCGCTGCGTCAAACGAACTGGAATGCGCGAACGTACGTCGTCGTCTCGACGATTACGGATTTCGCACCGATCCTCATTTTCGGGACAGCGGCGTTCTTCGTCTTGAACGGACAAGTGACACTCGGGACGATGGTTGCGTTCATTGGTTATATCGATCGCCTGTATGCGCCGCTCGGTCGTCTCGTCAACTCCTCAACGACGTTGACGCAGTCGATCGCTTCGATGGACCGGATGTTCGAGTTTTTAGATGAGCCATATGACATCACGGAAAAACCGAATGCACGCGAACCAAAAAATGTCCGCGGAAACGTTCAGTTCGAAAACATCAGTTTCGCTTATGAAGAAGGCGGCGAGCTAGCGATTGATCGGTTGACGCTTGACGTTCAGGCAGGTGAACGGATTGCTTTCGTTGGGATGTCAGGTGGCGGGAAATCAACGCTCGTCAGTTTGATTCCGCGTTTCTATGATGTGTCTGCCGGTCGGATCACGCTTGACGGCGTTGACATTCGTGACTTGAAGTTGCGAGGTCTTCGCGATCAGATCGGGATGGTCATGCAGGAGTCGATTCTCTTCAGTGAGTCGGTCCAAATGAACATCAAGATGGGGAATCCGGAGGCGACGGACGAGGAAGTCATCGCGGCAGCAAAAGCAGCAAATGCCCATGAATTCATCGAACGATTACCAAACGGTTATCATACGCCGGTCGGAGAACGCGGCGTCAAGTTATCGGGTGGTCAAAAACAACGTCTTGCGATTGCACGGGTCTTCTTGAAAAATCCACCGATTCTGATCTTGGATGAAGCGACGAGTGCGCTTGATTTGGAGAGTGAAGCGATGATTCAAGATTCGTTAGCGCGTCTCGCGAAAGGGCGGACGACATTTACTGTCGCGCACCGTTTATCAACGATCACTGATGCCGATAAGATTGTCGTCATCGAAAATGGTCAAATTACGGAAATCGGAACACACGAAGTCCTCATGCAAAAACGGGGTGCGTATTTCGAACTGTATGCCATTCAAAATCTGGAACTCGTCGAATAACACAAAAGCAGCGATCCTCGTGAGGGTCGCTGCTTTTTTAGGAGGAAGACTTAGAGTCGAGCAAAGGCACGATCGACTGCTGCGATCGTCTCTGTGATGTCGGCTTCCGTATGTTCCGTCGTCAAGAACCACGCTTCGTATTTCGAAGGGGCAAGGTTGACGCCTTCTTCTAGCATCAATTTGAAGAAACGTCCGAACATCTCGCTATCTGCACGTTCTGCACCATCATAATCGATAACTGTTTCATCCGTGAAGTAGACCGTCATGGCACCTTTTAGACGGTTGATCGTAATCGTGACGTTATGACGTTTTGCTGCTTCTAGCACACCTTGTTCGAGTAAGGCGCCAAGGTGATCGAGTTGTTCATAGACACCAGGCTGCTCAAGTAATTCAAGACAAGCGATACCCGCAGCCATGGATGCTGGGTTACCTGCCATCGTACCTGCTTGGTAAGCCGGACCGAGTGGCGCGACGTGTTCCATGATTTCTTTGCGACCGCCATAAGCGCCGATTGGTAAACCACCACCGATGATTTTGCCGAGTGCCGTCATATCGGGACGGATATCGAGTAACTCTTGTGCACTGCCGTACGTGAATCGGAAGGCTGTGATGACTTCATCATAGATGACGAGTGCGCCGTGTGCATGCGTGATTTCGTTGACCGCAGCAAGGAATCCAGGTTGCGGTTCGACGATACCGAAGTTTCCGACGATCGGTTCAACGAGTACACAAGCGACTTGATCGCCCCATTGTTCCATGATTTGACGGTACGATTCGATATCATTGAACGGTGTCGTGATGACTTCTTTTGCCGTCGCTTTCGTGACACCAGCTGAATCGGGAGAACCAAGTGTCGCTGGTCCGCTTCCTGCTGCAATCAGCATCAAATCCGAGTGACCGTGGTAACACCCGCTGAACTTCACGACGAGCTCACGACCCGTATACGCACGTGCGACACGAATCGTCGTCATGACAGCTTCGGTTCCCGAGTTCGTAAAGCGTACTTTTTCAAGCGATGGGATCGCTTTTTGTAGTTTATGTGCAAAGTTGATTTCTAGACGGTGTGGTGTGCCGTAAAGAAGACCGTTTTGGGCAGCGTGGGTGATCGCTTCCGTAATGTGAGGGTGACCGTGTCCCGTGATGATCGGACCATAGGCTGCTAAGTAATCGATATAACGATTGCCATCGACATCATAAAAGTAAGCACCTTCTCCGCGTTCCATATAGACAGGTGCGCCGCCACCGACGGCTTTGAATGAACGGGATGGGCTGTTGACGCCACCAACGATACACTCTTGTGCGATTTCATATAACGCCTCTGAAGTAGGACGTGTAGTGTGGGTAGACATGAGGATTCCTCCAATCGATGATTCGTGAAAAATATCACGATATGATTGTATCATGGACGTCAAATCCGGTGCAGAGCCGTTGACGGAATACCTATTTGTAGGTAGACTAATTATAAAGATTACAATCTGATAATCAATGAAAGATAGAAATGAGGGGATGGACGTGGCTAACGAAATGCTGGATGACGCCGTGAAGTCACTTCGGGAATCAGGCGTTCGAATGACACCACAACGTCACGCGATTTTGGAATATTTAACGACGGGACACACGCATCCGACAGCGGATGAGATTTATCGTGCACTCGAACATCGTTTTCCAAACATGAGTGTGGCGACTGTATATAATAACTTACGCGTGTTTCGAGAAAAAGGAATCGTTGAGGAAATGAATTACGGAGACGCTTCAAGTCGCTTCGACTTCGTTACGACACGCCATTACCACATGATCTGTGAAAATTGCGGAAAGATCGTTGACTTCAATTATCCTGTGCTCGATGATGTCGAAACGGTTGCGGCGCATTTAACAGGCTTTAAAGTCGATCGTCACCGATTAGAAGTGTACGGAACTTGCCCGGACTGTCAATCGAATGTCCAATAAAAAAACGAGCTGCCTTAGCGGGGAGCTCGTTTATTGTGTTTATTATATTTTTCATCGAATTCTTTTCCTTCAAGAGATGGATCCATCGTCAATGGTTCATCGCAATGCATACATAAGTCGACTCGACCAAGGACCTTTGTTTCTTTTCCACAGTTCGGACAAGTGACGACAGCTGCCTTCGTTGATGTCAGACCAATCAAGAAATAGAGTGCCGTACTGGCGAGAACCATGACGAAACCGAGAAGCATGAGTAAGACCATGATGATTTCAAATTGTTTGAGCAATAGACCGACATACATGACGAGCATCCCACCGAAGACGAGAAACATAGCTAAGTTTCGCGCGCGGTTTATTTTATTTTTACGTTGTTTTTTCAAGTGAATTCCCCCTGTTGTCAGTCTAGCATAAGAAGTGGGATTGCCTGAAGAAGGAAAGCTTGTTTTTTTGTCGAAAATGGTAACGACGAGTTCGTATAGAAGGGTGAGAAGTACATGGAACAAGCAACACGAACGATTTATTCGGAGTACGCGGCTTATCGTGAAACACAAGGGATCATTGCTGTTGAGAAACGGCAACCACGGGATTCCCTGACGGATCAATTTGATACACTTCTTGTCGTCATCACGAGAGACCCAGAAGTCGAGTGGACGATCAAACATTATCGACTGAATACACTAAAGGTATCATTACACCTCGTACATGAAGATGTCTTATCACGCTGGATTTTGTTAAATGCCAATCGACGTGCGATTCACTGGATTGCGGAAGGAACGATCGTGTTTGAACGAAATGATTACTTAGTTGATTTAAAACGGCAGCTATTAAACTTTCCTGAGGAGGAAAGATGTTTACAGATGACGATTTCGTTCGCTAAACTTTTGCGTCGTTTCCAAGACGGAAGGAACTTGTTCAGTCGCGGACATCATTATGATGCCTATACACACGTCCATCACGCATTACATCATCTCGCGCGATTATCTGTTCTGGAAAAAGGAAAACATCCCGAGACAGTCGTCTGGGAACAAGCGCGACTCGATGATCCGGATGTCTATAAACTATATGAACAATTATTGATGAGTGAAGAGACATTAGATCAACGTATTCACCTCGCCTTGATTGGACTTGAGCATCTTCTGCAGTCGAAGGTCTTATCGGGAGGACGCTATTTATTTGAAATCATGCGTGAGCGGACAAGTCCTTGGACGATGTATGAATTGATGGAAGAAGAGCGACTGCAAGAAGTCAAAGTAGATTTAAGTAGTCTGATTGATTTCTTCATGCGAAAAGGTCTGATCAGGATTTCGTATCAAACAACTAAAGGAGCAGGGGTCGAACTCGTAACGTATGAGCCGGTCGTATGACGATCGGCTTTATTTTTTTCTATATGTTGTTTTGGCTATATATAGAAGGAAAAAGTTTTCAAAAGTTTTTTAGAAAAACTATTGACGGTATTATACCGAGATAGTATATTAATACATGTCGACAGGGCAACACGCACTGGACGGTGACGAGAAAGAAAAAAGATTTCAAAAAGGGATTGACGCTTAAGTTATTCCGTGATATCTTATTAAAGTCGCTGAAAACGACACGACGAACTTTGAAAATTGAACGATGAGGCAAAAATCGTATTCTACGGAATACAAAAACGAATGAAGCGCAAGCTTCGTCAATCGTGACTTCGGTCACACAACGAGCAAGTCAAACACTTCATGGAGAGTTTGATCCTGGCTCAGGACGAACGCTGGCGGCGTGCCTAATACATGCAAGTCGAGCGCAGGAAACTGACGGAACTCTTCGGAGGGAAGGCAGTGGAATGAGCGGCGGACGGGTGAGTAACACGTAAGGAACCTGCCTCAAGGATTGGGATAACTCCGAGAAATCGGAGCTAATACCGGATAGTTCATCGGACCGCATGGTCCGCTGATGAAAGGCGCTTCGGCGTCACCTTGAGATGGCCTTGCGGTGCATTAGCTAGTTGGTGGGGTAACGGCCCACCAAGGCGACGATGCATAGCCGACCTGAGAGGGTGATCGGCCACACTGGGACTGAGACACGGCCCAGACTCCTACGGGAGGCAGCAGTAGGGAATCTTCCACAATGGACGAAAGTCTGATGGAGCAACGCCGCGTGAGTGATGAAGGTTTTCGGATCGTAAAACTCTGTTGTAAGGGAAGAACACGTACGAGAGGGAATGCTCGTACCTTGACGGTACCTTACGAGAAAGCCACGGCTAACTACGTGCCAGCAGCCGCGGTAATACGTAGGTGGCAAGCGTTGTCCGGAATTATTGGGCGTAAAGCGCGCGCAGGCGGCCTTTTAAGTCTGATGTGAAAGCCCCCGGCTCAACCGGGGAGGGCCATTGGAAACTGGAAGGCTTGAGTACAGAAGAGAAGAGTGGAATTCCACGTGTAGCGGTGAAATGCGTAGAGATGTGGAGGAACACCAGTGGCGAAGGCGACTCTTTGGTCTGTAACTGACGCTGAGGCGCGAAAGCGTGGGGAGCAAACAGGATTAGATACCCTGGTAGTCCACGCCGTAAACGATGAGTGCTAGGTGTTGGGGGGTTTCCGCCCCTCAGTGCTGAAGCTAACGCATTAAGCACTCCGCCTGGGGAGTACGGCCGCAAGGCTGAAACTCAAAGGAATTGACGGGGACCCGCACAAGCGGTGGAGCATGTGGTTTAATTCGAAGCAACGCGAAGAACCTTACCAACTCTTGACATCCCATTGACCGCTTGAGAGATCAAGTTTTCCCTTCGGGGACAATGGTGACAGGTGGTGCATGGTTGTCGTCAGCTCGTGTCGTGAGATGTTGGGTTAAGTCCCGCAACGAGCGCAACCCCTATCCTTAGTTGCCAGCATTCAGTTGGGCACTCTAGGGAGACTGCCGGTGACAAACCGGAGGAAGGTGGGGATGACGTCAAATCATCATGCCCCTTATGAGTTGGGCTACACACGTGCTACAATGGACGGTACAAAGGGCAGCGAGACCGCGAGGTGGAGCCAATCCCATAAAGCCGTTCCCAGTTCGGATTGCAGGCTGCAACTCGCCTGCATGAAGTCGGAATCGCTAGTAATCGCAGGTCAGCATACTGCGGTGAATACGTTCCCGGGTCTTGTACACACCGCCCGTCACACCACGAGAGTTTGCAACACCCGAAGCCGGTGAGGTAACCGTAAGGAGCCAGCCGTCGAAGGTGGGGTAGATGATTGGGGTGAAGTCGTAACAAGGTAGCCGTATCGGAAGGTGCGGCTGGATCACCTCCTTTCTAAGGAAAACGTCCCTTACGGGACATGCCCATCGTTCAGTTTTGAGAGCTCGTCTCTCAGTCTCGTAAGAGACACTCGCACCTTGAAAACTGAAGACATCAACAAGACATCAAACTTTTAATTAACCATGTCATTTAAGACGTGTGTTCTTAGAATACCAACGCTAGATCAAGGTATGAAGGGCGTACGGTGGATGCCTTGGCACTAGGAGCCGATGAAGGACGCGACGAACAGCGATATGCTTCGGGGAGCAGTAAGTATGCTTTGATCCGAAGATTTCCGAATGGGGGAACCCACCATCCGTAATGGGATGGGACATGTTACGTGAATACATAGCGTAGCGTGAGGCAGACCCGGGGAACTGAAACATCTAAGTACCCGGAGGAAGAGAAAGCAAATGCGATTCCCTGAGTAGCGGCGAGCGAAACGGGAACAGCCCAAACCGGAGAGCATGCTCTTCGGGGTTGTAGGACACTCTATACGGAGTCAAAAAGGAAGACAGTAGGTGAAGGACCTGGAAAGGTCGGCCGAAGAAGGTGACAGCCCTGTAGCTGAAACTGTTTTCCCTCCAGAGTGGATCCTGAGTACGGCGGGACACGTGAAACCCCGTCGGAATCCGGGAGGACCATCTCCCAAGGCTAAATACTCCCTAGTGACCGATAGTGAACCAGTACCGTGAGGGAAAGGTGAAAAGCACCCCGGAAGGGGAGTGAAATAGATCCTGAAACCGTATGCCTACAAGTAGTCAGAGCCCGTTAACGGGTGATGGCGTGCCTTTTGTAGAATGAACCGGCGAGTTACGATAACGCGCGAGGTTAAGCCGATGAGGCGGAGCCGTAGCGAAAGCGAGTCTGAACAGGGCGTTCAGTGCGTTGTCGTAGACCCGAAACCAGGTGATCTACCCATGTCCAGGATGAAGGTCAGGTAACACTGACTGGAGGTCCGAACCCACGCACGTTGAAAAGTGCGGGGATGAGGTGTGGGTAGCGGTGAAATGCCAATCGAACCTGGAGATAGCTGGTTCTCCCCGAAATAGCTTTAGGGCTAGCCTCGAGGTTGAGAGTTCTGGAGGTAGAGCACTGATTGGACTAGGGGCCCCCACAGGGTTACCGAATTCAGTTAAACTCCGAATGCCAGCAACTTATACTCGGGAGTCAGACTGCGAGTGATAAGATCCGTAGTCAAGAGGGAAACAGCCCAGACCGCCAGCTAAGGTCCCAAAGTGTATGTTAAGTGGAAAAGGATGTGGCGCTGCCTAGACAGCTAGGATGTTGGCTTAGAAGCAGCCACCATTCAAAGAGTGCGTAATAGCTCACTAGTCGAGTGGCGCCGCGCCGAAAATGTAACGGGGCTAAACATACCACCGAAGCTGCGGATTCCGTAAGGAATGGTAGGGGAGCGTTCCAAACCGCTGTGAAGCTGTACCGGAAGGAGCAGTGGAGCGTTTGGAAGTGAGAATGCCGGTGTGAGTAGCGAAAAGAGGGGTGAGAATCCCCTCCGTCGAAAGCCCAAGGTTTCCTGAGGAAGGCTCGTCCGCTCAGGGTTAGTCTGGACCTAAGCCGAGGCCGAAAGGCGTAGGCGATGGATAACAGGTTGATATTCCTGTACCGCCGATCCACCGTTTGAACAATGGGGGGACGCAGGAGGATAGTGACGCATGCGGATGGAAGTGCATGTGCAAGTTTCAAGACCGTCTGATTGGCAAATCCGTCAGGCACCAAAGTCAAGGAACGACGCGGAGTCCCGTAGGGACGTAGGTCACGATTTCACACTGCCAAGAAAAGCCTCTAGTGAGGGGGAAGGCGCCAGTACCGTAAACCGACACAGGTAGGCGAGATGAGAATTCTAAGACGCGCGGGATAACTCTCGTTAAGGAACTCGGCAAAATGGTCCCGTAACTTCGGGAGAAGGGACGCTCTACATGAGTAGAGCCGCAGTGAATAGGCCCAAACGACTGTTTAGCAAAAACACAGGTCTCTGCTAAATCGCAAGATGACGTATAGGGGCTGACGCCTGCCCGGTGCTGGAAGGTTAAGGGGATGGGTTAGCGCAAGCGAAGCTTTGAACCGAAGCCCCAGTAAACGGCGGCCGTAACTATAACGGTCCTAAGGTAGCGAAATTCCTTGTCGGGTAAGTTCCGACCCGCACGAAAGGCGTAACGATTTGGGCACTGTCTCAACGAGAGACCCGGTGAAATCATAGTACCTGTGAAGATGCAGGTTACCCGCGACAGGACGGAAAGACCCCATGGAGCTTTACTACAGCCTGATATTGAGGCTTTGTGCATGATGTACAGGATAGGCGGGAGACGTCGAGCCCGGAGCGCCAGCTTCGGAGGAGTCACCCTTGGGATACCGCCCTTCATGCATAGAGTCTCTAACTCGCAGCCGTGATCCGGCTGGAGGACCGTGTCAGGCGGGTAGTTTGACTGGGGCGGTCGCCTCCTAAACAGTAACGGAGGCGCCCAAAGGTTCCCTCAGAATGGTTGGAAATCATTCGTAGAGCGCAAAGGCAGAAGGGAGCTTGACTGCGAGACCTACAAGTCGAGCAGGGACGAAAGTCGGGCTTAGTGATCCGGTGGTTCCGCATGGAAGGGCCATCGCTCAACGGATAAAAGCTACCCTGGGGATAACAGGCTGATCTCCCCCAAGAGTCCACATCGACGGGGAGGTTTGGCACCTCGATGTCGGCTCATCGCATCCTGGGGCTGGAGTAGGTCCCAAGGGTTGGGCTGTTCGCCCATTAAAGCGGTACGCGAGCTGGGTTCAGAACGTCGTGAGACAGTTCGGTCCCTATCCGTCGTGGGCGCAGGAAATTTGAGGAGAGCTGTCCTTAGTACGAGAGGACCGGGATGGACGCACCGCTGGTGTACCAGTTGTTCCGCCAGGAGCATCGCTGGGTAGCTACGTGCGGACGGGATAAATGCTGAAAGCATCTAAGCATGAAGCCCCCTCCAAGATGAGATTTCCCTTTGAGTAATCAAGAAAGACCCCTCAGAGACGATGAGGTAGATAGGTCACGGGTGGAAGCATGGCGACATGTGGAGCTGAGTGATACTAATCGGTCGAGGCCTTGTTCTAGCAGATGCATTGTTGATGACTTCAGTTTTGAAGGCGCGAGCCTTTCAAAAAAACGAAAAAAAGTCTTGACGTTATGCGAACATAATGTTAAGATAATAAATGTCTGGTGGCGATAGCCAAGTGGTCACACCCGTTCCCATGCCGAACACGGAAGTTAAGCACTTGAACGCCGAAAGTAGTTGGGGGCTTCCCCCTGTGAGGATAGGACGCTGCCAGGCGATCGTTCCGCAATAGCTCAGCGGTAGAGCAACCGGCTGTTAACCGGTAGGTCGTAGGTTCAAATCCTACTTGCGGAGCCATTTATTACTTCTTCACCACGTACAATGGAGAGCTGTCCGAGTGGCCGAAGGAGCACGATTGGAAATCGTGTAGGCGTCAAAAGCGTCTCAAGGGTTCGAATCCCTTGCTCTCCGCCATCATCACTTTCAATTCATAATGGCCCGTTGGTCAAGCGGTTAAGACACCGCCCTTTCACGGCGGTAACACGGGTTCGAATCCCGTACGGGTCACCATTTATAGCGTCGCGGGGTGGAGCAGTCTGGTAGCTCGTTGGGCTCATAACCCAAAGGTCGTCGGTTCAAATCCGGCCCCCGCAATTACATACGGTCCTGTGGTGTAGCGGTTAACATGCCTGCCTGTCACGCAGGAGATCGCGGGTTCGAATCCCGTCAGGACCGCCATTGTTAAGGCTTTGTAGCTCAGTTGGTAGAGCAAAGGACTGAAAATCCTTGTGTCGGCGGTTCGATTCCGTCCAAAGCCACCATCTTTATTAACAACATGATTTTCCCATTTGTGGGGGGGTAGCGAAGTGGCTAAACGCGGCGGACTGTAAATCCGCTCCCTCGGGTTCGGCGGTTCGAATCCGCCCCCCCCCACCACCATAGGGGCATAGTTTAGCGGTAGAACTACGGTCTCCAAAACCGTCAGCGCGGGTTCGATTCCTGCTGCCCCTGTTTACCATGGCGATTGTGGCGAAGTGGTTAACGCACCGGATTGTGATTCCGGCATTCGTGGGTTCAATTCCCATCAGTCGCCCTCTTATTATTGGGCTGTAGCCAAGTGGTAAGGCACTGGATTTTGATTCCAGCACGCGAAGGTTCGATCCCTTCCAGCCCAGCTTTTCAAGCGGAAGTAGTTCAGTGGTAGAATACGACCTTGCCAAGGTCGGGGTCGCGGGTTCGAATCCCGTCTTCCGCTCCAATGAGTGGCGCCATAGCCAAGTGGTAAGGCAGAGGACTGCAACTCCTTTATCGTCAGTTCGATTCTGACTGGCGCCTCCAACTATTTCTCAATTAAATAGTTTTGCAAGAGATTGTGCCGGTGTGGCGGAACTGGTAGACGCGCACGACTCAAAATCGTGTTCCTTTGGAGTGTCGGTTCGATTCCGACCACCGGTATCTTGCGGGTGTAGTTTAATGGTAAAACCTCAGCCTTCCAAGCTGATGACGAGGGTTCGATTCCCTTCACCCGCTTTATACTTTTTACACAATCTGATGTTTCACCTGATCATGCGGGTGTAGTTTAATGGTAAAACCTCAGCCTTCCAAGCTGATGACGAGGGTTCGATTCCCTTCACCCGCTTTATACTTTTTACACAATCTGATGTTTCACCTGATCATGCGGGTGTAGTTTAATGGTAAAACCTCAGCCTTCCAAGCTGATGACGAGGGTTCGATTCCCTTCACCCGCTTACCAAAAAAGAGCAATGTGTCGTTTTCGCTGACACCTTGCTCTTTTTGTTTAGGAACGGGATTTTAACGAGGAAAGGAGTAGATCGTGATGGATGGTATGCAATTGAAATTGGCTTTACAAGAGTACGCAGCAGAAATTGGGATCGATGAATTGAAGGTGACGACGGCTGATCCATTTCTTGTCTTAAAACGTCGCCTGCAAGCGCAACAAGAAAAAGGATTCGCTTCTGGTTTTGAAGAGCCCGATCTCGACCTTCGAACGACACCGTCTCTACTCGTTGAAGATGCCGCTTCGATCATTGCCATTGCGGTCGCGTATCCAAGTACTCTCAAAAATGCACCTCGTGGCAAGGAAGGGGAGCGACGGGGAATCTTTTGTCGATCGTCCTGGGGACTGGATTATCACCAGGCGTTGCGACAACGCTTGACGTTACTTGAAGAAAAAATTCAAGAATTGAGTCCAGGTGCAAGGACACGCTCGATGGTCGATACAGGAGAACTCGTCGATCGTGCAGTAGCAGAACGAGCAGGTATCGGATTCAGTGGGAAAAACTGCTCGATCATCAGTGAGGAGCACGGATCCTATCTCTATCTTGGTGAACTGATTACAGATATCGTCCTACCGCCGGATCAGCCAGTCGAAGAATTGTGTGGGACATGCAATAAGTGCATCGACGCTTGTCCGACGGATGCGCTTGTTGAACCTGGCGTCATCGACGCTAAACGGTGCATCTCGTTTTTGACGCAGACGAAAACGTTACTACCAGAACCATTCCGAATGGCGCTTGGGAACCGTCTATACGGTTGTGATACGTGTCAGCAAGTATGTCCGTATAACCGGAAGAAGAATGCGACACATCATGCTGAACTGCAGCCGGATCCAGAACAAGTCAAACCGCTCTTAGTTCCACTCTTATCCATGAGTAATCGTGAGTTCAAGAGCCGGTTCGGTACGTTATCTGGCGCATGGCGTGGAAAGAAGCCGATTCAGCGTAATGCGATTTGTGCGCTCGTCCATTATCGAGACAAGAGTGCGATTGATGCGCTACGATTGATGATAGAAACGGATGCCCGGGAAGACATGCGGGCACTGGCACTCTGGGCAGTTGGTCGAATTGGTGGAATTGAAGAAAAGTCATATATCGAATCACGTCTTTTAGCCGATATTGCAGTGGATGTGCAAACCGAAGGACAACGGTTACTTGAGGAGTGGGGGGAAGCAGATGCCATTTCAACAGCTCACTTATGAGTTTGGTACATTGCTCGTCGCATGGGAAAAAGAGCACATCGTGTATCTCGATTTTGGATTGAATGAAGAGCGTGCTCGAACCCATTTGCAAGAAGAAACCGGCGACGGTGAATTACCGAAAGCTTGGCGCATGGCGTTTGATCGTTACGCAGTCGGCGATCGACAAGCGCTTGATGAACTTCCTTGTCAGTTGCGTGTCACGCCTTTTGCAGAGCAAGTATTGCACGCTTTACGAACCGTTCCGTTTGGTCAGACGATCAGTTACGGTGAACTGGCTCGAATGATTGGGAAACCAAAGGCAGCACGAGCCGTTGGTGGTGCCTTGAACCGGAATCCAATCGCGTTAATTTATCCGTGTCACCGTGTCATCGGGGCGACTGGTAAACTGACGGGTTTTGCAAGTGGGATTGCCCATAAAGAAGCGCTTTTAGCGCATGAGATAGGAGAGAATTAAACCATGGCTATTCATGTCGTTATGTATCAACCGGAGATTCCTCAAAATACAGGAAATATTTCACGCACATGTGCAGCGACGCATTCCGTCCTTCACTTGATCCGACCGCTCGGCTTCTCGACGGACGATAAGCAACTTAAACGTGCGGGTCTCGATTACTGGGAATTCGTCGATGTCCGTTATCATGATTCGTTAGAAGAACTGTGGGAGAAGCATCCGGAAGGTATTTTCTACTATATTACGAAATATGGAGAACAGTACCCGAGCCAGATCGACTTATCGGACGTCGAACAGGATTATTTCTTCGTCTTTGGTCGGGAAACAAAAGGATTGCCGCTTGAAGTCATCGATGCGAACGCAGAGCGTTGTATCCGTCTACCCCAATCGAATCTCGTTCGTTCACTGAACGTCTCGAACACGGCAGCGATCATTGTCTATGAAGCATTACGTCAGCAAGGATACGCAGGTCTTCTATAAAGCAAAAGAGGCTGGGACATAACTAGCTGAATTTAACGAGAAGAAGGAATTGCCATCACTCAGGATGTGCAATTCCTTCTTTTTTCATTGTCTCGCGTCAAGTTGCCCTTCGGGCAACGCTTTGGATGAGCCATTTTCTTAAATTTACGGCCATGAGGATGAAGCCGAGCTCACGCTTCACCTTCGCTTTTCCTCTCACAGAAAAGCGAGTGAAACTCAAATTAGCCTTCAGATATCCAAAAACTGGTTCCACGTCTATCTTCCGTTTCGCATAGAGGGATCCTGTTTTTTGATCTGAAAGCCATTTTTTCATCTGTTCTTTTTGTTCTTCCCATGAAGTGTTTATGTGTACCTGTCGGTGACGACCCTCTTTGGCCTTGGTACAACGGGAGCGAAACGGGCAGCCATCACACCCTTCGCTTTCATACACCTTGAAATCACGCGTGAATCCGTACCGATCTGTTCTCTTGGACATGTAACGGAATGTTACGTCCTGTCCATTAGGGCACACAAAACGATCCGACCTTTCATCATAAGACCAGTTTACTGTGTTAAATGGATCATTGCGCCATTTTCGAGACTTTTCTTTTTCGAACATCGTATAAGGGATGAGTGGAATGCGCCCTCGGCGCATCAGAATATCCTGATAATTCTCCTGACTCCCATAGCCGGCATCCGCAACGATATGCGGTGGTAGTGGTAAATATGAGCTGATCTCATCTAAAAAGGGGAGTAACGTCCGGGCATCCGTCGGATTCGGATAAATATCATAAGCGAGTGTGTACTGTCCTTCGGTCGCGATTTGAACGTTATAGCCTGGCTTGAGTTGTCCATTTTGCATATGATCTTCCTTCATTCGCATGAACGTCGCGTCTGTGTCTGTTTTCGAATAGCTGTTCCGTCCAGCGAGCGTCCTCTTTTGGAGGGCGTATCTCTGTTTCCGCTCGATGAAATCTGTAATCTCCTTTCGAAGGAGACGTGGTTCCTTCCGTTCAGAACGTAGACGTTTTCTTTCTTGAGTATCCGAACTCGCCTCGATTTTTTGGTTGATGGAAGCGATATGTGCGTCTAAAGCTTCACCCATGTGTTCGAGTTCTGAGAGAGTGAGCTCGTCCGGGCTTTCTCGTTCAATTTCCGGTAGGATGTCTTGTTCGACGAGGTTGTCATAGATACGATTCGATTTGTCCACGAGAGACGAACTATGACGTTCGATCGATTTCCGCCAAACAAAGGTGTATCGGTTCGCATTCGCCTCTAGCTTTGTACCATCGATAAAGATGGCTTCTTCATTGATTTCTCCCATCTCGACGAGATGGCAACGGAAGGTAACGAAGGCTTGCTTCAAGATTGGAGTGACTGCGGGATGCACTCGAAAACGGTTGATGGTACGATAGCTCGGCGCATTCCCTTGCGCTAGCCACATCATCCGCAGACTATCGGATAGTAATCCCTCAATCTTCCGACCGGAGAAGACCGACTGTGTGTAGGCACATAAAATAATTTTCATCATCATCCGCGGGTGATAAGCAGGGCATCCCGTCGTCCGCATGAAAGGATCGAAAACATCATCCGGAATGGATTCGACGAGATGATGGACAGCGAACGCGATATCATTTTCTTGAAGACGAACTTCTAAATCTAAGGGCAGAACCAGCTGGTTCATGTTATAATCTTTAAACATAAGGGCACCTCCGATGGTTATGGTTTAGTCACTTTAACTTTATCAGAGGTTGTCCTTATTTGTTTATTCAGAACCGGTTTTTCATCATAGAACAAGGCCCTCGAAACGACTACACGTTTCGAGGGCCTTTCGTTTGTGAAACTGAGTTATGTCCCAGCCTCTTTATGAATTATTCGTTACCTTCAGGTTTTTTGTTGTAGCCTGCAGTGAAGATTGCTGTCAAAAACGCAAGACTTACGCCGACCATTAAGATAAATGCCATTTTTGTTTCCCCCTTCAGTCTCTTGAACCGATATAATCTATTATAGTATACCTGTAAGTGAAATTGTGTGCTACATATGAATTTTCTATGAATGGAGACTCTACATGCGTACGAACGTTTACCTATTAAGTTATGCTCCGCTGATCAGCATCTTGTTATTTAGTACGTCCCTTGCGATTGCAACGACGGAACTCGCATTACATTGGCTCGATCAAGTTGGTGTGTACGATGAATTGTTACAACTCTTGACGGCACGCGATACGAAGCTTGTCGTTTGGCTCGGCTTTTTGATTGTCTACTTCATGATCTTCAGTTCATTGAAATTATTATCGGATACGATCAATCAGCTCGGTTTCGCCTTTTTCATCAAGGAACAAGAGGGAACGACACTCGGCATGTTACGTCCGGGAAGTATTCTGCTACTTATCGGAGGTTGTGTCAGCTTCGCCTTCATGACGTCCTTCTTGCATGTCGGAATCGTCTTGCTTGTGTCTTTTTTCATCTACTTCATCTTTTACACGGTACAAATCAGTAAAATGACGAGTGCAGCAGGAGCCGTCGGTTTGATTATCTTTTCTTTCTTAGCCTGGGGTGTTCTGCTTGCTGGTCTATCCTGGGTCGGTCTGACTTTATTCAATTCGTTCGGGGAAGCGATTTTATTTCCGAGTTGACTTAAGGACTTAAAATCTTCGCCCACGTCTGGACCTGTAACGTTGCATTTGCCTCAACAGGGAAGGGACGCGGGCGATCTGCCCCTAGCCATATTCCTCCGATATGTTGATTTTTAATACCGACGAACCACATATCTTTGTTATCGTTCGTTGTTCCTGTTTTTCCTCCGATATAGCGCGCAGAGGAATCATATCCTTTGCGTCCCGTTCCATACGTCATGACATTCTTTAAACCAGCCCGTAATTCCCGGTTCGTCTGACTGGACCAAATCCGTTGTTCCTTTTCTTGTGGTCGTTCGACCGTTCCATTCTTAAGCGTAATACTTTTGATCATTGATGCCGGTCGATAGATCCCGTCATTAACGAATACGGAATAAGCGTTCGTCAGCTCATACGGACTGATCCCGTATTGCAACCCACCTAGAGCACTCGTAAAAGCATCATCCTCTCGCGTCCATTGGCTGAACTGGAACGGACGGATGGACTTCAGTCCTTCCCGGAAAGAGACAGCAAATGCGCGAATGGCTGGTGTGTTATAGGAATAGGCAATCGCATCGGCAATCGTTACTTGTCCGAGAATTCGATTTCCGCTATTTGACGGACAGTATCCATCGATACAGACGGGACTACCGTCTAACGTGCTCGACAAGCGGGCTTTCGTCTTCTCAAGGTAAGGACCGTAGACAAGTAACGGTTTGATGGCTGAACCAGGTTGTCGGTACGACTGCACTGCTCGGTTGAACTGACCTGTCAAATTCGATTTGTAGCCGACAAGAGCCGTGACTCCGTGTGTTTGTCCGTCGATGCCAACATAAGCCCCCTCAATCGGGTTGGGTAGATTGCGAAGAGCTTCCTTAGCCCGTCGTTGTTCTGCTGAGTCGAGATATGTCGAGATGACCGCCCCTTGTTGATGTAGATATTCTGCAGCACGCTTCTCACTCCAACCTTTTTTTTGAGCGGTCATCCGAACAGCAGCTTGAACGGTGGCATCGATATAGTCCGGATAAGGGACACTCGGTTTATAGGATCGAGGCGACACACGAGAAATAGTAAAATCTTTCGTCAGTACACGATCGCGTATTAACGCTTGAACGATTCGTTGCTGACGTTTTTTTGTGTTTTCAGGAAAGCGCAGCGGGTCATAAAGAGAAGGATTGTTCGGAATTGCTGTCAGAAAACTGATTTCAGACCAACTCAACTCGCGTGCCGGCTTATTGAAATAGGATTTCGCGGCAAGTTCGATGCCATAAATATTATTCGCAAAATAGGCTTGATTGACATACGCTGTCATCAGTTCTTTCTTCGAATATTTTTGCTCCAAAGACACAGCAATTAACAACTCTTTTATTTTTCTAGTATATGTTTTTTCGTTTGATAGATACGTCATTCTTGCTAGTTGTTGTGTGATCGTACTGCCACCTTGAGATTTAGAATCAGACTGATTTTTTGTAAACGCGCGTAAGATTCCTGTGATGTCATATCCGTCATGTTGATAGAAACGCTGATCTTCGATGGCAACAAACGCTTGCTCGACTTTTTTCGGCAATGTTCGAGGAGTTAGATCATCCCGTCGCAATCCGTCATAGAGCTCGACCCGTTTGTTTTCATAGGTTACGGTAATTGGTTGATAGGAGGTCAGTGGATGTCGCGTCGTCTGTTCATCGGCCCAGAAAAAAAGTGTACGTGCTGTTTTTAACTCATCTTTTATTGAAAATAAGGAAAATAGAAGCATCGTCGCAAGACCAAGTAAGACAAGATATCCTGTAGTAATTCGCATGAGAACTCCTTTCAAAAAGCCATTTCATTCCTATTATCGGTCTTTTATGGAGAAATCAGTAGATTTTTTTCGAATTTTGTATTTTAATAAACCTATTTTGCAGGAATGTTATATTAAAAAGAGAAAAGATTGGGTATATAGAAGTATCTGTGGATTTTACAACGCGAATTGTCTGAAAAAAAGAGCATAAATGGAGGGGACGAAATGGCTAAAAAGAATGTCGTTGCGATGTTACTTGCAGGCGGAGAAGGGAAACGTCTGGGAGCTTTAACGAAACATACTGCAAAACCAGCTGTTGCATTTGGAGGAAAGTACCGGATCATTGATTTCCCGCTATCGAACTGTACGAACTCAGGAATCGATACAGTTGGTGTATTGACGCAATATGAACCACTTGAATTAAACCGCTATCTCGGAATCGGGAGTGCATGGGATTTAGATCGACGTAACGGTGGTTTGACGATTCTACCTCCTTACCAGGCGCAAAACGGAAAGAACTGGTACGAAGGAACAGCAAATGCCATTTATCGAAACATGAGTTACATCAACCAATTTGAACCTGACTATGTACTTGTCTTATCAGGCGATCATATTTATAAAATGGATTATGAACAGATGATTGAAGAGCATCGTCTTGGTGGAGCGGACGTGACGATCTCCGTTCGTGAAGTGCCATGGGAAGAAGCACCACGGTTCGGAATTCTCAACACGGATGATGATCTACGGATTAATGAATTCGAAGAAAAGCCACAGAATCCAAAATCGAATCTTGCATCGATGGGAATCTACGTCTTTAACTGGGATGTATTGAAGCGTCATTTAATTCAAGATGCTGGCGATGCGGAATCAAGCTTTGACTTCGGTAAGAACATCATTCCGAACATGCTCTTTGAAAACCTTAATATTCGTGCATATAAATTTAAAGGATACTGGAAGGATGTCGGAACGATTCAATCGCTCTGGGAAGCGAATATGGACTTGTTGACGGCAGAACCAGAGTTTGATTTATATGATCCTTCTTGGAAAGTCTATTCGGTCAACCCGAATCAGCAACCACAATATATCGGGAATGCTGCGACAGTCGAGACATCGATCATCAATGAAGGATGCCATATCGAAGGCGAAATCAATCATTCGGTTCTCTTCCATGGTGTCGACGTAGCAGAAGGATCACTCGTCAAAGACTCAGTCATTTTCCCGAATGTCAAAATCGGACGAGACGTCACGATTCATCGGGCGATCTTAGCAGACGGTGTGATCGTAGAAGATGGTGCAACGATCGGCTCTCCAGACGGAGAAGTTTTCGTCATCGAAGCAGACAGCATCGTCAAGAAGAACGAAGTCATCAAAGAAGCGATTCAATAAGGGGGATATTCGGATGAAGGTCGATTTATTAGGTGTCATCAATTTAAGCGGAGAAGAAGGCTTTTTCAAGGAATTGACGGAACATCGTAACTTAGCGGCAGTTCCATTTGCAGGACGTTATCGGTTGATCGATTTTACATTAACGAACATGGTACAAAACGATATCGCAAACATCGGGATTTTTACGCTCGAGAAATATCGTGGAATGATGGACCATCTTGGATCGGGTAAAGAGTGGGATCTTGACCGTTCAAACGGTGGACTCTACATCTTCCCGCCTGCATTGTCACAAGATGCGAACGAGTTCCGTGGAGACTTATCGAACTTCCACCTCCACCGTGACTTCTTCCTTCGCAGTAAGGAAAACTATGTCGTCGTTTCTGGTTCAAACATTTTATCTGCGGTAGATTATCGCGATGTGTTACGCGAACATAAAGAATCGAATGCGGACATCACGGTCGTCTATACGAAGCGTGAGCTGCCTTGTAAATACTGCCGTCCGATCCGTTTTGGCGAACAGAATCGCGTGACTGCAATCGGATCACGAGGGTTCCAACCGACGGATGAGACGTTCTATATGGAAACGGTCGTTCTATCGAAGAATCTCTTTGTTCGTTTAATCGATGAAGCAATCGCACGTGGTGAGTACGATTTACTTCAAAGCATCATTCGTTCGCAGCTCAATCGCTTGCACGTTCACGGGTATGAGTACCGTGGTACATCACAAGTCATTCATTCGCTTCGTTCGTATTACCGTGAAAGCATGCTGTTACTTGAACAGTGGGGAGCAATCAACGACTTCCAACACGTTTATACGAAAATCAAGCATGAACCGCCGACGCGTTACTTACCGGGTTCTGCCATTAAGAACTCACTCGTCGCAAACGGCTGTAAGTTAGAAGGCACGACGACGGACAGCATCTTGTTCCGTGGTGTCAAAGTCGGAAAACACGCTCGCATCAAGAACTCGATCATCATGCAAAAATCAGTCATTGAAGAAGGCGCGGTCGTCGAGTACGCGATTCTCGATAAAGAAGTCACTGTCAAACGCGGTCAAGTCATCCGCGGAACGGCAGAAGAACCAATCGTCATCAAAAAACAAACAATCGTTTAAAGGAGATGTCATTCATGAAGGTATGGTTTGCTGCCACGGAAGCGACACCCTTCATCAAGACAGGGGGGCTAGCTGACGTCGTCGGCTCGCTCCCCTTAGCGCTTGCTGAGGAAGGGGCAGACGTTTCAGTCGTCTTACCCAATTATGGTCAAATCAAGGAACAATACAAATCAGAGATGGAGTTCTTGTTCGACTTCATCGTGCCAGTCGGTTGGCGCCAGCAATTTGGCGCCGTCCTTCGTTTGAAACAAGATGGTGTGACGTTCTATTTCATCGATAATGAGTACTACTTCAAACGGGATGGCGTCATTTATGGACATTACGATGATGCGGAACGGTTTGCGTATTTCTCACGTGCTGTCCTTGAGATGATTCAACATTTGGATCGAAAGGAAGTACCGGACGTCATCCATTGTCACGATTGGCAAACAGGTGTGATTCCAGCGTTCTTACGCATCCATTATCAACACCTCGAGCGCTATCAAGACATTAAAACGGTCTTTACGATTCACAATCTACAATACCAAGGTGTCTTCCCAGAGGAAGTGCTTGGTGACTTACTTGGCTTGAGTCATGAACATTTCACAGCGGATGGGATCGCTCATAACGGACTCGTCAATTACATGAAGGCAGGACTCGTCCACTCCAATCAAATCACGACAGTCAGCCCATCGTACCGTGATGAGATCATGGATCCTTATTACGGTGAGACGCTTGAGCCAGTCTTACAACATCGTGCTGTTGACGTGCGTGGCATCTTGAACGGGATCGACTATCGTCAATTTGATCCTGCGCATGATACGCATCTCGTTGAGACGTATTCCGTTGATACCGTCACGGAAGGAAAAGCAAAAAACAAGGCGGCTTTACAAGAGGAACTAGGTCTCCCAATCAATCCGGACGTACCATTGTTCGGTTTCGTATCTCGTCTTGTCGACCAAAAGGGAATCGATTTACTCGCGCATATCTTACCAGACTTGTTCGAACTCGATGCGCAGTTCATCATTCTCGGATCGGGTGAAGCGGAATATGAAGGATTGTTCCATCATGCGACATCGATTCGTCCAGACAAAATCGCTTCTTATATCGGATTTGACGTTGGTCTCGCACAACGAATCTACGCGGGCAGTGATGCCTTCTTGATGCCATCGCGTTTTGAACCGTGTGGTCTCAGTCAGTTGATTTCGATGAAGTATGGCTGTTTACCGGTCGTTCGGGAAACAGGTGGGCTCCGTGATACGGTCAAACCGTTCAATCAGTTCACATTAGAAGGAAATGGATTCTCGTTCGCGAATTATAATGCACATGAGTTTTTAGAAGCGATTAAACGTACGATTGAGGTGTATCATGATCGACCAGTCTTTGATCATTTGATTGAGACAGCGATGAATGAGGACTTCAGTTGGTTGCGTTCAGCCGACGAATACTTGGCGTTATATCGTTTGATTGCACCGTCCGCCACTTGATCGTATCACTGGGAAAAGGGGTTACGTCATGTTCAAAGATAAAGAGAAGTTCAAGGAGAGGTTTACGGAACGATTCGTTTCGATGCATGGCAAGGCAATAACGGAAGCAACAGAAAACGATATTTATCAGACACTTGCCTATCTGGTACGCGAGACGGTCACGACCGATTGGTTACGGACGAAGGAAACATATATCCATAAAAAAAGTAAGCAAGTCTATTACTTCTCACTCGAGTTTTTACTCGGACGTTTCCTGCATAACAATCTATTGAGTCTTGATGTCTTAAAGGATGTCGAGCGGGGACTTGAAGAACTCGGATATCAGCTCAGTGATTTGACGGAAGAAGAGCCGGAACCTGGACTTGGGAACGGGGGTCTCGGACGTCTCGCGGCGTGTTTCCTTGATTCCCTTGCTGCGCTCGGTCTTCCTGGACACGGGAACGGAATCCGGTATCAGTATGGTCTCTTCAAGCAAAAAATCATCGATGGTTATCAAGTCGAATTACCGGATAACTGGCTGAAGAACGGGAACATGTGGGAAATCAGACGTTCCGATAAAGCGGTCGATGTTCCATTCGGTGGACATGTTTGGCTTGAAGAAGTCGGTGATGGGTATCGCGTCCATCATGAACCGGCTGAAATCGTTCGTGCTGTTCCGTACGACATGCCGATCGTCGGTTATCAAAACAAGGTCGTCAATAACTTGCGACTCTGGAGTGCTGAGTCTCCACTTGATGATGATGAATTACTTAGCCAATACCGTGGGAACTATAAAGATTTACTGGCACATAAACAATCGATTCAGACGATTTCCGAGTTCTTGTATCCGGATGATACGACCTATGAAGGAAAAGAGTTGCGTCTGAAGCAACAATACTTCTTCGTTTCTGCTGGATTACGGAGTATCTTGACGTCCTTTAAAAAACGAAATCATTCACTGAAGCAACTCGGAAATCATATCGCCATCCATATTAATGATACGCATCCGGTCGTCGCGATTCCGGAGTTAATGCGGATCCTTATCGATGAAGAAGGATTTGGATGGGAAGAAGCATGGCGGATCACGAAGAGTGTCATGTCGTTTACGAACCACACGTTACTGTCAGAAGCACTCGAGCGCTGGCCGATCGATTTGTTCCGTCGCTTGTTACCGCGCATCTACCTCATCATCGAGGAAATCAACCGACGCTTCTGTAAGGATGTGCTTGCGAACTATCCACACATGGAAGCGCATATGCGAGATATCGCCATCATCGCGGATGACCGGATCAACATGGCGAATCTGGCTGTTGTCGGCACGCATTCGACGAATGGTGTCGCTCAGATTCATACTGAGATTCTGAAGCAGCGTGAGATGCGCCTATTTTATGAGATGTTTCCGCTTCGCTTTAATAATAAGACGAACGGAATTACACATCGTCGCTGGTTCCTCTCATCAAACCCAGCACTGGCAAATCGTGTGACGGAAGCAATCGGGGATAGTTGGATTCAGCATCCGTCTGATTTGCAAAAGTTGACGAAATGGGCAGAGGATTCAGCATTACAGAAGGACATCGCCGAGATCAAACTTCAGCGCAAAGAAGAATTAGCGTTGCTCATTGAAAAAGAAACCGGTATCGTCGTGGACCCAACCTCGATTTTTGATGTTCAAGTCAAGCGATTGCATGCGTACAAACGTCAACTCTTGAATGCATTACACATTCATTCGCTCTACTATCGTCTGAAGGAGGACCGTTCCTTCACGATGACACCGAGGACATTCATCTTTGGTGCAAAGGCGGCGCCAGGCTATCATTATGCAAAAGAAGTCATTCGTTATATCAATGCGTTAGCTCGCTTGATCAATCAGGATCCAGACGTCAGTCCATACTTGAAAGTCGTCTTCCTAGAAAACTATCGTGTATCGCTTGCTGAGAAGATTTTCCCGGCAAGTGACGTCAGTGAACAGATTTCGACTGCAAGTTATGAAGCCTCTGGAACCGGCAACATGAAATTCATGATGAATGGCGCCTTGACGATCGGAACGCTCGACGGAGCGAACATCGAAATTCGAGACGAGGTCGGGGATGCGAACATCTTCATCTTCGGCTTAACACCACAAGAAGTCATGAATTATAAACAATACGGCGGTTACAGTGCATACGATCAATACAGTGCCCAACCCGAGCTACGACGGATCATCGGCAGTCTCGTCGATGGAACATTATTTGCTCCAGGTGAATTCCAAGCGATTTACGATTCATTATTGACGTATAATGATGAGTATCTGATCCTGAAAGACTTCATGTCGTATCAACAAGCGCAAGAACGAATCGATCGGATGTATCAGCAACCAGAAGAATGGTATAAACGCGTCATTCTTAATATTGCACGGTCAGGTGTGTTCTCAAGTGACCGAACGATTAAAGAGTATGCGAATGCGATCTGGAACATCAAACCGATTCAACTCTGAACAAAAAGACACTGACAGATGTTTCTGTCAGTGTCTGATGCTTACGAACGGGAGACATCTTCACCACGGCTGACCCAATCACTATAAGAGCCGGCGTAAAGCCGGACATCGGTTTTCCCAAGTGAATGGAGAGCAATGACATTTACACACGCTGTCACGCCACTTCCACAATAAAGGATAGGGGCTGTGACCGGTAGGATGTCGGCGTACAATTCTTTCAAATCTTCCGCGTCCCGTAAGCGACCATCTGGTGAGAGTGCTTGTTCGAAGAAACAATTCACGGCACCTGGAATGTGACCGGCGACGTGATCGAGTGGTTCGATTTCTCCACGGTATCGATTGGGTGCACGGGAATCGATGATCATCGTTTCTGTCAGCTGATGCTTTAGCTCTTCGAATGAGACAAGCATCTCATCTTGAAAACGAGGCGCGTACTGGGACGGTTCATAAGTAGGGACGTCGTCCGTGACCGGAAGATCGAACGCTAGGTAAGAGGAGAATCCGCCCTCAAGGACGACGACACGCTCATGTCCGATCCATTTAAATAACCACCAGGCACGAGCGGCATACGGAAAACCATCGTCATACAAGACGACGAAGTCTTCCGGTGTCACACCATGCTGTTCCAGTGTGTGTTGCCACGCTTCTTTTGAAGGAAGCGGATGCCGACCGCCGACTTCATCGATGGGACCGGAAAGGTCAGTCGTTAAATCCAGGTGCTGTGCACCTTCGACGTGTTGTTCCAAAAAAGCATTTCGTCCATATTCAGGTTGTTGCAAGTCATATCGGCAGTCAAACCAGCGAATCTGATCCGTTCGGACGAGCTGTTGAAGATCTGCCATTTGAATCGTAGGAAACATGCCTCATCACCTTACCCTTTCTAGTGTTAATCATATGAAAGGTATCGCATCATCGCAAGTCTTACCCTCATTTAAAAAGGAGTCGATTTACCATGTCATGGAAAGAAACCTATCAAAAATGGAATCAGTTCGCTGATTTAGACAGTACATTAAAAGAAGAGTTAGTCACGTTAGCAACGGATGAAAAAGCAGCTGAAGAAGCATTTTATAAAGAACTCGAGTTCGGAACAGGTGGTATGCGTGGGGAAATCGGTGTCGGGACGAACCGGATGAACGTATATACGGTCCGAAAAGCATCACAAGGGTTCGCGGCATTCATTAAGGCGTCGGGGGAAGAAGCGGCAGCAAAAGGAATCGTCATCGCACACGATTCACGCCATTTCTCACCAGAATTTGCCCTAGAGGCGGCACGGACGCTCGCAAGCAACGGCATCAAAGCGTATCTGTTCGACGGTCTACGTCCGACACCGGAACTTTCGTTTGCGGTTCGGTCTTTACAAGCGTCGGGCGGGATCGTCATTACGGCGAGTCACAACCCACCAGAGTACAATGGCTACAAAGTATATGGAGATGACGGTGGACAACTTCCGCCAAAAGAGGCAGATGAACTCGTTTCGTACGTCAGCCAAATCGAAGATGAGCTATCGATTGAACTGGAGCAAGAAGAAGTCCTTCGCGCGAACGGTTTGATCGTCCGTGTCGGAGAAGAGCTCGACGAGGCGTATCAAGAAAAATTACAAACGATTCGTGTCTTACCTTCGATTCAATCGGAATTAGCGGATCCACTTAAAATCGTCTTCACACCACTTCACGGAACAGGTCTTGTGCCGGTAACAGAAGGCTTGAAACGGTATGGATTCGAACACGTGACAGTCGTTAAGGAGCAAGCGGAACCAGACGGTGCGTTCCCGACCGTGACGTCGCCGAACCCGGAAGAACATGCTGCCTTTAAACTGGCGATCGAATATGGTGACCGGACAGATGCCGACATCTTGATTGCGACGGATCCCGATGCCGACCGTGTCGGAGTCGCAACACGTGATGCAGACGGAGAATGGACAGTCCTGACAGGGAATCAGACGGGAGCGTTATTGCTCGACTACATCCTTTCACAAAAAGCGGCGCAAGGAACACTGCCAGCGAACGGATTCGTCGCGAAGACGATCGTTACGTCGGAACTCGGCGCGTTGATCGCACGTCACTATGATCTCCACGTCGAGAATACATTGACAGGCTTTAAGTTCATCGGGGAAAAAATCAAACAATATAACGCATCGGGTCAATATGAGTATCTCTTCGGATACGAGGAGAGCTATGGTTACCTTATCGGTGACTTCTGCCGAGACAAGGATGCCGTCCAAGCGTGCTTGTTAGCTGCTGAGATGGCTGCGTACCATAAGAAAGAAGGACGGACGCTCTATGAGGCATTACAGGCGATTTACGAGCAGTTCGGGTACTTTGAAGAGTCACTTCGCTCTCTGACACTCAAAGGGAAGGATGGCGTGGCACAGATCGGTCGTATCATGGATACGTTCCGTGAGAATCCGCCAAAACAAGTGGCTGGAGAACAGGTCGTCTTATTCGAGGACTATGATGCGAGTATCGCCCACGATTTGAAGACACATCAACCTTCACCGATCAACTTGCCAAAATCCAACGTACTGAAGTTTACGCTTAGCGATGGATCATGGTTCTGCCTTCGTCCATCGGGTACGGAACCAAAAATCAAATTCTACTTCAGCGTCACGTCACCAGATGCTGCTGAGACGACACGGAAACGTCAGCAGATCGAAGATGAAGTCATGCAAGAAGTCGAACAAATTCAATAAGTTCCATGCAGGATCACGTCATCGACGGGGTCCTGTTTTTTGTCTGAGAGCATCAAAAAGTGAAATTCGTGCAACCGGTACCATTTTAAGATACAGTAAACGAGGTAGAGTTTATATGATAGAGGAGTTAGAAGACAGATGGAACGGATTCAACTAACAGAAGATTTATCATTCTCACGCATCATTCACGGCTTATGGCGATTGAATGAATGGGAGATGACGAAGGAAGAGCGGCTCGAATTGATTGAAGCATGCCTTGCTTTAGGAATTACGACGTTTGATCACGCAGATATCTATGGCGATTACACGAATGAACGCTTATTCGGAGAAGCGCTTGCTTTAAAACCGGAGTTACGTGACCGAATGGAGATCATTACGAAGACGGGCATCAAGATGAAAGGGAATCATTTCTCGGATCAGTCGTTGTCATTCTACGATACGACGAAAGAGCATATCATCAAACAAGTCAACCGTTCTCTTCAAGAACTCGGTGTCGAGTACGTGGATACGTTGTTGATTCACCGTCCAGATCCGTTGATGGACCCGAACGAGATTGCTGAAGCGTTCGTAGAGTTGAAGGACGCAGGAAAGGTACGGACATTCGGTCTCTCGAACCATACACCTGCGCAACAAAGTCTCATTCAGTCGCGCTTACCATTCATGCTCGTGACGAACCAACTCGAGTTGTCGGTTTCGGAACTGAAACATTTCGAGGACGGATCCGTTGATCTCTGTCATGAAAATGAGATGCCGTTGATGGCATGGAGTCCGCTTGCGGGCGGTCGTCTCTTCAAGGACGAGCAATATGCACCGTTACGCGAAAAATTAGCGGAGATCGCAGAGACGATCGGGGCAGAAGAAATCGACGAAGTCGCATATGCATGGTTGCTCAAACATCCAGCACGTATCATGCCAATCGTTGGTTCTGGTAAGATTGAACGCATCGAATCTGCGGTTCGTTCGACGAAATTGTCGTTGACACGCGAACAGTGGTTTGAGATTTTGAAGGCATCACGTGGTCGTGACGTCGATTAATTGATTTTGAGATAGAAGCGGATCAATGCGTAAATTGTCCGTTAGCGAAATAAAGTGAGAGGATCGTTTCCGATATATCATCCGGAAGCGATCCTTTCTTTCGCTTACGTATAGAACATATGTCAAAAAGTAAACAAAAAAAGCCCCATCTCAAGGGGGAGGAGAGATGGGGGATCTATGAGGTTAAGCTTCTAAGCGAAGCATCTCCTGACGATATTTATCTAAACGATCTTTACTTGCTGAAACGGCAGCTTGGTCATTGGCTTGAATCGCATCGAAGAGCGTACTGAGCTCATAATCGATTTCGAGACGTAGCACTGGAATTCGCTGCTCTGCATCTTGTCTACGGAAAGCTTCAATTACTTGTTTCATCTCGGCCACGCTCCTTTGTAATTTGTCAGATAATTCTGATTTTTATTAGTATACTTGATTATTCCCGGATTGCCTAGTGCTAAACCTAAAAAAATCTAAAAAAACACACTTGAAATCCTGACGGTTCCAAGTGTGGAAAATTCATTCTGGAATGCTGAATCGTGCCTCTAAGCGATGTTGAACACTTTGAATGAGCGTTGACATGATCCAGTAAATCGCAGCTGAGAATAGCAGCAACGGCATGACGAGATACGTCGTAGCTGAAATCTGGTCAGAGACGTATGTCAATTCTTCGACAGCAACAATCGTACCGAGTGATGTCGATTTGATGATATCGATGACAGAGTTTGAAAGCGGTGGAATCGCCCGAGATAGTGCTTGCGGCAAGATGACGTCCTTGAATGTCTTACGACGCGGAATACCGAGCGAATCAGCGGCTTCCCATTGTCCACGATCGACAGAGGAGATGGCAGCTCGGAACGATTCTGAGATATACGCAGAAAAGTGAAGCGATAAGCCGAAAGCGAGAGCTTGGAATCCAGTCAATTGAAGGACAACGAGACCATTGTATAAAATCAGGATTTGTAACAGCAATGGTGTTCCTCGGAAGAAGGAGACGTATAAACGTGCAAAACCGCTAAAGACGGCAAGACGGCTATCACGCATGACGGCAAGAATCAACCCGAGAATAAGCGCAAAGACGATGGCGAGACCACTTGCTAGAAGGGTCGTACCAATCGCCTTTGCGTAGACGTCCGAGTTATCCCGGACGATCGTCAGTAATTCACTCACTTACTGATATCCTCGTTGAAATACTTCTCACCGATTTTTGCAAGAGTGCCGTCTTCTTGCATCTCAGCGAGTGCTTTATTAAAGTCTTCTGTATACTTGCTGTTTTTCGCCATCATGAAGCCTGATTCGTTCTTATCGAACGTCTCACCGACCGCTTTGACTTTATAGCCTGCTTTTTTCAGCTCCGTTAAAACGAAGAGACGATCGTTCATAGCAGCATCAACACGACCTGCTTCAAGATCTTTTAAGACTTGGTTCGCACCTTTGTAGTACTTCACTTTCGCGCCAGCTTCTTCAGCCGTTTTGGCATAAAGTGAACCTTGTGTCGAACCGACTGTCTTTCCTTTTAAGTCGTCGAGTGTTTTGATGTCGTTCGTTTTATTGTTGACGATGATCGTTGAACCAGAGACCGTATACGCATCAGAGAAAGCGTATTTTTCTTGGCGCTCAGGCGTGATTCCCATTTGGTTCGCGATCACATCGATCCGTTTTGAATCGAGTGCTGGGATGAGTCCTTTGAAGTCCATCGCTTTGTAATCGACTTTATAGCCGGCACGTTTTGCGACTTCGTTCATGACGTCTACGTCATAACCTGTCAATTTTCCTTTTTCTTTATACGTGAAAGGTGGGTACGTTGCTTCTGTACCGACTGTAATAACTTTTGACTCTTTATCAGAACCTGCGTTGTCGTTCGAAGCGCCGCATGCTGCAAGCACCCCCGCTGTCGATAATGCTGCTACAGCTAATTTCAAACCGTGTTTCATAGCGCTCTCTCCTTTATAAATGAATGATTTCAATTCCTAGTTTTCGAATAGGATTAATTTTAAGCTACAAGCAGTATCATACAAAGTTACAGGAACGTCTGTCAATAAAAAAGACTGCCCTTAAAAGGACAGTCTGAAACATCGGAACTGATTAATGATGCGATTAACGGATCGTTGCTTCTGTTGAAGCATCGAAGAAGTGTGCTTTTGTCATATCAAAGAAAAGATCAAGCTGCGATCCCATCTCGACGTGTGAACGAGAATCAACACGTGCCGTGAACGCTTGTTGCCCGACTTTTGAGTAGAGGTAAGACTCTGCACCCATCAATTCGGAGACTTCGATATGTGCTGGGAAGCGGTGTGCTGTTTTCGTATCTTGGTAGATCAATTCCGCATGGATGTCTTCTGGGCGAATTCCGAGGACGAGATCCTTGTTCGTGTAACCACGGTCACGGAGAACTTTCATTTTCCCTTCTGGTACTTCGAACTTCTCTTCTGTTCCTGAAACGTGGAAGAGACCGTCTTCTGCTAATTTACCTGTCAAGAAGTTCATCGATGGTGAACCGATGAATCCGGCGACGAACATGTTATCCGGGTGATCATAGACTTCTTTCGGCGTACCGACTTGTTGAATGATACCCGCTTTCATGATGACGATTCGTGTCGCAAGCGTCATCGCTTCCGTCTGATCGTGCGTAACGTAAATCGTCGTCGTCTCAAGACGTTTGTGTAACTGAATGATTTCCTTACGCATTTGTACCCGCAATTTAGCATCTAAGTTCGAGAGCGGCTCATCCATCAAGAAGACTTTAGCATCACGAACGATGGCGCGACCAATCGCTACCCGTTGACGCTGACCACCAGAAAGTGCTTTTGGCTTCCGCTCGAGATATTCTTCAAGACCAAGGATACGAGCTGCGTTATCGACGCGTTGTTTGATTTCATCTTTCGGGAACTTCCGAAGCTTTAATCCGAACGCCATGTTATCGAAGACGTTCATGTGTGGATACAGCGCGTAGTTTTGGAAGACCATCGCGATATCGCGATCTTTTGGCGCTACATCGTTCATGCGTTTACCGTCGATGATGAAATCCCCACCTGAGATTTCTTCGAGCCCAGCGATCATCCGGAGCGTCGTTGATTTACCGCAACCTGATGGTCCGACGAAGACGATGAATTCTTTATCTTTAATGTGAAGGTTGAAGTCATCAACCGCTTTTGCATCACCTGAGTAGATTTTATCGATATGTTCAAGACGAATTTCAGCCATGTGTAGTTCCCCCTAATGTAAATGATGAAATAATAACGCTTACAAGATTTAGTATAAAAGAAGTCAGGGAGTCTGCCTATGGACAACCTGACTAAATGCAAACGTTTTCAATTAGGCATCATGCTACAAGAAGTAAGGTATAGAGGAAAGTAGCACCTTCAAATGAGCGAACATCGATTCCAGTCTGCTCCGTCAACCGGTCGAGTCGATACTGGAGGCTATTTCGATGTAAGAATAGATGTTTTGCTGTCAGAGAGACGTTCAAATTAGCTCGACAAAAAGCAAGGATCGTCTCACGAGACTCTGGCTCGAGGGAACGGATGAACTGATCGACGAGTGTCGCGCGATGCCGATCATCTAGACTTGCAAGACGGATCATGGCAGGCAAGAAACGTTCGATTTGCATCGAAGGAACGAAAGCAAGCGCTGCTTGTTCAAGTTGGAACTGAACGGCGATATCACCTGCAGCACGTTGTTGACCAAGCAATACCTTACCGTCTAGTACAAAATCAGATTGTAATGCTAAAAATAAATCGGATAGTTCGGACTCGATGACAAACTCTTCGCGTTCAACGACCGTGAAGCGGTGTGTGCTAAAAGGAATAAGGATGCTCGTCTGCGAAAAGAAAGAGGAGAGCAATTGTTGAATTTCTTCACTTGTCCGTTCATCGGTTGGATTGAACAAAAAGTGGACAAGTCGGAACGACTGATCTTCGAGGGCATGAGCAGATTGGATACGCTCTCGCCATAAATCGATATCAGATCGCGACGTCGTAATGATGCGTTCAGCGAATACATCAAGCAGTTGTTGTTCGCGGTCAGAGATGGCGGTCGCCTTGATTCCAAAACAGAGTCCATCTTCAAGGCGATATACGCTATACTGTTCCTGGCAATATACATTCGGATCGGTCGTAAGCTGGTCATTGAATACAGTCATCAGTTGTCGTAACACACGGCATCACTCCTAAATCGTACATAACTATCTCGACTTTACCATAAGTCGAAAATCGGAAGGAATGATAACTTATGTCAGATACGTTTTTACTCGTATTGAAACTTGTCGGAATCATTGTCATTGGTGCCCTGATTGGCACAGTCACGAATCATCTAGCGATTCGGATGTTATTTCGACCACTTGAACCGAAATACATCGGAAAATTTCGCGTACCCTTTACCCCGGGTCTGATTCCTAAACGGCGGGATGAACTGGCAGCGAATCTCGGACGGACGGTCGTCAAGCATCTTTTGACGCCAGAAGGGATCGGGAAACGTCTCGCATCACCAGCTGTTCGTGGAGCCGTCACGCGACTTGTCGAACAAGAAGTCATGAAATGGACACGCTCGGAAGAGACGACGGAAGCGTGGATTAGTCGCTTCATCGACGAACCCAAACAACGGATCCAAGGGAAAATCAGTTATCACTTGGAGCAGGAGTTTTCGCTCCTCATGGGTAAATGGCGTAAAAAATCCGTACGCGAGTTAATCGGGGAAGCCGGAGAACAAAAAATCGAGGAGGTCATGCCAAGACTCGTCACATCCGTATTGCACCAAGCAGAGGAATATTTTGATGGACCAGAAGGACGTCTACAACTCGAGGAAACGGTTGCTCGTTTCATCCAACAGCGTCTCGGAGGTGGGATGTTCGGGATGTTGCTCGCGAACGTCAACGTCGTTGATATGATTCAGCCGGAGCTGAAACGGGTACTTCAATCAGAGTCGACGTCTCAGTTCATCCTTGCCTTATTACGTCAGGAATGGCAAAAGGGACTGGATCGTCCACTGTCGTCTTATATGACAGAAGAGACGGAGTCACGGATTCGACAGACCGTCAAAGAACAAGTCTTGGCGCGTTTACCGATTGAATCGATGCTTGCTACACCATTACGCATCTGGTTGAATCCACTCGAAGCACAATTACTCGAGCAACATGTTCCTGTCGTCATCGATCATCTATTCGAACGGACGACGAATCAAATCGGGCAAATCTTGCAGACACTCGATCTCGAAACGATTGTTCGAGAAGAGGTAGGTTTGCTGGATACTGCATATCTCGAGGAAATCGTCTTATCGATTTCCAAACGGGAATTCCGGGCTATCACTTGGCTTGGAGGGTTGTTAGGTGGTTTAATTGGATTGATACAGGCGGGGCTTTATCTCGTCTAAACAAATTGGAGGTTTTACTCATGGCAGAAACAAACTTATACGATCACGCGTACACACTGGAGCGTGCATTACGTGAAACTTCGGAGTACACGACATTAAAAGACTTGTACACGCAAGTTAACGCGGATCCGGAATCAAACGAATTGTTCGCATCGTTCCGTAACATCCAACTCGAATTACAACAAAAACAGATGCAAGGTGAAGAAATCACACCAGACGATATGGCGTCTGCTCAAACAAAGATGCTCGAAGTACAAAACAACCCATTAATCAGTCAGCTGATGCAAGAAGAGCAACGGATGCACACGATGTTGACAGAAGTCACACAAATCATCATGAAGCCGTTAGAAGAACTCTACGCGCCAATGATGGAGCAACAAGACGACGTTCAATAAGTCATCAAAAAGGAAGACGCGCCATTATGGCCGTCTTCCTTTTTTGTATGGCTCAAGAGGAAGCAGGAACGATTCGTGGCAAGTAAGCGCGCTCGAAATGAATCAAACGACCTGAACGTGTGACGCGAGCGGCATGATGAGCGTACCCACTCTCATTGAGACGCCGAATCCCTTCTTCTCGAGCTTGTCCATCAGTTTCTGCTTCAAAAACGTCATCGAGTAACGTTTCACCACGATCTGAAAAGACTGTAATCGTATACTGCATACTTGTTCCTCCCTTGTCTGATCGGTCTTGTATTTAGTATAGTGAATAACCATTCATTTTACAAGCGCAAGTCTAAGTCTTGCCACGTCAACTGTCGCGCAGCGGGAGGAGTAGTCAGGTGACTGACCGTCATACCAATCAAGCGGATCGGTCCGTCGAAGGTGATGCCATTGAAGAGTTTCGTTGTTTCCTCAAGTAATCGTTCTTCGTCCGCCGTCTCTTCTGAAAATGTATGCCGTTTCGAACGTGACTGGAATGTATCGGTCTTCCACTTGATCGTGATCGTTCGGCAGACGAGTTCTTTTTTTTGAAGACTCGCAATGACGGATTTTGATTCTCGAATCAACGTCTCGAATATCGTATCGATATCCTCCGTATCTTCTTCGAAGGTCGTCTCAGAACCGATTGATTTTCGCTCGCGTTCCGGACGAACGGGACGTTCATCGATGCCATGCGCCATTGCATGCAGTTCCGTTCCGCGATCGCGTCCGAGCAATGCTCGTAATTGTTCGACCGGCATTGCTTGGACATCTGCGACGGTTTCAATTCCTTGTTTTCGTAACGCTTGTTCCGTGACTTTTCCGACGCCATGTAAATCTCCAATTTTTAATGGAGACAAGAAACTGATGACGTCCTCTGGAGGAACGACCGTCAACCCGTTCGGCTTCTCGTATCCGGAAGCGACCTTCGCGACGAGCTTAGAGTTCGAAACACCAGCAGAGGCTGTCAGACCTGTCCGTTCTTTAATTTGCTGAAGAACATATTGCGCGATATAGGTCGCACTTTTTTGATCAAAATAATTTTCCGTGACGTCGAGGTACGCTTCATCAAGCGAGAGAGGCTCGACGAGCGGTGTCACTTCTCGGAAAAGCGCCATAATTTGCGCACTGACAGCCCGGTAGACGTCAAAGCGGGGACGAATGAAGACCGCACGAGGGCAGAGCTGAAAGGCGCGTCGTGACGGCATCGCGCTATGAATCCCGTATTTCCGTGCTTCATAGGAACAGGTCGCTACGACACCGCGTGCATGAGGTGGTCCACCGACGACGACAGGAACACCTTTTAATCGAGGACGATCGCGTTGCTCGACGGAAGCGTAAAAGGCGTCCATATCAATATGAATGATTTTTCGTTCCATCGGACAAGCGTCTCCTTTCAGTAGATATGATACAATTAGTATAACGAACTTATGTTCTGATATCTATTTTTTTGGTCGACTGTTCTTTGGCATCCGAACAAGAGCGCCTAACCATCCGCGCCAGCGCATCCAGTAGAAGATGCCACCGGTCGAGAGAAAGATCAGTCCTAGGGATAGGGCGTAACCGTATTTCCATTCTAATTCCGGCATGATTTTAAAGTTCATCCCCCAAATCGCACCGAGGGCCATCGTTGGTGTCGCGACGGCAGTAAAGATCGTTAATGCCTTCATGATTTCGTTTCCACGGAAGTTCGAGACGGTCGTCGATAAGTCGAGCAGGACCTCAATGTCTTTTTGATAATGTTCGATGAGCATCAACAGACGGCGGACACGTATCGTAGCTAGTTTCAACGAGAGATCCTCGAGATACGCGTCCTCATCGAGAAATGATTCTTCGCCAGCCATGACGAGCTCTTGAAACGGAACGATTAAATCGGACCAGTTCTCGATCGTGTCGCGTAAAGCGAAGATGCTATCGAGTGAATCTTCATTGATGCTACCGCGCAGTTCATCTTGTCTTGAGAACAGTTCCGTCTCAAACTGATCGATACCGGCAAAATACGTGTTCAGCTGTAAAGCAAGAATCGTATAAAAAGCCGCAAAGGGATGCGCGGGAGAATAGGGAGCGACCAGGGACACGATTGAATCCGACAATCCGATTGTGATGAGTTTTTCTTTCGTTACGTAAAAGCAAATCGAGCGGCGGTCAGTTTTGTCGACAGGATTCTGCCAGGTGACGACAGCGCCATAGAGAACCCCTTTTTCCGAGCGGGTGAAGTTCATGTCTTTCGATCGCAACTGTGTGACCCAGTCCATTTCTGATTGGTCGACGGCAGCCGTCGGAAAGGTTTGTTCATAGTCAGCTAAATCGAGATAGCGGGACCAATTAAATTGAGGTTCCAGTTCCATGTTCATGACTCCCATATAGTAGAATGAAATAGTATATGCCTTAAGTGTAGTCAATGGAATATAAAAAAGACACCTATTTTACAGATAAAGGACGTGTTTCAAGTATGAAAGGAATCGGTAAATTAGCAGTTGGAGAAACGCTCGATCAACGAGCGATGATCAAGCAAGCAGTCAAAGGAATTGCAGCAAATGGGAAACCATACTTGACGCTCATCTTGACGGATAAGACAGGCGAAATCGAGACGAAGATGTGGGATACGAGTGATCTTGAAAAATATGCGCCGAAATCAATCGTCCATGCTGCTGGAGAAGTCATGGACTATCGGGGACGGACACAACTCAAGCTCAAACAAATCACGGTCCTAGAGGAGACGAATGTCGAGGACTACGTCCAATCCGCACCGATTCCGCGAGAGCAGATCGAGACGGAAGTACTCGCGTTCGTAGAATCGATTCAGAACAGTGATATGAAAAAGCTCGTTAAACATTTGATTACTTCACGATTTGACGCCTATTTCACGCATCCGGCAGCGGTCAAGAACCATCATGCTTTTTACTCGGGGCTGTCATACCACGTCCTTTCCATGTTGCGTCTAGCGGATCAAATCGCTCAACTCTATCCGACCTTAAACCGTGACGTGCTAATCAGTGGCATCATTCTGCACGATTATGCGAAAATCAAGGAGTTATCCGATCCGGTTGCACCGGAATATACGTTGCCTGGTAAACTCGTCGGTCATATTACGATGATGGTAGCGGAACTTGAAAAAGTCGGAGCAGAATTACAAATTGACGCAGAAGTACTGACGGTCTTGCAACATCTCGTCTTAAGTCATCACGGACGACCGGAATGGGGTTCTGCTGTCGCACCACAGATGCGCGAGGCAGAAGTCTTGTTCTTGATCGATAACCTTGATGCACGGATGACGATGATGGATCGTCTCCTTGAATATGTCGAGCCAGGACAGTTCTCGGAACGATCATTCGCACTAGATAATCGTGCTTTTTACCGTCCGAAGCTATAAGGGGGAAAAAGATGAAGACGAAGTTGTTTGATACGGTTCAACTCGGAGCGTTGACATTCCGAAATCGGGTCATCATGGCGCCGATGTGTATGTACAGTGCAAAAGAAGATGGACTCGTTACGGATTGGCATGTCACGCACTATGCAACCCGTGCGATGGGTGGTGTCGGTGGCGTCATCTTAGAAGCGAGTGCTGTTACGCCAGACGGTCGCATTTCAGCCGGTGATCTTGGAATTTGGTCAGATGCGCATATCGAAGGCTTACAACGGATCGCAGAGCAAGTCAAAGCAGCGGGTGCCAAAGCAGGCATTCAACTGGCCCATGCCGGGCGCAAAAGCACGACGGCAGAACCACCCCTTGCACCGAGTGCTTTACCGTTTGATGATACGTATACACATCCACGAGCATTAACGCTTGAGGAAATCGCGACGATCAAACAACAGTTCATCGATGCAGCACTGCGTGCGGAACGAGCAGGGTACGATTTCATTGAAATTCATGGGGCTCATGGTTACTTATTGAACACGTTCCTCTCTCCGTTATCAAACGTTCGTGAGGACCAATACGGTGGTTCGATTGAAAATCGGATGCGCTTGTTGCTAGAGATCATTGATGGCATTCAAGCCGTTTCCAAGCTCTCGATTTGGGTCCGGATTTCAGCAGCGGATCACGCAACAGGGGGAATGACGGCGACGGATTATATTCCACTCGCAAAAGAACTAGCTGCACGTCACATCGATTTACTCGACTGTAGTTCAGGTGCTGTCGTCGCTAATGCCGTACCGGAAGTGTATCCAGGCTATCAAGTGAGCTATGCGGAAGAGTTGAAACGAGAGACGGGTATTGCAACAGGCGCGGTTGGATTGATCACGACAGCTGCCCATGCAGAAGAAATCGTCCGTAACGGTCGAGCAGATATTGTCCTGCTCGCACGTGAACTACTTCGCCAACCTTACTGGGTCTACCATGCGGCAGCCGAACTAGGAGACACGGTCGCCTTGCCGAAACAATACGAACGGGCACCGATCCGGACGGTTCGTTAACTATTAATCATATGAAAAAACGACACAAAAAGAGGCTGGGACATAACTCAGTTTCACAAACAAAAGGCCCTCGAAACGACTATACGTTTCGAGGGCCTTGTTCTATGAAGAAAAACCGATTCTGAATAAACAAATAAGGACAACCTCTGATAAAGTTAAAGTGACCAAACCATAACCATCGGAGGTGCCCTTATGTTTAAAGATTATAACATGAACCAGCTGGTTCTGCCCTTAGATTTAGAAGTTCGTCTTCAAGAAAACGATATCGCGTTCGCTGTCCACCATCTCGTCGAATCCATTCCAGACGATGTGTTCGAGCCTTTCATGCGCACGACAGGATGCCCGGCTTACCATCCACGCATGATGATGAAAATCATCTTATGTGCCTACACACAATCGGTCTTCTCCGGTCGGAAGATTGAAGGATTACTATCCGATAGTCTGCGGATGATGTGGCTAGCACAAGGGAATGCGCCGAGCTATCGTACCATCAACCGTTTTCGAGTGCATCCCGCAGTCACTCCGATATTGAAGCAAGCCTTCGTTACCTTCCGTTGCCATCTCGTCGAGATGGGAGAAATCAATGAAGAAGCCATCTTTATCGATGGTACAAAGTTAGAGGCGAATGCGAACCGATATACCTTTGTTTGGCGGAAATCGATTGAACGTCATAGTGCGTCTCTCGTGGACAAATCGAATCGTATCTATGACAACCTCGTCGAACAAGACATCCTACCGGAAATTGAACGAGAAAGCCCGGACGAGCTCACTCTCTCAGAACTCGAACACATGGGTGAAGCTGTAGACGCACATATCGCTTCCATCAACCAAAAAATCGAGGCGAGTACGGACACTCAAGAAAGAAAACGTCTGCGTTCTGAACGGAAGGAACCACGTCTCCTTCGAAAGGAGATTACAGATTTCATCGAGCGGAAACAGAGATACGCCCTTCAAAAGAGGACGCTCGCTGGACGGAACAGCTATTTGAAAACGGACACAGACGCGACGTTCATGCGAATGAAGGAAGATCATATGCAAAATGGACAACTCAAACCAGGCTATAACGTTCAAATCGCGACCGAAGGACAATACACACTCGCTTATGATATTTATCCGAATCCGACGGATGCCCGGACGTTACTCCCCTTTTTAGATGAGGTCAGCTCATATTTACCACTACCACCGCATATCGTTGCGGATGCCGGCTATGGGAGTCAGGAGAATTATCAGGATATTCTGATGCGCCGTGGGCGCATTCCACTCATCCCTTACACGATGTTCGAAAAAGAAAAGTCGCGAAAATGGCGCAACGATCCCTTTAACACAGCGAACTGGTCTTACGATGAAACGGCGGATCGGTTTGTGTGCCCGAATGGACAGGACGTAACGTTCCGTTACATGTCCAAGAGAACAGATCGTTACGGATTCACGCGTGATTTCAAGGTGTATGAAAGTGAAGGGTGTGATGGCTGCCCGTTCCGCTCCCGTTGTACAAAGGCCGAAGAAGGGCGTCACCGACAGGTACACATAAACACTTCATGGGAAGAACAAAAAGAACAGATGAAAAAATGGCTTTCAGATCAAAAAACAGGATCCCTCTATGCGAAACGGAAGATAGACGTGGAACCAGTTTTTGGATATCTGAAGGCTAATTTGAGTTTCACTCGCTTTTCTGTGCGAGGAAAAGCGAAGGTGAAGCGTGAGCTCGGCTTCATCCTCATGGCCGTAAATTTGAGGAAATGGCTCATCCAAAGCGTTGCCCGAAGGGCAGCTTGACGAGAGACGATGAAAAAAGAAGGAATTGCACATCCTGAGTGATGGCAATTCCTTCTTTTCGTTAAATTCAGCTAGTTATGTCCCAGCCTCTTTTTGATTACTGCTGTTGTTGTTGCATCATCTGTTGTTGCATTTGTTGTTGTTCTTGTTTGTCTAAATCAAAAGCATCCTTGAAGTCTTTGTTTTCGATTTTAACATCGTATTCTTTCATGAGTGAACGGTAGATATCGTTCGGGTTGACTTGTGCTGCTTTTTCTTCAGCAAGTGCTTTTTTGATGCGTGATTTTTCTTTATCAAGTGTAAAGTCTTTCTTTTCTTTACGATCGACTACTTTGATGATGTGGTAACCGAACTGTGTTTTAATTGGATCGGAGATTTTACCTTCAACGCCATCCTTGAACGCATAATCTTCGAATTCCTTGACCATTTTACCTTTTGTGAAGTATCCAAGGTCTCCACCTTTTGTACCGCTACCTGTATCTGTTGATTTCTCTTTTGCGAGTTTCGCGAAGTCCGCGCCGTCATCCAATTGTTTTTTAATGTCTTTTGCTTCTGACTCTTTCGCAACGAGGATATGGCTTGCTTTAACTTCGACTTTTTCTTGGTCAAAACGCTCTTGGATTTCTTTATCTGTTACTTTTGATTTCGCAGATTTTGCTTCCGTTAAGAGCATTTGTGTGCGAAGAACTTTCTCGAATTCTTTTTCATTCTTGATTCCAGCAGATTTCAATGTTGTACTGAACTGCTCTTTATCCGGGAACTGGTCCTTTGTCTTCTTGACTTCTGCTTCGACTTCTTTATCCGTGACTTCTTTGCCGTATTTCTTCTCAAGCAATTTGTTCATCGTTTGCTGGAAGGCGATTTGAGCACCAGCTTTTTCGTATGCTTCTTCTTGGACGTCAGCCTTGTTGACTTCGCCACCTTTGTAATTGATGACGGCTTCGTCATTTGATCCACATGCTGCTAACGTAAATACACTTGCGACTGCTGCTGCGCCTAACAATTTCTTTTTCATACATACACCCCTAATTTACCATTTATTTCAACCGTTTTATCATATCATATTCTCGTCTGGTTGACAGCTGTATCTTGTCATGCCGAGAGATACTTGCTCTTTTCCATGCTATCACATCCAAGTAGCCGATTGAGGATAATTTTTATGGGAAATTGTGAGGGAAATAACGCTCTTGAGACATAGTAGTAATGTCCTTGTCATGAGGAAAAAAGACCTAAAAAAAGCATTCTAGCTAGAGGCTAAAACGCTTTTAGTAAGGTTATGCTTTTTTGATTGAGTCCATGACTGGATCTTGAGGGCGACGATCTGCTTCTTCTGTGATCATCTTTGATGTCTCAGCGAATATGTCCATGAAGCTGTCGCCATACAAGCGACGTACGATCGCAGAAATGTCCGTTAATTCCGGGAACTTTCCGTACAGTTCCTGAAGAGGAAGTGATGCACGGAAGACACCGTTTTCTTCAGGGCGGAACGCTTGAATCGTCTCAAGCAAGAGTGATTCGCCCTCTGGTGTCAACTGGACGTAGGTATTTCGTTTATCTGTTTCCTTTTTTGAGAACGTCAACAGTCCGCGGTCTTCTAACTTCTTCGAGAAGTTGAACGCCGTCGAGACGTGCATGACACCATACTTCGCAATCTCTGAAATCGAGGCACCGCCTAGCGCGTGCGAAATCCACAAGATATGATGTTCATTGATGTTCAGATCAAAAGGCTTGATCCAATTTTGCCAATCTTTTTCTACCGTTTTCCATAGTGCTTTGCTTAACTGGACAATCTTGTGGCTATACAACAAAGCCTCTTGTCCAGGATATAACTTTTCGTGTTCCATATCTGACTCATCCTTTCGAAAGGTGACAATGGCTCAAACGCGCAAAATGCAAACTATACAAAAACAAATCGAAGCAACGGATCTTACTTTTGTGGAGAAAGCTGGTCTGCTTCCTGTTTCGCTTCATCAGCGAGAGACTGGATCTTCGTGAGCGATGCTTGGACTTCCGTTTGGTATTCCGAGACGCTCTGCATGACTTCTTCTTTGAAGTGCATACCAGACGCTTTTGCTGTCTCTACTAAGTTCTTGCCCTCCTGGGTCAAATCCTGCACATTCGTTACGATTGTAGAATAAGAATTTCGACGTTGATGACCGTTCGAAGAGTCGCTTTTCGTACCTTGGCGAAGCGCCTTCAGACCGTAAAAAGTCACAAGTGTTAGCGTAGCACCAAAAGCGACCCAGTTACGGGCGGGACGCTTCGACATATTGAACCTCCTTTTTAATATTAAAATATTTGTTTCATATTATTTTACCGAAAATCGAATGAAAGAAACCTATTTCGGCAATATTTTTCTAAGAATAGAAGAAAAAGAACAGACTTAGATGCGAGAAGCAATCGAGTTAGCGAGTTCAGCCAATTCCTCTACCGTGTAATCGTCATTATGAACTTCCCATTTCGCGCCGAAACCGTCTTGTTTATCGTGACGCGGAATGAGGTGCAGGTGGAAGTGGGAGACCGATTGACCCGCTACTTTTCCTGTATTCGATAAGAGATTCATGCCAGCTGCCTCTGTCTCTTGTTGAAGCGCACGACTGATTTGCGGGATCGTCGCAAATACGTCTTGTGCTTGTTCAGGAGAAAGATCATACAAATTATCGGCATGTTGTTTTGGGATGACGAGCGTATGTCCTTTCGTCACTTGTGACAAATCGAGGAAGGCGAGAACTTGTTCGTTCTCGAATACGATATGACCAGGGACTTCTTTGCGAGCAATTTTACAGAAAATACATGACTCTTTTTGCATGGAACGTTCACTCCTTTGGGTAAGATAACATTAGTATACGGAAAGTTTCCGACTTCCGCACGATTGACAGTCAAATTGAACCCGATACACTTAGAAACATACAGCTACTGAAGGGAAGGAGCGAACTGCATGGCATCACGAGTAGCCTCGACGGCACAAAAAAAACGAAAACGGCGTCTGCTCGTCGGTAGCGTTATCGTCGTCGGTCTTTTCTTATTCGTTGCCTTTTGGTTTGGGCGTAACATGCAAGAAGCGGCGAAAATGGAGAAAACAGACGAGCGTCTTGCTACCTTGTTAAAGGAAAAGGATCAGCGTGGATTCCAAAAGCTAGTCACGATGAACGATAAGTCACTACCGATGAGTGAGGCGACGCGACTCGTTAATTGGTTGACGGCTGATGCAGAGCGGACGGACCGGGTCATCGCACAAGTCAAACAGGATCAAGACGCAGGTAAGCAAGTGAAGACACATCTGTTTTCGTTACAAGAAGAGGATGGATGGCTTTGGTATGACCGGTACTCTCTCGATGTGAATCCTCAACGGTTAACCGTTTCGAGTGATCTACCGGGAACAAAGGTTTCACTAGATGGAGAAGAAGTCGGGACGATCGATCAGAAATCCCTTGAAGTCAAGCGTTCTCCTGGAGAGTACGATGTTCAAGTAAGTGCGGAACAATCAGGACAGACCGTCCAGGAATCAAAGACTGTACAACTCGGAGATGAACCGAACGCGACAGTCGACTTTAAATTAGCTGATCGGTTCAATACGACCGTTTCGAACGAATATGCAGTCGATATCAAAACGTTACTTGAGACGGAAGTGAAAGCCCGGACTGGAAAAAGTATCGATACGATGACTGGCTATCTTGGACGTTCGCGTGACTCGTTTGAGAATACGTTCGGCACGCCTGATTCGACCGTTGCCAATCGAGCGCGGTACGATGGATATGAAGTAACCTATCAGTCGGGGCAGGTGGAAGAATTGTTAATCCGATTGAATAAGACTCCGGATGAACTGGAAGCCATCGCTGGAAAACCAGAACGAAAGAAGCGAGAGCAAGTCGGTACGGTTTGGGAATATCCGTCTAGTTTTCTCGAAGGTGTGTTCGAATGGTTGAATCTGCGAGCAGAAAAACGTGTCGTCGAGCGAGAAGACGGCATGTGGTTACAATTAAAAGACTAAAAAAATCCTCGGACAGAACGTGAACTGCCCCATAAAAGTTGGACATAAAATCCAACTTTTATGGGGTGTTTTTTATGGTCAAATATACAAAGGCGTTTAAAGTCCAAGTCGCTGAGCGTTATCTAACAGGACGAGACGGATACCGAGGTGTGGCGAAAGAATTCGGGATAGCGCATAACCTGGTCCGTGAGTGGTCACGTCTCTATGAGCGTTGGGGGGAAACGATCTTCGATCCTTCCTATACAACACACTCGCTGGCATTTAAACTGGAGGTATTAAACGACATGGCGACCAATAAGCTGTCCAATAGAGAGACGGCCGTAAAATACCGAATTTCCTCCCCGGGGATGATCTCGAGATGGCGATCGACGTATGATCGGGAAGGGACCGCAGGTCTGGTCGCCAGACCGAAAGGACGTGCCCCGATGGCGAGACGCAAGAAGAAGGAATTTGAAGAGATGACAGAAGTCGAGAAGCTCAAAGAGCGGATCGAGTATCTCGAGATGGAGAACGCTGCGTTAAAAAAATTGAAAGCCTTGGTTCAAGAAGAGAATGCGCGACGAACCGGATCAAGGCACAAGTAATCGATGAATTGCGATCAATCTATCCCGTTCCGGGACTCCTCCGCGTGCTCGGTATGGCACGAAGCGTTTATTACTATTGGCGGACGCGCCTGACGGGCGAAGACAAGTATGCGGAAGTGAAGGCGGCCATCCATACCCTCTTCCACGAACACGAAGGACGATGTGGCTATCGTCGCATCCACGCACTTCTCGAACGCCAGGGCTTCCGGCACGATCCGAAGACCGTGCGCCGTCTCATGAACGAACTCGGTCTCAAATGTCTCGTCCGCATGAAGCGATACCGCTCCTATAAAGGACGGGTCGGAAAGGTCGCACCGAATCTTCTTCAACGTGACTTCAAGGCCACCGGTCTGAACCAGAAATGGGTGACTGACGTCACTGAATTTCACCTGTTCGGAGAGAAGCTCTACCTTTCTCCGATGATGGACTTGGGAAACCGTGAGATCATCGCCTATACCCTATCGGACCGTCCTACATATCGATTCGTTGGCGAAATGTTAGATCAGGCAATCGGGAAGCTCGACGGAGAGGCGCGCCCAATCCTTCATTCCGATCAAGGGTGGCATTATCAATACAGAGCGTTCACTGGTACGCTCCACGAGCACGGCATTACGCAAAGCATGTCCCGTAAGGGCAACTGTCTCGACAACGCAGCCATCGAAAGCTTCTTCGCCGTGCTCAAGTCAGAGCTCCTGTATCTCAAGGAGTTCGATGACATGGACCACTTCAAATGTGAGCTCGAGCGTTACATCGAGTACTATAACCATCGTCGTATCAAGAGACGACTAAAAAACCTGAGCCCGGTTGAATACCGGACTCAGGTCCTCAAGGTCGCCTGACAAATTATTTATTGTCTAACTTTTTTGGTTCAGTTCAAACGTCCGAGGATTTTTGGTTATCGTTTATTCACCGCACGGAGAATGAACGATACGATGAGGATAAGAATGATAGCTCCGAGTAAAGCAGGTACGATTGCGAATCCAGCAACCATTGGACCCCAATCTCCGAATAATGCTTGACCAATCAATGCACCAACGAAACCAGCGATGATGTTACCGATAATACCACCTGGAACATCTTTACCTAAAATCAAGCTTGCTAACCAACCAATAATACCACCGACGATTAATGCCCATAAGAATCCCATTTAAGACACTCCTTTTCAATTTAAGATATATGATTACTTACGTACTGCCCGGAGAATAAGTGAGACGATGAAGATCAAGATGACTGCTCCGAGAATAGCCGGAATGACTGCGAAACCAGCGATTTTTGGTCCCATTGAACCAAAGATGGCTTGACCGATCATCGAACCGATGAAACCAGCGATAATGTTACCGATGATGCCACCCGGCACATCTTTCCCGATAATTAAACTTGCGATCCAACCGATGAGACCACCAATGATGAGTGCCCATAAGAAACCCATTTTAAAACATCTCCTCTACATATTAGTTTTACCTGTTTTCAGGCAGTTATAAACACGTGCGAAAATGAAAAAATCTGAAATCGTTCATTCTTTAAATGACTAGACAATTAGACCACTTGATAGAGAATGAATGGACGATTCATTGATTTCACTTTCAATTTACATGTAAATCGTTTTCATATATTGATGTAACGATTACACTTAGAGTAATTGCCGAAAAAACAAGTATTAAAACATTATATTTTAAAAAACTAGGCGTTAAGCTAGAAAAACGAAGCAAATCTACTTTACGATGAGCCTAAAGGGAGTGGCGAACATGTTATTAGATATCAAAGGTTTATCAGGTGGATATGGATCGAAAACCGTCCTTCATGACATTAGTATCGAAGTGGATCGGGGTGAACTCGTTGGTTTAATTGGTTTAAACGGTGCTGGGAAATCGACGACGATCAAGCACATACTCGGTCTTTTGCCAGTCAAGACGGGATCAGTTCGAATCAATGGAATGGATTTAGCAACGAACGAAACCGAGTATCGTCGTCAAGTTGCATACATTCCAGAACAACCGATGTTATATGAACAACTGACATTACGGGAGCACCTTCGTCTGATGGCGCAAGGATATGATGTCGAAGAAGCGATCGCGACAGAACGCGCGCAACATTACGCTGAACGACTTCGGATGACGAAGCAACTCGAATGGTTTCCAAGTGTCTTCTCAAAAGGAATGAAACAAAAAGCGATGATCTTGTGCGCACTCGTCACAGGGAGTGAGCTGTTGATCGTCGATGAACCGTTTGTTGGACTAGATCCGCTCGCGATTCGCGAGTTATTACAGATTTTTAGTGAACTCAAGCAAGACGGTAAAGGTATTTTAATGTCGACGCATATCCTTGAGACAGCAGAACGGCATTGTAATCGTTTCGTACTCTTACATGAGGGTCACATTGCAGCGGAAGGGACGACAGCTGCTTTACGCGCACGATATGGATTACAAGATGGAACACTAGATGATCTGTACGTCGCTGCAATCGAGGAGGCGGAACGATGAGCAGCCAGTCCTTATGGAGGGAACGGTATCAGGCGGCGATGACCGAGACGGTGAAATACACAAGGTATATGGCGAATGGTGGACTATTATTCACCGTGTACTTCGTTATTTTGTACGGTTTAGTCGTATACGGTCGTTTCCTCGACCAACTCGATCCATCGTTTCCTGGTCGGTTCGTCATGGCAGCCTTGTTTCTGATTTTACCGCTCTACCGGACGAGTCGGACGTTTCTCGTTGAGGCGGACCAAGTGTTTTTGTTACCGGTATTAGCGAAGTTATCAGGGTTTATGCAACAAGTACGAGCGTACAATGCGGTCTTTGGTATCATCCGTGCCGTGATTCCATTTTTAGCTGTCGTTGTTCTCTATGTTCGAACGGAACAGACGACACCACTTGAACTTGTTTTACTTGGGGTAGCACTTGGACTGTTCGGAGCAGCAGCGAACTTATCAAAACTTGAAGGAATTGCACATCGGACGGTGCTGTTATATGCGTTCGGAGCGGCACTTCTCGTCATCATCGATATGGCGTGGATGGCGATCGTCGTCGCACTTCTCTTAATGGTCGTCCTTCATCTGAAGCGTCAGGATCATCTTCCTCTACGCGAATGGATTTCACTTGAGCAGGAATCGCGCGATCGATTTTATCGATTAGCGAATTGGTTTGTCGATGTGCCGCATCTATCGGCAACGTATAAACGCCGTCGTCTCTTAAGTAACATGGTCGAGCGGATTCCATATCGAGCGCAAATGACATTCGATTACTTGTATGTCAAACAGTTCATCCGGAGTGGAGACGGGATCGGATTGATTGTTCGTTTGACGTTAATTGGAGCTGTTTTCATGTGGTTGGCAAGTGGAAATGTTTGGTTCGTCGCCTTAGCGATTCCAGCGTTCGGAGGACTAACTAGTTTTCAGTTGGCGCCATTCACGAAAGCAGTCGATCAGCATCTTTTGACTCGTCTATTACCATTTGGAAATGCCGTACTGGCGAAACGGAAAATCATCCGCTTCGCAGCAATCAGTCAATGTATCGTACTGACACTTATTGGATTCTTTTTAAGCGGATCCATCTATGTCGTTGGTGGAGCAGCGTTGGCACTTGTGATTGGTGAATACTACGCTCGAAAGTAATAAACAAGAAAGAGCCTACGCGATGAATCCATCGTGTAGGCTCTTGTTCTTTACTAATTATTAATTGACACGTTCGTTTGAGAGGTCTTCTTCAACCATACGTAATTCTTTGCTGACAGGAGCAGGGAGATCGTAAGAAGATTGACCATGTTCTGCAACATCCAGTCCGCGGAGTTCATCTTCGCGTGTGATCCGAAGACCAATCGTAAGGTCGAGAACTTTTAAGAATGCGTAACTTAAGACGCTGACGATGACGACGGCAAAGACGACACCAAGTGCTTGAACGCCGAGTTGCGTAAAACCGCCACCATAGAAGAGACCAGCTTGTCCGATCCCTGTGATTTCAACGAGTCGTGGTGAAGCGAAGAATCCAGTTGCGAGTGTACCCCAGATACCAGCGACGCCATGAACGGAGAAGGCACATAATGGATCATCCACACGGCTTGCGAGAAGAATGCTCGTTCCATATGTGATCACACCAGCGAGGAAACCGATGACGACAGCTGCCCACGGTTCGACGAAGGCACAGGCTGCTGTGATGGCAACGAGTGCAGCTAACACGCCGTTGATGATCGAAGGGATATCTGCGACACGACGGTGCCAGAATGAGATGGCAAGAGCACCGAGGGCACCTGCTGCAGTCGCAAGTAACGTCGTCAAGGCAACGTAACTAAAGAATCCATCGGCAATCGTTAGTGTCGAACCAGCGTTGAAGCCGAACCAACATAACCAGAGGATGAAGGCACCAACGACAGAGTAGATGACGTTGTGTCCAAGTAACGGTGTTTTTTCAGCACCGATTCGTTTCTTGAGCAGTAAAGCGGCAACGAGTGCGGCAATTCCACCTTGCAAGTGAACGACCGTTGATCCAGCGAAGTCTTGCATCCCGAGCGAACCAAGGAATCCACCTGCCCAAACGGAACGTGCGATGATCGGATAGATGATAGCAACGAAAAACGTTCCGAACAACAGGTAGACGGATAATTTAGCACGTTCTGCGAATCCGCCCCAAGCGATCGCGAGGGAGACAGCGACGAATGAGAGTTGGAAGAGGAACTTCACATCAATCGTGATGTTCGACCAATCAAGACTGCTGAATCCTCCTTGTAAGAAGAATCCTTCCGTTCCGATAATGGAATTACCATCACCGAACGTCAATCCGAATCCGATGGCCCAAAAGGCGAGGGCGGCAACTGAGAAGCTGATGATCTGTTTGACAGCGACGTGCCCTGCGTTCTTCGCCCGTAACATTCCTGTTTCTAAAAGTAAGAATCCGATTTGCATCGTAAAGACGAGCAGTGCTGCGAATAAGACATAAAACGTATCGACTGAGATAGCGAGTTGTTCCAGTTTCATTGTCGTTCCTCCTTTATCCATTTAAAGTATGTGTTTACTTTAGACGGAAATACTTTCAAAGAAACGTGTTGTGTCAGAAAATCTGACATGGTATTTTTGTGGAAAGGAGTGACGAAGATGAACTACCGTGAGAAAAAGGTGATGTCGATTGGAATCGTCTGTGAGTTGACCGGATTATCGGAACGTCAGATTCGTTACTATGAAGAACGAAAATTAATCTTTCCAGAACGGACGAACGGAAAGACACGAAAATATTCATTTACGGATGTCGAGCGACTTGTCGAAGTCGCGGAAAAAATTGAAGATGGCTGGCGGACACATGAAATACGTGAAAAAGAACGGAAGGTAACGGAACAGCAACGTTCTGACTTGATCCGTGGTCAATTAAACGCTGCATTCGGTCTTTACAAGAAACAGTGAACATTTCATGAACTGGTAACAGAACTGTCATTTTGTAAACGATTTATTGGCACAGACTTCTTAATTTCAGATATAATGTTTCTGTGTTCACAAACTTATCGTACGTTTTTTTGGGGCGTTAGAACGAGTATAAAGGGGTAGTTATGATGAAGAAATTCAATGATACGTTTTTGCGGGCGATCCGTGGCGAGCAAATTGATCACGTTCCCGTCTGGTACATGCGACAAGCAGGTCGTTATCAAGCGGAATATCGTGAAATCAAGAAGACACGGACGCTTTTCGAGATCACACATGACTCGGAACTAGGCGCATATGTGACAGAACTACCTGTAAAACAATTAGGGGTCGATGCAGCGATTCTGTATAAAGACATCATGACGCCACTTCCATCGATGGGCGTTGACGTCGAAATCAAGAGTGGTATCGGTCCAGTCATCGCGAACCCGATCCGCACGATGGCAGATGTTGAAGCATTACAACCATTTAACCGTGAAGATATTCCATATATCTATGAAACGATTCGTTTGTTACGGGAACGACTCGAAGTACCGTTGATTGGTTTTTCCGGGGCACCATTCACGCTTGCGAGCTATATGATTGAAGGTGGTCCTTCGAAGGGATACCATAAAACGAAAGCATTGATGTATGGACAACCTGAGGTATGGCATGCCTTAATGGAGAAACTAGGTGACATGGTCATCGATTACATCAAATCACAAGTGGATGCAGGAATCCAAGCGTTCCAAATCTTTGATTCATGGGTCGGAACGACGAGCCGGAAAGATTATGTCCGTTACATCAAGCCAACGATGGAACGCATTTTCACAGAATTAAAAGATACAGGCGTGCCGATGATCATGTTCGGTGTAGGAGCGAGTCACTTGGCAGAGGAATGGCACAGTTTACCGTTAGACGTCGTCGGACTTGATTGGCGTTTGTCGATTGACGAAGCACGTGAGCGTGGACTGACGAAACCTGTCCAAGGAAACCTCGACCCGTCTTATCTGTTAGCACCATGGGAAATCCTTGAAGCAAAAACGAAGGAAATTCTCGATATGGGAATGAAGCAACCAGGATTTATCTTTAACCTCGGTCACGGCATCTTCCCGGAAGTCGATCCAGAAGTATTGAAACGTTTGACTGCATTTATCCATGATTATTCGAAAGAAAAAATGGAGGTAGGAAAATGAAGACGTTAGGACTACTTGTTATGGCGTACGGTACGCCATATAAACCAGAAGATATCGAGCGTTATTATACGCACATTCGTCGCGGACGCAAACCGTCTCCAGAAGCATTGGCAGAGTTAACGGAACGTTACGAAGCCATCGGTGGTGTCTCACCACTCGCACAAGTCACGATTGATCAGGCTGAAGAGCTACACCGTCAACTGTCTGAGAAATATGCTGGTGAAATCGAGTTCAAACTCTATCTTGGTCTGAAACACATCGAGCCATTCGTTGAGGATGCTGTCGAGCAAATGGCAAAAGACGGCATTACGGAAGCAGTCACAGTCGTTTTAGCACCACACTATTCGACGTTCAGTATCCGTTCATATAACGGTCGTGCGAAGGAAGTCGCGGACCAACACGGTATCCGTCTCGCATCCGTCGAATCGTGGTACAAAGAAGAAGCGTTTCTCGATTGGTGGGGTAAAGAAATTCGCAAGACGTTCGACGCTTTACCAGTATCTGAAGAGAAAGCCGTTCTCGTCGTTTCAGCACACAGTCTACCTGAAAAAATCATTGCAAACGGTGATCCATACCCAGAGCAATTGAAGGAAACAGCTGAATTGATCGCGCAACGTGCTGGTGTACCGCATATGATCACAGGCTGGCAATCGGCTGGACAAACGCCAGAACCATGGCTTGGACCAGATGTTCAGGATTTGACACGTGACGTCTACGAAGAAAAAGGATACGAAGCATTCGTCTACGTACCCGTTGGTTTCGTTGCCGATCACCTAGAAGTATTGTTCGATAATGATTACGAGTGTAAAGTCGTCTGCGACGAACTCGGAATTCATTATGCGCGACCTGTCATGCCAAACGCGGATCCAGCTTTCATGAAAGCTGTCACGGAAGCCGTCGCGAAACAGGTGGGTAGTTATGTCCAGTAAACGTCTCGTCATCGTGGGCGGTGGTATATCAGGACTTGCAGCCGCCTATTATGCAGAGAAGCAGTTTCCAGAGATGAACATCACGTTACTCGAGGCAGAGGGTCGTCTCGGTGGTAAGGTGGCGACATATCGGGACGAAGGATTGACGATCGAGCGGGGACCGGATTCATACGTCGCACGGAAACACGTGTTGACGGATCTCATCGAAGAGATTGGATTAGGGGAGCAACTCGTTCGCAATAACACGTCGCAAGCGTATATCTTGGATGCGCGCGGTCTCCACCCGATTCCAAAAGGTGCCGTCATGGGCATCCCGACCGATTTAGAGTTATTCGCAGAGACGTCTCTACTGACGGAAGAAGAAAAGGCAGAGGTGACAGAACGCTTGCTTCACCCTGCTCCTGATTTGACGATTCCGGAAACAGACATTCCATTAGGGGAATACCTGCGTCCGCGTCTTGGAGATGCGCTCGTCGAGAAGTTGATCGAACCGCTTCTTTCAGGCATCTATGCGGGTGATATCGACCGGATGAGTACGTTTGCGACCTACCCGCAATTCGTTGCGAATGAGCAAAAGGCTGGAAGCTTGTTCGAAGGGATGCGCCTCATGCGTCCGCTTGATCAACAACAAGGTCCGACGCTCAAAGCGACAGGTCAATTCCTATCACTTGCTACTGGACTCGAGTCTCTCGTCGAGCGTTTAGAAGAGGTGCTCGAACGGACAGAGATTCGTCTTGAGACACCGCTTCGCTCCATTGAACGGGAAGAAGACGGGCGATATCGTCTCGAAACGGATCATGGTCCAGAATATGCCGATGATATTTTGTTGACGATTCCGCATCGCCAAGTCGTGTCCCTGTTACCAGATGCGACGCTTCCAGGGCTTGCGAACCTTTCAACACACTCGACGGCGACGGTCACGTTGATTTTCGATAAGGAAACTGCGTTACCGATTGATGGAACGGGATTCATCGTCAACCGTCGGGCGCCGTATTCAATTACAGCATGCACGGCGATTGATCAAAAGTGGAATCATGCAGCACCGAATCATACCGTGCTTCGTGCCTTCATCGGACGCCCCGGAAAAGATGCACTCGTTCGTGAATCAGACGAAGTGATTGAACGCGTCGTCTTAGAAGATCTTGAAAACATCTGTGATCGTCCCTTGCAACCGGAACGTGTCGTCATCAGTCGTCTCTTAGACGGCTTACCGGCCTATACGGTAGGACATGCACAGCGGATTCAAGAAGTGCGAGAAATCGTCGCTTCTCATTATCCGCACATTCATTTAGCCGGACTCGCCTATGATGGTGTTGGATTGCCAGACTGTGTAGCAGGTGTCAAAGCGACGCTTGAACAAATGGCGTTACAACAACTGGAACCATGCAAAGAATCATGACACACTTAAACCTTTTTGAAGCTAGCAGTGCTTCAAAAAGGTTTTTTTGTCTTCAGAAGAATGACACGGAAGGAAACGGGAATAAGAGACTGAGGAATCAAAATTGAAGAATACCGTTGAAGCGGGAGGGAATCGTATGGTGGAAGTATGGAGTACGTTCACGATCATCATCGTCTACGGATTGCTTATCATGAATATCTTGGCTGTCCTGACGGTTATTTTTCTCGAGCGGCGCGATATTGGTGCGACGTGGGCATGGGTATTCATCTTGTATTTCGTTCCGCTCGTTGGATTTCTCGTCTATCTGTTTTTCGGAAGATTGTTGAAAAAAACGAATTTTTATCGTGTCACGGATGAAGAACAACTGGAACAGGATAGACGGATCGCCTTACAGAAAAAAGAACTTGTAACGATGGGACGGCACCCGATGATTCAAAAGCATCGTGATATGATTCGGATGAACCTGATGTCGAACGGTTCCCTGCTCAGTCTCTCGAATCAACTGCAGATTCTTTCGGATGGCGAGCAGAAGTTCAATCGGATGATTCAAGATATCCGCCAGGCAGAGCATGAAGTGAATATCCAATATTACATCATTCAGAAAGATCGTCTCGGGTTAGCATTGATCGATACATTGACCGATTGTGCCCGTCGTGGAATCAAAGTACGTCTATTGTATGATGCTGTCGGATCACGAAGTCTCAAACGGACGGATTTTAAGGATTTACTCGCACACGGAGGAGAAGTGTTTGCCTTTTTCCCGTCGACGATTGGATTCGTTAATTTTCGATTGAACAACCGCAATCACCGTAAATCCTGTATCATTGACGGTCGAATCGGCTATATTGGTGGCTTCAACGTTGGTACGGAATATCTCGGTATCGATGAAAAGTTCGGCTACTGGCGGGATACACATTTTCGCTTGGAAGGTGACGTCGTTCATGATCAACTCGACCGCTTTATTCTCGACTGGAACCAAGCAAGTGACGTCTATACGGAAAAATCTTTGTTTTACTATGGAACGCATAGGATTCAGGATATATTACCGATGCAAATCGTCACATCGGGTCCGGATTCCCGTTCAGAGTATTTGAAGCTTGCCTTAATCAAGATGATCAACGAAGCAAAACGGACGATTTATATCCAATCGCCTTATTTCATTCCAGACACGAGTTATTTAGATGCATGTAAGGCAGCCCTTCTGTCCGGAGTGGAAGTACGCATTATGATTCCGAACAAACCGGACCATCCATTTGTTTACTGGGCAACGACTGCTGCTGTAGGGGAACTGCTATCTTACGGAGCTAAAATCTACACGTATGAACCTGGATTTTTGCATGCGAAGACAATCGTCGTCGATGGAGAAATTGCTTCGGTCGGAACAACGAATATCGATGCGCGAAGTTTTCGTTTAAACTTCGAAATGAATACAATCGTTTATGACCAGGCAGTAGCGATTGAACTAGAACGGCTCTTCTTAGCCGATTGTGAGGTATCAAAGCTCATGACGGTCGAGTCGTATGTTGCGCGTTCAAGAATGATCAAATTCAAGGAAAGTATTTCGCGTTTGTTGTCACCGATTTTGTAAACCGTGTTTACGACCAGTCAAAATGTGAAAAATGGTATAGTAGTATGGAAATAGAAAAAGAGGAGAGTGAAGACGATGGCAAATCCAATCAAATTACTCGTATCAGACATGGATGGTACCGTTCTTTCGGGCAAACAACGAATAGAGCCGGAGACGATTCAGGCAATTGAAGCAGCACGCGAACAAGGTGTCGAGTTTGCAATTGCAACAGGACGTAATTACTTAAATGCTAAAGAATTGACGGATGCCGCAGGAATCCACTGTCCAATCATTGCTTCAAACGGGGCACGTGTGATGACCGTCGATGGAGAAGAGTTGAGTGCGACGACTCTGACGACAGAACAAGCACAGCAAATTTACGGCATCATTAGCCAGTACGAAGTCTTCTTCGAGATGTTCTGTGATCAAGGACTCGTGACAGCGCAAGGAGCGACGATTGATGCAGCCTACGATTCGTTAAAAGAATTAAGTGAAGAAAGTGATCGGGCAAAACAAGTGCTTGATTTCTTCCACGATCGCTATTATGTCCACGAAGACGTCAAGATGATTGATGGATTCCGGTCATACATTCGTAATCAAGCGGGAAAAGTATTCAAGTTCATTTCGTTCTCATTTGATCAAGAATTGATGAAAACAATCTGGCAGGAAATCGAGCAGAAAGTCGAGGGTGTCTATGTCACGTCGTCAGGACACGATAACATCGAAGTCATGGCAGTCGGTGCCGATAAAGGAACGGCAGTTAAAATCCTCGCGGACCACCTTGGTGTGCCGATCGAACAAGTCGCTGTCATCGGTGATAATCTGAACGATCTTCCCATGTTTAAGGTTGCTGGAAAGGCGATTGCGATGGGGAATGGTCATGATGAAGCAAAAGCGATTGCGCATCATGTGACGAAAATAAACGATGAGCACGGCGTCGGATATGCGATTCAGCAACTGGCGTCCCGTGCTTGGTAAGGGGGACGTTTCATGTTTAAGGCATTTAAGGAGTTTGCTTTTCGAGGCAATGTGATCGATTTAGCGGTCGGAGTCATTCTCGGTGCTGCGTTCAGCGGGATTATCAAATCACTCGTCGACAGCGTCTTCATGCCGTTGATCGGTATCATCATCGGTGGTATTGATGTCAAAGGATTATCAATCATGGTCGGAAATGCAAAATTACAGTACGGTCAGTTCCTTCAGGCGAGTATCGAATTCTTATTGATTGCCTTTGCTTTGTTCATCTTCGTCAAAGGAATCACTTCGTTCCGGAAGAAGGAAGAAGTCGTCGAAGAAGAAGCGGTACCAACGACAGAAGAAAAACTATTGACAGAAATCAGAGATGCCTTGATTCGTCAAAATGAGTCATCACCTAAAAACTGATATATACCAAAAGCCTGTCTCACATATTTATGTGAAACAGGCTTTTTTGGCTCATAAAATTTCGAGTAATGCATTTTCGGAGCAGACTTGTAACGAAAGCTGTTTTTTCATTCCTTGATCAAATGAAATTTCTAGCACGTCGTCAACCATGTGCAAAACGGTTCCGGGACCAAATGCTGTATGCGATACACGCATGTTCTCAGTGATCGGAAGTGGAGGAACTTTCGCTCGCGCTGCAATGGCAGGACGTTGGCGTTCTATTTTTCGTTTTGCGGAATCCGGTGTAACAAGACGATGAACGTCTTCGACGAATGGTGAGACATCGAACGATTTCGATTTAAAACGATAAGACAGGAGATGCAGTTCGTGTCGTGCCCGTGTCATCCCGACGTAAAACAAGCGTGCTGCTTCTTCCATATCATCGAGTTGTCCATTCTTGTACGCCTTGATCGTGTCAGCCGATGGAAGAATACCAGCAACGAGATCAATCATAAAGACGCGATCAAATTCAAGCCCCTTTGCACTGTGAAAGGTCGAAAGGGTGACCGCATTTTGATTTTTGTTTTGTTTCGCATCACGCATCAACTGTTCGAGATGCGCGATCCGCTCACGAAAGGCGAGTAACGTCGGTACATCACTTGCGATGTTATCGATCGTATTTAATGTCTCAAGCAGGTGATCGAGACTAAAACCGAGACTCTCACTCATTTTCCGCAAATTCTTTTCGTAGCCCAGTTCATGACGAATCAATGAGAGGGCAGCAGACGGTCGAACGGTCTGAATGGAAGCGAACGTGCGCTTCATTTGTTGAAGTTGTTTCTTTTGATAAAACTTCATCTCGATTTTGTTTATGAGTAGATCAAATACAGATTCACCCGTGCCGAACTGTTGCAATTGAGAAAGTTGCGCTTTTGAAATGTACCCGGCGAATTTCGTATGAATAGTTGCTAACACATCGATATCTGTCGGATCTTGTGCGAATGTCATGAAGTTTAAGATATCCTTCAAAATCCAATGACTGAAGAATTTATGATCGACATCCTTAATATAAAACGGAATATTTGCTTGATCCAACGCATTCATGACGTTGATCGAAGAAGCATTGTTGCGATATAAGATGGCCACTTCGCGGTAATTCGTCTCTGTCCGTAGTTGATTCAACAGATAGCGGGTCTGATCCTCGTAAGTTGGTAACGTCTCTAAGATGATCGGACGAACAGCAGCGTTCTCCGTGAACATCTGTTTCGGATAGCGTGCTTTATTGCGCTGAATGAATTGGTTCGCGACGGATACGATGTCTTGAGACGAACGATAATTTTGTTCCATGTAAAGAATCGTCGCATTCGGATACGTATCTTTGAAGTGCAAAATTTTAGAAGCGTCCGCGCCACGCCAGCTGTATAGCGTCTGATCATCGTCTGCAACGACACAGAGTCGGTTATGCGGTAAGGCTAACTTTTCGACCAATTGATGTTGAACGAGTGACGTATCCTGGCTCTCATCCGTTAGGATATAGTCAAAGCGACGCTGATAATGTTGCAACAGACGACGGTCTTGCTCCAAAATCGTATTCGCATACGTCAACATATCATCAAAGTCGAGTAACGGATGTAAGGGATCACGCGACTTGAATTGTTCATACGCGACATAGATATCAGGGAAATGTTTGATCGTCGTCGGTACTGCCTTGATTTCCTTTAAAGAAAGAAGACGGTTCTTGACGAAGGAAATCATTCGTAATAACTCATCCATCTGGTCGTCGGTAATGACACTCCGATTAATTTCCTGGAAAATACGCCGGAGTAACATACGTTTATGTGGCGCATTCGGATGTTGTTGATCCATTGGTCCCTCAATGATCGTATAGGAGAGACGTTGCTGGGATGTATGATCCCGAACGACTTGAAAAGCAAAGCTATGAATCGTCGAGAATGCCGCTGTCGTTCCAATTAATTCGTGAAATAGATGATAAAAACGATCCGCCATCTCGCGAGCTGCTGCCTTACTGAAGGTCAGCCCTAAAATACGATGTGGTTCGATCTTTTTTTGTAAAATCAAATAGGCAATCTTAAAATTAAGCGTCGTTGTTTTTCCAGAGCCGGGTGAGGCGAGTAACAGCAACGGACCATGGTCATGTTCGATTGCCTGTTGTTGGACAGGATTCAGTTGAATACCGGTCAATCGCTCCATCTGTTCGAAAAAATCTTCATGCATGATACAGTTCACCTCGAGCGTATTTATTTCTCGTCCAATAATCGAACTTTCCCTAGTGTATCATTTTTAGTGTCAGGATTGGATTACGGAAAGAAGAACCGTGGAATAAAGAGACAAGAGCCTATTGGATGTTATGTAAGACGAGTACCCTAAAAGACTAGGCAAATGGATAAAAAAACATTAAAATGGGAATAGATGTAAGAGAGTACTCTCTTGTCCTGTACAAAGAGGGAAGGCGGAATGAGAATGTCTGTAGTGAAATTACACATGTATACGAATGAACATTATGAACAATGTGATGCGTTCATTCTTCCGGAAGAACAAGTCCAGTTTACTTCTTTTCCGACGGATGTCGTCACAGATGCAGTTGCCCATCCAGATAAATTCCCGGTTGTCATCAAAAAAGACGAGCTCGTCGTCGGATTTTTTATTCTTCATCTTAACCCCCCTAAAACACATCGAACACATGAACAAAGTGTCCTATTACGTGCCTTTTCCATTGATGCACGCCATCAGCACCAAGGATATGCGAAAGAGGCAATGATGCAGTTGCCAGAGTTCGTGCATCATCATTTTCCAGAAGTCACAGCGATTACACTAGCGGTCAATAAAAAGAATATTGCTGCAAAATCATTGTATTTCAAGACGGGATACGTCGATACGTTACAGTCCGTCATGGGTCCGATTGGGGAGCAACACATCCTTGCATTTGATTTAGAAAAAGAACTGCGATTGAAGCATTGAATTAAAAAAGCATTTTCCTGATTCTATTCAGGAAAATGCTTTTTGTTCATTTAAGATAAATCAAAAATGGATAGATGGGCAGTCGCTTCACCAGAGAAGGCGATCCCACGACTGGATGCTTTCGGGAAGATGCGTCCAGATGCAACGGCTTCTCCATCGTTCAGGAAAAGTTCAAATGAAGAACGATCTACGAACAAACGTAATGTATGCAAGTCTTTTGTAAGGACAGTCGACCGCGATGTACCAAATGTTTCAGCAGGTACTTCCGCACCTGAACGGCTTCGATCGATCGTAAATTGACGTGATACAGCATCGTAGTGGAATACCGTCTCTTCTGTAGCGTCTTGACGAATCGAGAAGCGGAACGAGTCGGACGACAGCTTCAAGTCTGTCATCATGAGTTCGAAAATCTCGGCTTCCGCAATCGTCACATCTTGCTCGAAAAGAATCGTTTCGTCAAACAGTGTCTCTTTTCGTAGCTGTGTCAGTTCACGGACAGGTCGTTGACGAAGTTGTCCCTGTTCGATCGTTAATTCACGTGGCAATGTCAAAGCATGTGCCCAGTTATAGATGTCAGAAGGATAACTAATATCCGGTAACCCCATCCAACCAACAAGAATCCGTCGACCATCTGCCGCTTCAGTTGTTTGTGGCGCGTAGAAGTCAAATCCGAAATCGAGTTCTTGGAACGATTCGTGTGTGAATGTTAAGTCGGGTAAAGCTAACGGTTCACCGATGAAATAACCGGACTGGAAGATATTTTGATAGTTCGTACCATCCGGTTCGATCCCTTGAGGACTAAAGAGGAAAACACCTTTTCCATCGAGTTCAAAATAATCAGGACATTCCCACATATAACCGAATGTTGGATTGTTCGTCTGTAATTCACCGAGGAATGTCCAGTGCTCTGCATCTTGAGACTGATAGATGACAGTACAACCCGTCAAGTCAATGCGCTGTGCACCAATGATGCAGTACCAGGTACCCGATGCATCTTGGAAGACTTTCGGATCACGGAAATGTTCCGTATATCCTTCAGGAACGTTTGGGATAGCAGGTGGTAAATGTTTTTCGATTCGTCCGTCGGAGCGAAGATGTCCGACGATTTGACTCGTATGGCGATTCCAATCGGCATCCCGTTTATTGCCAGTATACATGATGTGCACTTGATCATCTTTAATGAAGCCACTACCGGAATAAGCACCATGCGAATCGGGATCGTCATTCGGAATCAAGGCAGCTCCTTCATCGAACCAATGTACCAGATCTTTTGATGTCATGTGATACCAGTACTTCAGCCCATGAACAGGTCCGAGGGGGAACCATTGATAGAATAAATGATAGAGACCGTCGTGATAGACGAAACCGTTCGGATCATTCAAGAGTCCAGTTGGTGGTTGAATATGATAGGAAAATCGCCAAGGAGATGTTCGAACTTCTTCCTTCATCGCTTGGTAGACGCTCGGATCGACATCCGAGAGGGGACGATATCGTGCTTCACGTGTCCATTGATTCATGCTGACAGCTCCTTGTTGAAAATTTATACGCTTCTCGTTCACCTTACGGAGGAGAGCTGCGCTTGTCAATCCTTCGTCCTGAATGGTCAATGAACGGACATACATCCTCTGCCGTTTTGCTTCGAACGATAGAGCGCTAAATCAGCGCGATGCATGACTTGTTCGAGTGATTCTCCTGTCACCTGTTCGGCGAGCCCAATACTCATCCCGATATGGACGGTTTGTTCTTCTAAGTGATACGGCATCGAGACGTGAGCAATCCATTGTTCACCTAAGTATCGTGCTTCTGTTAAGGATTGAGTGGTCAAGACGATGATGAACTCATCGCCGCCCAGACGAGCCACGAATCCACCCGGTGGAAGCAATTGTTCGAGACGTTGACTGACCTCAATCAGCAAGAGATCACCTAGGGCGTGACCATACGTATCATTGACTGCTTTAAAGCCGTCTAAATCAAGGCAAAGATAGATAGAACGTGTTTCTACAGGCAATTGTTCGATGTATTGAGCGAGACCGTTTCGGTTCGCGAGACCGGTCAGGCTATCGCGTTGTGATAAGCGTTCGAACGTCAATTTCTCTTGTTCGGTATGTAGCAAGCGATGAATCAATTGCTGTAAGGCATCCGTCAGTGTCTCGATTTCTCGGATTCCACGATGATTCGGAAGTGATTTTGATGGATCATCCTGCATCTGTTGGGCGGCATGTGTGATTTTTAATAATGGTCGTGTCAATAACTTCGCTAACATCCATCCGAGTACGGCTGTGATGAAAGAGGCAATCAATCCGGATATGAAAATCGTTTGACGTAAAGCGTCGGCATCAGCGAAGGCAATCGAAGTCGGTTGACGCACGAGAACCGTCCACCCGAGTCCGTCGTAGTCCTTATAACCGCGACTCGTACTTTGACTAGAGACGAATTCTTTCCCTTGCCAGGAAGCGGTCGCAGAAGCATTCGACATCAACGTTACGCTATCGGGTAATGTTTTACCGCTCCATCCGTTTGGTCCAAGCAAAATCGTCTTTCGATCTTGACTAACGATGAACACATCGACTTGTTGGAGAGAGGAAGTAGCACTCTGAAAGCTTTGTTCGATCGCTTTTGCCCATTCGAAACTGAGATGTGTTGCGAGGACACCAGAAAATCGACCCTGATCATATAAAGGTGTACTAATATCGACGAATTGGAGTGGCTCACCGCTTGGGTTCGGCAATAATTTTGCGAGTAGGACAGCTTCATGGACATCCCCGATGAATGGTTGTGATAAGGCTTGTTGGAAGACAGGGCGTTCCTTGATCGACGTTCCTTCAAGAATCTGGTTCGTTGACGCAACGACTTTACCTTCCGCATCTAAGCGACCAATCCAAGAAAAGTCAGGAATCTGTCGTTGTAACTCTTCGAGTGTCTGCCGTGTTTCTGCTTTTTGTTCTGTTTGTTGGATTGTTGATAAGGAACCTAGCAATTTTACTTCGGCATAACGTGACCACATGTAATGATCAAGCTTATCAGATAGTTGGTGAGCGGTCGTTGACAGATTCATCCCGACTTCCGATTGGAGTCGGTTTGTTGCATGTTGACTAATGAAGAAAGTTAATCCGAGCGTCATGCTAAAAAATAGCAGGGAAATCAATCCTGCCAATAAAACATCAAAGCGAAGTGAGGGTCTGGACATTGTGTGATACTCCATTCATGCGTTTTCATTTGTTTTTACTTACATCATACACGTAGACGTCTACGAGTTGTTCACGATTCGAGAGACTCGTTCGCACGTAGTGGAAATCGTGTTTTTCCCAAAAGCGTAGGGCCCTTAAATTATCAGGTAAGACTGCGAGATGAATGTAAGATTCCTGACTTAGGAATTGATCACAAAAAGCGGATAGTAACCGACTGCTAGTTCCCGTTCCGTGCTGAGAAGCATCCAATAAGAATAGACCGATCCAAGGTGTACCGTCTTTCGGGTGCTTCGGTAGGTAGTCAATCAGTAAGACAGGTTCTCCGTCCACATACCCAATCAGCGATACGGTATCTGGATTTAAATACTCTTCCTGTAAGGTCGAATCAGAGAGTGGAAGCACTCGTTCTTCTAAGAGCGCATATTCAGGAACGCTCGCATACAACGATTGAATGATCGGAAAATGTTCGCGTGTCACTTCTTTAAAAATAATCATCTAGCGGCTCCATTCTTTAGTTATTTTTCGCACGGAACTAATCGTATTGAGGAGTTTCATTTGGAATCAGATTACATATTTGTAAGGAATGGAACTTTTCCTTTAAAATCACGTACACTAATAGCATAGACAAAATATGAATGAGGAGGAAGAGCAGATGTTAAAGATTGAAAATATCTCAAAGCGTCTCGGGAAAGAGCAAATTTTAAAAGACGTCAGTTTTGAGGTATCGCCAGGAGAAGTGTTCGGCTTCCTCGGACCGAACGGAGCAGGGAAAACGACGACGATTCGCATCATCACGGGACTACTCGAGCAGGATGCAGGGAAAGTCACGGTCAATGGATTTGATGTCGTAGAAGAGCGTTCGAAAGCGTTGACGCAAATCGGAGCAATCGTTGAGAATCCGGCGTTTTATCCTTATCTGACAGGAAAACAAAACTTGGTTCATGCAAAAAACCTCATTCCGGGACTCGGTCAAGTTGATTATGATGCACTAGCACGACTCGTTGGTCTTGAAGGAAAGCTTTCAAAAAAAGTCGGAGAGTACTCACTCGGAATGAAGCAACGACTCGGAATTGCTCGTGCCTTGCTACATAACCCGCGCGTCTTGATTTTAGATGAACCAACGAATGGTCTGGATCCATCCGGGATTGCGGAGCTTCGTGAATATTTACGTCAAATGGCGCGTGAGCAAGATATCGCGATTTTAATTTCAAGCCATATGTTGAGTGAGATGGAACAAATCAGTGATCGTTACGCGATCATCGATCAGGGTGTCATCAAGTCGGTCGAGTCCGTTCGTAATGAAACCGGAGCGAAAATCGCTCTTCGTGTTAATGCAGAAGCAATGACAGATGTACTGGATGCCCTTCGCGTCGCAAACTACCCATCAGAAGTACTCGAGAATAAAATCATTATCACCGCACCGGAAAATGAGTGTCCAGCTATCGCGCGACTCGTCGTACCGATTGCCGATTTACATGAATTGACCGTCAAACGCTTGACGCTCGAGGAACAATTCCTGCAAGTAACGAAAAAAGAGGGGGATTCACATGTTTTCGCTCATACAAAATGAATGGATGAAATGGTGGACGACTAAAAAAGCGAAGATCGTTTTAGCGCTATATGTCGTTATTGCAGTTGGTATTATCATCATTGCAAAGACGAATGATTTTGAGTTCACACGTTATGATTATTATTCATTAACATTCCTGTTGTTGACTTCCTTGTTAGGTATCATCACGATCGTCTTCACGGCAGAAGCCATCGGGAATGAAGTACGTTATGACACGATGAAACACTTATTAATGAGTCCGTATTCCAGAATGACGATTTACTTCTCGAAATTGATCTTCTCGATTTTGATCATGTTATTTCAATTCGTGTTCATCGCTGCGATCGTCTACGCAGGCTCATTTGCGTTTTCAGAAGCAGGAGATCCAATTCTGTTCCGAGATACGATCGTCGAAGTTGTCAGTCCGATCTTTACGATATTCATGACGTTATTCTTCTCATTGTTATTCCGTTCTGTCGGAATGATCATCGGCTTCACCGTACTGGCTCAGTTCTTTACGAGCATTGCGGGTAACTTACTGATTGGCTTCAAGCCAGCAATCGCTAAGTGGATCATATTCATGCATTTAGACTGGTCAATGTATTTCAAGGATTCTATGACCTATGGTACGAGTGAAGCGATGGGAACATCTTTGACATTCTCCGTCTTGTTCGTATTGGCACACATCATCGTCTTGTTAGGTGCATCGATTCTTGTCTTCCAAAGAAAATCATATACGTAAATGAAAGAGCTCCTGCTGATAGATAAATTCGTCTATCAGCAGAAGCTCTTTTTCAGTATTCAAGAACTTGTTCGTTTAGGCGGACGTGCTGTAATCGGGAACAATTGCTGGAACCATTCGATTAGTGGACCGTTCAATAAGAGGAAAATGAAAGTTCCGACTCCGATGCCGATCAGTTCGCGTTCAATTAGTGAAAAGAGGCAAGCAATCACAAAAGGAATGCCGAGGCTGATCGTTGCTCCGAGCGATGTACTTTTAAAACGACTGATGAGTGACTTCATCAAGTAATCCGGTGGCATCAATACGAATCCGATTTGGAGATAGAGGGCGAGTCCAAGTGAAATCAACGGCATGCCGATCAACATGTACACGGCGCGCATCCACAATCCTTGTGGTGTATAAATCAATTGATGGATCGATAAGAAGAAATCAATCGCGGCGCCGAAAAGGACGACGAGTGCAAAACTAAGGACGATCGTCCACCAACTGAAGCGGCTTCCGAGAAAGAGTGTTGCAATCAAGGCGAGTACATGTAGGACGATGATCGCTAGTCCAACGGTTAACGGTGAGATTGCCGCGACGGCTTCACTCGCTGAAGTCCAAGGTGCACTCCCGATCGAGGCGGTCACCATGAAGCTGTTTCCTAAGGCGTTAATTAAAATAGAAAATAAATAGATGACAATCCGTTTTTGCTGACTCATTGACGTGCACAGACGGTAGGACTGCGCGTTCACCTCCTGAAAATAAATCGTTTCGTTAAGCTATACCCTAATCGTAGCGCTCTTTTCACTTATTTTCATGAAAAGAGCATTGCCTATTCCTTATGTTTCACGACATACTTAGGACACATTACGAATCAGGGGGAGAACGTATGACATATTTTGGACAGAAGATCCTGCCTTCCGTTAGAAAATTAGAAGACTTTGAAAAGATGCTGAAGAGTCCATATGAATATGGGGTCTTACTCGAAATGCACGTATCGCGTTTAAAAGCAGTCTACGAGATGGCGCATCGTTACGACAAAAAAATGTTTTTGCACATGGATCTCGTTCAAGGATTAAAAAATGATGAATACGCAACGGAATACGTCTGCCAAGAATTGAAACCGTATGGTGTCATTTCGACGAAGGCAAGCGTCATCTTGAAAGCACGTCAAAAAAAGGTCAAGACGATGCAACGCATGTTCTTACTCGATTCGAGTTCACTCGAAAAGAGTTATCAACTTATGGAACGGACGCAACCTGATTACATCGAAGTGTTACCAGGGTTAATGCCAAAGTACATTCAAGAAGTGAAAGAAAAGACGGGACGTCTCATTTTTGCAGGAGGACTCATCGATACGGTCGAGGAAGTTGAACAAGCGATTGAAGCAGGTGCCTCAAGTATCACGACATCGAATAAGGATTTGTGGCGTCATTTTGAACCACGCTCCTAATCGGGGTGTGAGGAAAATCATTCGGATTATTTGACAGCGTTTTCACTGGTTGTTATAGTGATATCAAGTTGATACAAAGTGACGGAGAAAAGGGAGATTCACGTGTGAGTCCTGCTTGAAGAAAATTCAAGCATGAACTGACGTGGATCTCCTTTTTATGTTGCTTTTTTCACATAACAAAAAGGAGGAATACACATGTCACCCTTACTAGCGGAATTTTTAGGTACAGCCTTGCTTGTCGCGCTTGGAAACGGTGTTGGTGCAGGCGTTAGTTTGACGAAATCGTTTGCGAAGGATGCAGGCTGGATCGTCATCACGTTTGCCTGGGGTTTTGCTGTGGCGATTGCAGCGTATGCCGTCGGTCAATTCAGTGGAGCACACCTTAATCCAGCAGTAACGCTTGGTTTAGCCTTTGACGGTTCATTTGCATGGGCGGACGTACCAGGCTATATCGTCGCTCAAATTGCCGGCGGGATACTTGGTGCAAGTCTTGTTTTCGTTCATTACTTACCACACTGGGCGGAGACGAAAGACCCAGCAACGAAACTCGGCGTCTTTGCGACGTCACCAGCGATTCCACATACATTTGCCAATCTAATGAGTGAAATGATTGCGACATTCTTACTTGTCATCGGGTTGTTATCGATCGGAGCGAATAAGTTCTCAGATGGTTTAAATCCATTGATCGTCGGTTTCTTGATCGTCAGCCTCGGTATGTCATTCGGAGGCACGACAGGATATGCGATGAATCCGGCGCGGGACCTTGGTCCACGTATCGCTCACTTCATCTTACCGATTCATGGAAAAGGATCTTCGAACTGGGGATACTCATGGATTCCGGTTCTCGGACCAGTTCTCGGTGGAAGTCTTGGCGGATTGTTTTATCGTTCGGTCTTCACAGGAAAAGATACACCGGCTTTTTGGGTTGTAGGACTTGTGACAATCGTCATATTAGGCTTATGCTATAGATTCGGTGTTCGTCCGAACAAAACAACGTCAGTGGAGTCAAAGTCAGCTTAACTTATTTAGATACAAAAGGATGGGGAAGAGATGGAGAACTACATTTTGTCATTGGATCAGGGAACGACGAGTACACGTGCGATCCTGTTTAATCGTGCCGGCGAGATCGTCCATTCAGCACAACAGGAATTCACGCAGTATTTTCCGAAACCAGGTTGGGTCGAACACAACGCAAACGAGATTTGGGGAAGTGTCCTTGCTGTCGTGGCGACTTGTCTGACGGAGGCGAACGTAAAGCCATCGCAGATTGCTGGTATTGGAATCACGAACCAACGTGAAACAGCTGTCGTCTGGGAAAAAGAAACAGGGAAACCGATTCACAATGCAGTCGTGTGGCAATCGAGACAAACGGCTGAAATCTGTGAAGCGCTTCGAGCAGCCGGTCATGCCGAGCTCTTCCGTGAGAAGACAGGTCTATTGATTGACGCTTATTTCTCTGGTACGAAAGTCAAATGGATTTTAGATCATGTCGAAGGAGCACGGGAACGTGCTGAACGTGGTGAACTATTGTTCGGTACGATCGATACGTGGCTCATCTGGAAATTATCCGGCGGAAAAGCACATGTGACCGACTATTCGAATGCAAGTCGTACGTTGATGTATAACATTCATGAATTAAAATGGGATGACGAGTTACTCGGCATCTTAGATGTCCCGAAAGCGATGCTTCCAGAAGTACGACCATCTTCTGAAGTGTACGCAGAGACAGCAGGGTATCACTTCTTCGGAGAATCAGTTCCGATTGCTGGAGCAGCGGGCGATCAGCAAGCCGCCTTGTTTGGTCAAGCGTGTTTTGACACAGGAATGGCAAAGAACACATACGGTACAGGCTGCTTCATGTTGATGAACACAGGCGAAGAGGCTGTGAAATCAGATCACGGATTGCTGACGACGATCGCGTGGGGCGTCGATGGAAAAGTCGAATATGCTTTAGAAGGAAGTATCTTCGTCGCAGGATCTGCGATTCAATGGTTACGTGACGGCTTACGTCTCATTGATGATGCCAAAGAATCAGAAGGATACGCAACACGCGTCACGTCTTCAGACGGTGTCTACGTTGTACCAGCATTCGTTGGTCTTGGAACGCCTTACTGGGAATCAGACGTTCGAGGTGCGGTCTTCGGTTTGACACGGGGTACGGAAAAAGAACACTTCATCCGCGCGACACTAGAATCACTCGCTTATCAGACACGCGATGTTTTATCTGCGATGGAACAAGATTCAGGCATCGAGATGAAGACACTTCGTGTCGATGGTGGAGCGGTTAAAAACAACTTCTTGATGCAGTTCCAGGGCGATATCATCCAAGCACCGGTCGAACGTCCGGAAATCAATGAGACGACGGCATTAGGTGCAGCCTACTTGGCAGGTCTTGCTGTCGGATTCTTTGAAAACCGTGAACAAATTGCTACGCAATGGAAAAAAGAACGTCGCTTCGAGCCAAGCATGGCAAAAGAAGAGACGGATGCGCTCTACGGTGGATGGCAAAAAGCTGTTCAAGCTACGATGTTGTTCAAATGATGTGATGTATGTTATAGTAAGGTCAAGTTAATAAATCGGTCGGAGAATATGGAGAGACCACAGCAGCAGTTGACATAGTCAGCGTGTTTGTTGTGGTCTCTTTTTTTTCGAACCTAAACAGGAGGAACTATTCATGGCTAACCAACCATTTTCAAGCAAAAACCGTGCAGATGTCTATAATCGATTAACACGTGAAGAACTCGATCTACTCGTCGTAGGTGGCGGTATCACAGGTGCGGGGATCGCCCTCGATGCAGCGTCACGCGGTATGAAGATTGGCCTCGTCGAAATGCAGGATTTCGCGTCCGGTACGTCTAGTCGTTCAACGAAATTAGTCCATGGTGGTCTACGTTATTTAAAACAATTCGAAGTTCAGATGGTCGCGGAAGTCGGTAAAGAACGTGCGATCGTTTACGAAAACGGACCACACGTCACGACACCAGAGTGGATGTTGCTTCCGATGCATAAAGGCGGTACGTTCGGACCGTTCAGTACGTCAATCGGTCTTCGTGTTTATGACTTCTTAGCAGGTGTTAAACGTTCGGAATGGCGGACGATGTTATCTGCGAAAGAGACATTGGCAAAAGAACCACTCGTCAAACAACAAGGTCTTAAAGGTGGCGGTTACTACGTTGAGTACCGTACAGATGACGCCCGTCTAACAATCGAAGTCATGAAAGAAGCGGTTGAACACGGTGCACGCGTCGTCAATTATACAAAAGCGGAAGAAATCATCTACGATGCTGGAAAAGTCGTCGGCATGCGTGTGACGGACCTCTTGACAGGTGACGTACATGAAATCCGTGCGAAAAAAGTCGTCAACGCGACAGGTCCATGGGTTGATGAATTACGTGAAAAAGATGGCTCTAAAGTCGGGAAACAACTTCGTTTGACAAAAGGTGTCCACGTCGTCATCGATCAATCGAAATTCCCACTCAAACAAGCGGTCTACTTCGATACACCAGACGGTCGGATGATCTTCGCGATTCCACGTGATGGAAAAGCGTACGTTGGTACGACAGATACGTTCTTCGATAAAGATACTGCACATCCGAAGTTCACAGTCGAAGACCAAGACTACGTCCTAGACGCGATTCACTACATGTTCCCAGAGGTTAAAGTGACAGCAGAAGACGTTGAATCAAGCTGGGCTGGTGTACGTCCATTGATTTATGAAGAAGGAAAAGATCCTTCTGAAATCTCTCGTAAAGATGAAGTATGGCAGTCTGAGTCAGGTCTCATTACGATTGCGGGTGGGAAATTGACTGGATACCGTAAAATGGGTGAGCACGTCGTTGATCTCGTCGCTAAACTCTTGAAAAAAGAAGAAAACGTCGCGTACGCACGTTGCTCGACGAAAAACATGCCAATGTCTGGTGGACACGTCGGCGGAGCAAAAGGATTTGCTGAATTCCTAAAAGCTCAAACAGCAACGAACGGTCTAACGACAGAAGAAGTTCAATTCCTAGCAAAACGCTACGGTTCGAACTTACCGAAAGTACTGGAATATGCAGCAGCATTCGATGCAGCAACGACAGCTCTTCCACGTTCTGTCTATGCACAACTCCACTACAGCATCGAACATGAAATGGTCGCTCGTCCGATCGACTTCTTCATCCGTCGTACAGGTGCTGTCTTCTTTGACATCGCGTGGGCTCGTGCTCATAAAGATGCCGTCATCGAAGAAATGAAAACTGTCTTGAACTGGACAGCAGAACAAACAGATGCTTATACGAAAGAACTCGATATCGAAATCGAAGATGCAGCACACGCGCTTGTAACAGAATAAGCGATGAACGCACTAAAGAACCAAGATCAAAACGATCTTGGTTCTTTTTTTGAACATATTTGAATCGACCTGGGCGGAAAGATTGCAACTCTGTCTAGAGGCGACTATGCTTAATGTATGAAACTGCACAAAAGGAGAGAACACTGATGAAAGTAGAAGTATGGTCGGATTATGCATGTCCGTTTTGTTATATTGGGAAGCGTCGTTTAGAACAAGCAATTGCGAACGAAAAGTTGGATATTGAGGTCGAATTCAAAAGCTTTGAACTTGACCCAGATGCACCAGCAGTGCCGACGCAAGGGTTATACGAAATTCTTGCTTCGAAATATGGGACGACTCTCGAACAAGCACGGAATATGTCGCAAGGTGTCGTTGATACGGCACGTCAGGAAGGCTTGCACTACGAGATGGATCGTGTCATCCCAGCCAATACATTCGAGGCTCATCGCCTGACTCAATTTGCAAAAAAACATGGTAAGATGAATGCAGTATCGGAAGCTTTGTTCACAGCTTATTTCATGAATGGAGAAGATTTGAATGACCCAACCATTCTGACGCGGATCGCAGTAGAAGCAGGACTTGCTGAAGCAGATGTCACAGCGTTTCTCGCATCAAAAGAACTGGCGACAGATGTTCGAGAAGAAGAGGCGATGGCACAACAACTTGGTGTTCGTGGTGTACCGTTCTTCGTCTTCGACCGAAAATATGCTATTTCCGGCGCACAACCAGTAGAAGCATTCGAACAAGTCTTCGCGAAGATCCGCCAGGAACAAACACTTGAAATCATCGCTGAAGGTGATGCGTGTGGTGTCGACGGCTGTAACTGATCACATTATGATTCCATCACAAAGGAGCACGAAACCCTTATGAAATTCATCTTCCATCCTGAGATTCGCGACGCGCGAATCAATCTCGCTGTCGAAGAATTCATCTTGAACAACCTGAACGTCAATGAAGAAGACTATTTCTTGTTTTATATCAACGGTCCATCCATCATCGTCGGAAAAAACCAGAACACGAATGAAGAAGTTAATTTGAAGTATGTCGAGGAAAACGGCATCCACGTCGTCCGTCGTCTTTCCGGCGGTGGCGCTGTGTATCATGACGAAGGAAACTTGAACTTCAGTTTCTTGACGAAAGATGACGGTGATTCGTTCAACAACTATAAAAAGTTCACGGAGCCGGTCGTGCAAGCGCTGCATAAACTCGGTGTCGAAGCGGAGTTATCTGGACGAAACGATATTCATGTCGGAAGCCGGAAAATCAGCGGGAATGCCCAGTTCACGACAAAAGGACGGATGTTTAGTCATGGTACGCTGATGCTCGATTCGAACATCGAAGAAGTCGTCAATGCGCTTGTCGTCAGTGAAGAGAAGATGCGTTCCAAAGGCATTAAATCGGTTCGGAGCCGTGTCGCGAACATCTCGGAATTCCTGACAGAACCGTTGACGATGGAACAATTCGTCGATCATCTCCTTGCCTCGATCTATGAAGGGAAAGAGATTGAACGGTATATCTTAACTGAAGAAGACTGGGATAAAGTACGTGCCATCTCGGCAGAACGTTATGGCAACTGGGAATGGAATTTCGGAAAATCACCGAAATTCGATGTTATTCAAAAAAAACGTTTCCCGATTGGAACGATTGACTTCCGATTGAATGTCAAAAAAGGCATCATTGAAGAAGCGAAGATTTACGGTGACTTCTTTGGCGTCGAGGACGCGGAAGAAATCGCACGGGCGCTTGAAGGTACACGTTATGATCGCGCGTCTCTTCGCGAAGTGCTCGGTCGGTACGAATTGAAAAAATATTTCGGCGCCGTCGAACTTGATGAGGTGCTAGACGTTTTAGCGTAAGTCTTTATGGGAAAACTCCTTCTATCAACAGCATAGGGGGAGTTTTTTTCATGGGCTATAATAAAGATAACTTTTTAGAAGGTTCGTTGACGGACTTTATCGATTTTGAACAGATTTCAAAACAATTACCGAAGACGGAGGACGAACAACCGTTACCTTATTATGAGCGTGATGATTATAAGGCAGCAGGTAAGCTTGAAGGAAAGGTCGCAATCGTCACAGGCGGCAATTCTGGAATCGGTCGTGCTGTCTCGATTGCTTATGTCCGTGAAGGGGCAAAGGTTGTCATTGCTTTCTATGGCGATCAAGAGGGAGCAGAAGAAACGAAAGCGCGTCTTGAAGAATTAGGAGGCGAAGTCCTACTTTCTAAAGGAGATATTGGGGACGCAGACTACTGTGAAACACTTGTTCAAAAAACGATCGACCATTTCGGTCGCTTAGATATCGTCGTCAACAATGCAAGTATGCAAAAACCAGAAGATAGTCTGAAGGATATCACGGATGAGTCGATGGAGAAGACGTTTAAGACAAATATCTTCGGAATGATGCGCCTTGCCCGTGCTGCTTTACCGCACCTTTCACTTGGTTCTGCCATCATCAATACGACATCTTCGACAGCATACGAGGGGAACGCATTATTGATCGACTACTCCGCTACTAAAGGAGCAATCGTTAGCTTCACGCGGAGTCTTTCAATGAATCTGGCAAAAGAGGGCATTCGTGTCAACGCCGTCGCGCCTGGTCCGATTTGGACACCACTCATCACGGAGACGTTCCCGGATGAATCAGTCAAGACGTTCGGTAAGAATACACCGATGGATCGTCCAGGGCAACCGGCCGAGATGGCATCTGCTTATGTCTTCCTCGCCTGTAACGATTCAAGTTATATGACAGGACAGGTCCTTCACTTAAATGGTGGTGTCATCGTTAACGGTTAAAAAGAAACTCGGTGAAAACGTTTCCAAAAAGTGTTACACTATCCATACGGTCGCTTTTGACTACGTATGGATTTTTTTTATGTAAAAAATGAATAGTCATTCATTCGAAAGGGGAATTTTGCTCATGCTTGGATTGATTCAATCCGTCGAAGAAACCGCTCGAACACATCCGGACTCAACCGCGTATGTGTTTGAGGACACGCAAGTCAGCTATCGTGAGTTCGTCGAGAAGTTTCACCGGGCAGCCGGTGCGCTTGAAGCGAACGGAATCCGAAAAGGCGATCATGTCGCGCTGATCTTAGGGAATAGCCCAGCATTCCTAGTGGCATATTACGCCATCATGAAACAAGGGGCAATCGCGATTCCAATCAACCCTACATATACACCGGATGAGATCGGGTATATCCTGATGAACGGTGATGTGAAGGGGATTTTAGGCATTGCTCCGCTTGTTGAAGCTGCAAAAGATCGTCTCGTTCATTTACCGAACCTCAGGATTGTCGTCTCTGTTCCCTATGCGGATCAAGAAGGACCAAACGAAACACATCAACAAGTGACGTTCATCACGCTCGATCGCTGGCTCGAAATCGAACATCCATTGACAGACGTGACGAATGAACTGGATGACATCGCCGTCATTCTCTATACGAGTGGGACGACAGGAAAACCAAAAGGTGCGATGTTATCGCATCGTAATCTGACGTCGAATGCGCGCTCGATCGGAGATTATCTACACGTATCAAGTAAAGACCGGACACTTGCCGTATTACCAATGTTCCATGTCTTTTGTTTGACAGTCGTGATCAATGCTTCGCTCGCACATGGAGCCTCAATCATCATTGCTTCACGTTTTTCACCACAAGAGACGTTTGAATTATCGAAAAAAGAACAGGTGACGATTTTTGCAGGCGTGCCAACGATGTATAATTTCTTACTCCAAACCGTGAAGGCCCATCCGGAATACGCGACCTATTTTGAGTCAACCCGTCTATTCGTATCAGGAGGAGCGAGTCTTCCAGTACCACTCCTTGAAGCGTTTGATCAGACATTCCAGTGTCATATCCTCGAAGGATACGGTTTATCGGAAGCATCGCCTGTCACTTGTTTCAATCCGGTCGATGGTGTTCAGAAACCAGGCTCGATCGGTACATCGATCGTCGATGTTGAAAACAAAGTTGTCGATGAACTCGGACAGGAATTACCAGATGGTCAGGTCGGAGAATTGATTGTTCGTGGACCAAACGTCATGACGGGTTATTACAAGATGCCAGAAGAGTCGCAAGCGACGTTACGCGATGGCTGGTTATATACGGGTGATTTGGCTCGTCGTGATGAAGATGGTTATTTCTATATCGTCGATCGCAAAAAAGATATGATCATCGTCGGTGGCTATAACGTCTACCCACGTGAGGTCGAAGAAGTGCTCTATCAGCATCCAAATATCATTGAAGCCGCTGTTATCGGCATACCGGACGAGGAGATGGGCGAAGCTGTCAAAGCATTCGTCGTTGTCCGTGAGACGATGACAGAAGAGGAAACACAGGCGTTCTGTGCTACATCACTCGCAAAATATAAATGTCCGACACAGATTGAGTTCATCGATCAATTACCTCGTAATACGACCGGAAAGATTTTACGGACCGTATTGAAGAAACAACCGACGAATTCATGAGTGTTTCAAGAACTTCAGGTTTCTGAAGTTCTTTTTCTGTGCATAGACAAGAAGGAGGGGATACGAATGAATATCGCATTGATCGCACATGATGAAAAAAAAGATGAGATGATGGGGTTTACACGAGCTTATGCTGCATTCTTCAAAAAAAATACATTGTATGCGACAGGAACGACCGGGCAACGGATCATGGAAGCGACAGATTTACATGTCCATCGCTGTAAATCTGGACCACTCGGCGGTGATCAAGAAATCGGAGCACTCGTGGCTCAAGGAAATATCGATATCGTGATTTTTTTACGCGATCCGCTAACGGCGCAACCGCATGAACCGGACGTCTCCGCACTCATTCGATTATGCGATGTGTACGATCTGCCGCTCGCAACGAATGTCGGAACTGCCGAAATTTTAATCAATGGACTCGAACAAGGACAATTCGATTGGAAGGAAATCATTCGAAAACGTCATGAACTAGAACAAAAAAAGTTTTTAGATGATTAATTTTGTGAGAACGCTTCTCATTTTCGTTTGAGCATGCTATAGTCAGTTTGAGGATGATACTGATTATCAATTGCGAGGGAAAAGGTGGCGAAGAAAATGGAGATTCTATTAATGACGGGTGTAACAGTATTGCTAGGAGGCGGCGTTGGATTTTTGACGCACGTCGTGAAAATGGAACGACGTCAACAGGTGGCACCTGCGACTTCAAAGAACGAGCAAGTAGCGTATCCAGCGCTCCGTCTCGTCAAATAATAGAAAATTTATGACTTCGCCTTTCTTTTCTTTTGAAAAGAAAGGTTTTTTTGAATTATTATCCACTCTCCCATAATTTTGCGGAATTCCTTTGATACACTGAAACAAAGCACATTAGTCGAGGAGTGAGAGCTATGCATACAATCTATTTGGTTGATGATGAAGTGAACTTGAATCGTGTACTCGTAAAGTACTTGGAACAAGAAGGTTGGCAGGTTAAATCGTTTACATCTGGTGAGGCAGCTGCTTCTGCGATCGTAGAGAAGCCAGATTTGTGGGTTTTAGATATCATGCTACCGGATATGGATGGTTTTCAATTGATTAAGCGAATTAAGGCACATGATGAAACGACACCCGTCATTTTCATCTCGGCGCGTGATGAGGATATCGATAAGATCATTGGTCTTGAGATGGGATCGGACGATTATATTGCGAAGCCGTTCCTTCCGCGCGAACTGGTCATTCGTGTCAAAAAAATCTTAGCACGTACGTATGCGACACCGAAAAGTAGCGTCATTCAATACGGCGATTATATGATTTATCCTGAGAAACGAATTATCGAGGAGAACGGTCAAGAAATTGATCTAACCTCAAAAGAGTACGATCTACTGATTTTATTTGCGACACAAATCGGGACGCCGATGTCTCGCGAGCAGATTCTCGTCAGTGTCTGGGGTGACGATTATTTCGGATCGGATCGCGTCGTCGATGATCTTGTCCGTCGTGTCCGTAAGAAATTAACGAAACTGGAACTCGAAACAATCTATGGTATTGGCTATCGCTTGGTGTCTGCATGAAAAATCGTAGTCTCGGATTTCAGATTTGGGCGATGTTTCTGCTCGTCATCGTCACATTATCTGCAGTCATTCTCCTTGTCATCCGCTCATCGATCGGAAATTTCATCGATGAACAGGTCTATTCGACGCTTGAGAATAGTGAGGTCTTCTTCTCGAAGGATGCCTCTGTCATCGAGATGCTACAAGATAATCCGATTGAATTCGATCGTCGGAAACAAGAATCTCGATCAGTTAATATCCTATTGCTATCTAAGAACGGAAAACTTTATTACGGTGGGGCACCGCAACAACTGATCAATCAGATGTACCGTGATGCAATTGATCAAAAAACAGTTACGGCAAAGTATACAACGCGTCTTGATAAAGAAGATGTATACTACAGTATTCGAAAAATCGAGGATAGTGGTGAAACGTACTATCGTGTCTCCTATGTTTGGGATGCGTATCGACAAGAACTGATTACGCAGTTATTCTCGAAAATCGGATTCGTCGTCATCATTGGAAGTATCTTTACGCTATTCATTGCCTTTTGGTTAGCGCGACGGTTGACACAACCACTCGTCGAAATCGAGGGAGCGGTCGGGAAGATCGCGGCTCAGAAATGGGATACACCACTTCCACTTGATCGCGGGGATGAAATCGGACGACTCGCACGATCCGTTGATGCGATGCGGATGGATCTTGAAAAACAAGATAAGGCACAAAAATCATTACTTCAAAACATCTCCCATGATTTGAAGACACCGATCATGGTCATCCGAAGTTATGCTCAATCCATCTCAGACGGGATTTATCCGGATGGTGATTTGACCGGATCCGTATCCGTCATTGATGAAGAAGCGGAGCGGTTGGAGAAAAAAGTCGCAGCTCTACTTTATGTCACGAAGCTCGACTATTTCGAGCTCGATCGTTCAACGTGGGACAATGTTGACATCGACCGGATGGTGCATCTGTTGAAAAATCGCTTTTCTGGGACGAAGTCACTTGAATGGCATGTTAGTGGAGAAGCGGGAATCGTTCTTGGTGAAGGAGAGCAGTTACGTGTTGCGCTCGAAAATGTCATGGACAATGCGATTCGTTATGCCGAAACACGAATCGATATCCGATTGTCCGGAACAGCGGATCAGGTGCATATCGAAATCGAAAATGACGGACCACCGCTTGACGGCTCCTCGCCACTGTTCCATCAATTCTCACGTGGCAAGGAAGGAAAGTTTGGGCTTGGTCTCTATATCGTCAAACGGATCGTTGAGCGTCATGATGGAACGGTCGCAATCGAAAACCGTTCTGCGGGAAATGGAGTTGGAAAAGTTTGTGTGATTTTTAATTTCCCACGTCATTTTATTGAGCAAGAGGAAAAAAAACCAAAAGAATTTTAAAAACGGGATCTTTGGATCTCGTTTTTTTCGTTAGGAAATAATCGTTCCGTTCATGCAAGGCAAAAGGAAGTTTGATATAACCAATATAATCCAGGAAGGGAGCGAAGGAGATGTCATACCCAATCACGGAAGAAACGTTAGCCTTGATCCCGCGATACGGTCAATACGGTGAACCGCAGACACTCGTCATCAAGGAACATTCTGAAAGTATTTTAGATGGTCATCCCATTAAGCTGATTGAAGAATCCTGTTTGTATTTTGGTTCGTCCATGCGTGGAAGAATCGAAGCAGCACGGCATATTCTTGGTCCGAACCGAAAGACCCCTGTTTTAGTGGATTGGCAAGCACAAACGATTTTCTTTCCGACGACCGCAAAAGAAAAGGCGGAATGTATTTGGATTAATTTTAAACAGATGAAGACTGTTCAGAAAAAATCCGGTAAAGTACAAGTCGAATTTCAGACAGGTCAATGTATCGATACGGATGCATCCGCATACAGCATTGAACGACAACGGATTAAAACACTGGAACTGGCTTATGAAATGCAGCGTCGTTTTCAGTTGCCGGAGTTTAAGAATCGGTGAAAAGTGGAAACACATAACAGGAATCTTACTTACGTAAGGAGAAACAGTAGAGAGAGAAATCATAGGGAGGTGAAGCGGTAACTTTTACCGCGACACGATGAATGAATCATACGAATGGTTAAATCGCCGAAAATTACAGCCTGGATTTGGTGCGACTGGAGGCAGACGCTTTATCAGTTCCCGCATCGTGCGTCCGGAAAATACACCGGGTAAACGAATCAAAGGAATTAAACGGGCGCGACAATTGGTCGTCGATGATGCTGGAAATCGCCGTTGGGTCACAAAACGCATCGTCGTGACGGATGCTGCGAAACACGTCACGATGAACCGTCGGACATCCATCGCCTTGAAAGAGACGAATGAGTCCCGCCTTGAGCAAGTCAAACAAAAACTAGCATCCAACAAAAAAGTCTTATTACCGATCTTGGCGGCAACAGGGATCGCTGTCGCAGGTGGCGTTCTTGCTTACGTCCTTCGTCGGAAGAAAAAACAATCTGATCAATAAAAATAAGCCGTTCTCCAATCGGAGGACGGCTTATTTCATGCATTATAAGAATCGTTTTCGTAAAGAAGTCGAGAGTGCTTTGTCTGCGATTTCTTCTAGTTCCGTCAAGTTTGTCGGATCAAAGCTATCATTGTAGAAACGACCTACGAAGTCGACACGGTCGTAATCGAGTTCCTTGAAAATCAAGTGTTTATGGTCGTCATAAAAAACGACACGATAGTAATCAGATCCACGTTCAAGGGTTACGAGACCTTTGATGTGATCCAATTTTTTTTGTTCTTCGGTTTTCTCTTCCTCGAGCGTGTCATCCTCGTTCGTCGATGCTTCGGCTTGCTCGATCGCATTCTTTACGAGTTCAGGTCGTTGTTCTTGTTCTTCCGTCATGTTTTATCGCCTCCATTTATTATTTTACATGGAAATGGACAGATGAGAAAGAAAAATCCCTCAGTCCATCTGGTGTGCTTCACAAACGCGTAGTACATTCATCGCGCCAATTCGTAATCGCTCGAGTAGTTGAAGTCGTGCTTCGTCATTTGGAATTGTATCAAGAGCAGCTACTTCCATCAGTTCCAACCAACGGATGGCATGTTCTTTTTGAATCGGTAATAACCGGTGAATCATCGCTAAACTCGCCGGCGGTTGATCCGGGTCGCGCGGTCCCCCTGTCAATTGGGTCAAGAAGACGAGTTGTGCCTGTTCGACACGTTGCCGATCTTCAGGGAATAACGGTCGCAACAGTGAATCATGGTAGACTTGATGATAGAACGAGCGAACCAAGGATGTGAGTATATGCTCGCCTCCGATGGTTTCGTAAAGTGACAAGAAGTATCACCTGCCTTACATAGGATGTGTCCTGATTATAGCAAATTTATACGTAGAAGACATGCGCCAAAAACAGTACATTTGTTCTTGTTTGTGAGATAATAATAGTAAAGAAAAAAACGAGGAGGAGGTTTTCTTGATGAACCATATGCATATTGGTCGTGCCGGGAGTGGAAAAACGACACAATTGATCGAGCGCGTCGTACAAGAACTCGAGCAACGACCACTAGGGGAGAAGATGTATTTCATCGTTCCAGATCAGATGTCATTTGAAATGGAGCGGCGGATTGCGACAGATGAACGGATAGCAGGTCTTGTTCGTCTTGAGGTCATGAGTCTACGGCGCTTTGCGTTTCATATCTTACGCGATTACGGGAATCAAACGATTCCATTTCTTGATGAGACGGGGACACAGCTATTACTGCGACAGGTCGTTGAGGAATCAGAAGACGAACTGAAGATTTTTAAACGAACTAAAAACATGCCTGGATTTTTCCAAGGACTTGATGAGCTCATTGCGTCGTTTAAACGTTCGTTGATTGAGCCAGACATGTTGCGTCAAGTGAGTGATCGCTCTCTCGAACGGTCATCGAAATTAAACGATCTTGCGTTGATTTATGATCGCTTTACGGAACGAATTGTCGATAAAGCACTCCATGCAGACGATTACTATACGACGTTGCTCGAATTGCTTCCCAAAGCGCGACTGGATCAAGCGACGATCATCGTCGACGGATTTTATGAATTTTCGCTCCAGGAACAACAAGTTTTACTCGCCTTGATGCAACAAGTGGCTGAAATGCATATTAGTTTTACAATGGACGCAACGGATCCTTATGCGAAACAAACTTCTTTTGGTGTGTCTCAGCGGTGCTACATGCAATTGATCGGTCAGATGCAGGAACTGTCGATTCCATATGAAGAAATTTTGTATGATCAACCAATCAAGTTTCAATCAGAAGGACTACGACATTTGGAGCAGGCCTTGTTGAAGCCGGGATATCCTCCTGTCGATCATGACATTGAGGGCTTTCAGATGACAGCTGCAGTTAACCGTCAAGTTGAAGCAGAATCAGCCGTGCGGAAAGTGATTCAACTCGTTCGACAAAAAGGGTATCGGTTTCATGAGATGGCATTCGTCGTGCGACATCTTGAGCCGTATGCGGATCACTTGGAACGAGCCTTCCACATGTATGATGTTCCATATTTCTTGGATCAACGTGAGTCGATGGTTCATCATCCACTCGTTGACTTGATTCAATCTGCTTTGGACATCGTAACGTCGGGTTATCGGGAAGAAACGGTCTTTCGTTTGCTGAAGACGGAGCTCTTGCCGATTCCCGCGGAAGATGCGCGTCTAGCGCTCGATCGTTTTGAGACCTTCGTGCTCGAACGCGGCATCAAAGGGTCGATGTGGCAACAACCGTGGCAATTAAAGCGGCGCCTAGCAGAGGAAGTTCGCTTAACGGAAGAGGAGCTTGCGCAAGAAGAAGAACTGAACCATTTACGAACATTCGTCGTCGACTTGATTGAACCGTTGCACCGCCGGCTGAAACAGGCGAAGACGATGAGCGCGTATACGAAAGGTCTGTATCAATTCCTTGAAGAACAAAAAATTGCAGAACGTTTAATGGAATGGCGTAAGCAAGCACTAGAGCAGGATCAATTACTTGTTGCGCGCGAGCATGATCAAGTATATGAAGCGATACTTCATCTATTCGAGCAGCTAGAAGCTGCTGCGCCTGAGCATACCTTATCAACGGATTTGTTCGTCCAGATGGTCGAGACAGGACTTGAGAGCCTTCGTTTTGCGCTTGTTCCGCCATCGCTCGATCAAGTCATCGCGACGGACTATGTCCGTGGACGATTACAACGAGTAAAAGTCGTCTTTTTACTCGGAGCGAATGATGGTCTGATTCCGTTCGTTCAAGATCAATCAAAGTTACTGTCCGAAAATGATCATGACTTCTTACATGAACATGGTATTCCGGTTGGAAAAGCATCTCTTGATGTGTTTGATGATGAGCTGTTTTACCTGTATCAAGGGATGATGGCTCCAAGTGAAGCCTTGTATGTTAGTTACGCACTTGTCGATGAAGAAGGAAAGGCGCTTCAGCCGGCAGCGATCACAAAACAATTAAAACGACAACTGTTGCTCGATCGTCCGATTAAGACGCACTTTGCGGAAGCTGGGGAACACGCACCGCAAGAACAACTTGATTTCGTGACGAGTCCAGAGCGTGCGGCAGCAGCGACAGCGATTGAACTTCGGCGTCTTCAACGACGTTATCCGATTCAGCCGATTTGGTTCGAGGTGTACAATACGCTTCTCGAAAACGGACGGGGACGTGAACGGATGGGGTTATTCTCGAGTGCCTTGTTCTATCAAAATCAAGCGGAAGCGTTACCGGAAGGGTTGGCGCATCGTCTATATGGTGATTCACTGCAAGCGAGCGTTTCGCGTTTTGAGACCTATAACGCCTGCTCGTATAAGCATTTTGCTCGGTATGGGCTTCGTTTGCGCGAGCGAAAGCTTTATAAATTCGAAGCACCGGACATCGGAAATCTGTTCCACGGCGCATTAAATGATCTATCGCTCAGTATTAAAGCTTCTGGACGTCAGTGGCGAGAGCTTGACGGCGAGACATGTGGAACACTTGCGAAGGAAGCTGTCGAGAAAGTGACACCGGAAATTCAGAACGCGATTTTGATGAGTTCGAGTCGGTTCGGTTATATCAAGAAAAAATTAACCGATGTTGTGGAACAGACTGCGAAAATGCTCGTTGAGCAGGCGAAACGAACGGATTTTGAACCGGATTTATTTGAAATCAGTTTTGGGAACGCGACCTTCCCACCATTACGCTTTACGTTACCAGATGGAACGGAAATCGAATTCACGGGTCGGATCGACCGGATTGATCAGGCGACGATCGGGGATCAGTTATACGTTCGCATCATTGACTACAAATCAAGTGCGCGGGGACTGGATTTTGCGGAAATCTATTATGGGCTCGCCATTCAGATGTTGCTGTATTTGAAGACAGTCGTGGAACAGTCGGAATTGCTCTATCAACAGCAGGCAAAACCTGCGGGTGCGCTTTATTTCCATGTCAAGAATCCGATGTTACGAGGCGATTTATCTGCTGATGAAGCAGAACGTAATCGACTATTGCTCGAGTCCTATCAAATGCAGGGCGTCATTCTCGAGAATGATGAAGTACTGCGGGCTATGGATCATATTGCGTACGATGAACGAAAAAAATCACCACTCGTCAAAGTGACATTCACGAAAAACGGACTCCATAAGACACAGACGAAAGGTGTCGTGCAGGAGGAGGATTTATCGGCGCTGATGGACCATGCATGGGAGGCGTTAAAAGACAGCAGCCAGGATATTTATGATGGAGATATCGCCATCAATCCATTTGATTATCAGGAACGGACACCTTGCAGCTTCTGCGAATACCGATCGGTCTGTCAATTCGATGAGTCACTTGGGAATCAGTATCGCCCATTAAAACCGATGTCTGAAAAAGAAGTGCTGGAACGGTTGAAGGAGGAAGAAGAATGAGTGTGCGTTGGACAGAAGAACAACAACAAGCTATTTCAGCGAGAGGAGGACATATCTTAGTTTCAGCAGCTGCTGGATCAGGAAAGACCGCTGTCCTTGTCGAGCGACTGACGCAACGTTTGATCGATCCCGAAGATGAGCTGTCAGCGGATCGTATACTAGTTGCCACCTTTACGAATGCGGCAGCGCGTGAGATGAAGACGCGGGTCATCGAGGTCATGGATCAGCGTATCAAAGAGGCGCCGGATGATTTGTATCTAAAAAAGCAGCGTCAACTGATGAACCGGGCCCAAATCACGACGATCCATTCATTTTGTCTATCGATTCTACGCGAGAATTATTACCGGATCGGTTTGGATCCGGCATTTCGGATAGCTGACGAATCTGAATTGTTATTACTGCAAGACGATGTCTTAGAAGCAGTCTTCGAGACGTTCTATGCTTCTGAGGATCCGGGATTCTATGATTTGATTGATAGTTATACATCGGACCGGGATGATCAAGCGATGCTGTCGCTGATTTCGAATCTCTACCGTTTTTCTCGATCCTTACCTGACCCAGAAGCGTTTTACGCGCATTTGATCAGTCAGTACGATCAGCCGATTGACCCGGACGATTCGCCACTTATGCAACGATTGGTCGAACTGGAATGGGAGACATTGTCGAATCTGTTGGGACGTTACCGAGAACTAGCGTTTGAATTGGAACAGTCCGGATATACGGAAATGGGACAGATGATGCGACAGGATATGGCTCCGTTTGGAGTACTTGAAACGTCAGCGCGGCGATGGTCGATGGTTGCGTTTGCCTTTCAAGCAGTGGAGTTCGGTCGCTGGAAAAGTCCGCGTGGGGATGAAGGAATCAAACCGTTCCAGACAGAGCGAACACGTCTTGTTGCAGAGTTTAAAAAGATGAAGGAACTGTTCGTTCAAAAAACAGGTGTCGATTACTTGGAGGATTTACGATCCCAGTTACGACACGTAGAGACGATCGTCACACTCGTGCGTCAATTCGCAAATGATTATCTCGAAGCGAAACAACAACGAGGAATCGTTGATTTTTCAGATCTTGAACATTTTGCATTAGAGATCTTGACGGATGAAGGACAACCGTCAGACGTAGCAAAGCTTCTGAAGGAGCGCTTCGTTGAGGTACTCGTTGACGAATACCAAGATACGAATGAAGTACAGGAACGCATCATCCAACTGGTCTCAAAAACGGATGAGGCGACAGGGAATTTATTCATGGTCGGAGATGTCAAACAATCCATCTATAAATTTCGTCATGCTGAACCAGGATTGTTCCTAGAAAAATTCAAACGATTCCAGCAGACGGACGTCGGAACACGGATCGATTTAACGAAAAACTTCCGAAGTCGTCTTGAGGTGCTGGATGGAACGAATCAAATCTTTCGACAAGTCATGGATGAGACGGTTGGAGAAATTGATTACGATGAAGCCGCCCATCTTCGACTCGGTAATCTGAGTTATCTCGAATCGGAGCAAGTCGCACCTGAATTACTTTTAATCGATCCGCTAGATAGTGAAAAGGAAGAGGTTGAAGCACGAGCGATTGCGACGCGGATTCTAGAACTCGTCGACTCCAAACATCCACATCTGATCTATGATGCGAAAGCGAACCGATTCCGAACTTGTGAATACCGCGATATCGTCGTCTTAGCACGGTCGCGTGGTAAGCGTGTCCAAGCACTTGTCGAGGTACTTGAACAGTATGAGATTCCAGTTTATGCGGATACGACGGGTGGATATTTCCAAGCGACGGAAATTCAAATCATGATGGCGTTGCTTAAGACGATCGATAATCCGCTTCAAGACATCCCGCTCGCGAGTCTGTTACGATCGCCGATTTTCAGTGTGGCGGATCGCGATTTGGGACGGATTCGAGCAAAACAAAAAGAAGGAAGCTTTTATGAGGCGGCACTTGCGATGGCGTCAGAGGAGTCGGAACTCGGTATTCGAATCGATGAGATCATCCGTCAGATTCAAGCATGGCGAACCGAGGCGCGTGGGAGTGCGCTTCCAACCTTCATTCGGTCGTTGTTTGATCAGACCGGCTATTTTGAGTATGTCGGCTGTCTCGCCGGAGGCAGAAGTCGTCAAGCTAACTTGAATGCCTTATATGAGCGGGCGAAGCAATATGAGACGTCCGGCTATCGTGGGTTGTATCGTTTTCTCCGTCTAATTAATCGGTTGATCGAACGAGGAGAAGACTTCGCGGAAGCTCGTTCACTCGGTGAAGACGAAGATGTTGTCCGCATCATGACGATTCACCAGTCAAAAGGACTCGAGTTCCCAGTGACGATTGTCAGCCAATTGACGAAGCAATTCAATAAACAGGATCAGATGCAAGCGATCCAGTTGCATAAGACGTATGGTATTGCTCTGGATGCAATCGATCCAATCCGTCGTTTGCGATCCGGAACGTTGCTGAAAGAAGTCATCCGCCGGGAAATGGATCGAGAAATGAAGGCGGAAGAGATGCGGGTTCTGTATGTCGCGATGACCCGGGCAAAAGAAAAGCTGATTCTCGTTGGAACAGTCAAGGATTTAGAAGATCAAATGGCGACTTGGCAGATGACACCACCCGATGAAGTCCTGTTACCGGAAAATGATCGGCGCCAAGCGAAAAGTTATGCGGAATGGGTCGTCCCGGCAGTCTTGCGCAGCAGCTTACTGCGTCCGGATGAGACGAACTGGTCGATTCGCGCGATGTCGTTGGAGGAATTAGCACCGTACCAAGAGATTTCAACGCTTGTGGAGCAACTTGAGCACGTCCAGCAGCTTGAAAAAATCGACGTCCCGGTCAATTCACACGTCAAAGAAATTGTCGAGTCGGCGTTTTCGTATCAGTATCCGCATCTACTCGCGACAGAGACGGCAGCGAAACAGACCGTCACGGAACTGAAGCGTGCGGAACAACTCGAGCGCGCAGCCTTTGAAACAACGTATCGTCAAACGACCTATTATCGAACACCACAATTTCTCGGACCCGTACTCAGTGGAGCGGAACGAGGAACGGTCTTACACTTAGCGATGCAATTATATGAACCGGATATAGCGCTTACGCAACAGATCGATCAATGGGAAGCGACGGAACGGATTACGCCCATCGAAGCAACGACGATGCGAGAAGCAACAGCACAATTACAAGGATTCCTCGATTCCGAGATCGGGCGATTGTTCGATGAACGACTACGGACGAATCATGTCTATCGAGAGTTGCCGTTTACGTATAAAATCGAGGCGGCACGTTTCCGGAAAGACTGGACGGGTCCTTCAGACGATGCTGTCATGCAAGGAATCGTCGACTGCTTGATTCAAGATGGAGAGTCGTATATCTTGCTCGATTATAAATCGGATCAAATTGTTACGACGGAAGTCGGACAGACACCTGCTGATATGTTACGAGAACGATATGCGACTCAGCTGAACCTGTATCAAGAAGCGTTAGAAGCCATTCTTCATATTCGAATCTCGCGGAAAGCCATCTATGCTTTTGCTTTAGGAGAAACGATTGATTTAGTTTAATCGGTTCATCTTACGATTGAGACCTCCCTTGTCCTCCTACTTCTGGTGGAGACAAGGGAGGTTTTAGTATAGGTCGAAAGAGGGATGAGGAATAAAGGAACAAAATCAGCGTATGAAGTGATTTCCGTTTCTTATTGTGAAGGAACTGTGTAAAATAAAGAAGATATGTCACTTTAATGATGGATAATTTTGGGAGGTTTTAATAGATGGCACGTATTTTATTAGCAGAAGACGAAGATGTCTTACGAATGTTGGTACTTGATACACTGGAAGATGAAGGGTATACGATCGATGAAGCGACGGACGGGGACGAAGCGTATCAAAAAATCATGAACGCTGAATACGATCTTGTTCTACTCGATTACATGATGCCTGGAATGACAGGAATTGAAGTCATCGAAAAAGTCAGACAACATCCGGATAAGCAACATTTAAAAATCATGATGCTGACGGCTAAAAGTCAACAATCCGACCGGGAACGCGCGGAAGAAATCGGTGCGAACTATTTCTTCTCAAAACCTTTTAGTCCTCTAAAGTTGATTGATGTAGTAGGAGGAATACTGAGTGATTACAAAGTGGATTAATCGAAAAATCGGACGCCAACTCATGGCTTCCTTTTATGTCGTATTAGCTACATTGATGATTTCATCATTGATCGTCTACAACTACACCGACACGAAACTGCAGGCGACCCGGGCGAAGTTAGAAGACATCCGTGATCGAAGTGCACGCGCAGGTGCCTTATGGGAAGAGTGGCAAGATGTCCAGTTCAACATGCGCGGATATGCCTTGATGGGAAATGCGGATTTATATAATCAGGTCATGGCCCAACAAGATAAGATTGATCAGCAGACAGAATGGTTCGAAAAAAATGCGATCTATGATCAAGGAAAGGCATTCGCCAAGTCCTCGAGAGAATTATATGGTTATTATTTCGATGCCATCTTGCCGCTTGTTCAATCCTATGTCAAAGCGAAAGAATCAGGAGATGTCACGGAATCTTTCTTAAAAGGAACGACGCTTGCTGAACTACCACTCGGTCAAAAGTTGTTAGCTGAAGGTCAAATCCAGTTAGATAGTCAAGGAAACATCGATGTATTATCAGAGATTAATAAAAGTGAATTAGCACTCGGTGGCTATCGTGAATTTTTGGAAGATTGGGCACAACGGACAAGTAATCAATTAGAACGGGAAATCCGAACGACACAACTGATTTGGTTAGCGAATATCGTCGTCTTGATTGCCGTCTTGATCTTCTTCATCTACCCCTTCATCCGCCGGATCACGATAGGATTATTGTCTCTCGTCAAAAACAGTCAACGGCTTGCGAATGGTGAGGATGTCTCGAGCGTCAAAGTACCAAATCGTAAAGATGAAATTGGTATTCTGGCGTTATCATTCAACCAGATGGCGAGTTCGATTTCTGAAAACAAACAGCACCTATTAGCAAAAAATGAAGAGTTGCAGGCGCAGCAGGAAGAACTGCAAGCTCAGCAAGAAGAATTGCAAGCACAACAGCAAGAGCTTGAAGAAGCATTGGAGCTGACGATGCGAAATGAACAGCATCTCCAGTACCGGAATGATTTAACCGAGACACTTGCGGCACGTGAGTCATTGACCGCTTATCCCGAAATCATCGAGAAGCTCGTCACGATCACGGATTCGGAGATCGGTGCATTGGTGTTCGTGGATGAGGAAGATAGTTATTCTGTCGTCACTTACGGGATGACGGATGAACTGGCAGAACAGTTGCTTCAAAATGATGCGTCACTGTTGAAACGAGCAGAATCGCTGAAGACCCCAGTTCATTCTTCTAAACAAGTCGCGAGCAATCATCCATTACCGTATCCGTACTATATGTATGAAACGGCTGTGCCGATTCTCGATCCAACGGCAGATGATATCATCGCGTATATTTACCTTGTCCGTTACCGCGATCAGTTCACGAATGAACAGATGCGAGACGTCATGTCCTTCTCTCGTCAACTGTCACTATCGCTCTTGCGAATGCGTTTATTTGACGAGATGACGAAAGAAAAAGCGAAGACGGAGCGAATTCTCGATTCGATTCGAGAGGCCGTCATCTATCTCGAGCCAGGAAAAGAAGAGGTCTTCGTCAATCGACCGTTATACGATCTTTTCCCGGAATTACGATATGGTGTTCACACGGAGCAAGAAACGCTTCAAACATGTCTTGAAGTCATTCGATCTGTCGTCGATGAACCTGAAGTCTTCAGCAGATATGTCGATTCAGTTCTCCGTGGAGAATTACCGACGGATAGTCTACAATTCTCGATTCGAAATGAGACGGTATTCATTCAATTTTATGTCGAGGTGATTCAGATTCATCAGGTGCATAAAGGAACGATGCTTGTCATGCGTGATGTGACGAAAGAGACTGAAATGGACCGTTTGAAATCAGAGCTCGTTTCGACCGTGTCTCATGAACTTCGGACGCCGCTCTCTTCGATTTACGGCTTTACAGAGCTCATGCTCAACCGAGATATTGAAGAATCGCGCCAAGATCGGTATTTGCGGACGATCCATTCCGAAACGGAACGTCTTGCGAATCTCGTCAATGATTTCTTAGATGTCCAGCGCATGGAGTCGGGCACACAATCCTATAAGAAAGCATCCGTGAACGTTCATGCGATTGCTGAAGAAACGACACAATTTTATGCCGCTTCGACACAAGCCCATCGGATTACGTTCCGTCATGAAGGAGATCAATTGCCTGTCATTGAAGCAGATGAAGAAAAAATCAGGCAGTTACTCAATAATTTATTGAATAATGCAGTGAAATATTCACCATCTGGTGGTGCGATTGATGTTGTACTGACGACATCGCTTGATCAAGTCATTCTTCAAGTCCGGGATGAGGGAATCGGGATTCCGGAACAATCGCTCAGTCGTCTCTTTGAAAAATTCTATCGCGTCGACAATTCGGACAGTCGCAAAATCGGTGGTACGGGTCTTGGTCTAGCCATCTGTAAGGAAATCGTAACCGGTCATGGTGGAGAAATTCACGTGGAATCGGTCGTAAGGGAAGGAAGTCTCTTCACCGTCAAATTTCCACTCGTCCAGTCCACACATGTGACAATCTCCTGAAAAAACCATATAGCAACAAAATAACACTAGGTGTTCGTACGGAAATCAGATACGATGAGAGATGAGATAGGAAAAGAAAGGAGGAAATGAAATGCCAATCACAGCATTTGTTCACACACACGTCTTACTTTGGGTACTTTTGTTGGTCACGTTCTTCGTTGCGTTTTCGATGTACAAGAACAATAAAAAAGCCGCAAAAGGCATTCATATGGCGTTCCGTCTTCTGCTTTTATTGACGTTCGCGACAGGTCTTTATCTGTACATTGAAATTCCTAACAAGGAAGGCTTATATCATGCGAAGATCACAGCAGGTCTTCTGACGCTCATCTTCGGAGAATTGACACTCGTTCGTGTCAAAAAGGGTAAAGCCTATTCCGGTTTCGTCATCGGATTCATCGTGCTCGTTCTTGTCACAGTATTCCTTGGGTATTCGCTCCCATACGGTATGAAGTTCTTTTAAGTGCATGCGAAATCAAAGAGTCCTTTTCGACCTCACAGGTTGAAAGGACTCTTTTTGTCGTGTCCGCTAGTAATTTTTGTTTACAAGTGGTTGTTATTTGGGAAAAGGGATGTATTACACAGTAGAGAGGGGAACGCTTGTGGCACAGTTGAAGGAATGGACGAAAGTCTTCCGGGCACGGAAATGGATGAAACGCGCAGAACCGGTGTTACCACTTTGGCATGGATACATCGGTTATAAATATGGTTTATTTGATGCTCTTCAAACGGGAGCGACGCAAGCAGAGGCTCAACTGCGGATGCAACGTCCGCTGACACAGGAAGCGTTATCCCGCTGGTTCGAGGTCGGCGTAGCTGTTGGTCACTTAAAGAAAAAAGATTTACGTTACACAGCGACGCGTCATGTATTGCCGGAACTTTCTCAATCAGACGATCGCAGTATCGGATTCATGTTATCGGAAATGATGGAGTTACATTTACCCGCATTATTCTCTTATCCACAGTTTCTAGAAGAAGGTCAACAGAAAGTTTTCAATGGTGAAGAACACGGCGACATCGTTGCCGAAACGTCGGCACTTGTTGAGACCGTCGCTTTTCCAGCCGTACGTCATATCATTCGTAGTCGCAATCTGACATCACTTCTTGATATCGGCTGTGCCTATGGCGGATATCTCCGCAAAATCCATGAGGCGTTGCCTGATTTGCGACTCGCTGGAATCGATATCGAAGAATCGGTCATTGCAGAAGCAAAACGACGAGATACAAGCGGAGAAATTGACTTTGTCGTCGGAGACATTAAGACATTCGATGTCAAAGAGACCTATGACGGAGTCATGATGAATAATATTTTATATTACTTCCCACAACCGGAACGTCTTGCGCTTCTAGAAGGCGTTCGCCGTTTCGTTAAAGATGACGGGACAGTCATTCTGGTAACACCACTTCGTGACAGTTCGCATGGTGCGCCGTTCTCGGCAGCATTTAATGCTTTCATGACGTTGCATGAGAATCTGTATCCATTACCAAGCAAAGAAGAACTGAAAGAGGATTTATCGAAAGCTGGGTTTGAAAACATTTCGATCACACCATTCTTAAAAGAAGGTGCCTGGTATATCGTGACTGCAAACGCCACTTCCTAAGCGAAGTCTGGCGTTTTTACAGTTGGAAGACAGTTTAAATTTGTCGCTCTTACTATGTGCTTAGTATAATAGTTGAAACGATGAGAGATAAAAGGAGAGATTTGGGTGAAGCGACGCGTAGCAGTGATAGGAGCAGGACCAGGGGGACTTGCATGTGCCTTATTATTAGCGGGAAAAGGAATAGATGTCACCGTCTATGAAAAACAAACGCAGGTCGGCGGGCGTACTTCTGCCGTCAAGATAGATGACTATACGTTTGATCGAGGACCAACATTCCTCAATATGCCGCACATTCTAGAAAACGTTTTTCATGAAGCCGGTCTACGATTAGAAGATTATCTGAATCTTAAAGCGCTTGATCCGATGTACACGCTTTATTTTAAAGGTGGAACAGAGCAATTCACGATGACGACGGACCGGGACCGGATGAAAGAGACGATTGAACAGCACTTTCCGGGAAACGGAGAGGGATATGATCGATTCATGGCAGAGCAGGCGCTAAAACTCGGTAAGTTGATGCCCATTCTCCAGACACGTCATGACCGATTAACAGACTACTTATCACCGCGTGTCTTAACAGCACTTCCGCGTCTTTCACTTGGGCGATCCCTTTATGATGTCTTATCCGACTATTTCACGAGTGAAGAACTAAAGTATGCGTTTACGTTCCAAGCCAAATATTTAGGCATGTCAGCTTGGGAATGTCCAGGTGGCTTTTCAATCTTGTCCTACATGGAACATGCTTACGGTGTCCATCATCCGATTGGTGGGATGCATCAGGTGCCGCTTGCGATGCAACGCGCGATTGAAGAACTCGGTGGAACAGTTCAATTAGGTACAGGCATCAAGCAGTTGATCTTGAACGGGAAAACTGTCGAAGGAGTCATCCTTGAGTCAGGTCAACATGAGTTATTCGATGAAGTCATCATCGGTGCCGATTTCGCACATGCGATGAATCATTTGGTGCCGGAAGGGGTTTTGAAAAAATGGTCCCGACCAAAAATTGACCGTAAAAAATTCTCATGTTCGACGTTCATGTTATATCTTGGTGTCAACCGGACGTTTGATGCACCACACCACACGATTTATTTTGCGGAGGACTATGAGAAAAACGTTCGTGAGATGACACAGACGCTTGAGCTATCTGATGACTTTTCATTCTATGTCCAAAATCCATCCGTGATTGATCCAACGCTAGCACCTGAAGGCAAGTCTGCTATGTATGTACTAGTGCCGGTACCGAACAATTACTCTGAACTTGATTGGTCGATCGAAGGACCGAAACTACGTCGTCGTGTTCTTGACGCCCTTGAAACGCGTTCGCCGTATCAAGGGATTGAAGCAGCAATCGAAGTCGAAGAGATGTTCACGCCAGACGACTGGGAAGCGATGGGGATCCATCAAGGCGCGACGTTCAATCTCGGTCATCAGTTGACGCAGATGATGTATTTCCGACCGCATAATCAATTTGAAGAGCTCGATCATCTGTATCTCGTCGGAGGTGGCACACATCCAGGTAGCGGATTACCAACGATCTTCGAATCCGCGCGTATCACGGCAGAACTTGTGCTCAAAAAAGAAGGGGTGCGGACATGAAGATAGGATTCGTAGGAGCCGGTGTCGGTACACTGCATGCAGCGCTTTTGCTGACAGCAAGACATCCCGGAGTCGAGATTACGATTTTTGAAAAAGAAGCGCATGTCGGTGGTCGATTACGATCCGTCGATTTTGAATCAGGTGGCCGCATCGATGAAGGTCCGACGATCGTCCTGATGCCAGGCAAGTTAAAAGAGCAGTTGGCAGAAGCCGGCGTGACGGGAGTAGAACTTGAACGGGTCGATCCATTGTATGACCTTCACTTCGACGACGGTACCGTCGTCACGAAAGTAGCCGATGTCGTGGATCAAGCGATCGCAATCGAACGTCAATTCGGTGAAGGGCGTGGATTTTATGAATTCATGCATCAAAAAGAAAAGGATTATGAGACGAGTGTATCGAAATTTTTAGAACGTGGTTATCGTCGAAAGACAGAGTTGTTGCACCCAGACATGATGCGTCCATTATTACAGATGCATGCTCTAGAAACTGCACATGACCATTTGAAGCGATACTTCAAGAGTAAATATTTGCGCATGGCATACAGTTTCCCGACATTTTATATCGGCGGAAATCCTTATACAACACCATCGATTTACGGTTTGATTCCGTACCGGGAACAAGCAGAAGGTGTCTGGTATGTAAAAGGTGGCTATTTCTCGCTTGCTGAACGCATGTATGACACATTAGTCGAACGTGGTGTCCGATTTGTCTTCGAGGCACCCGTTGAACGAATCGTTGTCGACCAAGGACAGGCGAAAGAAATCATCTTACAAGATGGAACACATGAAGCCTTCGATCAAATCGTACTAAATGGAGAGTTTCCATTGATGGAACGTCTTGTGGAAGGTAAACAACCTAAAACCTATACGCCTTCAGGCGGTACGCTACTGCTGTATTTCAAAATGAAAGGGAAAGTCGATTTACCAGTGCATCGCTTTTTGATGCCAAACGACTTGGAACCGCTCATGACGAATATCTTTAAAAAGGGACGATTACCTGAACATCCGGCAGTCTATCTGTTCCATCCAAGTCAGATTGACCGTAGTTTGACAGGAACGGACGATAGCGTCGTCTATTCATTAATTCCTTCTCCACGTGGCTATGGTGTAGAAGATTATGAAAAAGTAGAGTTCGTTGAGACCGTACTTGAAAAAATCGAGCATCATCATCCGGGATTCCGGGAAAAGATACAAGAAATGAAGATTCGTACACCGAATGATGCACAGACCTTTGGATTGTATCAGGGAGGGAGTTTTGGGATTGCGCCGACGATTCGCCAATCCGCTGCCTTAAAGACACAGGCAAAACCGTATCCGGATATCGATCGATTATATGCCGTCGGTGCATCGGTGCATCCGTGTGGAGGAGTACCAGTCGTCATGATGGGCGCAACGATACTCGTAAACCGAATGGAACAAGAGATGGGGTGGAAACATGAATTCAGTGACGATCCAGAACGCGTATATCAAATGTGAGGAAGTCATTCAGTCCGGATCTAAAACGTTCTATAAAGCCTTCTCACTCTTACCAAAAGCAGATCGACAAGCTGTTTATGCCATCTATACATTTTGCCGATTCCTCGATGATACCGTCGATGAATCAGAGACACCAAAAGAGAGCTTAATGGCTTTCTTGAATGAATTCAAACGATTCCGTGATGGCGAAGTACTAGATAAACCGTTATGGATTGCTTTAGCAGATGTATTTGAACGTTATGAAATGGATGAGACACCATTTCTTGAGCTCGCAGAAGGGATGCGTTGGGATATCGAGAAAAATCGTTATCAAACGCTTGAGGAGACAGAGCAATACAGCTACTACGTAGCGAGTACTGTCGGTTTGATGCTGTTACCCATCCTTGCACCGCAACAGCCTGATCTCCGTAAATCAGCTATCGATCTTGGAATCGCGATGCAACTGACGAACATTTTGCGCGATGTCGGTGAAGATGCAAAACGCGGCCGCATCTACTTGCCCCATTCATGGATGGAGACATACGGTGTCACAGCGGAGTCGTTACTCGCTGGTCGTCCTTCAGGAGACTTCATCGGTCTCTGGGAAGAAGTTGCCCTTCGAGCAGAGCATCTATATGACGCGGCGATTCCATCGTTTGAACGATATCCACGTGAGAGTCGGTGTGCTCTAAAAGCTGCTGCCTTCCTATACCGCGGTATTCTTGATGCAGCGCGGGATAATCACTATGACGTCTTTACGAAACGCGCGTACGTCAGCCGTTGGCAAAAAATGAAGTTACTTGCTACGATTTAATACATGACCATAGAAAAAAGACCTTGGCGGGGACCAAGGTCTTTTTTCTATGGTCTGAGACCGGGGAGTCTCAGATTACTTCTACACCAGAGCGAACATCTGGACTACGAGATAGGTCTGTTTCGACCACGGGGATGGTCTTTTCTTTATCGAGCTATCTGTGGACCATTCGGATGAGACGATCTAAGGGGGAACGTCGTAAGTCATGCGAATGGACACACGATGAGTCACGTGATGAAATGGGTGGGTCCCATTTGATTTCGCTGGTTAGAAAAAGTAAGTTCTTCAACGCTCTTGACTCGGGGAAGTCACCTTGCGCTTGATTGAGGATGTGGGGTCAATCACTACCTCTTGAACTCGAAGTAATCGTATCAAATCTTAGTTGTCCGTACAAGTGATTGATATGCAATTCACATAACGTTCACAGGGTAGCGGCGACAGCAGAGACGATTCGTTCACTTGCTAGTTTTCCTGAAAGCGTCACCATTGGACTACCGCCACCAGGATGCGTTGATCCACCGGCAAAAAACAAATTGTGAACATTCTTTGAACGGTTGCTCGGACGGAGGAAAGACGACCGGATGCCATTGGATGACAAGCCATATAACGAGCCGTGATAAGCAAAGAAGGTTTGTTCGATATCCTGTGGTGTGATCCGTTGTTCGAAGACGACATCAGATGAAATATCAATTCCAAATGACTGCAATCGTTGATTGATCAGTTGATCATACGTATCAAAATCAATCGCATGTCCAGTATCCGTTGCGGGTGCATTGACGAGCACGAATAAGTTGTCACCCGCTTGTCCCATTTCTGGTGCTGTGACGGAAGAATTCGAGATATAGATCGTCGGCTCCTCAGCGTAACGTTTTTCATCAAAGAGTGCCTTGAACTCAGCTTCGTAATCCGAAGAGAAGAAGACGTTATGATGAGCCAGTCCTTCGATCCGACGTGAGAGACCGATACATCGGACGTAGGCAGAAATTGATGGTTCGACTTGAGCAGGTGTCGGATTTTTAAAATCAGGTCGTGCCGTTTCTGAGATCAGGCGTGGATATTGTGTCAATAAATCGCCGTTCATGACGACGAAGTCGACCGGTAGATATTCCAAATGATTCAATTCGATTTCCGTTGCTTGTCCATCTACGACTTCGATCTGTGTCACCTCATCGCCAAGACGGAAGACGACACCTAGTTCTTTTGCACGTCGAGCGAATCCTTCTGCGATTGCTGTATTGCCGCCATTCGTGAAGTAGACGCCGTCATTTAGTTCTAAATGAGCGATGAGACTGAAGGTAGCGGGTGTTTGATAAGGACTACTCCCGATATAGGTCGCATAACGATCGAGTGCCTGAATCAACCCTTTATCCTTAAAGTAGTGCTTATGCAGCCCATGAAGGTTTTGGAAGGGATGCACTTTCAACATGTCTCGCCAGAGGGAAGGGCGGATGAATGAATCTATATTCGTAAAGAATTGTTGTTTTGCAATCGTATGCAACTTCGCCACTTCTTCTTGATAACCTGTAATATCGTTTTTTGCCAACTGACCGTTCGTGAAACGATCTACTTCTGTCCGCATCGCTTCACGTCCAGACGAGAACGTTAAGGTGCGTCCGTCAGAAAAGTGATTGACCGTGTGACGCTCAAGTTTCGTGAATGTAAAGTATTCATCAGGATCCGCACCAGATTCAAGAATGACAGATTGAAAAACTTCCGGCATCGTGATCGTGTTCGGACCAAAGTCGAAGCGATGTCCTTCTGTGATGATCGGCATCATTTTGCCACCGATATGTGTATTGCGCTCGATGACCGTGACACGAAATCCTTTTGCAGCTAATGAGATGGCAGCGCTTAGTCCTCCAAGACCAGCTCCGATGACAGCTATATGTTTCATGATACTGATTCCTCCTTATGAATAGGTCCTACCCTTCCATGTGATTTCCCGTTTCCTAAAGCTTCGAATCATCGCACTTGCTAGCAAGATGACATAAAAGAATACAGCTAGTGGATGGAGCCACCAAACATGTCGGATTCGTGCCGCACGATCAATCCGGAATCGTGCTAAGTAAAGAAGAATCAGTGCACCACCCATCTGCCAGGATGGGTGAAGGATGAGATAAGGTAGGACACTTGCTTGAACCAAGTAAAAGAGTAGAAAGTATGATCCGACAACATAAGAATCGTTCATCCCACGAAAGACATTCTTTAGAAAACCTTGCCAGACCTCTTCATTCGTGGCGTACATATCACAAGAGACTGCTGGAGCGACTTCGACGAGCGTCGTCGTCCATCCGTATTTTTTAAATGTGCGACAAAGTTCTAAATCGTCAACGAGAGCCGATTGAATACTTTCATGTCCACCGACTTGATCATACGCACGTCGTTCGACGAGAACGACCATTCCGTTGGCTGCAGCAAACGCTGGATGCTTCACCTTGCGAAAAGGAATCGGAAGATGTTGTGCAATAAGAACATGTTGCATTGGAATCAAACACTTTCCAAGAAACGTCGGTACAGGAAAGGACGGGAAACCGGAAAGGAAAACGGCTCGTTCTGTTCGTAACGTTCCGTATAAGCGACAAATTGCATCAGGTGTCAGTGTCACATCAGCGTCGAGAAATAACAAGTAGTCCTCTGTCGTTCGTTTCGCGAGTTGATGACACGCATGGACCTTTCCTGCCCAGCCTGTTGGTAAGGGAAGACCATCAATCACTGTAAAACGGTCGTCTTGACCAATCCGATCGAGCAATAACTCGCGCGTCCGATCGGTCGAGCGGTCTTCATATAAGTAAACGTGCATCCCAGGTGTCAGAGCATGTTCTAGTGCGTCTAATAATTTTCGTACATTACGCTCCTCATTACGTAAAGGGATGCAGATTGCTAGACTATCTGGTTGAACGGGATCCGTTAATCGTGGTAAAAAAGCTAAATTGATCCATGTATAGAGACAGACAGCTAGAGCGAAGAAGAGAAAGAACCAACTCATGACCGAAATGCCCGTAACCAGCGCTCCGTTCGCGCAGGAAGTGGTTCCCTTCGGGTAGAGAGACAGCGATACAAATCAACACGTTCCGCAATTGCATCTGCTCGAATGTCGTCGTATAAATCAGTTAGTTCTGTTGTCAGTCGTTTTGCCTGAGCACTTGACCGTTCGTCAGGTAATGGATGAAAGCGACGCGTCCGGATATAGACGTCCGGTTGCTGTTCATGACCATATGAATAATAAAAGGCGACGAGAGACACGTGATCCGTATGACGCGTCAAATGTGTGGCACCACTTGCTAAGCGAAGCGGACGGTCCTCTTGATGACGTTCCTCGCCTTGAGGAAACATCCAGACGCTGCTGCCATTTTGAAGTCGTTCTTTTGCATAATGAAGGCTTGTCTTAATATCAGCGAATGATGTCCGGTCAACAGAGAAAGCTCCAAGACGGGAGAAGAACGGGAAACGAGCAAGCCCTGCTTGATCAATCATGACATAGGGGTCGTGATGGAAACAGGTCTGATCTAAATGAAAAAGAATCATACCGTCCCACCAAGAACTGTGTGTAGCAAGCATGAGACCAGGGACAGGTAAATCGTCTGCTCGATATAAGACACGGTGGAAATGACGTCGGATCAAAGCATGATCGACATACGTATGAAATACGGATTCAGCTAATTTGCTTTTGTTTGCTTCTTTCAACGGTAACCCCTCGTTTCACAATGAAATAGACGATGAATGCACTTAAGCTGACCAAAGTGACGCCATAGAGACCAGCAACTCCTGCTGTTACACCGAATAAAGTGTGCAATATCAAAAAGAGATACTGATTGTTTTGTTCGAGTGCGGCATCCGTCGCTTTGACTTGATAGCGATTGATGAAAAAGGAAAAGACGAGCGCCGTTCCATACCACCCGAAGAAATTCTGTGTCGGAATATCGTAATACCAGCCACCGTCTTGCCAAAGCCAATACGATTTCACGTTAGCAGCAACAGGATCGATCGCTAAATCGAGCCAGACGGCAAACAATGGAACGAGAATCAATGTACTATAGCGAAACGAGAACAAACGGGAGAAAGCGAGACTCGCCCCCATGACCGATAGCCATGCAGCCCCGATCGTAATCGGCACACCTAATAATTGGACACCGAAATCCGACTCGTAACGATATGTTCCAAACGGCCAACCGGTATGGACCCCAATCGACTCAATGATGATCGAACCAAAGAAGATAAAGGGGATGACAAGACGCCCCTTCGGTAAGACATGCCAAAAATAGAGAGCTGCGTATAAGCCGGAAGCGAATAAAAAGACGGCATTGGCCCACTCGAGCCAAGGGGGAAGTAACGAAAAACCGACTAAGATCAAGCCGATGGTGAACCAAATCGAAAAGAAAATCCAAAGACGTTTATGAAACTGCTCCATGCGTGACACTCCTCCATTTCCAAAATAGCTTCTGTCATAAGTATACCCATATATCTTGAAAACGAGCGAGGGAGAAGCGGTCTTGTAAAAAAAGTGGTCCGGCTTCTCGCAAGAGAAACCGAACCACTTCCTATCATCATCCGTTTGAATGTTGTTTTTGCTTCTTCTTTTTGATGAACGAGAAAAGGAGAAACGCGATATACAACGGAACAGCAACGAACCAAAACGTCGACCACTCATTGCTACGAGCAATCATGACATACGTCACGTACAGCAATGTAAAGGTGATGACGAACGTATGGCGCGGAACGGGAATGTCTTTAAAACTTGGAATCTTGACACGACTGACCATCAAGAAGGCAAGACCTGTAAAGACGAGTGGGACCATCAAGTCGTTCATTCGTCCGCTAAACAACGTGACGACGGCCAAAATACCACCAGCCGCTGTAATCGGTACACCTGAAAAATAAGCAGATGCCACATTCGTTGCCGATAAATTAAACCGAGCAAGACGGAATGCGCCAAACAACGGGAACAGAGCAGAGATTAGTAAACCAACTTCTCCGAATTCATAGAAATACGTATAGTAGGCCATCATTGCAGGTGCGACACCGAATGTCACGATATCTGCTAATGAGTCCAGTTCTTTTCCGAAGTCGCCTGCTACACCAAGCATCCGAGCAAGACGTCCGTCCAGACTATCAAGCATCATCGCGATGACGATTAGTAAGGTGGCATTTTGAAAATCACCTTTTGCTGCCATGACGATGGCTAAAAAACCACAATACAGATTTCCGAACGTAAATAGGTTGGGTATTGAATTACGAACACGATCTTTCCACAAAATGATTCCTCCTACCACTTCATCGATACTACTCATCATACCATAATTAGGAGACGGAATTCAGCCGTTCGTAAAGAGAATCCCCTGAGTGAAAGATAAAAAATCATGAGGATTCAATCGAACTTGATGTCCACGTTTTCCAGCGGATATGATGATGAGTGGTTCATGGATAGCACGATCCGATAAAAGAACCGGAAAGTTCTTCTTAGCACCGATGGCAGAGACACCACCTCGAATATAGCCAGTCAGGCCTTCTAACTCCTTCATCGGAACAAGCGCGACTTTTTTTGAATGCAATGCTTTGGCCGCTGCCTTTAGAGAGAGTTCTTCTTCCCCCGAAATGACGACGAAGACATATTTATTTTCGACCATTTTCAAAACAAGGGTTTTAAAAATGGTCGAAAGGGGGTAATTAATCTTTCTAGCGACGGCTTCAGCAGATAAATCATCAAGATCAACAGGATAAGTGAGGGATTCGAAGTCAATCTTAGACTGCTTCAGAAGCCTCTCGACGTTCGTTTTGCTCATGTGTTTCTCCTTTGACGAGTGAGTATTGGACCCATTTCCGTCCGTGCCAACGTTTCATGGCGAAAATGCCACGGAACCATTCGTCAGCAGAGAAGGCAATCCAGATTCCAAGTAATCCAAGACCGAAACCAAGACCAAGTGTATAACTGAGGACGACCGCGATTCCCCACATCGATAGAATACCGATGGCGACAGGGAAACGAACATCTCCTGCCGATTTAAGAGTTCCCATGAGCACGATGTTCATCGCGCGACCTGGTTCAAGAATGACGCTTGCCCAGAGTAGTGGGATACCGATTGCAATGATTTCAGGACTCGATGTGAACACTGATAGAATCGATGAACCGAATGAAGCAAGAGCGACAGCTGAGATGAAGCTTGCGAAAACAGCAATCTTCAATGTTTTCACAGCACGTCCATATGCTTGTTCAAATTGTTGCGCACCAACTTGGCGTGCGACGAGTAATTGCGTTCCTTGAGCGATGGCAAGCGTGAATAGGAAACAAAGCATCGTGATGTTTGATACATAAACACGAGCAGACAACGCTGCTTCACCAATTGTTGCGATGAATCCTGTGATGATGAGTTGTGAGAATTGATAGGCGATTCCTTCACCAGCAGATGGGATTCCGATGTTCATGATTCGTTTCACATCCTCACGATTGAAATGAATCAAGTCTTTTACTGTAAAACGTAAAGAAAGTTTGCGGTAAACGACAAAGAACAAGACAAGGACAGCGATTGTCCGGGCGATGACGATCGACCAAGCGACACCAGCAACACCGAGAACGGGAATGCCGAAGAGTCCAAGAACAGCGATGACGTTACCAAAAGCACTAACGAAATTCATGAGTAGCGTGACGTACATAGCATTTTTTGTGAATCCATGACTCCGGAGAATTGCACCCAGTGTCAATGAGATGGCTTCTAAGAAAAGGAATAGACCAACGATCTTAATGAACGTTTCGCCATAGACGAGCGTCTCTCCTTCTAACGAGAAAAATCCAAGGAGTTGTCTTCCGAACAACACCACGGTCAGAGAAACGATGAGACCGGTATACAAGTTAATCGCAAAAGCAGAACGAGCCGTTTGACGAGCGTTTTGCGTCTTTCTTGCACCGAGGTACTGACCAATGATGATCGTTGCACCGACCGAGGTGATGTTAAAGAGAATAATGAAGATATTCAAAATTTGATTGGATACACCGACTGCTGCAGCAGCGCTATCTGAGTAATAACTTAAAATCAACGTTGCAATGATCCCGAGGCTCATATGCAATGCAATCTCGATGAATAATGGCCACGTAATGTGGAATAAGCTTGGTTGCTTGACTGTTTTCATAAATAAATCCCCTTTGTTTCATAAAACGAATAGTGTTTCTTTATCTTTTTGAAACTATACGCCTTCGATTTTCATAATGAAAGAGGGTTTTTTGTCTTTCATCGAAAAAAAAGAGATTTAAAAGGATTTTCATAAAATATCACGAATACATCATAATGAACAATCATTCATTTTTTAAAGGTAGGGGAATCCGATGAAACGAGAGATGCATTATGTCGTCAAGGATCAAATTGCAACGCTAACGCTAGCTCGACCCAAACAACTGAATGCATTAACGTCGAATTTACTAGAGGAATTGGCAGACGCTCTAGAAGAAGCGAATCAGGATGAAGAAGTACGTGTCATCGTCTTGACTGGTGAAGGACGTGGATTTTGTGCAGGGCAAGATTTGAAAACCGTCTCGTCTGAGCTCGATCATGGTGAATATCTACAGCAGTATTACCATCCTGTCGTTCGGGCACTCGCTAAATCGAAGAAACCGACGATCGCTGCCATCAATGGTGTAGCGGCAGGTGCTGGGTTATCACTAACGCTCGCCTGCGATTTCCGCCTCGTCCACGCTGAAGCGAAATTGTCGCTCGGATTCATCAATATCGGTCTTGTTCCGGATGCAGGAGCGCCGTATTTCTTACCTCGGCTAATCGGTGCGGCAAAAGCAACGGAGCTTGCGTTACTCGGTGACACGATTTCAGCAGACGAAGCCGTTTCGCTCAACCTTGCAACACGAAGCATCGAATCAGAGCAATTTGTAGAAGAGGTCACAGCGTTTGCTCGTCAGCTGGCGGATCGTCCGACGAAAGTAATCGGGTACATCAAGCAGCTGCAAGCAGCGAGTTACGAAAATAACTTAGAAGAGATGCTTACTCAAGAAATCATCTATCAGTCACGTGCTGGAAAAACGGAAGACCATCGTCATGCTGTTGAATCCTTCATCGAAAAAAAACGCCCTGTTTTTGTCGGACGATGAATCGAAGAACATATATAGAAGAAAGACGTCGGAAACGCACGATGCGCCGACGTCTTTTTAATTCAATTTCTTTTTGATTTTTCGTGCGGTCGCATGTGTGCGATTCGTCAATCCTGTAGAGATTCGGAATAATAGAATTCCAAGAAAAGCAGAAACAAAAATGTATATCCCGGTCAACGTCACGAATGCGCCACTAGCGAGCGTGATGAAGAGAATCGAAAATTCACCACGTGGACCAAGACAGAATCCTGATTCGATCGCATGATAATTCGATAGACCGAACGATTTTCCGCCGAGATAACCGACTAAGAATTTAGAGGCGACTCCCCAAATGACAAGAGCGAAGAAAAATAGATCAATCGGTAATCCGTCAGTCAACTCGAATGACATGCCGAACGTGATAAAGAACAATGGTAATAATAAGTCTTGGAACGGCGTGACTAGTCGTCTAAGATAACGCGTCTCATCCAGTTCGGTTAACAGAATACCGATGATAAAGGCGCCAAGTACTTCTGACAAGCCGAATAAAATACCGACACCGGAAAATAACAAGATTAACCCGATGATTCCGATGCCGGCATCAGGATGACGGTAGAGTGAATCGACGAGACGTTTCCGTCTTCTGATGAACAACGTCATGATGATTAAAGCAATGAAGAAGAAGGCGAACCCGAGAAAGATGATACTAATTTTTGCTACCGAGAACGTCTCAGTCCCTAAAACGAACGGTGCCGTCGTCAGTAGGATCGGTGCCATCAAATCTTCGAAGACGAGCAGGGACAGCACGAAGCGATTCACATCCTGATGTTTATCCGGTTCCCGATCGAGCAGTCGAGCTGAAATCGAAGAACTCGTCGCGTACAAGACACAGCCGATCAAAAACGATTCGGCGATGGAAAAACCGAACGATAAAGTCAACAGGATTGTTCCACCAAACGAAAGTAGAATATCGATGACTCCTGCTTTCCAAATGGAACGGAGCTGAATCAGCAAGTCCGCCACTGAAAATTTTAGACCGAGTAAAAAGAACAGGACGATGATGCCCGCTTCTCCTCCGAGTTTCAGCTCTTCGGGAGGATCGTAATAAAATCCAAGGACGATTCCAATCAAGATGAATGCCAGAATACTCGGGACGTGGAATCGTTCACTCAAGTAACTGATCGTAAACAAGCCGATGAGGATGAGACCGGCGTAAAAGAAAATTTCCATGGAGGATGTCCTCCTTTCTGTACTCTATACCCTAATTCGATGGCATTCATTAACTTGTTTCTATCCTGGAGAACGGATACAGAAAAAAGCCTGTACACAAAACTTCTTTTTTAGAAGGTGAGTGTACAGGCTTTAGATAGTTATAAGACTTGAACGATCGTTCCAGAATACGCAGGGAGAGAAACGTCAAGTGTCTGCTGGTGCGTGTTCGTCAATAAATCAAGCCCTCGACCAGCTTGTGGAGCGGTCAATGAAACAGGAACATCTGAATTGTTGAAGTAGATATAATACAATCCTTCCGGGCTCATGCGACGCATGATGATCGTATTCGTCTCATCATTCGCATGAACGAAAGAGATATGCCCTTTGTTCGCGAGTGTCTTATGCTGCTTTCGAAGCTGTAACAAGTGTCGTGTATAGGCGAATAACTCCTGATCCTGCTCTTCAGGATCCCACGGCATACATTTTCGGCAGCCTGGATCTTGATCGCCATCGAGACCGATCTCATCACCATAATAGATGACGGGACTACCTGAGAACGTCAACATCGATAACAAGAGAAGACGAAGCTTCTGTTTGTTATTCCCAGCACGCGTCAACGCACGCGGTGTATCGTGTGATCCGATCAAATTAAAGGTCACTTCATTGACATTCATCGTGTTTGAGAACAACACATGCGACATATCGTTCGCATACGAGCTTGCTTTAGTCTTATCTAAGGCAAAGAAGTTCAAAGCGGCATTCGTAAATGGATAGTTCATGACGGCATCAAACTGGTCACCGAGCAACCATTCCTGTGAGTCATGCCAAATTTCACCAAGGATATACGTGTCAGGGTTGACTTCCTTGACGACTTGACGGAAATCACGCCAAAATGCGTGATCGACCTCGTTGGCGACGTCGAGTCGCCAGCCATCGATTCCGAATTCTTCGACCCAGTAGCGGGCGACATGGAGTAAGTATGACTTTACTTCATCGTTCTCGGTGTTGAATTTCGGCATTTCAGGTACGAAAGCAAACGTATCGTAGTTCGGCAATGGTTCTGTCACGAGCGGGAAATCACGCAGATGGAACCATTCTTTATAGGTTGAATGACTACCATGTTCACGGATGTCAGCGAATGCTTTATGGTGGAAGCCGGCATGATTGAAAACGGCATCTAACATGATGCGAATCCCGTGTGCGTGTAACAGATCGACCATTTCTTTGAACTTTTCTTTTGTGCCAAACTGTGGATCAATTTCTAAGTAATCGATCGTATCGTATTTATGGTTCGATTTTGCTAAGAAGATCGGACAGAAGTAAATACCAGTGATGCCGAGTTCAACAAGGTAGTCAATATGATCGATGACACCTTGGAAATCTCCACCGAAGAGATTCGTCGTTGTCGGTGCCGTACTATTCCATGGAAGTGTACCAGCCGGATCGTTCGTCGCATCGCCATTTGCAAAGCGATCTGGGAAGATTTGATACCAAACTGTATCCTGGACCCAATCCGGTGCAGTGAATACGTCGACTGCATTAAGGAAAGGAACACAGAAATAGTAGCCTGTATCATCGAGCGGTTTTTCATCGAACCATCCACGCTCTGTAAAGACTTGGCTTGTTGCACTGTCATGGAGACGGAAACCATATCGTAGACGACGGAAGGGTGGAACGACATCGATGAACCAATAATCATATAGTTCATCTGATCCACTTCGCTTCATCGGTGTTTCGAATGTATTCCAGTAGTTGGATTTTGAGGGATCGAAGTTCCAATCGGCAGCATCTGGGTTTTCGGTATGCCAATCATATGGGTCGCCCCAAATCAAATCGACGTGATCAACGTCATTTTTTTTCGTTTGTAAACGGATGTGGATTGTTCGCTCATCATATTTATAGACGAACGGAGACATCGCGCGGTGAAACACAGCTTCTTTGAACATGGCAGTCACTCCTTAACGCAATCGCTTGCATCATATTGATTATGTCTTCGACCTAAGAATAGTAAAGCGCTTTCTTAAAGTCAATTGCAATCCCGTGAAATCAAGGATTCCTGATAAAAGTCGAGAGTATGATGCAATCGTTTGCATCATGTTGTGCAAACGATAAAAATGAAAACGTTTTCTTTTTTATGTACTTATTCTCTACAGCATTTGATTCAAATAATGAAATCAAAAATAAAAAGTTTTGAAATGTAAGAAAATAATTGAATAAAAGGACTTGTCAAAAGGATTTTAGATTGTATAATAAAAATGTAAAGGTGATGCAAACGTTTTCATAAAACGCTTACAAACACTCGGTTGTTATCATGAGAAAATGGTTGTGCCTTTATGCAAACGTTGTGCATTAAAACTTATCATTCATAAGTTAACTTGGGGAGGAAATTTCAATCATGGAAATGAAAAAATTCGTAGCAGGTCTTTCTGTATCTGTCATGGCAATCGGTGCTCTTGCAGCATGTGGCGGTGGATCAGACTCTGATTCATCATCTTCAGAATCAGGTAGTAAAAAACCAAGCAAGATCGTCATCTGGGAAGACACTGACAAAGCTGAAACAACTAAAGCGGCAGCTAAAGCATTCGAAGAAAAAGAAGGCGTCAAAGTTGAAGTCAAAGAAGTCAAGATGACGGATCAGCAGAAAAAAGTAGCACTTGATGGACCAGCAGGTAAAGGACCAGACATCATGCTTCTTCCTCACGATCAAATCGGTACAGTTGTTGACCAAGGTTTGATCGCGGAACTCAAAGACGGCGAAAAAGCACTTGAGCCATTCATCGATACAGCGAAATCGGCAGTAACGTTTGATGGTAAAGTCTACGGATATCCAAAAGCAGTTGAAACACCAATCCTCCTTTTCAATAAAGATGAATTAAAAGAAGCGCCAACTTCAATGGATGACCTATACAAGCTTTCTACTGAAAAGAAAAAAGACGGTCAGTACGGTTTCCTCGCACTTTGGGATAACTTCTACTTCGCACACGGTCCAATCGGTGGCTACGGTGGTTATGTCTTCAAAGATAACGGTGGCAAATTGGATCCGGCAGATATCGGCTTGAACAATAAAGGTGCCGTCGAAGGTATGGATTACATTGGAAAATGGTACAAAGAAGGTCTCTTCCCGAAAGGTCTCATCGGTGGTGGCGGTGCTCAAGCGATGGATCAACTCTTCGGTGATAAAAAAGCAGCAGCTGTCATGAACGGTCCTTGGGCTGTTGCAGGATATAAAGAAAAAGGCATCAATCTTGGAGCGTCTGAACTTCCGAAACTTCCAAACGGTGAGCCAATCAAAACATTCGTTGGTGTAAAAACGTACGCGATTTCAGCATACTCGGAAAATGCAGAGTGGGCTGAGAAGTTCTTGGCATCACTCACTGGTGAAGAAAACGCTAAGACAATGTTCGAAAAATACAACGAGATCCCACCAGTCACTGCACTTCAAGAAGATGCAGCAATCAAGGACAACGAAGTCGCAGCAGCAGTGTTCGCACAAGCGAAAAACGGTGTACCAATGCCAAACATCGCTGAGATGGGTCAAGTTTGGGAACCAATGGCAGCAGCACTTCAGCTTGTTGCAACAAACAAACAAGACGCGCAAAAATCAGCTGATGACGCTGTCAAACAAATCAAGCAACAAATTGAAGCTAACAATCAATAAGCGTAAGTGGAACGCATGAATCCATGACAAAGAGATAAAGAGAGGGGGATCTTGGATTCCCCCTCATCTTTATGGTTGGAAGAGAAGCCTGAGGTCAGACATGACCTTTGGAAAGGAGAACGGACGATGGCTGCGATTGCAACACCACACCCGACGAATCCAACGCCTGAAAAAAAGACGAACCACCGCACGATTGCGGCGCTGATGTCAATCATTCCAGGAGTAGGACAACTATACAATAAACAGTTCCTTAAAGGCGCGACGTTTTTCGTCGTCGTACTATCATATTTTCTCGTCAACTTTGAACTGTTCTTCAAAGGAGCCGGAAATGGTCCTGGCGATCGCGGAGCGATCTGGGGCTTGATTACACTCGGTGAGGTACCAGGCGTAAGAGGGGATCACTCGATCTTCCTGATGGTCGAGGGCATCATTGCCTTGATTTTACTTATCTTTGGTATAGCCATTTACGTCTGGAACTTTATCGATGCGTATCGAATCGGTAAGTTACGTGACATGAACCTCGAAGTACCTTCCTTGAAGATGCAACTACGGAACTTCCGCGATAACGGGTTCCCGTACGCGATGTTGATTCCTTCATTAGTGCTTTTAGTGTTCACGGTCGTCTTACCATTGATCTTTACTTTCTTGATTGCCTTTACAAACTATAAGTTCAACAACTCGCCTCCAGCGAAATTAGTCGACTGGATTGGGATTCAAAACTTCTTGAATATCTTCACGGTCGATATTTTCCGCGATACGTTCGTCAGCGTTCTCGGCTGGACGCTTGTCTGGACCGTCGCTTCAACGACAGGAGTCATCGCGATCGGTATCGGTCTCGCAGTCTTACTGAACCAAAAAGGACTCAAAGGAAAACGATTCTTCCGTTCCATCTTGATCCTGTCATGGGCAGTACCAGCTTTCATTACAATCTTGATCTTCCGCTCGATGTTTAATGAAACATTCGGTGTTTTCAATACGACGTTACTACCAGCAATTGGTCTTAATAATGGTATCGAGTGGATGACAGATCCAACGTATACGAAGCTTGCCTTAATCGGGATCCAGTGGTGGTTAGGTTTCCCGTACATCATGACGCTGACGACAGGGATCTTGCAGTCGATTCCAGAGGATCTCTATGAAGCAGCAACAATCGACGGAGCAACTTCTGGCGAGAAATTCCGTTTGATCACATTGCCGATGATTCTTTTCGCAACAGCACCGATCTTGATCACACAGTATACGTTTAACTTCAATAACTTTAATATCATCTATCTATTCAACAATGGTGGACCGGCAGTACCAGGTCAATCAGCTGGTGGAACGGATATCTTGATTTCGTGGATTTACAAATTGTCGCTTGGCTCGAACCCGCAGTATGGATTCGCAGCAGCGATCACGCTTGTGTTGTCGTTCTTCATCATGACGATTGCCGTCATTCAGTTCAAGCGTTCAAAATCATTCAAAGATGAGGATATGATCTAATATGAGAAAACAAAACCGAATCAACATGGCGTTGTCATATCTCATTTTGACGGTCGCCTCCATCATTATCGTCTATCCACTCCTTTGGGTCGTTGGTACTTCACTTAACCCAGGGAAAAGTATTACATCGGATATCTTCCCAAGTAATCCGACTTTGATTCACTACTTCGATTTGTTCGATCCGTCAAAAACGGATTATGGCATGTGGTATTTAAACACAATCAAGATTGCCGTCATCACGATGGTCGTCTCCGTCTCGCTAATCACGTTAACAGGATACATTTTTTCACGCTATCGCTTCGTTGGTCGGAAAAATTCACTCATCTTGTTCCTCGTGTTGCAGATGGTACCGCAATTCGTTGCCATTATTGCGATTTATGTCTTGCTTAATATGTTAGAATTGTTTGATACGCATCTGGCGCTCATCCTACTCTACTCGGGTGGCGCGATTCCAATGAATACGTATCTTGCAAAAGGATATTTCGATACGATTCCAAAAGAACTCGATGAGGCGGCACGGATGGATGGTGCCGGTCACTTACGAATCTTCTGGCAAATCATCTTACCGCTCGCAAAACCGATGGTCGCCGTCATCGCGTTGTTCAACTTCATGGCACCATTCAACGACTTCATTTTAGCATCGCTCGTCCTGCGTTCTCCTGAGAAACAGACACTTGCGGTCGGGTTGTACAACATGGTGTCGGAGCAGTTCGACAATAACTTCACGTTATTTGCGGCAGGTGCCGTATTATCAGCAGTTCCAATCGTTCTTCTCTTCTTCGCATTCCAGCGCTTCTTCGTGTCTGGATTGACAGCAGGTGGAACGAAAGGATAATCATAAGGGGGAAATCAGCGGCATGAGACGAGGCATAATGCTTCTCCTCTTGCCGCTTCTCTTGTCTATCGGGCTTCAACCGATGACGGGTGAAGCAGCAGGTTGGGAAAAAGAACGAATGTATTTCATCATGGTGGACCGGTTCGAGAATGGCGATCCGAGTAATGACCGAGAGGCGGATCCTGAAAATCCAAAAGCGTTTCAAGGTGGCGATCTAGCAGGCGTGACGAAACGTCTCGATTACATCAAGGAAAAGGGATTCACGTCGATTTGGTTAACGCCGATCTTTAAGAACCGTCCGAATGGTTATCATGGATACTGGACGGATGATTATTACGAGATTGATCCGCACTTCGGAACAAAGGAAGAGTTTAAACGTCTCGTCAAGGAAGCACATGAACGGGATATCAAGGTCGTCCTTGATCTTGTCGTCAATCATTTAGGACCAAATCATCCAATGGTGAAAGAAAAACCGGAGTGGTTCCATAAAAATCAACCAATCATGAACTGGAATAACCCGTCGGAAGTCGAGAATAACTGGCTGTTCGATTTACCGGACTTCAATACGGAAAATCCGGAAGTCGTCGATTATTTAGTTGATGTCGCAAACTACTGGGTCGATGAAACGGGTATAGACGGATACCGGCTCGATACGGTTCGCCATGTGCCAGCCTCATTTTGGGAAACGTTTATCCCAGCAGTCAAAGAAAAGCATCCAGACTTATTCTTGTTGGCTGAAGTGTTCGATGGAGATCCGCGAAAAATCGCGTCCTATTCAAAATTAGGTTTTGATTCCGTGACGAACTTCCCGTTTTATTATGGAGTCAAGGATCAGTTTGCCCGCAAAAATGGTTCAGCGGAAGAGCTCGATTCAGTTTATAATCGAGATACTACGTTTAATCCGAATGCCAAGGGACTTGCAACCTTCATTGATAATCATGATGTCAAGCGCTTCATCACGGAAGCAAAGATTGGTGGAGCAGATGAAGAGGAGCGGCAGCTTCGATTAGCGCTGTTCGCACTCTATGCTGCACCAGGGATGCCGATCGTCTACCAAGGAACAGAGGTGGCGATGCCAGGTGGTGAGGATCCCGGAAACCGGATGATGATGACATTTGATCAAAATAAGAAGATGCAACAGTACGTAAAAACGTTGAACGAGATGCGTCAGGACTACCCAGCGTTTGCAACAGGGAAGCAACGCTTGATCGCAAAAACCGATCATATGGCAGTCTACTCACGGGAGACGAAACAACAAAAAGTCATTTACGCGATTAATCTTGGAGAAAAAAAGACGAGCTTACGCGTGTCTGCGAAAGAAGTCGGTGATGATCAGCGTCTAAGAGGACTTTTATTCTCAGACTTGGTGCGTCAAGATGGTGACGCCTATGAGATCACGCTTGATGCAAATAGTGCGAACAGCTATGTCATCGAAAAGTCACAAGTCAACTGGTGGTCGATCATCGCAATTGGTGCGATTGCTCCGATTTTAGCGCTCATACTTCTTCTCGTTCACCGTAAACGCATGCAACGTCAAACAAAATAAAATACTTAACTAGGGGAAATGTGAGGTGAAGGGGATGCAGGTAACAATCAAGGATGTAGCACGGGAAGCGAATGTCGCACCCTCGACGGTATCACGCGTCATTGCGAATAGTTCACGCATCAGTCAAAAGACGAAGGAACGGGTGCGGCAGGCGATGGATGAGCTCGGGTATTATCCGAACGTTCATGCGCGCAGTCTCGCGAATCGAACGACACAAGCGATCGGTCTCGTCATGCCAAGTGCTGCAACAAAAACGCTACAAAACCCGTTCTTTTCGGAGGTCATTCGAGGAATCAGTACAAAAGCGCATCAAAATGGATATTCGTTATATATGACGACAGGTGTCTCGGAAGAAGAAGTATATGAAGGTGTCGTCTCGATGGTTCAGGGCCGTCGTGTCGATGGTGTCGTCGTACTGTATTCCCGTACGGATGACAAAGTCGTTCAATTTCTGCAAGATTCGAAGTTTCCGTTCGTCGTCGTCGGAAAACCATTCAGTGATTCATCACATGTCACGTATGTCGATACGGATAATTATCTAGCCGGTCGCGAAGTGACGAAGTACTTGCATCAACTTGGGCATGAGTGTATCGCATTCGTCGGAGGCGCACAGGACTTAGCTGTGACGCAAGAACGTGTCGGGGGTTACAAGACGGCTCTCATGGAAGAGGGCATCCCGATTCAAGAATCCTACATCGTCAGTGCACCATTCATGACGACAGGAGGCGCTGAGGCAGTCAAACGACTGATGTCGCTTGAACATCCGCCGACGGCTGTCGTCGTCAGTGACGACATGATGGCACTTGGTGTCATGAGTACCCTGAATGAGATGGGGATCGGTGTGCCGGATCAAATGGCCGTCGTCAGTTTCAATAACTTGTTCATCGCAGAATTCTCAAGCCCACCGTTGACTTCTGTTGAAATCAATATCTTTGGACTTGGTTTTGAAGCGACGAATTGTTTGATTGAACAAATCAATGAAGATGCGACCCCTTATGGGAAGCGCGTCATCGTTCCACATTATCTCGTCGTCCGTCAGTCTTGTGGCGGAAAATCTGAAGCGTGAAACAGAAGTCTATTTTTAAACCGATTGGTTTGAAAATAGACTTTTTTTGATTCAAATGGATGTCGATTTCTAGTAAAAGGAAGCGGTTGCAGAAAAAGAAATTTATTTTCGTGCAAACGATTGCATTGATGCTTTTTATGTGTACAATAAAGAATGTAGAGTATAGATGAAACGCTTACATGTTCAGATTGACTGACATGCGTAGCATAAAAAAGGAGCGACTTGACGATGAAACGACTTTTTGAGGTCAATGAGTGGAAAATTACAGAGCTTGGTTTTCATCCAGAAGATAATCGATTGGCAGAATCGATGACATCGATCGGAAACGGTCATATGGGAATGCGCGGAACGTTTGAAGAAGAATACACAGGCGACACGCATCAAGGCATGTATGTCGCAGGTGTTTATTATCCGGATAAGACACGTGTCGGCTGGTGGAAAAACGGTTATCCGGAGTACTTCGCGAAAGTACTCAATGCTGTCAACATCATGGGTTTGAAAGTATCTGTCAACGGAAAAACTGTTGATTTGAATACGTGGGAAGTCATCGACTTCAAACGTGAACTTGATATGCAACATGGTGTGTTGACGCGGGCGATGTTGTTGAAGCATGGAGAAGAAGAGATAAAAGTCGAATCCAAGCGTTTCTTCTCGATCGTCGATAAAGAAATTGCTGCCTTGCAATATACGGTAACACCTGTCAATTTCGAAGCAGAGGTCATCATTGAATCATATCTCGATGCGGATGTTGAGAATGAAGACTCAAACTATGATGAGAAGTTCTGGCTTCCCGTTGAACACGGAATTGAAGAACGGTTTGGTTATGTCACATCAAAAACGAAAAAGCTCGATTGGCATGTGACAGCAGCGATGATCACGGACGTCGAAGGCGCACGGTGTGAGGTCGTCGATGGCAATACGCAGTACGTCGCGAATCGTTTCACGAAACAAGCCGCAGTAGGTGAGGGTGTCACTGTCGAGAAATTCGTTGCGCTCGTAACGAATCGCGATCATGAAATCGATGCGTTACTGGAGCAAGCGATGAAACGGGTTCACGTCGCATTCGAATCAGGCTTTGAACCATTGCTTGCGACACATGAAGCAGCGTGGTTGCACCACTGGGAAGAAGCGGATGTGAAGATTGAAGGTGATGTCGAGGCACAGCAAGGGATTCGTTTCAACATCTTCCATATGTTCCAGACCTACACAGGTGAAGACTCACGCCTGAACATCGGACCAAAAGGCTTCACGGGCGAGAAGTATGGTGGTGCGACGTATTGGGATACAGAAGCGTACTGCTTGAACTTTTACCTTGCGACGTCGAAACCGGAAGTGGCTTGGAATTTACTCAAGTATCGCCACAATCAATTACCGCAAGCAAAAGAAAATGCGGATAAGAATGTTGGGATGAAGGGTGCGCTTTATCCGATGGTGACGATGAACGGAGAAGAGTGCCACAACGAGTGGGAAATTACACATGAAGAAATTCACCGGAACGGCGCGATTGCGCATGCGATTTATAATTACACGAACTACACGGGGGACACATCGTATCTCGGACAATACGGATTTGAAGTGTTAGTCGAGATTGCTCGTTATTGGGCAAGCCGTGTCAATTATGTGGCGCATAAGGATGTCTATATGATTCTTGGGGTGACGGGACCAAATGAATACGAGAACAACGTCAACAACAACTGGTATACGAATTTGATCGCAGCATGGTGTCTCGAATATACGCAGACCGTTCACCGTCATTTGGCACAAGAAGAACCAGAACGTTTGCAAGAACTCATGCATCAATTAGCGTTGACGGATGAGGAACTGGCGAAGTGGGCAGATATCGACGCGAAGATGTATTATCCAAAAGATGAAGCAGCTCCTGGTATCTTCATGCAACAGGATGGCTTCATGGATAAGGAACAAATCCTGGTCGCTGAACTCGATCCAAAACATCTTCCGCTGAACCAGAATTGGTCTTGGGACCGGATCCTTCGCTCTGTCTTCATCAAACAGGCAGATGTCCTGCAAGGTCTCTACTTCTTGACGGATCGCTTCAGTCTAGAAGAGAAGAAAGCGAACTTCGATTTCTATGAACCACGTACGGTTCACGAATCATCATTATCTCCGTGTATCTACTCGATCATTGCAGCGGAAGTCGGCTATGAGGAAAAAGCGGTCGAACTGTACCAACGTTCGGCACGACTTGACCTTGATAACTACAACAATGATACGGAAGACGGATTACACATCACGTCGATGGTTGGATCTTGGATGTCGATCGTCCACGGGTTCGCCGGATTACGGGTGGCGAACGATACGTTGTCCTTTAAGCCGATGTTGCCAAAAGGCTGGACGAGCTATGCGTTCCGGATGCAGTGGCGCGGTCATCATATCCATGTCCATGTTCAGCCAAACGCCGTCGAAATCACTCAGACGGAAGGCGAAGCATTCAGCTTAAACGTTCATGGAACGACTGTAGAAGTTCCGGCAGGAGGAAAGATTACGGTGCCTGCTTCGATGACAGTATAAATACGATGAAAAAGAACCGATGCCATGAACTGAACCAAAAAAGTTAGACAATAAATAATTTGTCAGGCGACCTTGAGGACCTGAGTCCGGTATTCAACCGGGCTCAGGTTTTTTAGTCGTCTCTTGATACGACGATGGTTATAGTACTCGATGTAACGCTCGAGCTCACATTTGAAGTGGTCCATGTCATCGAACTCCTTGAGATACAGGAGCTCTGACTTGAGCACGGCGAAGAAGCTTTCGATGGCTGCGTTGTCGAGACAGTTGCCCTTACGGGACATGCTTTGCGTAATGCCGTGCTCGTGGAGCGTACCAGTGAACGCTCTGTATTGATAATGCCACCCTTGATCGGAATGAAGGATTGGGCGCGCCTCTCCGTCGAGCTTCCCGATTGCCTGATCTAACATTTCGCCAACGAATCGATATGTAGGACGGTCCGATAGGGTATAGGCGATGATCTCACGGTTTCCCAAGTCCATCATCGGAGAAAGGTAGAGCTTCTCTCCGAACAGGTGAAATTCAGTGACGTCAGTCACCCATTTCTGGTTCAGACCGGTGGCCTTGAAGTCACGTTGAAGAAGATTCGGTGCGACCTTTCCGACCCGTCCTTTATAGGAGCGGTATCGCTTCATGCGGACGAGACATTTGAGACCGAGTTCGTTCATGAGACGGCGCACGGTCTTCGGATCGTGCCGGAAGCCCTGGCGTTCGAGAAGTGCGTGGATGCGACGATAGCCACATCGTCCTTCGTGTTCGTGGAAGAGGGTATGGATGGCCGCCTTCACTTCCGCATACTTGTCTTCGCCCGTCAGGCGCGTCCGCCAATAGTAATAAACGCTTCGTGCCATACCGAGCACGCGGAGGAGTCCCGGAACGGGATAGATTGATCGCAATTCATCGATTACTTGTGCCTTGATCCGGTTCGTCGCGCATTCTCTTCTTGAACCAAGGCTTTCAATTTTTTTAACGCAGCGTTCTCCATCTCGAGATACTCGATCCGCTCTTTGAGCTTCTCGACTTCTGTCATCTCTTCAAATTCCTTCTTCTTGCGTCTCGCCATCGGGGCACGTCCTTTCGGTCTGGCGACCAGACCTGCGGTCCCTTCCCGATCATACGTCGATCGCCATCTCGAGATCATCCCCGGGGAGGAAATTCGGTATTTTACGGCCGTCTCTCTATTGGACAGCTTATTGGTCGCCATGTCGTTTAATACCTCCAGTTTAAATGCCAGCGAGTGTGTTGTATAGGAAGGATCGAAGATCGTTTCCCCCCAACGCTCATAGAGACGTGACCACTCACGGACCAGGTTATGCGCTATCCCGAATTCTTTCGCCACACCTCGGTATCCGTCTCGTCCTGTTAGATAACGCTCAGCGACTTGGACTTTAAACGCCTTTGTATATTTGACCATAAAAAACACCCCATAAAAGTTGGATTTTATGTCCAACTTTTATGGGGCAGTTCACCAAGTCGGTTCTTTTTTTGTGTAACACGAATTAGAGGACACCTTTGTCACAAATGAAAACGCCATCATGAAAAAGAACATCAATCTTTGGAAATCTTGACTATCCGGCGACATTTGAATGTGCTAAAGTGTTTCAAGATAGTTATGAATGAGAGGAGAACGGCGTGTGACAGCAGTAGTAAAGGAAAGTATGTTAAAAGTGATTGTGGCTACGATTGGAGGATTCGTCATTGCCGTTGCCATGAACTGGTTTTTGATTCCAAGTGGTGTTTATTCGACTGGATTTACAGGACTTGCCCAAATCTTGACGCAAGTCCTTCAAAATACAGCATTTGCGTTTGGTGAAAACGTTTGGTTCTTAGCGCTGAACATCCCTTTGATCGTGCTTGCATGGATCATGTTAGGTCGGAGTTTTACAATCGTCACGTTGATTTCGGTTCTGGCAACGACGATTTTTATTGGCCTTATTCCTCAATATGCTGTCATACCAGGTGATCAGACACTGAATGCAGTGTTTGGAGGGGTCTTGCTTGCGATTGGTACCGGTATCACGATTAAATTCGGTGCTTCGACGGGTGGGTTTGATATCGTTGCCCTCATCTTTGCCCGTTTTTCCGATCGCAGTGTCGGCTTATATCTGTTCGTCTTGAACTTTTTGATCGCACTATTGGCAGGTGCCTTGTTCGGCTGGTCGACTGCCTTATATACGATCGTCTTCATCTACGTGACTTCTAAGGTCGTCGATGAGATTCATACAAGTAACCAACGCTTGACGATTTTTATCGTCACGAATCATGCGGATGACATCACGACGGCTCTGCATCAGCACATCATTCGAGGCATCACGCAGATTCCTTCGATCGGTACGTATTCACGAGCTGAGAAAGCGACGTTGATGATGGTCATTGAGCGTCACGAATTGCGGGATATCGAACGGATTTGTCGGGAAGCGGACGAGACGGTCTTCATCAACGTCGTCGCGACAGACTCGGTTGTCGGATACTTCCGAAAAGGATAATGAAAAAGGCACTTGCTCTGCGATATGCAGCAAGTGCCTTTTATCTGTTTTCAGGCGAGCCCGAGGACGTGTCTCAAGTAATACGCGATCCCGTCATCCTCGTTTCGCTTCGTCGTGCCGTTTGCCAGATGTTTCAGCGCGGGGATGGCATTGCCCATCGCGACACCATGTCCAGCATATTCGATCATCTCTAAATCGTTTTCCTCATCACCGAAAGCAATGATTTGTTTAGAGTTAATACCAAGGTGGTCGGCGATATGGGCAAGACCGACCGCTTTGCTTGTACCTTTTCGCATCACTTCGACCATGAATTCAGGTTTCACCCATTGACGATTGAGTACCGTCTCGGCATGGATACCAGATAGTTCGGAGCGGATCTCATCGACGTGTTCTCCTTTGGCATGAATTAAAAGAGAGGTTGGTTCATGCATAAGCACCTTTCGTAAATCTCCGGTCGTGACGGATAAGGCATGGTCGGTATAGAATTCGTAAATACCAACCGGATCATATTGAAAATAGACATGATCCGTGACTTCGCAGACGATGTTTTGTGTTTTCGTCTCAGCGACAGATTCTAAAATATGTTGAACAGTTTTTAATGGAATCGGATGATGCTGAACTTCAAAGTGGATGTCTTGTGGATGATGGACGAGACCACCGTTAAAGTTAACGATCGGTGTCGTTAAACCGAGCTGTTCGTAATATTTTCGAGCGTGACGAAACGGTCGTCCGGTTGCGATGACGACTTCGTGACCATTCGCACGCGCACGCTGGAGCGCAGCGATGTTCGCAGCGCTGATTGTCTTATCATCTTTTAAAAGGGTGCCGTCGAGATCGACAGCGATTAAGTGACGGGTCATGATGAAATCCTCCGCTTTCTTTTCGTTAATTCTACTGTAGCATATGAAGCGATTGTCCTTCGTATGAAACGATTAAGTTTTTCAAGGAAAAGAAAGCGCTTGAAAAAATTAGAGAAAAGCTGTTGCTTGGTTTAAAAAATGGTATACTACAAATCGTAGGATAACTCTATAGTACGTTATGGAAACGGAGGGGAAATCATGCGTTTTCTCGTTACATTCTTTTGGTCATTCTTACTCGTGAACACGGCTGTGTTCATCGTATCGGCAGTTGATGCAGTAACGTATAGCTTCGGATTCGCGACAGCTATGTCTGTCGTCACTTCACTTGTCGTCTTCGCACTCGATGCCGTCAATGAAGATTTAGGTCTTGGTCAAGGGACTAAGGCAGAATAAGGAAAAGCGAGATGTCGTCACATGGGCGATAGGCTCGCTTTTTGTCTTAAGGAGGAATGATCGATGATCGTCATCGAACAGGTTCTGTGGCAACAGATGCCGCAAAATATCTACATCGCAGGAAATCAGATCATCGGAATCGGTTCCTATACCATAGATGAAGCAATGATTACGCATCGGATCGATGGTCGCGGCAAACAGCTAGTTCCTGGATTCATCGATGGACACTTACATCCAATCGGTGGGGGAGGAGAAGGCGGATTTGCAACGAGAACAGCATCGCTGACCGTTCGAGACATATTCGAAGGTGGTGTCACGACGGTCGTTGGATTACTCGGAACGGATGGTTGGACACGAACGGGAATCGATCTACTGGCACATATACGAGGATATGCTGCATCTGGTATCCGCCCCTTTCTATTAAGCGGAAGTTATATGGTTCCACCGGTCTTCCTGACGCAATCGACAGGACATGATATCGTCCTCATCAATGAAGTGATCGGTATCGGGGAAATTGCCATCAACGATCATCGGTCGACACAACCGACAGCCCATGAACTCGCACGATTAGCGTCAGAAGCCCGAATTGCCGGCATGGTCAAAGGCGTGTCGGGAACGATGAACGTCCATATCGGAGACGGGAAACAAGGACTCGATCTATTACATGAAGTGATTGACACGACTGATATCCCCATCGGACAATTCCTTCCGACGCATATCAACCGGAGTGAACGTATTTTTGAAGCGGGACTCGCCTGGGCGAAACGGGGAGGAAGGATCGATTTCACGACGTGTACGACGGAAAGCTTCATTGCGGAAGGCGAAATTCCAGCAGGACAGGCTGTCGCCCGTGCTTTAGCAGCAGGAATCCCACCTGAACAGATTACGATGTCGAGCGATGCTGGTGCCAGTCTTCCGGCATTTGATGATGCAGGTCGTCTAGTTCGGATTGATACAGGAAAGCCTTCTTCTCTGATACAAGCCGTGCGCGATGCAGTGGCGCATGGTGTTGCTTTTGATCAGGCAATCACGACGATCACGCGACATGTCGCGGATGCATATGGTATACCGGGCGGGCGAATAGCGGTCGGAGAACGAGCGGATCTGTTACTGATTGATGACGCTTTGCAAATCGATACGATTCTTGCGAATGGTCATGCTATAATGGTTCAGAAAAAATGGCTAATACCAGAATGACGGAGGGATAGACGTGTCAAAGAAAACAAAACGTAAAAATACGAAAAAACCGCAATCCAAGGCGAATTGGATTACAGCGGGAGTCATCGGCTTAATCGTATTGGTGGGAGGATTACTTCTTGTCTTCACGGATCGAGAAGATTCTGCATCGAAGAACGGCAATCTAACGGCTACACAAGTCGCAGATAAAGTAAAATCCGGTGATGAATTCTATACGTATTTCTATCAAACGGGTTGTTCCCACTGTGAAAAAGTAAAACCATATCTCGTCCCGCTTGGTGAAAAACAAGATATCCCATTCGAACAGATCGACCTTGCTGTCGAACAGTCGGCTTGGGATACGTTTGGTATCGAGGGTACACCGACTGTCGTTCACTTTAAGGACGGTAAGGAAGTTGGACGTGTCGCAGGTGAGCAAACGGAAGACAGCTATAAAGAGTTCTTCGCTGGAAAAGACGTAGAGGACTCAAAAGAAGAATCATCTGGTGATCTCAATGATTAAAAAATGGTTTTACTCTCGTGTGTTCGAATTAAATGGACACCCGCTTGTTGCCAAACAACTGAAACGTTTTGCGATGAGCCGTATCAGTCGTCCGTTTATCCGTCCGTTCGTTCAGGCATACGATTTAAATATGACAGAAGCGACTCGGAGCCTTGAAGAGTATTCGAGTTTACATGACGTCTTCGTTCGTCATGTCAAACCGGAAATGCGACCGATCGATCAAGCAGAAGGCGCATTCGTCAGTCCGTGTGACGGTGTGCTATCCGTCGTTGACGATTTGACGGCTGATAGCCGCTTTACCGTCAAAGGACAATCGTATACGGTATCCGAGTTACTCGGTTCCCATCATGAAGCACAGCAATATGTCGGTGGACGTGTAATGATCTTTTACTTAAGTCCGCAAAACTACCATCGTGTTCATGTACCGATGGATGGAACGGTCCGGACGAGTTATACGCTCGGTCGCGATTCGGCACCAGTAAATGAGATTGGTCTCACACATGCGCTTCGCCCATTGACTCGGAACTACCGTCGTGTGACACGCATCGTCCAAGGGAAACATGCTCTTGAACATGTCATGGTCGGTGCACTCAACGTCAACTCGATCGTTCGGACGAACGAGTCGAAGGACCTTCGTCGCGGGGATGAGTTCGGATACTTCTCATTCGGTTCGACGGTCGTCCTGATTTGTCCGAAAGATGCATTGACGTTAGACAGTCAAGCAATCGGACCAGTTTTAATGGGGCAACGCCTCGGACAATGGCATTCATGAAAGCGAGACGCCCGTTTTGGGCGTCTCCTTACGTTTAGGAGGAATGAATCATGCCGGCACTGGCATTAGCAGAAATCGGAAGTACACAGGTCCAAACGTATATCGCACTCATCATTTTTTTAGTGACCTATGGCTTCATCATCAGTGAAAAAGTAAGTCGGGCGATCGTCGCCTTGCTTGGAGCTCTCGCGATGGTCATCATCGGCATCGTGGATCTCGAGACTGCATTATTTGAATACATCGAGTGGGGAACGATCGTCTTATTGATTGGCATGATGATTCTCGTCACGATTGCCAACCAATCTGGCTTGTTCGAATACATCGCAATCCGTGCGGCGAAGACGACGAAAGGTGATCCGATCAAGGTGTTGATTCTACTGTCTGCATTGACGGCACTTGGATCTGCTTTTCTTGATAACGTCACGACGGTTCTATTGATCGTTCCAATTACGTTTTCGATTACGAAGATACTTAAGATTGCGCCGTTTCCGTTCTTGCTCGCAGAAGTATTGTTTGCAAACATCGGTGGGACGGCGACCTTGATCGGCGATCCACCGAACATCATGATTGGTGCTGCGAATCCACACTTAACGTTTAACGCCTTTTTAGTGAATCTCGCACCGATTATTCTCGTCATCACGGTTGTAACGATTGGCATTCTGTACTTCATCTTCCGCAAACAACTGCATGTCGAAGCGGAAGATCGACAGAAACTGATGGAAATCGATGAGAAGAGTTATATTGTCAGTCACAAATTGGTCACGCGAAGTAGTATCGTCCTCGTCAGTACGATTGCGTTGTTCGTGTTGCATCCGGTGCTTGATCGAATCGGACTCCATCTCGAAGCACCGGCCATCGCGATCCTTGGAGCGACGGTCCTAATGTTGCTGACGATCGAAAACGATCATCAGCTCGAAGGAATTTTTGCCCGCATCGAATGGACGACGATCTTTTTCTTCGCCGGACTGTTCGTGCTCGTCGGCGGGATTCAGGAGGCGGGTATCATTCGCTACCTTGCGGAAAAGACGATTGATTTGACGGGCGGTGACATTCAGACGACAGCGACTGCTGTGCTTTGGTTGTCCGGTATCGCCAGTGCGACGATCGATAACATCCCGTTCGTCGCGACGATGATTCCACTCATCAACGATGTGGCTGCTGGGATCGGATTGTCACCAGCAGATGCGAAAGTGGACGTGTTATGGTGGTCCCTCGCACTCGGTGCCTGTCTCGGTGGTAACGGAACATTGATTGGTGCGTCGGCGAACGTCATCGTCGCGGGTCTTGCAACACGACAAGGTGAAAAATTCACCTATATGCGCTTTTTGATTTACGGAGCACCGATCACGATCGTAACGTTGATTCTATCCCAACTCTATCTGTGGATTCGGTATTATTAAGAAAACGGAAGGTCCGCCTTCCGTTTTCTTTTGTGCGTCGCTCTTACTACCTGATTGTGCTATAATCGAACGATAAGAGCATAACTGTTTCTTAAACTTAACTATAGAGCTAGACCATTATCTGGAGGTTTTATTCTTGTTCAAACGACTTTATCCGAAACATTTCGTGGCTTCGATCTACGATATCGACCTTGAAATGCTCAAACGAAACGGTGTCAAAGCTATTTTGACCGATCTTGATAATACACTCGTCGCATGGAATATCGCAGATGCTCCAGACGAATTGGTTGCTTGGCTGGATATGGTGAATAATCAATATGGTTTCGACGTCATCATCGTATCGAACAACAATGGAGATCGCGTCAAGAAGTTCGCGGATCCACTCGGATTGCACTACATTGCACCTGCTCGAAAACCGCTTCCTATCGGGTTTAAACGGGCATTGACGGAATTCGGTTATCACGCGAAGGAAGTTGTCTTTTTAGGAGATCAACTCTTTACGGATGTACTCGGTGCAAACTCCGTTGGAATCGAAGTCATCCATGTTCAACCCGTCGTTAAGACGGACGGTGTCGTCACGAAATTCAATCGCCTGATGGAACGTGTCATTTTCCGCCGGATGAAACGCAAAGGAATCTATAAATTGACACAACGCGTCAAAGAAGATCCTTCTGTGCTGGAACATCCGATCGAAACACTTCGTCAGGATAAGCAACAATAACCCTGTCAGATCGGTAGATGAAAGGGAAGGCAGCAGTCGCAACATGTACGGCGAGAGGTCGGAAGTTACGCTCTTGGAGTAGCGAGCAGGGCGCTACGGTGAAAAGAGAAGGGATATCGTTCCCGCATGCGGCTCAACATAATATGATCGAAGAAATCCACTGCGCTGGTTGTGGTGTCGCCATTCAAACGGAAGACACAAAAGCACCAGGATACGCACCTAAATCTGCACTTGATCGTGAAATGGTCATTTGCCAACGTTGCTTTAAATTAAAGCACTACAATCAAATTCAAGATGTATCGTTATCGGACGATGATTTCGTTAAAATCTTAGACGGAATCGGTCAAAAAGATGCACTTGTCGTTAAAATCGTTGATATCTTCGATTTTAATGGAAGCTGGTTACCGGGATTACATCGGTTCGTCGGTAAAAACGACGTCTTACTCGTTGGGAACAAAGCCGATTTATTACCGAAGTCACTAAACCCGAATCGTCTCATGAACTGGATGCGTCAAGCATCGAAAGAACTCGGATTACGTCCAGTCGACGTTCATCTGATCAGCGCGAAAAAAGGGCACGGAGTTGATGAACTTGCTGAAAAAATCGATTATTATCGAAAAGGCCGCGACGTCTATGTCGTTGGTTGTACGAACGTCGGGAAATCGACGCTGATCAACCAAGTCATCAAACGCTTCGGTGAAGAAGATGAGGCCGTCATCACGGTCAGTCACTTCCCAGGTACGACACTTGATTTGATCGATATTCCACTCGATGATAACTGTAACCTATATGATACACCAGGGATCATCAATCACCACCAAATGGCTCACTATGTGGATGCAAAAGACTTGAAGCTGATCACACCGAAAAAAGAGATCAAGCCACAAGTCTTCCAAATCCATCCGCAACAGACGCTTTTCTTTGGAGGTCTTGCGCGATTGGACTATATGGAAGGGAACAAGCGTTCATTCGTCATCTACATGTCGAACGAATTGAAAGTTCACCGGACGAAGCTTGAAAAGGCAGACGATCTATATGCGAACCACAACGGTGAGCTGTTGTCTCCGCCAAACGAAAAGACGCGTGAGATGCTACCGCCGCTTGTCCGTCATGAATTCAGCCTCCGCGACAACATGAAGACGGATATCGTCTTCAGTGGACTCGGGTGGGTTGCGGTTCACGGAAAAGGTGGACGTGTCGCTGCTTACGCCCCGAAAGGTGTCGCTGTATCCTTACGTGAGGCGCTCGTCTGATGCGCTTTGCCGTCATCGGTCATCCGATTGCCCATTCACTTTCACCTGAGCTGCATACAGCTTGGCTGGAAGCGGCTGGGCTTTTCGGCTGTTATGACCTCATCGATGTAACGGAGCAGCAATTGCCGCAAATCATTACGAAATTACGCATACATCAGCTAGACGGAATCAATGTGACGATTCCGCATAAAACAGCAATCATTCCGTATCTGGATCGGCTAGAGCCGGCAGCTCAAAAAGCAGGCGCCGTGAACACGGTGTACCGGCAGGATGGGCAGTTGATTGGTGCGAATACAGATGGAATCGGATTCGTCCGCGCGTTGACAGAACGTCGTCCTTCATTTCAAAAAACGCTCGTTCTTGGTGCGGGCGGTGCGGCGCGAGGCATCATTGCTGCGTTGCCCGGAGATGTGACGATCACGAATCGAACAGAAGAACGCTCTAAGGCAGTTGCAGATGAATTTGGAGCAAACGTTCTACCGTGGCAAGAAACATTTGATTTAACGAGTTACGACGTCATCATCAATACGACTTCTGTCGGGATGGCTCCACATATCGAGGCACGTCCAATCGAATTGACAGAGACGCACGCCTTGATTTGTGATATTATTTATCGACCGACGCCGACCCGTCTATTGCGTGAAGCGACCGAAAAAGGGCTCGACACACTTGACGGCGTCCCGATGTTCGTCTTACAAGCGGCTGAAGCATTTGAACGCTTCACCGGACAAGCACCTGACTTTGCACTTGGCGAGCAGGTGATACGAAAGCAATTGGAGGAATTTTAATCATGTTAACAGGTAAACAAAAACGTTTTTTACGCGCGACAGCTCACGATTTAAACCCGATTTTCCAAGTCGGTAAAAATGGAGTCGGCGAAGCGATGTGTGCTGATTTGATGGATGCGCTCGAAAAACGGGAACTCTTAAAAGTACAAGTATTGCAAAACTGTGCGGACGCACCGAAGGATGTCGCACAAGAACTCGTCGCAGGAACGAATGCTGAACTCGTTCAAGTCATCGGAAAAGTCATCGTTCTTTATAAAGAATCAAAAGAGAACAAGACGCTCGAATTGCCACGATGAAAATCGGACTGATGGGCGGAACGTTCGATCCTCCGCATATCGGTCATCTCCTGATTGCCGAACAAGCGCAGGAACAACTCGAACTCGATGCGGTCTGGTTTTTACCGGCGAATGTGCCACCGCATAAACAACGTACTGTCACAGAAGCAACCAAACGTCTACGTCTTGTTGAAGAAGCGATTGCATTGAATCCGACCTTCTCCGTCTCAGCGATCGAGTTTGAGCGCGAAGAGCCTTCCTATACGTATGATACGATTCGTGCACTCAAGCACCGGTACCCAGAGCATGAGTTTCTGTTTCTCATTGGAGCGGATTCACTCGTTAGTCTCGATACGTGGTATCAAGCCGAACAGTTATACGAGGAAGTCGTCTTTGGTGCCGTCGCTCGACCGGGCAGTCGGTATCTGATTCCACGCGGTGCTCATGTGAAAGCAGTCGATATGCCATTACTAGAAATTTCTTCAACGGATATCCGGCAACGGGTCGCGCGCGGACGGAGCATTCGCTACCTTGTACCGGAAGCCGTTCGACAACGGATTGAGGAGTGGGATCTATATGCGCCTTGAAGAAGCACGTCAAATCATTGAGCGTACGTTGCCTGAACGACGCTATGTGCATACATTAGGTGTCGTCGAGACAGCGCGACACTTGGCTCTTAAATATGGTGTTGATGAAGAAGAAGCAACACTTGCTGCCATGCTCCATGATTATGCGAAATACCGCGATACGAATGAGATGCGTTCGATTGCCGTTGAGTTGAATCAACGTGTTTTACTCGATTATGATGACGAACTGCTTCATGCGCCAGTGGGTGCGGAGCTTGTCCGTCGAGAACTTGGTCTTGATTCAGATGTGATTTATCAAGCGATCGCAAATCACACGACGGGGGCACCCGGTATGCCGTTGCTTGATCAAATCATCTTCGTCGCGGATGCGATTGAACCGAATCGCAGTTATTCAGGTGTCGAAGCGCTTCGTGAAGTAGCGGAGCAGGATTTGACGGACGCCGTCATCGCAACACTCAGTCAAACGATTCATTTTTTATGTAAGAAACAAGCCATCATCTTTCCGCGAACGATTGAGACTTATAATGCCTTCGTCGCGGCCAAACGAAAGGGGACCGTCCTATGACAGTCGAACAAGAATTACAATTAATCGTAAATGCCATCGACGATAAACGCGCTGAAGATATCGTCGTCCTGAATATGTCGAGCATCTCACCAGTTGCCGATTATTTCGTCATCTGTGAAGGGAATTCAGAAAAACAAGTACAGGCGATTGCACGTGAACTCAAAGAAATCGCGCACGAACATAACCTGCCGATCAAACGTCTCGAAGGATTCGATGCGGCACGTTGGGTGTTAGCGGATCTTGAAAACGTCGTCGTTCATGTGTTCCACCGTGACGATCGTGATTACTATAACCTCGAAAAACTCTGGGCAGATGCTCCAAAGGTTGAAGTCGAGGTCAACTAATGGCATACGAACAGTTCGCCTACATCTATGATGAATTGATGCAAGACGTCCCGTACGATCAATGGGTCGACTGGGTCAAAGCATATGTTCCGACTGGAAGTACGATTGCTGATATCGGATGTGGAACGGGTACGGCGACGCTTGCATTAGCGGCACACTATGAAATGCTCGGGATCGATTTATCGGAAGAGATGCTAGAAGTCGCGCAAGAGAAGGCGATGGAAGAGGGATTAAGCATTCAATTCTGGGCGCAAGACATGCGCGAAATCGAATTGCCGACACCTGTCGATGCTGTGACAATACTATGCGACTCCTTGAACTATCTCCGGACGGAAGAGGATGTCAAACAGACGTTTACACATGTAGCAGCAATCCTCAAAGAGGGTGGACGTCTCTTATTCGATACACATTCTCCTTACAAGATGGAAACGTTGTTCAATGGAAAGACATACGCGACACATGCCGAGCAAAGTTCGTATATCTGGTTCGCGGATCCTGGTGAAACACCGCTTTCTGTCGTCCATGAACTGACTTTCTTCATCGAGGAAGAGGACGGTCGCTATGAGCGTGTCGATGAAACGCATCATCAGCGGACATATCCTCCGGCACAATACGTGACGTGGTTACGCGAAGCGGGATTCCGTGTCCTTGCCGTCACAGGCGATTTTGGACCGGATGCTCCTTCTGAGACAGCCGAGCGGATTTTCTTCGTTGCTGAAAAAATGTAAAAGTGATCTCATCCGTCTTCTTTAAGCGATACACGTTCGTGTTGCTTAAAGGAGACGGATTTTTTGTTCGTCAAACAGATGATAATTCAAAGTAACAGTATGGATGTTATGACCTTCATCCGACCTAACACATAGTATCGTGTTGTAAAAGAGTGGTTAGTACGTATTCCTTCGTTTCCTGAAGTCCGTAGCGACCTGTTAGAGTCGTGGGAAAAGGAGGGATTCGTCTTGACCGTTCCACGTTTGCAACAAATCGCAGGTCTCGTCGTCGTCCTGCTACTCATCGTTTTATTGTTCGTACCATTACCCTCTTGTTCGAATGAAGCGATGGTCGATCAACCGTCCTTAACGGATAAACAACAAGAGGCAAAAGCAGAGCCAGCAGAAAAGGAGACCTCGATTCGTGACAAACTCATCATGGTCGATGTGAAAGGGGCGGTAGAAGCACCTGGACCCTATCAATTCCACCTCGGTGATCGAGTGAAGGATGCAATCGAAAAAGCAAAGACGACTGCGAAAGCGGACATTCGACAAATGAATCTTGCGGCACGTCTCATTGATGGACAGGAAGTCATCGTGCCGGTAAAAAAGACGAAAGATCAGCCGAAATCAACGAAACGCTCAAAAGCAGAGATACCAAAAGGATTGATTGATCTCAATGCGGCAACAGCGGAACAGTTGATGGAGGTTCCGGGAATCGGTCCTGCCAAAGCAGAAGCGATCTTGACCTATCGGGAGGAGAAGGGAGGATTTTCGACGTATGAATCACTCGGAGATGTGAAGGGTTTTGGGGAAAAGACGTTAGAGTCGCTTAAATCCTACCTGATCGTCTACTGATGCCGCTATATGCCCTGTTTGTGCTCTTACTCGTTGTTGCCATTAAAGAATCAATCTGGTGGTTAGTAACGTTGATGTTGTTTGCTGTCATGAAATCATGGTCTTTTTCAATTGGTCGTCTCTTCTGTTTGCTCATTCTGAGTTGCCTTTTCATCGGAATGGGTCATCTGTCACCTGAACCGCATGACGTCTCGTCTGTTGACATTTTATCAGGTAAGCGTAATGGGGATCGAATTCGCTATGAGGCAGAGAGCAACGATCAATCGGTTCTGTTGACGGCGACGATTGCAGAAGAAAAGACAGGATACGAACGAATCGGGTACTCCTGTCGTGTCAATACGGAGCCGCTCGACGTCCGGCAACAATCGAATGCGGGAGGTTTTGACGAACAGCAATTCATGCATACACATCGTTACGCTGGAAAGTGGGAAGTCCGTTCATTTGATTCCTGTCATCCGACACCTGGGTATGCGGCAGAAGGAAGACGGGTACGTGAAGCATGGTTGAAACGGATTGAAGAATTGCTACCAGAAAAGCAAGCCTTCTACGTCGAAGCGCTCGTATTTGGTGAGGATCGACTAATGGATCAAGTGACGCTCGAACGGTTTAAGAAATTCGGCTTATTACATGCAATCGTCATCTCAGGATCACATATCGCTTTTTTAGTGTTTAGTCTGTTGTATGTCTTACGAAAAATCAGAATGACCAAAGAAAAACGACTTGATATCGTTCTTGTCTTACTGCCGATTTACGGATGGTTGACGGAGTGGAGTCCACCAGTCACACGAGCTGTTCTTGTCGCGATCATTCTGTTGCTCGGTCGTCGTTTCCATAAACCGTTAGATCCGGTGGAGGTCATTGCGGGGGTCGCCGCTTTTCAATTGGCGATTCAACCAACTGTCATTTACGATATCGGATTCCAATTGACGGTCGGACTGACGCTGTTTCTTGTGCTGTCGAGACGACTCATGGGTTCGGTTCGTCGTCCTTGGAACTGGCTGCTCATCAGTGCTTGGGCACAGTTTGGAACCCTCCTCTTTTTGCAAGGTATTGAACAGACGACTGTTTCCATTTGGTCGCCATTGTTGAACCTATTGATTGGTAGCTGGATTGAATGGGTGATTCTTCCGGGATCATTCATTCTTGCGACCCTTCCGTTCTTACCGATTCGTTCAACGTTTCAGATCGCGCATCAGTATGCGATTCAATGGATGGATCAAGCGTTACGACTGGCGGAGGATCTACCGTTGGCGATGGTTGCCGTTCCAGCATTTTCTCCTATCGTCTTGACGATCGTCGTTGTCGGAACGGGGATTGCTTGGTTCATTGCTGAGCGGAGATGGTGGGGGCATGCTCTCCCATTGATCCTTTTACTTGCGGCATGGGGCTACACGGAGTGGCGCGCACCCGAACAAATCACGTTTTTAGATGTCGGGCAAGGCGATAGTATCGTGCTTGAGAAAGCAGGAGAGACATTCGTCGTGGATACGGGTGGCGTTTATCAACAAACGACGCATCCACTGCTTCGTCCGTTTGATCCAGGTAGTCATATCGTCGCGCCCTTTTTATTCACACGAGGAGAAGCAGAAATCGACGGTCTCATCGTGACACATGCTGATCACGATCACGTCGGTGGACTTCTAGGTGTACTGCGTCAAGTTCGCGTGAAAACCATTTATTTAGGTGCGTATGACAACACGGATGAGAAGCGAAACGATTTGATTCGTTCCATCGAAGCAACTGGGACGCGTGTTGAGTTCGTTCAAAAGGGACAAACGATTCGTCCTTGGTTGCAGGTTCTTGCACCGACTGGACGAGAGGAAGAAGAGAACGATCGGTCTATCATATTACTTGCACAGATCGCCAAGCAACGTGTTTTGTTGACGGGCGACGCTGGTTTAGCAATCGAGGACGAGTTAACGATTGATCCGATCGATATTCTAAAAGCAGGTCATCATGGGTCGTACACGTCGACCGGTGAAGAACTCTTGCGGAAGACGAATCCGAAAATTGTCATCTTGTCAGTCGGACGGAAAAATCGATACGGGCATCCGCATCCGGACGTCCTCGAACGAATCGGAACAGATCGAATCGTCTTTCGAACGGATGAGGACGGGAGTGTAACTTGTTCTTCAGCGGGCTGTGAACCTATGATAAAATAAAAAAACAGCAACCCCCCAAGGTTGCTGTTTTACTGATTATAGACTTAAGAACTTAATTGCGACACCGATGATGAACAAGACTGCGAAGAAGCCGAATGATGCACCAAAACCAACGGCAGAGTCGAGCGCATCGTTGCGTTTTGATTGAATATCGTTCTCGAACGCGTTTTCACTTGGTGGGCGTACTGAATGTGCCATGCTGCATTCCCCCTTAATAGATTCCGCTTCTAGTATAGCGGAATAAAAGAGGATTATCTATGATGAAGTTAAGAACAAACTGTGAAATGTGGTGGGAATGATGAAAACTCCTTGGCTCGTCAACGGAAAATTAGCGAATTTATACTTATTATATGGAACAGAACGACACCTGTTAGAAGAATGGGAACGGGAAATCGTGAAAGCGGCTCTTCCGGACGGAGAACGCTTTGATTATATGAAAATCGATTTGAACGACCAACCGCTTGATGCAGTACTCGATGAGGCGGAGACAGTACCCTTTTTAAGTGACTATCGCGTCGTCGTTGCAAAACCTGCAACGTTTCTGACAGGGGCAAAAGATAAAAAACAACATAACCTCGAACGGTTAGCGGATTATATCCTACAACCGGCGGACTACGCAGTCGTTGTCTTGATTGTCGAAGCAGAAAAGCTCGATGAACGAAAAACCGTCGTCAAACGATTGAAGGAGCGCGCGACGGTACTAGAGGCAAAAAAACCGACGACCGAAGAGTTGTTCCGCTTCGTTCTGGATGCTGTCAACGACAAAGGATACCGGATGGAACGTCCGGCAATCGAGCGACTCATTTTCTTGACTGCTGAGATGTGGGGAACATTAGCCCATGAACTTGAGAAGTTGATGTTGTTTGCAGGGGACCGACCAACAATCGAAATCGAGGATGTCGATTTGCTTGTTCCGCGGACATTAGAGGACAACGTCTTTCAATTAACGGACTACTTGATGAAGCGTCAACTCGAACCAGCGATCCGCTTGATTCGCGACCTTGAAAAACAAGGACAGGAAGTGTTGGCTCTCCTTGGACTGATGGCACGCCAATACCGGATGATGTTGCTGTCGAAACGATTAGCAGAACAAGGATACGGAGAACGACAAATCGCATCAAAAGTCGGAGCTCATCCGTATGCGATCAAATTGGCACTCCAGTCTGCCAAACGGTTTACGTTTGCGCAGCTCGAGCAAGCACTCATCGCCATCACGACGACAGATGAAGGTATGAAAACAGGACGCGGTGATAAGAAAATTTTATTCGATGCGTTGATTGTTCGCTTAGCGACGCTATAAGAGGAGGCAAACGATGATGGAAGTCCAGATCATTACAGCAGAAGAGGTCATCCCATTACGGCATGATGTGTTACGTCCACATCAACCACGTGAAGCATGTGTTTATCCAGACGATGCCTTGCCATCGACGTTTCATCTCGGCGGGATAAAAGCACAACAAATTGTCGCAATCGGTAGTTTCTCGGAACAATCGCATGCACAAGCGCCAGGAGCGACGTATCAGCTTCGTGGCATGGCGTCGAGTGAAGACGTGCGTGGTGAAGGGTATGGTCGGGCGCTGATCGAAGAAGCCCGTCGTCTATTGAAAGAACGACAAGTGACAGCTTGGTGGTGTAACGCCCGCGTCACGGCACTTCCTTTTTATGAACGCCTCGGACTGGAACGTGTTGGAGAACCGTTCCTCATTGAAGGGCTCGGTCTTCACTATGTCATGATCGATCGTCTAGACGACAAGTAAGACAAGAAATGGCGGACGAAGGAATCGTTTTACACGAGTCCTTCGTCCGCCATTTTAGATCATATAAAAAATCGCCACTGGAGAACCCTCCTAGTGGCGACCCATCACCGTATTCTTCGGAAAGAATTAAAGTGCGTTTACGAGTTTAGCGAGACGTGATTTGTCACGACCAGCTTTGTTGCTGTGGATGAGACCTTTAGCAGCAGCTTTGTCGATTTTTTTAGAAGCTGTAGCGAAAGCAAGGACCGCTTGGTCTTTGTTACCTTCAGCTGCGAAAGTTTCGACTGCTTTAATCGCTGAACGCATTGCCGATTTACGTTGTACGTTAGCGACGCGGCGTTTTTCAGCTGTTTTAACGCGTTTGATTGCTGATTTAATGTTAGCCATGGATGATTCACCTCCAATAAAACTCATTCGAGATTTATATTCGCATATCTGCAGTTATCGTTCAACAGAACAAACACAATTGTAGCAAACGTTTTTCTTAAAAGCAATACGACGTCTAGGGAATCTTCACATTTTGTTTTTCGGGTAAAACAAAACGAGATAGTACAGTGAAGCGCTTTTTGGTATAATGAACCGTATGTACGTTTGAAAATAAGGTAAGGTGACTCTAAACATGACGAATGAAGACCGTTTAAAGCGGCAGAAGAGTATTCGTAACTTCTCGATCATTGCCCATATCGATCACGGGAAGTCGACACTCGCTGACCGAATTTTAGAAAAAACTGGCGCGTTGACATCGCGCGAAATGAAAGATCAGACACTTGATGCCATGGATCTCGAACGTGAGCGTGGCATCACGATTAAACTCAACGCTGTTCAATTGAAGTATACAGCAAAAGATGGGGAAGATTACATTCTTCACCTCATTGATACACCTGGACACGTCGACTTCACATATGAAGTCTCGCGTTCACTTGCAGCTTGTGAAGGGGCTGTCCTCGTCGTCGATGCGGCGCAAGGAATCGAAGCGCAGACGCTTGCGAACGTTTACTTAGCACTCGACAACGATCTCGAAATCCTTCCGATCATTAACAAAATCGATTTACCTTCTGCGGATGTCGAACGCGTCCGTCAAGAAATCGAAGATGTCATCGGACTTGATGCATCTGAAGCCGTTCCGACTTCTGCGAAAGCAGGGATCGGTATTGAAGAAATTCTCGAACAAATCGTCGAGAAAGTACCAGCGCCGACGGGTGATCCGTCTGCACCACTCGAAGCATTGATCTTTGACTCCTATTATGACGCTTACCGTGGTGTCGTAGCATCGATTCGAATCGTCAACGGAACAGTTAAAGTCGGCGATAAGATTCGGATGATGTCGACAGGTAAGGACTTTGAGGTTCTGGAACTTGCCGTTGCGACACCAAAACCATTACGTCAGCAAGAATTGACGGTCGGTGATGTTGGGACGTTGTCTGCTTCGATCAAAACGGTCGGCGACGTACGTGTCGGGGATACTATTACGCTTGCGAAACAGCCAGCTACTGAAGCACTGCCAGGATACCGTAAGATGAATCCGATGGTATACTGCGGACTCTATCCAATCGATGCTGCGAAATACAACGATTTACGAGAAGCGCTTGAAAAACTACAACTTAGTGACGCGGCGCTTGAGTTCGAACCAGAGACATCACAAGCACTCGGATTCGGATTCCGTTGTGGATTCCTCGGGATGCTCCATATGGAAATCATCCAGGAGCGGATCGAACGTGAATTCAACATCGATATGATCACGACGGCGCCATCGGTTATCTATCACGTGACGACGACAGCGGGTGAAGTCTTGCACGTCGATAACCCATCGAAGATGCCGGATCAGCAAAAAGTCGAATTCATCGAAGAGCCGTTCGTTAAGGCTGCTGTCATGACACCAAATGACTACGTCGGTGCGATCATGGAGTTGTGCCAGAAGAAGCGTGGGACATTCGTTGACATGCAATACATCGATACGACACGTGTCAAAATCACGTATGAGTTACCGTTATCTGAGATCGTCTACGACTTCTTCGATCAGTTGAAATCGAGTACGAAAGGGTATGCGTCACTTGATTATGAATTGATCGGCTATCAACAGTCGCGTCTCGTCAAGATGGACATCCTGCTCAACAACGAGAACGTCGATGCGCTCAGCTTCATCGTTCACCGTGACTTCGCGTACGAACGCGGGAAAGTCATCGTTGATAAGTTGAAAGAACTGATTCCGCGGATGCAGTTTGAAGTGCCGATCCAGGCAGCAGTCGGAACGAAGATTGTCGCTCGTTCGACGATCAAAGCATTACGGAAGAACGTTCTCGCGAAATGTTACGGGGGAGATATCTCTCGGAAACGGAAGCTGCTCGAGAAGCAAAAAGAAGGTAAGAAACGCATGAAGATGGTAGGCTCAGTAGAGGTACCGCAAGAAGCCTTCATGTCCGTTCTATCCATGGACGAAGATTAAACAGGTGGGGGGCGCTTGCGTCCCCTTTTTGGTTTTTATAGAGAAAGGATGAGGCGAAATGGGAATACGCGCCGCATATGTCCACATCCCTTTTTGTGAACATATTTGTTATTACTGTGATTTCAATAAAGTCTTTTTAAAGAATCAGCCCGTCGATGAATACCTCGATGCGCTCGAACGCGAAATCGAACTGACGTTGAAACAATACCCGACGGATCATCTCGAGACGATCTTCATCGGTGGCGGGACACCAACCGCTTTGAATGAACCACAGATGCAACGGTTGATGGAAATCATCCAGAAGCACTTGTTGCCACTGACAGGCGATGATTTAGAGTACACGGTCGAGTCGAACCCGGACGGTGTATCGGAAGAGAAACTCGATATCATGAAAGCGGGCGGTGTCAACCGCGTCAGTTTTGGTGTCCAATCATTTGATGACGGGTTGCTCGAACGCATCGGTCGGACGCACCGGGAAGCGAAAGTCGCGCAGACGCTCGACGCAGCAGCAAAACGGTTTGATAACATCTCCGTCGACTTGATGTTCGGGTTACCGAATCAGACGCTCGATCAGGTCCGCTACGATGTCACGCGGGCACTTCAATTGCCGATCACGCATATCTCTTCTTATTCATTGATTTTAGAACCGCATACGGTCTTTGCGATTCAAGAGCGAAAAGGAAAGTTACCTTTACCAACGCAAGATCTCGAGGCTGAGATGTATCAAGTGATGATTGATACGATCGAAGCAGGTGGATATGCGCAGTATGAGATCTCGAATTTCGCACAAACAGGAAAAGAGAGTCGCCATAATCGCGTCTACTGGGAAAACGATGAGTACTACGGATTCGGTGCAGGATCACACAGCTACATCAATCAGACGCGTCGTGCGAACATCGCACCAATTCCGCACTATATCAAGGCGGAAGGGTTACCGGTTCGAAAAGAGACGCCGTTGACGAACGTAGAGCGGATGGAAGAAGAGATGTTCCTCGGACTTCGAATGAAGGATGGCGTATCACTCGAACGTTTCCGGACAAAATATGGAGTAGCGTTTGAAGATGTGTTTGGTGATGTCATGAAACGTTTATTGCCAAACGGTCTCGTCGAACAGACGGAGACACATATCCGTTTAACGCCAGCGGGTATTCCGTTAGCGAACGAAGTCTTTGCAGAGTTCATCGGTGAAGCGCAGGTTCAATGAGTCTTGAATAAATGAAAGGAAGCGGTGTTCCCTTAAAAAAAGAGGAATACCGCTTCTTTTCATTTTTTGGATTTCCTTAAAAAATACGCAGTCGTTCCGATGACCGCGATGAACAGCCAGACAAAGACTCCCGCCATTGCCAATAATTCAATCATCCGATTCATCCTTTCCATTCTTTGTTTCACTGTATCGCAGAATGGGAAACTGTTCAAAGGGACACGTAATTCAGTTGACATCGGGCGGACAATTCCTTATAGTAAAAGATGTAATTAGCACTCGTTAAAAGTGAGTGCTAACAAAATAAGGTGGTGAAGAAGGTGCTGACGGATCGTCAATTGTTGATTTTACGTGCAATCGTCGATGATTACATCAAGACTGCTCAACCCGTCGGCTCACGGACGCTCTCCAAGCGAGACGACGTGACGTTCAGTTCCGCGACCATTCGTAACGAGATGGCGGACCTCGAAGAGATGGGTCTGATTGAAAAGCCACACACTTCCGCAGGACGGATTCCTTCCGAACTCGGATATCGTTTTTATGTCGACCATCTGATTCGTCCGGAAAGCATCACACCAAAAGAAGCGCAGGCATTGAAATCACTCTTTGCCCATTCCGTGAATGAGAATGATCGGTTGATTCGGCACACAGCAGACCTGTTGAGCGATTTAACCCATTACACGACGCTTGTACTTGGACCAAAAGAAGAGGGGCAACGCTTGCATCATCTGGAATTGATTCCTCTTGCCGAAGGTCGTGTCGTCATCGTTCTCGTAACGGAGACGGGACATGTCGAACACAAGACCCTGCAATTGAATCAAGCGTTGTCCCAGGAAGCAGCGAGCCGGCTGATGGAACGTCTGAATCAGACGTTACGCGGTACGCCGCTCTCAGCCTTACGCAGTCGCCTGCTCGAGGAAATCCGTCGCTTCCGTTCAGAGCATTCTGAACAGACGGTATTGCTTTCGAAGGCACTTGATCTCGTCTTGACGGATCAAGAGGAGCGACCGCTCATCTATCTGGGCGGGAAAGCCAACATGTTCGATCAACCTGAATTTCAGGACGTCGCAAAACTACGACCTGTTCTCGAGTTGATCGAACAGCAAGAAGCCGTTCTCGATTTCCTCCGACCGAATCTCGATAATCAAATCCTGATTACGATCGGGAGTGAGAACAATGTGGATGCATTAAAAGATTGTAGCGTCATCCGGGCCCATTATTCGGTCGACGGTGTCTCGATCGGGACACTCGCCTTGATCGGACCGAAACGGATGGATTACAATCGGGGAATCAACTCGATCATCCATCTACTTCAAGCATTCCAAACCGAATTGCATAAGAACAATTTGGATTGAATATAGAAAGGGGCTCGATTCAGAGTGGAAGAAAAAGAACAGAATCAAAACCTCCAACAAGAAGAAAACGTGACAGAGCCGACTGAAACCGTCGAAGTCACAGAAGAAGAAGTCATCCAAGCGGATCTCGTCGAAGATGAGAAACCAGACTTCGAAGCACAACTCGCAGAAGCGAAAGCTTCAGAATTACGCCTCCGTGCGGATTTTGAGAACTTCAAACGTCGCAACCGTGTCGAAGCAGAGAATCGCGCGAAGTATTCTTCACAAGCCATCGTCGAAAAGCTATTGCCACTCGTCGATAACTTGGACCGTGCGCTCCAAATCGAGACGGAAAACGAAGAAACGAAATCCGTCTTGACGGGTGTCGAAATGGTGAAACGTCAACTCGTCGAAACGCTTCAAAATGAAGGCGTCGTCGAGATTCCAGCTGTCGGTGAAGCGTTCGATCCGAACTTACACCAAGCGGTCGTTCAAGAAGCGAGCGAAGAACACGAATCAGGCGTCGTCATCGCTGAATTCCAAAAAGGGTACAAATTGCACGATCGTGTGATTCGTCCGAGTATGGTTAAAGTAGCTGAGTAACCAGCTTGCACTTTATTATTCCAATCATTGAAAGCGAGGAAATAGATCATGGCAAAAATCATCGGTATTGACTTAGGTACAACGAACTCATGTGTTGCAGTAATGGAAGGTGGCGAACCAGTCGTCATCGCTAACGCAGAAGGAAACCGTACGACACCATCTGTCGTCGCATTCAAAAACGGCGAGCGTCAAGTAGGGGAAGTCGCAAAACGTCAAGCGATCACGAACCCGAACACGATCATGTCGATCAAGCGTCATATGGGTACGGACTATAAAGTAGAAGTTGAAGGCAAAGACTACACACCACAAGAAGTCTCTGCGATCATCCTTCAAAAACTAAAAGCGCAAGCAGAAGACTACCTCGGTGAAAAAGTCACAGAAGCTGTCATCACAGTACCTGCTTACTTCAACGATGCAGAACGCCAAGCGACAAAAGACGCTGGTACGATTGCTGGTCTTGATGTAAAACGGATCATCAACGAGCCTACAGCGGCAGCACTCGCATACGGTCTCGAAAAAGGCGAAGATCACACGATCCTCATCTATGACCTTGGTGGCGGTACGTTCGACGTGTCGATCCTTGAACTCGGTGATGGCGTTTTTGAAGTTGTTTCAACTGCTGGTGACAGCCGTCTTGGTGGAGATGATTTCGACCAAAAAATCATCGACCATCTCGTAGCAGAATTCAAAAAAGAAAACGGCATCGATCTTGCTCAAGATAAGATGGCGCTTCAACGTTTGAAAGATGCAGCTGAAAAAGCGAAAAAAGACCTTTCAGGTGTTTCTTCAACACAAATCAGCCTTCCGTTCATCACAGCTGGCGCATCAGGTCCACTTCACTTGGAAATGACACTTTCACGCGCGAAATTCGACGATCTCACAGCAGATCTCGTTGAACGTACGATGGAACCAACACGCCGTGCTATGAACGATGCAGGTCTGACACCAGACAAAATCGACAAAATCATCCTCGTTGGTGGTTCGACTCGTATTCCTGCAGTTCAAAAAGCAATCCAAGATTTCACTGGTAAAGAATCGTTCAAAGGGGTTAACCCGGATGAAGTCGTTGCCCTCGGTGCAGCGGTTCAAGGTGGCGTGTTGACAGGAGACGTCAAAGACGTCGTTCTTCTCGACGTAACTCCACTCTCACTCGGTATCGAGACAATGGGTGGCGTGATGACGAAATTGATCGATCGTAACACAACGATCCCGACTTCGAAATCACAAGTCTTCTCGACTGCGGCAGACAGCCAACCAGCTGTTGACATCCACGTCCTCCAAGGGGAACGTCCAATGGCAGCAGATAACAAAACACTCGGTCGCTTCCAATTGACGGACATTCCACCAGCACCACGTGGTGTGCCACAAATCGAAGTTAAATTCGACATCGATGCGAACGGTATCGTTAACGTTTCTGCGAAAGATCTCGGAACGAACAAAGAACAGTCGATCACGATCCAATCATCAAGCGGTTTGACTGAAGCGGATATCGAGCAAATGGTCAAAGATGCAGAAGCAAACGCGGACGCAGACAACAAGCGTAAAGAAGAAGTCGAATTACGCAACGAAGCAGACCAACTCGTCTTCGCAACAGATAAAGCAATCAAAGACCTCGGTGAGCAAGTCGCTGACGCTGATAAAGAAAAAGCAGAAGCTGCAAAAGAAAAAGTAACAAAAGCTCTCGAAGGAACAGACATCGAAGCAATCCGTTCTGCAAAAGACGAATTGTCGACAGTCGTTCAAGAGTTGACACAAAAAGTCTACGAGAACATGGCACAGCAACAAGCGGGCGCTGAAGGCGCACAAGCTGGTGGTCAAGACGACAACGTCATGGACGCTGAGTTCGAAGAAGTCGACGAGAAAGACAACAAGTAATTCATCCGACCGATTTTTCGGGCGCTAGAGAGAGCCAAAGCGTATCCGCGCTTTGGCTCTTTCCATGTCGCACGAAGTTCGGTAAAATCAAACAGTATGAAATGAATCGGAATAGAGAGAGGAAGACTGCACGTGGAAAAACGCGATTATTATGAAGTACTAGGCGTCGCGCGCGATGCCTCATCAGCGGAAATCAAACGCGCGTACCGTAAGCTTGCCCGGACGTATCACCCGGACGTCAACAAGGAAGCAGATGCGGATGCGAAATTCAAGGAATTATCGGAAGCGTATGAAGTGTTATCCGATGACAATAAACGAGCACGTTACGACCAATTCGGTCACCAAGATCCATCGCAAGGTGGCGGTGGATTCAGTGGAGCTGAAGGATTCGGAGACATTTTCGACATGTTCTTCGGTGGCGGACGTCGTCAAGATCCAAACGCACCACGTAAAGGACAGGATTTACAATACGTCGAGGAAATCGACTTCATGGAATCGGTCACAGGCGTCGAGAAGACGATCACGATCCCAGTCGAAGAAGATTGCGGTACATGTCATGGTTCTGGTGCTAAACCAGGAACACATCCAGAAACATGTAAACGATGCGGTGGTTCGGGTCACATCAACGTCGAACAAAACACGATGTTCGGTCGTGTCGTCAACCAAACGACATGTTCAACGTGTCATGGCCGTGGACAAATTGTCAAGGAGCCATGTGAAACATGTCGTGGAGCCGGTCGCGTTCGTAAAAACAAAGATGTCCGTGTCAAAATTCCAGCAGGGATCGACAATGGGCAACAAATCCGCTTAGCAGGAAAAGGGGAAGCTGGTGTCAACGGTGGACCAGCGGGTGACTTGTATGTCGTCGTTCGTGTCGCAGCACATGAACTGTTCGAACGTGTCGACGATCATATCGTCATGGATATGCCACTTACATTCGCGCAAGCAACACTTGGCGATGAGATCGAAGTGCCAACTGTTCACGGTAAGGTCAGTCTGAAGATTCCAGCCGGAACACAGACAGGATCACGATTCCGTCTCCGCGGAAAAGGGATGCCGAACGTTCGGTCCGGTCACCATGGCGACCAGTACGTCAATGTCGTCGTCATTACACCGAAGAATCTGACGGAACGTCAAAAAGAACTCTTACGGGAATTCAATGAAATCAGCGATGAAAAAGGTGTCGAAGAGCAACACGAAGGTGTCTTCAGCCGGATCAAGACATTCTTCACAGGGTGATCACTACAGAGGAGCGTGACAAGAAATGAAATGGTCAGAGATCTGTGTCCATACGACACAAGAAGCCATCGAAGCAGTTTCAAACATCTTACATGAAGCGGGAGCAAGCGGAGTCGTCATCGAGGACGTCGAAGATTTCGAGATGATGTCCCACCGCGAAGATAACTTCGGTGAAATTTGGGATGAGACGAAACGAGACGAGTATCCGACACAAGGTGTACTCGTGAAGGCGTATCTTGCAGAAAGCAGCGATTTGACGGACACGATCAAAGGCATCGAACATGACATCCAACAGTTGACGAACTTCGGTCTGTCGATTGGCACGGGTGCTGTCACGCTGACTCAAGTAGATGAAGAAGATTGGGCTCATTCATGGAAACAATTCTATAAGCCAGTCAAGATCAGTCGCCATTTGACGGTCGTCCCGATGTGGGAAGACTACACGCCACAGCCGGATGAAAAAATCATCGAGCTCGATCCAGGTATGGCATTCGGAACGGGAACACACCCGACGACGGTTCTCTGTATTCAAGCGATTGAGAACTACTTGCAAGAGCAAGACCGTGTCGTCGATGTCGGAACGGGATCCGGTGTCCTCGCGATTGCAGCAGCGAAGCTTGGAGCAAAGGATGTCTTTGCACTCGATTTAGACGAAGTCGCTGTCAAATCAGCGACGGAAAACGTCGCTTTGAACGAAGTCAGTGAGCAGATCACGGTTCGCCAAGGCGACTTGATGAAGGAATTGAGTGAGCCGGTCGAGTTGATCGTCGCGAACATCTTAGCGGAAGTCATCCTCCTTTTCGTCAAGGATGCCTATACTTTGACGTTACCAGGTGGTCATTTCATCGCTTCCGGTATCATTAGTCAGAAGAAGGATATGGTCGTCCAAGCGATGCAAGAAGCAGGATTTACGATCGTCGAGACGACGAAGCTTGAGGACTGGGTCGCGATCATCGCGAAACGGGAGGCGTAAACACATGCAACGGTATTTCGTCGAGCCCTCGATGCGTCAGGGAGATGTATTTCATCTCCCGAAAGACGACGCACACCATATGAAAAACGTCATGCGGATGGAAGTCGGCGGAGAGATTCTCGTACTCGACGGGACAGGTCTTTACCGGTGCCGTCTGGAAGCACTCGATAAACAAGCGGCTTCTGCCCGGATCGAAGAGACTCTACCGATCGAGACGGAATTACCGATTCGTGTGACGATCGCCCATGGATTGCCAAAAGGCGATAAGATCGAACTCGTTGCCCAAAAAGCAACAGAACTCGGGATCCATCATCTACGAATTTTCGAAGCCGACCGTTCCGTCTCGAAATGGGATCAAAAGAAGGTTCCGAAAAAGATTGAACGACTCGAAAAAATCGTCAAGGAAGCAGCGGAACAATCGTACCGTGCCCACTTGCCGACAGTCGACTTCGTGGCGTATGATGAAGTCTTACAGGATGCATCGAACTATACGGCTTGTCTGGTTGCCTATGAAGAATCAGCAAAACAAGGGGAGACCTCCGTCCTCGCTACGACGCTTGCTGGATTGAAAGAGGGTGATTCCCTTCTTGTCGTCATCGGACCTGAAGGTGGGTTCGCTGAAGCAGAAATCGCACGTTTGACGGATGCCGGTTTTAAAAAAGCCGCTCTAGGGCGTCGCATCTTACGGACGGAAACGGCACCATTTTATGTCCTTTCCGCCGTCTCGTATCATTTTGAATTGAAAGGGTGAACGAAATGGCAACTGTTGCCTTTCAAACGCTTGGCTGTAAAGTCAACCATTACGAAACAGAAGCTGTCTGGCAACTGTTCAAGGACGCTGGCTACGCACGCGTTGATTTTGCGGATCATGCGGATGTGTATGTCGTCAATACATGTACGGTCACGAATACCGGAGATAAGAAAAGTCGCCAAGTCATCCGACGGGCGATTCGCCAAAATCCGGATAGTGTCATCTGCGTAACGGGTTGTTATGCTCAAACGTCTCCTGCTGAGATCATGGCGATTCCTGGCGTCGATGTCGTCGTCGGAACACAAGATCGGCATAAAATGATTGGATACATCGAACAATTCCGTGAAGAACGCATGCCAATCAATGCGGTCGGAAACATCATGAAAGCAAAAGTCTATGAAGAACTGGATGTACCGGCCTTTACGGACCGGACACGGGCTTCCCTGAAAATTCAAGAAGGTTGTAACAACTTCTGTACGTTCTGTATCATCCCATGGGCACGTGGTCTCATGCGGTCTCGTCAACCGGAAGATGTCTTGAAGCAAGCACAACAGCTCGTTGATGCGGGTTACAAAGAAATCGTCTTGACGGGAATCCATACAGGTGGATACGGTGAAGACTTAAAAGACTACAACTTAGCGAAACTACTTAAAGCACTTGAATCCGTTAATGGACTTGAACGCTTACGGATTTCGTCGATCGAAGCGAGTCAAATCACGGACGAGGTACTCGATGTCCTGAAGGACTCACCGATCGTCGTTCGTCACTTGCACGTTCCGATCCAGTCTGCATCCGATACGGTCCTTCGCCGGATGCGTCGTAAATATACGATGGCGGAATTCGGAGAACGGATCACGCGTCTGAAGGAAGTCCTGCCTGACTGTGCAATCACGTCAGATGTCATCGTTGGTTTCCCAGGCGAGACGGAAGAAGAGTTCATGGAAACGTTCAACTTCATCAATGATCATAAGTTCAGTGAATTGCATGTCTTCCCGTACTCGAAACGGACAGGAACACCGGCTGCGATGATGGACGATCAAGTCGAGGAATCAATCAAAGAAGAACGCGTCGCGCGTTTGATCGCCTTATCGGATCAACTCGCGAAGGAATATGCTTCGAAATATGAGGGAGAACTGCTTGAAATCATTCCGGAAGAATTCTCGGAAGAAGCAGGCGGTCGTCTCGTCGGTTACACGGATAACTATCTACGTGTCGCAATCGAAGGCGATGAGTCAATGATCGGACAACTCGTTCGTGTCAAAATCACGAAAGCGGGCTATCCGATGAACGATGGTCAATTCGTCCGCATCATGCAGACACTTAAAGACGCTGCAGTCTAATCGAAAGGGCAAAGGGAACCTCTGGTTTTCTTTGCCACTTTTTTTGTTTTCATTTCAGGAATGCGCTACACTGAATACAGTTCAATTAAGGAAAGAGGATATCATTCATGCGAATCAACAAATTCATTAGCGAAACAGGCTTTTGCTCAAGACGTGCTGCCGATAAACTGATCGATGCAGGTCGTGTGACGATCAACGGTCTGACAGCAGAACTCGGCTCGCAAGCTGAAGAAACGGACGTCGTCGAAATCGACGGTCAGCCGCTCCAGACAAAACCAAAACCTGTCTACATCGTCTTAAATAAACCAGTCGGCATCACGTGTACGACAGAGCTTGATATCGAAGGAAACATCATCGATTTCGTCAATCATCCGAAGCGGATTTTCCCAATCGGTCGCCTCGATAAAGATTCAGACGGCTTGATTCTTTTGACGAATGACGGTGATGTCGTTAACCGGATCTTACGAGCAGAAAACAATCACGACAAAGAATATATCGTAACCGTCGATGCACCAATTACGGATACGTTCATTCAAGGGATGGCGAGTGGTGTTGACATTCTCGGTACGACAACGAAGGAATGCATCGTTGAACCACTTGAGACACGGACGTTCCGGATCATTTTGACGCAAGGATTAAATCGTCAGATTCGCCGTATGTGTAAAGAGTTCGGCTACCGAGTTAAGCGTCTCCAACGCGTCCGGATCATGAATATCGAGCTTGGCGATTTACCGATTGGTTCTTGGCGTGATTTGACAGAAGAAGAATTACGCGAGTTGTTTACGACGCTTGACGGGCAATAAGGTTCAATGAAAGTCGCCACTGGCGGCTTTCTTCATACATAAGGGGGATGACCGTGGATAAACGGGGTATGAGTGCGACATTCGTCGCCTACGTGATTGGTGGACTGTTGCCGATCTACAAAGTATTTGCTGCTGGTATTCCAGCATGGACGGTCGTTTCAATTCGGATATTGAGTGCGTTCATCTTCGTGACGTTGTTACTACGCCTGACGAAGAAATTCCAATTCGTTCGTCAATTATGGCAAAACAAACGCCAGCGCTATACCGTGCTTGCGGCAGGGCTCGTATTAGGTGGGAACTGGTCGCTCTATCTGTATGCCATCGGGGAAGGCTATATCGTTGAGTCGTCACTCGGGTATTACATCAATCCGCTCGTCAGCGTCTTGTTCGGCCTGATCTTTTTTAAAGAACGATTGACGCGTCCGCAAGTGATCGCGATTTTATCAGCAATCACCGGTGTGATGATTTTAACGCTCGGTTATGGTCAATTTCCGATCATCGCCTTCTCACTTGCCGTTTCGTTCGCGTTTTACGGTGTACTAAAGAAAAAGGCAGCAGCCGAACCATTATCCGGATTATTTTTAGAGACACTCGTCACGCTTCCGTTCGCTCTCTTGACGCTTGGTGTGACAGATAGTCAACCGCTTGCGATGCCGACGAGTGCATTGATTGCGATCATCATGCTCGGAATCGCAACAGCAGTCCAATTGATGTTATTCGGATACGGAATGCCGAAAATCCCGTTCGTCTACGTCGGGATTCTCCAATACATTGCCCCGACGCTGACGCTGCTCCTTGGAATTTATCTATTTAATGACGTCTTTACGACGATTCACTTCATCGCTTTCCTGTTCATTTGGATTGCTGTTGCTCTCTTTACGATCAGCGGTTTATCGGCAGGGAAAATGCGAATGAAAAAGGTATCATAATGAAAGAGGGGATTACGTGAATCTACCAGGATTCTTTGCGACGCTTGTCGCGTATATCATTTGGGGACTCTTACCGCTCTACTGGAAGATGCTCGCCAATGTACCGAGTGAAGAGATACTGGCACACCGGATCATCTGGTCATTCTTATTTCTGCTCATCTTATTATCATTTCAAAAAGCGCTTGGGAAGTGGAAGACGGCGCTGCGCGATCCGTTCACGCGCCGACTCTTTTTCTTAAACGGACTGATCATCAGTCTGAACTGGTTCATCTATATCTGGGCCGTCAATCACCAATTCATTGTCGAGGCATCACTTGGCTATTATATCAACCCGCTCGTCAGCATCGTCTTTGGTGTCTTCTTCTTTCGGGAAAAGCTTTCACGGATCGAGTGGATCTCGATTGTCCTTGCAACGATCGGTGTCTTGATTTTGACGATTGGCTACGGCGAGTTTCCATGGATTTCGATCGCACTTGCCTTAAGCTTCGGCTTTTACGGCGTCGTCAAAAAGCGGCGACCACTCGAATCAACGGTCAGTCTGACGCTCGAGACGATGGCGCCGCTTCCGCTTGCTTTAATTTTCCTCGGCTATTGGCAAGTACAAGGGACGTCTTCGATGACCGAATCTGTCGGTACGACGACCGGACTCATCTTGACCGGGATTGTCACCGCTGTTCCACTTTTGTTATTCGGATTCGGGGCACAACGGATTCCGTTCACATGGGTCGGATTCCTCCAATTCGTCGCACCAACCTTGTCGCTTGGACTCGGTGTTTTGCTCTATCATGAACCGTTTACTAAAACACACATGGTGGCGTTTACATGTATTTGGACAGCAGCGATTGTCTTTACACTCAATGGAGTCTGGATTCGAAAAAAACAGCTTCGAAAAGTCGCGTAAAAAGATAGAAGTCAGACCTCTTGCGTGATAGAATAATATCAGAGTCAAAGGGAAGCCTTAAGGAGGATAACAATCATGAATTTAGCAGGAATGATCGACCATACGGCACTGAAGCCAGAAACATCACGTGCTCAAATCGAAACACTCTGTAAAGAAGCATTAGAATACAAATTCGCAAGCGTCTGCGTTAACCCGACATACGTCGCGTTAGCATCAGAACTCTTAAAGTCAGATGATGACGTGAAAGTATGTACAGTCATCGGGTTCCCACTTGGAGCAAACACGCCAGAAGTGAAAGCATTCGAAACAAAGGATGCCATTCAAAACGGTGCAACAGAAATCGATATGGTTTTAAACATCGGCGCACTAAAAGATGGAAATCTTGAGTTAGTAGAACGTGATATTCGTGCAGTTGTCGAAGCGGCGAACGGTACGCTCGTTAAAGTCATCTTTGAAAACTGTCTTCTTACAAAAGAAGAAATCAAAACAGCTGCTGAACTTTCAGTTAAAGCAGGTGCTAACTTTGTGAAAACATCAACTGGTTTCTCAACAGGTGGTGCAACAGTCGAAGATATCCGTCTCATGCGTGAGACAGTCGGTCCTGATATCGGTGTTAAAGCGTCTGGTGGCGTTCGTGACTTCGAAGGTGCAAAAGCAATGATCGATGCAGGTGCATCACGCATTGGGGCTTCAGCAGGAATCGCAATCGTTACTGGTGGTACGTCTGATAGCGACTACTAAGAATATGTCACATGTCCCTCTTTTTTAGAGGGGCATGTTTTTTTGTTGTGGGATTATTCTGAATTTGGATTTTGTATTAAAAAGTCAGACATCGTTTCCGATAATCAGATGTAGAATGTCGGAAGGGTGTGGAATGAATGAAACGATGGAGTGGAATCATACTGGCATCGACACTAAGCCTTGCAGGATGCGGTAGTGTCATCGATGATCCAGAACGGGCAGTCAAGGAGCGAAAAGAAATGGCGGTCGTCTTATCGGATGTTGGTCTTGGCGATCAATCATTCAGCGATGCAGCGATGAGCGGTATGGCGTTGTTACGGGAGAAGGAAGGCTGGTCGATCGATTACCGGGAATTAAACGAAACGAAGACCTATAAAACAGCATTTGAAACGTTAGCGAAAAAGAAGCCGACCGTTATCGTCGGACTCGGCTACATGGGGCAGACAGATCTTGAGACCGTTGCTAAAAAATATCCGAAACAACAATTCGCCTTGATTGATGCCGTCTCGACGTTACCGAACGTACTCTCGGTTACGTTCAAAGAGGACGAAGGAAGCTACTTAGCGGGTGCCGCTGCAGGAATCCAAACCAAGACGAATACGATTGGTTTCGTCGGTGGGATGAAGTCGCCTTTGATTGAGAAGTTCGAAAAAGGATACATAGCTGGCGCTAAAGCCGTCAATCCGAAAACAAAGGTACTCGTCGAATATGCGGAGGACTTTGCGGCGCCCGAAAAGGGACGGACGCTTGCAAACGAAATGATGCAGAAAAAGGCAGACGTGTTATATGCAGCTGCTGGGTTAACAGGGAGCGGCGTCCTTGAGGCAGCGCAAACGAAGGGGAAAAAAGCTATCGGTGTTGATAGCGATCAGACCCCGATCGCGCCTGACGCAGTCATGACGTCGATGCTAAAACAAGTTGATCTTGCGATTACGAAAATCGGACAAGATGTGGATGCAAAAGGACTCCAATCTGGACAAGTCGTCCTTGGTGTCAAAGAAGGGGCAATCCAGTTGGCTCCAATCCGTAATACGAACTTTACGGACGGGGAACGAAAAAAATTAGAGCAGCTGCAACAAGATGTGCTCGAAGGTAAGGTGACGATCCAATGACGTTACGGAAACGATTTTTACTCTCAACATTAGTGACGATTTTGAGTGTCGTCATCTTGATGGGATGGACCTTGTTCCAACTCCGTCAAATTCAATCCTATGACGAAGACTACGGGAAACAACTCGTTGAAATTTCAGAACTCGAAACGAAGCTCTTATATGAACAGGCAGCATGGAACCGACTGGCAAGCCAACCGTCTGAGAGTCAGGCGGAGCAGGTTCAGGCTCTTAGTAGGAAGAACGAGCAAGCTTTGAATCAGCTACAGAAGACATATTTGATTCCAGCGTTTCAAGAAGAGTTGAACCGGGCGGATATGAAGTATAAGACGCTCGCTGCAAAACGGACGGAACTGACGGACGCGGTGAATCCGATTGACATTCGCTCCCATGCTGCACGAATCGAAGGTGTCCTTAGTGATCTCTATACGTTACATACGAAAAATGGGGAGTTTTATGATGTCTTACAACGTGAGGAAAAAGACGAGACATTGAATTTGACGCGGACCGTCCTAATCGCGACATTCCTCCTCCTGATTGGTCTAGCGTTATACAATTGGTACTTCGCACGTAGTATCACGCGACCGATCTGCCGTGTCGTCCGGACAGCAGAGCAAATTTCGGATGGAGACTTGTCACAGGAACTGGTCGTATCCGGTCGAAAAGATGAGATTGGTCGACTCGAGACGGCTGTTGCGCAGATGCAAGGAACTTTACATGAGGTCATCGGAACGATCAGTCGCTCGTCGAACACGATTCGTCAGATGAGTACGGAAGCGACGACGGAGAACGCGAACATCGTCGAAGTTTCTGGTAACATGACCCATGCGATTAATGAGATGGCGAGTGGTACACAAACGGTGTCGGACGATATCCAGACGACAGTCAGTACGATGTCCGATATGCAACAGCTCTTCGAGGAGAGTGAACAACGTGCACAAACCGCTTATGCAGAAGGACAAGCGGCCGATCACGTGATGGTTCAAAGTAGTTCCGTCATGGAACAGCAAGCACGGTCACTTCGCGCGTCAACAGAACAAAATCGCGAACTCGGTCAGAAACTGGAAGGTTTCTTAGAACAGACGAAACAAATCGAGCAGATGGCACAACTCGTCGCGGGAGTCTCTGCGCAGACGAATTTATTGTCACTCAATGCGGCTATCGAGGCTGCACGGGCTGGGGAAGCCGGTCGTGGATTTGCCGTCGTGGCAAGTGAAGTCAAAAAGTTAGCGGACGAGACAAATGAGGCGACACGCTCGATCTTCTCACTCGTCCGTTCGATTCGTCAGGACGGGGCTGTCTTACAAGAAGCACTCGTGCAAGCGGAGCGGGAGCAGACGAACCAGGTCGAGAACTTTACGCACGTCCAGCAAGCATTCGGTGAGACGCGTCAAAAAGTAGCGAGTGTGACCGAAACACTCGATTATGTGACGAAACAACTCGTACATTCGAAACAACAAGCCCGCCATGTCGTTGGTCAAGTCAGTACAGTCAGTGGCGTCATGGAAGAACTTGCAGCCGGAAATGAAGAGATCGCTGCTTCGATGCGTGATCAACAGGCCTCGTTCGAACAGATTCATCAATTGATGCAAGAACTCGAATCGACGACGACGTCGCTTGACAGTCAGACACATCAATTTAAAATTTAATGAACATAGCAAAAAGTGCACGCTTTCTCGGGAAGAGAAGGCGTGCACTTTTTCTTGAATCGACTTAGAAGAAGCTTTCTGGGTCGAGCTCATTCGTCCGTCCATTCGCATCATACTGGTATCCACCATCGTGGATTTCAAAATGCAAGTGTGGACCAGTCGAGTTACCGGTGCTTCCGAGAACACCGATTTGCTGTCCTTGTTTGACTTGTTGTCCCTGTTTAACGTTCAAGGCATTCATATGGGCATACACGGTCGTATACGTTTTTCCGTCGATATTATGAGAGATATAGACGTGGTTGCCGTAAGGACCACCGGAACTTGCTAAGATGACTGTTCCATTTGCAGACGCAACGATTGGCGAGTTGAGTGGACCAGCGAAGTCGGTTCCATTGTGGTACGCATAACCATTACTTCCGCTCGCTGCACCCATTCCTTGCGAAACAGAGCCTTGAGCAGGTTTGATGAATTTACCTTTTGCTTTTGAGATGACTTTCGTGCTGGCCTTGCTAACAGATGCTGGCACTGCCGATTGTTTTGCAGCTTTTGCTGCAGCTGCTTTCGCGGCACGTGCTGCAGCTTTTTCTGCCTCTTCCTGTGCCTTCAGTTGGGCCGATGCCTCTTTCAGGCTAAGGATACTGGATTCGATTTTTTTCTTTTGCGACGTCAGACGTTTCAGAAGTGCTGTTCGCTTTTGTTTTTCTTGTTTTAATTCACGTTGTTTCTTTTTTAAAACATTACGATCTTCAATCAAGTCTTGGCGTGTCTGCTTCAGTTCTTCTTTCGCAGCTGCCAATTCCTTTTTGTTTGATTCGTAATCTTTTAATAAAGAAGCATCGCTTTCCGCGATTGTATTGAAGGCATTGAAACGGCTAATCATATCACCGACATCTTTTGCGCCGAAGACGGCCTCAAGCAGCGGAGCGTTATCGGCTTTCGACTGACGGACCGCTAGACGATCACCGAGCATTTTTTCTTGTTTCTTGATTTTCTTTTGTAACTTCTCGATTTTATCTTCTAATCGAGCAATCTGTTTCGTGTTTTCGTCGATTTTCTTTTGATTCTCGACGACTTGTAATGTCAGCCCATTAATCTGTTGATCCAGGGCGTAGACTTGTTGCTGTGCTTTAGATAATTGATTCTTTTTTTGAGACAACGCCTCGCGTTGCTTCGATTGTTGTTGCTGGTTTTGTTGTTGCTTTTCTCTATATGAACTTGCTGCGTCGACGGGAATTGTCGTCATGAGCGGACTTGCGAGTAAAGTGAGTGTCATGAGCGATAGCCCGAGTGACTTTCCGAAAGGTCGTTTCATAAACTAAGCGTCATTCCTTTCCCTTGTGAAGTGTTACCTATCCCACTCTAACAAGAAAATCGGAAAATCCACTTTACAATTCTTTTAAAAAAATACAAGAGAAGCTAGCAGAAAGTATGAAGAATTTATGAAAATAATGATGCGTGAACAGAAGAATAAATAGAATATGTTGATATGAAAGGAAAAATCATTATGTAATTGATTGATTTCCGAATGATGTCAAAAGATATATTTTTGTAACATCGTATAAATAGAAGGTTTATTAATGTTTGAAAAAGGTATAAATATAGTTTTTGTGAAACGAAAAAGTGCCCTGAAAGGCACTCCATCCGAATCATTCTTCATAAATCATCTTTCGTGTCATCCCACCGTCTAGGACCAGTGTTTCGCCCGTCAAGAAATCGTTATCCGGGTGTGTTAGATAGAGAGCCGCACGAGCGACATCACTTGGTTTTCCGACGCGACCAGCTGGATGTTGACTATGATCTTCAGGTGATAATTCTTGATAGTCACCGGTTTCAATCCAACCAGGAGCAATCGCGTTGACGAGAATTCCGTCTTCTCCGAGTGAGACAGCAAGTGCATGGGTCAGAGCAAAAATGCCACCTTTCGTCGATGCATAAGATTCTGTATGCGGTTCCGACATGAAGGCGCGGGTCGAAGCCAGGTTGACGATCCGACCACCACTTTTACTTTGTTTCAAATAAGGTGTAGCGGCCTTAGTCGTTAAAAAGATACTACGCAGGTTCGTATGATGAACCCGATCCCATTCCTCAAGTGACAATTCGAGTAAGGGTTTTCGAATCATGATACCGGCGTTATTGATGACGATGTCGATACGACCAGTATGTTCAATCGCTTTCTCAATCAACAGTTGAACGTCTTTTTCGTGTTGGATATCGAGGTGATAGAAGTAAGCCGTCCCACCATCTTCTTCAATTTGTTGAACTAATTCGTCTCCTGTCATCTGATCGATGTCAGCAAGAACGACATTTGCGCCATGCGCAGCGTAGGTGCGGGCGAGTTCTGCACCAATGCCATTCGCGGCTCCCGTAATGATGACGGTTTGATTAACATGATTCATAAAAATCATCCTTTCTGTAACGCTTCTCTCCCTTTTTTACCGTTCCATCATATCCTGAAACCTGACAGGATTATCATCCGTAGGAACAGGGAAGTAGAAAAGCGTCGAAGTTACTTTAGAATGGGGGAAAATAGGAATGAAATTCTCGAATCAACAATTAGAAAAACAACAAAATCAATATGCCGAAGATGCAAAAGATTATATTGATCGCCCGAAAAAGACGAACTCGCTGTTACAACGAGCAACTGCAAAGGTAAACGGGAACTCTCGTTTGTCCGTCGTCTTTTCACCGTTGACGTTGTTCGTCGATATGATTCGCGCGTACCAGTCAGGTGAATACCGTAACATTCGTCGTACGACGATCTTAAAAGTAATCGGCGCATTGGTTTATCTCGTGTCACCAATTGACCTCGTACCTGATTTCGTACTCGGATTTGGATTTGCAGACGATATCGCGGTCATCCTTTTCGTCACGAAAACAGTCTTTGAAGAATTGACACGTTTCAGCGACTGGCAAGATGAACAACAAAAACGTCGTACGCAACCATTGCAAAGCGAGGATGCGTATTGATCAAATAGATGATCCGAGCGACTTCACACAAGAAGTCGCTCTTTCTGATGTAAAAAGAGCCGTTTCCTGTACGCCTTCTTGAAATTTCGATACACTAGAAATAGTTGGTAAAGAGAGAGGGAGGGCGAAAATGGGACACCACTGGATGGAATCATACGGTTATATCGGGATCATGATGACGCTCATGTTTCCATTCATACCGAGCGAAGTACCGCTCGCGTATGCAGGATATCTCGTGCATACGGCACAGGCGAATCTGCTATTCATGGTGTTCCTTGCTGTAGTAAGCTTCGTCATTAGTCAGAATCTTTTTTTTACGATTGGACAGTTCGGGAGTGAACGGTTATTGAATCGTTTATTCAAATGGTTTCGGATTTCGGAAACAAAAATGCTCCAGTTTCAGACGCAAATGGAGACGAAAGGACGCTATATTCTTCTTCTTTCTCCGATGTGGCGTATCGGATTTGCGATTGGTGCCGGTCTGACTGGTGTTTCACGCTGGACGTTTACCGTCGTGACGACGATTTCCTTTTTCCTCTGGTCGACGCTCTTCATTTGGGGCGGGAAAGCCGTCGGGCATGAATGGCGAAAATTGCATCACCTCAATCATCCGATAGTTTGGATTGGTTTAGGCGTGTTGATTACGATTGGCTATTTGATTCAGAAAAAGAGAAAAGCAAAAAAAGAGATCTAAAAGGAGTGGGAACATGGCAATTATCTTATTCGATATTGACGGTACATTGATTGACTCAACGGAACAAATGACAGAAGCAATCCATCGGGCGATGGAGGACATGCCGCATCTTCCAAAACCTTCGCAAGAAAGTGTTCAGGCAAGCTACGGTCTTGCAGGAAGCGCCTTTTGGCGAAAAGCGATTCCGGAAGCCTCAGAAGAGGATATTCGGTTGATTCGAAAAAAAAGACATGGTCACCTAGAAGAGACGATGGCAGAACAGAATGTCTTGTTTGACGGAATTCGATCCTTATTAGAAGCGCTAGTGTCTGCGGGACATACCATTTCAACAGCGAGTAATTGTGGCAACCACTATCTTAACCTTGTGCTGGATAGCCAGAAAATTCGTTCGTTTTTCACGAGTCCGAAATGCTTAGAATCCGTCAAAGGGAAAGAAAAAGCGGATATCTTGCGAGCACACCGTGAGGAGTTTGGGGAAGAGTCCTACTGGATGATCGGGGATCGGTCTTCCGATGTTGAAGCGGCCCGTAAGGAAAACATGCCGGTCGTCTTATGCCAGTATGGTTTTGGGACACAATCCGAGTGGGATTCGGCGGACCATGTCATCGAGACACCGCTTGACTTACTGACAGTGATCAAATAAATGCACAAAAAAGCCAAGTTCGATCCGTCGATTTTTTAGACGGTCGGCTTGGCTTTTTTGTGATGAAAGAACGCTAACGATGAACTTACTCAAAATCCAGTCGGTATGGCTCTGCACTCATCCATGGACGGAATCTCCGGAAGAGCAAATGGAACAATAGACAAAGAATGACGGGCAAGACGATGAATAATCCGAGAACGAATGTCATGTTGAACAATGTCCAGCCTCCTGACATCAGATGTAACGCATTGATCGGACCGATTAATCCAGACATCCCGAAACCGGCACTGAACGGTGTACCTTGGACGCCGAGCATTCCTGCTAGTGCGCCCAGGATAGCAGCACTACACATGACAGGTAGGATCATCAAGGGATTACGGATGAAGTTCGCCATCTGGATTTTAGGAGAACCAAGAAAATGAGCAATCGACGTTCCGCGCGAATTGGCTTGCCACCCGGCAATTGCAAGACCGAATCCGGCGGCACAGACGCCTAGATTCGCAGCTCCGGCGGCAACACCTGACAAACTGATGGCTGTCGCAATACCGACCGTTGAAAGCGGAGAGACGATCAGTACGGAAAAAGTAATCGCAATCAGAATACCCATTAAGACGGGTTGAAGTGCCGTAAAGTCTGAGATGACATGTCCGATCGCTGTCGTGATCCGTGTCACGAATGGATACGTCAATACACCAATCCCACCGGCACCGACAATCAAAATCGTTGGCATGACAAGCACCGTATACGTCTTGAAACGTTCACCGATCAATAAGACGATTGCCGTCGCAACAGCTGCCGTCAGTCCGGCATTGATGACGTCGCCCGTGCCGACGAAAACGAAGGTCGCATCTGCACGAGTTGCAACGCCTGAGCCAACGACCGTCGCGAGTCCAATCGACGTGGTCGCAATCGGTGTCACTTTAAATTGCATGGCTACGGCAACACCAATCATCATCGGCAAAAGGCGCATCGCGAGTGTGGTGGCATCTAGAACATGCTGGGCACCGGATACGTATGGCAACAATGCCTTAGCGAGTTCACCGAGTAGTGCTCCTGGAATAAGGGCAACGAGAATTCCGATACTGAGTCCGTTTAAAACATGAACGGCGAATTGACGCGGCTGACGCAAAATAGATGAATCCATACAAGTCCTCTCCTTATGTAACGCTTTTGTGCATAACAGTATAAAAGATATGAATTGTGTTTTATCTTACGGCAAGAACAGAAGGACGTCAAGAAAAAGTTAGAAAATTCCAAACAAGCAAAGGATTCGTCTTTCAGAAACGGAATTGTTACAGTGAAGAAGTACATTGAATGAGGAGGTCATGAATCATGTCAGAACAACGTATCGTATTAGCAGCACGACCAAACGGAAAACCAACAGGGGAAACATTCCGCTATGAATCATTCGAGTTAGCAGAGCTGAAGGAAGGACAAGTCGCACTAGAGTCACTCTATATCTCGGTCGATCCATATATGCGGGGTCGTATGAACGATGCGCGTTCTTATTCGCAACCATTTGAGATTGATGAACCGATTCACGGAGGTGTCGTAGCACGTGTCATCGAGTCTAAAAGTGAAGGGCTCAAGTCAGGTGATGTCGTTGTTGGGATGCTCGATTGGGCAACAAAAGCAGTCGTCGATGCAAAAACCGTTCGTAAAATCGATGAGCAGATCGCACCTATTTCAACAGCACTCGGTGTTCTCGGAATGACAGGGATGACAGCGTATTTCGGATTGCTTGATATCGGGAATCCACAACCAGGGGAAACGGTCGTCGTATCGGCAGCAGCAGGGGCTGTTGGATCGATCGTTGGTCAAATCGCTAAAATCAAAGGCGCACGTGTCGTCGGAATCGCAGGAAGTGACGAAAAGTTACAACACTTAAAAGCAGATCTTGGTTTTGATGAAGTCATCAATTATAAAACGGAAGACATCCGGGAAGCGTTAGACCGGACATGTCCAGACGGCATCGATGTCTATTTTGAAAACGTCGGTGGGGAAATCGGTGATGCAGTTCTTGATCGACTCAATCCATTCGCGCGGGTACCAGTCTGCGGTGCCATTTCTGGATATAACGCACAACAGGACATCGGTCCACGTGTTCAATCGAAATTAATCATCGCGCGTGCGCGCATGCAAGGTTTCTTAGTGGGTGATTATGGCAAACGATTCAAGGAAGCGGCTGAGCAACTTGGTCAATGGGTTAGTGAAGGGAAGTTACAATACGAAGAGACGATCTTTGAAGGATTCGATCGTGTACCAGATGCGTTCCTCGGATTGTTCGATGGTTCAAATACAGGGAAACTATTAGTAAAAGTGAAGTAAACATGCCAAAAGAGGTTGCGGGAATCATTTCCGCAACCTCTTTTTCTATGGCGTGAGATTCATGAATCTTTTCGATCACGCTCGAGCTCTTCTGGATCAGGATCCGGATGTTGTGTCTCCGCAGGCTTGATGCCGGGATCGGATGTCTCAGCTGGATCAGGATCCGGGTGAAGACCAACGTCTGCCTTTTCATCTGGTAAATCATGATTTTTTTCGTTTAACATGTCCAGTCATCTCCTTTTATCAGTACGTAGTAATGTTTCCCCGTTTTTTAAATACAAAACAATCAGGGTGCATAGGATTCGTTTTTGAAAACATGTGAATGACTTCCACGGACAAGAAAGTGAAAGCGGTCGATTTCCTAGGAAATACAGGTTGACTGAACTGGAATGTAAGGAAAATCCAAAAAAGCTTCATGAAGTCTTTACAAAAACCTTGCAAGTCCTTCAAGTAGTCTTTGAACTGCTTCCGTAGACTAAGAAAGAGTTGAAAAGAGGAAGGGTGTTTACGTGTGAGTGATCAAAAATGGAAACGACAAATCATGCAACAACTGAACTGGGTCCGCGAAGAGAAAAAACGGCTGACGAGTGCGACGACCGCAAGTAAAGATGCACTCGAAAAACTCCGTCAGTTAGACGTCTTGCGACTGCCGACGGTTCGAACTTCTAATAACACGACGACACGTTACCGACAAAATAGCCAAGCTTCACTACTAGATCAATTGGATGTCTCGGAGACCCCGGTCCGGACGACGACGCGTTACTATGAAAAGCGACCAATCGAGATGGCGATCGTCTGCTCGGAATTCATGTACGCCTATTATGAAGATGCTGTTCATCTTCACTACGTCAATGCGCATACATTCGAAGAAGTTTTCGAGCGCGAGATTGATCTCTTTTTAGTCGTCTCTTCATGGAAGGGGTTACGAGGAGACGATTGGAAAGGTGTCGCCACACCGAATTCAAAGAAACGCCAACGACTGCTTTCGATGATGCAGGAAGTCAAAGCCAAAGGAATTCCAGTCGTTTTTCAATCGACGGAAGATCCGAGCAATCATGAACGGTTTCAAGACGTGGCGCAAGCTGCCGATTATGTCCTGACTTCAGATGAGGCGATGATTCCTGAATACCGCGTCTTATGTGGTCATGATCGGATCATGGCGATGCCGTTTGGTGTCAATCCATTGATTCACAATCCGATCGGAGCGACACGTAGCCGTAAAAAAGGCGTTTTATTTGCCGGTAGCTGGATGGCGAAATATCCGGAGCGCGTGAAAGATACGGAGATGTTGTTTGATGGGGTGATGCAATCCTCGCACGAACTCGATATCGTGGACCGGAATTATCATCTCGACTTACCAGCCTATCAGTTTCCGGAGCGCTATCAATCACGGGTCGCACCAGCGATTCCTTATGTTGCTTTACAACAAGTCAGTAAATGTTACGACTGGGTCTTGAACCTGAATAGCATCAAATACAGTAAAACGATGTGTGCTCGTCGCGTCTATGAATCGCAAGCACTCGGGAATTTGATCCTGTCGAATTACAGTATCGCCGTCAACAACGAGTTTCCGAATATCTTCACCGTGCATGACGCACAGGAGGCGACGGCGATCGTAGAACGTACGTCGCAAGAAGAAATCGAACGGCTACGAGCAGAAGGACTTCGTGCCGTCATGACGGAACATACGGTCTTCGAACGGATGGATCAGATTCTAGCGTTCATTGGACGAGTACCTGAGACACGAAAACATCGTTTACTCATCGTTGTCGCTCAAGACGGGGAAGCCATTCGTGACGTGATTGATCGCCAAAGTCTCACACCAGACGAAATCGTCTCAGCGGATATGTTGACGGAGCAAACCTATGATCAAGCCGATCTCGTTGCTTGGATGGATGGACAGGAATCTTACGGTGAATATTATTTAGAAGACCTCGTGAATGGCTTTAAATATAGTGATGCCAGCATCGTCCGAAAGGGAAGCAAGCATCCGTATCATGTACAAGAGATGAGCGGTAGCCGAAACGGTGCGATCGTTTGGCGGTCAGCTATCGGATATGACATGTTCCAGGCAGATGAACTGAACGGAAAAACACTGTTGCTCGATCAATTTGAGTGGAACGAGCAGACGGTAGTTCCGACGAATCAGACCCCGCAACTGTCGGTCGTCGTTCCGATCTATAACAATGGAAAACACCTCACGTATAAATGTTTTGCCAGTCTAACGCGGATGGATCGATTCATGGAGTCGGAGATTTTACTCGTAGATGATGGATCGACGGATGTTGCGACACGTCAAGCCGTAGAGCGTCTCGCGCGACGCTATGGAAATGTCAGAACTTATTTCTTCGAGACAGGCGGAAGCGGTAGTGCTTCACGTCCGCGTAACAAAGGAGTCGAGATGGCACGAGCTGACTATGTGACGTTCCTTGATCCGGATAACGAGGTACTCAGTGATCGATATGCCTTTTTGCTTCAAGAACTAGAAAAAGATCCATCACTTGATTTTGTGGCAGGGCATATGAAAAAGCTTGCCGAGAAGACGAGCATCATCGCATTGCCGACGATTCGTAAACAAGGACGAACGGTTTGTGAGGATCCGAAAGCTTTTCTACTGAAACATCGGTTTGCGGTACAAAGCATTCAAGCACTCGTCGTCCGTCGTACCTTCCTGCTCGAGCATCAATTGGAACAGGTCGTAGGTGCGGTCGGTCAGGACTCCTTGTTCTTCCAAGAATTGATGCTTCGCGCGAACCGTGTCTTACTCGTCAATCGAGTCATCCATTATTATTACGCAGCCGTTGCAGGGTCAACCGTGAATGCATTGACGGTGAAATTCTTTGAACGAAGTGTCGTCCGAGAACGAGCACGCGCTGAGAAATTCGCTCGCTATGGAGTGCTAGAGGAATACAAGGAGACTCGATTCGAGCATTTCTTTGAGCATTGGTATCTTGTCAAGTTACGCTACTGCAGTGATAAGGATTTTGCACCGAGTGTCGCATTATTACGCACGATCATCGGATTCTATGAACCAATCACGTTGACGAACCCGTTGATCCGTCAATTCATGGAGCTTGCAGATCGACAGGAGACGGATCGACTTCAACACTTATTACTCGAGGAGGTGCAGAAATGACGGCATCGATGAAAACAGCACGCCCCAAGGATCAAATCCGAGCTGCCTACTACGATCAGTTAGGCGGTGGATTCGGTAAAAAAGTCCGCGCGCGTGTTCACTGGATCGTTCGACAAGCAAAAGGAGAGCACATTTTAGATATCGGTTGTTCGGGTGGAGTCGTCCCGATTTTGCTCGGACGCGAAGGGAAACATGTCATCGGGATCGATGTGTTACCAGAAGCGATCATCGAGGCCAAACAAGCGTTACTAGAGGAACCAACATCCGTTAAAGAAAAGGTGGAATTACATGAAGCAAATGTCATGACGTACACACCTGACATTCAATTCGATACAGTCTTGATGACGGAAGTACTGGAGCATATCGGGGAGCCGGAACGCTTCATCGCCCGTGCCGTCTCGTTCATCGCACCAGAAGGACGACTCGTCATCACAGTTCCATTTGGAGTGAACGATTATGCGGATCACAAACGGACGTATTATTTAAACCGACTGCTTGAACAGTTGACACCCTTCGGTAAAATCGAGACGGTCGAGCGGATTGATAAGTGGCTAGGGATCACGATTCAAGTCTATCCGGAACCTCGGTCCGGTCGATCGATTTTACCGGCGGAAGTCGAATGGCTCGAGGATGCCTTTGAAGAGGTGGAACGATTGCATCTCGCAACGATCATTGATTTAAAACGTAAGCAACAGAATCTAGAGCGAAAAGTGCAGCGATTAGGAGAACAAACGGACCGATTGGAACACGCTCAAGTCGAATTGCTACGTCATGAACAGCAACTACAGGAACAGCGTGAACAATACAAGATGCTCGAAGAACAATATGCCGTACTGCTTGATCGATTCGAAGGATCATTGGTGGCAAATCTGGAATTGCTGGAGGCGAATGCATCATGGAAATCAAAATACCGCTCACTCACGCGATCAAAGCTCGGAAAAATCGTCGTCCGCTACTGGAAGTTCCGACGTCAACTCAAGCAGCGCCGGAGTCGTCGATGAACGTCTTGATGATTTGTCAAAATTTCTATCCGGAAATCGGGAGTGCGGCAAACCGAATGAAGAATATCTTCAAACGGATGGAACAAGCCGGAAGTGACGTCCATGTGTTGACGTCAGAACCGCTCTATCCGACGGCAGAACTTTATACGGACTCGATGTTCTGGGATGAACCGAGCCTTGATACGGCACATGTAACCCGTATCCAGCCGCGTGACATCCGGGCGACGAATAATTTATGGCGGCGTCTTCGTTTATTCGTCGAACAATTCGTGCTCGCGGTAAAAGAGGTGCGACATGACCCGAAATCCTATGCCTACATCTATGCGACGACGCCATCCATCTTCATGGGACTCGTCGGGGTCGTCGCGAAACACGTCAAAAAGGCTCCTTTGATTCTCGATGTACGTGATTTATGGCCGGAATCATTGATTGGCGTCGGCATCACGAAATCGCGTCTCTTATTGACGCCGCTCTACTGGCTTGAAAAGTGGATGTATCGTCAGGCAGATCAATTGGTCATCAACAGTGAGGGGTTTCGATCATATATTGAAGGGCGGGGCATTGCACCGGAAAAAATTCATTATATCCCGAACTCGATCGAGGAAAATGAGTGGTTGATCAAACGCCGAAAAGTATCGGAACAAGTCCGCGTCGTGTATACAGGAAATATCGGTCTCGCACAAGATGTGTTCTTGTTGCTTGACGTCGCACAGGAACTTCAACAAGAGGAAGATATCTGTTTTCAAGTCGTCGGTTACGGCTATCACAAGCAAACGTTCGAACGACTCGTCAAGGAACGTGGATTGACGAATATCGAGTTTCTTGACGCGATGCCACGCTGGGATGCGTTGAAACAACTCGCGAAGAGTGACATCGCCTTTGCGACACTCGTCGAAAGTACAGCGTTCGATACAGTGACACCAGGAAAGATCATCGACTACATGGCGATGGGCTGTGCCATCGTCGGTGCGGTATCCGGTCATGCGGCGCATGTCATCGAAGAAGCAGGAGCCGGTTACGTGTCTGTCCAGCGGAAAAAAGAGGAGATCGTCGATCATATTCTCGAGTTATCACGAAATCCAGAGAAACGTGCAACGATGGGACGGGCGGGTGTGGATTACGTCCAACGCCATTTCGATTGGGAACAAAATGAACAGCGCTTATTTGAAGCCATCGAACAAACGCAGTCACGAAAGGCGGTCGCAGAATGAAGCGCATTGGAATGTTTGTTTGGAATCCGTTTACGAATGACGCCCGTGTCTTACGTGAATGTACGGCACTCGTCGAAGCAGGACACCGCGTGGACCTATACTGTCTAAATGACGGCACACTTCCAGAAGTCGAATACCCGATGTCAGGGTTTCGCGTCATTCGAATCGACCGGACGCCACCTTTTGCGAGGTGGCTCCCGTTCTTTCGCAAACGGAAAAAACGGACCCTTGCTATCGGCGTGATGGGTGCGCTTCTTGCGCCGTGGCTCATTCCCGTGATGCTCGTGCTCTTTTTACTCATGCGAAGTCGATTCATCCGTTACGCCCTATATAACAGTTTCGGCATTCTTCGTATGACACGTGCTGCCAGGAAGCATGATTATGACGTCATGCATGCGAACGATGTCAATACGTTACCACAAGCGATTGGGGCGGCGCGTGGTGCACAAATCGTCTATGACTCGCATGAAGTCCAGACCGATCGGACAGGATACGGAAGCATGCAAGGGAAATTAGAACGCTGGTTGCTTCGATTCGTCGATCAGACGATCGTTGAAAATGACACGCGTGCAGATTATCATCAAAAATTATATGGAACTCGACCATCCGTCTTGCACAATTATCCGTTTTACGAACCGATTGTTCCACAACCGCGACCGTTACGCGAAGAGTTAGCACTCGCATCAGACGAGCCGATTTTGTTGTATCAAGGCGGGATTCAGGAAGGTCGTGGACTGGAGCGACTCATTGAAGCGATGCCGTTCATCGATCGAGGAACACTTATTTTCGTTGGAGATGGCAAGTTAAAAGGGAAACTGATGCAACTGGCTGCGCAATCATCGGAAAAGTCTCGTATCCGCTTCATTGAGAAGGTTCCGCTTGCTGAACTACCCAGTTACACGGCAGCGGCGACGGTCGGCTTTCAAGTCCTTCAGAACGTTTGCTTCAATCATTATTCCGCTTCGTCGAATAAACTATTCGAATACATGGCGGCGTTGATTCCTGTCATCGCGGCCGACTTACCAGAAATCCGTCGTGTCGTCGAGACGGAAGGAGTTGGATTAATCGTCGATGTCGAATCCCCGCAGAGTATCGCCGAGGCGGTCAATCGTCTAGTGAAGGATGAGAACTTGCGACGGGCGATGCAGGAACGAGCAAGCGTAGCAAGGAGACAATACAACTGGGAGCAAGAAAAAGGTCGACTTCTTGCTGTCTATGACTCGATTTTCATGGAATCGGGCGCAAAATAAGAAAAATAGTCAACGACTCGAAGGGAAATCCACGTGCAATGAAGGCGGATTCCTGACGAGTCGTTTTGTTTCATTCGAATAGACACGAAGGATTCGCGAAAGCTTCATAAGATTTACAAAAACGATAGAAAACACTGGAAATGTAAGGTCTGTGAAGAATGGTTTAAGAGATGGTTAGAAGCATTGGAAAGCAAAGGAAATCTCGTTATGGTCTAGTTACAGCCAAGCCACAGACCGTTCGTTGGCTAGTATGACTAACTCGATGGAGGAATGACAAAATGAAACTTTGCACAATCGGACTAGGATATATTGGATTACCTTCTTCTGCGATGTTCGCGGATCATGGCACGGAAGTCGTAGGTGTCGACATCGATCCACAAATCGTCAATCTTCTGAACACGGGAACGATTCATATTGAAGAACCAGGACTCGAGGATGTCATCAAACGAGTCGTCGCGAACGGAAAATTCCGAGCGACACTTACGCCAGAACGAGCAGATGTCTTTTTAATCGCCGTTCCAACTCCTAATTTAAACGATACGTATAAATCGTGTGATTTGAAATATGTCATTTCAGCGGTTAATAACATGCTACCCTTCCTTGAAAAAGGGAACGTCGTCATCGTCGAATCGACGATTGCGCCACGAACGATGGATGATCATGTCCGTCCCTTAATCGAAGCAGCTGGATTTACGATCGGTGAGGACATTTATGTCGTCCATTGTCCCGAGCGTGTATTGCCAGGACAAATCTTACATGAACTTATCCATAATAACCGAATCGTTGGTGGATTGACGCCAGCGTGTGCGGAGGCAGGTGCTGCCGTTTACGAAACATTCGTTCAAGGTGAAATCGTCCGGACAGATGCGAAGACAGCCGAAATGTCGAAGTTGATGGAGAATACGTTCCGCGATGTCAACATTGCTCTCGCAAATGAATTGACGCAAGTATGTCATCAGCTAGAGATCAACGTCTTAGATGTGATTGAGATGGCGAACATGCACCCACGGGTGAACTTGCATCATCCGGGACCGGGAGTGGGTGGTCACTGTCTCGCAGTGGATCCGTACTTCATCGTCGCAAAAGCCCCATCGCTTGCTCGCATCATTCATACGGCACGACAAACGAACGTTCAGATGCCACAATTCGTTGCCGAACAAGCAGCGCATCTCGTCGGTTCGCGTGTCCGTCCAAAAATCGCTGTCTTTGGTGTCACGTATAAAGGAAACGTCGACGACATGCGCGAGAGTCCAGCTGTCGAAGTCATTGAACAATTACTCGACCGTGGACTTGACGTCGCTGTCTGTGATCCGCACGTCGAACGCTCGATTTCGACACGTTTCGAACTCGTCGATGAGCTGGAGGCGATTCAAGGCGCCGACCTAGCGCTTGTCTTAGTCGACCACGATGAATTCAAACAATTCGATTCACGTCGTCTCGCAAACTACATGCGGACACCGTTACTCTTTGATACGAAAGGGATCGTCAATGAGCTCGACGCTGTCAAAGTCCTGAACTTCGGTAATTTGCATACGCACCGCGTGACGGAAGTGGATGCGAAAGCGATATGAACGCGTTACGAACGATTGGGGGAGAGTTGAAGGATCATCTATATCTGATCTTTCGGCTCTCGCTTTATGAAACAAAGAGTCAATATAGCATGCAATACCTTGGTTGGTTTTGGGAGATCATGACGCCACTTCTCCAAATCGGTGTCTACTGGGTCGTATTCGGCTTCGGGATTCGTGGTGGTCATCCAGTCGATGGAATTCCGTTCGTCTTTTGGCTCGTCAGCGGATTGATTGCTTGGTTCTTCATCGGCAGTACGATTCCAAGTGGTTCCCGGTCGATTTATGGTCGGGTCGCTCTCGTCTCGAAGATGCACTTTCCATTGAGTACGATTCCAGCGTATGTTATTTTGGCACAATTCTACCGTCATCTCGCGATGATTGCTTTGACGATCATTTTAGGGTGTGCCTTCGGTTATTTCCCGGGATGGCATACGCTTGAACTCCTTTATATCGTACCGGCAGGCGTCGTATTCCTATATGCGGTCTCCTTATTGTTATCCGCACTTGCGACGATGATTCGAGATGTACAAAACATGGTGACATCTGCGATCCGCATGCTGATGTATTTGACGCCAATCATGTGGATTCCGCCAGATCACTCGTTATTCAAGATGTTGTTGATGCTAAACCCACTCGTTTATTTGATTGAGGGGTATCGGTCCGCACTCATCGGAACCGGCTATCTGCTCGATCATATGTGGTACGGCGTGTACTTCTGGTGTATGACGCTCGCAATCTTACTTGTTGGAGCATCGATTCACATTCGATTCCGACGCTATTTCATCGATTACGTATAGGAGGGAGAACGATGGGTCATGTCGTGTTTGAGAATGTATCGAAACGGTACATGCTCTATGCCCGACCGATCGACAAGCTAAAGGAAGTGTTGTTCGGTAAGGTGAATGGAAAATCGTTCTATGCTCTGAAGAACGTCTCCTTTTCTGTGGAAGAGGGAGAAATCGTCGGTGTCGTTGGCATCAACGGAAGTGGAAAATCGACACTATCGCATCTGCTTGCTAACGTGACACCACCGACGTACGGTCGGGTCACATTGGGTGGAAAGTCAGCATTGATTGCCATCTCTAGTGGATTGAATAGTCAACTGACGGGGCGAGATAACATTGAATTAAAAGGGCTGATGATGGGCTTGACGAAACGCCAAATCGAGACGATTACTCCAGAAATTTTAGAGTTCGCTGATATTGGGGAGTTCATCGATCAGCCAGTCAAGACATACTCGAGCGGCATGCGAGCTCGGATTGGTTTTGCCATCTCGATTCATATTAATCCAGATATCTTGATCATCGACGAAGCGCTCTCAGTCGGAGACCAAACGTTTACTGAAAAGTGTCTCGATAAGATGCGTGAATTCCGCGATCAAGGGAAAACGATTTTTTTCGTCAGTCATTCGCTCAGCCAGGTAAAGAGTTTCTGTACAAAAATCCTTTGGTTGGAATACGGGGAAGTACGTCTATTTGGTCCGACGAATGAAACGTTGGCTGAATACAATAAATATCTATATTGGTACAAACAGTTATCAAAAAAGCAAGCCTCCCATTACGTAGCTAAGAAACGAACGGAACGGATTGGTTCCGTGGATCAGCAGATGATGGGCGAGACGATTGAACAATCGTCATGAAATGAGATAGGGGATGAAGTAAATGAAACGTGTCATGCTTGTATTCGGAACACGACCAGAGGCGATCAAAATGGCGCCGGTCGTCAAAGCACTTGAAAATCGTCAGGACGTCGAACCAATCGTCGTCGTTACAGCACAACACCGAGAGATGCTCGATCAGGTCCTTGAACTGTTCGAAATCACTCCGGACCATGACTTGGATTTGATGCGTCCGCGTCAGACATTAGAGGAAATGACGGCGCGTATTTTAAACGCGATGCGTCGCGTCCTCGAAAAGGAACAGCCGGATCTCGTCCTTGTCCATGGGGATACGACGACGACGTTCGCTGCTTCTTTAGCGGCGTTCTATCAACAGATTCCAGTCGGTCATGTGGAAGCAGGACTACGGACATATGAAAAGTATGCGCCGTTCCCAGAAGAGATGAATCGTCAATTGACAGGTGTGTTGGCGGATTATCATTTTGCACCGACCGAACAGGCTGCAATGAATTTACGTGCTGAGAACAAGCAGACACCAATCATCGTAACCGGTAATACGGTCATCGATGCGTTGAAGACGACTGTATCACCGACATATACGCATCCTGTCCTATCTCGCCTAGAGAAGTCGGGACGAAAACTTGTCTTGCTGACCGTTCATCGCCGTGAGAATCATTTACAACTGGCAACGATTTTTGAGGCGATTGAACGATTAGCAAATGATCATCCAGAAATCGAAATCGTCTATCCGGTTCATCCGAATCCGGTCGTACTAGAGGCGGCAGCTCGCTTGGAGCATCATCCGCGGATTCAATTGATCGAACCACTTGATGTCTTTGACTTCCATAATCTTGCGGCTCGGGCATCCTTCATTCTGACTGACTCAGGTGGGATTCAAGAGGAAGCACCTTCGCTCGGCGTGCCTGTCCTTGTCTTACGGGAGACGACAGAGCGTCCAGAAGGGGTCGAAGCTGGAACGTTGAAGCTCGTCGGGACGAATCCAGAGATGATTTATACGATGAGTCATCAATTGTTGACGGATCAGGTGTTCTACCAATCGATGGCACAAGCGGCGAATCCTTATGGTGATGGACAAGCGGCGGAGCGAATCGTCGATGCCATCATGAGTGAGGTACCTGTATGAGTCAACGTATTCCTCCAGCGATTTATCAATTCTTTCCATTCGGAACGCAGGAAAAAATCTTGCTTGAGGATGCTACAGATGGTGTCTATTTTGATTTTCAAGAAGCGACGGCAGACGACAAATTGTACATTCAGTTGTTTGATCAAGGATTTCAACATCCTCCTTCAAAGTTATACCGGCCAGACGCCACGATTACAGGAGATCTCATCGAGGTGACCTGTCATTTCGAAGTCGATGCACCATGTGTCGTTCAGTTATTCAAGATGCAGTATGGACAGAAAAAACGGATGGGATCGGAAACGGAAACCGTCACATTGACGAATGAGACAGTCGTTCATGTACAGATGAAACGAGTACCAGAAGCGAAGTATTTCAAGGTGGCATGGAAGTTCTTGCAAGAGGGGAGCTTCCGGGTCCATCTCCGGGACATTCAGATTGTGCAACATGTCACGGCAGGGGAGGAAGCGACGTATGCTATTTAGTTCGACGATATTCTTATTTCTGTTCTTACCGACTGTGTTGATCGTCTATTACCTACTCCCACGCAGCTTCCGAAATGGCTGGTTATTAGTGACGAGTCTATTCTTTTATGCATTCGGGGAACCACGCTTTGCATTGCTGATGCTACTGAGTGTCACGATCAACTACTTCTTCGCCTTGTTCGTCGATCTGTATCGACACCGAATCGGCGTCAAATGGATCATGTTCAGTATGATCGCAGTCAATCTGGGGTTACTCGGCTGGTTCAAGTACAGCGGATTTTTTGTTCGTTCAGTCAACGAGACATTCGGATTAGGATGGTTCGTACCAGAAGTCGTCTTGCCACTCGGAATCTCGTTCTATACGTTTCATGCGATGAGTTATGTCATCGACATCTACAAAGGGAAGGAAGCGGTGCAAAAGAATCCGCTTGACCTCGCCCTTTATATCGCGTTCTTCCCCCAACTCGTCGCGGGTCCGATCGTTCGTTATAACACGATTGCGAGTCAAATCGAATCACGAGAAGAGACAGTTTCCGATTTTGCCCGAGGGGTTCGTCGGTTTACGATCGGCTTAGCTAAAAAACTGATTCTTGCCAATGGATGTGGTCAGGTCGCGGATGCCATCTTCAATATGAAAGATCTCTCGATGGGGCTTGCTTGGATTGGCATCATCGCCTACGCCTTACAAATCTATTTCGATTTTTCAGGATATAGTGATATGGCGATTGGACTAGCTTTGATGTTCGGATTTCATTTTCTTGAGAATTTTAACTATCCCTACATTTCAAAGTCCGTTTCTGAATTTTGGCGTCGTTGGCATATTTCGCTCGGATCGTGGTTCCGAGATTATGTCTACATCCCGCTTGGTGGAAATCGTGTCTCACCGTGGTTACAGTATCGCAACTTAGCAATTGTCTGGATGCTGACAGGTCTTTGGCATGGTGCGAGTTGGACGTTTGTCGCGTGGGGAGCGTATTACGGAATCTGGATCATGCTCGAGAAAGCATTTCTCGGGAAATGGTTGGAGAAAATGCCAGTCTTCTCGACCGTTTGGACACTCGTACTCGTGTTGGTCGGTTGGGTATTCTTCCGTTCCGAGACGTTCCCAGAAGCCGTTACGTACATTCAAGCGATGTTCGTACCAGATGTAATTTGGGATGAACGCGCGAGCTACCAGCTTGTCCAAAATGGTGTTCTATTGCTTGTCGCGTGTATCGCAGCGACACCGATTCCGAAAATCATCGGAGAGCGATTAGTCGTGTCACTCGGAAAAATTGGTACGACCATGCAGTATGGGTATGCGATGTTGCTACTATTTTTGGCGACATCAGCACTTGTTGCAAGTACGTTTAACCCATTCATCTATTTCCGCTTCTAAAAAGGAGGTCTACTGATGGCACAGCCACTTGAAACAGAAAATAAACAGGGACAAAAACGGACGACTTCTTTTGAACGGATCATGATGTGGGTGACGACGATTAGTTTTTTACTCATCTTGTTAACGATTGGTATCGGAACGATCGTCCGAGAGGATCGTGTGCGTTCCCAGTTAGAAAATCGTACACTCGCACAATCGGTCAATCCGACGATCGAAGGAATCGCGACTGGAAAAGACATGCTGAAGATGGAGACGTATTTCACGGATCAACTGCTTTTGCGGGGGACGTTCGTTGAGATGCAAGCACTGCTATCAAAGGATGTCTTTAGGCAGCCTTTTCGTAATGGAATCTATACATCTAAAAATGGCTATATGATCGAACCGAGTGCCTCGACTCAAGTTCAGATTCCAAACGCGTTTCAAAAATTCGTTCAAGAAGTCGACCGTCCAGTTTATATGGCGCTAGCTCCATCGAAGACGGTCATTGCTGAACGCGATCAGTTGATACCATCGTATGTTGCTTCGAACGCACGGACACGGTACGCAGGAATGATTCGTGACTTCAAGGCTGCCGGGATGACGAATTTGTCACTTGATCAATTAAAGCTAACGGATTACTTCAAGACGGACCATCACTGGAATATCGACGGGGCGGCGTCGGCGTACGAGACGATTACGAAAGGCATGGACCTACAACCAGTCACACCACCAAAAGCCAATCGTAAAGAGGATGAACATACCTACTATGGTTCATTGGCACGAAAGACGACGCTTGCGTACGCGACGTCCGGTGATCAGTTAGCTTATTATGGACCAGCATTCTTTAAAGGGATCGATGTCTGTTACGACGGGGCATGCGATCGTCCAATCATTGATGAATCCTTCGTTCAGCAGGAGGGAGATTACGTCGATCGGTATGAAGTATTCTTGCGCGGGAATCACGGCATCATGTCGATGAAAGAGCAAACGAAGAATGATCGACCAACGATTCTCGTCTTAAAGGATTCATTCGCGAATCCTGTCTTACCGTTCCTTGCTAAAAGTGCCAATCTGGAAGTCGTCGACGTTCGTTATGTGCCAAAATCATTCGACGTCTCGCAGTTCGCTAAACAAAAACAAGTCGACTCCGTGTTGTTCTTGCATAACTCGAACATTGCTGGATTGATGAAGACGTATGAAAACACACTATGAAGGAGTTCATGATATGAGATCCCGAATGGCGAAAAGAAAACCGCGTCTTGTTTGGCGCGTATTGAGTGCGCTCCTGCTAGGTTTCGTTCTGATTGCTAGTGCATCAGCTGGTTTAGCTTTTTTAAAAGTGAAACAAACGGCAGACGCGTTCTTAACACCGTTAGATGGAGAGCAGCCGAAGCCACTCGAATCGATGAAGCCGGTCAATGTCTTGTTACTTGGTGTGGATGAACGGAAAAATGATAAGGGACGTGCCGATGCCATCATGCTTCTTTCATTCAATCCAAAAACAAGACAAGCGACTTCCCTGTCTATTCCAAGAGATATGCAGGTAACCGTGCCTTCTGGCGAAAAGACTAAGATCAATCATACCTATGCCTATGGGGGTGTGAAAGAGACAGTCGAAACGGTGGAGCAGACGTTTGAGACCGATATTCCTTATTATGCGAAGATCAACATGGATGGATTGATTGAGTTGGTCGATGCTGTTGGGGGTGTCACGGTCGACAATCCATCTGCCTTCAGTTGGAACGACCGCCGTCTTCAAAAGGAGTATGAGAAAGGGAAAATTCATCTGACGGGTCTTGAAGCGAGTGGTTACGCACGTATGCGAAAGCAAGATCCACTCGGCGATATGGGTCGACAAATTCGTCAGCGTCAAGTGCTAGAAGCCGTCGGAATGAAGCTTGCTGGACCACAGTTGTTGACGCAACTCGAAAAGATTACGGACGTTATGAAAAACAACTTTACGACGAATATCGGACTTGATGTCGCAGCGCAGCTAGCGCAGGAGAATCAGCGTGGGTTCGAACAATTGAAGCCGCTGAAAATTGATGGAGAAGGATATATCGCAAGTGATGGTGTCTGGTATTTCTTTGCATCGGACGAATCAATGGAACAGACGAAGCAGACGATCGCTACACTTCTCGCACGATCGTAAGCCATAAATAGTATTACCATCAAACAAACCAGGATGAGCGTCTCTAGCACATGATTGTGGAGACGCTTTTTCCTGTTTTTCTCTAAAGTAACATCGTTCTTTTTGAAAAAAAGTGCTTGGTTCAAAAGTCTTATTTTCGATCAAACCGATGAAATAGGCTTTGACAGGACTTGTAAACGGATGCAAAATGAAAACGATTACATACCAAAAGGAGATGGCTACCGTATGAAACGCATGAAATTCGTTTGTATCGTTGCGCTAACGTTTGCACTGATATTTAGTGGACTCTCTTTATCCGGTCAAGCACTGGAAAAAGGGAAGTCGACATTGGTCATCATTCACTACAAGGAAGACCCAAATGCCACAATGGATTGGAATCTGTGGTTATGGGCAAATGGTCCGGATTATTTTCCGAATAAAGCTCACGCTTTTAACGGCGAGGATGCTTACGGGAAAATCGCAGCTTATGAATTTCCAGTTGATCAGCCGGAAAAAATCGGCTTCATCGTTCGAGATGATAACTGGAACAAGGATGGGGGATCTGAAAATGATCGCTTCATCACGAAAGATATGATTAAAAATGGTGTTGCTGAAATCTGGATCGAGTCGGGAAGTAAGAACATCTCGACAGTCAATCCAAGCAATGGAGCAGATGTCGAAAATATCGATACGAACATCCACTATTACCGGTATGACAATGATTATGACAAGTATGGTGTCTGGTCTTGGCCGGAAGAGCAAGATGGCAAGCGATTCGAGTTCGACAAGCAAGATGAGTTTGGTGCCGTTGCCAAAGTAACACTCGATAATCCGACGAAAGCACGTCTTGCAGGCGTCATTCCGCATCTTGAAGGATGGTCGGAAAAAGACGGAGCTGATCGTTTCTTTTATGCAGGGGCGAAAGACATCTGGTTGATTGAAGGAGATCAGACGGTGTACTACAGCAAACCGGAAATCGATCGCACACCGAAAATCACAAGCTTTTTAGCAGATGACTTCCGGACGATGACATTAAAAACGAATGCACCGTTGACGGAAGAAGACTTAAAGGCATTTACGTTTGAAGGCGTGACGAATCCAGTCGTGTCAGCAATCGATGCCAAAACGGTAAAAGTCGAAGTCACTTCAGATATCGATTTAGCAAAAGTCGTCCGAGCATCTCATCCTGTTTTTGGAGAAGCAATTCTTGAAGCAGGTAAAGTGCTCCGTTCGAAAGCATTCGACCAAAAGTATGCCTACGATGGAAAACTCGGTGTCGACTATCAAAAATCGAAGACGACGTTTAAAGTCTGGGCACCGACAGCACAAGCCGTCGAGCTCGAATTGTATCGCTTACCAAAACAAGAAGCTGCTACGACAAAAGATATCACGCGCGAAATCAAGATGGAACGAACGGATCGTGGTGTGTATCAAGTAACAGTCAAGGGCGATCTTGACGGTGTCGGATACACATACGAAGTCAAACACGCCAAAGAATCAACGCGTGCTGTTGATCCGTATGCGACAGCAGTCGCCGTCAATGGCGACCAAGGTGTCGTCGTCGACTTACGCGAGACGGATCCAAAACGCTGGACGAATGGGAAAATGCCACTTCGCCATGCGACAGACGCAATCATCTATGAATCACACGTCCGTGATTTATCGATGTTTGATGTGACGAATTCAGGTTACGATTCAGGGATCAAACAAAAAGGGAAGTACCTTGGCGTCATCGAGCCAGGTACGCGTTTGACGAAGGATGGTGAGAAAACGAAGACGAAGACGGGGCTTGATCATCTGAAGGAACTTGGCATCACGCACGTTCAGTTCATTCCAGTCTATGATTTCAACACAGCGTCCGTCGATGAGACGAACCCGCTTAAATCGTATAACTGGGGTTATGATCCGAAGAACTATAACGCACCAGAAGGATCGTATGCGACAAACCCCTATGATCCAAAAGTCCGAATCACAGAAATGAAGCAGATGATTCAAGGACTACATGACAATGGACTTCGTGCTGTCATGGACGTCGTTTACAACCACATGTTTGACGCAAAGGCATCAAACCTTGATAAAATCGTCCCTGGTTATTACTACCGTTATACAGAAGGCGGCGATTTAGCGAACGGAACTGGTGTCGGAAACGATACAGCGTCTGAGCGTCAAATGATGCACAAATTGATCGTTGACTCTGTCTCCTACTGGGCGAAAGAATACCACTGGGACGGATTCCGCTTTGACTTAATGGGCATTCACGACGTCAAAACGATGAATGCTGTCAAACAGGCGACAAAACGAATTGATCCGTCGATTCTCGTATTCGGAGAAGGGTGGAGCCTTGGAACACCGCTTCCAGATTCAGAGAAGGCCAACCAAACGAATACAAAACAAATGCCAGGAATCGGACATTTCAATGACAATCTACGCGATGCGCTCAAAGGTAGCGTCTTCATCGATTCAGATGCTGGTTTCATTAACGGAACAACCGGTCTTGAAACGCGCATCAAACGCGGAATCGTCGGAGAGATTGCTTATGACAAAGAGATTCAAGGATTTACGCAAGAACCAGATCAAGCCATCACTTACGTTGAAGCACATGATAACCATACGCTTTGGGATAAGTTGAACCTGACGAATCCACAAGACAATGACGCAACGAAGACAAAGATGCATCGTTTGGCTTCAAGTATCTTGTTGACGTCACAAGGAACGACGTTCATCCATGCAGGGCAGGACTTCATGCGGACGAAGGGCGGAGACCATAACTCGTATAAATCACCGGATTCTGTCAACCAGCTCGACTGGAAACGGAAGATGGACCGTCAACAAGACGTTGATTATATGACAGGATTGATCGAGTTACGTAAAAAGAATCCAGTACTTCATTTAGCAACAGCAAAAGACATTCGTCGTTACCTGACGTTTGAAACAGCACCGGCACAAGTCATCGCTTATCGATTAGATGATGCTGCGCCACAACAAAAGGATGATCTCTACGTCATTCATAATGCGAATCGGACAGCAGTCGATATGAAGTTACCGACAGGGAAATGGAAGTTGCTTGTAGACGGTAAACAAGCAGGAACCAAAGCAATCCGTAAAGTATCAGGTACGGTTCGTGTCGAAGGACTTAGCTCATTCGTCTTATCGAAATAAGTGAACAGATAAAAAAGGACGTTCCGCAGTTGGCGGAACGTCCTTTTCGTCAGTCGAGAAACGTGCAATCAAGCGTAACGCTCATCCGTTTCTTCGTTCTCTTCTTCTTTCAGATTACCTTCTTCCGATTTCGAGACGATGACGGCACATGCTGCGTCACCAGTGATGTTGACGGCTGTCCGCATCATATCAAGAAGACGATCGACACCGATGATTAAAGCGATCCCTTCGACCGGTAGATTGACCGATTGAAGAACCATCGTCAACATGACGAGACCGACACCCGGTACACCGGCTGTACCGACTGAGGCAAGAACAGCTGTCAGGACGACAGTCGCAAGTTGACCTGGCGTCAAATCTACAGCGTAGACTTGCGCGATGAAGACAGTCGCGACACCTTGCATGATTGCTGTTCCATCCATATTGATCGTCGCACCAAGAGGTTGGACGAAACTTGAGACGGAACGCGGAACCTTCAACTCTTTTTGAGCCGTTTGCATCGCGACAGGAAGTGTTGCGTTCGACGAAGACGTCGAGAAAGCAAACAACATGACAGGTGCGAACTTCTTAAAGAAGAAGAACGGGTTCATCTTCCCGAGTAACGAAACAGTCGAACCGTATGTGAATAAAGAATGAACGACTAACGCTAGAACAACGACGAGCATATAGAAGAACATTGCTTTTAACGATTCCCAACCTTGTGAACCGACTGCTGATGCGATCAAAGCAAACGCTCCAAGCGGAGCCATCTTCATGACGAGTGTGATGAGGTACGTCATCAATTCGTTTCCTTGTTCGACGAATGTCCGTAACGTCGAGACTTTTTTACCGAGGAATGTGATTCCAAAACCGACGAACACACTGAAGACGATGATTTGCAACATGTTGCCTTCTGCCATCGAGGTGATCGGGTTCGTCGGGAACATACCGACGATTGTGTTGATCAAACTCGTATCGGGAAGACTTCCACTATCGTATTCAAGGTTATTTGTAGAGAAGCTTCCGAGAGTACCCGGTTTAATCAGTAATGACAAACCGAGAGCAATGACAATCGCGACAGCCGTCGTCGTCATGAAGTAGCCGATTGCCTTTCCGCCGACACGACCAAGCTCTTTTGGATTCCCGAGCCCCATGACACCGAGAGTGATCGAGAAGAAGACGATCGGTACGACGAGCATCTTAATCAGGTTCAGGAAGATTGTCCCGATGGGCTGTAAAGCATATTTATTCAATCCCTCATAAATCGACTTATCCGGTAAGGTTGCAAGAATGATTCCGAGGATCACCCCGAGAATCAATCCCCAGATGATGCGCTTTGCTTCTTTCATATGTGATGTCACACTCCTTTATTTGATAATTGTCTATATTTTGACACATCATCACCCATTTTGACAAAACATTTTAAAAAATACATGATAACGCTTACAAAAAAGTTTCTGGATTTTGATGCAGGAATGACTAGATTTTGTTGTCAAACGGATGCAACCATGAGAGGATAGAAAAGAACAAAAAGGAACAGCGTAGGGTATAGAAAAGTCGCTAGAATCAACTGTTGACCAAATTGTATATTCCTACTATAATGTTGTATGACGTGTCTGACACGTTTCCTTTAGTCGGTAATATCGGAGGGAGGGAAAACTAGTGGAAACTCGTGTACGTAAAAATGAATCACTTGAAGACGCACTTCGTCGCTTCAAACGTGGTGTTTCAAAAGATGGTACGCTTGCAGAAGTTCGTAAACGTAAACACTACGAAAAGCCAAGTGTAAAACGTAAGCTTAAATCGGAGGCTGCGCGTAAGCGTAAGAAGTTCTAACGTTAGAGAGGGTGTATCCTCATGAGTCTTCAGGAGCGTTTGACAGCGGATATGAAAGAAGCCATGCGTCTACGTGAAAAAGATCGTCTTACGACGATTCGGATGGTGAAATCATCGCTGCAAAATGAAACGATCAAACTCGGTAAGCAAGAATTGACGGACGAGGAAGAATTAACGATTCTTTCACGTGAAATGAAGCAGCGCAACGACTCCCTCCGAGAATTCGAAAGCGCTGGTCGTCACGATCTCGTCGAGAAAATTCAAGCAGAGATTGTCGTGCTCGAAGCTTATATGCCAAAACAGCTTTCCGAGGAAGAAGTACAGGAAATCGTCGACGCAGCTATTGCGCAGACGGGTGCCTCTGCTCCTTCAGATATGGGGAAAGTAATGGGTATCGTCATGCCACAGCTTAAAGGCAAGGCAGACGGTGCATTAATTAATCGACTCGTCAAACAACGGCTCGCTTAATACATGGAAAAGGTGTCCTTCGGGGCACCTTTTTTGTCGTTCCTGTCACAATTAAAAGTTTCTTGATGAATTCAGAATAGTCATGAAACCTTTTTGTTTTGAAAGCGTATATAATTATAGTAACAAATCAAAGTGCAAAAGAAGCAGCTTCTGACACGAATGAAAAGGGGTGAACGTACGCATGACGTTTAGCTTAGGGATGATTTTGGCGGTCTTCATGATCGGGGTCCTCATGTTACTGGTCGAAATATTCGTCACAGGGTTCGGAATCTTTGGAGTCCTCGGAATCGGCGCTGTCCTTGCTAGTCTGATCATGGCAGGTGCTACAGTTGGTCAAGTAGGCATAGCGGTTGGACTTGCTGTATTTCTATCACTTGCGGCCGGATACTGGGCATATCGCAGAATTAAATCGAATCAATCCTTATTATGGAGAGGTTTGATTTTGACAGATTCCACATCGTCTGAAAAAGGCTATCTTTCTCATCAAGACAAAGTGCAATTGTTAGGACAAGAAGGAGTTAGTCTGACACCTCTCCGTCCGTCAGGAACAATTGAAATCGACGGAAATCGAATCGATGCGGTTACGGAAGGGACCTTCATTCAAGCGGGGGAAACGATCGTCGTAAAAGAAGTGACGCATGGACGCGTCATTGTTAGAGTCCAACATACGAAGGAGGAGTCCCACACATGACACCTGAATTATTGACTGTATTACTCATATCCGGAGGAATTTTAATTTTCCTCGCCATCTTCTTCACGCTCGTTCCGATTCCACTTTGGATTAGCTCGCTCGCAGCGGGAGTACGCGTATCGATCTTTACATTAGTCGGGATGCGTCTTCGTCGAGTAACACCGTCTAAGATCGTCAATCCGTTGATCAAGGCGGTTAAAGCGGGATTGAACTTGAATACGAACCAACTGGAAAGTCACTTCCTTGCTGGTGGTAACGTTGACCGCGTCGTCAATGCCTTGATTGCAGCACACCGTGCGAATATCGAGTTGAGCTTCGAACGCGCAGCGGCGATTGATCTTGCTGGTCGTAACGTTTTGGAAGCTGTTCAAATGTCGGTTAACCCGAAAGTCATCGAAACACCATTCATTGCCGGTGTGGCGATGAACGGGATTGAAGTGAAAGCGAAAGCCCGGATCACGGTACGTGCGAACATCGATCGTCTCGTCGGTGGTGCTGGGGAAGAAACGGTCATCGCACGTGTTGGTGAGGGTGTCATCTCAACCATTGGTTCGTGTAATGACCAAAAAGAAGTACTTGAGAATCCAGAGATGATCTCACGGACGGTTCTTGCAAAAGGACTCGATTCGGGTACGGCGTTCGAGATTCTCTCGATTGATATTGCAGATATTGATATCGGTAAGAATATCGGTGCGGTTCTGCAGACGGATCAAGCAGAAGCAGATAAGAACATTGCGCAAGCGAAAGCCGAAGAACGTCGCGCAATGGCGATCGCAAGTGAACAAGAGATGAAATCACGTGTTGAAGAGATGCGTGCGAAGGTTGTCGCTGCTGAAGCGGAAGTGCCGCTTGCTATCGCTGAAGCGATGCGTGACGGTAACTTTGGCGTCATGGATTATGCGAACTACTTGAACGTGACAGCAGATACGAAAATGCGCCAAGCAATCGGTGGGCAATCATCACCAAATGACTCACAATAAAGGGTGAGACGGTATGGATATCATATGGGTCGGATTGATGATCGCATTCGGTGTCATCTCCGTCATCTCAAAAGCAGCAGATAAAAAACCGAAGCAGACGAACCGAACTCCTTCAAAGGAGTTCGGTGAATATGTGAAGCAAATGACCGAACAGGTCGATACGATGCGACAAGAGACGGTACCTCCACCTGTCGTTCGTAAAAAAGCACCCTCGAAGAAACAACCGGGGGTAACGCAAACGAAAGCGCGACCCGTTCATGAACGAACGGAATTGCAACAACGTTTGGACCAACGTCAAAAGCAACATTCGAAAAAAGGGATGTCCTCATCGACGATTGGCGAAATCAAAGATAGCGTAGCAGATGGTGCCATTGGATCGTCTAGTCGTTCAGCATCAGCAACGACGATTTCACAAGATGAAATGCGACGTGCCATCGTTTGGAGTGAAGTTCTTGGTGCGCCTGTTTCCAAGCGCAAACGCTAATATTTGTATAGTGAGTCGATCCTACGAAACGCGTAGGATTGACTCTTTTTATTTCCTAAAAGGTGGGAACGGGTTTTTCTTTCCATCTTTTCGGCGGAAGTGCTAAAGTGGAAGAGATTAGATATGAAGCGATGACAACTTGTTATCCATGACTAGGAGGCCATTCACAACGTGATATTCAACGAAAGAATCCCATTTGCATTTTCGAATTCAGAACAGATTCAAGCATTCGTCGGTCCGAATGATGCAGTCTTACGTACGATGGAAGCAGAACTTGACGTTCAGCTGACGCATCGAGGAGATGAACTGTTGGCACAATCCGAACAGGAGCAGTCTGTGATCTTAGCAGGACAGGTCGTAGGCGTCTTGAAACAACTTGTGAATCGTGGTGCTGTTTTAACAGAGCGTGACGCGACGAGCGCCATTCAACTCGCACGTCAAGATCGTGTGGATGAACTGCTAGAACTTTACGATACGGTCATTCATACGAATCATAAAGGAAAACCACTTCGTGCAAAGACACTCGGTCAAGCACGTTACGTTCGGGGAATCGACCGCTGTGATTTGACATTTGGTATTGGGCCAGCGGGAACCGGAAAAACGTATCTTGCTGTCGTGATGGCGGCAAAAGCGTTAAAAGAAGGTCACGTCAAACGACTCGTCCTGACGCGTCCGGCAGTAGAAGCAGGAGAAAATCTAGGATTCCTTCCAGGGGATCTTAAAGAAAAAGTCGATCCCTATCTACGTCCTCTGTACGATGCGCTACATGACGTGCTTGGTGTCGAACATACGGCTCGTCTGCTTGAACGTGGTGTCATCGAAATCGCACCGCTTGCTTACATGCGAGGACGGACGCTTGAACATGCTTTTGTCATTCTCGATGAAGCGCAAAATACGACACGGGAACAAATGAAGATGTTCCTGACGCGTCTCGGATTCCATTCGAAGATGATTGTTACGGGCGATTTAACACAAGTCGATCTTCCGCGTGGAAAAACATCTGGTCTACAAGAAGCGTTACATTTGCTCGGTAATGTCAAAGGGATTCATTTTGAGCACTTTGGCTCAGCTGATGTCGTACGTCACCCACTTGTCCGGAAAATCGTTGATGCTTATAGTCAGGATTTGACCTAAGCCGTTACGGAAAAAGAGGGAAAAGGGGGAGATGATATGCGCAAGGTTGGGGTCTGGGTTGGTCTTTTGACAGTAGTATTCTATCTCATCGTATCGACGATGATGTATGTCAGCGTTCGACCAGAAGCCTTGTCCGCAGAACCATTCTCAATTGCAGAAGAAGATATCCGGTCACCCTTGACGATGGAGGACCGGGTCGCAACAAATCAAATCAAGGAAAATTCGGTTGCTGCAATCGAGAGTCAGTATACGATCAAACAAGAGTATGCAGCACAGCAAATTGATAAAGTAGAACAACTTTTTGCTAGTTTGTCCGGTATTAAAAAAGCAAATGAGATCGGTAAAATCAAGCAGCGTCTGCGTGGGACGGAGGCAGCGACACTGTTGAAGGATGATGAGTTACGCTTGCTTGTGACGTCGACGACAGCACTGCGGAATACGACACGTGACGTCGTCATTACAGCGATTGAAGAAGCGATGCGTCAACGTATCTCGTCCGATGGTGGTGAAGTAGCAGAAGCACGTGAGAATGCGCGGACGGATATCGAACGTTCGCCGCTCTCCTTCTCATTAAAAGCAGTCGCTAAAGCGCTGACCGATCAACTGATCGTAACGAATTACGTCTATGATCCGGAAAAGACGGAACAGCTCCGTAAGCAGACGAGTGATAAAGTCGAACCGGTTATCATTTCAGAAGGTGAAGTGATCGTCAAACGAGGCGAAGTGATTTCACAAGATGCCTATCGTCAGCTACAACTCGTCGGATTGATTTCTGATCGACAGTCGTTGAAACCGTTACTCGGTGCGATGCTAATCAGTGCGTTGATGACTGCCTTTTTATTTGGCTTCATTCACCGTTCGAAACTGCGATACGCTCAAATGGGGCGGATTCGTTTATTTGGGCTTGTCTATCTCGTCGTCAGTCTACAATTACTCGTCATGTATGGTATGGCGTTCTTAGCAGACGACATCAATCCAGCATTTTACTTACTCACGCCGACGGCTTTTGCTGCGCTCGTCCTGCGTAATTTATTGAACGAACCGATTGCCTTATCAAGCTCTCTGTTCACGGCGCTTGCCGGAACGTTCTTCTATAGTGCGAATCAAAACTTCAGCTTCAATATCGCGATCTATTTATTGGTCGGTGGGTTAGTTGCAACGTTTTTCCTACAATCTAGTTTGTCGCGTCGTCGTATTTTCATGAGCAGTATTTCGATTGCCGGAGCAAACATCGCGATTTTCTTAGCATTCGTTCTACTGCGAAGCGGTACGTTCGAACCGCGAGAAACATTGATTTTAATCGGCTTTGCGATTGCGAGTGGTATATTGAGTGCCGTCCTGGCAATTGGACTATTGCCGTTTCTTGAGATGACATTCGGTATTTTAGCACCGACGCGTCTACTCGAACTGTTGAACCCAACACATCCGTTACTCAAAAAACTATTAGTTGAAGCACCGGGAACGTACCATCATAGTATGATGGTCGCGAACCTAGCAGAAACAGCCTGTGAAGCAATCGGAGCAGATGGGTTGCTTGCACGAGTCGGAGCCTACTATCATGATTTAGGGAAAACACGACGGCCACTTTATTTCATTGAAAACCAGCATGGACGTAATCCCCATGATCGATTGACACCGGAAGAGTCGGCACGTGTCATCTTGGCACATACCGAGGATGGCGTTGAATTACTCGAAGACGCAAAACTTCCTGCAGCGATCATCGATATTTGCCGTCAGCATCATGGAACCTCTCTGCTTCGATATTTTTATGTCAAGGCAGCAGAACAAGGTGAGGTCGACGAAAAGACGTTCCGTTACACAGGTCCGAAACCACAAACTCGTGAAGCGGCGGTCATCATGATCGTTGACTCGATTGAAGCGGCCGTTCGTTCGATGAAAGCTCCTTCAGAAGAAGGAATTCGGGACTTAGTCGCGAAAATCATTCGTGAAAAGATGATGGATGACCAATTCGCGGAATGTGACATTACGACACGTGAGATTTATCGCGTCGGTGAAAGTGCGTGTCATACTTTATCCGGTTTGTTCTATGAACGAATCGAGTATCCAGAATTAAAGAAAGAGGCAACGACATGAATATTTATATGACAGACGAAAATAATCGTCTAACGGAAGAACAACGACAGCTTGTCGAATCGATTTTGATTTACACGGCAGAACAAGAAGAAGTCGATTCAAATAGTGAGTTGTCCGTGACTTTCGTCTCAAACGATGAGATTCAAGAAATCAATCGTGAATGGCGTGGAAAGGATCAGGCGACAGACGTCATTTCCTTTGCGATGGAAGAACTCGGAGAAGATGAAATCGATTTCGGATTGCTCGAAGATGAACCAATCGTCCTTGGCGATTTGATCATTTCCGTGGAACGATGCCGTGAACAAGCGGCAGAGTATGGCAATCATTTTGAGCGAGAGCTCGGTTTCCTCGCTGTCCATGGTTTTCTCCATTTACTCGGATACGATCACATTGAAAAAGCAGATGAGGAAGTCATGACGAAGCGACAGGAGGAAATCCTGCATCACTTCGAGTTATATCGGGGCACATTGTGAAAAGCTGGTGGCAACCCTTTCGGCATGCCATGAACGGATTGCGCCAATCGATTCGAGAGGAACGGCATATGAAAGTTCATGTGACAGTTGGTGCCATCGTGTTACTTGTCGCCTTTCTATTACCATTGACGTCTGTCGAGCGAGCGATTCTCTTCTTGACGGTCGGGATCGTCATCAGTGCTGAGATGTTCAATACAGCGTTTGAGCGCGTCGTTGATCTCGTAACGCAGAAATGGCATCCGCTGGCAAAAGCAGTCAAGGATATTGCAAGTGGAGCTGTTCTTGTGTTGGCGCTTACATCTATTGCAATTGCACTATGCATCTTCATCCCATATTTGGTACAATAAGAATCCGGCCTTTTTGGCCAATACCGTTCCTAAGAAGGGGATACTCACATGAAAACAGAACAATTACTCGAACAAGCTAAACGTGCACGCGAAAAAGCGTATGTTCCATATTCGAAATTCCAAGTCGGTGCGGCTTTACTAACAAAAGACGGACAAGTCTTCCATGGCTGCAATATTGAAAACGCTGCATATGGTCTTTGTAACTGTGCAGAACGGACAGCAATCTTTTCTGCGTGGGCACAGGATGCGCGTGAGTATGCAGCGATGGCTGTCGTTGCGGACACGGAAGGACCGGTCGCACCATGCGGACAATGCCGCCAAGTGTTATCAGAGATGTGTGACGCGGATATGCCAATCTATTTGACGAACCTTAAAGGGGATGTCACAGAAACAACAGTGGGCGCCCTCTTACCAGGAGCATTCACGAAAGGGGATTTACATGTTTAAAGAAGGATTCAAATCGGGCTTTGTCTCGATCATCGGACGCCCGAACGTCGGAAAATCGACATTCCTCAACCGTGTCATCGGACAAAAGATTGCCATCATGTCTGATAAGCCACAAACGACGCGAAACAAGATCCAAGGTGTCTATACGACAGAAGACGTTCAGACGATTTTCATCGATACACCAGGGATTCACAAACCAAAACATAAACTCGGCGACTTCATGATGAAGGTCGCGACGAACGCATTGCGTGAAGTTGATGCGATTTTGTTCATGGTCAACGTGACGGAACCAAAAGGAAAAGGTGACGATTTCATCATTGAAAAATTGAAAGAACTCGATACACCCATCATTCTCGTCATGAATAAGGTCGACTTGATTCATCCGAATGATATTCCGCCAATCATCGAGTCATATAAAGATGAGCTTGAGTTTGCGGCAGTCGTTCCAATCTCTGCGTTACAAGGTAACAACGTCGGACCGTTACTTGAAGAAATCGCGAAGATCTTACCGGAAGGACCGATGTATTACCCGGCGGATCAAGTCACTGACCACCCGGAGCGTTTCATCATCTCAGAGATGATCCGTGAGAAAGTCCTGCAAAAGACACGCGATGAAGTACCACACTCGATCGCAGTCGCGATTGATCAAATCAAGACGCGTGAGAATGGCAACATGGTCGATGTCCATGCGACGATCTTGATCGAGCGCGATTCCCAAAAAGGAATCATCATCGGTAAACGCGGAGCACTTCTAAAAGAAATCGGCTCTGAAGCACGAACGGACATCGAGATGTTACTCGGAACGAAAGTTTACCTGAACTTGTGGGTTAAAGTCCAAAAAGATTGGCGCAACAAGGCCGGTCAATTGCGTGAACTTGGCTTCCGCGATGACGAGTACTAAGCGATGATCGATAAGGCGGAAGGGCTTGTACTACGAACGGTCGTATACGGTGAATCGAATAAAATCGTCACGCTACTGACACGTGAATACGGCAAGCTCGCCGTCATGGCGCGAGGAGCGAAGAAGCCGGGTAGTCGTTTTAACGCGGCAAGCCAGCCTTTCGTTCGAGCCGTCTATATCTATCCAAGGTCACGTGGTCTCGGTCAGTTGAAATCAGCAGACGTCATCACGAGTCATGCGCATATCCGGCAAGATGTCGTCTTGATGGCGTATGCGATGTATCTACTGGAGCTTGCAGATAAAGCGCTTGATGAACGTGTGCCGCAACCGGCACTCTATGATTTGTTCGTCGAAGGACTGGAGGCGATGGATGAAGGACTCGATCCCGACGTCGTCTCCTTCATCATCGAGTTGCGCCTGTTGCGTCATCTAGGGATTGCGCCACACTTGAACGGCTGTACGATTTGCGGGAGTGCTGAAGCACCGTTTGCTTTTTCGTTACACCACGGCGGTCTACTCTGTCGCCGGCATCGCCATGAGGATGAACATGCTGTCTTCATGTCAGAAGCAGTCGCGAAGATGCTCTACGTGTTCTCTGTCTACGATTTTTCGCGGATCGGGACCGTGACGGTGAAGCCGGAAACGAAGCGTCTACTACGTCAAATCATGGATGCTTATATGGAACGCTACAGTGGGTTACGCCTACGTTCAAAACGTGTCCTCGACCAGTTGATTGATTTCAGCAACGATTGACAGCAACAAGCGGGTTCGGTAGAATAAATGCGGTAGAAGCAACTAAATGAACACGATGACGAAAAGGAGTACCGCCTTTTTCTCAATCAAGCGATTCCAGGGTGGTGCGAGCTGGGAGTGAGAGGGGCGCGAATGGCGTTTCGGAGTGTTCTTTGTCAAAAAGAGTGGCATGCGATGCATGCAAGTAGGGTGGAACCGCGGGCTCGTCTCGTCCCTATGTGCAACGATTGTTGTACATAGGGGCGTTTTTTGCGTTCCTTAATCATTTCGGAGGTGAAAGTCGTGAAGATGACAGTACAAGACATGATCTTGACATTACAAAAATTTTGGGCAGAACAAGGCTGCTTGACGATGCAAGCATACGACGTAGAAAAAGGAGCCGGTACGATGAATCCGATGACATTCTTACGGAGTCTCGGACCAGAACCATGGAACGTTTGTTATACAGAACCATCACGCCGACCGGCTGATGGTCGTTACGGGGAAAACCCGAACCGTCTGTATCAACACCATCAATTCCAAGTCATCATGAAACCGTCACCTGACAACATTCAGGAATTGTACTTACAAAGTCTCGAGTTGCTCGGTATCAACCCACTCGAACATGATATTCGTTTCGTAGAGGATAACTGGGAGAATCCGACATTCGGTGCTGCAGGTCTCGGCTGGGAAGTATGGCTGAACGGGATGGAAATCACGCAATTCACGTATTTCCAACAAGTCGGTGGAATCGAGTGTAACCCGATCGCAGTAGAGATCACGTATGGAATCGAGCGTCTTGCGTCGTACATTCAAGACGTCGAGAGTGTCTTTGATCTCGTTTGGACGGATGGCTTCAAATACGGTGATATCTTCTATCAACCGGAGTTCGAACATTCAAAGTATACGTTTGAAACATCAGATGTCGCCTTACTCTTCACTTTGTTCGATCAATATGAAAAAGAAGCGAATCGTGCCTTGGACGAGAACCTCGTCTTCCCAGCGTATGATTACATCTTGAAATGTTCGCATACCTTTAACCTTCTCGACGCGAAGGGAGCAATCTCTGTCACGGAACGTACAGGATTCATCCATCGTGTCCGGAACATGTCGCGCCGTTGTGCGCAAAGTTTCATCGAAGAACGGGAACGTCTTGGCTTCCCATTGATCAAGTCGAAAGCAGGTGAGTCACATGCATGAATTATTACTTGAAATCGGTTTAGAAGAGATGCCGGCTCGATTCGTCCTTCAATCCGAAACACAACTCAAGGAACGCGTGACGCGTTTTCTTGAAGAAGCACGGATTGAGTTCACAAGCGTCGAATCCTTCTCGACACCACGCCGTCTTGCAGTGTATGTCAAAGGTCTCGCAGCACGTCAAAGTGACCTCGAAGAGACATTAAAAGGACCGGCAAAACGTATCGCGATGGACGAAGCAGGGAACTGGACGAAAGCAGCCGAAGGGTTCGCACGTGGTAAAGGGTTAACGACGGACGATCTCTTCCTTGGAGAAGAAAAAGGAGTCGAGTATCTCTATGCGACACGTAAGGAAGTCGGACAAGCGACAGCCGATCTACTTCCTGGACTAAAACAAGTCGTCGAAGCGATGACATTCCCGAAAAACATGCGTTGGAGCACACAATCGTTACGTTACATGCGTCCGATTCGTTGGTTGATTGCCCTGCTTGACGATCAAGTCATCCCGTTTGAAGTCGCATCCGTCGAAACAGGTCGGACATCACGTGGACATCGTTTCCTCGGGCAGGACATCACGATCCTGCGTCCGAACGCTTATGTTGAAGCGCTCGCAGGAGAAAACGTCATCGTCAGTTATGAAGCACGTCGTCAATTGATTGAAGAACAAATCGCAGCGCTTGCGGCACGCGAACAATTCGAAGTGCCGATTGATGCTTCTTTACTTGAAGAAGTCACGAACCTAGTCGAGTATCCGACAGCCTTGTTCGGTGCATTTGATGAAGCATATCTTGAGTTACCAGAAGAAGTCTTGATCACGACGATGAAGGAACACCAACGTTACTTCCCGGTCAAACGTGACGGTGCGTTGCTCCACTATTTCGTCACGGTACGAAACGGAAACGCAACACATCTTGAAAACGTCGCACGCGGAAACGAAAAAGTCATCCGTGCCCGTTTAGCCGATGCGCAGTTCTTCTATGAAGAAGATAAAAAAGCAGATATCGATGAACAGGCGAAACGTCTTGATAAAATCGTCTTCCATGAAAAATTAGGAACGACAGGTGAAAAAGTCCGTCGCGTCCGTCAGATGGCACTCGCACTTGCCGATCGTGTCGGTGCAGACAAAACACGTGTTGAACGTGCAGGACAAATCTATAAATTCGATCTCGTCAGTCAAATGGTCTATGAATTCACAGAATTACAAGGTCTGATGGGTGAGCGGTATGCGAACATGAAGAATGAGGATCCAGAAGTCGCGGCTGCGATTCGTGAACATTACATGCCACGCTTCGCGGGGGATGCAAGTCCGGAAACACCAACAGGAACACTCTATGCGATTCTCGATAAGATGGACAGCGTCGCTGGATTCTTCGGTGTCGGCATGATTCCAAGTGGATCAGCGGATCCGTATGCATTGCGTCGTCAAGCACAAGGAATTGTGCAAATCTTATCGGATCGTAAGTTGAACTTGACATTGACTGAACTGATTGCCTTCGTCGTGTCTGAACAGGTAGCAGCAGGTCTTTACGCGAAGGATGCCGAAGAAGTTCAAGCTGCATTACAAGACTTCTTTGCACAACGCTTGAAATACCGTCTATCGGAAATGAACTTCCGTCATGATGTCGTCGAAGCCGCTCTTGATCATACGTTGACAGTCGAAGCGAATGAGCAGCGTGCTGCGATGCTTGAAAGTGCGACGAAAAAAGAATCGTTTAAGAAAACGGTCGAACAACTCAGCCGTGTCTTAAACATTTCGAAAAAAGCAGAAGACGTCACAACTGTTAATCCAGCGCTCTTTGAAAATGATGCGGAACGCGCGTTACATGAGGCGATTGAGAAGACCTTACCAGAGGTCGATCAAGCGATCGCGTCACTTGATTATGAACGAGCGCTTGAGGCACTTGAGGCAACCGTTCCGTCGATCACAGCATACTTTGACGGTACGATGATCATGACGGACGACGAAACAGTCCGCACGAACCGTCTTAGCGAAATGAAACGATTTGCGCAAGCCATCGAATCAGTCGCCCGGTTCAATGCACTTACTTTAGCGTAAAGAAAAAGGACGGATGAGCCGATGAAGTTAAATGAACGGCAAAAAAAGATACTCCAAATCGTCAAAGAGAACGGTCCGATCACGGGAGAGCAGATTGCTTCTGCACTCTCCCTGACACGGGCGACATTACGACCCGATTTGTCGATTTTAACGATGACCGGCATGCTAGAAGCGCGTCCACGTGTCGGCTATATGTACGTTGGAAAGAAAAATGCGTCCATGCTTCATGAGAAACTCGACACCTTGACCGTCGGCGAATTCATGTCGTCGGCAAAGGTCATTCATGAAGGGATGACCGTATACGATGCGATCGTTCACTTATTCCTTGAAGATGTGGGTTCGCTGTTCGTCGTCAGTAAGGACCATGCGTTAGTCGGTGTGTTGTCACGTAAGGATTTTCTACGTGCGGCAATCGGTAATCAAGAGTTAGACTCGTTACCGGTCAATATCATCATGACACGGATGCCGAATTTGACGGTCTGTGAAAAATCGGAGACGTTGATTGGTGCCGGTATGAAACTGATCGAAAAGCAGATTGATTCAATGCCAGTCGTCGAAGAGGAGAACGGCGTCTTGAAAGTCGTGGGTCGAATGACGAAGACGAATATGACGAAAGTGTTGGTCGCTTTAGCACGTGATGAAGAAATTTAAGGAGGGTTCCTGATGCGTCAACGGATTTATGTCGTGAGTGACTCTGTCGGAGAGACGTGTGAACTCGTCGTCCGCGCAGCTGCAATCCAATTCCCGGAACAAGCTATCGAAACGGTCCGCATTCCGTTCGTCGATGATGATCAAGTCATTTATGACTTGGTTCTTCATGCGAAAGAAGAACAAGCGACGATCGCTTTTACGATCGTTCATGCGACCCATCGTCGTCTGCTTGCAGACACAGCGCGTGCCCACGGTGTAAAAGCAATCGATCTACTTGGTCCATTGCTTGATACGATGGAAGATCGCTTGCAGATGCAACCGAAGGAAGAGCCAGGGTTAATCTATCGCCTAGATGAGGAGTATTTCCGAAAAATCGAAGCGGTTGAATTTGCTGTCAAGTATGACGATGGACGTGATCCAAAAGGTATCAAACGTGCGGATATCGTCTTGATCGGGGTGTCGCGTACATCAAAGACACCACTTTCGCAGTATCTGGCTTTGAAGCGATATAAAGTAGCGAACGTACCACTCGTACCTGAATCGATCCCGCCAGCAGAGCTATTCGATATTCCAAAAGAAAAATGTTTTGGACTACTCATCTCACCGGAAAAGTTGATCGACATCCGAATGGAACGCCTGCGTTCATTAGGACTCGAACCAGAAGCAGCATATGCGCAGATGGACCGAATCAACCGGGAACTCGAATACGCACGGAATTTATACGAACGAATCGGTTGCCAAGTCATCGACGTGACGAATAAAGCAGTCGAGGAAACAGCGAATCTGATTTTGACTGGAATTTCCGGGAAAGCGCATGACTAGTCAAGCAGTCAGGAACATAGTATACTTGTTTAGCTGATAAATGAGATAATGCCCTTTTTCTAATGAAACGGAACGAGTCATCGTTCCGTTTCATTGCGGGTATGGTCATGTAAGGATAAGTTCTCAAGGAAAGGGGAGAGGACGGAATGAAGCGAATTCCTGATGAAATCGTCGATCAGGTCCGCCAAGCAACGGACATCGTCGAATTGATTTCAGAACGTGTAGAATTAAAAAAACAAGGGAATCGATATTCAGGGCTTTGCCCGTTTCATTCTGAGAAATCACCTTCCTTTTCTGTTTCTCCTGATAAAGGGATGTACTACTGTTTTGGATGTGGTGCAGGTGGAAACGCGATCACTTTTGTCATGGAAACAGAAGGAATGAGTTTCAAGGAAGCCGTCTCTAAATTAGCTGATCGCAGTGATGTCACACTTCCAGAACTGGAGCCGGACCGATTCGAACAATCGGAATCGACACCTGAACAGGAAAAGAAGTTCCGGATGCGCGAGGCACATCGGATCGTCACTGAGTTGTATCATGAGGTGTTGATTCAAACGGAAGCAGGCGACGCGGGACGAATCTATTTAGAGAATCGTGGTATCCGTGAAGGTGCGATGCGTGAGTTCCGACTCGGGTATGCACCGGATCAAGATCGTTTTACAGTGGATTCCTTGGCACGACGTGGGTTTGATTTAGATGAGATGGTCGAAGCGGGATTGATTTCAATCGGACGCGATGGCGATTATCGAGATCGATTCAACGGTCGAGTCGTATTCCCTATCTCCGATCGTGATGGCACGATCGTCGGATTTAGTGGACGTTCGATTGATGGTCGTGATCCGAAGTATGTCAATACAGCGGAAACACCTTTGTTCAATAAAAGTGAACTGTTATTCGGATTCGCTCAAGCACGAGGGGCGATGCGCAAAATCAAACAAGTCGTCCTCGTTGAAGGGAATCTTGATGTTGTGCGTGTCGCTCAAGCGGGTATACCTTATACGGTAGCCTCTTTAGGAACAGCCTTAACACCGGTTCATGCCCAAAACCTAGCACGTATCGTCGATGAAGTCATTATTTGTTATGACGGAGACAAGGCAGGACGCGCTGCGACGTTAAAAGCCCTACAGTTGCTTGAAGCCGTTGCCGTCGACTGTTCCGTCATCCGTTTACCGGATGGCGAAGACCCGGATTCCTTCATTGGGAATCAGGGCGAAGAGACGTTTTTACACTGGATCGAACAAGAACGGGTTTCAAGTCTTGAATTCAAATCTTTTTATTTTCGACAAGGAAAAAACTTGCGATTAGAAGGAGAACGCGTTCGATATATTGAAACTATGCTTGAAGAGATTGGTCGAACATCCAATCCGTTGTTACGGGACATTTATTTAGGAAAACTTTCTGAGGAATTTAAACTCTCGAAAGACTCCTTGATCGCACAAGTGCGTCCAACCGTCCAACAACCGAAGAGAGAACAAATCGTTTCCGATCGCCCAACTGCTCTACCGACAGCACCTCCTGACCGAACGTTCGCGAACTGGAAAAAGGCAGAACGCTTCTTGCTTGCCTACATGATCCGTTCAGAAGAAGTATGTCTTGAAGTGCGAGAGCAACTAGGTGTCCAATTCAATGATCCGGCACATCAATTGATTGCCGGCAAGCTATATGAATTTTACGGAGCAGGTACGCAAGGAAGTCCTGATCGTTTTTTGACGATGTTGCACGACGCTTCTTTGCAACGAATCGTAGCGGATTTAGAGTTCATGCTGATGCCTGAGTATGATCCTGATTTACTCAGTCACTACATTCGTGCCGTCCAAAATGAACAGCAACGTCGGTTGTTAGAAGAAGAAAAGTCACGATTGAATCAACAAACAGATATCCGTGCTCAAGCGGAGCTGATGCAGGCGATCATAGAACGGAAGCGTCGTTTAAAAGATCGATGACCTGCTGCATGATGTGGAAGGAGTGTATGGTTCGATGGCAGAAAAAGCAAGATCAGAAGCTGAATTACTCCGTCTCGCGAAAGAGGAACTCATCGCGCTCGGACATAAAAATGGTGAATTGTCACACCAAAAGATCGAAGACAAACTAAGTTCGTTCGAATCAATGGATGCTCAGCAATTCGAGGAATTCCTTCAATTGCTTGAAACAGAAGGTATCAAGGTCAACAATGACGGTACAGGGGACGAAAAAGAAGAGGCGGATCTAAACGATTTGTCTGTTCCTCCTGGTGTCAAGATCAATGACCCTGTCCGGATGTATCTAAAAGAAATCGGTCGCGTTGATCTGTTGAATGCAGAAGACGAAGTCGAACTCGCTAAACGAATCGAACAAAACGATGAAGAAGCAAAAAAACGATTGGCGGAAGCAAACTTACGTCTCGTCGTTTCGATTGCGAAGCGTTATGTCGGACGCGGTATGTTGTTCCTTGATTTGATTCAAGAAGGCAACATGGGTCTGATCAAAGCGGTCGAGAAATTCGACTATACGAAGGGATATAAATTCTCGACGTATGCAACATGGTGGATTCGTCAGGCAATCACACGTGCGATTGCTGACCAAGCGCGGACAATCCGAATTCCAGTTCACATGGTTGAGACGATCAACAAATTGATTCGTGTCCAGCGTCAACTCTTGCAAGATCTCGGACGTGAACCATCACCGGAAGAGATTTCAAAAGAGATGGAAATCACGCCGGAAAAAGTCCGTGAAATCCTGAAAATTGCCCAAGAGCCGGTTTCTCTTGAAACTCCAATCGGGGAAGAGGACGATTCACATCTCGGAGATTTCATCGAGGACCAAGATGCGACGGCACCACAAGATGCTGCAGCATACGAACTCTTGAAAGAACAACTCGAAGATGTGTTAGATACACTGACGGATCGTGAAGAAAACGTCCTTCGTCTTCGTTTTGGTCTTGACGATGGTCGGACACGGACACTTGAAGAAGTCGGAAAAGTATTTGGCGTTACACGTGAGCGGATTCGTCAAATCGAAGCAAAAGCACTTCGGAAGTTACGTCACCCGAGTCGTTCGAAACGCTTGAAAGATTTCCTCGATTAATTCAAAGTGTGAAGAATATATGAAATTTTAGTGGGAAGGAAGAAAAAAGTTTCGTTTTTTTCTTCCTTCCCTGTTTTTTTTACAGTAGAATAGTAACGGGGAATACCATTCAGTCACCAACTTGGTTGGGTATAGAATATGGGGGGAATCCAAATGCGTAATCCATTAGTACCGTTCGCGGCGATCGCAGTCATCGCCATCATCGCTATGATTTCATTGTCTTACTTTGGGGTCGATCAGGTGAAGGAAGCTCGCAAAGGGCCGTCAACTGCAGAAATGAAGCCGGAAGACTTATTTGCATCTAAAGGATGTACAGGATGTCACGGTGGAAACTTAGAAGGCGGAACAGGTCCGAACTTAACAAAGATCGGCGCGAAGCTGAAAGAAGATGAAATTAAAGACATCGCAATGAACGGTAAAGGGCAAATGCCTGGCGGTCTTGCGAATGACGAAGAAGCAGCTGTTCTAGCCAAATGGTTAGCTGCTAAGAAATAAGAACAAGGGCATCTATCTCGTTACGAGATGGATGTTTTTTTGTGGTGTATGGTATCTTTTTTAGCGTAAATCCGCTATTTTTAAAAGAGAGTTTTTCGGAAAATAGGAAGGATGAAGATGATGCAAATGAACGTCGTATTGGATCAACGACTCCAAAAAGTCGTATCGTATATTCCACAAGGAGCGATCCTCGCAGATATTGGATCAGACCATGCATTCGTACCTTGTTTTTGTATACAACAAAAGAAAATCGAGCGTGCGATTGCAGGAGAGGTGAATGAAGGACCGATGGAAGCGGCAAAAGGACAAGTGGCACTTGTTGGTCTTGAATCACAGATTGATGTCCGTTTAGGAAGTGGCTTATCGGTTTTGAAACCGGGCGAAGCAACGGCGATTACGATTGCGGGAATGGGCGGAACGCTGATTGCCTCTATCCTTGAAGAAGGAAAAGATCGGTTGTCAGGTGAGGAACGCTTGATTCTTCAACCGAATGTCGATGCAGTCGATGTTCGGAAGTGGTTGCTGACGAATTCATATGCGTTATTGTCTGAAGCCATTGTCGAGGAGAACGGAAAGATCTATGAAATTCTCGTTGCAGAACGTGGAGATGAAACACTTTACTCAGAGGACGAAACAACACGTCAGTGGGAATTGTTCTTTGGACCACAGTTAATGCGGGAACGTGCACCAGAATTCATTGAAAAATGGCAGATTGAAAAACAAAAGCGAGAGTATATCTTAGCTCAGATGAAACAAGGGCAAGCAACGGAGGTTTTATCTGAAAAAATCGAAGCCATCGAACGATTGATTCAAAAGATGGAAGAGGTGACGAACTAATGGCGAATGGGAACCATATCATTGAGCAGTTTGAAGCATTTGCTCCGAAAAAATTCGCACTCGAAGGTGATCCGATTGGTCTACAAATCGGAACATTGAACAAGGACGTCAAACGTGTGCTCGTGACACTTGATGTCTTGGAGTCTGTCGTCGATGAAGCGATTGAAAAGAAGGTCGATCTCATCATTGCGCATCATCCACCGATTTTTAGTAAGTTAGCAAATGTGACGGATCGTTCTGCAACAGGACGGATCGTCACAAAATGTATCAAACACGATATTGCGGTGTATGCTGCGCATACGAACCTTGACGTGACACCAGGCGGGGTCAATGACTGGATGGCAGATGCGCTTGGTCTTGAGTCTTGTGAAGTACTAGCTCCGACATTTGAAAACACACAATATAAACTAAGTGTCTTCGTACCGACTGAGGCTGTAGAGAATGTTTCAACAGCCCTTGCACAAGCGGGAGCAGGAAAAGAAGGAGACTACAGTGATTGTCAATTCCACGTCAATGGAACGGGTCAATTCCGACCGTTGACGGAAGCTACCCCGTATATCGGTGAAGCAGGACGACTCGAACGCGTTTCAGAAGTCCGAATCGAGACGATCGTCACGGAACTGAATCAGAAACAAGTCATTCGAGCGATGAAACAGGCTCATCCATATGAGGAAGTCGCCTATGATCTCATTCGTCAAGAACGTCCGGCAACATCACTTGGTCTTGGACGGATTGGTCGGTTACCGGAAGCAATGACGTTGCGGGAATTTGCTGAGCATGTTCGCGATGCGTTTGGTGTACAAAACTTACGCTTCGTCGGAGACGAATCACGCCACATCCAAAAAGTAGCAGTCCTTGGTGGTGACGGCAATAAGTACGTCTCGACTGCAGCATTTGCGGGAGCAGATGTCCTTGTGACAGGGGATCTCTATTTCCATGTGGCGCATGATGCGATGGCACTTGGACTAGCAGTCGTCGATCCGGGACATCATGTGGAGTCGGTCATGAAGGAAGGCGTCGTCAACGAATTGAAGCGTCGATTCGAACAGAAAAAAATCGACGTCGAGCTGCTGATTTCAACAGCGAATACGAATCCGTTTCAGTTTTTATGATGAATCGAATGAAATACGTCGATGATATCGTCATATTCCATAACAAAAAAACCGAGTCGCGAATGAGGATCGCGACTCGGTTTTGCTGTATCGATTGTAATGATTAAAGTACTTTGACTTTAGGCAAGATACGTCTTAATTCAAGGAATGGTGTCTTGTCATGCGTACTGATATCAGCAGGATCATATTGTTGGAGGAAATCAATGACCTTTTTCGTGATTGGTGTTGGAGTTGATGCACCTGATGTGACACCAACTTGAGTCACACCCTCAAGCCAAGTCAAATCAAGTTCCGTTAAATCACCAATCCGATGCGCTGGAGTTCCTGCGATATCGAAGGATACCTGTGCTAGGCGGTTTGAGTTGTTCGAACGCGGATCACCGACGACGATGACGAGATCGCAATCTCCTGCTTGATCAGCCACCGCTTCTTGCCGGACCTGTGTTGCGTTACAGATTTCATTGTGTACTTCTACATGCGGATACTTTTTACGAACGTGTTCCATCAAAGCTTGGACATCCCATTGGCTCATCGTCGTCTGATTCGTGACGATGATTTTTTTGTGGGCAAGCTGAGGCGGGAGTTCATCGATATCTTCGACTTTTTCGATGAGGTGCACATGCTCTGGTGCTACACCGACTGCACCTTCAGGTTCCGGGTGTCCGTGTTTGCCGACGTAGATGACTTCATAATCATCCGCGACGACTTGACGAATCAAATCGTGCGTACGCGTCACGTCAGGACATGTTGCATCGACGACATGTAAGTTCTTCTCAGCAGCTCGTGCATAAACTGCAGGTGAGATGCCGTGTGCGGTAAAGATGACAGTACCCTCTTGAATCGTCTCTAACGCTTCGAGGCGATCGGGACCATCGACAGTGATGACACCCATATTTTCGAACTCACGTGTCACGTGAGCGTTGTGGACGATCATCCCTAAAATATGGATCGGACGTGGCAAGTCTTTATTCAATGCCGCTTGTTGTGCAAGTTTCATTGCATCGACGACACCGTAACAATAGCCGCGGGGGCTGATTTTTTTTACTAGCATAGTTATGGATTCTCCCTTTGTGAAAAAGAATGATTAGTTAGAGTGTACCATTGATTGAAGCTGAATGAAAATAGAGGAGTCTGTTTCATCCACAGAACATGCTATACTAATGAAGTTGTCAATTATTCAAAAGGGAGGCGAAGGGATGGAGTCTAAGAAAATGATGCGGTCGTATTTTTTTCAAATCACCGCTGTCTTATTCATCCTGATTTGTCTTGTCATTTCAGCGCTTGCCTTCACTGCGGACCGGGTCACGATTTCCCGCGTTGAGCAACAAACAGAGAAACAGAGCGAGAAGAGTGTCGAGGTCTCAGGAAATGCGATTCGCGACAATGTCGGGAATCTGCATGAAGAGATCATGAGCTTGCAGTTGAATGTCAAAAACCCCGACAAGCTGAAACAAAAAATTGAAGAATCGAATCTATTAGACATCGATACAGGATTTAAGAGTTTCTTCTACTTTGATCGACAGACGAAGCAAGTCACTTGGTTCTCAAGTGAGGATCGACGTATAGAAAACAGTACGATCCTAAAAGACGATGAATTCTTGCAAACGTTGACGAGTACGGACTTTCATATGAGTAAGCTGTATACGATGGAATCAGATGCTGTCACCTATATGTTCGTTCCGGTTCGAGACGGCAATGAACGCGTCGGTGTCTTTGGTGGTGGGTTAAGTGTCATGAACTCGATCGTTTTTCGGAATTCGCTTGAATCATTTGACGATCAGACGATCGCCTACCTATTCAATAGTAAAAAAGAATTGTTAGCCACATCTAGTAATCTAGTACCGGATGAAGAACGCTTATTATCGAAAAGTGTCATTGAACGTGCGTTTCAGTCGGTAGAACCTTCTGAGATTTTTAGTACGAACCAAGACATGTATTACTTCGCGAAAGATTTGAAGGTGACGGATTGGAAGATTCTCGTTCGAACGCCACGAAGCGTCTTTTATGAACCAGTCTACACGACACGGCAACAGTATTTGATCATCGCTGCCTTGACGCTCGTCCTCAGTCTGATTGTCGGCTATTTGATGTCAAAACAATTGACGGCACCGATGCTTGAACTTGTAAAGAAGATCGAGAAAAGCACCTCACCCAAACCGATTGTTCTCGAGCGTGCCGGATCGAACGAAGTCAAGACACTCGTTGCTGCCTATAACGAGTACGCTCAACGGATGGAAAATGCGCGCCTTGAGCAGTTGAGTCAACAACAAACGATGTTACATCAAGAAAAATTAGCATCACTCGGTCAACTAGCAGCAGGAATTGCCCACGAAATCCGCAATCCACTAACGCCAGTCAAGATGACGTTACAGTTGTTAGCAGCAGAAAAGGATCGTGATCCAGAAATGTTGATTCTCGCCTTATCGGAACTGGATCGAGCAAATGGCATGATTCAAACGATGCTTGATTTATCGAAAGGCGAAAACAATGCGCTTCAAAAAACGACGATTGATATGAATGATTTAATGAAGAAGCTGACATATATCTTAGAAGCGGAAGCTCATCATTACGAAGCGGACTGCAAGATTTATACACCTTCCTTCATGCCAAAGATTTATGCATCAGAAGAGGGGATTTTGCAGATTTTAGCAAACTGTGTTCGAAATGCCCTTCAAGCTGTCGCGTTTAAAGGACCGGATGGAATCTGTCATCTGCATGTCCACGTTTATCCAGAAGAAGTCGTCTTCATTGTTCAGGATAATGGGGTAGGGATGGATGGAAATCAGATTGATCATGTCGGTCAAGCGTTCAAGACATCAAAAGTCGATGGCAATGGACTTGGACTCTTCATGTCGAAACAAATCGTTCGTGATCATAAAGGCAAGATGATCTTTGATAGTAAGCCGGGTGTCGGTACGACGATTCAAGTCCACTTACCTCGAAAGGAGAAAACGGAATGAAATTCAATAAGGCCTGGTTATTCGTCCTGATTGTTTGGATTTCATCCGTTTTGTTCATTTCCAATTTATTCGTCAATCCGGATCCGAGTCCACGTCGTCATCTCGTCGGCTTCACGATCGTCAATGATAAACATGAATTTGCGCAACGGCTCGTCGATGCGTTCAAGACACAAGCCAAACTGAATAAATACGAAGCAGTCGTCGCGACGTCGCATAATTCACGCATCAATGAACGCGAGCAAATTCAAGAGTTCATTCGAATGAAGGTGGATGCAATCTTCGTGACGACGCTTGATGATGTCTATATCGCTAGTACGTTAGAAGAGGCAGCTCGTGCTGGGATTCCGGTCTTCGCGATCGATCGTTTGATCCGCTCCGATGCAGTCGTCAGTTCGATTACCTCGAATAACCAATTGATCGGGGAACAGCTTGCCTCGTTCATCAAACACGAACGCATCAAGTATACGGGACAAGCTACAGCCGACATCATTGAAGTCGCAGGTACGGCAAACGTCAATACGACGAATGAACGACACCGGGGATTTTTGACTGGTCTTGAGCGGGAGTCGGATCTGAAAATCGTCGAATCCGTGAATGGGGATTACGATCCCGTCACTTCAGAAAAGGTCATGACACAGGTCATTGAGTCAGGAATTCCGTTTGATGCCGTCTATTGTCACAATGACGATATTGCGCTAGGTGTCCTCGAAGCATTGAAAAAAGCAGGGATCAAAGGAAAAATAATTGTCGGCATAGACGGGAATCGTGCTATATTAGAAGCTGTTGACATGAAATCGATGGATGCGACGGTCGTCCAGAGTGCTGATGAGATGATGAAAGTCGCCTTCAGTGCATTGAAGCTTCATACGAAAAACAAAAAGATTCCAACTCGTTTTTATACGTACTCCTATCTGTATGACGGTAGTAGACCCATAACCATGTTGAACTAATCGAGAGGCAGAAGCCTCAGCAAATAAGGAAAGGACGGTGTCAATTCATGAATGGATTCAGCCATTATCAATTACACCCGTTCGTCATCGAAGCACTCGATGACGCCCGCATCACAAAACCGACCGACATTCAGTCGCGGATCATCCCAGCTGCAGTAAAGGGACGCGATATCATCGGTCAATCACAAACAGGAACAGGAAAAACGTTATCGTTCCTTCTTCCAATCGTTCAAAACGTCGATCCAAAGCTTCAAGAATTACAAGCCATCATCGTTGCTCCAACGCGCGAACTTGCATGGCAAATTCATGAAGAACTGAAATCGTTACTCGTGAAGGAACCAGACTTCATCAAGACGAGTCTTATTACAGGTGGAATGGATCGCGAACGTCAAATCGGTCGTGTGAAAGTCTCACCTCAAATCGTTATCGGAACACCGGGACGTATTTTAGACCTATTCAAAGAACAGGCTTTAAAACCACATTTCGTGAAGCACTACGTTATCGATGAAGCGGATCAAATGCTCGACATGGGCTTCTTGCCAGAAGTTGACCGGATTGCGCAAGCTCTTCCAGAACAGCTTCAGATGATGGTCTTCTCAGCAACGATTCCTGAGAAATTGCAACCGTTCTTGAAAAAATACATGAACAACCCGCGTTATGCGCATGTGGATCCAAAACAACAGACAGCGAAGAAAATCGTTCACCATACGATTCCGGTCAAGCATCGTGAGCGCTCACAATTGACGTTGAAAGTCGCGAAAGCGCTGAATCCGTATATCTGTCTAATTTTTACGAATACAAAAGCAGAAGCAATCGAAGTCGAAGCTTTGTTCCTAGAAGCAGGACTGAACGTTGGTTCCCTTCACGGAGATCTTCCGGCACGTCGTCGTAAACAAGCCATCAAAGAAATCAACGATGCGAAGTATCAATACGTCATCGTGACGGATCTTGCAGCACGCGGAATTGATATTTCAGGTGTGTCACACGTCATCAACCATGGTATTCCAAAAGATTTAGACTTCTACGTCCACCGTGTCGGTCGGACAGGTCGCGTCGATCAAGATGGATTGGCATACACATTGTTTGAAGATCACGAGAACGGTATGATCAATCGCTTAGAGGACCGTGGCATTCAATTCACGAACGTTGATGTCAAAGGCAGTCAAATCGTCGAGGTCAAAGAACGTCGTCGTGCGAAGCCGCACATGAAAACTGCTGTCTCGAAGACAGCGCATAGCCGTCTGTCGGGTGAAGCAGCAAAAGCGAAAAAGCGCGTTAAACCAGGTTATAAGAAGAAGCATCAATATAAGTTGAAAGAAACAGCAAAACGTGAACGCATCAAAGAACAACGTGGTGTCGGTCGCGCGCAACGTAAAGAAAACGCACGCAAATCAAAATAACTCCATTGATGACACCCGTGAAATGAAAAAACATTTTTCGGGTGTCTTGTCGTTTTCAAGATTTGGTACACTGTAAAAAGAGAAAGGTGGAAAAGAACATGAAAATAGGTTCACACGTCTCCGTTTCGGGGAAAAAAATGCTGTTAGGTGCAAGTGAGGAAGCGGCATCTTACGGTGCAACGACGATGATGGTCTATACAGGAGCACCTCAAAATACACGCCGTAAGCCGATGGAAGAGTTACGGATTCAAGAAGCATTGCAACATATGAGTGCTAATGGAATAGAGGAAATCGTCGTGCATGCGCCGTATATCATCAACTTAGGGAATACGACGAAACCCGAGACATTCGAACTCGCTGTTTCGTTTTTAGCAGCAGAAATTAAACGAGCAGAAGCGCTTGAAAAGGCGCAACACATCGTATTACATCCTGGTGCGCATGTCGGTGCTGGGGAAGAAATCGGAATCAAACGGATCGTCGAAGGACTCAATGAAGTACTGACAGGTGACGAACAGGTCAAGATCGCGCTTGAGACGATGGCTGGAAAAGGATCGGAAATCGGAAAAACCTTCGAGGAACTTGCTCAAATCATCGAAGGCGTCACACATCATGATCGTCTGTCCGTCTGTCTCGATACATGTCACGTGCATGATGCAGGATACGATATCGTGCACGACTTAGATGGTGTTCTTGAACAATTCGACCGGATCGTTGGACTGGATCGTCTTGGTGTCATCCATGTAAATGACTCAAAGAATATCCGTGGTGCTCGAAAGGACCGTCATGAAAATATTGGTTTCGGTGAGATTGGATTTGATGCCTTACATCGTGTCGTGCATCATCCTGCTCTAGCACATTTACCGAAAATCTTAGAGACGCCATACATCGGGCTCGATCCAAAGAAAAAAGTGGCACCGTATAAAAAAGAAATCGATATGTTACGTTCGGGTGCGTTTGATGCAGACTGGCGTCTACCGATTCTAGGAGCACCAGTCGAATAACTCATAAAGGGGTGTCTGTGATGTGTCATATACTCGTCGTTGATGAGACTAGTTTTGCGATACGACAAGCTGTTGTCCACTACTATGAAACAAAGGAACCGTTTTATTTGCCGGCAGAACTGGTAGAGGGAGAAGAGGTGTTTCTTGCGACGACTGACGGTATCATGGCGTATGCTGAAGCCTTGTTCACCGAGTATACGACACGTCCAGAAGATCCATTTTGGTTGACGAATGCTGACGACTCGGAAGGGTCATATGTGTGCCTTGATCTCATCAGTGTGGATTTACGTCATCCCTTACTTGGACGACCAATCGATCAACTTGGTCTTAAAACTGGACCGGTCGAAGGCGTGTTTCGCACGCGTCTGCTTGATTCATGGCAGTATGGGTATTTCGAAACGGATGTACTGACACTCGAACAATCTAAACAACGTCGAATCGAGCGCTTCAAGGAGCGAAATCATCTGGAACAAGTCGCGCGTCAATGTATGCATTGTGAGGATTCTAGGCAGTCGTTACTGGAATGGCATTTGACACCAGAAGGATATCAGACGGTTTGCCCGACCTGTCACCGATGGTTACATCAACAGATGCTTCATGCGGTGGATACGGCAGCAGCAACGGAAGAGAGTGAGTAAAATCTTTTCCTATTCAAGCAGAGCTCGCACGATCGACATTTAATCATTAAAACTATAAAAAGAATCAAAAAACAGTTCTCTTTTCTGCGCTGGCAGCAAAGAGAACTGTTTTTGTTTGGATTAGAAAAAGCGTTCTACTAAAAATAGATAGATTTTCATCCCAAGGAAGACACCGAAGATTCCGACGACGGCTGGAAAAACAGGTGGGGCAGGAATCGGCAGTTTCAGTGCGGTAAACACGACGCCGCAGATGACGCCGGCGAGAAGGGATAATAAGATTTGCTGAAGCATACATTTCGTCCTTTCTGCTGTAAATCAACATTTGAAGTAGAGTACGTAGTAAAACATGACCAACATCATGTAGCATTTTGATCAAGAATGACTTTGTCCTCTTTCTTTTCGATCGTGATCCACTTTTGTGTTAATGGTGTTGTAAAACTAGGTTTTTGTTTGAGTTTGCCGCTCGTATAGTCTTGAATCAGCAACTGGGATTCACAGCTCTGTTTTCCGTCCTTCACGTAATGATAGGATCCATCCGCTGCCTGTTCACGCGACTTCACATTATCAGCAAGGGCGAGGGCGAGACAATCCTTTAAATACTCTTTATGTTCTTCGTCCATGATCGGGAACAAGATTTCAATCCGTTTTCGCATGTTACGTGTCATCCAGTCAGCGCTTGACCCATACATCAAATCCTGTCCGTTGTGATGGAAGTAGAAGATGCGTGAATGCTCCAAGTAACGATCGACGATCGAGATGACGCGAATGTTCTCCGAAACATCAGGAATGCCAGGGCGCAGACAACAGACGCCCCGAACGATGAGTTCGACTTGGACACCGGCACGCGATGCCTTGTAGAGCCGTAAAATGATGTCTTTTTCCGTTAAACTATTCATCTTGGCAACGATTCGACCATTTCCGTGTTTTTTATGATGATGAATCTCTTCATCAATCAATGACAGGAACTTCTCAAGCATTGCATTTGGTGAAGTTTGAATGACGTTCCATTCTGGCTGTTCCCCGTATCCGGATAACCAATTGAAGAAGTTCGTCGCATCTTCGGCGATCTCTTCCCGAGCCGTCAGCAATCCGACATCCGTGTATAACTTCGCCGTCGAATCATTATAATTGCCGGTACCAAGATGGACGAAACGCTGAATCTTGCCTTCGTGGAGTCGGACGACGAGCGTGATCTTCGAGTGGGTCTTTAAATCACTATATCCGTAAATGACATGGGCGCCGACCTTTTCTAGTTGCTTCGCCCACTCGATGTTCTTCGCCTCGTCGAATCGAGCCTTCAGTTCAACGAGAACGGTGACCTGTTTCCCGTTCTCCGCTGCCGTTTTCAAGGCCTTGATGATCGGAGAATCACCAGATACGCGATAAAGCGTTTGTTTGATGGCAAGGACGTTCGGATCATTCGCCGCTTGGACGATGAACCGGACGATCGGATCAAACGTATGATACGGATGATGCAAGAGATAGTCGCGTTCCAGCAATTGATTAAACAGATTTTTTGAACTATCGAGTGCCGGTGGGTCGACCGGCATGATCGTCTGATAAATCAAATGATCATATTCAATACCGATTTGACTGTAGAAGGCAAAGGAGAACGTCAAATCAATCGGACCATCCACGGCAAAGATGTCGCGTTCCTGTAAATCCAGTACATCGCGTAACATGTTGAGCAGTTCGGTATTGATGGCAGCTTTTTGAACTTCGAGTCGAATGGCGACTCCCCAACGCCGTTTTTTTAATTCTTTCTCAATCAGCTTTAATAAATCATGGGTACCTTCCTCATGAAACGGAAGGTCGGCATTACGCGTAATTCGAAACGGCATGGCAGACAACACACGATAACCTTTGAATAGACTATCGATGAAGGCGATGATGACGTCTTCGAGTAAGATGACAGCCGTCGTCTCGTCATCTTCTACCGGTAAATCGACGAATCGTGGCAAGACAGCAGGTACTTGTACGAGCGCCAAATTTCGTTTTGTCCCGTCTTCTGCCTCAAGCACCGTCGCAATGTTGAGTGACTTTGACGAGAGCATCGGGAACGGACGATAGGCATCGACGGCAACGGGCGTGAGTACCGGAAAGACTTGTTCACGGAAAAAGGATTTTACATAGGTCGTTTGTTCCGAAGTCAGAGCGTCGTATTTCAAGAATGTAATGCCTTCATCGGATAACGTCTGATTGATTGCTTGAAATGCTTCGTATTGCCGATCGACTAACTCTTTTGTTTTCGCTGCGATCGCACGTAACTGTTGTTTGGGTGTCATCTGTTGTTTATTTTCTGGTTTATTGAACCCGGCGAGTACTTCATCCTTTAAACCACCGACTCGTACCATATAGAACTCGTCTAGATTGGAACTAAAGATACCGAGAAACTTAAAACGTTCCATTAGCGGATTGCGTGTGTCAAACGCTTCATCCAGCACACGTTTGTTGAACTGGAGCCAGCTGAGCTCACGATTATTGAAATGTTCCGGTATGTCGAGCTTCATGAAGGAAGATCTCCTTTCGTTTCGAAGGTAATCGTACAATCAATGATTCGTTCCAGGTGTTTCTTTTGTTTTTCCGCTTTTTCGACTTCGAATCCATAATCATGATCCCCTGTATCGAGGACGAATTGGAGTTGATCCTTTTCAAGGAACAGTTCCAAATGATCGACAGCTTTTCGCTCCGTCACGTCGAGCGCATGACTTAATTTGAGGAGAGATCCAAGTAGGTCGAAGCGATCCAGCGATTTTTCCGTAAACCAGTCCTTGAAAGGTTTCGCAAGCTGGTTCATCCGTTTGGCAGAAGAATAGGAACTGACGAGCGAGAGAGCAACGCGATCCTTGTGCGTCATGCCATTCAATTCGGTATTCGTCAACAGGTAGAACGTCTGGTCCGATCGTGTATCTGGATTAATGTATTGTCCACAATAAAATAAGCGACTTGCTGAATCAAGCAGTCGTAGATCAGACGCGCGTTCTGAAATCAAGTCGAGCGTGACGAGCTGCCGGTACATCGATTTGGCGAGTGTTCCAATATAGGACGCACGATCTCGATTGACCTTATAGTCGCTTTCGAGCTGATAGAGACTTTGCTCACGTACGTTTTCAATCCGACGGTATGCTTCGTCCTGCACATCGAACTCGTAAACAAGACCTTCGCGAAGACCGAGATTACTCATGACGAATTCTTCCGCTTCGATGTGATGGGCTAACTCTTGAATCGCAATCAATGCCGGCAGGAAGATATCAATTCGATCTTTTGAGAGTCCTTCGATTTTCGATAGTTGTTTCGCCGACTTTCCTTCGAGATCGTCGACCATCTTCGCGAGTTCTTTCGCTTTGATTTGATATTGGTGAACACTTCGAAGGGGATAGTCCTGATTCGACTGATGGATCCGAACGAAATTTCGGGCAGAACCACCGACACCGATTAAAGGAAGCTTTTTATCACTCAGCCATAGAATCGATTCGAATTGTTCCCGTAGGAATTTCACCAATTTCTTCTTATCGCTGGCACTTAGTGTCTCGTCCGAAACGAATTGCCGTGTCAAGGTGACGGCACCAAATGGAAAGCTGTGATACGCCACCATTTCGCGATTTTCAATCAAGGTGACTTCCATGGAACCACCACCAATATCGACAGAAAAGCCATCAGTCAGGAAGGTCGAATTGATGATGGCAAAATAGCCATAGTATGCTTCTTGTTCATCTGTCAGAACCTGAATGGAAAAAGGCGTGTTTTCTGTAACGGATTCAACGATGGCATCTCGGTTCGTTGCATTACGGATGGCTGCTGTCGCGACACAAATCGTTTCTTCGACTTCATGGGTGACACCAACTTCATAAAAACGATGTAACGTTTCTTCGAGTAAGGCGATGCCTTCATCATCCAGTGCTCCATCCTCGTTGATGTGAGCAGATAATCGGGCGACGACTTTAATATTAATCTTCTCGATATAGCGACCAGAAGCGATCGGATGGAAGATAACATAACGAATCGAGTTGGAACCGATATCGATGACTGCAAGTTCTTGTTTCAAATGACTCCGACTCCTCTCTGCGATGCGTGCACTAAAAGAATTCCCTCTCTGAACAATCCGGAAACAGCTAGCTTCTTTCTTTATTATACCTTGAATGTTTTCTAAGGAGGATAGGAAGTTGCTAGAGTTGCACCAATAATTGGCGGGCGCTATAATAAGACAGTTGATTAAGGCGTAATTATTCCGTTTTACGAAAACGGAAGGAGTGAAAATAAATGGAAACAACAATCATCGAGATTGATCAAGTCAGCTATGATTACCCAGATCGTCGGGTGTTGAATCAAGTCTCGTTTCAGGTCGAGCAAGGACAATTTTTAGCCATTGTCGGGGAAAATGGATCCGGAAAATCGACACTGATCAAATGTATATTAGGGTTATTGCAACCGAAAGGAACGATTCGTTTATTTGGACAATCCCAATCACAATTCAATGAATGGTGGCGGATTAGCTATGTTTCGCAAAAAGCGGCAGCGTTCAACTCCGGTTTTCCGGTGACTGTCGCAGAAGTCGTTGAGATGGGACTGTACGCCAAAAAAGGACTCTTTCGTCGCTTATCTCGCGACGATCGAGACAAAGTACGAACGGCCCTTGAAACGGTCGGAATGTGGGAGCGGCGCGATTCAAAAGTCGGCGACCTATCCGGTGGTCAACAACAACGTGTTTTCATCGCACGTGCGCTCGTCAACGATCCTGATTTAATGATCTTGGATGAACCAACCGTTGGTGTCGATCAGCGATACGTGAAAGAATTTTATGAGATCTTAGAAGAACTTCGTCGAGATAAGCGCCGGACATTCGTTCTTGTCACGCATGATATTCACTTCGTCAGTAAACTTGTCACGGATGTGATTCATCTGGTCGATGGACGTTTAGGGTGTAACTGTGGCATCAAGGAATACTGGGAACTAGATGAACAGACGATCCGCTCCCTTTATCCGGTTCCGGGACGTGTTCTCGTTCATGAAGGGAAGAGTGTCCAATGATTGAAGCGTTCATGACGTTAAAGTTTTTACAGTACGCTTTAGTGGCTGCCATTCTGATCGGATTCACGGCACCATTGATCGGTTCGTTCGTCGTCGTCCGGCGGATGAGTCTAATCGCAGATGCGCTTTCGCATGTCACGTTAGCTGGAATTGCACTCAGTCTCTTGATCTCTGGAATGGTCGCACAATTAGCGGACTTGAATCCACTGTATTTAGGAATCGTAACGGCGGTCATCGCGGCACTGACGATCGATTGGTTGCGTGCGAAATACAAGCATTTCCAAGAACTCGCAATCCCAATCATCATGGCGACAGGGATGGGGCTTGGAGCAACATTCATCAGTCTCGCGAACGGCTTTTCAATGGATCTCGTCTCCTTCTTGTTTGGAACGGTCTCGGCTGTCGCCTTGACGGATGTGTACACGATTCTTATCGTGACGGTCGTCGTCGTCATCTTCGTCTTTGCTTTTTATAAGGAATTGTTGTTCCTCTCCTTTGACGAGGAGCAGGCGCGCGTTTCCGGGATTCGCCTTCGCTTAGTGCATATTCTCTTTATGATCGTCGTTGCGCTTGTCATTGCGATCAGTATGCGAATCGTTGGGATTTTGCTTGTCTCAAGCTTAATCACGTTACCGGTTGCGGCAGCACTTCGAATTGCGAAGAGTTTTAAGGCGACGATCTTTTTAGCCATCATATTTGGTGAAGTTGCGACAGTACTTGGGCTCATCCTGGCCTATCAGTTCGATTTGGCACCAGGTGGAATGATCGTCTTGCTTGCGGTACTGGAGCTGATCATCGTGATGCTGTTGGAACGTTTTTGGATAGGAGGGAAAACACATGAAGACGAACATCGAACAAGCGCGTGAACGCATGAAGGCTTCCGGGTTTAAAATGACACCGAAGCGTCTCGATTTGCTATCGTATCTGTTTGAAGTGAATCGTTATGTCAGTGCGCGGGAAGTAGCAGAAGCTCTTCGAACGTCTCATCCTTCGTTAAGTTATGATACAATCTATCGAAACTTGAATGACTTTTCGGAAATCGATTTATTAGAAGTGACGGAATTAGACGGTGAGATGAAATACCGAGCAGCTTGTGCTTCAGGACACCATCATCATCATTTGATATGCCGAATCTGCGGCAAGACGGAAACATTGAATGTCTGTCCGATGGAATGGGTTTCTCCGGTCCAAGAGACTGGCTTTGAAGTCGAGGATCATAAGTTCGAAATTTATGGACGCTGTGCGAATTGTCAACGCATGACATCTTAAATGAAAGAGGATGCCCGGTCGGGCGTCCTCTTTTTGCGTTTTAAAAGACTAGTCCTGTTCAAAACGGGAATAGTCGAACAGAGGTGATGAGAAGATGATTTATGATACACAAGAAGCGCGACAAATCGATGAGTGGGCACGTACATCCGGACTGCCACTTGAAGTGCTGATGGAACGAGCTGGAAGTCACATCGCAACACGTATCAAAGAGCGTCATAGGAAGACGGAGCGAATCTTGATTTTATGTGGGACAGGCAATAACGGTGGGGATGGGTATGTCATTGGACGCGAATTGATACGCGACGGATTTGATGTCACACTACATGCACCATTTGGAGAGAATCGTTCGGATACATCTATCGTTCATGTCCATTATGCAGAAGCGTTTGGACTCGTGACCGAACAACCGTGTGGTCAATATGATGTCATTCTAGATGCCTTATATGGAACGGGATTTGATCCAAAGCGGGTGAATCAGGTGTTCGAAGCGCAATGTGAATTCGTATCGGAACAAAAGCGACAAGGGGCACGTATCTATGCAGTGGATGTGCCGAGCGGAGTACCGACGGATCACGCAACGGAATTTAAGGAGACAGCGGTTCGCGCAGACGTGACATTTCAACTGCATGCAATGAAACGATCTGCCTTTTTAATACGGACAGCACCGTTTTATGGCGAATCAGAAACGATTGATATCGGATTACCGACATTTGGTGAATGGCGCGTATCACCTAATGGTGTGACCGCCTTGTTCAAGCGGGAACCATACGGTCATAAAGGAACGTACGGGACGGCTCTATTGATTGGTGGAAGTGAGACGATGCCGGGTTCCATCCAACTCGCGACACGGGCAGCCTTACGAACAGGAGTCGGTAAACTACAAGTGGCAACGACGGCACTTGCGAAACATGGAATCATCGTCCAAGCGCCGGAAGCGATGGTCATTGATCAGACATTACCAGCAATTCAGGAGATGCTCCCCTCCATCTCAGCAGTTGGAATCGGTCCCGGATTATCGCAAGAGGCAGTCGAAACATGGGTGGACTATCTGCTTGAGAGTGATTTGCCGGTTGTACTAGATGCTGCAGCTTTAGTAAAAGAAAGTTATCCCGAACGAACCGCGCCAATCATCGTCACACCGCATATCGGTGAATTCGCCCGGATGACGAACCAGAGTGTCGCAAATATTCAAGATGATCTTTTTGGTCAGGCAACCGACTATGCCATCTTGCATCAAGTAACTGTCGTTTTGAAGTCCCATGTCATCTTAATCGCGAAACCAGATGGAGGCGGATTCGTCGTCTCTGGTGCATCAAGTGGTCTCGCCAAAGGAGGGAGTGGGGATACGCTGTTTGGTATATTAACCAGCCTTCTTGCACAACATCCAACAGGAGATATCGAAAGAACACTAGCGCAAGGAGCGGAGTGGTATGCACGTGCTTCTCGACAAGTCGAACGATACATGCATCCGAGCAGCTTGCTAGCAACGGATGTCATCGAGGAGTTAGGAAGAGTCGAGCTATAAAAACATCAATTTGAAAGAAAAGTCTTCCACGATACGTATGAGGGAAGACTTTTCTTTTTAGGAAAGAATTGACACATTCCATTTGACAGGAGTATCATCAAGCGATGTCGAAACCTTTATACGGAAAATCAGACGGAAAGGAGGGGGGAAGCATGGAGGATATCGTTCGGAAACAACAATGGTGGATTGGAAATTTCGCCTTATTCATGATGTTCGTTGGTGCTTTGATCATTTATACGACGACAGAAGAGACAATTAAGAGTGCGTATTTGAGTCGTTCTGTCATCATTTCATTTTTAATCGTCATGGGTCTATTTATTTTTTATATTAGTCGTCGCAAAATGGAAACCGTTTTGCAAACGCACTTATTGTCTTTGATGTTGCTCGTCGTTCCGATTACATCGATTAGCTTTTTACCTTATGCGGCAGTTACCGTTTGGGCAAGTAGCTTTTTGTTTTTGATGATCGCTTTAATCTCGTATCAACGAATCATGATGTGGTACGCCATCGCGATTGCCATTGCAACTAGTTTGTATGTCATGTGGAATGCCGATACCGTGACGGTAGAAATTGATCCGACAGACCATTATGGACGGATTGGCATGATTGTGATTGGCGTATCGATTGCGCTTGTCATCAATCACTTGCATATTCGCAATTTAAATCGGTTAAATGACCTTGCGATACAATTACACGATACGGCGCGACGTGATGAAGAAACAGGTGTCTTGAATCGCCAAGGATTAAACGAAAGTGATTTTCCAAGACCCGAACAACAGCTCATTTTTGTCGGGATTCATTTAGAAAACTACTATGAGCTGGCACGTTATTTTGGAGAAGATATTCAGTTACAAGTACTACGCGCCTGTATCGAGCGACTCAAGAGACAACTACCTCCTTATCAAGCTTTTGCTCGGATTGAAGCAGGGACGTTATTGATCGTCATGGAAAAGCCGGACGAGGTGGCGTGTAAGGAAGCGATGGAAGAATTGAGCCAAGAAATCTCTGTACCATACGAAATCGAGGGGCATCATGTCTATGTCAACATATCCATCGTCATTGATAATGGCGAAGGGGCGACCAACAATCGAAAGCGTCGGGTGCAGCAATTATTGACTGCCTTACAAGAAGCAGCGCAACAAAACGAACGTGTGATGTGTATTGACCAAGAATGGCGTAAGGATCAAGAATTACGAGTCAAAGCAGCACAATCCCTAGCCCAAGCTAACATCGAAACGGATTTTCATCTGGTTTATCAATTACAATACGATGTTCAATCAGAGCAATTCATCGGTCTTGAGGCCTTAGTTCGATGGAAGACCTCGTTACAAGGAGCAGATCGACCATCCGTATTCATTCCGATTGCTGAAAAAAGTGATTTAATCATTCGTCTAGGAGAATGGATTTTTGAAGAAAGTTGTAAGACACGCAAAGCATTGATCGATCTGGTTCCAGACGAGTTTACGTTATCTGTCAACGTATCACCACGCCAGTTGACGAGTGAATCGTTCATGCCGTTCATCGAACGAACGCTACTGAAGTATGCCTTAAAACCGCAACAGATTAAAATTGAAATCACAGAGAGTCAGTCACTTGATTTCGAGAGTCAATCGATTCATCGAGCGCTCAAACGCATCAAAACGCTTGATTTCCCGTTGTCACTCGATGATTTCGGAACTGGTCACGCATCCTATCATGTTCTCGAGCGTTTGTTACCGTTACGTCAATTAAAGATTCCGAAACAATTCATCGAACAAATCGGTGAATCGGAGAAACGACAATCCATTCTCGAGTCGATTTTTCAACTGAGCCAGTCGATGCATGTCGAATGTATCGTCGAAGGAGTTGAGACAGGAGAAGAAGTACGCATTGCCAAGGAAATCGGTATTCATCTATTCCAAGGTTATTTCTTCGCTAAACCGGTACCACTTGAAGAAATCATCTGTCTACTGCAAAAGACGAATGAAGGAACGGTCCGTTGACCAACAAAAGCCACTTCAGTCCGAATCATTCGGAGGAGAAGTGGCTTTTTAGTATTCATTTCGATTGATACAGGCGATGCTGATTTCGTCCTTGTGCTTTTGCTTCGTACAAAGCGCTATCCGCTTGCTTAAATACTGTTTCAGCTGGTTGTTGATGAGCGTAAGCAATTCCTGCGGATACCGTAATGGATACGGCATGATCTTGCATGACGAAGGGTGTTTGCTGAACGGCTGTTACGATTGTTTCAGCTAAGACGACAGGAGGATGCGGTTCAATGTCTGGAACGATGACGATGAATTCTTCACCACCATATCGACCGACCGTAACGGGTGCCGGACAATGCTCGTTCAATAAGATTGAAAAGTGGCACAAGACAGCGTCTCCTATAGCGTGACCATGTGTATCGTTTACATTCTTGAAGTGATCCAAATCAAACAAGATGACTCCCAGGAATCTTTACTCTTTTCGAGCGTCGTGACTTTTTCTAAAATGACATTGCGGTTCGCGAGCCGCGTCAATTGATCGGTCGAAGCAAGATAGGATTGATAAGAATAAAGAACAAAATGCTGCTGAAGAAGTGAAGACAAACGATAAAACAAAAAGGCTCCACCAATCGTTAAAATGAAATATGGAATATAAATCGTTCTCCAGGCATCCGCTGGGGAGTTGCTCATAATCAATCGCGAGAGTACGAGTAGGGAACCGACCGTGACGATAGCAGAAAAGAAATACCCTTGCCGTTTGATGAATCGACGACAAATAAAAGAAAGTACTAGAAATCCAAGTAGTGTGATGACAGAACTAAACAGAGCGTCTAGTGAATCGCCACTATCAATCACGAATCGATAAATCAAGAGCATCAGCCCTGTCACGGCAATACTGATATTACCACCGAACAAAGCGGACAAAGCGAGAGGTAATAACCGTAAATCAATCAACGCTCCATTTAAGTCGATTGCATTATGCATAAGTAGAATGCCAGTCATACCATTGGAAAGTCCGAAATAGAGACGAGTAGACATTTTTGAATCAGGTTGAATTGGCAAACGATCACGAAGTAGGTAAAAGGTGAACGTAGAAACGAGAAAAATAATACAGATATTAATAAAAAAGATATTCACTGTCGCAAGCATCACGAAGCCCTTCCTATATCAAAGTTTCAATCTATCGTCATTGTACGATATCAAGTCGTGCAATGACATAAAAATGGAAAAAACAGCCTAATCGGCTGTTTTAACGAATCGGTGCAAATTTTTGAATCTCTTGAACGGCCTCATTCCATGAAGCGACACGAATGACATTATTCGGTACGGCTTTACGGTTATAAGGTGCGTCGAACAAGATTACAGGAATCGATGTGTCTTCTGCGATCTGCACAGCATTCTCTAATCGATCTTCCATGAATAAATCGAGTGATAAATCACGAACGACTTGTACTTTGTCGTGTGATCCCGTCATGATCAAGGAATCAAGAGGAAGTTCGTGTTGTTTGATCCACTCTTCTGTTACAGGACGAACGAGCTCCGATCGTGCTGTTACGTAATGGAGGTCATATTGCTTCCGCAAATTCCATAAGTGGTGGCGAACATGTTCTTGAGGGATGGATTCACGATAAATGCCGGTCTCGTGACCGGAGTTCACCATGTAGTCCCAAAATTCGATTTGATTCATATCGGTGTACGTATGCAATTCATACTCGGACGCCTGATTGAAGTCAATCGACGTTCCGAGATATTTATTCATGTAAGTGAAGCAAGAGGATGGATGTGTGATTGTTCCATCAATGTCAATTCCAATTTTCATTTACAGTCACCCACGTTCTAAAAATTTTTCTTCACTTAGTATAACATAGTCGAAATCGAGATACGAAAAAAGACTCCTCGCGAGGGAGGAGTCTTCAACTTATGCGTGGTTCGCTTTTTCGGCTTCTTTTTCAGCCTGTTTTTCGAGAACGATCGCATCGATCTCTTTCTTCAATTCTTCGACCATCGTTGCTTCCGGTACTTTGCGGATGATTTCTCCGTGACGGAATAGCAATCCTTCGTTTCGTGCACCAGCGATACCGATATCAGCTTCACGCGCTTCACCAGGACCGTTGACCGCACATCCGAGAACCGCAACTTTGATGTTCGCTTGGATGTTTTCGATATAGTCTTCGATTTCTGCAGCAATCGACATTAAATCGATTTCGATCCGACCACATGTTGGACATGAGATCAATGTCGCCGCGTTGGCTGCGAGACCAAATGATTTCAAGACTTCTTTTGCGACTTTTACTTCTTCGACAGGGTCTGCTGAAAGAGATACACGAACCGTGTTTCCGATTCCGCGTGAGAGGATCGCTCCAAGTCCTGCTGCTGATTTTAATGAACCAGAACGAAGTGGACCCGATTCCGTAATCCCGACGTGAAGTGGATAGTCAAACGATTCAGAAGCAAGTTGATATGCTTCAAGCGCCAACTGAACGTCTGATGCTTTCAATGAAACGATGATGTCATGGAAGTCGAGATCTTCAAGGATCTTGATGTGGTGCAAGGCACTCTCGACCATACCACGTGCTGTTGGATAACCGTATTTTTCGAGAATGTGCTTTTCGAGTGAACCAGCGTTTACCCCAATCCGGATTGGGATGTTTTTCGCTTTTGCTGCTGTCACGACGGCTTCGACTTTTTCGCGGCGACCGATATTACCTGGGTTGATCCGGATTTTATCGACGCCAGCTTCGATCGCCATGAGCGCGAGTTTATAGTTGAAATGGATGTCTACGACAAGCGGAATGTTGATTCGGCTTTTGATTTCTGCAAGTGCGAGCGCATCACGTTCTTCTGGACAAGCGACGCGGACGATTTGGCAACCAGCTTCTTCAAGACGTAGGATTTCAGCGACTGTCGCTTCGACGTCGTGTGTTTTAGTTGTCGTCATACTTTGGATGATGACTTCATTATTTCCACCAATGACAAGGTCCCCTACACGAACGGGACGAGTCTTAGAGCGATGGACCATTTTCGGCATATCGAAAATCTCCTTTTGTGGCATACCGCCATATTGTTTATGTTTACCTTTTCTATCATATCGAACTATTCCCTAAAAATCGAGAAACAAGAACGAAAATCGAACATTTACAATTGTTTAATGAAAGTAAGGCGTCCGTCAATCCGTCGGACGCCTGATTTTGATACTCATCGAGATTTACGTGACGCGCGAGGTTTCGGGGAACGGGCGATCCATAATGGCGCCAACGTGTAAACGAAGTGCCCGAGGATAAGTAAAGCGACTCCTATTTGATGATGCCCCAATTGGTAAAGAAGCATGCCAAGGGGGAAGGTCCATAGATTCGTTGCAACTGTGTAAGGGAACGTCTGACGATATGCCCATGTGCGGGGGAGTAACAGACGAACGAATCCTTTCGTCAGATATGCCATCAAGAGCAAATACAGCAAGACGGCAATAGCGATGAAGATGAAGTGAAGAACGAACCAAATCACGATTGGGATATCTTTTTGTAAAAAGAAGGAATCAATAATCGTCGTCCACAGTGAAATCCAAGCTAATCCACAAAAATACAAAGAAACATCTGCTAGGCGAAGACGTAAAAACAGACGATTTGGAATTAAGGAAGTTTGTAAGTAATTAATCAGTTGACGTAAAAATGACAAGTGAATCACTCTTTCTACTGTTTTAAAACAGATTTTAATTGTTTAATTTTGATTGGTAATAAAGGGTTTTTGTGTAATGGTACAGATTAATAAAACCTTAACAAACGGATGTCGCAAAAACTATTTACAAGTTCACCGGACCTTTACATAATGGTGAAGTTGAGAAAATAAACTTTACAAACACATCAATCCACATCAAATAAAGGAGCTGGCAAGATGAACTATGATTTGCAGGAAATGATTTTCACCTTCATCGGTGGACTTGGGATTTTCCTTTTCGGTATTAAGTATATGGGAGATGGTCTCCAAAAAACAGCGGGAGACCGATTACGTTATATCCTCGATAAGTATACGACGAATCCACTATTAGGTATCTTAGCAGGTATCGTCGTCACGATACTGATTCAGTCGTCCTCCGGTACGACCGTTATCGTCGTTGGACTCGTTAGTGCGGGTCTGATGAATTTACGACAAGCGATCGGTGTCGTCATGGGAGCGAACATCGGTACGACGATCACTGCCTTCATCATTGGCTTCAATGTTAAAGAAGCGGCACTTCCCGCTATCGCTATTGGTGCTTTTTTGATCTTTTTCTTCAATAAAGAACGTGTTCAGTATATCGGACAGATTTTCTTTGGTTTCGGTGCGTTGTTCTACGGTCTCACATTGATGGGGGACGGGATGGCTCCACTTGAATCAAGTGCTTGGTTCCGTGAATTGACTGTCTCGATGTCGGATAATCCATTACTTGGTGTCTTCGTCGGAACGATCTTTACTGTTCTTGTCCAGTCGTCGTCAGCAACGATTGGTATCTTACAGGAGTTGTACGCTGGTGGCATGATCGATATCAAAGCGGCACTACCGGTCTTGTTCGGGGATAACATTGGAACGACGATTACGGCAGTACTTGCAGCACTTGGTGCGTCGATTGCAGCTAAACGGACAGCAGCGGCACACGTCATCTTCAACATTATCGGGACGATTTTGTTCTTGATCGCATTACCAGTGTTCTCTAGCTTCATTGCGTGGATCACAGGTGCGCTTGGTTTAGAACCAAAAATGCAAATCGCCTTTGCACATGGAACGTTCAATGTCGTCAATACGTTGATTCAATGTTGGTTCATCGCGCAAATCGCATGGCTTGTACAAAAAATCGTACCGGGTACGGATACGACGATCGATTCAAAACCGCGTCATCTCGATCAAAACATCTTGAACCAATCTTCGGCACTCGCATTAAATCAAGCAAAGCTCGAAGTATTGCGAATGGGAGAATTCTCGAAAGACGCACTTGCGAAAGCGCACCGTTACACGCAATCGCATGATAAGAAGGATGTATCGGAATCAGAGCAGATTGAATACGCGATCAACCACTTAAATACAGAAGTCACGAGTTATCTTGTCAAAGTAGCCGCACATGATTTATCAGAGCGTGAATCAAATGATCATTCGCTACTGATGCATGCTGTCAATGACTTCGAGCGGATCGGTGATCATGTCGAGAATATTGTTGAATTAATCGACTTCCAGATCGTCAACCGGATTCAGTTCACCACATCTGCGAAGCGAGAGCTTGATGAGATGTATGTCCTGACACAAGAAATCGTCGCTTGTGCGATTCGCGCCGTCGAAGAAGACGATGTCACACGGGCACGAAAAGTTCTTGAACTCGAGGGTAAACTCGATGCACTCGAACGTTCATTCCGTAAGCATCATGTCCTTCGCGTGAATGCTGGCGAATGTACGGGACAAGCAGGGATGATCTTCGTCGATTTACTATCAAACCTTGAACGAATTGGCGATCACGCTGTCAACATCACGGATCTCGTCCTTGAACAGCGGACCGCATTAACGAACTAAACGAAATACGATTCATCTATGACAGCTGATTTCAAAAAATGAAATCAGCTGTTTATTTTTTTGAAATAGCATATTGACAAGTTTCGCCATATCTCGTAATCTAGTAAGAGTAAGAAACATACATCATGGCGGTGTAGCTCAGCTGGCTAGAGCGTACGGTTCATACCCGTGAGGTCGTGGGTTCGACTCCCTCCGCCGCTACTATTACTTAAGGACCCTTAGCTCAGCTGGTTAGAGCTGACGGCTCATAACCGTCCGGTCGCAGGTTCGAGTCCTGCAGGGTCCATTTAGTTGAACGCTTCTCGTTGCAAACGGGAAGCGTTTATTTTTGTTCGCTCGGGGAATAGTAAAGGTATTGTAATAATATTCATACTATAGTAACTAAGGGAGAGCGAAGAGAGATGGAACGTAACCATACGATGATGCAGTTTTTCGAGTGGCATGTAGAGAATGATGGAAAGCACTGGCAACGTTTGAAAGAACGAGCGCCTGAATTGCGTGCTGCTGGCATCACGTCCGTGTGGATTCCACCAGCATCGAAAGGTCAGTCGGATGAAGATACAGGATACGGCATCTATGATGTCTATGACTTAGGCGAGTTCGATCAAAAAGGAACGGTCCGGACGAAATATGGCACAAAGGATGAGCTAGTCGAAGCAATCGAAGTTGCTCATGAGAACGATATCGCTGTTTATGCGGATGTTGTCATGAACCATAAAGCTGCAGCAGACGAACTCGAGACGATTAAAGTAGTGGAAGTCAATCCAGAAGATCGATCGAAAGAAATTTCAGAAGAGTTTGAAATCGATGCGTGGACGAAGTTTACTTTCCCGGGTCGTAATGGAAAGTATTCGGATTTTGTCTGGACGCACGAATTCTTCAATGGAACGGATTTTGACGCACGCGAAGAAAAAACAGGGATATTTAAGATTTCCGGAAAAAATAAGGATTGGAACAACCAAGTAGATGATGAGTTCGGCAATTATGACTATCTCATGTTTGCAAACATCGACTACAATCATCCGACGGTACGGGAAGAAATGATTCGTTGGGGACACTGGTTCAAGGACACGATCGATTGCCAAGGTTTCCGTCTTGATGCGATCAAGCATATCAACTATGAGTTTGTCCGTGAATTCGCGAAATCGATGATGGAAAGCAGCGAAGGCGATTTTTACATGGTCGGCGAGTTTTGGAAGTCAGATCTCGACGATTGCCGTCATTTCCTGGACAGTGTCGACTACACGATCGATTTGTTTGATGTTCCGCTTCATTATAAGTTCCATGAAGCTTCTAAGCAGGGAGAAAAATTTGATTTAACGACATTGTTTGCGGATACGCTCGTCGAGTCGCATCCGACGAATGCCGTCACGTTCGTCGACAATCACGATTCTCAACCGGGGGAATCACTTGAGTCGTGGGTGGATGACTGGTTCAAACAACACGCTTACGCGGCGATTTTACTTCGTAAAGACGGTTACCCATGTGTCTTCTACGGTGACTATTATGGAGTGCAAGGACCACATCCGGTAGAAGGGAAAAAAGAAATGATCGATGCTTTACTCTATGCACGGTATCACAAAGCATATGGTGAACAAGAAGATTATCTCGATGATCCACATTGTGTCGGTTGGGTTCGTCGTGGAGTTGAGGAAATTGAGAACTCTGGCTGTGCGGTCTTATTGTCGAATGCCGATATGTGTGAAAAACGGATGTTCGTCGGTGAAGAACGTGCAGGCCAAGAATGGTTCGACTATACGAACCATCAAGATCACCCTGTCGTGATCGACGATGAAGGATTTGGTGTCTTCCCAGTTCCAGGTGGTGGTGTCTCAGTTTTTGCTCCACGAGAAGTCAAGTAAATCCGAGGGTCTTGACTTGCGTCAACACAGGTTCTTTTGCTAGTCTTAAAGGGTATTGAAGTTTTCGAAAATAGTACAAAGGGGGACATGAACATGTCAAAATTTGAATTACCAGAACTCGGCTACGCTTATGATGCGCTTGAGCCACATATCGATGCTCGTACGATGGAGATTCACCACACGAAACACCACAACACGTATGTCACGAACGTGAATGCGGCGCTTGAGGGTACAGAACATGAAGGAAAGTCACTTGAAGAACTTCTTCAAAACTTGGATGCTCTCCCAGCAAACATTCAAACTGCAGTCCGTAACAACGGTGGCGGTCACTGGAACCACTCATTCTTCTGGAAACTGTTGAAGAAGAATGATGGCGCTGCTCCAACAGGGGAACTCGCGGCAGCAATCGACGAAGCATTCGGATCATTCGATGCATTCAAAGATGCATTCGCGAAAGCAGCAACAACTCGTTTTGGTTCAGGTTGGGCTTGGTTAATCGTTGACGGTGGAAAATTGGCGGTCGTTTCGACACCAAACCAAGATACACCAGTCATGGAAGGCAAAACGCCAATCCTCGGTCTTGATGTTTGGGAACATGCATACTATCTCAACTATCAAAACCGTCGTCCTGATTACATCAATGCGTTCTTCAACGTCGTTGATTGGGATCACGTAGCGAAGCTTTACGCTGACGCGAAGTAATGTGAAAACGAGCGTGTCGTTCAATTGTGAACGATACGCTTTTTTTAATGCGGAAAATGATGGGATAGGTTGTTATGGAAAGTTTCCTTCTATATAATGAAACAAGATGACTTTTGAACGATAGGGGAGTACGCCATGGCTAAACGAATCACCGTACGAGGAAGACGGCGTAATCATCTGCCGCTTCGTCTGAATTTAATGTTCTTCGTCGTTTTTTTATTGTTTGCGATTTTGATTTTCCGTTTAGGAGTCGTGCAAATCGTCAATGGTGAGAAAATTTCGCGGGAAGTTCAAAAAACAGAAATGATCGCATCAAAATATGAAGTGCCACGCGGAAAGATTTATGACCGGGATGGTCGTCTTTTGGTTGATACGATTTCTAAATACTCGATCGTCTACCGTCGAGCACAAACGACGAAAGTCGATGAACGCATTGAGATTGCACAGCGTCTTGCAGCAATCATTGATCTACCTAAAAAAGATTGGAAAGTCACAGAACGTGATATTAAGGATTTCTGGATCGCGACGAACATGAAAGAGTCTGATCGTCGTTATCAAGAAGCCATCAAACAGAAATATCCTTCAGCAGAGGCACAAAGTAAACTATCAATCGCAGAACAGGATCAAATCCGATTAGATGCGATTACGAAAGACGATATCGATTATGACGATCAAACGATGGAAGTCATTGCGATCAAACATAACATGGAAGTCGGATACGCACTTGATCCGCAACTCGTCAAACTCGGTGCTTCTGCAAAAGAGATGGCGATCATCGATGAAAATCTAGAAGATTTAAAAGGTGTATCGGTGGAACCGTTCTACGAGCGTTCTTATCCATATGAAGGAACACTTCGGAACATCTTCGGGAAGTACTCGAAGATTCCAGCAGAACAACAAGCGGAGTTCAAAGCAAAAGGTTACAGCTTGAATGACCGTGTCGGAACATCATTCCTTGAACAACAGTATGAAGATCTTCTGCGCGGGAAACCAGCGTACGATGTGTATGAGACGTTCAATGGAGAGCCGGTCGGTGATCCAAAACGCGAGGAAGGCGAGTCCGGTAAAGATCTCGTTCTGACCGTAGATGCAGAGTACAACAAACAAGTCGACCAAATCATGCAACAAGCCATTAAAATGGGACGTGGCATGGGTAGTCGTTATCTAAAAGAAGGTTACGCCGTCGTCATGAATCCACAGACAGGTGAGATTCTTGCGATGTCTGGTCAAAAGTTGGATCCAGCAACCGGTAAGTTCTCAGATGTCGCAATCAATAATGTATTGACGTCGCTTCAAATCGGTTCGACGATTAAAGGCGCAACGGTTGCGATGGGACTCGAAGAGGGTGTTATTCGCCAAAACGAAGTCATCAATGATGCGCCGATCACGATCGGTGGTACGAAAAAAGCATCATATGTCAACATGGGACCGATTACGGATTTAACGGCGCTTGAGCGTTCGTCAAACGTTTATATGTTCAACATTGCGATGCGGATGGCGAAGTACCCAAGTAACGGTATTGCCGGAGCGAGTGTGGACGCAGCGGCTGCGATCATGCAGAATTACTATAGCCAGTTCGGGCTTGGAGTAACAACGGGTGTGGATTTACCGTACGAAGCAAAAGGTGTTCAAGGAACACCTGACCGTGTCACTTTACTCATGGACCGCGTCATCGGACAGTATGATGCTTTCACGCCGCTTCAAGTCGCACAGTACATTTCAACGCTTGCCAACGGTGGCTATCGTGTTCAGCCTCACTTCTTAAAAGAAGTATTGGCTTCGAACTCGATTGAAAAGGGTACGAAAAAGGTCGATTACAGCTTTAAAACGAATTATCTGAACCGGATTGAAGTCAGTCAAGATAATATCGATCATGTCCGGGAAGGGTTACACCGTGTTGTAAAAGGTGAGCGTGGTACAGCGAAAATCATCGCACAAACTGGAATCGATGCTGCTGCGAAAACAGGTACAGCACAGGTCAGTGTCTACGGTGATGACGGAATCGCCTTACGAGACGGTAGCGGGCAACCGGTTCGTTCATTGAACTCGAACCTTGTCGGTTGGGCACCGTATGATAATCCGGAGATGGCATGGGCCGTGTTCCTTCCATATATGGAACAAGAAACCGTCAACTCAAAAATCGGTCATGATCTTGTCAAAGCGTATTTCAACGTCAAGGATGTACCGTGGCAGACTAAGCCAAATTAACTAGAAACTAAGCGAGAGTGAATAATCACTCTCGTTTTTTTGTTTGTATTGACCTTTTTTTCTAATGGATTTCGAATTGTAAACACCAAAAAACACGCCTTTACAATTCTTTTACGTTGGATTCATTTCGTTTTAATAGTTCATCCGTAGTATAAGTCTTGTAAGGAAAACGGATAAAAAGTCGTAGCATCGTCAGCGACATACTTTCGAGGAGGAAAATTAATCATGTCTTGGATGAAAAAAACAGCATTAATCACAACGGTAGCATCAATCGCGGTAGTCGGAGCGGCATGTGGTAACGATAAAGGCGGTTCTGCTAGTTCATCTGATTTAAAAGGAAAAATCGCAATCGACGGTTCTTCTACAGTCTTCCCGATCATGGAAGCTGTCGGTGAAGAATATTCAATGGAACAACCTGACGTAGATGTCACGGTCGGTGTTTCTGGTACAGGTGGCGGATTCAAACGATTCGTCGTTGGGGAAACGGATCTTTCGAACGCATCGCGTGAAATTAAAGAAGAAGAAGCAGCTGAAGCAAAAAAGAATAACATCGAATATACAAAACTTTCACTCGCGTATGATGGTTTGACTGTTGCAGTCAGCAAAGACAACACATGGGTAAAAGAACTCTCGCTTGATCAACTCGAGAAAATCTGGCTCGACCCGAACGTTAAGACTTGGAAAGATGTCGATTCTTCTTACCCGGCTGAACCACTAAAATTCTTCAGTCCAGGGAAAGATTCAGGAACATTTGACTTCTTCTCTGAAAAAGTACTCGAGAAGAAAGACATGCGTAAAGACGTTCAATTGTCTGAAGACGATAACGTACTCGTCAAAGGGGTTGAAGGAACGAAAGGTGCGATCGGCTACTTCGGTTATGCCTACTACGCTGAAAACAAAGATAAGTTAAAAGAAGTTCCACTTTCAGCTGAAGGAAAAGACGCTGTCGATCCAACACCTGAAACGATAAAAGATTTATCTTACCCGCTTTCACGTGAAATCTACACGTATGTCAACAACAAATCATTGAATGACAAAAAACAGGTAGCAGACTTCGTGAAATTCACGAACGAAAACGCTGGAGATTTAGCTGAAGAAGTCGGTTATATCAAAATGCCACAAGATCGTTACGATGAAAACGCAAAAGCAATCAAAGACGCAATGAAATAATCATCGAGTCATGAGGATGGCCCAATCGGGGAAGTCTGTACCGGTTGGGTCCCGTTCTCATGTCAAGAAGGAGTAGGGAGCGAAGAAGGATGAATTCAACACCCAATAAATCGGTTCGCGAGCTGATTCAACAGAACCGACAGCAAAAATTCAGTATGAAAAACGTCATGGAACGCGTCATGCCGATCGTTTTGTTCCTGTGCGCGTTTGTCTCGGTCGTTACGACCATCGGCATCATTCTCACGTTAGTCATTGAAACCGAACACTTCTTTGAAGTCGTTCCGTTCAAGGAATTCTTCGGCAGTACGAGCTGGTATCCACTGAACTCTCAACCGGAGTATGGAATTTGGCCGCTTGTCGTCGGTACGCTTGAGATTACCGTGATTGCGATGCTAGTTGCCGTGCCGATCGGCCTCACTTCAGCGATTTATTTAAGTGAGTATGCGTCTGACCGCGCACGCCGTATCTTAAAACCGATTTTAGAAGTATTAGCTGGTGTTCCGACGATCGTTTTCGGATTCTTCGCGTTGACGTTCGTCACACCACTACTCGTTAAATTAATTCCGGGCATTCAAATCTACAATGCCCTCAGTCCGGGAATTGTCGTCGGGATCATGATCATTCCAATGATCGCTTCGATTTCTGAGGATGCGATGAGCTCTGTTCCGAAAAAAATTCGGGACGGTGCGCTTGCTCTTGGTTCGACACGTCTTGAAGTTGCTTTGAAAGTCGTCGTTCCAGCTGCCTTGTCAGGAATCATTGCTTCGATCGTACTCGGGATGTCTCGTGCGATCGGTGAGACGATGATCGTGACGATCGCTGGTGGTTCGAATCCGACAGCTGCCGTTGATCCACTGGAGCCGGTTCAAACGATGACTGCGTATATCGTTCAGGTCGCTTTAGGCGATGCTGGATTTGGAACAGTTGAATATTACAGTATCTATGCGGTTGGTACGCTCTTGTTCGTCTTTACGTTATTGATGAACTTACTTGCGAACTGGATTACACGCCGCTTCAGAGAGGAGTATTAAGATGGCCTTACCAGAAAAGCAACCTGTCACGAAAAAATTCATCGACCCGGTCGCGGTTAAGAAATCCATTAGCCAACGCCTCGTCGTCAATAATGTAACAAAAGTCATTTTCCTCGTCGGTCTGTTTTTCGGTCTCGTCGTCTTAGGTATTCTCCTATACGGCGTCATCCGTGACGGTGCGTCATGGTTATCACTAGAATTTCTACAAAACGCACCTTCTCGTCGTGCGGAACGTGCGGGAATCTATCCAGCATTAATGGGTTCTATCTATTTAATGCTCTTGATCATCCCGATGATCTTTATCATTGGTGTCGGAGCAGCGATTTATTTAGAAGAATATGCGAAGAAGAGTCGGATGACATCGTTCATCGAAGTCAACATCTCGAACCTCGCGGGTGTTCCGTCGATCGTCTTCGGATTACTCGGATTGACGTTCTTCGTCCGTAACATGGGCTTCGGTTCGACGTTGATTGCTGGAGCTTTGACGCTCGCATTGATGAGTCTTCCAGTCGTCATCGTTTCTTCTCAAGAAGCGATTCGCGCCGTGCCACAAGCGATGCGTCATGCATCACTCGCACTCGGTGCATCGAAATGGCAAACGACATTTAAAGTCGTTCTTCCGGCATCACTTCCGGGTGTCATCACGGGAATCATCTTAGCTGTTTCCCGAGCGATCGGTGAGACAGCACCGTTGATCATGGTCGGAGCTGCCATTTTCATCGCTCGTGCGCCCGAAGGAATCTTCTCGGAGTTCACGGCATTACCAATTCAAATCTATAACTGGACAAGTCGTCCACAAGCGGACTTCCAAGGACTTGCAGCGGCAGGCATCATCGTCTTAATGGTCATTCTCTTGACGATGAACTCGCTTGCGATCTGGATCCGGAACCGATTCTCAAAACGCTACTAATCGAACGAGATAGATAGAAGGGATTTCTTTTAAGGAGGAAGACAGATGATGGATACGAAGCTGAATACGAAATCAGTCGTTACAGAAGGGACAGAGCGTATGAACCAACCAGTAGCAGCACGTGAGAGCGTCTATAACGTCAAAGACTTAAACTTATGGTACGGTGACGATCATGCGTTGAAAGATGTCAATCTCGACATTAAGAAAAATGAAGTCACGGCAATCATTGGACCGTCTGGTTGCGGGAAATCGACATTCATCAAAACATTGAATCGAATGGTCGAACTCGTTCCGATCGTACGGACGAATGGTGCAATCGAGTATCACGGACGTAATATCTTTGATAAAGAATACGGTGTCGAAGAATTACGGACATCGGTCGGAATGGTCTTCCAGCAACCGAACCCATTCCCAAAATCAATTTATGACAACATCGCTTATGGTCCCCGTGTCCACGGTGTTAAAAACAAAAAAATCCTCGACGAGATCGTCGAACGCAGTTTACGCCGTGCAGCGATCTGGGATGAAGTCAAAGATCGTTTGAACGAAAATGCTTATGGTCTTTCTGGTGGTCAGCAACAACGTCTTTGTATCGCGCGTTGCCTTGCAATCGAGCCGGACGTCATCTTAATGGATGAGCCGACATCGGCACTTGACCCGATTTCTACATTAAAAGTAGAAGAACTCGTCCAAGAGTTGAAATCGGACTACTCGATCATCATCGTGACACACAACATGCAGCAAGCTGCACGTGTATCGGATAAAACGGCATTCTTCTTGAACGGGGAAGTCGTCGAGTTCGATCAAACAGACCGGATCTTTGGAAATCCGAGTGACAAACGGACGGAAGATTACATTTCAGGACGATTCGGATAAGAAGGGGAGACGAGACGAATGGCAGCGAACCGTACGATTTTTGGAGAAAATCTTGCAATACTCGATCAAAAGGTCTTTTTACTGGCTCGTAAGACGATGCAACAGATCGCAACAACGGCAGAAGCACTCGAAAAATATGATCAAGACATCGCGCGTGGTGTCATCGAAAACGATAATGAACTCGATGATCTTGAACTTGAAATCAACGATGATGCGATTTTATTAATCGCGAAGCAACAACCCGTTGCGACAGATTTACGACGAATCATCACCGCGATGAAAATTTCGTCGGATCTCGAACGGATTGCAGATTACGCGGGGAATATCTCAAAAGCGGTTCTTCGTGTCGAGACATTCCCGTATGTCATCGATATCTCTTTGTTGAAGGAAGCATTCGAGACATTACTGGATATGACGGAAACTGCAATCGTCGCCTATCGTGACGGAGATGTCGAGAAAGCAAAAGCCTTGTCTGATCTCGATAACGTCATTGATGAGACGACATATAAGGCACTTCGCCAGTATATGCGTCATATGTCGCTTCAGCCAATCGTCGTCGATGAAGTCATGCAATTCACGAACATTTGCCGCTACATCGAGCGGATGGGTGATCACTTGACGAACGTCGGGGAGCATCTGATCTATCTCGAAAAAGGAAAACATTATGATTTAAACGGATGAATCAAGTAGGCAGGAGGAATTTCCTCTGCCTACTTTTTTTGTAAAGGGATTCGAAACACGTTTGTAGAATAGGAAAGAAGTGAATAATGACAGAGAGGTGATTGGGAATGCTTGAGCAAATCATTAAAATGAAAGAACAAGGGCTGACAACAAAACAAATCGCAGCTCAATTGGATACGACTGAAGGGAAAATCAAATATGCTTGGACTAAATATCGTAAATCGTTAACAGAACAACCTTCTGTAGCAGCGCCGAAAGTAAAATCAAAAACGGTCAAGCAGACGAAAAAGTCGACTGCACCGGTATTAGACGTCGTACCGTCTGTGCAAGTGGTACCTTCGCTAGAACGCGACGCGTTTGGAATGGCGACACATTACGAGGATGACATCCTCCACGCCATCGTTCAGTCACCGACAGCTTTATACGTCTACTGGGAATTATCTGAACTGTCGAAACAGTTGCTAGAAACGCACTATCACACGACGTTTGATTCGTTCCGTAAAGAATTACGCATCATTGATGTCACGCTTGTTGAATACGAACAAGGACAGGCAAATCGGACGTATCAATTCGAACTGCCAGAAATGACGAATGCTTGGTTCGTTCGACCAGTCGCCCCGAATACTACATACATCATTGAATGGGGCATTCAAACAATCGACGGGGACTTTGTTCCAGTACTGCGTTCAAAACCAGTCGAAACGCCACGTGACGAACCAGTCACGGACGGACGGTTCGCGGAAGTCGTGCATCATTGGCAATACGGAGAGGTCGAACAACCGGAATGGGTCGAAGTATTACGTCCTTATTCCTATTTCGATCGCGTCCGGTAATGGAATTAGAGAGAGGGAAAGGAAGAGAAGCTATGCGAAAAGGATATTTTTCACTCGTCTTACATGCACATTTACCATATATCCGTCATGAAGAGGCGCATCGTCTAGAAGAACGGTGGATGTATGAAGCGATTTCAGAAACCTATATCCCATTATTGTGGGAGGTCAATCGCTTGTCACGTCCGCTCGGCTGGACGGTCAGCATTTCGCCACCCGTCATCGAGATGCTTGCCGACCCATTGATTCAAGAGCGGTATATCGAGCATATCGAAGATACGTTACGTTTGATTCGCCAGGAACTAGAGCGAGAGCTTGCTCAAAAGGAACGAGATGCGCTTCTATTCTATCAAGACCGCTATCAAGATTTATTGAATACGTTCCTTCACTGGGAAAAAGATTTGAACCGCGCATTCCGTCATTACAAAGAGCAAGGTTATCTCGATTTGATTACGTGTACGGCGACACACGGATTCAGTCCGCACATGTTGTCTGAACAAGCGGCACGTTCTGAAATTCAGACGGGATTGAACTGTTTCGAACGTCATTACGGATTCCGTCCATCTGGTCTTTGGATGCCGGAGTGTGCGTATACGCCAGGACTTGATCGTATTTTGTACGAAGAGGGCATTCGTTATACATTCGTTGACGAACATTCAATTTTAAACGCGGATCCGTCACCGAAACATGGAATCGGAGCACCTGTCTATTCTCCGCACGGTGTGGCACTCTTCCCGCGTGATCAAATCATTTCCGGGAAGATTTGGAGCTCTGTCATCGGATACCCGGGTCATCCGGATTACCGCGAGTTTTATCGTGATCTTGCATACGATCGGGAGTGGGATCAAATCGCTGAGTTCATGCACCCGGAAGGCTTACGTTATGATACAGGATTGAAATTGCATCGCGTAACAGGAGAAACGGATCAAAAAGACTATTACGTCCGTGATTGGGCATGGCAACGGACGAGTGAGCATGCAGCAGACTTCGCACAAGCACTCGGTGAACATTTGGATGCGCATCAAGGACAAGACTTCCCACCGTTCCTTGTCACAGCACCATTTGATGCCGAATTGTTCGGTCACTGGTGGTTTGAAGGTCCCGACTTCCTCGGTAAAGCGATGGAACGTTTAGAAGGTCAAGGAATTGAGTCGATTTCACCGGCGATCTTCCTCGAACGTCACTTCCAAGACATCGACACGGCACATGTCGCGATGGGAACGTGGGGACGAAAAGGCTACGCGGAAGTCTGGATCAATGAACGGAATGACTGGATGATTCGTCATCTCCATCAACTTGAGAAGAGACTAGCAGGTGTCGTAGCCCGAAATCGTCATCAAGATGCGTTGACTGTCAAAGCAAAGCGTCAACTCATTCGAGAATACCTCCTCGCTGTCTCGAGCGACTGGCCGTTCATCCTCGATGGACAGACGACAGCTCAATATGCTGCGAATCGTTTCCGGGAGCACATCCTACGTTTTGAAGAAACGGAGCGTCGCCTGGATGCTGAGGAGCTGACGGTGGAATGGTTGGATGATCGATATCGCGAATATCCTTTCCTTCGAGATTCAGATATTGAACCGGATGTCTTCTTGACAGCACATGATTACTACGTGGCAGTGAAGCGTGAGAAATCTTGGAATACGGACGCCATCTTGTTGTTCGTCCGACAATATGATGCGTCAGACCGGCCGGCTTCGGAGCTCGCTCGACGACTTGCTGCTGCTGGTGAGAATGTCTATGTCGTCACGGAACATCCAGAAGCGTATCGATTTGAAGAAGGTGTTCATGTTTACGGAGTGCAAGTGACGGGTCTACCGCTCGTTCAGACCTATAACCAACTGGCGGCACTAAATTTAGCATTCTTACGCCAAGCGCAAGCCTTGAGTAAGATCGTTGATTTCGCAGTCATCCACAACTTCAACATGGAGACCGCATCAGCTGCCCAAGCTATCGCGAAGATGAAAGAGTTGCCACTCGTAAGTAACGTCTACGATGTCGAAAGTGAGCGTTCTCCTGATCGTTCAGGTGGTCTGGTCGTTGCCTTAAAACGACTTGAAGGAGATGCGTTGCGCCAATCAGCGGTCGTTTATCTAGAACGAGAAGAGTCACGTCACGGGGTGGAACAAGAGTATCACGTCGAAAAGAAGCCACTGCGTTTTGAAGAGAACCTTGAAAAACCATATCAACACGTGACGAATCCGAAAAAGAACGGATGAACAGTTGCAATTCCTTTTCTTTCTTGGTACGATACTTGAGTATGCTTAACCTTATGTAAAGCAAAATCACTTGATACATCGAGAGCTAGATAGGAGGGAATCCCATGCGCGTTAAAATCACATTAGCTTGCACTGAAACTGGTGACCGTACTTATATCACTAAAAAGAACAAGCGTAACAACCCAGAGCGTCTTGAGTTGAAGAAATACAACCCACGTCTCCGTAAGCACACACTTCACCGTGAAGTGAAATAATTGAGATGGAAGCCGTCACTTCGTGTGATGGCTTTTTTTGTGGAAAGGAAGACAGTCATGAACAAACAAGAAGTACGCCGTCTAATCAAAGAAAGATTAGATGTAATGGAGAATCGTACGGAGAAGGAACGGTTGATTTACGAACATGTTTTGTTGTTGCCTGAGTGGCAACAAGCGACATGTGTCGCGATCACATTAGCTTTTCGAAATGAATGTGATACAAGAATGCTGATTGAACAGGCGTGGCAAGAGGGCAAGACGGTCTTGATACCAAAAGTAGTCGGAGACGAGATGATCTTTTATGAACATGGACCAGAAGATCAACTGCAAGCAAATCAGATGGGGATTGCTGAACCGATAGCTTCAGCACGTCGCGCCTCACTTGATCAAGCAGAGCTTTGCCTCGTTCCAGGTCGCGCCTATCGACGGGACGGATATCGGTTAGGGTGGGGAGGAGGCTATTACGATCGTGCACTCGTGACATATACAGGTTGCAAAGTATCGATTGCCTTTTCTGAACAACTTCTTTCAGATTTCGAAGTGGAAGCCTTTGATATTCCAGTTGACCTGATCGTTACTGACTTAGAGGTCATCCGATGCTAAGCGCGACCATTTTGTTTTGTCTATTGCTGGCTTGGACCGGACGATCTTTTCGTTTATTGACGACAAGTGGTGCGATCATGACCTTGCTCGTCGGTAGTGGTGTCTCATTCGGATTCGGTTGGCAAGGATTAGTAGTACTCTTGCTTTTCTTTGGTAGCTCGAGCTTGTTATCGAAGGTCGGACGGTCCAGAAAACAATCGGTCGACTCCATCGTTGAGAAGGACGGCGCGCGTGACGGATGGCAGGTTCTTGCGAATGGAGGGCTAGCGTTCGTTGCTGCCTTAGCGTATGCCATGACGATGGATTTTGCGTATCTCTTGTTATTTCTATTCGTCATCGCAGCATCGAATGCTGATACGTGGGCATCCGAAATCGGACCGCTCTCAAAACGTGATCCATGGTCGCTCAAAACGTTACGCCGGGTACCAGCAGGAACAAGTGGAGCGATGTCGCTGATTGGAACGGTAGGTACGATCGCAGGAGCTGCGTTCATCGCGATAGCAGCGCATTGGATATTTTCTCTTTCTTTAAGGGACGTCTTACTCGTAACAAGCATCGGTGTACTTGGGAGCCTACTGGATACACTATTTGGAGCAGTAGGGCAACGCGTTTACCGATGTACGGTTTGTGGAGAATACACAGAAAAGCGAGAGCACCATGGTCAACCGACCGCTTACGTTTCGGGCATTCGATTTTTAGGGAACGATGCTGTCAATGTCTTAACGAGTGGTTTGGCAAGTGGAATCGGGTTTATCATCGTTCGATTCTGGTAACTGGAAAGTATATGAGTATGTAATTCTTTATGTTAGGATATCAATGACACAAAATGGACAAATGTGATTAATTTCACATGATACAAAGAATGTGAAAGATGTTACAATTTACTTGTGAGATAGCTAACAAACTCTTAGGATGAATGAAAGGGTGGACATAACGATATGGAATTACATGCGAAAGTGACACGGGTAGCTCTCATTGGAGCTGGTGCAGTTGGTTCAAGCTTTGCCTATCAGATGTCAACAGCTGGACTTTGTGAAGAACTTGTCATCATTGATGTCAACAAAGCCAAAGCAGAGGGCGAGGCAATGGACTTAAACCATGGAACACCATTTAGCTCTTCACCGATGCGAATATGGGCTGGCGACTACGCAGACTGCCGCGAAGCGGAAGTCGTCGTCATCACGGCAGGCGCTCCACAAAAACCAGGTGAGACAAGACTCGATCTCGTCGCAAAGAATGCGTTGATCATGAAAGAAATGATTCGTCAAATCATGGATTCCGGTTTTGATGGAATCATCGTCGTGGCTTCCAATCCGGTTGATATCATGGCACATCTTGCCTGGAAATATTCTGGTCTTCCGAAAGCACGCGTATTTGGATCAGGGACGGTGCTGGATACAGCGCGTCTGCGTCAAATGCTCGGAGAATACTTTCACATTGATTCCCGAAATGCCCATGCCTATATTCTTGGCGAACATGGTGACACGGAATTCGCAGCCTGGAGTAACAGCCGCATTTATGGGAAAACGATTGATGAACTCCTTGCTGAAGACGATCGTTATTCTCAAGCAGATCTTGACCAAATCTACATCAACGTCCGAGATGCGGCTTATCATATCATCGAGCGCAAAGGGGCAACCTATTATGCGATTGGGCTTGGGCTCGTTCGGATCGTTCGTGCCATCCTCGGAAATGAGAACTGTCTGTTGACGGTCGGTGCGCATGTCGATGGGCAGTACGGAATTTCCGGTATCCATATTGGAGTTCCCGCCATCATCAATCGTCAAGGTGTGCGTGAAATCATTGAAGTCTCATTGACGGAAGAAGAGTTGAAGAAATTCCATCATTCTGCTGATGTATTACGTCAGACGCTTGAACCCGTCTTGCAAGGTTAACGGCGCGAAGCATGACGAAAACCTCATAAATAGAGAGCTTAAAAACTCAAATGGTGATCCTGTATCTTGGTGTCCACCTTTGAGTTTTTGTTATGAGAAAAAAGAAGAGGCAAACATCACTACTGTATTTAAGTGAAATTAAAGAGAAAAAATCTAGGTTTTATTTTACTAGAAAAAGGTTAAGTAAGAGATAGAAGCGTTTTTCCGTTATTTTTTGTACGTCATGAAACCCAAAAAAGGAGAGAATCGACAGTCATGTATACTTTTCGAAAATTAACTAAAGAGGATGCAGAACAATACTGGAATCTACGCCTTGAGGGATTAAAGAATCATCCAGATGCTTTCGGTCATTCGTTTGACGATGAACAGCAAACCCCGCTCCGCGAAGTACGAGAAGGTCTAGAAGGAGAACCCGACTCCGATGAGATTTGGCTCGGTATGTTCGACGGCGATGTATTGTTTGGGTTTGGTCAGGTCAAGCCATACGAACTGTCACGTGAGTCGCACAAAGCGATGATTTCCGGAGTATATGTTTCGCCTGAATATCGTGGAGGGACCGGTCGTGCTCTAATGGAGGCCTTGATCGACGAGGCGAAGAAGTTACCAGACGTTGAGCAAGTCATTCTTGCCGTATTATCAGGAAATGAAGCAGCGCAAAGTCTTTACGAATCGCTCGGCTTTGAAGTATATGCCGAAGATCCAGACTCTGTAAAATTAGAAGACGGCACATACCGCGATGATATTTGGATGAAAAAATACGTCTAAGTTCATTATATGGTGTGGACAAAAAGCTGTAGCAAAAAAGTGCTACAGCTTTTTCGCGTAGTGCATATAGGATATCAGTACCGACAAAGAATGAATATTTGTTATCATGAAAACAAAGCGGATAGTACGGTGTAGTCCGATTGAAAGGGAGCGAATGAACATGAAAGAAGTCATACGTACGATTGAAGAGCTGGTCTCGATTCCAAGTCCGACAGGTTCGACGAAAGAAGCGATTACATATGTAGAAAAGCGTTTGGTTGCAGACGGGATCACGTATCGCAAACTTGAAAAGGGAGCGATCTTAGCGACTTTGCCTGGCGCTTCAAACCGTACACGATTGCTGACGGCACACGTTGATACGTTAGGTGCAATGGTAAAAGAGATTTTACCAACGGGGCGACTCAGTTTATCACAGTTAGGTGGGTATGCTTGGACAGCGATCGAAGGAGAGAACTGTCTCATTCATAAGATGGACGGTCAAACGATTTCCGGTACGATTGTTTTCCATCATTCGAGTGTCCATACGTCACGCGAGACGAATAAAACGGAACGGTCCGCTGATAATATCGAAGTCCGACTTGATATTCGTTCGACGACAGCAGAAGAGACGCGCGTCGCGGGGATTGAAGTAGGAGACGTCGTGACGTTTGATCCGCGTTTCCTCTATACGGAAACGGGATTCGTGAAATCGCGCCATCTCGATGATAAAGCATCGGTTGCTTTGTTGCTCGAATTGATTAAAGAATGGAAAACCATCGACCTGCCACACACGGTCCAGATCCTGATTTCAAATTATGAAGAGGTTGGGTTCGGTGGAAATGCTGGATTCACGGAAGAAGTCGCAGAATATATCGCGGTCGACATGGGGGCGTTAGGAGATGGTCAGCACTCTGACGAATTCACGGTCTCGATTTGTGCAAAAGACGGTTCCGGTCCGTATGACTTAGGGTTACGTCATCAGCTAACACGTCTAGCACAACGCAATAGTATCCCATATAAAGTTGATATTTATCCGTTCTATAGTTCGGACGCTTCGGCAGCAGTGCGTGCGGGCCATGATGTTCGACACGGACTATTTGGTCCGGGGATTGAATCGAGCCATTCTTACGAGCGAACACATGAGACGTCATTACAAGCGACCTATGATTTGCTACATGCGTATGTAAAGGAGCCGATGGTCGATGAAGACACTGTATGATGTACAACAGTTACTTAAGACGTACGGAACATTCATCTATCTAGGAGATCGAGCATCAGATATTGCGATGATGATGCTCGAACTTGATGAATTGCAAGAAGCAGGCGTTTTAGAGCAACGTCAGTATGATTCAGCAAAACTCATCTTACGACATGAGTTAAAACGTTCACAATCCGATAATGTTTAAGGTTGCGCAACCCTTTGCGCAATACGAGTGTGTCCGTTAAAATGAACAAGTAGACATTATATGAGCATAGGGGAGACAGAGCAATGAAATGGTTACTCGGCATTGATATCGGTGGAACGACAGTGAAGATGGCAATTTTGGATTTGCAAGGCATCATCGTGGAAAAATGGGAGATTGAGACGGTGATCCTGAATGATGGGGCACAAATTCCAGGAGATATTGCAAAATCATTCTTTGAGAAGTGTCAAAAAAGCGATAAACGACCAGAGGATTTCGTCGGAGCGGGAATCGGCGCGCCGGGATTCATCGACTTCAATACAGGTGTCGTCGAAAAGGCGGTCAACATCGGTTGGCATAATTTTGAACTCGTCGGTGAATTCGAACGTTTGACAGGTTTACCGGCAGTACTTGAAAATGATGCAAATGCAGCAGCGATCGGTGAGATGTGGAAAGGTGCCGGTAGTGGCGCAACAGAATTACTCGCTGTCACACTTGGTACGGGTGTTGGTGGTGGTCTAATCACGAACGGACAAATCGTTCACGGTACGGTCGGAATGGCAGGAGAAATCGGTCATATCACGATGTTGCCTGAAGGTGGCGTCCTATGTGGATGTGGACGTAAAGGATGCCTTGAGACGATTGCTTCAGCAACGGGTATCGCCCGTCTTGGTCTTGAGAAACGTAAAGGACAAGAAACACTACTGAATGACATTAAAGCAGTGACGGCGAAAGATGTATTTGAAGCATATGAGAAAGGCGATCGTATCGCAACGGATGTCGTAGAGGAAGTGACGTTCCACCTCGGACTTGCGATTTCGAATCTAGCAAATAGTATCAATCCGGAAATCATCGTCATCGGTGGTGGTGTCTCGAAAGCAGGTGAAACACTGCTTGCACCACTACGTCAGCAATTTGAACGGTTTGCGTTACCCCGTGTCTTTGGATCAACGACGTTCAAGATTGCTGAACTCGGAAACGATGCTGGAGTCATCGGGTGTGCATGGCTTGCTAAGCAAATGTTCTTGAAAAAATGATAATATTCAATTTCAATGAAAGGTTCGCTCCGGCGAATCTTTTTTTTGTTTACAAACGTATAGTAATTGTGTGATTGTTAAGTATCTTCCGGATTCCGGTTGCATTTTTGTAAAACTAAGCGTAAAATTTTCACGTGATATGGGTATATTTACATTATGATGTAAGTTGTGTGAACTGAAAGCAGAAAGCACATGTAAATTAGGAGGCAGGTTTTTATGCAGCAAGACGCAAACATCTGGTCGCGAATGCGCCTAAAGATGGGGCAAGGCGTTCGCAGTACTTATAAAGAGCATAAGCTCTTTTGGATTGCGACCTTATTGATTTGGTTAAAAACGTATTTAGCGTATACACTTTTCTTCAACGTTCCCGTAACGAATTCCGCGCAAGCATTCATTCTACTAATTAATCCAATTAGTTCAGCGCTCTTCATGTTTGGATTTAGCTTCTTCTTCCGAGGAAATGTCCAAAAATGGTTCATCTACGGTACACTGTTCGTCGCAACCATCATTTTATATGCGGACATCATTTTTTTCCGCTTCTTTAATGATTACTTGACGTTGCCAGTATTGTTCCAAACTTCGAATGCAGAGACGGTTTCAGCTTCACTCGCATCGCTTTTAAGTTGGGCTGATTTACTGATCGTCGGCGATTTGATCATCTTACCATTTTTCTTACGGAAAATGGACATGTCCAAAAACGTCGCGTCACGTGGACGCGCAATTCTTGCATTCGTCGCAGCAGTCGTCGTCTTCCTTGGAAACTTGACGCTTGCTGAGACAGAACGTCCAGAATTATTGACACGTGCCTTTGACCGGGAATTACTCGTTAAGAACATCGGAACATTTAACTTCCATATGTATGACGCACTCATCCAGTCGAAGACATCTGCGCAAAAAGCACTTGCGGATAGCTCTGAGTTATCAGAAGTCCAAAACTTCATCGATTCGAAGCATGCTGCAGCCAATCCGGCGATGTTCGGCAAGTATAAAGGTAAGAACGTCATCGTCATCTCGTTTGAGTCAGCTCAATCATTTGCCGTTGGTTTAAAAGCACCAAACGGTCAAGAAATTACACCGAACTTGAATAAATTGATCAAGGAATCCCATTCATGGGATAACTTCTATCACAACACAGGACAAGGGAAAACGTCAGATGCTGAGTTCATTCTTGAGAATTCGATCTATCCACTTGGTCGTGGATCTGCATTCTTTACGAACGGAGAGAACGAATTCCGTGCAACACCTGAGATGTTGAAAGAAGATGGCTATTACTCAGCTGTTTTCCATGCGAATAACAAGTCATTCTGGAACCGGGACATCGTCTACAACAGTTTCGGCGTAGATCGTTTCTTCTCGGAGACGGATTATGATTTAGGGGATCCAGCAGATTTGACGGAGTGGGGCTTACTCGATGACAAGTTCTTTGAACAGTCACTTCCGATGTTAAAAGATTTACCACGTCCGTTTTATTCGAAATTCATTACGTTAACGAACCACTATCCATTCGAGATGCCAAAACCAGAAGATGAACTCGTACCACCGCTAGAAACGAGTTCTACGACACTGAACCACTACGTTCAGGCGCTAGCGTATCAAGATATGGCACTCGGTAAGTTCATCGAAGGTCTCAAAAAAGATGGTACGTGGGATGATACGATCTTCATGGTATACGGTGACCATTACGGTATTTCAACAAACCATAATGCTGCGATGGCAGAACTCATGAACAAAGATGAGTTGACTCCATATGACGTTGCGCAACTGCAACGTGTACCGTTTGTCATTCATTTACCGGGTCAAACGAAGGGTGTCAAACACGAAAATGTTGCGAGTCAAATCGATATCAAACCAACATTGCTTCACCTGTTAGGTCATGATTTCAAGAATGAGATCTTGTTCGGTACCGATCTCTTCTCAAAACAACATAAAGACTATGCGTTGTTCCGTGACGGTTCTGTCGTAACAGATAAGACGGTCTACACGCAAGAAACATGTTATGACCGTAAGACAGGAGAAGAAGTGAAGGACGGGGAACAAGCGGAAATGTGTAAACAATCTACGAAACAATCTGAGAAAGAATTAGGACTCTCAGATAAAGTCATCTATGGCGACTTGCTACGTTTCCTTCAAACTTCAAAATAAGTAAGATAATACTGAGAGTAGGTCTACGTTCTAGTAGGTCTACTCTTTTTATAAAATAACAAAAAAGAGAGATGCTCGAGGCACCTCTCTTTTAGCGTACTCTGATTACGATGGAATACCGCCGTAAATCAATGTCGCAATCCCAAACCAGCCGAATAAGACGACAGTTAGGGCCGCGAATACGAGTGGAAACATTTGGCGTTTCTTAAGTGAACGAACGACGGCCCAAACACCGACGAGTGCGACGAAGAAGAAAAGCCAACCGATTGGTTGATCCAAATGCATGACGTACTCCCCCTTAAACAATCACGTTATGAATTTCACGAAGATTTCACTTAAATCTCACTTTTTAGTTTATCCGACTCGCGGGATAAAGTCGAGAGGGCGTTGCAGGAACTTTCGACAATTTCGTGTATAGTAGGAGAAGAGTCTATTGTAAAGGGGGTTTATAGAATGGAAATCGTAATGATCACTTCCGGTATGGCATCTGAGAATGGTTATTTGTTATTTAAAGATAAGGAATGTCTCGTCATTGATCCGGGTACAGAAGATATGCGGTTTTTCGATGAGATTGAAAGTCGGGGAGCAACATTAAAAGCGATTTTGTTGACGCATGCGCATTTTGACCACATTGGTGGTGTGGATATGTTACGACGCTTCACGGAAGCCCCTGTCTACGTGCATCCGGAAGAAGCAGGATGGCTCGGTAATCCAGAATGGAATGGTTCAGCAAAATTCGGAATGCCACCGATGCGGATGAAACCAGCGGATCATTTGTTGCAACCAGGACGATTGACGATCGGTAGCTTTTCGATGCATGTACTTGAGACGCCAGGACACTCACCAGGAAGTGTGACGTTCTACTTTAAAGGAGAACGGATCGCGTTCGGTGGAGATCTCCTGTTCCAGCAAGGCGTCGGACGAACGGATCTATACGGTGGGGATCAAGACGTGTTGATGCGTTCACTGGATCGACTCATCGCGGAACTACCGGCAGATACGACGATTTATCCAGGGCATGGTCCGAGTACGACGATTCGTCAAGAAATGAAGTCGAATCCATTCCTCTGACTAAAAAAACTCGCCATCCAAAAGGATGACGAGTTTTTTCATTACATCTGGAAGTTCGACCAGTACGTAAAGACGATGAAAAATACAGTTAAGTAAGCTCCAAAGATATAGACATACGTTTTTTCAGTTAAGCGCAAGTAACCGAGCGCTGCAAAAAATACAGTTTGTGCTAAGAAGACGAAGCCCATGACTAAAAATGAATCCGTATGCTCACTTGAGCTTGCATCGCCACCCAATGCGCCGATAAATGCCATGACTGCGATGATACCAGTCCAGAAACCGAGTACGCGGTACATTCTCCCCATTCCTATAACCCCCTAAATCCGACAGATAGTCAATATACGTACTTATTTTACCAAGCAAACAATCATCCGTCCATCCTGTTCTAGTGATTGTTAAGGAATAACTGTGAACAAAAGATGAAGTTTCAAAAAAAGTTGTACAATAGTTGTACAAAATGTGTACAAAGTCAAAATGGCATGCTATAGTAACTGTAATGAAACCCCACACTTTGAGAGGAGGAGCAAAAATGACGAATGAACTAGTCTTTTTCACATATCCAAGTTGTACATCATGTCGTAAAACGAAATCATGGTTAAAAGAGGAACATGTTGATGTAGAGGAACGTCATCTGTTCAGAAATGCTCCAACAGTTGATGAACTCATGGAACTGTTGAAATTATCGACGGATGGGATTGAAAGTTTGCTCGCAACACGCAGTCAAGCCTTCAAAGATCTCGGCATTGATATTGAAGACATGAAACTCAGTGAGTTATTACGCCTCATGAGTGACAATCCGAAATTATTACGCCGTCCAATCATCACTGATGGAAAACAACTTGTTATCGGATACGATAAACCAGGTCTTGAGACATTGGCGAAGCGTAAACATCGGACAATTGCACACGTATCGTAAAGAAGCCGGTTTGGTCGGCTTCTTTTTTTTGTGTATTGTTTGCGGTAAGGAGGTGAAGAGAAATGAAGGAATGGACGACACAACTCATGGAACGATTCGAATCACTTGGTGCAACAGATGTTCATTTCGTACCGAATGAAGCTTGCGTCCGAATCGTTTGTCGAACAGGTGACGGTTTGTGTGAACAAGAAGAGGTAGAACTCACGCGTTACCGGACACTTGTCAGTCATGTCCGCTATGAGGCGAACTTAAAGGAACAGAACGAGCGGATTCCGCAAAGTGGTTTGTATCCGCACGGGAAAAAGGGCATGCGCGTCTCGTTGTTACCGAGTCGACAAGGAGATGCAATGTCGTGGCGATTTTATCGTTCGACGGTCTCTCAAGAAACGGCTTTACGAACGTTACACGATCAATTGGACTTCGCTTGGTTAGCTGAACAACGACACGGGTGTATCGTCATTTCTGGATCGACAGGCGCAGGAAAGACGACGATGTTATATTCCTTGATGAGTGCGATGGAAGAAAAACGAATCATCTCGATTGAAGATCCGGTGGAGTGTACGGTACCAAACGTCTTGCAACTGGAACTAAATGAAAAAGCAGGGTTCACTGCTACGCGATGTTTTGAAGAAATATTGCGAGCGGATCCGGATTGGATTGCTTTTGGTGAGGTGCGGACGAGAGAGGCAGCACGTTTGACGATGAATGCCGCACTTAGTGGTCACGTCGTGTTGTTTACGTTACACGCTGGAAGTATTGATGAGGCGCGATTGCGATTGCGCAGTTTAGGTATCGAAGAGTCAGAACTGGCTGTCTGTCAACGCATCATTCATCTCGAGCGAAAAGGAGAGGATGTCCGCTGTACCGTCAGAAACTTACAAGCCGCGATCAAAGTCGGTTCTTAAAACGATATCATCGCTTGTTATCAAAAGGCATTTCCGCGAAAGAGACGTTACTCATTTTAAAACGATTCGAGCGTCAGCCGTTCGCGGAAGTAGTCGGAGAAATGGAACGCTGTCTTGAAAAAGGAGACTCCTTTTCAGCATCGCTTGAACCGCTTGCGTTAACGAATACTTTAAAACGACTTCTTTTTGTTGGAGAAAGGACAGAACGACCGTTGCTCGTCCTTCGCCAAATCGTGAAACTGCTCGACCTCGAAACAGAAATGCGATCGAAGTTTTGGAAGATGATCCGGTATCCGCTTGTTCTAGCGACTAGTCTATTCCTCCTGTTCTTCTTTTACGCCCTCTACGTATTTCCGTCTCTCCTTGAGATGTCGGACCCGAAGACTCTCCCCTCATTTCTGCATCTCCTTCTTCACCCCTCTGCGAAATATCTGCTCGCAAGTATTCCCGTTATTTTGTTAACCTCCGGTTACCTCTTTTTTCGCTTCTTTCCGTTAAACCGTATTTTACGACTGAAACCGTTACAGCGTTTGATTCGTCTCTACTACAGCTATTTATTCACGATCGAAGTAGGATCGTTCATCGATGCTGGCTTCTCGCTTGAAGAGACCTTTCGTCACCTCGAGCAAGGACAAGCGAATAAAAAAGGACATTTGTACGCTCGTCTACATGCTAAACAACAGGCAGGGGAACCACTTGCAGAAGCGCTTGGCGAAGATGAAATCATCGAAGCCGAGACGATTGGGATCGTCCATTTGGCGCGGGAAAGTGGCGATCTTGGTCCGTTGTTGCTTGAACAAGCGACACTCTTGCATGAGTCGATGGAAGAGGAACTAGAGAAAAAGTTGTTATGGATCGAGCCGATTTTGTACGGTGGATTGACGATCATGACGGGAACGTTGTTTCTCATCTTGTATTATCCGATTCAGCTAGCGATACAGCAGCTTCCATTCTAAACAGAGGAGACGATACGATGAAACAATTCTTAAAACGACAAGACGGATTCACCTTACTTGAGATGGCAGCCGTCTTATTGATCATTTCATTGTTACTACTCGTTTTGATTCCAACGATGACAAGTGGAAAGGACCAGGCGAAAGGTGTCAGTTGTGAGGCGAACATTCGCGTCATTCGCTCGGAGGTTAATTTGTATTATGCGAAAGAAAAGAAGTATCCGGAATCGCTCCAGACGATCAACCGCGGAACAGCTGATAAACCGAATGCCCTCGTCTGTGATCAGGAGACGTATACGTATGATCCGAAGACTGGCGAACTTACGAAGTGAACAAGGTTTTACCTTATTTGAGATGACGGCGGTGCTGACAATCATTGCTTGTTTACTTGTTTTTTTGTTGCCGGCACTGTTTGAAAAACGACCGGACTGGATTCCGCTTGAACAAGAGGTTCGTCTGATGGAACAAGATATTCAGACACTTCGACTCATGCAGTACTCAAAGCAAGATCAAGCATTGATGCAGTTTCGATTTCGAGGAGACGGTACAGGATACCTTGTCCTTGCGGATGACCGGTTGTTATGGCAACGGACATTCCAAAATGGTCATACGTGTACCGTTCCGCCCTCGAATCGCATCATCTATTTTAAAAGCTATCACTCGATCTATGCAGCGACCTGGTCTTGCCGTTCGGCAACAGCCGAATATGAAATCAAATTCTTACTTGGGAATTATCAAATGGCAATCCGTAAAGTGAGGTGAGAAGTATGCAGAACGAACGCCAAGCGGGCTTCTCTTTGCTTGAAGTAATGCTTTCTATCGTTGCAATCGGTATCTTCATGATGTTAGCGATTGATCCTTATCTCGATTTACGGACGAAACAAATGAAATGGGAACAAGAGACGGAACAGCTTGAGCAGATGGCTACGGATCAAGTTGAAAACCGAACAGCGTCCTATGTCCTGAAACAAGGAGCGTGGTGCAATGAAACGATGTGTCTTGCGAGCGGAATCCGGAATGACCCTTCTCGAACTGTCATTCGTCCTATGGCTGAGCCCACTTCTTCTGCTGGCAATCTTGACACTGACCCCACTCGTTCGTCCGCCGGAAGTCAACCGAATGAATGAAGAATTGTTCTTTCATACCGTGGAACGACTGATGTGGCGCAGTACGATGTGTGAGCGCCTCGGAGACGAGATTCGTGGAATGGACGTCAATCCGGGAGAGACAGCTGAAAAGTGGCGTCTCGTCCGTGTGCAAGATCAACTACGTCTCAAGAAAGAACAGGGAGGTGAACTGACATACGCCCGCGATGTCAAACAATATACCGTGACAGGGGATGCCGAGATTCTCTCGATTCAGTTGAACGACAGCAGACGTTCCTTCCGATGCGTCAGGAAGGATTCATCTTGATTCAAACGTTACTGTTACTTCTAGGAATGGGAGTCGTACTCTTGATTTCTTGTCAGCAAATTGACGAAGAGATGCGGCATCATCAGTTAGAGCAAGAAGCCCTTCAACTCGAGTCTCTCATTCGAGCGGCGAAAGCAGATTGTACGAAGGACGAGACCCTCCGCTACCCAATCGGACAAGTCAGCTGTACAGCGACCGATAAAGGCTTTAAAATGGAAGCGAGATTAGAGAATGGTCAAAGAATCGAGGCGGTCGTCACACATGAGTAAGGTTTATTTGATTGGGTTTATGGGAACTGGTAAAACAGCTGTCGGACATCGATTGGGTTCACAATACGAGGTCGACGAACTGGATGAACGGTTCAAACAGGAACATGGACAAACGATTACCGCTTTTTTCGCTGAGCATGGCGAAGCAGGGTTTCGTACACATGAAAGCGAATTGTTGAAGAGTAGCAATGCGGAAGTGGTTGTCACGGGTGGCGGGATCGTCGAACGGGAAGAGAACCGACTGTACATGCAGGAGTCCGGAACAGTCGTCTGGATCGATACACCCTTTGATTTGATTTGGGAACGTATCGCCGCTGATCCGAATCGTCCACTCGTGACAGAACGGGAACAAGTGAGACGATTGTTTGAACGTCGCTATTCCTTATATGCTGGAGTAGCTACTGTCCGACTTGAAGGAACGGCATCAATCGAAGAATTAACGCGTGCGATTGAAACTGTATTGGAGGAGAAGTCATGATTTGGATTACGTTAGGTATTATTTTATTGGCTATCATAGGACTCGTGTTGTTCGGATTCAGTCTTTACAAAAAGAAGCTGTCTCAGGATATTCGGCAGTTAAAACAACTGATGGAGCGCTTTACGATTCGTCAGCAAACCTTGCAGACGAACATTGATCATACGACGCAGCGAATCGATCAAATCAAAGGGAATATCAATCGAATCACTGAAGAAGGAAATCGTGTGAAGCAAGGAGCGAGCCAATTGGTGACGGAAGGTCGTCGACTCCAGGAGGAAATCAAACGAACTGCCGGAATCAAACAATTTTGAAATGGCTTTCATGGGAAGAATATGAAACAATAGGAGAGAAGGGACAGGGTCCTTTCTCTCTTTTTCGTATGTTCCTTTTTCCGAATAATACTAGATAATTATGATTTTAATTGGTAAGATGGATTTGAAAATGGAACATTAAAGAGAAGAGAGAGCGAAAACGTTCGTAAATAGGGGGATTTGTATGAGTCAAACGACATTGAAAAGAACACCGTTATTCGAGACGGTTTCGCAAACCGGTAAGATGGTGGATTTTGCGGGATTTGAAATGCCAGTTTTGTTTTCCTCGATTAAAGAAGAACACGTTGCAGTAAGGGAGAACGTCGGCATGTTCGATGTCTCGCACATGGGAGAACTGTTCGTCAGCGGACCGGATGCTCTGACGTTTTTACAAGCTACATTATCGAACGATATTTCGAAGATTGCGGTGGGGCAAGCGCAATATAACGTCTTATGCCAAGAAGACGGTGGGACAGTGGATGATTTACTCGTCTATCGTTTGGCAGAAACGGACTATCTTCTCGTCGTCAATGCTTCGAACATTGAAAAAGACGAACAACATTTACGTCACTATCTAACAGGAGACGTCACGCTTGAGAATCAATCGGAACAATATGGTCAAATTGCGGTCCAAGGACCACGTGCGGAAGCCATCCTTTCCGGCATGACACCACTTGTCTTATCAGAGATCGGATTTTTCAAGTTCCAACGTGGGACGGTTGCAGGAGTGGAAATGATCGTCTCACGCAGTGGGTACACAGGGGAAGATGGGTTCGAACTCTACATGGCAGCTGGTGACGCACCTGCTGTCTGGCAAGCACTGCTTGAGCAAGGTGTCGTACCATGCGGGCTCGGGGCACGTGACACATTACGTTTTGAGGCATGTCTTCCACTTTATGGACATGAATTATCAGCAACGATTTCACCAATCGAAGCGGGAATGGGCTTTGCGGTCAAACCACAAGTCAAACCGTTCGTCGGTTCGGAAGTCTTGTTGCAACAGAAAGAACAAGGAGCACCGCGACGCTTGATCGGTCTTGAATTACTCGATAAAGGGATTGCGCGTCAAGATGCACCGGTTTGGCACGACGGGGAAGTCGTTGGTGTGGTGACGACAGGTACGTTGCCGCCGACAGTCGGAAAAGCGATTGCTTGGGCACTCGTTCCTGCAGAAGTAGCGGAACAAGAGCAATTTGAAGTGGAAGTACGCGGAAAACGTTTAGCAGCGAAACGAACAGCGACACCGTTTTATCGTCGCACGAAATAAGGGGGATATTTCTATGGATTTTCGTTATTTACCAATGACAGCAGAAGATGAGCAGGCGATGTTACAGACGATCGGTGCAGCATCGATCGAAGATTTACTCGCTGATATCCCGGCATCCGTCCGTGATAACGGTACATTGGAAGAAGTCGGTGTGCCACTTCCGGAAACGGACTTGATTCGGACGCTATCGAAGCTTGCCGACCAAAACATGAATACGAAACAATATTCATCGTTCCTTGGCGCAGGCATCTATGATCACTATGCACCTGCTGTCGTCAATCATATGTTACTGCGCTCAGAGTTTTACACTGCCTATACACCGTATCAGCCAGAGATTTCGCAAGGTGAACTACAAGCGATTTTTGAATTCCAATCGATGATTTGTGAATTGACAGGGATGGATGTCGCGAACTCGTCGATGTATGACGGTATCACGGCGTTAGCGGAAGCGGCTATGCTTGCTTGTGCCCATACGAAGAAAAAGACGATCGTTCTTTCAGACGGCGTTCACCCGGAGGCACACGATGTCGTTCGGACGTATGCGAACGGTCCAGGACTAAACGTCGAGACGTTGGCGCTTGAGCAAGGTGTCACACGGATCGATCAACTCGATGCCATCGAAGACGTCGCCTGTGTCATCGTGCAGTATCCGAACTTCTACGGTCGTGTCGAAGAACTACAAGCATTGGCCGATGCGACTCATGCTCGTGGTGCGCTGTTCATCGTCTCTGCGAATCCACTGGCACTCGGTATCTTAGAAGCACCAGGTAAACTTGGCGCTGACATAACGATCGGAGACTGCCAACCGTTCGGAATTCCACAAAGTTTTGGTGGACCGACGTGTGGTTATTTCACGACGACAAAAGCGTTGATGCGTAAGATTCCGGGACGTCTCGTTGGGCAGACCGTCGATGAGAATGGGAAACGCGGTTTCGTTCTGACGTTACAAGCACGTGAACAACACATTCGCCGTGACAAGGCGACATCTAACATTTGTTCGAACCAAGCGTTGAATGCACTCGCTGCTTCGATCGCGATGAGTGCACTCGGAAAACGGGGTATCCGGGAACTCGCGACACGCAACTTGCAAACGGCACATGCCTTAAAACAAAAGCTGAAACAGGCTGGCTTTACGATCGTTGACGATGGACCGAGCTTCAATGAATTCGTCGTTACGCTACCGATCGATGCAACACGTGCGAGTCAACAATTGCTCGATCACGGGATCATCGGCGGTTTGCCGTTAGGATCGTATGACGCGGCACGTCAAAATGAAATGCTTGTTTGTGCAACGGAATTACGGACGAATGAAGAGTTGGATCAATTCGTGACAGCGTTAGGGGGACTCACACATGAATGAGCAAACATTGATCTTTGAAATTTCTAAACCGGGTCGTATCGCCTTTAGCTTACCGTTACCGACTGTCGATGAGGTGGCAGTAGAAGAATTGTTACCGGCTTCGATGTTACGGAAGGAAGACGTGGCGCTACCGGAAGTATCTGAACTGGATCTCGTCCGTCACTACACGGCACTCTCGAACCGTAACCATGGTGTGGATTCTGGATTCTATCCACTCGGGTCATGTACGATGAAATACAACCCGAAAATTAATGAAGATATGGCACGCCTCCCTGGGTTTGCACACATTCACCCGCTTCAACCAGTCGAAAGTGTCCAAGGGGCACTCGGTTTAATGTATGATCTGCAAGAAAAACTCGCAGTCATCACAGGAATGGATGAAGTGACGCTCCAGCCGGCGGCGGGAGCACACGGTGAATGGACAGGCTTGATGCTGATTAAGGCCTACCATCATGCACGCGGTGACTTTAAACGGACGAAAGTCCTCGTACCGGACTCCGCGCACGGAACAAACCCGGCATCGGCATCAGTCGCTGGATTTGATACCGTGACGGTCTTATCGGATGAACGTGGTCTCGTTGATCTAGCAGACTTAAAGAAAAAAGTCGGTGACGATACAGCGGCACTCATGTTGACGAATCCAAACACGCTCGGTCTGTTTGAGTCGGATATCGTCGAAATCGCAAAAGCGGTTCACGAAGCAGGTGGAAAACTCTATTATGATGGTGCGAACTCGAATGCGATCATGGGCATTGCTCGTCCAGGGGACATGGGCTTTGATGTCGTTCACTTGAACTTGCATAAGACGTTCACAGGACCGCACGGTGGCGGCGGACCAGGGTCGGGTCCAGTAGGGGTCAAACAAGATTTGATTCCGTATTTACCGAAACCAATCGTCCGCAAAGAAGAAGAGCGTTATGTCCTCGATTACGATCGTCCGGAAGCAATCGGTCGCGTCAAACCATTCTACGGTAACTTCGGCATCAACGTTCGTGCCTATAGCTATATTCGGACGATGGGTGGGGCAGGTCTCGCTCGCGTCTCGAAAGAAGCGGTCTTGAATGCGAACTATATGTTGGCTCGTCTCAAAGGTGCGTATGACGCGCCATACGACGTCTATTGCAAGCACGAATTCGTCTTGTCGGGTAAACGTCAAAAAGCACTAGGTGTCCGGACGCTTGATATCGCTAAACGTCTGCTTGACTTTGGATACCATCCACCAACGATCTACTTCCCGTTGAACGTCGAGGAGTGTATCATGATCGAACCGACGGAAACAGAGTCAAAAGAAACACTCGATGCCTTTTGTGATGCGATGCTCCAGATTGCAAAAGAGGTCGAAGAGACACCAGATGTCGTCTTAAATGCACCACACACGACGGTCGTCAAACGGATGGACGAGACACTTGCTGCTCGAAAACCGGTCTTACGCTACGAACCAAAACAAGAAGTACACGCATAAGCTACTTCATAAAAAAGAGGACCTCTCCGACGAAGGAGAGATCCTCTTTTTGCGATGAACGAAGCATTAGCTCCGTTTGATTTTTCCTGACCACTGCTTGAATCCGCCTTTTAACTGATACAGATTCGTATAACCAGCTTTTTTCAAGACTTTTGCAGCCTGTGAAGAACGCATGCTACCTTGACAATACAAATAAATCGGCATGTCTTTTCGTAATTCCTTCGAGCGCATCTTCATTTGGCTGACCGGGATGTTACGGGCACCGACGATGTGTCCACCTTTGAATTCCTGTGTCTCGCGAACATCGACGATTTGTGCTTTACGGTAGTTCGCACGGAATTCTTCTTGCGACAATTTCGTGATGCCTTTGACCGGCATGAAACGCCAAGCGATGTAGGCGATCAGCGCGACCCATAATACGATCGTAATGATAGTTCCAGTTTCCATATTCGACTTCCAACCCCTTCGTTCGTTTAACCTCTGTTTCATTATAGTCAACGAAATCGATTTCGGCAATCGACTCGTGATTGCGCGACCGAGAATGGGTTTGATACACTAAGACGGAAACGTTTTGGGGGTGCTCAAGTGAACAGAGAGTGGCAAGTGTTGACGACGCCGGCAATGGAGCCGGCAATGAACATGGCAATTGATGAAGCATTGATTCAGTTCGTCGGGCGTGGTGAAATCGCACCGACGCTGCGTTTTTACTCATGGGAACCACGTGGATTAAGCGTTGGTCATTTTCAACGGGCAACCCGTGATATCGATCGAAAGCGGATCGCGGAGCTCGGGATTCCGATCGTGCGTCGGATGACAGGAGGGCGCGCTGTCTTGCACGCAGACGAGTTGACATACAGTGTCGTCATCCCAGAAGATACAGAAGGTTTACCACGCACGGTCATCGAAAGTTATCGGATGTTGACGGAAGGAATTCGCAAAGGATACCATCACCTCGGCATTCCGGTCGAATTTTCCGTTCCGTTGACGGAAGAGGAAAAGGAAGAATTACGGAAGCCGAAATCAGCCGTTTGTTTTGATGCAGCGTCGTATTATGAACTCGCTGTTGGAAAACGGAAAGTCGCCGGAAGTGCACAAGTTCGCCATCAAGGCGTTGTTCTGCAGCACGGTTCGGTCCCACTCTCTGTCGATGAAGGTGAATTGTTTGATTGTTTCTTGTATGATGATGAGTCGACGCGCGAACGGATGAAAGCGCGTTTTTCAGGAAAAGCTGTCGCTTTGAATGAGCTAGCAGGTCGCGCAGTCGCATTTGACGAGGTACGAGAAGCGTTCACGAAAGGCTTCGAAGAGGCGCTTGATTTGTCGTTCGTTCCATTAACGTTCACTAGCGAGCAGTGGCAGGAGATTGAGCGTCTTGCCGAGAAATACCGTAGTGATGAGTGGAACTGGAAACGCTAATGAATGAAATGGGAAGGTGATGTCGTGCCAACTCCGAGTATGGAAGATTATTTGGAACAAATTTATAAACTGATTGAAGATAAGGGGTATGCCCGCGTATCGGATATAGCGGAGTCGTTAGGAGTTCACCCGTCCTCGGTAACGAAGATGGTTCAAAAGCTCGACCGGGAGACGTATCTCGTTTATGAAAAGTATCGGGGTCTCATGCTGACGCCTAAAGGACGCAAAATCGGAAAGCGTCTCGTGGAACGACACGCCTTACTTGAAGATTTTCTTCGTCTCGTTGGTGTGGATGAAGAACTGATCTATAAGGATGTCGAAGGAATCGAACATCATATTAGTATCGAAGCATTGGATAAGATCAACGGAATGATTCAGTTCTTCGCAGAACGTCCTGGTTTGAAAGAGGAACTGCATCGCTATCAACAAGCCCATCCAGAGGATTGAGGCTTGTTTTTTTATACTTTTTTTCTAAGAGATCATCTTAAACACGAACATTCCATTACAATTTAATGATAAAGTGCGCATTTAAAAGGTGTTATGTTATACTGAGCCTGAAAATGGACGAAGGGGGTGACGGGTGTTCGCACCTGGTCATGGAAATTACGATTAAAGAAAAGTTAGTGTCTGAGTCACAACTAAAAGAAAAAGTCCGTGAATTAGCACAACAGATTGAAGCAGATGCTGCCGGACGTCAAATCGTTCTTGTCGTCGTGTTGAAAGGGTCGATGGTCTTTGCTGCGGATTTGATGCGCGAAATCAAAGGAAGCGTTCAAATTGATACAGTCGCGTGCTCTTCTTACGGAACAAAGACCGTCTCTTCAGGGCGTGTCCAGTTGAAGAAAGATCTCGATCTCGATGTGCAAGGGAAATATGTCGTCGTCATCGAAGATATTATCGACACAGGACGAACGCTCCATTTCTTATGTGATCACATGAAGTTGCATCAACCTGGAGTTCTAAAGGTGTGTACATTGCTTGATAAACCGGCACGTCGTGAAGTAGAACTCGACGCAGACTATGTCGGTTTTGAGATTCCGGATTACTTCGTTGTTGGGTACGGAATCGATTGTGCTGAGGAATACCGCAATTTACCGTATATCGGTTGGGTCGAAACGGATTGAACACGAAAAAAGGAGATTCGTCGCGTGACGAATCTCCTTTTTAATGTACTTTTGAAATTTAGAAAGCACGTTTTTTCTTTTTACCTTTTTTTCCTTCGATGACTGTCAGGTGAGGCGCTTTTGAACGATCCCGCAACGGTCTGACTTTATTCGATGCCGGCGCTTTTGAAGACTTGACCGGTTTTTTCTTAAAGTCTGTCCGGCGAACAGAATTCGAAGAGCCGTGCATTTTTTTTGATTGAGCGACGGATTTTCGGTACTGAGCGTTCGCACCATTTCCGACGCTTCGATTACGAGTCAGGAACTTAAAGAGTAAGAAGATAATCCCGGCGGTAATCCCGAAGAACAGCAATTGTGAAAACAGACTACTTGGATTGTTGACGAGTTTATATCCGAAGCCGACAAAAGCGAACAGTAACACGACGAGTGCAAATGTAGAACCAATGCGTTGTCTGATCATAATATCACCCCTGTTATCGATTAACCCAGTGCATTCTCATGTAGGTTATGTTCCTGTTTTTCTAATGCTTCAAACGCATAAATCGCAACCTCGATCTGTGAATCATCCGGTTCCTTCGTCGTCAAGTACTGCAACCATAGGCCAGGCAAGGCGATGACGCGAAGTCCTTTAATGTGCTGTGCTTTATTCGTCAGCTGTAACACTTCAAACGAGAGACCGATGACGACCGGTAATAAAGCGATTCGGCAGACGAGACGCAACCAAAGCGGATCCGTTGGCACGATCAGATAGACGAAAAATCCGACGATGACGGTGAAGATCAAGAAACTCGAGCCGCACCGGTAATGAAGCCGACTGCTGACGCGAACGTTCTCGACCGTAAGTGGACGTCCTGACTCGACGCAATTAATGACTTTATGCTCAGCACCATGATATTGGAAAAGTCGTTTGACAAGCGGGGTCAACGAAATCACGTAGAGATAACTGAACAAAAGCGTTAATTTAATTGTTGCTTCAATGACGTTTTGAATGACATGTCCAGACAAGGCTGGAAATACATCGAATAGCGATGCAAGGAAAGCAGGTAGTAACGTAAAGAGTAATTTACCGAAAAAAAATGATAGGATCCCGACGACAGCTACGCCGAGCCATTTCGTCAAAGGACTGGCAGTCGTCTCTTCCGGTTCTTCTTCACCCGGTTTGACACCGTAGCGATCACTTGCGAAGTTCATATGACTTGCGCCATTCGCTGAGGACTCCATCAAAGCAAAGAGACCACGCAAAAGTGGAATTCGTTTTCCTTTGGCGATTCGTGGTCGAACCGGTTTTTGCTGGGCAAACGTCTCGATCGAATCATCATTTCGACGAATCGCGGAGACTGCATGGGTCGCATTTTGGAACATGACGCCTTCGACGATGGCTTGACCACCGACTGGCGGATTAGTCGTTTTCATAATTGAACGCATCCCGTCTTCATTAAAATTAGGTGTATCGTCAGTGTACTTGATTTACGCTAAAAAAACTATGTTCGACTCGTCAAAACGAGGTAATCTTTAGGAGTCGGAAATCGGGTTATGATACAATGAAAAGGAATTCTAGGAGGTGTTTTTTTTTGCGTGTCTTGATATTAAACGGACCAAACTTGAATTTACTCGGAACACGCGAACCGGATACATATGGAACGGCGACATTAGCCGACTTAGAACACGACCTTCGCGCTTATTTTCCGAACATTCAGTTTCGGTTTGAACAATCGAATCATGAAGGACGACTGATTGATGTTCTTCACGAGGAACGGGGAGCGGACGGCATCGTCTTCAATGCGGCTGCCTATACGCATACGAGTATCGCGTTACGTGACGCGATCGCTGCGATCGAAGCACCCGTCATCGAGGTCCATCTATCGAATGTCCATGCACGTGAATCCTTCCGTCATCATTCGATGATCGCATCCGTCTGTCAAGGCGTCATTGCTGGACTTGGCATGACGGGATATCGTCTGGCAACGGAAGCACTTCAAGCTTTACAACAATCGGAACAAGGGGGAAATCAATCATGAAACAACGGATCGAGGCGTTACAAGCAGCTTTAAAGGAACGGGACCTTCCAGGATTACTCGTCACGAAAGCAGAGAACATTCGTTACATTTCCGGCTTCACGGGTTCAAGTGGTGCATGTCTCGTAACAGAAGAGCAAGCGTACTTCGTGACGGATTTCCGTTACACGGAGCAAGCGGCAGACCAAGTTAAAGGAATGGAGATCGTCCAAATCGAACGGTCGATTCCAGAGACGATGGGCGAATTGATGGCAGGAGCGCGTGTTCGCGCGGTTGGTGTCGAAAAGGATGCGATGACACTCGGTGCTTTTGAAGCGTACGATCAAGCTTCGGCAATCGAGCTTGTTCCGACGACAGGAATCATTGAAAACCTACGCTTGATTAAGGATTCGTCAGAGATTAAGATGATTAAGGAAGCGGTGGAGCTCGCAGACGCGACCTTCCAACACATCTTGACGTATATTCAACCAGGACGAACAGAACTTGAAGTATCAAACGAACTAGAATTCTTCATGCGCAAGCATGGAGCGACGTCTTCTTCTTTCGATACGATCGTGGCGTCAGGCCATCGTTCTGCCTTGCCGCACGGTGTTGCTAGCTCGAAAGTCATTGCGACGGGTGAGCTCGTGACGCTTGATTTCGGAGCGCTCTTGAACGGTTATGTTTCAGATATCACACGGACTGTCGCAGTCGGTCCGATCAATGCCGAATTGCAGAAGATCTACGATACAGTCTTACAAGCGCAACTAGCGGGTGTCGATGGCTTAAAACCAGGTATCACTGGAATCGAAGCGGACGCGTTGACACGTGATATCATTAAAGAAGCAGGTTACGGTGAGTACTTCGGTCACTCGACGGGACACGGTATTGGTCTAGAAGTACATGAAGGACCTGGCTTGTCGTTCCGCTCTGAGACGAAACTTGAACCGGGCATGATCGTTACGGTCGAACCAGGTATCTACGTGCCGCAAGTTGGCGGATGCCGGATTGAAGATGACGTCTTGATTACGGAAACAGGTCGAGAAATTCTTTCGTCTTCACCAAAAGAACTGATCACTCTCTAATTCAGAGTGACGGGACATTTTAGGAGGAACCATTTATGGTATCAGTAAACGATTTAAAAACAGGATTAACGATTAAAACTTCAGACGGTATGATTTGGCAAGTACTTGAATTCCAACATGTTAAACCAGGTAAAGGGGCAGCTTTCGTTCGGACGAAAATGCGTAACATCCGTAACGGAAACATCCAAGAGATGACATTCCGTGGTGGTGAGCGTGTCGAGCGTGCACACATCGAGCGTAACAAGATGCAATACCTTTACCCAATGGGTGAGACTTACGTCTTCATGGACACAGAATCGTATGAGCAATTGGAATTGACGACGGCACAAGTCGAAGCAGCTCTTCCATACTTGCTTGAAAACATGGAAGTTCAAATCGCGGTTTACAACGGCGAAATCCTCGGTCTTGAATTACCGAACACAGTCGTCATGACGATCGTCGAAGCAGAGCCTGGCGTTAAGGGTGATACAGCTTCGAACGTCAAGAAAAACGCGACAGTGGAGACGGGTCACATCATTCAAGTACCACTCTTCATCGAAGCAGGAGAAAAAGTAACGGTTGATACACGTACAGGTGATTTCACAGGTCGTTACAACGGATAATATTGAAACGACAAGACGTCTCTCACCTTCTATCAGGTCGAGAGACGTCTTTTTTTTCATCCAGCTTGACTTGCATCCAATGGTATGACCAGTTAATATAAGTATTTGAGTAGGCATTAGCACCTGGTATAATAATTGTGAATACAGCATAGATGGGGGAAGAATGACAGATGAAAATCGATCAGTTGAAACAAGTACTCGAAATGCTCGATCAGTCGAGTGTAAATGAACTCTCACTCGAGACGGATACGTATAAATTGAAGTTGAAGAAACAAGGAGAAACAGTGACGGTCTCGCACCAAGCACCTGCTGCTCCAGTAGCGGCGCCTGCTCCTGTGAAGCAAGCGGCAACACCAGTCGAGGAAGAGGCGACTGCGGATGATACGGTCACGATCAATGCCTTGATGGTCGGAACGTTCTATTCGCGTCCGAATCCGGATAAACCGGCATACGTCAAAGTCGGTGATCAGATTGAAGTGGGTCAAATCGTTTGTGTCCTTGAAGCAATGAAGCTCTTCAATAACTTAAACTCGGAAGTATCTGGAACGGTCGTCGAGATTCTTGTCGCCGATGGAGATCTCGTTGAATTTGGTCAACCACTCTTCCGGATCCGTCCGTAAACGGGGGTGAACAGCATGGAAAAATTATTGATTGCCAACCGTGGAGAAATCGCCGTCCGCATCATTCGAGCGGCAAAGGAACTTGGAATACAGACCGTTGCTGTCTACTCGACGGCAGATAAGGAAGCCTTACACGTTCGTTTAGCCGATGAGGCGTACTGCATCGGTGAGGCGAGTTCTGCTTCATCCTACTTAAACGTTACGAATATCCTCGCAATCGCAACGAACCGTCAAGTAACGATGATCCACCCGGGTTACGGTTTCCTAGCCGAGAACGTCGATTTTGCTGAGATGTGTGAAGCGTGCGGAATCAAGTTCGTTGGTCCGACGTCGGATGCGATCCGTCAGATGGGGATCAAGGACGTCGCGAAGAAGACGATGATCGAGTGTGGCGTGCCTGTCGTGCCGGGTTCGGATGGAACGGTCACGGACGAAGAAGCGGTCGCACTGGCGCAAGAAATTGGTTATCCAGTCATCATCAAAGCAACAGCCGGTGGTGGAGGTAAAGGGATTCGGGTCGCTCGTTCGGAAGAGGAGCTGATCAACGGGTTAAGTGAGACACGCCGTGAAGCAAAACAAGCTTTCGGAAACGGGGATGTCTATTTAGAACGTTTCATCGAAGAATTCCGCCATGTCGAGGTACAGGTCCTCGCTGACCGTCACGGGAATGTCATTCACCTCGGTGAACGGGATTGTACCGTCCAGCGTCGGATGCAGAAACTGATCGAGGAAGCGCCGTCACCTGCGGTCAGTGAAGCGACACGATTAAAAATGGGCGAGGCTGCCGTAAAAGCCGCAAAAGCGATTCAATACACGGGAGCTGGAACGATCGAATTCATCTTCGTCGAAGAGACGGAAGAGTTCTTCTTCATGGAGATGAACACGCGCATTCAAGTCGAACACCCGGTAACGGAGATGATCACTGGATTCGACCTCGTTCAAGCACAATTGCAAGTCGCGCTCGATCATCCACTTGCCGTCAAACAAAAGGATATCAAGTTCCACGGTCATTCGATCGAGTGCCGAATCAATGCCGAGGATCCAGATCATGATTTCCGTCCGTCTGCTGGACGCGTCACACAATACGTGACACCAGGCGGAATGGGTGTGCGCATCGATAGTGCGGTCTATCCAGGGTACATGATTCCACCATACTATGACTCGATGGTCGCGAAGTTGATCGTCCATGCGGAAACACGGGAAGAAGCATGTGCGAAGATGGAACGTGCACTAGCTGAATTTTGGATCGAAGGTGTCAAGACGACGATCCCGTTCCACGAACGTGTTCTCAGTCACCCGGTATTCCGGCGTGGGACGTTCACGACGAAATTCGCAGAGCGTGAGCTAAAAGGTACGATCGTTAACTGAATCAGGACGGGAGTTTGTGCGACGAACTCCCGTCTTTTTTTGGCGTTCTCTATGTTTTTTAAAAGAGGAATGTGCTAAACTAACTGATTGAGAACGACAAAAAAAGGAGCACGCAAAATCATGATGAAACGACACATGGCACGCGAACTCGCAGTCCAGTCTTTGTTCCAAATGGAGCTTTCGGATCTGACTGCACAAGAGGCCATTGAATTCGCGGTAGAAGGTAAGGAATATGACACATTCGTCGAGCAATTGGTGAACGGTGTCGAAACGAACAAAGCAACGATTGACCAACACATCCGAGAAGCACTGGTCAACTGGTCATTCGAACGACTCGGAAACATCGAGCGGACGATTCTTCGCTTAGCCGTCTACGAATTGTTATTCGAAACGAACATTCCAGTTCGAGTGACGATCAACGAAGCGATTGAATTGACGAAGGCGTTCGCAGATGAAGAAGCGACAAAAATCGTGAACGGTGTTCTTGGTAAAGTCGCACAAGGCGTCGTCAAAGAAAATTCATAAACGTGTAAAACCGAATAGAGACAAACAGACAGAAGAGTGAATCGAACTTTTTGGGGGAGTGGACAAATCATGGCAGTAGTAATCGATGGAAAACAGGTAGCCCATTCATATCGTATGAAGCTGAAAGAAGAAGTCGCACGTCTGAAAGAACAGCGGATTCAACCGCAATTGACTGTCATCCTGATTGGCGAAGATCCTGCTAGTCAGTCTTATGTACGTGGTAAAGAAAAGGCGGCGAAGGAAATCGGCATGGATTCGGAGTTGATCCGACTTCCGGCAGAAACAACGGAATCAGAGCTTCTTCACTTGATCGACCGTCTGAACGTTGATGCGAGTGTCCATGGGATTCTCGTCCAATTGCCGTTGCCTGACCATATTGATGAGAGCAAAGTCATTTTTGCGATTTCTCCTGAAAAGGACGTCGATGGTTTTCATCCTGTCTCTGTCGGGAAAATGATGATTGGTGAACCGACATTTTTACCGTGTACACCAAACGGCATTCTTCATCTCGTCAAAGAGATGAACGTACCGATTGCCGGTCAACACGTCGTTGTCGTCGGTCGTAGCCAAATCGTCGGTAAACCCGTCGGTATGTTGTTCTTGAATGAATCGGCTACCGTTTCCTATTGTCATTCCAAGACAAAAGATCTCGGTGCGATGACGCGTCAAGCGGATATCTTGATCGTCGCAGTCGGCGTACCGAAGCTGATTACGGCGGATATGGTGAAACCGGATGCTGTCGTCATTGACGTTGGTGTCAACCGTGTCGATGGCAAACTCGTCGGTGATGTCGAGTTTGATACGGTACAAGACGTTGCATCGATGATCACACCTGTTCCGGGTGGCGTTGGTCCGATGACGATCACGATGCTACTGCATAACACGATCGAGGCTGCGCGATGAGCGAACCTCTTCACGTTTCCGATTTAGTCCACTATGTCAAACGTGAACTAGAAGGCGACGCCCTTCTGCAACAAGTCCAGGTGGTGGGAGAAGTGTCGAACTTTAAACGACACTCTTCCGGTCACCTTTATTTTACGTTGAAGGACGAGCAGTCACGGATGAAAGCCGTCATGTTTGCCCGGGATGCGAGTCGAGTCAAAGCAGACGTTCGCGATGGGATGCGAGTCGTCGTCACCGCGCGCTTATCCGTCTACGTCTCTTCTGGGGAGATGCAACTCTATGTCGAACGGATGACGGAAGACGGTGTAGGAGCGTTATATGAGGCGTTCTCACGCTTGAAGGTGGATCTTGAAGAGCGCGGTTGGTTTGATCCAGCCATCAAACAATCGTTGCCAGCATTTCCCGAGCGAATCGGGATCATCACGTCGCCAAAAGGAGCAGCGCTTCATGATATCGCAACGACACTCCGGCGCCGTTATCCGCAAGCGGCCATCGTCTTCGCCCCGGTCCTTGTACAAGGAGCGGATGCGGCACCACAAATCAGCCGTGCCATTCAGCTAATGAATGAGCATGCTGCCTGTGATGTGTTGATCATTGGTCGTGGTGGTGGTTCGATCGAGGAGCTGTGGGCATTCAATGAGATGTCTGTCGTGACAGCCGTGTTTGAATCGCGCATTCCGATCGTCTCTGCTGTCGGTCACGAAACGGATTTTACAATCAGTGATTTCGTTGCCGACGTTCGTGCTGCTACACCAACGGCAGCGGCGGAACTCGTCACTCCGGAAGCAGAGGCACTATCTCGACGGGTGCAGGATGTGGAGCGTCGTTTAGAACGAACGTATGCACAACTCCTCAAAAGTAAGCAGGAGCAAGTGACACGGCTTGCTGCGAGCTACGGTCTGAAATCACCACGCGTCCTACTCGGACTGAAGCAGGAACAATTGGACCGAGCAGAGATGTCACTCCAAAAGGAGATCAAGCAAGTAGTAGCGCAACACCAGCAACAGGTGGAGCGTCTTGACACACGCTTAATGCGTGTGCCGATGCGGGATCGCTTCGTGCAACAAAGGGCGACGATTGAACAATCACGACGTCGACTCGAAATCGTTCGTCGACTCTTGCAATCGAAGCAACAACAGGTGCGTCATGTGCTCGCGCGACTCGACTCCGTCAGTCCGACGCATGTTCTGATGCGCGGCTATACGTATGTCGAACAGGATGGACAAATCGTCCGTTCCGCGAAGGAATTGACAGCGTCTTCGTTCGATATCCGATTCCATGATGGAACGATTCGTGCTAAACGAGAGGATGGGGAGTAAGAATGGAGACGGAACAATCTTTTGAAGAAGCACTGGAACGATTAGAAGAAATCGTCACGTTACTCGAAGAGGGCGAAGCTCCTCTTGAACAGGCGATGGCTCTATATGAAGAAGGCGTCAAACTGACGGCTCTTTGCCAAGGGAAGTTATCCGTTGCTGAGAAAAAACTCGATCAAATCCTGGAGCAAGATGGTACGCTCCGGGAAAAAGGAGGAGCGCAATGATTGCTTTGAATGAGTGGAAGACACAAGTCGAAAACAAAATGGAAGAGTTCATGGAGCGACTCGACGCACCGGATCGTTTACGCGATTCGATGCGGTATTCACTCGATGCGGGTGGGAAACGAATTCGCCCAGCCTTGATTTATGCGGTACTCGATGCTTTTTCCATCGATCGTTCAAAAGGTGACGCGACTGCTGCGGCACTCGAGATGATTCATACATACTCACTGATTCATGATGACCTTCCAGCAATGGACGATGATGATCTGCGTCGAGGGCGTCCGACGAATCATATCGCTTTTGATGAAGCGACAGCGATTTTAGCAGGAGATGCCTTGCTCACGAACGCCTTCAGCTGTCTTCTTGAGACACCGGCTTCGCCAGAAGTGAAGCTTGCTCTTGTCGAACGGTTGTCAGCAGCAGCAGGTGCTACAGGTATGGTCGGAGGTCAACTCGACGATATGCTCGGAGAGCACGGCGGCATCAATGACGTAGCGGAGCTTGAGTCGATTCACCGTCGGAAAACAGGAGCACTCCTCGTCTTTGCAGTCGAAGCGGGTGGATTGCTTGCTTCGGTCAGCTCGAGCGATCTTGATCACTTGAAGCAATACGGTCGCCATCTCGGAATCGCATTCCAAATTCAAGATGACATCTTGGACGTGACGGGAGATGCTGAAAAAATCGGCAAACCGGTTGGTAGCGACGAAGGGAACGAAAAAGCAACGTATCCAAAATTACTGGGTCTTGAAGGCGCGAAACGCGCGCTGACAGCTCAGGTGGAAGCAGCGGAACAAGCGATTGATGCATTATCAGTCGAAGCGACGACACTTAAGGAACTGCTCGACTTCGTGGTCAAGCGCGACCATTAAGCAGGACGACGCATCTGCGTCGTCTTTTTCTATGCTGACAATGGCGCTCGATAGATTGTTCTAGTACAATGTAGGGTACAAACCCTATAAGATTGTAAGGAAAAGAGGCGGTAAGGTATGAAATTGACAGAAATACAGGATCCGTCATTTTTAAAGCGTATGTCGGTCTCCGAACTCGAAGTACTCGCAGGCGATATTCGACGCTTTTTGATTGAAGAATTAGCGACGACAGGTGGACACTTGGCACCGAACCTCGGTGTCGTCGAGTTGACGCTTGCGTTGCATCGTGAATTCGACAGTCCGAATGACAAGTTCGTCTGGGATGTCGGGCACCAAGCATACGTGCATAAGATTTTGACAGGACGTGCGAGCCAGTTTGATACGCTCCGTCAGCACAAAGGACTCTGTGGGTTCCCGAAACGCAATGAGAGTGTGCATGACGTCTGGGAGACAGGGCACAGCTCGACGTCCTTGTCAGCAGCAATGGGGATTGCTGTTTCGAATGAACTAAGCGGTAAGAGTGATCGTGCAGTCGCAATCATCGGTGATGGTGCGTTGACAGGTGGGATGGCACTCGAAGCATTGAATCATATTGGAGCCGAACAACAAAACGTCATCGTCATCTTAAACGATAACGAGATGTCGATTGCACCAAACGTTGGGGCGATGCATCAAATGCTTGGACGAATTCGTTCATCGCGTAAAGTGCGTTTTGCCCAAGACGAGCTTGAAACGTTGATCAAAAAGATTCCGGTCATTGGCGGACGCCTTGAAAAAGGAAGCGAGAAGTTGAAGGAAGCCGTTAAAGGCGCACTTGTTCCTGGCATGTTCTTCGAAGAGCTCGGCTTCAACTATTACGGTCCGGTCGATGGGCACGATCTTGATGATTTGATCGAACAGCTCAATTACGTGAAAAAAGAAGAAGGCCCTGTCCTACTTCATGTCATCACGAAAAAAGGGAAAGGCTATCGTCCAGCAGAATTCGATGGCGTCGGCACATGGCACGGTCTTGGACCATACAAGATGGAGTCTGGCGAAGTCATTAAAGGGAAATCAAAAGCACCTAGTTATTCCTTTACGGTAGCGGATACGTTGACGAAGATGGCACGCGACGATGAAAAGTTAACGTTGATCACGCCAGCGATGAGCGTCGGTTCAAAACTCGATTGTTTTGAAAAAGAATTCCCAGAGCGGATGTTTGACGTCGGCATTGCAGAACAACATGCTGTGACGTTCGCAGCTGGTCAAGCGACGCAGGGCATGAAACCTGTCGTATCGATCTACTCGACCTTCTTCCAACGTGCATACGATCAGCTCGTTCACGACGTGGCGCGTCAAAATCTAGATGTGACGTTTACGATTGACCGATCAGGTCTCGTTGGCGCAGATGGTGAAACACACCAAGGCGTCTTCGATATTGCCTTCATGCGTCACGTACCGAACATCCGGATCGTCATGGCGAAGGATGAGAACGAACTGCAACACTTGCTCTATTCAGCCGTCAAATATGAAGGGCCAATCGCCGTTCGTTTCCCACGTGGAGAAGGTATCGGTGTACCAATGGACGAGACATTGCATGAAATTTCTCTTGATACATGGGAAGTCGAACGTGAAGGAACGGACGTCGCGATCCTTGCATTCGGACCACAAGTACAAGATGCGCTCAAAATTGCGGATCTCCTAGCAGACGAACTATCGGTTCGTGTCATCAATGCCCGGACGATCAAACCGCTTGATGAGAAGATGCTGAACGCCCTTTACGCCGAAGGCATTCCACTCGTGACGCTCGAAGAAGCCGTCCTAAAAGGTGGATTCGGATCAGCTGTCCTTGAACATGCGAACGAGCAGGAAGCATTCCCACGCGTCAAACGCTTTGGTATTCCGGATTGGTATATCGAGCATGGCGGTGTGAACGAATTACTAGAAGAAATCGGATTATTACCTGGACAAATCGCAGAAGAAGTACGCGCTTTCGTCAATCAAGGAAAGAAACAGAGTGTGTGACGATTCATGGAAAATGTAAAGAAAATCCGCCTCGACGTTCTTCTCGTCGAGCGCGGTTTGTTTGAAACGCGTGAGAAAGCGAAGCGGTCGATTATGGCTGGACTGGTCTTTAGCGGAACGGAACGATTGGAGAAGGCCGGTGAGAAGGTCAAGTCGGACATCGACCTGCACGTCAAAGGTCAATTGATGCCCTACGTCGGTCGTGGAGGCTTCAAGATGGAAAAGGCACTTCAGGTATTCGATTTCGATGTCACGGGTAAAACAGGTCTCGATATCGGATCGTCAACGGGTGGCTTTACCGACTGCTCCTTACAAAATGGAGCAGCGCATATGTATGCGCTCGATGTCGGTTCCAATCAGCTGGACTGGAAGCTTCGCTCGGATGACCGTGTGACAGTGATGGAGAAAACGAACTTCCGGCATGCGACACCAGACATGTTCCCTGTTGCGCCGCAGTTTGCGACGATTGATGTATCATTCATCTCGTTACGATTGATGCTTCCACCATTGAAGACGATCCTCGTTGAAGGAGGAGATGTCATGGCGCTCGTCAAGCCGCAATTCGAAGCGGGGCGTGATGATATCGGTAAAAAAGGCATCGTTCGTGACGAGCGGATTCATGTCCGTGTCCTCGATGAGATGGTCGAATTCTTCATTCAACAAGGGTTCTATGTGAAACAGCTCGACTATTCACCGATTACCGGTGGAGAGGGTAACATCGAGTTCTTATTGCATGCGCGCCTTGGTCAACCAGGGCTTGACCCATCTGTTGATGCGACAGAGACAGTCAAGCAAGCACACGCTAGTCTTTAAAACGAACAGATGAAAACGAGGACGGATCCGGTTCATGGGTCCGTCTTCGTTGTTGTTCGGAGCGACGAAAACCGTATAATAAAATGGCAAACGTGGACTTTTAATGATTTATTGGATTACAATAGTAACATCGAAGAATACTGTGAGGTGCAGGAATGACAAAGGGGCAACGGTTGATTAAGATTCGGGAGATCATCACCCAGTCGGAAGTAGAAACCCAAGATGAATTGGTAGAGGAATTACGGAATGCAGGATATAAGGTGACACAGGCAACGGTATCACGAGATATTAAGGAACTTCATCTCGTTAAGGTCCCGTTGAATGATGGACGTTATAAATACAGCTTACCCGCCGACCAACGCTTCAACCCACTCGGGAAATTGCGGCGTCTGCTCGGGGACAGCTTCATCTCGATTGATTCTGCTCAAAATCTGATTGTCATGCATGTCCTGCCGGGAAATGCGAACGCAGTCGCTGTCTTACTGGACCACTTGAGCTGGAACGAACTGCTTGGCACGGTGTGTGGGGACGATACGATCCTATTGATCGCACGAAGTGAGGAACAAGCGAAAGAAGTGACGGAACGAATTTTAGAAATGCTGTAAGGAGTTGACAGGATGCTAGCTGAATTATCGATCAAACAATTTGCGATCATTGACGAGCTACAGATCGACTTTAAAAAAGGAATGACCGTCTTGACTGGGGAAACAGGTGCCGGTAAATCGATCGTTCTCGACGCGATCGGATTATTGATTGGTGGACGTGGATCCGCGGAATTCGTTCGATACGGGGAAGATCGGGCGGAACTAGAAGGATTATTTCTGATTGAAGACGACCATCTCGTCTATGATCTCGCAGAAGAGTACGGTATCGATATCGAAGATGGATTGATCATCTTACGTCGTGATCTGTTCGCGACCGGGAAAAGTGTCTGTCGCGTCAACAATAAGCTGGTCACACTGACGATCTTACGTGAGTTCGGACGTGTCCTCGTCGACATGCACGGGCAACATGAACATCAGCATTTAATGGACAGTACGTATCATCAAGCGATTCTCGATGACTTCGCGCAAGAGGCAATCGCGCCGCTTCTTCAAGCCTACCAGTCCGGTTACCAAGCGTATGAAGAAAAACGGACGGCTTTGCAATCGCTCGCGCAAAGTGAGCAAGAACTCGCTCAACGGGTCGATTTACTATCTTTTCAGACGGAAGAGATTGAAGGCGCAAAACTTCGAGCACACGAGGAAGATGAGTTGCTCGTTGAACGGAATCGTCTCGCGAATTTCGAAAAGCTATATGCGTCGTTAAAGACAGCGTATGATGCTTTACACGATGAGATGCGCGGCATCGATTCTGTTGGAGACGCGATGCGTGAACTACAGCAAGCATCAAGCATCGACGAACAGTTTTCGCAGCAGAGTGACGCGATCGCAAGCGCTTTTTATGGACTCGAAGAAGTCGGGTATGCAATTCGAGATCAACTTGAAACACTTGAGTTTGATTCCAATCGACTCGATGAGATCGAACAACGTCTATCCGTCTTTCAGCAGCTGAAACGAAAATACGGGGCGACGATCGAGGAAGTCATCGCGTATGGGGAAAAAATTCGAGTTGAACTCGATACGATGACGAATCGAGATGAGCGGATTGAACGATTAAAAGCCGAAGTCGAACAGCTCGAAGGCGAATTGTTTGAAATTGGTGGTCGACTCTCGCAACAGCGTCGAAAAGCGGCCGTTCAATTAAGCGAAGCGATTCATCTAGAGTTGCGTGAGCTCTACATGGAAAAAGCACGATTTGAAATTCGTTTTCTTCAAGACGGGAAGACACCGATGCTACGCAAGAACGGGATCGACCAAGTCGAGTTCTTCATCATGACGAATGCGGGAGAACCATTCAAGTCGCTCGGAAAAGTCGCATCGGGCGGAGAGTTATCTCGTATCATGCTCGGACTGAAGTCAATCTTCTCGCGCTCGGTCGGAGTCGCTTCGATCATTTTCGATGAAGTCGATACAGGAGTATCGGGTCGTGTCGCACAAGCGATGGCTGAAAAAATCTATCGTTTATCGGTAGATGGACAAGTGCTCTGTATTACGCACTTACCGCAAGTCGCTTCGATGGCCGATCAACATCTCTATATTCGGAAGATTGAGGAGACGGATCGTACGACGACACAGGTCAATGTCTTGTCTCAGTCAGATCGAGGAAACGAACTGGGACGGATGATTTCCGGTGCGCATATGACGGATTTGACGTTACGCCATGCCGAGGAATTGATGGATCAGGCGAAGACGATGAAAGAATCGCTTAAAAATGGGGTGTAAGGATTGATTAAAGTCGGGATAGCAGATGATAATCGCGAAATGGTCGAACTGATTCGCCAGCATATCTCTGCGCAAGAAGACATGGAAGTCGTTTGCGTCGCCTACAACGGCGAGAGTTGTCTCGAACGTATGAAAGAACATGAAGTGGATGTATTGCTTCTCGACATCATCATGCCTCATTTAGATGGGCTCGGTGTGCTCGAAGAGTTGATGAAGAAAAAGAAGAATCCTGCAGTCATCATGTTGAGTGCTTTCGGTAAGGATGAGGTCTCTCAACAGGCGGTCACCCTCGGAGCATCGTACTTCTTACTTAAACCGTTCAGCATGGATCAGCTCGTTCAAAAAATTCGTCTCGTGACGCATCAAGGACAAGTACCAATCGTTGAAACGATTGACTTAAGAGTCGGTACGACACTGCGAGAAGTGGGGATTGCTCCGCATATCAAAGGCTTCACGTATTTAAAGGACGCTGTCTTAATGGTGCTTGAACGGGAAGATTTACTTGGATTGATCACAAAGGAACTCTATCCGACGATTGCGAAAAAACATCAAACGACGGCATCTCGCGTTGAACGAGCGATGCGTCACGCCATCAAGTCCGCTTGGAACGAAGGGATGCAACAGCACGAGCTCTTCAATGGTCGGATCGAACAAGAGAAAAGTCCGAAGAACTCAGAATTCATCTCGTATGTTTCGAGTCATATGAATCAAGAACAATCTGGTTAAAGGAAACACACCGTCTGATGGTTAGACGGTGTGTTTTTAGTTCCGATCCCGTTCATAGTAAGCGATCAACACACCGTTATCAAACGTGTGTCGTTTCGTGACGTTCCAAGTAAGAGGCGTCATTCCATTGTCGGGAAATAGACGTTTACCAGAACCAACGATGACCGGATAGTGGATCAATCGAAGTTCATCGATCAGATCAGCTTGATAAAGCGTATGAACAAGTTGACTACTACCCCAGACGTGAAGCGGTGGTCCGTCTTGTTGTTTCAAGCGTGTTAGTTCTGAAGTCGGTTGATTCAAATATGTCGTCGGCTGCCAACGAATAGGTGGTGTATGTCGCGTAGCAACATACTTCATGGCACGATCGGCAACTGGCCAGATATCTGCATGGAGTGGCCAGTAACTCGACCATTGCTCGTAAGTCGCGTGACCGAGTAACAGGGCGCAATCCTCTTGCATCCATCCACGGATGACCTGACCGATCTCAGGATGCTGAAATGGAGCAGTCCATCCCCCCTGTTCGAAGTCATTGCTCATGTCCTCATTCTTTCCGCTCGGTGCTTGAACGACACCGTCTAACGATAGATGTTCGAAAACGATGATTTTTCGCATGAAAGAGCTCCTTTCGATTACGTTCTGCTTATAGCATACCGTAAAGCTAAAAATATATAAAAGCGCTTGCAAATAAATATTGCATAAACTGAAATGTTTGTTATAATAAAAGTACCAAATGATTTGGCAAGACGTCAGATGAACGTCGAGTCGACAAGGACTCCGGAAATCCTGTTGATGAACATCATCTCAGAACGCCAACTGTAAATGGCTCAAGAATGCCGGACGACATTCTCTTGGTAGAAGTCGTACCAAGGTATCTTGTTCATTCTAGATGGGAAATCTCGAATGAATGGGAGCTTCCATGATTTCGAAGCTAGGGAAAAGTGGAAGGTAACGGATCGTCTAAAATGAAAAGTACAGTTCGTGAAAAGGAGTGTTGTCTAGCAGTGATTGTTAGCAACCGAATGTTTGACTGCTTCAAGCGGATGACATTACGCTCCACCTAGGTCCCGAGTACAGTCAGATGATGGAACTGAAACACCATTCTATCGTTAGCCCGATAGCCAGATCTGATTTCTTTCTACCTCTTCATTAAGAGGAACACCTAAGGTTTTGGAGTACACGAATAGTTCTAACTATGAGAGGAGTTCATCCGTAAGTGAAACCAATTTTATACGAGTAAAAGGTCCCGCGCTTGAAATGAGTTCAAGAGATGGGGACCTTTTTCTGTGTTCATTTTTTTTGATAGCGGTCGGAGACTTTTCCACGTTTTCGATCGCGATAAAAGACATATCCTGCGACAAATCCAATGCCACCCATCGCAAGAACTAAACCAACGAGACCTTGCAGTACATATACGCAAGCCGCATCGCCTAAGTATTTAAACGGCACTTGCGCAATTAGAAAAACACTATCACGCATGAGCTTAATACCAATCGCGCCGATGATGCCGGGGATTAATAATGAGAGCAAACCAATGATACGCATAGGACGCCACTCCTTTCCAAGCGTATTGTATCAAAAAATCGATCGTTCTGCGAATCGGGTTTGCTTCCCTATTTTATTCCGAGTACGATAGAAATGTAAGCAGTTTCAAAGGGGGAATTCATATGCATCATCTACTCGTCGTCGGGGCTGGTCAAGGGGGAACAGAAGTCCTGCATGCGTTTCAACGTTCACCATTATTAACGGTCATCGGTCTCGTCGATCCAAACATGGAGGCGCCTGGGGTGGCGCTTGCACGGCGTGCGGACATTCGGATCGAAACGAATTGGTCAGCTTTTGAAGGAGCTGATGTCGATTTCATCATTGACGCTACAGGAGAAACTGGCGTACTTGAGCAATTGATTCATGATTTTCCGGGAGCAGCGGTCTTACCGGGTGAATTCGTCAGAGTGTTGCTTGAGCGATTGACTGAAAAAGAGAAAATGCTCGAAGCAATCATTCATTGTACGAGCGAGGCGATTTCCGTCGCCGATCAAGACGGACAGACGATGCTGATCAATCCAGCATATACGCGTATGACTGGTTTCACGGAGCGAGACGTTGTCGGAAAACCGGCAAGTGCCGATATCGGAATGCAGGAATCCGTTCATTTGAAAGTCTTGAATACGGGCGAGAACGTGCGGGATGTTCGCATGAAGATCGGGCAAGATCAACGTGATATCATCGTCAATGCGGCACCCGTCATCGTCGATGGACAAGTCCGCGGTTCCGTTGGGGTCATTCGGGATATTTCAGAAATGAAGGCACTCGCCAAAGAATTGAAGGCAGCGCGACAAAAAATCCGGACGCTCGAAGCCAAATATACTTTTGACGATATCATCGCTGAGAGTGAAGCGATGCGCTTCGTCGTCGATCAAGCAAAGCTTGCGGCAACGATGCCCGTCAACGTCTTGATTCGCGGTGAATCCGGAACCGGCAAGGAACTGTTTGCACATGCGATCCATGCAGCGAGCGAACGTAAATATGAACAATTCGTCCGCGTCAACTGTGCGGCAATCGCACCGACGTTACTCGAAAGTGAACTATTCGGCTACGAGGAAGGCGCGTTCTCAGGAGCGCGACGTGGTGGGAAGCGGGGGTATTTCGAAGAAGCACATGGAGGTTCGCTATTCTTAGATGAGATTGGCGAACTACCACTCGACGTCCAGGCCAAACTATTACGGGTGTTACAGGAAAATGAAGTCGTTCGCGTCGGTGGGACGAAGGCGATTCCAGTCGATGTCCGGATTATCGCGGCGACGAATGCGAATCTAGAGCAAAAGATCATCATGAATGAGTTCCGAGAAGATCTCTACTACCGGATCAATCGTTTACCGATTCACATACCGGCACTACGTGAGCGACCGGATGATATCGCACCATTGACCTTGCACTTACTCCGTAAATTGAATCAAAGTTATGGACGATCGGTCGGACGGATCTCAGATGATGTACTTGAAGCAATGAAGAAGCAACCGTGGAAAGGAAATGTCCGCGAGCTTGAAAATGTCATCGGTCGCGCGTTGATTTTTACGGATAAAACAGAAACCGTCTTGCGAAAAGGTCATCTTCAGCTTGTCGTGCCACAAACAACGAAAGTCACGACGAGACAGAAAAAGGAAATCAAGCATCTATCGGACGAGATGTCACACGTCGAAGAACGGTTGATTCGGGAAGCGCTTACTGCCTTTAATGGCAACAAAACAGAAGCGGCGAAACAACTAGGAATTTCTCTTCGGGCACTTTATTACAAAGTGGAACGATTTAACATCTATTCGTGAAGCGCAAATTTTTGCGTGCAATATATTGCAAAAAATGCAAAAGCGTGCAAAATTAAAGACGTTCTTGCTTAACCTACCGTCTCTTTTGAATTGGCACGAAAATTGCTATTACTATTTATGTATGACAGGTGAGGGGGGAATACGGTGAGATTCAGTGAAATGGTCGAGCAGGCAGCTCGACTCGAAGATTCCGTCGTTGCGATTGCAGCTGCGGATGACGAAGAAGTGATGGATGCTGTCGCATTAGCAATTGAGAACGATTTAGCGCGTTTTCATTTGTTCGGGGATGCGACACGGATTCAGCAGATGATTCAAAAGCGAGCATTACGAGAGTCACAGTTCGTGATCACTCATACTTCTACATCGCAAGAAGCGGCAGAACGTGCCGCTCATGCCGTTCGCAAAGGGGATGCGAGCGTCTTGATGAAAGGTCTTGTTCCGACAGCAACGTTCATGAAAGCTGTCTTGAACAAAGAAACGGGTCTGCGTTCAGGGAATGTCTTGTCGCATGTCGCGTTGTTTGAAGTACCGGGGCGTGAATCAGCAATCGGATTAACCGATGCAGCGATTCATATCCAACCGACACTCGAAGACAAAGTGAAGATCATCGAAAACGGTGTCTCCGCCTTACGAGCGCTTGGATACGGCTTACCAAAAGTCGCAGTCTTAGCAGCTGTCGAAGTCGTCAATCCAACGATGCAGGCGACGATTGATGCCGCTCTGCTAACACAAATGAACCGACGTGGTCAAATCAAGGATTGCCTTGTAGACGGACCACTCGCACTCGACAATGCCGTAAATCTCGTCGCTGCCCAGCAAAAAGGGCTAACGGGAGACGTAGCAGGTCAGGCGGATTTACTCGTCGTTCCGCAAATTGAAGTCGGAAACGTCATCTACAAATCACTCATGTATTTCGCACATGCCTCGGTTGCGGCGATTCTCGTCGGAGCGCGGGCGCCAGTCGTTTTGACTAGCCGTGCCGATACAGCAGAAGCAAAAATGTACTCACTAGCCTTTGCGCTATTAAATGCCCAACAGACGAAAAAAGTAAAACAAACAATCTGAGGAGGAACTTAAAATGGTCGAAACAAACGTAGAATCACGCTTCAGCATCTTTGAAACAATGGAGATGGAAGATTACGAACAAGTCGTTTTTTGCCACGATAAAGTATCAGGACTAAAAGCAATCATTGCGATTCATGACACGACACTCGGACCGGCACTCGGTGGACTTCGCATGTGGAACTATGCATCAGACGAAGAGGCATTGATTGATGCGCTCCGTTTATCAAAAGGAATGACGTATAAGAACGCAGCCGCTGGGTTGAACCTTGGTGGTGGTAAAGCTGTCATCATCGGCGATGCGAAGACACAAAAGTCAGAAGCACTCTTCCGGGCATTCGGACGTTACGTCCAGTCACTGAACGGTCGTTACATCACAGCAGAAGATGTCAATACGACGGTTGCAGACATGGATTACATCCACATGGAGACAGATTTCGTTACTGGTGTCAGCCCAGCATTCGGATCAAGCGGTAACCCATCACCGGTTACGGCATACGGTGTCTACCGTGGAATGAAAGCAGCGGCAAAAGAAGTGTACGGAACAGATTCACTTGGTGGAAAAACGATTGCGATCCAAGGTGTCGGTAACGTTGCCTTCAATCTATGCCGTCATTTACATGAAGAAGGGGCGAAACTGATCGTCACGGACATCAACCAAGAAGCACTTCAACGTGCAGAAGAAGCATTCGGTGCCTTGATCGTCGCACCAGAAGACATCTACAGTGTCGAAGCGGATATCTTTGCACCATGTGCCCTCGGTGCGACATTGAACGACGAGACGATTTCACAATTGAAAGTCAAGATCATCGCTGGTGCAGCAAATAACCAACTCAAAGAAGACCGTCACGGTGACATGCTTGAAGAACGCGATATCTTATACGTACCAGACTTCGTCATCAATGCCGGTGGTGTCATCAACGTTGCCGATGAACTCGACGGATACAACCGTGATCGTGCCATGAAAAAAGTTGAACTCGTCTACGATGCAGTCACGAAAGTGTTCGAAATCGCAAAACGCGATCATTTACCGACATACCGGGCGGCTGAGAAAATGGCAGAAGAGCGCATTGCGACGATGCGTAGTGCCCGCAGCCAGTTCCTGCGTCGTGATAAAAACATTCTAGGATCACGCGGCTGATCAGAGGAGGATATCCATGAGCGAACGTATTTTAACGATCAATCCCGGTTCGACGTCGACGAAGATTGGTATCTTCGAAGGGGCGAATCAGGTGTTCACGAAGACGTTACGCCATCCAGCGGAGGCGGTCGGAGGACCGCTTCCAGCGCAGCTGGAGATGCGTCGTCATGTGTTACTCGAAGTGTTAGCTGAAGAACAGATCGATTTGAAAGCGCTTACTGCAGTCGTGGGACGCGGAGGACTACTCCGACCACTCGTTAGCGGTACGTACGCCGTTAACCAGGAAATGCGAGAAGACTTACTCAGCGGTATTTTTGGCGTCCATGCCTCGAACCTCGGTGGACTCCTCGCGGATGAGATTGCTCGGACACTCGATATCCCATCGTTCATCGTTGATCCAGTCGTCGTTGACGAACTTGAGCCGATTGCGCGAATTACAGGCTTACCTGAACTTGAACGAAAGAGTATTTTCCATGCCTTGAATCAAAAAGCTGTCGCGAAGCGGTACGCGAAGGAAATCGGACGTCCATATGAGGAACTACGTCTGATCATCGCACACATGGGCGGCGGCATTACGGTCGGTGCGCACCAAGAGGGGCGTGTCATCGATGTCAACAACGGACTCGATGGAGAAGGACCGTTTTCGCCGGAACGAAGCGGATCGCTACCTGTTGGTCAACTAGTAGAACTATGTTATAGTACCAAGTATAAACTCGAAGAGATGAAGCGTCTGGTCGTTGGGTCAGGCGGACTTGTCGCGCACTTGGGAACGTTTGACGCGATCGAGATCGAGCACCGGATTGAGGAAGGCGACGAAAAAGCGGCGTTGTTATATGACGCGATGGCGTACCGGATCGCAAAAGAGATCGCTGGTCAAAGTGCCGTCTTGTTCGGTCAGATCGACGCGATCATCCTAACAGGCGGACTTGCCTATAGTGATCGATTGACGCGTGCGATCGAAGAACGCATCGCCCACCTCGGTCAAGTCGTACGTAGTCCTGGTGAAGATGAGTTGCAGGCGCTCGCAGAAGGAGTGTTGCGTGTCTTACGTGGGGAAGAAGAAGTTAAGGAATATGGAGGCGAACCAACATGGCTAGAGAATTCGACGTCGTTGTCCTAGGTGGTGGACCCGGTGGATATGTCGCCGCGATTCGTGCGGCACAAGCCGGGAAGTCGGTAGCAATCGTGGAACAAGGAAAATTAGGCGGGACATGCTTACATCGTGGCTGTATCCCATCTAAAGCCTTTTTAAAATCAGCAGCAGTCTATCAGACGGTCAAACACGCTGCTACATATGGCGTGGACGTACCGGAATCGTTTTTACGATTCGAACAGGTCAAACAACGTAAACAAGAGATCGTAGATGGGTTAGAGGCAGGTATTCAGCATCTGATGAAAAAAGGAAAGATTGAAGTCTTTCATGGTCGGGGTTCGATTCTTGGACCAAGTATCTTTTCACCAATGCCGGGAACAATCAGCGTTGAGCCGGAAGAAGGCGAAGGCGAGTTGATCCTTCCGCGTCAATTGATCGTCGCGACAGGGTCGCGTCCACGTCCATTGAACGGACTTGCTTTTGATTCAGAGTATGTCCTCAGCTCGGATGATGCCCTCGATATGGCAGATTTGCCAAAGTCGATCGTCATCATCGGTGGCGGCGTCATCGGTGTCGAATGGGCATCGATGTTGACGGATTTTGACGTCGCAGTAACGGTCGTCGAATTCAGCGACCGGATTTTACCGACGGAAGATGCGGCAGTCAGTCGTGAAGTCGCCCGTCAATTGAAAAAGCGGGGCGTCAAGATTCATACCGGCGCAGCTGCACAAAGTGACACGTTCCGGATGTCAGAAGACGGTGTCTCGATCGCGATCGACCGTAACGGAGAACAAACGACGCTTGAAGCGGATAAATTGCTTGTCGCAATCGGTCGAATAGCGAACGTCGAAGGCATTGGGATTGAAAACACGAATATCGTCGTCGAAAATGGCTTCATCCAAGTAGATGACCATTTCCGGACGAAGGATCAACATATCTATGCGATCGGGGATGTCATCGGTCGCTTACAACTGGCGCACGTCGCGTCAGCAGAAGGTGTCAAAGCGGTCGAGGCGATCGTAAACGGAACGACGACACCACTTGAGTATGCGTTCGTACCACGTTGTATCTACAGCGTACCGGAAGCGGCATCGGTCGGTTTGACGGAAGACGAAGCGAAACGTGCCGGAATGGACGTTAAGGTCGGAAGCTTCTCGTTCAACGGATTAGGGAAAGCGCGAATCGAAGGAGAGGCGGCAGGATTCATCAAGCTCGTCTCCGATGCGAAGACAGATGATCTTGTCGGCGTTCACATCGTCGGACCAAAAGCAACGGAACTGATCAGTGAAGGTGGATTAGCGCTCGTACTCAATGCAACGGCATGGGAAGTCGGACAGCTCGTGCATCCACACCCGGCCTTGTCAGAAGCATTCGGAGAAGCAGCACTTGCAGTCGACGGACTTGCGGTTCACGCCTAAGGAGGAATTACGGATGGAAAAAATAGAATTCAAAGAATTAGTAGAACTCGGATTAACGGAACAGGACGCGATTCAGATGTTCGAAACGATGGTCCGTGCGCGGAAGATCGACGAACGGATGTGGAAGTTGAACCGAGCGGGTAAAATTCCCTTCCTCGTCTCATGTCAAGGACAAGAAGCGGCTCAAGTCGGTGCAGCGTTCGCCCTTGAAAAAGGAACGGACTACATTTTGCCGTATTACCGTGATTTAGGCGTCGTCTTACACTTCGGTCAAACGTCACGCGATATCATGCTGTCGGCATTCGCAAAGGCAGAAGATCCGAACTCAGGTGGTCGTCAAATGCCAGGACACTATGGTTCACGTGCCTTGAATATCGTCACGGGTTCAAGTCCGGTCACGACACAAGTCCCACATGCTGTTGGAATTGCACTGGCTGCGAAGATGCGTAAGGAACCACTCGTTGCTTACGTCTCGTTCGGAGAGGGCTCTTCAAACCAAGGAGACTTCCATGAAGGGGCGAACTTCGCCGGAATTCATAAACTTCCGGTCATCTTGTTCTGTGAAAACAATAAATACGCGATCTCGACACCTCTCTCGAAACAGCTGTCGGCGAAACACGTTGCTGATCGGGCGATCGGCTATGGTATGCCAGGCTATACGGTGGACGGCATCGACCCACTCGCTGTCTACAAGGTCGTCAAGGAAGCACGCGAGCGCGGATTACGGGGAGAAGGTCCGACCTTGATTGAAGTTGAAGTCGAACGTCTCGTGCCACACTCATCGGATGATGACGATAAATCGTACCGTTCTGCTGAAGAACTCGATGCCTTAAAAGCACGTGACGGGATCAAACTCTTCCGGGCGCGTTTGATTGAAATGGGCGTCCTGACGGAAGAATCAGCGACTGAAATCGAACAAGCGATGGAGAAAGAAGTCGACGAAGCAACGGCTTATGCGGAAGCAGCAGCTTACGATGCGCCAGAAAATGCATTACGTTACGTGTACGACGAGGAGGAAACGAAATGACGACGTTAAGTTTAATCGAAGCGATCAATAGTGCAATCAAAGAAGAAATGGAACGCGACGAGTCCGTCTTCATCCTCGGTGAAGACGTTGGTGTCCGTGGTGGTGTCTTCCGGGCGACCCAAGGATTGCTCGAACAATTCGGAGAAGAGCGTGTCATCGATGCACCACTCGCTGAGAGTGCGATTGCCGGTGTCGGAATCGGAGCTGCGATGTACGGCATGCGTCCGATTGCTGAAATGCAATTCGCTGACTTCATCATGCCAGCGGTCAACCAAATCGTCAGTGAAGCAGCGAAGATTCGGTACCGTTCGAATAATGACTGGACGTGTCCGATCGTCATCCGCGCACCGTTCGGCGGCGGTATTCACGGGGCACTTTATCATTCTCAGTCGGTCGAAGCGATGTTCAACTCGACGCCAGGACTGAAAATCGTCATCCCATCGAATCCATATGACGCAAAAGGATTGCTAAAGGCAGCGATTCGTTCGAATGATCCGGTCTTGTTCTTTGAGCACAAAAGAGGCTATCGTCTGTTAAAAGGAGATGTTCCTGAAGGCGACTATACGGTCGAAATCGGTAAAGCAGACGTCAAGCGTGAGGGCGAAGACGTGACGATCATCACTTACGGGCTATGTGTTCATATGGCACTTGAGGCAGCAACACGCCTTGAAAAAGACGGAATCGATGTCCACATCCTTGACTTGCGGACGGTGTATCCAATCGACCGCGAAGCAGTCGTCGAAGCAGCGAAAAAGACGGGGAAAGTCTTGCTCGTCACGGAAGACAATAAAGAAGGTAGCGTCATGAGTGAAGTGTCGGCGATCATTGCAGAAGAAGCATTGTTCGATCTCGATGCACCAATCGAACGACTCTGTGGTCCAGACGTCCCAGCGATGCCATACGCTCCGACGATGGAGAAGTTCTTCAACATCTCAAGCGAGAAAATTGAAGATAAAATCCGGACGTTACACGCATACTAAGGGGGAACTGACCGATGAAGACTGAAACACTTACGATGCCACAACTCGGGGAAAGTGTTACTGAAGGAACGATTTCGATGTGGCTTGTCAAACCGGGCGATACTGTCAAAAAATATGATCCGATTGCAGAAGTCATTACCGATAAGGTAACGGCAGAAGTCCCATCTTCGTTTGATGGTGTGATTGAAAAACTGCTTGCAGAAGAAGGTGATACGTTGCAAGTCGGTGACGCGATCGTCACGATGCAAGTCAGCGGCGGATCGACGGAAGTCGCGGCGACCGAACAAGAAGTGCCGGCTGTCGAAGAAACGACGTCGGCTGATACATCGATGAAAAAACGCTATTCACCAGCGGTCTTGAAACTCTCGGGTGAGCATGGCATTGATCTCGAACAAGTGACGGGTACAGGAGCGGGCGGCCGGATTACCCGGAAAGATCTCTTGAAATTGATCGACTCTGGATCGATCCCGACACCACAAGCAACGGAACCAAAACCGGAAGCGCAAGCGGCTCCGGTAGCGCCTCCGGCAGAAGCACCACCCGCACCAAAACGTCCGGTCAGTGCACCACAACCGACGGAAACGGGCGACATCGAGATTCCGACTGCCGGTGTGCGTCAAGCGATCGCTTCGAACATGGTTCGCGCGAAACACGAAGCGCCACATGCTTGGTTGATGATCGAAGTTGATGTCACGAACTTGGTCGAAGCACGTAATCGTCATAAAGATGCGTTCTTCAAACAAGAAGGGGTCAAATTGACGTTCTTACCGTTCTTCATGAAGGCGACAGTCGAAGGATTGAAGAAACATCCAATCATGAACTCGACATGGGCGGGAGATAAGATCATTCAAAAGAAAGCGATCAACCTATCACTTGCTGTCGCGACGCAGGACGCTCTGTTCGTACCGGTCGTCAAGAATGCGGATGAATTAAGCATCAAGGGGATCGCACGCGCGATCGATGACTTCGGGAAACGCGCACAAGCCGGCACGTTGTCATCTGCAGAGATGCAAGGTGGGACGTTTACGGTTAACAATACGGGATCATTCGGTTCGATCCAATCAGCACCGATTCTTAACTTCCCGCAAGCGGCGATTCTATCCGTTGAATCAATCGTCAAACGTCCAGTTTGGGTGAACGGCATGTTCGCAGCACGCGACATGGTCAACCTCTGTATGTCGATCGACCACCGGGTGCTCGACGGACTCGTAGCCGGACAGTTCCTACAAACTGTCAAACAAGCGCTCGAATCGATTGATCCGAACCAACTTTCCTTATACTGAGTTTTTCCAGTTGACAGGGAAGAAGAAGCATCGTAATATAAGAATCAATTCAACACACGATAGCAAAGACGAAGAGAAGTAACTTGTGAAACGATTCAAGAGAGCTGATGGGTGGTGCGAATCAGTATCGGGCAACAAGCGAATGGCCTTCTGAGCTTCAGACCGAATCCCTTCAATGGGTAGTAGGCTCTGACGGGTTCCTCCCGTTATCGGGGTCGACGAATCAGGACAACGGTCCGGTTCGTTTCAAAGGGGACGGTGTCAGCATCGTCAACGAAGGTGGTACCGCGGGTCTTCCCGTCCTTCATGTTCTACATGAATGGGCGAGAAGACCCTTTTCGTATACAATCGAATCAAACAAATCGTAGAGTGAGTTAAGTAGCGAGACAACATCGGCGTTTCAGAGAGCGGGAGAATGGTGTGACTTCCGTACGGCGAGGTTTCGTGAATGGTCTCATGAGAGCGTGGCTGAACGAAGAAGTAGGTCGCGACGGATGCCCCCGTTATCGTAGGCTATGATGTCTCTTATTAAGACGCATCAGACAAAGTGGGAACGGTCAAACCGTTCCAATCGAGAGGTGGCACCGCGAGATAATCGTCCTCCATGCAGCATACGCTGTGTGGGGGACTTTTTTATATTCCAGGAGGCGAACAGGGATGGTTCAGACAGACACACTTATCATCGAACAACTTGAACTAAACGGCGACGAGATGACGCCGATCATGATTTTTCAACAACTGAGCGGAACACAGAAATGTTTGCTTGAAAGTTCTGCGCATACGGATCAAGGACGGTATTCGATCATCGGTGTTGATCCGGTGGAGATGATTCGCGCAGAGGGACGGACCGTGACGCGGGAACAGTTGACGACAGGTCGATTGACGCAGGAAACGGGTGATCCAGTACGACTGATGCAACAGATGATCCTCCGGGGTGGCGTCGAAGAAGACCTTCCGTTTTTAGCGGGTGGGATCGGATATGTCGGTTACGACATGATGCGCGCATATGAAACGCTTGGTGATATTCCAGAGCGAACGAGACAACTACCGGACGCGCTACTCGCTGTATACGACCAAATCATCCTGTTCGATCATCTCGAACATCGTGTTCATTTGATTCAGACGTCGCTCGGTGGCATCACTGATCGTGATGAATTACGTCAACGTTTAGCAGAACGAAAAGCACAACTTGAGCAACCACGGGAGCGAACGGATATCGAGCGTCCTCTCCGGGATGTCGTCTATGAACCGTTGATGGATCAAGAGACGTTTGAAGGACTCGTCGAACAAGCAAAGAAACATATTCGCCAAGGCGACGTCTTCCAACTCGTTCTCTCACAACGCCTCGATGCGACGTTCTCAGGTGACCCGTTCCAGTTTTACCGGAAGCTCCGCAAGGACAATCCAAGCCCTTATCTCTTCTATATCGACTTAGGCGAAGCGATCGTACTCGGGGCCTCCCCGGAAAGTTTGGTCCAAGTCAAAGGGAATCGAGTGACGACGAATCCGATTGCCGGCACACGCCGCCGGGGGAAGACGAAAGAAGAGGACGAACGACTGGCAGAGGAGTTGCTTCACGATGAGAAGGAACGGGCCGAGCACCGGATGCTTGTCGATCTCGGACGCAACGACCTCGGTCGGATTTGTCAGATTGGTACCGTCGAGGTGACGCGATTCATGCAAATCGAGCGCTTCAAGAACGTCATGCACCTCGTTTCTGTCGTTGAAGGGACGTTAGCAGACGGAAAGACCGGCGCAGACGCACTCGTCTCTTGTCTACCGGCTGGGACGGTCACGGGAGCTCCGAAAATCCGAGCGATGCAGTTGATCGACCAGTACGAACAGGTGAAACGAGAAGTATATGCCGGGGCGGTCGGCTATTTCGATGTTCGAGGGAATATGGATTTTGCCCTCGCGATCCGGACGATGGTGATCAAGGATGGTGTCGCTTCTGTTCAAGCAGGAGCTGGCATCGTCTACGACTCGATTCCACGCCTCGAGTACCAGGAGACGTTACACAAAGCGAAATCACTACTGGAGGTTTGGAAATGATCGTCCTAATTGATAATTATGATTCCTTTACCTATAACCTATACCAATACGCATCCGTTTATACGGACGTTCACGTCATTCGAAACGATGCGGTCAGCATCGAAGAACTACGCGAGATGAAACCAGACGGCATCATCCTCTCACCCGGTCCCGGTCGCCCGGCTGACGCTGGCATCTGCATCGATCTCATTCGTCAATTATCGGGTCGAGTACCGATTCTCGGTGTCTGTCTCGGACATCAGGCAATCGGCGAAGCATTCGGAGGACGCGTCGTCGAAGCACCAGTCATCATGCACGGGAAGACATCGATGATTCGACAATCGGGACAACTCTTCGACGAAATGACGGAAACGTTAGAGGTCATGCGCTATCATTCGCTGATCGTCGCTCGCAACGACTTACCGACGGAGCTCGTCATCACAGCAGAAACGGATGACCGGACGATCATGGCACTCGAGCACCGGACGCATCCGACGTTCGGAATCCAGTTCCATCCTGAATCTGTCGGAACACCACAAGGACAGCAGATGATTAAACGATTCATTGAATTGACAAAGGAGTGACGAACGATGAAAGAGACGTTATTGAAATTAGCAGAAGCAAAACATTTACGATATGAAGAGATGCAACAGGCAGCACGCGAACTATTTGCGGAAGACGTTACCGATAGCGAAATTGCCGCTTTTCTCGTCGCATTGAAAGCAAAAGGAGAGACTGCAGAAGAATTAGCCGGTCTCGCTTCAATCATGCGCGAGGTCGCCCTCGACATTCCGGTCACCGGCGATTTCATGGATAACTGCGGCACTGGAGGCGACGGCTCACAATCGTTCAACATCAGTACGACAGCCGCCTTCGTTCTGGCAGGTGCCGGCATAAAAGTCGCGAAGCACGGGAATCGGAGTGTCTCGAGTAAAACGGGAAGCGCTGATGTGCTCGAAGCACTCGGGGTTTCGCTCGATGCGACACCGGAACGTTTAGCAGAACAGCTCGAGTCGAACGGAATCGCCTTCTTGTTTGCGCAACGGATGCACCCACGCGTCAAGCAAATCATGAAGGTCCGACGCGATCTGCGGATTCCAACGATCTTTAACTTGATCGGGCCGTTGACGAATCCGGTCCCGCTCAAGACACAACTATTAGGAATTTACCGGGAGGATATGCTTGAGACGATGGCGTTGACATTGCATCGACTCGGACGGAAGCGGGCAATCGTCTTACACGGTGCGAATGGAATGGATGAAGCATCCCTTGCCGGAACGAACCAACTCGTCTTACTCGACGAAGGCGAGCTGATCCGCTTCAGTCTTCATCCGGAGGAAGTCGGACTGAAGACCGCACCGCTTGAAGCAATTCGCGGAGGTAGTGCACAAGAGAATGCGGCGATTTTACTCCGTGTTCTTGGTGGAGAGCATGGTGCTTATCGCGACACGGTCCTACTCAATGCCGGAATTGCCCTCTTTGCAGCAAATCGGGCGAAGACGATCGAAGAAGGAATCGCCTTAGCAGCGGATAGCATCGACTCAGGACGGGCGATGGAACGATTGAATCAATTACGACAAATGACACGGGAGGAAGCAATCGGATGAATATCTTAGATCGCATCATCGAAACGAAACGAGCAGAAGTCCTGCAATTAAAATTAACTGGTGTCGAACGGATCAGTCGGGAGGCATTGAAGCCGTCGATTAAGCAACGACTAGCGGGAGCGGATTTATCCGTCATCGCGGAAATCAAACGAGCGTCGCCATCAAAAGGTGCCATCGCACTCGACGTCGACGTCGTCACTCAGGCCAAACAATATGAAGCGAGTGGGGCGACTGTCATCTCCGTCTTGACGGACGAGACGTACTTCAAAGGATCGATGGACGATTTAGCGGCAGTCGCTGCAGCAGTCGATATCCCGGTGCTTTGTAAGGATTTCATGATTGATCGGATTCAAATCGACCGGGCAAAAGCACATGGGGCACGGTTGATTCTCTTAATCGTCGCCGCTCTCGAGCAGGAGACGCTTGCTGACTTGTATGCGTATGCTTACGCAGAAGGACTTGAGGTCTTGGTCGAAGTCCATGACGAAGAGGAGTTACGCCGAGCAGAGGCGATTGGTGCGCAAATCATTGGCATCAACAACCGGAACTTGAAAAAGTTCGAAGTTGATTTACAGACATCGGTCGGATTACTCGAACAAAAACAATCGGACGTCCGGTATATCAGTGAGAGTGGCATCAAGACGGTCGAGGAAGCACAGCGATTACACGCTGCCGGTGCAGACGGGATCCTCGTCGGCGAGACGTTGATGCGGGCAGACGATCCGCAAGTCTTCATCCGAGAAGTGAGTGGCGTTCGCGTATGACACGGATTAAGTTCTGTGGTCTCCGGGAAAGAGAACATGTCGAAGCGGCAGTTCGCTTAGCGGACTACATCGGCTTTATCTTTGCTAAAAGTAAACGACAGGTCACGCTGGAAGAGGCGGCTCGTCTCAGACGCGACATTCCAAAAACGGTCCAAGTCGTCGGTGTCTTCGTCTCCCCGACTTACCAGCAGGTGACCGATGCGGTCGAACAAGTCGCGCTAGATCTCGTCCAAATTCATGGTGTCATTCCGGACGGAGAGATACCAGTTCCCGTCATTCAAGCGATTCCGGTGACGGACATCGGACAAGTAGAGCAACAGACGGATTATTTGCTCGTTGACGCACCGGTTGCTGGAAGTGGCGAGACATTCGACTGGTCACGAGACATTCAAGCCGATCGACCACTGTTCATTGCCGGTGGCTTGACAGCAGGAAACGTCGGAGAAGCAATCAAACGATATCACCCGTTCGTCGTCGATGTCTCAAGTGGCATCGAGACGGATGGACGGAAAGATCCCATCAAAATGCAGGCATTCGCAGATGCCGTAAAGGAGAGAGAAGTATGAGCTACGCACAACCAGATACACTCGGACAATACGGTAAATACGGAGGACGCTACATCCCGGAAACATTGATGCACGCGGTGATCGAACTCGAAGAAGCTTACGCAACGGTAATAGAAGATCCAGCGTTTCAAGCGCGGATGGACGAATTATTGAAAGAATACGTCGGACGTGAAACACCACTTTATTTTGCCGAACATTTGACGCAAACGATCGGTGGCGCAAAGATCTATTTGAAACGAGAAGACTTGAACCATACCGGTGCACATAAAATCAACAATACGATCGGTCAAGCGTTACTGGCTGAACGGATGGGGAAACGAAAAATCGTTGCTGAGACAGGGGCAGGACAACACGGTGTCGCGACAGCGACGGTCTGTGCCTTACTCGATCTCGAATGTGTCATCTTCATGGGAGAAGAGGACGTCCGTCGTCAAGAATTGAACGTCTTCCGGATGGAGTTACTTGGAGCAACCGTCATCCCAGTCACACAAGGCAGTCGGACACTCAAAGATGCCGTCAATGAAGCACTCCGCTACTGGGTCAAACATGTCGAAGACACGCATTACTTGATGGGTTCTGTTCTCGGACCACACCCATTCCCGCAACTCGTCCGTGATTTCCAAGCAGTCATCGGAAAAGAGACACGACGCCAAATCATCGAAAAAGAGGGGCGTCTACCAGAGGCGATCGTCGCTTGTGTCGGCGGCGGTAGTAATGCGATCGGGATGTTCCACCCGTTCATCGATGATACAGATGTAAAATTGTATGGCATTGAAGCGGCGGGCAGCGGAATCGACACAGAGAAACACGCAGCGACGATGACAAAAGGAGAGGTCGGTGTCTTGCACGGCTCGATGATGTATCTCTTACAGGATGCACACGGTCAAGTACAAGAAGCGCATTCGATCTCAGCTGGACTCGATTACCCGGGTGTCGGACCGGAGCATAGCTTGCTAAAAGATATCGGTCGTGTCCAATATGAAGCGGTGACCGATGAACAAGCACTGGAAGCACTCCAGTTGTTGAGCCGCAAGGAGGGAATCATCCCGGCACTTGAGTCGGCACACGCGATTGCCTACGCGACTCAACTCGCGGCAGAGATGGACAAGGAAGAGATTCTCGTCATCTGCTTATCAGGACGGGGCGATAAAGACGTCGTCACTGTCAGAAACGCACTAAAGGGGGAAGCGTGATGCGATTAGAAACAGCCATTCGTACCGTTACGAGCAAAGGGGAGAAAGCCTTCATTCCGTACGTCATGGGGGGAGACGGAGGGATTGATCAACTCCCGGAAATCCTGTCGTTTCTCGCTGAATCCGGAGCGACAGCGATTGAAGTCGGTGTTCCGTTTTCGGATCCTGTCGCTGACGGTCCAGTCATTCAAGAAGCGGGACTTCGCGCACTAGAAGCGAACGTCGGACTGAAGGATGTCCTCGAGGCAGTTCGCGTTGCTCGTCAGACCGTCGATGTTCCTGTCGTCTTGATGACGTACTTAAATCCGATTTTCCGCTACGGATTAACGGTGTTTCTAGCGACATGTCGCGAAGTCGGGGTCGACGGACTGATTATTCCTGATTTGCCGCTTGAGCAGAGCGAACAGTTCTTCGAGCAAGAGGACAAATCGGACATCGCGCTCGTCCAGCTCGTCTCCTTGACGAGTCCGATGGAGCGGATTCAAAAGATTGCCGATAAAAGTGAAGGATTCCTCTATGCGGTCACGGTCAACGGAACGACAGGTGGACAGACGACGTTTGATACGGCGCTTGAAGACCACTTAGCGAACGTCGCAGCAAACAGTCCAGTACCTGTACTTGCCGGGTTCGGGATCAGTACACCGGAACACGTCAAACAATTGAGCCGCCCAGTCTCGGGGGTCATCGTCGGCAGTAAAATCGTCGATTTACTGCACCAGAACGATCGAGAAACAATTCAACAGTTGATGGCAGCACGTCTTGCGGCGACGCCGTCGCATTAATAAAAAGGACCTGACTCAAAGGACAGTCTCTACAAAGATAAGGGTGGCAGAATGATGATCTGCCACCCTTATCTCGTAACAAAAAGAATGACGCGTCACACACCACTCTTACAGGATCAGGCGCATTTATGCGCTGTTAGAGACGAACAAGACCCGCTTTCCTGCTTAAATGAAGCAGGGAAGCGGGCTTGTGTCTCGCCTGAGGAAAGGGCGTGAAAAGACGCGTCATTCTTTTTTTTGAGTCAGCCCCTTTTTCGTATAGATGTCACTGTTGAACGAGCGACTTCTGCAAGTTGGTATACAGCGGTTCAAATCCAAGTTCCTCATAAAACGTGGCGGCACGGTCGTTGACCGCCCAAACGTTTAAGCGAACAGCATCGACCTTTCGCTCGAGTGCGAGTTCTTCTGCAGCCTGCATTAACTGGCGACCAATTCCGAATGAACGATGGGATGAGGTGACACCGACGTCGGTGATGTTCAAGATCCGGACTGGTGTAAATCGATCGGATGCTGGCGCAGTCCACTTGCCGAACAAGTAACCAACGAGTGTTTCTCCGTCAAGCGCTGTCAGACAGAGTTGTTGTTCTGCTTCCACCATCTGACTTAAAGACTCCAGCGTGTACGGTGTCGTTACATCTGGATGAAAGTGAGGCGATAATCGTTGATGGTGCAAGAAGGTCTCTGCCGTCAGTGCAAGCAGGGCAGGGAGGTCTGAAGTACGGCTCGTGCGGATCATCAAGCAATCACTCCAATCATCGATTTTGTTTGAGTACTTCGGCAACAAGACCCGATACATACGGACTGCCACGATCTTCTTTTTCGACCGATTCGATCATGATGGCAACGAGAAGATCTTTTTTGTCGTTATCGTAACCGACGAAGAAGCCATTCTCTTTTCCATCGGTTTCGCCTGCCTTTTTCAATTCTGCCGTACCGGTCTTACCGGCAACATCGACTTCCTTGATATCGGCCGGGAGCGTGTAGCCGTTATGGACAACGTCATAGAGATCATCACGAATCATCTTCGCGTCTTTCGCATCCAGCAGATCTTTTTTGAAGACTTGCTTCGTTTTTTCCTCTTGTAAAAGAGTCGGACGATAGATTGTTCCATCGGTCAAGAAAATTTCATACATCGACGTTAGATGGAGAATGTTCGTCAGCATCTGTCCTTGTCCGTAGGACGTATCCATCAGCTGTCCATCTGAAGAGATCGTCCCGTCGTTTGAAATCTGAGAAGCGCGTAACGGATACGTAAACGGTAGCTTCTCTCCGTATCCGAGTGATTCAAGTCCAGACGTGAACGCTTTCGTTCCGACCTGTTCGAGTGTTGAGCGGGCGAAATAGATGTTATCTGAATAAACGAGCGCATTGTGCAGATTAACGGGTGCTGGCGTCTCGTGAATCCGCGTGACGTTAAAACCATCGATCTTATTTTTCAGTCCATTGATCGTATAGGCTTTTTCCGGGTCAAGTGTTCCACTCTTTAAGCCAACGGCGGCCGTCAGGGGTTTTTGGGTCGAACCGGGTGCGAAGGCACTCGTGAATCGGTTCAACAATGGTTGATCCGGATCCTGCGTCAGTTCATCGAGTCGCGCTTGCGAGATCCCTGACATGAATTCAGAAGGATCAAAGCCCGGGGAGCTAAGTAAGACACGCGTCTCACCAGTCCGCGGATCGATTGCCGATGCCGTTCCCGGATCCTCTTGCATCGTGTCGTACGTCTTTTTCTGGAGCGTAGCATCAATCGTCAACGGAATATCCTCACCATTCGTCGGCTTCGTTTCAGCGACGGTAACGCTTGATCCGTCTTTCTTTTGTAGAATGATCGAAGCACCGGTTTTACCGCGTAACCGATCATCAAGGACTTGTTCAAGACCTCGTTTCCCGACTTGTTCACCAGCTTGGATTTTATTTTTCGATTCTTTAATTTCGTCTGCTGTTGCCGAACCGATATATCCAATTAAATGAGAGGCTGCTTTACCAAGTGGATACGTTCGGACTTCTGTCTCCTTGACGCTGATTCCAGGAATGTCACGCAATTTTTCAACCGTTGCTTCGTCGGTCAGTGTTTTGAGCGGAACGAATTGTCCATCCTTGACCCAACTTGCTTTTAAGGAATCTTCGACCGATGAGGTCGGGCGGTCGAGCAACTCGGCAACTTGGTCGACATCTTTAAGTTGTCCTGCAGTTGCTCCGACAGTATACCCTTTACCGGAGGTCGCGAGCGGTTTATCGTTCGCGTCGAGTAAATCACCACGTTTGCCTTCTACGGTTTCTAACTGAACCTTGTCTTCTTTCTTAAAGTCTTTTAGAACAAACGAAGAGTCCCAGTCAATGAACCAGTTTTCTGTTTCTCCTTGTTTCTCGAATGTTAACGGGACTTGTTTATCATAAGCAACGGCTCCTGCAACCGTATCAAAGGAGATTCGTACGGGAAGGGACGCTTTTTCGTCATCCGTTGCTTCCTTCGCTTTCTTCCGTTCGACGGATAACTTTTTGATATCAAGCGATTTCGACAACTGTTTTGTCCGGTCGATGAATTCTTTTTTTCCGTATTCCTTTTTAGTAGCCGTACTCGCGTACGTATACATCTTATCGTAATCTTGTTTTTCCCAAAGTTTGATGTAGGCATCAAGACGTTCTTCAGGTGTCGGCTGATCTTGACATCCGGCAAGTAACGTCACACCAAACGTCGCTGATAAAAGAAAGGAGATCGTTCGTTTCATGTGTTTCGCCTCCGTTGTGGATTAGACTCATAACCATACCGTACCATTCCTGTCAGGAGATTTCATCTGAAACACAAAACCCGGACTTCTCATGGGGAGAAGTCCGGTGAATCAAGCTTAGTTGAAGTAATTGAGTGGATTGACACTGTTTGCAGCAGACGTTCCGCTGTAGACGTAAGGACCACGATGCATTTCAAAATGGAGATGCGCACCAAACGCGTTACCTGTTGCACCAATCGTACCGATTTTCGATCCTTTTGCAATCGTCTGTCCGACTGAGACGGAGCGACTATTCAAGTGTGCATACACCGTCGTATATTGGATGCCGTTGACGGTATGCGTCATCATGACGTAATTTCCGTATGCGCCGTAATAACGGGATGTGATGACTTTACCAGCGGCTGATGCATAGACAGGTGTACCTGTTGGAGCGCCGATATCGATACCGTTATGGAACGTATAACCGTAAACTCCACTTGCAGCACCATATCCTTGCGTGATTGGACCGCTTGCTGGACGCGAGAAGCCAGTCGTTGCTTTTGTTGAAGTCGTTGTGCTGTATTTTTTTACGTATGTAGAAGAAACGTAGCGTGATGCGCCACCGTATGAAATTTTTGTCCATGAACCGGAAACACCAAGATAATTGAATGTCTGTCCTGTATTGACGCTACCGACGATTTTATAAGCTGTTGATGGACCTGTACGAACACGAAGTCCGTCTGCCATGACCTTTACTTTATATGTCGTTGCAGCTTCAACTTTCGAAGCACTCGTTGTTGCAAAACCTGAAACTACCAAAGCTGCCATTGTCATTGTTGTAAGTAAACGTTTCATTGAGTGTATTTCCTCCTTAAAAATCTGAAGCGCCAGAACTGATCATTACAAAATTGTAAGATTTTATGTATAATTATTTATTTTAAAGAATGATTTTTCGCCTGAGATGATTATAGCATCGTCAATAACACGAAAATATTTCAAATATGTTTCAAAATTACGCTTTGTTAACATATATTGTAATGGATTAATAAGTAAAAAAGAACTGACGAAGAGTCAGTTCTTTTTTCTATGAACCTATACTGTTATTCATTAGAAGATGGTGAAAACACAGTTAAATGTTGCGGGAGTACCTCGACAGTCACGGGAACATGACCTGCTGTATCCCCATCGGCATTAATCGGCAATTCTTCTTTCGAGCGAATTTCGACACGTGTCGTCGTGAAGTGTTCGATTTGATCTGCTTTTGATAATCCACCCGTGATGAGTTTGGGTAATGCTTGGAGCGCATCAAAGAATCCAAGCTTCGTAATGATGAAACCGTGCAACAACCCGTCATCGACTTTTGCGTCTTCTGCAAAGGATTCGAACCCGCCAACGGAATTCGTTAAGGCGATGATCAACAAGTGCGCTTCTCCATCGAATTGTTTCTCAGCAGAATTGATTTCAATCGGATAGGGGCTATGATCCTTGAAGGCTTTTAGACCTTCAATGAAATAAGCGACCGATCCGAGTGACGTCTTTTGTTCGACACTGACCTCCTCGACGGCTTCCGCAATCAGACCAACAGCGATGACGTTCATGAAGTAATGGTCATCATATTTACCGATATCGAGCGGTCGGGCAGGGGAGTCAGCTAGAATCTGGATCGCCTCTTCCGGATCCGTCGGAATGTGTAATGCGCGCGATAAGTCATTTACCGTTCCGAGTGGGACGATTCCGAGCGTTGGGCGATGCGGTTGTTCGGCAATTCCGGTGATGACTTCATTGACCGTTCCGTCACCTCCCATGGCGATGACAGCGTCGTAATTAGACTGGGCAGCATGACGCGCAAATTCCGTCGCATCGTGTTCTTTTTCCGTGAACCGAACGTCGACGGTTTCAAAGCGAGTAGCAAGCGTTTCCTCAGCAAGCGTTGCGTGTTTTTTTCCGAGTTCTTTTCCAGAAGACGGGTTGATGATCAACATGGCTTGAGACAAGATGAATTCCTCCTTCGGGGCAATCTGTTGACTTTTTCCCTGTCCGATGAAAACATAATCCAAATTCTTTTTTACAAATAAAAACACCGAGTAGGCGCATGGCTTACTCGGTGCTGAAGTTCGAACTCAGAAGTGATTTATTGTGATGGCGGCACTTCGCCAGCCGCAGGACGAGCTTCTTCTTCAACGTCCCAACACTCCGTATTTTCGATCCCGAGTGCTTTTGCTGAGAAGACAGGATCGAGTCCCTGTTTCCGTTGTTCCTGATAATCTTTGATGACTTTGAGAGCGATGCCGCTCAAGAGGAGGATCGCTGTCATATTGATTAATGTCATGCCTGCCATGAAGAGATCGGCAAAACTCCATACCATACCGAGGCTGAGAACAGATCCGATGAAGACGAAGCCCATTGTCGCAATCCGGAAACCGAAGACGGCTGCTGGACTTTGTTTGATGAACTCGATGTTCGTCTCACCGTAGTAGTAACTACCAACGATCGAACTAAAAGCAAACAAGAAGACGCTGAGTGCGATGAATGGTGGGGCAATTGCACCAAATTCTTCGGAGAGCGCGTTTTGCAACATGCCGATTCCTTCGCCATTTCCAGCAGCATAACTATCACTGAGGAGAATAATCGTTGCTGTCGCTGTACAGACGATCAACGTATCAAGGAATACACCAAGTGTTTGTAAGAAACCTTGTTTTGCTGGGTGAGAGACTTCAGCCGCTGCCGCAGCGTTCGGAGCAGACCCCATTCCGGCTTCGTTTGAGAACAATCCACGTTTGACACCGAGTGAAATCGCAGCACCGACCGATCCACCGAATGCTTGCTCGATTCCGAAAGCACTTTTAAAGATCATTGCGAACACACCAGGAAGTTCCGTCAGGTTCGTGACGACGACATAAAGAGCAGCAAGCAAGTAAAGACCTGCCATGATAGGAACGATGATTGCAGAGAACTTCGCGACACGGTGGACACCACCAAAGATGACGAGACCCGTCAAGACGACGAGTGCAGCACCGACGACAGCTGTGTTGATACCGAACGCATTGTCAAAGGCAGCGGCAATCGTGTTCGATTGAACGGAGTTGAAAATAAGCCCGAATGTAACGGCAATCAAGATTGCAAAGACGATTCCGAGAGCCCGGTTCTTCAAGCCCTTTTCGATATAGTAGGCAGGACCACCACGGTACGCGTTCGATTTCGTATCGCGCACTTTATAAACTTGAGCCAGTGTACTTTCGATGAGAGCCGTCGCACCACCAAGAAGAGCGACCATCCACATCCAGAAGACGGCACCCGGTCCGCCGAGTGTGACAGCAATTGTGACACCGGCAAGGTTACCCGTACCGATTCGAGTCGCAGCACCGATGAAGAATGACTGGAGGGAAGTGATGCTTTCTCCTTTATCGTCTGTTGTTTGTTCACTTTTATCGAGCGTGACGCGGAACATCTCTTTTAAGTACGTGAATTGGATGAAGCCAGTTCGGATCGTGAAGTAGATCCCGCCGCCAATCAATACGGCGATCAATACATACGACCATAAAATATTGTTGGCGTAATCGACACTTCCTTGAATGACTTGCTGAATGGCGTTCATGATGGTGTATTCCTCCCAAAGAATAATAAAAGCTATACGCTAAATTATACGAATTTTCAGACAATAAGCAACAACAAAATAAAATAAAATTTTAAAACTTAATAAAGTTAGCTAAATGTTAGGAGTTAAAAACATTGTAGGTGAACGAAAAAACTGCCACTCTCGGTATCGAGAGTGACAGGCAAGTAAAGCTAAATCATCCATGCTGTAGCAATTGTTCGTATAGGTCATCGAGTTGCTGTTGGATGCTTTTAGAAACGGTATCGGTCGGTTTTTCACGTTTTGCTAATTTCTGTTCAAGCCGCTCGATCTGCACTTCTAACTCATGTTGTGACAAGCGTTTTGGTTTTTGAGGAGTTACGTGGAGTGAGGAAGACGTAGCGAACTCAGCACGCTTCTGTTGAGCATACGTATACGTACCATGATAACGCGTCAGACCATTTTCGAGCCACAGGATCTGCGGAAATAGCCGATTCAAGAAATAGCGGTCGTGTGAGACGGCAATCAATGTTCCAGAAAAATTCTCGAGTGCTTCTTCCAACGTCTCTCTTGATTCAATATCGAGATGATTCGTCGGCTCGTCGAGAATTAATACATTGACCGACGAATGAACGAGGACGGCGAGTTGCAATCGCACACGTTCGCCTCCGCTCAGTGACAAAATGGACCGAAAGACAGTTGGTCCAAAGAACAGGAACCGGGCTAGGATATGGCGGGCTTCCGCTTCTGGAACGGCAATCCGGTCTCTAAACCAGTCGATTAACCGCGCGTCCTCCTCGAAATGGGCATGCTGGGACAGGTAACCGATCCGATTCGATGGTCCACGCGTGAGTGTGCCTGCCTCTGGTGATAATTCGTCAAGCAGCAGTGAGAGCAACGTCGATTTCCCGCTCCCATTCGTTCCGACGATCGCGATCCGATCCTGTGCCATGATCTCGAACGAGACGTCATCAAAAATGTGACGGGTTCCATAAGCAAACGAGAGTTCTTCAGCGCGAAAGACGACTTGGCTCGAGTGATCAGTGGAAGAGAAGGAGACATCAGCGGTTTTGGCTTCGAGTTGTGGTCGTTTAATCCGTTCGATCCGCTCGAGTGCCCGTTCCATCGATTTTGCTTTACGGAATAATTTCTCACTCGGTGGAGACGCTTCGTTTGCCCATTGCCGGAGTCGACGAATCGCTTCCTTCATTTTCTTTATTTTTTTCTGTTGCTCTTGGTAGGCGTGGAACTGTTCCATCAAGCGACGTTCTCGTTCGACGACGAACGCGCTGTAATTCCCTATATAGGTTGTCAGTTCACCGTCCTCGAGTTCAACGATCGAGGTGACGACGGCGTCTAAGAAGACCCGGTCGTGAGAGACGAGCAGGATGGTTCCTGTGTAGTCCCGTAAGAACTGCTCCAGCCATTCCACGGCAGCTAAATCGAGATGGTTCGTCGGTTCGTCAAGAATGAGCAGATTTGGCTCCATGAGTAACATGCGACCGAGACAAATCTTCGTCTGTTCACCACCGCTCAACTGGTGGAAAGGACGAGTGAGTAACGGACGAAGGTGTAACCCGTTCACCATGCGCTCGATCTTCGAGTCGAGTAGATAGCCATCCTTTTGTTCGAACGCATTCGTCGCTTCCGCATATCGCGCGAGTAACGCATCAAGATTCTCTGGTGCTGTCGCCATCATTTGCTCCAACTGTTGCATCCGAGAACGGATCACGAGAGTCTCTGCAAACGCTGTCCAAAGGACGTCGAGTCCGGTCAGCGTCTCACTATATACAGGAAGTTGTTCCAAATAGCCGATCGTCAAACCGCTCTTTTGATAGATGACACCACCGTCCGGTTGCTCAAGGCGAGCAAGCAAGCGGAGTAATGTCGTCTTACCACTCCCGTTTCGTCCAATCAGACCGACACGGTCGTGTTCGTTTAAGAAGAGGGAAACATCCGCTAAGATCGTCTCGCCTCCGAATTGTTTTGTCAGGTGTTGAATGTCGCAAATCATCATATTCAATTGATCCTTTCGCGCGCATCAAAAAAGGAGAGCGCAAATAGCACTCTCCCTAACGTGTGAAAGATGCGCTTTGCAGTATTTTTCATTCATGAAGTTCTTAAAAAAGGACAGACGGGTGCCTTAGAACGCCATTTCATGAAAAATCGCGCGCAACAGATACAATTGTTCCATCAACCAGTGTTTGCACGCGGCAAAGTCCATCTTTTCACACCACCTTTCGTTTCAGATACATCTAGTTTACTATTTTTTTGTCAGTTAAGGAAGTCTGAATTATTTGAACACACCCGCGATTGAACTGAAGAAGTCACTGAGTCCATCAAATAATTTAGCGAAAAATCCTTTCGTTTCTTCTGAAGTTGCGAACGCGTGGATGTCTTGTCCCGCATTTTTCAATCCACTCTCGATTTGTCCCCAGTTGATGTTCGCTTGCTCCATTTGATTGAATAGATTCGTCAACCGGTCCATTTGTGCGTCAGACAACTGGATATTGTTGTTTTGAATGACTTGGACGATCAGGTTTTCGATCTCGACTTTGGTTTCCGGTTTTTGATTGGCGATCTCAGCCTTGATCTCATTCATTAAGTCAGCGACTTTATCCGTGCCGACCGTTTTTCCGACGTCTGATGTGACCGATAATTCTTGCTGTGCTAAATCCTTGCGTTCGTCACTTAACTTAATTCCCGTCTCAGCGGAAGTTTGATCGTACGCTTTCATGATTCCTGTCAGTGCCGATGTCCCGGTCACCTTGTAGGGAGAAGTGATCGTGATGTCGGCATCTTTGACACCCGCTGTGACGAGAGCGTTGAGATACATATCCTTCGTCACCCATGTGATGTTCTCCGTCGAGACGGAAAGTCCATCTCCTTTTTCCGTCAGTTCAATCTTAGCCGAAGAATACATGTTGCCACCTTTTTGCGACTGTGGAATGTTTTTCCCGAGATATTTTTCTTCGTCAGCAGAGGTTGCGATGATCGGCGTGATGCCTTCCGGTGCATTGAGACGGGAAAGCACCCATGCTTTATCCTTTGCGCCGAGTGACTCCCCGAGTGTGACGATCGTCTTATCGACGACTTGTTCGGCGGATGCGGCTGTTGGGAGTAATAAAGCAGAAGCGATAACGGCTGACGCCATGATTTTTGTTGGTGTATGCATAATGAAATCCTCCAATTTGTAAGTAACAGAATAAATTATAGTATCAGGTACTAAAGTTAGTGTACGAGAACGAAAGAAGTTCGGAATCGGTCTGTAGATGGAGACGGCATCCGTCTTCTGACACTCCATAGTATAGCGAAAAGAGGACAACTTGACTTCCATTTTCAGCATGCTATAGTGGATGGGAATCGAATAATGACCACTAGGGGAGTCGGTAGGCTGACTGAGACGAACGAAGACGTTCGGACCCTTTGAACCTGATTAAGTTCGTACTTACGGAGGGAAGTGGCGTCAAGTCTTGTTCTTCTTGCGCCATGCCCGTGTGTTTCGGGGTGGTGTTTTTTCGTTTCATACCAAACGAGGAGGATGAGATCATGACATTCACACAAGAAATCAAACAAGCGGCACAAGCGTATTGGAACAGTAGTTTTACGCACCCATTCGTTCAAGGAATCGGAGAGGGGACGTTACCACTCTCGAAATTTCGGCATTACGTCATGCAGGATGCCTATTACTTAAAACACTTTGCGAAGATTCAAGCGAAGGCAGCGTCAAAAGCGGACGACTTCGCGACGATCGCGACACTTGCCGAACATGCTACTTCGACTTACGAGGCAGAACTGAGCTTACATCAATCATTTTTTAAGCCGCTCGGTATTACGGCAGCAGACCTTGAAGCATTTGAACCGGCACCGACAGCATATGCGTACGTCTCGCACATGCATCATGCGAGTGAAGGAACGCTTGGTGAGACGATTGCTGCCATCTTGCCATGTTACTGGTTGTATTATGAAGTCGGGCAACAATTACTGACGTGTACACCGGAAGAAAAAATCTATCAGCAATGGATCGACACGTATAGCTCGGAATGGTTCGAAAAGGTCGTCTTTGAACAGATTGCACGGCTTGATGCGCTGGCGGAGCAAGCGAGCCCAGCGGAACGCGAGCGAATGAAACGTCATTTCGTGACAAGTTGTTACTATGAGTTACTCTTCTGGCACATGGGGTGGACGGAAGAGACGTTTGCGTCAGTTTACGAAACGATTCCGGCACGAGAGGTATCTTCTTGAATCACTAAATGGTAGAATTAGGAATACCATTTAGTGAGAGTTGGGATTGGAATGGAAATCATCGTGATCGCACTTGTGATTCTCGCGGCATATGTCGTGCAACAGGTGCTCGGAAAAGTAAAAGTGAGATTTGTTGGGTACATCATTCCCATCTTGATGGCGGTGTACGGAACATATGCTACGATTCAGAATTTTCAGGGGTTGCTTCAGTTCGGTTTTACAACGGGGAGTTCCATCGCGACTATCCTAGTCGTCATCCTCTATGTTTCGTTGACTTATTCACTTCATCGTGTCTACAAGCGTTCGAAAGAAGAAGCCGAATATCCGTATCAATCGTTAAAAGACCGAGGCATCCTTTAAGGAGCTTCGGTCTTTTGGTGTATCACGTCATCATTTTTTCCAGTTTTTAAAGCCGTCACCGAATTCGAGATGCAGTTGATCGGTAAAGACACCGTTCTGAAAGACCGGCACATCTACCGGTAAAGTGCCTTGCGGTTTGAACGTTCCGAAGATCGCTCGGATACCTGCAGGCAGGTTCGGTCCCGCTGATTTCAGATTGCCTGCTTCGGAGTCTGGTCCGTTCGGGTCGCCTTTGAAGCCATAGACGAGGACGTGTGCCGGTGCGTCCGGTTGAACGGCGACATCGTATGGGTTACGGAGACTGAGCAGGACGGATGGTGAATCCGTTTGTTTCGCATAGCGGAAGATCGAAGCCGGAACCGCTTGTTCTGGTGCAGTAGGTAGTAGTTTAGCACTCGTGTTGACGTTGGAACCGACGATGATGTAATCTGCTGCATCGAGTTGCGCCCGTAATGTCGGGTTTTGGTCGAGCGGTAGCGTAGTAGTTGAGTAATTCGCTGTCGTCACGTGCCAGTTCCGATTCTTCGGTAGGGACGCGATCGTTTTTTTCATGCTGTCCGTTTGATCCGTCGCAGGAGCGATCACAAGAACATTTGCATTCTTTTTCGGTTTGAATGGTAACGTCCGCTGATCATTTTTCACGAGTGTGACCGCGGCTTCCGTCATCGCGCGTTCTTTTGCTTTATGCTCGGGACTGCCGACGATTTGGTTCGAGTGCGCGATTTTTTCAGCTAGGGATGTCGTGTCAGTCGTACCGTTCCAAATCCCACGCTCTGCTTTTAGCGTCAAGATTCGTTCAACCGATTGATCAATTCGTTTCTCTGAAAGGCGACCGTCTTTGACTGCTGCGATCACATCCTTGAAAATCTGATCGAGCTTTGTGACATCTTGCTCGGAACGAAGGATCGTCGGCATGAGCGCGATGTCGACTCCAGCGTCAAACGTCTTTAAGACGGCTTCTGATTCCGTGAAGTTGTCGGCGATCGCCTGCATGTTCAACGCGTCTGTGATGACGATGCCATCGTAGCCAAGTTTTTCGCGCAGTACGCCCGTGATGACATCATCCGATAACGTCGCAGGTAAAGGGAAGGCACCATTTGTCGACGTGACGACTTCAGGTTCGATTTGCGGCATCCCGATGTGTCCTGTCATGATCATATCGATGTCTTCAGCAATAGCTCGCTTGAACGGTACGAGCTCGACTTGTTCTAGCTCCTGCAGGGATCGGTCAACGACCGGTAATCCATAGTGGGAATCGGTCGCCGTATCGCCGTGACCCGGGAAGTGTTTGGCAGTCGCCGCGACACCTTCAGACTGAATTCCCTTCATTAGAGCGGAACCGAGTGTGCCGACGAGCTCCGGATCACTCGAGAACGAGCGGACACCAATGACAGGATTTCCAGGATTGCTGTTGACGTCGAGAACCGGACCAAAGTTGACATTGATGCCGAGCGCACGCAGTTCGGAACCGATGATATGACCGGCATCATTGGCATATGTGCTACTGCGGGTCGCACCTAACGCCATGTTGCCAGGTAAGTTCGTCCCTGTTCCGAGCCGAGTAACGATTCCACCTTCTTGGTCGATCGTGACGAAGAGTGGAATATCGTTGCTAGCATCTTGTTTGACGACTTCTTGCAGATCATGAACGAGTTTCGTCGTCTGTTCGGTTTCGCTGACGTTCTCAGCAAACAAGATGACGCCGCCTAAATCATAGCGATCGATGATGTTCGCGACTTCTGGGGCAAGCGACGTATGATTGCTGCCATTCCACTGCCGGAAGTCCGGCATGATCATCTGCCCGATTTTTTGTTCGAGTGTCATCGTGTCGATTTTGTGACTGATCCGATCGGCTGAAGATCCTGCCTCTGCCATGACAGGTAAACTACTTGAGACGAGTACTGCTGCGAGTCCGGCTGTTAACGTGAACTGTCCGATTTTTTTCATGATGTACGTCCTCCTTTAGTCAAACCGTGACTGGAATTCTTTTCAATACGGACAGTATAGCAAGGTGTTTGTTTTAAAACAATATTTTATTTGTAAACGATTTCAAATTGAAATAAATTTCAAAGATGTTTTTAGACAAACTGACTTGAATGAAAAAAAGTGACTCCCCCTGAAGAGGAATCACTTTCAAGTAAAGTCGATCGATTGATCAGCTATAGCGTTCCACGATGCTTGTCAGCTGACGTTCGACGAACGATTGATCCTGCAGTTCACTATTGGACAGACGCAGTTTGATCATCGACTCATCCGCACCAGCCATTTCACTGAATAATGAACCAAGACTGTGCGCACGACGGTCGACTTGGACGATTAAATCAATCCCTGAGCTGTCTTGAAGCATGATGATTTCGATCTCATCCAGTTTATGGGCGTAGTGTGTATTGCGAGCTGAATACTCAAGCTCCTGAGCAATCGGTAAATCTTTCCGGAATCGTCCAGGTAATTTTTCCGTATCGGCTTTTTTCAATCGGAAGCCAAGTGATTCCATCGCGTCTAAGACCGTCGCTTGGTAGCGGTTTGCTTCGACGATGACGGCGTCACGGTCCGATGGATCAACGGCTTGAGCGATGTCGAGTCCCGTCTCGATCCACGATTTCGATTGACTGACGGAGAGTGGTGTATTCAGCGGTACGCGTAATGTAAAGGGAATTTCCCGCTCGACACCCGCTTCAATCGTGAACTTCGCTTCATTTAAGGCAAATCGGTCGAGCGTGAAGGTCGTAAACGTCGTGCTATCATTGACTTCTTGTTTGTACTGCGTGTTGAATTCAAGATAAATTCGATCAATTTCTTGATCGACGTTTCCGCCCTTGATATGGACGACACCGTGAATTTGACCGCCTGGTTCACAGCGGTCATCCGTCAAGCGTGTATCGACCGTTGCGGCACCGATTCCGATTTGTGAGAGAATTTTTTTGAACATGATGAATTCCTCCTTTTGATTACGTACGAATGATAAAGCGTGTAAACTTGTCGAACAGGTACGAATTTGCTACAGTTTCGAAAGAACATCAGAAAAGGACGGGACGACTAGTGGAACTACATGAATTAAAAGCGAGTCTTGCCTCGCAAATCACGCAAGGAATACTGATCCATGCAACGATAAGTAATCCGCGTCAAAAATCAAATGATCTCCGACGAATCAAGGTAAAACCGATTCTATTAAGAGATACGGTGATGATGCAGGTAGAGTTTCAATTTGAACGCGTTATGAAGCATGAAAATATTTTAATTGACGATTTCGTCGGACGACTCGATGACTGGTTCACGGAATTCCGTCAATTCTTATTCCGTTTTGAAGAAGAAGAATGGCAATTCCAGCTCTCGAAAAAGATGAAAGTCGCGATCAAGACATCCAAAAAGGAGCCGATGAAAGCTCTCTTGTCGCATGACCGCAAAAAAACCTATCTATTAGAAGACGGTGTGCCGGTTCCGTTTCTGATTCGCTTAGGCGTCATGACGGAAGCGGGTCAGGTCAAAAAACAGAAGTACGATAAGTTTAAACAAATCAATCGTTTCCTTGAATTCGTCGAGGATAGCATCGCTGCCTTACCAAAAGGAAAAAAACTCCGGATCTTGGACTTTGGCTGCGGGAAGTCGTATTTGACGTTCGCTCTCTATCATTATCTAAAAGTCGTCAAAGGATTCGACCTCGAAGTGACAGGTCTTGATCTAAAGAAAGAAGTCATCGAAGAATGTACACAAATTGCGCGTGATCTGGATTATACCGATCTAACATTCCGTGTCGGAGACGTTCATGATTACACAGGGGAGACGGAAGTCGACCTGATGGTGACACTTCACGCTTGTGATGTCGCAACTGACGTCGCACTCGCGCGAGCTGTTGACTGGAATGCATCGGTCATCCTGAGCGTACCGTGCTGTCAAAAGGAATTGAACCGTCAACTGGACTGTTCGCCACTCGATGTCATGCTCCAGCACGGACTGATTAAAGAAAAATTCGCATCACTTGCGACAGATTCGATTCGTGCCGAGTTACTGACGCTCGTCGGTTATGAAGCGCAACTTCTCGAATTCATCGACCTCGAGCACACACCGAAGAACATCTTGATTCGCGCCTATAAACAAAATAAACGACCAACAGAAGAAAAGATTGATCGTTATATCGCTTTCCGTGATTTGTTGCATGCCCGTCCATTTTTAGAAAGTGAATTAAGCGGCAGACTTGGACAGATTTCACCGAAACTCGTACAATAAGATGGAGAACGAATCAAAGGAGGCAATACGATGGATTTCCAAATGTATTTTGAAGATGTTGTCCAAACAGCCCGCAAAGAAGCGCAAGCTGCTGGATTTGAAGAATTAACGACGCCAGAGAGCGTAGATGAAGCAATGAAACGCGAAGGGTTAACACTTGTCCTTGTCAATTCTGTTTGTGGATGTGCTGGCGGGATCGCCCGTCCTGCTGCAGCGTATGTCAATCGGAAAGAGGGCATCAAGCCCGATCATTTCGTTACGGTATTCGCTGGACAAGATCGCGAAGCGACAGACCGTGCACGTGAATACTTCGAAGGTTATCCACCTTCATCTCCATCATTTGCATTAATGCAAGACGGAAACATCCTCTCGATGGTCGAGCGGTTCGACATCGAATCGTTCACGGCAGAAGAAGTCGTCGAGAAACTTGAATCATTGATTGAAATCTACGCATAAACAAAGAAGACTCCTGATAAAGGGGTCTTTTTTTTTGCGCATTCATGAGATTAAAATAATAAATTTGAAATTTGAAAGCGTTTGCAAAACTATATAAAAAGTCATTTATGCATGAATTATGAATAGAAAGTCAAAAAAATTTATATATTTATGCTTTACAGTGAATAAATATTCGTATATCCTAAAAGCAATAGAACAGGTCAGGCTTTTCGGTATTGAATTGGATATACACATAAGTCATACTATTGTTAAAGTTCTGACAATTGAGCGTTGGAAGGGGAAAACTCGAATGAAAAAATTATTAGCAACGGCAATGGCAGGCATTCTGGCAGTCACGATGGCAGCATGTGGCGCGTCGGAAGAATCAACAGGTGGATCAAGTAAAAGCGATAAAGTATTGACGATGGGAACGTCAGCGGATTACTTCCCATTTGAATACATCGATACGAAAAAAGGAGAGGACATCGTCGGGTTCGACGTTGCGATCGCCAAGGAAGTCACAAAAAATCTCGGGTATGACTTAAAAATCGAAGACATGGAATTTGGTAGCTTACTTGGTGCCCTCAGCTCAGGTCGTGTCGATTTCGTCATGGCGGGCATGACACCGACAGAAGAGCGTAAGAAAAATGCTGACTTCACGGACATCTACTTCGAATCAAAAAACTTAGTCATGACGAAGGATAAAGCGATTAGTTCGGAAGACGAACTCAAAGGCAAAAAAATCGGTGTCCAGCTTGGTTCGATCCAAGAGGGACTCGCAAAAGATCGCTTCAAAGATAGCGAAGCGGTTCCTTTAAACAAAATCCCAGAAATCATTCAAGAATTGAATACAGGTCGGATTGATGCCCTCATCATCGAGGATGCAGTTGCCGTCAAATACATGGATCAAGATGCATCCCTAAAAACGTACCAGATTAAAGAAGATGGTCCAGCTGGATCAGCGATCGCCTTCAAAAAAGGGGATAAGATGCGTGACGATTTCAACAAAGAGTTGAAGAAGATGATCGACAGTGGTGAAATCGATAAATTGGCAGAAGAATGGTTCCAAAAAGAAGCAAAATAAGTCAAGTGCATGGGGGTGGGGGTAACCTCATCCCTTTTGTGCGACGTTAGGAGATTGATTATGATAGACTTTACAAAGATTCAAGATTCAATTCCATATATTCTTGAGGGGATTCCGGTCCTGTTCCAAGTCGTCATCGCGGCGGCCATTGCCGGGATGCTGATCGGAATCGTCGTCGCGGCACTGAAAATCACGAAGAGCCGTTTCCTCCGTTTCATTGGTCATGCTTACACAGCGATCTTCCGGGGGACACCGCTGATCTTGCAACTGGCGATCGTCCACTTCGGATTACCGCAACTGACAGGGTATGTGACGACAGGATATCAATCGGCAATCATTGCCTTCTCCCTAAACTCCGGAGCGTATATCTCGGAAATCATCCGGGCAGGGATTCAGGCTGTTGATCGTGGACAGTGGGAAGCGGCGGATGCGCTCGGTATTTCGTATTTCAAACAACTCCGTTCGATCATTTTACCGCAAGCCTTTAAAAATATCCTTCCTGCGATCATGAACGAATTGATCACGTTGACGAAGGAATCAGCACTCGTCTCGACGGTCGGTGTGCTTGATGTCATGCGTCGTGCGCAAATCGTCGGAGGAGAAAAGGCGATTTATTTCGAACCGTTATTGTTTGCCGGATTCGTATATTTTGTTCTCGTCATGGGATTGAGCTTGATAGGCCAACAAGTCGAAAAAGCTATGAGAAAGAGTGGGTAATCAGATGGAACCTATGATCCAAGTCACCGATTTGCATAAGCAGTTCGGAAAATTAGAAGTATTAAAAGGTATCTCGACGACGGTTACACGCGGTGAAGTCGTCGCTGTCATCGGACCGTCGGGATCCGGTAAATCAACATTTCTGCGGTGTATCAACTTACTTGAACAACCAACGAGTGGAACAATCATTGTCGATGGTTTCGAATTGACGAAACCAAAAGCAAATATCTCAAAAGCACGTCAGAACATCGGAATGGTTTTCCAACAGTTCAACTTGTTCCCGCATAAGTCCGTTCTCGATAACTTGACGTACGCACCGATCAACGTCCTTGGTATCTCAAAGGATGAGGCAGTTAAACGGGCGGAGACGTTACTTGAGCGTGTCGGTCTAGCGGAAAAACGTGATAATTATCCGAACCAGTTGTCAGGTGGGCAAAAACAACGGGTCGCGATCGCCCGTGCGCTTGCGATGGAACCGAACGTCATGCTGTTTGATGAACCGACGTCCGCTCTTGACCCGGAGATGGTCAACGAAGTGCTTGACGTCATGAAGCAGCTGGCTGAGAGTGGGATGACGATGGTCATCGTCACACACGAGATGGGCTTCGCGAAAGAAGTTGCGGATCGTGTCCTGTTCCTCGACGAAGGAATTTTGATGGAAGAAGGTTCACCGGTCGAACTCTTCGACAATCCGAAGACGGACCGGGCGAAAAAATTCCTCGAAAAAGTTTTATGATCACAGTACGCTAACTCTGAAAAAGGGTTAGCGTTTTTCGGTTTTTAGTAGAGAGGGGGATAAAATTGAAAAAACTACTGGAAGGTCACCACATCCGGCTGACGCGTTTTCAACGGGAAGATACCGAAGTGATGCAACGTCTGCTTGACGATGTAACGTTTGCCCGTCATTTTAGTGCGACGCCATACCGCCATTTATCGATGGACAAGGTCGAACAGATGATGGCGACAGATGCACCGGAAACATTCCGTTTTGCCATTCGCAATTTTGAAGATGAACGGATGATTGGCGTCGTTGCACTGGAAGATATTCTATTTACACACGGAACGGCATGGCTGATGATCGGGATTGATCCGGATTGTGAAGGGCAAGGGTATGCGACGGATGCGCTACAGACAATCCTCGAATACGCCTTCTTAGAGCTGAACCTGTACCGGATTCAATTGACGGTCTTTGAGTATAATACACGTGCGGTTAAGCTGTACGAACGCCTTGGATTCGTACAGGAAGGAAGATACCGTGCCTTTTTACGACGAGACGGAGAGCGGCATGACATGTTACTTTATGGATTACTCGAACCAGAATGGAGGAATCGACAATGATTCAAGAAACAGAAATCTTTGTCCGGTCGTTTCATGCGACGGACTTTTCAGGTCATGATTATGCCCATATCGAACGGGTTCGTCGTTTAGCTTTACATATTGCCAAACAAGAAGGCGGAAACGTCAAGATCATCGAACTGGCAGCCTTACTTCATGATGTAGCAGATAGCAAACTCGGGGGAACGGCAGAGAAGGTCGCGACCTTCTTGCAAGGAAAGGTGACGGAAGAAGAACAGGAACAGATTCTAGCCATCATCACGAGCTTGTCCTATAAAGACGGTACACGCCCACCAATGCGGACAATTGAAGGGAAAATCGTCCAGGATGCTGATCGTCTCGATGCGATCGGTGCAATCGGGATTGCGCGCACATTTCAGTTCGCTGGTCGGTTCGGGGAGCCGATGCATGTACCTGGACTAGCACCACGAGAACCGGGTGATCGAAAGGGAGAGACGAGTGCCCTGAATCATTTTGAAGAAAAGTTATTCCGGCTAAAAGATTTAATGAATACGAAAACAGCACTTCATTTAGCAGAGGAGCGGCATCGCTATATGGAAGAGTTTGTTGCTCGGTTCAAGCAAGAGTGGGACGGTACGACAGACAGCTGAAGACCGATTTTCGAAATGACTAAAAAACAATGCGCGTTTCCGACTAAACTTACGGAAAATGCGCATTGTTTTTGTTATTAACTGAGGATAATTGCTGTAATCAACCCAAGTGCTGCGAACAGACCTACGATCGCGCCGCCTTCCTCGTGAGCTTCCGGCATCATCGTCGAAGCGAGCATCGCGATGATCCCACCGCTTGCGAAGCCACCAATCATGGCGAATTGCATGTCCGGGAGTTCTGCAAGAATCGTGTAGCCGGCAAGAGAAGCGAGAGCGGAGATCAACCAGACGACTCCCCACATCAGCAATACTTTATTCTTCGAGAAGCCATCTTTTCGCAAACCGGTCGTACTCGATAAACCTTCCGGAATGTTACTGACGAAAATCGCCGCGACGAGTGCCGCGCTGACATTTCCGGATAACAGACTGGCACCGATCATGATTGATTCAGGGATCGCATCAAGGATCGTCCCGAAGAAAATCGCTGTTCCTGTGCCTTCGTTCCCACCAGACGAGCGTTTCCGTTTACTCGCGCCGCGTGACGAAACGAATAGGTCGAATCCTGTAAAGACGAGTGCTCCGACGATAAAGGAAATCGCGACAACGAGTGTCGTTGACTTCTTTAATGCTTCATCGAGTAACTCAAACGTCGCTGCTCCAATCAAGATGCCGGTCCCAAACGACATGATATAGCCGATCAGGCGTTGTTTTAAGGGTAAGTACAATCCAAACAGGGCACCGATGACGACGGCACCACCTGCTAGCGCTCCCCAACCGAACGCTTCCCACATACGATCGCCTCCTTCTTGTCCTTTCTACCTGTTCTAGGTGATTCATAAACATAGCGAAAAGAAAGAAAAATAGTTCGAGACGCATGCAAGAGGCTGACTCCAAAAAAGGAATGACGCGTCTTTTCAAGCCCTTTTCTCAGGCGAGACACAAGATCCTGTAGGAGTGACGTGAAACGCGTCCTTCTTATCTTTGTGGAGACCGACTTCTTAAGTCATTAAATCTCAATCATTAGAATGGTTGTTTATTTAACCAATGACCACCGTCAAGAGCAATACATTCTCCGTTCAAGTAGCGGGCTTGATCTGATACCATCCAGCTTGCGAGCGTTGCGATCTCTTCCGGTGTACCGAATCGACCGAGCGGGACGTTGCGACGAATTCGTTCCGCGTGTTCCGGTGATAAAGCGAGTTTGTCAGCACCACCTGTCCGTTCGATCGGGCCTGGACTGATCGCGTTGACACGGGCTTGATATTTATAGCCCCATTCGACGGCAAGCGTCCGCGTCAAGTTCAGAACACCGGCTTTCGCAGCAGCACTCGGAGCGACACCAGCGCCGGCCTGCCACGCATAAGACGCAACGATGTTGACGATTTGTCCGCCAACGACTTGATCTTCCTGCCATCCTTTGACCAGAGCGTGACAGCAGTTGAATGTCCCGTTGAGGACGATATCGATGACCGTCTTCCATCCATTTGATGATAACTCGTCGGTCGGACAGATGAAGTTCCCGGCAGCATTGTTGATCAATGCTTCGAGACGACCAAACCGTTCGCGTGCTTGATTGACAGCAGCCAGACAAGCGTCAGCATCACGGACATCCATCTGAATCGTCAGATGTTCACCTTGAATCTGACCCAATGCTTCATCCATCAGTCGCAAGCGTTCCGCGTCGCGTCCTGTAACGACGACGTTCCAGCCGGCTTCCTTTAAGGCGAGCGCCATCGCTTTCCCCATTCCGTTCGTTCCACCCGTCACCATGATCGTTTGTGTCATATTGCTTCCTCCTTTATGTAATGAATGAACAGCCATTCATATTCTTTATTCAAAAAAGAAGGAGCGAACTCCTTCTTTTTCTGACTTATTGTGTTGCAAGAGCTGTATCTGTTAAGACAGGAACGACTTGTTTCTTACGTGATACGACACCTTCGAGGTAAACAAGGTTGTTCGTCGCTTCAAGACCGTAAGCACGCTCGACAAGATTTGCTTCTTTCCCGAGGACGAGTCCGACTGAGTTGTTCGTCAAGATATCCGTGACGATGAAGACGAATAGATCAAGACCTTTTGCAAGGATGACTTCATTGATCGCTGTTTCGAGTTCTGCTTGGCGAAGCAAGACTTCTGCTGTATCGACCGTGTTGACTTGAGCGATTTCGACTTTGAGTGTTCCCATCGTGAATTCTTTTGCATCAAGTGAGATCAATTCAGGAACGGATTTTTTCGAGAGATCAGCTCCAGCTTTGAGCATCTCAAGACCGTAGACGTTCGCATCGACACCAGCGATTTCTGCGAGTTCACGCGCTGCGATGATATCTTGCTCCGTGCAAGTCGGCGATTTGAACAGAAGCGAGTCAGAAATGATCGCTGATAACATCAACCCAGCGATTTCTGGTTTGATGGCAACACCATGCTCTTTGTAGAGCTTGTTCAGGATTGTTGCTGTACAGCCGACCGGTTCTGCTCGGTAGTAAACAGGGTCTGATGTCTCGAAGTTTGCGATCCGGTGATGGTCGATGACTTCTGTTACGGTAACAGCGTCGATATCGTTCGCACTTTGTTGACGTTCGTTGTGGTCGACTAAAATGACGTGTGACGCTTCCGTCGCGACTTCTGTCACGAGACGTGGTGCTGAAACTTTGAACGTATCGAGTGCGAATAACGTTTCATCATTCATTTCACCGAGGCGGATGGCTTCGGCATTGACACCGAGTGCTTTCTTTAATTCTGCATAAGCGATTGCCGATGTGATCGTATCGGTATCAGGATTCTTGTGACCAAATACTAAAACTTTTTCCATGACGTGTTCACTCCTCAATGATTGTTGTCTCGCCCTATAGTGTATCATATCTCGGATTTAGAAAGCGTTCATTTTCACCATGATACCAGCGATTTTTTCACTCCAGAAAGGGTCTGACGCGTAAAAGACGTTCATGCCTTTTTGTTTGTTCCCAAGGTACGCCCCGCGGAAATAACGTCCATCCCGATCGAGATAATCCTTTGCGATGAATCGACCGGTCTGCTCGATCGAGTCCGTCAAGGATTTATAGACGGTCGCATCTTCTCCCGGTGCGGAATCGGTCGCATTGACGCCGAACAAGTTATTTTTCTCGCGAGCAATCTCAGACCGTCCATAATCCGATTCGTGAATCGCATGTGCAAGCAGATAGGCAGCGTTGACACGGTATTTCTTTTCAACGGACTTAAAGACTTTCCCTTTACCGATCAAGGGGCTGTCCGGTGCTTGCTCCTTGATGAACGCATCGAGTTGTTTGGCACTGAGACGCGTCGGTTTCGTCAAATCACGCGTTAATGTCTTCGATTCGACATATTTGCTCGTCCGAGGCGTCGTTTTCGTCGCTTCGCCGGCAACAATCAGCCCACCAAGTCCGCTGTCCGCGACGATGTAGTGAAGGAGTCGATCGCCCTTCGTCTGATAATACGATGCATTCGAGACACGTTCTGCCGGGAACGGACGTAAGCGGTCCGTTGGGACATGCCCCGTCACGCCGGCGATGCTGACACGACTCGTCTGTTCACCGAACTCAAGCAACTGGACACGTGTGCCGGAAGCGACGTAAGTGAGCCGTTTCTTTAACTCAGGGTCACGATGAATCGATAGAATACCACGATCGTCGACGATCCCAGTACCTGGTCCACCGAGGTAGACGTAGCGGTCGTCCGATGAACGTTTCACCGCGCCGCGCTGTCCCGCGTACTCCTTCGCTTCGGTGAACGTCTGGAACTCTTGTTCCATGATTTTGCCTTTTTCATAGCGCTCAGCTGAATAAGGCGCTGGTGGGGTTAAGACGGTCTTCGGTTCCTCGCGGAGCCAAAAGAACAAGAGAACTCCGATGAGGAAGAAAAAAAGCAATCCTTTTATCGAACCGGTCCGGCGCACGGGGCGACCGGGGCGGATAGTGCGTGTCGTCAAAGTAAATCACGTCCTTTAAAAAGCAATGGACATTCGTGTCCAACGTAGGTAGTCTAACAAAGAAAAACAAAAGGGGGTGAACATGTTGCAAATCGGTTATCGCACGCTGAAGACAGCGGTCGCTGCTGCGCTCGCGATGTGGATCGCAGAACAGCTCAAGCTCGATTATTACGTCTTCGCTGCCATCATCGCCATCTTGAGCATCCAGTCGACACGAAAGAAGACGTTTCGGTCTTCTTACGAACGCATCATCGCATCATTACTTGCCATCGTGCTCGGATTTATTCTATTCGAGGTCATCGGCTATCGTCCGGTGACATTATTGATCTATTTCATTTTATTCCTTCCATCCGTTCAACGCCTCCGACTTCAGGACGGTTTCATCACGAGTGTCGTCATTCTGACACATTTGTATACGGAACGTCAGCTCAACGCGCACATCCTGTTAAATGAATCCTTATTGCTTGGCATTGGTGTTGGTGTCGGATTGCTTGTCAACATGTACATGCCAAGTCTCGATTTGTTGATTGACGACCGCCGAGAAAAGATTGATCAACGGATCGCTGCCTTATTCTTCGAAGTCGCCGCTGCGATCGAGACAGGGCGGGTCAATCATCATGCGTTGACGCTTGACGAGACAGAACGACTGTTACGTGAAGGGAAGGATGCCGCCTTAAAACGGATGGGAAACGCGATCGGTCGTCGGAACGATGATGAGGATTATGCCTACTTCCGGATGCGCGAACAACAATTCGAGTTACTGCGCGGTATCGTCCATCATGCCGAGGAACTGGTCCTCGTCGTCGAAGAAGGAAAAAAAGTCGCCGACTTCTTTCGGACGATTGGTGACAATGTCCGACCTGAAGCCGACGCAATGGTGTACATTTCAGAACTAGAGGCGTTATTGACACGTTTCCGTGCCTCTGCCTTACCCGTCACGCGGGAAGAATTCGAGGTCCGCTCTGCCTTACTACACATGCTACAAGAAGCGGAGCAATATTTACGTTTAAAACAACGCTACGTCAATCAAAAGAAATAAAACATCGTCGAGGCAAACGTACCGATCAGGAAGATTGCTAAGATCCCGATCGTCGTCCATTTGATGATGCGTTGTTGTTTCGATGGTTTTGCCATATCGTCATTGACTCCTCTCTCGTATCGACTGATTACTGCCATTGTACAAACAACCTTTCAGAAGTGCAAATGACGATGGGGATGGTATACTAAAAAAGCGCTAGTGGATTGAAACATAATAAGAGGAGGGTTTTGTCATGGTCAATGAACAACGTGTATTAGATACGTTTTTAGAACTTGTCCAGATCGATTCGGAATCAAAAGAGGAGGCACGCATTTGTGCTCACTTGAAAAAAACGTTCGAGGATCTCGGATGTGAAGTGTTCGAGGATGACGCTTCGTCCAAGACGGAACATAAAGGAAACAATTTAATCGTCACGCTTCCAGCAACAAAAGAAGGCGTCGATAAAATTTATTTCACTTCCCATATGGATACGGTATTCCCGGGTCAAGGCATTAAACCAATCATCGAGGACGGTTACGTCAAGACGGACGGCACAACGATTCTTGGGGCAGATGATAAAACAGGTCTCGCATCTCTGATCGAACTCGTGCATGTATTAAATGAAACGAAACAACCTCACGGGAAAATTCAGTTCGTCATCACAGTCGGTGAAGAATCTGGGCTCGTCGGTGCGATGGTTCTTGATCCATCCAAAATCGATGCCGATTATGGTTTTGCACTTGATTCAGATGGAAAAGTCGGAGACATCATTACGGCTGCTCCAACGCAAGCAAAAGTCAATGCGAAGATTTTCGGGAAAACAGCGCATGCTGGTGTCGCACCGGAAAAAGGTGTCTCGGCGATTACGATTGCGTCGAAAGCGATCGCGAAGATGCCGCTCGGTCGGATTGATGAAGAGACGACAGCGAACATCGGACGGTTCAGCGGTGGTGGTCCATCAACGAACATCGTTTGTGATTATGTCGAAATCTTCGCGGAAGCACGGTCACTCGTCGCTCCGAAGATGGAAGCACAGACAGAGAAAATGAAAGCGGCGTTCGAAGAAGCAGCAGCAGAACTTGGTGGTCGTGCTGAAGTTGAAGTCAAGGTCATGTACCCGGGCTTTAAGTTCGAAGATGGAGATCAAGTCGTCGAAGTCGCGAAAGCAGCGATCACACAACTCGGACGCACGCCACGCCTCTTACATTCTGGTGGCGGATCAGATGCCAATGTCATTGCTGGTTTTGGTATCCCAACGGTCAACTTGGCTGTCGGATATGAAGATATCCACACGACGAATGAAAAGATGCCAATCGAAGAACTCGTCAAAACAGCGGAACTTTGCGTGACGTTAGTTGATTACATCACGAACAAATAAGCTGATGAAACACAAAAAAGAGTGTACCGCAACATTGCGGTACACTCTTTATCATTGTACGATTAAACTACTTGAGGACGATCCACATATTCCATAGACTCTAGAACGAGTTCTTCTGTACATAATAAGGTCGAAGCGATTTCATCGATTTGAATCGACTTTCCGTATTTTTGCCGATAACTCTCGTTCAGTTTGCGGGCTTCCCGGACGATGCGGGCATAGGTCCGTTCAATCTTAGTCATGGAAAAAACCACCTTCCAAATCTGAATAGGTACAGTTTACCATGCTTCAACAGACGAAAGGTGTATTTTGTGTATAAAAAATGCTAATTTTACGAAAAGGGGAAAAAGATGGAATTTTATTTTTTAGGGACAGGGGCCGGTATGCCGTCGAAACAACGGAACGTCACATCGATTGCCTTGTTACACCCCAAAATGACCTGGTTGTTCGATTGTGGAGAAGCGACACAACATCAAATCTTACACAGTCCGATCAAACCACGGAAAGTCAACGCAATCTTCATTACCCATTTACACGGGGATCATATCTTTGGTTTACCAGGATTCATTAGTACAAGAGCTGCCTTAGAGGGAACGACGCCACTAACGATCTATGGACCGACCGGGATTAAGGAATGGATGGACGCGACGTTACGGATCACAGGGACGTATTTGCGATATCCGCTCCGAATCGTCGAAGTCGAGGACGGTCAAACGTATGAACAAAATGGTTTCCGCGTGACAGTGCGGTCACTTGAACACCGCTTCCCGGCGTTCGGGTACCGACTTGAAGGACCAGAAGAGCGTGGTGCATTACGTGTCGATGCCTTGCAAACGTTAGGCGTGCCGTCTGGTCCGCTCTATCGCCGGATCACACAGGAAGAAACGTTCGAGTTCGATGGCACGGTCTATACGTCGTCCGATTTTTTAGAAGCACCGAAACCAGGTGTCAAACTTGCGGTTCTTGGTGATACGATGCCGTGTGCGGCATCAATCGATCTTGCGCGTGACGTCGATGTATTAGTCCATGAAGCGACGTTTGCAGATCGAGAAGTCGAACATGCGGGACGCTTCGGTCACTCGACTGCCCGTCAGGCAGCTGTCATCGCTGATACGGCTCAGGCGAAAAAGCTTCTCTTGACGCACGTATCCGCGCGTTATGTCGAGCAAGAAGAAGTACTGGAACAAGAAGCACGAGAAGTGTTCGCGAACAGTCATTTGATGTTTGATCACCGGATTGTTCCGGTGAAAGGATAACCGATGGACTTTCTTATTCTTTGGGCACTCTTTTTATTGGCCGCTAGTGGTTTAGGATTTTTGCTCGAACGTCGGACCGAAAAAGAAACATACTTGTACATGAAATTCATTTTTTATGCGTGTCTCGGGGCCGTGTCGTTTCCGGTCTATGATATTCAATTACCACTCGGCATCATCATCTTCTTGATCGTATTGCATCCAAAAAAGAATTCGCGTTACAAACGGTACATGGCATTATTCGGATTCCTGTTCTTCCTGTTCCAACTTTTCCTTGGACCGTTTGATGCCGGAACGTTGCGGGAAGAAACCCAACAGATTGGTCGCGTGGCCATCACAGATGACTCGTTTGATAGCTTTCTTAATCAAATCGAACGCCGTGTCGGAGAAGACGGGCTGCGGATGGAACAAAGTCGGTTGATGTTCGATCGGGGCGGGAATCTCCGGAACGCCTCGTTTGAGATGCTCGTCGAAACACCGAAACGCTTCATTCGTTACGATGTCAGTTACCAGGAGTTGACGGGAACGATTTCCTATCGACCGCGTGAAGAGTTGACGACAAAATCGTTGACGTCGTATTACCAGAAACTGATTGATGCGAATCAATCGTTTGAGACGTTGCGAAAGCTTTCGATTCATGAGATTTTACATGATTCCAAAACACCCTATGTCGAGATGGATCTCGATGGGCTCTATGAAACGTTTAGTCTGCAGGATGCAACGGTCTTCTTGATTGATGACGAAGGAAAACTGATTCCGTACGTCAATACAGGGGACGATGTCTTAGCGAATGCGGTCCGTCTGACCTATTACCGTTCTGACGGTCAATCCTTACGCAATAAAACTATTCTGTTATATAATTACAGCTTTGAGACATCAAGGCGAAAAGGAGTCGTACGATGAAAAAATGGTTATTTGCCGCAAGTATCGTGTTACTTGCCGGTTGCGCGGAAGCAAAAGAGGAACAACAAACAGCGTCTTGTGAGGCGGAAATTAAGGTATCGGTCGTGGATCACGTCAAGGATAAGACGTTGTTTGATAAAGACGTATGCTTGAACGAAAACGATACAGCACTGGATGCACTTGAAGATACGACGCTCGATGTCGTCAAAACAGGTAAAGGTGAGATGGCATATGTCACTGCAGTCGATGGGATTCGAGAGAAATCAGCTGGAGCAGGTAGTGGCTGGGTCTTCGGGGTCAACGGCAAACCAGGCGAAGTCGGTGCTGGAAGTTACGAACTGAAAAAAGGAGATCGTCTCGAATGGCGATTTGAAAAAGATGCAATGGCTTATTTTGAGTAAACCAGAACGGGAGCGACTTCACCCAGTGAACGTCGCTCTCTTTTTCATCGGGATGATTACGATCCCGTTCGTCCTCACACATGATCAATCCGTGATCGTCGTCTATCATCTGCTCTTGTTTTTATTCGTTCAAGAACGGACAGTGTTTCGCTATTTAGTTCTCCCGGCTCTTTATGCGGTCATGATGTGCGTCCCGCTTCTTTATGGTGCAAGTATCGACACGGTGGCAATCTATGAAACGACGGTCCAAGTGACGTTATTCATCACGTCGAGTCAATGGATTTTTACATTGGTTCGACTCGATCAGATGGGACCGTTGTTTCGTTTCTTACCTCGACTGACACGATTGACGGGGATGGTGTTGGCGCTGATTCCGTCTTTCTTACGGACTTGGCCGGAAGTCAAGATGAGTCATCCGAAAGCGTCGCTTGCTGTTCGACTGGAGCGGATGGCCGCCTATCATATCGTACCGATCGAAGCGGTGCCGTCTCGCTTAAGACCGATCATGCGACGTGATGTTCAGACAGGCTTATTGCTTGCGGCAGGACTGGCTCTTTGTCTGACACCATGGGCGATCATTCCGGCGCTGATTTTGCCTATAGTGCTATTATTTACAAAAGGAGGAATCCGGGATGCCTATCATGTATATCGACACAAATCGCGAAGAGCGACTACGTCAACAGGCGAGCGAACATGAACAACCCGTCTTGACACCGGAGCGCTTACTACATGGACGTGTCCGAGATCTTCTGGCGACGGGTTCCTTGTTTCGGGCAGGAGAACTCGCGACCTTGCTTGGACTAGAAGCTTTTTTTGAAGCGGAGTCGAGTGAACTCTCATCCGGAGAACAACAGCTCGTCGGACTCGGTCATGCGTTGTCTTCGTCACCAAAGACCCTGTTCTTGTCGGAACCGTTTCTCTTTCTTGATCATGTCAGGCGAAAGCGATTGATGGGATTGCTTGAAGAAATCGAACGACGGTTTGGTTGTCAGATTCATTGCTCGATGACGATACAATCCGACTTGTCAATTACGAGTCGCGCTACTGAATTGACAGGTCGTACCCTGAATCGGATCGAAAACGTCCAACACCGTTATCCGTTACAGACACGCTATGCACTCGCAACAGAAAAATTGTCGTTTCATCAAGGTGAACGCATTGCGATCATTGGTGCGAATGGTAGTGGGAAATCGACGTTACTACGACTCGCGCTCGGTGTCGAGCGACCGCTGTACGGAAAAGTCCGGCGCTCGGGGGAGACGCATTATGTACCAGCGCATCCGATGCTTGCGCCATTAGACGATCGAAGCGGTAGTTTTACGACACAAAAAAAACGTCTCTTGGACGGTATCGATTGGAGTAAAGACAGCTATTACTTTGATGAGCCGACAGCGGGTCTCGATGACATGGATCGAACGACTTTCATCAATTCGTGGAATACGAACCCGACAACGCTCATTGTCATGGCGACGCATGATTCAGCTCTGATTCGAGCAGCACAGCGCATCATCTATCTCGTGCACGGAGAAGTAGCGTTTGACGGACCAACGGAGCAATTTTTACGTGAAAGCCGGTTGTTCGTATGATCGTCGCAACGATTCTGATTATGGGTCTGTTCTTGATCATCTTCGAAAAACTACCGATGACGGATCAACGATTACGGTTCATCGCTATCATCACGGCAGCGGCAATCGTCGGACGATTGTTGTTCTCCAGTTTGCCGAACGTCCAGCCGGCAACGGCACTCATCTTATTAGTAGCCGTCTTCATCCATCCGATCGTCGGTGCCATTTCTGGGATGCTTGTCGTCGTGTTAACGAGCTTGTTTCTCGGAAGCGGTCCGTTCGTCCTCTTTCAAGCGCTGGCGTATGCAACGATTGCCAGTCTAGGATTCGTTCCGTTTCTTCGTTACCGGATCGTATTGACTGGATATGGATTTCTCGCTGGTTTCTTATACGGATGGGTGAGCAATCTTGGGTTCTTGGTATTGACCGGATTCTCGTGGCAAGCTTTTTTGACACTGCTTGTAGCCGGAGGAACGTTTGATATGCTTCACGGATTCAGTAACGCGATCTTCATTTGGATATTGTTTCCGATTTTTTTACGAATTATGCATTCATTCGATGAAAAGAGGGGTACAGAATAGTAACATACCGAACAGGAGGGAAGGCATATGCTGGGATCGTCGATTTCGCTTGCTTATGTCGTCATGTTGCTCATCGTCTCGAGTGTCGGCTTAGTGTTTGGCAGTATTCTGTTGATGAAAGGTACGATTAGAGGACGTTACGCTGCTTGTTACTTACTTGCTGCCGCCATCTTCCCAAGCGCCATGCTCATTACCTCATCAGAAGGATTACTTTGGCAACATTTACGGTTCGAGAGTTCATGGTTCCTCGCGATTGTCTCCTGGTTACTCGTCTTATCGACGGGCTACATCGTCTCGATCACGGGTGCGCTCGTCATTCGTTATCTGTATCGCTATACGACGACCTTTGATCGCTTCAAACGTTATGCAACGCGGCGTTTTCGTCATCACGAGGCATAAATACAAAAACGGAAGAACCAGCTATCTGGTCCTTCCGTTTTTTTCATGAATTCGCGTACAGGAGTTCTTCTTCTGTCGACGATTCTTGCTGGCGAGCAGGATCTTGGATTCGACCTGTCACTTCTGTCAGGAGACGGCGTGGCAAGAGACGGGACAAGGAAACCATGGCGCGGTTGCTCGCACCTGGAACAACGACGCGACGCCCTTTGAGCATACCGCGATATCCAGCGAAGGCGACGAGGTGTGACGGCATACTCTTAAACGGTAGCGTGATGTTCGCCCGGTCGAAGAAGTTCGTATCAGTTGGTCCCGGGCAGAGACAAGTCACACTGACACCCGAGCCGTCGACTTCTGTCGCAAGTGCTTCCGAGAACGACAGAACATAGGCTTTCGTCGCGTAGTAGACACTCATGTATGGTCCTGGCATGAAGGCAGCGACCGACGCGACATTCAGGATGCGTCCAAAGCCACGTTCAACCATTCCTGGTAAAAGACGCTTCGTCAAATCCGTCAAGGCGACGACGTTGACCTGGATTGAGTTGATGTCTTCTGTTGGATCAATTTCCGCAAAGCGTCCCGACGTGGCGAAGCCGGCGTTATTGAACAGCAGATCAACTGTCAACTCCTGCTCCTCTAAGTACTGCACAAGGCGATCGACGCTGTCGCTCAGCGAGAGATCGGCAGCAAAAACATACACTTTGATCTGATAGCGTTTTTCAAGGACCTGTTGAAGCTCCTTCAATTTCTTTTCATTGCGGGCAACGAGGACACAATCGAAGCCATCTCGCGCTGCAAGGACAGCGAGATCGAGTCCGATTCCACCCGATGCACCGGTAATCAGTGCTGTTTTTCGTAACATAGGACATTCCTCCATTCGAAATCGTGAATCTGAGTCTAGTGTATACCATTCCATACCGTTCCCGCGAATCCTGTTTCGTAAGCATTTACTTTTCTTATCATTGGTCCAACCAGTATGATAGAACAGTAGAGGGGAAGTGGAACAAATGAGGAAAAAAGTAACCGTCGCCTTGTTGCTCGCGACGTTTTTAGCTGCGATCGAGGGGACGATCGTCGCAACAGCTACGCCTGTCATGGCGAGTGAACTGAACGGGGCGAAATTAGTCAGTTGGATCTTTGCCGGGTTCTTATTGTTCATGGCGGTCTCGACGCCGATTTACGGAAAGATGGCAGATTTATATGGGCGAAAACGGGTCCTGTTATTCGGGATTGGTGTCTTCACCGTCGCGTCACTAGCCTGTGGACTTGCTCAATCGATGGAGATGTTGATCGTCTTTCGCGCCGTCCAAGGCATCGGGGCAGGAGCCGTATTGCCGATTGCGATGACGATCATCGGTGATTTGTATACATATGAGGAACGAGGTAAGATTCAAGGGGTGCTGAGCGCGGTTTGGGGCATCTCGGGTGTCGCTGGACCACTCGTCGGTGGATTCCTCGTTGAATCGCTATCGTGGCGGTATATTTTCTTACTAAACGTACCGTTTGCGTTATTGTCGTTCTTCATGATCGTCGTTTACTACAAAGAGACGGTCCGTGAAACAGAGCGGAAAATTGATTACCGGGGTGCCTTGTTGTTTGCGCTCGGGATGAGTGCGTTTCTGTACGGCTTATTGTCGGGGAGTGAGTCGGAGACGTTCTTGCGTCCGATCATTCTAGCGAGCTTTTTCATTAGTTTCGTGTTATTGTTCACATTTTACCGGGTCGAGAAAAAGGCGAGCGATCCACTCTTACCGCCAGCAGTCATTCGCCATCCGGTCATTCTCGTGATCAACTTAGCGGTCTTCTTTTCCGCATGGGTGCTCGTCTCGATGTCAGCGTATATTCCGATTTTCGCCCAAGGGGTACTCGGTAAGAGTCCGACCGAAGCTGGTTTCATGTTGATGCCACTGTCGCTTTTTTGGACGCTGACCGCCATCATCGGTGGACGGACGATTGGTGTGGCTTCACCCCGGTACCGGACGATGACCGGAATGGGACTGCTGATCGTCGGTACAGTGATTTTATCGTTGATCACGCGCGAATCAAGTGATGTTTTCATCTATCTTGCCGTTTCGCTGATCGGAATTGGTTTTGGTCTCTCACAACCCGTCTTTATGGTCGTCTTGCAGACTTCCGTCGATTGGTCACTTCGTGGCTCAGCGACGGCCGTCAACTCGTTCTTGAGTACGACGGGGCAGACGCTCGGTGTTGCGATTTTCGGTACGATCTTCAACCTATCGATCCTTCGTTCATTTGCAGCGTCAGACACGCTGTCAGGGTACGCGATTGATCCATTCTTCCAATCGAGTACGGCAAAAACGTTCGGACAGGACGTGCAGTATGCGGCAGAAATCGCGTTATCACATGGATTACGTTACGTCTTCATCGGTGGCGTTCTTTGTGCGATTCTCGCATTCGCGATGACATGGCGTTTACCGAAAGTTCGACCTGACGATCCACGATCGTAATGAAAGAGGCTGGGACATAACTAGCTGAATTTAACGAAAAGAAGGAATTGCCATCACTGAGGATGTGCAATTCCTTCTTTTTTCATTGTCTCTCGTCAAGCTGCCCTTCGGGCAACGCTTTGGATGAGCCATTTCCTCAAATTTACGGCCATGAGGATGAAGCCGAGCTCACGCTTCACCTTCGCTTTTCCTCGCACAGAAAAGCGAGTGAAACTCAAATTAGCCTTCAGATATCCAAAAACTGGTTCCACGTCTATCTTCCGTTTCGCATAGAGGGATCCTGTTTTTTGATCTGAAAGCCATTTTTTCATCTGTTCTTTTTGTTCTTCCCATGAAGTGTTTATGTGTACCTGTCGGTGACGCCCTTCTTCGGCCTTTGTACAACGGGAGCGGAACGGGCAGCCATCACACCCTTCACTTTCATACACCTTGAAATCACGCGTGAATCCGTAACGATCTGTTCTCTTGGACATGTAACGGAACGTTACGTCCTGTCCATTCGGGCACACAAACCGATCCGCCGTTTCATCGTAAGACCAGTTCGCTGTGTTAAAGGGATCGTTGCGCCATTTTCGCGACTTTTCTTTTTCGAACATCGTGTAAGGGATGAGTGGAATGCGCCCACGGCGCATCAGAATATCCTGATAATTCTCCTGACTCCCATAGCCGGCATCCGCAACGATATGCGGTGGTAGTGGTAAATATGAGCTGACCTCATCTAAAAAGGGGAGTAACGTCCGGGCATCCGTCGGATTCGGATAAATATCATAAGCGAGTGTGTATTGTCCTTCGGTCGCGATTTGAACGTTATAGCCTGGTTTGAGTTGTCCATTTTGCATATGATCTTCTTTCATTCGCATGAACGTCGCGTCCGTGTCCGTTTTCGAATAGCTGTTCCGTCCAGCGAGCGTCCTCTTTTGAAGGGCGTATCTCTGTTTCCGCTCGATGAAATCTGTAATTTCCTTTCGAAGGAGACGTGGTTCCTTCCGTTCAGAACGCAGACGTTTTCTTTCTTGGGTGTCCGTACTCGCCTCGATTTTTTGGTTGATGGAAGCGATATGTGCGTCTACAGCTTCACCCATGTGTTCGAGTTCTGAGAGAGTAAGCTCGTCCGGGTTTTCTCGTTCAATTTCCGGTAGGATGTCTTGTTCGACGAGGTTGTCATAGATACGATTCGATTTGTCCACGAGAGACGCACTATGACGTTCAATCGATTTCCGCCAAACAAAGGTATATCGGTTCGCATTCGCCTCTAACTTTGTACCATCGATAAAGATGGCTTCTTCATTGATTTCTCCCATCTCGACGAGATGGCAACGGAAGGTAACGAAGGCTTGCTTCAATATCGGAGTGACTGCGGGATGCACTCGAAAACGGTTGATGGTACGATAGCTCGGCGCATTCCCTTGTGCTAGCCACATCATCCGCAGACTATCGGATAGTAATCCTTCAATCTTCCGACCGGAGAAGACCGATTGTGTGTAGGCACATAAGATAATTTTCATCATCATGCGTGGATGGTAAGCCGGGCATCCTGTCGTGCGCATGAAAGGCTCGAACACATCGTCTGGAATGGATTCGACGAGATGGTGGACAGCGAACGCAATATCATTTTCTTGAAGACGAACTTCTAAATCTAAGGGCAGAACCAGCTGGTTCATGTTATAATCTTTAAACATAAGGGCACCTCCGATGGTTATGGTTTGATCACTTTAACTTTATCAGAGGTTGTCCTTATTTGTTTATTCAGAATCGGTTTTTTTTCATAGAACAAGGCCCTCGAAACGTATAGTCGTTTCGAGGGCCTTTTGTTTGTGAAACTGAGTTATGTCCCAGCCTCTTGTCATTAAGAAGATTGACTAGTGGCACTCTCACGCTGGGCGATTTGTTCGCGAATATCGCGTTCGTTGCGTCGGAGGAACAATCCGATTCCGATCAATAGTAAAGCGGCACCGGTGATTTGAATCCATGTCAGCTTCTCATCGAACAGATAGTATCCGAAGATCATCCCCCAAACCGCTTCGCCAAGGATCGTGATGCTGACGATGCTGGCACTGACACGAGCGAGCGCCCAGTTGAATAAATTGTGACCGAGTAACGTCGGGAAGACGGCAAGAAGAATATACAGCCACCAATCTTGTTGGAACGCAGCAACGAGATTCGTTGATTGAATCAACGATAACAAAAGCAAGACGAGCGACGCGACAGCGTAGACACCGAACGAATAGAGATTCGTCGAAACGCTTGTGCGGACGTGTTGACCGAGCAACCAGTAACCAGCGACTAAAATCGTTGCGAGCAAAGCAAGACCGTCCCCGATCAAGGCGCGCATACCGACGGCGATATCTCCGTAAGCGACGAGACCGCCACCGAACAAGGCGACAGCAACGAACAGGAGTGCCTTGCGCGACGGGTGTTGTTTGAAGAATAATGCGTTACCGGCCAGGACAAAAATCGGACTCGCGGTCACGAAGAGCGTCGAGCTCGCAACTGTCGTATAATCAAGAGAGAGGAACCACAGCCAAAAATGCCCGGCGAGCAAAATGCCACTTAATAGCATATGCCGGATCGTTGACGAACTGAGTTGCAAAAGTTCCTTCAATCGAATGAGCGGGAGCAACAACAAGGTCGAGAACAACATGCGGTAAAAGGCGACAGCCTCGATCGGGGTCTCCGCCCACTTGACGAAGATTGCCGATGTTGAAATAAAGAATAAAGCCATGAATAACGTAAAATAGGGCATGGGTACCTCCACATGTCTGAAGTAAGGAAATGAGGGTGAAGCGTGTGCAATTGATCATTGCTGAAAAACCAAAACAAGCTGAAAAACTGGCAGCACCGTATCCGTCCGTGAAGCGGGACGGCTACATTGAAATCAAGCCGTGTGACCGGTTTCCGCAAGGAGCAAAACTCGCCTATGCGGTCGGACACTTATGTGAACTGCAGGAGCCGGCGCATTATGACGCCAAATGGAAACGATGGAACTACGATCATCTGCCGATCATCCCGGAACGATTTGATTACCGACTGGCAAAAGGCAAGAGTAAACCGTACCAAGTCATCAAGAAATTATTGAATGAGCGGACGACGACTTCCATCATTATAGCATCGGATGCCGAGCGAGAGGGAGAGGCAATCGTCCGATTGATCTTACGTCTCGCGAACAACGCGAAACCACTGCAACGACTCTGGATTTCGAGTCTGACGCCTCAAGCGGTTGATCATGGGTTTGCGAACCTGCTCGATGGTAAGGAAACGGAGAACATTTTTCATGAGGCGATGAGTCGCGCTTGCGCCGATTGGTTGATCGGGATGAATGCGTCCCGTGCGTATACGACGTTACTGAAGAAGAAGGGCATCGCCGACGTCTTTTCCCTCGGACGGGTCCAGACACCGACGCTCGCACTGATTGTCGAACGGGAAAAACAGATCGAGAACTTCCGACCGGAGACGTACTACGAAGTCGAGGCGGATTTTACGCGATACAAAGGAAAATACATCAATGCGAAGAAACAGACGAAGCTGAGTGACCGGGAACAGGCACAAGCGATCGTGGATCGGACGAAAGGAACCGGAGTCGTCGCATCGATCGAGAAAAAACGTCAGACGGAACGTCCACCGTTTTGGTTCAGTTTATCGCTCTTACAAACAGAAGCGAGCCGACGGTTTGGTCTCGGTGCAAAAGAGACGCTCGATATCGCGCAAAAACTCTATATCCGTGGTTGGATCAGTTATCCACGAACGGACTCTTCCTTCGTGACGAAAGAGGAGGCGGGACAGTTCCCGGTCATTCTTGATCGGTTATTGAAGCAAGCGGAATATAGCCCAATCAAGGATGTCCTGACGAACAATCCAGCTAACGATAAACGCTACGTCAATCCGGCAAAGGTCAGCGACCACTATGCGATCATTCCAACAGAAGAGGCGGGTGCCGTCGCGAAGCTCTCTGGACGAGATGCGCAAGTCTACGATTTAATCGTTCGCCGTTTCCTTGCTGCCTTTGCACCGGACGCTGTCTCGGAGAAAACGGAAATCGTGACGACGCGTGAGATGGACCGTTTTTTGACACGCGGCAGTCGGACGATTGATCCGGGCTTTAAACAGGTCTTACAAATCGAGTCAAAGGAAGTCGAATTACCAGCCGTCGAACAAGGACAAGAGATGCCGATCAAAGGCTGTCGTCTGCTTGAGAAACAAACGGAGCCGCCGAAACGCTATACGGAAGGGACACTCATCCTCGGCATGAAAACAGCTGGCAAATTACTCGAAGATGAGCTACAAGCGATCATGAAGGAAGTCGAGGGACTCGGGACGGAAGCAACCCGTGCCGGGATCATCGACGGACTAAAACGACGCGAGTACATTAAACTTGTCAAAAAAGAGATTCATCCGACGCCAAAAGGTCGAATCTTGATCGATGCCGTGACGGGAAGTATTCTTGCTTCACCAGAGATGACAGCGAAGTGGGAAAGCCGTCTCGAGCAAATCGGCAAAGGAGAAGCATCTGCTGCCCAGTTCATTGAACAGGCGAAAAAATTATCAGAGCATCTCGTCGTCGATGCCAAACAACGGATCGAACAACTCGCTGTTGATCCGACGCAAGTCAAGAGTAAGTCTCCGCGGGGTGCAACGAATCGTCCGGTCGGTCCGTGCCCACTGTGTCAATCAGCGGTGCTTGATCGTGGGAAGTTTTATGGCTGCAGCGGCTATCAGAAGAACAACTGTGGCTTTACGTTACCGAAAACGATCCTTGGTGCCAAATTGACACAAACGGAAGTCAAAAAAGTACTCGCAGGTCAAAAAACAAAGCCACTCGAGATGAAAAAGAATGCGCGCCAGTTTAAGGCGATGCTTTATCTCGAGCGCGATCAATTAAAATTCGAATTCACGAAAGGGGAAGACTGATGCAATACGAACTGATTCAAAATCAATCATTTCGTCCTGTCTTTGAACGACTGTTACAGGAAGGGCGCCGCTTGACGGTCTGGTTTCCGGATCATATCGAGGTACAGTCGGCAGAAGGACTGGTCGAAGAAGCAGAAGAACTGTTTGGTGTGACAGCGGAAGTGATCGATGATCCACAATCATTCGGCAAGCATATCCTGCTTCCGTACTTGACGGAAGTCGAGCATCGGGAAGATGGATTCATCCGCTACGAAGCTGAGCTGACGGAAGAATTACGCCAACTCGTCCGCGAATTGACATTACCGATGTTGACGGAAGGAGACTTCGAAGTGTTGTATTCATATCAAATCGAGACGGAGACGGAACGCTTCTTCGTTGAAGACTGGTTCCAAGCTGACTTACAAAAACTACCTAACTAGGTGAAACTTCCTTGAAGAGGATGACGTAGGATAAGTGATCGTCATCATTCTAGTCATTTGGAGGGTTCACTATGTTCACAGTAGCATTCATGGAAAGCGAATTGGGAGGCGACGGCTTCTTCTCGGGCATGCCGATTTTTATGGTCGGATTTTTCGTTCTCATCATCGGGTTCATTCTGTTCGGAGTCATATCTGCAGCCTCAAAGGGGATCTCAACGAATTCTTTGACGCAGCAACTGCGCGAGCATGCGGCGCGTCTCGTGAGTCCGGGTGAATCGGACGCACTGAACTACGTCGCATACTTAAAGACGTTGACACGGTTTCCGGTCGAAAAGACGAATCTTGAACCATTCCGGATTGCGACTGGTATCTTAAAGCTCGTTCAAGGGACAGATCTAATCTCTGAAACGATTAAAAAGCAGATCGAAGTCCAGTACTTACGGCTCGGCATTTTAGATGCGGATCATTTAGCTGATGAACAGCCGGTCCATCGACATCACCATCACCATTAAAAAGAGTCCTAAGGGCTCTTTTTTTGTTGAAAACGGTTGAATCGTGACATCTAATTGTCATATACAACGATTTAGATTAAAGTTGTATGAAATTGAAATCTTTTTGAGCAGAATACTGTGTATCGATTGAAAAAAGTTTACAATGAATGAACGGGAATACCTTTATTGCTGGAGAAAGATAAAGGGAAAGGAGTTGAATTCCTTTAATGAAAACATGGCTGAATCGAACGATTGGACGGCAAATCATGTCTGCGTTTTATGTGATTTTTCTGACACTGCTGCTAACGACAGGTGGTGTCTACCTATATACGAAACAACAGGTGGATGAATCACGCCAAGAATTAAAGATGTTAAACGAACATCGGACACGAGCGACGGATTTATACGAATCATGGCAAAGTATGCAGTACGAGATGCGTGGCTTCGTCTTGCTTGGTGACGAAGAGATGTTAAAAGAAATCGAAGAAAAGAAAAATGGTATCAATCAACAAACGACGTGGTTCGAGCGAAATGCACGTTTTAAAGAAGAACGACAGTATGCAACGGACGCACGGGAACTCTACACGGCGTATACCCAACGCGTCATGCCAAGCCTCGTCAATTATGTCGCGGCGAAAAAAGACGGCAAAGTGACGGAGCCGTTCTTGAAGATGACGACGCTTGGAAAAGTCACGAAATCAAAACCACTCGATCCACAGCGAAAGTTCAACATCAAGACGAAGAGTGCGGCTGATATGAGTTCAAGTATCGTTGATATGGAGAGCGTTTTTACAAAATATCGTAATTCCTTGAACGATCAAGAGATGGCGGCACAAGAGCGGCTTGGTAAACAAGTCAACTCGTCGCAAATTCTCGGAGCAGTCAATATCGCAATCCTCTTATTGATCACGCTCGTTTTCGTCCGACCATTCGTCCGCCGCTTGACGCGTCAGTTGCGTCAGTTGAACCGGGAAAGTGGACGACTCGCTAAAGGTGAAGATGCGACGCCGATCGTCATCACGAATCGTCAAGATGAGATTGGTGAATTGACGACAACGTTCAACCAGATGGCAGCCGCCATTTCCGGGCAAAAACATCAACTTGTCGCAAGTAACGACGAACTCCAAAGTCAACAAGAAGAATTAATTGCTCAGCAAGAAGAACTGCAATCGCAACAGGAAGAGCTCGAAGAAGCACTCGACATCACGTTACGTAACGAGATTCATTTGCGTTATCGCAATGAGTTGACCGAGACACTCGCGTCTCGCGAAACGTTGACGGCGTATCCGGCGATCATCGAAAAATTGATCACAATTACCGATGCGGAGCTCGGAGCGATCGTCTTCTTAGAGCAAGACCGCTATACGAATCTCGTCTCGTACGGGATGACGAAGGAGCAAGAGTATCAGTTATTACATGCTTCGACGTCATTACTTGAACGCGCCCGTCTAAACAAACGTGCCGTTCGTTCAAGTAAACAAGTCGCGAGTCATCATCCGCTCCCATATCCGTACACGATGTACGAAATCGTCGTACCAGTGATGGACCCGGCGACGAACACGATGATTGCAAGCATTTATCTCGTCCGTTACCGAGATGCTTTTACGGAAGAGCAGACGAACGAAATCTGGTCGTTCTCCCGTCAATTGGCACTCTCCTTGCTCCGGATGCGTGTCTTTGAAGAAGTCGAACGAGAACGGGAAAAGACGTCCAAACTTCTCCGTTCGATTCGGGAAGCGGTCATCTATATCGAAGGAGAGACGATTTTTGCCAATAAACCATTGCTCGCTTTATTCCATCATCCGGCGCACGATCAAGTGGCGGAAGAAGGATTGATGACGCTCGACGTCAAAATCGAAGAGTTGGCAGTGCAAGTCGATCAACATGAGGCGTTCTTAACCTACATGGATCATGTCTGCAGTCAGGAAATTCCGACGGAGAGCTTGGCGTTGTCCTTAAACAAGGAAGAGCGATTCGTCACGCTGTATGCAGAGGAAATTCATTACGGTGGTTGTTTCCGCGGTACGATGCTCGTCTTACGTGACGTGACGGCAGAGACAGCGATCGACCGGATGAAATCGGAATTCGTCTCGACCGTCTCGCATGAGTTGCGGACACCGCTTGCCTCGATTTACGGCTACACGGAATTGATGCTCGCGCGCGACGTACAGGAATCAAAACGTCAACGGTATCTCGAGACGATTCATGCAGAAACCGAACGGTTGACGAATCTCGTCAACGACTTCCTCGATGTCCAGCGCATGGAATCGAGTCAGCAACAGTATGACTTTAAACCGCTTGATCTGACGAAAGTCATTCAGGAAACGGTCGAGTTCCATACCGCTTCGGCAAAAGATCACGAGCTTGTCCTTGATTTTGAAGAAACGACGACGGGTCGGATTCATGCCGATGAACAAAAAATACGCCAGTTGTTCACGAACCTGATCAACAATGCGATCAAGTATTCACCAGATGGTGGTCAGATCACGATTACGATGCGTCAAGTCGAAGACCGGGTTCAGTTGAAGATCGAAGACGAAGGGATTGGTATTCCCCGTCACGCGCTACCACAACTGTTCAGTAAGTTTTACCGAGTCGATAATTCGGATAGTCGAAAAATCGGCGGTACCGGTCTTGGTCTTGCGATTTGTCAGGAAATCGTTCGTTCGCATGAAGGAATGATTCATGTCGAATCAACGGAAGGTGTCGGGTCAGCGTTCATCGTCGAACTACCGATCGTCCAGTCCGTCGTACCGGTCACGGAATCGGCAGATGAATGTTAATGTCAAAAACGTTCTTTGATTGAAAAATCAAAGAACGTTTTTTGTTGGTTTCCTCTGCAAAACGGGAATTAACTACTATCAAACAGAAAGGAAGTGAGGAGATGCGGCGAAGCAGATGGCCTTGTTAAGTCCGACGATCACTCATTCTTTGGATCCTGATCGAAGCCAGTAGTTCGTTCATTCCAGCTTATGTGATTGAACGCTTTTACTGGGAAGACCGGGGAATGAGCATTGCCGACGTCGTCATCGCAGAAATCGTCTTTGCTTGGGTCATGTTGATTGGTGAGGTTCCGTTCGGTTTGTTATCCGACCGGTGGGGTAGAAAGCCGTTTATTCTGGCTGGTTTCGTATGTGAGTGGTTATCGTTTACGGTGTTGATTGAAGCGCACTCCTTACTTGCCTTCCTCTTAGCGATGGTCTTTGCCGGCATCGGTGGCGCAGCACTTAGTGGAGCGATTGAAGCCCACGTCTATGAAACATTGCGAATGCAAAGGATAGAAGAGCGATTCGAGACGGTCTGGCGACTGATTTCAATCGGTGGTTTATTGACTTCAGGACTTGCGGCACTTGTCGGGAGTTACGCCGTGCGATCGGTAGACTTGATTTGGCACTATCACGTGTCCTGGTGGATTTTGCTCGGAACAGTACTGCTGACGTTTTTCTTAAAGGAAGCATCGCGAGAACAAGACGGAGAGACGAGTTCGTTGAAGACGTTGCTAAACGGTTTTTCGTTTCGACGCGTCTACGTCCGAATTCTTTGTCTTGTCTTGTTATACGGGGCGACGATTGATTTCGTCGATGAGTTTTGGCAACTCTATCTACGGGATCAAACGATACCGATGGTCCATTTCGGATTCGTCTTCGTGTTATTCCAAATCATGCAGGCGATCGGTGCGTCATTATCTCGGTTCCGATCGCCCGTCGGATGGGCGATGATCTATATCGTGTGTCTTGCCGGATTGTCGGTTGCCTCACCGCTCGTCAGTATCGGGTTACTCGGGACGCTGTACTTGTGCTATGGCTGGGCTGATCCTTATTTGACCACTGTCATCCAAGAAGTTGCACCGCCAAATGGACGCGCAACGTTTACGTCGCTGATCTCAGTCATTGAACGTTTAACTGTGCTTGGAACCGGTACCCTATTCGTCTTCGTCGAACGTGTCTTTTCGCTTCAGATGACCTATGCCGCGCTTAGTCTCGTCTCACTTATGTTGCTTCTGTTGTATAGTGTGACGCGAACGCGTCAGAACTGAATCAAAAAAAGGACAAAGGTGCATTGACCTTTGTCCTTTTGACTGTCATTTATTACGACACGTGTCGTTGCTCCTGAGAGGAACGTGCTAATACCTGGCGAGCTGGTTGCCACATCAACAAGGAGAGGACTCCTGCGAGCGCATAGACAATCTCGATCGCAAACAGATCGGCAAGCCATCCGAACAGCAGACTACCGAGACAGAAGCAGAGTGCATACACGGTTTGTTGCACGCTATAGACATACGGTAACCGTTCGAGTGGTGTCGTCGTCTGCAACAACGTATTCAGCTCGATCGCTCGGACTTGACTTGCAAACCCTTGGAACAGACAAGCTATCACGACAAGTGTGACGATTGGAGCGAAAGCAAACAAGAAGGTCGCAACAATCGAAAAGCCGATACTTCGATAAAGCAAAGAACGCGTTCCACGACGACGTAACATCATGTAACTGCCGGCAATCATGCTCAGCAGATAGAAGGCATTTAGAATGCCCCACCAGCGTTCCGATAGCTGGAAATGTGTGTCGATGTAGACGAGGAACAGAGCAGAAATCCACGCCGTACTGACGAACGCATCGATTCCGACGAGATACGTGTTGGCTTTCGCGAAAGAATGCGATCGCGTGTAGCGAATACTCGACCGGAAGGAGACGTCTTCTTCTTCCATCGAAGGGTCGGGTAGAGAGCGGACGCTTCGATAGAACAGATAGCTGATGAGACTGGCACCTAAAAACAGACTAGCCGAGACGGACAAGACGGAAAGAGGCGATAACCAGCTGACCAGAATGGCGCCGAGCGGCCACATGATGAGCTGAATCACTTGATTCGAACCTTGTACGAGACTGTTAGCTTTCTGAACATCCTGACACAGTCGAGGGATGAAGGCACTTTCGATCGGACGAGCAAATCCGTCGAAGAAAGCGATACATCCAACGAGTGCGAGGATAAGTGGCAGTGGTAAATCAAATCCCCAGATGACGCCTAATAGAATCGTCTTGAGGAGTTGACTGCCGAACAACAAAGAGGCATGGGGAACACGTTGAGCGACTTGGGCGAATAAGAAGCCGCTTCCTGTCATGCCTGCTGTGACGAGAACAGGAAACAGGGCAGCGAGACTCGCTTGCCCTGTCGTTTGATAGATCATCGCGATCAGGGAGACGATATAGAGCGCATCTCCCGCATTCGCAATCCATTGACTGACCAATAAAAGCGTAAACCGGTTCATTCTGAATGACCTCCATATCGTACGTATTTAGTTAGGAGTGAGAATTCAGAATGACTTACATCGGACGCCCTCATTTCGTGTTTTTTTCTAGTGTAAGAGGAAAAAAATGGATTGTCAATCAGAATCGTGACGGGAGTTCCGGGCAACGAGTGTAAAGGGATCGACCATCGACGTCGCAGCGGCTTCGTCTTGAGCACGAGATGCCGATAGCTTGATTGGTTTTAGTTGCTGGCGGAAGCGGAAAGCCCGTTCGAGTCGACTCATGAATAGATTGCTGAAAAAGACGACTAATGCTAGCCCAATCAGTGGAACAAGGAACATATGATTGAGCCAAGACGTCGCTGAAAACTGGTTATAGTAATAACCGAACATCGAGGACCACTCAAAAATCGTTGGGGCAGTTCCTACATGTAAATTAACCGTTCCAGCGAAGAAAATTTTGAAAAGTGATAAGTGAACGAGTAACATCAACGTTTGGATGAACTGTTGCATAAAAACGATTGTCAACGTTGGAACAAGATGTGGCCAAATGTGGCGTCTGAACCGATGCCACGGACTGCCACCAAGCGTCTGGGCGACAATCATGAACTCTTGACTAAGTAACTGACGGGTCTCAGCAATCAGATAAAGCGATAAAGAGGGGAGACCAAGCAAAATCAAGACGATTAACTCGAACGATACACGGTCGAACAACGATGGGATAGCAGTCGAATCAAAGAACGTAAGTGATGGAAGCAAAATGAGCAACGCGACAAGAGAGAGCGGTAAAACTAAAAATCCATCAAGAATAAGTTTTAAGTATCGATTGACGCGAGCACTTCTAAAAGCTAGCGGAATCGCAATCACTAGCGAAAGAAACATTCGACCGAGCGCAACAATCATACAAATACCGGCTGTCCATTTAAATCCTTCAATCATCAATTGAAAGAGGTCATAGCCAGAGCGGTCTGTACCGAGCCATTGATCACTTGACGGTTTTAGTGGTGATGTCGCAAGGAACGTACCGTCTTCAGCATACCGGTTCGAGATTTGATCGACTTGACCATCACGAAAGATCGTATTTCCAAAACTAAGGAGCAGTAAACCAGTGAGTAAAAATAAACATAGCCAGAAGACAGGATCTCGCATCAAAGTACGACGCATCAAATCCCCCCTTTCCAGGCGTTAGGAATAAGCCATTCTGCCAACAAATCAATGATGAAAATCGGTAGATAGATTAAGAACAAGATGACCATCAAAATCGGCATTTGTCCATTATAAAAGACGAACCGGAACATACCTTGCACTTCGAACGTGTATTCAATGATCACGAGACTCGATAAGACCGTAATGATGTTCGCTCGGAAAAACAGATAAAACCGATAGATCATTGTCGGAATCAAGTGTTTCCAGAAAAGAGCGGCAGGACGAATGCCTTTAGCCCGTGCGAGTTCAAGAAAAGGAGCAGCTTCCTGTTCGAGTACTTGCGTCGTTAACCATTTGATGAAGAAGAATAGTGTTGTCAACGTTAGGGTAAGAATCGGTAAAAAACGAATGTACTCAGCATAGGATCCCGCAATTTCGATTTTGTCATACCCGGTCGTTTTAAACAGATAAAGGACAAGGAATTGTGAAAGAATGATCCAGAACAGATCCGGAACCATCTCAAGCGTCCGCGTTGTCTGTTTCAGCATCATGCGTGTTTTGCGGCCACTCCGATAAAACAAATAAGCATAAAAAATCGCACACACAGCGGAGACCAGCATAGCTGTCGTAAAGATGATTAACGTCTCTTTAATAAAGGGACTGATGGTAGGAAGCAATAAGAACTCCTTTTGAGCGGTTACGTTGAAATAGGTAATCTCATCAAGTTTCGTTAATTGAGCAAATTGCTGTTTCAGACCTTCCCAGTAGCTTGCTGGGTTGAATTTCATTTGCGCAACGAGTGCTGGAAGGGCGCTGATCGCAATCAAGACAAAAAAAGCCACGATGAGCTGAATTGATTTTCGGGCGATAAAAAACATGAAGGGAAAAACTCCTTTCTTTGGATCCTCAACCGATGGCGAGGATTCGGTCATTGCCAATTTGGATCAACTGACTGTTCATATGTTTCCGGCGCAGTACGTAGCGTTCGAACTGTTGCGTCGCGATGAACGAATCACGCGTCGAGACCGTCGAGAGCGTCATCAGGACATGTTTTAATTGTGGTTGTCCTTCTTGTAATGAGAGATGCGTCATTCGGTTCGCTCCGTCGAGTCGATTGAGGAATAGTTCGATCTTACAGCCTTCTTTGATTAATTCACTGATCAGGAATGCGGCTTGTTCAATGAACGTCTCAAATTGTTGATGGAGACCGTAACCGCTCGGGGCAGATAAGTTCAAGGCAATCGTAAACGTATCTTGATTGCTCGTTTCGAATACTTTTGCCTGCAAGCGACCGGTCTTCGCCGTCGCATACCAATCGATCTCTTTTGACGGTTCCGCCGTATAGGGTTTTGCACCGAGTTGAACCAGTTTGTTCTTGAGCGGTGAGTAACGGTCCGGTCGATCACCGATTCGTAAACGCTGTAAAAGAAGCGGCGTCGCTTGCGCCGTCAAGGACGGTAAGACTGTAAACGACGGATATGTATCGAACGTAAAGAGATAAACGCCCATCTTCCAGGGCAGGCGAATCGTCAAGATGATCTCATCGAACTCGGCTGGTCCGCGGCGAACCGTCTGAATCGGGATCGTCACTCCGTCTTCAGAGTCAATCACTGCATGAAACGTCGCCGGATGTAGTGGGTCCATCTCCGGGAAAATGACTCCGCCATCCGTGTGCAAACGAAGTGTCGCTTCGAGCCCAAGCTGACTCAAGGATTCGACGCCGAAGACTTGCAAATGGAGCGACGTCTTCTCCTGGTTGAACATCAATGATTCATAATGTTTCCATTCGATTGCGACATCCCGTCGTAACTGCTTTTCTGTTCGCCCGACGACGAAATGAATCGTCGCCAAAGCTGCGAACAGAAATCCGAGGACGGAAAGACGCGGAATGAAAAGAAAGAAGAACGTCATCGTGACGTACAGTGGAAAAAGTCGGCGTTCAAGCCAAAACGGGACGGAACGTTCAATCTGCATGATTCGTCACCCCATCTCGACCGGAACCGGCACGTCGTCCAGAATATGCGTCAAGACAGCCGCTTTCGTCGTCTTGATTCCACCTTCAAGTGTCAGTGTCAGGCGATGGGACAGGACGTGTTTTGCAAGATATTTGATATCTTCCGGGATGATGAAGTCGCGTTGATTCAAGAACGCATAGCTTTGCGAGGCGCGAAGTAATGCAATCGCTCCACGCGGACTGACGCCGACTTCAATGAGTTCATGATTTCGTGTCGCTTGAACGATGTGTAATAGATAATCGAGCACGTCTTGCGATGCATGGACGCGGCGTGCCTCTTCCTGCCAGGAAATCAAGTCGCCACCTGACGCGATGCCGACGGCTGACCGACGGACGTTCGTCAGAATCTCAGACAATAAGCGACGTTCATTCTCGAAATCCGGGTAACCGACTTCAATTGCGACCATGAATCGATCGAGTTGGGCGTCCGGTAGTGGGAATGTTCCTGCCGATTCAATCGGGTTTTGTGTTGCGATGACAAAGAATGGGGCTGGCATCTGATAGGTTGTTCCACCGATCGATACCTGACGCTCTTCCATCGCCTCAAGTAATGCCGATTGTGTCCGCGGAACGGCGCGGTTGATCTCATCGATCAAGACGACGTTCGCAAACAATGGACCGCGTTTATTCTCGAACTCCTGCGTCTTTAAGTTGAAGAAGTCCGAACCGATGACGTCTGACGGGAGAAGGTCCGCCGTGAACTGGATCCGCGAGAAGGCACTCTCGAAGCTTTGAGCGAGCGCCTTCGCGAGCATCGTTTTCCCCGTTCCCGGTACATCTTCTAATAGAATATGTCCTTCTGCGATGAGTGCCGTCAGACAGAGATCAATGACGTCCGGTTTACCGAGATAGATCGAATTGAGTTGGTCTTTTAATTGTTGTAGTTTCATAGGAAATCCCTCCAAGGTCAAATGGTTGAGTAGCGTGCTAGTTGTTGTTCGAAGCGTAGAATTTCATCATTCGAGACGATCGTTTCCGACATATCACCGTAGCGGATATTCCGATACAACTGAAAATCGACAGGGACCTCAATTCGACGTAACCAGTCTTCAAGCGTTTCGTTCGGACGACGTTGCTGACTGCGCGGTAAGTGTTGCTCAAAGTGGATGACGAGATCACGGACACGTGAAGACGAATACGATGAATACAGGTAAGGTGATTTTCTTAAAGAGGCAGGACGAAAGATTGATTGAGCGAATGGAACGTCATCCGTTACGTCTCCTGTAGACCTGCGCCGTTTTTTCACGCGACGCGACTGAACGAGTTTCCAGACCATGAAACTAAATAAGCTGATTAAAATGACATATTGTAGATAAGAAAAGGGAGAGTCAGAGGCATCCGCTTTAAGGGATTTCCAGAGCTCTTTTGGACCAGGTCGTGGATTGATCGGTTCAAAAGGCATCTTGCCTTTTGTGTTAGTAGGTGAGTGACCGTTTTTAAAACTAATTTCGCCGTTCGCTTCAGTTTCTGCAATCGAAGGCTTTTTAAAAGGATTCGGCATGATGTAATGTGTATAAATATACGTCGCCGTAGTTTGAAACAAGAACAGACCAATCAAAATGACACCAAGCGACATGATAAAGCGTTGCCGTAACACAAGCGATCCTCCTTCCTGTTTTTAAGGAAAAAATATCCATATTTACTTAGGAAGATTTTAGCACACACGCTTAACAAATAAAAACAATTTTCTGAAAATAAAGACAAGGTGAGACGATTCATTTTCAAGTGGTGAGGGTATGATGGAATCAGTGGATCTTGAAAGAGAAAGGGTGTTTTGTATGAAATTGATTATTTTTGGAGCGACGGGTCAAACGGGGCAAGAACTGGTCAAGCAAGCGATTGATCACGGGCATGAGGTCACAGCATTCGTCCGCAGTCCGGAAAAACTGACACTACGTGACGAACGGTTACACGTCGTTAAAGGCGACGTGCTCGATCAAGAAGCAGTGACGACTGCTGTTGCCGGGCAAGAGGCTGTCCTGACGGCTCTTGGCACAGAGAGTCTTGCATACAGTGGCTTTTTAGAACGGAGTCTCGTCCGGATCGTGACAGCGATGAAAAAGCAGGGCGTAGACCGAATTGGTTATGTCGCGTCTGCCGGTGTTGATGATGAATTACCGGGTGTACAAGGAATGCTCGCTCAGCGGATTCTGAAAAATCCACTGAAAGATCACCGCCAAGCGATCGCGCTTTTGCAACAAGCGGATTTGAACTATACGGTGGCCCGACCACTCCGTTTACTGAACGGTCCGTTGACGGGGCTTTATCGTCAAGCAGATACAGGTGTTCCGGAAGATGCAAAACAAATCAATCGCGCAGATGTGGCGCATTTCCTCTTACAAGCAATCGAGACAGAAGATCATATCAAATCGAGTGTCGGTCTCGCTGAATGAAGAAGAAAGGTCTCTCCCGTCATACGGAAGAGACCTTTTTGAATGCTTATTGTTGGCGATAGACGGAGACCGAACCACCATTGACGAAGAATTGACCGTAGCCATCTTGGTTGATCGTGACCGATGCTGTGTTGTTTCCAGTGATGTCTGTCCAGACTTCTCCTTTGTTCTGAAGCCCGACGTACATCCACTTGCTACCGCCAGGACCATCCGAAAGGATTGTCGCAAGACCTGATTTTGCCCGGTCTGAGACACCTTCACGTGTCCAACCGATGATGTCTTGGTTATCGAGGTAATCATTTTGTTTCCCGAACGCGAAGTCCTTTCGTGCTTTAAGTAACGGATCAATCTTCGAAGCGAGTGCTGGAATTTCGCGATTCGACGTACCTTTTGTACCATAGTAGTCACCATAGAAGACCGACGGATAGCCTTGTTCACGTGTCAGAATCATCGCGTAAGCAAGCGGTTTGAACCATGACTGAACCGTTGATTCAAGCGATTGTCCAGGCTGCGAATCATGGTTCTCTACGAGTGTGACGGCTTGGACTGGATTGCTCTTGACGAGAGTACCGTCAAAGATCGTCCGCATGTCATAGTACCCGCCGCCTTTACTTGCCTGTTCGAACTTATAATGAAGCGGTGCATCAAAGACGGATTGTTGATAATTTGTCCGACTTAAGTAGTTTTGCAACGTGCCGAGATCGTTCTGCCAGTACTCTGCGACTGTAAACAATGGTTTGCCCGTCGTCTGACGAACATTCGCGAGCCAGTCCGCTAAGTAACCGTGTTTGATATGCTTGACGGCATCGAGACGGAACCCATCAAGACCAAGTTCGTTGACGTACCATTTACCCCAGTTCTTCATTTCTTGCTGGACTTCTGGATGATCGAAGTCGAGATCCGCATACATCAAGTAATCGTAGTTGCCATTTTCACCTGAGACATCCGTATCCCACGCTTTACCAGTACCGCGGAACTTGTAGATGGCGCTTTTTGAACGCGATTGATCCCAGTCCGTGCCGTCGAAGTGGTACCATTTCCACTTGAAGTTCGAGTAGAGGTTATTTCGCGCTGCAAAATTGAAGCCCGTCCATGCCTGGATTTGATAATCGCCAGAGACTTCTTGATTACGGTTACCCGGATTGACTTCGACTGCCGTGACGGCTTCCGTGAAATCGGCGCCACCTTTATGGTTCATGACGACATCGCCATAGACATCGATTCCGGCGGTATGCAATTGTCCGATCGCCGTTTTTAATTGCGCCTTTGTGCCGTATTTCGTACGGACCGTTCCTTTTTGGTTGAACTCACCTAAATCGTACAAATCATAGGCGCCGTATCCGACATCATTTTGCGAGGTACCTTTGTAAGCAGGGGGAATCCAGACCGATGTGATTCCGAGCTGATCGAGCTTTGTTGCATCACTCCCGAGACGGTTCCAGTGGTTACCGTCATTTGGCACATACCATTCGAAATACTGCATCATCGTTCCGTTGTCTGCCGTTGCGCCGACTGCAATCGGTTGCGCAAGTGGCGCTAAAAAAGCAACAGATGCGACGGTTGCTAAAATCCATCTTTTTTGTTTCACGTAAAGACCTCCTTATGATTTGTGAAATCGCTTGCATTATTTATTATAGGGAAGCTTCAGACAGGAGGAATATCATCCCGGATTCTTATTTGTAAGTCTCTTTTGTTCGTGACTTTTGACCCTAGAATATTTCTTCTGAAGTACTATTTCGATGGGATTGACGTCATGAATGAAAAAAATCAGGACCATCTAACCGTTGCCTTTCAATGAATATTCTGAACGACGACTCATCTACAAAAAAGCAGGTCTATCGTCCATCTTCCACCAGGAATGGATTCGGTGTGAAAATGAGCGTGTAACACCCGCTCTCATACATACCATTTAAGGGGGAACACACATGAACTGGAAGTCAAAGGTCACAGGTGCGCTTGCCGCAACACTTGCACTCGGGTCAATCGTCTTTACACCGGTCACAGCAAAAACAGTTGATCCAAAACAAGTTTCAGCAGGTCCGCAGATGGTTACGTCACAATCGACGATCGATGCGTACTATTTACCAGCAGCGGGGAAGACAGGGGCGGCGTTGAAGGCATCGCTGCACGATATCATCGATAATCATACACAAGTGTCATACGACACGGTATGGACAGCACTGAAAGAAACAGATCAAGATCCAAACAATGCGAATAACGTCATCGAGTTATACACGGGGAAATCGATTTCAAAGAGCAGTAACGGTGGGAATGTCGGTCAATGGAATCGTGAACATGTCTGGGCAAAGTCACACGGTGACTTTGGTACGTCAAACGGTCCAGGAACAGACTTGCATCACTTGCGTCCGGAAGACGTTGTCGTCAACAGCGCACGGGGGAATCTAGATTTCGATAATGGCGGTACGAAATACAGTGGATGTGATTGCTATCGCGATAGCGATTCGTGGGAACCACCGAACCGTGTCAAAGGTGATATCGCGCGGATGATCTTCTACATGGCGGTTCGTTATGAAGGTGGCGGAGAAATCGATCTCGAAGCTTCAGAAAACGTCAATAATGGTACGAACCCGTTACACGGCAAATTGTCGACGCTGAAAGCATGGAATAAGCTTGACCCAGTTGATAGCTTCGAGAAACGTCGCAACGATGTCATCTTCGAGAAGTGGCAAAAAAACCGGAATCCGTTCATCGATCATCCGGAATACGTAACATCAATTTGGGGAAATTGATGACGAGTCAGTGAATAGGAAAGGGGCTGACTCAACAGTCAGTCTCTACAAAGATAGGGGTGGCAGAATGATGATCTGCCACCCCTATCTTGTAACAAAAAGAATGACGCGTTTCACGCAACTCCTACAAAGAAAAGCGCATCTTTGCGCTGACAGAGACAAATAAGACCCGCTTTCCTGCTTGAATAAAGCAGGAAAACTGGCTTGTGTCTCGCCTGAGGAAAAGGCGTGAAAAGACGCGTCATTCTTTTTTGAGTCAGCCTTTTTTCATTGAGTCCGAACCTGTTATGCTGAAACTTTTTTGGAGAACCATTCGTATTGCCTACCGTAAGCCATTTTTTAGTAGAGAGGTCGTACGGTATGATCAAACGCAAGTTTAACAAACGAAACATCAAATGGATGGTCGGTGGGGGATTAGTCGCTTGTGTCGCCTTCTGGTACAGTGTCGGTATTTTCGTTAATAAAGGGGAACGGCCACTCGCTGATGGGACGTCACCGTATGTCATCGTCCTCGGTGCGGGTGTCAAAGGAGAAAAACCGTCGCAAATCCTACATAACCGGATTCAGGCAGCTGCGGCATATGGGAAACAACATTCAGAAGTCCGCTTCATCTTGAGCGGTGGACAAGGTCCAGATGAAGATATTTCAGAAGCAGAGGCGATGCGTCGCGGGATGGTGGCATCTGGGATTGCTGAAGAGCGGTTGATCCTTGAAGCCGACTCGACATCAACGACGGAAAATCTACAATTTTCAAAGGCGTTGTTGCCAAAGAACGTTCGTCGCGTCTCGATCGTCACGTCAGACTTTCATCTGTACCGTGCGCGACAAGAGGCGAAACAACTTGGTTTACAGACGGATGCGATTCCGGCTGAAACGCCACTTTCAGGAGTCCTTCGATTTGGAATGCGCGAACGCGTTGCGATCGTTGTTCAATTCCTACGCTAAAAACCCCGACATGCTGAACATGTCGGGGAGAAAGAAGAAGTGCATTGAATGATTAGATGTCTTCACCTTTATGTTTTTCCTCGGAAGATTGAGAATCATTTGCTTGTTTGTCGGAAGCATCATGCTCAGCAGGTGGTTCTTCTTTGCCGAGTGCGACATCCTTCGCTTCGACGACTTTATTGCTGATTGCATTCAAGTCACCTTTCGTCTCATTTACTGTCTCTTTCACCGTCGAGGCATCTGATTTCACCGTTTCAAGCTCTGTGTTCACTTTGTCATAGACATTTTGAACGTCAGATGCGACTTCTTGAATGATGCTTGAAGCACTCTTCACTTGATTGATGACTTGTGATGCTTTACCTGACGGATCTTCCTTAATAGAAGAAGCGAGGGTAGAGACGGAATCTTTCGCCCCCCGTAAACTCTGTTTCGTATTTTGGCGAGACGAAGAACTAAGTAGCGTCAATAGACCGCCGACAAGGGCACCGAGCAACATCCCTGTGACGAGATTGATTTGACGACCTGATGATTCTTCCTGATCGAACTGGCGATTCGGATGTTCTGCGTGTGCTGCGTGTGGATCATGTTGAAGCTTCGGTTCCATGATGAACACTCCCTTGAGATAATATTTAACCATGATATGGATATACCCTTGTGAGTGAATAAAAAACATTTAAAAATAACATGTATTTGAAATGAATATAAAAAAGACCATCGTGATATGATGGTCTAAGAGGTTCATTTGTTGGATGAATCATCATCATTTTCGTGACGAAGTTTTCGGTTGATTTCATCATAATCGATTTCGATATCATCTTTGTTGCCTTTGTAGCCATATCCTTTCGAAATGACGACGATCGAGGCGACCAAGACGAATACGATGATGAGAATGGAGACGACATATAACCACATAGTCCACTCCTCCTTTCGTTCACTTTCTAGTATGACGGAAAACGCAGCTTCCGTCTAAACGAAATTGTAGGTTGTGTGCTAAACTGATGTCAGATAAACATGTTAAACGGAACGAGGTGACGGCGTATGAGTATTTTGGTCGTAGATGATGAGTTAACCAATTTAATGCTCTTAGAGCGCTTGTTAGAAAATGAAGGCTATGACGTCGTCAAAGCAATGAGTGGGGAAGAAGCAATCGAATTAATGGACGATCCGTTATTCATCGAACAGTTGGACGTCGTTCTCCTCGACGTCGAAATGCCAGGGATCAGCGGAATCGAAGCGACACGTTTGATTCGAAAACGGTTTGGTCTCGATGAATTGCCAATTCTGATTGTTTCCGGGCGATCAAACGAAGAAGATATCGTTGATGGACTGAATGCAGGAGCATCGGATTATACAACGAAACCGATCCGTAAAACGGAATTGCTCGCGCGAGTTCGTAACGCGATTGGTCTGAAGCAAGCAATCGATGCGCGAAAACGATATGAAAAAGTATTACAGGAAGACTTTGATTTGGCGCAAAAACTGCAACAGAGTGTGCTCAGTGCGAATATTGAAGACGATGAGATCCGCATCATGGCGACGTATATCCCGTCTAAGAAACTAGCGGGAGATATGTACGCCTGGTACCGCATCTCTCAGAATAAATACGGCATCATCTTGTTTGACGTCATGGGACACGGTGTCTCTTCTGCGCTGATCACGATGGGAATGAGCTCGATTTTATTCGAACTCGTGCACCGGATTGGTGATCCAGCACAAGTACTCGAAGAATTGAATCAGCAGATGAGTCGATTGTTCCCAGGAGACGAGACAGAAATCTATTTCACTGCCGTTTACCTCTACATCGACCTAGATGAGATGAAGCTCAGCTATGCGAACGCAGGGCACCCGCCTGGTTTGTTGCGCATGAATGATCAAATCATTCCGCTTGAGAATACGGGACTTCCTGTCGGTATGTTTGAAGACTCGACATATTCGAGCAAGACGATCGACATCGTCTCACCAGGATGTGTCTACCTGTACACGGATGGTTTCATGGAATTGTACAGTAAAGGTATCGATGAGGGAATCCACGCTATCCAGAACCTGATCGAACAACAAGGACCGAGCATCCATCAGTTGATTCAACCGGATCAGAGCGATGAAGCGGATGACCTGTGTCTCGTGACGGTCGAAATCAATTAACCTGTAAGTGAAAAGACTCAGCGACGGAAACACCGTCACTGAGTCTTTTTTGAGTCTTACAAGCTCTGAATCTACTTGAACTAAAAGAACCTTCTCCGCCATAGGATAAATGCGGCAAGGCCTGAGAAGAAAATCATCATTCCGAAGACGATCCAGAAACCAATGACTTCATCTTCCCACGGAACATGAACGTTCATCCCGAACATTCCGGAAATCATCGTCGGGATCGAGATGACGATCGTAATCGAAGCAAGGAACTTCATGACGAAGTTGACATTGTTCGAGATGACGGAACCGAATGTATCCATCGTCGAACTGATGATATCTTTATAGATTTGTGCCATCTCCATTGCTTGACGGTGTTCGACGAAGACGTCTTCGAGTAAGTCTTCGTCATCCTCGTGCTTCTCGAGACTCGGTGTCTTGATGATCCGGTCGAGCACACCATCGTTCGATTTCAAGGACGTCATGAAATAGACCAATGATTTTTGAAGGTTCATCAATTGAAAGATTTCTTGATTTCGCATCGAACGTTGAAGTTCTTCCTCAAGTTCGTCCATACGACGGTCGATTTGACGCAAAAAACGTAGATACGAAGAACTGACTTTATAGAGAATCTGGAACACGAAGCGCGATCGATAATTCGTCCGGAATCCTCGCAACTTACCACTCGAGAATAACGTCAGTACATCGAGCTGTTGCGAACAAACGGTGATAAAATGACGGGATGTCACGATGATACCGAGCGGGATCGTATTATAACGGCGTCCTGATGATTCTTCTTCGATGTAGGGAACGTCGACGATCATCAGAAGACCTTCTTCATCTTTTTCAAAACGTGGTTTTTCTTCCACGTCCAAAGGGTCATAAATGAAATCCTCTGGAATTTTCGTAGCAGCGATGACTTGGTCGGCTTCGTCCTTTGTCGGATTGACAAGATGGATCCAGGAACCTTTCGTGAACTCCTGTATCTCGTTGACTGCCCCGGTGACATCGCTTCGATAAATCGTCAACATATTGTCTATCCCTCCTGCTCTTCACTGTCTCATTATAGAAATAGATACGACGGCGTGTAAATGATTCTCCGATTTTTTTTTATGAAGATTAGTGATAAGATGAAAACAGAGGAGGGGAAGACATGCCTTTTTTTAATGCTAAGAAGCTCGAAGAACTTCAATCGATCGCAGGTGGAGACCATGCGTTTCTTCAAAAAATCGGAGAGACGTATATCGCACAGTTCGATCGGAAATTTCCTGAACTAAAAGATGCCGTCGCCAAACAAGATGCTGAGCAAACTGAAAAGCTCGCTCACTTGCTAAAAGGTGCTTCCTATTCCGTTGCTGCTGATGATTTAGCGGATGATTTCGAACTGCTTGAAAAAGAAGCAGAGTCCGGTTCAATGACCGGAACACAAGAAATCGTCGATCGGATTGAGCAATGCATGGTGGAATTCCGTGTCGTCTGGCTCGATGTGTTTACTGGGAAAAATCTTGACGCCCTGCGTTGAGCAATCGAATAGATCAAAAAAGCCGACATGCTGTCGGCTTTTTTTCTTATAAGACGTAGGAATCAACCGTTTCGATCAAACGACCGATTTCTGGTTTCGTGATTTGTGCATTGACACCAACAGATTCACCTTTATGGCGTAAATCGTCGGAAATCAAGGAAGAGAAGACAATGATCGGCAATTCCGCATAACGATCATCTTCACGGAGTCGTTTCGTTAAATGAAGTCCATCCATCTTGGGCATTTCAATATCCGTAATCAGGAGATCACAGTTACTTCCTTGTTCGAAAGCATCGAATGCGTCTTTCCCATTGATGAACCACTTCAGTCCGTGGTAACCGGCTTCCTCGAGTGTTTCGATGATCAACATCCGGAGCATTTCCGAGTCTTCGGCAATCCAGATGATTTTATCGGACCGGTCACGGGACTGGACGCGACGTCCTTCTTCGCGGGCGAAGATATCCTTGCGTGAGAGCTCAAGGGCAATTTTTTCATAGTCGAGCAGGATGATCATCTTGTCTCCCGTTTTAACGACACCATTCGTTAACCCTTCGATGCCACGAGCGAGTTCGTTTGGTGTATCGATCTGCTCCCATGAGATACGGCGGATTTCCGTCACGGAATCAACGCATAGGACACTCTTTTCTCCATTGAATTCACAGATGATCAGTCGATCCTCGGTTGCTTCGTCGTGGGGAACACCGATGACCGTCGGCAAATCGATTACCGTCATGACTTCGCCGCGGAGTTCGATCAATCCTTTGACAGCATCCGGTGTACCCGGAAGTGGTGTCATCGGGAGCGGAACGATGATTTCCCGAACCTTCATGACGTTGATACCGAACGTATACGGACCACAATGGAAGATGACGATCTCGAGTTCGTTCGTGCCGGCTTCTAATAAAATATCGTGCTGATTGTACATATGGTTGTGCCCCTTTCCATTACCTTCACTTCACTTCTGACTAGTTATCGGCATGCTACGCTAAAAATTCTAGTTCTGAATTGACAAAAAAAGTGTTGTAATCGCTTTCATAATATGTTAAGCAAAAAGTTTGGCATTTGTCAGACCAATTGATTACAATAAGCTATGCAGCCACACACTGAAATGAGAGAGATAAAAATAAATGGAGGTAGAGTGGAATGACTACAGCAACAACCTACACATTTTTACTAGATGGACAATGGCATGAAAGTGAATCAAAAGAGACGATTGAAATCTCTTCACCATATAAAGAGGATCTTGTCGGTCGCGTCCAAGCGATGACAAAACCGGAAGTCGATCGTGCCATCGCTTCAGCGAAAGCGGCACAAGCAGAGTGGGCAAAACAACCAGCGAACAAACGGGCTGAATTGCTTCACGCTTGGGCAACGGAACTCGAAAAACGTGCGGACGAAATCGGTGAAGTCATCATGCGCGAAGTCGGTAAAGGACGTGCAGATGGCGTCAAAGAGGTCAAACGGACAGCTGAAATCATTCGCTACACAGCGGAAGAAGGTCTCCGTTTCGACGGTCAGATGATGCAAGGGGATTCGTTCCCTGGTGGTAGCGCGAAAAAAATCGCGGTCATCAAAAAAGCACCACTCGGCGTCGTGCTTGCGATTTCACCGTTCAACTACCCAGTCAACTTGGCAGCAGCGAAACTCGCACCTGCCCTCATGACAGGAAACGCCGTCGTCTTCAAACCGGCAACACAAGGTTCGATCAGCGGTATCTTGATGGTCGAGGCACTCGTCGCAGCAGGTCTTCCAGCTGGACTCGTCAACATCGTCACAGGTCGTGGATCGGTCATCGGTGATTACTTGACGGCTCACCCGGGCATCAACATGATCACATTTACTGGTGGTACAGGCACTGGACAACATCTATCACGTCAATCGGCAATGATTCCACTTGTCCTTGAACTTGGTGGAAAAGACCCAGCGCTCGTTCTTGAAGATGCGAATCTGTCACTTGCGGCAGACCATATCATCAGTGGGGCGTTCTCTTACTCAGGTCAACGTTGTACAGCAATCAAACGCGTTTTCGTTCTTAATCATCAAGCGGATGCACTCATTGAAGAACTCAAGACACGAATCGCGAAATTGACAGTCGGTTCACCTGAACAAGACAGTGTCGTCGTGCCGCTCATCGACACGAAATCAGCGGACTTCGTCGAAGGCTTGATCACGGACGCAACAGACAAAGGCGCAACGCTCGTCTCAGGTGGCGGACGTACGGCGAACTTGATCGAACCAACACTTCTTGACAACGTGACACGCGACATGCGCGTTGCTTGGGAAGAGCCGTTCGGACCAGTTCTTCCAATCATCCGTGTCAACTCAGTCGACGAAATGATTGCATACTCAAACGAATCAGAATACGGTCTTCAAGCAAGTGTCTTCACAGAGAATATCGATGCTGCGTTTGCAGTAGCGGATGCGCTTGAAACAGGTTCTGTTCAAATCAATGGTCGGACGGAACGTGGTCCTGACCACTTCCCATTCATCGGTGTGAAGTCATCGGGTCTCGGCGTTCAAGGCGTCGGACGTAGCTTAGCTTCGATGACACGCGACAAATTAACAGTCCTCAACTTAAAATAAGTTTTTGACCGACCTTTCAATCTGCGGAAAGGTCGGTTTTTTGTGCATCCGTTTTTGAAGCGCTAACGTAAGCTAGAAAACAAATGTCACCCTTTGACGCACAAAGTTTGGCGCTATAGCTTCATTCTCTCTATAATGAAAGAAAATGGACGAGAGAAAAGAGGCGTGTAGGTATGACAGTATCAGACGAAATCATCCCGATTCCGATTCCGACACCATTTCCGGTTGGAGACGTGAACTGCTATGTACTACGAACGGAAGGGGAAAACATCCTTATTGATTGTGGACCGGATACGCTTGAAGCATGGCAAACGATGCAACGGACGCTTGCACGACATGAACTTCAGGTCGAGGATTTAGATCGTGTCATCGTGACACATCACCATGCGGATCATGCTGGGATGGCACATCGCTTTTCAGAGAAAGGCATTCCCGTCTATGGACATGCGCGATTACGCCCATACTTGGAACAGGACGAGACCTTCTTGAACAACGGGGACGCATTCTTGCGTCGATTGGCGACATCGTTTGGCGTTCCGCTAGCGATTCAAGAGATGTTACCAAGCTATCAATCTGCCTTGAAATGGCTTGGAAAAGGTCAACTTGATTTCACATTAAAAGAAGGCGACGCGATTACGCCGTCTGGGCGATACCGGGTCATCGAACTACCGGGGCATGCAAGTGACCAAATCGGAATACTAAGTGACGATGGTGTATTGTTCGCGGCCGATCACCTGCTCGACCGGGTCGAGCCGAATCCATTGCTCGAACAACCGCAACCAGGTGATGATGTGCTCGTAAAACGTCCCGTTCTTGCGTATCTTGACTCCTTAGAAAAATTACAAGGCGAACAGGTTCGAATCGCCTATACCGGACATGGTGCTCCGATTCGGGATGTCGCGGCACTCGTCGAAGAGCGATTGATGCAACGCAAGGCACGTGGTGATCAGCTCTTGAAGTATTTTTCGGGAGAACATACGTTATTCGAATTAGCACAAGTGACGTATGGAAACCGATTAAAAAAATCATTCCCGCTTGTCATGAGTGAGATGAAAGCACGTCTCGATACACTCGTCGCCCGCGGTGCGATCACGGTTGAGAAACGATCAGGTATCCTCTACTATTCGAAAATGGAGGAAGTCTAATGCAACTCATCAACCGGACGATCGTCATCACGGGCGCTTCAAGTGGACTCGGGGAAGCACTGGCGCGCACTCTGCATAAAGAAGGCGCAAACTTGATTTTAATTGCACGACGCGAGGATCGGTTACAAACGTTAGCATCTGAACTCCAGGCAGACTACCTGGTCTACGATTTGGAAAAGGCGCCTGAAATTCTTGCGAAAACACTCGCAAATCGTTATGGACGGATTGATATTTTGATTAATAACGCAGGTTTCGGGGAATTCAGCTTCTTAGACGATACCTCGATTGAAACGATTGAGTCGATGCACCGGATCAACGTCTTAAGTCCCGTTCGCTTAACGAAGGCATGTCTGCCATTACTGAAAGAGGGTGGCATGATCGTCAACGTGGCCAGTCAGGCGGGGAAGTTGCCGACACCGAAATCAACGATCTATTGCATGACGAAAGCTGCGATGTTGCAGTTTTCGAACGCGTTACGTCTCGAGTTACGTCCAAAAGGCATCCACGTCATGACGGTCAATCCAGGGCCGATCGCGACGGAATTTTTCGTAAGAGCGGACATTAGCCGAAAGTATGAAAAAAACGTCGCTTCGATCGTCTTATCAAAAGAACAACTTGCACAGACCGTCGTTCGGGCGATGCGGCGCCGCAAGCGAGAAGTCAATGCACCATGGTGGATGGAGCTTTCGGCAAAAGGATACGGCGTTATGCCGCAGCTGATTGAGTGGTTAGGAAAATCAGGTTTCGACAAAAAGTGATGACGGAGGAGAACAACGAATGAAAACAAAAGTAATCAGCTTTCTTGCCTTAAGTACCCTGCTTGCAGGATGTGGGACACCGGATGCAACACCGGAACCGAAAAATGTCTTAGGGACTTCTTATCAGACGATTGAAAAAGAAGCGGAAAAATCAACGGTTCGGATGTACATGTGGGGCGGCGATGACGGAATCAATGCCTACATCGATGAGTACGTAGCACCGCGTTTGAAGAAGGAACACAACATCACCTTAGAACGGGTCCCGATCGAGACGGCGGATATCATTCAAAAACTGCGTGCTGAGAAACAGGCAGGTAAGGAAAAAGGTGTCATCGATGTCGTCTGGATCAATGGCGATAATTTTTTAAATGCTAAAAAAGATGATTTACTGTATGGAGAAATCACAAAAGTCCTCCCGAACATGAAATATGTCGATGCTGCCGCACAGAGTTCAGATAGTGGTACGAAAACAGACGGACTTGAAGCCGCATGGGGGAAAGTTCAATATACGTTGCACTATGACGCAGCTGACGTGAAGTCGCCACCGACCGACTTGAAAGCACTGAAGTCATGGGTCAAGGAAAATCCAGGACGTTTCACGTATCCGGAAGTGACGGACTTTACGGGGAATGCCTTCGTCCGCCACGTCATGTATGGTGTCGAATCGAATGAAACCTTAAAAGACCCGAAAGCAGACTTCAAGAAGACATGGGCTTATTTGAACGAAATCAAACCATATCTCTGGAAAAAAGGGAAGACCTATCCAAAGACACTTGCCCAACTCGATCAGTTATACGCGAAGGGAGACGTCGACTTTACGATGGGTTTCAACGAACGACGGGCTGAACAAGAAGTGAAGTCAGGAACGTTTCCGAAACAAACACGTCCGATTGTCTTGAAGGATGGATCAATCGCGTCGACGCATTTCCTTTCCGTACCGTTCAACGCACCAAATCCGAAGGGCGCACTCGTAGCGATCAATACGTTGTTATCACCAGAAGCACAGTTGAAAAAATACGATGCGACGTATTGGGGTGACGGAACAAGCCTTGATTTATCGACACTTGATTCGTCAGAACAAAAGCAATTCGCTGATGTACCGGCTGCGCCGTCGACACCAAAGCCAAGCGTCTTTGAAGGAAAGGTCCGGACGGAACTCGACCCATCCATTTTCGAGATGATCCGTAAGGAATGGCCGTCTCGTGTGGCGCGGTAACGCGTATCCTGCTGCACTCTTGATGGCAGGGATGGTCTTATATGGGTTATGGGTCAGTATCTCGATGACGACATCTGCTGATTACCGCGAGCTACTGACGGATGAGGTCTTTTTAGAGAGTCTAGCCGTCAGTAGTTATGTTGCCATCGTCAGTACGGTGCTCGCGCTGATCATCGGCGTGGTGCTCGCACGACTCTTGAGCAGAACAAGACTAGCCGCGTTACTTGCGATTCCTTTATTCATCCCTCATCTAGGAGCGGCTTACCTCGCGATTCTCTATTTGAGTGATGTGCCTGTCATCGGACCGCATGAAGGGAATTATTTTAGTGTCATCCTGACGTATCTGTATAAAGAAATTCCGTTCGTCTTTTTTTATCTCTTACCGGTGGTCCGGCGTCTTGATTCGCGTTATCAAGAACTCGGTATGATGCTCGGTTTATCACCAGTGCGCCGATTCTGGCATGCGCGGGGCGTCTTCCTACTCGTTCCGATGCTTGAGGCAGCATTTATCTTGCTTGCCTTCACCCTGTTCGCATATGAGATTCCAGCACTGCTCGGCGTGACCTATCCAAAATTACTTGGCGTCTATGCGTTCGATTTGTATACACAAGGCGATTTATCGGAGCAGCCACTCGCTTTTGCAATGAGTGTCGTTTTGACGGGAGGACTCTTCTTCCTATTGTTGCTCATGACTGGTTTGACACGCCCACTGGCAGCGAAGATCAGTAGGGGGCGAAGCGAATGATAAAAAAAATCAGTGTGACTGTATTCGTTGTACTCCTGTTCATCGTTCCTTTAATTGGTTTAATTCCGGGAGAGTGGAATTGGAATCCGCGCCTAGAAGCGACGCTCGGCACGACTGTCGCGATGATTTGTGCCGTCGTATTGTTAAATCATCTCTTCGGGTACATGGCAGGAAAAGCGATTGCCTTTCAAACGGGGAAACGGATTCGTATAGCAGAGTTCTTGATTAGTTTGCCGCTGTTCGTTCCCGTGTTATTGCTATCATTCGGTCTCTATTTGACATGGATCCGTCTTGGTTTGGCCGATCGATTTTTTGGTGTCCTGCTCGTGTTGCTTCTGCCGACCTTGCCGTATACAGTTCGCTTGTACACGAACGGATTTCAGGCGCTAGGAGAACGGATGCTTGAACAGATGGTCTTGATTGAGGGGAACCGGTTCAAGCGTTGGTTCTATTTGACGGGACCGATGCTTCGTTCGACGTTACAATCCGTGACGCTACTCGTCACGGTGATCACGATCAGTCAGTATGCACTCGTTGCGTTGATTGGTGGTGGGATCGTCCGCATGATATCACTCGAAGTATTCCCGGCGTATTCTGGTAATTCGCAAGGGGCGGCGCGTCTAGCGACACTCTGGTTGATCGGGTTGCCTATTCTCTTTTATGCTGGACAAGCCGTTATTTTTTCTAGTTGGATACGAATCGTACGGAGGCGTTTAAATGGAAGTCACGATACAACAAGTCAATAAACGATTTGGAACGAAGCATGTGTTGTCTGATATCGATTTAAATATCGCATCTGGACAATGTGTGGCTTTAGTTGGACCGAGTGGTAGTGGGAAAACGACATTACTCCGTCTGATTGCAGGTCTTGAACGTGTGACGAGCGGAATGATTCAGTTCGGTGACCGAGATGTCACTGTTCTTTCGCCGAATCAGCGAGGTGTGACGATGATGTTTCAACGATCGCTGTTGTTCCCACATTTGAACGTCGAACAGAACATCCGTCTCGGTGCCAAACAATTAACACCGATCGAACTCGAATCCTGGTTACATCGCGTCGGACTCGAGGGAAGAGGAAAAAGTGCTGTTCACGAATTGTCAGGGGGCGAACAGCAGCGGGCAAGTTTAGCTCGTGCGCTGGCGAGTCAACCGGACTTCTTGTTGCTCGATGAACCGTTCTCGAGTCTAGATGTACCGAGACGACGGGAATTACGGACATTGATTCGGAAGTTGACCGAGGAACAAGGTGTCACGACACTCCTTGTCACACACGATCGGGAAGAGGCAATGGCGATGGCGGATATCGTCTATGTTTTAGAACAGGGGCGAATCGTCGATCATGGCACGCCGATTACGCTGAGCCAGACCAGCCCTTTTTTTGGGGAAGGCATTCAGATTGAAGAAACATGGCATCCGTTGACGGCAGTCAACTTGGTCTCAAGACCGACGAAGGAGACGGATGAACGTGTTACGATTACGAAAGAACTCATTCAATACGGTGTTCGATTCTACGAAGTCGAACGAGCATCCGGAGAACGACTCGTGCTCTCTTCAGACGAGACGATTCATGAGAAAGAAGGCTATATCGTTAGAAAGGAGGGGTGACATGTTAGATACGCGTGCGCGTAAAATCGTTCAACCCCTATTTGATCAAGGGGCGACCTTATTTAAGAAAATTGGATTATCGGCGACACAGGTGACGATCATCTCCGGCATCATCGGTGGTGCGACGGGCTTTTTCGTCTATAACGACATGATGGGAACGGCGATTGTCTTGTTGTGGATCTCGGGCATGCTTGATGTCATCGATGGAACGATGGCACGAAAAGAAAAGACAACTCCGATTGGCACGATTCTTGACCTTGTGCTCGACCGGATCGTCGAGCTGTCAGTATTGATTGGTCTTGCGCTTCGGTTTCCGAAAACGCAGGTCGTTATTCTGTTGCTCGTCGCATCATTCGTCATTGGGATGACGATGTTCCTTGCAATCGGAGCGGTCAGTGAGAATTACGGCTACAAGTCGTTTCAATATCAACCGGGACTCGTCGAGCGAACGGAAGGGTTCTTATTCCTAACAGCGATGATTCTGTTCCCAAGCGCCATCATTTGGATCGCAATTGTCTTCTTGATTGCTGAACTCTATACGGTCGGGGAGCGATTCCATCAAGCTTCGAAGGTGTTGCGATGAGTGAACAAGAGATGATCATGACCGTGGATCGAGCGGGCAACCTGCTCGGACCTCGTCCACGATCAGAAGTCCACGCAAACGGCTTGTGGCATGAAACGTTTCATTGTTTCGTCTATGATCCAAAGCGGGACGTCGTGTTGCTCCAGCAACGGTCTGAACAAAAGAAGGACTTTCCAGGAATGCTTGATATCACGGCAGCGGGTCACTTGCTTGCGGATGAGACAGTCGAGGATGGTGTCCGGGAACTCGAGGAAGAGATTGGTTTGACATGTACCTTTGATCAATTGATACCGCTTGGCATCCAGGAAGAGGAGTTTCGGGATGCGTCGCTCTGGGACTGTGAGCGATGCCATGTCTTTCTTGCTCGAAGTGATCAAGCGATAGACGCATACGTCCTCCAGGAAACAGAAGTGAAGCGATTGATTGCTTTTTCAATCGAGCAGTTTGAACGAATCGCGGACATGTCCATCGAGCGCATTCAGGACACGACAGGCGAATGGTTCGATCGTCGTCAATTCGTTCCACATCCTTCTTCTTACTGGAGACATGTCCGACAGGGAATCGAGCAATTACGTAAATAGAACGAATGGAAAAGCAATAACGCATGAAGACTTACGATCGAATGTGATTTCGCTCATAGGTCTTTTTTTAATCGTACATTCGTTCGACGCAAGAGTAGCGAAATTAAGATATATTTGAGATAATTAAGTATATATACAAAAGAAGGAAAGAAGGTGCAGCCAGTGGCATTACGATTTGCACTACTCGGGCTGCTGACCCAAGGGGAAGCGACCGGTTACGATTTAAGCGCGACTTTTAAAAAACAAATGATCCACTTCTGGACCGCACATCATACTCAAATATACCGAGAGTTGTTAAAGATGGAAGAGGCAGAGCTCGTGACGAGTGTCCATATCGTCCAAGAAGACTTGCCGGACAAGAAAGTCTATTCCATCACCGATAAAGGACGGACAGAGCTCGTTGAATGGTTACGGACACCGAATGAATTCAAACCGAAGATGAAGGATGAGAACTTGATGCGGGTGTCGCTCTTGCATCTGCTCCCACCCGAGGAAGCCGTTGCTTATTTGGAAGAGTCGAAGCGGCACCATCAATTTGCCGTCGAGATGATGCATAGTTGGCGTCACGACCACCTTGAGAACGGTGCGACACTAGGGGAAACCTTGACGAGTGAGTACGGCTTGCGTATGATGTTGAATTACTTGGATTGGTGTGATTGGGCAATCGCGGAAATTAAAAAAAACGAAGCAAACGTCTAACAACACTGGCTCGACTGTCATGGAGGTGGCGGATTCGAGCCAGTGTTGTTTTTGATGATATGAAGTAAGGAGCTAAACGATGTATTTTAATGATTACGAAGACTGGATTGAAGAAGAAGCGGAAGCCTTATTTCGCTTACATCAGGAACCGTTGACACGAGAAGCAACGTCGTATTCGCAATTCACGGCGTATGTAGAAGAGGCACTACTTGAACCGTTGTTACTGAAACTACGTTGGCTCGGAGAAGCGGAAGAAGAAGAGATTCTAGAACAAGCGGATCCGAGCGTGTGGGAGAATGCCATAGGCAATTCGGAAGCCTCCCTTCGTCGAGATGTATTACGACGAGTCGTCGAGCGAGACTTTACTGCGCATATCCTCGCGTACCTGACACCGATTCTTGAAGCTAGACAAACTGCCTATGAGGCGGAATTAGAGCAGCTTCAATTGGCGCATGCGGAACAAATGGAGGAAGTTCAACAACATGAGCAACAGATTGAACTCGGACCGCCACCTCAAAAGGTCAAAAAATGGTGGTATCTCAAAGAAAAAGAAGTATCACGTTCCTATACAGAGGAAGAACGATCTGCATTGCAAGCTCAACAACAACAACTCGAGGACGAGTTAAAGCGACTCGAACAAAAAACACGTGAGACAGAAGCTGATCTCGAACGATTGGATTCACTTCACCGTCTATAACGTATGAAAAAATGGAGCATGCGACATGATGTCGCGTGCTCCATTTTGTATGAATACTATCTATTAAGCTTGTGTCGCGAGTTTCGCGAGGACTAGTTTTGCGACTGCTTCACTTGAAGCCGGGTTTTGTCCTGTGACGACATTGCCGTCGATGACGGCGAATTCTTTACCTGCATCCGATGTCAGGAAAGTAGCTCCTTCACCGCGAAGTGTCGTCTCGAGCAAGAATGGTACTTTATCTTCGAGACCTGTTGATTTTTCCTCTTCATCCGTAAAGCCGTTGATTTGACGACCTGATACGAATGGTTTGCCATCGATCATGACGTGCGCAAAGGCAGCAGGACCGTGACAAACTGATGCGACGACGCCATCTTTTTTGATGACGGCTTCAATGGCACCTGCCACTTGTGGGTTATTCGGGAAGTCAACGACTGCACCGTGACCACCTGGGAAGTAGACTGCATCAAATGATGCTGGATCGACTTCCGAGAGTGCTTTCGTGTCGTGCAACGCACGGCGTGCATCTTGGAATTTCGGCAAGATTTCTTTGACGATCGATGCTTTATCGATTGGAACGTCGCCACCTTTGATCGACGTGACTGTCACGTCATGTCCTGCATCCTTGAACAGGTTGTAAGGTGCTGCGAATTCTTCGAACCATAATCCTGTTTTGTGGCCATTCATGTCGTCTGCGCTTGTTGATACGATTAAAATACGAGCCATAATAAAACTCCTCCTCTGTATGAACGTTACAAAGAAGGAGTTTCCCGGAGAAATGAAGAGTTAAACCTCACCGGTGTTCGGTGTAGTGATGAACGGGTAGTGAAGCAAGTGCCTGGTCGATTTGAGATTGCGAGATCGACTCTTTCATCGCTTGGACGTTTGACTGAAGTTGTGACACGCTCGATGCACCAGGAAGGACGATGTCGACCTGTTGATCGATGACTTGCAATGCAAGCGCCGGAAGCGGGAAATCTTGAAGTTTTTGTAGACTTGCCTCAAGCGTTTCCTTATCAAATTGTTCGAACCGATCAACCGATTGCAGGCGTGAAGCACTCTCATGTGTCAAGAGTCCTTTTGCTAGTGGACCACGAGCGACGACTTGGATGTTTTTCTCTTTTAAGCGTGGTAACAACTCTTCGATGCGACGATCGAGCAACGAATAAGGCGTCATCAAGTAAGAGAAATTACTATGCTCGAGCCAGTATTCGATGACATTCGGGCGCAGTGACGACAGACCATATTCCTTGATTTTCCCCTCTGCTTTTAAATCTTCCATTGCGCGGATCGACGCATCGATATCATCATCAATCGTGCCGCCGTGGACGTAATACAGGTCGAGATAAGGGGTTTCAAGACGATTCAAACTTTCAAGACAAGCTTGTTTCAAATAGTCATAACTCGGATCCCATGTCCAACCGGTTCCGGTCGCGTTCATCCGATTTCCACCTTTTGAGGCGAGAAACAATCGACTGCGATCCTCTTGTGAGAAGGTTTGACCGATGATGGATTCGACCGCTCCGTTCGCATAGACGTCCGCTGTATCGAAGTGCGTGATTCCAGCATCAAGTGCCGTCCGCAGGATTGCCGTTGCTTCTTCCTGGCCGCGCTTTAAGATCGTCATCGTACCTAATCCTAATGACATGTTCAATTCCCTCTTTTCTTAGATGAACTGTAAGTTTGGAACTTCTGCATTCTAGTGTATCATATCTGATGAAAAAGACGATTTCGAAGTCTTGCGGCAATACGTCGGAAACGGCATACTAATCATGACAGAGAACGTAAACTAAGATAGAAGAGGGGAACACATCCGATGGAAGAAAAAACGATTGAACGTGAAGTGATTTATGAAGGAAAAGTCTTTGATGTCGAGAAACACGTCGTCACGTTACCGAACGGCAATACGTCCGTCCGTGAACTGGTCTATCATAATGGTGCCGTCGCGATCATTGCTTTTGATGAACAAGGTGACTTGATCGTCGTGGAACAGTACCGAAAAGCATTTGAAAGTCTATCGATCGAGATCCCAGCAGGAAAACTCGAGAAGGGTGAAAATCCACTTGATTGTGCCGGACGCGAATTAAAGGAAGAAACAGGATACGTCGCGAAAGAGTTACGACATGTCTTTGATTTTTATGGTGCGCCTGGTTTCTGTAGTGAGCGTGTACATATTTATGAAGCGATTGGTCTGACTGCTGGTGATCGTCAACTCGATGAAGATGAGTTCCTTGAGAATAAGACATTGAAGCTTGAAGAGGCGCTCGAACTCGTTGCAAACGGAACGATTGTTGATGCGAAGACGATCATGGCGATCCAGCATTGGCAGATCCGTACTTTAAAATGATTCTCATTTAAATGATTTTCAGTTGATAATCATTTTAATTTGAAAAAAGACTGATTATCAGCTATGATAATAGCATCAGTTCGAACAAAGGGGGCGTTATGATGGAAAGTCGTGTAGAACGCATCAAAAAACAGCTAAGCGGTAAAGGATATAAGCTGACTCCCCAACGTGAAGCGACTGTGCGTGTCCTGCTCGAACATGAGTCGGATCACCTCAGTGCCGAAAATGTCTTTCTCCTTGTAAAAGAAAAGAACTCCGACATCGGACTTGCGACGGTTTACCGGACGCTTGAATTATTGACGGAGCTTGAAGTCGTTGATAAAGTCAACTTCGGAGATGGCGTATCCCGATTTGATTTACGACAAGAGGGTGCGAGTCATTCGCATCACCATCTCGTCTGTATCGAATGCGGATCCGTCGAAGAGATTTTAGACGATATGCTGGAAGAAGTAGAGAAAGAAATCGTGTCCCGATTCCACTTTAAAATCAAGGATCACCGCCTGACATTCCATGGCGTCTGCCGTGTCTGCCAAGAGCGTCATGCTCGGGAAGCGTTGGAACAATCGCAAACACAAACAGTCTGACCGTCCGACGAAATTTCGGATGGTTTTTCTTTTTCAATTTTTATAGGTCAGACCTCTTCACAACGGTTTACACCTTTGATATGATGGGAAAGTAAGCGATTTCGTAAACGAAGAGGATGAGTTCAGTGCGTGAACAACTGGAAGCATTTATCAATTATTTAGTGATTGAACGGCAAATGTCCGCGAATACGGCAGCTGCGTATCGAAATGATTTAAATCAATACTTACAGACGCTTGAAACAGCGGAAGTTTCCTCGTTCGAACAGGTTCACCGACATCATATCGTCGACCATATTGAACGATTGCTTGAGGCACGAAAGTCACGATCGACGGTTCGCCGGGCGACGAGCTCAATCCGTTCGTTCCATCAATATTTGGTCGAAGAGAGACTTGCAACACATGATCCGTCTCGTCATCTTGATTTACCGAAACCGGAGAAAAAGTTGCCGGTCGTCTGGAGTCAAACGGACGTCGAACGCTTGCTTGATTCGGTCGTCGGGGTCGATCCGCTTACACGACGAGATGCAGCAATGCTTGAGCTTCTCTATGGAACAGGCATGCGCGTCAGCGAACTGCTCCAACTGAAGTTGAACGATTTGCAACTCGAACTCGGGTATCTGTCGTGTCTTGGGAAAGGGAACAAATCCCGGATTATCCCGATGAGTACGACATCGATTGAAAGCGTTAGGACGTATTTGGATCTCGCGCGTAACAGTCTTGGTGGTCAACAGACGGACGATGTCTTCTTAAACAGTCGCGGTGATCGTTTGTCACGGCAAGGGTTTTGGAAGATGATTAAACGACGAGCAAAGGAAGCGGGGATCGAAAAAGAGATCACGCCGCACGTCTTGCGCCATTCGTTTGCGACCCATCTACTTGAAAATGGTGCCGATTTACGCGTCGTACAAGAGATGCTAGGACACGCTGATTTGTCAACGACACAAATGTATACCCACGTTAACAAAGCACGACTCCACGACGTGTATAAGAAACATCATCCACGGGCATGATGGTTCTATCTTTTAAAGGTCTGACTTCAGACAAATGATGCGTTTTGTCTAGTCTCTTTCCGGGAAAAATCGTAACGGGAATCGCACAACTACAGCTCGTATATAGGAGGAACAGCAAATGGCTCAATCATTTAAACGTGTATTTTTGATCGTCATGGACTCCGTAGGAATCGGAGAAGCACCGGACGCTGAACAGTTCGGAGATCTTGGTTCGCATACGCTCGGTCACATCGCGCGTGAACGCAACGGACTCAACATGCCGAACATGGCAAAACTCGGTCTCTCGCATATTGAACCGATCGAAGGTGTCTCAGCTGAAGAAGCACCGCTTGCGGCATACGGAAAAATGCAGGAAGTATCTGCAGGGAAAGATACGATGACAGGGCACTGGGAGATCATGGGTCTGCGGATCGATACACCATTCCGTGTCTTTGAAAAGTTCCCGCATGATTTGATTCATCGCTTAGAAGAGTTCTCAGGACGGAAGATCATCGGGAACAAACCGGCTTCTGGTACGGAAATCTTAGATGAACTCGGACAAGAACATGTCGAGACAGGCGCTTTAATCGTTTATACGTCGGCAGACTCCGTCCTTCAGATCGCAGCTCACGAAGAAGTCGTTCCATTAGAGGAACTGTACCGGATTTGTGAATATGCACGCGACATCACGCGGGATGACCCGTACATGCTCGGTCGTATCATCGCACGTCCATTCCTTGGTGAAGCAGGAGCGTGGGTCCGGACAGCGAACCGTCACGACTATGCCCTTAAACCATTCGACCGGACGGTCATGAACGAACTCGAGACGGCAGGACTCGATGTCATCTCGCTCGGTAAGATTGCTGATATCTACGATGGAGAAGGTGTCACGGATGCAATCCGGACGAAGTCGAACATGGACGGGATGGATCAGCTCGTGAAACAACTCGATCGTGATTTCAACGGACTTTGCTTCTTAAACCTTGTCGATTTCGATGCGTTGTTCGGACACCGTCGTGATCCACAAGGTTATGGACAAGCACTCGAAGAGTTCGATGCGCGTCTTCCGGAAGTGTTTGCTCGCTTAAACGAAGACGATCTCTTGATCATCACGGCTGACCACGGAAACGATCCGGTTCATGCTGGGACTGACCATACACGGGAATACGTACCATTGCTTGCCTACCATAAAAATGGTGTTGCAAAACCGCTCGGTATCCGTGAAACGTTCGCTGATCTTGGAGCGACGGTCGCAGAAAACTTCGCCGTCAAGATGCCGGCACATGGAACAAGCTTTTTAACAGAACTATAATTCGAGGGAGCGATTCAGATGACAGTCAACTGGAATGAAACACGTTCATTTTTAGAAAGCAAGATGCAGGCAAAACCGGAGATCGGATTGATTCTCGGTTCAGGACTGGGTGTCCTCGCGGATGAGATCGAAAACCCGATCGCGATTCCATATCATGAAATTCCGAACTTCCCGGTATCGACGGTCGAAGGACACGCGGGACAACTCGTCTTCGGTACTCTTGAAGGAAAACAAGTCGTTGCGATGCAAGGGCGATTCCACTTCTACGAAGGATATTCGATGGATATGGTCACGTTCCCAGTCCGTGTCATGAAAGCGATCGGCGTCGAGACATTGATCGTCACGAACGCAGCGGGTGCTTGTAACGAAGCGTTCGAACCAGGTGATTTGATGTTGATCACGGATCACATCAACTTCTTCGGTACGAACCCATTGATCGGGAAGAACGTCGATGAGATGGGACCACGTTTCCCGGATATGTCGAAGCCGTATGATGCGGAATTACTTCGTCTTGCACAGGAAACAGCGGACGAGCTCGGAATCCGTGTCCGTCAAGGTGTCTACTTCGGAAACACTGGTCCGACGTATGAGACGCCAGCAGAAGTCAAGATGGCACGGATGCTTGGAGGAGACGTCGTCGGTATGTCGACGGTCCCTGAAGTCATCGTTGCCCGTCATTCCGATATGCGAGTCCTTGGGATCTCATGTGTCTCGAACATGGCAGCAGGTATTCTCGACCAACCGTTACATCATGATGAAGTCATCGAAACGACAGAACGTGTCCGGGCACACTTCCTATCACTCGTTCGCGGTTCGATCAAAAAAATGTAACGACTGTTTATAAAACTCACAAACCACTCCTGAGGAGGAACTAGATTATGCGTATGGTAGATTTGATTGCAACAAAACGAGACGGTGGCGAACTCGCAACAGCTGATATTCAAGCAATGGTAGAAGGATTCACGAACGGAGAGATTCCGGATTACCAAATGTCAGCGATGTCGATGGCGATTTTCTATCAAGGAATGTCAGATCGTGAAATCGCTGATTTGACGATGGCGATGGTCAACTCGGGTGACGTGATCGACCTTTCGCGTATCCACGGTAAAAAAGTCGACAAACACTCGACTGGCGGTGTTGGTGACAAGATCAGTCTAATCGTCGCACCACTCGTTGCGTCAATCGGTATTCCGGTTGCGAAGATGAGCGGTCGTGGACTCGGTCATACAGGTGGAACAATCGACAAACTCGAAGCGTTCCCTGGTTTTGACGTTGAGCTTTCAGAAGAAGCGTTCGTCTCACAAGTCAACGACATCAAGATGGCAATCATCGGTCAAACGGGTAACCTGACGCCTGCAGACAAAAAACTTTACGCCCTTCGTGATGTCACGGCGACAGTCAACTCGATTCCATTGATCGCAAGTTCGATTATGTCGAAAAAGATTGCAGCAGGAGCAGACAGCATCGTACTCGACGTTAAGACGGGTTCTGGTGCCTTCATGAAATCGTTCGAAGATGCAAAAGCACTTGCGACAGAGATGGTTTCGATCGGTAAGAGTGTCAACCGTAAGACGGTTGCTGTCATTACAGACATGGATCAGCCGCTCGGCTTTGAAATCGGTAACGCAAACGAAGTCAAGGAAGCGATCGAAGTCCTTCAAGGAAAAGATGTCCGTGACTTAAAAGTCATCGCCTTGACAATCGCTTCACACATGGCAGTCCTCGGTGAGTTCTACCCGACGTTCGATGAAGCATATGCGGATCTCGAAACACGTCTCGGTAACGGAGCAGCACTTGACGTCTTCAAGAAGTTCATCGCAGCTCAAGGTGGCGACGCTTCACTCGTTGACGACATGACAAAAGCACTTGAAACGAAATACGAAAAAACATTCGTTGCTTCAAAAGCGGGTTACGTCTCTGAAATCATCGCTGACGAAGTCGGTGTTGCAGCGATGATCCTCGGTGCAGGACGCGCGACGAAAGCAGATGAGATCGATCACGCAGCAAGCGTTACGTTGCACAAGAAAGTCGGCGATCGTGTTGAAGTCGGCGATGTCATCGCAACGCTTCGTTCAAACAAAGAAACGCTCGACCAAGCAATCGAAAAAATGGATCACGCATACCATATCAGTGAAACGAAACCGGAAGCACGTCCGCTCGTTCACGCTGTCATCCAGTAATCCATCCGATAAGCAATATCTGAGTAGTGGACTTCGTCCGCTACTCTTTTTTTATGAGACGGTTTGTCAAATTAAGTGCAACACTTCTTCTGTGAAGACCTCGTATGCAGTTTTCCAGTTGAGACATTTTCGCGGTCTCCCATTGATCCAGGCGAGCGCTTGAGCGAGTTCAGTACGACTGACCTTTCCGAAATCTGTCCCCTTCGGGAAAAATTCACGGAGAAGACCATTGGCGTTCTCGTTACTCCCACGCTGCCAAGAAGAATACGGATCCGCAAAATACATCGGTACGCCTAACGTGTCACGAATTCGTTCATGACAACTAAACTCTTTTCCACGATCTGTCGTCGCAGTTTGGAACGTTCCCAACGGGAAGTAAAGATGCAATGCTTGAATCGCAGACTCCATCGATTGAGCGGACCGATCTTCCATCGGTACAGCGAGATAGAAGCGGCTCTTTCGCTCGACGAACGTTGCGACACAGGCTTTAGATTTCCCTCTACCCGAGACAACAGTATCAAGCTCCCAATGTCCGAACGTTTGACGCGCTTTGACGTCAGCCGGACGTTTACTGATCGGCAGTCCGACGTTGAAGCGTCCACGCGTCTCACGTGGTTTCTGACGCTTTCCTTTTTGTCGGAGGAGTCCAGAATCGGCCTCGACGAGGCCCATATAAATCCAACGATAAATGGTCTTGAACGAGAGCCCTTCGTCTTGGAATAATCGTCCGGCAATCTGTTCAGGGGACCAGGTCTCTCGTAACTTTTCGAGGATGCGAACTCCTTTTTCGATCGTAAACTTTGTCCGTGCACCGCACTTCTTTTTCCGCTCCACATAACGCTTGTCGGCATGGGAAGAATCATAGTGAGGATTTCGTTTCAATTCTCGTGAAATCGTAGAAGGTTGACGCCCTAGGCGTCCAGCAATCTTTCGGATAGAAAAACCTAGCTCGAGATATGTCTCTATTTTGACTCTTTCTGATGTGGTAAGATGAACATAGCTCATAACGAATCCTCCGTTGAATTTGGTGTGGTAACTCTATTCTACACGAGGTCGTTATGGGTTTTTTTGTGTTTTCAGCTAGGTGTTGCACTTAATATTACAATTCGTCATGATAAAATCAAAAGTGTAAAAATATGGATATATACAGAGGAGCGATCGTGTGAAACGTTGGTTCATAGTAGTTGCCAGTTTAGTTGGAGTTATCGGAGGCGGCGCATTGATGATGACGTACGCTTTTACAAAGGACATGGAGTCAGATGGAACGAAAGAGGCTGAAGTACAACAAAAAGCAAAGACTTACTTAAAGAAGCATCTTCCGAAAGCAAAGGTGACCGGTAGTATTTACGACAATATGGGAAATTATTCGTTTGAGTATGCAGCGCGAGCAGTCGATGGAAAAACGAATACTGAGTTTTTCGTCTATCAACAGAAGGAGTCTGGAAAGTTCGTCGATACGTATCATGCGGCACTTTGGGAAGATCGGTTAGAGCAACGGATTCCGTCGCCGACTCTCGAAAAACTGAAGGATCAATTGAGCGTGACCGTACTTTATGACAACGATAAAATTCAGCGACTTGGTAAGGTCCGTTTTGATTCAAAGGCTTATTTACGTGCGGAAATCGCTCCGACGCTCTTGGTGGACGTGCCTCGTAAACGACATGAACAGGATAGAGCACAGATCAAAGAGTGGGCAAAGTCGTTACGTGAGCAAGGAATTCTTCAACACATGACGGTCAAGATTGATTATGTCTCGAAAAAAGGTGAGTTATTGGAGGACGGAAATTCGTTGTTCGTAACGTTATAAAGTGGACCAAAAAAATGAGAATACGCGGTTCCCATTCAATTTGTTATACTGGAAATACTTGTAATGAATAAGGGGGAACTTTCGTGAAACCACCACGCTTACAAAAAGGGGATAAGATTGCCATCGTCTCGCCGGCGTCTGCTGTCGCAGCATACGTACCGCGTCGTCTTGCCCGCGGTATCGCAACACTTGAAAAAATGGGGTTCGAAGTCGTCTTGATGCCGAACGCAACGGCTGTTCATAGTCATACGGCAGGAACAATCGGCGAACGGCTGCAAGACTTACATATGGCGTTCGCTGATCCATCGATCAAAGCGATCATCTCGACGATCGGTGGATTTAACTCGCACCAGTTGCTCGACGAACTCGATTATGAATTGATTCGGAACAATCCGAAGATCTTTGTGGGCTTCAGTGATATCACAGCACTGTTTGCTGGCATCTATCAGCAGACAGGATTGACGACGTTTGTCGGACCCGCACTGCTGACACAATTTGGTCAATTCGATGGTCTAGATCCGTATACGGAAGAGTCGTTCAACCGTACGTTCATGCAGACGGAGCCGATCGGTCGGATCGAAGCGTCTGAAGAGTGGACGGACGAGATTTTACGCTGGGATGTCGCGGACGATCGAAGACGGGAACATCAAGTGAACGCAGGGTACACGATCGTTAAGACCGGCGTCGCAGAAGGTCCGATTCTGACGGGGAACACGGGAACACTTTTACTGCTTGCCGGAACACCTTACCTGCCATCGTTTGACGGTGTCGTCTTGATGCTCGAGGATGACGAAAGTGAGACACCGGAAACGATTGACCGCTATTTCACGCAATTACGACACATGGGTGCGTATGACAAGGTTGCGGCACTCATCGTCGGACGTTTCCCGCGAAAAGTCGATTTTGATCCAGACTTCTCGCTCAAGGACATCATTCTGCGCGCGACAAGGGGTTACGATTTCCCGATCATTCTCGATGCGGACTTCGGGCATACGGATCCTGTTGCGACACTGGCGAATGGAATTCGGATTCGTGTCGAAGCGACGGATTCGGTCACACTCGATATATTAGAGGCAGCTGTCGAGTAAAAAGGTCTGCACGACGCCCTGAAATTTGGTACACTGTACCATGGAATCACGATCTCGAATCGTGACGAATCTCCTGCTGAAAAGCACGAAAGGTTGGTCAAACATGCAAAAAACTGGTCATATCTTATTAGAAGATGGAAATAAAATCGAATTCGAATTGTTCAACGATGAAGCACCGATCACGACTGAAAACTTCGAAAACCTTGCAAACTCGAACTTCTACGATGGATTGAACTTCCACCGTGTCATTCCAGGCTTCGTCTCACAAGGCGGATGCCCAATCGGAAACGGTACAGGTGGTTCAGGAAAAACGATTCCTTGCGAAACGTCAACTTCGTACCCACACAAACACAAAGCAGGTTCACTTTCGATGGCACACGCTGGTCGTAACACAGGATCAAGCCAGTTCTTCATCGTGCATGAGCCACAACCGCACCTCGACGGCGTACACACGGTCTTCGGACAAGTGACTTCAGGTCTCGAGCACGCTCAAAAAATGAAGCAAGGCGCTGGCATCAAAGAAATCCGCGTCGAAGCGTAAGTTCTTGCTCCTCTTCGAACGTTCGAAGAGGAGTTTTTCTTTTTTTAGATCCGGGTACAATCAGTAAGGGAAGTTAACTCGAAAAGGAGTGTTTGTCATGCGATTAGAAGGAAAACGAATCATCCAAGTCGTCAGCAATGACTTCGAGGATTTAGAATTATGGTATCCTGTCCATCGCTTACGTGAAGAAGGGGCAATCGTCGATATCGTCGGAGAGAAGGCGGATGAGACGTACATCGGGAAGTATGGTGTCCCGATTAAATCGAATAAGACGTTCGATGAGATCAACCCGTCGGAATATGATGCGATTCTTGTTCCGGGTGGTTGGTCACCTGATTTGTTACGTCGCTTTGACTCCGTTCTGAATATGGTGCGTCATTTTGACCAGAACAAGCAACCGATCGGTCAAATCTGCCACGCTGGTTGGGTGCTGATCTCTGCAGGCATCTTAAAAGGTGTCAACGTCACGAGTACGCCAGGAATCAAGGATGATATGACGAATGCAGGTGCGATTTGGCACGATGAAGCAGTCGTCGTCGACGGGCATATCGTCTCGAGTCGTCGTCCGCCCGATCTACCAGACTACATGCGTGCCTTCATCCAAGTGATGGAAGAACAAGCATGACTCAGATGCAGGGGACGTCACAAGACGGACTCCTGCATTTTTAGTGGATTATGAAAAAAATGCAGTAATTCTGTGTGAGAAGGTGTAGAATGAATGAGTCTCAGTCGTTCATGCTCCTGAGAGTTGTTGAAATTAGGAAGGTGTAGAATCACATGCTAGTAAAATATAAGAAGTTGAATGAACGGACCGCGATGGGGCTGATCGCCTTTTCGTGCGAAGTGAAGGATCCGAAGTATTTGCTTGAAACGGTTCAAGCCTATGAACAGGAAGAAGACCAACGCTTGTATTTGTACAAACAAGATGAGGATTTCGTTGGTGTCATCGGGTTTCAATTAATGGATGGCCATGCTGAATTGAAACATATCGCCTTATCACCGTCTTTCCGGGGAGAACGGATGTCGTATCTCCTACTCGATGAAGCAGCCAAGCTTCTGCGAACGGATATTACGGGTGCGACCGAAGAGACGCAACGCCTCGTCGACAAATGGAAAAATCAATAAAAAGACCGGTCCATGGCTCAGATGGACCGGTCTCTTCGGTTTTGTAGCGCTTCTTGTCGTGCCGTGACGACATCCGTACGATCGCGTAAACGGTGTTTATGTGTCACATAGTCAAGATCAGGTGCTGTCGCTTCAAGTGCGACGGCTCGGATGACGTCCGAGAAGACAGGTAACGGGATGTGTCGATAAACCTTATCCGTAAAATGGTCGCGATGATCGAGCAAATATGAGACGTCGATCCCGGACGCAATCAGTGATGCCCGGTGACGTTCGATTTTATCGAATGCTTTTGCATACGTCCGCTGTGCCCCAGCCGCATTTCCGCGGCGGTGATGATAGCGGGCGACGGCCAGTTGAATCAGACCGACAAGCGCCTCGTCCTGGCGTTGTCCTTCTTGCCAGACTTCCTCTAAGATTTCATGGCACTCGAAGTAATCGTGCCGAATGTTGAATTCAAATACGAATCGCTCGATTGGATTCATGAAATCACCTCTTCCTTTGAATATAACATAGTCGAACCTATCCGTTGTATGGTATACTAAGGCGCAAAAAACGTTGATGGGCAGGGAGAATCATGGAATCATACAGTGTAAAGATGGATGCGTTTGAAGGCCCGCTGGACTTGCTGTTACACTTGGTTGGTAAATTAGAAATCGATATTTATGATATATCCGTTTCCATGGTGACGGATCAATATGTGTCCTATATCCGTGCGATGCAGCATCTTGAACTAGATGTTGCTAGTGAATATCTTGTCATGGCAGCGACGCTGTTGCAACTGAAAAGCAAACAACTCTTGCCGATCGAACAGACGGAATACGATGAGATTCCCGATTTCGAGGAAGAACCGACGCGAGAAGGTCTGATTCAACAGTTGATCGAGTATAAAGCATACAAAGAAGCAGCACTCGTCCTGAAAGAAAAGGAAGAGGCACGCCTTGAGCTGTTCTCGAAACAACCAGAGGATTTGATGCGTTATCTCGATACGGATGCACAAGAGTATAACGGTACGTTATCACTGAGTGATTTATTACGTGCTTACGAAAAAATGCGCCAACGGGAAGCCTGGAAGGTGCGCCGTTCGAAGACGGTCAAACGGGAAGAACGTTCACTCGAGCAACAGATGGAGTCCGTTGCCCGGTACGTCGCGACCCGTGAGCGGACGACATTCTTCGGCTTTTTTGCGGAGCAACCGACGGTCGAAGAACTAGTCGTCAGCTTCCTCGCTGTTCTTGAGCTCGTGAAGCAACGGGTCATTGATTGTGAACAGATGACCGATGATATCCTATTGCGGAGCATGGTGAAGGAGGAGAGTCAGATTGGCGTATGAACAAATCATTGAGAGCCTGTTATTCGTCGTCGGAGACGATGGGATCGATCCACGTGGTCTCAGTCAAGCGTTAGAAATCAGTGAAGCGGCAGCGCGTGAACAGTTGCTGGCTCTTCAAACGACATTCGAAACAGAGCAGCGTGTGTTGCAAATTGTGGAGTCGGGTGGTGTCTTTAAGATGGTGACACGAAAAGAAATGTCGCCATATATTCAGGCATATGCCGGTTCGCTCGCAGAAGATTCCTTGTCTCGAGCAGCGATGGAGACACTCGTCATCATCGCATACAAACAACCCGTCACACGTGCTGACATCGAAGTCGTTCGTGGTGTGAAGACGGAGCGTGTCATCCATACGTTAAGTGCAAAAGGTTTGATTGAAGAGGCGGGACGCGCTAAAGGCGTCGGTCGCGCGAAATTGTATAAAACGACGGATCATTTCCTGGACCATTTTGGTTTGAACAGTATTGAAGAGTTGCCGCCACTCGAGTTCGAAGAAACGTTCGAATCGGATGGAGATCTCTTCTTCCGGAATGATCCTTCATTAGAGGAGAGAGTGAATTAATGGAACGGTTACAAAAAATCATCGCACAAGCAGGTGTCGCTTCGCGGCGTAAAGCAGAGGAATTGATCACAGCAGGTCGTGTCAAGGTCAACGGGAAAGTCATCACGGAACTTGGAACGAAAGTCGGAGCACGTGCCGAAGTCGAAGTCGACGGTGTGAAGCTTGAGCGTGAAGAGCACGTTTACTACATGCTCTATAAACCAACAGGTGTCGTTTCGACGGTTGAAGACGATAAAGGACGTAAGACGGTCGTCGATCTCGTACCACCGGGGCACCGTGTCTTCCCAGTCGGTCGACTCGACTACAATACAAGCGGTCTTCTGTTAATGACGAATGACGGTGAATTCTCGAACCTCTTGCTTCACCCAAAATATAAGGTACCGAAGCGTTACATCGTCAAAATCAAAGGTGTACCAGAATACTTCCACGTCAAAGGTCTTGAAAAAGGCGTCGTCTTACCGGATGGTTTCAAGACAGGTAAAGCCCATGTCGAGATGCGCGATATCGATAAGAAGAAAAATACAGCGATTCTTGAAATGGTCATCTATGAAGGACACAACCGTCAAGTCCGTCAAATGGTCGAGACACTCGGTTCGGAAGTCTTGAAGTTGAAACGTGAACAGTTCGGTTTCTTGACACTGGCCGGTCTTACTTCTGGCGAGTGGCGTGAACTTTCAAAAAAAGAAGTCAATCAATTGCGTGAGCTAGCGGATCCAGCCGCTCCACCTACGAAAAGACGTAAGAACACAAAAAAACGTTAATTTGTAAAGCGAGAAGCTCATCCTCCGGGTTGAGTTTTCTTTTTTTGTGACAAAACGATTAACGAATTTCACATTTTGTCAACGGTAAAGCGATTTCAAGTACAATATGGGTGGAGGCGGTAAAATATGAAAAAAACGAAACAAAATCCGGAAGAACGCTTAGCAGCGGCCCAGCAAAAAAAGAAGAAACGCTCCTTCTGGCGTCTGATGATCATGACGATCGTCTTGTTCGCCGGAGCAGTCGTCATCATGCAATTCGTCGATCAAGCGACACGTGATAAAAACGGTCGTGTCATGGCAGGTGATGATGCCCCTGGTTTCGCACTCGTCGATCTATATGGTGAGAAACAGCACTCGATGGACGAGTACAAAGGAAAAGGACTTTTACTCAATTTCTGGGGAACATTCTGTGAGCCATGTAAGAAAGAGATGCCATTGATCAATGACAACTATCAGATGATGCAAGACCAAGGCGTCAATTTCGTAGCGGTCAATGTCGGTGAAACACCAGTTCGTGTCTCAAGTTTCATCAAGGATATTGGCGGAACGGACTATCCGATTCTCATGGATACGAACAGTTCGGTCGAGAAGGCTTACGGGATCTACAACTTACCTGTGACGTTCATCATCAATAAAAAAGGTGAAGTCGTCGAGAAGTATGAAGGTGAGATTGATCAAGCGAAGCTCGAAGAGATGGTGAAGAAGGCGAACGAGTAACGCATCGAAGGGGGATTTAAGGATGCAGGAGCAAGAAGATTTCAAACAACTGGACATGCGTTACGAGGAAGCGGAGCTTCGATCGAAACGTAAAAATCCATCTTGGATCGACCGGGCATGGACGTTCTTCTCGTCCGTCAAGGTCGGGTTGTGGCTGATCGGGTTGATCATCATCGCGAGCGGGGTCGGAACGATCTTCCCGCAAGAGATGTATATTCCACAGGCAACACCACCGGAAGAGTTTTATCAAAAGGAATACGGCACGGCAGGTGACATCTACTATACGTTAGGATTCCACAACCTGTTTGAATCATGGTGGTATATCGGATTGATCACGCTTTTATTACTCTCGATCATCATCGTATCGATTGACCGATTCTTCCCGCTCTACCGAGCACTGAAGAAACAACCGGTCATCCAGTCGGACCGTTTCATGAACGGTCAGCGATTTGGCGCGGAAGCGACTGGCGATATCAAAAAAATCGATGCGATCGCACCGTTGCTTGAGAAAAAAGGATATAAAGTCCGTCGTCAAGATGGGGCACTCTTAGCGGAAAAGCAACGTTTCGGACGATGGGGTCCATACATCAATCATATCGGACTCGTCTTATTCTTCGGTGGTGCGATGCTTCGAGTCGTACCAGGGATGCACGAAGATGAATTGCTTTGGCTCCGTGAAGGAGAGACGTTGCCGATCGAAGCGACGGACAATCAGTACTACTTGAAAAATGAAGCGTTCAACATCGAATTCTATGATCCTGAGAAGGTCGATGAGAAGTTCAAGAAATCACTTGAAGCAGCAGGCGGAAATGTACCGAAGAACTATGATACGAAGATGACGCTGTACAAGAAAGTCGGTGAAACATCCGATTTCAAACCGAAGCTTGAAGAAATCAAGTCAGGTGAGACGGCAGTCAACCGTCCATTCGAATTCGATGATTATCAAGTCTTCCAGGAACAGTACGCGGCAGATCCGGAATTCAAGACGATGTCGTTTAATATCGTTAACCAGAAAACGGACAAAGTCGTCGATACGATCAAGGTCGACTTGCGTGATCCGAAAGAAACATATGCCTTAAAAGATGGATATGAAGTCGAACTGAAGGACTTCCTTCCGGACTTCGTCGTCAAAGATGGTCAGCCAACGACGAACTCGGGACGTCCAGTCAATCCAGCCTTCGTCTTCAGCATCAAGTCACCCGAACATCCGAAAGGTGAACGGAGTTTGATTGGGATCAAACTTAATGTCGGTGGAGATGAGAATCAGTACAAGATGGCATTCGCCGGTACGGAACTCTCGAACATCTCGGGTGTCCGGATTAAAAAAGATTTGACGCTACCGTTCCTGTTTGCAGGTGGTATCATCTTCATGGCAGGCCTATTGATCGGGATGTACTGGCCGCACCGTCGTCTCTGGCTCAAAGAGAAGAACGGTCGAATCCAGATTGCTGGATTTACGAACAAAAATGCATTGGGGCTCCAAAAGGAAGCCAATCTCGCGTTGACGGAAGTCGGTCTGCCAGAACTTGAGGATCGACAAAAGTTGCGGGAAGAGGGGGAAGCTAAATGAATTTGCTTCAGTTGAGCAGTAACCTGCTCCTTACATCATTTATCGTCTACCTCGTCAGTACAGGATTCTTCGCTGTAGCGACGAGTGGTAAAAAAGGACCGACGCGTTCTGGTAAAATCGCCTTTACGCTTGCGATCATCGGTTTCCTCGCGCAGCTCGGATATTTCTTCACGCGCTGGGCTGGAGCTGGGCACGTTCCAGTTTCGAATTTATATGAATACACGACATTCTTCGGCATGATGATGGTGCTTGGTTTCTTGATCGTTTATGCCATCTACAAAAACAATGTCCTCGGTTTGGTTGCGATGCCAGTTGCATTGCTCGTTATCGCTTATGCGTCGATGTTCCCGGATGAAGTCCAACCGTTGATCCCAGCACTACAAAGTGTTTGGCTCAAAATCCACGTCACGACGGCAGCGCTCGGCGAAGGGATTCTTGCCGTCAGCTTCGCGACCGGATTATTGTATCTGATTCACGCGACGGATTTCAGCAAGGAATCGAAAACACGGACGTGGCTCGAAGTCGTCATGTTCTCACTCGCATGTGTCGTCGGTTACATCTTAGTTGGGCTGTTGTTCAAAGCGACAGGTTCTGCGTCGACGATCGAATACGTGGCGAAAAACGGTGCAACGATGACGCATGACTATGCCATGCCAGTCTTGACAGGTCCTGAAGGCGGAAAAGTCTTATCGGGTTCAGGTGCCGTCATCGAATTACCGAACTTCTTGAACGCGAACAAAGTCAATACGGTCTTATGGTCGATCATTGGTGGCGTCGTCTTATACGTCTTGCTTCGCTTCGTCATTCTTCGCAAGCGTCTTGCTGAGAGCTTGAAGCCGATCGCGCGTAAGATCGATCTTGAGACAGCAGATGAGATCAGCTATCGTTCTGTTGCGATTGGTCTTCCCATCTTCATCCTGGGCGGTCTGATCTTCGCGATGATCTGGGCGCAAATGGCATGGAGCCGTTACTGGGGCTGGGATCCGAAAGAGGTATGGGCACTCATTACGATGCTCTTCTACGTCTTTTATCTCCATATGCGCATCCAGCGTGGTTGGATTGGTAAAAAATCAGCTTGGTTATGTGTTGGCGGATTTGCTGTCATCATGTTCAACCTCGTCTTCGTTAACCTTGTCGTAGCAGGATTACACTCTTACGCATAAGGAAAAAACAAGGAGGCTGGGACATAACTCAGTTTCACAAACAAAAGGCCCTCGAAACGACTATACGTTTCGAGGGCCTTGTTCTATGAAAAAAAACCGATTCTGAATAAACAAATAAGGACAACCTCTGATAAAGTTAAAGTGATCAAACCATAACCATCGGAGGTGCCCTTATGTTTAAAGATTATAACATGAACCAGCTGGTTCTGCCCTTAGATTTAGAAGTTCGTCTTCAAGAAAATGATATTGCGTTCGCTGTCCACCATCTCGTCGAATCCATTCCAGACGATGTGTTCGAGCCTTTCATGCGCACGACAGGATGCCCGGCTTACCATCCACGCATGATGATGAAAATTATCTTATGTGCCTACACACAATCGGTCTTCTCCGGTCGGAAGATTGAAGGATTACTATCCGATAGTCTGCGGATGATGTGGCTAGCACAAGGGAATGCGCCGAGCTATCGTACCATCAACCGTTTTCGAGTGCATCCCGCAGTCACTCCGATATTGAAGCAAGCCTTCGTTACCTTCCGTTGCCATCTCGTCGAGATGGGAGAAATCAATGAAGAAGCCATCTTTATCGATGGTACAAAGTTAGAGGCGAATGCGAACCGATATACCTTTGTTTGGCGGAAATCGATTGAACGTCATAGTGCGTCTCTCGTGGACAAATCGAATCGTATCTATGACAACCTCGTCGAACAAGACATCCTACCGGAAATTGAACGAGAAAACCCGGACGAGCTTACTCTCTCAGAACTCGAACACATGGGTGAAGCTGTAGACGCACATATCGCTTCCATCAACCAAAAAATCGAGGCGAGTACGGACACCCAAGAAAGAAAACGTCTGCGTTCTGAACGGAAGGAACCACGTCTCCTTCGAAAGGAAATTACAGATTTCATCGAGCGGAAACAGAGATACGCCCTTCAAAAGAGGACGCTCGCTGGACGGAACAGCTATTCGAAAACGGACACGGACGCGACGTTCATGCGAATGAAAGAAGATCATATGCAAAATGGACAACTCAAACCAGGCTATAACGTTCAAATCGCGACCGAAGGACAATACACACTCGCTTATGATATTTATCCGAATCCGACGGATGCCCGGACGTTACTCCCCTTTTTAGATGAGGTCAGCTCATATTTACCACTACCACCGCATATCGTTGCGGATGCCGGCTATGGGAGTCAGGAGAATTATCAGGATATTCTGATGCGCCGTGGGCGCATTCCACTCATCCCTTACACGATGTTCGAAAAAGAAAAGTCGCGAAAATGGCGCAACGATCCCTTTAACACAGCGAACTGGTCTTACGATGAAACGGCGGATCGGTTTGTGTGCCCGAATGGACAGGACGTAACGTTCCGTTACATGTCCAAGAGAACAGATCGTTACGGATTCACGCGTGATTTCAAGGTGTATGAAAGTGAAGGGTGTGATGGCTGCCCGTTCCGCTCCCGTTGTACAAAGGCCGAAGAAGGGCGTCACCGACAGGTACACATAAACACTTCATGGGAAGAACAAAAAGAACAGATGAAAAAATGGCTTTCAGATCAAAAAACAGGATCCCTCTATGCGAAACGGAAGATAGACGTGGAACCAGTTTTTGGATATCTGAAGGCTAATTTGAGTTTCACTCGCTTTTCTGTGCGAGGAAAAGCGAAGGTGAAGCGTGAGCTCGGCTTCATCCTCATGGCCGTAAATTTGAGGAAATGGCTCATCCAAAGCGTTGCCCGAAGGGCAGCTTGACGAGAGACAATGAAAAAAGAAGGAATTGCACATCCTCAGTGATGGCAATTCCTTCTTTTCGTTAAATTCAGCTAGTTATGTCCCAGCCTCCTTTTTCATGTGCGTCTGACCGAAGTGTGCCTTTTCGGAGAAATCAGCCAGAGCAAGCCATTCTTTTCGTTTCATAGTATACTAAAAGAGTAGTAGGATAGAGGAGTAGAGTTTAGTTTATAGGAGGAGACAGCATGTCAGAAGAAGCACGTATTTTAGTCGTCGACGATGAAGAACGGATTCGTCGCCTGTTGAAGATGTATCTGGAGCGGGAAAATTTCACGATCGAGGAAGCAGACAATGGAGAGACGGCGCTTGAAATGGCGCTTGAGACAGAATACGATGTCATTCTCCTCGACTTGATGATGCCGAAGATGGACGGGATGCAAGTTTGTGAAGAATTGCGGAAAACGAAAGCGACGCCAATCGTCATGTTGACGGCAAAAGGCGAAGAGACGAACCGCGTGCATGGGTTTGAGATGGGGGCAGATGATTATATCGTCAAACCATTCAGTCCACGCGAAGTCGTCTTGCGTGTCAAAGCGATCCTTCGCCGGGCAAGTGCGACGAAATTCCTCCACACGGATGCGAAAACAAAAGATGTCATCGTCTTCCCACACTTGACGATCGACAATGATGCGCACCGCGTGACGGTCGAGTCGCAAGAAGTCAATTTAACACCAAAAGAATACGAACTCCTGTATTTCTTAGCAAAACAAACGGATAAGGTATTCTCGCGGGAACAATTACTCAAGGAAGTCTGGAACTATGAATTTTTCGGAGATCTGCGGACGGTCGATACACACGTCAAACGTCTGCGTGAAAAGCTGAATCGTTTGTCCCCGAACGCCGCTCAAATGATCACGACGGTCTGGGGTGTCGGATACAAGTTCGAGAATAGTCCGACCTGACGATGAAATGGTTGCAAAGCGTTGTCATCAAACTATGGGGAACGATTCTGTTACTCGTTTCGGTCGTCTTGATCGCCTTGACGATCTTGTTACTTGAATTTTTCAACTCGTTCCATATCGAACAGGAACGGGGGCACTTGGCAAAGCTCGGTCAACAAGTCGAGACCGTCTTTCAGGCGCACTCCGGCATCGAGGAAGGGTCGAGTACTGCGGTTGAAATCACGGATATCTACGGGGCGACACTGATCGCGAAGACGCAGGACGATTCTGTTGAAGCGAACATCTCACAAGCGAAGGCGAACCGGATCATCAAAGAACTCGAACGTCAGAACTGGAAAGCGATTGACGGTGAAGAAGGCGAGACGGCGATCGGCAACTATGAGACGTTCGATGGAAAGGCGGCACTCGCGTATCGGGCACCGCTCATTACGGACAGTGGCAACGGAACGATCTACTTGATCGAGCAATTGACGAACATCGAACAGGCGAATGAGGGTGCACGTCAAATCATTCAGCTCTGTGTCCTGTTAGCGATTATCGGAACGACCGTCTTTGCCTTCTTCCTCTCGACACGGATCACGGCACCACTGCGGACGATTCGTCAAGCTGTCGTTGAGGCCGGTGAAGGAAAGTTCGATCAGAGCCTGACGCAACGTTCACGGGATGAGATCGGTGACTTAGCGCTTGCGTTCAATGAAATGAGTAGTCAACTCAATCAATACGTCACGGATCTCGACAAGGAGCGACATTTACTCTCCTCGATTCTGCGCTGTATGGCAGACGGCGTGTTGACGTTCTCAAAATCAGGTAAGCTCCTCGCGACGAATCCACCAGCTGAAGCATTTTTAGCAGGTTCTCCTGTACCGGATGAACTGATTGAACTGTTCCAGACGGTCATGCAGGAAGAGACGGAGATGACGGTTTCCTTCGAACGAGAAGGACGCTTCTACATCATCATCGTCAGTCCGTTACTCGAACAAGAAGAACAGATCGGAGCGGTCGCCGTCCTGCGTGATATGACGGAAGCACAGCAACTCGAGAAGATGCGCGCTGATTTCGTTGCGAACGTCAGTCATGAACTGCGGACTCCACTCGTCATGCTGCAAGGGTACTCAGAAGCGATTGTCGATGGCATGACCGAAAGTGATGAAGCAACAAAGGAATTCGCTTCGATCATTTACGACGAGTCCCAGCGACTGTCAAGACTCGTTAACGATCTTCTTGATCTTGCGCGCATGGAAGCGGGATATCAGGAGTTACGGATTGAATCCGTCGAAGCAATACCTTTTGCGAATCGAGTGATCAAGAAGTTCAAACAGATGGGACGCGATAAACAAGTTACCTTCTCGGTTTCTGGTCCGAACATCGCGTTTGAAGCAGACCCTGATCAAATGGAGCAAGTCTTGACGAACCTGCTTGGGAACGCCCTGCGTTATACGGAGAACGGTGAAATCAAGATTAAGATTGACGAAGATAGGGAAAACATTACATTATCCGTCATTGATTCGGGTGACGGAATTCCAGAAGAAGATCTACCGTTCGTCTTTGACCGTTTTTATAAAGCGGATAAAGCGCGGACACGTGGCAAGACGGGTACAGGAATCGGTCTTGCGATCGTGGCGAATGTCGTCCGAGCTCATGGTGGTGAAGTCGAAGTCGACAGCCGCTTGGGAGAGGGAGCGACCTTCCGGATCCGATTACCGAAAAAACAAGGGAAGCGAACATTATGAGTCGCTTCCTTTCGCTATAGGAGTGAATGAAACATGAAAATTTACACGAAGTCTGGTGACAAAGGAGAAACATCTCTCGTTGGTGGGAGAGTCAAAAAAAATGATCGGTTGATCAGCTTGATGGGAGAACTCGACGAATTGAACAGTTTCGTCGGACTTGCCCGGACGAAAGCATCATCAATCGAGGTGCGTGAGCAACTGACAGTGATCCAGCACGCGCTATTCGATTGTGGCAGTGACTTGATGTATGTCGAGCCGCGCCCGTCACGTTTGAGTCAAGAAGCGACGGTTGATTTAGAAAGTTGGATTGACACGTTAACGGAGTTATCGCCGCCGCTCGATAAGTTCATCTTGCCCGGCGGAACGGAAGCAGCTGCAACGTTACACGTGGCACGGACGGTCTGTCGTCGCGTTGAACGTTCGATGATCGATGTCCCTCAAGCGGCTCATTTGTTACCGTTCATCAACCGACTCAGTGACTTCTTCTTTACAGCAGCCCGTTATGAGAATGCCGTCAAACAAAAAGCAGATATTGAATATGTCCGCAGTGCGCATGTATTCAAACGAAAGGATGGAGAGCAATGAGTCAGTCATTTAGCACATGGAAAAAGGAAGGAACGAGCTACCATCTCGTTCCGACCGACAAATTCAAGACGACGACGATTCTCGTCACATTTTCAGCACCGTTAGAAGCGAAGACGCTGACAAGCCGTGCAATCCTACCGTATATCATGGAAAAATCTACAGCCGCTTATCCGTCGATGAAAGCGTTACGTGAGCCGCTTGAAACACTATATGATGCGGGACTTTATGCGGACGCGTCGAAGTTCGGAGAAGAGCATGTCATCTCGTTCCAACTCGATGTCGTCCGGGGAGAACTCGTCCATCATCCGTCGTTGTTAAAAGAAGCACTCGAATTGCTCGAGCAAATGGTGCTGTATCCAGATTTGACGGAAGGTGGCTTCCGTGAACAGTTCGTCAAACAAGAAAAACGATTGCATGCCTTACGGATCAGTTCACTATATGACGATAAAATGCGCTACGCACAGCAACGTCTTCTCGAATTGATGGCACCAGGTGAAGCCGTCGCGTTGCCATCCCTTGGAACACTCGAAGAACTCGAACAAATCACCCCGTCATCCTTGCGTGATACATACCGTTCGATGATTGAAGACGACCGGATTGATGTCTTCGTCGTCGGACATGTAACGAAGGAGGAGATGGAAGACGCTCTATCATTCTTGCCATCGCATTCTGAAAAAATCAGTCATTACATTCCGGCCCAAAAAGCAGTCAATGGCGTGAAACGGTCGAGTGAAACACAACCGATCAAACAAGGTAAATTGCACCTTGGTTACCGGGTAGCGGTCGATCCGACGTCTGCTGACTCGATTCGGATGCAAATCGTCAATGGTCTGTTCGGTGGCTTCCCGCATTCAAAACTGTTCATGAATGTCCGTGAAAAAGAGAGTCTCGCCTATTATGCGGCTTCACGATACGCGGCATTGAACAGTGCACTCTATGTTTATGCAGGAATCGACACGAAAGAAGCGGAACGTGCCGAGAAAATCATCTTGGAACAACTCGTTGATTTGAAAGCAGGACAGTTCACGGATGAAGAATTGACACAGACGAAGGCGATGTTGATCAATGCACGCCGTCAAATCCTTGATCAGCCGGGTCAACTGATTGGTTGGTTGAATGGTTCGAAGATGCGTGGACTGACACTGGAGGATGAGATTCATATCATTGAAACGGCGACACGTGAAGACGTCGTTCGATTAGCAGCGGCAATCGATCTTGATGCCGTATATCTATTGCGAGGTGAAGCATGATGGAACAACTGATCTATCACGATACAGACGAAACGGTATACCACGAGCAGCTCGATAACGGCTTATCCGTCTATTTGTTGCAAAAAAAAGGATACGAAAAAACGTATGCGACGTTTACGACGCGGTATGGGTCGATTGATCAACGATTCAAAAAAGGGGAGGAATGGATCACGGTACCGGACGGCATCGCCCATTTCCTCGAGCATAAGATGTTCGAATCTGAAAAAGGGGACGTCTTCCAAGAGTTCGGTCGTCTCGGTGCCTCTGCGAACGCCTTTACCTCGTTCTCGCGGACAGCGTACTTGTTTTCAGCGACGTCGCTGATCGAACAAAACCTCGAGACGTTGATCGATTTCGTACAAGATCCCTATTTCACGCCGGAAAGCGTTGAAAAAGAGAAAGGGATCATCACGCAAGAAATCCAGATGTATCAAGATAATCCGGGATGGCGCCTGTTCTTCGGTCTGATCGAATCGATGTATGCATCGCATCCGGTCCGAATCGATATCGCGGGAACTCCGGAATCAATCAATCAAATCACGGCCGATGACTTGTACACGTGCTACCGTACGTTCTATCATCCATCGAACATGGTGTTGTTCGTCGTCGGAAACATCGACCCGGAAGAGACACTGGCATTGATCAAGGCGAATCAGGCGAAGAAAGACTATACGGATCGTCCTGCAATCGAACGGGATTACGGTCAAGAGCCGCATGGCGTACATCGTCCACGTTTTGAACTCGAGCTCGACGTTAAGACACCTAAGGTATTGATCGGTTACAAGGACGAATCGCTTCGCGGTGAGGCACAAGTCCGCCGTGAGTTAACGAGTGAACTGCTGTTACATCTCTTGTTCGACCAGACATCATCGACGTATTTGGAACTGTATGAAGACGGTCTGATTGACGATACGTTCAGCTTTGATTACTCGAGTGAGGAAGAGTTCGCCTTTGCGACGTTTGGAATGGAGACAGAAGATCCAGACAAATTCATCCAAGCGTATGAGACGCTCCTGCAAACACGTCCTGACTTTACGGAAGACGAAGTCACACGCAAGCGGAACATGATGCAAGGGAAGTTCCTCCGTGCCTTGAATTCACCGGAATTCATCGCGAATCAGTTCTCGCGTCACGCACTTGCCGGTACGAACCTGTTCACGCTTCCGACATTGATTGCTTCGATTACGAAAGAAGAGATTGAAGCCCGTTTCGACGAGTTGTTCGCCATTGAAAACCGGGCGATCTCAATCGTCAAACCGTACGCGTGATGCGAATCCTCATCACCGGTGCGAGTGGCGCCATTGGTCTTGCGGCAGCAAAACAACTTGCTGCCGCCGGACATGAATTGGTGCTTCAGACGTATCGACAGCAAGCGGTTTTAGAACGGATGATAGAGGAGTGGCAAGGCGAGCACCACATCCTGACTGCGAACTTAGCAGACGAGGAGGACTTGCAGGCATTTTGTGCGGCATTACCTGTTGTCGATGCTTTCGTCCATTGTGCCGGAACGAGTTATAGCGGTCTGTTGCTCGATCAATCAGCAACATCAATGCATGAACTTTGGAAAATCCATGTCGAGGCATTGATTCGCATCAGCCAAACCGTAACACGGACGAAACCGTTTACGTCGAAGCTTGCGATCGTCGTCATCAGTAGTGTATTAGGGGAACAAGGTGTCGCGGGTGAGGTCGTCTATTCGACGTGCAAGGCGGCACAGCTGGGCTTCGTCAAAGCATACAGTAAAGAACTTGGACCAATGCATGGACGCATCAATGCGATTACGCCAGGATGGATTGATACGCCGATGAACGCGATTTTTTCTGAGGATGAAAAGGCAGAAGCGATTGCTGAAATCCCTGCCGGACGATTCGGAAAAGTAGAGGAAGTGGCTTCTGCCATCCGTTACTTGGTGCAACCAGAATCGAGTTATGTGTCGGGAGCCATCCTTAAAATAGATGGTGCGTGGATGTAAGCATTGGAATTTCAGTTCAGGAATGCTTTTCATTTTTCAAAAAATCATTTAACATGAGGAATGGATAATCGTATCAATAGAGGAGGATGGGCGCGTGAGTGAGTTCGAGCAATGGTATCTCGAATATGAATTAAAGGTCAACCGTCCCGGTATACTCGGGGACATTGCTTCGTTGATGGGAATGTTACATATTTCGATCGTGACGATCAATGGTGTCGATCATCAACGACGCGGTATGTTGCTCCAAACGAAACAACCGGATCAAATTCCACGACTCGCTGCTATTCTCAAGACGATGTCAACCATAGAGGTCATCAAACTACGAAAACCAAAACTGCGCGACCGGATCGCGATTCGTCACGGTCGTTATATCGATCAAAGCAGTGATGAACGAAAGACGTTCCGCTTCGTTCGGGAAGACTTAGGGATTCTCGTCGATTTCATGGCAGAACTATGCAAACAGGATGGGCACTTGTTGATTGGTGTCCGCGGTATGCCACGAGTCGGGAAGACGGAATCGATCGTCGCTGCAAGCGTCAGTGCGAACAAGAAATGGTTGTTCCTTTCTTCGACGCTGATCAAACAGACGGTCCGAACGTCGTTATTCGATGACGAACGGACTGGGGATTATGTCTACATCATCGATGCCTTGGTGTCGCAACGGAATTTCGATGAACGGCACTGGCAGATTTTACGCGAAGTCATGCGACTACCGGCGACGAAAATCGTCGAACATCCGGATGCCTTCGTCAAATCAAGTGAATATACGTGGGATGATTTTGATTACATCATTGAATTACGCAACACGACAGAAGAAATCATTGTGACTGAACTGCCTCGTTCCCATAGGGGAAATGATTGGTTCAACTTTGAATAAGTATGAAAAATGGAAGGTGTGTTACCGATGACCGAGCTCGGAACCTACTTAAAGGAACAACGAGAGGCGCTAGGCGTCTCTCTCGAACAAATTCAAACGACGACGAAGATTCAAAAGCGTTACATCGTCGCGATTGAAGAAGGCAACTATGATCAATTACCAGGTGCTTTTTACGCCCGGGCCTTCATCAAGACATATGCGGAAGCACTCGGTCTTGACGTCGACGAAGTCTTCACGACCTATAAGCGTGATCTTCCGGAACCGGAGACACAACCGGTCGTCGAATTATCACGACGCGCGACGTATTCGAAATCAAGTGCACCGAAGAAAAGCGTTGCAAAGCGCTGGATTCCGAACATCATCATCATCGTGCTAATTTTTGCGATTGGTGCTGCCTTGTATTATGGACTTCAGATGTTCCTCGACGGTAACGAAGAGGCAAAAACGTCTGCACCGAAGCAAAACGATGTCACGATCGACCAAGGAGACGCACCGAGTAAAGAAACGGATGCGCCTGCGAAGACGGAAGAAAAGCCGAAGGAAGAACCGGCGAAACAAGAAGAAACAAAAGAAAAACCTAAAAAAGAAGCGCTTGCTGCGAAGTCGACATCTGGTCAAGATGTCACCTATGAAGTCGCAACGAAAGATACGATGAGTGTCTCGATTCAAATCAAGAAAGATGCCTCTCCATCACCATTCGTTGGTGTGCGTGATACATCCCTTGAAGGAAAAGCACTCGCGCCAGATCACATCAACGCGTCGGATCCGAATCCGATCGTCGTGAAGGACGCGAAGACGGACTTGATCCGGATCCGGATCGGTTCGATTAAAGGGATTGATAAAATCGTCGTCAATGACCAAGAACTGAAACTGAACCGTTCGCTTCTCGTCCAAAACATCTATCTGAAGAAAGTAGCCACGCCGTAAACCGGCGTGCCTTCTTTTAGATGGCATATTCATCTACATATGAAATGAAGGAGGAGGGCGTTACATGAACTTACCGAATCAATTGACAGTATTACGCGTTTTATTAATTCCCGTGTTCGTCATCGTACTTGCGATTGATCCGAACTGGGGACAGTGGGATGTACTAGGAGCTGAACTTCCCGTCTCACACTTCGTTGCAGCCATCATCTTCCTTGTTGCTTCACTGACGGACTGGCTTGATGGGTATATCGCCCGCAAACAAAAACTAGTGACGAACTTTGGAAAATTCATGGATCCACTTGCTGATAAGATGTTAGTCGCTGCTGCGCTCGTCTACCTCGTGGAACTTGAGTTCGTCGCGGCTTGGATCGTCGTCATCATTCTCTGCCGTGAGTTCGCAGTCACGGGTCTGCGTCTTGTCGCTTCTGACGAAGGCATCGTTCTTGCTGCCGGAAACTCTGGGAAAGCCAAGACTTGGGTCCAGCTGACATCGATCACGGCATATTTGTTGCACGATATCATCTTTGCGATGTGGAACATTCCGTTCGCAGATATTACGATGTGGCTTGCTTTGATCTTGACGATCTACTCAGGCGTCGAATATTTCTCGAAAAACATTAAGTTAATTACGAAATCCATGTAAGATGGATCAATTTAGACTGTTCGTCATACCGAACAGTCTTTTCTTATACTTCAAGAAGGTGAGGAATCAACATGAAAGCAGAAATCATCGCAGTCGGAAGTGAGCTTCTCCTTGGAGAAATCGCGAACACGAATGCACAGTACCTTTCCGAATGGCTAGCCAGTGCCGGAATTGACGTTCATTATCATACAGTCGTCGGTGATAACCGCGAGCGGATGCAGAAAACGTTCCGTCAGGCGCAACAACGGGCAGATCTCCTCGTCATCACAGGGGGTCTTGGACCAACGGAAGATGATTTAACGAAAGAGGTGCTCGCAGATCTTCTCGGACGTGATCTCATTCTCGATCAAGCAGCGTACGAAAGAATCGAAGGATTCTTGAAGACACGTCAACGGGAGATGACGAACAACGAGCAGAAACAAGCATTAGTCATCGATGGCGCGACGGTTTTACGCAATGATGCGGGTCTTGCTCCCGGTATGTCGGTGCAGACGGAGCACCATCAATATATCGTTTTACCCGGTGTGCCACGTGAGATGAAGCAAATCCTCAAAGATCACTTCAGTCATCTCTTCGGTCAGGAAACGATCCGTTCCCGGACACTCCGTTTCTTTGGGATCGGGGAGTCGGCTTTAAACGACCGCCTGGAAACGTTGATCAAGGAAGCGACCAACCCGTCGGTCGCACCGTATGCGGAGCTCGCTGAAGTCCGGTTGCGCCTGACGGCTAAAGCACTCGATCAACAGGAAGCCGACCGTATGCTCGATGAACTGGAACAACACGTACTGGCTGAAGTGGGCATGTACTTTTATGGATATGGCGAGACGAGTCTGCCGGAAGTCGTACTGAAACGGTATCAAGAAGCAGGATTGACACTGTCACTCGCCGAATCACTGACGGGAGGAGCTGTCGCGAGTGGTCTCGTTGATGTCAGCGGTGCGAGTCAAGTGTTGCGCGGGAGCGCCGTCGTCTATGATGATGCAGCGAAGCAAGCCGTGTTATCGGTACCGGAAGTTTTGTTACGAGAGCATACTGCTGTCAGTAAAGAGGTCGCGATCGCGATGGCTGAAGGGGTACGGGAACTGTATCAATCCGATATCGCTGTCGCGTTGACAGGGGAAGCAGGTCCGACGAGCAACAGCGGAAAAGTGGTCGGAACCGTCTATTGTGCTGTTGCGGACGCACGTGGAACACGGATCGTCGAATGGCAATATCCATCGTTCGACCGAGGCATGATTCGACTGCGCGCCGTCAAGGATACCTATTTCCTTCTACTGAAACATCTCGAAAAAGCACCCGAGTGAGAAAAATGGTCAAAGTGCAAGTATGCGAATAAATGTTCGTAAAATGCTTGTCATTCGGTCTCAAAAGAAGTACAATAATCTCAGTAAGATAATTAAAAGGAGGCCTGCTACGTGAGTGATCGTAAAGCAGCACTTGAGATGGCGTTACGCCAGATAGAGAAACAGTTCGGTAAAGGTTCCATCATGAAACTCGGAGAAAATGCGGATCAGAAGGTTTCAGTGATCTCTTCTGGATCGATTACATTAGATATTGCCCTAGGTGCAGGTGGATACCCACGTGGACGGGTCATCGAAGTATACGGACCTGAATCGTCAGGTAAAACGACGGTAGCGCTTCATGCAATTGCAGAAGTTCAAAAACAAGGTGGACAAGCCGCATTCATCGATGCGGAGCACGCGCTTGATCCAGCATATGCCAACAAACTTGGTGTCAACATCGATGAGCTCCTCTTGTCACAACCGGACACTGGGGAACAGGCACTTGAAATCGCGGAAGCACTCGTTCGTTCTGGTGCGGTCGATATTCTTGTCGTCGACTCTGTTGCGGCACTCGTACCAAAAGCAGAGATCGAAGGCGAAATGGGTGACTCACACGTCGGTCTTCAAGCACGTTTAATGAGCCAAGCGCTTCGTAAGTTGTCCGGTGCAACGAATAAATCGAAGACGATCGTCATCTTCATCAACCAAATCCGTGAAAAAATCGGTGTCATGTTCGGTAACCCGGAAACAACTCCAGGTGGTCGCGCACTTAAATTCTACTCGTCTGTACGTTTAGAAGTGCGTCGTGCGGAAGCGTTGAAAAACGGTACGGACGTCGTCGGTAACAAAACGAAGATTAAGGTCGTCAAAAACAAGATCGCACCTCCGTTCAAACAAGCGGAAGTTGATATCATGTACGGTCAAGGGATTTCAAAGGTCGGTGAGTTGATCGACATCGGAACAGACCTCGATATCGTTCAAAAGAGTGGTGCATGGTACTCGTACAACTCAGAGCGTCTCGGTCAAGGACGTGAGAACGCGAAGCAATACATGGTCGAGCATCCGGAAGTCGCAGCAGAGGTCGAACGTTTGATTCGTGAACACCACGGTCTCGTCGATCGCGAAGAGCCGGTTGATTTCGAAGCAGAACAACCAGAAGATCTATTTGCTGAATAAACCGTTTCAGAGAGGATTCGCATGCGAATCCTCTCTTTTTTAGTGTAAAAGAGGAAAACAGTGGAATTCTTTCCCGTCCGTTCGTTGACAATGAACGAGTGCTATCCTTACAATATAGATGTACGTTTTTTAGACAGCTTCGATGAAATACCGAAATGAACTAAGAAACACCTTGCAAAGGGGAGGTGAACCCATGAGTACACTGACTTGGATTGTCATACTTCTCCTCACTTTGCTGATCGCATTCATCGTAGGCTACTTCTTGCGGAAATCGATTGCAGAAGCGAAAATTCAAGGCGCAGAAACGGAAGCGAACAAAATCGTTGAACGTGCGCGTGAATCGGCTGAGGCAACGAAAAAAGAAGCAGTACTCGAAGCGAAAGATGAAGCATTCAAACTTCGTAACGAAGTGGAAAAAGAATTGCGTGAACGTCGCCAAGAGCTAGCGAAACAAGAAGCCCGGTTGCTCCAGAAAGAAGAGACACTCGATCGCCGTGTTGACGCTATCGACCGTAAGGAAGATCAAATCAATACACGTGATGCAGAGATCGCGAAACGGAAGCATCAAGCTGAAGAACTAGAGCGCAAAGTAGAGGACCTGTATGAACAGGGACGTCAAGAGCTTGTCCGCGTCGCGAATTTATCGCAAGACGAGGCAAGAACGATCATCATGGATGAGACGAAACAGGCTGCTTTACACGACGCAGCCATTCTTCAAAAAGAAATCGAACAAAAAGCAAAAGAAGAAGCCGACAAGAAAGCACGTAACATCTTGTCACTTGCGATTCAACGGTTCGCCGCTGAACATATCGCAGAGACGACTGTATCGGTCGTCAACTTGCCGAACGATGAGATGAAAGGTCGGATCATCGGACGGGAAGGCCGCAACATCCGTACGCTCGAGACCTTGACTGGGATCGACTTGATCATCGATGATACGCCGGAAGCCGTCATTTTGTCTGGTTTTGACCCAATTCGTCGCGAAGTCGCTAAAATGGCGCTCGAGAAATTGGTTCAGGATGGTCGGATTCACCCGGCCCGTATTGAAGAGATGGTCGACAAATCCCGTCGTGAAGTCGACGAGCGGATTCGAGAAATCGGGGAAGAAGCGACGTATGATGTCGGAATCCACGGCATTCATCCGGACCTTGTCAAAATTCTCGGTCGCTTGAAGTACCGTACGAGTTACGGACAGAACGTCCTGTATCACTCACTTGAGGTTGCCCACCTTGCAGGTATGATGGCAGCTGAACTTGGAGAAGATGTCACGCTTGCGAAGCGTGCGGGTCTTCTGCATGATATCGGGAAAGCGATCGACCACGAAGTCGAAGGCAGTCACGTTGAGATCGGAGTCGAGCTCGGTACGAAGTATAAAGAGCATCCAACCGTCATCAACGCGATCGCGTCCCACCACGGGGATACGGAAGCGACATCTGTCATTTCCGTCTTGGTCGCAGCTGCGGATGCATTATCTGCTGCTCGTCCAGGTGCACGTCAAGAGACACTCGAAAGTTATATCCGCCGTCTCGAACGCCTCGAGGAAATCTCGGAATCGTTCGACGGTGTCGAAAAATCATTTGCGATCCAAGCGGGTCGTGAAGTCCGCATCATCGTTCGACCTGACGTCGTCGATGATGTACTGGCTCACAAGATGGCGAGTGACATCCGGAAAAAAATCGAAGAAGAACTCGATTATCCGGGACACATCAAGGTCACGGTCATTCGGGAAACGCGAGCAGTCGAATACGCGAAATAAGTGGAGTGGCGGGCGACCGCCACTTTTTTTAATGAACGGAGGAACAGCAATGAAGATTTTATTCGTCGGAGACGTCGTCGGTGCACCCGGTCGACATATCCTGCAACAATTCACAGCACGCTTGAAAGCGAAATACAATCCGAACGTCATGCTCGTCAACGGTGAAAATGCAGCACACGGACGCGGTATCACGAAGTCGATCTATCATCAATTCCTCGAACTCGGATTCCACGGCATCACGATGGGGAACCATACGTTTGATAACCGTGACATCTTTGACTGGATTGACGACGCGGACCGGATCATCCGTCCTGCGAACTATCCGGAAGGCACACCAGGTCGTGGGATGATGATCGTCAAGGCAGGCAATAAAAAGATTGCCGTCATCAACGTCCAAGGAACGGTCTTCTTACCACCTCTCGGTGACCCGTTCCGTACCGTTGATGAACTGATTGCGGAAGTCGAAGGAAAAGTCGATGCGATCTTCGTTGATGTCCATGCGGAAGCAACGAGTGAAAAAATCGCGATGGGTTATCACCTCGATGGTCGTGTACAAGCTGTCGTTGGCACACATACGCACGTCCAGACAGCAGATGAGCGTGTTCTTGACGGAGGAACGGCTTATATCACGGATGTCGGGATGACAGGTCCGCTGAACGGTGTGCTCGGGATGCGTCAGGAAGATGTCCTACGAAAATTTAAGACACAGCTCCCAACGCGGTTTGAAGTTGCCGAAGGACGGGAACAACTTAATGGAGTCTTGATTCATATCGATGACACAACCAAAAAAGCAACGAAGATTGAACGGATTCATCTGACGGATCAGTCAGTATTCTTCGACTGATTGCCATTTCTGGATGGGGAGGTACACGCATGGACGTCCTGAAAGTATCAGCTAAGTCGAATCCAAACGCGGTAGCAGGTGCACTCGCGGGTGTCATTCGAGAGAGAGGTTCCGTCGAGATTCAGGCCATTGGTGCGGGAGCGCTCAATCAATCTGTCAAAGCCGTCGCCATCGCACGCGGATTCGTGGCGCCTTCTGGCATCGATTTGATTTGTATCCCAGCCTTCACAGACATTTTAATTGATGGAGAAGAAAGAACCGCCATCAAACTCATCATCGAACCACGATGATGAATTGGACATAGGTCCTATATTTACAAGTAGACCATTTACTCGACTGGAGTAGATGGTCTTTTTGCTGCGTCTTCGAATTTTTCTCACCTTTCCACCGAGGGAGCATTGTACTACTTCCGGTAAATCGGTATCATGAGGGAGGATAGAGAGAACTATCATTTCAGGGGACAGAGAAGGAGCGAACGTCGATGTATAATCAGTTATCATGGAAAGTTGGCGGTCAGCAGGGAGAAGGGATCGAATCAACAGGCGAAATCTTTGCGATTGCCTTGAATCGACTCGGCTATTACCTGTATGGCTACCGTCACTTTTCGTCACGTATCAAGGGAGGACATACGAATAATAAGATTCGTGTCGCAACACAGGAAGTCCGGACGATTTCCGATGATCTCGATATTTTGGTCGCGTTCGATCAAGAGACGATCGACGTCAACTTCCATGAATTGCGTCAAGGTGCCATCATCATCGCGGATGCAAAATTCAATCCGACGAATCCGGACGAAGCACGCGCTTCCTTGTATGCGATTCCATTTACGGAGATCGCAGCTGATCTCGGTACGGCCTTGATGAAGAACATGGTCGCGATTGGTGCATCGAGTGCGATTCTCGGCATTGCACCAGAGCGTTTCCAAGCCGTCGTCGAACAGATTTTCGGACGAAAAGGTCCAGATATGGTCGAGAAGAACTTAGCAGCGATTCGTGAAGGAGCAGCAGCGTTTGAAGCTCTTGCAGGAGAGGGCGAACGGTTCGTCTTGGAACCGGCTGACGGAAAACAACGGATGTTCATGATTGGAAACGATGCAATTGCTCTTGGCGCGATTGCCGGTGGAGCGCGTCTGATGGCAGCTTACCCGATCACACCATCATCTGAGATCATGGAATACTTAATCAAGAAATTACCGCAGTTCGGTGGAACGGTCGTCCAGACGGAAGACGAACTGGCAGCGGTCACGATGGCAATTGGTGCCAACTACGCAGGTGTCCGTGCTTTGACGGCGTCTGCTGGTCCAGGATTGTCACTAATGGCGGAAGCGATCGGATTATCCGGGATGACGGAAACACCGCTCGTCATCGTCGATACACAACGGGGTGGTCCGTCAACAGGTCTACCAACGAAACAGGAACAGTCGGACTTGATGGCGATGATCTATAGTACACATGGTGAGATTCCGAAGGTCGTTTTGGCACCGTCAACGGTCGAAGAAGCGTTCTACGATGCAGCAGAAGCATTCAATATCGCAGAGGAATACCAGTGTCCTGTCATTCTATTGACGGATTTGATGCTGTCGCTCGGAAAACAATCGGTCGAGCCACCGGATATGTCACGCGTTGAAATCCGTCGCGGAAAGTTGATCCAGGAAGACTTACCGGAACTTGAAGGAAAAGCGTACTTCAAACGCTACGAAGTGACGGAAGATGGAATCAGCCCACGTGTCATTCCAGGCGTCAAGCACGGGATTCACCACGTAACGGGTGTTGAGCACAATGAGGAAGGGCGTCCGTCGGAAGCGACGAAGAACCGGGTCGATCAAATGACGAAGCGACTTCGTAAGCTGAACACGTTCCGCTTACAGGATGCCGTTCTCGTAACGGAGCATCATGCAGAACCGGATATCTTATTCGTCGGTTTCAACTCGACACGTGGAACGATCGAAGAGATCATGCCACGACTCGAAGCACAAGGAATCAAGGTTGATCACTTGCATATCCGTCAAGTCCATCCGTTCCCAAGTGAGCTCGTCACGCCGCACTTAGAGCGGGCCAAACGAGTCATCGTCGTCGAGTACAACGCAACGGGACAACTGGCGAAGCTGATCCAGATGAACTGTGGACATGCATCGAAGATCGAGCATATCCTGAAATTCAATGGCGACCCGTTCTACCCAGCAGAGGTCGTCGAGCAGGTCGTAGGAGGGGTATATCATGGCAACCTTTAAGGATTTTAGAAATGATGTCAAACCAAACTGGTGTCCAGGGTGTGGAGACTTCTCGATTCAAGCAGCGATTCAGCGTGCTGTCGCGAACGTCGGTCTCGAGCCAGAAGAGTTGGCATTGATTTCCGGGATCGGCTGTTCTGGTCGGATTTCCGGTTATATCAATACGTATGGCTTCCACGGCGTTCATGGACGATCCCTTCCGATCGCCCAAGGTGTTAAGATGGCGAACCGCGAATTGACAGTCATCGCGTCTGGTGGCGACGGTGATGGATTTGCGATCGGCATGGGACATACGATTCATGCATTCAAGCGCAATGTCGACATGACGTACATCGTCATGGACAATCAGATTTACGGCTTGACGAAAGGACAGACATCACCTACTTCTGCACCTGGATTCAAGACGAAATCGACGCCAAAAGGGTCGATCGAAAAGAGTGTTTCACCGGTTGAACTCGCCTTGACGGCTGGTGCGACGTTCGTTGCCCAAAGCTTCTCGAACGATTTGAAGGGCTTGACGCAACTGATCGAGCAAGCGACGGCACATAAGGGGTTTGCGTTCATCAACGTCTTCAGTCCGTGTGTCACGTTCAACAAGGTCAATACGTACGATTGGTTCAAACAGAACTTGACGAAGCTGTCCGACATCGAAGGATACGATCCGTCGAACTTGGATCTTGCAAAACAGACCGTTCATGCTCACGACGGACTCGTCATGGGATTGATTTATCAGGATGAAACACGTCCTGATTACCAGTCACAAATCGACGGCTATCAAGAATCAGGTCTCGCATATGCGGATCTTGAGCTAAACGAAGAAACATTCGGTAAACTAGCGGCAGAATTCATGTAAGATAGAGGAAAGATGTGTTTGGTTTTTTGGGGATGCTAAACATTTGGAAGTTCGCCACATATACATAAACGCGAACTTCCGCGAAGGAGTCGGGGAAAGATGACGAAATTAGTAACGACGGTAGAAGAGACGGCAACGACGAAAACGATGCGTGCACTCGTCAAAGAAGAGCGCGGATTCGGTGCGGCACTGAAAGAAGTATCGGTACCCGTACCGAGTCGTGGGGAAGTCTTGATTCGAGTCGAGGCAACATCGATCTGTGGAACGGACGTGCATATCTATGAGTGGGATGCGTGGGCAGCCTCGCGTGTCAATCCGCCGTATGTCTTCGGTCACGAGTTCTCGGGCGAAGTCGTCGAGCTTGGAGAAGGCACGAAACGCTTGAAGCTCGGTGACCGTGTCTCGGCGGAGACGCATATCGTCTGTCATCAATGTAAACAATGTCTTCGTGGTCAATATCATATCTGTAAGAACACGAAGATCATCGGTGTCGATACACAAGGTTGTTTTGCGGAATACGTCGTCATGCCGGAAGAAAACCTTTGGGTCAACCCGGAAGATATGCCAGCAGGGATCGCTTCGATTCAAGAGCCAATGGGCAATGCCGTCCATACGGTACTCGCGAGCGATGTCAGCGCGAAAACGGTCGCAATCGTCGGTTGTGGTCCGATTGGTCTGATGGCAGTTTCGGTCGCAAAAGCAGTCGGTGCGGCGGAAGTCGTCGCAATCGACGTCAATCCATATCGTCTTGAACTCGCACGGACGATGGGGGCGGATGTCGTCATAGATTCACGTCATGACGATGTCTTGGAGCGGATCGAGCGCATGACGGACGGGGATGGAATTGATGTCGTCTGTGAGATGAGTGGTCATCCGGTTGCGATTCGTCAAGCCTTCGAGATGGTGACAGCAGGTGGAGACGTCAACATCCTCAGTCTGCCGGTCAAACCGGTCGAAATCGATTTGACGAACCATGTCGTCTTCAAAGGTGTCCGGGTTCAAGGCATCACGGGTCGGAAGATGTACGAGACATGGAGCCAGGTTTCTGCTTTCTTATCGAGCGGAAAAGTCGATGTCCGACCGTTAATTACACACACGTTGCCGCTAGAGCGGTTCGAAGAAGGATTTGAATTGATGCGTCAAGGGAAATGCGGGAAAGTCGTATTACAACCAAGGGGGACGAATTAATGGGATTTGAACACTTACGGACAGAACTAGAAGAGATGAAACAGGCGGGCACGTTCCGCAACCTCGTAGCACTTGAGAGCGCGCAACATAACCGCGTGACGATCAATGGTAAGGAACTCATTCAACTGTCGTCGAACAACTACCTCGGACTCGCCGCACATCCACGTCTTGCTGAACAAGCAGCGGAAGCAGCGCGCACGTTCGGTGCTGGAACAGGATCGGTTCGGACGATTGCCGGGACACTCGATATGCACCAAGCATTCGAACGGGAACTTGCGACATTCAAGCACACGGAAGCAGCACTCGTCTTCCAGTCTGGATTCGCCACGAATTTAGGTGTCTTATCGGCACTGCTCGGTCCGGAAGACGTCGTCATCTCGGATGAGTTGAACCACGCTTCGATCATCGACGGGATTCGTCTGACGAAAGCGAAACGCCGGATCTATAAACACGTCGACTTGGCGGATCTTGAAGCGGCCTTACAAGAAACACAAGACGCGCGGACGCGCCTTATCGTCACGGACGGTGTCTTCTCGATGGACGGAAACATCGCACCACTTCCAGAAATCGTTGAATTAGCCGAGCGTTATGACGCACTCGTCATGGTCGATGACGCTCATGCGTCAGGTGTGCTTGGGAAAGCGGGACGCGGTACGGTCAATCACTTCGGTCTTGACGGACGTGTTGCTCTTCAAGTTGGTACGCTCTCAAAAGCCATCGGTGTCCTTGGCGGATACGTCGCGTGTGAACAGCACGTCAAAGATTATCTGATCCATAAAGGACGTCCGTTCTTGTTCTCGACATCACATCCACCAGCGGTCGTCGAAGCGAACCGCGAAGCACTCCGCGTTATGGAAGAAGAAACGGTACTTTTCGAACGTCTGTGGGAAAACACGGAATTCTTCAAACAAGGACTCCGGGATCTTGGATTCGACATCGGCACGTCGACGACTCCGATCACACCGGTCATCGTCGGGGATGAAGCACGTTGCCACGAATTGTCGGATCGCCTCCGTCAAGAAGGTGTCTTCGCTCAAGGCATCGCCTTCCCGACGGTCGCAAAAGGAAAAGCACGTGTCCGGACGATCGTGACGGCGGAACATACGCGTGAAGATTTAACGACGGCTCTTGCAGCGTTCGAAAAAGTCGGTCGTGAATTAAACTTGATCGGTTGATATCGATCACGGACGAAATGCGTCCGCATACTTTCAGGCAGCGGATCAGCGATCCGCTGCCTGAAGTGCGTCATGACGAAAGAATCAACGTCGACCGTTTTTACTTTTGCGAGATAGGGAATAACAGATGAGGAAAGGATGTGACCTGATGAGTACGAAGAAGAAAGGGATTTTGCTCTCATTTTTGATGCTGACGCTGCTCCTTGGGGGGTGTATTCGCATCCAATATGATGCGACGATTCATACCGATCAGAGTGTCACCTTAAAAACGACATATGCCGCAAAGGAACACCCAGTAGCGCGTTTACTGAACCTAAATCCGAATTGGAATAGTTATGTCAAACAGGCAGAAAAGAACGGCTATGCGGCGAAAACGTTCAAGACGAAGGATGACTATGAAGGGATCCGGATGCAGAAGACATTCGCGAACTTCAAGGACATGACGTCGATCAAGGAGGAATGGAAGACAGGTATCGGAGGGATTCTCATTCCACCTGATACGAAGTTCGACATGAAAAAATCGGACGGATTTTGGTTCGATACGTATCGACTGGATACGAACATCGATCTCAGTATCGATCGTTTGAATATCAAAGGCTATCAACCGACGGGACAGGTTAAGAAACTCGCCGACCGGTATATCCGTCAAGCCGATATCGAGATCAAACTCCACGGTCCGAAAGTGATCGGTCTCCAAAACGGAGAAAAGATCGACTGGTCGAATTATCATGATGTGTCATGGAAATTATACGGAACGAAAGCCAACCAGCTACAGTTGATTGCGTATGTACCGAATCCGACAGGTTGGATCATTACGGGTATCGTGTTATTAATCGGTGTCGGATTATTGCTCTACTGGGTCTTTCACCGTGTCCGCCGTTTGCGCCGGCAACAGTTGAAGACGATTAGTATCTCGCTCCTCGTCTGTTTGATCGTTGGGGGAGGCGCGTGGTGGGTGTTCGCGGAGGATACGTCGAGTGCGCCGCCACCAACGCGTCAGATCGTCACACAAGGAAAGAGTGAAATCGTACCGACGTTCCTCGTCCACGGGCTATTCGGGACGGAGCGGACGTTCGTGCCGATGATTCAAAACTTCACGAATAAAAAAGTCGCCGATGATGGTGGTCGATGTGACGTGACTCGTTCCGGAAAAGCGACTTGTAGCGTCACACCCTCGCCGACCGGCTACCCGCTTGTCCGAATCGTCTTTGCAGACGACGAGGCGAGCCTTGCCGATCAACAAAAGTGGTTGAATGCAGCGATTGCTGCGTATGATGCGAAACAAAAAGTGACCTTTTCCGATATCCAGCTCGTCGGTCACAGCATGGGTGGTGTGGATGTCGTCGCCTATACGGTCCAAGAAGAGATGCCGTATCACGTCCGAAAAGTCGTGACGCTCGACTCACCGATCGCCGGTTCCGATTACGCAAAACTCGGGTTGACGCTCGCACCGCTTGGCACGAATACGAACAGTCCCGCCATTCGTGATCTCGCGAAGGGCTCACCAGCGATGAACAATTTAACTAAGCGGCTCGAGACATGGCCACGCGATGTACTCGTCTATTCGTTTGGTGCCAAAGGAGGCGATTTCAATATGATTTCGTTAAAGAGTTCCTTTGCACTCGAGAACTACACGGATAATATCCAGACAAAATCGTATAAATATGATCACTTCACGATTCATCGCCGGGAGCCGGTCTTCCGCGAAATCCGCAATTTCCTATTTAAAGAAAATCGGGTCACGGAGGAGGAATCATCATGAAACACGTCGTCATCGTCGGCGGAGGAATTGCAGGTTTAACGGCTGCGGCTCTGATCGCACAAGAAGGACATACTGTTACCGTCCTTGAAGGAAGCCGTGAATGGGGGGGATCAGCCGGGAAGTTCACGCGCCGGGACCTGACGTATCCAGTAGGGGCGACACTCGGAATGGGGTTTGAGCCCGGTGGTATTCACGATCGTGTTCTTAATCATCTTGGAGTGACGTATCAGGTCGAGTCGCTCGACGTCGTCATGACGATTCGCATCGCAGGACGGACGATTCATTATTATCAGGATCGTGCTGCGTTTCTAACCGAATTGACATCACATTTTCCAGAGCAGGCATCGTCGATTCAGGCTTTCTTTGCAGAAATCGAGCAGATTTACGAGGTGATTCGTCCGCTAATGGCAGAACTTCCAGCATTACCACTTCAAGATCCAGCAGACGTCCGGCGGTTAGTCCGACATGCGAAAAGTGTCGTCCTTTTACCGTATTTTCCGCTGACGATTGGTCATCTGTTACGAAAACATGAACTAGCGGATACGTTGTTCGCACAAGTGATCGACGGGATCTTGCTCGACAGCATGCAGACTGGGCAGGAGGCCTCAGCTTTACTAGGAGCCGTCGCCTTATCGATTTATCATGAAGGTGCCTATTATGTTCCGGGCGGCTTGTACCGACTGGCTGAGCAATTGAAAGAGACAGCAGAGGCGAGCGGGGCAACCTGTCTCCTTGGACGGAAAGTCACGTCGATCCGAAAGACATCAGATGGATTTTTGATCGAGGATCGCCGAGGACGCTTGATGATTGCTGATACTGTCATCTGTGCGGTTCCGCTTGAAGGCATCCGAGAAGTCGTCAGCATGGATATGCGACGAACATTACGACGAACGTACCGACGACAGGAAAAATTACAGCAATGGGCGACCTTTACGTATTATGCGGCGATTCCAGAGGCGCTCATTTTGTCTGACGAAGCATTCCGGCAAGTTCATGATACGTCCTTAACTTCAGGTCATGCCTTCATCTCGCTGTCCCGTCCGGATGATCGATTACGTGCACCAGTTGGTCAGCGGACGCTGACGATGTCATGCCATGTTCCGATTGGTACGTTTGATAAGACGAACCGCAAACGTTACGACGGACAAGTCGAGACGATGTCGGCGATCTTCGAAGCCATTCTCGAACAGCAGTTTCCGGGTTTTAGTCAACAGGCAATCGAACGCCATCCGGGTGGACCAGGTGCATGGGTCCGCTATACGTTCCGCCCGGATGGTGGAGTCGGTGGATATCCGCAACGTCCGAGTACGAGTCTCCTATTCGCGGCACCGTTTCGAACAGGTGTCGATCATTTCTTTGCAATCGGCGATACCATCTTTCCGGGTGCTGGAACGATCGGTGCGACGACGTCTGCGATCCATGCTGCCCGACAGTTTGGAGTCAGATTGTGAGAAATCGTCGTAAACTGATGAAAGAAGCGACGCATCTGTCGCTTTTTTCACATTTGAGGATTATGATGAGGAAGAGTCGGGAACATGATATCCATGAACAAAAAGAGAGAAGGAGTGAAGAACCATGGAGACATTCGAACAAAAATGTCAGTCGTTCATTCAGGAACGACGACCTGAAGTCGGTCCGATTCAATTCGAGTCGGCGCGTACGTTTCTCAATGCACGCGGTTTAAGTGTCTACGAACGGATTTATCAAGGGAAAGAAGAAGTCCGATTAGCGTTCGTCGAGCAGACGAATGGTCAACAACTCGTTTCATTAATGGAAAATACATTCGGCAACGGACTGGTCTATTTTGTCTCAACGGCAACCGCGACATGGGATGGCGACCGTTTTGGTGAATACACGTTTTAAGTACATAGGGAGTCCCAGTCGATGACTGGGGCTCTTTCGTGTCGAAACCTAATCCTTGTCCCGTTCGTAAGGTAGATAAGTGACTCAGTTGAAGGAGGAAACGATGTGTCATCATTTGAACAACCTAAAACATCGACACGGCGGCTTGCAACCGTTTCGTTGATTTTCATGGCGGTCGGATTCGTCGTCTCATTGCCATTTAAAGAAAATGCGTGGGTCTTTTGGCTCCAGAGTGGTTTTGAAGCCGGACTCGTCGGTGGGATTGCCGACTGGTTCGCGATCACGGCGCTGTTTCGTCACCCGCTTGGATTAAAGATTCCCCATACGAACCTATTGCCGAAAAATCGGGAACGGGTCATCGAATCGATTGTTCATATGCTCGAGACGGATTTACTGAACAAAGAAAGTATCGTTGCGAAGCTGCAACATATGACGCTTGCAGATCGTGTCATCAAAATTTTACGTTCGATTCTGGTCTTACCTGCCTTTCGAGCAACCGTCACCGAGCTGTTGAAGGGTTTGATTCGGAAACTACCGAAAGAGGCAATTCTTGAGTTTGCGAATACACGGGTGACGGAGACGATCAAAGCGTATCCGTCCAAACGGCTGGCGGTCCGGGCGATGGAGTTGAATGAGGAACGTCGACTCGACGAGTGGCTGATGGATCAGTTACTCGATTACGGCCAACGTCTTCTCGAAGATCCGATCATTCGCGATCAGATCGGCCGCCTTGCTTATACGGCAATGATTGACCAAGAAAAGAATACGTTTTTGCGGGTGACGGCGCGAACCGTCCAAAAAGTCTATTCGGAAGAAAAACTCAGTCTGGTCATTCAAGGCGTCTTGTTGACGGTCATTCAAGATATGCGACACGTCCATCATCCAAATCGACTCGCGATTCTCGATCATCTGCGTCGTAACCTGGCACAGTTGTCGATTGATGAAGAGCGTCTCGCGAAAATCGATGCTTGGAAGGCAAGTGAGGTCGACCGGTTTGACTTCGTTCCGGTCATTGAACGTGCCTATGACGCTGGTCTGATCGAGCTCGAACGCTATTTGACGTCAGACGCTTTCTGGACGGAACGGGCGATGCCGATGCTTTCGCGCGCTTTAGACGACTGGGAACAGCATCCGACGTTCAAGGATAGCAGTGATCAGTGGATGAAGGAGCAACTCGTGCGTTTCGTCGAACAAAATCACCAAAAAATCGGCGGACTCGTGCGCGAGAACTTAAATCGGTTCGATACCGAGACACTGATTCATATGATCGAGGATAAGGTCGGCAGTGACTTGCAGTGGATTCGGGTCAACGGGGCATTGTGTGGATTCATCATCGGTTTGATTCTCGGTGCGATCAAGGTGTTCGTCGGATGAGCCGGTGGACATATGATCTGACGTTGTCGGAAGCATTGGATTTTAAAGGAATCGTATCTCGTTTGACGGAAGACCCGTTACAAATCGAACAGGATGGGCGACTCGTCGTTCCGGTCTTCATCAACGATCAGGCATATATCACGATGATGGAAGCCATCGACGGTTATACGTTACGGATTGACGGTTCAGGACCGCAAGCAGCGGTGCTGACGCAACTCAATCGGCGCTTTCGACTCAGTGAGCCGAATCCTGCGCAGCATCTCAAGACGACGTCGTTACATGCGATCGTCGAACAGTTCGGCGACGAACGGCTCGTTCTTGATCATTCACCGTTCACGGCCTTGATTCGTTCGATCATCCATCAACAAATCAATCTGTCGTTTGCGCATACGTTGACGGAACGTGTCTTTCGGACATTCGGAACGGTCAAGGATGGAATCATCCTACCGCCGACACCGCGCCAACTAGCGGCAGCGCGTCGCGAGGACTTGCTCGCTCTGCAACTATCAGGACGTAAAGTCGATTATCTACTCGGGGTAGCAACAGCAGCGATTGATTATGATGCATTGACGTCAGCCGACGACGCAGAAATCGCTGAGACGTTGATTGCACTGAAAGGCGTTGGACCATGGACGGTCCAAAACGTCCTGATGTTCGGGTACGGTCGTCCGGATTTGTTTCCGGCATCGGACATCGGGATTTTACGGGCTTTCGAACGGTTGCTCGGTTACCGACCGACGGTGGAAGAAGCGACGCGACTGGCGGAGGAATTTGCCCCTGTCCGCAGTCACGCCGCCTATCTATTATGGCGTTCGATTGAATAAGGAACTATTCTTGTCACTCTATCGTCAGAACGGTATAATGAATGCGATAGAACGAGGAATCGTTCAGAAATGCTAAGGGAAGCGACGTGTTCGCTAACGATAGAGGGGACGAATGTGGATGTATACAGATGAACAAATCATCGAAAAAGCCAATGAAATCGCCAAAATGATTTCAGAGACACCGGAAGTAGAACGATTCAAAGCGGCAGAAGCCAACATCAATGGGAATGAAAAAGTCCAAAAGATGATGAAACAAATCAAGTTCCTTCAAAAAGAGGCAGTCAACTGCCAGCATTACGGCAAAACAGAAGCACTCGCACGTGTCGAAGCGAAGCTCGATAAATTGTTCGCTGAGCTCGATGAGATGCCTGTCGTCCAACAGTTCCAAGAAACGCAAGAAGAAGTCAACGGACTTCTCCAATACATCACGGTGACGATCTCGAACGGGATTACGGATCAAATCATCGAAGCGACGGACGGAGATGTTCTTGCAGGTAAGACAGGTAGCGGCATGGAAGCAGAAAACAAAAGCGGCGGTTGCGGCTACTAATCACGAAATGAACGAAAAGCCGACGGACATCCGTCGGCTTTTTCGACGAATGAGGTGGAAGAATGGAAGCAGTACACAACACACCGATGATGAAACAATACTTCTCGATCAAGGCGGACTATCCGGACGCTTTCTTGTTTTATCGGCTCGGTGATTTTTATGAATTATTCTTTGAGGATGCCAAAAAGGTCGCCCATGAACTGGAGTTGACGTTGACGGTGAAAAACGGTAAAAACGCGGAGCATCCGATTCCGATGTGTGGCGTACCCCATCACGCAGCGAACGGCTACATCGAACAGTTGATCGAGCGTGGGTATAAAGTGGCGCTTTGTGATCAAGTCGAGGATCCAAAGTTGACGAAAGGACTTGTCAAACGCGAAGTCATCCAAGTCATCACACCGGGAACGTTGATGTCCGCTTTAACGGAAAAAGAAAATCGTTACTTAGTTGCAGTCGTTGAACAGGACGGTCGCTTTGGGATTGCCAGAGGAGATGTCTCGACGGGTGAGAGTGCCTTGACAAGCGTTGCGACACTCGATGGTGTAATCAAAGAATTAAGCATTATCTTGCCACGGGAAATCATCGTCACGACAGAGGAACATGAGACGGCACTTGCGTCCTTACGGATCCCGCTGACGCGCAGTTCACGACGCGAGACACATCCACATGGCGATCGCGCGATTGATACAGCCCAAGCGGAAGCCTTTGCGGTCCTCTATGCCTACATGCACGATACACAAAAACGAGCGTTGACACATCTGCAACCGGCCATTGTCTACGAAGCGAGCGATTTCATGCAACTCGAACCGAATACGGTCAAGAATCTTGAGCTCGTCCGCTCGGCACGGACAGGAGACAAAAAGGGTTCGTTGCTTGGTCTACTTGACGTGACAGGTACAGCGATGGGTGGACGGATGCTGAAACGCTGGCTGGAAAAACCGTTGTTATCGGAGCGCGTCATCACGGAACGGCTCGACGCTGTCGAGGAACTGTTGCAGCACTATTTCGAGCGTCAGCAATTAAAAGATACGTTACGGGAAGTCTATGATCTTGAGCGACTCGTCGCAAAAGTCGGTTACGGAACAGCGTCAGCGCGTGATCTCGTTCAATTGAAGTCGACGTTGCGATTGATTCCCCGTATTCAATCAGCACTTGAAGAGATGATGAGCGAACGTCTCGGTCAACTTAGTCTCGGACTCGATCCACACGACGAATTGAGCGATCTACTCGATCGTGCGTTCGTTGAAGCCCCACCGATCTCAACGAGAGAGGGCGGCATGATCAAGTCCGGTTATTCACCAGACCTCGACGAGTTACTTGTTGCTTCAAAAGACGGTAAGACGTGGTTAGCGACGCTTGAAGCAAATGAACGAGCAGCAACCGGCATCAAAACGTTGAAGATCGGTTACAACCGTGTCTTCGGCTATTACATCGAGGTCTCGCGTGCAAATGCCAAACTGTTACCGGAAGGACGGTATGAACGGAAGCAGACACTCGCTAATGCTGAGCGTTATATCACACCGGAATTGAAGGAAAAAGAAGCGTTGATCCTTGGTGCGGAAGAGAAGAGTGTCACGCTCGAGTACGATCTCTTCTGTGGAGTGCGCGATGAAGTCAAAGGACATATCGAAAGCTTACAACGCGTCAGTCGCCGGATTGCGGAACTCGACGTCCTCGTCGCACTGGCTGAGATTGCCGAAACACACGACTATGTCCGACCAATCACGACGACGGGACGAACGGTTGATATTCAGCAAGGGCGTCACCCGGTCATCGAGACTGTCTTACCGCGCGGCGAATATGTTGCGAACGGGATCACCTTAAACGAAGGACGCGAGATGCTGTTGATCACTGGACCGAACATGTCCGGTAAATCGACCTATATGCGACAGTTCGCCTTGATTGCCTTATTGCATCAAATCGGCTCGTTCGTACCAGCTGCTCAAGCGGAACTGCCGATCTTCGATCAAATCTTCACGCGGATCGGGGCGGCAGATGACCTTGTCAGTGGACAGTCGACATTCATGGTCGAGATGGTCGAGACACAAGAAGCGTTGACGCGCGCGACGGACCGGTCGTTGATCCTGCTAGATGAAATCGGTCGCGGGACCTCGACGTACGACGGGATGGCACTCGCACAAGCGATCGTTGAACACATCGCCCGGCACGTCGGGGCAAAGACGCTATTTTCGACGCATTATCATGAATTGACAGTGCTCGAAGAATCGATTGATCGATTAGCGAACGTTCATGTCCGCGCCGTCGAACAAGAGGGACGCGTCGTCTTCTTGCATGAAGTACGCGACGGAAAAGCCGATCAATCTTACGGAATCCATGTCGCGCGTCTAGCTGATTTACCAGATAGTCTGATTGAGCGGGCGCAAGTCCTCTTGTCCGAGTTCGAGCAGGCTGAGCCTGTTCCGGTCGCAGCACCTGTAAAAGCCCTTGTTCAGGAGGAGCCGATTGATCAACTCAGTCTGTTCTCAGAAGCGGATCCTCTGCGAGAGACGATGGCTAGTCTTGATTTAATTAATATGACGCCACTCGAGGCACTGAATACGCTATACCGTCTACAAGCTGAAGCGAGAAAGTGAGGAGAATGCAGTGGGAATCATTCGTGAATTATCCGATAGTTTAGCGAACCGAATCGCGGCGGGAGAAGTCGTCGAACGACCGGCATCGGTCGTCAAGGAACTGGTTGAGAATGCACTTGATGCCGGTGCGACCCAAATCGATGTCGAACTCGAAGAAGCCGGAATGAAACGGATGACGATCCGCGACAACGGACATGGGTTTTACCCGGATGACGCCGAACTGGCTTTCGTTCGTCATGCGACGAGTAAGATTAAGGACGAGCATGACTTGTTCCGAATCAAGACACTTGGTTTTCGCGGAGAGGCACTTGCCTCGATCGCGTCCGTAAGTAAAGTGACGTTGAAGACGAAACGCGAGGACGCAGAAGGAATTCAAGTGACGCTTGAGTACGGGACGGTCGTAAAGCGGACACCAGCAGCAATGAACCGGGGAACGGAATTGACGGTCGAGCATCTCTTCTTCAATACACCGGCTCGTTTGAAATACTTGAAGACTACACATACGGAGCTTGCCGCAATCACGGACGTGCTGAACCGGATGGCGTTCGCTCATCCAGACGTCAAACTTCGAGCAACCCATGAAGGGAAGACGTTGATCCAGACGAACGGATCAGGAGACGTCCGGCAAGCATTGGCGAGTGTCTACGGTCATCAAACGATCCAAGGGACGTTGGTCGCTAAGGGAGCGAATGCCGATTATCAACTGACATGTCATCTCGTCAAACCGGAAGTGACCCGTGCCTCGAAGAATTACATCACGTTGATTCTTAATGGACGTTCGGTCAAAAACTTCGCCCTGACGCAAGCGGTCTTGAACGGTTACCATACGCTCTTACCGATTGGACGGTATCCGATTGCGGTCATTGAGGTGACGATGGATCCACTCCTGATTGACGTCAACGTCCACCCGGCGAAACGGGAAGTTCGTCTTTCAAAAGAGATGGAGCTCTGTCAGTTGATTCAAGAGACAATCAAGATGACGCTCAGCCGAGAGACGTTGATTCCGAAGGTGACGCCACCGAAACCGAAAAAGGATCCGAGTAGTCAAGAGAAACTCGATTTTTCTTACGTCGCGGAACCGGTCGAGGAGACGTCATCGCGAGCAGTCTGGAATTATCCGATTCCGAAAAAACCGCAAGAGGACGATCGACCCTTTGTAGAGAAACCATTGCCGTTTAGTAACGAGGATGATCTATTCGAGCCCATCGCACCGGTCAAGCAGGACGTTGTCGAACCGATGGAAGAATCTCACGCGCGTCCGCGCTTTCCACACCTCGACGTCATCGGACAACTTCATTCGTCCTATATCGTCTGTGCCGGAGAAGACGGGATGTATATGATTGATCAACATGCGGCTCAGGAACGGATCAAATACGAGACGTATAAAGTCATGTTCGGTCGACCACCAGAGCAACGGCAGCAATTGCTCTTACCATATACGTTTGAAATCTCGTCAGATGACATGAAACGAATGGAGGAAATCCTTCCGTTACTAAAAGACGTCGGCATTGAATTCGAAGCGTTCGGTCCACAAAGCTTCATCGTCCGAGAAGTTCCGACGTGGTTCCCGTCCCATCGACAGGAAGAGACGATTCAAGAATTACTCGATGAGGCATTGATGAAACGGAAAATCGATCTTGAGACGTATCGGGAAGATGCCGCCATCATGATGGCATGTAAGAAATCGATCAAGGCGAATCATCCGTTGAACGATGAGATGATGCGTCGGTTGATTGATGATTTAGCGAAGACAGAGATGCCGTTCACGTGTCCACACGGACGTCCGGTCATCATTGAATGGACGACGTATGAACTCGAGAAGTTATTCAAACGGGTCATGTGATCAAGAAGAGGAGTCGATCCCATTCAGGTGTCGTCTCAGATTATAGAAAAGGGAGCTGACTCAAAAGTTAGTTTCTACAAAGAATGACGCGTCATACGCAACTCCTACAGGAAAAAGCGCATTTATGCGCTTCAGAGACAAACAAGACCAGCTTTCCTGCTTGTATAAAGCAGGAAAACTGGCTTGTGTCTCGCCTGAGGAAAGTGCGTGAAAAGACGCGTCATTCTTTTTTGGAGTCAGCCTCTTTTTCGTTCGTCTCGAATCATTTATTGTACTGATACACGATTGAGTAATTTTTTGTTTGTTCTAATACAAAAGAAGTGTGTTTTTTCATGAGAACGGTTACTTCGGTTGATTAACCAAATTTCATTGATTGTTAAGGAAAAGAGGCGGATAATAAGACCCGAAACTGTTAAAAAGGGGACCTTTATCATGCTGTCACGCGTTATGCGTATTATTCAAATCATTGCTCAAATCGCACTCATTTTTTGCTTTTCACTCAGTGGGGACTGGGTGAGCGAAACCTTTCAATTACCATTACCCGGTAACATCATCGGCTTGATTCTACTGTACCTAGCGTTAAAAAGCCGTCTGATTCCGCTTGTGGCCGTCGAACGGGGCGGGACATTTCTTCTGTTCGTCATGCCATTGTTCTTTGTTCCAGCACTATCCGGAATCATGGATTATACGGCATTTCTCCGGACATCCGGTTTACAGATCGTGTTGATCGTCGTCGTCAGTAGCCTTCTGACATTAGTCGGATCAGCGTACATCGTCGATCGTTTAGCACACCGAAAAGAGGCGGTGACACGACATGAATGAGGCACTGTTTTGGATCATTCTGACTATTTTATTGTTTAGCGTAGCGATGTTCCTCTATCAACGTCATCCTCGAGTCTGGACGTTACCAATCCTGACGGTAACGGCAATTTTGATCTTAATTCTCGTCTATTCTGGAGTCTCACACGCAGAATACATGCAAGGTGGACAATATCTATCGAAGATGCTTGGTCCAGCGATCACGGCATTTGCGATTCCACTCTATCAGGTCCGGCATCACGTCCGCCGTTTCTTACCGGAAATCGGACTCGGCGTGTTGCTTGGAACCTGTATTGCGATGAGTTCAGATTTGTTACTCGGTCTGCTACTTCATCTCGAGCGGACGACGAACCTTGCCTTGTTGCCGAAATCGGTCACGTTACCCGTTGCCTTAGCGATCTCACAAAAAGCAGGCGGGACGACGACGCTGACGGCTGCCTTCGTTTTATTGACCGGATTGACGGGATCAATCGTCGGACCAAAATTAATGACGGGCTTGAAGATTCGGCACTTCGTCAGCCGTGGAGTAGGCTTGGCATCGATTGCCCACGTCATGGGCGCGACGAAATCGATGAGTCTTGATCAGCGCGAAGGGGCGGTCGGTCTGTTGACGATGGTCTTGACGGCTGTCTGTGCCAGCATTCTCGCACCGTTTTTAATCACATGGTTATATGGCTAAACACTCTGTTTTTTCAACGGAGTGTTTTTTTGTAACCGATTGAAACTTGTCGACCACTTTTGCAGTATAGTACAACAGAAAACAGGGTGGAGGAGAAGAGGATGATCATTTGGATTAACGGTACGTTTGGCGTCGGGAAGACGACAGCAGCAAAAGGATTACAAAAGCGTTGGAGCGGATCATACATTTTTGACCCGGAAGAGACAGGCTACTTCTTACGCGCACAACTGCCGGAAAACAAGGACGATTTTCAGGATGAGCCGTTGTGGCGCACGTTTAATCGACAGCTCCTCGAACAGCTCGATACGGAAGATGCGCGGATCATCGTGCCGATGACCTTGACGAATCCAGCGTACTTTCAGGAAATCATCGGGACGTTACGCGAGACTGGACATGATGTCCGTCATATCGCCTTGATGGCGAAGGAGACGACTGTCAAACGCCGCCTGATCAGCCGCTTTGAGCGTCCAAACTCGTGGGGCGGTCAACAAGCGGAACAACGACTACGGCAATTATCCGATCCGCTGTTCAGTCAACAGATCGAGACGGACAATCTGACGAAAGGGCAAGTCATTGATGCGATTGCTCTCGTGACCGGGATTGGACTCTCGCCTGCCCGATCGTAAAGGATTCAAGAGGGATGTTTCCGGGAATCATTAGATGATAATAGATGAGGAGAAAACAATCTTGAACGAAGGGCAACTTATTGCTAGGAGGATTTATGAACATGAAACACTGGATGACTGAGAAATTGGGCAGACAGTTGATGGCGATTTTTTATAGTGTCTTTGCACTAAGTGTCATCACATCGGTTGCCAGTTATTTATACGTGGACAATGCAGACGGTCGGACGAAAGAACAGGTACTCGACCAGTTACAAAAGACACAATGGTTCTGGTTTTTGAACTTGATGGTTTTTTTATTTTGTCTACTGTTCATCGTCCGTCCATTGATTCATCGGGTGACGTCACAGCTCCGCGAATTGAATGTCAAAAGTCGTCGTCTTGCGGAAGGAAAGTCGATTTCGCTCGAGCATGATGTCGACAGCCATAATGAAGTCGGTCAATTGGCGGCATCGTTTTACCAGATGGCACGGTCGATCTCATCACAACATGCGGAATTGTCAGCAAAGAATCAAGAAATGGAACACAATCAGGAAGTATTGAAGCAAAAACAGAATGAGCTTGAGCGTGCCTTGGAAGTGACCCGGACAAACGAGTTGCATCTACAAGATCGGAATGAATTAATCGAAACGCTTGCGTCAAAGGAGAGTTTATTTGATTACTCGTCTGTCATCAGTACGATCGTCCGGTTGACGAAGACAGAGTTCGGGGCATTGTTATTGATTAAGAATAATGAAATCGCGCAAGTCGTTCCAAAAGAAATGACGGAAGAACAACAAGAGAGTCTGAAGACGGAGTCGTTACTACTAAAGCGAGTCATGATTTCAAAGGAAACGGCACATTCCTCAAAAAAGGTCGCGAACGACGATCTGATCAAATATCCGTATCACGTCTATGAAGGTGTCATTCCGATCATGGATCCGGCAAAAGAAGAATTGATTGCCTGTCTCTATCTAGCACGGTTTGACGCACCATTCAATCAACAGGATTTGGCGGAACTGGAATCGTTCTCGAAACAGATTGCGATCTCATTGATGCGAATGTCACTCTACGAACAGATGGAATACGAACGAAAAGAGACAGCACAACTGCTGAATTCCGTTCGGGAAGCGATTCTTTATATCAAACATGAGGAAAAGACGATCTTAGGGAATCAGGCATTGTTTGATATCTTCCAGTCGTTACAGGTCGAGGAAGACAATGACTCGATGACGTTTCTTGAAGTCCGACCAGAGACGATGTTCGAGCAGATGGACCAGAAAGAAGCTTTTGAAGCGTACTTTGAAGAAGTTTTATCGGGTGAGATCCCTGAGGGCATGTTCTCTTTGTCGATCGACCAGGGTGAATATTTCATTCAAGTTTATGCCGAAGCGATCGCGCATGGAGAACAGTCGAAGGGAACGATCCTCGTCTTTCGTGACGTCACGGCTGAGACAGAGGTTGATCGGGTCAAATCAGAACTCGTCTCGACGGTTTCGCATGAACTTCGAACACCGCTCTCTTCGATTTATGGCTTTACGGAGCTCATGTTGAAACGAGATTTGGATCCCGAGCGGAACAAAAGGTATTTGCAGACGATTCACGATGAATCAAAACGTCTGACCAATCTTGTCAGCGACTTCTTGAACGTCCAGCGGATGGAGTCAGGAAAGCAAGAGTATGATAAACAAATCTTTGATCTGAAAGAAATCGTCAAGGAACAAATTCAGTTTTATCAAGCAGCGACGGAACAACATAGTCTGCAGCTTGATTTGAATGACGAACAGGACTTTATGGTCGAAGCAGATGCGAACAGTATGAAACAGCTACTTGGAAATCTATTGAATAATGCAGTCAAATACTCACCGGACGGTGGGGATGTCGTTGTGACGCTGACCCATCAGCACAATCAGATTGAACTCAGCGTCCGTGATTTCGGAATCGGGATTCCGAGTCATTCGATGCCGCATCTATTCAGCAAGTTCTATCGTGTCGATAACTCAGACAGCCGAAAAATCGGCGGAACAGGTCTTGGATTATCGATTTGTAAGGAAATCGTTCGAGCACATGATGGCAACATCGAAGTCGAATCGATCTTGGGAGAAGGGACGGTTTTTCGGGTCAAGTTACCAAGTGCGACGGACGCGTTACTCGAAGCAGAATAAGGAGAAGGAGAGGCAAGCTAATATGCCTCTTTTTTTTTGTCGTTTTTCGTGTGAGATTCGTCCAATTCAGGAGATCGGCTAAAATGTAGAAGAATCGGGCTTTTACGCAATAAACCGAACAGATTGATGACAAAACGGCTGAAACAGTTGAAAAAATCGTAAATTGTGCAGGGATTGCGAACGTTTCTGAACTCTCGCTATAGTGATTACAAAAAAACATGGGAGGAAGAAGAATCATGGAGAGCTTAGAAGCGTTACTCACACCACCGCAAGAGATCGAACAAGAGAATGCAAACATTGATGGCAAAACACCACTTGCGAAGTTACAACGGATTGCTGGGGAAGCAGCACGGCAGATGATGCGACGACATCTCGAAGCGGATGTCTTGCAGGCGCTTGACGACAACATTTTGTATATTCATGACGCCGATTATTATGTGACTGGGACGACGACTTGTGCCCAAATTCCGCTCGGTCAGTTACTCTCAAACGGATTTCAGACAACGCACGGTTCGATCCGTCCGGCGCAAGACATTCGTTCTGCCCTCGCCCTTGCGGCAATCATCGTCCAGGCGAATCAAAACATGCAGCATGGCGGACAAGCCTTCGCAACCTTTGATGATGATTTAGCGCCGTTCGTTGAAAAGACCTATCAACGGGAATGGACGAAACTAAATGACCTCGTTCCGCATTGGAAGCGGCGTAAGCGGGAGCGACATGCATGGCAGGAGACGTATGAAAAAACGTTTCAAGCATGTGAAGCATTCATTCATAATACGAATTCGATGCATTCGCGCGGTGGTGGACAGGTTCCGTTTTTATCCGTCAATTACGGAACGAATACGACGCAAGCAGGGCGGCTATTCCAGCGAGCCTTGCTAACAGCGACGGAGCGTGGACTGGGCAAAGGTGAGACACCGATTTTTCCGATTCAGATCTTTAAAGTCAAACAAGGCGTCAACCTGTCACCGACAGACCCGAATTACGATTTGTTTCAGCTTGCTACCCGCGTGACAGGAAAACGACTGTTTCCGAATTTTGCGTTTCTCGATGCGCCATTTAATCGCCAGGAGCAACCAGGAAAAGCAGAAGTCGCGTATATGGGATGCCGAACCCGTGTATTCGAGGATCGTGGAGACATACCGTCCGTCACAGGTCGTGGTAATTTATCCTTCACGAGCATCAATCTCGTCCGTTTGGCACTCCAGAGTCAAACCGTCGATCAAATGTTCGAAGTCGTCCAAGATACGACAAGACTTGCATGCCGGCAACTCATCGCACGGTATGAGTTCCAGGCAAGTCGAACGGCTGATGAGTTTCCATTTTTATATCAACACGTCTGGAAAGACGGTGAGACGCTAAGAAATAAGGATCAGGTAGGTCCGGTCCTCAAGCACGGGACGTTGGCGGTCGGCTTCATCGGTCTCGCGGAATGTTTGACCGTCCTGACGGGGAGTCATCATGGGTATTCCGAACTGGCACACCGGATTGGTCTTGCATTGATTCAAGCGATGCGGACGGTAGTCGACGATTTTGGCGAACAGACAGGGTTGAACTTTAGTTTACTCGCAACTCCGGCCGAAGGATTATCCGGTAAGTTCACACGTCGCGATGTCAGTGACTTTGGTGAGATCGAAGGAGTGACAGATCGACCGTATTATACAAATTCCTTTCACATTCCTGTCGATGCGCCGGTGACGATCCGTGAGAAGATTCAACTCGAAGCCCCGTTCCATGCATTATGTAATGGCGGTCATATCACCTATGTCGAGACGGATGGTGCGCTTGCTGGAAATCCGGAAGCAATCGAAGACATCGTTCGTTTAATGGCGGAAGCTGGAATCGGTTATGGATCAATCAATCATCCCGTCGATCGTTGTCTTGATTGCCGAACAGAGCAGACGATCGAGGATCAATGTCCGGTTTGCGGGAGTGGATCGATCGAACGCATTCGACGGATCACCGGATATCTCGTCGGTACGCTGGACCGCTGGAATGAAGCGAAACGGGCTGAAGAGCAGAATCGGGTGAAGCACGATGCTACGCGTTCTCTCCCTTCTTCCTGACTCCGTCGTCGACGGTCCCGGTCTGCGAACGGTCCTGTTTCTTGCTGGTTGTCCACACCACTGTATCGGCTGTCATAATCCGTCCTCCTGGGATCCTGCAGGTGGCGTAGCTTGGACAATTGACGAGACGGTCGCGCGGATTCAAGCAACCGGTCACCGGCGCCTGACGCTATCCGGTGGGGAACCATTGTTACAAGCAATAGCGCTCTATCGGCTACTAGAACGACTCGGACCAGACTATGAAGTGATCTTGTATACGGGCTATGTGTTGAAAGAGATCATTAAGCACCGAGAATGGTACCCCTTGTTACGCCGACTAGATGGATTGATTGATGGTCCGTTCATCCTATCGAAACTTGACCGAACGACAAGCTTTCGGGGGAGTACGAATCAAAGAATCTATAATCGACAACAGCTAAACAAACGTTTGGATTAGACAAAAACTCCCCCATCTTTTTAGACAGGGGAGAATCAAATCAAGCATATTTTTGTTCTTGATCGACGGATTCGACGACTGCGAGCGTCGTTGTCCGTCGTTTTTTGATGAAAAACGATAAGATCAAAGCAGCAAGTGCGAGTAACGTCGCGATGAAAAACGTATCATTGATTCCTTCGATCATCGCCTGCATCTGCAACCATTCCGGATTAGCGGCTTCAGGTTGTGAAGCAAGTTCCGGAACGTGATGTTTCGTCCGCGACGTCATGATCGTCACGAGCAGACCTGAACCGATCGCACCCGATACTTGTGACAACGTATTGTTCAATGCCGTACCGTGTGGCGTCAAGTGTTGCGGAATATGGTTCAACCCGTTCGTCATGACGGGCATCATGACCATCGAGATTCCAAGGAAACGTAGCGTATACATGATGACGAGGAACGCGTATGACGTATCCGCAGCTAGCTGACTAAACGAGAACGTCGTTAAGACCGTCAGTGATAAGCCGATGATCGCAAGGATCCGAGCACCGAATCGGTCGAACAGACGACCTGTGATTGGTGACATGATCGCCATGACGATCGCACCCGGTAACATCAAGAGACCAGAGTGAAACGGTGAGATACCGCGAATCGTCTGGATGTAGATCGGCATCAAGATCATCGCGGAGAACATCGACATGTTCAAGACCATTGAAATCCCTTGCGATAAAGCGAACATCGGATAACGGAAAATCCCGAACTCAAGCATCGGTTCTTCGAGCATGAATTGACGTATAATGAAGGAAGTCAAACTGATTACACCGATGATCAATGATCCGATGACCGTCCAAGATCCCCATCCGGCAGAACCGGCGGAACTAAATCCATACAACAAACCACCGAAGCCGAAGCTTGAAAGGACGAGTGAGAACAAATCGAGCTTAAGTGAACTTTGAACTGTCTCTTTCTTCAATAAGAAAGCACCCGTGAAGAGTACGAGCAATGCGATCGGTGTGACGAGATGGAACAACATCCGCCACTCATAATGTTCAAGAATCCACCCGGACAATGTCGGTCCGATTGCTGGAGCAAAGGTGATGACGAGTCCGAAGATTCCCATCGCTTGCCCACGCTTTTCGATTGGGAAACCGGTCAAGAGAACGTTCATTAACAGTGGCATCATGATCGCGGAACCCGACGCCTGCATCATGCGCGCACCGAGTAGAAGCGGGAAGACGTGTGCTTGTCCAGCGATAATCGTACCGAGTGAGAACAGCGTCATCGCCGTCAAGAACAGTTGACGTGTCGAGAACTTTTGGACGAGGAATGCTGACGTCGGAATCATGATTCCGTTGACGAGCATATAGCCCGTCGTCAACCACTGGGCGGTGCTTGCCTGAATACCGAAGGATCCCATGATTGACGGTAAGGCGATATTAAGTAACGTTGAGTTCAGGACCGCAACGAACGCACCTGCCATAAGGACAGTTAAAATTAAATAAAGTCGTGATGATTGCTTGCTTGATTGCATTTCGTTATGCTCCTTTTGTACTACGAGTCTAAAATGTTAGACTTGAATTCTATGACTAACTTGGCTATCTTACCAGGCTAAGTCGAATGAGTTCAAATTATTTGATTCATACACTAAAATAAGTGATTGTTAAACCATTGCAATCATTTGAACAGAAAAGGACAAGACCATGAATCCAAAAAAGAAACAACTTCTAGATGCCGCCTATCAGCTATTCGTCGAAAAAGGTTATCAATCGACGTCCATCCAGGACATTCTTGAGCATAGTAACGTTTCCAAAGGAACGTTCTATAACTACTTCTCCTCTAAAAATGAATTATTCATCGATGTCTTTAATACCGTCTTTGAAAAGATGCGGACAGCGCGCAAGGAAATTCTCGTCGGACGAGATGTCTCGGATTATGAGACGTTCATTCAACAAGGCAATTGTTATTTGGAACTGATGCAAAAATATAAATTATATACGTTGTTCGAAGAGGCAATTGCTTCGAATGAAAAAGAACTGAAGACATTCATGGAGAATAACCGTCTTCTTGAGATCGAATGGACGTTTGAGCGGTTACGTGATTTATTCGGTCAGACGAAAGAACCGTATCTTCTAGATTTAGCTGTCATTTATACAGGGATGTTGCAATATGCGATGTACTTCTTCCGTCAATCCGAACCGAACACACAGCCGGAACGAGTCGTCCGTTATGTATTCAATCGATTGACGCATCTCGTCGAAGACGTCAGTCGGACGGAAGAACAGTTGATTCCCCCGCGCTTCCTATCCGTTTGGCTCGATCGGCCACAAGATGAAGTCGTCATTCGGAAGGATTTATTCGAGAAGACGAGTGCGCATATGAAACGCTTGATTACCTTGTCATCGATTTCTGATGAATCGAAGGAAGCCCATGAAGAGGTTCTTGATTTCATCTATGAAGAGCTGCTCGAACGGAAGAAACCGAAAATTCATCTTCTGCGTCGTGCGCTCGAGACGATGGACGAAGATCCGGTATTTGCGGGACAAGAAATCATGGCAACTTATAAAACGATGGTCGATGAGATTGCCCGCCTTCGGACCAAAACTTCCTAAAAAGGTTGCTTTTTGAAACCAATCCAATTACACTGAGATCATTCATGTTAGAAAAGGGGTCTCAATCATCATATGTTTACTCAATGGAAAAAAGAGTGGTTCTTGCAACCAAAAGCGGATTTGTTGTCCGGAATCGTCGTTGCCTTAGCACTCGTCCCGGAAGCAATCGCGTTTTCGCTGATCGCTGGTGTCAACCCGATGGTTGGGCTATACGCTTCCGTTATCATTGCAATTGTCATCTCGATTGCTGGTGGTCGCCCTGGAATGATTTCGGCTGCGACTGGCGCGATGGCACTCGTCGTCGTTCAGCTCGTCAAAGATCACGGTGTTGATTATCTACTAGCTGCCGGTATACTTGCCGGAATTCTACAAATCGCGTTCGGCTTTTTAGGAATTGCCAAGTTATTACGATTCATTCCTCGAGCTGTCATGGTCGGATTCGTCAATGCGCTCGCCATTCTGATTTTCTCGGCGCAATTGCCACAGTTCGAAGGGCAAAACTGGATCATGTATGCGATGGTCGCCGCGTCACTCGCCATCATCTTGTTATTTCCACGGGTCACGAAAGCGATTCCGGCGCCACTTGTTGCGATCACGATCATGACGGTATTAACAGTCGTCTTTTCGCTTGATACCCGTGTCATCGGGGATATGGGACAAATCGAAGCGGCGTTACCAAGCTTCTTCTTGCCAGATGTCCCGTTCTCACTCGAGACGCTTCAAATCATCTTCCCATATGCCTTGTCACTCGCATTCGTTGGTTTGATCGAATCGTTACTGACAGCACGAATCGTTGATGAAATGACGGATACGACGTCGAACAAAGCGATGGAATCGCGCGGACAAGGAATTGCGAACATTATCGCCGGTATGTTCGGTGGAATGCCAGGTTGTGCGATGATCGGGCAATCAGTCATCAATGTCACATCCGGTGGACGCGGTCGCTTGTCGACGTTGACAGCAGGTGTGTTTTTGATGCTATTGATGTTTACGATGAACGATCTATTGATGACGATTCCAATGGGAGCACTTGTCGGTGTCATGTTCTTCGTCTCGTATGCGACGTTTGACTGGGGCTCATTCAAGATGCTCAAGACGTCACCGAAAAGTGATTCTGCGGTCATGCTCGCGACCGTGCTCGTGACGGTATTGACGCATGACTTATCGATGGGTGTCCTTGTCGGGATCTTGCTTGCAGCGTTATTATTCGCGTCAAAAATTTCTCGCATCCAAGTCGAGCGCAAGGAGCAAACAGAACGAGTCCGTTATACGATCCGTGGACCGTTATTCTTCGCATCGACGACTGCATTTGCGGAACAGTTCCAGCTCGATGCTGATCTATCATCGATCATCACGCTCGATTTCTCAGCGTGTCACTTATTTGATGATTCAGCCATCGAAGCGATCGAGAACGTCGTCTTGAAATATGAACGACTCGGCAAAAAAGTTGAATTGGTAGGATTAAATGAAGAGTCTCAGGCTCTTGTTGATCGATTAGCGCAACGGATTGCATAATGAATTTTATCAAAGGGGTAGCATTCCTAGGTACATGGGAATGCTACCCCTTTCTATTATCTTGACGAGTCATATAAGTACTATATATCCGATAGTTGTATGATGTGATAAGGTGTAAACTATTAAAGAAAGTTATCTGAACTAACGTTAATAATATTTAATTAAACTCACTATAATAAATAAACGAGGTTCACTAAATGAAAAATTACCACCTGAATAGAATAATCAATTTAAGGTCGGTCGAAGCATATTTTTTGAGAACTGGTTATTTAACACCACCTATTTATTGCATGATACTGATTGATTATCAACGTCCTAGCACAATTGACGATTTTCCTTATTTAAAAAATATTGATGGAATCTCGGAAGACGAATTCGGAGATGATAATTATATTAAGGCACTCCTTATTTCATCTGAGGAAGTTACTCAAGAAACGTATGATGAGTTATGTATAGTGGCGGGTGGTTTTTTAGAGGATAAAGAAGAATGTCGATGGAACTTTGATGTTGAAGTTATTGATGATTTTAAACAAAAAAATAATTTGAACGACATTTTTCCATTACTTCAAAACATATTAGAAAAATACAATTGTTCAATAAACGTTGATCATATTCCTATAGAAAAGTTTAACTTCTTATCGCAAGAATAAACAATTTTAGGATGTTTCAATATTTAAATGTACTATTTGTTCAATATGATTCATGAGATAACTATTTATAACGGATGATTTCATAATTTTTCACCAGATAAAACGAACAACAAGATCGAGGAACGATTGAGTAACATGTATGGATGGTGCTCTATCTTTGAAAATAATAGTAAAATGATTTTAGGACTGAATATAGGCTGAAGAGGTTAGGTGCGACGGGTTATCCGTTTCGCTATACTAAAAATAAAGGGGGCAGTTAAGATGAAATGGTTTCGATTTGAGCAAGACGGAAAAGTAGGCATCGGGGTTGAACAACAGGGCACTACATATGATGTAACAGGGCAAGTCTACACCGATTCATTGTTTGAAGTGATTTCACGTGAGTTTGATGTTGATATTGATTTAGATATCGCACCACTACTTAAAGGGGATGTGCGACAACTCGCACCGTATATACCAGCACGAAATGTCATTTGCGTCGGCAAGAACTATGCTGATCATATCAAAGAGATGGATACGGTGGGAGCAGGGAAATTCGTCTTGTTCACGAAAGCACCGACGTCGATCGTCGGTCCGTTCGAACCAATCGAACGGCATGCAGATTTGACGAAGCAACTGGATTATGAAGGAGAACTTGCCATCATCATCGGCAAGACGGGGCGTGATCTGACACCAGAAAATGCGCTTGATCATGTGTTTGGTTACAGTATTGTCAATGACGTGACGGCACGGGATTTACAAAAAGAACACGTCCAGTTCTTCCGTGGTAAATCACTCGATGGGTTCTGTCCGTTTGGACCGGTCATCGTCTCAGCGGATAGCTTTGATCCAAGTGACGTCCTCGTCGAGACACGTGTGAACGGGCAACTCCGACAGTCAGGATCAACCGCCTTAATGTTGCGTGACGTCGTAACGATTTTAGTGGAAGTGTCACGTGGGATGACGCTTGAAGCCGGAGATGTCATCGCGACAGGAACTCCAGCTGGTGTCGGACATGGTATGAAACCACCGGTCTACCTTCAGACAGGGGATGTCGTCGAAGTATCGATTGAAGGAATCGGTCGTTTACAAAATGAAGTCCAGTGAACGAAGATGACCGAATTGATTGAATTGCATTCACCGCTTTCCAAATTACTTTGGAAAGTGGTTTTTTATTTTGTGAAAATCGTCAAAAATTTAAAAAATGATTGATTTCAAAAAATAAAACAGTCATAAAATGACCGTTTTTGATGTATAATGAAACTATAAGAACGGTTTCATGTCGAAAAAAGTCGTATTCTGAACGTTTTATAAAGAATTTATATAAATTTTGAACGTTTTTGATTGATTTTTATATGTAAACGCTTTATATTAAAGATGCGGAGGGAAACCTTATGTTAACCAAAAAACGCCATCAACTCATCCTTGAGCTTTTAGCCCGAGAAGAAGTCGTCAAGATGCAAAAGATCGTCGAACAAACCGGTGCGAGTGAATCCACGGTTCGTCGGGATTTATCACAACTCGAGACAGCAGGTCACCTGCGTCGAGTGCACGGGGGAGCAACAGCAAACCATTTGCAAATTGAAGAACTGAGTTACTTCGAGAAGAGTGACCAACATGTCGAAGAGAAGGAACGGATCGCGCGAGCGGCTGCCGACCTGATTGAAGACGGTATGTATGTCTATCTCGATGCCGGAACGACGACGCTTGCCATCGTTCCGTATCTCGAAGAGAAGGCGATTACGGTCGTAACGAACAGTCTTCCTCTAGCGAACACGTTACTCTATCACCGTATCCCGACGTTCGTCGTCGGAGGGCAACTCAAGCATTCAACGCAGGCACTCGTCGGTTACAACGCACGTGAAGGAATGTTGATTTACCATTTTGATGTCGCGTTCCTTGGGATGAACGGTGTTCATCCGGCACAAGGCTTCACGACACCAGATCCGGAAGAGGCACTCGTAAAGAAGACAGCGATCGAATTAGCAAAACAATCGTATGTACTCGTCGATGAGACGAAGCTGGATGCGATCAGCTTCAGTCGGGTGGCGTCCTTGCAAGCGGCGACGATCATCACGACGACATCCAGTGAGCAAGCAGCGAAATACAGTCAATATACAGAGGTGGTGAACGCGAAATGATTTATACACTGACACTCAACCCATCAATCGACTATTATGTCACGTTACCGGTATTTGAGGCAGGACAAGTCAATCGTGTCGAACAGGCGGAAAAAGTGGCCGGAGGGAAAGGAATCAACGTCTCTCTCGTCCTAAAAAACTATGAGGTAGAAACACAAGCACTCGGATTCCTTGGAGGAAGTACTGGACAATTCATCCGGACGGAACTCGAGAAACGAGGCGTGTTAACGGACTTCACACCGATTCAAGATGAGACGCGGATCAACGTAAAGATTCGTGCCGATCAAGAATCTGAGCTGAATGCAGCGGGACCGAAGATTCAACCGGAAGAGCTGGAGCATTTATTATCCCGATTCAAGACGATGCAAGCCGGTGACATCGTCGTCTTCGCAGGTAGTATCCCAAGCAGTCTACCGCATGATCTCTATCGTCATATCGCGACGATCTTGAATGAACGGAACGTCCGCTTCGCCGTCGATACGACGAAGGAAGCGATGCTTGAAGTCTTACCGCTCGGTCCATTTTTAATCAAGCCGAATCACCATGAACTCGGTGAAATTTTCGACGTCGAGATTACGTCGAAGGAGATGGCCGTTCCATATGCGCAACAGCTCGTCGAGCGTGGTGCCGAGAATGTCGTCATCTCATTTGCAGGAGACGGAGCACTGCTCGTCAATCGTCAAGGTGCCTACACGGCAAACACACCGGCAGGAAAGCTCGTCAATTCCGTCGGTGCCGGAGATTCACTCGTCGCTGGATTCGTCGCCAGCCACGCGCTCGGCAAATCACCAGAAGAAGCGTTCCGCTATGCGGTAACGACTGGCAGCGCGTCTGCTTATTCCTTCGGTCTTTGTACGAAAGAAGATATCGATCGTCTCCTCGTAGACGTCAACGTCGTTGAACTCATTCAATCCTAAAAGGAGTGTGACTACTCATGAAAATTACTGATCTCTTGACACGTGATACGATTCAACTCGATTTACAAGCGTCATCTAAAGCCGCTGTCATCGATGAACTCGTCAACGTCCTCGATCGGGCAGGAAAACTAAACGATCGCTCGGCATATAAAGAAGCAATTCTCGCACGGGAAGCACAAAGTACGACAGGTTTAGGGGAAGGAATCGCGATCCCACACGCAAAAACAGCAGCGGTCAAAACACCAGCAATCGCTTTCGGTCGTTCGACAGGTGTTGACTACGAAGCACTCGACGGTCAACCAAGTCGGTTGTTCTTCATGATTGCAGCGGGTGAGAACGCAGATAATGCGCACCTTGAAACACTTTCGAAACTATCCGTTTATTTAATGGATATGAACTTCCGTGATACGATCCTTGCGGCTAAAACGAAAGACGAAGTCATCGCAGCAATCGAAGCGAAGGAACGCGAAGAAGAAGGTCCAGTTGACGTCTCAAGCGACAACGTCGATCAAGACGCACCATATATCCTTGCCGTCACAGCTTGTCCGACAGGAATCGCACACACGTATATGGCAGCTGATGCCCTTCGTCAAAAAGCGGAAGAGATGGGTGTCCGTATCAAAGTCGAGACGAACGGATCGACAGGCGTCAAGAACGGTTTGACACAACAAGATATCAACGATGCGACAGCCATCATCGTCGCAGCGGATAAAGCAGTTGAGATGGATCGTTTTAACGGGAAACACGTCGTTGAAGTACCAGTTGCACAAGGAATCCGGAAACCACAAGAATTGATCAACCGTGCCGTCAAACAGGATGCACCTGTCTACAAAGCGAGCGGTTCAAGCGAAAGCTCAAAACCAGCTCGTGGCGGATTCTACAAACATTTGATGAGTGGGGTATCCGCGATGTTACCACTCGTCGTTGCAGGTGGTCTCTTGATCGCAATCAGCTTCTTCTGGGGTATCAACTCTGCGAACCCAAAAGATCCATCGTACAATGAATTCGCTGCGCAATTGATGACGATCGGGAAAGCCGCGTTCGGTCTCTTGATTCCGATCCTCGCTGGATTTATCGCGATGTCGATCGCTGATAAACCAGGTCTTGCTCCTGGTCTAATTGCTGGTTTCCTTGCAAGCAACGGTAACGCTGGTTTCCTCGGCGGATTGATTGCCGGTTTCCTTGCCGGGTACGTCGTACTCTTGCTTGTTAAAGTCTTCAAAGGTCTTCCAGCAGCACTTGAAGGAATCAAACCAGTCTTGCTCTATCCTCTGTTTGGTTCATTCATCACAGGAATGATCATGTTACTCGTCATCAATGAGCCGATCGCGAAGTTCATGACATGGCTCACAGATTCATTGAACGGACTCAGTGGTGGAAACGCAATCCTCCTCGGTATGCTCGTCGCAGCGATGATGGCAATCGACATGGGTGGTCCAATCAACAAAACAGCATACGTTTTCGGTACAGCTGCTCTTACAGCAGGTAACACGGAAGTCATGGCAGCTGTCATGGCAGGTGGTATGGTTCCACCACTCATCGTTGCCTTCTCATCCACATTGTTCGCACGTAAGAAATTCACGCCGCAAGAACGTGAAGCAGGTATCGCTGCTTACGCAATGGGCGCATCGTTCGTCACTGAAGGTGCGATTCCATTCGCTGCAGCCGATCCACTGCGCGTCATTCCGTCAAGCGTCATCGGTTCAGCGATCGCTGGTGCGTTGACGATCGTCTTCGGCGTCTTGCTCCCTGCACCACACGGCGGTATCTTCGTCTTCCCGTTACTTGATGGTCCATCAGGTACGGTCATGGCAATCGTCGGTTACGCGGGTGCGATCCTCATCGGTTCACTCGTCGGTGCGGCAATCCTATCCTTCCTCAAAAAACCGCTTGTTGACCAATCGGTCGCGAAAGCGGAAATGACAGAAGGAACAGGTACGAAAGCATCATAATTCACCTAAATCTCCTCTCCGTTTTTAAGCGGAGGGGATTTTTTGTTGAATTTTGACGGCTAACGGTGAAGAATAGAGGGCATACTGAATAAGAAGGAGGGATGGACATGGGTGGACAATCCTTACAAATCGGACCACGGACCATTAAGACAGGTCTTGCGGTCATCTTGGCGCTGTTGATCAGTAACCTGTTCAACCTCAGCCCAATCCTGCCTGCGATCTCGGCAGCGACGACACTCCTGCCTTCGGTCTATCAGACATGGAAACAATTTCTCGAGGAAGCAGAGGCCAACTTGATTGGTGCCTTTTTGACGTTACTCGCACTTTGGATTTTAGGCGATAATCCGGCGAATCCGCTTGCGATCGGGATCGTCATCATGGCAGCAATTTCGATTTTGCTAGCTTTTGGTTTCGGGCGGACGATTCCACACGTCGTCTTGATGATCATCGTCATTCTCGAAAGTGTCGCGACTGCGACCGAACCACTTTGGCAAGTCGTTTTGATCCGCTACTTGCTCGTCATGCTCGGGATTGGTTGTGCACTCGGCATCAATGCGTTGATTTTCCCGCCACGTTACGGCAATGTCTATTACCAGAAAGCGACGAAACTCTTTGAGAAACTACTCGTCGTCACGCGAGCAATTGCCTTTGAAGGCAAGGTCACCCCATATCGGGCAGCAATCGATAAGATGGGGCGTTCGCTCCTTGAGACACAAAACCTGTTCAACCTACACAAGGAAGAAATTAGAGGAACGCGTCAGAAGCATGCCTCGCTTCTACGGAACCTGCTGATCCTCAAACATATGCAATCGTGCCTCGAACGTGGCGTCGCGACGGCAGAGCGCTTTAGAGAACGAGAGAAGGCACTTGATTCGATTGCAGACGATCTTCGAAGTGAACTGTTCTATCACTTGATGCATATCGCCCAGCGACAAGAGAAAGTCTTGCTGACATACGATCTCCTGTTGACGGAAGAACCGCTCGCGATGGAGGATCTCGTCAAAGAGAACATTGCCTTCGTCAAGCACTCTTTTCTCGATCGTGATGAACTCGAGGAAGAAGTCATCATGGAAATTTTACCGATCGTCGTCTCGATGAACGAGTGGATACAAGAACTCGAATCCTTTGAAAAACGGCTCAATGGTGGGCTTCGTCGCCATATCACATCACTGACGATCGAACAAAAATCAGTCCGTGATAAAACATTTAATCGATTCAAACGTAAAAAAGCCATTGACGAAAGTAAAAAGTAAGCGTATAGTCCTCCTTAACGATACTTTACTTGCTAAAAGCATAACAGCATAACAGCATAACAGAACGAAAGATTGAGCGATGATGAAACCGAAGTAAAGACCATCTCCCTGTTTCAGAGAGCACGTGGCGCTGCGAACGTGTACACAGATGGTGTTGAATTACAGTTTCTGAGCTTCTTGCGTAAGCGAGCGGAGCAAACCGTTATCCCAATCATGAGTGACTCAGTCGATGACTGGGTAATCAGGGTGGTACCGCGGCTTTCGTCGCCCCTGTCGAACGATACGTTCGGCAGGGGCTTTTTTGTTATCTTACATTCATTCAAGGGGGAACTCATATGTCTACACCAATCATTCCAAGTCACTTACGTCCACATGTCGCACCACAGCACTACGAAGACTACACGCCAACGGATCATGCCGTTTGGAGATACGTCATGCGACTGAATTTAAATACGTTACAAGATACAGCACATCCAGCATACCTCGAAGGGCTTGCTGCATCGGGCATCAGCCCGGAACGGATTCCAGATGTACGTGAGATGACAGCGAACCTAAGCCGTGGAGGCTGGGGAACAGTCGCTGTCGATGGTCTCATTCCTGGCGTCGCCTTCTTCGATTTCCAAGGACATGGTTTATTACCGATTGCGACCGACATCCGGAAGGTCGATAACATTCTCTATACACCAGCACCGGATATTCTGCACGAAGCAGCGGGGCATGCACCGATCTTGATGAATCCGGTCTACGCGGAATTCGTTCGTCGCTTCGGTGAGATAGGGGCACATGCCTTTAACCATAAAGCCGAGCATGACGTGTTCAAGGCACTCAAGAAATTGACGATCGTTAAAGAGAGTCCATTCTCGACGCCAGCCGATATCGAGCAAGCTGAAATTGAGCTTGCGGAGACACGGACACACGTCAAAGGGATTTCGGAAGCGAACGAAATCTCACGTCTGTTCTGGTGGACGGTTGAATTCGGTCTGATTGGTGATATCGACAACCCGCAAATCTACGGGGCAGGTCTTCTATCATCAGTCGGTGAAAGTCGCCATTGTTTGACGGACGCGGTCGTTAAACATCCATTCTCGCTTGAGAAAGCACTTGCGACGAAACATGACGTGACGAGCATGCAAAAAGAACTCTTCGTCTGTGAATCGTTTGAACAACTCCGCGACGCACTCGAAGAATTCGCTCAATCGATGTCCTACATTCGCGGTGGCATCCACGGACTAACGAAAGCCGTTGAATCGGGCAATCTGTCAACGCTCGTCTTCGACAGCGGTCTCTCACTCGTCGGTGTTCCTGAAACGCAAGAGATTCACGATTCGCTGCATATCGTCAAACTGACTGGACCGACAGCGTTGGCTGCAAACGATGAAGTGTTGACAGGTCAAGGACTTGCAGATCATCCGGAAGGTTTTACACTCCTTCACGGCAAGGAATTGAACGAAGTATTGATGCAAGTCAAAGTCGGTGAACGTCTCGACTGGGCGGAAGGAAATGTTCATGTCACAGGTGACATCTCAGCAATTCAAAATGTCAATGGTCACCGGGCACTCGTCGTTTTAGAAGCAGCAACGCTCTCGAACGACGGGAAAACGATGACGATGGACCGGATGGAATTGATCGTCGGTGACATCACGTCAGCATTCCCGGGAACGGAAGTTGAAGCACTGAAGCCGATTCCAGAAACGATCGAGTTCGAACGAATCGAGCGTCCGTTGACAGCGGCTGATCCAATCTTCGAAGTTATTCGTGAGATTCGCGAAGGACGTGCTGGTCGGGAACGGTTGCCGCAACTGATCGACCAGACACTCGTCCAGTTACCGGACGCTTGGTTACTCCGCCTCGAATTACTTGAGTTGGCGGATGAAGTCGACCAACCACGTCTTGTCGCTGATCTCGAACGCTTAAAAGCAACGTCCGAACAGCGAGATGAATTAATCACGCGCGGGATGGCATTACTCGACGTCGTTCATCAATGAGTCGAACTCCGGTTCTGAACCTGTTAGAATGGAGACATTCGGTAAAAGGGGATGATCGGTATGACAAACTATTATCAAGACGTAAAGGAATTCCACCGTGTGTTTTCACACCCTGGTGCAACGACGCCAACACCAATGACGGTTGATCGTGGGATTAAACGCTCGACCTGGACGGCGGAAGAAGCGGTCGTTGAGTTCTTGCATCAAACGGCGACGAGTGAAGCAGAGTTCCTCGAGGCAATCGAACGTTTCAAGTCAGGGCTTGATACAGCGGTCGAAAAATCGCTCCAGATGAAACAACCTGAAACAGATGTCGAACGACTCGTTGGACAAGGGGATGCCTTGACGGACGCGCTCTACTTCATCATGGGAAGCTTTGTTGAGATCGGGCTTGATCCGGCTCCATTGTTCGAGATCGTTCAACGTGCCAACATGGCGAAGCTTGGACCGGACGGAAAACCAATCTTCCGAGAATCTGACCAAAAGGTCATGAAACCAGAAGGCTGGCAACCACCGGAACCACAGCTTGAAGCAGAAGTACGTCGACAAATTGCTGCGGCTTCGAGTACGTCAAAAGCTTGATTCATTACGATAAAAAGAGAGGGATGACTGGTCTGCGAACCGGTCATCCCTCTCTTGTTGTATCTATTCGCTTCTTACTTGATAACGCGATAAATCAAGTTGACGGGCGGTGAGGAACTCGACACCTTCTGCTTCAAGCGCAAGTCGCTGTTCATCGCCTTCAAGTGATAGTTTTCCACCAGCAGCAAGCACGCGGTGCCACGGTAGACGTTTCGTCGTACTCATGCTGTGAAGAATCCGCGCTACTTGTCGTGCGCTACGCGGATGACCGGCTAGTCGAGCGACTTGCCCGTACGTCATGACCCGACCAGCAGGAATCGAGCGAATGATGGTCAGGACATCTTGCGTGAACGGTGTCATGACTCGTCAGAAGCGACGATATACTGTTGAATCTTATCGTCTTCGTCAAAGCCGATCGTCACATCGATGATGCCTTGTTGCAAACGGATCTGCAGTTCAAGGCGGTCTTTGATGTCGTCTGCTTGAGCGATCGTCAACGTCGGATCAACTTCGATTTCAACTTCGACGTGGAAATGATCGCCTTCTTTAATAACTTCCAGTTTACTAATGTCTTTGACGTCTGGGTCTTTCATGATCAGTCCGCCGAGACGTGCTGCCATCGTCTCATCGGCTTCACCAAGTGCACCAGCTGCGTTTTGCAGGAAGACGTTTCCGACGACGTAAAACATCATCAGCCCGATCAGGATAGAAGCAATTCCTTCTGCCTGATGAAACGGTGTCACATGTGAGATGATGACGGCGATCATCGCGACGATTCCGCCAGCCGTTGCGACTAAGTCTTCAAGGAACACAAGGCGTGTCGCTGGTTTTGCTTGCTTCAGTGACCGGAAGCTGTCGAGGATGAGGCGTGGTCCTTTTGAGTCCAATTTCGCATCATGCGCGATTTCCTGCATTGCTTTAAAGAACACACCACTTTCTAAGACGACCCCTGCGAATAAAACGGATAACGTGATCCAGAAGCCTGTCGATTCTGTCGGTTCGATGATATGGGCAATCCCTTCATGAATCGTTTCGTAGGCCATGATGCCGACAAAGAGGATTGCGCCTAACAAGACGAGATTGACGAGACGACCAAAGCCATTCGGGAACCGTTTCGTTGGTGCTTTTTTACTGAGGGCAGAACCGATGAAGACGAAAAATTGATTGGCAGCATCCCCGAGCGTATGCATCATTTCGGCGAACATCGCGACATTTCCCGTCAGGACGTAGGCAATTGCCTTGATGATGGCGATGATAGAGTTGACGATGCCTGCCGTCAACGCAGACCGGTTACCCCGGCGTAATAACGTAAAAAATTCTCCCATGATTGTACTCCTTTTAGTTAAGTTACGTATTAGTTCATTTTATTATGTTACATCATTTTGAGAAAAACGACTATCTTCACATGAAAAAACCCACGCAAGCTGCGCGGGTTTAACTCGTCAAGATAAGTCGACTGTTTTATTGATTTCGTTCTCATCGTCTTTGCCGACGACTTTCTTCAAGACTTGTTTGACGGACTTTGTCGTGTTTCCTGTTTCCCAGTACTCAGCAGCTTCCGTGTTGACCTTGATCAAGACGACTTTCGGATCTTCGTATGTCGTTCCAAGATATGCTTCGTAACGTGGGCTCCAGAGCTCTTTTTTTCGTTCGATGTCTTCGACGAGTTCTGCTGTCCCACGGATCGAGACGTATGATTTGTCGATGTACGCGACGTTGACACTCGGATTCTTAAGTAGTTCTTGGTACTTGTCTGTTTCTTTTGAAGTGAGGAACCAGAGGTCGCCATCAAATTCGATATCCTGTGTCTGCATCGGACGCGATACGAGTCCTTCTGCTGAAATCGTCGTCAGCATCGCTGTTTCGATTTTATCAATCAGTTTCTTGACCGTTTCGACTGCTTCTTGATTCGTAGTATGCGTTGACATGTAGCTCCACCCCATTTGTTAGATTTTTATGCTCACTTAGGCATTGTTCCCTGAATTTCAAAATGAAAACGTCCCCATGACGGAAAGAAGCAGTTTCGTTGCGCCGTACAACGAGGAGGCGTACAGTGTAGGTACGTATTCGAAAGAAAAAGGAGAGACATATATGAAACTTAGTATTTTAGACCAATCCCCGGTCTCTAAAGGACAATCCCCATCTGATGCTTTACACGAAACGGTCGAGCTCGCAAAAATCGCGGATGAACTCGGTTATCATCGTCTGTGGGTATCCGAGCACCATTTCGCCAAAACACTGGCTGGTTCGAGCCCGGAAGTCCTGATCGCATACATGGCAGCGGTGACGAAACAGATTCGTCTCGGTTCAGGCGGTGTCATGTTGCCGCATTACAGTGCCTATAAAGTCGCGGAGAACTTCCGTGTCCTTGAAGGACTTGCTCCGAACCGGATCGACCTTGGACTCGGTCGGGCACCGGGCGGTATGCCGCTTGCGACACGTGCGTTACAAGAAGGTTCGTCGCCACGGTTTGGTGGAGCCGATTACGGCGAACAACTCGATGATCTCATTGATTACTTGAAAGACGGGGCACCTGCCGGACACCGGTTCGCGGGACTCGTCGCCACACCAGAAGTCGATACGACACCAGAAGGCTGGTTGCTTGGATCAAGTGGTGGTAGTGCCTTGAACGCCGCACAACGCGGATTCGGATTTGCCTTTGCTCACTTCATCAATGGACAGGGTGGTCAGGAAGTAATGGATTACTATCGTCATAATTTCATGGCGACGTCGTTTAATGAGACACCACAAACACTCGTTTCGATCTTCGTGACATGTGCCGAAACGACGGAAGAAGCAGAACGTTTGGCGTCAAGCCTTGATTTATCTCTGCTCTTACTCGAAAAAGGGGTCTCGTCAACAGGAACGCCGACACCGGAAGAAGCAGCAGCGTATCCGTATACGTTCCAAGATCAGTTCCGGATTGCTGAAAATCGGAAACGGATGATCGTCGGTAACCCGGAATCCGTTGCGAAACAATTACAAGAGCTTGCCGATTCATATGGAACGGACGAAGTGATGATCGCTTCGATGATTGCAGACAAACAAGCAAAACAACAATCATTAAAATTAATCATGGATGCCGTCAAAGCGACGGTCTGACCGATACGCACGTCCTTTCTCACGAAGTGAGGGAGGACGTGTTTTTTGTGTCTGCTACAGGAATGCTCTCGGATAAGATGTTTTTACGAAGTCGAAGGAATCCGAATGATGCAGCACCGAATAAGCCGACTGTACCGACTCCAAGTAGCACGATGATAGATACATGATCACTGAGTAAACCAAACAATAGGGTACCGATCGGCATCATCGCCATCGCGACCGATTCCAGCACACCGATGACACGTCCGAGGTAAGCCGGATCGGTCTGTTTTTGAACGATGAGCTGTAATGGAATGTTCATCCGTAAGACGAGCATGCCGTCGATGAACAGTAGAATCATGAAGAAAGGTAGTAGTAGAGCAGATGGTACATAGCCGAGTAGCGCAAGTGCAGGAAGCGCGTAACAAGAGGCGATTAAAAAGAGCGACTCGAATATTATTCGTAACGGACGTTTCACCGTAAAGCGAGGTAAGGCAAGAAGTAACGAAGCGACAAGAAGACCGGCACCCAGTGCGGACTCGACCATTCCAAATCGAAATGGTGTGAATTGCAGTCGATCGAGCAAAATGATTGGTAACAAGATTTCGAAAGCGACAAAAAAGAAGTTCAGGACGATCGCCATCAGGACGAGCGTCGTCAACACTGGTTGACGGAACAGATAGCGGTAGCCTTCTTTAAACTCCGAGACGAAAGACTGAGTATCGGTAGTAGCCAGAGGAGAGGTATCCACTGCAAGAAAGCGGAGACGGCTATTCCACCAGGCAGCAGAAGCAAACAAGAGAAACGGTAAAACCAAAAATTGCGTGATAGAGACAGCGGCGATGAGCAATCCCGCAACGAGTGGAGCGGTGATCGTTGAGGTCGATTGAATCGTCGAGAAGAGGGCGTTCCCGCGTTGTAACTCCTCTTCTTGTACGAGTCGCGGTAACGAGCTTGATAAGGTGACGGACAGGAACGTCGACAGGCTCGTCAAGAGGACACTTGCGATGATGTAATGAACGGTATGTAGAGGGGCTTGTAGCGAATAGAGCAAAAGTCCGAACAAGACGAGTGCGCTTAAGCTCTCGGTCATGACGATGATTCGTTTGCGGTTCCATCGATCAGCGAGGACACCCGCAACCGGTGAGAGCAAAATCCGTGGCACCGATCCTGCAAGCAATACGAGCGCGAACTGAAAACCAGACGATGTTTCCCGTAAGACGGTCAGTCCGGCGACAAACGTAAAGAGACTAGCCGCGAACAATGAACAAAACTTTCCGAATAAGACACGCTTTAAATTAAATGACATCCTGTTCACTCCTTCAGAGTTAAATTATATTGAACTTTAGTGTAGAATAAAGGAGTGGAAGAAAAATGTAAAGGAAAAGTTAAATTTAATTTAACTTTTATGATAAAAGGAGTGACCAGTGTGTTAGGGGAACGTATCAAACAGATCCGAAAACAGAAAAAAATGACACAAACGGACGTTGCGACCGGTATCATCACGAAGTCGATGCTCAGTATGGTCGAGAATGGGAAAGCGACACCGTCTGTACACGCACTACAGGCGATTGCTAGGCGATTACAGGTGACGGTCGAAGAATTGATGCTTGATCCGCGGGATGTTCAGATGCGGGAACTCATCGAAACAATCCGTTCACGGCATACCCCATATTTTTCAGACGAAAAAATTCAGGAACTGCTAAAACCTTACTTGGTTCCGGAAACGACTTCTTATTGGCAAGGGCAGGTCTACCATAAATACGGCGATGCCCTCCGAGCGTCTGACCCGGAGCTTGGTTTGACGTATTACGAGAAAGCAGAGCAGATTTTTCGACAGCTCGGTCGTCAAGATGAGCAGTTGCTCGTTCAGATCTCGACAGTCTATTTTTTGTTCAATCTCAAACGGACGAAGGAAGCGTACGAGCTGATCGAAGCAATGGATGTACCACGTGAGATTCCACTTGCGCCAAAAACCTATTTAAATTTCCAAATCTTGCGTGCACTTCGAGCAAGTTTGTTCGATGATCATTATACAGAAGCAATCGCCTTATTGCGTGAAGGGGTTCAGTACATGCGGGAGCAGGATGTCTATTATCATGTCATTTCGTTTCAACGTTTTCTTGGACTGTTTTTGTATCTGGAAGGAGAAATCGAACAATCACAGCAAGAGTTTGATCGATTGGAGCAGTTTTTTGCATTTAGTGAAACGACTGCCGTCGGACGAATCGAAGTCGATTTGACGAAAGGACTCATCGCGATTTTTGAAAACGATACAGACGGCATGCAAATGGCGTGGGAAAAACTCGTCACTGTGGCGATCGATGATGCGAAGCATTACATCGGACAACTCGAAGTCCATCTCCTTGTTAACGGCATCGAATTACCGAATCAGACGCTTCAGCAGAGCGTCGATAAGATATGGGCGATGCAAGATGCGTGGCTTGCCGCGAGTGGATTCGACCAAGCGATGATGCTTCAAACACTCGTACTAGCGATGCAACGAGGAGTTGGTCAGGAACGCTTGGAGGATGTCTTGCGATTGAAGGATGACCTTCAAAGCGAACGCCTCAAAGGCGATCTTGAGCGAGAGATACAAGCGTTCGTTAATATTCAATGATGAAAAAACAGGCATGAAGCGAGTGCGCTTCATGCCTGTTCGTGTGAAGATGTCGTTCTTCTGAAAATCAATAAGACGCATGCGGCGACGGAAACGATCAAGTGACCGATATAGACGTCTCCCGTCTGGATATAATGCAAGAGCATCGAGCCACCAAAAATCAATAAGGTAAGAAAGAGAAGTCGGACATAAAGTGTTTTGTAAGACATGCGGACACATCCTTTCCATATACAGTATATCCAAAAGAGAAGCGGTAAGACAAAAAAACATCCACCCCAAGGGATGGATGAAAAATGTCTTAAAGTGATTTAAAGCCTAACAGTTTTTGTGTCCAGTACCGTTCTGAAAGACGACTGATGCCGAGTGATGGTGTGTTCGCATGGATGAACTGATCGTTGTTCAACATGATGCCGATATGCGTCGGACCAGCGGCATACGTGTTTTCGAAGAAGATGATATCGCCGCGTGCCGGTTGACGCAGTTTCGAAAGCTTCGCCCCAAGATACCGGTCATCATTCCAGTAACCGTTGACGTTCGTCCGTCCGACAGAATAGCCAGCGGCATTCAACGTGTAGTTGATGAAGCCAGAGCAGTCGAAGCCACCGTTGACTGGATTACTAGATCCCCAAACGTATGGTGTTCCGAGATATTGTTGACCAATCGAAATGGCACGTTCCATCAATGTTGAACCGGGAACGGTCGTCACAGGAGGTGTCGTCGGAGTGACAGGAGGCGTCGTCGTGACGGATCCCGTCGTGATGTAACTCTTCGCGACATAGTAGAGACCCGTTCCGATCTTGATCTGGTACCAGCCGCTATCTTTACCTGTCGTTTCACCTGTTACGTTTACCGTCGAAGCGTGTGCGACTTGTGTGAAGACTTTAGACGACGTCGAAGGCAACGTACGGACATTCAGACCGGTTGGGGCGTTGACGCGATACGTCTTCGAGGCATCAACCGGCGTCAAAGAGACTTCAGGCGTCGTCGGCGTTGTTGGTGGTGATGCTTTTGTTGAAGCTTTGACATAGGTCGAAGCGACATATGCTTCTTTTCCGTCAAGCTTGACTTGGTACCATGAATCAACGGCGCCTGTGACATCAAGAACCGTCTGATGCGGTAATGTCTTGTAGATTTTTGCGTTCGTCGCTGCAGCAGTCCGTGCGTTCAAGCCTTCCTTCGCATTAACCGTGTAGACTTTTGATCGATCAACCGCTTTAACGACTTTTTTGACGGGAGTCGTTGCGGGTGGTTTTGAATCTGTCGTGACGTTCGACGTCTTTTTGCTGACTAACGTCGCATGGACATAGGCCGTTTGTTTCTTATGTGTGATTTGGTACCAATCACCTGATTGTTTCTGAACAGTCAAGACAGTATTCTTTGCCAGTTTTCCGAGTGATTTCGAACTCGTCGTTGCTTTTTGCCGGACGTTGACGGCATCGGTGTTCGTTATGTAGGTCGTAGTTGTCGGAGCCTTTTCCGTCGTTGCTTTGACGTATGCTGAAGTAATGAAAGCTGGTTTCGACTGATAGCGGATTTCATACCAGCTGTTGACTTTCTTGACAGCTGTCAGCTTCGTACCTTTTTTTAGCGTCGTGATGACCTTCGCGGAAGTCGAGGCAGCCGTGCGAATGTTGACGTTATCCGTCAAAGTCAGTGTCGTTGACGCGGCTGAAACCGGAATTGTGGTACCGACCAAAGCGAGCGTCGTGAGGGCGAGAACGGTCTTTTTCACGTGACATAGCTCCTTCCAAGAGATAGGTAAAAATCGTTGTTACCATTTTGTCATAAAAAGTGCTGATTCCCCTGAATTAAAAATATAATTTTTGTCTGGAAAACTGTAATACCGTTTTTCAAAAAATGAACAGGTAGAAGGAGTATTTTCAAAAAAGTTCAAGTACACTAGAAGTACTCGGAAGGAGGCTACACATGTTACACCGTTTTTATCAATATTATATCCCACATAAACGTTTATTCTGGCTCGATTTCATATCTGCCTTATTCGTCGGGGTGTTAGAACTTGCTTTTCCACTCGCAGTCCAGTGGTTCATCGACTCCTTGTTGCCAAACGGTGAGATGAACTGGATCATCCTCGTCAGCGTCGGATTATTAGCGCTCTACATCATCAGTACGCTGATGCAATTCGTCGTCAACTATTTCGGACATAAGCTCGGGATTAACATCGAGACCGATATGCGTCGTCAGTTGTTTAGTCATGTCCAGAAACAGTCGTTTCGTTTCTTTGACAATACGAAGACGGGTCATATCATGAGCCGGATCACGAATGATTTGTTTGATATCGGGGAACTAGCCCATCATGGTCCGGAAGATGCGTTCATTGCCGTCATGACCTTGCTTGGTGCATTCTCGATCATGTTGACGATCAATGTGCCGCTTGCCCTCGTGACGATCATCGCCGTACCATTCCTGATCTGGCTGATCAGCTATGCGAACGTCCGGATGAATAAATCATGGGACCGGATGTACGGTAATATCGCGGAAGTCAATTCACGCGTCGAGGACAGTGTTTCCGGTGTCCGTGTCGTCCAGTCGTTCACGAACGAAGCTTACGAAATCGAGCGTTTTGAAAAAGACAACGCGACGTTCCGTCAGTCGAAGATCAATGCCTACAAGGTCATGAGTAAGAGCCTGTCCGGCATCTACTTGACGACTCGTTTGATGACACTTGCCGTCTTAGTCGTCGGTGCGTACTTGACACATCGCGAAGCCTTAACGGCAGGAGAACTCGTCGGCTTCATTCTCTACATGAATATCTTATTGAAGCCAATCGATAAGATTACGGCATTGCTTGAGATGTATCCGAAAGGGATGGCTGGCTTTAAGCGGTTCCTTTCGATGATTGATGAAGATGCATCTTTACCTGATGCGCCAGATGCGCTCGTCGTTGATCGCTTGAACGGTGGCATCACGTTCAAGGATGTCGCATTCGGATATGAAGCGGATCGTCTAATCTTAGAACACATCAATCTGACGGTCGAACCTGGTCAGACGGTCGCATTCGTCGGAACGTCCGGGGCAGGGAAGACGACGATCTGTTCGTTGATTCCACGTTTTTACGATGTTCTAGATGGCGCAATCACGATTGACGGAATCGATATCCGGCAGATGACGAAGGAGTCTCTGCGACAACAAATCGGGATCGTCCAGCAAGATGTCTTTTTGTTCTCAGGGACGATCGCTGAAAACATCGCCTACGGTGATTTGAATGCGACGCACGAAGACATCGTGCAAGCGGCAGAACGTGCCCATCTCGGTCCGATGATCGCGGATCTACCTGATGGGTATGCGACACAAATCGGCGAACGGGGACTCAAATTGTCGGGTGGACAAAAGCAACGACTCGCCATCGCGCGGATGTTCCTGAAGAACCCGCCGATTCTGATTCTTGATGAAGCGACGTCTGCCCTTGATACAGAAACGGAAGCACTGATTCAAGAATCGCTTGCCGAGCTGTCTGAGAACCGGACGACGCTCGTTATCGCCCACCGTTTAGCAACGATTCGAAATGCCGATAAGATTTTCGTCGTCACGAAGGACGGCATCGTCGAAGAAGGCTCGCATGATGAACTAATGAATCAAGGTGGTTATTTCTCCCGGTTGTTAGAGAGACAACGAGTTTGAATCGATTTGAAAGAATGAGAGGTAATGAATAAGGTCTAAGACTAAAGACAACGTGCAATTTTTCTCTAACGAGAAGAATTGCGCTTTTTTGTTCGTCTCACATCGTTTTCCTGGGACAAGCATCGCGCCGCTTCGCTTCGCTGCAGGGTCGCTCTTGTTTGTTTTTCCCTAGGAAGCGATGTCGAGTGAACAAAACGCTTCTCTGACATTCTTCGACATTCTTCTGGTTATAAAAAATGACGCGTCACACGCAACTCCTACAGGAACAAGCGCATATTTGCGCTGTCGAGACAAACAAGACCCGCTTTCCTGCTTGAATGAAGCAGGAAAACTGGCTTGTGTCTCGCCTGAGGAAAGGGCGTGAAAAGACGCGTCATTCTTTTTTTGAGTCAGCCCATTCGTCTACAGTCCGGGACGTAATCTGTTGCCATTTTTTGTTCGTATAAAAATAAGGTTGTGCAAGCCAATTTTAGGGAAAACGATTGATAGAAAAGAAGGCGAGGTGGAAGGATGTACGGTCAATTCTGTGAGAACTATGATGAGAGTTATCCCGTCTTGCGGGAAGAGACGTCACATGATTTCCATCGTTTTTTTGCACTGTCCTACACGATTCATGATACTGTCTTTGAACAAACTGTATATGAAAGACTGATGCGGACAATCAAACACAAGACATCGCGTTTTTCAGCGCTTCGGAGCCGTTATACGCCGTTACTTGTCGCCCATGTTCAATTGAATAGCACGGATCCCGATGTTCTCATCGAAGAGATCATCGTTGCGGAAAAGAAGATTAAACATCGCCTGATTCGTGATAAAGGGGTTCGTCCATTTTTTGCGCTCAACGAAGTATTGAATCGGCGTCAAGGAATCGATGCCTTTCCCTATATGGAACGCTTGCATGCAACACGCCCACATTTGAATGCAGCAAAGCAGTACGTCGTGACATCGACCTTGCTTGAACAGCAGCCATTACCAGAGGAATTTCTAGAGCGGGTCAATACATCGGAAGAGTGGCTCGCGCAATTCATGGAACGAACGAGTGAACGTGTCATTACGGCGCAAATCTTAGCGGCGGATCCAGATCCTTCAGCGCAACAGGAACGAATCATTGCGTGGCGGGAACTGTTAGAGCGGCGAGAAATCATCATCTGGGATCGCTTGATGCCAATCCTTGCGTTACTGCCTACAATGGAGCGTGTCGACTGGATTTATGTGACTCGGATTGTCGACCGGGAGCGGGCACGGAATCGATTTTCAGACGAAGTCAACTGGTTGATTGCCTTTCATTTGTTGCTTGCTAAAACAGGTGTGACACGAGTTCAAGCCACGTTGCTATTGCTGGCTGCACTAGAGTTGACGAAAAAACCGTAAAACGAAAAACGAACGAGGAGTGGCGCACGCCATTCCTCGTTCGTTTGGTTTAGTGACTTAATCGAACGTCGTAAACGTCGCATGTCGTTCGACCGGATACAGTTCCGTACCGGCGACAGCGTTCAAGATCAACTGGTTCCGCGAGACAGACATCCCGAGATTATCCGCAGCCGGACCGTGTGACAGCTCTAAATTAGCAGTTGCGTAAAGATGATGGGCTGTCTCGACCGAACGCACGATTTGGTAGTCGGCATCGACTTTCCAGGCATTCGGTGCTTCGAACACGATATCAAGTCGGTCGATGAAGCTCGGAAGGGATGGCGAAAAACCAGTTGCTGCAATGACGGCATCTGTTACAGACGAGCGCTCGTCCTCAAGTTCTTGATGTTGCATCGCAATCGTGAACCGCTCATCATAGGTGATTTCTTTTACTTCGAGATTCGCGCGGATCGCGACCTGTCGTTGTTCCTCTTCCGTCAAATCATAGAGGTGGGCATAGATCGATTGCAGGGTCTCTGGACTGATGCCGTTCTGAGACCGGGCAAACTTCTTGACCGACTCTTGTCGTACTTCGAGTGGGAGTTGGTTGAAATACATCACATAGCTCGGTGAAAAAATTTCTTCTCCGAGTTTACCGGTCTCAAGTGTCTCAAACAGTGTCGAACGCGCAATCCATTCGAGTTCAGGACGCTCTGGAGCAGGTGTCGTCAAAAGATCAAGGAAGATCTCGGCGGCACTTTGACCGGAGCCGACGATACTGATTTTTTTGCGCTGCAACAGTTCTGCCTTGTTCATGACATACTGTGTATTGTGAATGACACGCTCGTCAAACGTGTCTGGAATCGTGGGCTTTGAGCCAGTACCGATGACGACGTTCCGTGCTTCGAACGTTTCCCGTTTCCCGGTTGTGACATCTTCGACGAGGACCTCAAAACTATCACCGGTATCTTGCACATCGACGACGCGGGTTGAAAATCGTAAATCATTAAGCTGTGTCGCCACCCAGCGTAAGTAATCATTGTAACCTTGTCTTGAAATCAGAAGTTTTTCATAGAAGTAAAACGTGTGGAGACGTTGGATCGATCGTAAGTAATTAAGGTAAGAAAATGCGCTCGTCGGATCAGCAAGTGTGACGAGATCGGAGATGAAGCTTGTCTGCATCATCGAATCCTGAATCATCATGCCGGGATGCCATGAGAATTGTTCGCTTTCGTCAAAAAATAACGTTTTTAAATCTGTCGGATGAGCCAGTGCGCTCAACCCTAAATTCATCGGACCAATGCCGATGCCGATTAAGTCATACATAGAAAAAGCCTCCCAATTCGATATTGTTCTAAAACAATACCCGAAAAGGAAGGCGGACGAAACGTCAGGCTGAAGTTTACAGCTGGTCGGTCGTCGTTGTTTTCGTCTCGACCGTCATCGTTTTTCCGTCACGGATGATTGTCAGTGAGAGTGGACCGTCTGATTTGATGAGTGCCGTTTTGATATCGACGAATCCTTTAATCTCGGAGTCGTTGATTTTCGTGATCACGTCACCTGTTTTCAGTTTAGCCGCAGCAGCTGGACTGTTCGGTTCGACTGACATGACGACGACACCTGTTTTTTGACTGTCTGGTAAGTTAACTTGATCTTTTAAATATCCAGCAGGGAACGCCGCCACATCTTGTAAGGAAACACCGAGTGTCGGATGTTCGACTTTACCGTTCGTCTCAAGTTGTTTAAGGATTGGTAATGCATCATCGATTGGAATACTGAAACCGACACCTTCAACACCCGACTCGGCAATTTTCATCGAGTTGATACCGACGAGTTGTCCTTGTTCATTGATCAAGGCACCGCCTGAGTTACCAGGATTGATCGCGGCATCCGTCTGGATGACCGTTGTATTAAAGTCGTCTTGTCCATCGTTATTCGTATCGACCGGTACAGTCCGGTCTTTCGAACTGACGATTCCGCGGGTAACGGAATTTTGGAATTCACCAAGTGGATTACCGATTGCGAGGACCGTTTGTCCGGCTTTTAAGTCCGCTGATTTCCCAAGTGTGATGACGCCTGGAACGTCGTTTGCGTCGACTTCTAACACGGCTAAGTCATACGTTTCGTCACTACCGAGTAATTTGGCTTGAAGTGTTTTACCGTTGTTAAGTGTGACATCAAGTTTTGACGCGCCATCGACGACGTGGTGGTTCGTAATGATGTATGCTTTTCCATTCTCTTTTTTATAAATGACACCAGATCCCGAGCCGGCAGCTGCTTCTTTTTGCGACATCGCATTACCGGTTTGATAATTCGTCACCGTTACAACGGATTTTTGAGCAGTGGCGACTGCATTCGTCACTGGATCATTCGACGTCGTCGAGACTTGTTTTGGCATTCCGTTTGAGAGTGGTGTGTCCGCGACCTGTTGCTCTTGATCGAGTAAAATCGGAAACGCGATCGTTGCCGTCAGAACGGCACCGATGATTCCTCCAGTCAATCCAGGTAAAAGTCCTTTTGTTTTTCCAGCCATAAGTCGTCATCCCTTCCTGTATGATTTCTGACTTCATCATAGCAAATGAAGTGACTTATCACCTGATTACGGGAGACATTCCGAAATGACTCATCATTCCCCATAATTCGACGACAATTTCTAAAAGTTGAGATAATCAGGTCATTTCGATACACTGAAGCTGTCTCGAACATATATTTCATTAACAGAAAGAGAGTGTGGAACATAATGCTATTGCGTCTAGTCTATGGAGCAGGATTACTGTTTGCGGGAGTTGGTCATTTCCGCAATGAAAAAGGGTTCGTCAGCATCATGCCGTCGTTCATTCCGTTCAAGCGCTTCTTCGTCCAAGTGACAGGGGTCATCGAAATCGCTTACGGTGTCATGTTGTTGACAGGAAAAGGGGTGCACCTCGTTCGTAAGACGCTTCCTGCCTTCTTATATGCTGTCTTACCCGCAAACGTCAACATGGCAGTCAATCCGAAGCCGATTAATGGAAAACGTCTTCCGTCTTGGTTGCTTTGGACACGGTTGCCGCTCCAATGGGGGCTCGTCTCTCTTGCGAAACGTCTGAAATGAATCGGAACAAAAAGCCGCCTAAATGGCGGCTTTTATTGTTAGAAACGTTTATTGACAGCAAGTAAGGAAGCTTTTGCAATCTCTTCGTAGGTAGAATCGTTCGGGTGGAATTGGTCACTCGACAAATCGCGTTTGACGTCACGCACGAGATTGAATGTGTCGATGATCTCGACATCGTACTCGATACCGAGCGTCCGTGATTTTGCGTTCCAATCTTGTACGATAGCATCGAATGCTTCACCGTTTTCCGTCGCACGGAAAGGATTATAGAGCCCGACGTAGAAAATGACAGCATCCGGATTTTGTTCTCGTAGGATACTGAACGTCTTTTTCAAGTTCGCTTGTGCCGTCGTGACGGTTTCGGCTGTCTTCTTCGCATTGAAGTTCGCGACGCCTTCACCACGGTTGAATAAGTCATTTCCGCCAATCGTCACCGAGATGACTTTTGCTTGTTTGATTGAACGTAAGACTTCTTTTTGTTCTAGTTGTTTCAGTAAATCTTCCGTCCGGGCACCACTGACGGCAAGATTCTGGAAGCGCTCGACAGTGTTATCTTTGACAAGATCGCGTCCGACGATCGTGGCGTAACTATTGCCGTTTGATGCTCCGACACCACGTGTCAAGGAATCACCAAGCGCGACGTACGTCCCGCCTTTTTTGACAGGCTCTTCCTTCGTAGGTGTCAGGACGGCACGTTTTGGTGGGTTGACGACGTCACTATAGGCACTGACGAAGCCGTATCCAAAGATTGCCGTCAAAACGAGTGAGACGGTTAAAAACAGGGGCCAGCGTAATCGCTTCATGAACGTTCCTCCTTCTAGGTTCTAACCTGATTGTAGCAAAAGTTGAAAGAATGTGCGGAAATGAAGTGTTCTGACAAGTCAAATGATTCATTATTCCGCTAGAATAGACAATAAGAGGTGAGAGACGTGAAACCAACAGTGAAATTAGAAGGTGTAACAAAGGTGATCGGAAAAAAGACGATCATTGATAATATCTCGTTTGAGATTCAACCAGGTGAAGTCTTTGGCTTCCTTGGACCGAACGGGGCAGGAAAAACGACGACGATCCGGATGCTCGTCGGCTTGATCAAACCGACGTCCGGTAAAATCACGGTCTGTGACTTCGACGTCCGCAAACAGTTCGTCCAAGCGATGGAGCGGATTGGCTCGATCGTTGAAAATCCAGAGTTGTATAAGTATTTGACGGGTCGCGAAAATCTACAAGTCTTTGCCCGGATGTTACCGAATGTCGATGATGCCCGGATTCAGGAAGTCATCGATCTCGTCGATTTGACGGCGCGTGTTGATGATCAAGTCCGGACATACTCGCTCGGGATGCGGCAGCGTCTCGGAATCGCACAAGCATTACTCGGACGACCGAGCGTCTTGATTCTCGACGAACCGACGAATGGTCTCGATCCGATGGGGATTCGGGATTTACGTCAATTCATCCGCCGGCTCGTCGAGGAAACGGGACTGTCGGTCCTCGTCTCGAGTCATATCTTGGCTGAGATCGAAATGCTTGCCGATCGAGTTGCGATCATGAGTTATGGCAAAATCGTTCAAGTCGGAACGGTCAAGGAACTGGTCGAGTCGCTCGCACCAGGCGTTGACTGGCGTGTCGATGATGCCTTTAAGGCAAATGAGATTTTATCAGCATCGGATCAAGTCCAAGTGTCCGAAGTCGTCGATGCGAATACGGTTCATACTTTGATGGATGCAAGCAAGACACCAGCGCTCAACAAACAGTTGATCGAAGCAGGTGTCGAAGTCTGGACGATTGAACGGAAAGTCCAAACGCTCGAAGATCTGTTCATCACGTTAACGGGAGGCGATCACATTGCGTAATCCGAACATGATCGGTCTCGTTCGAAATGAAGTGACGAAAATCGCTTCAAAACGTCGTTTTGCTGTCGTTGCGATCATTTTGATCGTCCTTGTCTCGATGTTTACGTACGCACAGTACCGAGACATCCAGGAACAAATCAAAAAGCAAGGAACGCTCGATTGGCGGGTTGAGTTACAACAAGACATCGTCGACACGCAGAACCGTCTTGCTTCCAGCAGTATTCAAGATGAGTTCCGTCAGTTCCTTGAGTTTGACCTAAAACAGAATCAATATTATCTCGATAACGACATCAACCCGAACTATCCGGGAGCCCCGACGTTCATCCGAATCTTCTTCTCGCAAGGATTGACGCTGATCTTACCGCTGTTCATCATCGTCATCATGGCGGATATCGTCAGTGGGGAGCAAAATGACGGAACGATCAAGACGCTACTGTCGCGACCAGTCCGGCGCTGGAAGATCCTGATGGCGAAATGGTTGACGGTGTTACTCTATACGTCGATGCTGATGGCATTGACCGTCGCCGTCTGTTACGCGATATCCGGGATCGTCCTCGGCTATGACGGATGGACCGCACCGATCTTGACCGGGTTCCAAGCCTCACCGAGCGGTACGTTCTCGACCGAGTTCGTGCATACGTTACCGATGTGGGAGTACCTCTTGATGGCCGTCGGTCTAGCATGGATCGTCACAGCTGTCGTCGGAACGATCGCCTTGATGGTCTCTGTTCTCGTCAAAAACACAGCGACAGGGATTGGGATCATGATGGCAGTCTTGATTTCCGGCACGTTACTGACGACACTCGGTTCAAGTTGGACGAGCTCGAAATATCTCGTCAACGTCAACTTCGGACTGATCAACTATCTCGATGGACAAGCACCACCGATCGAAGGGATGACGCTTCCGTTCTCCCTTGCCGTCCTCGGTTGTTGGACGGTCGCGGCACTAGTCGTTGCGTTCTGGAACTTCACACAAAAAGATATGTATTAAGACGAACGGGTCCACCTATAGAGGGGGACCCGTTTTTCATGGATGAAGCGACAAACGATCGTATGTCTCGATTATTTTTTGATACTGAAGTTGTGTCGATAACGAAGCATCTACTATGAGAATCGGGGAAATTGACCGGTCCATTTGATACTGGTGTTCTGCGAACGTACCGATCATCGATGGGTCCGTCGCCGTGTGATACGTCCGGCACCAGTCAAGGAATTCATTGGAGCCTGTAAAATCTGGGTATCGTGCTGCTTCGCGTGCGATGAGACGTTCCATCCGAACCGATTCGTCGAGCGACAGGAAGACAAGCAAGTCCCGATTGATGAAACCGTCCGGATGCCAGGCGAAGACAGAACCGGAGACGATGTAATCGTTGTAAGACATAAGATCTGCTTCATACATGGAAAATCGCTCGGAGACGTCTCGCTTTTCAGTGAACGTCGTATCTTTCCAAAGATAATGGTCTGTATCAATCCAGGGAATCTGTTCAGCTTTCCCGATGAAGGCGCCCAGTGTACTTTTTCCGGTACCTGATCCACCAATGATTTGAATACGCACGATAATCGGCTCCTTTCGAAATAATGTATCGGCACGCAGAACAGGCCCGGGCATGATGCCGGACCTGTCGCTTGGAAGAACGAATTCTTCCTATGTCGCCTCGTGCAAGCACAAGACATGGAATCGAGAGGCAGTGCCTCTAATAGGAAGCCGATGCAGGTCAGCTTCCGCGCTACGTACCAATCGTACTTTTATCATACTGATTCCAAGAATTGGTGTCAAACCTGCTCGAAAGGGTTTACAAACCGTTCAAACCGTCAAAAGAGAGAATAACGATGACTAGAGGAGGAACGACCATGGCAGATTGGGGCATCATGCTGACAGGCGTCGTCATTTGTGGGTGGTGCATCTTTAGTGCCATTTATGACGATTTCATCCGTCGCGTATAAGACGAGCAAACGTGAACCGTCCAAGGAGGGCGGTTTTTTTGTTGATTTTTTTAATCCGAGTAAGTGGCTGTGGTACACTCGAATCAGAATGAAAAGATAGAGAATGGGTGAAGAAAAATGAAGAAACAACCAGTCATCGTCATCGTCGGACCGACTGCAGTCGGAAAAACGAAGACGGGCATTGAACTAGCCAAGCGATTAAACGGAGAAGTCTTATCTGGAGACTCTGTCCAAGTCTATCAAGGGATGGATATCGGATCGGCAAAAGTGACGACCGAAGAGATGGAAGAGGTGCCGCATCATCTGCTTGATCTCGTTACACCGGATGATGAGATGAGTGTAGCGCGTTTCCAGACGGTTGCCCGAGCGACGATCGATGAGATCGCAAGTCGGGGGAAGTTACCGATCATCGTCGGTGGAACAGGGCTTTATATCCGTTCGATTTTATATGATTATCAGTTCACCGAGCAGGCAGAAGATCCAGCCTTACGGGCTGAACTCGAAGCGTATGCAGCGACACATGGAGCGAATGCGCTACATGATCAGTTGAAGGAACTTGATCCGGTGCGTGCCGAAGCGATTCATCCGAATAACATTCAGCGGGTCGTGCGGGCGATCGAGGTCGCGCGGACGGGTCAGACACAAACGACCGGTAGTAAGCCTGCACTTTACGAGAGTCTACTGTTCGTCCTACACATGGAAGACCGGGATCGCTTGTATGATCGGATCGATCAGCGAGTAGATATGATGGTCGAAAGTGGACTTCTTGAGGAAGTGGCACGTCTTGACGCTGCAGGGTACCGTCAGACGAAGGCGTTGCAAGCGATTGGTTATAAAGAGATGTTACCGGTCCTTGACGGGGCACCACTCGATCCTGCCGTCGATATGCTGAAACGGAACACGCGACGCTTCGCGAAACGTCAATTGACGTGGTTCCGTCACCAATTTGATGGCGTTTGGGTGGATATGGGAAAGTTTTCATTTGAAGAAACGTTCAAAATTATCTATGATAGAACTGTAGAGTTTCTGAAAGCGGTTAAATAAGAGTTGCCCGAAGACAGAAACAGATAAAAAGAGGGGGCACGGGGAATCATGAAAGCGACATACAACATTCAGGACGTCTTTTTAAATCAATTACGGAAAGATGCAGTCCCGACAACGGTTTTCTTAATCAGCGGGTATCAATTACGGGGGCTGATCAAGTCATTCGATAACTTCACGGTCATCTTGGAGTCGGAAGGCAAACAGCAGTTGATCTACAAGCACGCGATTTCGACGTTCGCACCAGCGCGCAACGTGACGTTATATGAGCAAGAAGAGACACAAGAAGTCTCTCGCTAAGTAAAAAAGACGACCGGGGGTCGTCTTTTTTTGTTCACTTCATTATTTATACGCTGGCTGAGCAAGCGTACGAAGAACGTCGACAGGATATCGTTCTAAGTCAAGGATATCAAGTCCGATGAATCCGGTATGATCGGTTTCAGCAAAGTAGAACGTAACTCCTTGGAGGTGACACGAACTTTTCGGAATCGTGTTTTGCAATCGGAGCGAGAAACGATCTGTATGTTCTGCGTAATAAGAATGCTTGTGAATGGACGGCGCGGATCACATTCGCTTCTTCATTGAAAAATTCGATTCCGACGATGCGTCCCTCTTGATCAACGTCTACGTTGAGGAATTCATTTTCTTCTAGCTCGTCCGTTTCTTCAATTGCGGGAGTAAATGTTTCTGGGAAGAGATATAGATATCCCATTTTTGCTTTTTGATCATAAGTCATTCGAATCGTCATTCATGTCACTTCCAAGTCTAATGAATTTTTTACAACAACGGTGTCAGTTCCTCGACCGCCTCTTCATAACGTCGGAGCGAGACATCCTTATAGAGGCATGTCTTCTGCAGACGTTCTTCCTTCGTCATCTCGTCCTGATATGTTTTCAGGATAAAACTGTTGCGTAACATCGACGGTGTCAAGATCCGTTTATTATCCGACCGTTCATTCAGCTGACGCATCATCTTCGTGATCATGACGATCGACAATTGCTTCGGTGCATTCTTACTGTAAACCCAGCGGAATGTCATCCGGGCGAAGTCGAACGCGACGAAAAAAGGGTCGGTACTGTGATAACGAGGACGGACCGGCTCCGGAATCGTCTTCAAGTAACGCAACATGATATCTTGATCTTCCCGCTCGAGATGGAGCAGGTAGCGGTTGCCGAGTCGATCGTGGACGGTCATCTCTTGCTGGGCGAAATTGAGGTCATGCATCTTCAAACCAATGATATGATGAACACGTAAGCCGTAGCGATAAAACAATCGAAGGATCAGTTCGTTTCGATCGATTAAAAACGGACGTGCCTTCAATTGATGTTCCGTCAAGCCGCGATCAGATTGATTCGTCCGCACCAATTGCTCGTATTCCTTGAAGGAAGCGACGTGTTTTGCCGTTAATTCGTGCGTCGGTTGTGCGTATTCGATCAGCTTCGCTTTCGTTTGCCGAATCTGGTAATTGACTTGATTGATGACGGTGACGATTCGAGCGACCGTCGCTTGCTGGTAGAGTTTCTCTTCGATCAAGTACTCATTGATGAACGTCTTCCACGTCTCGATTGAAATCGCCTTGAAATCGTCGATCGTCTCGAGTGGTTGGTCGACATCGGTCATATAGCGATGGACTTCGATGAGATCATAGCGATAGCGTCGGACGGTCGAAAGTTGCCGTCCACTTGTCGTTAGATAAAACAGGTAGCGTTCAATGAACTCTGGAAGCGTATACGACTGTTCGCGTGCCATCGTTTTCCTCCCTTTCGTAATGGTGTTTCTTCCATCATAAACCGAACGGATGTTTCCTGTCCAAAAAAGTTCAGACGAACCGGTGGCTGTGGTATGATAAGGGGCGCAGTACGTCTTTACTCGTGAAAGGAATGATATTATGTCAGAACGCGTCATCGTCGTTGGTTGCCAGCTCCCCGGTGTCCCGGATCATGTCTATGAAGAATCGGTCGCGGAGCTCGAAGCACTCGTAACGACTGCGCATGGTGTCGTCGTCGGTCGTTTGGATCAAAAACGACAAGCAATTGACCGCCGTACGTTCATCGGAAAAGGAAAGGTTGAGGAACTCGTTGCGTTAGCAGACGAACTTGAACCTGATTTAATCATATTCAATGCCGAGGTCACGCCCGGTCAGATGAAGAATATCCGGATCGCCTTATCGGACCCGGAAGCCATCAAATTGATTGACCGGACGCAGTTGATCCTCGATATCTTTGCTGGTCGTGCCCAGTCGCGCGAAGGGAAGTTACAGGTCGAACTGGCACAGATGAGTTATCTGTTACCACGCCTAGCCGGGCAGGGTACACAACTGTCACGTCTTGGTGGCGGAATCGGGACACGTGGACCAGGTGAGTCGAAACTTGAGACGGACCGCCGTCATATCCGGCGTCGCGTTGATGAGATCTCGAAACAACTCGAGACATCCGTCGCGCACCGTGCCCGTTACCGGGAACGTCGCAAAGAGAACCAGACATTCCAAATCGCGCTCGTCGGTTATACGAATGCCGGTAAATCAACGATCTTCAACCGGTTGACACAAGCCGACACATACGAGAAGGATGAGCTGTTCGCGACGCTCGATCCGTTGACACGTCAAGTCGATTTGCCGGAAGGTGGTCAAATCCTCCTAACGGATACGGTCGGTTTCATTCAAGATCTCCCGACGAAGTTGATCGCGGCGTTCCGCTCGACCCTTGAGGAAGTGCTGGAAGCCGACTTGATCCTCCATGTCGTTGATGCGTCGAGTGAGCATTACTTGAATCAGATGCAGACGACGAACGATGTCCTCGATGAACTCGGTGCCGGTGACATTCCGCAACTGGAAGTCTACAACAAGAAGGATCAATTGAACCGCTTGTTCACAGGTGGAAAACTGCTGATTTCTGCGCTTGACCCGCAGGATATCGAGCGCTTGATCGAAGAGATCGAACGGTCAATCAGCGAAATCCTCGAGTATCTCGAGATTCGCATTCCAGTTGACGGATTTGCCCATTACAATCCGGCGAAGGAAGTCATGATGAATTTGAAGGAATCGTTCGAAGAAGATGGTTCCGTCATTCTAAAAGGTTACTTGCGTAAAGATACGCGTCTATACGCGACATTGAAACAATACGAGGTGTAAACATGTTTTCAGAATTAACCCATTACGAAACGCTCCGTCCGCTCATTGATCGGGCGGAGGAACAGATCGCCCCGTACGTCAAGAAAGCGCAAGAGGTCGCGGAATACAATCAATTCCGCGTCCTCGATGCGTTCCGACGTCACAAGGTCAGTGATTTTCACTTCATGCCGTCAACAGGCTATGGCTACAACGATGAAGGACGCGATACGCTCGAACGGATCTATGCCGATGTCTTCGGTGCGGAAGCCGGTCTTTGTCGTCCGCAAATCATCAGCGGCACCCATGCAATCGGTATCGCGTTGTTCGGTTTGTTATTGCCAGGCGATGAATTGCTTTATATCACAGGAAAACCATACGACACGCTTGAAGAAATCGTCGGAATTCGTGGTGACGGACGCGGTTCATTAAAGGAACTGGGCGTCCAGTATGATGTCGTCGAGATGAAAAACGCTGAGACGATCGACGTACCGGCTGTTCTCGAACGAATCACACCGCAGACGAAGGTCGTCGGGATCCAGCGTTCAAAAGGCTATGCGACACGACGCAGTCTACCCGTCAACGAAATCGGAGAAGCAATCGCCACCATCAAAGCCGTTCATCCGCACGTACTGATCTTCGTCGATAACTGCTACGGTGAGTTCGTCGAGACGATCGAACCGACACACGTCGGGGCGGACTTGATGGCAGGATCGTTGATTAAGAACCCGGGTGGTGGACTTGCGAAGACCGGCGGTTATCTCGTCGGTCGAACGGATTTGATTGAACGAGCGTCATTCCGGATGACGACACCAGGGATTGGCGCCGAAGCCGGTCCATCGTTATCCGCACTTCCGGATATGTACCAAGGCTTCTATATGGCACCACATACGGTGAGCCAAGCGTTGATGGGCGCGATGTTCACGTCGAGCATGCTTGGTCAGTTCGGCTTTGACACGGCACCGCACCATACGGCAGAACGGACGGATTTGATTCAATCGGTCTCGTTCCATGCGCCAGAGCCGATGATTGCCTTCTGTCAGGCGATTCAAGCAGCTTCACCCGTCAATGCACATGCGTTACCGATTCCGGATTATATGCCGGGATATGCGGACGATGTCATCATGGCAGCAGGAACATTCGTACAAGGATCATCGATCGAGTTGTCAGCGGATGGTCCGATCCGTGCGCCCTATACCGCATACGTCCAAGGTGGGTTGACGTATAGCCACGTCAAGATTGCCATCATCTCAGCCGTCAATCACTTGATGGAAAAACAATTAATTCCAGAAAAAAACGTTTAATACTAGCATATCTCGTGAAAACGACCTCTGAACGACTTCGAGTAAAGTGATTAAAAAAGTTGTGTTAACTTTTCTTACATCGCTTGACAAGTTGCCTGACAGAGGTTTATTCTCATGGAGTAAGGAAAAAGGAGGAACCACATGGCAGACTCATCACGCCAGTCCAAGCCACTATTTCCCATCGGAGTCGTTCAAGAGTTGACCGCGTTATCTGCCCGCCAGATCCGATATTACGAAGAACAGGGACTGATTAAGCCGGAGCGGACAGAGACGAAGCGTCGCCTCTATTCGTTCAACGATGTCGATCGCCTGTTGTCGATTAAGGAATACCTGGATCAGGGACTGAATATCGCAGGGATCAAATTGATTTTTGAAAACGATCTCGTCAAACGCGAACGCGTTGCGGAGAGCGTCGTCGAGACGCGCCCGGAACTATCTGACGGCGAATTGTATAAACTCCTGAAAAATGAATTGAAGGAAGCAGGACGACATGGAAAGACGTCGCTCATCCAAGGTGAGCTCGGGCGTTTCTTCAAGTAAGGACCTGTAACCATATAAAAACGAATCGGAGAGGGGATTTGTCACATGACACGTCGCAACATTACACGAGAAGACATTTTGAAAATCGCTAAAGCTGAGGATGTACGCTTCATTCGCTTACAGTTCACAGATATCCTCGGAACGATCAAGAACGTTGAAATTCCAGTAAGCCAATTGGAAAAAGCACTTGATAACAAAATGATGTTCGATGGTTCATCGATCGAAGGATTCGTCCGGATCGAAGAATCAGATATGTATCTCTTCCCAGACTTAAACACATGGGTCGTCTTCCCATGGACAGAAGATGGAACAGGGAAAGTTGCACGTTTAATCTGTGACATCCATAATCCGGATGGCTCGCCGTTCGCAGGAGACCCACGTGGTCAGCTCAAACGGGTACTTAAAGAGATGGAAGAACTCGGTTTCACATCATTCAACGTTGGACCAGAGCCAGAATTCTTCCTCTTCAAGAAAGATGAAAAAGGTCGCCCGACACTTGAATTGAACGACCAAGGTGGATACTTCGACCTCGCACCAGTCGATCTTGGTGAAAATTGCCGTAAAGAAATCGTCATCGAGCTCGAGAACATGGGCTTTGAAATCGAAGCATCACACCACGAAGTCGCTCCAGGTCAGCACGAAATCGACTTCAAATATGCGGATGCGATCACGACGGCGGATAACATCCAAACGTTCAAACTTGTTGTCAAGACGATTGCGGCGAAGCACAACTTGCACGCGACATTCATGCCAAAACCACTCTTCGGAGTCAACGGATCAGGAATGCACGCGAACATGTCGCTCTTCAAAGGCAACGAGAACGTCTTCTTCGATGAAGGCAACGAAGAAATGCAATTGTCGGATGATGCACGTGCCTTCACAGCAGGTATCCTCAAACACGCACGTGCCTTCACAGCGGTTTGTAACCCGACAGTCAACTCATACAAACGTCTTGTTCCTGGCTACGAAGCGCCTTGCTACGTCGCATGGTCAGCCCGTAACCGTTCACCACTCGTCCGTGTTCCTGCAGCACGTGGACTCTCGACTCGTATCGAAGTTCGTTCAGTCGATCCAGCAGCGAACCCGTACCTTGCGCTTGCGACATTGCTCGCTTCAGGTCTTGATGGAATCAAGAACAACTTGAAAGCACCGGCTCCAATCGACCGTAACATCTACGTCATGGACAAACCGGAACGCGTTGCGAACGGAATCGATGATCTTCCATCAACACTCAGCCACGCACTCGAAGTCTTGAAAGCGGATGACGTCGTCATGCACGCTCTCGGCGATCACATCGCAGAGCACTTCGTTGAATTGAAAGAAATCGAATGGGATATGTTCCGGACGCAAGTCACGGAATGGGAACGCGATCAGTACATGGTCTTGTTCTAATCCAACTCAAGCACTTCTGGACTTTTGTCTGGAAGTGCTTTTTTCATGTCGTCGACAGGGATTGAGTCAAGGATATGGAAAGATACAAGAGTACAAAGAAAGGGAGACGATATATCATGAAAAAAGGATATGAAGGCAAAGAGATCACGGTCTATTTTGATTCGGAAGTCTGCATTCATTCCGGTCATTGTGTACGAAGTCTACCGACCGTCTTTGATGTCAAACGGCGTCCTTGGATTGAAGCGGACGGGGCGCCGGTGGAAGACGTCATGCACGTCGTCGATGGTTGTCCAAGCGGCGCCTTATCTTACGAACGGAGGGAAGCAAATGGAGCTGAAACGAGCGGAACGTAAAATCGAAGCCCATCAGGAAGGTGAAGTGATTGGAGAAATCACTTACAGCGATACGAACAACGGCATGTGGATCATCGATCACACGTATGTTGATCCCGCGCACCGGAACCAACAGATTGGGGAACAACTTGTTGCCGAGATCGTCAACTGGGCACGGGAAGCAAACGTCAAGCTACTGCCGTTATGTCCGTTTGCGAAAAAAGAGTTCGAACATCAATCGGATTATCAGGACGTACAAGCAAATACGTGATCATAAAAATCTCCTCCGGTCTCTCAAGACTAGAGGAGATTTTTTCGAGTCATTGTTTGTGATCTCTGACTTTCATTTTGCGAGAAACAACCATCGCACCGAAATAGGCGATGATGTACAACACGACCAGTCCTTGTTTTAGCATATAAGGTAGATCCATTTGATTCACAAGTAGAAAACTAGCGCACGATAAAATTAAAAAGGGTATTAGCCACTTGTTCGGCACATCAGCACCTCCTTCACTATCTATGTATTTCCATTTTAAGGATAACATAAAATATTTACCGAAATATGTTAAAGATGAATAACTTGCTTACAGATAAATCCGTAGAAACGCCATCGTGACGACACCGGTGATGACCGTCCAAGAAAGACTTTTACTGAAAATCGCGACTGCCATCGTCGGTAGGGCGGCGAAGACATGAAGCGTCGAAATCGTCGGGAACGCGTTGTCTTGCGCGATAAGTAAATTTTGAAAGAAGAGGGCGCCAAGCAGGCAGACGGGAATGAACGAGAGCCATTCCGTTACAAGGCGCGGTAACGTCAGTCCATGAAGGACGAGAAACGGTAAGATACGTGGAATCCAAGTGACGAGTCCACAAGCTAAAAAGAGACCGATTAATTCTGGGCGGATTTCCATCGTGTGATCACGACTCCTATACTAGCGCCACCGAGTGTCGCGCAAAGAACGGCGACTTCCGCAGAAAAGTAGCGCATGGTGATGTAAAGCAAAAGTAAGACGATCAATAAGAGGCAACTATTCACGGCAATGCGGGTACGTTCTCCTTCAAATTGTAAGTACAATAAACCGATGAACATCGCCGTCAGAGCAAAGTCGAGACCGAAGCGCTCGGGATCAGGAAACCAGCTACCGACAAGTGCACCGAGAACGGTTGCGATAATCCAGCTAAGATACGCGGTCAGATTTAAGCCATGCATGAAGGACGGTGAGATCTTCCCTTTTTGCGCAGTATTCATTGCGACAGCGAACGATTCATCCGTCAGTAACGTCCCAGTACCGAGTCGATCACGAAGGTGGCGTGTCTCGACGTGCGGAGCGAGCGTCAGACTCATTAACAAGTGCCTGAGATTGACGATGAATGTCGTCAGAATGATGGCAGAGGCGGGACTATTCAACAGCAAGAGACTCGTGATGATGAATTGAGCGGCGCCGGCATAGATGAAGACGGACATGAATCCGACTTCAAGAGGGGATAAGCCGGAGGCACGACCGACGATCCCTGCGGAAAAGCCGATGCCGATATAGCCAAGGACGGTGGGTAGACAGGCGCGGACACCTGCTTGAAAGGCTGATGACATTCGATTCCTCCTCTTTTTTAAGAGCATAGCATTCATGTGGAATATCGTCACTAACTGGTCAATATTTTCATCGTTTTTTTCGACATACTCGACTTGATTTGGTGGTAAAGAGTAAGTGGTACGGCAAAATCAGTTAGGTAAAGGAGCGTTTTTCATGCACAAATTAATGAAAGATTCGAACCGGTTCGTTTCAGACATGGTCGACGGACTCGTACTTGCTCACCCTGATTTGTATAAAAAAGTCGAAGGTGTTAACGTCGTTGCACGGAAAGTACCACTGGACGGAAAAGTCGGTCTTGTTTCTGGTGGGGGAAGCGGTCACGAACCGGCACACGCTGGATTCGTCGGGGACGGTATGCTTGCTGCGGCTGTTTGTGGGGAAGTGTTCACTTCACCGACACCCGACATGGTGCTTGAAGGTATCAAGGCAGCTCATGGGGGAAAAGGTGTCCTACTCGTCGTCAAGAACTATTCAGGTGACGTCATGAACTTCGATATGGCGAAGGAACTTGCTGAACTCGAGGATATCGAAGTCGATACGGTCGTCGTCAATGATGACATCGCGATCAAAAAGGAAGAGGATCGTCGTGGGGTCGCGGGAACTGTCTTCGTCCATAAGATTGCCGGTGCTGCAGCGGCAGAAGGAAAATCACTAAGTGAAGTCAAAGCAGTTGCGGAAAAAGTCATCAAGGGCGTTCGTTCGATCGGAATGGCACTCTCACCATGTTACATGCCGGAGAGCGGAAAGCCAGGCTTTGAGTTGCATGATGACGAGATGGAGATCGGAATCGGGATCCACGGTGAAAAAGGACTTGAACGAAAAGCAGTCGCTTCCGTTGATGCGATCGTCAAAGAGTTGCTCGATCGTTTGACGAAAGAAGTACCAGACAAAAAAGTCGCCGTCATGGTGAATGGGATGGGCGGAACACCAGAATCCGAACTGTACATCACGTATAAATATGTCGCGGAAGAACTTGAGGCGCATGGTTACGAGATTGCCCGCTCATTCGTTGGAAACTATATGACATCGCTTGAGATGCACGGGTTCTCAATCACGCTCTTACCAGTGGATGATGAACTGCTCGGATATCTCGATGCAGAAACGAAAGCGATTGGATTCTAATTCAAATAAACGGGGTGTAAAAACATGAAGTTGACGACGGAACAGTTGCAAAGCGCGCTCCTCAAAGCAGCGGAACAGATCGAACAGCATAAGGATGAATTGACGGACCTTGACCGGGAAATTGGTGATGGAGATCATGGAATTAACATGTCGCGTGGCTTCCAAGCAGTCCAGAAGACGCTAGAAGAACACGGCGAATATGAGGATTTAGGAGCTTTATCCAAAGAAGTCGGGATGACGCTGATCAAAACGATTGGTGGGGCATCCGGTCCTTTATACGGGACAGCATTCGTTAAGTTCGCCGGTGCATTCAAAGGGAAAACAGAAGTCGAAGGTGCAGAGCTTGCAGACGCTTTCCGCGAAGCGACGGAAGGGATCAAGTCGCGCGGAAAGTCAGAATTCGGTCAAAAGACGATGGTCGATATCTGGACACCGTTCCAAGAAGCGCTCTCGCAAGAAGGGGACTTGAAAGCGGCAATCGATCAAGCACTTGCTGATACAAAAGCGCGTATCGCAACGAAAGGGCGCGCGTCCTACTTCGGTGAAGCGACGGAAGGCGTCCAGGACCCAGGTAGTTTATCGAGTGCTTTGCTACTCGGCGAAATCGCGGAGGTGCTTCATGGTTAATCTTGTACTCGTTTCTCATAGTGAAAAACTCGCGGCTGGGCTGAAAGAACTGTTGGCAGAGATGGCACCGGATACGCCAGTCTTAGTAGCAGCCGGTCTTGAAGATGGTAGCATTGGAACAGACGCGACACGAATCGAAGAAACACTGAATACACTAGACGACGATGGAGTCGTCTTAACGGATATCGGTTCTGCGACGATGAACACGGAATTAGCACTTGAATTATACAGTGGCGAACGGACGGTACGTTTTATCGACGCACCACTCGTCGAAGGTGCTTTTCTAGCAGCTGTTTTAAGTGGACAGTCGAAATCCGTCGATGAGATTGAAGACGGATTAAAAAATGAGTTTGGCAAATAAGTAATAAATCCCCCATCGCGAATAGGCGAGGGGGATTTATTTCAATTACTTCTATTCATATTAAAACTTGGTAGAGAGTCTCATGAATCAAAACGACTGGAGCCATTTTTCTAACCACTCTCTAGGCAAATGAATTGTAGCTAAATCAATGGTCTGTAATTCATTTAGAGTATAACTGTTAGCAAGATACATATCCCATTGTGCATCGATATCGTTTGCTACTTCAGTCGCTTGTTCACTTAATGGATAAGTTCCACGTCCGTCAGTTGCAAGATGATAGTAATCATTATGGTAGACGTCAATCATATACCGGTAACACCAATCTGCCAATTCTTCATGTGTGATGTTGCCATCTAGTGCGGCCAAAATGTGCTCTTTTAGCTGTTGATCAGAATAAATGGTATTCATGAGGCACCTCACGCTATATTTTCTATAAGATATCAAAAACCCGGTCCCTCTGTAAAAGGGATCGGGTTATTAATTAACTTATTTCGATGGTTTAAAGACCATTGTCGCTTCCACTGCTTTTTGCCATCCAGCATAGCGTTGTTCACGATCGTCTTCTTTCATCTCTGGTTTAAACTGATGATCGAGCTTCCATTGTTGTTTGATTTCCGCTTTATCTTTCCAGTAACCGACGGCTAATCCAGCAAGGTAGGCTGCACCGAGTGCTGTCGTTTCGTTGATTTCTGGACGATCGACAGGAACGCCGAGGATGTCCGATTGGAACTGCATCAAGAAGTTATTGGCTACAGCACCACCGTCGACACGAAGTGTTTTCAGTTCGATTCCAGAATCTTGTTCCATTGCTGTCAATACGTCGCGTGTTTGGTAAGCAAGTGATTCAAGCGTTGCCCGAACGAAGTGCTCCTTATCAGTTCCGCGTGTTAATCCGAAGATTGCTCCACGAACATCTGAATCCCAGTACGGCGCGCCGAGACCAACGAAGGCAGGAACGACGTAGACGCCGTCTGTTGAGTCGACTTTCGTTGCGTAACCTTCTGAATCTTTCGCGTGTTTCAACATACGGAGTCCATCACGGAGCCACTGAATCGCAGAACCAGCGACGAAGATAGAACCCTCAAGCGCATATTCGACTTTTCCATCAACGCCCCAAGCAATCGTCGTCAGGAGTCCATGGTCAGAAGAAACGGCTTTCTCACCCGTGTTCATGAGCATGAAACAACCAGTACCGTATGTGTTTTTCCCTTCACCCGCTTCAAAGCATGTTTGACCGAAGAGTGCGGCTTGTTGGTCACCAGCGATCCCGGCGATTGGCACTTCGTAACCGAAGAAGTGATACGGTACCGTTTTGTCGTAGACTTCACTCGACTGACGAACTTCTGGCAACATCGAAGCAGGAACACCGAGGATATCGAGTAACTCTTCATCCCATTTTTGTTCGTAGATGTTATACATCAATGTTCGTGAAGCGTTCGTGTAATCCGTGATATGCGTTTTTCCACCAGACAGTTTCCAAACGAGCCACGTATCGATCGTACCGAAGAGTAATTCACCGTTCTCTGCTTGCTCACGCGCACCTTCGACATTATCAAGGATCCATTTGACTTTCGTACCAGAGAAGTAGGCATCAATCAGAAGTCCTGTTTTATCACGGAACTTCTGGTTCAAGCCTTGTTCTTTTAAGTCGTCACAGATACCAGACGTTTGACGCGATTGCCAAACGAGTGCGTGATAAACCGGTTTACCTGTTTCTTTGTTCCAGACGACTGTCGTTTCACGTTGGTTCGTGATTCCGATTCCGGCGATTTGCTCAGGTTTGATATCTGCAGTTCCGAGTGCTTCTGCCATGACAGCAAGAATTGAACCCCAGATTTCGTTTGCATCATGCTCGACCCAGCCTGGTTGTGGGAAGTATTGCTTGAATTCCCGTTGTGCCGAGTTGACGATTTTCCCGTCGTGATCGAAGATGATCGCACGTGAGCTTGTCGTACCTTGGTCGAGTGCTAGGATATACTTGTTTTCCATTTCGAAATCCCCCTTGAGCGGTATGTGTTAGTGAGACGTGATCTTAGTAGATCAATTGATAGATGAACACGGCAAGCGCTCCACCGATGATTGGACCGACGACTGGAATCCATGAGTAGCCCCAGTCAGATGAACCTTTATTCGGAATCGGTAGGATAGCGTGTGCGATACGCGGTCCAAGGTCACGGGCCGGGTTGATGGCATATCCTGTTGTACCACCAAGTGATAGACCGATGACGACGACGAGTAAACCGACGATAAGTGGTTTTAAGCCGTCACCGAATGTCGTTAAACCGAGCGCCAAGATACCGAAGACGAGAACGAATGTCCCGATGATTTCAGAAATCAAGTTCGACGGCGTATGGCGAATCGCTGGACCTGTTGCGAACACACCGAGTTTTGCAGCTTGATCATCAGTCGCTTCAAAATGTTTCATGTAATGAAGCCAAACGAGAATGGCGCCGATGAAAGCTCCGACAAGTTGTCCGGCAATATAGACAGGAACGTCTGCCCACGGTAAATCAGAGTTTAAAGCAAGTGCAATTGTTAAAGCAGGGTTCAAGTGCGCTCCACTCTCAGCAGCGACGAATGCTCCTGTCATGACGGCAAGACCCCAAGCGAACGTGATGACAATCCATCCGCTGTTTTCGGACTTCGTCTTTCTCAAGACGACACCGGCGACGACACCATCCCCGAGCAGAATGAGGATCATCGTACCGATCATTTCTAGTACAAAGTTATTCATGCAAAACCCCTCCCTTTGGATTAAAGCAAATAATGGTCTTTCTACTTTAAATTACTCCGATTTGATAACGTTTTCAATACATATAATTGAAATATAGGAATGGAAATTTTTTATTTTAATGTTTAAAGATACGAAAAATTGGATAGGAAAACACCTCGTCTTGCCTGCAAGCAAGCAAAAGAGGTGTTAACGACGACGCTTTTTTCTTTTTTTAGGTCGAAACCAACTACTGGAATAATCTAGTAGGATATGAATTGTACTCGCCACCATGATACCAATGACAAAAGCGGGTAGGGAAGCAAACCAGGAATCGATGGTCTCTGACGCGATGACTTGAAAATACAAGCTGAGAAATAATAAGGGAATCACAAGTGCAGCACTATAAAGGAGTCGAATGACATCCCCAATGATCAATCCGTGTGACCAGATCGAGCGGTGGGGCATGATCTTCACATAAGGCATCCACAGGACTCGAAATGGTCCAAAGCGATAATACGGTTCTGACTTTAAATCGAGGTCAGGTGACAACCAAAGCGTACCGACAGCGATACCGATGGCAGTCGGTAACCAATCGGTTTGTTGCGTTGCGACCGAATACGCAACGTAACCCGTCAGTGCGACGGTATTGACGGTATCATGTACATTTCCTGAAGGCATGAAAAAAGACCAGTCGTAACTGGTCCCTCCGTCAATGAATCGTCCGATACACGCCGATTACCTTACCAAGAATGGAGACATTATCGAAATACATCGGATCCATCGAGTCATTTTCTGGTTGTAGACGTACCTGTTGATCTTCTAAGAAGAACCGTTTCACCGTCGCTTCGCTATCTTCGGTCATAGCTACGACGATTTCTCCGTTTTCTGCTGTGTTTTGTTGGCGTACGATGACACGATCGCCGTCAAGAATACCTGCGTTAATCATCGATTCACCATCGATCGTCAACATGAAGACCGTTTCGTTTCCTACATAATGTGCAGGAAGCGGGAATTGTTCTTCGATGTTTTCAATCGCTGTAATCGGAAGACCAGCTGTGACTTTCCCGATGACGGGAACATGAACGATGGCTTCCGTGATTTCTTCAGGCTTATCAAGCAATATCTCAATCGCACGTGGTTTCGTCGGGTCACGGCGAATCATTCCCCGTTTCTCGAGTCGATCCAAATGACCGTGTACCGTCGAGCTAGACGCGAGTCCGACTGCTTCTCCGATTTCACGAACTGATGGTGGATACCCCTTCAGTTTCACTTCAGAGACGATGTAGTCGAGAATCTCTTGTTGGCGCTTAGACATTTTCCGCATACGAATTGCCACCTCTTTCTGGATTGAAGTTTGAAATGTAAGAATATATGTTTCTAGATTCACTATAACATAGAACAAATGAGCGTACAAACAATTGTTCGATATTTTGTGTTGACCGAACACGGGTTCTGTGTTTATTATGAGTTATGCGAACAATTGTTCCGAGAACATTTATTCTGACTCATTCATTTCATATTTGGAGGGATTCATGATGATTCATACGATTCGTACTCATGCTTTTTCAATTCTCTTCTATGCATTAAGTATTGCTTTCGTGATCTTTTTACTCACACCACGCCCGGATGAAAAAGTGGCGCAACTAATGACAGCTTCCGTTACGGTCGATGAGAACGCTACAGTCGAACAAATTGCTGAAGTCTACAATGACGGTTCGATGTCAGATGAGGAATACGTCAACTGGTTGATTAAAAATAATGATGTCGAGACAAAACATGTCATCTCAAAAAGCAAAATCGTTGTACCAATCGCACAACAATGACAAAATGGAAAAGTTGTGAAAGAACGAACAGGGATGTGAGGTACGATGAAGGTCGTGATTTATTGTCGAGTATCGACCGAAAAAGAAGCACAAGATAGTTCGATTGAACGCCAACGGATGGAGCTTTCGAAGGTTGCTTCTCAAAAGGGATTTGATGTCGTGGACATCGTCTCTGAAAAAGAGAGTGGATATGATGTCGATCGGGAAGGGATGCTGACGGTTCTTGATCATGTGACACGTGACGCGGTAGATGCGGTCCTCGTGACGGATGATACACGGATTGGTCGTGGGAATGCAAAAATCGCTATTTTGCATACATTCAAAAAACATGGGGTCCGCTTGATGACGCTTGATTCAGATGGAGAATATCAACTTGCGGATGCAGAAGCGATGGTCCTTGAGATCGTCTCACTCGTGGAAGAATACCAACGGAAACTGCATAATGCAAAAATCGCCCGTGGCATGCGGCGAGCAGTCGAACAAGGTTTTCGCCCGGAACGAAATCTCAATCGTCAAGGAGAGAACGCAGGACGTAGTCGAAAAGACGTACCGATCGAAGAAATTGTACGTCTTCGAGAACTCGGATTGACGTTTTCTGATATCGCCATCACCTTGCGGGGGATGGGGCATGATATTTCAAAAGCAACGGTCAATCGTCGATATCTTGAATACCGCGAACTGACACCTAGCCCGGAATGAGAAGCAAGTAACCCGTCGACTGACGCGGTTAACTTGCTTTTTTTTATAAGCTCTTTTACAGTAAGAATACAATTGAACAACTCAAGTTTGAGTCATAAAGAAAGAGGGATTCCATGTTATCACAAGAACAATTAGATCGAATCAATGCATTAGCGAATAAATCAAAAGTCGAGCCGTTATCAGAAGCGGAAACGGCAGAGCAAAAAGAATTACGTGCAGCGTATCTCGCAGCATTCCGTGGATCGTTCAAAAACCAACTCATGGGCATGAAAATCGTCGATGAAGAAGGAACGGACGTAACACCAGAGAAATTGAAACAAGCACAAGAAGAAGAACGGAATAAACAATAATCGTTTGTTCCTTCTATAGAAGAAAGAGGTTTCGCGTTAAGCGGACCTCTTTTTTGTTTAGCGCTGTTAGATGAGGAAACATTGCACGATAGCAATACATCTTAATAACGATCTTTCATCAATTCATGCATCCTGTATGAGTCGATAGAACGGCTATAGATAGCGCATTCATTTTAATGTGACATACTATTTAGAAAAGTTGTATCACATTTAAGAGTGTGCTAAAATGAGTAGGAATTTGTGAAAAAGAGAGAGGATGATTGTTTTGACGAACATGACGACAGTAGAACAATTAGCAATTAATACGATTCGTACCTTATCGATTGATGCCGTACAAAAGGCGAATTCGGGTCACCCAGGTATGCCAATGGGAGCAGCGCCGATGGCATTCTCGCTTTGGGCGGATCATATGAACCACAACCCTAAAAATCCAGAATGGTTCAACCGCGACCGTTTTGTACTTTCAGCCGGACACGGTTCGATGCTTCTCTACTCACTCCTCCACCTATCGGGATATGATCTATCAATGGATGATCTTAAATCATTCCGTCAATGGGGATCAAAAACACCAGGTCACCCGGAATACCGTCACACGGCTGGTGTAGATGCGACAACAGGTCCACTTGGTCAAGGGATTGCAATGGCAGTTGGTATGGCGATGGCAGAACGTCATCTTGAAGCAAAATACAACCGTGACGATCTCAACGTCGTCGATCACTTCACATACGGAATTTGTGGAGATGGAGACTTAATGGAAGGTGTCTCAGCTGAGGCGGCTTCACTCGCAGGTCACCTTGGTCTCGGGAAATTGGTCGTATTGTACGATTCAAACGATATCTCACTTGACGGCGATCTCGATAAATCATTCTCTGAAAACGTCCAGAAGCGCTTCGAAGCGTACAACTGGCAAGTCATTCGCGTAGAAGACGGAACGGATATCGATTCGATTTCGAAAGCGATCGCGGCGGCACAAGCAGAGACGACAAAACCAACGTTGATCGAAGTCAAGACAGTCATCGGCTTCGGTTCACCGAACAAGTCAGGGAAATCGGCTTCTCACGGTGCACCACTCGGTGAAGCGGAAATCAAATTAACGAAAGCAAGCTACGTTTGGGATCACGAAGAGTTCTACGTGCCTGAAGAAGTTAAGTCATTGTTTGACGAGCGGATCGTCCAACGTGGTGCTTCTGCAGAAGACGCATGGAACGAGACGATGAAACAATACGAAGCAGCGCATCCAGAATTGCATGCTGAACTCGTTCGCGCAATCGCAAACGAATTGCCAAGCAACTGGGAAGCAGATCTTCCGACATACGACTTGTCATCGAAAAAAGCGACACGCCAAACGAGTGGTGAAGTCTTGAATGGTCTCGCGAAGAACGTTCCGACATTGTTTGGTGGTTCAGCTGACCTTGCAGGATCGAACAACACGATGCTCAAAGGCGAAGCAGACTTCGATATCGACCCAAGCGGTCGTAACATCTGGTTCGGAGTACGTGAATTCGCAATGGCTGCGGCTGTCAACGGTATGGCGCTTCACGGTGGCGTCATTCCTTACGGCGCGACATTCTTCGTCTTCTCGGATTACCTCCGTCCAGCAGTTCGTCTTGCAGCATTAATGGGGCTTCCATCTATCTTCGTCTTGACGCATGACTCAATCGCTGTTGGTGAAGATGGTCCAACACACGAGCCAGTCGAACACTTGATGAGTTTCCGTGCAATGCCTAACGTTACAGTTTACCGCCCAGCAGACGGAAAAGAGACGATTGCTGCATGGAAAACAGCGGTTCAAGCAAAAGACAAACCGACACTTCTCGTCTTGACACGTCAAGGTCTTCCAGAGCTTGAAGGCACGACGACAGAAGGCGCTGAAAAAGGCGGTTATGTCATCGCTGGTGACGTCACGAAAGCAGACACGCTCTTGCTCGGTACAGGTTCAGAAGTTCATCTTCTTGTCGAAGCACAAAAAGAACTTGGTGAATCAGCAGCTGTCGTTTCGCTTCCATCATGGGAAGTATTCGAAGCACAGTCAGCAGAGTACAAAGAATCAGTTCTTCCGAAACACATCACGAAACGTGTCGCGATCGAAGCAGGCGCTTCGCTCGGTTGGTACAAATATGTAGGAACAGAAGGACAAGTCATCGGAATCGATCGTTTCGGCGCATCTGCTCCTGGAGACTTCCTCTTGAAAGAATACGGCATGTCTGTTGAGAACGTTTTAGCGACAGTCAAGCAACTCGGATAATCACTTCCGGAAAACGGGTCCGATCTTACGTCGGGCTCGTTTTTCATCTATTATCATCTATGCAAACAATTGGAATTATAGTATAGTAAAAAGCGACGTTTTAAGTTAGAGGAGGAAGCAACTTGGCTACATGGATTTGGATTTTAATTGCCCTTCTTTGCTTGGTAGCAGGTGTCGCCCTTGGTTTCTATATCGCTCGTCGATACATGATGAACTACTTGGAGCAAAACCCACCAATCAACGAAGATATGATTAAGACATTGATGATGCAAATGGGTCAAAAGCCATCACAAAAGAAAGTCAACCAAGTGATGCGTTCAATGAGTGGTTCAATGAAATCACCTAAAAAATAAGCTGTACGAGAGGGGACCAAATGGTCTCCTTTTTGTTTGCTATTTTTTAGAAAGAGAACTAATCTAAAATGTGAGACTATTTCAAATAATCATAGGATTTAAAAAAGGGGGGAGACTTGAATGGGAGTCTTCAGGAAACTCGGTTGGTTTTTCCGACGAGAATGGAAAGCATATAGTCTTGGGGTCGTCTGCTTGATATTTGTAGCAGCGTTAGAACTCATTCCACCGAAGATCATCGGGACGACAGTCAATGGTCTAAGTGAGGGGAGCTTGACGAAGAATGATTTGATTCGTCTCGCAGGTACATTGTTGCTCATCGGGGTCGCGACGTATTTCATTCGTTATTTTTGGCGTTTTCATATCTTTGGGGCATCGATTCGTCTCGGTCGATTGTTACGCAGTCAACTGTATGGTCATTTTTCAGATTTGGATCAATCGTTCTATAAGAAATATCGGAGCGGGGATTTGATGGCGCATGCGACGAACGACGTACAGGCGGTATCGATGACAGCAGGTGCCGGTATTCTAACGCTCGTCGACTCGGTGACGATGGGGAGCTTCGTCATCATCACGATGGTCACGACGATTAGTTGGAAATTGACGCTCGTATCACTTCTACCGATGCCACTGATGGTCTATTTGACGTCACGCTACGGTAAGATGTTACATTCCCGTTTTCATGACGCGCAAGAAGCGTTCTCTGATTTGAACGATAAGGTCGCGGAGAGCATCAGTGGTATCCGTGTCTTAAAAGCAACAGGGGAAGTCGAATCCGACGTGCAGACGTTTACCGATCTGTCTGATGACGTCGTTCAAAAGAATCGTCGTGTGGCGAAAATTGATGCACTGTTTGATCCGACGATTTTTGGATTAGTCGGTCTATCGTATATCATCGCGGTCGGCTATGGCGCCTACTTGTTACGACAAGGCGAAATCCGGATTGGTGATATCGTTTCCTTCACTACATATCTTGGTTTATTGACGTGGCCAATGCTCGCCTTCGGTTGGTTGTTCAACATCGTTGAACGGGGTCGTGCTTCCTATGACCGGATCGAACGGATGCTTGCGATCGAACCAGAAATTAAAGATGCGAAGGAAGCAGCAACGAGTGTCTCATCATCAGAACTTCATGTCGGGATTAAACGATTCATCTATGACACGCAACCGGTCCTTCAAGAGATCGATGTGACGTTGAAGCCCGGTAAATCGCTTGGAATCGTCGGGAAGACGGGTGCCGGGAAATCGACGTTCGTTCGCTTATTGTCTCGCGAATACGACGTCAAACAAGGCGCCATCACGATTGGTGGACGAGACATCAAACAATTGACGCGTGATACCGTCCGTCGTCAAGTAGCGATCGTTCCACAGGATCATTTCTTATTCTCCGCGTCGATTGCTGATAATATTGCCTTTGCCAAACCGGAGGCATCAATGGAAGACATCATGGAAGCAGCGCGGATCGCAGCGGTTCATGATGATATTCTTGGGTTTAAGGAAGGGTACGCGACGATGGTCGGGGAGCGTGGGGTGACGTTATCCGGCGGTCAAAAACAACGGATCTCGATTGCCCGGGCATTACTAGCAGACTGTCCGATTTTAGTGCTCGATGATGCCTTGTCTGCAGTCGATGCTAAAACCGAGGAAGCGATCATCCATCACTTCCGCACAGCGGATCACGATCAGGCACAAATCATCGTTGCCCATCGCCTGTCGGCTGTGTCGCATACCGATGAGATCATCGTCCTTGAAGACGGTCGGATCATCGAACGAGGCACGCATGAGCAGTTACTCGCTCATGACGGTTGGTATAAAGAGACGTACGATCGCCAGCAACTAGAATCACTTGTCGAACAAGGAGGGCGTTCCGAATGAATCATGATATCAATGAAAAAGCCGTCCTGAAACGATTGCTTGATTTCGTCAAACCGTTCAAAAAGCAGGTCAGCATCGCCTTCATCCTGCTGTTCATTACGACAGCGGCAAAACTCGGGGGACCGTATCTCGTCAAGATTTTCATTGATGAATACGTCGCACCGGGGACGTATCCGGTGCAGGAAGTCGCACTTTTGTTTACAGCGTACTTGTTACTGCATACGACAGGGATCATCGTTGATTACTTGCAGGCGTTCGAATTCCAAAAGATTGCCTTGCAAGTCATTCAACGCTTACGCATTGATGTGTTCCGGCACGTCATGCACTTACGGCTTGCCTATTTTGACCGGACGCCTGCTGGAGTGCTCGTATCCCGGATCACGAACGATACGGAAGCGATCAAGGAGCTCTACATCGGTGTCCTGTCGACATTCGTGCAAAGCGGCGTTCAGTTGATTGGAACATATATCTTCCTTTATCTACTAGAGCCGCGACTCGCGACGATTGCATTACTGTTGTTACCATTGTTTTATTTCATCATTTGGATTTACCGAAAGTATTCGACGAAGTATTACGCGGAAGTCCGCGATTTACTATCGAAAATCAATGCCCAACTGAACGAATCCATCAACGGTATGGCGATCATTCAACAATTCCGCCAAGAAAAACGCTTGATGGCAGAGTTCGAGGAGACGAACGTCGCCCACCAGAATGGCCGTTATAAGAACTTGAAGCTCGATAGTTGGTTACTGCGACCAATCATTGAACTGTTACTCGCCATTTCAATTGCGACACTCGTAACGTATTTCGGTGTCCTATCGTTCTCACAAACGGTCCAAGTCGGTGTCGTCTATGCCTTCATCAGCTACATGGAGCGGATCTTCCAACCGGTTCAGCAAATCATGCAACGGTTGTCCGAGTTCCAGCAAGCTGTCGTCTCAGCAGACCGTGTATTCAAGGTCCTCGATACGGATGAGCCAGAACCAACGAAACAACTCGAAGGGGATGCACGAGTGTCGGAAGGACATATCGTCTTTGAAGACGTGCGCTTTAGTTATGACGGAGAGAAGGATGTCTTGAAAGGGATTTCGTTCGAGGCGAAAAAAGGACAGACGATTGCGCTCGTTGGTCATACGGGAAGCGGGAAAAGTTCAATCATCAATATCTTGATGCGTTTTTACGCGTACCAATCGGGTCGGATCTTGATCGATGGTCAACCGCTTGAGCAGTTATCAGAAGAAGAACTACGACAGCATGTCGGACTCGTGTTGCAGGATTCATTCTTGTTCACGGGAACGGTCGCGGATAACATTCGATTATTCGATAGTTCGATTTCCTTTGATCGTGTCGAAGCAGCTGCTAAATTTGTACAAGCGGACGGATTCATCAATCAACTCGACCAGCAATATGACAGTCCCGTTGCGGAACGGGGGGCGACGTTCTCAGCTGGGGAACGTCAGTTGATCTCCTTCGCACGCACGATGGCGCGGGATCCGAAAATCCTGATTCTTGATGAAGCAACCAGTTCGATTGATACGGAGGCAGAGGAGAAAGTACAAGTCGCACTTGAACGGATGCGTCAAGGGCGGACGACGATTGCTATTGCCCATCGTCTATCGACGATTCAAGATGCAGATTTGATTCTTGTATTGCATCAAGGGGAAGTGATCGAGCAAGGAAATCACCAAGAATTGATCGCACAAGATGGTCTGTATAAGAAGATGTATCAACTGCAATCCGGTCATGTCACGGTCTCTTAAATAAAGACATAAAAAAGCCTGCCAGGCGGTCTCGCCCGGCAGGTTGTTTGTTTTGATTAGTAGACTGTAACTGTGACGTTTTGGCGTCCCCAGTTGAGTGCTTCTTGTTGTGAACCAACGAGAAGGTCAAGTTTGTTACCTTGGATTGCGCCACCACGGTCGAGTACGATTGCTTCACCAATGCCTTCGATGTGCATACGTGTACCGATCGGGTATTGTGAAGAAGCTGCTACGATACGCATACCATTGTACGTGATCGTATTCGTAACGTCATAACCGCTTGCTGTCAACGCACGACCGTTGTAAAGTCGGCTACCATTGTTAGATGGGTCGTTCGTGTAAGCAGTGACGTTCATTGTCACTTTCGTACCTGATTTTGCAGGTGTCGATTGTTTTGTTGCAGTTGCTGGTTTAGCAGCTGCTTTTGGTGCTGGCTTCGCAGCTGGTTTAGCAGCAGGTTGTGCTTGCGCTGCTGGTGCTTTTGATACGCCAGCGAGTGAAGTATAGTCGCTGTGTACGTAGCGTGTTTTACCATCGATTGTTGTTTTGATCCATGCACCAACTTTAGCTTCTACGTTGACTTTTTCGCCTTTGTAGAGGTTACCGACATCTTTCGAGCTTGTCGTCGTTGGTTGTGTGCGGACGTTTAGTACTGCCGTAGTAACTGTCGCTTTTTTAAAGTCGAATGAGCCTGCTGCAGACGTATACGCACCATGGACATAACGTTTTTGACCGTTAACTGTTGTTTTGATCCATGCGCCAGAACGTCCTTCGACATTTAATGTTTGACCTTTATATACATTGCCTACGTCTGCTGATGCAGTTGTAGGTGCTGTGCGTACGTTGAGTACTGGTGTATTTACTGTTACGGTTTCTGAGGCAGCCTCTGTCTCTTGGGCAAATCCTACTGATAGAGCTGTTGCTGCAAGACCGGCAGCGAAAACTGCTTTTTTCATTATTGATGTCCTCCTGACATATGCTGTGTTTACTGTTCCTACTTTACACGGCAAATCTGACCTGTGCGTTTACAGGTCAATGTCATTCGAGTTACAAACCGAGCTTTTGTGACAACAAGATTGCAAAAGAGCAGTTTTTGTCATCTATAGGAAATACTGATTATGAAAAACGGGTGTTTATAGGTCTTTAGGCTTACTGAATATAAAAAATTCGCACAATTCAACAGAAAAAAGCCTTAAAAATAGAAATTGTGGAATCCTTCTATCGTCTGATGATGAAAAAGTGAAACGGATGATAATAGATCAATACTTGACGATCGTCGTCACACCGAACGCTGTCAGATAAGAACGATGGTACAATTCCTGCATCCAACCATCAGCGGAGAGCTGAAACGTGCCGTGAATCGTTTGGTACGTTCGCTGGCGAATATTGATTTCAATCGGCTCTAGTAGCGGAGTGGACGGTAGATGGTCATGCATGCTGTCATTTTGATTTTCGATATAGAGCAGCTCGAGGACATCTCCTTCTTCCATATAACGCTGTAGATAAATCATGAACTCCCACTGATCAGCACCTTCGATCGTATACAAGTAGGGCATCGTGAATCGTCCTCGCTTCAATGAGACGTATTCAAGCGGTTCGACTTCATGTACGTATAATTGAGAGAGATCGTCAGGTATAAAGAGGGGGCGAGAACTAGCAATGAATGTAAGAGCGGACATAAAGCACCTCCATCAGAAATAAGAAACCATAAAAAAGTCAGCATTCATACTCGAATGCTGACCAAATCGTGCATTAAGATAAGAGCGGTTCGTTCGAACCGTGAATGGTGTAGTTTTGGACTGTCCGTGAATATTCTAAAAGCAGGACGTCAAGTTCATGGCTAAGTTGTAAAACACGCGGGGAGGTAAAGCTGGACTGGTCAGCTTGATGATATAGTTCGCTACGTTTGGCTTCGATGGCTAACGTCAATAGTTGTTGTGTCGTCATAGCAGTCTCCCTTACATTGGTGTCGTATCCATATTCTAGCAAGTCCATTTAATAGGCGCAACGAGATTTCAGTAAAATCGACGAAATGTAATTTTTTTGTAATTTTGGCGGACACGAATCTTTTGCAACTTTCTGTGAGATAATAGGTGCTAAATGCAGAGGAGTTTGGCAAAATAGAGGAGGAACTTCTTCTATAGTAGTAAAGGAAAGGGGATGCTCATGATGGAGCTCTCGTTATGGTTAGCGTTTGGAGCAGGATTATTATCTTTCGTCTCTCCATGTACGCTACCACTGTATCCTGTGTTTCTCTCATACATCACAGGCGTGTCGGTAACGGATTTAAAAGAACGGGGCGTACGAGAAAAGCGATCCTTGTTTCATACGTTAGCGTTCCTCGTTGGTTTTGCGATGGTATTCGTTGTACTCGGTTTATCGACATCGTTGTTCGCAGATGTCTTTATCACATATCGGGATACGTTACGGATGGTTGGGGCACTCGTTATCTTCGTATTTGGGATTGTTCTCGTCGGATTATGGCAACCAACATTCTTGATGCGTGAAAAGAAACTGAATCTCGGGGAACGAAAAGGAGGATACGTCGGGACGGTACTCGTCGGAATCGGTTTTGCAGCCGGTTGGACACCGTGTACAGGTCCGATTCTCGCAGGAGTCATCGGATTAGCTGCGACCAATCCGAGTCAAGGCATGTTCTACATGCTCGCGTATGTCCTTGGCTTCTCGATTCCGTTCTTATTGATGGCGTTCTTCGTCGGTCGTTCGCGCTTGTTTGTGCAGTATAGTCTGAAATTAACGAAATTCGGGGGAGCCTTGATGATGGTGTTCGGAGTCATGCTGTATTTTGATGGCTTGAGTAAATTCGCAGCATGGATGAGTGACATCGTCGGATTCACTGGATTTTAATCAAGGAAGTGATCGGATGATTTGGATATCAACTGGGGTAGCGCTCGTCATGGGATTGCTGATCAGCTTCATTCGTGTGAAGGCATCAGCAAAACCGACGAATGCTAAAAAAATCTTGATCCCTCCCTTTGCGATGTCGACGGGTATGCTACAGTTTTTATACCCAGCATCCCGTCTGACATGGACGGAAGTGGCAGAAGCATTGCTCATTGGAGCCATCTTCAGCATCTTTTTGATCAAGACATCCAATTTTTATGAAGCAGAAGGGCAGATTTATTTGCAACGTTCGAAAGCTTTTTTCATCGTCTTATTCGGTATCTTATTCATTCGGACGGTTGCGAAGTTCTTCATCGGCGGGCAGATTGATATTTTCGAAACGGGCGGCATTTTTTATCTCGTCGCATTCGGAATGATCGTCCCTTGGCGCTTCGCGATGTATATGAAATACAAACGAGTCAAGTCGGGCACCGTGCCGGTTGCTCACTTACCTCACTAAAAAACCGCTGAAGGCGACTTCGGCGGTTTTTCGTGCATCTTTCAATTTTGGAAGTATAATGCGTAGTCTCGCCAGTCGATGGCGTGCTCCGTTAGTGCTTTTTTCAAGAATTTATGATCGCGTTTCGGTGTCGCAGAAATATACCCTTTGACGACCAGTTCGGATGTCATCTCTGTCGCCCGTTCTTCAAGTGCGAACTGTCCGATCCGCCCGGCAATCTTGCGGCGTGCGACATCACGAAATGCCGATGGAACCGGCATGACGAGAGCATTCAATAACTCCATCGTCTCATCCGTCCAAAGGTGTCGTGTTTTGTCGATGTACTCATCTTCCCAGTCCATCATCGATTTACCGTCTTCTTTCGGTAACTTCTTGAGGAACTTCCGGAACATGAAAAACCCGCCAATCGCCATGAGTGTAATCATGATAAAGCCCCAGAGCAGAATCCCGTTCATGAACCATTCCATACGCGACTCATCCCCCTTTCACATCAAATATAGATTAGCATAAATCAGGTGGACGTGCTATGATGAATGACGGAGAAAGTGAGGCGAAAGAATGCTGCAACCATACGTACAATTGGACGAGACCGGACAGCCCCGTAAAGGTGTTTTACCTGAAACAGCGGACGGTCGGATCGTTGAATTCTATTATGATACGAAGGGCGAAGAGATCACGGTCATCTTCGTCACCGTTCCGGCAGAAGATGCGAGCCGGAAGCGTGCCTTTACGGTCGGGAAAACGTTCAAGACGGTCTCGACACTCGAAGACTTCACGTTACTTCACTATGAATGGGCAAATGACCAGATTTTCGCAACACTTGAGATGTTCGAAGATGGGTCGAAACGTCAAATCGACGCTTCGAGATTGCTCGACTACTAAAAAAGAAGGAGATGCGGATTGCCGCGTCTCCTTCTTTTGATATTCAAGAAATATGAAGTCGGATGACCTCGTCATGCAGTTCAACCTGACCACCAATCGGAAACGTGAACAAAGGACTCGTATGTCCGAAGTCGACATTCGCAAGAACCGGTACGTGCTCTAGGACTGGATAGAGCGAGATCAGATACCGCAGATGCTCTTCCGTCATCTTCGTTGCGAGCTGGAAGCGCCCGAAGACGATCCCGCGAATCGTTTCGGCACCCGGTTGCGCCATCAATGAGGCGAAATCACGGGCGAACGTCGCTGGATGGACTTCGTAATCGTCTTCAAGGAATAAAACCGTATCCCGTAAATCAGGGAAGTGTGGTGTGCCTTGCAGGAGATTTAACGTACAAAGATTCCCACCGAGCAGTCGACCACTTGCTTGTCCCGGAGATAAGAGAAGTGGACCTTTGTTTGGTAACGTAATGACATGTCCGCGATCGTTATCACGCCAATGCACCGAAGGCTTGATCGTAACGGGATCCGTTCCAAACAACACTTGCTTGAAGTAATCGATTGTATAGGCGTCGCGATCACGGAAAGCCCGTAACATTGGTCCCGAGTACGTCACTAAGCCGGTATTCGTTAGAATGGCGTGACTGAGTGCTGTGATATCGGAGAAGCCACACAGGATTTTCGGATGTGTCCGAATCAATTCGTAGTCAAGTAAGTCGACAAGTTCATTCGTACTGAACCCACCGCGAACGCACAGAATCGCATCAACATTCGGATCAGCGAACGCAGCATGGAGGTCTGCAATCCGTAATTCAGGATCACTGGAACCGAACGGGTTGACGGCACGCGCATGTTGACTGATCGAAACACGTAATCCAAGTGATTCGAGGGTCTGGATCGCACCATCGATGATCTCCATCTCGACCGTCGAGAGGCTTGAGGCTGGTGCGATTAAGCGGACATGAGAACCATCCGTCAACTTCTTTGGAGTTAACGTCGGCAGGTGGGCAGCGATGATCTCCAAACGGTTACCGAAGGGATCAGCTGTGAAGAAACGACGACGTGGCGCAAGGCGTGTGTCATGCTCAACCGGATAACCGGCAGCTTGAAGAGCATCGCTCAAGGCTTCGAACGCAGCGACGGTTAATCCAGGATGCGCTTTTTTAGCAGGGGAGAAGGGATCCTCGATGCCGAGATGAAGTGCTGCACCATGATCCTCGAACCAGACACCACCACTGGCTTGAACACCAGCTGGTTTTTCGACTTCCTTCATATGTAAAAGCCCGGCATAAAATGCACGGGCGCGATCTTCTTCGTTTTTCGGCATAGCGAGCTGGACATGATCTAACATGAAGACACTTCCTTTACGAATGAGATTCAGGCAACGAACTGGGTGATCCGTTTTAGTTCACGTTCGACGAGGTTCAAGTAGAAGACACCTTCGATCCGGCGATCGAGAGACTGTGCAATCTCATAGAGATTCGTCCGAAGCGCTGCGAGATACGACGCTTCCTCACCAAGCGATTGACGATGGGCGAACGCATAGTGAGCGAGTAGGAACTGAAGATATCCACGATCAGTCAAGAACGGGATCAATTGTTTTTTCTCTTCCATCGACCAAGTATAGTTTGTATCATAATACATCTTCGCATACAGGTGATACGGCTCGTCACCGCCTGTGAAGAGGGTTTCACCACGTTTGACTTCTTCAATCAAGCGTTCGCTCCAATCGAAGCGTTCTTTTTTGCGACTGAGGAACAACGGAAGGATGTATGGGTGAGCCTGATCCGGCATCCGCGAGCAACCGCGTTCATGCCGCAGTGCTGCATAAAGTAGCAAGGCACGATCTTCGAAGCCACGATCAATCGCATACGTCATTCGGCTGAATGCTTCACAGGACGGGCAATCACTGAGTTCGTCACTTGGCGCGTCAACCCATTCCGATAGATAATGATCGGCTTGTTCCTCGTCACCGAGTTTGCTGTAGACCATGAAGCTGATATAGTCACGTGTCCGAATAAAGCCATGCGCGTCACAGAAGTCGATGAAACGGTCGAGGTCTTCTTCGAGAAGCGAGACCGTCACATCTTCTTGTTCTGCCATATAGATCAAGTAGGACTTGTAGTTCCAGTACAAATCAAGTTCTTGTTTGGGAGTCAGTGTCATCTCATCTTTTCGGATCCATTCCATCAAGAGCGTGAAGGACACGAGAAACGATCGGAAGTGTCCTAAGTCAAATTGATTTTGTGAAAATGCCCATAAGGAGAGGAAGCGGAGTGAATCATCAGCTGTTTCCTCAAAGATGGCCCATAAGGCCTCACCGCGTGCAACGGAGGGTTCTTCTTCCTTTAAGCGAAGATATAAGAGATGGAGTTCTTCTTGAGGGTTCATCTGTACCCCTCCTTTCTTATATAAGTATACCACGAGCGTTTTGAGAAATCGCAATTGAGCGAGGGTGGAATAAAAAAAGATTCCGAATCGGCTCAATCGCGGTTCGGAATCATTTCAAGTATTTGTGGATGAGTATCAGCTGTCGGATGTAGCAAATCATGTACTGTGTAACCATTGAGTACTTGATGGAACGCCGCAATGGCATCATCGAAGGCATCACGTGCCGGATTGAGCGAAGGAATCTCGTGAATGCCTTCTTGCGGATCGAGAAAATGAACGGTTGGTTCAAACAGTTGTACGACGTCACCGATATGAATTGCATCTGGAGGACCTGCTAAGCGGAACCCACCTCCACGACCACGGACAGATTCAATCAGACCACTCTGTCCTAAACGATAGACTACTTTCATCAAATGATTCTTAGAAATGTCGTAACAATCCGCTACTTCCTGGATTCGGACTAAACGATCGGGATGAGCTGCTGCGAACAGCAGGGACCGAATCGCGTAATCCGTATAACGTGTCATGCGCATTTTCATCACCTACTTAACACACATACTAGGGGGGGGCGCAAGCTTTTACAAATCTCAATGTGCAAAAAATAAGATGCATTTTAGAGATTGTTTTTGAGGGTGGATTCACGCATAATGGACGGTGAAAGGTAGGTTAAATTATGCATTTCGATCAGGCATTACACCTTTTGCAACAGCTCGGTCCATCGATGGAGCAAAAGGGATTGCGGATCGCGACGCGCTTCTATGACTCGCTCGAGGCGACGTACGAAGAAGAATTGCGCGCGCTTCGAGAAGCGGGGGCTCAGGACGGAACTCGTGCCTTGCGGATTTTACGCCTGAGTCAATTACTGAACCAGATTACCAACCAGCATGAATCGAGTGAACTGTTTAAATTGATTTTACTGAATGAAATCGATCAGACGAAATCGTTTCTGTTGACGTACCCGGACATCATCAGTCGTGAAATTCTTCAAGCTATTCAAATCGAATATGACCTTAAAGAAGATGCACCTTTACTTCAAGCTTGGAGTATCGTCCATCATCAACTTGTTGATACGTGCCGACATTTTTGTAAATACCGCCGTGCTGAGAACTGGCGTCAACAAGATATTTTGTTGATCGCAGAAGAACATCATCTCGGAGCCGTCATCGACGAAGCCCGACATGCGCTCCTGAGTGGTCGAAAAACGACCTTGTTACATGTCTCAGCTGAGGAACTGGCAGAACGAATGTTAGCGAATGTCCTATCCTTGACGACGAAAGGGATGGTCGTTCATCACATTCATCAAGAAGGATGGGAACAACAGATGCACGAATTCTTGACGATGATCACGGCAAATGATCCGATCGTCTTCGTCAGTGGATCGACGAATTTCATTGAAGAAATCCAGCAACGACTTGATCCGTTACCGGTCCTGTTTGGTCCGTTCGTAGCGGCAAATCAATTACCCTCTTAACGAGAAAAGCGATGTGTAACGCTCTGACAAAAGTCGGAGCATGACACATCGCTTTTTTAAGCTGATTTCGTTAAGCGTTTTGCGCGTTGAATCGACCGGTCGAGTGCGAGATAGACCCCACCTGAGACACAACAGAGCAGTCCGACGAATCCGAGCGCAAAGTCACCTTTTCCGGTATCAAGGAATAACGATCCGAGAAGTGGTGCGGTGACGCCACCAATCAACCACTGGAGACTAGCGGCACCATTGTACGTTCCGCGGAGATGTTCTGGTGCGATCAAGGCGATGAACGTCATCTGGACAGGTGACATGATCATCTCGCCGAGCGTATAGAACGCATAAATCGCAAGCAATACCGTCACGAGCACGACATAACTCGTTCCGAGTGAGAACAGGTAAGACGGAACGAATGCGAGGAAAATCATGCCGATTCCGAAAATCGAGGCTCCGAGCAACATGACTTTTCCGAATGCTTTGCCGGACAAGCGAGCAGCGATCGGGAACTGGAACAAGACGACCATGATTCCGTTCAGTGCCATCAAGTAAGGGAACGGATTTTGTTTCGTTGGTAACCCCGGTAGTGCTTCCTTCAAGAAGACCGGTAACATACTCTCAACGAGGGCAAATCCCATCGAGATGAAGACACCCGCACCGATGAAGATTAAAAAGACATGATCCTTTCGCAATACAGTGAGCGGTGATACTTTGACTTCGTCCGTCTTTTCGATATAGTCCGGTTTCGTCTCTTCGATGAAGAAGTAGAGTACGATTCCGTACAGGAAAAAGACGAAAGCGGCAGAGTAGAAGATGAGTGAACGGTCGACGAACAGGACGGCACTTCCGAGAAGTGGACCGAATGCGGCCCCGACGTTATGTCCCATCCGCAGCAGACCGAACGATTCGTTCAGGCGTTCTGGTGGTGTGACGTCAGCGACCATCGCGCTTGCCGCCGGATGGAACAGTGAACTTGATAAACCGAGCAGCGCGTTCAAAGCGAGAAGCGGTCCGAATGAATCGGCGAACGAGAAGCCGATTAAAGCAATGACGTCACCGATGATTGAGAGGACCATCAGTGGTTTTCGACCGAATTTATCAGCGAAGTGACCACCGAGAACGGCGCCGACGAGCGACATGATCGGTCCGGTCGCCATGATGATACCGACCAAGAAGTAGGAATCGAGTCGATCCGCATAATAAAGAACTAAAAATGGTGCAATCATGAACATCATGATCCCGGTGATCGTTTCCCCGACGAACCGGATCCAGATGTTGCGATCAAGCTGTTTGAGTGCGTTAAACATAGTGAAAACCCCTTATATTCCGTTTTTAGACAATAGAAAAGACGGATACGCACAAATATGGGCATACCCGTCCTAATATAAGAGGGCAGCATGTACGTATACGCATACGCACACCCTGCTTAATTAAAAATTAAACGATTGGGTGACGTACAGTTGTAGCCGATACAAAGACAGTGTGGACAGATGTCCGAGCTTGATGGAATACCATTGTACGTCTCCTCCTTCTGTAATAGTGAACTTCCTTGTCATCGTAAAGAAGATCGTGATGAATTGTCAACTTTAAATCTGAAAATTGAGTCAATGAAGTGAAATGGACGAGACCTTGAAAATTCGGTATGATAGACTAGTTGCGAAAAAGATTGATCGGACTTTTGAATATATCGTTGAAAGGAACTACCATACATGACAAACATTCTACAAACGGAAGTCGAAAAGCGTCGGATTTTCGGCATCATTTCCCACCCGGATGCGGGTAAGACGACATTAACTGAAAAATTCCTCCTGCACGGAGGGGCAATCCGTGAGGCAGGTTCTGTCAAGGCACGGAAAAACTCGAAATTTGCGAAATCCGACTGGATGGAAATCGAAAAACAACGCGGAATCTCTGTTACGTCTTCGGTCATGCAATTCGAATACGACAAAAAGATCGTCTCGATCATGGATACACCAGGTCACTCGGACTTCGGTGAAGATACGTACCGGATCCTGACAGCGGTTGACTCAGCGATCATGGTCATCGATGCGGCGAAAGGGATCGAGTCACAAACGAAGAAACTGTTCCAAGTCTGTCGGATGCGCGGGATTCCAATCTTTACGTTCATCAACAAGATGGACCGTCAAGCGCGTGACCCACTCGAATTGATGGAAGAACTCGAAGAAGTCCTCGGCATCCCGTCTGTAGCTGTGACGTGGCCAGCTGGTTCAGGTCAACAGTTCGAAGGGGTCTATGACCGCGTCAAAGGACAATTCCACTGCTTTAAAAATGATCGCAAGACGATCGAACTCGGCGAGGAAGGTCTCGCAAACGAAGAACTCGCGACGACGATCAACTCGGAAATGTACGAGACGTTGATGGATGAAGTCGACTTACTCGACGGCGCAGGTAACGAATACGATGAAGAATTGATCGCAAAAGGTGAGTTGACTCCGGTCTTCTTCGGATCAGCCCTCGTCGATTTCGGCGTCACACCACTTCTTGAACATTACTTGAACTTGTCCCCTTCACCGACACCTCGTGAGTCGAATAAAGGGAAAGTCGAGCCGGCACAAGACTTCTTCAGCGGTTTCGTCTTCAAGATTCAAGCAAACATGAACCCGAACCACCGTGACCGGATTGCGTTCGTCCGTATTTGTACGGGTAAATTTGATCGTGGAATGGACGTCGTCCTGACACGGACAGGCAAGAAAATGAAACTGTCGCAATCGACACAATTCATGGCGGATGAGCGGGAAACGGTCAATGAAGCGTTCGCAGGAGACGTCATCGGATTGTACGATTCAGGCAACTATCAAATCGGTGATACGATCACGAACGGTGATCCATCATTGCAATATGAAGCACTCCCGACGTTCGCACCAGAACTCTTCTTGAAGGTCTACACAAAAAACGCCTTGAAGTCGAAACAGTTCCAAAAAGGTGTCGAACAGCTCGCGCAAGAAGGTGCGATCCAGGTCTACAAGACGGAATACAACGAAATCATCCTCGGAGCAATCGGACAACTCCAATTCGAAGTCTTCGAGCACCGGCTCAAAGGTGAGTATGGCGTTGACATCTTGAAGGATGCTGCGAACTTCCAAGTCGCGAAATGGATCAAGCCAGCTGAAGTCGCTGCCGTCAAACAATTGACGGATTCACGGACGGTTCTCGTCTACGACCGTTGGGAAAATGCTGTTCTATTATTTGCGAATGATTTCGTCTACGAGCGATTCGTTCAGAAAAACGAAGGAACCATCACATTGGTCGATTCACCGCAACAACTCTAAGTTTTTGACGGACTACTTTTCGAAGTGGTCCGTTTTTTCGTTCCTGAAATTTCGTTTGATGGCAAGCGAACAAGGGTAAAAACAGAGCGAGTTTGAATTCATATGAAAAAGGACGGTGTCATGTGATGGCGAAACGGTTTGTTGGAATCTATCAGGATCAATCGAGTCTGGAACGAAAAATCGAGGAATTGAAACAACAGGGGCATCATGATTCGGATTTTTCTGTCGTCGGTCGAGATGACGCGGCAGACGAAGCATCGGGTGCAAGTTGGATTGATCAGGTCAAATCAAAATTTTCTAAAGAACCACCGCTCCGCGGGACATTAAAACGTGTCGGACATTCGGACGATGAGGCAGAACGGCATTACGCAGAAGTCGAGCGTGGCGGTCTTGCATTGTTCGTCAAGGATCGAGATCACGATCATGACCACGACCATGAGCACCATCATCACCATGACCACGATCATGATCATCGGCACGATGATAACAAGGTCGAAAATCCAGGGAATAACGCCTATGAATCCAATCACCGCGGGGACGGTGAGAAGAGCGACCGGGCGAAGTGGAAAGCGGACGATCTCGACTAATACCTAGAAGTGAAGGCGCCATATCGGTGATCTTCACTTTTTTCTCGTGTCCGGAGTCGCAAAGCGAGATGTGTGAGGAATCGAGGTGCTATACTGAGAGCATCGAAGAGGTGATAAGACATGAAAAAAATAGTGACAGCTTTAGCAGGAATCGGTCTTGCCAGTGCTTGGTTCATCAACCGATACCCGGTGTTTGGGAAACGACCAAGCCGTGCAGAGCGGCGGAGTTTCGAGCGATCAGATCGTTTTGTCGACGGGAAGTTCAAAAATGAGATGGATTTCCAGTTGAAGATGGAATGGGACTCGATGAAAAGCATCTTAAAGGATTACGGACGAAACATTCCGAATCTGCGTCCTGTCAAAGCGTTACCGACGCTTCCGTATCAGCGACGTCAAGACGATAGTGAAGCACCACGCGTCACATGGTTCGGACATTCGGCGTTTTTACTCGAACTTGATGAACAAACGATTTTCTTTGACCCGATGCTCGGGCGCGCACCATCACCGTTCCCGAAACTGGGTGGGGGACGTTTTCAAACGACGCAGAAGGTTGATCTCGATCGCCTGCCGTTGATTGATGTCGTCGTCTATTCGCACGACCATTATGATCATCTTGATTATCCATCCGTCCTCGCCTTGAAAAATCGAGTCGGTCGCTTCATCGTGCCACTCGGGGTCGGTAGTCGTCTCCGTGGATGGGGTGTCTCGGCTGAGCGAATCACGGAACTCGACTGGCATGAATCGACGCAAGTCGGTGGCATCAAACTGACAGCGGCTCCTTCGCGCCATTATTCAGGGCGAAATGGTCTTGATCAATTTTCAACGCTATGGGCGTCATGGGTCATCGAAGGCTCGCAAAAGGTCTTTTTTAGTGGCGATAGTGGATATGGTCCACACTTTAAAGCAATCGGCGAACAATATGGTCCGTTTGATTTGACGATGATGGAATGTGGGCAGTATGATGTCCGGTGGTCCAATTCGCATATGTTACCGGAACAAACAGTTCAAGCACATCGAGATGTCAAAGGTCGCGTCCTGATGCCGATTCACTGGTCTGCCTTCATCCTCGCTTTTCATGCCTGGTTCGAACCGGTCGAACGGTTGCTCAAGGAAGCGAAACGCGATGAGATTCCGGTTCTGACACCAATGATCGGGGAGAGTGTGACACCCGAGAGCACGACACGAAAATGGTGGCGGGAAGTGCGTTGAGTAAAATAGCTTTTTGATTTTAATCGAATGAAATGAGAAAAAAGTAGAGGCTGGGACATAACTAGCTGAATTTAACGAAAAGAAGGAATTGCCATCACTGAGGATGTGCAATTCCTTCTTTTTTCATTGTCTCTCGTCAAGCTGCCCTTCGGGCAACGCTTTGGATGAGCCATTTCCTCAAATTTACGGCCATGAGGATGAAGCCGAGCTCACGCTTCACCTTCGCTTTTCCTCGCACAGAAAAGCGAGTGAAACTCAAATTAGCCTTCAGATATCCAAAAACTGGTTCCACGTCTATCTTCCGTTTCGCATAGAGGGATCCTGTTTTTTGATCTGAAAGCCATTTTTTCATCTGTTCTTTTTGTTCTTCCCATGAAGTGTTTATGTGTACCTGTCGGTGACGCCCTTCTTCGGCCTTTGTACAACGGGAGCGGAACGGGCAGCCATCACACCCTTCACTTTCATACACCTTGAAATCACGCGTGAATCCGTAACGATCTGTTCTCTTGGACATGTAACGGAACGTTACGTCCTGTCCATTCGGGCACACAAACCGATCCGCCGTTTCATCGTAAGACCAGTTCGCTGTGTTAAAGGGATCGTTGCGCCATTTTCGCGACTTTTCTTTTTCGAACATCGTGTAAGGGATGAGTGGAATGCGCCCACGGCGCATCAGAATATCCTGATAATTCTCCTGACTCCCATAGCCGGCATCCGCAACGATATGCGGTGGTAGTGGTAAATATGAGCTGACCTCATCTAAAAAGGGGAGTAACGTCCGGGCATCCGTCGGATTCGGATAAATATCATAAGCGAGTGTGTATTGTCCTTCGGTCGCGATTTGAACGTTATAGCCTGGTTTGAGTTGTCCATTTTGCATATGATCTTCTTTCATTCGCATGAACGTCGCGTCCGTGTCCGTTTTCGAATAGCTGTTCCGTCCAGCGAGCGTCCTCTTTTGAAGGGCGTATCTCTGTTTCCGCTCGATGAAATCTGTAATTTCCTTTCGAAGGAGACGTGGTTCCTTCCGTTCAGAACGCAGACGTTTTCTTTCTTGGGTGTCCGTACTCGCCTCGATTTTTTGGTTGATGGAAGCGATATGTGCGTCTACAGCTTCACCCATGTGTTCGAGTTCTGAGAGAGTAAGCTCGTCCGGGTTTTCTCGTTCAATTTCCGGTAGGATGTCTTGTTCGACGAGGTTGTCATAGATACGATTCGATTTGTCCACGAGAGACGCACTATGACGTTCAATCGATTTCCGCCAAACAAAGGTATATCGGTTCGCATTCGCCTCTAACTTTGTACCATCGATAAAGATGGCTTCTTCATTGATTTCTCCCATCTCGACGAGATGGCAACGGAAGGTAACGAAGGCTTGCTTCAATATCGGAGTGACTGCGGGATGCACTCGAAAACGGTTGATGGTACGATAGCTCGGCGCATTCCCTTGTGCTAGCCACATCATCCGCAGACTATCGGATAGTAATCCTTCAATCTTCCGACCGGAGAAGACCGATTGTGTGTAGGCACATAAGATAATTTTCATCATCATGCGTGGATGGTAAGCCGGGCATCCTGTCGTGCGCATGAAAGGCTCGAACACATCGTCTGGAATGGATTCGACGAGATGGTGGACAGCGAACGCAATATCATTTTCTTGAAGACGAACTTCTAAATCTAAGGGCAGAACCAGCTGGTTCATGTTATAATCTTTAAACATAAGGGCACCTCCGATGGTTATGGTTTGATCACTTTAACTTTATCAGAGGTTGTCCTTATTTGTTTATTCAGAATCGGTTTTTTTTCATAGAACAAGGCCCTCGAAACGTATAGTCGTTTCGAGGGCCTTTTGTTTGTGAAACTGAGTTATGTCCCAGCCTCTACTTTTTTTAGGTGAATAAACAGATGAGATGTTCATCCTCGACTCTTATAGAAAAACGAGGATGATGACATCGTCCGGTCGTACAATACCATTTAGCTCGCCAATCGATCCACTTGTTTTACGCGACGTGAGCGAACTTTTTCGATGATCTCAAAACCGAGCACAAGCATCGTACCGACGAGTAATCCGTTACTGAGGAACGGACGAAGCGTCAAAGGCAGGACTTCCGCGATGACGGTTGATTGTAACAAGATACTGATGCCGATGACAGCACTGATCGCAAACGCATGGCGGCGACGGCTATTCTCCATGTTACTTTCCGCAGACTGCCAGGCAATCAGGAACATGTGCGGCAATGTCGCAAGCAACGCGGCACTCGCGACGCTACGCGGTAATGTCGCGATGATCCCGATCAAGCTTGGGAAGAAACCGATCAACGCGATGACGAGCGAGGCAATCAAGAACGGACGACGTTTCCGGCTTCCTGTTTGCGCGATGAACCCGCTCGTAATGGGTAAAGGCACCGGCACCAGCGTCGAGAAAGTAGCGGCGAGTATATGAATGACGCCTTCGATGGATAACCCTTGGTGGAGACGTCCTTGTTTTTGAAGCGTCGCTTCGACGGCGCTTAAAGCAGCAATCAAATTGACGACGAGCAAGATCGCGAACGGAATCGCGACAAGAAACGCGCTGCCGTCAAACTGCGGCCATCCGAACGGTAACGCTTGCGGTGGTGCGAACAAACTAGACGACGCAGGAAGCGACGGACGGCTGACGAGCCAACCAACGATGATTCCGATCATCAAGGCAAACGGACGTAAGCGACTCGGTCCAAACTGGCTGAGTCCGAGTACGAGCAAGAACGTGATGATTCCGGCGAGACGTGTTGCCTCGACGGCAAGAACGGCACCGAGCATGACGCCTGTTAATTGAATACATAATAAGAGCAAAAACGTTCCGCTGACGAGCGGTGTGAAGACGGGTAATAAGTATTTCGTCCATCCTGTCAAACCGAGAATGATGAGGACGACGCCGGCAATGACGACGGCTGCCATTGCGATCGTAAAGGCCGTTTTTGAATCGACCGGTAGTGCGGCGATGACGACGAAGATGCTGACCCATGATCCGGCAGGTCCCGATACGATCGGAAGCCGGTGGCCGAAGGCTCCGTGTAGGAAACAGGCAATCCCGCCTACAAAGAACGACCGTTGGACAAGAGCAGCTGTTTCGACTGATGAGAGGTCGAACAGACTGGCGACGACGATTGGTAAAGCAATCGTGTTCGCGAGTAAAAAGACGATCCACTGTAAGGTAGAAGTCGTTTGTTTCATGAAAAAGCTCCTTTCTTAAACTTCAGATATTCCTGCATCATAGCATATGATTGATGTTATGATTCATATATCTTTATACATGAAAACATATGAAAGAGATGATGAATATGGATTTACGCCAGTATCGCTATTTTTGTGCGGTCGTCGAGGAACAATCCGTCACGCGGGCAGCGGAGCGCTTACGGATGGCACAACCTGCCTTGACGCAACAAATCCGACGAATGGAAGAAGAGTTAAGCGTTCGCCTAATCGAGCGGGCAGGGCGCGGAATCCGGATCACACCAAGCGGCAACCGCTTATATGAACGGGCGGTTTCATTGCTACAGTTTGAGCAGGAGACACGAATGGAATTAAGCGACATCGAAGCCGGACGAACAGGGATTTTGCGGATTGGTGTCAACACGTTATCAGCCAGTCGGCTTGTTGACTGGATCGAACAGATGAAACGACGACATCCTGGTATTATCTTACAAGTTCACCAAGGAGAATCGAGTGCGCTCATCGAACGGTTAAAAGAGCGGTCACTTGATGCAGCGTTGGTCCGTTTGCCGATTGATGCGCAAGGCGTCTCGATTGAATGGATGGAGGAAGAACCGTTTCATCAAGTCTGGCACCCTGATCATCCGACAGCGGATCTCATCATTCCAAGTCAGGAAGGGCTTGGTGTCTTTCAGACATTAAGTCAACGGCTCGGTGTCGTATCGCAAGAGACGTGTTCTGACGTCTTGACACTAATCGGACTCGTTCGGAAAGGGAAGGCTGTGACCGTATTGCCGGAGAGTACGTTGCGGGAACTGGACACGGCAGGACTGCATCAGACATACCTGTCAGGTGCAGCGAGTACGACAGCCTTCGCCTGGTTGACGGAGACGGGACCGACGACACTGACGAAACAATTCATTGAAATCATGCAAGAAACAGTAGAATAATTAAATGGATAAGAAAGGAACAATCGAATGAAAACGATTCAAGGCACATATGGGGAAGCAAAGATTTTCACGGACAACGTCGACGAACTGACGATTAAGCAAGTAACAGCCATGTTGGAGGAACAATTTGCGACAGATAGTCGCGTTCGGATCATGCCGGATTGTCACGCTGGAAAAGGGTCCGTCATCGGAACGACGATGCATGTGACGGACGAGGTCGTACCGAATCTCGTTGGTGTCGATATCGGTTGCGGGATGTTATGTACACGACTTGCTGAACAAGAACCAATCGATTATGCGAAACTTGACGCGACGATTCAGCGTCTCGTTCCAAGTGGCATGTCGGTACGCCAGCAAGCCCATCCATTGTCAGAACAGGTACCGTTTGATCAAGTACTTGCACCGTTCAACGAGACACGGGCACGGTTGTCGATCGGGACGCTCGGTGGAGGGAATCATTTCATCGAACTGAACCAGGATGCAGCAGGACAGCGCTATCTCGTCATTCATTCTGGTAGTCGCAATCTTGGGAAGACGATTGCCGAACATTATCAAGCAGAAGCGGAAACGGCACGCTTCCAATTTGACGCGGACCGAGTCATCGCCGAATTGAAGCAACAAGGGCGCGAGTCGGAGATTCAAGCCACCTTACAGCAATTGAAGGAAAAACGGTCTACGTTTAACAAAGATTTAGCATCTGTTTCTGGCGAAGCGATGGAGCGTTACCTCCATGATCTTAAGATTGCCCAACGATACGCAGCATTGAACCGTCAAGCGATGACTGAAGTTATTTTTGAAGCGATGGGATGGACGGTAGCGGATCAGTTCGATACGATCCACAACTATATCGATCTTGACGCGATGATTCTACGAAAAGGTGCCATCTCTGCAAAAGCCGGCGAGCGGGCAATCATTCCGATGAACATGCGTGACGGCTCCTTGATCGTCGTTGGAAAAGGAAATCCTGATTGGAACTATTCCGCACCACACGGGGCAGGTCGTATCATGTCACGATCAAAAGCATTCAAAACTGTTGAACTGGATGCGTTCGAAAAGACGATGACTGATGTCTGGTCAAGTTCAGTCGTCGCATCGACGCGTGACGAGTCGCCGTTCGTCTACAAACCGATGGATGAAATCATCCGTAACACGAAAGAAACGGTCGATGTCGTCGAGGTCATTAAACCGCTGTATAACTTTAAGGCGAAGTGATAGAAGGATATCAACAATGGGGGAGGATGTTCTATGAATTATAAGGGGACTATGTTGATTCTGTTTTCAAGTGTGTTTTTAATCGCTGGATGCAAGGATGAGGCGGTCGCGACGGAACAGAAAAAAGTAGAAGTCAAAACTACTACGCATACGAATCAAACGAAACACCCCATCTTAAATCCAGTTCAGTATGAAAAGCTGTTCAAGCATATGAATGAACACTTGAAGATGAATCAGTTTCAGTTGAAGGGAAGTACGATCGGTGCAGACTTCACGGCTGTCGACCAATCCTTGAGTTTTGGGAAAAGACGATGGTTAACGGTTGACGGAACGATTGACACGCCATCGACCCAGGAGACACTTTATTTTGAAAACGAAAAACAAGATACGCGGTTAGCGATTCATTTTGCGTATACGGATCGATACATAGGCAATGATTTGGTTCAGTATCAATCAAACGGTGATTACGGCGAGCTCCTCATCATCAGCTACAAAAATATCCTCATAACCGTGCAACACAATTCTATACAGAAAGTCGATCCTGACACGACACAGGAAACAGCAAAACAGGTAATCCAGGAATTAAAAAACGTTCCCGTTTAAAACGAGAACGTAAAGAAGACAACTTTGATTTGATTAGACCGTACCATCCGGTAATGTCTCACCTGTCCGGCGAATCGTCGCGCCAAGTTCAGCGGCGATCGCATTGACGGCTTCTGAATCTTCGTTGACTTCACTGATCAAGATGACACCGTAATGGTCGGGATCAATCTGATTCAGCGTCCGGTTGAATAAATCAAACGATTCCCGTTCATTCTTTTCATCCCGGTTCGCACCGATCAAATAACCAGCAACGGAACCGACGAGCATACCGAACGGACCTCCGACGACACCGATCGCCATGCCGATCAATGAGCCTTTAAAGGATTGGTCCTGTTGCGTGAAGTCGATGGCATCGATAAAAGAGAAGCCCTCTGCTTCGTCACGTTTTGCGAGAACCATCTGATCCATCTCGATTTCCTTAATTGCCTCAAGATCCTTAATCATCGCAAAGCCTGTTTTTGCTTTTTCTAAATCACTGAAAATGATTGTCGTAATAACGTGCGTTGCATCGCTTTTATATTTCGCCATAATAAACGCCTCCACAAGAATCGGATATCGTACTACACTTTTTAAGTACCCTGAACATTCTAAATGGAAACGCCTGACTGGAAATATGAGAAAAACAGGACAACAGAATAATTTTCTAATATTGGCAATAAGTAAAACTTATCGAAAGTCTTTTGTTCTTTCAAATTGTAACGGAATCCATATTATACTATGATAGAACTGTACAAGTAAGCGGTATCAGGGGCTTGATGTCGTGAACACTTAAAGGGGGAATCACCATGAAGCAAACAGATGTGTCGCAAGATGTCTTTGGCGCACGCCGTTCGTTTGAAGCAAACGGTAAGAATTATCAGTACTATAGTCTTGAAAAATTGGAAGAACTCGGATTGACGGAAGTCAAACGTCTTCCATACTCGATTCGTGTCCTACTCGAGTCAGTACTTCGTCAACAAGATGGTCGTTCGATCACACGTGAACACGTCGAGAACTTGGCGAAATGGGGAACAGCTCAAGTTTCGAACGATGTCGATGTTCCGTTCAAACCGTCACGCGTCATCCTTCAGGATTTCACAGGTGTTCCAACGGTCGTTGACCTCGCGTCACTTCGTAAAGCCATGCAAGATCTCGGTGGAGACCCATCGGTCATCAACCCAGAAGTACCAGTCGACCTCGTCGTTGACCACTCGGTTCAAGTCGATGCTTACGGTTTTGCTGGAGCACTTGCAGAAAACATGGATCTCGAATTCGAACGTAACGAAGAGCGTTACAAATTACTTCGCTGGGCGACATCGGCATTCGATAACTACCGTGCCGTACCACCCGCAACAGGGATCGTCCACCAAGTTAACCTTGAGTACTTGGCATCTGTCGTCCTCGAAAAGGAAACAGCAGACGGTACAGTTGATGTGTACCCGGATACACTCGTCGGAACGGACTCACATACGACGATGATCAACGGTCTTGGCGTCCTCGGTTGGGGAGTCGGTGGGATCGAAGCGGAAGCGGGCATGCTCGGACAGCCGTCATTCTTCCCAGTACCTGAAGTCATCGGTGTACGCATCACAGGTGAGATGCACCCAGGAACGACAGCAACAGACGTTGCCCTTCGTGTAACGGAAATGCTCCGTCAAGAGAACGTCGTCGGTAAATTCGTCGAGTTCTTCGGTCCATCACTCCACTTGATGTCATTATCTGACCGGGCAACAATCGCGAACATGGCGCCAGAATATGGTGCGACATGTGGATTCTTCCCAGTTGACACAGAAACATTGACGTACCTTCGTCTGACAGGTCGAGATGAAGAATTGATCGAAAAAGTCGAGAACTACTCGAAAGCAAACGGTTTGTTCTACACGCCACAAAACGAAGATCCAACATTCACGAAAACAGTCGAACTTGATCTTTCGACAATCGTTCCTGCCCTTGCTGGACCAAAACGTCCACAAGACCGGATCGATTTGACGGATGTTCATACATCATTCAAAAAAGCGTTGACGGCTCCACAAGGAAACGCTGGATTCGGCTTAGCGGAAGAAGAAGCGAACAAAGTCGCTGTCGTTCAGTTCGAAGACGAAGCAGTTGAAATGCGTACGGGTGACGTTGCGATCGCTGCGATCACGAGCTGTACGAACACATCAAATCCATATGTCATGATCGGTGCGGGACTCGTCGCGAAAAAAGCGATCGAACTCGGTCTTTCGGTTCCAAAATACGTCAAGACATCACTTGCGCCAGGATCGAAGGTCGTTACGGATTACCTCGAGAAATCAGGACTCCAAACGTACCTTGACGAACTCGGATTCAACACGGTCGGTTACGGCTGTACGACATGTATCGGTAACTCTGGTCCACTCGACCGCGCTGTCGAAGACGCGATCCTCGGTTCAGACTTACTCGTTTCGTCTGTCCTCTCAGGTAACCGTAACTTCGAAGGTCGTGTCCACCCGCTCGTTAAAGCGAACTATTTGGCTTCACCACCACTCGTCGTCGCGTATGCACTTGCAGGAACAGTCGACGTCGATATCATGAACGCGTCACTCGGAACAGGCAAAGACGGACAAGAAGTCTTCTTCGCTGACATCTGGCCGTCACGTGATGAGATCCAAACGATCATCAACACGGTCGTCACACCAGAAAGCTTCCGTGCAGAATACGATTCAGTCTTCACAGGAAACGAACGTTGGAACAACCTTGACGTGCCAACAGGGGATCAGTACGACTTCGACGGTGAGTCGACGTACATCCAAAACCCACCGTTCTTCGAGAACTTGGCGAAGGAAGCTGGTCAAGTCGAAGCACTCAACGGACTCCGTGTCTTCGGTAAGTTCGCTGATTCGGTCACGACGGACCACATCTCACCAGCGGGTTCATTCTCGAAAACGACACCAGCCGGTCAATACCTCGTCAATAAAGGGGTTGCACCAAAAGACTTCAACTCATACGGTTCACGTCGTGGTAACCACGAAATCATGATGCGCGGAACGTTCGCGAACATCCGCATCCGTAACCAAGTCGCACCAGGTACAGAAGGTGGCTTCACGACGTACTGGCCAACAGGCGAAACGATGGCGATGTACGATGCTGCAATGAAGTACAAAGAAGATGGCACAGGTCTCGTCATCCTCGCTGGTAAAGATTACGGTATGGGTTCTTCACGTGACTGGGCAGCAAAAGGAACGAACTTGCTCGGCGTCAAAGCCGTCATCGCGGAGAGCTTCGAGCGGATTCACCGTTCAAACCTCGTCATGATGGGTGTTCTTCCACTGCAATACGTGGCAGGTACGACAGCTGAAACACTTGGTTTAACAGGTGAAGAAGCAATCAGCATCGCAATCGATGAGTCTGTTCGTCCACGTGACATCGTTAAAGTCACAGCAACAGCGGCAGACGGAAAAGTCACTGAATTCGAAGCGATCGCTCGTTTCGACTCAGAAGTCGACATCGATTACTATCGTCACGGCGGGATCCTTCCAATGGTCCTTCGTGAGCGTCTCCAACAATCATAAGTTGTCTAATCAAAGGTGGGGGAAACCCCACCTTTTTTTGACGAGAGGAGGAAAAAGGTGAACCGATTCAAGAAGTGGTTTCAACCGAAGGAAGACCAGCCGTTGCCGATGCGTGACGTGACGCTTGATGAAGTCAAACAAGCGACGCATGCCTTTGAATCCGAACTACCGAAAGGGACGAATCGGACAGTGCTTCTAGATAATGAGCAACGCATCGACTTAAAGCAGCTGGAGCCGTATTTGAAAGCACGTTCGACACAAGTGTTTTACATGTCGCGTGAGACATTCACCATCATGGAGGCAAAAGACCGGGAACTCGTCTATGAGATGGATCATGTCCAGGTTGCCGTCGATCGCTATTTTGACCGGGTGAAGAAACTCCCGTTGAAACCATATAGCAAAACGTTTCAAGTCGACTGTGCGATGTTGTTTCAAGATGGCTATTTGCGTGAAATGCCGCATCATAGCTATTACTTGGTCGATGAGTCGATGATCGTCTCGCTGACGCCGAAGGAAGCATAAACGTAATCAAGGGTGGACCGAATTCATTCGGTTCGCCTTTTTTGTCGTCCTGACCGTTTTCTGATTTGTTCAAAAGTCTGACGAATTTAGTCAGAAATCGTGAAATCTCGGACAAACCCTTTGTATTCTCCTTATAAAACCGATACGATGATAAGGAATAGAGACTTGAGCTAGGAAGGTGTACATGGCATGACGAAACGAACGAGCACGTGGATTGCAGTAGCAATCGTGGCAATGGCGATCCTCCTTGCCTACAATTTTTATCTCTTGAACAAGACGCAGACCGCAAGCGATGAAAAAGCCGCGACGGTCAAACCGTTTTATACGATGACACGCATCCATTATGTTGAGAAGAAGCTCGCGACGAAAAAAGATGAACTTGAATCACGCACGTATGAAGTCGTCTTTAATGACAAAGGTCATTTCCGGACAGAAGTCGTAGACGGTCCGTCAAAAGGATCGCTTGCAATCTGGAACGGGACGATGTTCCGTGAGTATGATGCGACAGGGAAGTTAGTCAATGAGACGAAAGCTGGCAAAAGTGTCAGTGCGCCGCGCCCATTCCTCTCACGTGGCTTCAACGAACAGATCCTCGCCTTCATCAACAAAGGTGACTTTGGACAAGTCGAGGGAGAAGCGGACATCGCCGGAATGGCAGCGGACGTGTATGTGAAAAAAGAACCGTCCAGCACGGTACCAGAAGAATGGATCAAACAATATCCATCGATCTTCGATAAAGAAAACAACCAAGAACAAGCAACGTATTATGTCGCTTCCGACCGTTCGAAAGTACTCGGTGCGGAGTCACGCAATAACGGTAAATTGTTCTACTCTGTCAAGATGAAGAGTTTTGAAACGATCGATACGTTCGATCCGGATTGGTTAAAAGCAAAATAAACAAGAAACGACCGGCGATGACGCTACGAAACGGTAGCGGGCAAAGTCGGTTTTTTCGAGACGCAGGAGGTTCAACATGGAAGCATTCTCGAAAGAGGAGATGTTCAATCAAATCAAAGCGTGGGAAGAGGGCGCGAAGGTCGAGGAGGTGCTCGCGCTACGTTATGCTCAAAGTAGCCGGTTGCTTGGAGAGACGGAAGCACTCGTCCGCATCTTGGCGTTACTCGTCGAACATCGCTATATCATGACAGGACGACTGGATGCCTTAGCTGAGAGTTGGATGCAAGAAATCCGTCAGCATGGTCGATTGCCAGCCCGTCTTGAGCAGTTGTTGACGGAACAACAATTACAAAGTACGTATCAGCGCCTTGTCGCGCATACGTTTCCGACGATTCGCGAGACGGACAATGCGAACGCCAAACGATCAGCGACGAAGGAACTGATTCTCCAAGCAAGTCAAATCGTCGAGGAGACGGAACAAATCGTCGAACTGACGGAACGACTTCGTCGGTTGGATGCCGGACGCTGGACGGAACTGTTCGAGGCTGGAACGGCATTACTGCGTTCGAGTGCCACGCTTGAACAGACAGCACAGACATTCGTCGATAGCCTACAAGAGCGCTTCTATTCCCGGGAAGCGTTCCGCGAGATGACGGAACTGAAAGCGACGACGATCCAGGATCTCAAACGTGTCGTCGCTTTGCTCCCTGTCGAAAGCAAACAAGTCGAACGTTCAGCACTCGAGGAACTTGACGCGATGATTGGTCTCGAAGACATCAAACAACGGGTCCATCATATGTATCGTTTCTTGAAGTATCAACAAAAACGATCGGAAGATGGCTACCGTTCAAGCGATCAACCATCGCTACACATGATCTTCATGGGTAATCCCGGAACCGGAAAGACGACCCTTGCCCGTCTGATGGCGAAGATCTACCATGAACTCGGACTACTCGAACGACCGGAAGTCGTCGAGACGGATCGTTCGTCGCTTGTTGGTGCCTTCGTCGGACAGACGGAAGAACAGGTCATGAGCAAGGTCCGGGAAGCTGTCGGAGGTGTACTCTTCATCGATGAAGCCTACGCCTTAAAGCGTGCCGGACAAAGTGGGAACGACTATGGGCAGGCAGCGATCGATACGCTCGTCGCTGCGATGACGAGTGGGGAATATGCAGGGCGATTTGCGGTTGTGCTTGCTGGATACCCAGAAGAGATGCGTGATTTCCTGAAGGCGAATCCTGGACTCCGGAGTCGTTTCCCGGAGTCAAATCATTATCTACTCGCTGACTATACGGATCAGGAGCTGCTCGCCATCGGACGTTCGATCGCGACCGCGAACGATTACGTCTTGACGGAACAAGCAGAGCGGGCGTTGCTCGGACGGCTTGAGCGAGAACGAGTTGACGCCAGTTTCGGAAATGGACGCGCCGTCCGTAATATCGTGCTTGATGCGATCTTCAAGAAGGGATCAAGCCTTGGAGAGAGTGCCAGTCACGAAGACTTTGCCTTACTCGAACAAGAAGACTTCGAGATGGTGCAAGAACCGGACGCGACGGTAGAAGAACGGATCGCTTCGCTCGTCGGATTGTCTGATCTAAAGGATGAATTGAAACAGATCGAAGCCTTATTATCAATGCAAAAACGCCGTCGTGAAGCCGGTTATAAGGTATTACCGGTCGAACTGCATGCGGTCTTTAGCGGCAATAGTGGAACCGGTAAGACGACTGTCGCTCAGCTTTATGCCGATGTCTTACGACAATGCGGCTATTTAAAACGCGGACACTTGAAAGTCGTCAGCCGAGCTGACCTCGTCTCCGGATATGTCGGACAGACCGCGCAAAAGACACGCGACGCGATTCGAGACGCGCTGGGTGGTGTCTTATTCATTGATGAAGCCTATGCGTTAAACGGTGGAGCAAATGACTTCGGGAAGGAAGCCATCGATACGCTCGTGGATGAGATGACGAAACATCAAGACAATCTCGTCGTCGTCCTTGCAGGTTACGAGCAACAAATGAACGCCTTGCTCGCGAGTAATCCGGGATTGAAGTCGCGCTTCAAGCGGTCGTTCCACTTCCCAAATTATTCGCCAGACGAGTTGATTCAAATCATTGAAGGATATGCGGCACGATTCGGATATGAGCTGACGGAGGACGCGCGACAGACGCTTACCGAGAAGATTGATGTCGTTCCGAACGGAAACGCACGGGCGGCGATCACGATCGTCGAACAGGCGATCGCGAAACAATCGATGCGATTAATTGACAAAGTTAGCTTATCCGGTTCAGAATGGTCCTATCTTGAAAAAGAGGATTTTTAAGGGGGAAGCTACATGCATACGATTGAAATACCTGTTCGGTACGCCGAGACGGACATGATGGGCATCGTCTATCATTCGAACTATCTCGTCTATCTGGAACTGGCACGGACAGAATTAATCCAGTCCTTGGGTCTTAATTACAAGGAGATGGAAGATGCGGGTTATGTCTCCCCGGTTACGAATGTCAATCTCGATTATAAGCGCTCGTTGACGTACGGTGATACGGCGGTCGTCACGGTCTGGATTGATCATTACGATGGCTTACGGACGATTTATGGTTATACCGTCAAGCATCCAGACGGAAAACTTGCGGTATCGGCAAAGACGACACATGTCGTCGTCAAGAAGGAAAACTTCCGACCGATTCGTTTGCCGAAGGTGTTCCCAAACTGGCACGATATCTACGAGAAGATGAGTGAGACGGACGCAACACTCTTAACGGAAGCATGAAGATGTACAACAATAGCGGGATCGATTTTATTGAATCGGTTCCGCTTTTTTCATTTATTTAGTCAAAACATTAAAAGTTAGCACTTGGTACTAACGACCGATGACAAAGTCGGGATCATTTGCGAAAATAAAGATGCTGAAGTAAGGTAGGGACTTACTCCATCTGTCGGAAGTAGACTCGACGGATGGAACGATTAGCGGTAACATAGAGAAGCATAAAAAGAAGAGGGGTCTTACTCATGAAAAAAATCGTAACCGTCAGTACGTTAGCGCTTCTCCTTGCAGGATGTAATCCTGGGGATCAACAAGCGGATGATACAACGAAAACGGAACAGAAATCAGATGAGACAAAACAATCAAACGACGAAACGAAAAAAGAAGACACAGCAAAAGACACGAACAAAGAAGAAACAAACAAAACAGACGAAACAACAAAAGACGATACGTCAGAAGAAGCAAAACAAGAAGACAATTCGTCTGATGCAACGCAAGAAAATCAAGAATCTTCAGATGAAACGAAAAAAGAAGAAGAACAAAAAGACGATACACCAGCTTCAGAGAACAAAACAGAGGACAAAAAAGATGAATCGACGGATAAACCGGACAGTTCGTCTCAGGATCCAGAACAAGAGAAACCGTCGAAACCAGAAGATGAGACACCGGACGTTGATAAATCAGCAGATGCTAAAGCAGATCTATCACTTGGTAATCTCGTCGTCGTCAATAAGAAATACAGCTTACCGATCGACTACAAACCATCGGATCTCGTCGTACCAAACGTCAGCTTCTCATACTCAGGTGTACTTGAGCAGAGCTACATGCGGGCGCCAGCTGCGAAACAGATGGAAAAGATGTTTGCCGCTGCTAAAAAAGAAGGCGTGACATTAAACGCTGTCAGTGGATTCCGTTCAGGCGAACGTCAAAAAGTATTGTATAATAATTATGTCGCACGTGATGGCAAGGCAGCTGCTGATCAATATTCAGCACGTCCTGGTCATAGTGAGCACCAGACGGGTCTCACTTTCGATATTTCAGCACCAAGCGTTGGTAACGGATTAACGGCTGCTCTTGGTGATACGAAAGAAGGGAAATGGATTGCGAATAACGCAGCGAAATATGGTTTCATCGTTCGCTACGATCGTGGCTTCCAATCACGGACAGGCTATACGTATGAGCCATGGCACATTCGTTATGTCGGTGTCGATGTCGCGACACAAATTAAAAATAACGGACAGACTCTTGAGGAATATATGAAAGTCGGTCACTAAGAGGTTGGAGGTTGACTATGATTGAAATCATAGGGATTTTAGTTCTTGGCTATCTGCTTGGTTCGATACCGTTCGCACTTCTTGTCGGGAAGTGGGGACACGGGATGGACATTCGCCAACATGGTAGCGGGAATCTCGGAACGACGAATACGTTCCGTGTCTTGGGAAAAAAGGCGGGAATCATCGTATTGATCGGTGATTTCGGAAAAGGAGCCGTCGCAAGTCTCGTTCCCATCTTGATGGGAGCAGATATACATCCGTTGTTTGCTGGACTAGCAGCTGTCATCGGTCACATCTATCCGATCTTCGCGAAGTTCAAAGGTGGAAAAGCAGTTGCAACGTCAGGTGGAATGTTGCTCGTGACGAGCCCTGTTCTGTTCATCTTCCTGCTCGTTTCCTTTTTGACGACACTTCGTCTGAGCCGGATGGTGTCGCTCAGTTCAATCGTGGCAGCAAGTGTCGGAATCGTTGTTTCCATCACGATTGGTGTCTTGACGAACGACTGGATCGTTCCGACGTTCTTTACGGTTCTTGCCATGTTCGTCATCTTCAAGCACCGCGAGAACATCCAACGGATTCGCCAAGGTACAGAGTCTAAGATTCCACTCTTTGCAAAGAAACCGTCTGAATGAGTCATTAAGACGCATCTACATCTCGTTCATTGAGATGCGGATGCGTCTTTTGTTTGTGGAAAAAGTCGGATAACGGACGAATTCAACGACATTTCATAGGAACTACACGTTTATTTACATCGGATTTACAAGACCTTTACAGATGTTCGATACACTAGAACTAGAACTTGTCTGTGAAGGGGGAAGCGCACGTGTCGTTGTTAGGAGAAGAGCGGAAATCACGCATCATGGAATGGCTGGAAGAGGAAGGGAAAGTCATGACGAAGGATTTGATCGAACGTCTCGATGTCTCGGGAGAAACGGTACGACGCTACTTAGAGGAGCTCGAACGGGAACGGCAGTTGAAGCGCGTCTATGGCGGTGCCATCTATCAAGGAGGAAAACGAGAAACACCGATCTCGCGTCGGACGGATCAGTTGTCTCGCCGTTTAGCGCGTTATGCGAAAGGATGGCTCAGCGATTATTCCTGTATCTTTCTTGGTCGAGGCGAGCCGGTCGAGCATCTGTTGCCGTATTTAACGGGGAACGCGACGATCGTCACGAACTCACTAGTGGTCGCTAGTCACTTGGAGCAGTGCCGCAAGACGGGACCGTTCAAAGGTGAAATTCGGTTACTTGGTGGGACGGTCGATGCCTATGGGCAGACGGTCGGAGTCGAAGTCTTGCAGGCGCTCGATGCCTACGCTTTTGATGCCTGTTTTCTATCGTTTGACGGTGCCGAAATCGAGCGTGGCTTCGTCAGCGATGATATTGAATCCTCGCTGATTCAAAAAGCCGTCATCAGTTGTACGAAAGACGTTTATGCCTTCTTGGCGAATGATGAATTCCAGGGCAATCGTAAATATAAGGTGGCAGAGTTCCGACGTGCGAAGATCGTCCTCAGTCCAGCCTCCTATCCACCATCGTGGGAGATGAAACTGTTCAACGAACGCGTGAACTGGATGGTCGTCTCATGATACACTGATGCGGGAGGGATGTATCATGTTAGAAATCATCGCATCGACCGTAGAAGAAGCGGTCGCAGCAGAACAAGCCGGAGCGGACCGGATCGAGCTCGTTTCTGCATTATCCGAAGGTGGGTTGACGCCGAGCTATGGACTGATTCGTCAAGTCGTCTCGACGGTCGAGATTCCAGTTCACGTCCTCGTTCGACCACATAGTAAGTCGTTCGTCTATTCGAAATCAGACGAAGAAACGATCATCACGGATATCGACTTGATCCGAGAACTCGGTGCTGCCGGGATCGTCGTCGGCTCATTGACCGCAGACGGTCGCGTCGACGAAGGCTTCCTTGGTCGAATCATCAAACATAAAGGGGAACTGTCATTGACGTTCCACCGAGCAATCGACAGTAGTCGCGATATTCTCGAAGCGGCAGAAGTGCTCGCTGATTTTCCAGAAGTCGACCGGATCTTGACGTCGGGTGGTCAAGCGACGGCGTTAGAAGGAAAAGAGACAATCGCGCGCTTGATCGAGGACCATCCGGACTTGATTATCTTACCAGGTTCCGGGATTACGCTTGAGAATGCGGAAGCACTTCTTGAGGCGACGAAGGCATCGGAACTACATGTGGGATCCGCTGTCTTACAAGACGGTATCATTCAAAAAGAACGTGTTGAGGCATTGACGCGACTTCTGCGCTAATCCTATACCGCACGAATCCATTTTTCAAATCTTATGAGATGAGAGAAATGGATTTTTTTGTATGTGTTCGTGACGGATTTTCGACGATTCCGTGACGCGTTTGAAAAGCAGAGCGGGATAACTAGGTTTTTCAACGGGACTACGCTAGAATCAAAGATGGAAATAGTGGAAATGAAGGAGTACGACATGAACCCTAAACAATTAAAACAAGACGCCCTTGGTACACTAAAAGGACGTTGGCTGGTCGGGCTAAGCATCTCGATCATCTACTTCCTTATCTTTGCGCTTGCAGCAAGCCGGATGTCCTTTGACCAAGATGACATCGACAGCATGGTCCGTTTCATCGGACTGAACATGGTCGTAACGATCGTGCTTGCTCCGGTGACGGTTGGACGAACGATTGCTTACTTACGCTTCACACGCGGGGAGTCTGCCGGCATCGGAACGTTATTCGAAGGATTTTCTTCGTTTCGACGTGCTTTCCGGACGATTGCCGCTTACGCGATCGTGACGGTATTGGTGTATGTCGGATCATTTTTGATTTTACCGGCATTGTACTTTTATCTAGCGTATCGCCTCGTCCCGTACATTTTGGTCGACCGACCGGAATTGTCGTTTTGGCAAGTGCTCGGTGAGAGTCGTCGGATGATGAAAGGGCATAAGCGTGAACTGATCATGCTTTACTTGAGTTTCATCGGCTGGGGCATCCTCGCACTACTTAGTACTGTCGGTGTCATCTTCTTGACGCCATACTTCGATACGACGATGGCACACTTCTATGAACGCTTGAAACCAACACGTCAATCCTCCATCGAGGGATGAACGAAAAAAGCCTGTACATTACGTCAGTAGACGTAGCGTACAGGCTTTTGCTTATTCCACCGAAGCGCGTGAACGTTCGGCGAGCAACAGATAAAGCGCTTGTGTACCGGAATCGGCGTGACCGAGCTCTGCAAGCTCTTCATATAGATCTTTGACGAGTGCGAGACCAGGTGTCGCGATGCCCATCTCAGCTCCTCGTTCGAGCGCAAGGCGCATATCCTTGATGAAGTGCTTGACGAAGAAACCAGGTGAGTAGTTTTCAGCGATGACGCGCGGAATCAAGTTCTCAAGACTCCAGCTACCGGCAGAACCAGATTTGATCGTCTCGATGAACTGCGTCGGATCAATCCCGGACCGCGTGACGAACAACAGCATCTCCGCTGTTCCGATCATTGAGCCGGCGATTGCGATTTGGTTCGCGAGTTTTGCTGATTGTCCTTTACCAGGACCACCGAAGAGTGAAATCGATTTTCCCATCGCTTCGAATAATGGCTTCGCTTGCGCGAACGCTGCTTCTTCACCACCGACGAGAATAGCGAGTGTCCCGTTCTTCGCACCGAGGTCACCACCTGTGACAGGTGCGTCCAGTGCCTGAAGACCGCGTGTTGCCGCTTCCTGCGCGATGCGTTCTGCAAGAGCTGGACTAGATGTCGTCATATCGACCAGGATCGTTCCGGGTGACGCATAGTCGAGGACTCCGTCTTCGAAGTAGATTTGCTCGACGTCTTGCGGATAACCGACGATCGAGATGACGACGTCGACATCCGTGACAACGTCTTGAATCGTATCGACGATTTCGACACCATCTGCTTCAAGGACAAGTCCTTTTTCTTTCGTACGATTGTATCCTTTGACTGTAAAACCTGCCTTGCGCAGATTGCGGACCATGCCTTGTCCCATGACACCTAATCCGATGAAACCGACTGTCTTCATACATGATTCCCCCTTGCACGTTCCGTGCCGATGAATTGTTGCGTTACGAGCTTATTATACAATGGATTGTCGACGACAAGACGATCATGTGTCCCGATGCCGGAAATCCGACCATCTTCAAGAACGATAATTTGATCGGCATGACGAACTGTCGCGAGACGATGAGCGATGACGAACGTCGTCCGTCCGACCATCAATCGCTCGAGTGCTTCCTGAACGACCCGCTCGGACTCGGAGTCGAGGCTTGACGTGGCTTCATCCAGCAATAGAATTTCCGGGTCTCGGAGGAGTGCACGTGCGATCGCAATCCGTTGGCGTTGACCACCAGACAACTTGACACCTCGTTCCCCGATTTCAGTTGCGTACCCCTCTGGAAAACGTTCAATGAACGTATCGGCATTCGCCATCCGTGCAGCCTCACGAATTTTGTCTTCACTGACGTCTTCCGCAAGACCATAGACGAGATTGTCACGGATCGTTCCCGATAAAACAGGGGAGTCTTGGGCGACATAACCGATCGCTTGGCGCCAAGACGATAGCGTTAAATTAGCGATGGATTGATCTCCGAGTCGAATCTGTCCGGATGTCGGTTGATAGAATCGCTCCAGTATCGCGAATAATGTCGTCTTCCCGGATCCACTCGGACCGACGATCGCTGTCGTCTTGCCGCGTGGTAACGTAAAGCTGACATCCTGTAGGATGGGCGTCTCATTGTATCCGAATGATAGGTGATCGACCGTGACGTCCGTAAACGGACGCGGCGCAACAAGCGTTCCAGGTGCTTCCGGTGTCTCATCGAGAAGCTCGATGATTCGCTCTGTCGCCCCGCGAGCCTTCTGTAACTTCGTGATGAATTCAGTCATCGTCACGAGTGGCGTCATGATTTGGAACAAATAGAGTGAGAAGGCGACGAGTTCACCTGCTGTGATCTGGTTCGTCGCGACGCGGTAGGCACCAAAGCCGATGATCAAGATCAACATCGTCGTCAAGGTGACGTTAAAGATTGGCAACAAAAGGGCTTGGATTCGTCCTTCCTTGACGCCATAGCCATAAAGATTCTCAATGCGAGTTTTCCCACGGTCGAGCTCATAGAATTCAGTCGCTTGCGATTTGACGAGTCGGACTTCACCGAGCATCTCGGCAAAAAAACCGGATAATCCCGCGAGTTCCTTCTGAGTCTCACGAGATATCTTATGCAACTTCCGCACGAGCGGGATGATGATTAGTAGCGTCACGGGTACAGCGATGACCATGACGAGTGTCATCTGCCAGTCGAGGAAGAACAGAATCGTGATCGCTCCGATGATCGAAACGAGTGATGTCAGCAGGCGGACGAGTTGCTCCGACAGCAATTGCTGGAGTGTCGTAGCGTCACTGTTGAGTCGGGAGACAAGCTCACCAGATTTCGTCTCATCATAGAACGGAATCGATAAGGTCAACAGGTGTTTCCATAGGAGTGTCCGTAAATTAGCGACGATTCGTTGACCGACGATCTGTAACCAATAGATCGATAAAGCATTCGCGACGACTTGGACGACAAAGACGATCACGAACAAACTGATCAGATGCGGAGTCAGTCGATCGACTGTAAAACCGTCAATCAACGTCTTTAAGAACCAAGGAATGGCGAGGGCAGCCAGTGCTTGGATGACGGAGACGGAAACAGCGGCGGATAATAATCCGACCGGGGGTTTCGTTTTTTTCAATAACAGGTAAAAAGATTGGAACGTCGCAGCGTTCATTTCAACACATCCTCTCTTTTCCATTGTCCGAAAGAACGAAGAAACGGTCAAATGGGAAACGCGACTTGACAAGAAATCTTTTGGTTTGTGACACTGATAGTGGAACCAACAAGGGAGGATGCAGATGTCTATTTTCGTAGATGCGGACGGATGTCCCGTTGTCGATCTCGTCGTTCGACACCGACAGGGACGTGACGTCTTTTTAGTTTGTGATACAGCACACCAGATGATGCGGGAGGGGGCGACGACGATTACGGTCGGACAAGGTCCAGATGCTGTCGATTACGCAATCGTCAATCGGATGAAACGTGGCGATCTCGTCGTGACCCAAGACTACGGTTTAGCAGCACTCGTCTTAGCGCGAGGAGGACTCGCAATGGACCAAAACGGTCGTGAGTTCACGAACGATAATATTGATTTATTACTTCATACACGGCATGTCGGACAACAAATCCGACGAGCCGGTGGACGGACGAAAGGACCGAAAAAACGGACACGTGATGCGGATCGGGCATTTGAAGAAGCATTTCGTGCATTAGTGCACACCATCATATAAGTAAGAATGTACTTGAACTGTTGATACAGCAAGGACCATGCTATAATTTGAAACAGGAATGAATTCAGAAAGGAGGATGCACGTTGAAACGAATTTTACGCGACCACTCGAAGGACCGTCCTTACCGATTGCGCCAAGGAACGGTTCCGGCATCAGCTGAGGCACGACTCACTTCACTCGATCAACGTGAAATCAATCGGTTACAACAGAATTTACGGGAAGTCGAACTGAAATTGAAGCAACGTAATGAAATCATGGAAGCGCTAGCGACACAAAATGTCGAAGCGGCCTGTGAGACCGTCCTGACGATTCTGTTGCAACTGCTCGATGTAAAAGAAGGTGCCATCCTCTTGTACCGTCGTGAACAATTGAATCATTTCGTCGCGCAAGGCATCGACGAGATGGAGCTGATCGAAAAAGATCTCGATCAATATTCGGTCTTACGTCGGGCGTTCGTCATGCGTAAATCGGTTCAGTTGCCAATCAGTGAGCAGTTCGAGTCGGCAATCCCGGTCCAGTCCCCAAGCAACGGACAAGTCGTCGGATTGCTTTATGTTCGTCATGCCTTCGCTCAGTTCAATCTAGAGCAAGTCGGGGACTTACTTGATCTATCACGAAAACTCGGGATGACGCTTGAGCGCCATCTGTTGTTCCATCAGATGGAGCATGAAAAAATCAAGACGTATCAGCTCCTCGACTCGATTCGGGAAGCTGTCCTATATATCGAGAGTAGCGGAGAACAGATTTATGCAAACCAAGCATTGTTGAACATGTTTCCCCCGAAGCTCGTCAATCAAGCGCAAGGATTCCGTCATGCGTATGAACGGGCGACGTCGCTGTTTGAGCATGTCGATCAGCCGGACGCACTTCATGACTATATCGGTCAACTAATGAACGGGGATATTCCGGGAGAAACAATCGAACTCTCGGCGTTTCGTGGGAACTTATTACTCAGTGCCTACGCTGAACGGATTGCGATCGCGAACGTCGAATGGGGAATGATGCTCGTCTTACGCGACGTGACGAAAGACAAGGAACTCGATCTTAAACAGGCAGAGTTCGTCTCGATCGTATCGCACGAGTTGCGGACACCGCTCTCTTCCATCATGGGCTTTACGGAGTTACTGATGAAACGAGAAGTCGATCCGAAGCGCCAAAAGCGGTATTTGCAGACGATTCATTCGGAAACCGTTCGATTAGCGGAATTGATCAATGATATCCTGGAAATTCAGAAAGGGGAAGATTCGACGCAGGGCACGCAAAAAGAACCCCTTGATTTGAAACAGTTGACATTCGAGATGAAGCCGATGTTTGATCTTGCGAGTCAGGCACACCGAATCAGTGTTCAGTTCGAATCAGGAGACTATACGGTATCAGCCAGCAGTGAGAAGATGAAGCAACTGTTTACGAACCTAATCATGAATGCGATAAAATATTCGCCTGAGGGCGGCGCAATCCGGATCAAAGGGTCAAACCAATCGGATCAATTACGGATTGAGATTTCGGACGAAGGGCTCGGTATACCAGAGAAAGCCCTACCTTACATTTTTGATAAGTTTTATAGAGCCGATAATTCGGATACACGTAAAATCGGTGGAACGGGCTTAGGGCTCGCGATTTGCCGAATGATCGTGCTCGATCATGGAGGAGCGATTTCCGTTCAATCGACGGAAGGAAAAGGTAGTACCTTCATCATTCAACTTCCAGTTGACGTATGACCACGACAGAACCAGAAAGGAGGAAGACACGGTGAATAATAACTCACACATTCGTTATGAAGCTTTGCATCCACTCGTCGAAGAAATTCTTGAAAAACTGAGTGAACGAATCGGCGTCAATACATTATTTTTTGCATTAAACGATTCTTACAGCAATTTTGTCGTTAAAGCAATCAACCAAGACCGTCAGTTGATCGAAGAAGGCTCGACCCATGTCTTCCAACATGTCCTCTGTAAGCTGGTCGTCGATGAGACGGATGGGAAGGTCTCGATCAATGAATTGCTCAATGATCCATTGACGGTTAATCATCCGGTCACGAAAGCACTTGGAAACGGTAGCTTTTTAGGGGTGGCGATCAAAAACGCGGAGAACGAGAAAATCGGAACGTTATGTGCCTTTGACGATCAGCCATTTGACTTCAAGGAGCAGGATGTTGCGCTCGTTGAACGATACGCGGATATTATCAGTAAATCAATCAACGTCGAAACCTATGTCATCAAAGATGCACTGACAGACGTCTACAACGAACGGTATATGAAGCGATTGATTTCGAGTATGACGATTCATCCCGCTTTCATGATGGTGTTGAACCTGGACCGCTTTCATGCAATCAATGCAGCGCACGGATACCGGGCAGGGAATGAAGTACTGCGTGAAATCGCGAGCCGGTTAAAGTATGTTCCTTTACCGAACCATGTCGTCGGGCGGATGGACGGGAATGAATTCGTTGTCCTAGCAGCACTCGAACAGGATCTGGAGTTCGAGCAACATGCAGAAGAATATGCCCGTATCGTCACGGAAGCGATTGAGCAACCGATCGTTGGTGTCGCAGATGAACCGATTCACGTGACGGCTTCGTCTGGCGTCAGTCTCCTGACCGGTGACATGGCAAGCCGTCAAACACAAATTTACGCAGCAGAAGCGCTGATGCAACAGGTCAAACACGATGGGAAACGACGGACCTCGTTCGTTAATCCGTACCGAAATGCGGAGCAACACCCGTTTGCATCGGTCCTTGAATCAGAGCTGTCGCATGCACTGAAACGAGGGCAGTTCGAGCTTTATTACCAATGGATCGTCGATGCGAAACAAGAACATTATGTCGCGGTAGAAGCACTTCTACGCTGGAATCATCCAGTGCTTGGGTTCGTCAGTCCGACGGATTTTATTCCGATTGCCGAGAAGATGGAGATTTTCCCAGACATCGGTCGATTTACGATCCGTCAGGCAATCCTGGATCAACGGCGCTTGGAGGAGACATTTGGACGTAAGATTTCCGTCGCCGTCAATCTGTCGGCGAATCAGTTCGAGTCAGATCAACTATTTTCCGAGTTGCTCCGACTGACAGAGGAGTCATACTTCCCGAATGAACGACTCATTCTTGAAATTCGGGAAGAAGTACTGCAGACACGTCGCCGTTTTGCGATCAACCGGTTGGAACAATTGCGTCAAGCGGGCTATCGTTTGACCGTCGATCATTTTGGAAGTCATTACGCATCACTCAATTCGTTATTGCGTTTACCTGTTCAAACGGTCAAGCTTGATCCAATCTTTACGCGTCGCCTCGTCCAAAATCAGTTGGAGCGCTCGATGATTCGGTCTGTTCATTCGTTGACGTCTGTGCTGAACATCGCGCTCGTGATTCAAGAGGTTGAGACCGCGTCTCAACTCCAACAGATTCAACTGCTGGATGAGGACCTTTATGTGCAAGGCTATGAGGTACATCACCCTCAGCCAATTGACCAATTACTCATCGAGGACATTGTTCGCGGGCACGCCGAGGTTTAATCGTTCTTCAGTCGGGAATACTTTAAAATGTGGAACAAGTACATTTTAAGGGGGATGCCAAATGGCGAATCAACACGATAAAGAGACGGATCCGATTACTTCAGGGAACCGTATGACGAAGGATGAGATTGCGGGGCGTGATCCGCAAGACCATACGAATGTACCGGAATCTTCAAAAGAGGAAAAAGAATCGAAGCACCAAGAGCAAGAACAAGATGCTGAGAAAACAGAACGACCAGATGACGATGCTTCGAGTGAAGAAGCACCCGATTTGTCCCATGCTTCAGATGAAGATGGCGATGTCCAGCCGTCTGATGAAGACCAGCAAGATAAAGAATAACTATAAATAAGGGCAATCGACGTTCGGCAGTAATGCCACGCGTCGATTGCCCTTTTTGCTGTATTGTTCTTGAATGATTACTCGCCCCCGCCGTCACCACCACCATCAAATCCTCCGTCGATCCCGCCGTCCGTCGCATGGGACGTGTCGGTCAAATCAATAGGGAAGAGTAAGAACGGAATCGCGTCAGCGCCGTCCGGTGGGAGAATCGAAGATGGGAAGAGTTGTTGCAGGATCTTTTGTTGACTTAAATACAATCGGATTGCTGTCAGATAGACTAAGTCCTTCCGGTATTTAAAATGTAAATCGGAGCGTAACGCCTCTGCCATCCGTTCGAGTGACGAAGCGTGAACGTTTGGATCACCGAGTAACGCAAGCATGCCGTGGAACGACAGCGGAACATGGTGTTTACGATGTATCTTACGGGATGCCTCCACTTGTGCGATATAGCGATCCCAATCGTCTTCAGGCAATAAAGCGAATATCAAGGCGACGACATACGTCTGTTGAGCGCGTCCGAACCGTCGTTTGAGTCGTTGATAGACCGTTTCGATACGCGAGGCGAGTTCGTCTAACTCACCGCGTGTCGTAGCGTGAAAATAGACGAAAGAGATCAATAGCGGTGACACGATGAACCGATGTTGTTTTTTGAGGCGTGTGTATAATTGTACCGTTCGTTCAAGTACCGCGTCCTGTGGAGTAAGACGGCTGATGAAAAGGGCAGTAGAGTAGGCATTCAAGGGATGCGACAAGCGATGCGATTTAAAATAGCCATGAATCGACATCATCTCAGCAATCCGACTCGGTGTGTGGGCGTCAAAGGCATGAATCTTCGAAGCAAGCAATAATGCCTGGGTCGTTTGTGTACGCAACCGTATTTTTAAGTCATCTGCTGTCTCAAGCAACACACTTGCGGAAACCTGCTCCGTTCCGATCGTCCGGTCGAATGCCAGTTCGATGAGAATGCCATCCTGATAGGTTCTGAATTCTGGTCCGATGTGATCCAGCTGTCGCAAGAAAGTCGTCGCGATCTCCATGACTGTTCCTCCTCTGCCTTTTCGTATAGTGTATCACGCAGCGAAAGCGTTCTCTTATTTTTTCAGTTGGGTGTCTATCAAGTGTTCTGCTGCGCGCCGGTACAAGTTACTCATATGAGCCATCGCTAAGATCTGTTCCAGTGGGTCGGTCGTCGAGGCGGTCAAAGCTTCTTGTTCCGTTACGAAGCGAGCTGTATTTTGTTCTGCTAACATGAGATAGTCACGGTAAAATCCTTCAAGATCGAGTTGATCCTGTTCGATCCCTTCGTTCAAGGGCGCGAGAATCGTCTTGATATCATTGATCGAAAACGAACTTTTCAATTGATAGATCAAGCTGATCAGAATCAAGTGCTCCTTCGTGTACTTTTTATTCGTGACCGGAAAGAATAATTTCTTTTTGGCATAATTGTTGATCATCGTCTTCGTCAAAATCGTCTCGTCTGCACTTCGCGTCGTTTCCTCGAATGTCCGCTCGAACAGTTGGATGACTTGATCCATATAGAGATCGATATTCGGGATATCCTCGAGCCGTAATTGACGATCGTGTCTCGTGTCGTCAGAATGTGTCATAAAAAACCTCCAAAATCGCTAAAATAGGACTTTCTACTTCTCCATCATATGATAGAATACGTATATAACGCCATGTAGTATTCGAAACTACATATCAGGGGAGGAACGAAAGTGAAAGCTTATATGAGAGAACCGATTAATGGATTAACGCATCTTGGAGGGGCTGTCTTTGCTTTTGTCGGGTTACTGGCACTTGTCATCAAGGCATCGTTAGAACGGGGGGCATCACTTGCGATCGTTGCAGCGATTATTTTTGGTGTCAGTATGATGGCGCTTTATGCTGTTTCGGCAACGTATCATATGGTGCTTGCGAGCGACCGGGCGATCGCGATCTGGCGTCGGTTGGATCATTCAATGATTTATCTGTTGATTGCCGGGTCTTACGCACCTTTTTGTCTCGTCAGTTTGAACGGTCCGACTGGTTGGGTCTTGTTCAGCATCGTCATGTTGATTGCAGTCTCTGGAATCACCTTTAAATTGGTTTGGTTCAACAGTCCACGTTGGTTATCAACGACGCTCTACATCGGAATGGGCTGGATCATGGTATTTGCGATCACACCACTTGCGCAAGTCTTATCACCGCTCGGCATCGGATTGTTGTTCCTTGGTGGTATCTTCTATACGATCGGTGGCATCATCTATGGGCTGAAGCCACGGATCTTATCGTTCAAACATCTTGGATTCCATGAAATTTTTCATATCTTCGTACTACTGGGTAGCTTAGCGCACTTCCTATGTGTCTACTTCTTCGTCTTATGAGGATGTCCTCCTTCAGTCAATGGCTGAAGGAGTTTTTTTATGTCTGATGGAAAATACAGGAGAAGTCGAGCATCCTCACGAATGAAAGAACGAATAGATCACGCATAGGGGGAAAAGCATGAAACACACACGATGGCAATTAGAAAAACTCTACACGATTAACGATGTCAAAGCAGGAATCGCTACGATACGAGCCGCGTTGACGAAACGTCCGACAAATGTGGCAGAACAGGTCGAGCGTTATCAGAAAGTCGCGCGCGACGTCGAGGAATGGAGCGACTTCATTTATTGTCTGTACGCTGAAGATGTCACGCGCTCAGAAGTCCATCCATTGCTCGAAGAGATTGAAATCGTACAAGCGATGGTGCGCAGTGAGGCAGCAGCACTCGATACGAAGATCGCCGCACTGTCACAAGAAGAGTGGGAGGAGCTCGTCACGGGTTCACCATACGCCTTTTTCTTGAACGAACGCCGTGACATCCAATCCCGTCGTGCATCACTGGTTCAGGAAAAATTGTTGCAGGATCTCGGTGTGGACGGGTTCCAAGGCTGGGGGCAGCTCTACAAACAGCGCTTCATGGCATTACGCGTCGACTTGGACAAAAAGCAGGTCACGATCGGTCAAGGGCTACACGAAGCGATGTTCGCACCTGACCGTTCGACTCGTCTAGCGGCAGCAACAGCAGTTGACACTGCTTGTGCACAAGAAGCTGACCTCTTCGCGACGATTCTGAACCGGATTGCCGGCTTTAGATTGCAATCCTACAAGATGCGGAACTGGGAGCAACCATTGACTGAGTTGCTTGAGCAGAACCGGATCTCGGAAGCGAGCCTAACAGCGATGATGGAAGCACTTGATCAACACCGCGACCTCTTTCACGCCTATTACGCTCGCAAGATTGCCCAGGCGGAGCGGGTGACGGGAGAATGGCATGATTTTGAGACGAACACCTATCGCTCCGCCCGTCACATTCCGTTTGAGATGGCAGAGACCATCGTCACGACACAATTTAAACGATTGAATCCGCGACTCGGTACTTTTGCTGAAAACGTGTTTAGTAAGGGATGGGTTGATGCAGAGAATCGTCCTAGAAAAGCGGAAGGCGGATTCTGTGCCGCATTCCCGATTGCCAAGGAGAGCCGGATTTTCATGACGTATCGCGACAGTTATCCGGACGTTGCGACGCTCGCGCATGAATTCGGTCACGCCTATCATAATTATTTACTGCAAGACGAACCGTATTTAAATCAACTCAAAGGAACGAGCATCGCGGAAACAGCTTCGACGTTCATGGAGAATCTAGTGCTCGATGCTGCTATCAAAGAGACAACGGAACGCGAGGAAGTGCTTGCTTTGCTTGAAGTCAAGATCCGGGAAGGGCTGAAATATGCCAGCATCGTTCCCGGGATGTTCCGGTTCGAGCAACGTTTTTATGCGGAACGTCAGCAAGGGACGGTCAGTGCCGAACGGTTAAGTGAACTCCTGCAAGAGGAAGAACGGTTAGCCTATGGTCCAGTATTGCCTGAACCGGCGCGCTATAAATGGATGTACATCAGTCACTTGTTCAATCCGAATCTTGCGTTCTACAACATTCCCTACACGATCGGTTATCTGCTCAGCAATAGTCTGTATCAGACGGTTCAAGCGGATCCGAATCAATTTTCGGCAGTCTTTGAAGCCGTCATGCATAATTCCGGTCAAGCGACGATCGATGAGATCGTTAAACGTCATCTCGACGCTGATCCGACATCTGTCGCGTTTTGGATGGAAGCCCAGCAACCGCTCATCCAGGCAATTGAGCAGTACTTGACATTAACGGAATCCTCTCTCTCCGTCGATTGAAGACGAATCGAAACGGGAACAGAAATGTAGGGAGGGATGCGGATGTATGAACAGGAGAAACAATTAGTCGCTGAGGCAGCACTAACTTACGTGAATGATGGGATGATAGTGGGTCTTGGGACGGGTTCGACGACGGAACGGTTCATCGAGGCGCTCGGTCCACTTGTGCAGGCGGGACTACAGATTCAAGGTGTGGCGACGTCACTTGCGACAGTCCGACTCGCGGAACAGTTACACATTCCGTTGATCGACTTGGAAGAGGGAATGGAAATCGATGTGACGATCGATGGGATCGACCAGATAGACGGACGATTTCAAACGATCAAAGGTGGTGGCGGCGCACTATTTCGCGAGAAAATCGTCGCGCTGATGAGTCGGGAATTGCTCTATCTGACCGATTCTTCGAAGTTCGTCCATCATTTAAGCGGACCGTTACCGGTCGAACTGGATCCGTTTGCGTTACCGTATGTGCGGCAACGGTTGCGTGATAAGCATGTCTCAGCAACGCTACGCGTGAAAGACGATCGTCCCTTCGTTACAAATGGAGGTCACGTGATTCTTGACGTTGACTTATCAGCCATCTCGGACGTCCGAGTATTCGCAAAAGAAGTGAAGAGTTGGTCGGGTGTACTCGAGACCGGTTACTTCGAGCGACAGCCCGATCATGTCCTGACGGTCGATGAGGGAAAGGTCAAACGTATCGCACATCCACGACTGCGTGACGGTGGTGGATTGGTTTAAGAAAGAAAGAAGGAAACCGTATGGGCTTGAAAAAACGGTATTTATTCGGAGCAGGTGTCATTGCCGGTGCGAGTCTACTGTTGTTCAGGAAGCGGGAACAGGGCACACAGACCGATGCGCTACGTGATTATTTAGCGCATCTCGATCAGGATCCAAGTCCAGATGCTGCGAAAGACCCGGATGAGGTCGGATTGACGAAACTGGATTCGATCTATCGAGCTGAGTGGCAAGCGAATGGTTTTCCACGTTCGCGGACGGAGCTAGAGGAGCTTGAAAAATAGTGGCAGTCAACTATAAGTAATTAAAACGGTTAAAGTCCGGATTTGAACGGACTTTAGCCGTTTAGTTGTGAGCGTAGTAAAAATTGAACGCAATCCATAGAAAATTAAAAATGTTCAGCAGGAGGCACATGTATGTATTGGTGGTTAAGAAGAATGAGGCGTTTGTGGTTGAAGTTTGGTTGGATTGTGATTATCGCTTGTTTCGCTGTTATCGTTGGTTCATTCGTTTTAATCATGAATGGCAATCCGATCAAAGAAAAAGAAATCGGAAAACGATTGGAAGTAGATTTAGAGCGAGAGTATAAAACGAAATTTGACCTAGAGTACACTCGTTACGATGCGACTATAAGCGAATATGGGGCAATTTTTCATACGAATGAACCGGATAAGAAGGATGATGTCTCTTTCTATGCAACGTATCATAATGATTATGAATTGTACGATACATATTGGGAAGAAATTTGGTCACGTGATATTCGTAAAGTAGTCACGAACGAAGCAAAAGAGGTGTACGGAAACAATTTTATTAGTGTCGAGGTGAACTCTCCACCGGAATTATTCATAGATGACGTAAAACTAAATAATGTATTGCAATATACCGAATTGAATAAAGAATCGATGCGGCATGTGCAGATCATGGTGAACGTACATAAGGAAGCGCGACACACGGTGAAAAAAGACTTGGCAAAATTAGTGACGAAAATGAAAGACGGATCGATGAAGGCTGGAAAGGTGATCGTGATGGGAGCAGATGATGAGAAGGCTACAGCATTTCGTTCATGGGTATGGATCGATGTAACGAATCTTCCGAAGGACTTTAAGATGTCTGAGTTCAATAAATTATTGGAATGGGATAAGACTTTTACAGCTATTAAATAAGAGTATAGAAACATGACTGGATATAAAAAAGCTCCTATGAAAGAAAATAATTTTCTTCTTTCGTAGGAGCTTTTTAAATGAAGTACGGTCTGTTCTTAATATGTAAGTGATCCTGCGATGATCAAACCGATCGAAATCGATAAGAAGAGGAGCAATAAACCGACTGCTTCGTTGTTCGCATCAATCTCTTTCGTCATGCTTAAGCGTGGGATTAGTAAATCCGCGAGATAGAATAAGACGATTTGTAAGACGATCGCGAGTGCACCCCATAACACCATATCGAGAATGCTGACAGAGTTCGAAATACTCGAATACAGGACGATGGCGAGACCAAGAATTCGTCCACCGAAGGCGTAGACGGCCGCTTTCTTCCCGTTACGAATTAATTCAAGCTCCTTTGATTTCGTCGTCACTTCGAACAGGACGACACCGATGGCAAGGAGTACGGTTGCGACACCGATATACGAGAGAGTCGAGAGGAATAAATCACTGAATGTCATGCTGGTACCTCCATCATGATTTTTTATTTTTTTTGCGTTGTTCGTATGCAACATATAATTCGAGCAGTGCTCCGACAAGAATACCTGCTGATACATACAAATAGAAGTTGTCACCAATGAATCCGAACAAGAGACCTAATATGAGGCCGATCAGGATATAGGGACCTTTTGCTAACTTCATGCCAATCACCTACCTCTTCTTTAAAGGTAGCGGATTTCAGAGGTGACGTCCATCGTTATTCTTGAAAGCTGACGGCAGATTCTGCATTAGGAGAAAACAGGACGACTTGGTTCCGACCTTGTTGCTTCGCCTGATAGAGGGCAGCATCCGCATCCGGAAGGAGCTGGTCGATTTGAGATGTCGTTTCATCAAAAGCCGCTAAACCAAACGATGCCGTAAGTGGCAAATCGATCGAAGCCAATCGAAACGGGCTGGAAGCGATCCGTTCACGCAATTGTTCTGCTAAAGGAATCACTTCAGCGAGTGGCACGCCCTCAAACAGGACTGAAAACTCCTCACCGCCGTTACGGGATAAATACCCGCTTTCTGCCACTCCATCGCGCAGTCGATTGGCGAACTGCCGTAGCACCTCGTCGCCCGCCTCATGTCCATACGTATCGTTGACCTGTTTAAAATGATCAATGTCAATCGTCAACAACACGACCGACTGTTTGTTCAGGATCAATCGCTGTTTGACATCCGTGAAGTATTCATTGAAGGCGCGTGAATTATTTAATCCCGTCAAAAAGTCAAGTTGCGCTTTCTGACGAAGCATCCGTAATGATTGTTTGGTCAACCGAATATCGCGGATGATCAGCAGGGCGAGCCAACTACTGACGAACGATGCAGGAATGACGACTGTCATCACTTCAAGTAGAAGAATCTGTTTCGGTAAGACAATCCATAAGACAAGAGCGTGTAAAGCCGTCGCGTATATCGTCACGAGTGTGAATGTTCGTTTTGCATAGGGTGGCATCTCGCGAACGATCAGACTCGTTCCGAGAGCAACGGCGACGATAAAACCGAATGCGGTGAAGGCTGCTAGATTCGTTCCCAAACTGAAGCGATAGATGATGATCGCGATCGTCACGATCGTTGTCGGGATGGCACCACCAAAGTAGGCAGCGACGACGACCGGAATATGACGCAAATCAACCATGACGCCAGGTGCTGCTTCAATCGTCATCTGCATGAGTAGTAACGTGATGACACTTAGAGCAAGACCGTACAATACGCGCGTCAGCCGCGGGGAGTCACGCGTGATCGGAAGCGGTGATAATTTTCCGAGCAGATAGAAACCAGCCATTAATAGCGTCACGTTATGCAAGACGTCAAAAAGGATGCTTTTCATGAACTGTCCATCCTTTCAAATAAAGTACGTTACTTAAAAGACATACGCCATAAAAGGACTAACTCCTGTTCCTTGAAAAAATAGTCTATCTGATGTAATTGTGTCTATAATGTGAACTTATGATTTCTATAAGCTGTACTTATGGTTTTACGAAATGTAATTGACCTCCTCGACACTGCGTTGTTAAATGATGAAGAAGTGATATGAAAGCGCTTACTAAATTTGAAGGAGATCTACTTATGGAACTCGTCATCATTCTTCTTGCCTTATCCTTATTGATGTTCGTTGCCTATCGTGGTTTTTCGGTCATCCTATTTGCACCAATCTGTGCCTTGTTCGCTGTCTTACTGACGAACCCGGACTGGGTGTTACCTTTCTTCTCGAATATCTTCATGGAAAAGATGGTCGGCTTCATCAAAGCATACTTCCCGGTCTTCCTCCTCGGAGCGATTTTCGGAAAAGTCGTTGAGATGTCCGGTATCGCAGAGTCAATCGCGAAGACGATCATCCGCATGATTGGTGCGAAGCGTGCCATTCTTGCCATCGTCTTACTCGGCGCCATTCTTACATATAGCGGCGTCAGCCTGTTCGTTGTCGTGTTCGCTGTTTATCCGTTTGCTGCGAACTTGTTCCGCGAAGCGAATATCCCGAAACGCCTCATCCCGGGAACCATCGCCCTTGGTGCATTCACGTTCACGATGGATGCTTTACCAGGAACACCGCAGATTCAAAACGTCATCCCAACGACGTTCTTCAAAACGGATATCTACGCTGCCCCGATCATGGGAACAGTTGGTGGCTTGTTCATCTTAGTCGTCGGGATGTGGTACCTCGAGTCACGCAAGAAAAAAGCGCATCAAGCGGGTGAAGGTTATGCTGGATTCGAAGCGACGGCGGCAAGTGCCGCACCGCAGATGGAGTTGAAGAACGAACCGGAAATGGCACTCGAAACAGATCGTCAACCAGTCTATCGGCAAGTCCTGGCTTTCGTGCCACTCGTCCTCGTTGCTGTCATGAATAAAGTCTTCACCCTGTCGATTCCGAAATGGTATCCGGAAGGATTTGATTTTTCAGCAATCGGTCTAGAAGCATTCGGAAAGATCGAGACACCCGCCGTTCTTGCAATCTGGTCCGTGCAAATGGCGTTGTTGATCGGAATTCTTGCAGCGATGCTGTATGACTTCCCGAAGATCAAGACGAATTTCCAAGCTGGTCTCAATGTCAGTATCGGTGGCGCGCTCTTAGCGGTCATGAATACAGGTGCTGAGTATGGTTTCGGAGGCGTCATCGCAGCATTACCAGGATTCAAGTCCGTCTCAAGCGGGATTTCAGAGACGTTCACGAACTCACTCGTCAACGGAGCTGTCACGACGACGACGCTTGCCGGTGTCACTGGTTCCGCATCGGGCGGGATGGGAATCGCGTTAAGTGCGATGTTGGATAAATATACGCAAGCCATCACATCAGGCGGCGTGCCACCGGAAGTCATGCACCGCGTCATCTCGATGGCGTCCGGCGGAATGGATACGTTACCGCATAACGGTGCCGTCATCACATTACTTGCCGTCACGGGCCTAACGCATCGTCAGTCGTATAAGGACATCTTCATGATTACGATCCTCAAGACAGTGACGGTCTTCTTGATGATCGGATTGTATAGCTTGACTGGTTTGTACTAAGGATTTTTAAAGGGGGCATCATCAGATGAAACAGGGGAAAGTATACGCATCATTCGCGGAAGCGACAGCAGACATCTTTGACGGGGCGACGCTAGTTGTAGGGGGCTTCGGACTCTGCGGAATCCCGGAAAAATCAATTACCGCGTTGCAAGAGAAGGGCGTCAAGGATTTGACGGTCGTCAGTAATAACTGTGGCGTCGATGACTTCGGTCTCGGTCTGCTCTTGCAGACGCGACAAATCAAGAAGATGATCTCGTCGTATGTCGGGGAAAACAAGACGTTCGAGCAACAATACCTCAGTGGCGAGATTGAAGTCGATCTCGTCCCACAAGGTACGCTTGCCGAACGTATCCGTGCCGGTGGAGCTGGCATTCCCGGTTTCTATACACCAACAGGCGTCGGGACACCGATTGCTGAAGGGAAGGAACAAAAGGAGTTCGATGGAAAAACGTATCTGCTGGAAGAAGGAATCGTCGGCGATTTTGCGATCGTCAAGGCATGGAAATCAGATCGACTCGGGAATCTCGTCTTCCGAAAGACGTCACGCAACTTTAATCCGATCGTTGCGACAGCCGGAAAAGTAACGATCGTTGAAGTCGAAGAACTGGTCGAAGTCGGTGAACTCGATCCGAATGAGATTCATACACCTGCTGTCTACGTCCAGCGCATCGTCGTCGGAACGGATTATGAAAAACGCATCGAACGCCGGACTGTCCGGGAAGCTTGAGGAGGAGACGGATATGAAAACGACACGAGAGATCATCATTGAACGCGCACTTCAGGAAATCGAAGACGGGATGTACGTCAATCTCGGGATCGGGATTCCGACATTGATCGCCAATGCGATTCCGGACGACATGCATGTCATGCTGCAATCCGAAAACGGATTGCTTGGCATCGGACCGTATCCACTCGATCATGAGGTCGATGCCGACGAGATCAATGCCGGCAAAGAAACGGTCACGGCACAATCCGGAGCTTCTTACTTCGACAGTGCCGAATCATTCGCGATGATTCGCGGTGGGCACATCGACCTCGCGATCCTCGGCGGGATGGAGGTCGATCAAAACGGTGACCTCGCGAACTGGATGATTCCGGGCAAAATGGTCAAAGGCATGGGCGGGGCGATGGATCTCGTCAACGGAGCAAAACGCGTCGTCATCATCATGGAGCATGTCAACAAACACGGCGAATCGAAAGTCAAACAGGCGTGTACCTTGCCATTGACAGGACGCGCCGTCGTCAACCGTTTGATTACGGACCGGGCCGTCTTTGATTTCACACCGGACGGAATGGTCTTGATCGAGACGCTGAATGGTCATACGGTCGAAGACGTCAAACAAGTCACGGAAGCACGATTCACGGTCAGTCCGGAACTCGAGCGCGTGACGGTAGGGGAGTGAAGCAGATGGTCCAAGGAGATATCGTACTCGTCACAGGTGCAGGAAGCGGAATTGGTCTTGAAATCTCAAAGGCGTTCGCTGTGGCAGGAGCGAAGGTCGTCGTAACGGACGTTCGCGCGGAAGCAGCAGAAGAGGCGGCGGCAGCGATTCGGGCAGACGGTCATGAAGCGGTCGGCATGACGCTCAACGTCACCGATGAAGCACAGGTCGAAGCCGTCTTGAAGCAGACGGTCGAACAATTTGGTCGACTCGACGTCTTGATCAATAACGCGGGTCTTCAACACGTCTCACCAATTGAAGAGTTTCCGACGGAGAAATTCGAGTTGATGATCAAGATCATGTTGACGGCACCGTTCATCGCCATCAAACATGCCTTTCCGATCATGAAGGAACAAGGTTACGGACGGATTCTCAACATGGCATCGATCAATGGTTTGATTGGCTTTGCTGGGAAGGCGGCGTATAACTCGGCGAAACATGGATTGCTCGGTCTAACGAAGGTCGCAGCCCTTGAAGGAGCGGAACACGGAATCACCGTCAACGCGATTTGCCCGGGGTATGTCGATACACCGCTCGTCCGAAATCAGATGGAAGACTTGGCAAAGACGCGTCACGTTGAACTCGAAAAAGTACTGGAAGAAGTCATCTATCCGCTCGTTCCGCAAAAACGGTTGCTCGCCGTCGAAGAAATCGCGGATTATGCGTTGTTCCTCGCGAGCCGCAAAGCAAAAGGAATCACCGGACAAGCAAACGTACTCGATGGAGGATATACAATTCAATAAGGAGATGGAGCAGATGAGTGAAGCAGTCGTCATCGTCAGTGCGACGCGCACGGCGATCGGGAATTTCAATGGAAGTTTGAAGGACATCAAAGCAACGGAACTCGGAGCGACAGTCATCCGCGCGGCACTTGAAAAAGCAGGTGTCGCAGGAAATCACGTCGATGAAGTCTTTTTTGGTAACGTCCTCTCAGCAGGACTTGGTCAAAATCCAGCACGACAGGCGGCACTCGCTGCCGGCTTACCGGAGACATGTCCAGCGATGACCGTTAACAAGGTCTGCGGATCCGGTCTCTCAGCCGTCCATCTCGCGTATCAGGCGATCAAGTCGGGCGAAGCCAATGTCATCGTTGCTGGTGGCATGGAGAACATGAGTCAGGCGCCATATGTCCTCGCGGGCGCACGATCTGGCCTGAAGATGGGTGACCAACCGCTCGTCGATACGATCATCCAGGATGGACTTGAGTGTGCGTTCAATGACTATCATATGGGGATCACGGCAGAAAATTTGGCAGACGCCTACGAACTTTCCCGCGAAGCGCAGGATCAGTTCGCTGCGACGAGTCAGCAAAAAGCGCAGACGGCATTAGCAGAAGAACGGTTCGTCTCGGAAATCACGCCAGTGTTGATTCCACAACGAAAAGGCGACCCGATCAGTTTTGATCAAGATGAGTTTCCGCGTGCCGGAACATCTGTCGAAACACTCAGTCGTTTGCGCCCGGCATTCAAAAAGGACGGAACGGTCACGGCAGGCAATGCATCTGGCATCAATGACGGAGCTGCTGCGCTCGTCATCATGTCCGCGACAAAGGCAAAAGAACTCGGTGTGACTCCACTCGTTGAGATCGTTGCGAACGGAACGTCCGGCGTCGACCCGAGCATCATGGGGATTGGTCCCGTTCAAGCGGTCCAGAAGGCACTCGATAAAGCGGGACTGACGCTTGAGGAGATCGATGTCATCGAAGCGAACGAAGCGTTCGCGGCACAATCTCTCGCGGTCGATGCGGAGCTACAGTTCCCGCATGAGAAGCTCAACCGAAACGGCGGTGCAATCGCGCTCGGTCATCCGATCGGTGCGAGTGGGGCGCGGATTCTCGTTACGTTGATCCATGAACTCGAGCGGACGGGTGAGACGCATGGTCTTGCGACGTTATGCGTCGGGGGCGGTCAAGGGGTAGCGACGATCGTCAAAAAATACGAAGGTTAACAATAAAGCACGAGACGAAGGAGATGTTTGCTCCCGTTGTCTCGTGCTTTATTGATTTTAGCGAATCGTTAATATGTCTTTGTAACTGCTTTTTTCGAGAATTTGCACGGAGGACATCCGTGACCATTCCTTCAAGGAAATCTCGGGATGTTGCTTCACGAAGTCGGAGACAATCATGTAGCCGAGTCTGTATTTCACGAACGATGGAATTTGTTTTTCGTAATTTCCAAAGAATAGATCATCCGTCGTCAATCGTTCCGCATTTAGCTCCGAAATCACATGCTCTAAAGTATGGTCAAGTAGAGTGGCGATCGCTTCCGATGATTCCACTGGATAAAGCTTGTGGGCAAAGAATTCCGCTTTTCCTTCGAGGATGATGTAATCGAGCATCGTCGCACGATTCGGTTCATCGAGGGCTACGGTATGATGGTACTCATGCGCCGTCGTGTTGCGTAATGATGTTTCCGAAAAATCCTTCAAGAAGAACAGACTCATTGAATTGTTTCCTTGCGCGACACCGCTGACACCACCATAACGTTTGGCATCATCATGCTCGATTGGTGTCGTCGGGGAGACGAAGACGACGAGCTTTTCATCTCGTGGAAGTTGTTTCATCGAAGTCAGGAGACTGGACTTGATCTGTTTCATGATGCGCTGATGGTGTTTTTTCAAATATGTATTCATCTGCTTTAAGTCCTTGATGTTCTCCGATGGCTGTTCATAGAGGCTAGGAACGGGCATGGCTTGGAGCTGTTCTTTTTTGATGACGCTATTTTTAGCGCCCAATACATATTTTTTAAATAGTGCCTCATTGTCCTCTGGCTGTTTCGAAGCCGCTTGAATGTAATCGTCATACGCCTTGTACAAAGGAACGATTTGAATCTCTTGTTTCTCATGCGTAAATGAGATGTCATACGTCTTTGGTTTTTCGGCAGCGGGGGAACAACTGGCAAGTAAAAGGGTGGCGCTAAGAAGATAGATCGATTTCATAGAAAACCTCCTATTTTATTATCCATATATTTACTTTCTTCATGAAACCTTTTAATCCTACTCCGTCATATGAACTTATGAATCCGGTTTCATGCTTCGACGCACAGACGTAACAAATTCTATAGACCGTAGCTCCACCAAACTTTCTGCACAATTTTCAGAATATTCTCCAGATAAACTCCTAGCATGAGCTCTTAAACGTATGGTATCCTTTCGAACGAAGTACTTCATCTGCTTAGGGAGCGAGATGAAGTCGATCATCATCAGTGGGGGTTTATTATGTCTAAAACTGTTCCAACATCATTTATCATCGTCATCGGCATGATGCTCTTCGCCTTATTCTTCGGGGCAGGAAATCTCATCTTTCCGCCGATGCTCGGACAACTCGCAGGGGAGCATGTCTGGGTCGCCAATGCCGGATTCCTCGTCACCGGTGTCGGTCTACCATTGCTTGCGATTCTTGCATTCGCGTTTTCAGGGGAACGCGATTTACAAGCGATGGCGTCACGCGTTCATCCTGCGTTCGGAATCGGGTTCTCGGTCATTCTGTATCTTGCGATCGGTCCCTTCTTCGCGATTCCTCGTGCCGGAACGGTCTCGTATGAGATCGGCATCAAGCCTTTCTTCAGTGAATCGACGAGCCACTGGCCGTTGCTCATCTTCACGGTCTTCTTCTACACGGTTGCGTGTCTCTTATCATTGAATCCGACGAAAATCGTCGATGTCGTCGGGAAAGTCCTGACACCAATTAAGATCACGTTCATTGGTCTGTTGATCGTCGTCGCTGTCCTGCATCCGATCGGAAGTTTTCAGAATCCTTTGAAGACATATCAGTCGAATGCCTTCTTTAACGGTTTCCAGGAAGGATATATGACGCTCGATGCACTTGGTGCCTTCGTCTTCGGGATCATCATCATCGCAGCGATCAAGGAAAAAGGTGTCACATCGAAGCGACAGTTACTGTTGATTTGTACGAAAGCGTCATTGATTGCAGCAGCCTTGCTAGCAATCACGTATTCGGCACTTGCCTTCATGGGTGCGTCAAGTGTCTCTGAGATCGGACAGCTCGCGAACGGCGCAGAGATTTTGTCTGCTGTGTCGGATCATTACTTCGGTGAGTATGGGGCGATTTTGCTTGGTCTGATGATCACAGTCGCTTGTATGACGACGAGTGTTGGTTTGATCACGGCGTGTGCCGCGTTTTTCACGGCACTCGTCCCAAAAATCTCATACGTCAAATGGACGATTGGTCTATCGGTCTTCAGCGCACTCGTTGCGAACATCGGTCTGAATCAATTACTCGCTGTCTCTAAACCAGTCTTGATGACGCTTTATCCACTCGCGATCTGTCTGATCTTCTTAACGTTCTTGCATCCACTCTTTAAAGGGAAGCCAGCCGTGTATCAAGGGGCGTTATGGATGACGTTCCTCGTCAGCTTGTTTGATGGATTGAAGACAGCAAAAATCAATGTCTCAGCCGTCACGAAAGTGTTTGATGCGGTATTACCGTTTGCTTCTGTCAGTCTCGGTTGGGTCGTTCCAGCTATCATCGGTGGGATGATCGGAGCGATCGTCGGTAAGAAAAAAGCGGAGACACGATCGTCATCACGTGTGGCTTAAGTTGTCATGTATAAAGGGAAGCGGATTTTTGATCGTATGATCAAAGTCCGTTTTTTTTGTTCACTCGATTGTGGGTTTAAGCATAAGCGGAAACGGCAATTCCTCTACTGTATATCATTGACCATCGTGTCCCTTACAGAAAGGATGTTGAAACATGTCAGAACGTGTCTTCATTAGTCCCTCGAAGTATGTCCAAGGAAAGGATGTCATTGACCGGCTCGGTACATATGTGAGCCCGTTCGGTGAAAAAGCGCTCGTCATCGCGGACGATGTCGTCTGGAAAATCGTAAAGGAACGTGTCGAGCAGTCGCTGTCCGGCGAAAACGTCAGCATCGAGAAGGCAGACTTTAGTGGTGAAGCCTCACGGCATGAAGTAAAACGAATCGCTGAGCAAGCAAAAGCAGCGGATGTTCGTTTCGTCATGGGAGTTGGGGGTGGAAAGACGCTCGACACAGCAAAAGCCGTCTCGGATGAGCTGAACGTGTCCGTCGTCATCGTACCGACCCTTGCTTCGACCGATGCACCGACGAGTGCTCTGTCCGTCATCTATTCCGACGAAGGGATTTTCGAAAGCTATCGTTTCTATAAGAAGAATCCCGATCTTGTTCTCGTCGATACGAAACTGATTGCCCAAGCGCCAGCACGTTTCTTTGCGTCCGGAATTGCCGATGCACTCGCGACGTGGGTCGAAGTTCGAAGTGTCGTCGCCTTTGGTGGACAGACGATGGCGGGAGGACGACCGACAATTGCGGCACAAGCGATTGCCAAACGTTGTGAGGAAGTCTTGTTCGAGCACGGGCGTCTGGCGTACGAATCCGTTCAGGCACAAGTCGTCACACCAGCACTCGAAGCCGTCGTCGAAGCGAATACCCTGCTAAGTGGGCTCGGCTTTGAAAGTGGGGGACTAGCAGCGGCGCATGCGATTCATAATGGCTTTACGGCACTTGACGGTGAGATTCACCACCTGACGCATGGAGAAAAGGTCGCCTTTGGTACACTTGTCCAGTTGGCGCTCGAAGAACATCCACAAGAAGAAATCGAGCGCTATATCGCGCTTTACACGGATCTTGGTTTACCGGTGACACTCGAGGACGTCAAGCTAAAGGATGCGTCACGTGAAGATATCGTCAAAGTCGGAGAGGCAGCGACTGCTGAAGGTGAGACGATCCACAGCGGATTCAACGTTACGGCGGACGAAGTCGCAGATGCGATCATCGCAGCCGATCGCTATTCAAAAGCGTATCAAGCAAAACGAAAACAATAAGAAAAAATAACCCTTGCCGAGACGGCGAGGGTTATTGTCATTTTACAGATAATCGAGTGGATTGACACTGCTACCAGCAGAAGTTGCGCTGTAGACGTACGATCCTTTATGGAGTTCAAAATGTAAATGTGTTCCGAAAGCGTTACCTGTCTCGCCAACTGTTCCGATCTTTTGACCTTGCGTGACGGTTTGACCGACCGAGACCGAGCGGCCATTCATATGTGCATACAGACTGATGAACGGCGATCCGTTGATCGTATGTGAAACCATGACATAGTTGCCGTACGCGCCTTTGAGCTGAGACGTAATGACTTTACCGCTTGCTGTCGCATAGACTGGTGTACCTTTTGCTGCACCATAATCGATTCCGTTATGGAATGTGTAACCATAAGCACCACTAGAAGGTCCATAACCTTGCGTGATCGGACCGCTCGTTGGCGTCGCGAAGTTCTTTGATGTCGACGTTGACGCTTTTGATGCGCCACTGCTATTCGTCAGTGTCAAAACAGCGTATTTCGAGACATAGTCCGCATGGACGAATCGTTTATCTCCACCGTATAAGAACTTGATCCAATCGCCTGTACGACCGAGGTAGCGGAACGTTTCGCCCTTATCGACACTTCCGACGACTGTACTGCTCGTCGAACTGCTGCTACGAACACGAAGGTTGTCGACATTGACTTTAATCTTATAGATACGTGTTACAGAATATTTTTTAACATATATAGAAGAAACATAGACTTTTTTTGAACCGTACAGAATTTTCGTCCAGTTGCCTGTCCGTCCGAGATACTTATATGTATCACCTTTTTCAAAGCTCGTGATCGTACCGTATGATGTCGAAGGACCCGTTCGAGCACGCAAACCGTCCTCCATGACTTTCACCTTATAGAACGTCGTTGCTGCATCCGCACGTGGGATGGCAAACGAAGCAAAACTTGCCACAGCGATGGCTGTCGCTGAAACACCTTTCCAAAAACCATGCATGATTCATTCCTCCTGAATATGTAATCTGTGTGACTAAACCGTTATGTAAATTTCATAGACGAGTATAACATTTACGAAAATGTTTAAATGTTACATTCACATTTCGATATTATTTCAATAAATTATATTTAAAGACATTAATTTTGTTTGTTTTCCATTTATCCATAAATTCCTTTGACAAGATTGGATGGAATTGGATATGATGAAATGTCCATTAAAAATAAGAAAGGTACCCCGGTTGAGGTACCTTAAATGCTTATAAAAAGGCGAGTGGATTGATGCTGTTTGCTGCAGAAGTACCGCTATAGACATAGTTACCGCGATGGATTTCGAAGTGAAGATGAGCACCTGTCGAGTTTCCTGTACTGCCGACTGCACCGATCGTTGCGCCTTTCGGGATCGTTTGACCGACGAAGACAGAGCGTTTGCTTAAGTGAGCGTATACCGTTGTGTACGAAATACCGTGCACTTTATGTTTGACCATGACATGGTTTCCATATGCTCCTTGGTAAGACGATGTGACAACTTTACCTGCCGCTGCTGCATGAACGGGCGTTCCGATTGGTGCACCAAAGTCGACGCCGTTATGGAACGTGTAGCCGAAGATGCCGCTAGTTTTTCCATAACCTTGTGTTACTGGACCGCTTGTCGGACGCGAGAAGCCATTTGATGAAGTCGAGAATGAGGCTTTCTTCGCTGTATGACCAGAAACGCGATATTTTTTCACATAACCTGAGTAGACGTAACGCTTATGTCCTTTATGAAGAATTTTTGTCCAGTTTCCGCGATGACCCAAGTATTTGAAAGTCTGTCCCGAATTGACGCCGTCGACGATCCGGTATTTAAGAGATGGGCCAGTACGAACGCGAAGTCCGTCTGCTTTGATTTTTACTTTGTACGTAGATTTCGTAGCTGCGTCAACCTTACCTGTACCCGTAGCTGCAAAACCTGAAACAACGAGCGCGCTCATTGCAAGTGTCGTGATTGTTCTTTTCATGAATGTTCCTCCTTGATGTAAATCGAGATCTTGTCGGAAATGACATGTATATAGAATGTGTGTGGTGTAAAATGTGGTGAATTGAAGTAGATGATGCTGTCGTCATTTGACTAACGAGAGTATAGCATTGAAAAGTCAGACGTTTGTATTTCAATTCGATTGCTTAGATATATTTTAATAACAATTCTTGTAATTTTGAATACATATTCAATTTCAGAATCCCTTAAAATCAAGATGAATCAGTGTTACAACGAGATGAATTTGATGACAAAACGCAATCGTGGGAAATGATGAGAAAGTATGGGGGTCTAATAAGATGAGAGTAGGTAATGAGATGGATTTGACGTTTGCAGTAAATCAAAAAAAGCTTAACATTCGCGCAGTGGCGCTGTTGATTCAAGATGGACATCTTTTGATCCATCGGCAAGGAGAAGATGATTTTTGGTCATTACCGGGAGGACGGGTACAATTTGGTGAAAGTGGTGCCAAAGCGATTGAACGTGAATTATTAGAAGAATTAGGACAGTCAATCGAGCCACCGGTCTTTCGTTTCCTGCATGAAAATTTCTTTAATTATGCAGACCATCAGTTTCATGAACTGGGGATGTTTTATGAAGTGATATGTCGAGAACCACTACCACTTTCAACGGAAGACTTCTATGGTCCCGAAGGTGAAGAATTGACGTACCGGTTCGTTCCGTTCGATAAACTGGATCAGTATACATTGTATCCAAGCGAACTATCAAACATGCTCCAAACGAATGTATTCCCAACACTGTTGACGAATGACATCTGACTTTTCCGGAAAAACGTTTATAGATGTATCGCAAGGGAATGGTTAATCATGTAATTCATTCCACAATGATAAGGGAGCTGATCGTTCATGAGAGAAGAGCAGTTCGAAGCGATGCATCAAGAAGCACGAGGGCAGACGCAGGAACAACAACCCGGTGTCGAGTACGCCATGAAACCAGAACCGATTTACGATGATCCGGACTATGTCGGTTCAGGAAAACTGACGGGGAAGGTCGCGCTGATCACGGGCGGGGATAGTGGAATCGGTCGTGCCGTTGCTGTCGCTTATGCGAAAGAAGGGGCAAATGTCGCGATCGTTTACTTAAATGAGGGGAAAGACGCGGAAAAGACGAAATCGTTGATTGAAGGCTACGGGGTCAAAGCCTTAAAAATCGCAAAAGATGTCAGTCAACCGGAAAATGCACAAGAGATCATCGATACGGTCATTGCAGAATTCGGTCAATTGAACATTGTCGTCAATAATGCAGGGAAACAATTCCCGCAGGATGATTTTCTTTCGATTACACCAGATCAATTGAAGGAAACGTTCGAGACGAATGTCTTTTCGATGTTCTATTTGATTCAAGCGGCGCTTCCGCATCTGCATAAAGAAGATACAATCATCAATACCTCATCGGTGACGGCTTATCGTGGAGCGCCGACGTTGATCGATTACTCGGCGACAAAAGGGGCAATTACGACATTGACGCGCTCACTCGCCTCTAGCTTGATCGAGAAGGGAATCCGCGTTAATGCGGTCGCACCCGGTCCGATCTGGACGCCACTCATTCCGGCGACGTTCTCGAAGGAGAAAGTCGAGTCGCATGGGGAAGACACATTAATGAAACGCCGGGGACAACCGTCGGAAAATGCACCTGCTTATGTCTATCTGGCTTCTCGCGATTCAAGTTACATCACGGGTCAGACGATTCATATCAATGGCGGCGATTACATCACGTCTTAAGGGGGAGATCAAGATGAAGAAAAATCCGAATGAAGTGCCAGAACGCGAACCGGATCATCAACCGGACGAGATACCGCAGACACCACCAAGTGAGGTGCCAGATGCGCCACAGGAAGACCCGGTCCGTCAGCCGGAACCGGATACGTTCCCAGAACCAACCGAGATTCCCGATACACCAGAGGAAGATCCGAATCCCTATTAATCAATTCATCGAAGCCGTCATCCAATGCAGGATGGCGGTTTTTGCGTGACTAATCAAAAAAACTATCTTGACAGTCAAACTGTATGGTGAGTATGATACAGAAGAGAAGTGTATTATTGTTTTAATACATTATACAGGAAAGGGAGGTCTACCGATGCAGTTCGACCAAAGAAGTCCGGTGTACCTGCAGGTCGTCCGTTGGTTCAAACAACGAATCGCGACCGAGGAATTGCAAAGCGGGCAAGAGATCCCGTCCCGCCGCGAAATCGCCGCACAGCTCGGAATTAATCCGAATACCGCACAAAAAGCATATAAAGAGATGGAGGAGCAGCAATTGATTACGACAGAACGGAATGTCCCGAGTAAGATTACACGCGATCCACAAGTTGTCCAAAAAGTACGTGCTGAGATGCTGGAAGAAGCCGTCTCTGAATTCATCGATGCCGTCAAAGCGATTCAAATCCCACTCGATGAGGTCGTCTCGAAGATCGAGACGGTGTATCAGGAAACGGAACGGAGGCAGATCGATGCTTGAAGTCCATGGCTTACAAAAGAAATACGGAAAAAAACCGGTTCTTCAAGGAGTCTCGTTCTCGGTTCCGATGGATCAACTAACGTGTCTGATCGGTTTGAACGGTGAGGGGAAATCAACGATCCTGAAGGCAATCGCAGGTCTCGTCCCAGTCAACGCGGGAACAGTTCTCGTCGATGGTGAGATCAATCGAAATAAGATCGCCTTCGTTCCAGATATTCAGACGATGCCCGGTTACATGACGGTCGGTGACGCGCTGACATATATGGCGGATTATTATTCCGATTGGAACCAGGAGACTGCGAATGAATTGATGCGAATTTTCCAGCTACTTTCAACAGATAAGATTACCGACTTATCAAAAGGAAACCAGGCGAAGGTCAGCTTAATTCTTGGATTTGCTCTCGATCGTCCGTACTTATTACTCGACGAACCGTTCGCCGGAATTGATTTGTTTACGAAAGAACAGATTGCAGGATTATTCTCAAGCCACTTCATGGAAGGGCGCGGTATCCTGATGACGACACACGAAATTCAGGAAATCGAGCATTTGATCGACCGGGTCGTCTTCTTACAGGACGGTCGAATCATCGATGAACATGAGACAGAAGAGATGCGAGAACTGTACGGGAAGTCGGTTCAGGACCGGATGCGGGAGGTCTATCAGCGATGAAACAATACATACAATTGACGAATGAAGAGATTAAGCGGAGTTTTAAGGTATATGTAATTGCGGTCCTTGTGATGGCAGCGATTGAGTTAGCATCCATTGTTGCGCAAGTCATGTACCACGAGCGGAAAGTCGAGAATTTCATGGAAAATAATCGTGCGACATTATCAGAGGCACTTCAACAAATCGGAAAGCTAGATTATGCAGATACGACATCTTTTTTCGTATTTATGACTTTGATAGGAATTGTATTCGTTGTGATTTACGCATTTCAAATTTGGTATCGTGATTGGCTTGGGGAAACAAAATACATCTATCGACTATTAATGCTTCCAGGGCGAAGATATAGCATTTTCTTTTCAAAATTAACTGCTGTATTTCTGGTCATGATTAGCTTTATTGGTTTGCAATGGTGTTTTCTTAAGGCTGGATCTTATTTATTTGATTGGTCAATCCAAGCGGAGTATCAAAAAAGTTCTAATACGAATATATTCAGTAGTTCATTGGAAGAATTTTATACGACGAATTTAACTAATATGATTTTTATCATCCTTATTTCTACAATGATTGTCTGTTTAATCTTTTTGCTCGTTTTGTTGGAGCGGTCACATCGAAAAGTAAAAGGATTGATTCGAGTCGCGATTGAAACGACAATTTTTGTATCGTATGCGTTCGTCTGTATTTATTTTTTGGATCAAACACATTTATTACTAAGTTCAGAAAAAGACGCTTTATTCATCGGGTTTGTCTTTGTCTACATGATTTATGCTTGTTGGAGAAGTTTGCGACTTCTGAAATGGAAAATCTCGGTCTAAGGGGGATAATATGCGGTCATATAAATATTTCATTGGTTTTATACTAATCAGTGTCGCATCACTAGCTTTTTATGTAGGATACGTCTTAAATTTAGAAAAACCTGAATTAGTAGTTGAAACAAAGAGCGGTAGCCCGAAGCAAAGCACTCTTCAAAATCTACAAATCAACTTAATCGATGTAGTGCGTCAACCAACAGACTTCTCAGTCTCGATTAAAGATGGACAAGTCTCTGAATCAAAATCATCTTATCTAAATAATATGTATCTCGACCGTGTTTATATAAATGATGAAGCACCACGGTCATTTAAACAGTTCATGCAAGAGGAAACGTATACTCTCATGCAAGATTCCGTAACTTACGGATTAAAAGGTCAAAAAGACGGTAGCTGGGATTTGCAATATTGGGATCTTAAAACTAAAAAATTGACGACAAAACAATTGAGCACTCCCTTAGAAGTCAATAATAAAAAGTACGCCTACTCACCCTTTCAACGAACAGAAGATCTACTTTATGTGGAGCGCTATTCGATGGATGAGCAGACCCAAAGAAGTTTTATTTATGTCATTGACTTAAAAAATAATAGCGTACGTAAACAACAACTACCAATCGAATTAAAGAAGAATGAATACATTGAGTCGTTCTATAAAGGACAACTACTTTATTCTCAAACATATTTTCCTAAGAATAACCCCGATACTGAACAGCAGCGTCTGCTGATGACAGACGGAAAAAAGACGAAACGATTAAAACAACTGGAAGGAGAAGATTTTAACACTCGAATTTTAAATGAAGGCAAATTAATCGTGACGATAAATGAAAATGATGAGACACAGTTAAGCTGGAATACGTTCGATATGGAGTCGGAAAAATATACAGTACATCAAGTTCCACTTCCTGATCGTAAAAAATTCACAGATGGAGGTGGATTCCCGGTCTCTATTTTGGAAAATGGACGCATTTATTTTTCTTATCAGCTAAAAAATGATGATTACAGAGTATTGGTTTTCAATCCGACATCAGCAAATATTGAATATGAAGGAAACATTTCGAATAAAAATGCGAAGGTTGAGTTATCTTTAAGCGATATGCGATTGAGGTAAAATATAGAAATTTTATTCACTTATTTGAAACCTCCCGTTTTCTTCCAACGTATAAAGACTATACAAAGGGGGAACTCACATGCAATTCTTGATTTTTGTCGTCTTCGCAGGTGCCATGTATTGGTTCTACTACAATTTCTTACTCGGATACCGCAAGAAAAATATCACGCTGACGTTCGACGATCGCTATTATTCACTCGACGAACATGTCACAGCAATCGAACAAAAGCTTGCAACGGAGGGGCATTCGGCGCGTTATCTCGGTGACCGTCGTTTTGAAGTTGATGGCAAACCTTATCTGTTCCTCGAGCGGACAGTCCCAGTCGGCGGGGTTCCGACACAGCAGACGATTCTCGAGCAACAAAAAAAATAACTCTCCCGCGTTTGGGAGAGTTTTTTCGTTAGACCGGAATCCGGTCGAGGGGATGTGGTTGTTGCGACGAACGATACCAGTGCATGATCCAATGATCAATACCGATTTGATACGCAAAGCGTCCTGCAGCAAGTAAGACGATTGAGGCAGCTAAGAACAACGGGTTTAACGCAATCGTTCCAGCAAGTAAGTAATTGAGATTCATGATGCTCCCGACGACCAGTGCAGGAACCGTCAATAGACTGAGAATAAACAAGATCCCGACGACGAGTTCTGCGAACGGAATCAATACGTTGATCAGCCCGACGTTTGGTAAGGCGAGTTGCTCGATCCACGTCGCGTACCACGAACTGACGAGTGCGTCTTCGCCAGTTGACTTCGCGAGCGCTCCTTCGAGAAACGGTTTTGCATCGAAGCCATTGATGTACTTGCCAATCCCGGCGATGAACCATTGGATTCCGAGCCAGAGTCGGATGATCGTCAACAAACTGATGCCGATGATGTGTAATGCTTTCACTTTCAGACATTCCTCTACTACAACATAGTCCCCATCATACTGAAAAATCATCAGTGAGATGGGGACTATCATCATAACGTCATCGAACCGTCATCGACCTGTTACAAAAAAGGGTAAGGTAACGGTTTCATGACCGTCGATCGAGACGATGACTGATTGCAGTTAATAAAGCGGCGACGAGCGCGACTAGTCCACCGACGAGTGCCGTGTTCATCATCGGACCGTTCGCATAGACGATGCCACCGAGTGCCGAACCAAAAGCAATCCCGACGTTACTCGCAACCGGCATCAATGAAGCGGCGAGTCCTTTTGCTTCCGGGTTGAACTTTTCGGCGAGGTCAATCAAGTAGATTTGTGTCGAAGTCGTCAGTAAAATCGACATCAACGACATCAAGGCGATGTTGAACAGACCAAGCGGAAGGGATGCTGTCGTGATGTATAACGCAGCAAGGACGATTGCTTGCACGACGAAGACGAATCGTAAGCGTCCCATCGGATTTTTGCTAGCGATCTTGCCGGCAAGGATGTTACTGAAGATCGAGACGACGCCGTAAGCGAGCAGGATCGGACTAATCCATGTCTTCGCGATGCCGAGTTCCGTTTGCAGGATCGGCACGAGGTACGTGTAGACGACGTAAGTTGCCCCGAAGCCGAACGACGGAATGAAGAAGGCAATCAGGATCCGTGGATTAGCGAGCAATCCAAGCTGCTCCTTGATTGAACCGGAGCCCGTCGATTGCTGGACGGGAACGATCTTCCACACAGCGAGGAACGCAATCATTCCCATGACGGTCGTCAGCCAAAACGTGGCTGCGAAGCCAGCGTGTTGACCGATGAACGTACCGATCGGAACACCAAGGACGTTCGCGAGTGTAAAACCACCGAAAATGAACGAAACGGCGACACCGCGCTTCGCAACAGGTACGCCATCGCTTGCGACGACCATTGCGAGCGAGATCAAGACACCGGTCAGGATGGCTGTCAGGATGCGGGTGGCGAGCAATACTTCGTAACTTGGAGCAAAACTACTGGCAAGGTTCAGTAAGACCCAAACGAGTAACAGACGTAGAATCAGGCGACGCCGTTCCAAGTGACCGGTCAGCGACATGACAATCGGTGTACCAATCGCAAAGGAGATGGCAAATGCCGAGACGAGCGTACCGGCTGTTGCGATCGTGATATCAAGGGCTGAGGAGATTTCAGCGAGGATCCCGACGATGACGAATTCGCTTGTTCCGAGAACGAACGTCAGGAGCGACAACGTGGCGATCAACAGCCAATCGCGTCGACTTAAACGAGTAGTAGGTGACATGGATGATTCCTCAATTCTGGCGCTTGCGCGCGAAACTATGAGTAACAGGATAGCATGAAACGATTTCGTCGGGTATCGCAAAGCGAGAATTCGGGAAAAGAACCATTATTCGAAATAGCGTGAGAATTTCCAGGCTTGCTGTTTTTGCGTATACTACAGATGAAGACTACTGACAAAGGAGTGGAAACGATGCAAGCGACAGTGACATGGAACAAACAGATGGGCTTTAGTGGACAGACGGAATCAGGGCATCATCTGGCGATGGACGCAGCACCCGAAAACGGTGGTGAAAACCAAGCACCACGACCGACCGAACTCTTGCTACATGCCGTTGCCGGCTGTACTGGAATTGATATCGTCTCGATTTTAGAGAAGATGCGCTTGACGATCACCCATTTCGAAATGGATATCGAAGGAGAACGGGCAGAGGACCATCCGCGGCGTTTTACGTCGATCTCGATTCATTACCGGCTCGAAGGTGATCTCCCGGAAGATAAGGTCCGTCGCGCCATCTCGTTATCAAAGGATAAATATTGTTCGGTCTCGCAATCCCTGAACGCTGAGATTTCCGTCTATTATTCGATCAATGGTGTGCGAAGCGAGGATCCTTTGTGAAGAAAACCGTACTAATCGGTTGTCTGTTGCTTGCAGGGTGTGCGCAGGAGACGACGGAACCAACGAAACCATCACAACCAGCAACGAAGCAACCGACGGAGGCGAAGAAACCAAAGCCTGAGCCGACAAAGGAAGCACAACAACAAGCACGATTAAAGCATCAACTTAAAGCGATGTCGACGTCAGAAAAGATCGATCAACTGCTCTACATCGGAGTCGCCGGCACGGAACTTTCAGCAGCTGACCGGAAATTGTTACAGACGCATGCGATTGGCGGGGTCTTATTGCTCGGCGGAAACATTACGTCGGAAGAGCAACTCTTGACGTTCACGCGTGCGATTCAAGAGACGAACCAAAAACCGTATGCCTTCGTCGGGATTGATGAAGAAGGCGGACGCGTCAGCCGGGTACCGGATCAACGATTACGTTTACCGACGAGTCAACGGATGGCGCAAGGAGCAGATGAAGTGAAAATGGAAGACGTCGGACGTACGCTCGGACATTTGTCACGTTTTTATGGCTTCAACATGGACTTCGCGCCGGTCCTTGACGTCAACAGTAATCCGAACAATCCGATCATCGGCGACCGTGCGTTAAGTGCTGATCCGAAGACCGTCGCGACGCTTGGTACGGCCCTGATGCACGGGATGCAGGAGACGGGAACGATTCCAGTCGTCAAACATTTTCCCGGTCACGGCAATACGAGTGTTGATTCCCATGTCGGGCTACCGAAAGTGACGGCATCAAAGGAAGAATTGAAGCGGACGGAACTGTTACCGTTTAAAGAAGCGATTCAAGAGGGCGCCGAGATGGTGATGGTTGCCCATATTCTCTATCCCGCGTATGACAATCAGCATCCATCCTCGCTCTCAAAGCCGATCTTGACTGACCTCTTGCGTCAGCAACTCGGATTCAACGGTGTCATCATCACGGATGATCTCGTCATGGGAGCGATCACGAAACAATATGGTCTCGCGGAAGCGGCACGTCAGTCGCTCGTCAACGGAGCTGATATGGCAATGTTTTCAGAGGCAGGTGCTTACACAAAGGTCCATGCCGAAGTGATGCAAGCCGTCAAAGACAAAACGCTGACGCCGGAGATGCTCGACGCTAAAGTAATGCGCATCCTGAAGCTAAAGCAGACGTATGCCGACAGCCAAGAGCAACAGCGACCGACGAAATCGGAGCTGATTCAGCAAGTGGAAGCGCTCAACTAGGACTAGCGAAGCAAAGCGACTCATGCTAGACTAATGGGGCAAGCCAATTAAACACGAAAAGACACTAGGGGAGTCTCCCAGCAGACTGAGACGGAAGTATCCGGACCCTTTGAACCTGATCTAGTTCGTACTAGCGGAGGGAAGTGGCTCGAAACCCTAGATATCCTTAGCGCTTCAGCGCATTTTCGGACCACTCCTTTCAACATCGGGAGTGGTCCTTTTTCGTATGGAAAGGAAGAACATGATGCGTTTACATCTGATTTCGACGGGATCCATTAATCCGCTTGACGAAATAAAGACCTTTCAATCCCTTCAACCCTATACGAATCAGCTGCATCTACGTGAACCGAACTTATCGGCGGCAGAATTACTTGATCTGATTGAAGCACTCCTTGGGCATGGTTATTCGCCTGAACAGTTAACGGTTCATGACCGGGTCGACGTCGCCCATGTCGCCGGCATCGGTGTGCAGCTGACGCGCCGTTCCTTGCGTGTCCGCGATGTGCGACGTCATTTTCCGAATCTCGTCATCGGGAAATCGGTCCATTCACTAGCAGAGGCACTGGCAGCAGAAGCGGAAGGAGCCGACCGACTGCTGTACGGTCATATTTATCCGACAGCGTCGAAGCCGGACATGCCACCACGAGGTATTGACGCCTTGAAGCAAGTCGTCACCTTCACGACGAAACCAGTCATTGCAATTGGCGGGATCACACCAGAACGCATGCCTGAAATCGTAGCGACCGGTGTAACCGGAATCGCCGTCTTATCGGGTATTCTCGGTCAATCGGATCCACTCGCCGCCGTCAAGCATTATCAGGGGGTACGGGTATGACGAATCACATCATCATCGGCGGTGGAGTCATCGGTTTGACGCTTGCTTACGGTCTCGCCTGTCAGAATGAATCCGTCGTCGTCTTAGAACGCGGAGCAGGTGGACAAGGAACGAGTCGCGCGGCTGCCGGGATGCTTGCGACGGACATCGAGCTCAGAGAGGAATTGCATGCACTTGCCGCGCGAAGTCGTCGTCTGTATCCGTTGCTTGCTCGTCGCCTCGAGCGAGAGACTGGCATCGATTGTGGGTACCGGGAACAACCGTTTTTGTTAAAGCGTAAAGGACGCGAGCATCTGTTTCCAATGGTCGGTCAAATCGATCCACGACGACTGACGACTGCATTGATGTATGCCTTACACGCACGTGGTATATCGATTGAAGAACAGGTAGATGTCACACGCATCGAAGAGAGCGATGACTTCATCAGGGTCGAGTCGAATGCGGGAACGTGGACCGGACGAACGGTGACGGTCGCTGCCGGACGCGGGTCGCAAGCCTTGCTCGATACAGCTGGTATTTCGATTGCGACATATGGAGTCAAAGGAGAATGTCTCGCCGTCCGTCTCGCGGGTCAGCCGTTACGCTCGATCCTGTTTGACGACGCCGTCTACCTCGTTCCGAAAGCAGACGGTCGGATTTTGATCGGTGCGACCGAACTGCCGCACGACGAGACGGTCGGTGTCAGTGTCGCAGGGGTCACGTCGTTGCTTCAAGCAGCAGAACGACTGTATCCACCGATTCGTGACGCGGTCATCGAAGAAGTCTGGTCCGGTGTACGGCCACAAACGGTGTCCGGCTTGCCATATATCGGAGTCGCCGATTCATCCCGTCGGATCTTCCTAGCGACGGGGCATCATCGGCATGGCATATTACTCGCACCGGCGACAGCGGAAGTCTTGGTAAATACATTACGGTTGATTCAGAAGGAGGAAGTCCGATGAACATTACGATTAACGGCAATGACCACACGATCGATCAGATTGAAACGATCGAGGACATGCTCACGCAACTCGGCTTAGGGGAAAAGCTCGTCATCGTCGAACAGAATCGACAAATCATCGATCGCATGGCGTACGGTCAGACAGTCGTTCGGGACAATGACACATTTGAAATCGTTCATTTCGTAGGAGGAGGATAAACATGCTGAAAATTGGAGAAAAGACATTTGAATCACGGTTATTGCTCGGAACAGGGAAATATACGGATGCTACCGTACAGCAAGAAGCAATCGATGCGTCTGCTTCACAAATCTTGACGTTCGCCGTCCGTCGGCTCGACATCTTCGACAAACAACAAGCGAATTTCTTGGAGTCGCTTGATTTAGCGAAGTACGATTTACTGCCGAACACGGCCGGTGCTAAGACGGCGGAGGAAGCTGTTCGGTTAGCAAAGCTTGCGCGGGCATCCGGTATGTGTGACATGGTGAAGGTCGAAGTGATCGGTTGCGATAAGACGTTACTACCGGACCCAATCGAGACGTTACGGGCTTCTGAAGAATTACTCAAAGAAGGCTTCATCGTCTTACCGTATACGTCAGACGATGTCGTGCTCGCACGACGACTCGAGGAAATCGGTTGTCACGCCATCATGCCGGCTGCATCACCAATCGGTTCCGGACAAGGTATCCTCAATCCGCTCCACTTGCGATTTATCATCGAGCAGACGACGGTCCCGGTCATCGTCGACGCCGGGATCGGTTCACCGACCGACGTCGCCTATGCGATGGAACTGGGTGCGGATGGTGTCTTATTGAACTCAGCTGTCGCCCATGCCCAAGATCCGGTCAAGATGGCGCGTGCGATGCGACTAGCTGTCGAAGCAGGGCGCCTCGGTTACGAAGCGGGACGTATCGAGAAGAAACAGTATGCGGTCGCGAGTAGTCCAACGAGTGGATTGATTCGATGAACCGTTACTCACGGCAAACTCGATTTCAACCGATCGGGGAAGCGGGACAAGCACGCTTGGCATCAGCGAAGGTGCTGATCATCGGCATGGGAGCGCTCGGAACGGCGTCGGCAGAGCAACTCGTCCGCGCCGGTGTCGGTGTCGTCCGAATCGTCGACCGCGATTATGTCGAGTGGAGTAATCTACAACGACAACAGCTTTATACCGAGGACGATGCGCGTCACATCGTACCAAAAGCGATTGCCGCAAAAGCACGGCTTGAAGCGATTAATTCGACGGTGACGATCGAAGCGCATGTAGTAGACGTCGACCGGGCAGCGCTGACGTGGCTTCTCGATGATATCGATTTGATCATCGACGCAACGGACAATTTCGATATTCGCTTGATAATGAACGACATGGCGTTGATGCGTTCGATTCCGTGGATTTATGGTGGCTGCGTCGGCAGTTATGGGATCACGTTCACCGTCCGTCCCGGAGAGACGCCGTGTCTGCATTGTCTACTCGATCAATTACCACGGGATCAGGAGACGTGTGATACGGCGGGGATCATCGGACCAGCTGTACAGATGGTCGCTTCCTTGCAGGTGACGGAAGCGTTGAAGTGGTTGAGCGGAAAGACGGACGCCATGCGGACGCGCTTGCTAGCGTTTGATGTCTGGTCGAATACGTTTCAACAAATTAACGTCCAGTCACTGAAGCAAACGGAGTGCCCGTCGTGCGGCATCGAACCGTCCTACCCTTACTTATCGGATCAAACGGTTCATTTCACGGCACTGTGTGGTCGGGATGCCGTTCAAATCCGGGGAGACGGACAGCGGGATCTGGAACAGTTGAAACAACGTCTCCAGCCGGTCGCTGCGATTTCCGCTCATAATCCATATTTGCTGGCGTTTACGACGGACGAACATCGGATGGTTGCTTTCCGAGATGGACGCGTTCTGATTCATGGCGAGGCGGATCTCGTCAAAGCGAAGCGACTCTATCATGCCTATTTCGGCTAACGTTCACAAAACATTAAAAACTAATTTTAAATATATATGTTTTAAATGTTTGAAAAACAGGTAAATAAGACTTCAGACATAAATCGGTCTACAAGTTTTGAACGTGAAGAGGAGTGATTCAGATGAAACAAGAATTCGATCCAATCAAGGATCAAGCACAGACGGAAGACGCCCAAGCAGTTGTTCAGCAAGCCAACTGGAATCCGGACCGGTACCGGACGAACTTGAACCCATTCTATCTGTCACCTTGTAGTGTCGAACGTAGAGAAGACGTGCATCAGGATGCATCGAAAATTCTCGAAGTCGAGACGTCGTCGCCCCTCCAACAACTTTTTGAACACAATCAAGCAACGCATAAATCAGAACAATCGGGCAAAAAATTCAAGACAGGCATCGTTGTCGGTGTCGGTGCGATCATCGGCGGATCGGTTTCTGTGATTCGTTCCGTTCAACGCTTTAGAAAACAACGGACGAAATAACACATTCGTCTCAAGAGTGAAAAAAGCAGGAGGCATTCGCCTTCTGCTTTTTGTGTTCCAAACGGATGTTCGTCGCAGAACGAACGCTTGCATGCTACACTTAAGCTACTATATTCAAAAAGTGAGTGTGATGAAGATGAAATGGATACATACTGCCGATTGGCATCTCGGCAAAATCGTTCATGGCGAGTCGATGCTCGAGAACCAGCGGGCGGTCTTAGCGGATTTTTTGACACTCGTCGACCGCGAACAACCGGATGCGATCGTCATTGCAGGTGACTTGTACGACCGCGCTGTACCACCAACGGAAGCCGTCGAACTGCTTGACGAGACGCTCGCTGCCTTGATTCTCGATCGAGACATCCCGGTCGTTGCGATCAGCGGAAATCACGATTCGGCCGAACGGTTAAGTTTCGGAACGACGTTACTCCAACGGGCTGGTCTGCATCTCGTCGGAAAACTAACGCCGGTCATTACTCCGGTCACGATTAAAGGGGTGTCGTTTTATCCGGTGCCATTTGCGGATCCGGCGACCGTTCGGTACGTGCATAAGGACGAAACGATCAAGACACATGATGATGCGATGCGGACGATCCTTGCCGGATGTATTCCAGACGGACCGAGTGTCCTCGTCGGTCATGCCTTTGTGATTGGCGGACTCGAGACCGATTCGGAGCGACAATTGTCCGTCGGAACAGCAGGACAGGTCAGTGCGAGTCAGTTTGCACCGTTTACGTATACGGCACTCGGTCATTTGCATAATCCACTTGCGATTCAATCCGAGACGGTTCGCTACAGCGGATCGCTCTTGAAATATTCCTTTTCGGAAGCCCATCATGTCAAAGGGGTCGATGTGTTGACGTTGAACGAAGCGGGTACGTTCGATCGTCGGTTCGAACCACTTGCACCAAAACGTGACTTGCGGGAACTGACTGGAAGTCTCGCTGAGCTGACAGACCCGGCATTCGTCGCGACACAAGACACGGACGATTACTTAAAGATCAATCTAACGGACGGCGAAGCCTTGATGGATCCGATGGGCAAGCTGAAAAAAATCTACCCGAATATCCTGCACCTCGAGCGAATCGGATTCGTCCGCGAGAGTACGCGGGCAGTCAAGGCGTCGCGGGAGCAAGTCAAGGATGCATCCGTTGCGGATCTATTCAGTGAGTTTTATGAAGCAGTCCGTGAAAAGAAACCGACGGAAGCGATGCAAGCCGTCCTGAAGGAGGAAGCGACATGCGCCCAGAACGACTGACATTACGCGCCTTTGGACCGTTTGCTGGTGAAGAGACGATTGATTTCACGGCACTTGCCGGACGGACGATGTTCGTCATCTCCGGAAATACTGGGGCAGGAAAAACGACGATCTTTGACGCATTGACGTTCGCCCTGTATGGCGAAACGTCAGGCGGCGAACGGGAAATGAGCGAACTGCGAAGTCATTTTGCCGTGCCCGAGCAAAAGACGGAAGTTGAACTGGAGTTTACGCTGAAAGGGGAACGGTACCGGATCATCCGCCAACCGAGTCAACCGCATCCGGTCAATAAAACCGGCTACTCGCATGAAGCCGAGCTCGCTCGGTTCGACGGAACGACGTGGAAACCGCTCGCGGTCAAAATTCCAGAAATCAAGCAACGGGTTCAAGAGCTGATTCAGCTCGACCATAAACAGTTTTCGCAAATTCTCCTGTTGCCGCAAAATAAGTTCCGCGAACTGTTGATGGCAGAGTCAAAAGACAAACTCCAGATTCTCAAACAGCTGTTTAAGACGGAACACTACGGTGAGTTCCAGCAACGTTTGCACCGACAAGCGCTCGATCTTGCGGCACGCATCAAGGAAACGAAGACGAAACAATGGGCCAAGCTTGAGGAACTACCTTTGCAAGCGAACTGGAGTGAGTTGACGGAAGGCGACATCCGGTTACGGATGGAGGCATTGACGACGGAACGGGACGAATGGTTAACGGCTGCTCGTCAAGCTGAAATAGAGACCCGTGCGATCGTCGAGAAGAAAACGACACAATTGCAACAAGGCGAGCAACTCGAAGCGGTTTTCCAAGAGCGGGAGCGACTTCAACAGACGGAACAGTTGCTAGTGGACCGCTTACCGGAAATCAAACAGATGCAAGAAGAAGCAATGGCAGCTGAACGCGCTCAAATCGTCGCACCGATCTATGACCAGTGGCAACAGGATCAAGAACAATTGACGCAACTCACGCATCGAAAACAGGAAACTGAACAGCACATCGCTCGCTTGAAAGAGCAACAAGAGGTCGTGCAAGCAAAAGTGGATCGATTGCTAGCGGAGGAACCAAAGATTGAGCAACTTAGTCGTCGTCTTGAAAAAATTCAAGAAGAGCGCGAACGGTTGGAAGCAGAGACCGCCTTACGACAACAACAGCAACAACTAATCGAACGTTCGAAGCTTCTGGACCCAGAGCCATTACGGAAGCAACTCGAACAAGCACGGACGGAGCGTAAGACTGTTCAAGAACAACTGCATCCATTGCAAAACATCGGAGCAGAGCGCTTAAAGGTGCAAGAACGGCGCTTCATCCTGCAACAGCTGGCGACGAAGATGGCGGAACATGACAAATTGGAAGCAGAACGGCAACAGCTGATTGTCCGCGGCACAAGCGTTCGGGACCAAAAAGAGGCAGCAGCGCGCCAATACGAAGAAGCGCGTAGATACGAACGGGAACAACTCGCTGCTGAACTTGCCAAAGGATTGACAGACGGGACGGCTTGCCCAGTCTGCGGCAGTACGTCGCATCCACAGCATGCTGTCGCCGGCGTAAAGGAACGATCCGTCGATGTAGCGCAACAGCGGTTCCTAGAAGCCCAACAAGCGCATCAAGAGTTACAAGCCTCGTACCGAACGGTTGCCGAACGTCTCGGACAACTGATGACCGAGATTCAAAAGACGAGTGAAAACGAGTCATCTCATGCAGATGTTTCAGCACAGCTTCGGGAAGTCGAACAGACGGAAGCCCGATTAGCGTCAGCACAGACGGAAAAAGCGCGTCTTGAGACTCGCCTGCAACAACTCGAGCAATCCATGGATCAGCTACAACTGAAAATCGATGCAATGATCAAAGATCGGACCGTCATCGAATCGGAAATGGCACACTTGTCTGGTCGCCTAAGTCAATCAGAAGAGTCCACGAAATCGCTACCAGCACTCCGTGAGGAACAACAACAGGCAGAAACACGTATCGAGCAGTTCAAGCAAGACAAACAACGTCAGTTACGCGAGAAGGAACAGCTCGATCGTGACTTCGCGGAACACCAAGGACGATTCCGTCAATTGACTGAGGCATCTGCTGAACAAAGTGACCGATTAACGAACCGCGAAAACGAATTACACGCAGTCTTGGCAGAAGAAGCGTTTCCGACGATTGAAGCCTTCCGCGATGCGAGATGTTCTCGTGACGAACTCCGTCATCTCCAAGAACGTTTGGAACAAGACCGTCTAGCGCGGCAGGAATTGAAGCTGAAGCAGGAACAAGCCCGTTTGAAGACAGAAGGTCAAGTGCGTCCGGATCTCGAACAGTTGCGGATGGATGTGAAGACGTCGTCGCTCGAACTGACGGAGCGGACCGACCGACGTGTCGGGCTTGAGAAGGAACGCGCACACATCGATCAATTGATCGCGGCTTGGGAAAGCTTGCAACGCCAGATTGAGGACGAGGATGCGAGATACGGAGTCATCGGCGAACTCGCTCGCGTTGGTGTCGGGGAGAATGCGCAACGGATGACATTCGAGACGTACGTCCAGACGGCATACTTCGATGAAATACTGTTCGCCGCAAACCGGCATCTGCACGAGATGACCTCTGGTCGTTTCCAGCTTGAACGGAAAACGGAGGCGGGAAAAGGACTCAAGAAATATGGGCTTGATTTAAATGTCTTTGACGCGTACACGTCGCAAACGCGTCACGTCAAGACGTTATCTGGTGGAGAAAGCTTCAAAGCATCACTTGCGCTTGCGCTCGGATTGTCGGAAGTCGTTCAAGAAGCAAGTGGTGGCGTGTCACTTGAAACGATGTTTATCGATGAAGGATTTGGAACACTTGATCCGGAATCACTCGAACAAGCGATCGAGACGTTGCTCTCGATTCAAGCGAGCGGTCGCATGGTCGGAATCATCAGTCACGTCCAGGAACTGAAGTCACGAGTTGACGCAAAAATCGAAGTCAAACAAGGAAAAACGGGGTCGACGATTGCACTAGTCGTCGAGTAAGGAGCTAAGATCGATGGAAACACGAAACATGGTCACAAAATCACAAATCAAAGAGGCGTTACACGAATTAGGTGTGACGCCCGGTATGAAACTGTTCGTCCATTCGTCTCTCAAACAAATCGGCTGGATTCCCGGCGGCGTACAAGCATTGATTGAGGCCCTACAGGAAGTCGTCACGACGGAAGGGTTGATCATGATGCCGGCGCAGAGTACGGATAATTCGGATCCGAAGAACTGGAGCCAACCGGCTGTTCCCGAGGAATGGTGGGAAACGATCCGCCGGGAGATGCCGGCATATGACCCGGCAAAAACGGTCACACGCGGTATCGGGCGCGTCCCGGAAGTCTTCCGGACGTATCCCGGCGTCGTTCGAAGCGATCATCCGATGTGGTCCGTGACCGCCTGGGGGAAAGATGCGGCGACATTCGTTGCCGATCATACATTAGAAAATGGCTTCGGTCCCGGTTCACCGATTGAACGCTTCATCGAGGCGGACGGTCAAATTCTGCATATCGGTTCCCCTTGGGATACGACAACCGTCTGGCATTACGCGGAATACGGATTGAATCGTCCGGACGTCGAGGATGGCTGTAAAATCAAAGAGGGAACGACGGAACGATTCATTCATTACCGACATCGCCAAATCGATAGTGACGCGTTTGGTCCGATCGGCGAAGCGTTAGAAAGTGCCGATTTCGTCACGTCCGGTCTGATCGGACAAGCGAAATCGTACCGCATCGATGCGAAAGCCTCGATCCCAGTCGTCATGTTGCAATTAAAAGCGCTCGATCAATGGTTATTTTGAAACTTTTTCGGGAAACCTTCGTAGTAGAAAACAGAATCATAAAAAGGAGTGAAAGCAATGGCTTCACGTTTTAAAGTAAACCCGGCATTGCGTCGCGGATTCGATACAGCACGTGTCGGAGAGCGACCAATGACAAAAAGCGGGACGATGAGCAAGATTTTCTTGATGCTCGCTCTCGTCACGGCAGCAGCAGGGGGAAGTTGGTTCTTCCTCGCAGAAAACCAAGCGTTCCTATTCCCAGCCTTAATCGGTGGATTCGTCATCGGTCTGATCCTTGCCTTGATCATCACATTCAAACCAGCAACAGCTCCAGTCCTTTCTCCGGTTTATGCGATCGTTGAAGGTGTCGCCGTCGGAGCGTTATCGTTGATGTTCGAAAGTATGTACCCAGGAATCGTTGGAAAAGCAGTCGTTGCGACATTCGTCGTTGCGTTTGCGATGTGGTTCGTCTACTCGACGGGGATGATTAAAGTGACGCAACGTTTCCGTTCTGCGGTCACAGCAGCGATTCTCTCGATTTTCGTCTTGTATGCGGTCAACTTGATTCTCGCGTTATTTAGTGTCGACCTCCCATTCATGACAGGTAGCTCGCCGGTTGCGATCGGCGTTCAGTTCGTCATCGTCATCGTCGCATCCTTGTCACTCGTAATGGACTTCGATTTCATCTCACAACAAGTCCGTGCAGGAGCGCCAAAATCGATGGAGTGGGTTGCAGCATTCGGATTGATCGTGACGATCATCTGGCTCTATATTGAATTACTCGATCTCCTGTACCGTCTCGCGGCGCGGGATTAACAGCAACAGACGACGGTTTCTCCGTCGTCTATTTTTTTGTCGAAAGCAGGGATGGTCGCAGAAAACAAGAAATGATAAAACGTAACTGAAAGGAGAGAAGATACATGAAAGAACGTATCGTCATTGGAGCAGGACCGTACCACAACAATCCCGGTTGGTATCATACACAGGAAGATGAGCTGAATCTACTCAATCGGTCCGATTGGGAACGATTGTGTTCGAACGACACGTTGCAAGCGATTCTTGCGGAACATGTCTGGGAGCACTTGACGTTCGAAGAAGGAATTGACGCGGCACGTCATTGTTATACATACCTTGCACCAGGGGGATACGTCCGTTGTGCTGTGCCGGACGGTTATTTTCGGGATGACGCATACCAATCGATTGTTCAAGTCGGTGGACCCGGTCCAGTCGACCATCCGGCAGCGAGTCACAAAATCGTCTATACGTACGAAACGTTACGGAACGTATTCGAAGAAGCTGGATTTCAGGTACGATTTCTCGAATATTTTGATGAGAAGGGATTGTTCCATCAAGCGGACTGGGATGGCGCAGACGGTATGATTTTCCGTTCGAAACGATATGATCCCCGTAATGCAGAACAGATGAGATTTCCTTCGTTGATACTTGATGCATATATATGAATACATAGTTGAAAAAGACCATCTGAACTTCGCTGTCAGATGGTCTTTTTGATCATATTCCGTGCTCGCTTTTTAGTTGATCGACGTATTGTTTTGCTTCGAGCAATGACGATCCGAGCGTCTCTCGAACGCGTTTGACAGCTTCAACCGTCTTTCCTTCATGAAGCAACTGAACCAGTTCGACTTGTAACGCAGCTTCTTCTAGTGACACCTCATTCAGACCGAGGTGCTCTTCGATCCGTTGTAGCTTCTTCAGAATCGTTTGTTGGCGGCGTTTCGCTTCGTCTGCTTTTTGTGATAATGACATCCAGATGAAGATTAAGACGATTAGTGGTGCGAACGTGACGACAGAATCCATAGTGAACACCTTCCTTTAGTTCACCGTACCATAGGATAGTCTCCGTAACAAATAGTGGAAAATGATACAGAAATTGATTATGCTGATATAGTGGAAATAAAAGGTTAATATGGAGAGGAGATAAATCTAGTGGACAATGTATTAGTGATATTTTTACCGCTCTTGATTCAAATCGGACTGATCATGGTACTATTCTTCTTTGGAACGTTCGGACTGTTTTTCTTTGTAAAACGAAGTTCGTATCACGGTAGTCGTTATTATCGTTTAACGCGCGAACCGTTTTTGCGGATCGTTCGCGATAAAGGGAAATGGGGCGAATACTTGACGACACGTCAACTCGACCAAGTTTCCGGATACGGCACTTATGTCTTTAATACATACTTACCACGTGCGCGTGGAGAAGGAACGACGGAGATCGATGTGACGTTCATTCATGAAAGTGGCATCTATGTACTCGAATCGAAAAATTACAGCGGGTGGATTTTCGGACGCGAGCAGGACCGTCAGTGGACGCAGCAGTTCCAGAATCGCTTCAAGCAACGGTTTTATAATCCGATCAAACAAAATGAAGGGCATCTCAAAAGCATGCAACGCTTCTTAGAAGGAACGGATCCTGCGCTCTTTCACTCCTTGATCGTTTTCAGCGAACGCTGTGAACTGAAAAAGATCACGGTCGATTCAGCTCATGTCCGTGTCTTGAAACGAAATGTCCTTCGCAAGACGATCGAGCAACTCGCGACAGGAAAGCCATTGACACCCAGTCAAGTCGATACGATTGCAGGGAAACTCGGGGTTCATTCACAAGTCGATCGTGCTACGCAACAAGCACATATCGATGGGATTCGTCAACGCCAGGCAAAATGATACCGTTGACGGACTTGTTCTCCTTCAGGTATAGTGGATAAATAATAAGTAGTGCAACTATATGGAGATGATGGGATGAAAGAATCGGAATGGTCGCTTGGCATGCAATTATCCCGTAGTTATTATGCGTTCAAACGTGCTGCTGCTAAACGGATGGAAGCGTTCGGACTGACACCAGAGCAGTTTTCTGTCCTGAGCGAACTCGCTAAACAAGATGGTGTTTCGCAAAAACAGCTGGCACTCGTGACAGAACGTGATCAAACGACGATTGGTAAGATTCTCGATAAGCTCGGTAAAAAAGAACTGATCGTTCGGACGCCGGACCCCCGGGACCGACGAGCGGTTCTGCTCTTGATGACACGAGAAGGACGCGATATCGTCGATCGCCTCGGACCAGAGCTTGATCAGTTACAACTCGAAGCGTTCCGTGGACTCTCGCGAGAGCAAATCGAGCAATTAAAGGAAATACTTGAGACCATTCACCGGAATGTGACGTGAATGGTTTTCCTTCGGACATATAGTTGCACATGATATTATAAGCGATGCATATAAAAGGAGATCACAATATGAAAGTATGGAAAGATGTCTGGTCAATGACACAAACGAAAGTGGGACTCGTCTTCGCGATCGTCGTCCCGCTCTTGTTCCTCATCGTTTGGATGACTGGTTACGAAGGAACAACGGAACGGCTCGATCAATTGAACGTCGGAGTCGTTGGCGAAGTGAATGACCCGTTCGTCAAATCACTAAAAGAAGCACCATTCACGGTCCAAACACTCGCGACCGAAGCGAAAGGGTTGGAAGCACTCGATGCCAATGAAGTCGATCTCGTCCTACAAAAGGATGATGCCTCGCGTCAACTGACGGCACACGTCAGCCAGACGAATGCCGAATTTGCGAATGCGATTCTCGAGCGGGCAACGGAAACGATCGGCAAACAGTTGAATGGTGAGCCAACGTTTACGACATCGATCGTCACGGAGCATGCCGTCTCGGATTTTGCCTTGTCGATGCTGCCACTCGTCCTCGGGTTCGTCATCTATATCGCGACGATGACGATGGGGATTCAATTCAATCTTGTCAGTACGATCTTAAGTAAGCGTCATTCGATCTGGTCGCTATTTTGGAGTCGCCAACTGTTGCACGGGATCGTTCTTTTGGTCGTTCCATTACTGCTCGTTTCCATGGCACATGTATTAACGGACATCACGACACCATTCATCAAACTGTGGGCGTTCGAGCTCCTCGTCGTAGCGACCTGTATCGCCGTCACGCAGATGAACTTTGCGATATTTGGACCGATTGCTCCACTCGTCAATGTTGCGTTGATTCCGTTCCAGTTGATGACTGCCGGAAACATCGTGCCGGCGAAGATGCTGGCACCGTTTTATCAATCCCTCGGAACGTTCTTACCTGTTCCGAATGCCGTGGCTGGATTCAGTCGATTGTTATTCATGAATGGATCCATCGGTACCCAAGTGTTGCATTTATCCCTGCTTTGTTTCGGTAGTTTTATCATAACGTGCTTAGTGCTAAGTTGGAGGGAGCAACGACAAGCACAACGTGTTGTTGCATGAAGAATATAAGAAGAATCGTCATCGAATGGGATGGCGATTTTTTTATTTGAGATAGATTTATGAAAAAATCATTGCATAACAAAAAGGTTATATAATAATATGGTTATGTGAAAAGCGAAAAAGATAACTTCGCTCCTGTATCAGGCATGGATTATACGTTTAAGAGAAAGGAGGACTCTCCAGTGATCGAGACAGCAAAACGGGTAGAAGAGATGAGTCAGTTCTTAAAGCTACTGAGCGATGGAACACGTCTTGAAATTTTGCGAAGACTACACGTTCGGGAACATTGTGTCTGTGATTTCGTCGAAATGTTTGATATTTCGCAACCTGCAGTCAGTCGTCATCTAAAATTATTGCGTCAGTCCCATCTCATCTTGGAACGACGTGAACGACAATGGATTTATTTTCGAATCAATCCAGATCACCCGCAACACAAGTTGTTATTGACGATTTTAGAAGAAATGGACACTCCGGACATCCCGGACAGAAGTTGCTAAGGACACACACCGTGGATGAAATGGATTAGCACGAGCAAGGCATTGGAATCGAGACGATATTCCATTCTTGATGACACGTTCAAGATTGGCGAATCGTTAACAGAACCACTCGAAATTTAATACAGAAATGAAGTGAACGCATTGACCGGTACACATTTACTAGCGATCGGAATTTTTCTGATCACCTTATTCTTAATCATCAAACAACCGAAAGGACTCGGCATCGGTTACTCGGCGATGGGGATGGCGCTCGTTGCGCTATTGACGGGAGTCGTCAATCTCGATGATGTTTCAACTGTCTGGGGCATCATCTGGAATGCCACCTTTACATTCATCGCTCTGATCATTATCTCATTGATTCTTGATGAGATTGGATTCTTCGAATGGGCGGCACTCCACATGGCACGCATCGCACGAGGTGGTGGTGTCAAACTATTCGTATATATGACATTGCTCGGTGCTGTCGTTGCGGCTTTATTTGCGAACGATGGGGCAGCCTTGATTCTGACACCAATCGTCCTCGCGATGGTTCGTCACTTGAAACTTCCGGATTATGTCGTGTTAGCCTACGTATTCGCTTCCGGATTCATTGCCGATACAGCAAGTTTACCGTTCGTCGTCTCGAACCTCGTCAATATCGTCTCAGCAGACTTCTTTAACATCGGGTTTACGGAGTATGCGTCACGGATGGTATTCGTCAATCTCTTTTCTGTCGTAGGCAGTCTGATTGTCTTGTATCTCTATTTCCGAAAGAGTATCCCAAAGAATTACGATGTAGCGCAACTCGTCGCACCCGCGACAGCGATCAAGGATCAACGGATGTTCAAGTTATCTTGGTTCGTACTCATCTTGCTTGTCGTCGGATACTTTACGAGTGACGTCATTGGCATTCCAGTCAGTCTTGTCGCTGGAATCATCGCCTTGTTCTTCTTATTGATGGCACGTCGTTCACCGAGCGTACCGACGAAAAAGGTCATCGGTGGTGCACCGTGGGCGATCGTCTTCTTCTCACTTGGAATGTACATCGTCGTCTACGGACTTCAAAATGCAGGATTGACACAAGTTCTCGCTGACATCATTGATGGCTTTGCGACGAATTTAGCAGCCGCGACATTTGGTATGGGCTTCTTGGCTGCCATCTTGTCGTCCATCATGAATAACATGCCGACCGTCATGATTGATGCCCTTGCGATCGATTTGAGCCAGGCGACTGGAACGATTCGAGAAGCGCTCATCTATGCGAACGTCATCGGATCCGATTTGGGACCGAAGATCACGCCGATTGGTAGTTTAGCGACATTACTTTGGTTACACGTGCTTCGGACGAAAGGCGTGAAGATTGGTTGGGGTCAATACTTTAAAATCGGAACGATTCTGACGATCCCGACACTTGCCATCACATTGCTTGGCTTGTATATCAGCTTGATACTTTATTGATTTTTAAGGAGGAACTAGAGATGAAATTGATGATTATTGGTTCAGTTGCTGCGGGAACATCAGTAGGAGCAAAAGCACGTCGTAACAGTGAAGAGTTGCAAATCACGATTTATGATCGGGATCAGGACATCTCGTATTCAGGTTGTGGGATTCCTTACTTCGTCGGTGGGGAGATCGCTGACATCGACGAATTGACACCGCGCGATGCCGCTTTCTTTAAAAAACGATATAACATCGATATTCATACACAACACGAAGTCGAATCGATTGATCATGCGACAAAAACGGCGACGATTGTCAATCTCCTGACAGGGGATCGTTTCACAGACACGTATGATACGTTAGTGCTGGCAACCGGTGCTTCAAGTATCATTCCACCACTTCCAGGCGTTGAACATGAGAATGTCTTTACGGTTCGAAATGTCCGCAATGCCGACGCGATCCGGTCCTACATTGATGCTCACGATCCGAAGACAGCAACGATTGTCGGCGGAGGATTCATCGGACTCGAGATGGCAGAGCAATTGACGTATCGGGGCATTCAAGTCACGCTCGTCGAACGCTTGCCGCAAGTCATGCCGCCACTTGATCGCGATATGGCAGAACGCGTAGCGGATCATTTGAAAGATAGAGGGGTAGCCCTTTTGCTTGGCGAATCCGTGACAGCGTTCAACGGAGAAGAACGTATTTCTGAGGTCGCGCTTGAGAGTGGAAAAACGATCGAGACGGATCTTGTCATTTTATCTGTTGGCGTCAAGCCGAACACCGATCTTGCGAAACAGATCGGTGTGGAGCTCGGTAAAACAGGGGCGATCGCAGTCAACCGTCAAATGCAAACGAATGTAGCCGATGTCTACGCAGTCGGCGATGTCGCAGAGAGTTTCTCCGTCATCACGGGTGAAGCACTTTATCGTCCGCTTGGGTCAACAGCGAACAAGATGGGACGGATTGCCGGCATGGTCATTACTGGAGAAGAAGCGGAGCACCGTGGGATCTTAGGGACGGGTATCTTCAAGACATTCGATTTGACGGTCGCTCAAACAGGTTTGACGGAAAAAGAAGCGCGTGAGTCAGGCTATGCCATCGAAGTCTTGCATAACATCAAACCAGATCGTCCGGAATACATGGGTGGGAAAGAGATGACGATCAAAGCGATTGCCGATCGGGCAACAGGGCGAGTTCTCGGAGCCCAAATCGTAGGTCCGCAAGGTGTCGACAAACGGATTGATGTCCTAGCGACGGCGATCACCTTTAAGGCGAAGGCAGAGGATTTATTCCATCTCGACTTAGCCTACGCACCACCGTTTGCGACGACGAAGGATCCCGTTCTCTATACGGGAATGGCACTCGATAATGCCATCAAAAAAACGGCTCGCTTGATAACGCCGAACGAATTGATTGATCAAGTCGCGAGTGGGAAGTCGTTCCAAATCATTGATACACGCTCAAAAGCACAATTTGAAAAAAATCATGTTGATGGAGCGATTCATATCCCGCTCGGTGAATTACGGACACGCGCGAAGGAACTGGATCCGACGTTACCGACGATCGTCTACTGCAACAAAGGCGTGACGGGGAATGCTGCGCAAAACGTCTTGAAAAACCTTGGATTTACGGATGTATGCAACTTATCAGGTGGTAACAAGAACTATCAGCATATAAAAAAATGTTTGTCATAATCTTGAACTGAGTTATATAAGAATTTCTAACCATTATGTAAGAAGTGCACACCTGCTTTTAATGAATAGACTAGATTTTGTTTATAAAAAGCTCACGTCTCGGAAATCGAGACGTGAGCTTTTGTATTAGAATAACTCGTTGATCGGTGTGTCACCTTCGAGTAGTGTGACGACTTGCTTCGACGCCTTGTCATGACCGATTGCTGCCAAAATGACGCGTGCGACATCCTCGCGGGGAATTTTTTTAGTTGCTTGTTCGGACGGATCCGTCGTGACGTTTCCTGTGCCGGCTTCATCCGATAGTCCGCCTGGGCGAAGAATCGTGTAGTTGAGTGACGATTCCTTCAGGACACGATCCGCGTAGCGTTTTGCAATGTAATACGGCTTCATGCTGTTGGACCATGTTTCCGGCGAATCGGCATTCAAAGCACTGACCATGATGAACTGTTTTGCATTGATTGCTTCTGCTGCTTCAATCGCTTTGACAGCACCGTCGAAATCGATCAGCATCGTCTTGTCGGCTCCCGTGTGACCTCCGGACCCTGCCGTAAAGATGACGACATCTGATCCTTGTAATGCATCAGTGATCGTCGCGACGTCCGCTTCAAGATCGAGATGGGCCGGGGTATGACCTAATTTCTCAAAATCACTGAACTGGTCCTTGGAACGTAATCCTACTTTGACATCGTGCTTCGAATCCTGCAGTAAGCGAGCAGCGTGACGACCTACTTTACCATTTGCACCAATGATGAAAATCTGACTCATGTTCCATTCCTCCATTTCACGATTTGATGATTCTGTTTCAGTATGGAAAAGACGGGGGGATTCTGTAAAGAGAGACGACTTGTAGAACTATAACCGTCATCAAAACATCTTTTTAACGCTTTTATGCATAAAATCATCAAATTATCTTGAAATCACGTGTAAGTGTGGTAGGATAATGACTATTACCCACACCGAAAATCATTTGGGTTAAATTGTAGCAATATTCGGTGAATGGGCAACGACGAAACAGAAAGGAGAGATACGATGAGAAAGAAACCATGGCTACTGGCAGGACTTGTTTTGACAGGCGTTGCCGCTTGGATGATCTGGAATCAACAGACGGATGCCAAAGCACATGACATCTTCGAAGACCACAAGCTGGTCGTCGGGACGACGGGGGATTATAAGCCCTTTACATATTGGAACGAGGAACGGAATCGTTATCAAGGCTTTGATATCGATGTCATCCAAGCGTTCGCAAAAGCAGCAAATCTTGACGTGACGTTCGTCAAAACGACATGGCCGACATTATCGGAGGATACGAAATCAGGCAAGTTTGATATCGCTGTCGGTGGCATCACGAAGAAAGTCGAGCGCGAGGTCGTCGGAGACTTTACATCGTCGTATTTCTCCTTTCAAAAAGCACCGCTCGTAAAGAAGAAAGATGTCGAACGCTTGAATTCGCTCGCTGCAATCAATGATCCAGCAGTCAAAATCGGCGTCAATCCGGGTGGCACGAACGAAGCGTTCGTGAAGAAGCATTTTCCGAAAGCAGATGTGACCGTCTTTGAGAACAACTTGTACATTCCAAAAGCCGTAAAAAGCGGATAAGTCGATGTCATGGTGACGGACGACATCGAGGCGTTGCATTACGCGACAGAACTCGATCTTGCGGTGCCGAAACTGGCAGAGGCGTGGGAACCAGCTGAGATGGCGTATTTGATGAAACCGGATCAAAAACAGCTTAGAGACGTTTTCCGAGTCTGGATTGAAAGTGCAGAAGGGCAAGAACAGGTTGAACAACTAAAGAAAAAATGGAACATCGTCTCGACGCGTGAGACGGTCGGAGCGAAAGGAGCGAGAGCACATGAGTAAATGGGGATGGATCGTCGTCGGAGGTGGCGTCCTGTTTGCGAGCTTATTGACGCTATGGCAAGCGGAGCAACCACGACGTGTACAAGCGAAGAACGTCTTTGCGACGAAAAAAATCATCGTCGGAACGACCGGGGACTACAAACCATTCACCTACTTGAACCGGAAGACGAACGAGTACGAAGGGTTCGATATCGAAGTGATCCGTTCATTTGCGAAGACGACCGGCATCGATGTCGAGTTCGTTCCGACGACATGGCCAACGCTATCTGCTGATCTTGCTAGCGGGAAATTTGATATGGTCGTCGGGGGCGTGACGAAGAACATCGAGCGCGAGATCATCGGCGACTTCACATCGAGTTATCTATCGTTCCAAAAGACACCGCTCGTCCGTAAAGAAGATGCTAAACGCCTTGCTTCAATCGAACAAATCAATCGTCCAGACGTGACGATTGGACTAAATCCAGGGGGAACGAATGAACAGTTCGTCCGTAAGACATTCACGAAGGCGAATATCGTCATGTATGAACAAAACCTCGATATCCCGCACGCGGTTGCGTCAGGTGAAGTCGATGTCATGATCACTGATACGGTCGAGGCGATTCATTATGAAGCACTCGACAAACGACTCGCGGCACCAAGAATTCAAGAAAAATGGATTCCGGCGGAGAAGAGTTACCTCGTTCGAGAGTCGGAAGGAGATGTTGTTGATGTCTTCAATCTCTGGATGCAATCGCACGAAGGTCAAGAAGAGATGGAGCAATTAAAAGAAAAATGGCAAGTAGCGTCGTAAGTGGATCGTGTCTCCGTATAACAGGAGGCACGATTTTTTAGTAACAGGAATCTAATCGGAAAGGGCGAACAAGTATGTAGAAGCAAATTAGGAGGAATTAATATGTTGAAAAACGTGTCAGCGAGGCAATGGCTCATCATGATCGTTCTTCTAGGATGTGTCACTTACGCATGGATCGTCATCGGAGAGTCATGGATTAATTCTAAGTTGTTATTTAGAGGGGCGCTTATATTTACAAGTGGTGCAGTGCTCTCGTTTAGTCTCGCGTTAGCCCGAACTGTTCAATTAACAGGAATCGGATTAACGATGATGCTGGTGCCGATCGTCACAACGCTCGTAGTATCTGCTAGCGTCTTGTACGGCGTGTATCAGATTGTAGCGTAATCTTTAAATCTTACATCAAGGCACCGAATCAGGTGTCTTTTTTTTGATTCGAGAACAGAAAAAACGGGAAAATCTTGGACATGACTTTGAATTCAGAGAAAGAAGGAATGAAGATGATTCATGTCGAGAACCTGACGAAGACGTACGATGGGAAGGATGTCGTCAAAGGCATCTCGTTCGATGTCGAGGCAGGAGAAATCTTTGCTTTTCTAGGAGCGAACGGGGCTGGAAAGTCGACGACCGTCCAGATGCTGACGACGTTGATTCCGATTTCCGGTGGTCGGGCGACGATTCAGGAATTTGATGTCGTCAAACAGGAAAAACAGGTCCGGTTACAAATTGGGGTCGCCTTACAAGATACCGGCATCGATGAGGATTTGACCGGGCTTGAATTACTCGTCCTACAAGGAAAATTATTCGGATTAAGTCAGACGGAAGCAAAAATACGGGCAGAGGAATTACTACGACTCGTCGGACTCGATCAAGTCGGCAAGCGTCGGTCAGGCACTTACTCCGGCGGGATGAAACGACGACTTGATCTCGCTTTGACGCTCGTGCATCAACCGACCGTCTTGTTTCTCGACGAACCGACGACCGGACTTGACCCGGCGAGTCGTCTGCAAATCTGGAACGAGGTCCGGCGACTAAATGAAGATTTCGGAACGACGATCTTTTTGACGACTCAGTACTTGGAAGAAGCCGATCAGCTAGCAGACCGGATCGCGATCATCAATGAAGGGCAACTGATTGCCGAAGGAACGGCAGCTGAGCTGAAAGCAGCAAACGGAGAAGAACGGATTGAATTGACACTTGCGGAAAAAGAGAACGAACGAATCGTCTTAGAGACGTTTGCCGGTCGTCAGGAAAAGGATCGCCTCGTCATTCCTTCGCGGGGAACGGAGACACTGCGCGCGGTCGTCCGTTTTCTCGACGAACGGAAGATGGTTGCGACGTCACTCGTCGTCAAACAACCGTCGCTTGATGATGTCTTCATTCGTTTAACCGGACAAGCTTATAAGAAGGAATCGTGACATGATACGGGAAACGTGGTTTTTGATGCGTCGGAGTCTACTCGTCACGTTACGTAATCCGTTTTCCTTCATTCCGAATTTGATCATCAGTGTCTTCTTCTTGCTCGTCTACACGAGTGGTTTGTCTGGAATCTCGAATTTACCGCAGTTCGACGGCGTCGATTATTTGAACTTCATTCTGCCAGTTTCAATCGTCTCGGGTGCTGTTGGTGGAGCCGGGGGAGCCGGTCAAGCACTCGTCAAGGATATCGAGAGTGGTTACTTCGCACGACTATTATTGACACCGGTCTCGCGAACCGCGATCGTCCTCGGACCGATGCTTGCCGGGATGTTGCAATTATTCGTTCAAACGTTACTGATTTTCGGGATGGCCTTTTTGCTTGGTCTATCGATTCCAGTCGGTGTCAGCGGCTTTTTCTTGACGATTTTACTCGCGCTCGGATTGGACTCGCCTTTGCCGGTTACTCGGTCGGTGTCGCTTTGAAGACACGGAATGCGCAAGCCGCTCAAGCCGGAACGCTCTTATTCTTTCCGCTGATTTTCCTGTCGACGACGTTTGTGCCGAAAGACTTGATTGAAGCCGAATGGCTCAAGATTGCTGCGACGATCAATCCGACGACCTATATCATGGAAGGGATGCGCAGTGTGTTAACCCGTTCGGAGATTGATTGGTCGGTTTATTGGCAAGGTTTGATCGTCGCTGCTGTTCTTAGCATTGCGATGGTGATCTTTGCTGCGTTGAACGCACGCGGAGCGTTGAAAAAGTAAAAAAATGGACCCGTTTTTAAGTGGATCCATTTCATGCGGTTATCTAGTTGATTGTCTTATTTCAAATCGCGTTTTTCTTCCTCTTCTTTCGACGATTTGCTTTTTGCGTCGAACTCAGAACGTGTCATGACATCTTCAACATGCATATTGATTTCGATGACATCGAGTCCTGTCATATCATGGACTAATTTTTGATTTTCGTTACAGCGTCTTGGAAGATGGACGGAATGTTTTTACCGTACTCGACGATGACTTTTAAGTCGAGTGCGACTTGTCGTTCGCCGACTTCTGCGTCAATGCCTTTTGTGATGTCTTCCGTGCTCCGGAAACGATTTGTCAATCCACTCATGAAGCCACCGCTCATTGAGAGGATGCCTTTGACATCATTTGATGCGATACCAGCGATTTTTTTAATGACTTGATCTTCGAATGTGAGTTTGTTTTCGCGTACTAATTCGTTTTCGTTTTGTTTAGTGTTGATTTCGTTAGCCATGAGAAATTTCTCCTTTTAGTGTGAGTTGAATGATTTTTTTATTTTCTATATGCTCAATCCCGCTGAAAGAACTGAATCCATCCTTCAACATCAAGCGCATTATCCCGCCACTGACCAATCAAGTAACCGATTGTTGCGAATACGATGATCAACAACGTCGGTCCAAAACCGATCGTTAAGAACAAGATGGCGAGGATCAGTCCGACTAGCCCGCCGAGTAGACGGTAGCGATACGGACGAAGTGCTTCGCTCGTTTTCATGATCTTCCTCCTCTCGTATCTTAGACGACACGTTCAGACGTTTTTGTCTTCGTGTCACTGATTCGGACGCGTGTTTTTGTGACAGGTAGTTCGAGCAACGATTCGACCGCGTTCTTGGCACGTTCTTGAATGTCTTTGCCGATTGTCGGCAAGCCTTCTTGACCGAAGACGAAACAGTCGACTTCTAACGCTACGGTTTCTTTTTTCGAGTGAATATCCGCGTTGACGCGTGGCGAACGTACGCCGTTGATACCGCGAATTGACTCGAGTGCCGTTCGTTCAATCGTTTGCTTAGAGATCGTGATATTCCCGTCACCGGTTTGAATCAGGAGACGTTGTCCTTTTGAACGACTGAATAGTCCAGTGAATAATAGAATGACAAATACGAATGCTAGGAAGCCACCAAGTGATAAAATCGTGTAGCTATACCATTGTTGATCTTGCCACTGTTCAATCAAAGGACTGAGTCGTGGAACATCATAGACGCCGAGTACAAGAAGACCGACGCTGACTAAACCGAGAATGCCAATCAGGACGAGTAGGAAACGATTGAATCCGTTCATGTTACATCTCTCCTTTCTGTCGTTAAAATGTTTTAACGTGATTGTTCTACACATGAAATATTATGTGTATGGTGAGGATATTCCCGCTCAAACGAACTCGAAAAATGGAAATACATTTCAAATAAAAAGACTATTTATTCTGAAAATTTATCTATTTATTAGAAAAATAGTAGATAAAATACGGCTTTATGTACTGAAATCAAGAATGTTACAATGTCCTAAAGGTTTAAGCGTTTGCGAAAAAATATCTATCATGAATAGTATTCAATGTCAATATAGAAAATCATCTCCAACAAAAAACTCCTCTCATGCGGTCATGAGAGGAGAGATAAACGTTTATTTTTCGACTTTCGGTACTTTTACGATGTAATAGACCGTACTTAAAATCAAGAAAGCGACTCCGATTAAGATCGAGACGCGTGTCTCATCGTTGAACAACATCCCGACGAGCACTGTCACCAGCGCGACGATCGACAGATAGTTCGTCAACGGCGCACCTGGCATCTTGAACGGATGTGAGGCTGTCCGTTCGCTTTCAAGTTTACGATACCGAATATGACTGATTAAAATCGCGAACCATGGCACCATCCCTGGCAGTACCGAAGCACTGTAGACATACACGAAGATATTCGTATCCTTCCCGAGAACGAGTGGCAAGGTGATATCGAGAATGACTCCGAAGAAAATCCCGATTGAAATCGCGAAGACCGTGTAGAATGGAATGCCACGTTTATTGACTTTCAAGAAGAAGGACGGTACTTGTCCTTTTTCAGCCAATGCATAGATCATCCGGCTTGCACTGAAGATCCCGGAGTTACAACCGGATAAAGCGGCCGTGATGACGACGAAGTTGATGATACCGGCAGCAATCGTGACACCGACCTTAGCGAATGTCGCAACGAACGGACTGCCGAGATCCGACAACTCATTCCACGGATACACCGTGACGATGATGAAGATAGAGCCGACGTAGAAAATCAAGATTCGCCAGACGACACCATTGATCGCCTTCGTAATGTTCTTCTCTGGATCTTTCGTTTCTCCAGCTGTCACGCCGATCAACTCAACACCGATATAAGAGGCGAAGACGATCGAGAGCGCAAAGAAGAAGCCGGTGAAACCATTCGTGAAGAATCCACCATTCGCCCAAAGATTCGAGAAGCCGACCGGATTTCCGTCATTTCCTAGACCAAAGAAGATGATTCCAAGTCCAGCGACGATCATGAGAAGAATCGTTATTACCTTGATTGAGGCGAACCAAAACTCGAGTTCGCCGAACATCTTGACGGAAGCAAGGTTCGCAAGCGTCAAGAGAATGATGACGACGACGCCTGGAATCCAAGTCGGTAGTTCCGGCCACCAGAAGCGTAAATATGTTCCGACAGCGATGACTTCACTCATCCCGACGACGACCCAGTTGAAGATATTACTGCTTGCTGTCAAGAAGCCAGCTGCTGGATGGATATAGTCGTTTGCGAACTTTGCGTACGAACCACTGTGAGGATGGGTGTAGACCATCTCACCAAGTGCCCGCATGATAAAAAAGATAAAGACTCCTGCTAGCATGTACGCGAGTAAGACAGATGGTCCCGTCCAAGCAATCGTACTCGATGCTCCAAGGAAAAGACCGACCCCGATCGTTCCTCCGAGTGCAATCATTTGTACCTGTCGTGCTGTTAAATCTCGTTTCAAATTCGAACTCATCATTTCCCCCAAAAAAATTCTGTGACGTCATAATGTTCAGACAACTTGTCCAAATAACTATAACGCTGAGTATACTATCCTCAGATAGAACTCGGCTAGTCTTTTTGAAAATTTGAAATGAGGTTTTCAAAAATCAGAAATTCATGAAACTATTGTGTAACAGCTTTCATTCGTTGGCAATCAAAGCCGGAAGGTGTCGTTCCAACTTACCGAAAAATAACTGATTCGAGGTAGATAAAACAATCAAATCTTGACGCATTGTAAGGTCACCTGACAGGATTTCACCCTGTTCAGTCATGAATCGAATCGAGCGAATCGGCTGAAAGATAGTCTCATCCCGCTTTAATAATTGGACATCCTCGTGATCGGCAGCGAGAAGGTATTCACCATGACGAGCAAACTGGGAAAAAGCAATCGTTGGTGCTTCACAGACTAAATCCTCTTGACTGATACGGACGAAGCGAAAATCGGAATAATAGAAAAACCAGACTTCCTTTGACGAACAAACGTTTAAAGCGTAGCAGTCATCGATTGGATATTGACGATTTTTATACTGGACCTCACCGCGGTCGTTGAAGGCAACGAGACCAAACGCTCCGTTTGAACTCGTCATTGCGTCCGCGTAAATGCCTTCATCGAAATAACTGACCCAGATCTGACCTTGTTCATCGATTTGAACGTTCTGAATCCCATCGTCGAGACAATAGCTATCGAGTAAGTGCCCTTGAACATCATAAATGAATGCATTCGGCATCCAGGAGCCGTCGATGTCGTCATCGCAGCGTGAGGCGACGAGCAGGAGCCGACCGTCCGGGAAACGATCAACGAACGAGAAATCAGTTTCTGACTGAGCGACGATCGTCGTCTTACGCCACTCGTTCTTTAATTGATGGATCGACAAAACCGTACGACCGCGCGCTTCATCCAATGTCTCTTCAACGAGTAGGATGTGTCCGTCGACACTGATACCGGTCGCGACCGGCTTACCGTTCCGATAGGATGCAGTCAAACGACGGAGTGGAAAATGAGCAAGTGGGGATGTGAGCATGGCAGGACCTCCTGTTTGTTTAAAAAAGCAGTCCGTCGTCAGACAGACTGCTAGTTGTTCAAACCGTTCGTTGACGGCGTTTGTAGATAACGTAGAAGATGATCAAGACAACGGCAGCGATTAGGACACCGTTCGTATAAGGTGCTGCTACTTCTTTGATCGAGCGCCAGTTCGTTCCGAGCGTTTCACCAAGATACAGGAACAAAATTGACCACGGAATGATCGCAAGCACCGTATAGAGAGAAAACTTCGTTTGATCCATCTTAGCAAGACCTGCCGGAATCGAGATGGCATGACGAACGACGGGGATGAAACGGGCTCCGAAGATGACGCCTTGACCATATTTCAAGAACCAACGCTCGGCTAAGTCCAAGTGATGCTCTGAAATCAAAACATACTTCCCATATTTTAGGATAAGGGGACGACCGCCGTAGCGAGCGAACCAATATAAGAATAATTGCGAGAATAATCCACCGATGACGGCAGCGACGATGGCGAGCGGCCAGCCGATCGTTCCTTGGGAAATCATGAATCCACCGTAAGAGAGGACGATTTCACTCGGTATGATTTCAATCATCAACCCGAGGGCGATGCCGAAATATCCGAGATCGGCAAGCGAAAGTAAAATCTGGTTGACGACTTGAGATAACACGTTAGACAACTCCTTTGTATCAGTTCATTCCTTTATTTTAGAGAACCGGCGACGAAATGAAAAGGAAAAAAACGGAGACAATTCAAAAGACGGATTCGCGATGACAGCGAATCCGTCTTGTTTTTATAATACGACCGCAGCGATCGTACCGAAGATGAGTAATGGAATGTTGTAATGCAGGAACGTCGGAATGACCGTTTCTCGCATGTGATCGTGCTGACCATCAGCATTCAAACCACTCGTTGGTCCGAGTGTCGAGTCAGACGCCGGGCTACCCGCGTCACCGAGCGCACCGGCTGTACCGATGATGGCAATCGTCGCTTCTAAGCTGAATCCGTACTGGATACAAAGTGGAACGAAGATGGCAGCGATGATCGGAACGGTCGAGAAACTCGAGCCGATCCCCATCGTGACGAGAAGACCAATCAAGAGCATGACAAAGGCGGCAACGAGTTGTGAATCGCCCATCAACGCTTTCGAATTCTCGACGAGTGGCTCGATATCGCCCGTCTTACGCAAGACGTTCGAGAAGCCGTTCGCTGAAATCATGACGAAACCGATGAATGACATCATGCGCATACCGCGTGTAATGACGTCATCTGCTTCACTGAAACGAACAAGACGAAGAAGCAAGAAGAGAATCAACCCCGTCGTCGCAGCGAGAATCATCGACTCCGTTTGCAGTTGGACGATCAATGTCGCGATGACGACGATACCACTTAAGACAAGCTTCGTTTTCGTGATGACTGGGATTTCATAATCGTCCGGTGCGATGTCACGCATCTCATATGTCCGTTCTTTACGATATGAGTATAGACCTATCAAGAGACCGACGACCATCCCGAGTGCTGGAATCGCCATCGCTTCGATGACGGATGCTCCTGCTGTATCGAGACCATTTGCCTTCAAGTTCTTTAATAGAATCTGGTTGAGGTAAATGTCTCCGAAACCAACTGGTAGGAACATGTATGGTGTCACAAGACCAAACGTCATGATGATCGCAATCCGGCGTCGATCCATCTTCAATTGATTGAAGAGACCAAGAAGCGGCGGAATGATGATTGGAATGAAAGCGATGTGGATCGGCAACACGTTTTGTGAACTGATCGCAAGCAAAAGAATCGCAAACAAGATGAATCCTTTTAATTTTTTGACGGAAGCGGCACTTGCGTTACCACGCGAGCGTGCAATCAAAGAGTGAGCGAGTGCATCCGGTAAGCCCGTTTTCGAGAGGGCAACGGCAAATGCACCGAGCAACGCGTAGCTCAGGGCGATTTCTGCCCCGTCACCAAGACCACCGGCAAACGCTTCGGTTGTTTTCGTTAAATCAAGACCACCGACGAGACCACCGGCAAACGCACTGATGACCATCGCGAGCACGATGTGGACGCGGAAGATCGCTAAAATAAACAGTAAAAAGACGGCAAACAATACGGCGTTTATCATTCAGTAAAACCACACTTTCTTTTGTTATCACTGTACTATACTAAAGTATATTACAGCCATGTTGGAATGCTGTCAAGAGTAAAAGTCTGACCTCGTAATCAAAAGATGAATGATACGCTTATTAGCTCTCCACAAGATGATACATTCTGTTATACCCCGAAGCATGAAGTGAGAAGCGTTTTGATCACTGAAAATGACTCATACGAAAAAACGTGCCATCCTTCTCCGGTAAGAGAGAATGGCACGTTATCTTTAGTTTAAAGCGGAGTAAATCATCCAATTCTATTTGCGTTTCTTCTATAGAGAGTGATCAGCAATCGACGACGTCAAGCTTACCAGTACCTGGATCGATGACGAGTCCGTGGACGTTCGTCCCAGGTGGCAGTAATGGGTGGTTCTTCACGAGGCTGACTGAGTGAGCGACGCTTTCTTGAACTGACGTGAAGCCACGCAACCATTGATTCAAATCAACCCCGGATACTTCGAGTGTATGAAGAATCTGTTGGTCGATTCCCCGATCCTTCATCTCGTTGATCATGTGGTTAGGATCAATCGTGCTCATTCCACAGTCGTGGTGACCGATGACGACGACTTCTTCAGCGCCAAGAGCATACAACGCAACGAGAATCGAGCGCATAACGGAGCCGAATGGGTGCGATAGGATAGCACCGGCATTTTTGATGATCTTCGCATCCCCGTTCTTAAGACCAAGTGCGTGTGGGAGGAGCTCCGTCAAGCGGGCATCCATACACGTCAGGATGACGACCTTTTTGTCTGGGAACTTATCCGAGACGAACTGTTCATACTGTTTTTCGGCGACGAATCGCTCGTTGAAGGCTAGCATTTCCTGTACAACTGACATTCAAGTGTCCTCCTTTAGTGGTAGCTCTTAATATGTACCCCATATCAGAATACAAGATGATGAAACGGCTATCAAGTCACGAAAATGCAAGGTGTGACAAATCGCACACATCCATGTACATGAAGCAAAACGATAAAAAAGAAGAATTTAAAACAGTTGTAAACGCTATCAAAGGTGTGAGGGAATTCACAGGATGGTCATGCACAAAACAAGAAAAAGGGGTTATGATTGATTTGTGAAGGAAAGCACAAACTATTGAAAAACAGCTTGGCATTCCTGACATAATGGTTGGCAAATCAAACTCAGATTCGTTCCACGACAGGGAGGAAACCACTCATGGCTGTGAAAGAAAAAACAAAATCGACGGCAACGCCGGTCGAACAAGCAGTTGGGCAAATCGTTGAAAAAGGGCAACGTGCATTACAAGAATTACTGACATTCGATCAAGAAAAAATCGACACGATCGTCCGGGATATGGCACTTGCCGGACTTGAACGGCACGTCGAACTCGCTCGTCTCGCAGCAGAAGAGACGGGACGCGGTGTCTTTGAAGATAAGATGATTAAAAACATTTTTGCGACAGAATACATCTACAATAGTCTACGTCATGAAAAAACGGTCGGGATTCTCGAAGAAGATGTCCAAAACGGCATCACCTATATCGCTGAACCGGTTGGTGTCGTCTGTGGTGTCACACCGGTCACGAACCCGACATCAACGACGATGTTCAAAGCATTGATTGCGATCAAGACACGCAACCCGATCGTCTTCGCGTTCCATCCATCGGCACAACGTTGTTCCGTTGAAGCAGCGAAAACACTCCGTGACGCAGCCATCAAAGCCGGGGCACCAAAAGACTGTATTCAATGGGTGGAAGAACCATCACTTGAAGCAACGAAAGTCTTGATGAACCATGAAAAAATCGCCATGGTCCTTGCGACAGGTGGAGCAGGAATGGTCAAATCAGCGTATTCAACTGGTAAACCGGCACTCGGTGTTGGACCAGGGAACGTTCCGTGTTACATCGAACAGTCTGCGAAAGTCAAACGGGCAGTCAGCGATCTTGTTCTCTCAAAAACGTTTGATAACGGGATGATTTGTGCGTCTGAGCAAGCCGTCATCGTCGACCAAGAGATTTATGCGACTGTTCGTGCGGAAATGGAAGCACTCGGTTGTTACTTCTGTACACCGGAAGAAAAACAACGCCTCGAATCACTCGTCATCAAAACCGATACATGTGCCGTCAACGCGGACATCGTCGGGAAACCTGCGACATGGATCGCAGAAAGAGCCGGCATCGACGTTCCGGAAACAACGGTCATGCTCGTCGCGGAACTCGAGCACGTCGGGGCAGCAGAACCACTGTCTCATGAAAAACTCAGTCCGGTCCTCGGTGCGTACCGCGTCGCATCAACCGAAGAAGCGTTCACGATTGCCGAACAGATGCTTGAAATCGGTGGTCTCGGTCATACAGCTGTCATTCATACGACGAACGATGATTTGATGACAGCTTTCGGACTCCGCATGAAAGCCTGCCGGATCCTCGTTAACAGCCCATCTGCTCACGGCGGAATCGGTGATCTGTACAACGAGTTGACACCATCACTGACACTCGGTTGCGGATCATACGGGAAAAACTCTGTTTCTGAAAACGTGACAGCGAAACACTTACTCAACGTCAAAAAGGTGGCGAGACGACGCGTGAACATGCAATGGTTCAAGGTTCCTGAAAAAATCTACTTCGAAAAGAACTCTGTTCAGTACTTGCGGTCGATGACTGACGTCTCACGCGTCATGATAGTCACGGATCCAACGATGGTACAGTTCGGGTATGCCGATAAAGTGATTCAAAACTTGCCACAGTCCGTCAGTTACCGGATCTTTGACCAAGTCGAACCAGATCCATCGGTGACGACTGTTCAGACGGGTGCTCAAGCGATGCGTGACTTCAAACCTGACTTGATCATCGCTCTCGGTGGTGGTTCAGCGATGGATGCTGCAAAAGGAATGTGGCTCTTCTATGAACAACCGAACGAAACGTTCTCAAACTTACGTCAAAAATTCCTCGATATCCGCAAACGGGCGTATCAATTCCCGACACTCGGTCGTCAAGCGAAGTTCGTCGCGATTCCAACGACTTCTGGTACGGGTTCAGAAGTAACACCGTTCACCGTCATCACGGATAAAGAGAAAAACGTCAAATACCCGATTGCTGACTATGCGTTGACACCAGACGTCGCAATCGTTGATCCAGAATTCGTCATGACCGTCCCAGCTTCAATCACTGCTGATACCGGAATGGATGTCTTGACGCATGCGACAGAAGCATACGTCTCGGTGCTTGCGAACGACTACACGGATGGACTGGCACTCAAAGCAATCAAGATGATCTTCGACTACTTGCCACGAGCATATGCTAACGGATCAGACGCCGAAGCACGCGAAAAAGTGCACAATGCGTCAACGATGGCAGGGATGGCATTCGCGAACGCCTTCCTCGGCATCAACCACTCGATCGCACACAAAATCGGTGGCGAGTTCCACACGCCACACGGACGGACGAATGCGATCCTGATGCCACACGTCATTCGCTATAACGCGTCACGTCCAACAAAACTAGCAGCATTCCCGAAATATGAATCATTCGTTGCGGATGAGCGGTATGCCGACATCGCACGCTACCTCGGTCTTCCGGCAGCAACGACGGAGCAAGGGGTCGAATCCCTCATCCAAGCCGTTGCTGATCTTGGACAACGTCTCAACATCAAGATGTCATTCAAGGCGCAAGGCATTCAAAAAGCAGACTTCGAGGCAAAACTCGACAAGATGGCAGTCGATGCTTTCGAGGATCAATGTACGACAGCGAATCCGAAGATGCCGCTTGTCGCTGAGTTACGGACGATCATGGAACAAGCATACGAAGGCATCTAAATAGAGAAAAATACCATGGCACCTGATCGTTCAACCGGCTTCTCACTGTGAGAAGCCGGTTTTTGTTTTGGGAATCAGTGGAGACAGTCAGAGAAAAAGTGGGATATAATGGCTGTTGAATGAATTTGATGTTTTTGGTTTCGCTGTAGCAGGAATATTCAAACATCAGACATAAAAAGGAGGAAATGGGATGGAGTCAAGGCAAGAAAGGAAACAACGACGGTTTTCCGTCTGGGATGTCCTGTTTGGCGTCCTCATCGGTCTCATCTTTTTCGGTGTCATCTATGGTGTGATGGCATTTTTGACTTCACAAATCACCTCATCCTCAGACTATCAGGATCTCGTGACGCAGATGCAACAGGCGGACGTCTCCTGGAAAGATGCAGACATCACGGTGTCATTGATGCTACTGTTCGTCGGTGGGCTATCGATCACGATGCCGAGCGCGGTCCGGGAAGGAATCATCAATCAGGTGCTCGATGCGAGTTCTGCCGGCGATGTCTTATCGTTGTTTGGGATTGACTTAAAGCAAGTCCTTGCACCACTTACGTTTGATGTCTCTTACGGCACGTTACTCTATTCCGTTTTTGGCATCGGTTTGATCGTCCTGTTATTTTTGGTGTTACGGATTAAGGCAAGTCGTCTCGGGTGGACGATTCGATCGATCAGTTTCTTCTTAACGGTCGGAATCATCTGGTTCGTCCTTGCCGGACGCGGAAACGACGTGCCGTTCCTCTCGTTACAAGACGGCTATGCGATGAGTGGGATCCTACCGCTTCTCGTCGTCAGTTTGCTTGGTTGGATGGCGTTCTTCCCGCAAAAGTTATCTGGTCTGACAGCTGCCGGTCGTGCCAGCTTGCTGATTTTGATGCTCGCAAGTACACTTCAACTCGTCTTTACGGTACAGGACGAAGCGGAATATGACGGCGATTCCTCACTACGGACGGCACTCACCGTCGCGAGTCTGAACGCCGGAAGTGGCGGGATGTACGACTGGATCCACGGCGGTCAGGTCGTGTATCAAGCAGACGTCCTTGGAGCGAATGCGGAAATCCCGGTCTCGATGTTGAACGGGGAGACCTCAACGGATCAGCTCAATGACTCGATCCAAAAAGTCGTCGATGGAATCGACACGGACCGGGTGACAGAACAATTGTTGACGTTACTCGGTGGAGAACGTCCGGATTTGTCAGCAACACAATTGAAGCTCGATCCGGTTGATTACGGTGTCGCACGGCAGACGATCCAAGTAATTGATGCGGAATCGGCAGGAGCGACGCCACCAAATGTCTCGAGTGAGAGTGCGTACTGGGTGCTGTTGCTCGTAACGTTCGCGATCTACTTTGTCTGTAGTATCCGAAGCTTCAAGTCGATCATCGATCCGTTCGTCTTTGCGATCGCGATCGGTGTCATCAGCTTCATCGTCAGTCAAGCTTCATACGTTCAGTTCGCGATGAAATGGCGCAGTGACGTCTTATTCGAGTTCGCTCAACAGACGGCAGGCTGGACGGTACTCTACGCTGCAGGTCTTGCGTTACTTGCCGGAATTCTTGGTTATGTCGTCCGACGGAAACCAGAGAAAACGGTTTAAGGGACGTGGAGTGATGAAGCTCATGCACCATGAATCCAGACGACGAACGTTGCTGTAACTCATTCTTGCTTTCTACAGTCGAGAGATAAGCCATGGAATCTTAAGCTTCATTTCACGGGCCGAACCTGACCCTGACGAAAGCGAAGCGCGTGCTTTCTTTTCCTATAGGAGTCGAGAATGAACAGATACGTTTTACATTAATTGAAACGATACTTTTTCAGGACTAAATCTTGATAAAGTATCGTTTTTTTTGTATGAATCATACAACGATGTAAAACACCTTTTTTTACCATTTAAACTTGATTTGTAAAGGGAAAAACAACAATGTTAAGCCAGTATTTGGAATTGGTTAAGTAGGTTAAATAAGACGGATGTCCGACCTATTTGAAAGGACTATTAGCTATAATCGAATCATGCTAAATTAATGAAGCAGTCAAAACATCCTGGGGGGAAATCCATATGAAAAAAGCAACGAAACTCGTCATCGCGTCGACATTGATCGCACCGATGCTCGTACCAGTCGTTCAAGTCAAGACACTTGCTGCCGACAACAGTGTCGTCAAGTTACGCTTCTTAGAAACAACGGATTTACATACGAACTCAATGAACTACGATTACTTCAAGGATGCGCAGGACGAAACGATTGGTCTCGTCAAAGCGGCTACAGTCATCAAAAAGCAACAAGCTGAAGTGGGCGTTACGAATAGCTTCTTGTTCGATAACGGAGATACACTTCAAGGAACGCCATTCGGTGATTACGTCAAGAATCAGTATGACAAAGGAAACAAAGGCAAACATCCGATGTATGAATTGATGGAATACCTCGGTTATGATGCGGTCACGCTCGGAAACCATGAATTCAACTTCGGTCTTGATTTCCTCAAGTCAGCGATGAGTGCTTCGAGCGGTTCAATCAAGTTCGTCAACTCGAACGTATTGGATGCAGTCACGAAAAAGCCGATCGTCGCGGACTACAACAAAGATGGAAAAGACTATCAAATCATCGAACGTCAAGTCAAGGACCAGAACGGTGACATGAAAACAGTCAAGGTGGGTGTGTTCGGAGTCGTCACGCCACAAATCATGGCATGGGATGCGGGGAACCTGACGGGGAAAGTCACGGCTGAAGATATCATCCCGACTGCTAAAGCAACAGCGAAAAAATTAAAAGATGCTGGCGCAGACGTCGTCGTAGCACTCGCACACACAGGGATCGGAGATACGACGGATCAAAAAGATGGCGATGAGAACGTTGGCTACGCGTTGACGAAAGTCGCAGACATCGATGTCTTGATGACAGGTCATCAGCACGGGAAGTTCCCAGCAGCCGATTCAGCGTTCAACAAGCTGCCGAACGTTGACGCGACGAACGGTCTAATCAATGGCAAACCGGTCGTCATGGCAAACACACAAGGGAAAAACGTCGGAGTCATCGATCTTCAGTTGAAGCAAGTCGACGGGAAATGGGTCGTTGATACGTCTGGTGCGAAACTAGCGGACGTGACGAAAGACACGACAGCAGATGCCGGTGCTGTCAAGTTGATCGAAAAAGCACATGAAGGAACGCTCGCTTACATTCGTCAAGAAGTCGGGACGATCAATGATGATATCCAGAGCTTCTTCGCTCTCGCGCAAGACGATGATTCAGTTCAGTTCGTAACGAACGCTCAGAAATGGTATGTCGAGAAACAACTCAAAGAAAATGCCGATCTTGCGAAATATAAAGATCTCCCGTTGTTGTCTGCTGGTGCACCATTCAAGACAGGTGGTCGTAACCAGGTCAACGCATCTGATTACACCTTGATCAAAAAAGGACCAATCGCACTCAAGAACGTCGCCGATCTCTATGTTTATCCGAATACACTCGAAGTCGTCAAAGTAACAGGGGCTGACGTCAAAGACTGGCTCGAAATGTCAGCTGGTCAGTTCAACCAAGTCGGCGGTGAGCAAACGAACTTGTTGAACAAAGAATTCCGTAGTTATAACTTTGATATCCTCGATGGATTGACGTATGAAATCGACATCACGAAACCAGCGAAGTTCGACTTTAACGGTGTCGTTGTCAATAAAGACGCAAATCGCGTCCAAAATATCAAGTATCAAGGTAAAGCGATCGCAGACGATCAAGAATTCCTTGTCGCGACGAACAACTACCGCGCAGGCAGTGCGACGTTCCCAGGTCTTGGTGGCGGAAAGAATATCGTCTACAAATCAGCCTACGAAACACGTAATGTCATCTCGGACTTCATCAAAGCGAAACAACCGGTTGATTATAAAGCTGATGACAACTGGTCACTCGTCGCAAGCAAACCGACGACGGTCAGCTTTGATTCAGCGGCTGCAGCTGCACCGTACGTCAAGCGGTATGAAGGCATCACGAACACAGGTGAAACACGTCCAGGTGAGACAGGTACGTTCCTTAAATTCAATATGAACGTTCCGATGAAAGACTTCACGGTCTCGGCAAAAGCAGTTAAACCGGGTGCAAAAGTCGTTACTGGTCAAGCCGTTCCAGGTGCGAAAGTCACAGTCAAACTTGGCGAAAAAGTCCTTGGAACAGCAACAGCAAACGAAGCGGGTCAATACGAAGTCGTGACACGTCCGCTCAAATTGCGTGACAAGTTGACGATCGTCTCGGAACTCAGCTTTATGAAGACAGAAACGAACGTCAAAGTCGGAACAGGTGTCGTTTCGACACCAGCGATCGATAAAAAGTCAGCAGTCTACGGTTCAACGGTCCTCCGCGGTAAAGCAACGGAAGGCCTTGACGTGACGCTCTATAAAGGATCAACGAAGATCGCGAAAGCGAAAACGACGGCAAGCGGCTTCAAGATTGCGGTCAAGAACGGTCTAACGACAGGTACGTACACGGTCAAGTCGACAGACATCTCGAACAAGATCACGAAAAAAGCGTCGTTCACGATCAAGAACACGTATCCGGTCAAAAAATGGTCAGGCAAAAAGACGTTGACAGGTAAAGTCGAAAAACGACAAATCGTCCGCCTCTACCAAAAAACAGAATCTGGTTATCAATTGATCGCTCAAGACGTGGCGGATCAGCACGGGAACTATGTCTTGAAGATGCGTAAGGCATTGAAGAACGGCTCGTACAAACTCAACATCTATACAGCGAAAGATCATCTCGATCAGTCACGCTACTTCATCACGAAGTAATATGTCACACGGATGTCTGCATATGCAGGCATCCGTTTTCATGTGGTTAGATATGTGCGTTGTGAGAGCAGAAATCGTTTAATGCGTTCGTAGATGGTTGCTTGCTCGACTGTTAATTGATTCGTCGCGTGCGACATGTAAAGTCGTGATGTAATGGTAAACACATCGTCTGTGATGAAAGGAAGTCCCATCTCGCGACAGACGGAGACGGGAACGAAGCTGAAATACCGTTGCTGGCGTAAGGCGAGTTGCAGTGAGACGTCATCAATATAGTGCGAGGTATCGGCATAGATGTTTAGTTCCGCCATCTTCAATTGGATGAAGCGGTTGTAGTCCTTATTGTGGGAGGGAAACAAAAAGGCAGTCTCCGTTGCATCCGTATAGAGCGTCGTAATCGCTTCTTTCTCTGAATAAGAAGCAGGATAGGTGATGACGATATCCTCTTCCACGATCGGTTCGCTCGTAATGAGCGGATGCTTGAGTTCCATAAAGCTAATCGAGAAATGGAATTCTTGATGAAGCAGACCGCTTAAAATGTCGCGGTTCGAGAGGATGTCCGAATTGAACAAGGGCGCCGTCTGAGGCAAGAGAAATTCTCGTAGAATCAATTGGATGAAGCGACCATGCGAACTGGCAAGACTGAGTGGCGTTTCGGTAGAGGCATCATTTCGCGCCATGCGTTCCTGGACCCGTGTTAGCTCGTGTTCGATTTTTTCGACCGACTGCAGTAGAAGTCGTCCATTGTCGGTCAAGCTGATCGTTCTGCCTTTTCGATGAAACAACGTCGTGTTTAATTCACGCTCCAGTTTTTTTGATCGTCGTACTAAGGGCAGGCTGACTGATGAATAATCGTTCGGCAGCACGCGTCACGTTCAATTCCTCCGCGACGTGACGAAAATAATTCAAATGTAAGAGTTCCATGATATCCTCCTGACATAACCTATAGGTTATTAAAATATATAAATATATATATTTTTGTTTATGATGAAACCAGTATATCGTAAATACCAGAGGTGATAGAAATGAAAATCGGAATTTACGGAGCAGGATCACTAGGAACCATCATGGGAGCTTATTTAAGTCAACAGTATGAGGATGTCGATTTGATTGATACGAATCGCGCACATATCGAAGCGCTGAATACAACAGGCGCGCATGTCATTGGACCAGATTTGACGCAAGCCGTCCATGCGATGCATCCGGATGACGTCACGGAGATGTACGATATCGTATTGTTGCTAACGAAGCAGGTCTACAATGAACCGGTCCTGGCGAAAGTCCGGACGATTTTGAAGGAAGACGGTATTCTCGTCTCCTTGCAAAACGGTGTACCGGAAGAATTCATTCAACAACAGATTCCACGCGAACGCATCATCGCGGGATCCGTCGAGTTCGGAGCGACGTACGTCGGACCAGGTGAGTCACGTCTGACATCGGATTACGAGCATTTCAAGACGTATGCGATGCAAATCGGTGAACTGAACGGCAAGAAGACGGACCGGATCGTCCAACTGAAGGGCATCCTTGATCACATCGGTGGGACGGAGATCTCTGATAATCTACCGGGAACGAAATGGTCAAAACTCGTCATCAATAGTACGTTCAGTGGGTTATCCGCTGCGTGTAACGGTACGTATGGCGACGTTCTCGATCATCCGGTCTTGCTACGGGCAGCGATCCATACGATGCAGGAAGTCGTTGAAGTCGGTCACGCCCACGGCATCACATTCGCGCCGATGAGTACGTTTGAGCCGGCAGCCTACGCAACACTAGACGATATCGATGAAAAACTGATCACCGTGCCACAATTGATGCACGGGTCGCGTGACTTAGAAGCGAGCATGTTGCAGGACTTACAAAAAGGGCAACCGACCGAAATTCGTTTCATTAATGGGATCGTCACGATGTATGGCAACATGTACGATATCAAAACGCCGTTCAACTCACTCATTCAAGAAATCGTCGAAGAAGCGCAAGCAGCGAAGACAGTTCCTAATTTTGAAACAAGTGTCGCACGCTTTGCCGCATTGTTAAACGCATAAAGGAGGGATTCAGATGAGACAGGAAGATGTAAAAAATATCGTCGCGACACCGATCAATGCACCGGTCTTTCCGGCGGTCGATATCTTCTTTCGGAATCGGGAATACTTGAACATCATCTATGAGACGGACATCGAAGCGTTACAAGCAGTCGTTCCGGAACCGCTCGAGGTGCTGAGTAATCAGATCAAGTTTGAGATCATCAACATGCCGGATAGCACAGGTCTTGGGAGTTATCTCGAGTGCGGGCAAGTCATTCCGGTTCGGTATCAAGGAGAGGTCGGTGAGTTTTACCTCTCGATGTATGTCAACAATCAGCCGGCGATCGCCTCTGGTCGTGAAGTGGCTGCGTTTCCGAAGAAGTATGGTTCACCCCGGCTTTATCTCGACAATGATGTACTCGTTGGAACGCTTGACTACCATTCACTCCGTGTCGCCCAAGCGACGATGGGATACAAGTATGTTCCGATGGCAGTCGAAGAAGCACAATCGATCATCGGTGCGCCGCAGTTCATGCTCAAACAGCATCGCGGTTATCAAGGCGAGTTGATCATCTCCGAGCTGACGCGGAGTCAAATCACGGATCTTGAGATTAAAGAAGCATACCGTGGACCAGCGCGACTTCAGTTATTCGAACATGTCATGGCACCACTCGCTGACTTCCCTGTTCGGAAGATCGTCGATGCCCAGCATATCATCGCTGATCTTCGACTTGGTGGACCTGCGAAACTGTATGATTATTTAACGGATTAACGACTCTCTAACATTAACGACCTCCAAAATGGATGGTCGTTTTGTTTTACCCCAAAAACTGGCATACTGAATTGAGAGGGGGAAACGACCATGCGACAAGTCATTGTGTTACCGTATCAATCAGAATGGGCGAGTGAATACTCACGAGAAGCGGACCACTTACGGGAGGTGTTCGGAGCACGCCTTAAGCAGATTCATCATATGGGGAGTACATCAGTTCCGGGACTCGCAGCAAAGCCGATCATCGATATCCTGCCTGTCGTCGATGCGCTCGAGGGAATCGAGCAGTTTGATGAACCGATGAAAGCACTCGGTTACGAAGCGAAGGGTGAATTCGGCATGCCGGGACGCCGCTATTACCGAAAAGGCGGCGACGAACGGACGCATCACATCCATCTCTATGCGGCGGGAAATCCAGAAATCATGCGTCATCTCGTCTTCCGGGATTACTTACGTACCCATCCAGAAGAAGCCGCTGCTTACGGAGCATTAAAGGAACAATTAGCGACAACATATCCGTTCGATATCGAAGCCTATATCGCCGGCAAGGATGCGTTCGTCAAGGAACTCGAACTCCGCGCAATTGCTTGGGGGAACGCGCATGACTGACTGGGAACGTGCTCTCATTCGCCATGTCAGTGTTGGTGTAAAGACGTCGAAAGTCTTGTTTGAGAAGATCGAGGCGCAGGACTGGGACGCGCAACCGATCCCCGGGAAGCGGACCGTCGGTGAAGTCGCCGTCCATCTTGCTGTATTGCTTGAAGCCGATTTGATGATCGCAGAAGGAGCAACGGCAGAAGCGATGCAGGCATTTTATGCGGAACCGGTCATGTGCAATCAGTTATCAGAGCGAATCAATCAAGCCTTTCGGGTCTATCAAGAAAAAGTCACAATCGGATTTTTGACGCGTCCGACGTACTGGGAGGTTACCGACTCGATGAACGGCTGGGCGATCGAAGCAGCCGTGCATCTCTATCATCATCGATCCCAGTTATTTGATTACTTGAACATCCTTGGGTACGAACTAGAGATCTCGTTATTTGAATGAATGGAAGTAGGGATAGTGTATGGAATATATCGTCGAAACATCAGCCGGTCGATTTGATACCCGGTTGACGGGAAGTGGGGACGTCACATTCGTCCTCGATCACGGGATGATGTCGAATCGGCATCAGTGGGGCTGGCTCCGAACTGAATTATTGAAACGGGGGCGGGTCTTTGAATATTCGCGTCTCGGTTATGGGCGGTCGAGTCGTGGCAAAAACAAACGACTCTTTACACATCAAGCGGATGAGTTGGCAGATGTTTTACGGATACTTCAAGTCGAAGGACCCTATGTCTTCATCGGTCACTCGCTCGGAGCTTATATCTCCCTTGCAAGTGGACGCCTGTTTGCAGACGAGACACGCGGCATCGTCTTGCTCGATCCGTCGCACCCGGATGTCGATGCGGCATTGCCGAACTGGTACGAACGAACACAAGAGGAGTGGAATCGATTCCTCTATTTCCTTAGTCACGTCCGACCGATCGCCTGGATGATTCCTGATCGTCTCGGCAAAAAGATGTTCAGTGTCTTACCGGAAGCCGATCAATTACCGATGTGGCAGCATTTTGCGGCACCTGGGCATTGGCAGGGAACGCTCGATGAATGGCGAACGGTCGAGGAGAACAATCAGATGATTCTTTCGTTGATCGAAGACGTGACGCAGCCGGTCCTCGTCCTGTCCGCTTCGAACTGGGCGGGTGGTATGCCAGAAAGTTGGTTGAACCCGGCATTGACCGAACAAATCAATGCGGCTCACGCTGCGTTCGCTGACAGTTTACCGAACGGAATGTATCATGTGATTGCAGATACGAATCATTACACGATCGCCGGATTTTCACACGAGGCAGCGGAGCGGATCACGGATTTGATTGGCTCGACATGGGATTTACCGATTCAAAGTCAGTAGTAAGGTTACGCTTTTTCGTTTCGCTCGAATCGTTTTCCTGGGACAAGCATCGCGCCGGTACATTTCGTTGCAAGGTCGCTCCTGCTTGTATTTCCCTAAAAAGAAATTCCGAGCGGAAAAAAGTTTCTTTTCTTGTGCTTCGGAATATCTGACGGAGCTGACTCTAAAGCCAGTATCTACAAAGAATGACGAATGACGCGTCACACGCCACTCCTACAGGAAAAAGCGCATTATGCGCTGTCAGAGACGAACAAGACCCGCTTTCCTGCTTGAAGGAAGCAGGATAACTGGCTTGTGTCTCGCCTGAGGAAAGGGCGTGAGAAGATGCGTCATTTTTTTGGAGTCAGCCCGGTCTACTCCTTGAGTCGATGCTTATCGGCTTTTTTTAGGGAACAAAATAAATCGAAATCATTACGATTGACGTCAGGTGAAAAGTCGGTTACTCTATAAAACGTAACGATTACGTTTTAGGAGATGAATGATGATGCAACCGATATCGATCACCGTTTTATCTGGATATCTTGGATCCGGTAAAACGACACTATTGAACCATTTACTACATAATCGCGAAGGGCGCCGCCTCGCGATCATCGTCAACGATATGAGTGAGGTCAACATTGACGCGGCATTGATTGAGCAAGGCGGATTCTCGCGAACGGAAGAGTCGTTCGTCACACTTTCGAACGGGTGCATTTGCTGCACGTTACGTGACGATTTATTACTTGAAGTCAAACGCCTCGTCGACCAAGGCGATATTGACGGTATCGTCATCGAATCGAGTGGTATCTCGGAACCGATTCCAGTTGCACAGACTTTTACGTACGAAGATCCGGACAGTGCCATCGACTTATCACAAGTCACGAAAATCAATGCGATGGTCACGGTCATCGATGGGTACCGTTTCCTGAAGGACTTCGAATCCGGTGAATCGTTGATTGAGCGGAAACAGGCCGTCGATGAGACAGACGTGCGTGAAGTCGTCGATCTACTCGTCGATCAAGTCGAGTTCGCGGATATCATCGTCTTGAATAAAGTAGATCGTCTGACTCCAGAAGAACGCCATACCGTCATCGGCTATCTAAAGGCATTAAATCCAGTTGCCCGCTTGATTGAGACGACATATGGTCAAGTCGATCCGGCAGACATCTTAGACGTTGATCTATTTGATTTTGAACAAGCGGCAGCGAGTGCCGGTTGGATTCGCGAGTTGAATGCGGAAGAACATATTCCGGAAACGGAAGAGTACGGAATCAGTTCGTTCGTCTACAAGCGCGACGTGCCGTTCCACCCGGAGCGCTTGCTAGCCTTGATTGAAGACTGGCCGCAAGAAGTCGTCCGGGCAAAAGGCTTTTTGTTCCTTGCGACACGTCCTGAGATGGCATTGTTGTTCCATCAGGCAGGATATGCGTCGAACATGGAATACGCTGGTCGTTTTGCATCAGATGAGGATCGACGGACCGAACTCGTCTTGATCGGCATCGGACTGGAGAAAGAGAAGCTCGAAGCGCTATTCGATGCGTGTCTCGTCCAGGAACACGAAACGGATTGGGCGTCACTGAATGATCCAATCCCTGGTCGCGAGATGTACGAAGAAAACTTTCTATAAGAGGTCAATCTTTCGAGAAACCGTATCTGCGGTTTCTCTTTTTTGTTATATTTTCATAGTGAATGGGGAAAGAATACTAGTGAAGGTATGTAAATTGAAGGAGGAAGGTCTGTGCGTAACCGGATTTTACAATTCGCACTCGTATTTTTAGTCGCCGGTGGCATCATTTGGGGACTATATCAACTCGGCTATTTATTTTATGTCTTAACGATTTCAGCGACGGTCGTGCCGCTTGCTGTCATCATGATCATCTTCATCGAGAACCGGACCGCAGAATCAACGATCGCTTGGTTTCTCGTTCTAATTTTCTTACCGATTCTCGGAGTCATCATCTGGTTGATGTTCGGTCGGAATCCACGGCGTCGGCGCCGGAATCGTCGTTCGCATGATGAAAGGAAATTGCTCAAGCAAGCGATTCGTCCAGTTCGGTCGCTTGCTGTCAGTGAGTTGCCACCGAATCACTTGAAGCTTGCGAACACGATTCGTAACTTTGGTGGTGGCGGGGTGGACGTTCATACAGCAAGTGAGATTCTGACGAACGGGGAAGAAACGTTCCCGGCGATTCTTGACGCAATTCGTCAAGCGCAGCATCACGTCCACATCCAGTACTACATCTATCGCAACGATGAGACAGGTAAGTCGATCCGGGAAGCATTGATCGAGCGACTCGAAGCGGGAGTCGAAGTGCGATTCATGTATGACGGACTCGGAAGTTATATGCTCGGTGAAAACTTCTTGCGCCCGCTACGCGACGCGGGAGCGCATATCGCAGCCTATGACCCAATCTCAAGTCCCTTGTTCATCTTCACGGCGAACTTCCGCAATCACCGGAAAATCGTCGTCGTTGATGGAAAAGTCGGATTCACCGGTGGATTGAACGTCGGGGATGAGTACGACGGTAAGAGTAAGAAGTTCGGTTTTTGGCGTGATACGCATTTGCGGCTTGAAGGACGCGCCGTCAAGGAATTACAAGCGACGTTCCTCGACGACTGGATCTATGCCCGAATCGAATCGGACGACACATGGGAGACGTTTGCGGGGGAAGAGACAATCCACCAGTACTTCCCGAAACATGATGTTGCGTCCGACGGAGCGATTCAAATTGTCACGAGCGGACCGACCTCAAAGGATCCCGCGATTCGCAATGCCTTGATTGCGGCCATCATCTCGGCGCAACGCTCGATCTGGATTGCGACACCGTATTTGATTCCGGACAATGAGACGATGACGCTACTTCGACTTGCTGCACGTGCCGGGCTTGACGTCCGCATCCTGACACCGGGGAAAGGCGATAGTTTTACGTCTTACTACGGCACCCGTTCCTACTTTGGACCACTCCTGAAAGATGGGGTCAAGATTTACACGTACAACCGTCACTTCATCCATGCCAAACTGTTTCTCGTCGACGGCAAGATTGGGGCTGTCGGAACGGCAAACATGGACATTCGCAGTTTTGTCCTCAACTATGAACTAATGGCGTTCCTGTACGATACGAAAAGTGCCGAGCAGCTCGAGCGTGACTTCATTGCTGATTTCGATGTCTCGATTCAGTTATCATCGAATGATTACGTCAAACGCCCGCTCCGTTTCCGGATTTTCGAGTCACTTTCGCGCTTGATTTCACCCTTATTATGACGTAACGTCCCGCATCTATTTTCAGGTGCGGGACATTTTTAGGTTGATTCTTCCTTGAAGTGGGAACATGAACTCTTATACACTAGATGTGTAATCGGTTGCACACTACTTAGCCTGGAAGGAAGTGAAAGGGACGGAAGTCCCGAACCCGTATGCGAACAATTGATGAATCCCATTTCTACACGCGCGACATGAAACCACAAGCACGACCAGACGCTATCATCCAAGGAGATGTCTACCGTTTCACGGTCTTGACGAGTCGGATGATTCGACTCGAATACGCGGCGGATGGACAATTCGAGGATCGACCGACCCAAACGGTCTTCAATCGTGATTTCCCGGTACCTGCTTACCGCATCGTCGAAAACGAGGAAGAATTGCAAATCATCACCGAGCACGTCCATCTGCATTATACAAAGGGACCGTTCGCTGCGAACACACTTTATATCGATGTTTTAGGGAACTTCAGTACCTATTACAGCCGTTATACGTTCGGCGGACCGCTCCGGACATTAAAAGGAACGGCACGGACGCTTGACCACGCGGACGGTGTCATTCCTCTCGAGGAAGGAATTGTCTCACGGCAAGGATACGCGGCGATCGACGATTCGAACGCCTTCGTGCTGACGGAAGACCACTTCGTCGAACCGCGTCGCTCCGGTACGCATGACATCTATTATTTCGGATACGGTCACGACTACAAACAGGCACTGCGTGACTTCTACCACCTGACAGGACCGACACCGATGTTACCGCGTCAGGTACTTGGCAACTGGTGGAGTCGCTACTGGCGATATAGTGAGAAAGAATACAAGGACTTGATGACACGCTTCAAGACGGAAGATATTCCGTTCTCGGTCAGCGTTATCGACATGGACTGGCACGTTACCGATATTCCGGAACGATACGGGAGCGGTTGGACGGGTTATACGTGGAACCGTGATCTATTCCCGGATCCAAGCGGCTTCTTGCAATGGTTGAAGGACGACGACCGGATGGTCACGCTTAACTTGCACCCGGCGGACGGGGTGCGTGGGTTTGAGGAAGCATACGAGGCGATGGCGGTCGCAATGGGTGTTGATCCCGAATCGGATGTCCGGATTCCGTTTGATTTTTCGGACCGGACGTTCATTGAGAACTACTTCACGAAGTTGCATCATCCGCATGAGGCGGATGGCGTCGACTTTTGGTGGATCGACTGGCAACAGGGCGCGAACTCGAAGATGAAGGGGCTCGATCCGCTCTGGATGCTCAACCATTATCATGCGCTTGATATCGCCCGCGATGGTAATCGACCGTTGATCTTCTCACGTTACGCGGGACCCGGAAGTCATCGTTATCCGGTCGGTTTCTCGGGCGATACGATCATCTCGTGGGCATCGCTCCAATTCCAGCCGTATTTCACGGCGACAGCGTCGAACATCGGTTACGGCTGGTGGAGTCATGATATCGGGGGGCACCAGCGCGGGGAAAAAGATGACGAGTTATCGACACGTTGGCTCCAGTACGGTGTCTTCAGTCCGATCATGCGTCTGCATAGTACGATGAGCATCTTCAATGGGAAGGAACCATGGCGCTATTCGACCGATGCGGCGAACGTCATGAAGAAATATTTACGACTCCGGCATCAGCTTGTGCCGTACATCTACACGATGAATGCCCGCAATCACTTTGACGGCTTGCCCCTCGTCTCACCGATGTATTATGAGCATCCAGAAGACGATCAAGCATACAATGTTCCGAATCAGTTTTACTTCGGAACGGAATTGATCGTTGCGCCGATGGTCACGCCGATGCATCGGAAACTGCACATGACAGCTGCGACTGCATGGTTGCCAGAAGGGGAATGGTTCGATTTCTTCAATGGGCACCGGTACCGTGGCGGCAAACAGATCCGTCTGTTCCGCTATCTCGAAGACCAAGGTGTACTCGCGAAAGCCGGTGCGATCGTCCCCCTCGGTCGTCATCTCGAACATTCGAATGCATTGCATAATCCGGACGATCTCGAAGTCGTCGTCTTCCCGGGAGCATCGAACCGGTTTACGTTGTTTGAAGACGACAGCACAGGGGTCGCACACCGCGACGGCGTCAATGTTGAGACGACATTCGCGCTCGATTGGGAAGCGCGTGAACTGACGATCGCTGCACCGACTGGACATCGTGACTTGCTACCGGAAAATCGGTCGATCACATTGATTTTACGTGGAGTCCGTGAAGGATACGTCCAGCGCGACGGAGAGAGTGTCACCGGTATCTATGATCATGCGACACAGTCCCTTCGTGTCGAACTGGGTGAAGTGACCGATACGATCACATTGTCGCTTCAAGTCGAGATCTCGACGAACGAGAACAAGATGGACCGGTTGTATGCATTCCTCGACCAAGCGGAAATCAGCTATGATTTGAAGGACCGTTTGTACCGCCTGCTGTCACAAAAGCTCGACCCGGTCAACATGATGCACCAGTTGCAAGCACTCGAACTCGAGAAGGATCTCGTCGATTGTCTGCTTGAGTTGATGTTGTCTTAAACGATTGGATAGGCATGCGAAAAAGCCAGTATTCGTCATCCATATGGACGAGGAATACTGGCTTTCTGGTTGAGGTCAGAACTCTTCGTCTATCTCTTCATCCATCCAAGATAGCAAGTCTTCTGCATCGAGATCGTCACCTTTACTGAGGATCAAGGTCGTGACGTCATCTCGTTTCTGTTCTAACAACTCCGGGTTGTTCGTCAAGACTTCCATGAGGTAATACGCATAAGAATCGAGGAAATCAGGCTGGTCGTTTCGTTCGATCAGTGTCATGAACGCTTCGATGAGTTCTTCCTGTTCTTCATCGAGAATCATCCAGTGGGAGTATGCGAGAAGTTTTTCGTTTTCGTCATCTCCACGGAGAATGTCCTTGATTTCAGGTAACGTCAGAAATACAACATCCGGCATGACGACTTCCGGAACATCGGTACTCAGCTTCGTTAACCACTCGTCATAGGTCGCCGCGACAAAATAGGTCGTTTCATCCGAAATATCGAGGCACCAGACAGTCGGCTCAGCAGCCTCCATGAAGTGGAAGTACCAAAAATAGCTCCCTTCTCCTTCCGCGAACATCATGACGTTTCCTTCGACATCCCATTCCCTGAGGACCGACAATTCGTCCAGATACCGTTCGAATGTCAATGACGTCATGGAGCGGAGTGGGAGGTGCAATCCGCTTTCTTCGTCCGACCATGTATTCTTGAACTCGACCATCACGGCCATAGCTTCTGGGGCACCACCGTTTTGTTCCCGGATTTGTTCGAGGTAACGGACGGGGAGTGAACCGTTGACGGCTTGCTCGATTCGTTGAATGTCTGTTTCTTTGACTGAAATCATCGTTTCTTCTTGTAGATCTTCATCCCAAAATGGCATCGTATGACCTTCCTTACTATGTAATGATTGATGTAGACCTTGATTATACGCAATATGTTTGGAAAATGTTTCGAAAAAAGACCCTGTCCATTAAGGAAGGGTCTATTGTGTCATTTACGACGCAATTTTTTCGCTTTTTGTTTCATGTCGTTATACGTGATCATTGGACTATCGTCCATCGTCAAGCGCAGATGGTTCGGTTCACCTTTGTTCGTTATGCCGGAGCAATAAAGGATGTCAGCATATTGATCAAACAGTTCCTCATATGCCGGCAAGTGGTGCATCAGACGACCAGGAGAACCCCAGCCACAGAGGACGACGCCATTTTTCGCTTTGACATCGGCAAGTGTCTTCGCGACGAACGCATAGTTCGTCTCATCGAAACTCGCTTGAGCGAATGGCAGATCCTCGCTGACGAGCAGGTCCGGCATCAAACTGATGATGTCATATTGTTTAACGGGATCACTGACATACTTCTTCATCAAATTGTACGCACGTTGTGTCGTCGTTCCGGAGAGAAAGGCGTCCGTCGTCCGTGGTGTGTAGATTAAAGCGGCGACGTGCGTTCCTTCTGCGATGTCGTCAAAGATATAGCTGCGTAAGTAGCGTTTCGTCTTGTCTCGATCAAACGTCGTCTGGACGCGGATCGACGATTCCTCAATCAAGAGTTCGGAAGAATCGGCTGGTGTCATGGGTGGTGCCTCCTTTTAATTGGTCAAACGTGAGCTGATGCGAAGGAAGAATGCGAGTGTCTTCTTCTTGAGGTCGAGGTCGTTCGCATCGATCGCCTCGACGTGTTGCTGGTAACGATCGTATTGGGCGAGCACGTCAGAAACATATTGTTCACTGCGATTGTATTCAAACAGTGCTGTCGCGAGCGTGTCTCGGTCGGATGTCTTCGTGACATCATGTTGTTTCAGGTATTTCGCTGCCGTGTGGGCGCTGTCGACGAGACTCGTCGGGTCAGCTTTCCCGTCGCCGTCCGCGTCCACTCCGAGACCACCATATTTCTCGATGGCTTCCGGATCCGTCACGTCGATGCCGTCATGCTCGATGTCACCGAGCGACGTGCCACCTTCGTATCCCCAACCGACCCATGTTTTCGGCATGAATTGGAATGGACCGATAGCGCCGACGGACGATTGCATCGCTGACGAGTTGGAGAAGATCGTCTCGACGCGATGAATGGAGGCGAGCAGCTTCCAGTCGATGCCGTAACGTGCCGCGGCTTGTTCGTAGATGTCGATGTTCTCGGCAGGTACGCCATGCTGTCCATAATACGTACGATACATTTCGTTTTGAACACGTTCCCGATTTTGCCAGTAGATGAAGCTACTGACGATGAGGGCGAACAGTACGAACAAGATGCTGATTCGAAAAACTTTTCGCATATTGTTCTCTCCTCTGTTTAGGATTCCACTGAATGGTATCATATTTTAGTAGGGTCTAATAGCACTTTCTGTGACGGGAGTGTGGAATCAAAAAAGGAGTCGAAGTCATGTATCTCTTCGTAAATGGATTTTTACTCGGATTGCTCGTCGTCCTTTCGATCATCGCAGCGGTCCGACCGGTCGATTTGACGATCGTCCCACGCAAGGAATTTTATCCCTCGATGGTCCAGTCGAGTGGTATCTTATGTCTGTTGCTCGTCGGCGGAACGCTGATCAGCGGTACACGGTTGCCAGAAATCGGCTTGACGTTTTTTGTCCCAAGTGGTCCGGTCTGGTACGCGACGATCGGACTGATCGTCCTTCTCTGCTTCGTCTTACTTTTGACGGCGACTGTTCCAGCGTTTCGCAAACGTTTGTTGCCGCTTTATCAAAGTGAGGCGGAGCGACTGATTCTGCCGCGAACGAAAGAGGAGCGGACCGGGTTTCAGATGGTCGCGCTGATGGCAGGGGTGACGGAAGAGTTGATCTATCGCGGTTTTCTCTTTCATGCTCTCGGATTATTTTTACCGTTTTCTAACATCAGTTTCGTCTGGATCGGGGCAATCTTGTTTGGTGTCGCACATCGTTATCAAGGATGGTTTGCGATCCTCGTCACGGGACTGATCGGGGCGGGATTCGGTTACTTGTATCTAGCACTCGAAACACTCTGGCCGCTGATCATCATCCATGTCTTGATCGATCTCGTTGCTGTCTACATTTACAAGGACGATGTTAATTCCTGACATCGTCAAAAAGCGTTGAATTTGATAGACTGAATGTCAAGCGAAGTCATCATTATAAAATGGTCAAGTTGACGGTTGCAGAACAGGTCAAATGACAGGTAAAATGAGAAGGTAAACGCTTACACATCAAAAGGAGATGGATGAAACCATGCGAACGATCACTTCCACTGGCGAGCGAAAGAAGACGAGTTGGACATTGAATATCGGCAATCAGCCACATTTGATGATGGATGGTGTGACAGAACAAACGCTTGATGCCGAACAACGTGTCGTTTACGACGAATTTTTGATTCCGACGACGGACACTTTGATTCATCGGTTCAAAGCCCGCTTCCCGAACCATCTCTGCGAGAACGGGTATGATGTGTATGGCGCTGCCGCTTTTGACGAACAGGTTGTCGAACTGATCTCCAATTGGTTCATCGAACTGGTCACGGTCTTAACAGCGATGCAGCGGACGAAAGGCATTCAGCATGTCCAGATTGAAGGCGGTGTCGCAAAACGGACTGACTTCTTACCGACCGTGCGTCGGACATGCCGGGCACTGGAGTCGACGATTGATATTTATTGAAACACCAGTCACGTGTTCAGAGGGGACGTCTATCAGGGCGTCCTCTCTTTTTTTAATCAACGAATCGAGAGAATTCGACGTCGTGAAAACAGCGTGCACTTTTTTGTTCATCTCGAATCGTTTTCCTGGGACAAGCATCGCGCCGCTTCACTTCGTTGCAGGGTCGCTCCTGCTTGTTTTTCCTTAAGAAGCGATTTCGAGTGAACAAAACGTCTCTCTTCTTTCATAAATTAAAAAGCAAAAACGAAGTCGAATACTCGCGGAGTCGGACATGATTGTTCGGCTCCTTTTCATTTTCTGGATGATAGCAGGAAAAAACAGGTTGACGCTAGACTGTATGGCATGTACCATACAGTTAACAGATGTACTATTGTCTTAATACAATGGTGGGAATTGAGGGAGGAAGTCTAATGCTTGAAGTGAAGGGGCTACAAAAGCGATACGGACGAAAAAAGCACGTCTTACGTGACGTGACGTTCTCTGTCGGTCTAAACGAAGTGACATGTCTGATCGGTTTAAACGGGGAAGGAAAGTCAACGATTTTAAAAGCAATTCTCGGTCTGATTCCGGTGGATGCCGGGACGGTGACAGTCGACGGTAAAGCGTCGCGCGACCAGATCGCGTTCGTGCCTGATCTCCAGACGATGCCGAGCTACATGACGATCGGACAAGCGCTCGTATATATGGCAGATCATTATCCGGACTGGAATCAAGAGACAGCGGAACGGTTACTGCAGACGTTTCAGCTGTTTACGACGGATAAAATGGCGAACTTATCAAAAGGGAACAAAGCGAAGTTCAATCTCGTCTTAGGATTCGCCCTCGATCGACCGTACATATTACTCGACGAACCGCTCGCGGGAATCGATTTGTTCATGAAGGAACAGATTGCCTGGATTTTCTCAAGTGAGTTCATGGAAGGACGAAGCATCCTGATGACGACTCACGAAATCGCTGAAGTCGAGCAGGTGATCGACCGAGTGTTGTTCTTACGGGACGGAAAGATCGTCGAAGTCAAAGAGACGGATGAACTGCGAGGTCGTCATCATCAATCGGTCCAAGACCGGATGCGGGAGGTATATCAAGGATGAAACGTTGGTTGTTATTAACGAATGAAGAACTGAAACGAAGTACGAAATTACTGGTGTTGTTGATTTCAGGCTTGATCGTCGCGGAAATCGCGTCTCTGCTCTATCAAATTTACGATTATCAAAGCACGATCGAGAAAACGATGCGGATTGAACAGATATCAGAAATGGACGCAATTGCGCGAGCAGGTGGTGCGTTGACATTCGCACAGGCAACGGATTTTTACGATTCAATCATTGTATTAGCAATGGGGATGATCATCCTGTTTGCGTTCTGGATTTGGTACCGCGACTGGATAGGTGAGACGAAGTACATCTACAGATTGCTATTGTTACCGGGATCACGCCGGGCGATTTTTGGGTCGAAAATGACGGCACTCTTACTTGTCGTGACTAGTTTGATCGGAATTCAGTGGGGGCTGTTGTTGCTTAGTCGTAATCTCTACTTATGGTTGTTACCAGATGCTCAACAGATCACAGCCAGCATCAATGAATACTCCATCTATATGAAGTTGTTCTATACGATGTATCCGAGTGATATTTTATTCATCTTACTGATGACATTCATCGTCATCTCGTTCGTCTTCATGACAGTATTACTTGAACGATCGTTCCGAAAGGGAAAAGCGTTCTTGCTCGTCGGATTACATGGGATTGCGTTGATTGGCGGTTATATCATTTTGGGCTTAGCATTGTCAGCTATTTCGAACGATTTGAGTCAACTGCACATGCAATTTTATCTCGGGTACATCGTGCTCTTAACGTTATATGTGTCGTACAAAAATCTGCGGTTAGTCCAGACGCGTCTATCCGTCTAAAGGAGAAATCTCATGAAACGATATCGTCAACTTCTGATCTATGGAGTGATCATTCTCATAACAATCGGAAGCTACATCGGCTACACGCTGTCGATCAAAGGAGCAGACTTTTCGCTCGAGACCGTCAGTGGAAAATCATCGCAAATCGAAAATTTTAATTTACGTCTTCAGACGAAAGGCATGCGTTCGACGATTTATGATGTCAACGCTAAGGGAGACATCGAAAAACAGTCAAATTCTTACGTCGGACAACTATTCCGTGAAGATAGCATGACGGATTTACCAGATAAATATTACGAATTCACGACGCATATGGAAACGAATGTAAGTGGAGATGGACAATCAGAGTATGCGATTCAGATCAAACAAAATAAACTGCAATTTAAGATGTTTACGTTTAAGACGGAGGAGATGTTCGAGAAAACATTTCAGTATGATACAAAACTTGAGACGGGGATGGACATACAAGCCACTGTCGTCGATAAACAGGCGATGAAGGTCTACATCCAACTCGATCGAGTCGATCAGCCAAGGGAAACAAAACTGCTTGTGCTCGATTTAACAGGCGACCGGGTTGAAGAGATCGTTCTTCAAAAGCCAGTAGCGCCTAAACACGCTCGTCAATTTTTAGCGATTCATCAAAATGAGGTCGTCTACACGGAACAACCGTCTGACAGCGATGAGGAGAACACAAAACTATCTTATTTCCTCGATGACGGCAAAAGCGTTCGTTCCATCAAGGAGTTGAATCAGCAACAAATCGATTATACGCCCTATGCGAACGGTCGTTATCTCATCGGCTTCCGTCTGCCGGAAGGGGAGACGAAACGAATCGAATGGTCGATGTTCGACTTGGAAACGAAACGATTATCCGAGCATAGCGTAAGCAGTCCGCTCGTTTTGAAAAAGATTGATTGGTTGGATTCGAAGGATGAGATGCAACTTTATCTCTCTTCCGAGACAAACGATGGATTCCAAGTGTCCGTGATTGATCTGAAGAATGAGCAACTGATGTATCAAGGAGAAATCAAAGATGCGAATCGTAAAAAAGGAACGCGTATCTATGATTTTGCGGTTCAATGATCCACGAAAAAAACGGTTCGTCCCGGAAAAACTTATCCGGGACGAACCGTTCTTTTTTTCGTTTTGACTAGGAATCGATACATTCTAGGGCGAAAGCATCAAGACGTGAAATTTTTTTCTGCCGCTTTACAGGCACGCAATAAGGCGTCCTTGAAGAAACGATCTTCCTGCGAAGCGAGTTGTTGTGTCGCTTCCTCGTCTCCGCGCAGTGAGCGAGCGAGCATCTGAATGACCTTGACCCAGCGCCGGACGTGATCAAGTTGCGGACGACCCATCGCGACGTACACTGTGAACCAATCATTCTGATCGCGACGGATCATCCGTTGGAATAGTGATTTCGCGAGATCGACTTCTTCGGTCGTCGGGAGTTCGTTCGTCTCGAAATAACGACGTAACGCGGCAACAGCAGTTGCGTACGCTACTTTGACGTCGTCTGACGGCTGATGCTTACCGTAGTCGGATGTCGACAGATGAAGTAAGGCAGGTTTTTTCTCGACACCCGTGATCCAGGCAGAGATCGTCTTATTGCCTTTATAGGCTTGACGGTTCGCGACCGGGAGCTTCGCCGTGACGTTTCCGACTTTCCCGATCAAGGTCACTTTGTTGTTGCGATCCTGAATTTCGGTCACTTTCAACTCGACTGTATCACCCATTTCATGAGGAATGGCTTTCGGCTGGAGCTTTTCTCCTGCCGAGAGCGGCGAACGCTTGCGGATCATCCGCAGTGCTTCTTGTTCAATCCGGTCGTCAAGCGACCACAGATGTTCCGGTGGGACGTTGCGGAACCGGCGACGTCGGACCTTGATGTACTGGTCAAGCGCGTCAGCAGCTTGCTCCCGCGTCGATTCACCACGTGCGACGGGGCCGATGATGTCTCGGAGCGTAATGGATTCGAGACGTTCCATGATGCCTTCGAACGGGATGAGTTCCATTACGTAGAGACTGCAGACGACGAGTTCGCATTCGCGAGGAGTGAGTGGGCGTTTGGCCATAAATTGACTTCCTTTCAGCTGGTTGATGTTTCTAGTATACCAAAAAAAAGCCATCGTCACGTAATCCCGTGACGATGGACTAAAAAAGCTTACAAGACGAATGGCGATTCCGAACTATTTTGCAATTCAGCGGACGCGAGACGTGTGACACCGTTCATGAATGGGTCATGGGCGACGAACAAGTCACCGATTGCTTTGATCTCAGCAACGGTCGCATTCTCCTTCGCACCAGCGATCCGTAAGCGATACGGTTTTTTTGTCACCGTATCAAATGTCAGGACGATCGTATGTTCCATCAATGGTCACTCCTTTCATGAAATGTAGAGGATGGGTCATGCCTTCAGTAGAGCGTAGTCACGGCTGATTTCCGTCAGCGCGTAGCGTCCGTCGAGTAAGCTGCCGATCGATTGCCCGATCGAAGCGACGACGTCTGCTGGAAGATTCGAACGTAAGCCGTTGTAGCGGCGGCGAGCGACGACGGCATCACCGTTTGCTGTCACCTTGTCCTTCCGCTCGAAGACAATGACGAGACTCGTCTTGATTTCTTCTGCTTGTGTCATGTGTATCACCTCCTTCGCCCTTATTGACAGGGGAAGAGACCGGATTGTTCGAAAGGAATGAAAAAAAGATGGTCTGGTTACGTTTTTTACGAAAAGTATCGTTTTTACGCATGCGGACGCTCGGATATGCGTCTTTGATCTTTGTCTTTGGTGTCGCGGGCATCATGTATGCTCTTGAGCCAGAGACGTTCGGATCCTACTTCCGGGCCGTCTACTGGACGATGACGACCGTCGTCACGGTCGGGTACGGCGACTTCTTCCCGAATTCTGATACCGGTCGGATTCTGACGATTTTCGTCTTCATCTTTGGAATCGGGATCGTCGGGGGACTAATCTCAAAACTGGTCGACGGTGTCCAGTTGATTCGCAATCAAAAGGAAAGAGGGTTATTACAAGTGAAAGAAACAGGGCATACCGTCGTTTTCGGTTACAGTCGGCGTTCGAAGCACGTCATCGATTCATTACTCGAACATACGGACGTCGTCCTCGTCGATGATTTAGAGCGCGAGCCATTCAGTCATCCACGATTTCATTACGTCTGTGGTGATCCGGCACTGACCTCGACGCTCGAACGGGCACACATCGAAAAGGCAGTTCGTGCGATCGTCCTCGCCGATCATTCGATTCCACCGGTCCATGCTGACGGACGGACATTGTTGATTGCTTCAAGCATCGAACGGGCGAACCCGAACATCTACACGATCGTCGAGATGATGCTTGAAGAACACCTCGACAGCTTCGAACAGGTTAAGGTTGATGAGGTGTTACTTGGTGATGAGACGATTGCCCGGATGGCGATCCTCGCGTCCCATCATCCTGGCGTGACGAAGGTCGTGACGAATTTGTTGACGAAGGATGGGGGAGGGATGTTCTCAATTCCGACGCGACCGGAATGGGCGACATATCGTGATGCGTTTCATGCCTTGCTAGAAGAAGGGGTGACGATTCTATCCGACGGGAAGCGGCTCGATTTGAACCAACGTCTCGACGAAACGATTCCGAAAAACGGAACGCTGATCGTCTTATGTTCGGAGGAAACCGCCCAACGAATCGGAGCAATTTAAGGTGGGCATGATTCAACTAATCTTTTTTCGGGTATAGTAAACAAATTTACTAAACGGAGGAAAAGGATTATGACACAACCACAACCAGAATGGATCCAAGAATTATTCGAGACGGTCGATCAAGGTGAAATTAAAAATGCACCGAAATTACTCTATATGGCATTGACGCTTGAACCAAGTTATTTTACAAAAGCAGTTAGTCGTTTTAATCAACGATTGGAAGTCGAACCATTAACGGACGTTTCGGAACTACTGACGGTCTATCGTCAATTCTTCCTTTCAGCGAATCCGTCAGAGGAATACTGGTCACTTGCTTGGAACGAACTCATCCAGACCCTACAACATATGATTGATCGACCAGAAGCGCAGCAATTACTTAAGGAACATGTCGATTTACTTGACTGGTGGTCAAGCGAATCGTTGCTGTCACTCCCGAGTTGGTTAACGATTCTCGACGTTGCAGAACGCATCGACGCGCTCGATCAATTTAGCAGTTATCTTCCAGATATCTTTGAGAGCTACGCACTTGAGACAGCAAAGGATGAACCGTTCGCCCGTCTTGCCTGGTACGCACTCGCAAGCAATCAACAAGAGTTGCTTGCCCCGTACAGAGACCGGATTGAAGCCGGTTCGTCGAAGGAAATCCAGTCTCTTCGTCAAGCGGATCTCGTCGATCAAATTGAAACGACACGGGTCGTTATGTTAAAGTCGAAAGATAACGAGCCGATTGAATTAACATTTGATCGAAAATGGACATTATAAATTATCGAAGAAAAAATGACACCTAGAAGCCGCACGAATCCAATCCAAGGGGTGTAGGGATGATTCACGTCAATTTACCGAGTGGTGACTATGTCGTGTTAGTAGAAATAAATCGTGAAGTGCTGCTGTGTCATTCGATTGAAGAAGCGGAACAAGCACAACGTGACCGGTATGAACTGGTCGGACGGATGAGCGAACGCTTGCCGGCAGAAGTGATCGGACCCTCGATTGCGGACTTCGTCCGCTTTTCGACCGGGTTCATCGGCGAAGAAGTAACGTGGCATGAAGAAGAGGAAGCGTTCTTTTGCCAACAGTTCGAGACGTTCGACGGTTCCCCGTTAGGTGAAGACCTGACGGGTATCGATGCAACGCGTTGGCGTGCGGTCCTTGCACGCTATTATGCTTACGTGACGATCGGAAAGATCATTCCTTTTGAAGTCAGCGAAGAACCGGACGGTACGGTTCCGCTTTAGTCCAGACGATTCTTCGGTCGGCGTGTAAACAGAGAAGGGCAGGGTTCCCATGAAAAAGCAACTTGCACTACTCACGCTAGCGACAATCGTCGCCATGCCAACGTCTGCTTTCGCGCAGTCTCAATATGTACAATACGACCCAACCTTTACAGAACAACAAAAACAAGAATGGTTGGCAAATCAGGGGCTGACCGAGATTCGTGCCTTGAAACAAAAAGGATTTTCTCTCGTCGAGCCACTTGCACATCTCGAGGAAGAGGATATCGACGCCGATTTGATTCCGATCACGGATGTCAAAAAAGCGACGGATTCTGCCCAGTTCCAGCAAACGTACCTCGATCAGTCACGGATTCCGGCTTACTGGAAGTACAGCCGCGGGAAATCGGATGTTCGTGTTGCAATCATCGATGACGCGATCGATACGAAACATCGTGAGTTCAAGGATGTCATCTATAAAACGACGACGATTTCCGGGATTCGAAAACCAGATGATCACGGGACACATGTCGCGGGGATTGTCGGGGCGCGTGAAGACGGTCAAGGGATTGTCGGTGTCGCTTCTGGTGTCAAACTGATCGGGGCGGACGTCTTTGACGGAGAATATGCCGGGTCGATCGATATCGGCGACGGTATTTTGTATGCCATCGAGCAGGGGGCAGATGTCATCAATCTGTCGCTCGGACAATATGAATACGATCCGTATATGGAGTCCGCGATCAAAAAAGCAGAAGCGAAAAACATCCTCGTCGTCGGCGCAGCCGGGAACGACGGGAAGGGGAAAGTTCTTTTCCCAGGCTCGATGAGTCAAGTCGTTGCCGTCGGATCAGTCGGGACGCTCGGTCGTGCCTCGACGTTCTCGAACTACGGCAAAGGACTCAACATCATGGCGCCGGGTGAAGGGATTTACTCGACGATCGTCGGGAATAAATACGGCTACTTGGACGGAACGTCGATGGCGACACCAGTCGTCAGCGGTGTACTGGCACTCGCAAAATCGAAGAATCCGTTCGTCTCGAACACGACGATGCGCAGTAAGTTATATGCCGCAGCGACGAAAAAATCAGGCGATACGAAGTTGCATTACGGGACGGGTCGCTTGAACGCCGGAATCTTGGCGACGTTACCGGCACCGATCTCGAAGATCTCGTTGCCGTCAACGGTCAAGCCAAATCAACTGTTTTCATTCTATTTCGATGAGTACGCGAGTGCGAAGACGACGACACGTCTCTATAAGGACGGAAAGGTCGTCAAGACGTTCACGCAATCGAATTTAACGAACGGGACGCATAAGTTTACGTATAAGTTAAAAGACAAGGGATCCTATAAGCTCGTCTTTACGACGACCGGCGGACGCCATACGCGGACCGTTGAACGACTCCTGACAGTGAAATAAAAAAGCGCCTCCCACTGAGTGAGAAGCGCCGTACGAGACCTGAAGGTTACTTCGGGTCTTTTCCTTTTTTATAGACGGGCGTCGGAGGCGTTAATGCCTCTCCAGTCCACGTGATCATCGCTTCCATCTTGTATCCTGTGTCATCCTCATGGACGAACGACAAGCGACTGGAATCGATCAATTGGTATAAACCATAAGCGACCTGGTCGGCCCAAGAGCGTAACGTCATTGCTTCATCATACAACGGGATTTGCTCAGGGAAACGTTCATTCATAAGCAAGATATCGTGTTGATCGAAATGATAGCTACGTTTTGAGAGTGCATCGGGCGCCTTGACGTTGAACGGCTCGAACGCGTGGATGAGCTCTCCTTGACGATAGAAGGCGAAGATGCCGTTTCGCAGATGAAGTGCCTTGATCTCATCGATCTCGATCAAGAATGTCAACTTGCGAACCGTTCGCCGGTTCGTACCAGAGCGTCGTTTTTTCATGCTACATGCCCCCTTCTGAACTCTTGTACTATACCGTGAAATGAGGCAGGGACGCAACTTTTTCGTTTATAAAACGAGAATTGCCTCTTGCAGGAAAGCGGCATCTACGCTACACTCATAAGCAGTGACTATGTTGGTTCGGACAATCGCGGGGCATTTCGGTGCTTTGAGGAAAGTCCATGCTCGCACAGCCTGCGATGGCTGTAGTGATCGTGCTACACAAAAAGATAAGTGTAGGCAGCGTCAAGCTGACGGCAGAAGGAACGCCTAAGTCTTCGGATAGGGCCGAAACTTCTTGAAGGTGCCACAGTGACGGAGCTTCATGGGAAACCATGAAGGTGGAACGAGGTAAACCCCACGAGCGAGAAACCCAAATTTGGTAGGGGAATTTCCGGAGCGGAACTGAACGCGAAGGAGAGCGTATGCAAATACGGAGATAGATGATTGTCGCCTGCGTGTGAGGGTCAAACCGTTTGGAACACTAAGGAACAGAACATGGCTTACAGGACCACATAGGCTGTTATTTTTAAGTTGAACGAGAGTCCAGGTCCACCCTGGGCTCTTTTTTTATTGCAATGAAACGATCCAGTGGAAGAAACGATAAAGGAGTGAACGCGATATGGCAAAACGCTTAGTCATCGCGACAGCGGCGATGGGAATCGAAGCGCTCGTCGCAAAAGAAGTCCGTGCGTTAGGATATGAATGTACGGTCGAGGACGGAAAGGTCTACATCGATTGTGAGATGGAGGACATTCCCCGTTTGAACATGTGGCTTCGGACAGCGGACCGGATCAAACTCGTCGTCGCTGAGTTCCGCGCGACGACATTCGAAAAATTGTTCGATCAAGTCAAGGCACTGCCGTGGCACGAATTGATGCCATGGGATGCGAACTTCATCGTCAACGGTCGTTCGGTCAAGTCGAAGCTGTTCTCGATCCGTGACTGTCAGAAGATCACCGAGAAAGCGATCGTCTCGCACATGCAAGAACAGTACAACAAAGGAACGGAATGGTTACCAAAGACAGGCGCGAGCTATCCGATCGAAGTTGCTTTGTTAAAAGACATCGCGACATTAACGATCGATACGTCTGGCGACGCGTTACACAAACGTGGCTACCGTGAGTTCCACTCGGCCGCTCCACTCAAAGAGACGATGGCAGCAGCGATGCTGATGCTGACGAACTGGAAGCCGGACATGCCGCTCTACGACGTCTTCACTGGTTCAGGTACACTGGCGATCGAAGCGGCGATGATCGGGCGTAATATCGCACCAGGGATCAACCGGGAGTTCGTCTCACAGGAATGGAAATGCATTCCGAAGAAGGCGTGGTTCGATGCGATCAACGAAGCAAACGACAAAGCCGAATGGGACAAACCACTGAAGATTTACGCAAGTGATGTCGACCCAGAGATGGTCAAGCTCGCGAAAACAAACGCAGAACTCGCAGACGTCCGCGATGCGATCAACGTCATGCAACGCGACGCAGCAGACTTCAAACCGAAGGAAGACTTCGGTGTCATCATCGGGAACCCACCTTACGGGGAACGTCTCGAGGACGCACGTGAAGTCCATCAGCTATATCGCAAGATTGGAACGGCGTATAAAGAATTCCCATACTACAGTGTCTACATGATCACGTCGTATGTCGAGTTCGAAAAAGCGTACGGTCGTCCAGCGACGAAGCGCCGGAAGCTGTACAACGGGAATATTGAAGTTCAGTTTTATCAGTATTATGGTTTGCGTCGGAAACGTCCGCAGGCTTAAGCGATTTGTGAGAGGTGAGTGGGCGTCAGTTCCCACTGACTTCTCACTTTTTTATTTTTTCGCAAAAATATCATGAGCCGCTCGGTTGCGCGGTTTTTTTTGAGGTCTAATAATGCCTGGAACTGATTGATAGGATCATGTTGTGAATTGCTCTTAATAAATATGTTCTTTTTAAATCTAAAAGAAAAGGAATCTGAGTGCCCTTAACTGTACTAAGTTCAAGATGCTTCTTCATCGGCGTATTTCATCAAAAACGTACTGTAGGCGGAAATATCAGCTTGAACGAGTTGTTTCATCGTACTGAAATTCTTTTTGATTTCTTGTGATAGTTGAATAGCGTCAGAATAATCTTGTTTGTCGACGCTATAAAACTGCGTCTGAAGTTGTTCGTAAATCCGGTTCATCTCATCCTGGTTAGCAGCTAACCGTTGCGTAGTAGCCGTCACGTCATCGGGTGCGCTCATTTTTTGAAGCGTGGCGAGTTCTGCACTGATAGGAGATCGATCATTTCTTTGAGTGAGAACAGCAATGAAGAAACTGGAGCAGTCACCTTATTGCCGTTTGTTCCGACCATTTGATTCAGCTCATCAATTTTGAAGGAGAGCTGGTCGTACATTTGTGAAACGTTGTAGATACTGGATAAAATTGTAGCTGTATAGTAAGCTATTTCCGTTTGAGAATTAGTATTACTCTCTTTCGTTACCGGCTCCGCGAAGATCGGTTCTTCTTTTTCAATCGACTCTGGTTTTTGACTACATCATTCGTCGCGTCCGGGTGCATGTCGTAACGGGACTCATCCATGTTTTCGAAATTGATCGGCGCATTGATCTTGTCGCTCAAGCTCTTCTTGAGGCTACGGAAAATACCGAGATGGATCCAGTAACCGTCTGCCTTCTGGAAATAGCGCTCCCGATTGACTAAGACCATGTCCGAGAAGTTATCGAGATTCATCTGGTCAAGTGTCTGTCGAGTGTAATACGATTTCAGGACCGGTTCGAGTTCTTCGTTGCCATTGTCGTCTGTCACGACCGTAGATCGTTCAAAGGCGAATAAATCGAAGTTCTTGTTCTTATAGAGGTCCTCCAATAAACGAATCGAATCCAAAGTATAACTTTCGGCCATCGTGTTCTCGCTTCAAAATGCAGAATCTTTATACTGAACAATCAACGTTTTGTCTTTCACCTTCGCACGGTGATCATCTGCTATGATGCCCTCGCGCTCATCAAACGCATGAACCCGATGACGAGATACGAGCTCTAGAATGGATCAAGACTTTAGTTTTCTTAACGATTATTATTTCGCCGTACTTGTTCACCACGAACACTTTTACTTTGAAGAAAGAGAAGTCTTCATAGGGCAATCGCAATAGATGACTCTTCTTCAAACAGCTCATGGTCAACACATACTATTTTCGTACATAATGCGCGCCAGTTCTTTATATTGCCGCGTTAATAAACTGCGAGTTGTTTTTCATCGAATCGTAATCATGATGACAGGGGCCGGCCTAAGAAAGTTGAATTGAGCGTATGCAAATTTGTTCTCGAAAAAATCCTCTTTTTTCAAATATACTTTCCCCTAAAAGGAATCAAAAGAAAGAACAAGAAAAGTTATGTTTAACCAACTTTCTTGCTCTTTCTTTTATGTAAGTTCCCACTATAGTCAGAATACATGAACTAGATTAAGAACTACTAAAAACGATATTATTTTAAATTTTTTTGTATAAATAGTAATGCGTGAACCCCTTTGGGAAATCTTTTAATTCTCCAAAAACCTCGAATCCTAATTTCTTATAAAAAACAGGCGCTTGAAAGCTGAAGGTATCCAATCTTAACAACCGGCATTGTTGAGCTCGCGCATATGCTTCAGCTGTTTCCATTAGCTCTTGGCCTTTTCCCATACCGCGCAGTGAATCGTCCACCCACAGGATATCTACAAAAAAGCATTCCCAGTCTATATGACCGACTAACCCTCCGACGATTTCGCCCTTTTCATCCTTTAATACAAAGTTTATTTTCTCCTCATCATTGTAAGGGACTTTCGATTTATTGTGCCTGACCAAATTATATCGGATAAATCCAGCTTCCTCCTTATCATATCCAACGTGCATGTGGATATTCGTCATCATCATCACTCCTCACTTAATCTATTATAAAGCGTTCGCCTTACCATCATGATGGTCAAATACGTAGACTCAACACTAGATGTAGGGATAGTCATTGATTTTATAGTTTTTTGATTTTAAGCGTTTAGATTTGTTCCTGCGGAAGCTATAATACATCCGATTAAGAAGCTAAAAAAGCCACCATTAATATCCTACATTAACTCTTGTATACCTTCTCTTCTCCTTTCTCACTTATTGTATCAAAGTTTTGTACGACCAAGGGGGTGAATTCTTCCTGCTTTATGAAATTGCTTTTTATCTATATCCCTATTAACAAAGAAGAAATACAAAACGCCTTTTTCTTGTTGTATCCATTAACATGTTAAGATGTCCCCACGTTGATTTTATTCACTATTCTACAAACAGATCTTTCAACCATCCGACAATATTTTAAGAAAGTCTTCTTCAAAATGCTTGACTCCATCTTCATCCACTAAAAAGAAGATGTGATTCTTAGGGGGATCATCGCTAAGTGATACATGAATCCACTTGTTTCATTTACTTTTCATTATTAGGGTATTCTAGGTAATTTGTTGGATCGACTATCGTTAGAACGTAGTATCCGGTTTATTTTCTTAATAGCCTTCTTCGTCTGAAATATCTCCCGAATCAATATCGATCCCCCGCCTATTCATGCATTGAACTTAGATGTCCCAAAGTCATTGAGTTAATGTTCCTGTGACTATACATCACTGATACTATTTAAGATATGACGCAAATAGACATTTTTATCAAGCTACCGTAATTCTTACCAATAGTCCTCATAACTTAAAGCGTTATAACAATGGGATCCGCATGTTCAGAGTTGATTTATCTGTTAAATTTTTCTCGTATGTCGTATTTTTTATACATTTCCCCTTTTCTTATCCAACTTAGTTTTATGAAATGACGGTTTGTCAAATTAAGCGCAACACTCCTTCGGAAAAGACCTCATATGCAGTCTTTCCAATCCAAACACTTTCTTGGTCGATTGTTGATTCTAGAAAGTGCGTGATTTAATTCTGTCTTGTTGATCATTCCGAAGTTGGTTCCCTTTGGGAAGAACTCACGGAGAAGACCATTGGCATTCTCATTGCTGCCACGTTGCCATGAAGAATAGGGATCCGTGAAGTACATTGGGATACCAAGAGAGTCCTGTATCCGTTCGTGACAGCTGATCGAGCGGGCATCGCTGCGATTCTTGAACTCATGGAACGCATTCCAGCGACTGACTTCCGCGGAACGATCAAGCTCGCTTTTTCAATCGAAGAAGAAATCGGTTGTCGTGGTGCAGAATTGATGGACGCGTCCTTTTTAGAGGACGTCGACGCAGCAATCGTCTTTGATCGCCGCGGTACACGCGACATCGTTACAGGGTGTCACGTCGAGTTTGATTTTTGTGAGACAGCTTTTGGTGCATGTTTTGAGCAAGCCGGTATGTTGAGTGATATGCCGAATTGGCGAACGACACGGTACGGAGGAAGCAGTGATACGAAACTATTCGCACTACGAGCTATTCCAGCTGTCAACTTGTCCGTTGGTTATCTGCACGAGCATACGGATTTTGAACAGGTTGATTTCGCGGCGACGCTCGAAACCGTCCGTTTGGTCGAAACATTACTTCATCACCGATTGCTCGAGCGCTATTTCGCTGAGCAGACAAAAAATCCAACTCTAGGCGGATATACCGAGTAATGGATTCCAAATATAGTAAAAAGGAGAGGTGAGAGGAGACGATTCAATGTGGATCATTCTGGGTTTACTGGCGATTGGATTTACGGCACTGAATATTATCTTTTATGTGATCGGTAAGGACTATCGTTTTCTGATGGTGCTCGGACTAAGTTTGACGGCACTGACGCTGTGCGCGGAATACCGACTCGTTGCGGAATTCGTGGCACGGGAGGACTGGGCAGCGTTACAGGACGTCGTACCGGGCATGGAGCGGGCACTGTGGGTATTGACGTTCATCTCGATCGGATTAAATGTATTGCCGCTACTGTTAGACTACCGAAAGAATCGATCTCGTTAACGAACCAAAGAGGAGCTGAATCCTGATGAGCTATACATTTTCACCGCTGACACAACGACAGGCGGAACAGGTCGCCTACGAGTGGCAATATGACGGGGCGTTTGCATTTTATGATATGCCGAATGACGAAGAAGATTTAGTAGAATTTCTCGATCCAGCAAAGCGGACGGAACATTATTTTGCTGTGTTGGATGGGGAAGAATTGGTTGGCTATTATGTATTTGAACCAAACGCAGACGTCGTTGACGTCGGGCTTGGCATGCGGCCGGACTTGACCGGGCGAGGAAATAGTACGGCATTTTTAGAAGCCGGTCTTGCGTTCATCATGGACCGGTATGCACCTAAACAAATCGAATTAGCTGTCGCGACATTCAACGAGCGGGCGATTCGCTTGTATACGAAAAGTGGCTTCCTTCCAGTAGAACGGTTCCAACAGGCGACGAACGGTGGAAGCTATGAATTTTTGAAAATGCGTTTATCGATAGGAGTGATATCATGACAATCGAACAACGATTATTCGAGGCAGCGACGAATTTGATCAATAGCAGATATCCGAATGGATGGGGTGGGGCAGCAGCGATGGCGACCGATGACGGTCAAATCTTGACGAGCGTGGCGCCAGAAGTATTGAACGCTTCGACCGAGTTATGCATAGAAACCGGAGCGATTCTTGAGGCACACAAACTCAATTGCCGCATCACGCATACGATGTGTGTCGTTCGGGATGACGAACAAGCATCTTTTAAAATTTTGACGCCGTGTGGAGTCTGTCAGGAACGATTGAATTATTTTGGACCGGACGTCCTAGCGGCAGTGACGAACTCTGAACAAACCATTCTGTTTAAATCACTCCAAGAGCTTCAACCCTATCATTGGTCACACGCTTATTCGACTGAAACGTAAATGATAAGAGGAAACGTATGTAATGAGAAGGAGATGATCAGATGGTACGTTGTACGAATTGCCAGTATAAGTTCAAAACAAAAGAAGTGCTTGCTGTCGGATTTGCGAAACATGGGAAAGCATGTCCGAACTGCGGCGTGAAGCAATACATCTCGAAAGACTCGCAACATTACTTATCGCTCGGATACGTCAGTCTCTTGTTCGTCTTGATCCTACCGTTCGTCATCAAACTGAGCGACAAAGAAGAGACGATCTGGTAAAGCATTACGCGCATGCCTGAAAACGACAGGGTGCGCGTTTTGTCTTATACTCGGGGCAAAGGAGCTGGGAAACATGCAAACCGTATACGATGCAACCGTACAAAACGCAGCGGGCGAGACTGTTTCATTAGGTGACTATGCTGGACGAGTCCTCGTGATCATCAACACGGCAAGCAAATGTGGGCTCGTCAAACAACTTGGCGAACTGCAGGCATTGTACGATAAATATGACGAGCAGGGAGTCACGGTGCTTGGCTTTCCGTGCGATCAATTCAATCAGCAGGAGTTCGCGAGTCAGGAAGAGACGATGCAGTTCTGTCAGCTGAACTATGGCGTGACGTTTCCGATGTTTCAGAAGATCGACGTCAATGGACCGGACGAGCATCCGCTTTATACGTTCTTGAAGAAAGAACAGTCCGGCTTGCTGTCGTCGAAAATCAAATGGAACTACACGAAGTTTTTAATCGATCGCCAAGGACGTGTCGTACGTCGGTTCAGTCCGGTCGATTCCGTCCAGTCAGTTGAAAGAACGCTATCTTTGTATTTATAATCATAGTAACCGTCCGGCGCGAGCCGTTGGGCGGGACGAACGAATACCCTACCTTTGGCGAGGTAGGGCTTTTTTATGTCATTCAGCGTTGAACGAATCAAATGAATACGTGACAATCGCATCACTTCGTTTATGTCCGAGGTCGATCAAGACTGGTGGCCGGGGAGACAAGACATGAAAATCCTGTTCGAACGCCCGGAGCCAGTAATGGATCCAGTCTTTTGTAGGATCGAGTCCCATCATTTCACGTGCGAACGTCAGTAGCTTTGAATCGGTCAGCGTCAGAAGTGGAATCGGATTGATCTCGACATCTTCTTTTAGTTCATAGAGGTCCGGTGAACGAAGCAGAATCGCATCCGCTTCGAAGGTCAATCGGAAGTAATTGCAACTGTAGTCACCAACGATGACCATCGTCTCCTCCGTATGCCCACGGAAATGAAATATCAATCTGTTACCATTTGCGACATCCATCAAGAACTGATCGAGTCCGATGTTGTAATCCTCGCGAAACTGCAGTTTTTCAAGCGTGATTTCTTGCATGATTTAGCCTCCTGTCCGAGTTTGTCGCTCTTCTATCAAAACGGTTTGGCGCGTTGCTAGGCGAGACGAACTGATTAATAAGACGATACCGAGTAACAATAACGAGATCCCGAACCAAGCCGTGCCACTTAACTGTTCGCCGAGGACGAACACACCGAGCAAAGCAGCCGTCAATGGTTCACCGAGCGAGAGCGTGACGGCAGTCGACGACGGTACGTTCGATAGCCCTTTTGCGAATAACCAGTAAGCAAGCCCGGTCGCAACGACGCCGAGATGGAGGCTGATTCCGGCACCACGTGACGTGAACAGCCAGGAGAGATCGAATAAGAAGAGTAAAGGTGACAACAGAACAGCGCTCGTCGTGAAAATGACGGCAACGACCGACAGCGGCGCGTGTGTCTTGACGAGGTCTCGACTGACGAATGTATACCCGGCAAACGATAGTCCGGCACCTAGTGCGAGGACGATTCCGATTGGATCAATTGCGACCGTTCCTTGATTGTTCAGAAGCAACAGACAACCGGTGATCGATAATCCGGTTGAAGCCCACCACAGCAACGCCGGACGTTTTTTTAGGAACAGCCACTCGATACATCCGGAAAAAATCGGCGCGCTACCGATCGCGACGACGGTACCGACGGCGACACCCGTCATTAAAACAGCCGAGAAGAACAAGGGCTGGTAAGCTGCCATGCTGACGGCAGCAAGTAAAATCGTCCGCAGTGGCCAGTCGCGTAACGTCAGCGTTCCTTTGAAGAGAACGAGACAGAGTAAGAACAGTCCGCCGACAGCCAGACGAACGGCACCAATTGCAATCGGGTGTGCATCTTCTGGCGCAAAGGCTTGTGAGGTCCCCGTCGTACCCCAAAAGATCGCAGCAAGTAATATGAGCAACATCGATGATGATTTAGACATGAGTCACCTCTTCGAATGCAATTTTTTTAATGATATTAGAACGAGAATACCACAGAAAGAGTAAAATGGAATACACCAAATAATTGAAAAAATGGTATGGTGTATAGGGTAAAATCGTATTATTCACGAATGTGAAGGTGAAAAGGATGGGGACCCATGAAACAAATGAACCAAATCGAAGCAATACTTGACGTCTTAACACAAAAAATCAATCACGGATCGACCTTCATTCAGCGGCGATACGACACAGGAGTCGCTCAATTCAATCTGAATGATCCGGTGACGGAACAGGCGATTCAGTCGTTTGAAAAACAGTTCAAGTTAACGTTACCAAGTGAATATAAGACATTCCTTCGTTTACATGACGGAGCGGAGTTGTTCATGATTCAAGGTCTTGGCATCGAACTCTATCCGCTTGAAAAAGTCATTGAATTGACGATCCAGGCTAAAGAGGACGACCTGATCCATGAAGACTACGATCATTTCTTGATGATTGGCGAAATGAACGAAGGATACGTCTTGATCCATACGGAAGATGCGAAGACGGAGGAGACGCCGTATATGCACTGGATGTTTCATGAGTTGTCGACAGAGGAAACTGACCCAATCGGACAGAACTTCGGCACGTTTCTTGAATATGCGATCATTGCGCAAGGGGATATGTTCTGGGAGTTCAAGGACTTCTCGATTGCAACAGATGCTTATTATGTAGAGGACTACAATTCCGAAGAGGAAGTGAGCAAACCTAGACCAATTCGTTTCGTCGACTCGGTTCGCGTTGAAATCGAGTATCCGATTGCGAAGAAAAATGCTTGTTTCTCGGTTAAGATTTTCGAAGGAAAACAAGAAAAAGAACGTCTTGGCAGTAGCTACGACTCGGATTCGTGTTTTGAAAAAGTGATGCAATCGGTTCGGGAATATCTAATGGCAGAGAGATTTCAGTATTCATCGATCATGGTCTTTCAAAAAGAACACCGATTTTGGCAGAACGATGACGAGACGGGTGACTCGTTGATTCGCAACCATAATCCGCAACGTCAAGGACTGAGCTTCGATGGATATCGTGCTTTCGTCGAGGAGCCACCTCGCCCACTCCCAGGGTGGGAATGATTCAGAAATTTCTTCACACAGAACGGAGTTTTACAGATGAAAAAATGGTTGTTATTCCCCATGATACTTTGTTTGAGCGGTTGTATGATTCAACCGCAAAGTGGGAGTGAGACGAATGAGACATCCTTCAAAGGGACTACGAAAGAGGGACTCGTCTTTGAATACAAATTGACGAACACAGGAGACCATGCATTTGATGTCGTAGCTCGCTCTGGGCATTTGTTGAATGTCATCGTTCGTGAGAGCAAATCAAGGACTGTCGTCTTCGATTCAAGAAAGCAACAGAGTAAAACAAGCCAACAAAAGAAACGCGTCAAAGCATCAGAAACCGTCGTTCTCAAACAAACGGTACAAGGCGGTACGATCGAGCCGGGTACATATGATATCGAATATCTCGTTGAGGAGAAAGAAAAGAATAGCGACAGTTCTAGTTCGGTAGAGGATATGGAAGAGAAATTAAAATGATTTACGCCTCTGGTGAACGACTTCTTCAATAAATATCTTAGAGCCTCATGCAGGTTCCGGTACGAATGATGCTATTAGTAACATGAGATGTAAAAAGTGGTTTCATAGGAAGCTGATTTTTGTCCTTTAGGCAACTAACGGGTGAAAATCAGCTTTTTGTTTATCAATGATACTATGCGACGCTGCTCTATCAACTGACGATTGATCAACCCTAGGTCCACGAATCCCATTGCTCCTTGAAACAATCGGTCGCGACCAAGTCTGTTCCTTACTCGATTTTTCAAAAGAGATGGTCAGCGAAGCCCGCAGGAAATCTGCTGATCCATCCTGAAAAAGAAGAAAAGAACTTTATTATTGTATATAGAAATTTAATTTCAAAATTAAATAAAAAATATTGAATTAAAATTTCTTAATTGTATAATAAAGGGAGGGATAACAGAAAGGGTGAAGCAGATGTTAGATCAGTTAGCAACGGAACGTCGAAATGAGCGCACGATGCATCTCGACGATATGTCGGTCGAAGATGTGTTGCGCGTGATGAATGCCGAGGATCAAACGGTCGCGACGGTCATTCGGGAACAAATTCCCGTTATCGCGGAAGTCGTCAAACACGTCATTGCATCATTCAAAAACGGAGGACGCTTGATTTACATCGGTGCTGGTACGAGCGGACGACTCGGGATTCTTGACGCGGCAGAATGTGTGCCGACATTCGGGGTCTCACCAGACATGGTCGTTGGTTTGATTGCTGGCGGCGAACGCGCGTTAATTAAGGCGGTCGAGGGGGCAGAGGATAGTCGGACGCTTGCCGTCGACGATTTGAAAGCGCTCCAGCTAGAAGCGCGTGATACGGTCATCGGGATCGCAGCAAGCGGGCGGACGCCGTATGTCATCGGTGGTCTTGATTACGCGAAGGAAGTCGGAGCGGTGACGGCAGCGATTTCTTGCAACACGGATGCGGTCATCAGTCAGCACGCGCGTTATGCGATCGAAGTCGAAACGGGTCCGGAAGTCTTGACGGGGTCAACAAGACTAAAGGCTGGAACAGCGCAAAAGCTCGTCTTGAACATGATTTCGACGGCGGCGATGATTGGTGTCGGCAAGGTCTATCAAAACCTGATGGTCGACGTCCAGTCAACGAATGAAAAACTGGAGATTCGGGCGAAGCGGATGATCCGTGAGGCGACAGGAGTCGATGCCGTAACGGCGGAGCGTGTCTTTAGTGAAGCACACGGGCACGTCAAGACGGCGATCGTCATGATTCTCGCGAATGTTTCGTATACGGAAGCCGTCGAACGATTACAACATGCAAACGGATTTGTCCGAGACGCACTCTAAGGGGGAAACACGATGAAGAAGGAAGAAGTGCTGGCACACGCGATTCTTGAGCACGTCGGTGGAAAAGATAATCTCCGGCAGCTTGCGCACTGTATGACGCGGGTTCGATTATCGCTAAAGGATCCGACGCAAGCAGATATCGATGCGTTAAAGCGGATTGATGGGGTCATGGGGGTCATCGATGACGAGACGTTACAAATCGTCGTCGGTCCGGGAACGGTCAATCGGGTAGCAGACCACTTAAGTCGCGAAACAGGACTCGCGATCGGAGAAGAGTCCGTTGATCCGAACTTGACGCCAGAAGAACGAGCTGCCGTCGAACGGCAAAAAGTAAAAGCAAAACAACAGTCTCCGTTCAAACGCTTCTTGCGCCGAATCGGGAACATCTTCATTCCGCTCATTCCGGGTCTTGTTGCTTCCGGTATCATCAACGGTGGTGCGAACTTCGCGAAAAATGCGGGTGTCGATGCAACACAGACATGGATGCAGATTTTACTCTTGATCGGTGGGACGGTCTTTGCATATCTCGCAATCCTTGTCGGTTGGAATACGGCGAAGGAGTTCGGCGGAACACCGGTGCTCGGGGCGATTGCCGGTGGAATTCTATTCAACCCCGTGCTTGCGGACATCACAATTTACGGGGAACCGCTCGTTCCAGGCAGGGGCGGCTTGTTTGGTGTCATCTTCGCTGCGTGGTTGATGACGTATCTTGAGAAACACATCCGTCGCTTCATGTTCGCATCGATCGATATCATCTTTACGCCACTGTTTACGGTGCTGATTGTCGGATTTGCCTCGCTCTATGCGATCATGCCGGTTGCTGGACTCTTGTCAGACGGTATCATGAAAGCAATCAATGCCGTGCTTGAGGTCGGTGGACCACTCGCCGGAGCCGTGCTGGCTGGCTTCTTCCTACCACTCGTCATGGTCGGTCTCCACCATGGATTGACACCAATCCATCTCGAGTTCTTGAACACGATTGGTAACACACCACTCTTACCGATTCTTGCGATGGCAGGAGCGGGTCAAGTCGGGGCGGCAATGGCGATTTTCGTCAAGACGCGCAATCCGCGCCTGCGTAACATCATCAAAGGGGCGATTCCGGTCGGATTCCTCGGAATCGGTGAACCGTTGTTATACGGTGTTACGTTGCCGCTCGGTCGTCCGTTCGTAACGGCATGTCTCGGCGCAGCAGTCGGTGGTGCCTTCCAAGCAACGATGAAGACGACGGCGCTTGGAGTCGGCGTATCCGGTTTGTCATTGACACCGTTGATCGACAACGGAATGTACTTGACGTACATCGGTGGTCTCGTCATCTCGTACGCGGCAGGATTCCTGTTCACGTATTGGTTCGGTTTCAAAGAAGAGATGGCAGACGGTATTTAAGGTATTGAAAAGCAGTTGAATCCTTCGAAAAAGAAGGAATCAGCTGCTTTTTCCCTAAGTAGATAAAGAGAAGGAGTGAGTAGATGAAAGGATTATCAATCTATTTAAGTGAACCGATCACAGACGAGACGAGCGAGTGGCTACAGCGGATGCGTGTTGTTGGCTTTACGTCGCTCTTTACATCGCTACATATTCCCGAGGACGATTCTTCACTGTACGTCGAACGCTTGCAAGCGCTCGGTCGTTTAGCACGTGAGCTCGGATTCGAACTCGTGGCGGACATCGCACCAGCGTCGCTCGCGACGCTCGGCAAGACATGGGAGACAGCAGCGACGTTAACGGACTGGGGCGTCACTGGACTGCGTCTTGATTACGGCATCAGCCCGCAGCAAATCGCGACGTTATCGAACCAAATGATGGTCGCGCTGAACGCTAGTACGTTAACAGCAGATGAATTAACGGAGATGAAGGCACAGGGTCTGCGAATCGATCACACGGAAGCGTGGCATAATTTTTATCCGCGACCGGAAACAGGACTCGACCGGACGTGGTTTGATGCAAAGAATGCTTGGTTGCAGGCGCAAGGATTACGGGTTCAAGCATTCATACCGGGTGACGAGACACTCCGTGGACCGTTGTTTGAGACGTTACCGACACTTGAAGAACACCGGCATGCGTCACCGTTCGCCAGTTATATCGATTTACAATCGACCGTCGATCGAATCCTCGTCGGAGATCCACGATTGACGGAGGCGACGATTCGGCAATTCGAAGCAGAGCAAGACGGAATCATCCTCCTCCGAGCCGTGGCGAACGGACGACAGATACAACGAGAGACGGAAACGAATCGGTTTGATCCGGCGCGGGATGTCATTCGGTCCGTCGAGTCGCGGATGAAGCCGTCGACGATCGATCTAACACCGCAAGATCCGTCTGCCCGCCCGCTTGGCACAATCACGATTGATAATGAACGCTACGGGCGATACGCGGGCGAGGTTCAAATCACGAAACGTAATCTACCTGCGGATGAGCGAGTCAACGTTCTCGGACGTGTCGTTGAGGCCGATCAACCATTGATCGCACAGCTTGGTCCAGGAAGTAAATTCCGGATTGACTGGGTGGCGCCATGAGGCAGATCGTTGCCGAGCGCTTCGCCTATCTATACCGAGGGGAATTGTTCACGGTCATCACGATTTTACCACTCAGCTGGTTTGGTAATCGTGTCTTTCCGCAACTTCAATTATTTGAACTCAGTGCCTTTTGGATGTCACTGTTTTTGTTTGAGCTGTTGTTGATTCAAGGAGCTTGGTATTGGTACAGCAAGTCAAGGCGTCTGAAGAAGGAAGGAACGTCAATTACCCGAGAACCGGTCGTCCGACGATTACGTCACTGTCGTGTCATCAATCTGGCTTTGATCGTTCTGACAGCGTGTGCGTTCGGAATCGACTGGATTCGTTTTCAATCTGAGCTTCCGGTGTATGGAATACGAATCACCTTGTTTCTATATATTTTCGCAATCCTTGAATATATCAATTATTTCCATATCCAACTGATGTACGATAACCGGTCAGATGTGCAATACTTAATACGGAACAGACGTTTGAAACGATCAGCATTGAATAAGGATATGCAACGACTTCGTAAAGTAGTCTGAGGGTTCATAGAAAATAGGAGGGATTGTATGCTCGATATGCTCATTCGTGGCTATCGAAAGTTACGGAAATTAAGAGGGCGTTGAGAAAAAGGAGGATATGTTGATGAATTGGCTCAATCAACCGTCGCGTATTAAAGAAGAGACACCGTTACGCTTCATGACGGATCCGGATACGGATTTTTGGCGCAACACACATTATCAGTTTAATCGTCAGACGGGGCATGCGTTGTTGCAGGATGCTCCAAATGGAGAATTCAAATGCCGGATTGAAGTGAAATTAAAACCGAATGCTACATATGATCAAGCGGGGATTTTACTTTATGTGAATGACGATCACTGGGTGAAAGTCTCGGCTGAGTTCATTCCGGATGGTCCATCACATCTGGGTGCCGTCGTGACGAGCTTTGGGTACTCGGACTGGTCGTGTCGGGATGTCGACAACACACTATTTGATGCACCGCTTGTCTTTGAACTCCACTATCTCAATCAAGATGTCACGTTGTATCACGTAACAGGAGAGCACAAAGAGCAACTCCGGATCGCACACTTACATGACGTGACCGATTTGAAGATCGGACCGTATGCGTGTAGTCCGGATGTAGAAGCCGCAGGGTGTGAAGTGGAAGTACTAGATTTCTCATTAGAAACTATCGTTAAATAAAACGCCATAGCAAATGGGGCTGACTCAAAAGTCAGTCTCTACAAAGATAAGGATGGCAGAATGATGATCTGCCATCCTTATCTCGTAACAAAAAGAATGACGCGTTTCGCGCCACTCCTACAGGAAAAGCGCATTTATGCGCTGTCAGAGACGAACAAGACCCGCTTTCCTGCTTCAACGGAGCAGGAAAACTGGCTTGTGTCTCGCCTGAGGAAAGGGCGTGAAAAGACGCGTCATTCTTTTTTTGAGTCAGCTTCATTTTTTGATCGTAACTAGAGACTAATCAAAACTTAGCTGCTTGTTCCGGCATCTGTCCTGTGTATGACGATTGAGGTCTGAAGATCCGGTTGTCTTGCGATTGTTCGAGGATGTGTGCCGTCCAGCCGATGATACGGCTAGAGGTGAACGTCGGTGTGAACAGTTCTTTCGGAATGTCGAGTCCTTTTAAGACGGCTGCCGCGAAGAATTCAACATTCGTATACAGTTTTCTACCCGGTTTGTATTCCTCGAGTAAATCGATCGCTGTTTGCTCCATTTGTGTAATCAGGTTGAACCAATCGCTCTCTTGTGCGAGACCCTTTGAGACGACTTTCAAGGCTTCTGAACGCGGATCGCGTGTTTTATAGACGCGGTGACCAAAGCCCATCAATTTTTCGCCTTTTTCTAATTTGTTCCGAATCCACGGTTCGATGTTGTCGATCGTTCCGATCTCATTAATCATCTCAATGACTTCTGACGGGGCACCACCATGAAGCGGTCCTTTCATGGAGCCAATCGCAGCACAGACGCCAGAAATTATTTCCGATTCCGTCGAAACGACGACACGGGAAGCGAACGTCGAAGCATTCATACCGTGTTCAATCGTTAGAATCAGATACGCCGTCAGCGCTTTGATCTCGACGTCACTTGGTAATTGTCCTTTAATCATATAGATGTAATTCGCGACGTGATCGAGTTCCGGATTCGGTTCGATGAAGTCAGCGCCTTGATTTTTTTGATATTTATAGGCGATGATCGATGGCAAGAGTGCTGTTACGTGCATCGCTTGATCAATTGTCGGTGGCCAAGCGAAAGCGGGTGTGCCGAGTGCCGAGATTGCTGTTCGCATCGTACTCATGACATCCATCTCGTTCGGCAATGTATCGAGAATCGTCTTAATATAAGAAGGAAGTTCACGGTAGCTCGTCATCTGTTCCTTGAATGTGACCAGTTCCGCTTCAGTCGGGAACGCACCGTTCCAGATGAAATACGCCACTTCTTCGAATGAATAGGATAATGCGAGTTCCTTTGCCCAGTGTCCACGATAGATAAGGTGACCTAATGTTCCATCGACTAAACCGATTTGTGTTTCAGCGGCAATGATGCCCTCGAGTCCTTTTTTGTATTCCATCTTCAACACTCCTTTTCTAATATTTACTGTCAGTATGACTTACAACGATACCAAATCACCAGTTATTTGAATGCGTTTCCAAAATTATTCTGTGAAGCGCTATAATTAGAGGGCATTCTGTTTCATGAAACAAATCAAATAGATAGTAACCATGAAGGAGTACATATGAATAAAGAAATGATCATTCGCTTATTGGGATTTTTCTTTGTATTACATGTCTTTTTAATGATCGATATTTTCTTTTCAGTGAGCCGAACGATTCTTGAGCCGCTTGCATTAGTCTTTGCTTCATTGACCATGCTCATTCCTGTGAAACGGCTCAAGCCACTAGAGGAACAAACGCTGTCGGTTTTCAAATCGAGTATCGCTGTCTTAGTAGGAATGCTCTTGATGGGCGGATTATTCTTACCCATCGTATTTCTCTTTGGATGAGTAACTATTGATAGAGATTTAACTATTGATCCGAAAATTTCACCAGGCGTTATTTAGGAATACGACGTGGAATAGACGTATTTTTGGCTTAGATGCCTGATTTGTTCGACTATGTGAGATTCTAAAGGACTGGTGGAGTCAATGGTGTGATCTGCGTAAAAACGGAGTGATTTATGGCTTCCGATCATGACCGCATACTGTGCTCCTTTGAATAGCTCGATATCATTCGCGTCATTCCCAAAAGCAATGTATCCCTCGCTCTCGATCCCGAGTGATTGTAAAGCAGTCCGTTTATTGATGGTGGTCGGACTAATGTCCAATACTTGTTCCGATCCATGATAATGAACAACGACATCCATTCGAAGCAGCTCGTTTTCTAAGGATTTCAGATTGTTGGCACTCAAAATGAGGATTTTTATGATTCGATCATGGTGAGCTAGCGGAACATTTTGTGCCGTCTTACCCGGATCTAGATTGTTCAGAATAGGATGGTCTTGCGGTCCGTTATATGTATAATCCCAATCACTATCGATTAAATATGTGGCTTTATGCTTGTCGAGTAATTCTGTGATAAAAGAAAGCTCACGATCGTCGAACGATTTTGATTGAACGATTGTTTGTTCCGATGCGACCAACGATCCGTTTCCGCCGATTAAGATATGATCATGGAATGAAGGATGAATGACAGGTAGCATGTCACGGATAGGACGTGCTGAAGCAAAAATCACACGGTGCCCGTCGTTCTCAACTGCATGAAGCGCCTGTACGATGTCTTGAGACATCGGTTTTCCTTTAAAACAGATTGTTCCATCGAGATCAAATACAAAATTCATAAGCAACCCTCCAAAAGTCAGTTGATGCACTTATCATAACAAATATTTACAGATAACATACCAATTCTTTATTTTGAGAAAACAAAAAAAGACTCCAGTCAATGCTGAAGTCTAATCATTGGTACCTTATACAAAAAACGTATCTCGCTGGTCCTGACGTTTATCAATCATGATCTGTGCTGCCGGAATGTTAGCAGTCTGCAACACGTCAATCGTGTCTCGGAGAAATTCATCACTGCCAACGATGTAGAACAACCCTTCCTTATCCGCTGTCATCGCTTTGACAGCATCGTAGTAGGCAGCGCGACTCTCTACATAAGCAGGGCTAAACTGCTCGTGCGAAGGAAGCTGAGTTTTGAATAGTTCAGTGCGCGCCGAGTCGACATTTAACGAGTGCATGTGCGGAATACCACTTCTGTCAGCCTGATGTTGCAGGATGATTGGTCGAAACGTTGCCAAACCGACGCCTGCTGACAGTAAGTACACCGTACGATTTTCCCGACGTAGTGGAATGTTCGAATGCGTCTTAAACAAAGCAATCTTCTCACCCATTTTCAGCTGCCGAAGTGTCTGCTTAAAGACGGAACATTCTGGTTTGATCCGCGTCGTGATGCCGATCGTTTCTTCATGAGGGAGCGTCGAGATCGACATATGCCGAATCAGACTGCGGTTCGGCTTTTCGCCTGCATTAAAACCTTCTAGCGCCATATGCGTATGGGCGCCTTCCTCCCAAACGAAACCATCTGGAAGTTTTAAATGAAAAGTATAGGTATGTTCGCCCTCTTGCGTCACTTGTTCTAGGGGTAGCCAATCGATCTGCATCATTCATTCCTCATTTCCATATAAAGTATCAATAGACGGCAATCGGACCGTATGGACCTTCGATGATCTCAAGATGAGTCTCGAAGATCTCGGATAATAGCGCTTCATCCATGACTTCGGCAACCGTTCCGAAGGCGGCGATTTGTCCGTCCTTCATCGCACAAATGTGGTCTGCGTATTTCGCAGCAAAATTGATATCGTGCAAGACGGTGATGATCGTCCGTCCGAACGTATCAGCGACGTGTCGTAGGTAACCCATCATCTGGACCGAGCGGGCGATATCAAGATTATTGAGAGGTTCGTCGAGTAGAATGTATTCCGTTTCCTGACAGAGTACCATCGCGACATATGCCCGTTGCCGCTGTCCGCCCGATAATTCATCGAGGTAGCGGTTCTCAAGCGACGTCAACTCGAGAAAATCGATGTATTTCGAGATGATCGTCTCATCGTCAGCCGTCAAGCGACCTTTTGAGTAGGGAAAACGTCCGAAGCCGACGAGCTGCCGGACTGTCAGCCGGGTTACAAAATGATTTTCCTGCCGCAGGATGGTGATGATCTTCGCTAAGTCTTTCGATTTGCTACTTGTCACGTCCATCCCGGCGACTTCGATCTGTCCGGCATCGAGATCAAGCAAACGACCGATCATCATCAACGTCGTCGACTTACCGGCACCGTTTGGACCGATCAACGCCGTGAATCCGCCTTTAGGAATCGTTAAGTCGATTGGACCGATTCGGACCTCATCCGTATACAATTTTTTAACTTGTTCAAGTGATATCATAGGGACCTCTTTCTAAGCAACACGATAAGGAATATCAGCCCGCCGAACAGTTCGATGATGACGGAGACGACGCTTGGCGTGTTGAAAATGTGATACATGAAGAAATAGGCAGTCGTTAAAACGAAGAAGCCGATTGCGAATGCCATCGGGAAGACGTATTTATGATCATACGTCGCAGCGACTTGATAACTGAGTGTCGCCACTAAAAAGCCGAAGAACGTCAATGGTCCGATCAGAGCCGTCGACATCGACATCAGGAGTGAAATCAAAATCAAGAAGTAGATGACACTGCCGCGATGATTGACACCGAACGATGTCGCAACCTCTTTTCCGAGTGCGACGACGTTAAGTCGTCCGGACGAAAAGTAAAGCAACAGACCAACGACGAGGACGACCGGAATGACGATCGGGAAGTAAGCTGCGTCGGCATTCGTGACTGAACCGAATAATCGTGCTTGTAAGATATCGAACTCGGACGGCGCGAGCATCTTTCGCATGAATGACGATAGCGAGTTGAGACCAGTACCGAGAATGATTCCGACGAGCAACATCAGCTGCAGGTTCGCATATTTTCCGGACAACAACCATCCGTATAATAAGAGACTCATCGCGAGCATGATTGCGACCTGTGTCAAAAAGGCGCTCGTGCCGGTAAAGCCGACGAGTGCTCCCGCACCGAAGAAAAAGATCATCGATGTCTGGATCGTCGAGTAGAGAGCATCAAAACCAAGCAGGGATGGTGTGATGATCCGGTTGCTCGTGACCGAATGAAAGGCGACGGTCGCAAGACTTTGGCAAATTGCTGCGATCGCCATCGTGATGACTGCCGTGATCCGGCGTTCGACGACCGGCCAAAAGGACGGAGAAGCAAACGGAACCGGGTTATTGTAGAGCAAGAGACCGATCGTACTGAGCACTCCGCCGCTGAGGAACAGAATGAGGAGAATCCAGTAGCAGCGCTCGAGTCGTTTCGACTGAAACGCAGACGCTCGGCGATTGGTTTCACGTGTAACGCTCGGTTGAATTCGTGTATGTTCTTGTTGTCTAATCGCGGTACTCATCTGACACCTCCAGTCTTCCGTCGACGTAACAGAATGATGATGAAGACAGCTGCCCCGACCGTTCCGAGAATCAAGGAGACCGGTAGCTCAAACGGACGGATGATCGTGCGTGAAATCAGATCACTAATTAGAATCGTTGCCATGCCAATCAGACAGACCCACGGCAAATTACTACGAAGATCGTCACCGCGAAACATCGAGACGATGTTCGGAACGATCAAGCCGAGGAAGGGCAAATTGCCAATGACAGTCGCGACGACACCGACGGATAGGGCAATTAGTCCGGTCGCAATCAGCATCAGCCGGTTGTAGTTGACGCCGAGACTCGTCGCGACGTCTTCGCCGAGTCCGACGAGCGTCAAGCGACTCGCGAGAAAGAAGATGCAGACCGTGACACCGATGATGATCCAAAGGTATTCGTAGCGACCGATCTGGACGGATGCGAACGAGCCGACGAACCAGCCTTCGATTGCCTGACTGGCACGGAAGAACAACCCGAGGAACGTCGAAATCGCGGAGATGACGGCTCCGAGCATCAGACCGATGATTGGGACGATCAACGATGACCGTAATCGGACCGAACGGAGAAACCAGAAGAAGACCATCGTTCCGATGAATGCAAAAAGAATAGCACCGGTCATCCGCATCATTAGTGACGGTGCCGGAACGAGTAAGTAAACGGCTAACAGTCCGAGTCCTGCCCATTCGATCGTTCCCGTTGTCGTTGGTTCAACGAGCCGGTTTTGCGTGATCAGTTGCATGACAAGTCCTGCCATCGCCATCGCAGCACCGGTCAGCATCAAAGCGAGCGTCCGCGGAACGCGCGTGATCCAGAACATATCGAAATCGTTCGCGGCACTCCGTAGTTCGTAGACGCCCGTGAAGAGGGACGCCGTCGCGAGCGCTAAGACGAGACATAAGGTCAAGACGAACGGCTTCGTCCAAACGACAGAAAAGGAAGGTCGAGCGGGTGGCTCAACTCTTCCATTCATTTGTTGCTGTGCATGTGCCATTACTTCTTGAGCGCTTTCGCGATGTCAGTAAAGAATTCCGAGTACGTCTGGATCGATTCATTTAAGTACGTATCTTTTGGTGCATAGACGATGTTGTCGTCTTTGATTGCTTTCGTTTTTTGCAGAGCAGGCGCACGGTCGATGACATCTTGCGCCGGTACGGCACCTTCTGCGTTTCCGAGTGGCGCGTCACGGTCAAGGACGAGTAGCCAGTCCGGGTTACTTTGAGCAATCGCTTCGACCGAGACTTCATCACCTTGATCGTTCCCTGATTTTTGTTTAACTTCGAGCGCTGGTTTCCAGTCGAACAAATCATACATCGGTCCGAAGACACGTCCACTCATCGGCGCTGAGAATCCAATATCGCCACCCGAGACGATGACCGACATGACGCTGTCCTGTCCGTTATACGATTTTTTGACGTCTTTGATCGATTGCTCGAGTGTCGTCACGAGCTGATCCGCTTCTTGTTTTTTATCGAAGATCTGTCCGAGTGTCTCTGTCGTATCTTCAAGACCTTTGACGAGTAACTCACCTGGCGTACCAGAGTCTTCCGGCAATGCGATGTCAAGATCGATGACAGCGGCGTTTGGAACGAGTTTTTTGATGTCTTCATAATGATCAGCGAAACGCTGTCCGACGATGACGACGTCCGGATTGACACCAGCAATCGCTTCGAGGTCCGGTTCGAAGTGCATGCCGACATCGACGATATCCTTATCTTTTGCATAAGGTGACTCAGCCGGGAGCAGTCCGACTGGTGCTGCAACAAGTTCGACGTCCCATGCGGCAAGCGTCTCAAATGTCCGGTTATCGAGTGCGACGACTTTCTTCGGATCAACCGGAACGTTGACCGTTCCGTGTGCGTCCTTGATTTTGACCGTCTTTGGTGCTTCTGCGTCCTTCTTCGTGTCCGCTTCTCCTGCATTCCCGCATGCTGCGAGTAAAACAGCAAGCGAACTCACGACGAGTGGTGTTTTCCATTTCCCCATGATGATTCAGCTCCTCATATTTGATTTGATAACACATAAATCACGGATTGAGCAGCAGATGGATTATGTATGACTACGTGATTAATCTGTTCTCAATAAGTGATAATGATTATCATTGTCATGTTCAATGAGAATCATAGCAAACGAATTCGGAAGACGCAATGCTCATTTCCAGTCAAATGGCTGTCCGAATTTTTACCTTCTATAAACTATACGAAAATAAAAAAATGATAATCCTTCTCATTTGGATGTAGAAATAGGACCATCGGACGCTTTTGAGCAACAGAGGTTTAGACGACTTCAAAAAGAGAAAGTGGTAATATATGTATCAAATTTTCAAATCAGAGACGCTACAGAAGATGACTTCGAAATGAGGTGCTGTATGAATCAACCATTTGAAGAATTGAAGATGTATCAAAATTTTGATGAGCTCGCAGACGATGTACTCGATTTCGCAAAAGAGATTTTACCGGATCAGATGTTGTACTTATCAGCGATCGAAGCAGGACAACAACGAATGTTAAAGATTGCAAACGATAAAGCAGATATTCCGATGGTGGAAGGCATGCAGATTGAACTGAACCAATCATTATGTAAACTGGTTGATTTCGAGACGAAACAGCCGGTCGTCCTCGAAGATATTCCAAACGCGGAATAACTCGGCGATTGGCGAAAAGGTTTAGAGGAGGCTCACGTCCTGTCCTACTTAGGGATTCCAATCGTCTTGACGAGCGGGGAAACGTTCGGGACGTTATGTGCGATCAATAATCGGGTCAGCTTGTATGAACAGAAGAATGTTCAGCTATTGCAACGGATCGTCCGACTCTTCTTGTACTATCTGGAGCTTGAGCGTCATGCTTGGAAGGATGCGTTGACAGGACTGTATAATCGGCGTTACTTAACGAAGCAGTTCGAGGATCATCCCGGACAGACAGGAGCGGTGTTCTTCCTTGATCTCGATGGCTTTAAGCAAGTCAACGACGTCTTTGGACACGAGACGGGGGACATTGTTTTGCAAGAGGTCGCGCAACGTCTGCGACAGTTCGTGCGCGAACAAGACGATGCGATGGCCGTGCGCCTAGGCGGTGATGAGTTCATCCTCCATTTCGGTCATGCTGATTCAAGGGAAAGGTGGGAGCGACTCGCGAAGCGGATCGTCACTTCGTTAAGTGAGTGGGAAACAGATTACCGAGTGTCAACAAGTATCGGGATTGTGATATATGACACCGAATTTCGTCCAGAGTTAAAAGTCTTGCTACAGCAGGCGGACGTTGCACTATATGCCGCTAAGTCGTCAGTAAAGAATACGTATCAGTTCTATGAGCAGGCGAATAAATGACGAAATATTAAAAGACACGACGCTTCTGAATCTCCTCAGAAACGATCAGGTCTTTTTACTTACTATGTAGGCGATGCACGATCCGAATGACGTCTTTTTTCGTACGGTCAGGAAACCTGAGACACAACGTCTCGACACAAGTCACAGGATCCTCATTCTCTAACAAGCGGAGGGCTTCCTTTACGACTGGATCAAGTGATTCGGTGACTTCGGAAGCTTTAGCAGTCGAGTCGCTCAAGTGATGCATCAAATAAAACAACAATGTATGGATAAAAACGAGGACGACTTTCGTCGCAAACGAAATCGTGATGGACTCAACATAGAGATCCATCCAAAGCAGGACACTTAAACTTACCCAAAAATTCACTACGGTAAAGAGTACGTTCGAGACAGGGCGTTTAAAAAGGCCACCGAACGCACGCATCACCCCATCGAACACGACGCTAACGAGTAGACTGACAAGATAGAAGCATAAAAGAAATACGAGACAACCAACGAACGAGTCATAGGAAACATCTCCGACGGATAAAATCAGTCCATCGATCATCAGTAAAGGGAGCACTAAGAGCAGACTGAGCAACACAAGCGAGACGGAGGAAATCAGTCGTGACATCCTATCATCCTTTCCGTACAAATGATTTCCTTAGACAAGAAATGCAGCATACAAACTAGGATACCGCTTAACACAGTTGATTACAATTATTTACAAACAAGAGGCGTACACAGAATGTTACTCAGTTAAGCGTGGAAACCCTGTCAAAAAGCGTCTTTACGTCCAGTTAACATCTGGATTATCCATTGACAATCCTTCCCTTTCCCTCTTACAATTGAAAATGATTATCAATACAAGTTGGGAGATCTATCTACCATGAACATTAACCGTAAAAAATTACTAATTTCTACCGTCTCGATCCTGTCTTTGACATCATTATTGATCGGCTGCTCGAATCCGGGCGAGTCGACAGGAGAGCGAAAAGATAAAGATACATTGACGCTCGCGTGGCCACGCGACGTTGGAACAATGAACCCACACGTCTATAATCCATCACAACTGTTTGCACAGTCGATGATCTATGAGCCACTCGTCCACTACGGCGAAGGTGGAAAGCTTGAGCCATACTTAGCCTCATCTTGGAAGATTTCTGAAGACGGAAAAACGTATACGTTCACGCTCCGTGACGGCGTCAAGTTCTCAGACGGTTCGACGTTCGACGCAGCCATCGTCAAAAAGAATTTTGATGCGATCCTTAAACAAAAAGCCTTACATAGCTGGCTTGGGTTCATCACGAAAATCGAGAAGACGGAAGCGGTTGATGCGAAGACATTCCGTCTGACATTATCCGAAGCCTATTACCCGACGATTCAGGAACTCGCGGTCGTCCGTCCGGTACGTTTCCTCGGAGAGGCTGGATTCCCGGAGAACGGCGATACATCGAAAGGTGTCAAAAAGGAAGTCGGGACAGGTCCATGGATGCTCGACGAGTACAAACCGGATCAGTACGCGACGTTTAAGGTCAACAAGAACTACTGGGGACCGAAGCCGAACGTCGATCACATCAAGGTCGACATCATCCCGGATGCGGAGACACGTGTCTTAGCACTCGAAAAAGGACAGGTTGATCTAATTTACGGGGAAGGGGCGATCAGCATCGATGCCTTCAACCAGTTGAAGACGGATAAGTCGTACAAAACGCAGATGTCTGAACCAGTCGCGACGCGTCTCCTCGTCTTGAACACGAAAAATAAACGTCTGTCTGACGAACGCGTCCGCCAGGCGTTACAGCACGGGTTCGATAAAGCCGCCCTCGTTGAAGGGATCACGTCGGGATTAGAAGCACCGGCTGATTACCTTTTGCCACCGAACATGCCGTACACATCGAACTTGAAAGTGAAGCAACGGGATTATGACGTCAAGGAAGCGAATCGTCTTCTTGATGAAGCAGGTTGGAAACTGACAAAAGGTGAGAAGGTTCGCGTCAAAGACGGTCAACCATTGCAAATCGGGATGATGTATGACGCAGCAGAACAGGTCCAAAAGGCGATGGCCGAGACACTTCAGTCGGAATGGTCAAAAATTGGTGTCGAGCTGAAGACAGAAGCTGTCGAATTACCGGATCAAGTCCAGCGCTTCAAGGATAACCGGTTTGATATCAACTTCTACAGTAACTTCGGTGCGCCGTATGATCCGCATACGTTCGTGAACTTGATTGATACGGATGGCTTCGGCTTCAAGGAAGCGATTTCGGCTTATCCGAATAAAGAACAACTGTTGCAAGAGATCAAAGATGTCTTGAAGACGACGGACGAAACAAAGCGTCAGAAGATGTACGCCGACATTCTGCCATCGCTCCAAGATCAAGGTGCGTTAATTCCAATCTCGTACTTGAAGAAGATGGCGATCTATCAATCGGACGTGACGAACTTCCAGTTCCCAGCGAACCGAGACGAGAGTCCATTCGCGCGTATCGGAATCAAGTAAAGGAGGGATGACATGGGGGTCTTCCTCGTCAAACGTATATTATCCGTCATCCCGATCTTGTTACTTGCTGTCTTTATTCTAACCGGGTTGATTCATTTATCACCGGTTGATCCGGCACAGGCCTATCTATCTGCTGCCCATATCCAGCCGACGGATGAACTACTCGCTGCAAAACGAGCAGAATTTGGGCTCGATCAACCGTTTTATAAACAATATATCGATGCCGTCATCCGCTTGGCGCAGCTTGATTTCGGAACATCGTATCTATCGGGTAAACCGGTCCTTGAAGATGTCTTGTTACGCTTACCACCGACAGTCGAACTGGCTTTGACGAGTCTGTTGCTGGCGCTTGTCATCAGTATTCCACTCGGGTTCCTTGCCGGCATTAAGAAAAATGGCTTCTTTGACCATCTGAGTCGGGGAATCGCCTTCATCGGGGCTTCGATTCCGTCGTTTTGGCTCGGGTACCTGTTCATCTTCTTCTTTGCCGTAAAGCTTGATTGGTTTCCAGTCGGCGGGACAGGAAGTGTGATGCATTTGATTTTACCGGCATTGACACTCGCGTTTCCGTTGATTGCCCTTTATACACGCTTGCTGCGCGGAAGTGTGATTGAAGCATTGAATGAACCGTATGTCTTGTTTGCCCGGACACGTGGATTAAAGGAAGGACGGATTCTTGGCAAACACGTCCTTCGGATGGCGATTCCGCCGATGATCACGGGTCTTGGGATGAACCTCGGGAAGTTGCTGACGGGAACGATCATCGTCGAGACCGTTTTCTCGTGGCCCGGCTTCGGTCGCTACTTCATCGAAGCGATCTTTGATCGAGACATGCCGGTCATCCAAGGCTACGTCTTTCTCGCGGCACTCGTCTTCATCGGCAGCAGTTTGCTCGTTGATATCATTCAAGCCGTGCTCGATCCACGACTAGCGAAAAAAGGAGGAGCAGTATGAATACTCCACTTCCAGCAACGATGATCCGGTCGCGATATACACCGCTTCTTTATCTCTGTGCCCTCGTCTTGATTGGCATGGCAGGCGTTGCGTTGTTTGCACCGTGGATTGCACCGCATGATCCGAATCTCGTCGACTTGACGCAAAAGCTTCATGGACCTTCGTCAGCCTATCCGCTCGGAACCGACCAGCTCGGACGTTGTCTCTTGTCGCGCTTGATCTATGGTGCGCGGATCTCACTCGGGTGTGCCGTGTTGATTTTCATCGCCTCACTTGCAATCGGATTGTTCGTCGGAACACTTGCCGGCTATCGTGGCGGTTGGGTCGATCAACTCTTAATGCGTCTGTGCGACGGCGTAATGGCGTTTCCGAGTCTGATACTCGTCCTCGGTCTCGTCGGAATCTTTGGTCCGGGTCTCAAGCAGGTCATCATCGCCTTGATGCTCGTCCAGTGGGTTTATTACGCGCGGATGTTCCGCGGAATGGTCATGACGTTGAAGACGGAAGCGTTCATCGCGGCTGCTCGCGTCAACGGTTCATCTTCATGGAAGATCATCCGGACGCACATCCTGCCGAACATCTTACCGCCGCTACTCGTCATCGGGACACTTGAGATGGGCTGGGCGATCATGGATATCTCGGCGATGTCGTTCCTCGGGCTTGGTGTCCAGTCACCGACAGCCGAGTGGGGCGCGATGATTCATGAAGGAAAATCGTACATTCGGACGAATCCGGAGTTGATGATTTATCCAGGATTCGCGATCATGCTCGTCATCATTAGCTTTAATCTAGTAGGAGAACAGTTAGCAGAACAATTCGGTGTTTCAAAAACGATGAAATGAGAGGAGGTGCCCGTATCGAACCGATCTTAGCTGTCGACGGTCTGACCGTCCGTACGAAACAACAGATGACATTGATTGAAAAGGTATCGTTCTCGATTCAACCAGGTCAAATCCTCGGTCTCGTCGGAGAAAGTGGTTGCGGGAAGACAGTAACGAGTCTTGCGTTGATGCGTCTGCTTAATCCGCAAACGACAGACGTGACCGGTGATATCCGACTGGACGGAAAATCAATCCTTTCCTTATCGGAACGCGCTGTTCGGTCGATTCGGGGCGGTGAGATTGCGTTCATCATGCAAAATCCGATGAGTGCCTTCACACCGGTCTACTCGATCGGGCACCAGATGATCGAGACGATTCAGACCCATTCACGTTGTTCAAAGCGTGAAGCGAAACAGCAAGCGATGACGGCACTTGAAGAAGTTAATCTAACGGATGCCGCCCGGTTGCTCAAAGCTTATCCGTTCGAGCTGAGTGGCGGGATGTTGCAACGGATCATGATCGCTTTAGCCGTCGCCCTTCGCCCGAGCGTCCTGATTGCCGACGAACCAACGACCGCGCTCGACGTCTTCAATCAAAAGACGGTTCTTGAGTTACTTGAACGGATGCGGGCGAACTACGGAACGGCGATGTTACTCATCTCGCACGATCTCGGTGTGATCGCTGAACTTGCAGACGAAGTCCTCATCATGCAGCAAGGACGGATCGTCGAACAGGCGGATGTCTTTGAATTGTTTGATCGACCGCAGCATCCGTATACGCAGTCACTTCTCGCACAGCATATAGGAAGGGAGGCGCTCGGATGAGTCTACTGCAAATTGATCAAGTCTCGCATGTCTACAAGCGTCGGTTTCAACCAGCACAGATTGTCTTACACGAAGTCTCATTGACGCTTGAAGCCGGACGCTGTCTCGGGTTGCTCGGATCGAGCGGTGCCGGGAAAAGTACGCTCGGACGACTGTTGCTCGGACTCGAACGTCCCTCGAGCGGAACGATTTGGTTTAACGGTGTCGATCGCCACGCGACAAAACGTCCGTTTCAAGGTGACGTCCAAGTCGTCTTTCAGGACTCGTTTGCTGCCGTCAATCCGAAGCTGACAGCGGCTGATATCATTGCGGAACCGCTTGATAACTTCATTCGTTTAAAGGGAGATGCGCGGCAACGACGCTTGATGACGTTAATCGAACAAGTCGGGCTCAAGGCGACGGATTTGACGAAATATCCAGCGCAGTTCAGTGGCGGGCAACTCCAGCGAATCGCAATTGCGCGAGCGATTGCTGCTGAACCACGACTGATCGTTTTAGACGAAGCGGTCAGCAGTCTCGACATGGTCAACAAAAGATTGATTCTCGCTTTGCTAGCTGATTTAAAGCGAAAACATGGCTTAACATATGTCTTCATCACGCATGACATTAAAGCTGCCGAGCAACTCTGTGACAGCTTTGCAATTTTGGAGCAGGGACGCCTTGTCGGTCATTACCCGAGTCTAGCGGCGTTCGATGCTGCGACGGATCCTGCCGTTGAACGGATGCGTCAAGCGAAGCTTGCCATGCACCCAAGACAACGAACGATTCGAAAGACACAACCAAACAAAGGATAACGGACTGCTGAACGCTTCCGTTATCCTTTTTTGTTGTAGAGCCGGATCAGTAAGCCGTTTTTCGGAACTGAAGTGCCGACCAGCCGAGTGTGAGGACAATCCAAACGAGACAAGAAATGACACCGAACAGATGGGACGAAGAAAAAAACGATGTGTTCGATGGAACTGACAGAAGCGCACCAGGCATGAAAAATAGAACGTCTGGCTTTAGAGAAGGAAGTACAACAAGAAGCAAGGAGACGACGAGCGATAGGATGCCAATCGGTACAGCGCGTTGCAAGAAGGTGCTGATCAGTAATGTCAGACTAACGACGAACAACGTCCAAAGACTAAAATCGAGGATGATGCGTAGCGCAAGCATCGGCGAAAGGAATCCGAACCAATAGACGGTCAGACAATAGGACGTGAGTGCCCCGATTAGAATTCCGAATAAACTGATCATACCGTGACTGAACCATTTCGATAGCAGATAGACATTCCGAGAAACGGGACGCGTTAAAATGAAATCCTGCATGCCGGTTTGGCGATCTGACGCTAACAGTCCCATGAAGCTCATGATCAGAACGATCAAGCCAAGCTGATTGAACTGTCCATGAATGGTTGCGCTAAAGACGTCAAGTGATTGCGGAGCAGGACGATTCGGGTCAACGATGATGCCATCCGCGTTTCCGACGTGTGCGAGCAAGACATCCATATACATCAACAGCAATGGTTGCGTCACCCCGAGGGCAATGAAGAACAGCGGTAACCAAACGATCTTCCATTCTTTCCATGCTTCCAACCACTCGGTCCATGTCAGCGTATAAAAGGTCCTCATACGTCTGCCACCATGTCGAGGAATCGTTCCTCGAGTCCGATCGGTTGATAGGCAATTGAAGCAATCGACCATCCCTGTTGAATCAGAGTGATCGCTAATTGTGAGAGATCAAGCGGCTGCTGTGCGGAGAACTGATAGCAGCACGGGTTGATTCGATCAATCTCGACTCGTGGAAATCGTGTCGCAGAAAACGAAGGGACAGCTGTAAGCGTCTCGACTTGAATCCGGTTTTGATCCACGTTGCGTTGATTATCGAGCGGTCCTAGCAATTTTCCATGTTTAATGACGAGGAAGCGGTCGCAACACATCTTTGCGTCTTCTAACAAGTGCGTTGAGACGATGATCGTCATCCGTTTCTTTAAGCGGAGAATCAATTGATTGATATCATGTCGACCACTCGGATCTAGGGCGGAAGCCGGTTCGTCAAGAATCAAAAATGTCGGTTCATGTAAGATGGCTTGGGCGATTCCGAGACGTTGGCGCATGCCGCCGGACAGGCGTTCGATGACTTCTGTTTGTTGGTCGTGGAGTCCAACTTCATGTAGAACGGCTGGAATCCGCTTATTTAACGTTGCGCGATCGAGACCTGACAAGCGACCGAAAAAACGTAATGATTGTTCACACGTCATCCAAGGCTTAAAGTCGGTCTGTTGTGATAAGTAGCCGATCGATTGCTGGTGTTGACGGATGGAGCGCGAAGACATCGTGATGGACCCACGGTCACTCTCGATCATGCCGCTAAGACATTTCAGGAGTGTCGTCTTTCCGGCAGCATTCGGACCAATCAGTCCAAGACATTCATGTTCGTGAATCGTAAAGGAAATATCGTCTAGGATAAGACGTCGTTGAAGTGAAAGCTGGAGATGAGAAATCTGAATCATGCTGTCATCCTCCTTCCGAGGACGAAGTAGAGAATCGAGCCAATCGGCTGGACGAGGAGAATAATCAATAACCAAGTAGTCGGTGTCGCGATCCGGTCCTTGCGACTAAACCAATCGATACAGGCGCAGCTGAGTAGAATCAGGTTGATGGAGATATAAATCAATAATAGGGGCATAAAGCGTTCCCAGTCGATTTGTGATAAGGCAGAGAAATCTGTATTCATGAAACACCCTCCTTTTCTATTTCCATTATCAATAATGAAAATAGAAAAGTCAATAAAAGATGTACTGATAAAAAAACACTCTCCTGAATACAGAGAGTGTTTACGGTAAGATGACGAGTGAGACGGTCCGTTCTTTTGCCTGGTCTTCCATCTCCAAGTGATGATATTTTTCGAGCAATGTCCGCATGTCCTGTTGGAAATCATTGAAGGTTTCATCCGTCAGCTGCAGTTTAACAATCGAGAACGTCGAGTGGTCCTGACCTTCCATTTGAACGGTCTGTTCGAAGTATGTTTGGTACTGCTGTAAGACATACATGAAGTAGAACGAGACGAAATTCACTTTTTCGTCGTACGTCGCACTGTTCCAGTCCGCTTCGCTGATCTGGTAACCACTCGTGTTCAAGGCATAGATTTTCTCCTCGACTTTTCCGACGCGCTGGACGGCGACGATTTTCAACAACTGATCGTCCATCATCGCATTGACTTGCCGGTATAAGGTCGACTGCGGTACATCCGTTAAGCGTTGATTCAGTTGCATGATTGATAAACCATCTTCGAGATCAATCAATTCGAGTGCAATTTTAAAACGGACATGGTTTTTAAATAGATTAAAGTTCATGATGCATCTAACTCCTTCATCGATGAGATTCCTGAAGCTATCATATCATGCTACTAATGGTATTCTTAAAAATGATAATGTAAAAAGAAAGGAAATTTCAATTAAATCGAGAATAGTCTACAATGACACTAATTGGAAAAGGAGCGTTCCTATGAAAGATCCTAACTATCGATACGGTACATATGCACTTATCACAAGCTTTTTCTTATTTTTCATTGTTCAGATCTTCCGAGCATATGTGGAATTATCACCGGAATTTGCTGGCGAAGCACTGGAAGAATATCATTTGATGTACTTTCCAATCATCGCATTAGTCGTTGGAGTTGTCTTATTTATCAACGGCTGGTGGAAATCGACGGAAGCACAACATAAAGCCTTGTCGAATTCAGAGCAAAAATAACGTATGTAAGTTAAAAAGACCGTCAACGAAATTCTCGTTGACGGTCTTTTTAGGTTTATTCACTGACTTTCGTAAATCGTTCAATCGAAAATGCTGCAATCGGTTCAGGAGTCGATTTTTCGATGACTAGTTCACTGAGTACTTTTCCGACTAAGCTGCTGAACTTGAATCCGTGACCGGAAAAGCCGGCGGCGATCGCGATGTGCAGATAGTCCGGGTGCAGATCGATGATGAAGTCCTCGTCCGGTGTCATCGTATAAAGACATGTTTTGCCATGAGATAAGGTACCGATCGAGGGGATGAATGTGTTCGTGAACTGTCGTAAATCTGCCAGATCACCGGCTTCATGACCAAATGGACGGCGTGGATGATTCGGATCAACCGGGATACCACCATCGTGTCGTCCGATTTTCAGACCGGCTTGAGCGATACTTGGAAAACCGTAATAATAACCGGCGGGTGTATCAAAGGCGAAGGCAGGGAACACCGCGTCGTTGAATACTTTTTCCGCTGCTTCGAACCAGGCAAACGTCTTTCGGACCGGGCGAAGCGGTAAGGAGAGGCCGGTCTGTTCGAGCAATGGACCAGACCAGGCACCGGCTGCGACAATCAACGCTTCAGCTGAATAGGTGTCTGTTCCGATGGTCACGTCAACGCCAGTGGCGTGGGCGGTAAGCGTCGTCACTTTCGCATTCGTCCGGATGTCGACACCATTCGCGACAGCAAGATCGCGATACGCTTCAATACAATCCTCGCACTTCAACACACCAGACGTCGGTTCAAAACAACCGATATAATCGTCGGGCATCGTTAAGCCGGACCAGCGGATTCTAACTTCCTCAGCCGTCAGGACCTCGAGCGGTAAATCGTATTGCGCTGCACTCTTGATGATCGTCTGCATCGAACGGGACGAGCGTTGACCGGCATTCAAGACTCCGGTGTTCAGGAACAAGCTCCGACCACTGACCTGTTCTAACTCGTACCATAAGCGTTGCGCAGTTAACGCGAGCGGTACGTAAGCTTCCCCTTCACCATAGGCATGGCGGATGATCCGTGTCTCCCCGTGATGACTTGCTTGATCATGCGGCGGATTGTGGGCGTCTAGTAGTAAGATTTTTTGATTGGTTCGTGAAAGATAGTAACTGGCAGCCATTCCCATGGATCCGGCACCGACGATGATGACATCATATTGGGACATGTGGTTCGACTCCTTCATATGTATATTCATACCAGTATAAAGTGAGAACCAAAACATGACAAATGTGATATCAGATCTCGAAGCGACGGGCTTCTTGTTCTAAGTGTTCCGTTCGTGCGTTTAAATCACCGACGAGCGTATGCAACGTCGTGATCGTCGCAATCATCTGTTCAGACGCAGCGGCGACTTCCTCGTTACTTGCCGTATGTTCTTCCGCGACAGCGGCAATTTCCGTCAAGGCATTACGAATGAACTGTTCTGCCTGCAAGACGTCTTCCATCTGTTGGGTCATCTGCTGTGTTGCTGACGAGACGTGCGTGACTTGATCCGTCAACCGTTCGAACGTCGTATCCGTATCAAGGACGATCTGCTTACCGGCTGCTGTTGCTTCAACCGTCGTCTTGAAACTGTGTTGCATCTGTTGCGCACTGTCTTCAATCGAGGTGACGATTGTTGCGATTTCACTGACACTACTTGCGACGTGACTTGAGAGATTCTTGACCTCGGTTGCAACGACGGCAAATCCTTTTCCTTGTTCACCAGCTCGTGCCGCTTCAATCGCGGCATTGAGGGCAAGTAGATTCGTCTGCTCGGAAATACCGCGGATGATGCCGACGAGCGTTTGAATATCCGATGATTGCTGTTTCAGTAGATCAATCTGTTCAGCAGACTGGGTGACATGTTGATGAATGTGGCGCATCTGTTCGACAGAAGCAGACATTTGATCCCGTCCGACTCGTGTCAGTATTGCCATCTGATCCGTCGTTCCTTGAATTTCGACACCAGACTGATTCGTCGTCTCGATTAATGCTGCGAACTGATTCATCTCGTCATTCAATGAAAGCGTGACTTGCGTCTGACTTTCAGTTCCCGTTGCGATTTCCGACATCGTATGAGCGATTTGCTCAGATCCGTCGAGTACTTCTGATGTACTTTGATCAATCGATTGACTCGTCGTCGAGACGAGAGTGGCTGTCTGTTTGATATCAACGATCATCGTCCGCAGCATTTCATTCATATCACGAATCGAGATCGCAAGCGCATAGATTTCGTCCTTTGAAGCGATTGTCAAATCGCTCAACGTCTGTTTCGCCTGATCCAGTCGTCCGTCGGCAATCAAGGCAGCGACTTTCTGTAACGTCTCGAGCGGACGTAATTTTCGACCGAGCACGATGTAGAGCAAGACGAGGGTGATCGTTAACAGCAGGAGCATTAACCCGATGAAAATCGGAGCGTTTTGTTGTAATAGATCCGTCGTAAGCGCATCGACTTCCTTCGCAGCGATGTCGGTTCCAAGAATGCCGATGACTTGACCGGACGCATCTTTTAACGGAACGTAGATGCTCATATACTGCCCATACTCAGGATCATTAATGATGTCCGTCGCATGTGTGTCGCCTTTTAATACATCCTGCATATCCGCGACTTTTGCACTGCTTGCTGGCGCATCAATTTTAGCCGCATCTTTTTTGGGGAGACCGTCAATCAGCAAACGGACCTTATTTTGGTCGACCCGGGCCGTGTAAGTGTAGAGGAGCCCGTTTTGCTTTCGTAACGTATCGAGTTGAGATCGTAACGTTTCATACTGTTCGGATGCGCTAGGAGATTTTAGAAAATCTGCATAGCTCGCTGTATCGAACGTTTTGCTGATGCGAAGCGCGTCTTTTTCAGCGGTCGCCTTTAAGGTGGAGATGGCGGTTTGTTTTGTGTTGAAGTAAAGTGCAATGCTACTGAAAATAAAGAAAGTAATCAAAATAAGGCTGATGATGGTCAATAAACGTGTTCGGAGTGAGTGTTGATTCGTAGGTGTACTCAAGTTGCATGTTCCTCTCGTCGTGGATTCTAGTGCTGTATTTAAATTATCGGTCACTTAAATAGCTATTAAACAGGACTATTCGACGATTTTTTTTGTGGAAATCAGTAAAATAGAGCGTTTTTTTCAAAAAAAGATTTACTCAGAATGATTTAGGGGAGAAGTAAAATAGAAAAAAATACAAGATGAGGGAAGAGGGAACAAAATGGAAAGTGAAGCAATTCCTCGAATCAAAGCAAGACACGTCTATGAAAACGAATTACACAGACATGCCGTCAATAAGAAAAAAACATCATTCCGGTTGATGACGTGCTTACGATACCAAACAAAAATTTTATTAAAAAACGGGCATCAGGATGCACACCAGTGTGATGTAGTGTAATAGGGAAGGAGAAAAGCAAATGAAGCGAAATCAACATGTCCTCCCGCATCCGCAAGGTGGATATCAGGTAAAAGCAGATGGGGCTGACCGAGCGACGAAACGTTTTCCGACACAAAAAGAAGCGATTGCGGAAGGTCGTCGAATCGCTAAAAATCAAAAGACGGAACTTGTGATCCATAATAAAGAAGGACAGATTTGTGAAAAAGACTCTTACGGTCATGATCCATTTCCACCACGAGGTTGAGCCATCATTAAAAAACACGTTCTGATCATCAGAACGTGTTTTTTAATGATCCTCATGTCAAATGTTTTTGACATGAGGATGGAAGTTCATTACAGTAGAGATGTAAAAAGAATTTGACACGTCGTGGAGGAATGGACATGAGAAACCACATCAAAGAGCGACGTCTAGCGGCAAAATTATCGCAACAAGAACTGGCTGACCGTTGTCAGGTCAGTCGGCAGACGATCAATGCGATTGAAAACAACAAGTATGATCCGACTTTACAATTAGCGTTTAATATCGCCAAAGTCTTACAGACACAAGTCGATCATCTGTTCATTTCAGAACAGGAGGAATGGGATGTCTAAGAAAAAAACGGGTTTATTTTTAGTGACGCTCGTGATAGTGGCGAGTCTTACTATCATTAGTATGATCATCGAAAACAACGTAACGTTCTTCTCGATTGTTCAATTGGCGATTTTGATGATTATGTTCTTCTCGTATTTTACGTGGGCACGTTCAGGAGAAGACAGTCGACCGACACCGAATGATGAACTTGGAGAAAAGATTACGACGGAGAGTGGGCTCGTTAGCTACAAAATTCTGATCGTCCTGATTTTTGGATTTATTTGTCTCGATTACTTTTTACATGGATCAACGAATCTGTTATTGATCGTTTTGTTCGCGATCGGACTGACACTGTTGCCGATCATTGAATTTTTAAAAGCAAGATCTTATCGATAAAACGGTATAAAAGTCGTTTAGACGGATTCACCCATCTAAACGACTTTTGATATTTCACAGATTATCTTTTTAAGACGACCAATCACTCCGCAAAATCGAGTACATATACAAATCATCGAACTGACCACGCGAGTTTTCATATTGACGAAGCAACCCTTCCCGCTGAAAACCAAGCCGTTCAAGCAATTGGTGTGAAGCAGTATTTGCTGGCAAGACAAGTGCTTCGATACGATTTAAAGAGAGGTCCTCAAACCCATATGAGATGACCGCAAGTGCGGCTTCTTTCGCGATGCCCTGTCCCTGATAGGCAGGATTCAACTCAAACCCGAGTTCTGCCCGCTGATGGCGTGCCGACTGATTCAAGAATCCGCAACTGCCGATGATGACATCGTCTTCTTGTAACGTGATCCCGAACCGGATGCCCGTGCCATCGCGACGAATCGAAGCGTACCAGTCAATCTCTTCAAGCGCGTCTGCTTCTGATTGAAAGGGGTCGAGCCCCATCTGTTTGACGACTTGTTCGTCTGATAAATAGGCGAGGACACTCGTAGCATCTTCGGGTAACACTTCGCGTAAGACGAGGCGGTTCGTTTTAAGAGTTGGGAAAGTATGTAACATTCAAAAAACTCCTTTGCAAGAAAATGTATAAAGCTGTTGTGCAGTATTTAAGTCATATGGTAAGATTCTCCACAACAAGAGCATATCATTTCGTTGACGAGAAAGAGTAATGATTGTCCCTCTGCCTTACAGAAAACCGGGATTGCTGAGAACCGGTAGCCAGATCAATCATGAAGATCCTCTCTGAGAAGTCACGCTGAACCATTCAGTAAGCGTGACCAGGTGTCCACCGTTACATGGAATCACATGATAGTGTGCAACTAAGTGCTGTCGAGAATAAGCATTCTCGACGGAATATGGGTGGTATCGCGGTGAAGTCCGTTCCTGTCAAAGGGGGCGGACTTTTTTGTATTCTCTTAGTTACCGACAAAGGAGCGAACAAGAGATGACGTCACAAACGAACCGTCAAGGATACCGTCGCCCGCTATAAGACGATGCAAGGGTTCCGGGTTATGCAAAAAGTAGGTTAGGATATGCATGGGCTATTGTGAAGAAATGATAGAGTAACATAGCTTAAACAGCGAAATAATTGAAAGTTTAAGTATGGAAATGGCAATCGTAGAGATGATTGATTTCTTCCTCATAAATCAAGTGTTATTATTATGTTTAACAGTAAAGTACCTTAAGCGAGATATACATTTTTATGGTTTATTTTTCTAATAAAGGATATATTATGGCTCATCACCATAACACGTGGTTGCTATTTTAACCACCAAGCTCGAGGCGCAATCTCAAAAAGAATCGTTCGAGGTTTCGGTAGCCATAACCACGACGTTTGATGAGCTTAATCTTGTTGTTCGTTCCTTCCATTTTCCCGTTCGATAGCCTTGATACAATGGTCTGACGCATCGCTTCCTCACGCCCCCGGATCGCTTTCGCGATTTTTGCGAGAGGTCCGCACGGATGGAACTGGTAACGGTCCAGCCAGTCCGTCAGTCTTCGGTGAGCCTGCCTGTTACACGTTGCCTTCAGCACATACCGGATATGTTGGAGTCCTCTATATAGATCCTGAGTAAAGGCGTCTTCTAGAATACAAGAACGGGCGACCTCTCGGTCTTCTGGAGCCAGCATTTCTGGGCGACAAGCCAGTGCACGGTCAATGACGCGAATATGATGATGGCGTTTCGTCTCGTTCAAAAATCGACGCCGACGGCGAAGAGCGTCCGTGAAGAACTGGATGAGATGAAAACGATCCAGTACATGCGCTGCACTCGGGAAGGCACGATTAGTTGCCTTCGCCATCGCAGGTGCAAAATCACTGACGACAGAACGAACATCTCCCAGTACACCTTGAAGCGCAGCCGTGATCGCCGATACGTCCCGACCCGGGACGATAGACAGAAGACGTCCAGTCTTGGCATCAAGAACGATCGTCGCATAGTGGTGTCCTTTTCTCGTGGCGAACTCATCGACGAGGATGTGTGTCGCCTGTCCCACTGTATCCACTGAAGCGTACTGATAAAACCACCGTTCCACAGTCGTATAAGGAAGTTCATATTCATGCGCAACATCTGAAATTGTGCGGCCATGGCACCGTTCTGTGATGCCTTTTCGGAACACTTCGGTAGAAGTACGGACGAGTCCGAGACCGTAGTCATATACAAACGTCAAATCACAAGAGAGGCATCTTTGACGTGGGACATCTAGTTCGATCCACAAGGCACCGACTCCCCACGCATGACCGTGTCGAAAACGACGACGCTTTTTCGAATGCAAGATAGTCTTTTTTTCGCATAGCAGACAAGGGATTTCATGTGTATCAGGAATGATAGGAAATACGTGCGGTTCTTCATCGGACGACATCTGGATTTGAAAAAGGGCTGGAAGCGGAAGAATTAATTTGATAAACTGTTGGGACAAGGCGAAAACTCCAATCGTGGTTTGTCTAGACAACAATTACGATACCGGGGTTTTCGCTTTTTTTCTATGTTCGATTTAAAATCCGATGGATTTTATGTGTCAACCACACCTTATGGTGATGAGCCAAAAAGATAGTAAAAGAAAAAAGAAAAAAAATCTTAGTTATAGTAGGTAGATATTTGGACTCTGTTTTCATAGATGAAGCGCAAGATATAGATAGCAATTTAGCTAAAATTATTGAAACACTTCACAATAATGATTTTAATTTACATTTGGTAGGTGATCCTAAGCAGGATTTAAGGGGAAGAAATGAATTTAGAAAGTTATTAGAAAAGTATAGTCAGTACGTTGAGTATAAAAAAGAGAATTATAGGTGTCCCGCTTCGCATATAAATTTTTCAAATAAATATGTCTCTGAAGAAGAGAGACAGGATTGCAAAACGAATGTTTTAGGGACTATTGAGTATTTATTTGAATCTGATATAGATGTCCATGAATTAATCGAAAATAAAAAAATAATCATATATTTATATATCAAAAAAATGAAAGGTTTAACACTAATAGTCAAGAGATAAATGGATTCGATAATTTATTGAAATATGAATTAAAAAGATTAATTCAAAAATCTAAGTATGCTGAAAATCAAATGGATAAAAGAATATATGTTTTGTCTAAATGGATCCGTCTTAAAATAAAATCAGAAAACAATTGGAGAATTATTAATAAATTATGTGAAGTGTTATCTTTAAAAATGTCTAAAGAAGATAAAGGAAGATTGATAACCGCTTTAGATTTAAATAGAGAAAAAAACAAAAAGAAGGAATAGTAGTTGACTCAATCGATAAAGTAAAAGGATTAGAAGGAGAAAGATGTTTATTTATTTTATCAACGGAACTAGCTGAATATTTTTTTAAAATGAAAACAGATCAAAATAAAATGACAAATTATTTATATGTTGCATTAACCCGGGCAAGAGACGAATTAATAATTCTTATAACTAAAGAAGTAGAAGATAAGTATACAAAAAAATGGATAAACGAAAAAATATTAGTTTTATTGAAATAATAGTATCTTTCTCTGATTTATTTTAAAATCTATAATTTTTTAATATTTTGGTGAACATGACATCGGTGTCTCGTTCACACCAACGAAAGAATATTGTTAAGGAGAAGAGCATGATTGCATTAGAAGCATTAAAAGGTCGACTCGTCGACGGTTTGTTAGAGGTCCAAAAGGAAGAAGGGGAAGTGGCACGAGAACGTTTTATCTTTAACCGAGGAGCAACGGACGAACAGCTCGCGCTGTTACCTGCGTGGACGGCAGACGACTATCAGATGTTCTTACGTCAACATAACGGGGCGAAGCTGTTTCAGCACGAAACGTTATCCTACAACGATGGATTCGAACTCTTTTCGATCGAGGATTGCCTGACGTATAGCGAGATGTGGGAATGTCCCGAAAACTTCTTAGCGATCGGCGCAGGACCAGACGGGGAGTGGATCGTCTACGAGATGAATCGACCGGCAGGAAATCGGATTTGGAGTGGGGAATTTCTTAATTTCGAGGAATGGGAAGAAGACGCGATGCCGTTCGGCTTCGAGCGATGGCTCGACTACTTGATCGTCGCGCAAGGCACGCCATTTTGGGAATGGTTCCGTTAAGAGAGGAAGAGGTTCATTGGACATTCAATTACAGACAGCGTCTCTTGCAGATGCCGCAAAGCTTCATACGCTTCAAATCGAGGCGTTTTCAGAGACGCTCGAGCGGTATCAAGATTTTGCAACGAATCCGGCGAACGAATCGATCGATCGTGTCATTCACCGGATCACGCATCCAAATAGTACGTTTCATCAAATCATCGTCGACGATGTCGTCGTTGGCGGGATTTGTGTCGTTGCGAAAGCAGCGAATCGCTACGCGATCAGTCCGATGTTCTTAGATCCAGCCCGTCAAGGTGAAGGAATCGCCCAACGCACATTACAGCTCGTTGAAGCAGCGTATCCGACCGCAACGACATGGGAACTGCGGACGATTCGCGAAGAGACGCGCAACTGTTACTTTTATGAGAAGATGGGTTACCGATTGACCGGTGTCAGTCAACCGCTCAACGAACGGGCGACACTCGTTTCCTATCAAAAATCGGTTTCGGAATGAGCGGGTTTTGTCGAAAGGAAGAACCACCACAGATTCATTAAAAGAGCGGCAAGGACGGCAAAGTTAAATAGATAGAGACAAAAGAAGAAGACGAACTCACCGATGTCCTCAAGGTTAGCTAACGGATTATCGACCAGGTACGATTCGTGACTGACGCCGAAGAGGAACAAAGGAAAGAAGACATAGAAGTATCATTTCCAAAAAAATGACGCACGACCTGGTTGAGACATAAGAGCACCTCCTGAAGGAATGGCACGCTTCTTCTGAGCGGAAGAAGCGTGTGTTCGTTTACGATAAAGAGGGTGTACAGACGACTTCGACGTGACGCGTGACCGTATCAAACAGACGTGTCCGCGTATCGTTATGGGACAACAGCAACTGCTCACCCGTCTCGTCATAGATGAAGGCAATCGGAATCGAAAAACCACAGTTGCGGTACGAACCATCGGCATGACTCGTTCCGATCATGAGCGCTTGTTGCGCCTGACTGATGATGCGCGCTTCACCGGACCACTCAACGTACTGTTCCTCGCTGAACATGCCGACGCCAATCGGGTTGAAGATGAGATCAAGTCCGGATTCCTCGCGTAGTCCGTCGTTTCCTAAGAAGATTTCGCGGCAGAGGAGGTATCCATAGCGAAATAACCCGTCGTTTGCTGTTGATGGTGTATAAAGCGGTCCAGCTTCTGGTGTTTTGGCGCGATCAAGCAGAATCGTCCCGGTCGCATCGATGATGACAGCGCGATCGAGATTCGCTTCATCTTTGTAACCAAGGACGATTGCTGTTTCGAACTGCTTGGCAAGATGTTGCACGCGTTCGATTTCTGCGACCGTACAATAGCCTTCCGGGTAGACAATCAGGTCGACTTCAGGATAAGCGGTGATTTCACGTTCGAATTGCTCGAGCCCGGTCTCGCGTTTCGGTTGAGCGATTAATAATTTCATCAAAACATCCTCTCGGGTATAAATATATCTGAAAAATCAGACTTTTATATCGTCATGATTTTACCATTAGTGGTAAAATAAAGCATATCACTTTTTGATAAATTTTACTGCAAGTGAAGGAAGGTTAATGGTATGAACATTTCGAAAACCATTCTTGTAACACGCCATCTACCGGCGATGAAGGCTTTTTACATAAACCAGATCGGATTTCCGCTCGTCTCGGAAACGAATGAGTCGTTTACGATGCAAATCGGTACCGATCAGCTGACATATCAACAGACGGACGATGTTGATACGCAATACCATATGGCGTTCAACATTCCGGAAAACGTCTTCCAACAAGGTAAAGCGTGGCTTGTAGAGCGGACACCACTCTTGATCGAAGACGGACAGGACGAGATTTATTTTGACTTCACGGACTCACATTCCTGTTACTTTTATGACCCGGATGAGAACGTCTTGGAGCTGATTGCGCGGCATCAAATCAATCCCTCTAAAGCGGAACTGACGTTTGATGTATCCGACATTCTCGGAATCGGTGAGATGAGTCTGACGGTAAAAGATGTGCTTGAAGTGGGTGAGCAGTTAGCAGAAATCGGCGTTGTCGAGCGACGGGAACGTCCGCTCAATGGCGCGTCACTCAACTTCCTCGGACCGGTCGCGGATGGAACGCATATCTTGCTCGTCCCAGAAGGTCGGACATGGTTGTTCTCACCGAAGACGGCGAAGGTCAGTCCGATCGAGATGGAACTCGACGGCAGACATCGGGTCCGGCTTGATGCAGCGGGCGTATGGCATCAAAGTACCGTTTCTTCATAATTCATTATTCTAAAAAGTGAGGGAAGTAAGATGAACAAAGCGGTGAATGCGAGTATCGCGTTCGGATTATTATTGTTCGTATGTGGTTTCTTTTTTCTGTTTGGCTATTTGACCCGCTCGATGCCGATTCAGCAAGGCGGTGACCCGGTCATCTTACCGGTCGCAGCACTCCTCGTTCTCCTACCATTCGTCATCCGTGAAGGCATGCGCGTTTTGACATATGTCTCGCTGACACGTCGACAGGTCGGCGTACTCATCTTATTTGCAATCAGTGGAATCATACTAAGTAGTTGGATTGAGGTGCAGCAGAATGTTGCCGTAATCGATTTCCGTTCTCTCTTTACGATTCATATGTTCGTACTGTTCGTTTCGGGCATCATCTTGTTGTGTCTCCTATTGACGGGGCTCAAACGGATGCGCGTCCGAACGAGAGTGATTTAAATGGAAAAGGACTGAATGACATGGGATACATTACAGAATTACGAAAACTCGTCGGCACACGACCGCTCGTCATGGCAGGAGCGTGTGTCATCGTCGTCAACGATAAACAAGAAGTCTTATTACAACTTCGGCAAGATAATGGTTGCTGGGGACTCGCTGGTGGAGCGCTTGAGATCGGGGAGACGCTCGTAGAAACAGCAAAACGAGAATTAAGGGAAGAGACCGGTCTTGAAGCGGAGAATCTCGAATTATTGAACGTCTATTCGGGTGATGCGTTTTACTATAAGTATCCGCATGGGGATGAAGTCTATAATGTGATCTCGGCATTTCTGTGTACAGCTTATACGGGTGAAATGGTTCGGGATCCGTCAGAAGTCGCAGAATTACGCTTTTTCGCTATGGATAAGCTACCAGAAAACCTCAATCCACCGGAACAGCCGATTTTGATTGAGTATGTCGAAAAACAGCAAGCAATAACGCATCACGTTTCCATCTGAAGAAATTGGTATGAATAGAAAATCTTGAATGAGCCTTTCATTCAAGATTTTTTGTTGCCCTGGAACGCGTTCTAGTCTTTAGCCGATCAAACAAGAACTCGCCAATCCTTTGAACAACATCAACCGCTCTGGGCACTTGAAGAGAAATGGTATAAACAGTTTCTGGTCTATCCGATCGATACGACAGCGAAAACGTCGGAGCAAGTCCGACAAGCAACGGTTCATCGGTTGGCAGTCACCGGAATCTTAGGAAGGGAGAATGAGATATGAATGTAAAAGGGATGACCTATCCCCTCATCGAGGGACAAGACGAAAAACAGGTCTACTGGATAGAAAAAGGAGAATCGGTTCAGATTGGACAGACTTACGAAACGATTCGGTTAGAAAAAACATCACATCAATCCATCCTTGTACGGGAGCAAGAATTGGTGTCAGAAAAAATCGGTAATCGAACGATCCGCCTGACGATTGATGCAGAAAGTCATGCGCCACTCGAATTCGTCGAGTACCAAGCTGGTGTTCAAACCGTGCATGCGTTGTATCGAGCGGATGAAGTCGTGATCACGCGAGGAAATGAGCAGTCTGTCCTATCGATTCATACCGAAACTGTTGATCTATTTTCAATCGAATTGTTGTTGCGAGCATTACCGCTAACCGTCGATTCGACACTTTCGTTCAACGGCTTTAGTGCCGTTTCCGGACGTGAGGTGCCGATTCAGGTTCACCCTCTGCGGAACGAACTATTGACGACTGAGTCAGGCGAACACGTAGAGACGCTTTGCGTTCACGTTACGTTTGGTGAGCGGATTCAGTATTACTGGATTGATCCAGTGAAGCGGGAGTTGTTAAAACAGTCCTCCCAGATTGCCGACGGGGTCTCATTGGAATTTCGTCGATGAAAAAAAGAGCTGACTCAAAAGTTGGTCTCTACAAAGAAAAGGGTGGCAGAATGATGATCTGCCACCCTTTTCTCGTAAAAATGACGCGTCACACGCCACTCCTACAGGAAAAAGCGCATTATGCGCTGTCAGAGACAAACAAGACCCGCTTTCCTGCTTAAATGAAGCAGGAAAGCTGGCTTGTGTCTCGCCTGAGGAAAGGGCGTGAAAAGACGCGCCATTTTTTTGAGTCAGACCCATTTGTTATAGCTGAAAATGATGTTGCATCGCTTCGAAAATCCGCTTACTTGCTTTCGTATCGTCAAACGCATAGATGTGACTGAGATGACGTTTGAACTTTTTAGGCATTTTCGATTCGCGTAGTGATTCCATCAAGGCGTCTCTTGTTTCGATGACGTCTCCTGGTAACAAATCCGTCGATTCGCCGGCGTTATCTTCGCCAACTAAGACAGGTGGGCGGTAGTAGATGACCTTTTTGTGCATCAAGGAAAAATCGAGACCGACACTCGAATAATCGGTAATCAACACATGATGATTTTCAAGTAGCTCCTTGACTGTGAACGCATCCTGACTGATGACATCGACGAAGTCTGAGTGGAACAAGTGGCTGAATTTTTGGAAATTGCGATGAAGGTAGAACGAGACTTCAACCTTGTTGTCCATCACTAAGCCTTTCAACCGTTCGTCTGTGATTAACGCTTGAAACTCCCGGTAATAGTCGCTTTCCATGAACTGTTCGTCTGGATACGTATCGAGTTTCGGTCGCCACGTCGGCATGATCAATAGCTTTTTCCGGTTTTTATATCGCTTGAGCCAACGTGATCGTTCCGTGATCAATTGATCGAATCGGGCGAGACCCGTCACGATGATTTCGTCAGGATGAAAACCGTAATCTCGAGCGATGAGTTGTTTCTCCCGCTCCGAAGAGACGACGAATAAGTCGGTAAATGGATGCGGCATCTTTTTTCCATAAAGATGACTGACATCTTTTGACCCGATGACACCGTGTTGCAAGAACAGCTTTTGTTTCGTTTGCATCATCGCCTCGGTGTGATAGGTAGCGAATGGTAAGGCATAACTTGAAGAATGAGTATGACAGAGAATGTCTGCTGCTTGGACGACCTCGATGTTCTCTGGTGATTTGTAGAACACGATATGGTTCTCATATCCGACAAGATTTTTGAGGTCCGGACTCGATCGACTGATGATGTAGAAGATATTGAAGCGCTTCTGATGCTGGTCAACGAGATACTTGAAGAAAATCATCCCATTATCTTGTGCTTTATCCGGATATTCAAAACATATAATCGTCTTCTTATTTGGATCCAGTCCAAGTAACGGTTGAGGGTCCGCGTAATACTCGACGGTCTCGACCGGCACCGGTATTAGACGCATCGCAAGTCGTTCCGACACGGTTGAATAGGGGCGGACCAACACGTCATGTTGCTCATTAAGCGATAACCAGTGCTCATCGTTCAAGAGTTCCGGGTGATTTTTGAAGTGACGAATCCGCGGTGTGAAACCAGAGATCGGCATCTCACGAATCGAAAATCCGAACAATAGGTCGTAGATGTTTACATTAAGGGTTTCGTAGTCATACTGGTCACCAAGCAATTGATTGACAAGTTCTGGTTCGATCACGGCTTCGACTTCGGTTCTGAAGCGACAGGCGTCGACTGGTGTGACGCTGAAGCGATTAATCGGCAGGGCGATTTTTTGTTCCAGATGTCTGAATTTAATGAAACAACTCGGCTGTTCCACTTCGAAATACTTCGAGTGAAACGAAAACTTCAATAGAAGGACGTCGTCTTGACGAGTGATGCCCTCAAATAGGACGTCTTGATCATAAAAATTCATGATGGACGGTTTTTTGTTATAGATCAGACTGAGCTCATCGTCTTGGTCGATGAAAATGAAATAGGAATGTTTCCCTTGTTTGATGTAACTATTCGGTGCGATGACTAGTGGCTCCGAAAGATGTTTGAACGAGATCGGTGTTCCGGATTCATCGACGAATTTAACAGGATGATTCTTTTTTTTGAAGATATCGAGCAATGTATCAATCGATAGCACAAAGGCTGTCTCTATTTTTTGGAGTGGTATCAGTTGTTCATTGATCGCTAACTGTAGGCTTTGGTGCGGAAGATTCTCGATCAAAAACGTATGATCACGACAGGTGATTTTCATTGGTGCATGGCTTCCTTTCATACTCTGATTCAATCGTTCTTAAACTACATCACTTACCATATAATATCTTCCGATTTCTGCAAAGATGTAGATTGATTGAAACCACTGCAGTATAGTCTACTGGCTGAAGGATATTGGGAAAAGACAGACGTTACCGTATCTTCGACAGATCATTGGTTGCAGAACCATGACAATGATTGGATATTATGCAAAACCGATTGACTTTGTTCGTAAAAAAGGAGATAAGTAGAAACTGTATTGGTAAATGCGACTAGTATCGCAAGAGGTTTATGAAAAAGCAAAGTCGGCTATATATAGAGGTTGAACTCACAGAAAAAAACAGGGATCAATCTTGAAGGGTGAAGGGGAGTAATGACAGATGCTGTATACGGTAACATCGACATTACCACCAAAACACGGTGGTAGAACGAAGTCGTTATTGAGTCGAATCGCGCTCATGGAACAAGAACTTGGCGCGGGTTCAACAATCGTTACGACGAACTACAATGCCAACTACATGGAAGTCTACGAATTGTTCCGAACAGAAGAGAAGGTCGGTCCGAAAGTACAATTTGAAAATATCTACGATTGGCTATCAGATTACAAATTGTTAAGTATTCCAACGACTCGTTTTCGTAACAAACCGATCATCAAAGAAACGGAGCGCGAAATCGAAGGATTGAAAAGCGTCGAGAAAAAAAACAGTGACGCCGTTCGTTATTATGATGAGGAAGATGAGTATGTCCTCTACCGTAAATATTACCCTGAAACGCAAGTCGTCGAATTCGAGGATTTCATGACGAACGCTTCCCGTAAAAAAGTCGAGCGCTGGGAATATAACGTCTACGGTCAATTGCACCGGAAGACGATTTATTCGCCGGTCCATCATGGAAAGATGATGGAAGAGCTATATGATTCGGAAGGCAATGTCTATTGTAAGAAGTTTTACAATGAAATGGCGCGCCCGAAGCTCATCTTGATTCAGTTATACCGGAACGGCAGAATGTACAAAGCGTTCAAAAAAGAGAAGGACTTGTTTGAGTATTACTTCAACCGATTGTTTAAAGACGGTGATGTCTTGTTCGTCGATGCGCGTTTACTGGACCGCTCAATTCTCAACATTAAAGCAGATGTCAAACGGGTCATGGTCATCCATAACTCACACTTGGATGGTACGACCGTCAAAGGATCATATACGACGATGTTCTCGGAATCCGATAAAGTGACACGTTTCATCAGTCTGACGAATCACCAAAAAGAAGACATCCTGGAACGGTATAACATCCCGGAAGAGAAGATTTCCATCATTCCGCATTTCATCGTCCCAGAACAAACGCAACGACGTGACCAGGTCAAGGATCAATTTTGTTTCATCGGTCGATTCGGTCTACAAAAGCAGATGGATCATTTGATCAAGAGTTATGCGATCTTCAAACAATCCGGTCACGCGACGAAGCTTGTGCTCTACGGCATGGACGAACAAGGGCAACTGGCGATGATGGAGAGTTTGATCGAGGAACTCGGCTTAGAGGACGATATCGAAATCCACGGCTTCACGTCGAATCCGGCAGAAGTGTTCCGGGAATCGAAAGCCTCATTGTTGACGAGCGAATTTGAAGGATTCGGGCTGACGGTCATGGAAAGTATCAATGTCGGCTGTCCGGTCATTTCTTATGACGTCAAATACGGACCACGCGAAATCATCGCCCACGGCGAGAACGGCTACCTTGTTCCAGCGAACGATATGGAAGCTTTTGCTGCCGCGATGGTGCAACTCGTCGAACGACCACTCGAGCGCGTTGAGACGAAGCCATCACTGTACCTCGAGACGGCTGTAAAGAACTACGGACGATTACTAGAAGAATTGAGCAACTAAACTAAACCTACTACTTGAACGATGAAGAGGATGAACGTTATGAAGAAAATCACGAAAGCCATTATTCCGGCAGCAGGACTCGGGACACGTTTCTTGCCTGCGACAAAAGCAATGCCAAAAGAGATGTTACCGATTCTCGATAAACCGACGATCCAGTATATCGTCGAAGAAGCGGCAAAAGCCGGCATCGAAGATATCATCATCGTCACGGGGAAACACAAACGGGCCATCGAAGATCATTTTGATAACCAAAAAGAACTCGAGATCACGCTCGAGAACTCTGGGAAGACGGAATTACTCGAGAAGGTTCAATTCTCGACGAACCTCGCGAACATCTTCTATGTCCGCCAAAAAGAACAAAAAGGTCTCGGTCACGCCATTTTGACGGCAAAACAATTCATCGGGAACGAACCGTTCGCAGTCTTACTCGGGGACGATATCGTCGAGTCGGATGATCCGGCAATCAAACAATTGATGGACGTCTACGAACAGACGGAGAAATCGGTCATCGGTGTACAAGAAGTCCGTCCGGAAGAGACGCATCGTTACGGCATCATCGATCCTGTCTCGCAAAACGGACGACTGTATGACGTGAAGAAATTCGTCGAAAAGCCGGCTTCGGGCACTGCACCATCGAACCTCGCGATCATGGGACGTTATGTGCTGACACCGGATATCTTTGACTACCTAGCGGATCAAGAAGAAGGGGCGGGTGGTGAGATTCAATTGACGGATGCGATTGAACGTTTAAATGCGGATAGCCAAGTCTTTGCGTATGATTTCGAAGGCAACCGCTATGACGTCGGGGAGAAACTCGGTTTCGTCAAGACGACGATCGAATATGCGTTGAAAGATGCAGAGATGCGTGACGAGCTGAAAGCTTTCATCAAGACACTAGACATTTAACATGATGGACCACTCTGACATGATTCAGAGTGGTTTTATTTAGAATTTAACAAGTTAATCGAGAAAAATAATATAACTTAAATTCATTTTTGTGATATTTTTTAATTTTTACAGCATATTTAGCTATTTTTATTCAGATTTTTTGAATAGATAAAGTAAAAGAGATTTTATTGTAATATAATCAAATATTTTTTTACTTCATTCGTTAATACAGTTAATTAATATTCGATATGAGGTGATAAGATATTTTGGTAGCGTATTTCTACTAAAATATAGAGGTAAAAAAAGGAGTAAATAAAATGAAATTTAAAAAATTATTCGTACCAACGGTCGTAACAGGTATTTTGATTTCAAGCTCTCAATTTGTATTAGCAGAGGCTAATTCAGTTGAAACAAGCTCAAATGCTAACATTGACGAAGCAACTATCACTAAAGACAATGTTGGTGATATTGAAGTTACAGAATATGAATATAATAAACCTATATTGACTGACTATGAGAGTGTCGATTTAGTTAGGAAAGCTTACATTCCTTATGATGGACGTGATTATAGTCCGTATCAAACAAAAAAATACACGCAAATTGACTGGAAAGCAGAGCTTAAAAATGGAGGGAAGACATCTGATACTGTAACAAAACTTATCTCGAGAAGTCAGTTTTGTAATGGGAAAATTGGTGCTGAAGCTTCAGTAAAACTAAATATGCCATTAATTGAAGATAAGATTAAATTTAATGCAGAGGTAAGTTTTGGTACAACTACAGTAGATTCTGTATCATATACTTGGACTATTCCACCAAAGCACACAACTTATATTAGTTTTGGATCGAAAGCAGTCAAAACGATGGGAACAGTATCTGTATATAAACGAGGTTCACTATCTAAATCGGAAGCAATAGATGTAAAATATTCTACTCGTGTATATTATGCTAAAAGCTAAAGATGAACAAATTTTATATTAAAAAAATTGTAATCTTCTGCGCAATATGTTTACTTATACTTTTATTTATTATTGCTACGTTTAAGTTTGAACAAGACGAACAGACTACTAAAAAAAATAAAACTGAAGAAAAGTATACATCAGTTAATCAATACGTTTCTGAAATACAAGGTAATCAATTTAAAAGAACAGAATTACAGGTTAAATTTATAGACAGTAATAGTGTTGATTTGAAAATGAAAATGAAGTTATCCAAACATTTATTTAAGATATTCAAACACACAAAAAACCAACCAACTTTTAGTTTTGCTGCGAATATGAATCAAGATGTACTGAGTAAGTTTGTTTTGAAAAAATCTCCTGAAGTCGTAAAGATTAACTTTCAATTAGATTCGAATCAGGTGATGCATATCCATCAAAAGTTATATTTAAATGTACCAATATCAAGTAAAACGAAATCATTATTTTTGGATACACGTAATTATCAATTCTTATTTTTAAATGAGCACCAGCAAGCGGTAGCAATTTTGTTTGATTTAAACTTATCGACTTGGCAATAAAGTCACAGAATAGTAATCAGATCTTGTTTTGAATAGCCAAACGATTTTGATTTTTTCAGAACGGAGAAGATGAAAATGTTATCTTGGCTAGGTATAAAGAAAGCGAATAGCGCAGGACGTCCATTTTTTGCAGGTGTCGAGAAATCGACGGTCTTCTCAATTTTATTAATATCCCTTGCATTTCTCAATAGTGTGAGGTGGATCCTCAAATTTCTCATTCCAACATCCTTTTTCAATGACTCCATCGTTTCGGTCTTACCAGGCGTAGTTGGAATCCTATCAGCTATTATATTCGTGTTTTTGGTCGAACGACTGATAAGCGATGAGTCTAACCCTGCTGAATAATCGTCGAAACCATCCTCAAGTAGGATGGTTTTCGCGCATTATAACAGGTTCTTGTTGTAAAATGAGGAGGACAATGGAACAGGTGAGGGGCGAACGGACATGACGAAACGATTCATCCAAGATGCTGCTTTTTTGGGCAAACGAAAACAAGTAATGCGCTGCATCGAACGTGGTGACGATCTGAACGAACTGGATGAAGAAGGATTTGCGGCGCTTCATTGGGCGATTCAGGAAGGGTACCTACGGATCGTCGAATTGTTGCTCGATCACGGGGCGGATGTTAACCTTCCGAATCAGGACGGGATGTCACCGTTGCATATCGCGTTGTATGATCAAAAGACCGACATTGCGTTACTTTTGATCAAGCGAGGTGCTCATCTTGATTTAGATGAACACGGATTCTCAGCGCTTCATTTAGTAGCGGGACGGTCCGGCAATAAAAAAGTCTTACGGAAATTAGCACAGAATGTCGAGTTGTTACATCAACGGACCGATGACGGGGAAGGTGTGACACCGCTCCATTATGCGGCGCAAGAAGGTAAATCGAAAAAAGTCCAGCTGTTACTGGAAGCAGGAGCAGAAGTCGATGCTGTCGGATTAGATGGATTCACGCCGCTGTATCTCGCAGTCGGAAATAATCATCCGAAAGCGGTCAAAGTGCTTCTAAAGGCGGGAGCCGACATCGAGGCGGAAAACGTCGCGGATGGAGATACGGCAGTCCTCGCATTAGCGAGTGCTTACGGCTATGAACGGATTGTCCGTTTACTTCTCTCTTATGGAGCCGATCCACTACATCGAAATGAAGACGGGCGGACAGCGCGTGGTGCAGCACTTGATAATGACCACCATCAGATTGCGGAAATTTTAAGACAAAAAGAGATTGATGCATTGTCTGAGGAAGAAAATAAGTGAGCGATTGACGACAACAGGAAACATCTGCGGAGGCTTCCTGTTTTTATTTTTAAAAGGACTTTCAAATCGCTTTGTCAAAATAGAGATAGGAGAACACTTATTCGTCATCGAAAGGAAGGATACATCATGAACGCAAAAGATTGGATGGTATGGAATTTAAATGAAGTGAGAAGAAGAAGCATCAAAGTCTGGTGCTCGATTCCTGAAGATAAGCTGAACTGGAAACCGGATGAGAACGCCATGACGTGTTTGGAAATGATTCGTCATGTGTTAGATAGCGAGTATTATTATTACTTAGCCTTACAAAATGGAGGCAGTCTATCGTCGTATGAGTCTCCGTTTGAAGGGCGTGACTTCGTATCCGTGCAAGAGGAGCTAGGCTTTGCGGAGGTCTATCGGGAGGAATTCATGACATATGTCGGGCGATTACCGGAATCAGATTTAGCGACGGTCCAGATTGATCGTTCCGAATCAGGTTATGTCCGTTCGCTTGGTGATATGCTGTTACGAATTGCTTATCATGAAGCAGTGCATACAGGACAGCTACTCGATTATTTGAGAACAGCAGACATTGAGCGTGTGCGGGTTTGGGACTAAGGTAGGTGAATGAGAAAATAATGGTAGTACTATGAGCTACCGATGCTAGGGGGATGAAATTCTTGAATATACGTTTAGCCACGTCCAAAGACATGAAAGTAATAGCAAAAATTTACGTTGATACGTGGAGGACGACATACGCCGGTTTAGTACCTGATGTATATTTGACACAACTCTCGGTTCAACGAGCTGAACAAAAATGGACACAGTTTTTGAACGATTCCTCACAAGATACGTTCCTATATGTGGTATTGAACGAACAGGGAATCACAGTGGGATTCGCAGCAGCTCAGATTCATGCTGATGATGGAGTACGGATAGGCGAGTTATCTGCCCTCTATATATTACCTGAAGCGCACGGTTTAGGGATCGGCAAAAAATTGATGGCGACTATCGCTGCTCATTTCCTGAAAGCAGATGTCTTCTCGATGCTGGTTTGGGTGATGAAAAAGAATGAGCCGGGACGAGCATTTTACAAACGACTCGGAGGTAAATACATAGATCATCGCCAGAGTCGTTTTGGGAATGTCACGGTTAAAGATGAAGCATATGAATGGCTGGATATTACCACGCTTGTCCGTCATCAGAATTAAAAACAAGGAGGAAGTACGATGCATCTGTACTTCCTCCTTGTATGAATCACAGACTCCATTTCATTAGTAATCCAGCTTGTGTCAAACCGCCACCAAATCCATATAATAGAAGCAAGTCACCCGTTTTGATTTTCCCTTCGGTAACACCTATATCTAAAGATAAGGGAATGGAGGCAGCGGAGGTATTTCCGAAATGGATGAGACTGTAAAGCGCTTTATCAAACGGAATATTGCTTTTTTCACAAATCGATTGAATCATGCGTAGGTTTGCACTGTGCGGAATGAACCAATCGATTTGATCCAAAGTCATTGATGCCTGATCCACTACTTGTTTCATTCCACGAGGAACCGTGCTGACCGCCCACTTGTAAACTGCGCGTCCATTTTGGATGAGTTTATTAGTGGGAATGATAGGATCTTCGAACAAGTGATTTGACAAGTTCGAGCAATAGAGACTGGCTCCTTTTTCCCCTTCCGAGTTCAAGTAGAATGAAATAAAGTCAGACTGGACTTCATCGCGTTCCACAAGAACCGCTCCACTACCATCTCCAAATAAAATGCATGTGTTTCGATCGGCATAGTCAGTGATGTTAGAGAGTGTCTCTGCTCCGATGACGAGAATTTTTTTATGAAGACCAGATGAAATTAACCCGTTCGCCAGGTGTAATCCGTATGTAAATCCTGCACATGCGGCGTTCAAATCAATTACACCCGCATGATTGATACCGAGTTTTGCTTGTACCAATGATGCAGTACTTGGTGTCTTAAAATCGGGTGTCATCGTACAGATGATGATCATATCAACATCTTGAAATTCTGTATTGTAACGCTGTTTTAAATTCATGGCTGCTTGATAGGCAAGATCACTTGTCGATTCAGTCTGACCCGCGATTCTTCGTTCTTTGATGCCTGTTCGTTGCACTATCCATTCATCATTTGTTTCTACTAGTTTCTCTAAATCATGGTTCGTCATGATTTGATTTGGAACGTAAGAGCCGATTGCTGTTACTCGAGCATGATATGCAGTCATAAATGGTTCCTCCCTGTAAAAAGATGTTATACTTGGTTTTAGTACTAGGTACTAATTTAAGCGAATTTTCTTTTAAACACAAGGAATATAACTTATCGTACACATCATCAATTCGATTAGATGAAAAAAAAGCGGTCTTTAGCGGATGCTCGAAAGGAGTAAGGAAGGATGATTGGAATCAGCATCGCCACCACATGGGAGTTCGACGCGACGATTGCATATTTTCATGTCTCGCCTGAAGAAAGAATCTTCTATCCGTATGGTGAATACTTTACGCGCGAGATGAAAGGGGAAACGCTCTTGTTTTACAGCACAGGCGTTCGAAAAGTAAATGGCATCGGAGCGAATCAATATATGATCCTCCGTTTCTCATTGACGAAGGTCATCGTTGCCGGAACGTGTGCCGGGATTGACCCGAGGTACGACGTACTTGACATCATCGTTCCAGATCGTGCCGTTCAATATGATTGTACGGTCAAAGAGATTGAACCACTCATTAAACCGTCATTCATCGTCAATCTCGACGTCTCAAAATATGGCAACGACTTTCATCTCGGAACGATCGGAACGGCTGATCGCGCTGTCGTCATGTGGCGAGACTATATCGAACTGCGAGATAACGGTCTGACGATTGCCGATACGGAGGCGGGGGCTGTCGCGTACATCTGTCAGAAAAATGCTGTCGAATGTATCATCATCAAAGGCATCTCCGATTTTCCGACAGAAGAGAAGAACGAGGGTGCTGTCGAAGCAAACGTCGAACAGATGCGGATCTATATCGAGAACACACCGAAAGTCATGCGACGGATTTTTGACGACTACTTGCATCGATTTCTAATGTAATTTGCACCCGATGCATTTCTTTACATATTTTCCAAGTTTCTTACGGCAATATAGTTCATTGGCATTGTATTTTTTGAAATATGTTCTATCATAGTGAATGGAAACGTTTTCTCGAAATGGTGAGTACATACCGAACTGTACAAGAAATGCGCTGCAATCATCAGGTTTCGTAGGTGTAGAAGTAGATGGAGGGACATAGAAGCATGCAAGAATGGAAAGTATCTGGTCAGAAACGGATTGATATTGAAAGCCGGTTTCGTCCAGAAATCGAAGGGCTACGCACGGTAGCTGCCTTACTCGTCGCAATGTATCACATTTGGTTCAATCGTGTCTCAGGTGGTGTCGATGTCTTCTTCGTCATCTCGGGTTTTTTAATCACGACATCAATCATCTCGACGATCAACCGGACAGGAGAGTTCAAGTTCCTTCCGTATGTGACAAAGTTGCTGAAACGACTGTTGCCATCGGTTTTATTCATCTTAGGTGTCGTCTTGGTATTAAGTACGTTTTTATTACCAGCATCGATTCTCGGTAAAACGATTCGTGAAGTCATCGCCTCGATGTTCTTTTATCAAAACTGGCAACTCGCCGTCTCAAGTACTGATTACTTGGACGCGACTCAAATGAAGTCACCCGTCGAACATTTTTGGGCACTATCGATCCAGTGGCAGTTTTATATGATTTGGTTCGTCTTGTTTTCGTTCATCTTATGGATGATGAACAAATATCAGATTCGGTCAATTAAAGCCGTCCTCAATGGTCTGCTTGGATTCTTGTTCGTCACGTCACTCGCGTACTCGATCTACCTGACTGAAGTCAATCAGCCATGGGCGTATTTCATTACGCCGACACGGGTCTGGGAATTCTCCTTAGGCAGTTTGTTATGCGTGAACTTATCGGCGATCCTTATTCCGAAAGGGGTGGCAACGATCATTGGCTGGATTGGTCTGATCGGTTTGCTGACGACCGGCGTCCTGTTAAATGTTCCCTGGTTATATCGCACTCTGGCCGATGACATGCGCCTTGATGATCGTGTTATCAGGGACGCAAGAGACACGGTTCGGATTAAAACGATTCCTCGGATCTAAACCAATGGTCAAACTTGGGGGGATTGCCTTCGGGATTTATCTCTGGCACTGGGTACTGCTTGAGTTCTATCGCTACAACGTCCAACAAACACCTGGCCTGCTCGTCGGCACATTGATTATTGTCTCGTCGATCGGCTTATCGTATCTGATGACGGAATGGATTGAAAAACCGATCCGGACTTCAACCGTCAATCGGACAGCGTTCAAGAAATTAGGTGCGCTGTTGACGGTCAACGTTTTGTTACTCGGATCATTACTCGGATTCGCTTATATGGAAGAGCAAGAGCTGAAACAAGCCGTTAGTAAGGATAAATATCCGGGTGCCTTAGCGATTGAACAGGCACTGTCTGTACCGAAGCAAGACCCATTCCCGTCATATGCGAACGTCTTCAATGACTTACCCCTCGTCCATACGGATGGTAGCAACCAAGGGCTACAAAAGACGGAAGCGAAGGTCGGCGAATACGGGAAGACGAAGGAGTATAAAGCAACGATCGCACTCGTCGGTAGCTCGCACTCAGAGCAATGGTTCGGTGCCTTACATGAAGCAATCAAAGGGACGGACATCCGTTTACTCAACCTGACGCGGTCAGGAACACGTTTTTCAACCGGATATGAACCGGACTCCCTAAAAGGGATCTGGAATCAGAATGTCTTGAACTACTTGAAAGATGCCGATGTTGATTTGATCATCTCACACGTAACAGCAGATGCTTCAAAAGACAGCATCCATCAACAAATGGTCGACCAGATGCAGTTCGTCAAGGACGAGTATGGAATCGAAGGTCTAGCACTCCGGGACAATCCACGATACGATTTTAACGTACTCGAGGCACTGGAGACGACAAGCATCGCTGACACGACGAAACAGATGAACGCACAACCGAATCAAACGGATGAGGCGTATTGGAAACAATTCGAAAAAACGAACCAGTCGCTCCATAAGCTGGATTTGACGCGTTACTTCCACGTCAAAGGCGAGTACCGTCCCGTTATCGGCAATGTCGTCATCTATCGCGATAACAGCCATATGACGAATACGTATGCGGAAAGTTTTGCTCCGATGTTCAACAAAAAGCTCAACGAGGTCCTCGCAGAAAAATTAGCAACGGACGAATAAAATATGTAAAACGAGGCTGGGACATAACTCAGTTTCACAAACGAAAGGCCCTCGAAACGTGTAGTCGTTTCGAGGGCCTTGTTCTATGACGAAAAACCGATTCTGAATAAACAAATAAGGACAACCTCAGATAAAGTTAAAGTGACCAAACCATAACCATCGGAGGTGCCCTTATGTTTAAAGATTATAACATGAACCAGCTGGTTTTGCCCTTAGATTTAGAAGTTCGTCTTCAAGAAAATGATATCGCGTTCGCTGTCCATCATATCGTTGCGGATGCCGGCTATGGGAGTCAGGAGAATTATCAGGATATTCTGATGCGCCGAGGGCGCATTCCACTCATCCCTTATACGATGTTCGAAAAAGAAAAGTCTCGAAAATGGCGCAATGATCCATTTAACACAGTAAACTGGTCTTATGATGAAAGGTCGGATCGTTTTGTGTGCCCTAATGGACAGGACGTAACATTCCGTTACATGTCCAAGAGAACAGATCGGTACGGATTCACGCGTGATTTCAAGGTGTATGAAAGCGAAGGGTGTGATGGCTGCCCGTTTCGCTCCCGTTGTACCAAGGCCAAAGAGGGTCGTCACCGACAGGTACACATAAACACTTCATGGGAAGAACAAAAAGAACAGATGAAAAAATGGCTTTCAGATCAAAAAACAGGATCCCTCTATGCGAAACGGAAGATAGACGTGGAACCAGTTTTTGGATATCTGAAGGCTAATTTGAGTTTCACTCGCTTTTCTGTGAGAGGAAAAGCGAAGGTGAAGCGTGAGCTCGGCTTCATCCTCATGGCCGTAAATTTAAGAAAATGGCTCATCCAAAGCGTTGCCCGAAGGGCAACTTGACGCGAGACAATGAAAAAAGAAGGAATTGCACATCCTGAGTGATGGCAATTCCTTCTTCTCGTTAAATTCAGCTAGTTATGTCCCAGCCTCATTTTACTAAGTTTTTCCGTTGCCCGCCAACAAACTGGCTCTTATGTCCAGCAATAGTTTCAGGTTTTTATGGTGCTTAGCTCACCAGTTACTTCTCTATGTAACAATCATACACCATGTGTATTCTTTTATCTACAAATTTGTCCATAAATCTATCTATAAACTACTCTGTATAAATGATTCCATAAATTAAAGTTGAACTTTTTAATTTATTTTTTCCCCTTCAACCATAGGCTTTTACGTGCAATCGCTCCATAAATCAATGGATAGATGTTCCTTATTCTTGTTATATTAATGAGTCCACTATCCTTTCCATTATTCTATTGATTTATGGACTTTTATCGCTGCATGAAAAAAGAATTAAATCATTATGATATGATTTCAGATTGTATATACATTCTATATACGTTATGCAAACTAGGAATGTTGAGTTATAAGGAAAATATAAAAGGATTATGGCAGGTTGACATCGGGATAGGTGCCGACTTAGTTTTTCTTTTCATCATGCTGTATGTAGGACTTATTATAAACTGTATAATTTTTTTCGAATCATAGTAATTAACCAAACTTACTCGCTGAGAATTTTTTCACGCTTATCTAATATATTTTTCAACGTAATTGAATGGAGAAATTCAGAAAACATCGTATAAGCACGTCCTAAAAACAGTTCGACTATAAACTGATCATCACTACTTATTTTCTTATTCTTTGAACCACCTACATTTTCAAACAAATTAAGAATCTCCCCCATATTAATATCTATAGGCGATTTAGCTAATTTTAATCCACCATTTCTCCCTCTTTTGGTCTCAATGTAGTTAGATTTTTGTAAGGCATAAACAACTTTCGTCAAAGAGTTTTCATGAACTCCATAAAATTGTGCAACCTCACTTTTTTTCACTAAACGTGTTGGATGAGATGCAGCAAACAGCAGCAATAATATTGCATGCTTTGTTGGATGATTGACTTCCATGACTACCTCCTCATTTCTTTAGATTTTATGGTTCATTTTATAGATTTAGTAATCCTCATCATCTAACAGAAAAAGAATCAAATATCATGCCTATACATATATGTGGAGTATAGAAAAAATAAAGATAATAATATTTAGAAGAATAGTAATTAAATCATGGGAATTTACGTGTAGTATTATCTTCTTGAACGTTTCTTACCATTCCAATACTTTCATAAGCGAAAGCGAGTTTTATAGGCATGGAAAAATTATATGAAAGTCACTATATAATGATAAGAAGAGTAAAGAAGCGCAGGACTAATGAATATTTCTTCAAATAATATGGTATTTTCTGCACCCTCCAACTCTCTATAGTAATGGCGAATAGAAGTTGCAACTTCATCGTGCAATTCCTTATATTTCGTCGGTGAAGACTTACAATTTCGCCGAGCGTGATCTTCGATAAGTAAAACGTATGGTTCGCTCGGTTTCAATACAGTAGTGGAAAAAGAAATTTCACTCTGCTCAAACTTTTGATTCAGTTTTTTAGCTAATAAGGATGATTTTTTCATCAAAAAAACCCTTTCTAAACAAATCCTTTTGATCAATAAAAGGATCTCTAATTTTCATCGTTAAATACGTTTAAAATTGTAATGTCATAATTATATACACTATGTACCTTTAAAAAAAATAATAAAATTTAAACAACATATCAACTAGAAATTTAGTACATGTATATCATACAATTAGATGTATTAAAAATATAAGTATAATAGATAAGAATAATATTATGTTTAAATTTAACTTCAAACTAAGAAGTACAAAATTATTGTTTATTGTAATGAAGTAATGATTATTTTTCGTAATAATTAGCTTATCTATATATCAAACAAATATGGAGGACATATCTGTGAAATGGATTAATCATACCATTAGTCGCCAATTGATGTTTGCGTTTTATATGGTCTTCATCGTATTAAGCGTTACATCCGGCATTGTCTATTTTTATACAGAGCAAAAGATTACTCAAGCCAATTCCACATTTAATGATTTAAACAAACGTCGAACAAACGCAAATGCTTTGGCAAGTGAATGGTCTTTCGCTCAAAACAATACCAAAACCTATTTATTAACTGGTTCAAACGAAGCACTGGATTCCTTGAAAGGTAATCAGAAAGAAATCAATCGATTGACGAAGTGGTTCGAAAAAAATGCTATTTACGATCAAGGCAAAGAGTATGCAGTTGCAACACGTCAGCTGTATAACGATTATTTTAATCAATCGATACCATCACTCTTAGAATATGTCGATGAAAAAAGGAAAGGTGAGATTGACGAAAAGTTTATCAATTCAGAAATCCTTGCAGCTCTTTCTAACACTCAAAGTTCTCTCAATATAAACAGAACATTAAGTGCTTCTAGTCGTGAAGCTACTAATCGTATTCAAATGACACAAATTGATATCTTGTTAGATAACTTTCTAAATTTGATTCAAGAAAAGGAAGCCAATGCAAAACATGACTTATTGAACGAAATGCGCATATCTCAATTCATTTGGCTCTCTAACCTTCTTGTTTTGATTCTTGTCTTGGTCTCACTTGTACGACCGTTCATAAAAAGAGTGACGAAGCAGATTAACGTATTATCTCGAGACAGTGCACTCCTTACAGAGGGAGAGGATATTCAAAACATTCCACTCCCAAAAAGACAAGATGAACTTTATAATTTAACGAATACTTTTAACCATATGGCAAAATCAATTGCTGATAATAAAGTGCATATGTTGACAAAAAATGAAGAACTACAAATTCATCAAGAAGAACTTATCGCCCAACAGGAAGAGTTACAGGCGCAACAAGAAGAACTTGAAGAAGCATTTGGTCTTACACTTCAGAATGAACAACGCCTTAAATATCGAAATGAACTTACCGAAACACTGGCTTCTCGTGAGACGTTGACTGCATATCCTGAAATTATTGAGAAACTGGTATCGATTACACAGTCTGAAATTGGTGCTCTACTCTTCCTCGATCAACAAGAAGTTCGCTCGAAAATTAATTATGGGATGTCGGAAGAAATGGTCGAACAATTGATTACAAGTGATCAATCTTTATTCCATAGAGTACGTCTTTTAAAGCGACCAATGAATTCATCGAAGCAAGTTACACATGAAAATCCTTTACCTTATCCTTATTATATGTATGAGGTCGCTGTACCAGTTCTTGATCCAAATAGTCAACAGATGATTGCTTGTATCTACTTGGTCCGGTATAAGGATCCGTTTAATACGGAGCAAATAAATGACATTCTATCTTTTTCGCAACAATTATCCTTATCACTTATGCGAATGGGCATTTACGAACAATTGATTAAAGAAAAGAATAAGACCACACAAATTTTGAACTCGATTCGTGAAGCAGTCATATACCTTGAACACGAAACGAATGAGCTACTATTTAATGAACCCTTGATGACACTACTTCCCGAAATTTTGATCAATGATAAGGATGAGGACAGTTCTACTTTTCATCAAGCAATGCAGGCATTCGCCTCTATTATTGATGAACCGACCCCATTCAACTGCTTTATTGAACAAATTATCGCGCACACCCTACCAAAAGATGGCTTAGTTGTCTCCATTCGAGGATATAGTAGTTATATTCAAATTTATGTTGAAAAAATCGAAGTGGAGGGGAAATGGGAAGGTACGATGCTTGTCTTACGGGATGTAACAAAAGAAACTGAAGCGGAACGAATGAAAGAAGAGTTCGTATCGACCGTTTCACACGAGCTCCGTACTCCCTTGTCATCTATCTCTGGCTTTACCGAATTGATGCTCAACAAGGATTTTGAAGATGATAGAAAACGGAAGTATCTTCAAACGATTCACTCAGAAACAGGTCGCTTGACAAGACTTGTCAATGATTTTCTCGATGTGCAGCGTATGGAATCAAGCGAATATCGATACGAAATGATGACATTCGATATTGTCGAAATTGCACAGGATTTAATTGAGTTCTATGCTGTCTCCCATGAAACGCATCACATAATTTTTGAACCGAGTCAGCCCATCACGATTAACGGTGACCCTGAAAAGATAAAACAATTGTTGAACAATCTTTTGAGTAATGCTGTCAAATACTCACCAAATGGAGGCACAATATCAATACACATTACGAGTGACTTGGGCTTCGCTAAAATTCGAATTCAAGACGATGGAATTGGTATATCTCAAGATGCAATACCGAAATTGTTTAATAAATTTTACCGTGTTGATAATTCAGAAACACGAAAAATTGGGGGTACCGGTCTAGGGCTTGCGATTTGCAAGGAAATCGTCAAGTATCATAATGGAACAATTGATGTCGAGTCTGTACTCGGTATTGGTTCTACTTTTACAATCGGTTTTCCGATTGCCCTTCCTTCCAGTACGTTGAATAAAGACTAATTGAAAATACCGCTCTATTTGAACTGAGCCCTACAGTTTGGACAGTTTAATAAAACCACCCTTAACGTTTTAAGCTGCTATGAGATGGCTGCGGTATTGTACCGGAGTCATCTTTTGTAGTTTCCATTGTCTTCGTTCGCTATTGTAATAATCAATATAAGCATCGACCATGGCACAGACCTCATCGAGGTCAGATGCTAATTTATACTCGACATAATCTTTCAAGTGCCCAAAGAACGATTCCATCGGGGCATTATCCAGGCAGTTTCCTCTACGAGACATGGATTGAAGCATTCCCATCTCATGGATGCGTGTTTGATAAGCAGGATGCGTATAATGGAATCCTTGATCAGAATGTATCATGGCTTCCGGGTGTATGTTCCCTTGAAGTCGTTCTGCGAGTTTATTCGCTGTATGAAGGACGAGTTCCATATGGAGGTTTTTAGATACATGATGTGCCATAATTTCATGTGTAGCGATATCCTTCACACAAGAAAGATAAACAGTTTGGCAAGATCCAATACGGAGATAAGTGATGTCTGTGACGAATACTTTACCAGGCTCCTGCTGATCGAACCGACGGTTCAAGTGATTTGGTACCGTCTTATGTTCATATGTCGCTTTAGCGATTTTACGGTAGGCGTTCTGCCTACGGATTTTCATCACGATTCCAAACTTCCCCATGATACGCAAAATACGTTTATGATTCATCGGCACCCCGATAAGATCAAGCATCTCCATGTAAAGACCACGATAGCCGATTTTTCCCTTATGACGATCATGAACATGTTTTAGAAGGAGGTAGTCCGCATAGTCACGTTCTTCCCGAAGGGAAACACTATCTGTACGTGCGAGCCAGGCGTAATAACCGCTGCGGCTCACTTCAGCGAGCATACATAGATCCGTCACGAACCGACTCGACGATTGTTTTCGTAAGACAATATTGATTGCCTGATAGCGTTCAGATGCCGTTAGTTTCGGTACTTCGCCTCTCATTCGAGAGCTTCTAGCTTTTTTAGTAATTCATTCTCCGCTGTTAGGTACTTGATTCGTGCTTCAGCTCTCGCAAGTCGTCGTTCGGCGTTTGCTTACCGATCATGTCCAAGTCAAAGCCGCTTTCCTCAAAGATTTGTATCGGTCGCTTACCAGCTAGATTCTCACGTACAGCGTGAATCTTAAATTCTCCTTTGTATTGAATCGTACGATCTGATACAGAGGCTACGTGAAGATTCGCTTCAAGTTGTCTGATTTGATCTGGATTGAAGGTGCGTCTGTTCATGAATAGTTCTCCCGTCTAAATTGAATAGGTACAGTATATCGATATCTTTAAACACAAAAAACCCCGAATGGGGTCTTTTATCAAGTGTCCACCATTCAGGGTTCAGTTCAGCTTTATGTCGTTTGGTGTCTTTTCCATTCTCTAAATAGTAGAATCTATCTTTTCTATCCATTCTCCTTCATATGCGATTTTACGATCGGCAATTCCCTAGTCGTTCCCTACACATAATGACATTCCTAATCGTTGTTGAGTCGCTTGGATTGAAGCGTCTCCACCTTTCTTTTTGCAAGGTGATTATGACTGTCGACTTTCCCTTTCTCCATGATCATTCTATTTAGGGTATACGTTCATTGCATTTTGATAAAAGATACATATGTTAGACGTTTCACGATCTGATACCGCTAAGTGATGAGAATGCGTCTTTTTAATTTTCTTTGCACTACTGTCATAATAATGATGGTTTAACTTGGATGCCTTCACTTCCATTCCATTATGTCCCCAAGCCAATTTCACTAGTAAATATGTCTTCCTTAAAAAGAAAGGATAGAAATCAGTATGGAGGTCTGCAGCATAGCTAATGAGCAATTCTATAATAGCGTTCTGAGATGTGACCGTTCAACTGAATATTATATCGTGTAGTCTTGATGGCTCTATTTCAATCTCGTTATATACTTTTTTAGGGCTTCTGCATTTTCTTTTTGTATACTCACGACTTCATAGTCTGGTCCTTTAATACTCACAAAAATAATTGAGTAAGGTGACTGCAATACCTCCTACAATGGTCCTTTATATCATCTTATGCATTCCTCTCTGTAATTATTAATATAGATACATGAAGAATTCGCGGACACACTCGCCCAGAACAACGGGCGGCCGAGAAAGTTCTGAACTGGAAAACGGCACAGTGGGCCTTTACGAGGAAGTATTGCGCTTAATTTGACAAATCGCCCATCTAAAGGACGAATGTATCTTATGCACAGATATGTTAAAGTCAGCATTTCTTTTAAGAGTGATCTAAAAACAATTATTTATTATAGATATCATGTTTTACGTTAAGTAATCTCGGGGAAATATGTATAATGTATAGACTAAACTATACGATTGATTAAGGAGGTAGGGAAGATGTCGAAGAACACATGTGATATTTGTGGAAAGCCAGCATCAGTCAGAGTCCAAGCAAACTTGAATGGTCAGTTACGAAATATGGAGTTATGTGAAGGTCATTATCAAGAAATTTTACAACGCAATGGATTAAACATTTCTCCAATCGAATCGTTATTTGGAATACGTGGCACTATGCTCGATAACTTTTTTTCGAGCAAACTACCTTTTTTTAATGTAGATGAAGAAGTTAGTAAAGAAAATTTTTATGATGAAACCTCGAGCGAAGTGGCACCGCAAAAGCGTGGTAGTGCTTTAACTAGCCGATTGAGTGAAAACGCGGAAGAGATGCTTCAAAAAGCGGGACAATATGCATCTGAATTTAACAGACCCGAAATAGATACAGAGCACTTATTGTTGGCGTTGACAGATAGTGAGGTTGTTCAAAGTATATTTAATCAATTCAAAATTAAAGTGGAAGATTTGAAAAGACAAATTCAAGCTGAGGCGAAACATGGAGAGAAACTACATGAAGGTGAGATTAGCGTTTCACCGCGAGTAAAAGACGCCTTAAGTCGTTCTTTTATTGCTTCAAATGATCTAGGACACACTTATGTTGGTCCCGAACATTTTTTGATTGGTTTATCTGAAGAGGGAGAGGGGCTGGCTGCAAACATCCTTCGCAAATATGGTTTGACGCCTCAATCTATAAGACAGCAAGTGAGTAGGGTTGTCGGGAACGGTGAAAACAAAGGAGGTCTATCCAATGTGAGTAACACCCCTGAACTGGAGAAATTTTCGCGCGATCTTACTAAGATGGCTAAAGAAGGAAAGCTAGATCCGGTCATAGGTCGTGCCGAAGAAGTGGAAACCACAATAGAGATATTAGCTCGACGTAGAAAAAATAATCCAGTACTGATTGGTGATCCAGGGGTTGGGAAAACTGCTATTGTAGAAGGGTTAGCACAACGAATTGTTGACGGTGAAGTACCTGAAGGTTTAAAGGATAAGCGATTAATGGAGTTAGATATTAATGCAATGGTTGCTGGATCAAAATACAGAGGAGAGTTTGAAGAACGTGTTCAAAAAGTGTTGAAGGAAATATCGGAAAATAAAGATGATTTAATTATATTCATTGATGAGGTCCATACGATTGTAGGCGCTGGACAAGGTGGTGAAGAAGGCGGTCTAGATATAGCTAACGTTTTCAAACCAATGCTTGCTAGAGGAGAGTTGAATCTCATTGGCGCGACTACTCTGAATGAATACCAAAAGTACATTGAAAAAGACGCGGCTTTAGAAAGAAGATTTCAACCGGTTACTATTCACGAGACGACTCCAGAGCAAACGATTATGATTTTAAGAGGTTTGCGCGATACTTTTGAAGCGTATCATAAGGTGACTATAACCGAAGAAGCTATTATTTCTGCAGTAGAGTTATCAGATCGATATATTCCTTCTCGTTTTTTACCTGATAAAGCCATTGACCTTCTTGATCAAGCGGCAGCTAGAGTTAAACTAATTGCCACTTCACGTCCTGCCGGAATTCAAGAAATCGAAGCTGAATTGCAGCACCTTCTAAGAGAGCGAGATTACGTTGCAAATAGAAAGCAGTATGATAAAGCAAGCGAACTTACAAAAGTTATTGAAGAAAAAGAAAGTGAGTTAAAGAAATTAACAGAAGATTGGGAATCCGAAAAAGGCTCAGGGAGTACAGAGGTAAAACCTGAACATATTGCTCATGTGGTTTCGCATTTGACTGGCATTCCAGTGAACGAACTAACAACAGAAGAAAAAGACAAACTTTTACGCATGGAAGAACAACTACATCAGCGCTTAGTAGGTCAAGAAGAGGCAGTAAACGCTGTTTCAGATGCAGTTCGTTTGTCTCGTTCAGGATTACGCGAAGAAAATAAGCCTGTCGCTACTTTTCTTTTCTTAGGACCTACCGGGGTAGGTAAGACCGAGCTTGCAAAGGCTTTATCAGAAGTTATTTATGGAGATGAAAATGCATTATTACGAATTGATATGTCAGAATATGGAGAGCGGCATGCAGTAGCACGTCTTGTAGGTGCTCCTCCTGGGTATGTGGGTTATGATGAAGGCGGTCAGCTCACCGAAAAAGTACGACGTTCACCTTACAGCGTGATATTGTTAGACGAAATTGAAAAGGCTCATCCTGACGTGTACAATATCTTACTTCAAGTTTTCGATGATGGACGACTTACTGATGGAAAAGGAAGAGTTGTAGATTTCACCAACACGATAATTATAGCTACGTCAAATTTAGGGTCAGATATTATTCGTACTAGATTAAACAGCGATAGTTCTTCTAAAGAAGATTATGAAGGCGTAAAAAAAGAAGTTATGACTGTCTTGGCAAGTCATTTCCGTCCTGAGTTTTTAAACAGGATTGATGAAATTATTGTATTTAGTGCTTTAAATAAGGATCAAATAAACGAAATTGTATCACTTCAACTACAACGTGTCGCGAAGAATGTGTCGAAACAGGGTATTACTATTTCTTTCGATCAAACTTTAGCTCGGCACTTTACAGAAGAAGGGTACAAACCTGAATTTGGTGCCCGAGAACTCAAACGTGTAATCCGTAGTGAGCTAGAAACGAAATTAGCTCGTGAAATTTTAGGAGGGGCTATTGAGAAAGGGGATAAAATATTAGCTAAATGGGACGAACAATCACAACAGATTGTTTTTGAACGCACGGAGACTAATGAGGATTAAACCAATTTTGGGAGAATAGCCTATATTTTAGAGAAGGTGTCAACAGCGTTTTTTCATTCTTCTCTGATAACTGTGTAGTTGAAAATAAGAGTGATTATTATGCGATGTTGGATAACGATAACGAGGCTGGGACATAACTAGCTGAATTTAACGAGAAGAAGGAATTGCCATCACTCAGGATGTGCAATTCCTTCTTTTTTCATTGTCTCGCGTCAAGTTGCCCTTCGGGCAACGCTTTGGATGAGCCATTTTCTTAAATTTACGGCCATGAGGATGAAGCCGAGCTCACGCTTCACCTTCGCTTTTCCTCTCACAGAAAAGCGAGTGAAACTCAAATTAGCCTTCAGATATCCAAAAACTGGTTCCACGTCTATCTTCCGTTTCGCATAGAGGGATCCTGTTTTTTGATCTGAAAGCCATTTTTTCATCTGTTCTTTTTGTTCTTCCCATGAAGTGTTTATGTGTACCTGTCGGTGACGACCCTCTTTGGCCTTGGTACAACGGGAGCGAAACGGGCAGCCATCACACCCTTCGCTTTCATACACCTTGAAATCACGCGTGAATCCGTACCGATCTGTTCTCTTGGACATGTAACGGAATGTTACGTCCTGTCCATTAGGGCACACAAAACGATCCGACCTTTCATCATAAGACCAGTTTACTGTGTTAAATGGATCATTGCGCCATTTTCGAGACTTTTCTTTTTCGAACATCGTATAAGGGATGAGTGGAATGCGCCCTCGGCGCATCAGAATATCCTGATAATTCTCCTGACTCCCATAGCCGGCATCCGCAACGATATGCGGTGGTAGTGGTAAATATGAGCTGATCTCATCTAAAAAGGGGAGTAACGTCCGGGCATCCGTCGGATTCGGATAAATATCATAAGCGAGTGTGTACTGTCCTTCGGTCGCGATTTGAACGTTATAGCCTGGCTTGAGTTGTCCATTTTGCATATGATCTTCCTTCATTCGCATGAACGTCGCGTCTGTGTCTGTTTTCGAATAGCTGTTCCGTCCAGCGAGCGTCCTCTTTTGGAGGGCGTATCTCTGTTTCCGCTCGATGAAATCTGTAATCTCCTTTCGAAGGAGACGTGGTTCCTTCCGTTCAGAACGTAGACGTTTTCTTTCTTGAGTATCCGAACTCGCCTCGATTTTTTGGTTGATGGAAGCGATATGTGCGTCTAAAGCTTCACCCATGTGTTCGAGTTCTGAGAGAGTGAGCTCGTCCGGGCTTTCTCGTTCAATTTCCGGTAGGATGTCTTGTTCGACGAGGTTGTCATAGATACGATTCGATTTGTCCACGAGAGACGAACTATGACGTTCGATCGATTTCCGCCAAACAAAGGTGTATCGGTTCGCATTCGCCTCTAGCTTTGTACCATCGATAAAGATGGCTTCTTCATTGATTTCTCCCATCTCGACGAGATGGCAACGGAAGGTAACGAAGGCTTGCTTCAAGATTGGAGTGACTGCGGGATGCACTCGAAAACGGTTGATGGTACGATAGCTCGGCGCATTCCCTTGCGCTAGCCACATCATCCGCAGACTATCGGATAGTAATCCTTCAATCTTCCGACCGGAGAAGACCGACTGTGTGTAGGCACATAAAATGATTTTCATCATCATCCGCGGATGATAAGCAGGGCATCCCGTCGTCCGCATGAAAGGATCGAAAACATCATCCGGAATGGATTCGACGAGATGATGGACAGCGAACGCGATATCATTTTCTTGAAGACGAACTTCTAAATCTAAGGGCAGAACCAGCTGGTTCATGTTATAATCTTTAAACATAAGGGCACCTCCGATGGTTATAGTTTAGTCACTTTAACTTTATCAGAGGTTGTCCTTATTTGTTTATTCAGAATCGGTTTTTCGTCATAGAACAAGGCCCTCGAAACGACTACACGTTTCGAGGGCCTTTCGTTTGTGAAACTGAGTTATGTCCCAGCCTCGTTTTTTCGTATCATCGGTCAAACAGAGTAACTGCCGTCTGGTTGTTCAAGTAATTCAAGGGTTTGAGTGCGCATCATTTGATCCGTTTTGAAGTACGCATCGACGACACGAGAAGCGGCAAACCCATCCTCCATCGGACCGTATGTCGCACGGAACGTATCGAGTTGCGCTTGATACATTTTCGTCAGACGCGGAATGTCCGATAAGGCGTGAAGCAAAGCCTCTTCCGTTTCTAAGATCGGTCCCGGAAGGTCATTGTAGTAATCCAGGTAGAAGCCGCGTAACGTATCTCGATAAAGATCGAGGTCATACGCATAGAACATCATTGGACGATTCATGTTCGCGAAGTCGAAGAAAACAGAAGAATAGTCTGTGATCAGTAGATCGGTGATCAAGTAAAGTTCTTGAATATCCGGATAGGCCGTCACGTCGATGAATTGTTCCCGGTGCTGCGCTGGAATCTTCGGCTTTTTCGTGACGAGCACATGCGTCCGAATCAAGAAGACATACTCATCGCCTAACGCTTCCGCGACCCGGTCGAAATCAAACGGATAGTCGAAGTAGAACTTCCCTTTACCGAGCGACTGATGGTCACGGAAAGTCGGTGCATACAAGATGACTTTCTTGTCTTCCGGTAGTTGAAGCTGCGTCCGGATCCGTTCGATTGTCGCCGCATTATTCGCCGTAAAGAAGAGATCGTTTCGCGGATAACCAGATTCGACGACCGGTCCCCCGTACTGGAACGCACTTCTAAAGATGTTCGTCGCATAGGGACTCGGAGACAAGAGGACGCTCCATTGCTGGATCGCGTTCGTTACACGCTCGACATAGCCTTCGTCCCGTCCATGGATCTCGTCTAAGTCAAACAACATCTTCTTCAAAGGTGTGCCGTGCCATGTCTGAATGTAGGTCGTCTCTTTTCGCCGCGTCATGTAATGCGGGAAGTTCTGATTGTTGACCCAAAACTTCGCCGTCGCCATGTAATAGAAATAGGCAGGAGATAAGCGTTTGACGACTTTTGCGTTCGGATCTCCGAGATAAAGCTTCTTGTTATAGATCCAGACGACTTTGTAGCCGAGTGCTTGTTTCTTCAGTTCCTCGTAAATGTAACGCGGACTGTCCGCGTAATGTTTACCGAGCCCACTCTCGAAGACGACGAGTTTCGGGTCGACCGGCAAGACGCGTTGCATGAGCCGGTATCCAGCCTTCATCGTCGGGAAGTAGAACCGGCTTCGGCGATAGACCTTAAAGAGGATGTTCGCTGCCTCGTTCGTCTGAATCTTTTCAAAGAGACTCGTCTGTTTCGTATAATTAGCGATTGTTTGATAGACCTGATCAGAGTAAGTCGTATCCGTTTTCGTCAAGAAGACGTCAGCGCGTCGTTTGTATTCGTCCGCCATCTCAAAATTATGGCGTGCCGTCGCGTCAAGATCGTCGAACAGGTCATCAATCGTTTTTGAGATTCGACCCGGTAATTCGTTCTCGAGATCGAGATATGAACCGAGTGGACCGATGAAGCGTTTCGGGTCGAATTGGAGATAGTGAACCGGTCGCTTTAAGAAACTGAAGTCAAAGGCAACACTCGAGTAGTCAGTGACGAGCAACAGGCTCTCTTTTAATAACCCTTGGACGTCACGTTCGCCTTGGTGGATGACCGTGATCGGTAAGTTCTCGAAATGACTCGAATATTGCTGCATGTTTGGATGCAGGCAAAGAACGATCTCGAGACGATGCTGTTTCGCGTACGCATGCAAACGATCACTCGATAGGAACGCTTGGTACTGCTGATAGTATTCTGATTCGAAGAACTGGAGTGGCGTCTGTAACCACGACCGCCACGTCGGAATGACGAGCATCTGACGTTTGACCGGGACGTCATTTTTCAAGAGTGCATCAAAGCGAGACAAGCCAGTAATTTTGACCTCGCGCTCAGCGTATCCCATATCTTGTGTGACGAGTCGTTTTTCCCGCTCCGAGCTGACAAGGAACAAATCCGTGTCGAAGGCAGCAGCAAATTTCCCGTATTGATTGTTCATGTTCTTCGTTCCGAGAACCCCGTGTTGGATGAAGACACGATCTGCACGCATCTTGCGTTTGAACGGCTCCGAGCGAAGCGGATACAAGTATTCCGCGTGGTGTGTCCCGATGACCTTCTTTGCCATCAAAGAGTGATAGATGTGTTCCTTCGATTTGATCGGCAAGACGTTTCCGAGCGGAGCGACTTGCGCATATTCGTTCGACGCCGGATCGATGACGTAATAGACCGGTCGCTCCGGATAGGTCTCGCGCATGTATTTGAAGAAGTGGTAACCATTGTCCTGCGCTTTATATGGACGTTCTCCGACGAGCCACGTGTTCTTCTCGGCAAACAGCCGGTAGAGCGGGGCAAATGTCATCAGATGATTCAGATAGGCGTAATTTTCATTCGTGAACTCGGTCATCTCAAATGATAGATTCCGGTGACCGACCGTGTAGTACGGAATGATATGCATCGTCGACGTCTCATCTTTCCCTAACGCTTCCGGTGTCAGCTGACGCGTGATATAACGGGCACGACCGAGACGGTGTAATTTCGGTTCCGATCGGTGATAGAAATCGAGCGTGATGAAAGCATCATAAACCCCTTCTTGCAATTGGGCTGCTTGATAGAGGTGCGACCAGTGAATCTTCGCCGTGTAATGATAGAGATACAATCCGAATTTTTTCGCACTTACCTCGTTTTGGTACAACCAATCGATTGGGATAGGGACTTGATCGCCACTCTCTCGGTGAACAAGGAGCAACCGTCCCGTCTTGATGAACGCATGACGCGTAAAGGCTTTTCCGCTGATGACTGTCGTCGCCTTCGTCTCATTATGGACCGCATCGATTTGAATCTTCGGCTTCGTCTGCGGTTCTTTGTTCAGCAACAGACGCAGGTTGCCTTTTAAATCCGTATACAACTGGACGAATTCGTTGAACGTCTCATCCATCAACGGCGCGAGAGGCGCAGGGATCTGTGTATCAAGGAAACGTCCTAGCAGAATCTCACGGGTGAAGACAGACGCGTCGAGCGTAGCATGACTCGGTAAGCCGTCAGATTCCCATTTCTGTAATTGCTCCGGTGTGAGGTGTTCAACTTTTTTCGTGAACGTAAGCCAAAGCGAAAAACGACCAATCGGATAGAGCGTATCTTGATCGGCTTCGACGTACTCGATCTCAGCGAGACCGTCTTCTTCGACCGTCGGAACGTCCGCCTCTTCTTGCATCTGAGCAACATGCTGACTCAATTGAGACACGATTGAATGCGACAGCTGAAAGGTGAAGCGATGATCGTCCAGTTGGTTCGGCACTTCAAGGACCGTCTCTTGCGATCGATCGCGGATACGTAACGACGTGATCGTCAGCAACGGATCATTCAATTGACCGGATAGCGTATAGTCTGTCGGCGAAGATTGAATCTTTAACGATTCTTTTAATGCCGATCGTTTAAGCTTTTTTTGTTTTTTCGGAAGTACGGAATGTCCAAATTGGAGCACCCGGAGAGCAGATTTAAACAGCATGGAATCAAGGAACCTCCTACTAAAAGATGTTTTATGAAAGCGCTATCTTCCCTTAGCATTCTATCATAATCAATAGCTAAAACATCCTAAAATTTGAAAAACAATGCGGACTTTGGTGGATAGACAAAAAAACCTCCTCACAGGGGAGGAGGTCGACTAACTATTCGTCGAGCTGATTCAAAAGCATCAGCCAATTTTTCGTGAAAAGATCATCCGAAAAACGCTCAACCGAATGCAAGGCGGCTTCGCCCATTTGACGTCTTAGGGACGGTTGCTCCATCAAGCGGATCGCTGCTGCTGCGAAAGCTGACGTGTCACCTGTTGGAATGATAAAACCAGTCGTTCCATGCTCAATGATTTCACGGGGACCGTAACAAACATCGTAGGCGATGACCGGAACACCATAGCCCATGCTCTCAAGGATCGCCATCCCGAACCCTTCGGATTGCGACGTAAAGATCGTTGCGACAGCACCATGATAAGCGTCTTGAATGTTCGTGACGAACCCTTTGAAACGGATGTGCTTCGTTAATGACAATTCCTTGATCAAAGCATGGAGATCCTTTTCGAGCTGATCGTTGTAACCGAAGCCATAGAAATCAAGGAAGGCATTGGGGTGGTGGTCGACGATCTTCCGCATGACACGGACACTCGCAGCGACATCCTTTTTGACTTGAATGCGCGAGACGACGATGAACCGATTCGGATCAGGTTCAGGAAGTACCGAGTAGTCGGCTTCCGGAACAGCACCAACACCGTGTGGAATCGCATGGAACGTTTCCGGATGACCGAACTGGTTGGTCATATGCGCTTGTTGACGAGGTGTTGCCGTGATGACACGATCCCACTCGTCGATGCGACCGAATAATGTATCCCAGACACCACTGACGGCTGCTGTCTCATTGAAGGGCGACACGAAGTGATTGCTATGCCCGAAGGCGATCTTTTTAATATTCGGATGCTTGATGTCTAGGATGACCGCATCCAAATTTTTTTTCGGTAGGTTGGCAAGACGATCCCGGTATTCTGATGAGATCAAGACCGCGTCATGTTGATCTAACAGCTTGTTCAAGACGAACGTATTAAAGATCGCTGGATCATTGAACTGTTTTTCCTGACCGGCTTCGAAATAAAATAGATGACTCCAGTCTGCCGAGTTGATTTTATGCCAAATCGTCAAATAACACGTTCCATCACTGTGGAAGAAGGAACGGGAGACCGGCTTATTCGATGTAAGCGAATACTGGATCGTCTGCACCAACTGCCCGTTATCAAGGTATTCCTCGCGGCGTAGGCGATGGCGATTCTCTGAAAAATAATCGATGAAGCTGAGCTGATTGTTAGCGTCAAACCGAGCGTACTGGACGTATGTACCATTGTCGAACAATCGATAGGAATCTTTTTCGGCACGGCTCGCATCGAGGAACAACGTATACCGTTTTTCCCAACGCGGAATCAATTCGGCTTTCGAAGAAACGACGGACCGTTTGTCTGCCTGGCGGCGTGCTAAAAAATTGATGACGTTGACGACCTGGATGCGAGGATCAAGCAAACGCGCCTCGACTATCTCTTCGCGAATCGCTTCGAGGTTCGGTTGAATCCCTAACGTCACGAGTGTGACATTTCGCTCCGGATCAGCCGTGATGATGGCATTCGCGCGTTTAATGACTGCTTTTGATAAACCGCCACGCTAAGCTGCTAACGTATTCAATGTAAAAAACAAATCTCGTTTCATAGGGCATCTCCTTATATAGCGCTTACAATTTTATTTAGTAGCATAAAATATGGATCATATCGGTGAACCTTATCCATACTATAGCATACTTTGTTGGAATAATAAGGAACCTAGGAACGAGATCTCTCTATCCCTAGGTGTATTGTTAAGCTTCGTTGATCGGTTGAACGAATGATCGATTGGCTGTGATGTACATATCCTGAGCCGTTTTCAAGCGTGGTGTGCCTTTCGATGACAGGACGACCTTCTCGATCTGAAGCACCGTATCGGGTGTGTTTTTCGTCGGTAGTTCATTTTTAAAGTCACGATCGGCGTACTGTTTACATGTTTTCAAAATCCGGACTGTTGTTGGAGGCACAGTCAGATAGGTCTCGTTATCGATCACAGGCGGAAGATGGACATATTTTTTGTTTGCCGTGACGTAAGCTCCATCAGCCGTGACGAGTCGTGGTGTGCCAGCAATCGTCAACTGTAGATCACTGATTGTCAGGAGTTGACCGACTTCGAGCGCTGCTTGCTTATGCTCGAATTCGAGGTCATCATACAAAAAGGCTTTCTCGAGTACGACGACTTGCGGCGGTGCTTCGATATGATACTTCGTCGCGTCGATTTTCTGTATCGGTGATTTTTGTTCCTCGGGACGAAATTCGACTTTAAGTTGCTGATAATGCAAATGCATTTCGTCGACACTACTCGGTAACGTCATCCGGACGACGAACGGATGATAGTCGTCATGGATCAGCATCAATTGGAATGGATCTGAACGCGGTTCGAGTGCCTCCGTCGGAATGAACAGTTCGTTCTCATCGATATGGAACGGAACGGCGGTTTCCGTTGCTTCATCGTTGGGTGCGATTAAGAGAACTTGATCGATCGAAGACATGTCGTCTTTGAGTAATTGTACGACTTCATAGAAGAGACCATCAACGAGACGGGTGCCCGCATACGTAGCAAAGAATGGCTCAAGGACAGGACCGAGATGACTCAACGAAGCAGGCATCCGGTAATAAAGACGATTCTCCGATACATATCGCCGGGCTTTATGTTTTTGGACGAGCAGCGTGATGAAGGTGACGAAGCTGTCATAGTCTTTTTGCTGAAGCAAGGTGTACTGTTTTTGAAAGATGTCATCAAAAATGAAATCCGCTGGATCTGCACCATGGCGTTCAAAAACGGCAATCATTTCGCGGAACAGGTCAAAAAAGGTCTGCTGCTGCGGATGCTCAAGGAAACGCTTGTTGTTGAACAGTCGGGAGAGGAAGTCCATCTCGATCAATCGACTCAAAGCATGGGTTTTAGCAACTGCTGGAATATCAAGTTCGAGCGTTTTCTCAAGCACTTGTAAATTGAAGGTCGTCTTTTCGAAAATACTTGTTTGTCCGACAAGCGAATCATTCATCGCGAAACGATTGACGTGATAGACCGGTGCCGGATTCATCGAAGCCGTTTGGCATTTCGAGATGGCTTCAAAGAAGAAGAGTTTATCTTCACCGTACTGCATCGCGCTGAACCGAATGTTATGTTCAAGCAAGACGGAGCGCTTCAGAATTTTCCCTGGAGGTCCGACCGCGCGGAACACTTTATCGATTTCATACGGAACAAGCTGATTCGCTGTCGTAAACGATGCAAAGCGGCCAACCTTTTGAATCGACGTGTTGGTATGTTTGATCGTTTGACCGAATGCGATATCGGCATCATGCGAAGCGGCTTGTGCGACGAGTCGAGGGAATCCGACTGGATCGAGACGATCATCAGCATCTAAGAACGTGACGTAGGTACCTGTCGCTTCTTCAATTCCGACGTTTCGCGGTTGTGCAGGACTGCCCGAATTTTCAGGAAGTTCGATGATGCGAATGAAATCCATCGTTTGTGCAGCCGTGTGGAGAATCGATAACGATTCATCCGTCGAACCGTCATCAACGAAAATCGCTTCGATTGTTGAGTGATCGAGCGTGAGTTCTTGGATCGATGCGATACAAGTTGAGAGATATGTCGCCTTATTGTATACAGGAATAATGATCGATGCGGTTCTTTCCATCAGTAATTCCCACCTTAAACTAAATATTAAAAAATACCCCCTGAACTGTGCCTTAAAACAGATGAAGGAAAGAGAAGGATAAGAAAACACGAAAATGGTCGATGGCTCCATAAAATAATGGAGTCATCGACCATTTAGACAATTAACCAATCAGCCTTATAGGATTAGAATTACTTGATTCCAATGTTCTCAAGGTATTTTTTTTCAGAGGCATCGATTTTACCGCTGATTTGTTTCGAATACGTCTTCCGCGCGTAAGTCGATCCTTTTTTCTGATAAATGGCTTTTTGTCCTTCAGATGATTGGTCGTAATAGATTTCGATTAAATCTTTATCCTCATAGACGATGACGCCCGTTTCATCAGTGTTTCGCTTTAGTTGCTGGTTGATCTGTTGCTGCTTCAAGTACTGGTTTTCAGATTTGAAGACTTGATTGATGGCTGCATCGTATTTCTTTTTTGCTTCCTCACTAGTCGTATTTCCGTCTTGATCGTAATTGCTACATCCTGCTAGACAGACGATCGAAAATAGCAGTAAAAATAAAAGTTTGCTTTTCAAATGCGAACCCCTCCGAAGTACACGTTCTGTATTACCGATAGTATACATCAAGGCAACACTTCATATGTAGCTTACTTAAGAAAAAGGGAAGTGTTTCATGTTGGTCGCACTATAGTTCGATGGCATCGATGACGCCTTCAGGATACTCCCAGACATTGCCTTCAATGAGCCATTGATGATGGCAGTTCGGACAAGCGACTTCCGAAGAAAAGTCATACTGGATTTCGAGACCTAAGCGCCGGTCTTCGTACGCTACACTATGTAAATCTTCAATGAGAATCTCATCCTTGAATTTCTCGCGACAACGTGGACATTTGAATTTCGAATAGTGACTGATGACCGTATCCATTTAATTCAACTCCTTAATAAAGAATAAGTACCGTATACAGTATAATGATAACGCTTACATAAAAAGTGTTTTAAATTAAATTTGTAATCAAAATGGAATATATCATATGAATAAATAAAAATTCCCATAAATGGTTATGGGTTTTATAATGAAGAAGAGAAATTGATTTTTCAAGAAAACAACAAATGACAAGAAATTAAAAATTTCATCGACTTATTACTTAAAGGAATCGTGTGACAATATGCAACTCATTAAACAAATCAACGGTCAGAATCATTTTTGGCTGTTCGAGAAGGATGGACGGACACTCTACACGTTTCACGGCATCATGGGAGAGAGATTGAAAGAACCAATGAGCGAGCAAAAGTTCTCGCGCTTTTTTAATCTGGATGCCTGTATCCGAGAACTTGTTGCAGAGAAAGAAAAAGACGGATATTCTGTCGTTCAAGAAGCGGATTACCACGAAGTTGTCGTAGAGATCTTTTGTCAGGATACAGAGTATGATGTCATCTTTGAGCATCGTTCGAGCATTGAAGAAGACCTCAACGGATTTCTTTTTGAAATCGGCAATGGGTATTTTGTTGAAGATGAGTATGGGCCAGAAGCGATCGAATTCGTCCTTCATATCTTGGAGCCGTCTTATATCGTTGAACCCGTCATTGATTATTTTAAAAAGCAGTATGGCGTGACGCGGCTTCGGATGGGACAGGCAAAAGTTCATTACGGCAGACGATTGACCGGACTTTATCCCGCAGGAAAGAACTTTAACCGAAAAAATTAAAGACAAAAATGTATAAGAAGGAGTCACATAGATGACATATCAAATCGGTTTACCAGGCGTTACTGAAGAGAGATTACAAGAGGTAGAAGCAGAACTTGGCTTTAAGCTTCCGAAAGAACTACGAAATAGGTACAAGCACGAAAATAAATTCAGCATCGGCGAATGGGAGTTTCATCCGATCAAGGACGAGCAGTATATCAAGCGGACATGGGACGACCTTGTTCGTGTTAACACGACGGATGCGGAGGACTACCCATCCGGTTTCTTACGAATCGCACGTGACGGAACAGGTGACGAACTCGGGTATCAGCTTCCGGACACAGAGACAATCGTCTTATGGGATCATGAGGAACAAGAATTATTTTCGGTAGCACCAACGTTGAAGATATTCATTGAAAAGGAACAACAAGTGGATCGCAGTGCAGAACAAGCAGAACTCTTCGTACAAACGGTCATCGAGACAGGCGCCGTCTATGGTCTATCAAAATTTGAACAGTCGGGTTGGGCCTATTGTCCTTCGTATCAAGAGGAATCGGATGTATTGTTATTCTTTTCGTCGAAATCAGCGGCGAAAGCGCTACAGACGAAGGAATGGGCGGACTATCATCTAATTCGCTTGGATTTGGGTCTATTCATGGATGGCTGGTTGCCGAACATGATTGACAATGGACTGTATTGTGGCTTGAACTGGGAACCGGAGCTCATTGGACTTGAGCTGGATCCAGAAGATGTCCTAGCAGATCTGGAGGGTTAACACGATTCGGACGCTTCATAAACAAGTCGATGGAATGACAGCCGTTTGGCTCATCTATCGCGATGGACGAAAATTGTATACGTATCACGGTGTCATGAACGAGATTCATCAGGACGATATGAAACAAGCGATGGAAGATCGCTACTTGTTCAGATATCAAGCGAAACGTCGGATGAATACGTGGATTTCGGAAAAACAGGCAGAAGGATACATATTCGAGGACGTATTCGGACTGACACCGAACCGCAAGAAAAGACAGACGTTCAAGCGTCGAATGATAGGACTCGCGTCTCTCCAATTATCATCGCAGTGCTTGCGTTACTTCAAATGGGAATGGTCGTTTTCAGTAAAGACTATTTACCGGGCTGGCTACGCACGGTTTGTTTCATCAGTTGCTGTGTCATGAACATTGAATACCGAGAGGGGTTATATGCTGGTTTCGCGATTGGAACGGGTACACTCCTATTGTTTTATGTCCAAAACAGATACAATCAAACGGATTTTCTAGCGGAACAGCCGAACCATGCTTCTATTTAAAAAATTGCTACAGAAGACTAATTCAATTGATAAGGATGATAATTTAATGATTGTCACGCTCAGTAAGCAAGTGGATGGCATCATCTATTTCTGGTTCATGTACCGGGACGGTCGAACAATCCAGATGTATCACGGTGTCACCGAACAATGGAAAATCGATCAGGATGTCAGTGATTCAATTGAAGAACGATATACATTTCGGCGTCAAGCTAAACGACGACTGAAGGAATTGATTGCTGAGAAACAGGCTGAAGGATACAGGCAGGATGATATTTACGGGATGCAACCCGGACGGAAAGAGCGTGAGAAATTTCGCCGTCGGACGTCCTGGCTCGCTTATCTTCTTCTGGGTCTCGGTCTGTTCCAGTTAGTGACACCGTTCACTATATTACCGTTTGTTGTATTAGGTATCGGTATCGCTCTGATGTTCTTAGCGTTTCTTAGTAAAGATCAGTTTCCGATGTGGCTACGTGTCATCTGTTTCGTCGATTATTTCTTAATGCATGTCGGTTTTCGGCAAGAGCAGTACATCCCACATCTATTTCCGATTCTGTCAATTGGAACAGGATTGATACTTTTATTATATCTTCGAAGCAAATACAAACGTAAACTCGAGAACAACGCCAATGATAGAGATGGCTACATATTATAAATGAAACAAAGAAATACCAGACCCATTTAAAGAACTATCCTGATAGAATTTTAATGCATTGCACAAAAGAATGTGAGGATGATCTCATGAAAATAATCTATTCTCGTGAAGACTTACTCGCACTCGAAGATCCCTTTGAATATGAGGTGGGATTGCCAATCCGCATCAGAGAACTTCCGGCTTCCGTCATCGAAGAGGAGCTACCGGATAGCCGCGAACAATTGAATCATCTTCTGAAAGAGGGCTATACTTTGGTCATTCAGAAACCGCAAATTCCAAACTCTCCCGTATTCGCGGGGTTATCCGTGATAGCGGAGAACACGGTCATGAAATTATATGTCTACGAGGCGGATCATTGTGAAGATGCGTTATGGGAGGCTCTCTCCGAGAATGAATACAATCAGCATTGGGCATATTTTTTATTGAAGAAAATCGAAGGTGTCAGATTCGAATTGCCTTACACGCAACCATCACAACAATCACTCAGACTCACTCATCTTGGTACAAATCAACTCGTGTATCTACAGTTTGAAACGTATCAAAGTGTATCGTGTCAGTGGGATTGAAAAAGGAGATGCTTTTGTTTCGAGAAGACATCGTTTAATTCAAACAAATCAGTAGTGAGATGTTCCGTGATGAGCTAGCGAAAAAGCATGCGCTAAGCACATATCGCTTTTATGTAGTAGTGCGTGTCGAAAATAAGTTCCATTCCAAAAGAATCTTTGATTACTACAAGCTGTGGCGTTTGCTCGAACGAAAAGAGATGCTTGATGGCTTCACCTCCCGAATAGAAGTGCCGGTCCAAGTCGGAGAAGAATCATATTACGTTGGGATCGCTAAATTTGGTCTCGAACAGCTTTCGAGAGCCATTGAAATGATTAGTGACTCTCCAGCTATGTATACCATTATTTGTGCGAATCATGATCGACCATTACATTGTCAGGAATTACTAACGCAGGTGCTCGATATCGGCTTAACAGAAAGTGGAGACGTACCAGTCGTCGAGATGGTTACGACATTGGCAGCACAAGGTTACGCCGTCTGCACGTGGGGAAGTTCAAGTGAAGAACAAGAACTACAGTGTTTTCATACGGTAGCCTTCTTATGACAAGATAGAAAGAGGGGATTCGATGAGTCTGCGTGGTGTGTCATTTGAAATCCCGAATGAACCGGGGCGTATCTTGCTCGACATATTAAGTGCGATTGAAATGAAAGAGTATGATTGGTTTCTTCGTAACTTTGATTTTCCGATCCAAACCATGGATGGGGACTTGTATGACAGTTTAGAAGAGTTTTCAATCGATCGGATAGCGACAGGACATGAACTAGCGAAATGGCTAAGGGGACCAAGCAATTACTTGATTTTTGCTGCATTGTTTGCATTTCAAAGTGGTCAGACTGAAGAAGTGGGAACGACTTATGCGTGGTTTCAGAAAAGCAATTGTCACATCGCGATTTTGGTGTATGACTGCACGTACGTCGATATCTATTGTAAGGAGCAGCACGTATCCGAAGCGTTTTATGAGAACGCCGTGAGACGTGGATATACCGGAATCGAATGGGTGACCGATGATAATGATCCTCGGACCCGTTTGTCGGTATGGTCAGAATAAGAAGTAGTTCTGACGAACAGATGTAAACGCTCAACGTTTAAGACAAGAGGGGTGAACTGCTGGGTATTAATGAAGGAGAGAAAATCATGAATCAAGAGTTGGAAGAATTCGTTCAAGCAGTTTATCGAACGGTTGTTAAAGAAGGTATGGCGGACTATAAGGACATCTACGAAGAAGAAGTCGATCCAAACGTCAATGACTATACGGCCTGTATCGCGTTTTACCAGCAGTCGAGCGAAGCGGATCAAAAACGGATGAGACAGATGATGGAACAGACGATTATCGATACGGTTTCGCATGTATTTAGTATCATCGATGGGAGTTCAGGACTAAGTGGATCTGAGCTTGAAGTGAAACTGGCACTTGTCCGAGTTGACGAAGCAGGAGATTCGGTCGAGACCGTAGAGACAGATGGTGCATTGCAAGATGCGTTTTTAGGCTACATAGAAGATCGTGACTTGAACGCATTGTGAAGGAGGGAGCGGGAACCACTCATGATCCAACTGATAAAACAAAGCGGCTCGAATACACTCTACCAAACAATCTATACAGAGGGGCGCCTCATCGTTCAACATCAAGGAATCGTTGGAGCGTGGGTGAAAGCAGAAAACGTAAAGCAAATGCGCGTCTCGCGCTTCAAACGATTAGATGTACAGATTTTGCAGCTGATCGAGAAGTTTGAACGTCAAGGTTATCGCGAGCTGAACGAGGCAGATTACCGGGAACTCATCGTCCATTTTCCTTATGACAAGGGTCAGGCAGAAGCAGCGCTCGAGCGCCGTCACATGATGGAAGAAGTAATTAATGATGGTTTGCTTCATACGGGGAACGGCTACTGCAAAGGGGGAGATATCGGCAACGGTACGACGAATATCTTTTACTACGTCCTTGATGTTGAGGCAGCCATTACACTAATTTTTGAAGAAATGAAAGCACGCGATGTACAAGACGAACCAAAAATTGCAGTACAAGAAGGAGCAGCGTACACCGTTCGATCTCCTCAAGGAGCGACGTTCGATTGAAACCATGGAGCTGGATTCCGATGACGCAAGCGGAGGACAAGAAGATATGGCACGTCATTGATCAACAATTTCAATTCGCACCCAGTACGACAGTTTTTCCCTCATACCATGCCCCGAGTCCGTTCATTACATACGAAGTGGATTACGAGAAACGCGAAGAGATCGAGCAAATGCTAAAGCGTATTCTGACCGATCTGACCGTTGAAGGGAAACGCGTCATGGCACTCGATTGGAATCATCAAGGATACTGGATCGACCCAAGACGTCCGTTTCTTCGAAATGAAGAAGGAGATTGGATGATTCCAGCCGTTCCAGATGGCGATTATTCCTTTTTTATCGCTAGCGACTTCCGCTGGGGGTATCTCGGTCATCCGTGGGAGGGGAGTATCACGTTGTTTGGAGAAGACATGATCTCTGCGTTCCAAGGAACAGAGATTTTTATGAATGAAATTCGAAGAGGATAGAAGGAGGATAGAAAGTGAGAACACCATACGACGAGTATCAAGGAACCGCATTATGGCAGGTCATCTCGGAGACAATCAATGAATTAGTCGACAATGTTGATCTCGAAGAACGGACGACGCATGAACATATCGTGGGCTATCTCTGTAGCAAACTAGAAGGTCGGATGAAATATGAAAAATAAGAATAGGATGCTAGTTGAACGAGACGAGTGGATCGATGTGTTCCGGGAACTGCTACCACGCGATGATTGGCAAGACCTCGTCCGGGTTCAAGTAAGTCAGCATTCGTACCCATTTGAAGTAAAATTACTGGAACGATCTCTCAAGCAGAATCCACACATCGACGATTTTTCGGATTGGACGGTCCGATCTCACATGATTATGACCGACGACTCACAGCTTGACAGATTTCTCGAACATCTTGTCATCGAACAGCAGGAAATGGCGACTAAAGCAGAAGTGACGCTCATTATCCAAAAACAAGGACAAGGAATCGTCCGAGTCACGAACGATTATGTCTCGATGTATGGAGTCGCTTATGAGGAGCTTGATGACGTAGGGACAGAATATGAGAACTTTTTTGATGCGGTTTTACCACACGCCACGTTTCCGGTAGAAGTCGTCTTTTGTGGTCGGAATGTTTTAGAAAATGATGATTCGATTCACGTGATGATATTGCACGATTCTAATTGGCAAGCGGTATTTGAAGAACATTTATTGCATTTACTGAATCGAAAAGAAGTGACGACAGGATTATTTTCGAAAGATGTACGTCCCACGCAGCAAACGCTTGAGAACTTCATGTCTGAATTCTCGTTATTGATGGCCTACAACTTCATCGTGACTCGCGATGCAACGGATCGATTTGGCATGCTCGATCACTTTTGTACGAATGGAAAAATCGCGCATTTTGGAAAGATAGACAATGGAAAGACGTCTTTCAATTAATGATGTAAACATCACACAGAAGGAGGAAGCATAATGAGCTTAGCATCATATATCTGTATGGAGAGACAAATTCCTGAACAGTATCTCAATTTAGATGAAAAAGGTGAAACCGTTCCTTTATATATCGGCCCCTGTTTTGCGGATCAAGACTGTCTGTATGAAGTAAAAACGAAGCATTTTCATAAATGGTATGTATATGAAATTTCGAGTCACTGGGGCATCGAGATCGTTGAACCTTTTGATTCCGAAATTGCACTGGAATCGAAAGAAAAGCTGCGTTATTTGTTTACGCTCATGAGTGACTTCTTAGACGAGGGCGAATCGTTTGAATTGTATACCTGTTGGATTGGGGAGGAGTCCGATCCGCAAGTGAAAAGTATGACGTTATCATTGGCACTTGATCAGTTAGAAGACATTGAGATTCCTGAAAGAACGCATATGTTGATCACGAAACAGAGTGAAAACTAAAAAGCTGCAGATCCACAGTGGCTACGGGTTAAATGGTTCACTCTTGTGCATAGACGATATCTACGATGGCGTGGACTTGCGCAAGCGTCATCTCGGAATAGAATTCGATCGACAAAGGATGATTCGTCGGCTCGAGTTCGAAGAAAGGAAGTTGACCGGTTCCTTTGGCGCAAGGCATAAGTTTTTTCATCGGAATCACCTCTAAGTGAAGTTATGTATGTCTCGTTGTCGAACCTTAGGAGAGAGCATACTTGTAGTTTAGTATCTATTGTTAGAGAATCCTGATGAAGACCGTGACAATCCAGCGAAAGTGAGGGGATTAACGTGCAAATCGACATCGAAGAACATCAAAATCATGCGAAGACAATCAAGGAATATCATCTCACGATAAGAGGACAAGACCGAATAAAATCCATTTATTCTTTTGAGTATTATAATGATGACTCAAATGAAGATGAAGTCATCTCGGACGAAGAAGTGTTAACACGATTATTCTCGCGTTTGAATCGCTTTCCCGTCTATCTCTCCTTTGGATTCCATGAACTGACTGATTTAGAAAAAACGGATTTGCTCTCTACGGTTAAGGACAAACAGTTATCTTATACGAAGACCTCGATCACTAAGCGTGAAATATATATGACCGTCGAAGTGAATCACCCGACGGACTTATTTCAGGTACTTACACAATCAATTACAATGGCTAACTACAATGGCTACTATTTAATTGCTTTCACCAATCTATTGAAATTTGAAACGAGGAGAGTAAGACGGTGGTTGATCAAAAAAGAGAGAGTGGTACCAGTAATCGATATAACGGATCCGACGACATTTTTTAAAATCGGCTTTGATTTCGAGAATGTGCTGATCTTCTCGAATGAACCGGATTTCGATGAATTAGAAAAAATAGAAGCACTGTTTCCAGAAGAAAAAATCGAGCGGTAGTGGAGAGATTAAGAGGGGAGAGGGAACGTGTTGGATGTCTATTTTGAGAAGCATATGGATCACGCACAAGTGTTTAAGGACAGATACTTGTACGTTGATCGACCAGAACGTATCGACTTCATCTATTCGATGGGTTGTCTACCGGATGACACTGAAAGCGACTATCAAGGCGATTCAAATCGAGTCTTGAAACAATTTTTGACGTGTCTCAATCGGTTCCCGATTTTCATCACGTTCGGTGGAAGTTTTACGGACGAGGAGGTCGAGCCGTACTTTCAAAAGCACAATCTATCGTATACAAAGATTCGACCGTACAAGAACCTATACTATAGCGTTCATGTGCATGATGCGACCGAACTAGAGTTATTGTTAGATGAGACCTATTGGTATGGGGCTGTGAATGAAGACTTCTTTATATCGTTTACGAATCTCCTGACGTTTGAGCGGAGAATGGTCAAAGGATGGTTTTTCAAAAAAGAACGTACCGTTCCCGTCATTCGTGCGACGAAAGAGATGTCGTTCATCACGATGGAGCATGATTTCATGGGCTATTATCTGTTTTCGAATGAAGCCTGTTTTAATACCGAGGACAAGGTGAAAGCCATCTTTCCTGACGATGGTACCATTGAATTCTATTGATGAAACAAGCAGTTGAATTATGTAGATGGATCTAGCAGAATACGTGGAGGAATTTTTATGTTATATATCTATCTCGATGAACATACGAATCATGCAAAAGTGGTCAAAGACCACTATCTCGATATTGATCCACCAGGTGCTGTTAAGTCGATTTATTCGATGGGATGTATTCCGAATGACGAGAAACGTGACTATCAACATGACTCCAATGAAGTACTGAAGCATTTTTTGACGCGTCTGAATCGCTTTCCACTATTCGTTACGTTCGGCGGTGGTTTTACCAATGAAGAGGTGGAACCATTTTTTCAGAAGACGGTTTGTCAAATTAAGCGCAACACTTCTTCGGAAAAGACCTCGTATGCAGTTTTCCAATCCAAACACTTCCTTGGTCGATTGTTGATTCTAGAAAGTGCGTAATCTAATTCTGTCTTGTTGATCATTCCGAAGTTGGTTCCCTTTGGGAAGAACTCACGGAGAAGACCATTTGCATTCTCATTGCTGCCACGTTGCCATGAAGAATAGGGATCCGCAAAGTACATTGGGATACCAAGAGAGTCCTGTATCCGTTCGTGACAGCTGAACTCCTTACCGCGATCCGTCGTCATGGTTTGAAACGTTCCCGATGGGAAAGAAGAGTAAAGTGTTTGGATGGCATGTTCCATCGAGTGAGAAGAACGGTCGACCATCGGTAGTACGATATAGAACCGACTTTTACGTTCGATGAATGTCGCAACACACGCCTTTGTCTGCCCTCGTCCTGATACGACAGTATCCAACTCCCAATGCCCGAACGTTTCTCGACCCCGGACGTCCGACGGACGTTTACTGATCGGAAGCCCGATGTTGAAGCGACCTCTTGTCTCACGTGGCTTTTGGCGCTTTCCTTTTTGTCGTAAAACGCCTAAATCGCTCTTGATGAATCCTTTATATATCCATCGATAGATTGTACTGTACGATGGTCCCTGTTCGTGAAAGAGCCGTCCGGCGATCTGTTCGGGAGACCATGTCTCTCGCAGTTTCGAAAGGATACATGAGCCAAGCGAAGTGCTGAACAGCGTGCGTGCTCCACAATTCTTTTTTTGCATCTCATAACGCAGTCCGGCGTTGATCGCATTGTAGGAAGGATTCCGTTTGAGCTCACGTGAAATCGTGGACGGCTGTCGTCCGAGATGCTGAGCGATCTTTCGCATTGAAAATCCAAGCTCTAGATAAGTTTCTATTTTGACTCTTTCTGATGTGGTAAGATGAACATAGCTCATAACGAATCCTCCGTTGAATTTGGTGTGGTAACTCTATTCTACACGAGGTTGTTATGGGTTTTTTTGTGTTTTCAGCTAGGTGTTGCACTTAATATTACAATTCGTCTAGAGAAAAAATGTAGTCGATCATGAAAAATAATTAGTTTTGTAAATAAGGAATAATGTAGTGCCTATCTTTTTCTTAAATGGCACTGTAAATGCATATCTAACCAATGCAACCAGTCAGATGCACTTAACCAGCCAAGTTCATCATAATAAATCTTTTTTGAAGCATCTATAGTTTGAATATGCATTTTAACGCACTCCATTTGAGTAATTAATTATTTTGTGCTTTTTATGAGAATAGCGTAATCCAGGTTACTTTCTAGTTCGATATTAAAATCATTTTTAAATTTACACGTACCTATGGAACTTCGTCATATAAAAAACAAAGTCTCCAAATCTTGTTCTCCTTTTCGAAGGCTGATGAAGTAAATTTAAGAACCCAAAAGCATCGTATCTTTTCTTAACAGAAATGGTACGATGCTTCTTTGTAGTTCCTCGATAGAATTAAAAAAATCTATAGTTAGTCATTCATAAAAGGGAAAAGTAGAAAAAGAAGAAGAGGTCTGGTCAAGATTGATTAATTCTTCTAATCTCCATTTAACTAATTTATTAATTGAATTAACTTTAATTCTGAAAAGTAAATTTAATAAATGTCACCCATCCTATTGTGATATAAGGTATCATTGGAAATAGTTTCTTAGGGAGTATATACCATAAAGAAAGTTATAAGAGGAAAAGAACAGGCAATTGATTTCTTGAAACTACTAGCAAAAGAATTAAATCTTAAAGTAGATGAAGGAGAGGTATGATGAGAGAAAAAACTCGCATATTAATAGGGCTGCTACTAGCTTGCCTCTATATTTTACCGATGGTCTTACTGGGGGAACATGCACATGTCCGTATTCATGATAATCTAGACTCAAACATCACGTGGTATAAAACATTGGTCGATACCAATAGTATTTACGCAAGCCTTCATGCAAATGTTCCTGACTTATTGAATGGGGTCGTCTCGAGAAATGCTTTCGTCAGTGAGTTTACAGGTATCGTGTGGCTATATCAATGGTTCCAACCATTTACGGCATACGTGATCAGTCAAACGTTGGTCCGAATCTTTGCTTTCTTAGGAATGTACTTATTACTACGTGATCATGCGAAAGGGGTTATTCCTAAATCATATGCGCTGTGGGTAGCAGTTCTATTTTCTTGGACACCATTCTGGCCATCGGGCATGCTCAGCACGCTTGGGATGCCACTCTTATTGTGGGCTTATTGGAATATCTGGCATGGACGGAAAATAAAATCGAGTGCATTCGTATTGTTAGTGGTTCCGTTCTATTCGAGCTTCGTGCTAGGAATCGTTTTCTTTTTAGCAACGCTTGCCATTTACCATATGGTGAAGGAGATACGCGCACGTAGTTTTCATAGCCGTTTTTGGATCGCCTATGGCCTTCAGGTCCTTTTATACTTATTAATTGAATATCGACTGGTCTTCTCGATGCTGTGGGAAGAAGAGCCTACGAGTCGAAATGACTTCGAAACAGGGAATAACGGATTTTGGGCAAGTATTCGTTTATTTTTTAAGAATTTGGTGTTTGGTCATACACATGATCGCGCAGTACAATCGCCCATCATCCTCCTAACACTTCTGATTGTTGGATTTCTAGTATTTCGTCAAAAAGATCATGCAGCAAGACGAATTCGAACTTTGATGTGGTTTCTATTTGGACTATCGCTGTGGTATGCGTTTTGGTTTTATGAGGGGTGGAATCCGTTAAAGCAACATGTCTCTCTCATTAGAACTTTCAATTTCTCACGATTCCACTTCCTTCAACCGATGTTGTGGTATGCATTGTTTTACTTGATGCTCGACTGGCTATGGCGAACTGCCAAACGAAAATGGGTGACTTGTCTGCTCGTAGCCCAAACCCTTGTCTTGCTTGCATGGAATCCCGAGTTCCTCTATCGTCATCATCCATCCTATGAAGCGTTTTATGCGACTTCTCAGTTTTCTGACATTAAACGCTTCATCAACCAACCAACGAAAGACTATCAGGTCGCTTCTCTCGGATTGCACCCTGCGATCGCACAATACAATGGTATGCAAACCGTGGATGGTTATGTGAACTTTTATCCATTACGCTATAAAGCATCTTTCCGAAAGGTGATTGCTGGAGAATTGGATAAAAGTAAGCTATTACAACGTTATTTTGATTCGTGGGGAAATCGAGTCTATGTGTTTTCATCTGAACTCGGTAAGGAATACGAGTACACAAAGGAGCATCAAGTACCGGTTCGACATTTATCTATCAATACAGCACAGTTGAAGCAAATCGGTGCGACATATCTTTTGTCTGCTGTACCAATCAAAAATGCTGCAGCCATTGGATTGCAGTACGAAAAAACATTTGAAGATCAACATTCTGCTTGGAAGATTAGGTTATACCGTATCCAAGCTACTACAGAGAATACGAAGTAAGTTCATTTAAGGAGGAGTAATGGTATGACGATGACGACAATCCCTACGCTAGGCATAATTATACCGTGTTATAACGAGACGGAAGTATTACGCTTGACGGTCCATACGATGCACCGTTTCTTAACAGAGTGGCGAGAACGAGACCTCATTTCTGAGGACTCCTTTGTCTTGTTCGTAGATGATGGAAGTCAGGATGATACCTGGGCCCAAATTGAAGATGTACACGCACAAGATGGTCGGTTTAGAGGATTAAAATTAGCACATAACGTAGGACATCAAAATGCTTTGTTCGCAGGTCTTGTCGAAGGACACACCGATGCGGATTGTGTTGTGTCAATGGATGCGGACCTTCAGGATGACGTAAAAGTGATTGAACAGTTTTTAAGTGAATTTGCGAAAGGGAATGATATCGTCTATGGGGTAAGAGAAAATCGTCAGAACGATAGCTGGTTTAAACGGTCGACTGCTCAAGGCTTTTATCGCTTCATCGACTGGTTGGGTGTAGAGACCATCTTCAATCATGCAGACTATCGTCTCATGAGCAAACGAGCTGTCGAAACACTTTGTGCACATCCGGAACGCAATCTCTTTTTGCGGGGGATGGTACCTTCGCTTGGTTTTCAAACAGCAGAAGTGACCTATACACGTCAATCACGTCCAGCAGGCGAATCAAAATATCCATTACGAAAGATGATGGCACTCGCATGGGATGGGGTGACCTCGTTTAGTGTTCGTCCGATTAAGTTGTTATTTTTAGTCTCACTATTCATGCTCATCGTCTCGATCGGTTTTGTCGGATATGCTCTTTATCGTAGATATGAAGGAGAAGCGATGGATGGGTGGACGTCTTTAATGATGTCGATCTGGTTCATCGGCGGACTTCAATTACTAGGTATTGGACTGATAGGAGAATACATCGGTAAAATCTATCAGGAAGTCAAACGACGTCCTCGTTATGTCGTCGAGAAAAAACGAGAATGATGACCTTTCTTCGTTTCTTATTAGTAGGAGTTCTTAATACGCTGGTTGGTCTGACGCTGACACTGATTTGTTTTCATGTCTTGCATACTGGTTATTGGGGAGCGACAGCGATCGGGAATGCATGTGGTGTTTGGGTCAGCTATATGCTAAATCGTCGCTTCACCTTTCGTCAAGAGGCTGGAGGATGGCCCTATTGGATACGTTTTTTGATCGTCGTTTCGATTAGCTATCTCATCGCTTATCGTCTTAGTTTATGGGGAGTGCATTACGTATTGCCAAATCTACAAGAGACTGGAGCAATTCTGATCGGTATGATTATCTATACGGGGTTAAATTATCTAGGTCAGTCTTATTGGGTATTTCGCAAATCATGATGATAAAACAAGCTATCTATAGAGGTAGCTTGTTTTTTTTATCCTCTCAATTGCACTTGCAAAAGCACAGTAGCAAATCAAAAGACTGACAAATGAATTTTCAAATTATAGAAATCAACCACTCAGATTAGAGTGAGGAAAGTCATTTACAATTTGATAAAATGACGCATTCAACGTATGCATCACATAGTTATATGGGTGGATATGCTATTTCTCATGTAATCGACCATGCCTATTCCTTATTCATCGACTCCCTTCAGTCCACCACATTAAATGATCGTTGATGAACGAATCCCAAAAGAAGAATGAAAGTAAAGTATCCGTGAAATCTAATTTACAGACTTAAATTTATTACAAACGACATCAATAAATCGCAATTTCTTCTTGTAGTAAATAATTCTGTTAAAAATAAGAAATTTTTATTTTTTAGTTGGTCCGTTATTACTCCTTCTCGATAAAGTAAAAGTCTATGAACTTAAACGATAAGAAGCAGTTCCTGTCATGTAAAGACAGGAACTGCTTCTTATCGAACAATTATATCGTCGGTAATTCTAAAATTCTTAAGAAATAGAAAAAAGTAAGACAGAAAGATATGTCACTTCGTTTCAAAACAAACATACGTTCGTTTTACGTGACAATTTAAATAAAAGTGTCCTTACTTAATTTTCATAATATTAGTATAATCCATATCAAAATATAAGTCTATATCTTGATAACTATCTTCTCTATAGTAAAGCTACGAAAAGAAGACGCTATTCGTTAACTATGAGAGGAGTTATTATGAACAAAACTACATGGAATCCTAATGTGAAAGTCAGACTGATAGGAGAAGGCCTTTTCAATCTGCTATTTTGGATGTACTTTCCTTTTCTAACGGTCTATTTTGGTAAAGGACTAGGGTTACAGACTGCTGGATTAATAATGGCACTGCCCCCCTTAATAAGTATTGTCGGAAGTTTAACCGGAGGAAGCTTTGCGGATACGTTAGGGAGACGTCCTGTGATGCTGATCGGAACATTTTTGCAAATGACCATGTTTATTCTATTTGCTGTCTCTTCTTCTCCTTGGATTAATTATGTTGCCTTTATCGGAATTAATATAGGCGCAGCATTTTATCGTCCTGCTAGTTCAGCGATGATAGCGGACACAGTTCCAAAAGATGAATTGCGACAAGTGTATGCGACATTTATGACCGTGAACAATATTGGTGCCGTTTTAGGACCAATCATTGGAGCAGTCTTCTTTTTTCAACATCGTCAACTGTTATTGTGGACCTGTGCAATAGTTCTCTTTCTTTACTTCATAACGATCTATTTTATTGTTAGTGAAACCTTACCTGTCCGATCCAAGCAAAAAGATGTAACGACCCCACTTAAAAATGCGTTTCAGTCTAAGTGGTCTGGCTATCGACTTATTCTCAAAGATCGTATTTTTCTGCTATACGTAATTGCGGGAACCTGTTCACTCTTCCCAGTGATGCAACTCGATCTCTACTTACCAGTTTACGTGATAGACAATGTGCCTAAACAACCTCTCGTACCGCACTTGCTGGATTCTTTTCAGCTCACGAGCCAATCCATTTTTGGCTATCTGGTAAGCTTTAATGGTCTTTTGTTTGTCATCTTGATCCTTCCCGTAACGAATCGACTTAAAAATTGGTCAGAAAGACGTCTCTTCGTCGTTTCGACCTTACTTGCAGGAGGAGGTACATTTTTAGTCGGATGGAATAACAACATCTGGTTTTTGTTTGGTTGTACGCTCATCTTCACGTTAGGTGAGATCATGCGTACACCAGTCACGCAGAGTTTCATCGGTCATTATGCTCCAGAGGAGGCAAGAGGTCAGTATCTAGCTGCTGATAGTCTTCAAAACACACTTGGTAAGACGCTAGCACCTCTTGCTATCTACGCATCAGGATGGATCGCCCCGCTTGGTATCTTCACTATCATTCTCCTTTTTGCTATCATTGGAGCTTGTTTATATCTGCAATTATTTAGACTGTATTCTCCCACTTGACAATCAGGTTGATAATACAAAGTGTACGATTACAAATAAAATATTAATTTAGACTTTAGAATGATTTCACGAAAATAATAATTACTATAGATAATTAATATCAGATAAATGCTATCTAAAATATCTTAAATCAGCATGAATGAGATGATTTCAACATTTCGCGACAATGAGTTGTCGACGTCAAGTAGAAATTGACGTTTTCTGCTCGATTGATATTTACACTTCTGTTGAAAATAAATTCTTACGATTTCTCATGCGATGACTGTCGTCATCGCTATGAATCACTTCGACACGATGTAAGAGACGGTCTAATATTGCAGTTGTGATTCCTTGATCACCAATTAGTTCGCCCCATTGATCCGGACTTTTACTAGAGTTCTAAATAAATTGAGCAAAAGTGTAAAGCGTCATCGAGCAAAAACCGTCAACTAAATTCTAGCGGTTACATACGTGTAAGTGAATTGGTATTGGAATCTTCTCGCATGATAAGTTATTTATTCTTCACGGATGTTCTTGATACCATGTAGTGTTATTGTTTCGTCCATTTCGCACTCCGACCAAGACCGGATGGGGCAATGATCCCCTCGTCACGTAAGTCACGCAATACGCGATTGATTGTCGTCTCACTGATGTCGGGACAAGCCTTCCTTACGTCTGCTTTCGTGAACGGTGTGATTCGTCCTTCAACGAAACGACGAATCCGATTGTTCTTGTTCTGACTACCCGTCGTGACCAATCCGACGCGATCTTCAAGCTCCTTATAAGCAGCAAGAATCGTGCTCAGCAAGTAGTTGATCCATGGAAACGGATCTTGTTGGTTTTGGTGCCAACGCACGGAATAGAGACGGAGTGACTCATAATAATCTTCCTTCCGCGATTCGACGATCTTCTCAAGACTGATGTAGCGTCCGACCTCGAAGCCATACTGATAGAGCAGCAAGAGGGTCAACAATCGTGCCATTCGACCATTCCCGTCATTGAACGGATGAATGGATAGGAAATCGAGGACGAACAAGCTCGTCAGGATGAGCGGGTCGACGTCCTCTTGTTGCCGACGCTCTCGCAGGCTGTCGCATAACGCCTGCATCGCTGCCGGTGTCTCGAACGCAGGGACGGGGATGAAGCGAGTCCGGCGCGTGCCATCCGGGAACGTCTCACTAATCTCGTTGTCGACGTTCTTCCACCGCCCACCTTCGACGGGGACGAACTTATAGAGTTCCTTGTGGAGTTGCAACAGAATATTCGCATTGACCGGGATGTCCTCGGCTGAAGCGTTGATCAGGTTAAGTACGTCGCGGTAACCAGCAATCTCTGCTTCTGAACGGTCGGCAGGGTCGGCTGACTTTGACATGATGGTCTGAAGACGACTTTCTGTGACGATGATTCCTTCGATCGCATTCGAGGCTTTCGTCGACTGGATGACGGCGACATCGCGTAAGGTGTTAAGGATTTGAGGCGCTTGCTGTTTATAGAGATCCTGTTTGCCTTTATACTCATTGATCCGTCCAATCAAGCGGACGGTCTCCATCGGCAGGGCGAGCTCTTTGAGATAGGTATATGTATAGTCGCGCATTCGTCGAACTCCCTTCGCAAAATAGATCACTTTAGATTAAATATACTCATTTTTATATTATTTGACTATGTTTAAACTCATTATAATGTATTTAAAGTCGTTCAAACACATATAAACATAGTCAAATTATCATATTTAGACTATGTTTATTTATTTATGACCATGATTACTTGTCAATCCGAAAGTCGGACAATCCTGACTGATTTGAACGGAACAATCCTGACATGGAAAGCGTCTCATCGATTGCTTCCATATTTTTAGCAGTTTTTCACTTCATTTGAATTCATCGAACTAAAATCAATCGTTTCAGTTTTTCTTCTGTACCGGATTCCTCGACAGGTGTATAGATGCTACATCGCAAGTCGTCTTCTCCCTGCACTTGAAGAGAGGTCAGGTCGAATAGCATCTTACCGACTTTTCCGTGTCGGAATTCAATCAGGATTTCCGGAGCCTTACTGACCTGACTCTCCATCCAGAGTGATTTGAATTCAGGATACGTATCACTCATCTCCTGAATGAAGGACGTATACCATTCATCACCAGAGTATTGACCGTAGTATGCACGGAAAATGGACAAGAACCCTTTGGCGAAATGTTCCCAGTTCCCGGCAAGTACTTTGAATTCTTTCTGTGAGAACAAGAGGCGAATGAGGTTACGCTGTGATTCTGGAATGGTCGCGAAATCTACGAACACATGGGCCGCTGCCGGATTCCAGCCCACAATATGGCAGTAACGATCCGTGACGATCGTCGGACACGTCGTCAAGGCAGACAGAATTTTTTCGAGTGACGGACTGATGGTCGCAGGGGAAGCTTGGATTTTCCTACTGACGATCTGCGTCCCTAATGCTAAATCGTACAAATATTCGTGTTCATCCCTTTTCAGACATAACGCCTCGGCGATACAGTCCAGGACGCTTCTAGATACCTTGATATCCCGTCCTTGTTCTAGCCAGGTGTACCATGTCGTACTGACGCCTGCTAATTGAGCGACTTCCTCTCTTCTCAAGCCAGGTGTTCTTCTTCTTGATCCGGGCGGTAGCCCCACCGACTCCGGTTTGAGCTGTGCTCTTTTCGTCTTCAAAAAATAGGATAGGGCTTCTAATCGATTCGAGTCATCCATATGTTCTCCTCCTGACTTCTCTCCATCCAAGTATCATTGATAATAGGATAAATGAACACTTGTAATAGGATATATGACGACACGTATGATTATCTCATACTATTACGAGGAGTGAAGAAACATGGAGCGCGTAGTGATCACAGGAATGGGTGTCGTCTCACCAATCGGAAACGACGTGGAGTCCTTTTGGAATAATATGATTGCTGGAAATTCAGGCATCACGGAAATCGATACGTTTGATACGACTGATTTCAAAGTAAAGATTGCAGAGAGTGTAAAAAACTTTGATGCGGAAAAGGTGATTGGTAAAAAAGCCGCTCGTAACCTGGACCGCTTCGTCCAGTTCGCATTAGCGGCTGCTGATCAAGCCTGGAACGATTCAAAACTAGGAGAATCTGATCTGTGTCGGGAAAGACTTGCTGTATATGTGGGATCAGGTGTAGGGGGCATTGAAACGTTGATTGACGGTGTTCATGCTTTGCACCAAAAAGGTCCGAGACGGGTCAGTCCGAGTCTCGTACCTTCCATGATGTCTAACGCAGCAGCAGCTCAGATTAGCATCAAGTGGCAAGCGATGGGACCTTCCATGTCACCTGTATCCGCGTGTGCGATTGGAAACACGGCTATTGGTGAAGCATATCGACTCATTCGAATGGGAGAGGCTGATGCTGCATTCGCTGGTGGAACAGAAGCGGGTATCACTGAATTGTCTATAGCAAGCTTCGGTAATGCGACGGCATTGTCTACAAGAAACGAATCACCCGCTAAAGCGAGTCGTCCTTTTGACGCGACACGCGATGGTTTCGTGATGTCGGAGGGAGCAGGTATCTTGATACTAGAATCGTTATCGCACGCAAAGCAACGAGGTGCGTCCATCTATGCGGAAGTCGTCGGATACGGAGCAAGTTCCGATGCCTATCATATAGTAGCGACTCATCCAGAAGGTCAGGGAGCATACCTCGCTATGAAGCGGGCCGTTCAACAGGCAGGGATTGAGACGAATGACATCGATGTGATCAGTGCCCATGCGACGAGTACGATCGTCGGCGATCAGTCCGAGACACGTGCGATTAAAAAATTGTTTGCAGAACATGCGAACATACTACCGGTGACGGCGAACAAATCAATGCTAGGTCACATGCTCGGTGCTGCCGGTGGAGCGGAAGCGATCGCGCTTGCGAAATGTTTACAGGAAGGAATCATTCCACCAACGATTAATCTTGAAGTCGATGATCCAACGTGTGACCTGGATTATGTAGCAGGAGGGGCTCGTTCGCTGGAGATGCAGTACGGACTATCCAATTCTTTCGGATTCGGTGGTCATAACGCCGCCATCGTCTTGAAAAAATATATGGATTAAGCATCAGAGTTTGGGTTCGGACAAGAGAACTCAATGAGTAAGTACTCGCTGAAAATGTATACAATCTTTTTTGTGTATCCAATTCTTATTGAATGTTAGTGATTCGGGAACCTTCACTATTGCTGTATCGTCATTCATCCAACGATTCATGACACGTTCTATCTATTTTACATAAAGCGCGAATCATCAGTTCTAGTCAGAGTTTGCCTTAACTAGGACATCATGATCTTTATTTTAATAATCCACCCTCTGAAGGGAGGTTTGAATCCACACCTAAAAAAATAACTGTATATGTTGTCATTCTAATTCTAGCTTTTTCATCATATCGTCAAAAGAGAAGGCTTTTGATTGATTATCATGTACTTCCTAAGATATGAGTTTTGGATGCTTTATTTATAGATATCCCGACGATGTCCAATCTCAAGAATCAATATCACGACTTTCTCATCCTGGATGTCAGCAATCAGACGATAGTCGCCGATGCGATACCGCCATTCGCCAGAGCGATTCGAGACGAGTCCTTTCCCATGACGACGCGGATCATCCGTCCCGACAAGGTTCTTCTTGATCCAGGACATGATGATCCGCGCTTGTTGTGGGTCCATCTTCTTGAGAGATTTTTGAGCCCCGCGCTCGAATTCTACATTATAAGCTGTCATTCTAAATCAAGTTCCTTCATCATGTCGTCGAAAGATATCGCTTCTGATTTTTTACGGTGTGCTGCCATGGAATCATGATAGAGTTGCAAATCGATTTCGTCTTCGATACGGTCGAGGACGGCATCGCGAACGAGTGTAGAAATCGTGATGTTCTTTGCCTTCGCATATTCCTTGATAAGTCGTGTATCCTGATCATCCAGACGTACGGAAATGGTACTCATGATTATCAGCTCCTTTGTAATACATTGTAATACATATTCCAGTAGTAGTCTAGAAATGGCACCGATTTAAAATAGGATTGAACCTGTTATAACTAGTATGAAAATGATGAATAAGTATGAAAAAAGAAAGGCTGCTGTATCGCGTGCCTTTCTTTTTGTATAAGACGTCGCACACGCTGAAATGCTCATGTGGAGGATCATAAATACACGGAAATACTATACAACGCTGCGAAAAATAATGAGATCGAGACGCCTAATCCAAGATAGAGGGTCTTGATGGAGTCTTGGGTTGATCGGATGACGTACACCAACAATCCCACGAAAAGGAGGCTGATTGCCATCAAGAAGAGGGATATCATGGTCGGCTCGAACCGGATATCAGAATAGGTGAAACGCAAGCTAGGGAAAAGAAACCCTGACAGTGGACCAGCCCCGCTGGATTGAAGAGTATCCTTGATCGAGTGAGGGGGTTCCTGTTGACCGAGCCACGCAGTCGCTGTGAAGAGAAGCAGGATCAAGATGCCTTCCTTGCGCATCCGCATCCGTCGGACTTCAAACGATCGTTCAGGAGACGCGTAACTCCACTTCCCGTTCATGATACCGATGATCAGCACGGGTAGAATCAGGACGTGTTTCCAGAGTAAGGCTTGTCCATACGGTAAAATCCAGGAATCGGAATACTCCTCTACCTGCACGACGACAGACATCAGATAGATGCCGGAACCGACGATCAGTAAGAAACATAGCGTCACGAGTGGTTTGAACCATTCGAGGAAGATGCCCCAGTTACGGTCTGATGGACTCCAAAAGCCGAGTATGAGCAATCCACCGGTCCAGATGAAGACGGCGAGTGCGTGAATAGAATGTACGAGTATGCCTTCTGCCCCTTTGATGCTCAAAAGATGCAAAATGTCCAGACCGTCACAGTTTCGTTTGCCCGTGGGGAGATGGAAATCGACCATCAGCTGGATGCTCGACAAGTCCAAAGCGAGCTGAACAAGATCGGTTTCGATGGATACGTCAAGGGAAAGAAAACGTCCGAGGCACCGGTCCGGTCGTTCGAGGGGATCTCCTTGATCCTGTCCGGGATTTTGATTGGTCTGGGATTGCTCATCCAAACGAGCGGAGTAGCGTATCTTCCGAATGTTTTGTACGGTATCGCCTTGATCCTCAGTGGGGGGAGAGTTTTCCGGAGTGCCTATTATGCCGTCCGTGCCCGCTCACTCGACATGAACGTATTGATGAGCGTAGCAGCCATCGGTGCCGCATGTATCGGGGAGTGGCTCGAGGGAGCGACCGTCGTCTTCCTCTTTGCCATCGGCAATTTGCTTCAGAATCGCTCCCTTGCGCGGACGCGCAATTCCATTCAGAAACTGATTGAACTGTCTCCGAAGGAAGCCTTCGTGCTGACGGACGGGGACGTTAGACGTAAACCGGTGGAAGCGGTGCGAGTCGGAGAAATCCTCCGGATTCGACCAGGTGATCAGGTTGCACTGGACGGCACGATCCTGAACGGGACGACGACCATCAATCAAGCACCGATCACGGGCGAATCGATTCCTGTCGATAAGAAGGAAGGAGATCACGTATTTGCCGGAACGCTCAACATGGATCGTTCGTTCGACATGATCGTCGAGAAGACGTATCAAGAGACGACGCTTGCGCACATCATTGAACTGGTCGAGGAAGCGCAGGATAATAAAGCACCGAGTGAAGCGTTCATCGATCGTTTCGCGAAAGTGTATACACCGTTCGTCTTCCTAGGTGCATTGTTGCTGATGATCGTCCCACCTTTACTCCAACTTGGTAGTTGGGGAGAGTGGTTCTATAAGGGGTAGCGTCAGGAAAATGCGGATTTACAATGCTAAGGAAATTCCCATACTAAAAAGCCAAATTTCTCAACATCAATTGAGAAATTTGGCTTTTTCCGTTGCTCAGTTAAAGCGTCCTTTAGTTGTATATTTCCTGTTAATATCCCTTTTAAAGCATAACATTGTTTTCAATGATCGCACCCGATAGTTGACGCCCATTTTAGAACCTATTCTTTGATTTTCAATAAGCGTAAACTGTTTAATGTTACAAGTAAAGTTGCTCCCATATCAGCAAATATAGCTATCCAAAGTGTTAACCAACCGGGCATGACCAAAAGTAATGCCACTAATTTAATCGCCAAAGAGAAGGTAATGTTTTGCTTGATGATTGCTAAAGCCTTACGGCTTAATTTTATTGTATATGGCAATTTACTCAAATCATCAGACATTAAGGCGATGTCAGCCGTTTCTAAAGCTGTATCAGTTCCAGCACCACCCATTGCTACACCAACGGTAGATGCCGCAAGGGCTGGAGCATCATTCACGCCATCTCCGACCATCCCCACACTTTGATGTTTTTCTCGAAGTTCTTTAATAAAATTAAGCTTATCTTCTGGAAGTAAGTCAGCTTTAATATCCGAAACACCAACTTGTTTTCCGATGGCTGTTGCCGTTCTTTGGTTATCGCCTGTTAGCATCACTGTTTCGATTCCCATATTGTTCAACTTGCCGATAACTTCTTTAGACGATTCCCTCATTTCATCGGCTACGGCAATAAACGAAAGAATTTCTTTTTCTGTTCCTAACACCATCACCGTTTTACCTTGAGTTTGCATATCGGCAATTTTTTCTTTCCTATCGCTTGAAATGCTTCCGTGTAATTCCTCAAAAAGATTTGGACTTCCCACATAATACATTTCATTATTTATTTTGGCTTTAACGCCTTTACCTGTAATGGATTGAAAATCCTCTACTGTTACTTCGTTGAATTTTAATCCATTTTCTTCTGCTTTTCGCATAATCGCTGAAGCAAGAGGGTGCTGTGATCCTTTTTCAATGGCTGCTGTTATGGTCATTAATTCATTTTCATTTCTACCATATGTCACAATGTCTGTTACAGCAGGAATCCCTTTGGTTAATGTTCCTGTTTTATCAAAGGCTATCGCTTTTAAGTGTCCTGCTTCTTCTAAATGGATACCACCTTTAATTAAAACACCATTTTTCGCTGCATTTCCTATTGCTGTAACCACAGCAACTGGAGTTGAGACTACTAAGGCACAAGGACAACCAACCACTAATACAGCTAAGCCTTGATAAATCCATTGGCTCCAGTCTCCGCCAAATAATGGTGGAACTACCGCAATTAAAAGAGCTAGTATGACAATAGCTGGTGTATAGTATTTTGCAAATTTATCGACAAACGCTTGAGAAGGGGCCCGTTCTGCTTGGGCTTCTTCTACCAAGTGAATGATTTTTGAAAGAGTAGTATCTTCAACTCGTTTTGTTACTTTAACCTCAAGTAACCCTTCTTCATTCAAGGTTCCTGCAAATACTTCATCATTTGTGGTTTTCGTTACTGGAACACTTTCACCTGTAATCGCAGCCTGATTTAATGTCGATGTACCTTTAACCACTATTCCATCCATTGCTAACTTTTGACCGGGCTTAACAATCATGATGTCTCCAACTTGAATATCATCAACATGAATCATCATTTCTTCATTGCCTCGTCGAATTAACGCTTCTTTTGGGGCAATATCCATTAAAGATTCAATAGATTGACGTGCTTTATCCATTGAATAACGCTCTAATGCTTCACTAATCGCAAATAGGATAACAACGGTTGCCCCTTCACCCCATTCACCAATGATTGCAGCTCCTATAATTGCAATAGTCATAAGCGTATTCATATCGAAATTTAATCTGCTTAGATTTTTGAGACCTTTAATGAATAACGAATATCCACCGATTAAAATGGACGCTGCATAACCAATTGTCGGTAGAACATGCTCTTCACCATACTGCTCTCCTAAGAACCAGCTAACTACAAGTAAAAGAGCTGATACATATACCTTAATGTTTTCTTTCTGCTTCCAAAAAGGTTCTCGTTCTACCCTTTGTTCTTTTTCATCTCGAATTTTTAAATTTTCAAATGCTCCTGCTTTTTCTAATTCTTCAATGGTTGTCGTCCCTTTAACATAAACTTTAGATGCTCCGAAATTTACTTTCGCATCCTGAACACCGGGAAGTTCTTTAACATTATTTTCAAAAATGGCTGCACAGTTAGTACAAGTAAATCCTTGAACACGATAGGCTTTCATTTCTTCTTCAGACAGTTTTGCTTTCCCACTAGACATTGATCTTCACCTCTTTCTTATGTGCCAATGCAATCATCATAATTTGTCTGATATGCTCATCATCTAATGAATAAAATGCAAGTTTTCCCTCTTTTCGAAACTTAACAATCCCTTGCTTATGGAGCGTTCGCAGGTGATGAGAGGCATTTGCAACCGTAACACCTATAATATTTGCTATATCACACACACACAGTTCGTCATCTTGACATAAAGCATAGGTAATTTTTGCTCTATTTTCATCTGCAATAGCTTTTAACATTTGGGCAACACTAGAAATATCTACTGTCTGTAAATTACCTTGTATTCGATTGACCTTTTCTTCGTCATAACAATAAATTTCACAAGTATCTTTCTTAATCACATTCTCACCCCAATATCATTCAAGTGTTTATTTGAATATAGTATAACCATTTTTAATAATTCATTCAAGTGTTTTTTTGAATGAGTAAAGAATTCATAAAAAAAGAATTGGAGTACCCAATTCTAATAACAAAATAACCAAACTGCATAAGACTTTAAGTACATAACATTATCTGGCCAATTAATGGAATAGGACTGAACTATTTGTTCTCTTCCGATAGCTTTCTATATAATGAAGCCCTAGACACATTTGTAATTTCACAAATTTGATTTACAGTCATATTTCCTTCTTTATATAGCTTTACTGCATAATTCATTCCCGCATGATTTTTATGATATTTTTTTATCCGACCTTTAAACTTTCCTTCTTTCTTAGCCAGCTCAATCCCTTCACGTTGACGCATACGGATAAGATCTCTCTCTAACTGGTTAACACCAGCCATTACTGTAATTAAGAATTGGCTGTATGGATTATCCTCTGATAAATCTAGCCATGTATCCTTGAGTGATTTTAAGCTGGCTTTTTTCCTTCGTATGTAATCGATCAATTCAAATAAATCTTGTGTACTACGAGTAATTCGAGTTAAATCTGTAACATAAATGGTGTCACCATCTTGTAAGTCCTCTAACATTTTTTGAAGTTGCTCACGTTCCTTCGTTGCCCCAGAAACTTTTTCTTCGTACATAATATCCATTCCGAATTCGCTTAGCTGCTGAAATTGTCTTGAAGGGTTTTGACTAGTTGAACTGACACGTACATAACCAATTTTCCGCAAAATATCACCTCACTTTTGAGACAAGTCTTATGAGACGCTAGATCACAGCAATCCACTTCAAAATAAATGACTTGATGAAGTCACTTCAGATCATAGAAAAACCCTCATTTCGACGTCGAAATGAGGGTTTTTCTATGATCTGAAAAGATGCTGTCTTAGGACATCCTCTCTTCTTTTTTTAGGTTACAAATAGTTCAATGGGTTGACACTATTCGCTGCAGAATAACTGCTGTATTTATAACTGTTTTTATGAATCTCAAAGTGTAAATGATTTCCGAACGAGTTTCCTGTATTCCCAACTGTTCCAATCTTCATACCTTTAGAGACTGTCTGACCACTTTTTACCGAAAGACTATTCATATGAGCATAAACGGTTACGTATTTTTGATTCTTTAGACTATGTGAAATCATAACGTGTTTACCATATGCACCGCTGTTTTTAGAGGTAGTGACTTTTCCACTCGCAGAAGCATAGACAGGTGTGCCTTTTGTTGCAGCTAGATCAACGCCATTATGGAATGTATAACCGTAAGCGCCATTAGATTTTCCGTATCCTTGGGTCAGCCTCCCTTTAGTAGGAGAAGCAAAAAGAGACTCATTATACGTCATTTTTTTTGCAACGTGGCTCTTATATTTTTTTAGGTAAGAACTATAGATATACCGTGTGTTCCCTTTGTAAAGTACTTTTGTCCAAGCTCCTTTTTTTCCTAAATAAGAAAAAGTCTGACCAGTGTTAGTCACGCCGACTATATTGTAATTGAGAGAAGGACCAGTCCGAACACGGAGATCGTCTGTCTTTACTTTTACTTTATATGCACTACTTGCTTCAACTTTTGGGCTATGCATTGAAAAAGTTGTTGTGAGTAAGACGCTAGAAGCGATAAGTATTACCTTGTTTTTCATTAGTTGTACTCCTTTAAAGATAAAGATACGGTGACAAACGATTTGTTAAAAGGAGTATAGCATCACTATATTACAAAAAAGTGTATCAAATTCATTTCAAAAATTGATACGAGATTTAATCAAAAAATGCATAGGTTTTTCACAAACAGATTTTATGATTAAAATTAAACACATTTCTTTTTTATACATCTTAAAAAAAGATTTATTTTTTAGAGTTCGGGAGGAATTTGATGGAGTTATCTTTTTTGTTAGCTTTTGGGGCAGGGTTTTTATCTTTTATCTCGCCATGTTGCCTAGCTTTGTATCCTGTTTTTCTATCTTACATTACAGGAATTTCAGTTACAGAGTTAAAAGAAAATAAAAAGTGGAACTGGAATGGTGTTCCCCATACATTCGTTTTCTTACTTGGATTTTCGAGCGTATTTTTAGTGATGGGTTTTTCAACGTCATATTTGGCTGATTTTTTTATAGTGTATAAAGATGTTCTACGGATGAGCGGTGCACTTATTTTATTCATATTCGGTGTTATTTTAACTGGTCTGTGGACCCCAATATTTTTACTTAAAGAGCGAAGAATGAACTTAGGAAAAAGAAAGCGTGGTTATATCGGAACGTTTATTGTCGGAGTCGGATCGGCTGCTGGATGGACTCCTTGTACAGGACCAATCCTCGCTGGAGTTATTGCTTTGATCGCCACGAATCCTAGTAATGGATTTTTATATATGCTCTTTTATGTACTAGGTTTTTCTATTCCATTTTTCTTGATGTCGTTTTTGGTCGGGAAATCCAGATACTTAATGAATTATTCTTCAAAGGTTATGAAAATAGGTGGCTGGTTTATGATTTTATTAGGTATCATATTGTATTTCGATGGTCTGACGAAACTAACTACAATATTGATTGATTTTACAGGGTTTAGAGGGTTCTGACGCTCTATTTTCTATTTCGAAAGGAGATGCATCGTAAATGTCTCGTGAAATGTCCTGATAATGGGAGTAGAGGAAAACTGGAAATTGATGGAGAACATAAAACAACTTAAACCTGTAAGTATAGATATTCATATTTCTTCAAAAGAAGGATGGGTTCGAAAGCTATTTCCTGATTTTAAATATTTTGATTCATTTTCAAAAAAAGAATCAGAAGAAGGGTATATTAGTAATCTGATTGAATATTGTACTTCTCAAGAAATAGGCTGGATTATCCCTTTAAGCGAACAAGAAGCATCTACGTTATCAAAACATAAGTTGAAAATGAGAAAAAATAACGTAGCGTTTATAACATCCTTTGACTGGGATAAAACAGTACTTCATGATTCATTTTCGGTTCAAGGTAATACTTTCACTTATTCTTTTGACCAGATAAAGAATGCGCCTGAAGGTGTAAAGGTGGGGAAAATTGATGCATATGTCGATTATCGATCTAGTGAAGTGATTTGCTGTTTTATGAGAGAAGAGTATGAACGGTACCAAGATACTGTTCTTTCATACGAGGTGTTTGCCAACTCGATTTTAGAGGAGTGCGTAGCAATAATTGCTCAAAGGCTTAATATAAAGGGTTCTTTTTCTTTCGATTATCAACGTGATTCGGAGGGAATGTATACGATTACAAAAATAGAATGTTTCATGACGCATTCTACTCGTGAGGCTATTTTTAGTGATTATGATTTCGCTAATTATTTGTGGAGCAATATTCAAGGAATTGTCCTTTTAAAAGAATCAAATGATAAAAGCTCTTTTGTGTATCGCCTAAATGAAGAATACTTTCTTTTCTAAATCTCAACAGTTTGTTTTTATATGTAATCATCTTAAATGAGAAAGGTACTTTATGAATAAACTTTCATTTAAAATAACGTTATTTTATTTTTTCGGGATTCTCATGATTTTCATTCTCTCATCTGCTCTTGTATACAACATTCTTGAGCATCAACAAGTAGAAAGTGAACTGGAGAGCCTTCAAGAGAGAGGCAATAGTCATCGAGATGTTCTTTCCACTAACTTCGACAAGCAAACAGTTGAACACGTTGTTTTAATGGAGGAAAAGGCGATGACTGATGTGATTATCTTAGACAAAAATAATCAAGTCGTCGATTCATCTAACGACGCTGAACAATTTTTGAACCCGGATTGGATTCAAAAAAAGGATGGAATCGTAGAAGGTAATTGGAGAGAGGGCAAATTTTTAGTGACGGTGAGTAATATTGAAGATGGCGGTCAAATAATCATGTTAGAGCCGACGAAGTATATACAGCATTTGATGGGGGAATTGAAACAACAAGTAGTGTTCTCTCTATTCTTGTTAGTACTTTTTCTATTAGTAAGTGTTTATTTTTTGAGTTATATCATTATAAAGCCACTTTTATCAATGAAAGAGGCAACGGTAAAGTTAAGTAAAGGCGAGGTGCTGAAAATCAGAGAAGCTGAGAGAAGCGACGAAGTAGGAGATTTAGCACGAGCGATCACTAAGTTATCTGTTGATTTACGTCATATTCAAAATACAAGAAAGCAATTTCTGACTTCAATCACACATGAATTGCGTACGCCGATTACCTACATCAAAGGATATGCAGGACTCCTCAAAAAAGACGAATCGAGATTTGGAGATATTATCTATGAGGAATCCGAAAGACTTCAAGAACTGATTGAGGATTTGTTTGAACTTGCTAGATTGGAAGAGCCACATTTTCAAATAGATCCTCAGATCACAGAGATGAATGATTTCTTAAAAAAAATCAGTGAAAGAATAATTTTTAAATTTGAGGAGAAACAAGTGAAATTAATTCTTCAAATTAATAAAACTCCCATCTACAAAGAGATAGACCAAGCTAGATTCGATCAGGTTCTCTTAAATTTACTGGATAACGCGCTAAAATATACACATGCGAACAAACGCGTATTTTTAAAACTTGATGAAAACTTTATTGAAGTTACGGATGAAGGTGGTGGTGTGGATGAGCAATCACTCCCGTATCTTTTTGATCGTTTTTATCGAGTAGATTCTTCACGAAATCGTGAAACAGGAGGTACTGGGCTCGGTTTGGCTATCACGAAAGAAATAGTTGAAGCGCACAAAGGGACCATCGTAGCTATTAATGTAGAAAACGGGCTGAAGGTTGTCATTGACTTGAGGGGGATTCCAGGATGAGAACCATTGCTTTGGTAGATGATGAGAATCGAATGTTAGAACTGATTGAACTCTATCTGCAAGACAGTTATACCTGTATTAAGCTGAACAGCGGAAGAGAGATATTGAACTTGATTGATGTAGATGAGCCTGACTTAATCATATTGGATGTGATGATGCCTTTAATGGATGGTTTTGAGACCTGTCAAAGGATAAGGGAAGTTTCGAATGTACCAATCATTTTATTGACAGCACTCGACGGAAAAGAAGAAATCGTAAAAGGATTACAACTGGGAGCAGATGATTACATTGTGAAACCGTTCGACGAGGCGGAATTGAAGGCAAGAATTCAATCGATTTTCAGACGAACTACAGTTTCTTCAGGATCAAAAATCGAATCGTCGGGTCTAATCTTAAATGAAGACGCCCATGAGCTGTATTATGATAATCACTTAGTCAAAGTCACGCCAAAGGAATTTTCATTACTTGCTAAGTTATTAAAAAATCCAGAACGTGTCTATTCAAGAGAGGAACTGCTCTCAAGTTTATGGTTAGCAAATGAGTGGACAGATGAACGAACGGTCGACTCTCATGTAAGAAACTTAAGAGAAAAACTTGAGGCTGGGACATAACTCAGTTTCACAAACAAAAGGCCCTCGAAACGACTATACGTTTCGAGGGCCTTGTTCTATGAAAAAAAACCGATTCTGAATAAACAAATAAGGACAACCTCTGATAAAGTTAAAGTGATCAAACCATAACCATCGGAGGTGCCCTTATGTTTAAAGATTATAACATGAACCAGCTGGTTCTGCCCTTAGATTTAGAAGTTCGTCTTCAAGAAAATGATATTGCGTTCGCTGTCCACCATCTCGTCGAATCCATTCCAGACGATGTGTTCGAGCCTTTCATGCGCACGACAGGATGCCCGGCTTACCATCCACGCATGATGATGAAAATTATCTTATGTGCCTACACACAATCGGTCTTCTCCGGTCGGAAGATTGAAGGATTACTATCCGATAGTCTGCGGATGATGTGGCTAGCACAAGGGAATGCGCCGAGCTATCGTACCATCAACCGTTTTCGAGTGCATCCCGCAGTCACTCCGATATTGAAGCAAGCCTTCGTTACCTTCCGTTGCCATCTCGTCGAGATGGGAGAAATCAATGAAGAAGCCATCTTTATCGATGGTACAAAGTTAGAGGCGAATGCGAACCGATATACCTTTGTTTGGCGGAAATCGATTGAACGTCATAGTGCGTCTCTCGTGGACAAATCGAATCGTATCTATGACAACCTCGTCGAACAAGACATCCTACCGGAAATTGAACGAGAAAACCCGGACGAGCTTACTCTCTCAGAACTCGAACACATGGGTGAAGCTGTAGACGCACATATCGCTTCCATCAACCAAAAAATCGAGGCGAGTACGGACACCCAAGAAAGAAAACGTCTGCGTTCTGAACGGAAGGAACCACGTCTCCTTCGAAAGGAAATTACAGATTTCATCGAGCGGAAACAGAGATACGCCCTTCAAAAGAGGACGCTCGCTGGACGGAACAGCTATTCGAAAACGGACACGGACGCGACGTTCATGCGAATGAAAGAAGATCATATGCAAAATGGACAACTCAAACCAGGCTATAACGTTCAAATCGCGACCGAAGGACAATACACACTCGCTTATGATATTTATCCGAATCCGACGGATGCCCGGACGTTACTCCCCTTTTTAGATGAGGTCAGCTCATATTTACCACTACCACCGCATATCGTTGCGGATGCCGGCTATGGGAGTCAGGAGAATTATCAGGATATTCTGATGCGCCGTGGGCGCATTCCACTCATCCCTTACACGATGTTCGAAAAAGAAAAGTCGCGAAAATGGCGCAACGATCCCTTTAACACAGCGAACTGGTCTTACGATGAAACGGCGGATCGGTTTGTGTGCCCGAATGGACAGGACGTAACGTTCCGTTACATGTCCAAGAGAACAGATCGTTACGGATTCACGCGTGATTTCAAGGTGTATGAAAGTGAAGGGTGTGATGGCTGCCCGTTCCGCTCCCGTTGTACAAAGGCCGAAGAAGGGCGTCACCGACAGGTACACATAAACACTTCATGGGAAGAACAAAAAGAACAGATGAAAAAATGGCTTTCAGATCAAAAAACAGGATCCCTCTATGCGAAACGGAAGATAGACGTGGAACCAGTTTTTGGATATCTGAAGGCTAATTTGAGTTTCACTCGCTTTTCTGTGCGAGGAAAAGCGAAGGTGAAGCGTGAGCTCGGCTTCATCCTCATGGCCGTAAATTTGAGGAAATGGCTCATCCAAAGCGTTGCCCGAAGGGCAGCTTGACGAGAGACAATGAAAAAAGAAGGAATTGCACATCCTCAGTGATGGCAATTCCTTCTTTTCGTTAAATTCAGCTAGTTATGTCCCAGCCTCATTGAAGAACACTTTCGCACAGTATGGGGAATTGGTTACAAGTGGGTTCCTTAAATAAGGAGAAATAAGACAAGAGAGGAACGGTTAAAAAACCGTTCCTCTCTTGTTTATCGTTTATTCTGCAGATAGTTCGTCTTCAGTCACCCATTTATGATTTTTCACTTCTTCACCTGTAGTCGATTCGAAATCAATCATATACACTGTTGTTTGCTTAGCTGAGTCGATAGTGGCCGTAGCATCCTTCATTCCTTTCATATGATCCGCGTCTACTTTTACTTCATCGCCTACTTCATAAGGAGATGACTTGGCATCTACAATCTCTTCTTGAATAATCCATTTATGATTCGTGACGCGTTTCCCGCCATTTGTAGGGTCATAAGAAATGCTATAAGCAGTAGTATCATAAGCTCCTACAATTTTAGCCTCGGCCCCTTTCATGCCTTCCATATGTGCTTCTTTGATCATCGCCATGTCGCCAACTTTAAATTTAGGGTTTTTAGCCTCTTGGAGCCCTTTCGGAACCTCTTTCGATCCAGATATGTCCATCGTCGAATGATCCATACCGTCCATATTTTTATCCATGCTTCCTGTTGATTTAGAATCATCACCATTGCTTCCGCACGCAGCGAGTGCTAAAGAAAGCGAAGCAGCCATAGTTGTCATAAAAATCTTTTTCTTTAATTTCATAAAAATTACCTCCAATTGTTTTTTTATGCTTTCCATAGACTCTATCACATAAATTTGCAGAAACATTGCAGAGAGCAGAAAAGTAACACATTGAAAAAAACTATAAAATTCATGGGTGGAAAGACATATTTTTTTCACAATCATTCTTTAAGTTAAAGATAATAATTAATTGAAGGGAATGATCCATGTGAAGAAAAGATGGTTAATCGCAACTATCGGTATCTTTACTCTCATGATTATAGTGGGCGGTTCGTATTTACTTTTTATCCGAGGTACTATGCCAAATAACAAACAGCACATGAAATCTATGATGAATGGAGGGAACACTACTACAAATCAGACTATGATGGAAGGTATGGGACATGGCGCGAGTGTCGATTTAAAATCAACTGAAGAAAAAGAGCGACGATTGAACATCCCTAAGATGCTAAAATCCGATCGTGAAACCAAGAATTCCATTCAATACACGATTGTCGCTAAACAAGGGGAGACACAGTTCTTCCGAGATAGTAAAAAAACTGAAACTCTAGGATATAACGGAAATTATTTAGGTCCTGTAGTGGAATTGAAAAAAGGAAAAATGGTAACAATCCGTACGGTGAATCGCTTATCAGAAGCGACTACATTCCATTGGCACGGTCTTGTTGTACCATCATCCGTAGATGGCGGACCACATCAGGTCGTGAAAGCTGGTGAAACGAAGGTAGTAAAGTTTAAAGTGAAGCAAGATGAATCGACATTGTGGTTTCATCCACATCCAATGGGGAAAACTGCTGAACAAGTTTACAAGGGGTTAGCAGGATTGTTGTACGTAAAAGATGAAAAAACTAAAGAGACGATGCTACCTCAAAAATATGGTGAAAATGATATTCCATTAATTCTTCAAGATCGAAAAGTTAAAAACAGGAATGTCCTTGGATATGCTGATGTAGAAAAAACAGATGGGGCTTTAGGCGATACCCTCCTCGTAAACGGTACGATTAATCCATATTTCAACGTAAAATATTCGCAACTTAGAGTCAGATTGATAAATGGCTCCAATGCACGTAACTACGTAGTGAAGCTATCTGACGGTTCATCCTTTAAAAAAATTGCTGATGATGGTGGTTACATCTCAAAACCGAAAAACGTAAAGAAAATTGAATTAAGTCCAGGCGAACGTATAGAGGTATTGGTAGACTTTTCAAAAAGAAAAATTGGTGAGACTGTTTCATTTGAGACGAATGGAGTAAGGGTCGTTAACTTCAAGCTGAAGGATAAACAAGGGACGAACCTAAGTGCATTGGCGCCGAAAAGTGGATATGAAAGGCCGCTAAAGACCTTGTCTACAGTGAATCAAAAGTTAACTCTTTTCGGGATGGGCAAAAATGTTGAAATCAATGGGAAAAAGTTTGATGAGAAGAGAATCGATATTAAAGCGAAACAAGGAGAAACCGAAATTTGGGAGGTCTATAATAAAAAAGACATGATGGGTGGAATGACTCATCCCTTCCACATTCATGGAGTCCAATTCAAAGTATTAGAGCGAAACGGACAGAAACTGGATAATCAAGAAGCAGGTCTAAAAGACACTATCGCTATAAAACCAGATGAACGAGTTAAGATTCAGATGACTTTCAAGGAAAAAGGGGTATTCATGTACCATTGCCATATCCTTGAACATGAAGAGAACGGAATGATGGGTCAGTTGAAAGTGGACTAAAAAATAGGTGAATGTTTTCATCTTTTCTTCACAAACTAAGGAAATAGACTTTGTGTAAGTCAAAAAAGACGGAAAATGGAGGTATTTTAGAATGAATACTGGACAACAAGAAATCTTAGGTGCCCTACACAACTGTATAGTGACTTGTAATGAATGCTTTGATGCGTGTTTGAGTGAACATCATGTTTCTTCGATGGCAGAGTGTATACGTCTAGACAGAGATTGTTCTGAAATTTGTAGTCTTTTAGTACAAGCTATTTCTCGAAACAGCAGCAATATTGATGTTCTTGCAAGAAGCTGTGTTGAAATTTGTGAAAGATGTGCCGACGAATGTTCGAAACATGATCATGATCATTGTAAAAAGTGCGCTGAGGCCTGTAATGAATGTGCAAAAGTCTGTCGTAAATTAATTGCTTAAAGCGAAGTGTTAAAAATGAAGGAGCATCTATGTCGCCATGCCGAAAAAGGTATGAGCTAAAAAGCTGATGCTCTTTCATTTATAAGCACTAAGATACTTAGTTATGAAAAAGTTCATAACCCTTATAGACCAGTAGTATGGTGAGAGAAAATAAGGATACATAGAGGATAACGATCAAACTCTTCATAAACACTTTCATGAAAATCAACTCCATTCTATAGGTTGAATTGATTATATAGAAAGTTCGTGAAATTTATGAGGAAATAGACTAACAATCATTTATTATTAAAAAATTTTAATGTAAGAGGTGGTGACTAGGATGGATAAAATATTAATTGTTGATGATGAAATAAGAATGAGGCAATTATTAAGACTCTATCTAGAACCAATAGGATATGAATGTAGTATGGCGAATGATGGGATCGAAGCTTTAGAGAAAGTGAAAAAAGAAACCTTCGATTTGATTTTATTGGATGTAATGATGCCAATGTACGATGGATTCGAAGTATGTAAGAAAATAACGGATTCTCACCCGGAAGTCCCTATCATCATGATAACGGCTCTAAATGATGCTGAATCCATCGTCAAAGGACTAAATGCTGGAGCTACAGATTATGTCACAAAGCCGTTTAACGGGGACGTACTTTTAGCAAGAGTTCGGTCTGTCATGAGAAGGAAAGCAAAAGAACCCGTTATCTACCACGGACTTACGTTCGATGAGAGCAACAATTTAATTTTACTAGATGGCAAGTCGATTGACTTTACACCAAAAGCACATGCATTACTGCGACTATTCCTTCAACATCCTGGAAGGCTGTTCAACAGACTAGAGCTTTATGAATTCGTTTGGTCTTATACGTCAGAATCGGATCCGAGGACAGTTGATTCTCATATTAAGATGATTAGAGAAAAGTTAAGAGAGTTAGATTACCCGATCGATAGGCATCTGAAAACAATTTGGGGGAGAGGATATCGTTGGAGTGAGGATGAAACGAAATGACACTCTTGCTATAGGAGCAAAAGTGTCATCATAAAAATCATAAGGGAGTCGGTGTCGGCTTCGAGTATCCATCTTTATATGAAGAATCGATTGCAGAACGAATATCTTTAACCGATTCTCCGTCCCGTTGCTTCAAAATAGACTTTACAGCAATCTCGAGACAGGTGCTGCATGTCGTTCCGTGACTTGTCCATTTCACCGATCCATTCGTCGCGTTTTCTTCTATAAAGCAATCATAATTATTTTTATGATTGACTGTTTCACCGCAACCGCAATAGCAAGGTATTTTCTCTAGTAGTTTACGATTTTTCCCTACAGCTTGATAAACATTTCGTACATCTTCAGGTTGAGTTTTTAAAAACGTAGGAAGTATCAACGATGATGATGTTTCTTCAATCTTGTCATCGCTCATATGTTTCGCATGATCTACCTCCTTTGAATGATTGGGAGTAGAAGACTTCATCGGGGATTGAGCACAGCCGACCGCAATCAGGGATAGGCTAATAAGACTTACGCTTTTTAAGAGTATGTTAAGTTTCACGATTGGATTCTCCTTAGAGATAATTTTGTAGGTGCATAAAACAAAGCTTTTTAATTGCGTTTTTTGTATTAGCTCATTTGTCTGTTCACGATAGTACCTATTCGTTCATTTGACCATAGTCTTCATTAGTTCAGTTAATTCATGAATTGTCATCAATCATTTGATGTCTACCTCGAACTTGTCCTTTAATTCTTTTTAAAGTTTCAGTACTTGTGATTTTGGCGCTAAATAGTCCTATTCAAACAAATGGTCTCATTTTTTAAAATATATCCTATACTTGTATGATAATTTTTATTTTTTAGTGTGTCAAAATACATTTTATATTTATATATATAAGTTTAACTGGAAGTAAAAACGAGATGTAGCTCTATATAGTCATGATCTCTCTATATACACCATACAGGTGTATAATACGTAAAAGGAGGTTTTCTTATGGATCACCATATCCATCACGAACATACTCATCATGAAGACCAACAAATGAGTGCTTCACATCATGAACATGAAGGAATGATCGGAGACTTCAAGAAAAGATTTCTCGTATCGTTAATGTTGACCATTCCAATCCTGCTACTTTCCAAAATGATTCAAGAATGGTCGGGTATCAACATTAGCTTTCCATATGACGACGTTGTTTTGCTTTTGCTATCCACAATTGTCTACTTCTACGGTGGATGGCCGTTCTTAAAAGGTAGCTTAGACGAAATGAAACAAAAAAATCCGGGGATGATGATGTTGATCGCTTTAGCGATTAGTGTTGCATACTTTTATAGTGTGGGCATCATCTTAGGTCTAGGAGAGGGACATGACTTTTTCTGGGAGTTAGCAACGCTCATAGATATTATGCTTTTAGGACATTGGATTGAAATGAAGTCAATCATGGGCGCGTCTAACGCGCTACAAGAATTAGTCAAATTGTTACCCAGTATTGCGCATCGAATTGATGATGAAAAAATAGAAGATATTGCGGTGTCGGAATTACAGACTGGTGACGTGATTCTGATCAAACCTGGGGAGCAAGTTCCAGTTGACGGTAAGATAATAAAAGGAGCAACAACAGTTGATGAATCGATGCTAACAGGTGAATCTCTTCCCATCGAAAAGAAAATGGACGACAACGTAATTGCTGGCTCCATTAATCAAGAAGGAAGCTTGACTGTTGAAACGAAAAATACAGGTGAAGGCACGTATTTATCGAAAGTGATCGAATTAGTCAGCGAAGCGCAGGCATCTAAATCTAAAACACAAAATTTAGCGAATCGTGCAGCAAAAATTCTCTTCTATGTCGCTGTTTTTGCCGGTGTGTTGACATTTATCATTTGGCTTGCATTAGGATATCCGCTCAGCATTGCTATCGAACGTATGGTGACTGTCATGGTTATTTCGTGTCCCCATGCACTAGGACTTGCAGCGCCATTGGTCGTCTCTGTCTCGACGGCGCTGTCTGCTAAGAAAGGTTTATTGATTCGAAATAGGACGCAGTTTGAAGAGGCACGGAAATTAGACGCCATTATTTTTGATAAGACAGGTACTTTGACGCAAGGTAATTTTGGTGTGACGGATTTGATGCCGGTTGATGAAATTTCCTCAAACGAACTACTTCGTCTAGCAGCGGGAGTCGAACGTTCATCACAACATCCTCTTGCTAAAGGTGTAGTAAAAAGAGCAGAAGAGCTACAACTATCACTTCCATCGATTGAAGATTTTATGTCTATTACAGGAGTCGGATTGGAAGGGAAAGTAGAGGGTACGTTAATTCGTGTAGTGAGTCCTCGATATATTCGTCAAGAAAAAATAACGGTTGATGAGCTCGCTTTTGAAAAATTATCTGAAGAAGGAAAGACTGTCATATTTGTATTGAAAAACAAGCAATTACTAGGAATGATTGCACTTGCTGATTTAGTAAGAGAAGAAGCGAAAGAGACTGTGACTGCTCTTAAAAATAAAGGCATAAATTCAATCATGCTCACTGGTGACAATAAAAAGGTTGCACATTGGGTTGCCAAACAGTTGGGTATTGACGAAGTTCATGCAGAAGTTTTACCTGATGATAAATCAAGACAAGTAAAGAACATTCAATTGGAAGGTAGGAAAGTAGCCATGGTGGGTGATGGCATTAATGATGCACCCGCACTGGCACAAGCTGACGTAGGGATTGCGATTGGTAGTGGAACCGACGTGGCAGTCGAAACCGCTGATATCGTACTGGTCAGAAGTAATCCGAAAGATGTTCTCTCTATCCTTGAACTTTCCCGAAGCACTTATAACAAAATGATTCAAAACCTATGGTGGGCAGCTGGTTATAATATTATAACAATACCACTAGCAGCCGGCGTTCTAGCTCCCTATGGTGTGATCTTATCCCCAGCCATTGGGGCAGTACTAATGAGTCTTAGCACCGTCATTGTTGCTGTAAATGCTAGAACGTTAAAAATATGAAATCATTTGAAGTGATTTCAGAACTTATTAGTAGCCAAGCACTGGATTTAATCGCGTGTAAAAAGTCTATGAGTATTCGAAGACTTTTTACACGCGATTTTAATTTTATTAGAATATATGATGATGATTTATATAAAGAACAAATTTTTATTGCAATCATTATATAAAACGGTCGTTAAACAGACATATTCAAAAACTCATATGCTTACTTGTATATGAGCAATAGATGCCTTATTTATAAATGTCACGACGATGACCGATTTCAAGAATTAAGATCACGACTTTTTCATCCTGGATGTCAGCAATCAGACGATAGTCACCGATGCGATACCGCCATTCACCAGAACGATTCGAGACCAGTCCTTTCCCATGACGACGCGGATCATCCGTCCCGACCAGATTCTTCTTGATCCAGGACATGATGATCCGCGCTTGTTGTGGGTCCATCTTCTTGAGAGACTTTTGAGCTCCGCGCTCAAACTCTACCGAATATGCCGTCATTCTAAATCAAGTTCCTTCATCATGTCGTCGAAAGATATCGCTTCTGATTTTTTACGGTGTGCTGCCATGGAATCATGATAGAGTTGCAAATCGATTTCGTCTTCGATACGGTCGAGGAAGGCATCGCGAACGAGTGTAGAAATCGTGATGTTCTTTGCCTTCGCATATTCCTTGATAAGTCGTGTATCCTGATCATCCAGACGTACGGAAATGGTACTCATGATTATCAGCTCCCTTGTAATACATTGTAATACATTGTAATACATATTAAGCTTTTAGTACATAGGATTGGGCGATAATCCTAAATAAAGATTCTTTGAAGTGCTAAAATTCGACTTGTAAATATCCTAGATGAGTACGATTGAATCTAAAAAAGTGAATGAAATTATATTCAAATTAAAGTAAACATAGTCATTCCTCTTCAATTTGACCATGTTTAGGAAGGTGATGATCATGATAATTCCTTACATTCTCCTCGTTTGCGAAAACCGGATATGCATCCAAATGCTGCCCGTATCGGTTACAAGAAAACAAAAAGTGTTTTAAATTGAAGAAAGATCAAGGTACAGATCTGTTTAAGCATCTGTATTATTTTGTCGATTGGCGTCATCCTATTTTGTTCATTGACTGTCAGACACTATGGTTACGTCTGTGTCTTAAGTGGTCTGTTTATACTATACGCGGTCAGCACAACATGGTGAGATCTAGAAAAAGTTAGAAAGCAAGTTAATGGGAGCTCAAATCATGATTCAATTAGTCAAACAAGTCGACGATCATGTGTATCACATCGTCTTTCACCAAGAAGGGCGTACTTTATTCTGCCGGGAAGGAATTGCCCGAAAAGAGCAGGCGATTGATAGCGAGGACATGATGGAAACGAATGAGGAGTCCGCGACGAAGCGGATCGTCTTCAAAAGTCCCTTGCGCGCGTATCGTCAGAAAAAAGCATGGGTACGTGAAAAATTAGACGATGGATACATACGATCACCTTTTGCTCTGTCTGAAGTGATGGATTTTCGTTCAGATCGACGGATCATAAAGTTGCGCATTTTAAGCGCTTTACTCGTCCTATTGAGTGGATTACTGACGCTGACCGATATCTTACCGATTCCGGGATACATAACACTCGTCGTTCTGATGCTTTTCTGGCCGATGCATCTCGAAGGGAAATCCGCGCATGTTCGCATGTATCGATGGTCAGGAGCACTTTTCATGTTCGCATTAGCCGGCTCATCGAAAAACTATTTATCACCGATCAATCTCTCGATTAACGGAGCAGTCTGTCTCGTTTCAGGGTTCATTCTCCTGTTGTATGCGTCAGAACAATTACAGGAACTTGCGACGAAAGGAATCATATATCATGACGAATCAAAAAGCCAAGGTGATTGAACTCAAACGCGACAATGGTCAAACGACCGATTACTGGGTCAGTTACTGGATGGGGCGTACGCTCTATCAGGTATCCGTGCAAGAACAAGCGGATGGTCAAACGGATGAAGGGGAGGTTGTCAAAGAACGTTTTCCGTTCTATTTCGGAATGAAAAAGCGGATGCTCGAGTTAGCAGAAGAGAAAGAAGCACTTGGTTTTAGACCGTTGACCGAAGAGGAAAAAGCAACGCCTGTCATCGAGGAAGAAGAACCGACGCTCGATCCTGCTTTCTTTAAGCCAGCTATTCGTTATGCCTGGTGGATGCTTGGTCTTGGAATCCTCCTGTTTCTCCTGCCTTCACCGATCCTAAACGGACTCGCGTTCGGACTCGGCTTATTCGTCTGGTATGAGACGTTTGGACAAGCCGGAATACCGCGCAACTATCAGAGATATTTCCACGGGATGCTCGCGGGATTGACGATTTTACAGGTTTTATCTGCGATTGAGTTGGAACGATTTGCTCAACCGTATTATGCGACGATCTGTGTGATATCAGCAATTGTGTTGGTTCTTCTAGTCGTACAGCACCGATTGAAAGAAACCGATCAAATCGGTCAGGAGGAAAGTATTCGGGTTAGGAAAATAAAGGACTATCCGGATGACTTAGATCTTTAAAAACTCATTTGCTCAACTTTCGGAAGTCTGGAACACTTCAGGATACTGTAAAATATAGGCATCACTTAAATCATTTTAGTCAGTCTATTGTAAGAAACATATGGATGTCATACCAAATGATCAATATATTTTAGAACTGATCTTACTTGTCTGGGCGATTGGTGCACTCGTCATCATCATTACGCAAGCGCGAAACACATTTGGTGTTTAATCCTTTGTGGAGATATTTTTGATTCTTGAGATTTTATTACTTGTTGTTCTTTTGATTGCCAAATGCAAAAAAATAATGGTCTCTTAAGTAGTAAAGGAAGGTCAGTTAACACTCATACATAAAGATTTAGTTAACATAATGAAGTAGGAGACAGTATGATCCGTTTCCTACTTTTTTTGTAATTATGCAATCGATTGCATTCGTATTCTTATTTAACATCCAGGAAAAGGAATCATATTTCTTGCAAAAAACTAGTTTTTATTTCTTAGGATTTATGTAAAAATAGAAAACAATAAACTGAGAGAATTTTTTGAAAAGTGAGCGATCAGATCATTCATCGTTTTGGAATGAGAGAGAGAAGTCCTCATTTTTCGAATTCTAATATCTTATTTTTTGAAAGCCTGGAGGGGAATGTATGAAATTGTTGAAGATGTGGAACCAAATCAGTTTAGTGAAACAAATCGCGATTGGCTTGATCGTGGGTATTATTTTAGCCGTCACGATTCCTGAAGTGGCGAAATCCTTGACCATTTTTGGGACTTTATTTATTTCTTCTCTGAAGGCAGTCGCGCCGATCTTGGTCTTTTTCTTAGTTATGGCATCAATCGTGCAGCATAAAAAAGGACAGCAGACGAATATGAAATCGATCATTTTCTTGTATCTGCTCGGGACGTTCTTAGCGGGAGCCATTGCGGTCATCGTCAGTTTCCTTTTCCCAGTGAACATTCGATTGACAGAAGGTGCGGAACAATTGGCTGCTCCGGGGAACACGGTTGAAGTTCTTCAAAAACTCGTCTTGAATATGGTCGATAATCCAGTCAATGCGCTCATACAAGCGAACTACATTGGCATTCTGACTTGGGCGATCGTGTTAGGAATCGCTTTAAAAAATGCGTCCGATACGACGAAGACATTTATCTCGAATTTTTCTGACGCCATTGCGAAAATGGTCGGATGGGTCATCAAACTTGCTCCTCTTGGTATCATGGGAATCGTCATTGGCTCTGTTACGGAAAACGGTCTTTCTTCATTGCTCGATTACGGGAATTTATTATTGGTATTGATTGGCACGATGCTTGTCGTAGCACTCATTGTTAATCCTCTCATCGTGTTCATCAACGTTCGTCAGAATCCATATCCACTCGTCTTCAAATGTATCCGGGAGAGTGGGATTACCGCTTTCTTCACACGAAGCTCAGCTGCAAACATTCCGGTCAACATGGAATTATGTAAGAAACTTGACCTCGATAAAGAGACGTACGGGATCTCGATTCCACTCGGTGCCACGATCAATATGGCGGGAGCGGCCATCACGATTTCCGTCTTAACGTTAGCAGCGGTTCATACGCTCGGTATCCCAGTCGACCTTCCGACAGCTATCATCTTGAGTGTTCTCGCTGCCGTTTGTGCATGTGGCGCATCCGGTGTCGCTGGTGGTTCGCTCCTTTTGATTCCGCTTGCATGTAGTTTATTCGGGATTCCGAATGACATTGCGATGCAAGTCGTAGCAGCGGGTGTTCTAGTCAGTGTGTTACAAGATTCGTTTGAGACAGCACTCAACTCGTCGACAGATGTCTTGTTCACTGCGACAGCTGAATATCGAAAACGGTTGAAAGAAGGCGAACACCTCTCGATTAATCGTCAATCGATGAATGAGGAAGTAGCAGAAAAAGTCGTTAACGGCTGATCAGATTCGCTATTATCTTAATAAGAAAAGGCATCCCAGTTGAGGATGCCTTTTCTTATAGACAACTCTCGTTTCGTGATTGAAATAAGGGGTTTTTACAAGTTGTAATCCATTTAACCTTCTCCTAAAGCAACGTATTTTTTTAATTTCCCTTTAAAACTCACCAAAAGAATTTCATTCCTTTCTTTCGTAGAGTATATGACAGTACCCTTTGAGAGCTTCGTAGCAGTTCCATTATCAAAATCGTATTGATCAGAACTCATTTTCTTGATTTCTCCGACTTTTTTTACTCTTAGTGACTTCTGTTTTCTCTGCCCATTTTACATCTGATTTGTAGATCGTATCATTTAGTTGAAAAATGTCAGCAGTAGAATCTTCTCCTAATACGTCTAGTGCTGTCGGTTTTTCACTTGTATGTTGCATTTTCACTTCATTACTACAAGCAGCTAACGGCCATACAGTTATAATTGAGAGAGCGCATAACAAAACGATTCTTTTCATGACATAACCTCTTTCCCGTTTTTGTATGTTACTCCATGTCGACCATTTAACAACGGACTATCGGTAAAACAGGTCACAGGTTTCTGTTGTTCCATTCGTTTTAAATCCTGTCCGATGTATGCCCATCTGCTCACAAAACAGTCGAAGTGGGGCTCACCCGTGACACGCGCGTTTCAGGAAATCGTCCTCGACCAATTCACGAAGTCAAAGTGAATCGAGTATCTCGACCCAGACTTGATAATAGATTTCTTCATCGAGGTGAACCGTTGCCGAACGTACACGATAATCTGAGTTTTCCGCTAGATAAAAAACAAGAATCGATGCGACTTTAAAGTCAGGGGTGCAATAACCGGTGATTGAACGACCATGGATCTCATTCGTGATCGACTCCGCCCAGACTTCGGCTTCACGGAATGTCTCGAACTGAAGCATCTCTTCCTTCCAACGAATCGACATCTTTATGTCCTCCTCTACTGTAGTTAATGTTATTATATGGAAGAAATAGTATGTTGTTCAAGGGGGGAACGTCAGACATGAGTCGTTTTGGAATGCATCGGGAAGTAATCAATCCGCCGTTCGGTGCTGCCTTCATCGGTTATCACCGAGAAGTCGGTATTGCAAGCATACACGATCCGTTATATGTCACAGCGAGCATCTTTGAGAGCGAGCAGACGACATCGATTTTTGTCAGCATCGATAACATCGGTTTGCTCGTCGCAGATACCAATACCATCGTGAAGGCATCGCGGACCGGCTAGACGTCTCAAAGAAACAGATCACGGTCGTTTACACGCATACACATTCAGGCCCAGCGACAGCGGGAACTGAACCGTTGACCGTTGCCTACAAAACGATCTTGACGCAACAAGCGATTGTATCTGCTGTTAAGGCGAGTGAAACGATGCAACCGGTCGAGATGGGTTGGGGTGTGAAGCAAGGGAAACTCGGCGTCAACCGACGAGAAAAAATAAATGGTCACGCGGTGATGGGGTCGGATCCGCTTGGGGTGACGGATGACCGAATCGGGACACTATTGGTTCGCCGTGCCGATGATGCGTGTCTCGTCGGAGCCTTCGTTTTCTGTACAGCGCATCCGAACGTCTTGAAATCAGACAGTGTCGTCTTATCCGGTGATTATCCGGGTGTCGCTCGAACGATACTCGAACAGGCACTCGGCTGTCCAGTCGTGATCGTCCAGGGGGCGACGGGAAACGTCAATGCGAAATATCGTGGTGACCTAGCAAGCCTGCAGAAGATGGCGTTTGCTCTAAGTGGACACGTCTTAACGACGATTCCAGACGTATCGTTTCAACCGTTAACGCACCACCGGATTCAGTCGATGATTAATCCGATGCGCTTAACAGAAATACCAACGATAAACCAATTACAAGACATGGCGGATTACGCCGAACTGACTTGGGGCGTCAGCGCAGCGCGCTGGTTGGCGTACGTTCAGGAACGATCGGGAGAAACACTCACCATCCCGGTCGAAGTTCAATTGTTTGAACTAAATGAAGGTTCGTTCTCAGGCATCCCGATGGAGCCGTTCTGTGAGACAGCGCTACAGATAAAGCGGATGCGTCAAACGGAACTCGCTTTTTTCGGAGGCTATACGAACGGTTACATCGGTTATTTGCCGACAGCGGAAGAACATCCGTATAGTGGGTACGAGGTGGCAATCAATCCCGTCGTCTACGGTCCAGTGACGGGTCTTTGGATGCCGCCTGTACCGGAAACAGCGAACGACATCGTGAGTCACATCCGTCAACTCTATGAAATGAATAACAACCCGGCTTCTCTCGTCTTAGAGGCCGGGTTGTTATGATTACGACTTGATTTTTTTGATGATCCAGAATAAAGCGAAAACAAATCCGCATGTTAGGAAGATGAATAAAAAGAGCAGAATGAGTAAGTTAGACATTTGTAGCATCGGAGACCTCCGTGAATATGTATAGCTGGATTTTCGAACTTTCGAATAATAATAGAGTAACATAGTAATTAACATTATATAGGGAAATGACTTGTTGTTTTCTATATTTTTTAAATGAGTTACTCATTATATGAACGAATAGTTATTTTATTCCATTATAATTGAGAGGGAAAATATCATGATTATCAAAAGATGTATTCTTAAGTGTTGTCATCACTTATTTATTCCTCAGTTTGATTTTATCCTTCAGCATCGGATATACGATCGATTGGATTCCGGAAGTAACTTTAGCTCAAAAGATAAAAGGGTACGCTTTTGAAGGGTTCACTCGTTTTAGTGTTATAAAGCTTTTAATTGTTGCAGGTGTAAGTATTTTGTACAGTTTACTCTCCTCAAAACAAAGAGCATCGAGTTCACGTAAGCGTTGATTTCCTTTATTTTGAAACTTTTCTTTGTTTGATTACGTTTATTAGGTATAATCGGTCTACTAAAAGGAGAGAGTATGATGAGAAAGAGAATCGGCGCAATTGCTCTAGTGAGCGGCATGCTGATACTCGGAGGTTGCGGAACAGCGGCAACACAAACCGATGTATTTGATCAACAAGGTACATATCTAGGGGATAACAGTAACGTACGAGACATCGTCCAACAGCTACCTCATGGCGATCAGTTAAAGAAAATGGAACTGTCGACGAAGGATAAACCGTATCAACTCACGTTACGTTATGCTGGATATGAAGAAGGACAGGTCGAACAAAAAAGCAATCGTACGGCAATCTACAATGCAACAGCACTGTTCACATTGATTCCGAATGTCGACCACGTCAACATGACGATCGAGGATGCTTCGTATCACTTTACGAAACAACAGCTGCGCGATTGGTATGGAAAAGACTTTACGGCGTACGATAATGAGAAAGCACTGAAGGTGTTTACGAAGCCTTTTATCGAAGATGAACTGAAAGTAAAAGAAATACTGAATTGAAAAGAAAAAGTGGAAGTAGATGAATTTTCATCACTTCCACTTTTTTATACTATTGATTATTTCCCTGGCTTCGTCTTATAGAAGCTGTAGAAGACGCTGATCAAGATGACGAGGACGATTGTACCGAGCGACATCCAGATTGGCATTTTGTAGACGTCACTGAAGATCATCTTCGCTCCGATGAAGACGAGCATGAAGCTAAGACCGTGTTTCAAGTAGTAGAAACGATCAATCAAGTTCGCGAGGACGAAGTAGAGACTACGAAGTCCAAGGATCGCCATGATGTTCGCATAGAAGATGATATACGGATCACGCGAGTACGCGAAGCTTGCTGCGACCGAGTCGACGGCGAAGACGATATCCGAGATCTCGATGAAGACAAGCGCGATCAAGAGTGGCGTGAAGAACAGTTTCCCATCAATTCGTTTTGCGAACTTACCAGACGAGATGTCTTGCGTGATCGGTAAACGTTTCTCTAACCAACGAATCGTTTTGTTTTCTTCGAGCGACGTCTCTTGACCGATGTTTTTGTACATCATCCAACCAGTGTAGACGAGGAACGCTCCGAAGATGTAGTAGACCCAAGCGAAGTTCTCAAGCAACGAAACACCAGCGACGATGAAGATGACGCGGAAGAAGATTGCGCCAAGAATACCCCAGAATAAGACTTTGTGCTGGTACTTCAATGGAATCGCGAAGTACGCGAAGACGAGTGAGAAGACGAAGACGTTATCAATCGCGAGAGCCTTCTCGATGAAATAAACGCTCGTATATTCGACAGCAGCGGAGCTACCTTGATCGAAGTAGAGCCAGCCCCCGAAGGCGATCGCAATCGCGATCCAGACGAACGTCCACGTCCAGGCCTCCCGAAGTGAAACTTCATGTGCCTTACGATGGAAGACTCCAAGGTCAAGAGCGAGCATGATGAAAACGATGGCTAGAAAAGCAATGAGTAGTGTCAACAGCGCTTCCTCCTTTAAGGTAATTGTTATCTTGAATTTATTATAAGGTCATGAGAACTCAAAAGTAAAGAGATAAATGTTCGGAATGTGCAATTGGTTAAAAAACAATCCCCAAAAGTGGACGAATATATTCGACATGATGTGCAATGAAACGACATGAAACCCAGTTCCGAAAAGGGACTGGGTTTCATGCATGTTACTTTTAATTATATAAGTCATCATGATAAGGGAGGGAAATGCGTCACGACGTACGTTCCGAGTTCATCGATGACATCTTCCGCTGATCGCTCACCGTCGAATAGGGCGAAGAACAGATGATTGACGCCAAGCTAGCGATACAATTTCAGCAACTCGATTAGTCGATTGCGTCCGATCCGGAAACCGAGTCGAATCGGTGTCGCTTCCTCGTTCGGATCCGCAGACAGGTCAAGATGCATCGGCATCGAAAACGGGCGAAACGTTGTGTTACCGGCTGCTTGACTCGCTGCACGCCATTGTTCGATGGCACGTGCTTGTTCGAACGGTCCTTGCGGATAATACATCCAGCCGTCGCCGTTTTTTGCGAGCCAGTCCATATCCTGCTGTGCGAAACCCGTGATCATCGTCGGGATTCTCTTTTTAGGTCGCGGGACGAGCGTCGCACCACGGACTTCTCCATACGTCGAATCAATTTGCGGATAATCTTCGTATAAGGCTTGCTCCATCACTTGCAGTGCTTCCTTGAACTGAGCACCACGGCTCGGATGATCGACACCGAGTCCATGGAAGTCGGCTTGCCGGTCACCGGACGAGACACCGAGAATCAAACGTTCCGGGAACAAGGCATCAATCGTCGCGACTTCCTTCGCAGAGCGTAACGGATGACGGAGCGGCAGGACGAGTGCTGACGTTCCGAGGGCGATTTGTTTCGTTTGGCTGAGGAGATGCGTCCCGTATATCAGCATGTCATGAATCTGTCCGACAGCCGGATCAAGAAAATAAGGATCCTTTAATAAGACGTCGCGTAGCCAGAGCGTCGTAAAACCATAGTTCTCTGCTTTTTGTGCGAGCTCGACTTGATTGGCAAGCGTCGGCGTTCGCACCTTGAAATTCTCGAGCGGGACGTGGAGACCGAGCGTGAGCTCGCTCTCCCGGTACATCCGCTGATAACTTGCATGATCGTTAAACATAGTAGTCCTCCTTATTGATGTTCGAGACGACGCGAGACACCTGTCAAGATGACGGTAAGAATGACCATGATCCCGCCGACCCATGGCGTGTGGACGAGACCGATCGTATCGGTGACGAGACCACCAATCGTTGCTCCGAGTGCGATGCCGATGTTAAAGGCTGCGATATTCAAGGCAGATGCAACATCGACTGCTGCTGGGACATATTTTTCAGCCAACTGGACGATATAGAGCTGTAGTCCAGGGACGTTCATGAACGCAAGGAGTCCCATTAAGATGATACCGATGATACCGGCGACCTTGAACGGAATCATGAACGAGAGGGCGATCATGACGATGGCATGGATAATAAACATATAGAACAACGCTTTAATCGGATTACCGTTCGCGAGTTTTCCGCCGACCGTGTTTCCGATCGCAACCGCGATTCCGTAGACGAGCAGAATGATACTGATTAAGCTCGGACTGATTTTCGTGACGTCCTGCATGATTGGTGTCAAGTACGTAAAGGCGACGAACGTTCCACTGTAACCGAGGGCAGTGATCAAGAAGCCGAGCATCAAGCGTCCGTTCGTCAACAGTTTGAACATGTCGGAGAACTTAGCAGGTGGTGATTGTTTCAAGTCTTTTGGAATCAAGAAGAAGCTTGCGATGATCGCAATGATTCCGAGTGCAGCAACCGCGAAGAACGTCGCGCGCCAGCCGAATGATTGACCGATGAATGTCCCAAGTGGAACACCTGTGACCGTTGCGACTGTCAGACCTGTGAACATCAAGGCGATGGCACTCGCTTTTTTATGCTCCGGTACGAGCTGGACGGCAATCGTCGCACCGATTGAGAAGAAGACACCGTGCGAGAAAGCAGTGATGAAACGAGCCACGATCAACAATTCAAACGTCGGTGAAATCGCTGAGACGAGGTTACCAGCGATGAAGACGACCATTAATGCCATCAGTAACGTTTTCCGATTCATTCGGTTCGTCAGTGCCGTCAGGATGGGTGCACCGACGGCGACACCGATTGCGTAACCAGAGATGATGAGACCAGCGAGTGTGATACCGATATTTAAGTCACCAGCGATCGCTGCGAGCAGTCCGACGGGAACGAATTCCGTCGTACCGATCCCAAAGGCGCTGATGGCTAAGGCAAGTAGGGCAAGTCCGCCGTTTCTTGGGACCTGTTCCTCCTGGATCCGTGAGTTTAATTGATTCATGGGGATTCCTCCTAAAAATGATTTCAGTAGGGATCGTGTTCAGTGGGCCCGACCGAACATGATCCGATTGACATGACCCCAGCATAACGGGGGTTGTTCCTTTCGGGAAGTACGTACTTTAAAGTGCGATAGGCACTAAAAAGTACCCTACTCGTTCTTTTGGAGGTAAGGTCTAAAAGGAGATTGTACTTTCCGTTGACAATTGCTATCATATAGCCAGCCAATCCGCTTGGGAAGTACGCACTTTCAAGTACGATAGGTACTAAAAAGTGCCTATGTTCTCAACGGAATCTCGAAAGGATGGATCATATATGGCATACAATATCCCGGTCGAAGCAACACTAGAAGTCATCGGTGGAAAGTGGAAGGTCGTCATCATGTGTCATTTGATCAAAGGTGAGCGTCGGACGAGTGAGCTCCGTAAGCTGATGCCGACGATCACGCAAAAGATGCTGACGCAACAATTACGGGAGTTAGAAGAAGACGGTGTCATCATCCGGACGGTCTTTGAACAAGTCCCACCGAAAGTCGTCTACTCGTTATCCGAGTACGGCTGGTCGCTGAAGCAGATTCTTGACGCGATGTGTGCATGGGGTGAAGGACGTATCAATTTGACAGGCGGAGAGGTTGTTTCGTCTTAATCGCCAGAAAAAAGGTTCGACATTATGGTCGATCCTTTTTTTGCGCTCAAATTTTCTGGAGATAAATAAGTTGTACAGTAAGTGATCATTAGAAAAATCTTTTATTATATTTACTCCATCAACTGTGAAAAATCCTTAAATTTTTTGGGCGGTTTTTATCAGATATCAATAAAACAAGTCAATAAAGTACTAGTATTGAGAAATCCCTTGATAAGAAAGTCATGAATACAACATGATTGATTTGAGTCTATAGGGCGGGTTCCTGATTTTGGAATATTTGTTACGATCAAGTGGAAGAAAGTTTTAATTTTCTCTTTCAAGAACTAATGCCATGTTTCATCAGAGTGAATGACTTTCTATCTTGACAGAGAAAGGAGGAGTTCGGATGTCTGCTATGTTCGTGTCGTATCAATTATCTTTGGAAGAAAAGTTCTTCAACATGATTGAAAACAAATGGTTCTGGATGGTTTTCGCTCTTGTCATTTTAGTAGGAGTATTTGCATATGCGTTCTATTGCACAAGTCGAGGTTACAGCTTTAATGGAAACGTGAAATTAAACTGGCCAAAGTTCTGGCAAATGGGAATTGGCTGTAAAGCCTCGTAACGTACTTAACCGGCGGGGGCTCCTTGAGCTCCCGCTTCTTTCAGGAGGTAGAAACATGATTGAAATCGATGGTTTGAAAAAATCATTTAAAAAGAATCGCGTTATCGATGCGTTATCAGCATCATTTTCTTCAACGGGTGTCTCTGTCATAGTTGGAACAAATGGCAGTGGAAAGACGACACTATTGAATATGTTGACGAATTTGCTAGAAGCTGACGGTGGCGGCATTCGAATTGATGGTATTACACCTGGTAGTCAGGCATACAAATCTAAATTTTTCTATCTTCCTTCTGACTTTTATTTACCAGGCTACATGACTGGTAAGGAATATGTACAGTTCGTTTTAAGTCGATATGAGACAAGTGAAGAGGATAAAGCTCCTCTTTTAATAGACTTACTCGATTTGGCGGACGGTCAAAATAAAACCATTGAGTCGTATTCCTTTGGTATGAAGAAAAAAATTCAAATTGTCGCAGCCATTGCTGCCAATACTGACTATATAATTGCTGATGAAATTTTCGGCGGACTTGATTTTGATACGTCTTTGCTCGTTCAGGAACTGTTTGCAGCAGTCAGCACGACGAAAAAAGTGATTATCGTCTCTCATGAACGAAATACGATTGATCGTTTTCCCGAAGATATACGACTTATGAGACAAGGTTCACTTGTCAATTTTGAAGGAACACCAGAGGAATTGACGGATGTTATTAAACAAGAGGAGGTCTTACGTGAAAAGCTCGACATCGTCAGCAAACATTTTATGTCTACTGAAATTCTTCTATAATGATACGTTTCATGGACTTTTCAATCGTCCTTTTTTTAAAACTCGTATGAATCGGTACGGGTTAGGTATTCTTCTAATGGGTCTCTATCTTGGATACTTTTATCTAAACATGGTTCAGCTCTCCACCCTATCGAATAATGCAGTGGAAGCAGATGAGACAACACGCTTGCTGGCAGGGAAGATGACGCTCAGCAGTTATTTTAATGTCGTCTTTATTTTAGGTACCTTTATGTTCGTTTTAATTAATGGAACCGTCTCATTGAATCGGAACTCTTTATTTTTTGCGAAGACACTTCCATTCTCAGAAAGAGAAGTCAATATCAGCCAGCGATTATTTAAACTCTCTGTTGCTCTAGTCTTTTTCGAATTACTGATGATCATCGTTGCACCAGCACTGAAACTAATTCCTATGCGCTTGGGAACGGCACTGCTTGTTTTAATAACACTTCATACTGTATTCATCAGTAGCTTTTGGTTATTGGATTGTCTCCATGCAGCAGTATTGCATCGTTTATCAGGTATGAAGCGTACTATTTTCAGTTTCATTCTTGATCTAGTATTAGTGGGTCTCGTGACACTTCATTTATTAAAAACACGATTTCAGGTTGATGTATGGGTTAGTACATTACCGTATTCGATTTTAACGATCACGCTAGTTATGTTGATGGCGAGTCTTGTCGTTGGCACGATTGCCTATACTCTTCATGCAGTTTTCTTTGCTCGAAACCATTTGTATGTCCGGCAGAATTACTTCAAGTTAGGATTGCCTGCTTTCAATATTGGTTTAGCGACTACTATGCCTGCAATCATCCGAAGTAAAAACTTTCTGTACTTTTGGGCATTACTTAGTGTGATGTCAATCGGAGCATGGTACCAAGTCGGATGGGGGGGAACTTTTCAACTCTGGTTGTTCTTATTGCCGATACTTGGAGTAGTGACGATTACATATGCAGACGCAACATTAGCAGTTAGAAAGTTGTACGGACTGTACCGGATCCATCCCTTGATGGAACTCATGTCACTCCTTGCTGTCGCCATCATCTTGATGGCACCTGCACTATATGTCGGTATCATTGAGACATATAGTCTGAATCCATATATGTATGGAATCAATATCTTTTTCGCGGCTACAATTGCAGGATTTTTATTTCCGAAGTCTCAAAGTAATATCAATGAGACGATTGCATCCGTGTTGACGATCATTTTAATTGTCTTACTGTCTGTCCTCGTCAGTATCGATGGGGCATTGTATCCAACATTAGCGATCTTACTTGGTGTTTTATATCTCATTTTAAAGAAAGAATACGAGGTGGAAAAATGAAAATCACGAAATTAATTGGTGTTGGTACTGTTTTGTGGGCAATTATTTTTTTGGTCGATTATATTTATGAATTGTTTCAAATCAATGAAACGAGTGTCGTGACGACGATGACAGGATTAAAAATCACAACGGTAATGACAAAAGAAGAATTAAATACACACTTCGCATTGACACTTCAAGCGCTTGTTCTCTATTTGGTATTTATCGTTTTATTCACATTGTTTGGTGTCTTCTTACAGAAGCGGCGAACGTTAACGCGTCATGACAGCTGAGACAGTTCTGCATCTTATCAGCTATATTCTTCTGATTTTCATTGTCGTAGCGATACACGAAATGATCCATTTATTGTTCGCATGGGTGTTTCGACGGCGACCGACAGTGAAACTCGATCGATTTTTAACGCCAATCGTCCGCTATGAGAATAATCAGAATGACTGGCAAAATTTAATCATTGCTGCTTCTGCACCTGCGATTTTATTTTCGTTCGGTATTTGGATAGAAGGAGAAGGCGGTGGATGGGTCTTAGTTAAAATTTTATGTTTATCAAATGTATTTAATTTTTTCCCGGTGACAACAGACGGCCAGATGATCCTGTTATCCTGCTTAAGAATGATTAGAAAAGAACAGAGCAGAAATGACGCTCTGTAATATTTGTGCATTTCCATGTAAATAACCCCTCATTCCTCGAGCGGAATGAGGGGTTATTTACATGGAAAAGATTCTAGCGAAGATAAATTTGGTATCCGGCGTTATTTTTGAGCGATATACCTCTTTTGATCGAAATCATATTTAAATGCAACGATCATTAATGCATCACCCGTTGGATTTCGATACGAGTAGAGAAGCATCGCCTGTTTTTCTCGGTACACGACTGTGCCTTCAGCATAGGCTTCTCCAATCGTCGAGTAATCTTCTGTATGGTGAAGAGTCAAGACACCAAGTCCTTTACCTGAAAGAATTCGATCGACGTCAGCTATTGTCATGCCAGGCGTGATCTTCTTTCCTGGTAAGAGTCGTTTCTTTGACGGTGTTTTAGGGATGTATTCCTTTTCCGCAAGGTATAAGGTGTGACCGTTTTGTTTCGTTTTGAAAATCAGATGCATTCGTTGCTTAAACCAATGATCGTCTGTTACTTCATAGGGATAAAAGGCAAAAGCGTACAAAACATAGTCGTCTTCAATTTCTCGTAATGCAGCTTTTTGTTTGAGTGTTGTGACGCCATGCTCTTTCTTTATGTAGTTCCTATACGATTTTCCGTAGAGCGATTTTGCAACGTTTGTCGCGGTCATGCCGAGTTTTAGCTTCTTGTAAGACGCATACTCCTTTGTCGCTGCGTCGACAGAATGAGGTGCGAAAACAGCACCAATTATCGGAAGTGTGAACAGAAGCGCGAAGAGTACTTTCAACTGAACACGGTGTGACTTTTTCGGACGTATCATCATAATTGTGTCTCCTTTGATGAGCTTATTAAAAACCGTGCGATTCTTTTCGTTTGAGATACCAGAGTAGTCCTGTGGTAATACAAAAACCAATCGCACCTAGTATTCCGATGTACAAGAAACCAATGAGATCATTTCCGATATTCTTTTGAAAAAAATAGGATGAACCAAAAATCGCAGTGGCAAGCATGAAAATATTGCGTAGATGGCGAAGTATTTGGAGCATTGTGGACAATCCCTTCTGATTCAGTTGTCTGCTCGACGGATTTCAATCGCGACAGCCGAGTCCTTTGCAAACGTCACTTGAATCGTGTCACCCGTCTGAATGTCAGCCGTGTTATCTGTTTTGCCATACACGATCGTATCCGTTGTGACGCGAATCTTTGTCAAAGCATACTGTTCGTCCGGTTTTTGTTCACTCGGAGCGACGAATAACGTGTCTCCTGTAATCTCTTCGACGACATGTGCATCGTTCTCGTGTGTACAGGAACCAAGCGGCATACAAAGGAATAGAATAAACGCGAAAAGCAAATGACGCGTCGGCATGAACCAGGCACCTACTTTCTCCAGTTAGTAAGGTTAGATGAAAACATATTATTAAATAAATTTTACCAGTTGTAACACAGATTGATTTAAATCAAAAAAATCTTTCTTGCTTTGAAATGAAAGGAATTCAGGCATAAACTACGTATGATTAATAAAATACCATCATCTCGATCAGAGGAGGAATTACGATAAAGCTAGCCATCTTTACCTGCTAAGAATCACTGGATGTTGTGCATATTAGAGTGATACCTCGTTTGGATCCGAAATCAACTGTAGTACTCATCAAAGTGTATGCATCTGTCGTCCACTTCAATCTTGATTTACGTTGCATCGTGCGCTGCAGGAACGGCTGCTGTTCTAATCGCAAAAGCAAAAGGGCTGCAGGTGACGGCTGTCTGTAATGGACAAAATGCGGAGCGGGTCAAAGCGCTCGGTGCCGATCACGTCATCGATTATACAAAGGACGGCTACGATGGATTGTTGCTGAAGTACGATGCCGTCTTCGATGCGTCTGGAAAGATTAATAAGACGAAAGCGAAACGGCACGTCAAACAAAACAAGTCTTTGCATCCGTCGCGGGGTAAGGCATGGCGAGATAACGGAAAGAAGATATACACTGTTTGAATAAACTGTTTGAAGCGGGACGATTTAGAGCCGTCACGACCATATCTGTTCACTTGATGAAATCGTCGAAGCCCATCGATATGTTGACTCCGGACAAAAATTCGGTAACGTCGTCGTTTTAATTGCAGAAGAATTAAGTTGATTTAGTGGGTTGGACGTAACTGTTTTTGAGCATTCAGTGCTCGAAAGTAAGTTTGGAAATTACTAAGAAAACGTAAAAAAACTGACAACGTCTACCATACATGATGTCATGTAAAGAAGCTTTCTCGATTGTATCGGGAAGGCTTCTGCTTTAATTTCGGATTGGTCAAAAAACGGTATTCATTGATTACAGACTTTTAAAGCGTCGCGATTTTTGACACCAGATGCAGAATGGAGTGAAACAACGAATGTTGAATCATTTTTCTTTATGACGGATGACACATTACACCAAGCTGAGTAATAGTTGAGGCTGTTGGGAGAGGAAGTCGTCGTTTTCGACGTAGCGATGATAAGACAATGACGAATCGTTCATATGAAAGAGCGTCAACTGCCGACTCTCGAAATCGACTTCTTCTATGTAGACAAGTTCTGTAGGGCCACCGGAGTGATGGAGAGGAAGCAGTTCTAAGGATAATCTCTCCCGTAAAACGATAAATAACATGACTTCCATTTTATAAGCCGTAGAAACGGAAGAATCAATAATGGATGAATCGATGGAGAGGCAAATAAGCGGATTCATAGTAGATAACGACACCGGATGAGTGATTTCTTTTTGAAGGTGCTGCATGATGGACCTCCTTATAATAAGAACGTATGTTCATATTATGGGGGATGAATCCATTTTTTGCAATCCTATATAACGTTAATAGCCTCATGATGTCTCATTCATAATCGTTCGAGTTTCACTGTGAGATAGCGGAATCTACTTTTCGAAAAGAATGCTGAAATTCTTATATATCTTGCGATAACCGAATCATATCCGTGCACCGGATCCCGTTTTCGATGATCACCTCTTCATAGTGTCTCAAGAAGAAGTTTAAATCGACTCCAACGATTCTGAATCCACATTTTTGGTAAAGTGCTAGCTGTCCAATGCTTGAATTGCCCGTCCCGATTTCAACGGTCGTATACCCCAGTGTTTTCGCTGTGCGAATCGCATGTCGTAAAAGATTTTTTCCGATACCTTGTCCTTGATGCGACTCATCTACTGCGATATTTACGATTTCTATCGTTTGAGGTCTTGTCGGGAGAAGTACATATACACCAATCCATTGGTCATTCCTTTCAGCGACAAAACAATAACCTCTTTTTGCATAGCTTTCGACTAACTTTTGAGACGGGTCCGCTGCTAGCAAGAGCTCCATCGGTGGATTTTCATGGACGGATAATTGTCGGATGTTCATATTCATTCTCCTCACGGATCGATTGATATATGTTTGTCTTAGGCTTCAGTTTCACTCTGCTGCCACAATAGCTGATGTAGAAGCGTTACGAAAGAACCTGTGAACTTCTGTCCTTCTTAAGAATACAAAATAGCATGTAAGAAAAAAAGTCGTCATCCGTATCGAGTAACGGAAAACGACTTTCTTTTGTTAGATTAAGATCATGATCGTTTAGTTAGACGGGAGAAGCTTTACGACATGCAAGGTGGATTTTTTCCCGTTCGTGATGGAGTAAGTGAGTTTCCCATCTTTCAGTAGAGGAAACGATACCAGCTCTTCAAAGTCCGTCAGAGGAGCGACGGTCTTCGCTTTTAAGTCCGCATATATCAACTGATTGATGCCTTCGCGGAAGACGATTTGTGTGTTCGAAAGGAATTGAATGCCGTTAATCAACGTCTGGGCACTGGAAGCAGAATAGTTCAGCGTCTTTTCGTCTAATCCGATGGGTTGGAATATGGCGTCGCCTTCTGTGCCGAGAGCGAAATAGGTGCCACTACGACTGAAATCAATTAATCCGGACATCTCTTTTTTGTAGGCACCATCCAGAGTTTCAAGCACACGAACGTTCTTTCCGTTGTTAAAGTGAGACGTATATAAGGTCACGCCGTCATCGCTATCGCGGTGCTCGTATGTGAATAGACCGTCTCGTGTTTTTCCTGTTGTTAAGATGAAGGACTGGAGTGGTGTGATCTTTCCGGTTTTTAACGAATACGTCTTGATCGTGGAGACCGTTTTTTGTGCAGTCGCCTCTTGCGTGATCCAGGACGCACGAGTTGACGTGACATCGATTCTCGGAGGGGATGTATCGAAGCGACTTTCGCCTGTATCAAGTGTTTTCACTTGATTCGTCGTGATATTTAGTTGACGAATCGACCATTTCACACCGGTCTTTGTCGGCTGTTCCGTTTCGACCCATAGTAAAAACGCACCTGTACCCGTCATCATCGGGATTGCATTCTTCGTCGCATGAACAATTTTGTTATGCTGTCGTTTCGTATCGTATGTATAGATGACACTCTTGTTTTCTTGTAGGTCAAAGTAGAAGATCTGGTTTTGGTAGAAATACTGTGGATCGATCGAGACACGGTGTTTGCTCAGTAATGAAGAAAGGTCGTACGTTTTCGTTTGACCTAACGTGACGCGCTCCGTTTGCTTTTCTAATTCGATTGCTTGTTGGTTCTTGGAGTCGGTCGTTGCTTTCTTCAAGGAAGTGTTTACTTGTTCAGGTGACGCGATATTTTTTTGTGCTACACGCGGTGTCGCTTGTTCTTCCATCATGGTACAACCCGCTGTCGTCCAAACGATGGTCGAGAGGAAAAAGACGGATGCGAATCGATGTAATTTCATATCGGATAGCTCCTTCGAAGATTTTCGGAAATGTAGTTCATTGCTGTACCTCATGTGAAGAAGGACTCGAACGACGGGTGTGAAGAAATACGAGATACCACCACTTTAATGTGTAGGCGAATAAGAAGATACACATCCATGCCCACGATCGCAGTGTTGTCAATCCTTCGTAAAAATGTCTGAATTCTGTCATGTCAAGACGGTACAAAGAGTTCCAAATGAATAGTGCATACAGGAAAAGCATCGCTACCACCGCTCGGATCGACGCTTTTCTCAAGGCTGGATGCTTGATCGCGACGAAGATTGCACTGATAAGCGTGATGAAAAAGAATGCGTAGGAAAGTACCCACACCCACATGTCATTGGTTGGTCCCATATGTATTTTCCTCCTCAGTTAATCATGGATGCGTCTAGACGATCTTCTAAACAAAACAGAAAGAATGACATCAATCAGTAAGCCGATCAAGAACCAACTGATCAAGGTCAGGATGTAGATCAGAAAAAGTGGGACATGGAAGGAATCTAGCCACGTTCCAAGAAAGGATCGTGATTCGAGAAGCCAGAAAACAGGGCTCGTCAGAAACAACAAGATGTTTTTATCATCGTAGCCGAAGGCATTGAACAGACAGACAGCAAGTGAGAGCAAGGGTAGCCAGAGTCGAAAAACTTTACGCATTATTATTCATCTCCTGTTTGAGTGAGGTTGGTTTTATCGGACCTGAATCAAAAAGGCGGATAGACCGTCACCATGTTCGTTCCATCCGGCAACGACCTCATAGGTATACGTACCTTGAGCAGACGGTGCGCTAAGAATGTCGTTTTTTAATGAAACCTGTTCACTTTTCGTTTTCGAATCCCAGCGTACGACTTCGAGCGAATCGGGTTTACGATCAAACGAGAGATGAATTTTGTCAGAGGGTGAGACGATGACGGGTTTACTTTTTACAGTCATATGTAGCGCATCGACATAAACCATGTCCGCACATTGAGCGCTGAACATACTGGACCAGCAATAAGAACCTTGGACAGTCGGTATCGTTTTACCGTTTACTTCGACGTTTGGATCATAGGGTTCAATTCGAAACGGTTCAAAATAGATGAAAAAAGCGATCATAGCGATCAAACAACCGATCAAGATGTATTTCAGAATAGGAGCACCTCCTTAAAAATAAGTATCGTAAAGTGAATAAGCTGATTATACTTAGCATATTTTTCCACGAGAAACAATTGAATCCCTTCTACTGGTGGATAGAGTTTCGGAGAAGTTGATATTATTGACTCATCCTTTAAAATAAAAAAAGACAGCGGTTCATGAGCGAATTCGCTGAACCTCTGTCCTTTTGATGGTCGACTATACAAACTGATTTGATTTAACCAATCTTGTCCGCCGTATCCGGTATGGCGTTTCTTCGTTGACGCGATACACCGATTCCTAAAGCAATAGCTGCTCCAAGACAACTCGATAAGCAGCCGAAGAGTAAATACAGAGAGGGTGTGGATTCGCCGATCATGACGGATGCGATTCCGCCGATGACGGGGAAGAGCGCGACCATATAGCCGCTCTTCGCACCACCAACTCGTTCGACGAGTTTCAGGTAAAACAGCCATGCGAGAAATGATGCGATCACGGTTAAATATAGTAAAGCAGAAAGATAGGTGACGGTTGTCGGGAGCGTGAGCGGTGTTCCTTGGAACCAGACGATTGCGCCCATCAGTAGACTCGCGACAGTAAATCCGATCGCGTTGGCATGAACCGGGTTGATCCGTTGCTTGGCGTTACGCGCTGAACTGGCGTCACCTACTGACGTCAATAGCGTGCCGACTAGAGCAATCAAGACACCTTTCAAATCGGTCAGTCCATCGATGCTACTTAGATTCGGAACAATCAGGACACCGACGCCGATGATACCAAAACATCCGCCAATCCAGACACGAGCGTGAAGCTTCTCTTTTAAAAAGAGTCGCAGGGCAATCGGCGTCAGAATGACTTTGAGTGAGAAAATCAACGTCACGATGGCAGCAGAGCTTAATATTGTTGCGTAATAGAGACATAAGTAACTAAGTGCAAAGTTGCAGACACCAAACACGATGATGATCTTGTCAAACGAAACGCTATCGTACAATAAAGCATCAGGAATCATTTCAATGATTTGAAAACCGGCTTTCTTATAAGCCGCAATTGCTCGTGCATTGTGCGAAAACACTTCGAGTTCAAGTTGACCCAGCTGAAGTTCTTCGAAACAAAATCGAAAGATACACGCGATTGCCTCTGTCCCGTATCCTTGACCGGTCCAGGGGAGGGCACGCAGTGAAATCCGAAAGCCAGCGATTCCTGAATCCAAATCGATATCAAGTATCGAACACTCACCAATCATCTCACCCGACGTCAGGCAAATTGCAAAATCATGACGCGTCGCATCAGCTTGAATCGAGAGAATATGCTGTTCAATCTGTTCGAGCGAAAACGTCACTGTCGTTCCGGTCAGGTAACGTAATGTCTCATTTTGTGTTTGTTCGAAGAAGACGCGCGCGTCCGTCACTTCAATCTGGCGTAGAAAAATTCGTTCTCCAGTCAACTGCATGAATATCTTCCTTTCCTTCTCATGACGAAAGTTTAATCGTTTCATCGGTTTCGGTCGTAAAATATTGACGTTTCGTTCGGTCTTGCACGATGAAGACGATCAAGCCACCAATCAGGAGGAAGCTAACTGAAGCAACGGTATACGTCAAGCGGATCGAGGTCTCGGCATATAGACCGATCAAGGCAGTCAGTAGAATGACACCAGTCGATTGTACAACGTGGATGCTACTGAGGAACCGTCCCATCAATTCGACCGGAATGTGTGTTTGAGCAAACGTCATGAAGCCAGTGTTTGCGAATGCAAGGGCAAAACTTAGCAAGAAAAAGCCGATCGCTGCAATCAAGAATGACGTCGCCGAGGCAAAGATCAAGTAACCGACAGGCGTCATCAGTGCCCCAAACTGGATCAAGAACCGGAGCGACAAGCGATGCGTAAAGGTTGCATTGACCGCGGAACCACAGATGATGCCGATTCCGGCGATACTGACGAGGAATCCATACGTACTCTCGTCCATCTGCAAAACGATCGTCGCAAACGAGGCTTCAAGCGAATCGAGTCCGCTCATCAAGACGATCATCAGCGCATAGAAGGCGTAGACGAGCGTGATGTAGCGCCGAGTCCGTGCAAACTGAAAGGTTTCTTTCCAGTCCTTAAGAATCACTCGGAGTGAGAAGGGGACTGCTGTAGTCGCCGCCAAGCGGACGTCAGGCAAGACGGACAATAGAGTGGCAGAACACAACAGTGCTCCCGCGTTGAGGACAATCGCCGTCTCAGGAGAACCGATTAAAAATAAAAAGCCGGCAATCGATGGTCCGAGAATGAAACCGGCCGACTGAATGAAATTCTTTAATGCATTGAACCGTTGGCGACTAATCTCTGGCACGATCTTCGTCATGTAGATCAATGAGGATGTCTCAAATAGCGTGTTACCGATGTTCAAGATGAAGACGAGCGCATAAAGAACATACAATGAATCGATCAATGTCAGTGAAAAGACGAGCACGGCGCGCCCGACGTCAAGTATTACGAGCAAGCGACGTTGATTGATTCGATCGACGACACTGCCGGACCAAAGACTCGTCAACAGCGCGGAGATCGGTAACAGGATATAGAGAACGGAGACGGCGAACGCCGATCCCGTTCGTTCGAGGACGATTAAATTCAAAGCGATGAAGTAGACCCAAGCTCCAATGTTCGAGACACCGACACCAAGTAACAGCAATCCAGGGTATTTCCAATTCGACATATGACACACTCCTTTTTTTATTGTATTTTAAGCCAATAAAAAAAATCCCACCTCCAAGACGTTGGTCTTGGGGATGAGACTGTGCGTGTCGTGGTGCCACCCCTGTTCGCGAAACCGTCACCGGTACCGCCTTCATCGGTACGACCGCTTTTAAACGGCAAATACCTGAGCTCGATAACGGGAGCACCCGTCACGATATCCCCGATTCGGTTCCACCGTGCTGCTCAGAGGCTTGGTTCGGTCAATGACTTTTGCTCCTTCCCACCAATCGGAGCTCTCTAGGAAAAATCGAAATGACGTACTGTTCTCTTTAATGCGTTTGATTCATATGATTTGTCTCATCCTAGCATATGCCAAATGATACCGTAAAGAATTTTTATCATTTTTTTACAATTGTTGAAAAAAGTACATAGGTATCAAAATTTGAAAAAAGATAAAAGTGGTAAAATATGTAACGTGCTATATGTTACATTGTCTTAGTTATGTGTTCACTTTCAAGAAAGTCATACGAAGGAGGGAAAGAAATGAAACGTTTGATTTTTTTCATATCTCCACTCCTTGTTCTTACCGGAACTGTCTTTTTCACGACGTTCCGTCCGATCGAGCAAGCAATCTATTTCTTAATCTTATTTTTACTGACCTGTCTGTCAGCGATGACAGTAGTGGAGCGTCTCGTCAAACATCATGATGTGATCCGGCGACTGAACACGATCCATCCACTCATCGGGATCGTACTGGGTACCGTCATACTTGCTGTTATCATTGGTAGTCTATTTTGGATAGCACCTTCGCTAACGCACGCAAGTCCCGTCGGTCTTCTCGTCTCGTTCCTCTTCATGTATGGCGGAATCTTAGTCCTCGGCTTCATCGTCAGTTGTTTCTTCGAAGGCATCACGCGTCAACCGAAGGATCAATTGATTCGCCGAGTCTTTCTGTTCATCGGAACCGGCTATCTCATCTTGACTGTCTTCGGAATTTTGCAGCTGTACCGTCAAACTGGATGACAGCAAAACCCCACTGACGCAATAAGACGACAGTGGGGATATTGTGTTTACTGAACTTTTAACGAGAATCCGAATTGTCCGTCTCCTTGTTTCCAGCGGGAGTTTAATTCATAAGCATAGATACCAGGCTTTGTTGGAGCATTGAACTGGTAATTGTTCAAAGTGACGCGAGACTCTTGTTTTTGATCATCCCATTGTATCAGTTTCACGCTTTTAGGATCACCGGATAACTCGACACGGACGGGTGCTCCAGCAGAGACGGTAACTGGCGTTTTCCCTTTTGCTAGGTCAAGACCGTCACGGTACATCTTATCGACACATTGACTGCGAAGTAAACTATCCCAACAATAAGAGCCTTGGACGGTCGGGACATTCTTTCCGTTTGCCTCGACGTCAGGGTTTGGCGGCGCACCACGGAACGGTTCGAAAACGATGATGCAAACGACTAGAATAAGAAGAACGGCTAACACTAAGGTACGTTTCATGAGACACCTCCATTTGTTTTTATTTATTTTATCAGACGGTTTGTCAAATTAAGCGCAACACTTCTTCGGAAAAGACCTCGTATGCAGTTTTCCAATCCAAACACTTCCTTGGTCGATTGTTGATTCTAGAAAGTGCGTAATCTAATTCTGTCTTGTTGATCATTCCGAAGTTGGTTCCCTTTGGGAAGAACTCACGGAGAAGACCATTTGCATTCTCATTGCTGCCACGTTGCCATGAAGAATAGGGATCCGCAAAGTACATTGGGATACCAAGAGAGTCCTGTATCCGTTCGTGACAGCTGAACTCCTTACCGCGATCCGTCGTCATGGTTTGAAACGTTCCCGATGGGAAAGAAGAGTAAAGTGTTTGGATGGCATGTTCCATCGAGTGAGAAGAACGGTCGACCATCGGTAGTACGATATAGAACCGACTTTTACGTTCGATGAATGTCGCAACACACGCCTTTGTCTGCCCTCGTCCTGATACGACAGTATCCAACTCCCAATGCCCGAACGTTTCTCGACCCCGGACGTCCGACGGACGTTTACTGATCGGAAGCCCGATGTTGAAGCGACCTCTTGTCTCACGTGGCTTTTGGCGCTTTCCTTTTTGTCGTAAAACGCCTAAATCGCTCTTGATGAATCCTTTATATATCCATCGATAGATTGTACTGTACGATGGTCCCTGTTCGTGAAAGAGCCGTCCGGCGATCTGTTCGGGAGACCATGTCTCTCGCAGTTTCGAAAGGATACATGAGCCAAGCGAAGTGCTGAACAGCGTGCGTGCTCCACAATTCTTTTTTTGCATCTCATAACGCAGTCCGGCGTTGATCGCATTGTAGGAAGGATTCCGTTTGAGCTCACGTGAAATCGTGGACGGCTGTCGTCCGAGATGCTGAGCGATCTTTCGCATTGAAAATCCAAGCTCTAGATAAGTTTCTATTTTGACTCTTTCTGATGTGGTAAGATGAACATAGCTCATAACGAATCCTCCGTTGAATTTGGTGTGGTAACTCTATTCTACACGAGGTCGTTATGGGTTTTTTTTGTGTTTTCAGCTAGGTGTTGCACTTAATATTACAATTCGTCATCAAAATAAAACAAAGCAAGCGGAGGTGTCTTTCAAAAGAAAGGCTATTCCTTTCTTAAATTTCGAGAATCCGTTGTTGATGGATGGGTGCTTGATCCAGCGGTAATGTTGCGACGTACAACTGAATGTTTGTTAGTGGAACCTCCGGGAGAAAATCAAGGACATCATCATGTTGAAGCGCACGTGTGGTCGCAGCGGCCGTCGTACCGCGCTCATGCCAGTGGAATCGTCCGCTCTGGAACCGTTGCGTCCTTACAAGAAGCAATGAGGCAGGAAATTCAAATCCGTATTCGGACTGTTCCGCGATTAGAGCCATCGCATCTGCCAGCATACGCTCGGCTTTTGTCGCAAGCTGATGATTGTACACGGCTTGATTTATCGACGGAAGAGGATATTCCAGAGTTACTCGTCATGCTTGCGAAACAAGACGTCAAAGTCTACGAGGTGCAGATTGAACGCCAATCGTTAGAAGAGATTTTCTTAGCGGTCTGACCGATCAGCCTCTGATTCCGTCTCCGGAAGCTCTTCGAGTAAGAGACGACCTCCGTCATTCCATTGACCGTACATCTGATTCAGTTTCGTTTTTTCAATCAACGTTTGCAGACGTTTTTCATAGAGAGCGGGATCCTTACGTACACTTTGAATCGTATCAATCCGGATGCGTCGATAGAGCTCCGGGAAGTCATTAAACTGTTCATGAACGACCGGGTCTTCTTGTAGACGCGTCTTTATTACGTCATCAATAACGAACGCATCAGGTCGCATATCCGGGAGAACTTGTCGTCCGGACGGTTGCATCAAACCGAGCCGTTCTAAGCGACGGACCCGTTCCTTATTTAGTTCGGTCCAGTTACTGTTCTTTCGACGCGGGGTGAACCGTTGCGCCAGTTCACCGTCCGCTGTCTTCTTCACAATTCCATCAATCCAGCCGAAACAAAGTGCCTCCTCGACGGCATCAAGATAGAGTAAACCTTCTCCTGACTGTTTTCGACTGAGCATCACCCAACAAAAGGATACGTGATCCGCGTGTTTCGTCAACCATTGTCGAAAGTCCTCGCGATTAGTGAACCGTAAGACGTCCGTGATCTCCATGCTCGTTCCTCCTGTTCATATCGAAATCCCCCTTCGTGTTACACGAGGAGGGATTTCACCTTTTTATCGTAACGGGTCATGATGAAAGACACGATTCCGACCACTCTTTTTCGCTTGATAGAGGGCAGCGTCTGCCTGCTGGATTGTCTGTAGAAAATTGTAGATCTCAGACGGTTGATGGGTTTGGCGAGACACACCAATCGATAACGTCACTTGTAGCGGTTCCGTCGCTGATAACTCATACGTTCGCGTGGCACTGGCTTCACAAATTTGTTCCGCGATTCGACGCGTCTCAGGCAATGAATATTCTGGTAACAGCATCATGAATTCTTCACCGCCGAATCGCCCGAGCACACAAGAAGGGGGACAATAGGACGTAAGCAAGGCACTGATTTGTCGTAAGATATGATCCCCTCGATCATGACCGTATGTATCGTTGACCTGTTTGAAATGATCGACATCGATGATCATGATTGAAAAGTTCATCTGTTGTGATTTATATCGTTGGACCGTCTCTTCTAAATGGCGCCGATTATCAAGTCCCGTCAACATATCCGTCAAAGCGAGACGCCGATGCATCCGGACTTGATGGAAGTGCCAGCGGACTTGATGCAAAATACTGTGTAGCAGGAGACCGGCACAGCCGTTTCCGACGAGAAATACCGTCATCGCCGTCACGTCATTCGGACGAACATGTTGAACGAATGGTAAACAAAGAATGAGTGCGATTGAAAAAATGATCGGAAACGAGATAAAGCGATCCGGTGCTTCATTTTGTAAGTATAAGACAACGATGCTGACGATTAGATACGTACCGACAAGCCAAAATGCATGATTGGAATGAAAAACAAACGTTTGAAGGGAAGCGAAGACGAGCGTCGTAATGAAGCCGCTACTGATGCCTCCATAGATGAAGGCGATGACGATTAAAGTAATCGACAAATCGAAACGAAATCCCTCATAGGTGATGGCATTGTGAATGACCCAGTAGCCGGCACCGGTTGCAAGAATGAGCACTAACAGATTTTTTTTCAGCCAACTGTCGAGCGTATTTCGGAATTGAAACCGCTTAAAAAAGAATAGAGAGATGAGCACGAAGAAAAAGGTTAAAGCGACGTTGAGGATGAGATGATTCAATGTATTCCACATGTTCGTGTTCCTCTCGAATGGTTTCTGAAAGATAATTACAATAAAATGATTTACTTAGTAAATATTTATTCTATACAACCAAAGATACCCTAAAGGTGTATTAAAGTATCGTAATTACCTTATCTTTAAAAAAGATAACAGGTTCTCTTCTAAATCAATAATACTCTGAGATTTTCTCGCGTGAAGACTCGATTAGATAATCAAGTGAGACGAAATTATGAATGAATGCAAACGAGCCAATTTCCTTGATGGATACCCCTAATCTCTCTGCATCTTGATTGCGGACATCTTCATTCGAGTGCAGAATTTCAAAACCTGCTGCTTGCATTCTCTCCCCGTCGAATTCGAGGGTGACGATATCTCCATCTTGCCACTCACTCTTCAATTGATGAAAGTGCATTTGGTACGCTTCGCTTGGAGGATCGACTTCAAACGCGATCCAGCCTTTTGGTGCGTCGACTTGGAATGCCGGCGATAATCCTCCGCGTGACACGATGGATTTCATATGATGCCGATGTGTCATATGACGTAATAGCATGGTCAGACCACTCCTTTTCATCTATTATTACGCGACGGCGTCAGAATATCGAGAAAAATTTTAAAAAGAAATTGATTCAAAAAATGAAATTGAAAGATAATTGAAATCGGATAACACATTTCCTTGATTCCTGAAAAAGGAAATTTTGAATATCTCCTTTTTGTATAATGAGTGTAATCATATTGATCACGAACATTTTTTAAAGGAGGGAACGATTGGATGAGAATCGTGAAGATAGACCGATTGATAGTAGCATTGAGCATCTTTAGTGGACTTCTTGTATCCTTGGGTCGCTCGACGCAAATATATCCACAACAAATTAGTGGCAATGGGAATCTAGGGTTTCTTCCGCTTCTGTTACTTCTGTTACTTTTTCCGATTGGGATCGTTCTGATGTTGAAATGGATAAGAGAAGCGCAGTTACGTTTTTTATCCTTGATTGGTCTATCCACCAGCACGACAAATCTATCTTGTGTGTGGCATCCTTTATCAAATCGAACAGTTCAGCCAGTATCAAGTGTTGGTCAAACAACAAGTCATTGCAGATCGTGGAACGATTGATGGGGACTATTTAACGAGTATTACGTCGATGCCTTCGCCCTATATGAACAGTCAATACTTTAACGGCAATACCTTCTTGATTTACTGGGCAAGCATCTTATTAATGGCGAGCTTGATCGCATGGTGGACTCGAGAGGAATGGCAAATATCTGAGTCAGATTAAAAAATCGCGCGACATGATGTTACCAATGAATAACAAAAAGAGTCCTTCTCTCTCCTGTACCGTGCAGAAGAGAGAAGGACTTGCAAAGTTTTAGCGACTAGAAGTATTTAAAAATGATCGCTCTGCATCTTATGCAGCAATTGATCAAACGTTTCGTGGTCCTTTGATGTAAAGGCGCGGAAATAACGATCATCGATTTCCTCGATTTCAGGAGCGGACGTTTGGATCAACTTCGTTCCCTGTTCTGTCAACAAAACCCGCTTTTCTCGATTGATCCGTTTCCGGATGACGAGATGTTCAGCAAGTAATTTCTTGACCGTTTGTGAAATGGCGCCACTTGAGAGTTCAAGCGTTCGTTCAAGTGATTTTTGCGTCGCACTTTCTTGGTGATACAAGGTCATCAATAAATCGAATTGGGACTTCGAGAGTCCTTTTGGTCTCAACACATCGTTGACTTCTTTCGAATAACGGCCATGGAGTCGCTGAATGGCGTTCCAGTGCTGCATCGAGGATTCGAATGTGAAGGTCATATTTTTTCCTCCTCTTTCGTCACGCAGGGTTGAGCTTATCGAAGAAACGGACCAATTCTTCTTGTTGTCGAGCCGTCAAAGCGGCGAATTGTTCTTGATGAAACGTTCGTAGGCGGGCACCACTTCTTGTAGGATGGCTGTTCCTTTTTCCGTCAGCAGAAGATAGTTCGTATTCCATTTCCGTTGACGCGTGATCAGTTGCCGGTCGAACAGTCGTTTGATTCCGTGTGAAATCGTGCCCTCGGTCACTTGGATCCGTTCGGCGATTTCCTTCTGACTCGTGCATGAGGTCGTGTGTAAGCAACGTAATACTTCCAGATTCGTATGGGAAAGATCCCAGTGTTTTAAGAAATCGTTGGCACGCTTGATTTGTTGATTATGATAGGCCGCAATTTTATGCCGGCATGCCATTGGATATGTCTCTGTAGTTGTTGTCCTGGAGAACTTCTTAAATATAGAATGTACTGCTGTTGAACTAGTTTCACCATACCATATTAAAAATATCTCATGCTACTAGTTTGAGCGAAAAACCATCACTTTCCATTATTTCGATATACCTATAAAAAATCCTGATCGAATCAAATCCGATCAGGAAGTATACCGCTTGATAACGTGAGATACGAATCCTTCAATTGGAATCCATATTTCGTAAAGCACATCTCAGAGACGCGTCCTTGTAAGGTGATCGTCGCATAGTCGCCACGAATGACAAAAGACTTAAATTTTTTCACAATGTCTTGAATCAAAGCCTCGAGCAACAAACCACGTTCGCCAAGACCTTCTTCTCTGACATTGATTTCAATTAAAGAAAACGTACCATATTCTGTATTTTCCGTCTGTTTCGTACCTTCATAAAGAACGGTCAAATAGGATCGTTTCGAGACAAGCGATCGACTATTCGGTGGTTCAAGAATCGTAACGTAATAACTTAGTGAAGGGAGACGTAAGTTTCGAGTGACCTCAACAATCTGGCGTTGATTATTATATGCAAGGCCAACGATTTGTTCTTGTGGATGATTCGGCACTGTCAATCCTTCTTGCTTACAAACGGTTTGCCACTCGGCTTCTGGAATCCAGACAGCCTCTTCGGTTTTCGCTAAAGCTTTAAAGAACTTCACGTTAAACGGATGACCTCCTATATAAAATGACTAATCCCATCATGCCTGACGGGTAGATGAAAAACGATTTACAATCTGACGACAAATTTGTCTTCTTTTGCTATAAGTATACCTTGAAATTTCATTTTGAAACAGACTACATCTCGATGAATCTACTGTCTATACTGAATGTATCAAGTCAGGAGGCGAGTATATGAAAACAGTCGAAGGTCCATTTTTCCATGGCACGAAAGCGACACTTCAAATCGGTGACGAATTAAAGCCGGGACATGCATCGAATTTTCGAGAACATCCGCTTCAACATATCTATTTCACAGCAACGCTCGATGCAGCGAAGTGGGGCGCGGAGCTCGCACAATCTGACGCTCCAGAGCACATCTACCTCGTCGAGCCGCTCGGAGCGTATGAAGATGATCCGAATTTAACGAACAAACGATTTCCAGGCAATCCGACCAGGTCGTATCGTTCGACTGAACCTGTGAAGATCATCGCTGAACTCGGAACGTGGGAACGGCATGCGGACGAAGAGATTGAGACGATGAAAGCATCGCTTCAGCGGTTACGAGCAGAAGGGAAGGACACGATTATCGATTAACAAATCAATCTTACTCATTCCGTTTTTTGAAACTCGCTATTTCAACATCAACAGCTGATGATGAACTCTTTATTTAATCAACTAATATCATCATACAAGAGAAGGACATAATGGTACAATATGTAAAAAGGGGGTTATTCGATTGTCTCGCTACAAACAAGAAAAGAAACAAACACTCGATCATCTACGCGATGGTGTTGATCAAGGTCTTGGTAGTGCCGTACCTCGTGGACAAAACGACGGAATGCGCGGACTTGAGATGCTTGCAGTCGTCGTAATCCTTGGTGGAGGATATTTGCTATACCAATGGTTTTTCTAAAGTAAGAAGCATCATCCTTTCGAGGACGATGCTTCTTTTTGTTTGATTTCATTGACGATATCATCAAGCGTGACATGAGCCAGCACTTTCTCAAGGGCGGATTGTGCAAGCTCGAAGATTGGCGTGACCGTCGATTGGATGTTTCGTCCGACCGGGCAGTCTGGATTCGGTGCTGCATGGACGCCGAACAATTCCTTGTCCGGTACGACAGCGACAGCGTGATAAACGTCAAGCAGCGTGATGCTAGACAATGGACGGGCGAGCCGCGCACCGGCAACACCCGGACGAACTTCAATCAAATCGGCTTTTTTGAGCATGCTCATGATTTTACGGATGACAACCGGATTCGTATTGACGCTGTAGGCAATCAAGTCGGATGTCATTTTCTCGTCGGTTGCAATCAACGAGAGAATGTGGATGCCGACGGAAAAACGTGTACTGATGGCCAACCGATGACCCCTCCTTCTTAAAAACAGTGTTCTCTTATTATACGTCGTATTGTTCATTTGGCAAGAAACGGGGAATAGAGACAATAATGTTGACAAACACTTCAATTGTAACTATATTGGTTACATGTAATCAAAGTAGTTACATATCAAAAGGAGGAATCATCATGAACATTGGAGTTATCGGTGCAACAGGAAAAGCAGGGCAATTGATTCTACAAGAAGCAATCGAGCGCGGGCATGACGTCACAGCAATCGTCCGCAATGCGGCAAAAGTGACGGCTAACGTCACGATTCTCAAGCGTGATGTCCTCGCTCTGACGAAAGACGACTTGAACGAGTTTGACGCAATCGTCAATGCGTTTAACGCAGCACCCGGTGAGGAGACGAAACATATCGAAGTCGGGCGTCACTTGATCAATCTGTTAGCAGGCAGTAAGACGCGCCTATTCGTCGTCGGTGGAGCTGGTAGTCTATTCGTTGACGAGAGTCATTCGACACGCGTCATGGAAACACAGGATTTCCCGGAAGCGTATTATCCGACAGCCTCGAATATGGGGAAAAATCTGATCGAACTACAAGGACATCAAGACGTGACGTGGACGTATCTCAGCCCCGCTGGATTCTTTGATCCGAGCGGTCAACGAACAGGAACGTATTTGGTCGGCGGCGAGCAGATGATTCTAAATGCAAAAGGGGAAAGCTATATCAGTTACGCGGATCACGCTATTGCTGTAGTGGATGAGCTTGAAAAGGGACAACATCTCAACGAACGATTTTCCGTCGTTGGTGAACAAGGATGACGGTGTCAGACCGACGTATCTAGTCGGTCTTTTTTGATGAGCGGAGTGAGAGATACAGCGGAGGACGGATGGCGAATCAGCACAGTTTGCTTAAAATGAGAAGAGAAACGACAAAAGGAGCATACATCATGATGCGACGATGTTTTAGTATCATCAGTCTGTTAGCGATCTTGATCGACTGTACGACGTCGACGCAACCGTCTCGATTCGAACGTTCGGAACCAGTCGCGACGATTGAGGATCATTACACGGGACAAATCAATTGGCCGAGTGACGCCGATCCGTTGCTTGAGCTTCATGCCAAACCGTGATCTACATATTGTCGATCAAAGGGGCTGACTCAAAAAAAGAATGACTCGTCTTTTCACGCCCTTTCCTCAGGCGAGACACAAGCCAGTTTTCCTGCTTCATTCAAGCAGGAAATCGGGTCTTGTTTTTCTCTGACAGCGCATAATGCGCTTTTTCCTGTAGGAGTGGCGTGTGACGCGTCATTCTTTTTGTTAAAAGATAAGGGTGGCAGATCATCATTCTGCCACCCTTATCTTTGTAGAGACTGACTTTTGAGTCAGCCCCTTTTTGGTGACGTTAAATGACAGTCATTGCGCTCAAGAAGACGAAGAAGAACGTGATGCCGCTCGTCAAAATCAAAAAGGGAAGGACGATCAGTAATTCGAGATGCGGACGAAGACCGTAGTAAAGCAAAAAGAACAGAGTCAAACAGGCGGTCGTGATCGTCAACGCAAGAGAAGTCATCAAAAGATGAAGGGGTTCGACGAACGGAACGAGAGACGATCCTGTGATCGTATCGAAAGCTAAACCAAAGGACAGAAAAATGAGTAAATACAGAAGCGATTTTTGACGAAACATGTGGCATGTCTCCTTTTACTAAACGATACATTTAGTATAAAGCGTAGGTCTTCTTGTTTTACCTAACAAAAATGTAAGAAAGTGGCTGATTTCAAACAGCTGAATCTTTCTTGTATAACAATGTCAAACGCGTCATCAAAAAGTAGAGGAAAGCGGCGCTACTCGCGATTGCCTGAAAATAGATCGGTTGAAACAGACCTTTGAATACAAGTAACAGTACGCCACCGAGTAATAAGGCGATGCCTTGATTCAGGAGGAGGTGTGTTATCCAAGGTAGTGGACGTGAGCGAAATCGGAAGTAACGAATCGCGTCGGTCAGGATGCCACCGACCGTGATGACGATCGCAAACGACAGCAAGGTTTCGAAGACACCTGAATAATACCCAGAGTCTGTATCGGGCATAAGTCGTGGTGACAACGGAAGGTATTGGTAGAACATCAAAAAAATCCAATTACTCATCAGTAGTCGAAATGACAGACGGATCATGGTACTCCTCCTTTCCAGTCTTCATGAGGATGAATAGACGGGTGATCATTACATATAAAAAGGCAGCGACTACGTTTCCGATGAAAAATAGCGCGGGAAGTGCACTGAACAAGATGAACGCACCGGCAAACACGAAGACCGTACCTTGATGAACGAGGAGATGTGTCATCCACGGTAGCGAACGTTTCGTGAAGCGGACAGCTAACAGAGCGTCAGCAATCACGGTACCGCTGAAGAATAATAGCATGACAGCATCCAACTGTTCATTGACGAGCTGCACCGCGTAAGACAAAAACGGAACCATCATCGTCATCGAGCCAAACAATTGGAGAAACAGAAAAAAGCTGAAGACGGTCCGACCGAGCCACCCGAACAGATAGGGGAGGAATGATAAATACTTTCGCGCCGACTCGGAGACGATGAAATAGATCAACGCTACACCTGAACAGAATAAGATGTGAACAAGCGAAAACGAATTTGGTAGCATGAGCAGATAGAGGACAATTCTTGCGAAATGGCGGGACCGGCAAACAATAGACCAATCATAAAGAAGTCAGTGAAGGAAGTGTCGTATATTGCTGGATCACCCATCTCAAACCCAGCAATGAGTGCATACAAGAAAGCGAACAATATCGCGGAAATGAAACTGTTCTTTACGATAGATAACATGAGATAAGCCCTTTCCGACTGACGTTCAAAATAGTTTATACCAATACAATGTCAGGTCAATATGTGGATTGGCGAATTGTTTTAAACTATCGACACCGCCGAGCACGAACCCTTCTCGTTTGTAAAAACGGCAAGCAATCAAGTTATCGTCCTGTGCTTCGAGTGACAGACCACTCAACTCACGTTGCTGTGCCCATTTTGACGCAGCGACAAGCAATTGGTGTCCGACGCCTAGTTTACGAAACGCTTGTTTGACCGCGATGTTTTCGATATAGGCGAAACGGTTCCAGTCACGAACAAGGCGAATGTGACCGATACAAGAAGTGCCGGAAAAGGCGAGGAGGACGATTCGATTCTCGTTTTCGATATATGTCGTCCAATCGAGTCGATCGTCAGGGAAACGGGTTTCAGTAGCGGTTTCATAGAGTTCTTCCGTATAGGACCATGTGGTACCAGAAAACTGCGGAACGATGCGTCCGATAATTGGGAATGGATCGTTGGCATGGTTGACGAATGGAATGCTCTCGAACGATAGCGGTTGAATCGTTAGCTTTTCAGTCTCTTTCATTGTCATCCTCCTTCTGTCTATAGAGATCTACTTCACTCTATTCATCATCTCCTACAGACTGAGAATTGTCACGAGGAGAGATGCGAGAACAGGTCAATTTTCGAATGAACCAGGTTTTAATTTTTCTAAAAAAGGAATTGCTTCAAAGGAATTGCTTCAACAGGAACGAATACATAGTCAGAAGACGTTGAAACAGTACAGAAAGACAGCAGTAGAGGACGTGACAACATGAACATGGATACGGTCAATCAATATCTCGATGCCTATGGATATGGCGTTATTTTCATTTTTTTATTTTTTGGCATCGTCGGGATTCCAGCACCGGAAGAATCCTTACTCGTCCTGATTGGTATCTTAAGTGGTCAAAACGAAGAACGTTTAATCTATTCGATCTTGACCGCGTATGCTGGGACGTTCGTCGGTATGCTGACGGCATATGGAGCAGGGCGCTTCTTCGGACCGACCGTCCTACGGTACGGTCGATTCCTCGGATTGACGAAGGAACGCTGGGAGCGGGTGTCAAACGGCTACATGGAACGAATCAATCGAACGATCATCGGCGGTCTTTACATTCCGGGTGTGCGGCAGATCAATCCATATTTTGCAGGCCTGAAGCGGATTTCTTTCGGTCGGTACTTTTTTGTGTCAGCAATCGGTTCCGCGCTGTGGGTCGTACCCTTTGTCTTACTCGGTCATTTTGCAGGAAAGACATTTCATATCAAGCCGGAAGTCGTACCGTATTTCGGACTTGCCTTACTCGTATTGTTCCTGCTCGGAGTGCTCGTGAAATGGCTCAAGCGGAAGCGACTTGAGAAACGCGTCGTTTCAGGGAAAAACGAAGCGGGAAAAGAAGACTAAACGTTACTTCTTTTTTTGAAGGAACGTCGGAACAGTTTGAAGGAGTGGACGAACGATGCAAAAAATAGTGATCTTTCCTTTTTTAAGGATGCGATCCGGTCATCATCTGGTTGCCGAAGCGATCGCCGAACGACTGCAAGGTCCAGGGGTTGAAGTCAAGGAAGTAGAATTGCTCAGTACGATCAGCCCGTTTGCGGAATGGGTGACATCGAAGTTTTACCTGAACTGGATCCGACACTTCTCAAACGGCTATAGCCGTTTTTATCACCAGCATATTGCCGGACGTTCGAGCAATGCGCGGTCGACAGGGTGGACGTCGCATTATTTCCAACAACAGATGTTACGGATCATCCAGATGGAACAACCGGACGTCATCATCTGTACACATGCGTTTCCATCCTATCTCTTGAATCAATTAAAAGAACGAAACCTTTGTGACGTACCGGTCATCAATGCCTATACCGATTTATTCGTCAGCCGCGTCTGGGGAAAGACGCATATCGAGTATCATCTGTTGCCGAATCGTGAGGCAAGGCAAGAATTGCACGAGCATCATGCTGTACCCATTGAGCGCTTGTTCGTGACGGGTATCCCCGTCCATCCAGCAATCGCTGGCGGTTCCATTTTTCGCTCGACGCAATCACGCAAACAAATTCTTGTCGCAGGCGGAAACGGTGGACTAGGTCAACTCGAGACCTTACTGACGCAGATCGAACAGTGTCCAGAAGCAGATTTCCATGTCTTATGTGGGAAGAACCAAACATTGTATAAACGACTAGCTTCGCGACGTCATCCACATATCCATCCGCTCACCTATATCGATTCACGGGATGAGATGAATCAGTTGTATGAACGAATGGATGCGATCGTTACGAAACCGGGTGGCGTGACGGTTAGCGAAGCATTCGAAAAACGTGTACCGTTGTTCATTCAGCACGTCCTACCGGGACAAGAAGAGATCAATCGTACGTATTTGATGGAGAAAGGACTTGCGTTCGCATTTCATCAAACGGACACACTCGCGGACGTCATCCGTCGGACGCTTGAGAACCCAGACGTCATGCATGCTTGGCAACAAGCAGTCACAGTGTATCAAAATGATCGCGTCATGGCCGATCAGCGGTTCTTCGCGGAACGGATTGCGGGTTGCCTGCAAGACCGTCGCCGAAAAGTAAATGAATAAAAGGGAGTTAGTTTCTATGCGTTCACGTCTTATCACAGCAGGAATTCTCGCGACACTCGCCTATACGGTCGTCCCGTACGTGGCGTCACGCGTCTTTGGGTGGCGCGTGACAAAATCATTGAACTCACGATATGTCGCTTTGACGTTCGATGATGGTCCTGATCCCGTCTATACGGCAGAACTGCTTGATTTCTTAAAACAAGAAGGCATTCAGGCGACGTTTTTTGTCGTTGGTCATAAAGCAGAAGCACATCAGGACCTCATTCGCCGGATACACGACGAAGGGCATCAACTCGGTATCCACAATTACGTCCATCGACCGAACTGGTCGATGCGACCGTCGACGGTCCGGGCAGGAATCGAGCGGACGGCTATGATCATTGAACGGATCACCGGTGAACGTCCGACGGTCTATCGTCCACCGTGGGGTGCACTCAATGCCGGAGATGTCCTCTGGCCAACCGCTTACAAGATGATTCTCTGGTCGAAGATGGCGGAAGACTGGAAGGTAGAAGGCGGGACGACAAAAATCAAGAGGCTACTATCAAATGTGTCAGACGGAGATATCATCTTGCTCCACGATAACGGGGATACGTTCGGCGCGGACCCACAAGCACCCGTGCAGACGATTGAAGCGCTTCGTGAACTCTTGCCGAACTGGAAAGCACGCGGCTTACAGTTTCGTCGCATTGATCAAACGTAAAAAAAGAGGAGCTATCCGGTGCCGGATAGCTCCTCTTTTACATGGATTATGCTTCGCGTGACAAGTCCTCATCTTCTTGACTATGATGGAGAATCAAGCGCCGCACGACGAACGAGCGTAAGAATAGGATGAAGGTGATGACCGGAAGTAGTAACCACCAAGATTGCGTCAAAAATAAGTCGTCGAACGTCGTGATCATGACGAAATGCCGACCAATGTAAAGCCACATGAAAAAGGAACTGACGAATAGAATTGCTTCCGATGTCGTCATGAACTCAAACTCAGTTTTCATTGAACTACTCCTTATGGGTGGATTTGGTTTTTTTTACACTATCCACCATATCACAAGACCGATACCAATGCCCCAACAAATTAATACGAAAGCTAGACCATAACGTCGGAGCAATGGAAAGGAACGAGTTCCTTGTTGTTCAAGTCGTCGTTGTGCTTGTGTCAAGATCTCTTTAGGAATCGAACGGATGATGAAGTAGATACCGAGTGGAACGAGTAAGAGATCGTCGAGAAGGCCGATGACGGGCAAAAAATCTGGTATCAAGTCGATCGGACTGACAGTATAGGCGATCAAGGCGATGATTCCCCATTTGATATGACGAGGTAAACAAGGATGTTCGATTGCATAAGAGAGGACTGATAACCGTTGCTTCATCCGTCTAGCGATCTGTTTCATTCGCTCTAACATAAGCGAGTACTCCTTTCTTATGAGCGAACCGGTTCCCGTTCGTTTGTCGTGACGGCTGCCCGTTTCGTTCCCGTTGTACCAAGGCCAAAGAGGGTCGTCACCGACAGGTACACATAAACACTTCATGGGAAGAACAAAAAGAACAGATGAAAAAATGGCTTTCAGATCAAAAAACAGGATCCCTCTATGCGAAACGGAAGATAGACGTGGAACCAGTTTTTGGATATCTGAAGGCTAATTTGAGTTTCACTCGCTTTTCTGTGAGAGGAAAAGCGAAGGTGAAGCGTGAGCTCGGCTTCATCCTCATGGCCGTAAATTTAAGAAAATGGCTCATCCAAAGCGTTGCCCGAAGGGCAACTTGACGCGAGACAATGAAAAAAGAAGGAATTGCACATCCTGAGTGATGGCAATTCCTTCTTCTCGTTAAATTCAGCTAGTTATGTCCCAGCCTCTTTTTTTATGGTCGGTTCGCTAACGTAGCATCAAGCCTTCGTTTTTGATGACGATGGTGGGCGAGATGATACGTGACGAGAGCATACCACTCAGCGGCATTCAACCAGCCCATCCCACCGTGGTATGTCTTTTGGTCAGGTGCTATCGATTGAGCAATTGTGGCAAGCGTAGCGTGACGATCGATCAACTGTAGCCAACGTGTCCGCAAGCAGTCGACGTGAGCCGTCTCGTCTGGCGGTGCGTTCAGCGCATCCGGTAACCGGATTGGTGTCGCCGGAAACGCTCCGTCAGCAAATAACTGTTCGCCAAACGGTGACTTTCCGGACGTGGTCACGGGTGCGAACCGGCACGACTCGATTTCATCCAAATACTCATGACTGACGACGATCAAATGATCGTACATCTGACTGATCGACCACGTGTCATGATTGAGATGATAGATTAATTCATCGGGACGATAGTGATCCAGTTCCTTTAAGTAAAACGTAAATAGATCGTTCATTTCGTCACTCCTCTCAAAAAACTTCTCCTTACTCTTTTCGAACAATCCGCGACTTCTTCCTGTCATATTTCCTAGAAAGGAGGAATCACCATGCAAGACCCTTATCTTCCGGTTCCCCATACGCTCTTACGGAGCGGGACGGCATTTGCGTCCGTCCATGAAAAAATGATCTACCTGATCCTTGAGAGTTTCAGTGGTCAAGACGGTCAAGCGTTTCCGTCCTATCAGACGATCGCCGATGCTGTCCCGTGCAGTAAATCGACGGTCAAGTCGTGTATCCAGTCGTTGATCGCAAGCGGTCGGATCGAAAAAGTCGAACGGTTCACGAAACACGGAGGACAGACATCAAATGCTTACCGTGTCCTGCCCCGTGTCGACACACCTTCCCAGGCGAGTCAAGAGACGACTACCCCCGAGGTTTCTGATGCCTCCGAAGAAGAAGTCTTGAAGAAAACGACTTTAAAAAAGGAACTGGTGGAGCAGTACGAGATGAATCTCGGCAAGGCGACACCCCGAATCGAGCAAGAATTGCTACAGCTGGCAACAGAACATCCGATCGAGCGGATCCAATACGCGATCGAAGAAGCGGCGCGGGCGAATAGTCGCCATTTCGGTTACATCGAGCAAGTCGTCAAGCGTCTTGCGACTGGATTACCAGCTGAACGGAAGAAACGAATAACCAAACGTTCAAGAAGAGACACTTCATTATTTCAATTACCGAATTGGATGGAACAAGAAAAAGCAGCGCAACGAGCATATGAAGCACACCATAAGGAAAAACAGATCATACCGGACGATGCCGAAATTGCTGAATTATTACAAGCACTGACAAGGGAGGGAGCTTGATGCAACTGGAAGAATTACTCCGACGTGCGAATCAAAAACTATCCGTTCCTGGAATGCATCCGTCTGTCGTCCGGATCACGCGTGACGTGATTCGTGAGCTTTATCCGCAAGGGATCAAGCTCGGTATAGCGCAAAGCTTTCGGAGCATCGCCGAACAGAATGCGTTGTATGCGAAGGGACGAACGACACCAGGTCCAATCGTGACGCAAGCACGCGGCGGACAATCAAACCATAACTTCGGTGTCGCAATCGACGTCTTCCTTTACGAAGACGGCGCATTGTTCCTTTCTCCGCCAGATGCGCGACTCCACCGAATCGTTAGCGCGATGAAACGACGCGGAATGAGTTGGGGAGGGGATTGGTCTCGTTTTCCCGACTACCCACACTTTGAACTGTATGATCATGTCAGTCTCGCGCGTCATCATGTACCAAAACAAGGACACTATCTCCGGGAACGAATTCAAGCACCGGAACTCGTCCAAGCAATAGAAAAACGTTTGGGTCTTGTGGTGACAGGAATTTTTGATGCTCGATTGACGCATGCTATTCGAACGTTCCAACAGACATGTCGTCTAGTCGCTGACGGGATTGTTGGTCCGCAAACATGGCGTCGTCTCTTTCCGGTGTCGCCATGATTCGTCTTCAGGCGTGGATCCGCCTCTTGATTCCGCTCTATGTTTTTCTTGAGTTACTCTTACCGACGCTCGGTTTCACAGCATTGCCAGTATCGTCAAGTGACGTCGAACGGTTCGTGACGGGTCTGATTGGACTAATTGGTCTACTCGTCGCTTGGTGGAAGAATAATGATGTGACTGAGCGGGCGCTGAGACGAAGGCAGTCACAAGAACAGCTGGAAAACACATCCTTGACCAATTAAGAAGGCTGGAAGCGTTTGGAATGTGCTAGCAACGGGTATTATTTCATACAAACGACTAACAGTTTGATTTCAAGACACCGATATAAGGGATAGACTTTAGTCAAGTAGATGGAGAAAGAAAGGTCGGTCTTTTTGTGAAATGGTCAACGTTGCAGCGGTATTTGTTTTTAGCACTCTGTGCGCTTTTGTTTACAAGTGTCTGGAGTTATCAAGCTTTCCTAAAAATCGAACGAGAAAATGCTCGTATTTTAAACGAAGCGATTCCCATCTCGACGGAAGCAGCAGAATTATTTCCAGCGTTACTAAATCTTGAACTCGTCGTCCGCAGTTATATCCTCTCACCGAACGAGGCGGATCTAGCCCAGTATGAACGGACGATCGATCGACTGGATCAAACGGTCAAGCGACTCAATCAACTCGATGAGAATCATCCGATCATGCGAAAACTCGTCCGGACCGAGGCGATTCCCCGGATTGAGACGGCGACGCATTTTTATGACGCGCAACTGGAACTCGCTCGAAGTGGAGATCAAGCAGCGGCTGAGGCAAAACGATATCAGGGAATGCAGTATATCGAGACGTTTCGTCCAATCGATGCTCGTCTACGAACGGACGTCAATCGCATCATTGCTGAAGCAACGAATCGTTCCGAACAAGCATCGAGTGCTGCGAAATGGGTCATCGTCGTTGTCGCAAGCATCGCGGTCATCGTCTTGATCGCCTTCATCCAGACGTTTCGGATGGAGCGCAGTAAACAAGCCTTGATTCATCGTTCTCTTCACGACGCCTTGACTGGTATCCCGAATCGACGGGCGTTCGATGAACGACTCGAGCAACTCCTTGAAGAAGCCAAGCAACATCAGACACCACTCTCCCTGATTCTGATCGATGTTGATGCCTTTAAATCGTATAACGATACGTATGGTCATTTAAAAGGGGATGAATGTTTAAAAGAAGTCGCCCGCGTCTTAAAGCGTCAAGCGCGTCACGGACAAGTCGCACGGTACGGTGGGGAGGAATTCACAGTCTTGTTGTCGCGTGGAGCAGAAGAAACCCGGCACATTGCAGAACGAATCCGTCAGGACATTCTTGATTTGAATATCGTACATGAACGGTATGAACCACTTTGCCGGGTCAGTGTCAGTCTTGGCTTGACGTCGCTCGTACCCGGAGCAAACACGACGGAAAAAGAGGTCATCGATCAAGCCGATCAAGCGTTGTATCGGGCAAAAGAGAATGGTCGGAACCAAATCGGTGACATGGCAGGTTGAAATTTGAATTCGACAAAAAAAATCCCTCACGTGAGATGCGGTGCTCACGTGAGGGATTTTTCATTGTAAGATGACGCAATACGATCGATCGGAAATGAGAGGCGCCGATATGACATAGACCGCTTTGACGGGAACACCACCGACACGTGCATCGAGTTGTTTGAGTTGGGACCGAATCTTGCGGCTTATGCCATAGCGTGTTTCAGTACTGAGCTCATCGACATCTTCTTGGACGTGCAAGAGAAGTTGGAATGGTTCAAGTGAAAAGATTGAAAAATCACAGGAAATCCGCGGATCCTCGAATTTTTCATTCAATTCCTTTTTGATGTAATAGGCTTCTTGTGCACTGATCATCTTCTCTCACCTCACTCTCCTGGTTGAACGACTTTTTCTCTGCTATAGTCTATATTACCCAGTTTTCTGGCAACTAATCGTCTGATTTTGAAAAATAGTCAATCCAAACTTTAAAAACACTTGAAACCTTCTTTCAAGCTGTCATCCTATCTGATTTTAATAAGACGAATTGTAATATTAAGTGCAACACCTAGCTGAAAACACAAAAAAACCCATAACGACCTCGTGTAGAATAGAGTTACCACACCAAATTCAACGGAGGATTCGTTATGAGCTATGTTCATCTTACCACATCAGAAAGAGTCAAAATAGAAACTTATCTAGAGCTTGGATTTTCAATGCGAAAGATCGCTCAGCATCTCGGACGACAGCCGTCCACGATTTCACGTGAGCTCAAACGGAATCCTTCCTACAATGCGATCAACGCCGGACTGCGTTATGAGATGCAAAAAAAGAATTGTGGAGCACGCACGCTGTTCAGCACTTCGCTTGGCTCATGTATCCTTTCGAAACTGCGAGAGACATGGTCTCCCGAACAGATCGCCGGACGGCTCTTTCACGAACAGGGACCATCGTACAGTACAATCTATCGATGGATATATAAAGGATTCATCAAGAGCGATTTAGGCGTTTTACGACAAAAAGGAAAGCGCCAAAAGCCACGTGAGACAAGAGGTCGCTTCAACATCGGGCTTCCGATCAGTAAACGTCCGTCGGACGTCCGGGGTCGAGAAACGTTCGGGCATTGGGAGTTGGATACTGTCGTATCAGGACGAGGGCAGACAAAGGCGTGTGTTGCGACATTCATCGAACGTAAAAGTCGGTTCTATATCGTACTACCGATGGTCGACCGTTCTTCTCACTCGATGGAACATGCCATCCAAACACTTTACTCTTCTTTCCCATCGGGAACGTTTCAAACCATGACGACGGATCGCGGTAAGGAGTTCAGCTGTCACGAACGGATACAGGACTCTCTTGGTATCCCAATGTACTTTGCGGATCCCTATTCTTCATGGCAACGTGGCAGCAATGAGAATGCAAATGGTCTTCTCCGTGAGTTCTTCCCAAAGGGAACCAACTTCGGAATGATCAACAAGACAGAATTAGATTACGCACTTTCTAGAATCAACAATCGACCAAGAAAGTGTTTGGATTGGAAAACTGCATACGAGGTCTTTTCCGAAGAAGTGTTGCGCTTAATTTGACAAACCGTCTCATGCAATCACATCCGTTCCGATGAAATGAATAGAGAAGCTAGGTATTCTATATTGCAGATGAGGAGAGATATGTGATGAGAAAAAACAAAGACGAGATACCGTACTATATGAGCAACGTTCCGTTCTTCTTCCTAACGGCACTCCTCGCACCCGTCGCGGTACTACTTGTCCTGCTCAATTGGGATAAGCTCTCTACACAAATGAGAAATAACCATTTAACGTTTTCAATCCTAATGACCATGTTATATATTTCAAAAATACTGCCTGACGGCTTATTTAAAATCATATTCGCGGTTTTTACGTGGACGTTAATTCTATTCGTGACATACATCTACTTCGGTGGCGGTAGAAAAGGAGGGACATCATGAGTAAATATCATCTGTCGAGCATTCGCTTAATCCTGATTGTCGTCATCACGTCGTCAATCTTGTATTTCGGCTTAGACTGGGAACTCGGGTATGGCATTATCTGGTTGATTGGTTTAGTAGGATTTACGATTTATCGCAACTTTGAGGCTGCTCGGAACGAGAAAATCGAAGCGCAAACGAAGAACGATTGATTTCATTTGAAGTCCATCGTTCTTTTTAAATATGACCCCACCGAACTAAATCGTCGAGATAATCACGATATGATTCTTCGACTTCTTCTTCTGTCAGCTCTCTGGCTCGAATGACGAGGTTTTTTACGACAGGATCGGCAAAATGTGCACCACCGACGAGAGCATATAAGTAAGAGCCGATTACTTCGGATTGATTCCTAACCAAGAATCCAGTGATATATGTACCGTCAAGGCTCTCTAAGATGATATCAATTCGGCGTCCTTCCATCTCATCGAGAATCAATTGATTGTAATCTGCTTCTTTCTGATTAGCATATCGGTATCGTCGATTTTTCCTTTTATTATCTTGTATTTCCCACTCGAAATCGTCTAATTCACTAGGCGTAAAAAGCGAATTCAAGAGGGTGACGTCATCAATCTTCAAGCAGCAAAAGATGGCATCGTATTCGAGTTGATCATCATTCACTAAATCCGAGATGTCGTCTTTCGGTATTTCGATTGCATTATATCGCCGGGATACGCGCTCGATGACCGTTTCTTTTTTTAACGTCAACTGTTGCTTTCGGTGTTGGAACTTGTGAGATGCTTTTTCATAATCCATGCTGTTTCCCCCTGTCCGTATCAAATGCCATATCCCTAGTGTAACAGCTATAGTTCTTAAAAGTGAGTGAGTCTGACCATACCTCAGTAATAAAGGATTGTTCTTTTTTTTGAATGAAACTATAAAAAAGATCAATTGATGACGATAGATAGGTACAGAATGTTCATATATGAAACTGTCATAGAACATGATTGACACATAGAAGGAGTTAATGACACCATGAATGAAACCTTACCGAGACCATTGCGCTCACCAGCAATCTTATCGAGCCTTGAATCAAACGTCGCGATGGTCTGTTTTGATCGCCAACGACGGGTCATCGACGTTAACGACTTGTTTGCGAAAACGATGAAGTATAAGCGGGATGAGATGATTGGCTTACAGCACCATACGTTTTGTACACCAGAATTCGCGAACAGCCGTGAGTATCAGGACTTTTGGACACGCCTGTTTTCGGGCTTCAGTACAGCGGATAAAATCAAGCGCGTTGATGCTCGTGGTGATATTTTATGGCTTGAAGCCACTTACATGCCGATCTTTGAGGGAGAAGAAGTCGTCGGCGTCGTCAAGATCGCGAGTAACATCACGGACCGGATCGACCGTGTACAAGGATATGCGAAAAGCTTCCAGATACTCGCTGAAGGACTGAATCTGCAGTCGATTCAAGGCTCTAAAGAGGGCAATCAACTTCAAGAGACGATGCACACAATCGCAAGTGAAACGGCTGAGAACCAGCAGACGTTCGAAACATTATATGCCCAAGCGATCGAGATCACGAAGATTGCTGATACGATCAAGGAAATCGCTGCCCGAACGAACCTGTTGTCGCTGAACGCGGCAATCGAAGCGGCACGTGCTGGAGAACAGGGCAAAGGGTTCACCGTCGTTGCGAGTGAAGTCAAAAATTTATCGGATTTAGTCGGCAGTGCAGTCGTCGAAGTACGGACGAATACGGAAACGATGAACCGTCAAATCATGGCGATGATGAAAAAGATTGAAGCGTCCCATCTCGAAGTCGCGTCAAGCCTTGCGATTGTAAAGGAAACGATGCAACGTTTTACCGCGATCGAAGAGGTCGCACATCAACTCGAGCAACAAACGGAAGACTTTCGGTCGTTTATTTGAGAAGAATACAAAGAGAGCGATGGCGAGAAGTCATCGCTTTTTTTGTATAGTCAGATTAGTCGTTTTGGAAGAGTACAGGCGTGGGATATAACACGTGAGCCCATTGACCGCAGAACGGAGGCACGTTATAATTCAAATAGACGTTTGAATGCAAGGTAAAAGGAGGCAATGTCATGGCACATGATCATCATCACCACCATCATCATACGGACAATAAAAAGGTACTCGGCCTGTCGTTCCTGATCATTACTGTGTTCATGATCGTCGAGGTCATCGGCGGGATTTGGACGAACAGTTTGGCATTGTTATCAGACGCCGGGCACATGTTAAGTGATTCGATTTCACTTGCGATTGCCCTGTTAGCCTTCCAGTTCTCGAGTCAAGCACCGGATGCGAACAAGACGTTCGGTTCAAAACGCTTTGAAATCTTAGCCGCAATCCTAAATGGCGTGACGCTGATTGTCATCGCTCTCTATATTTTCATTGAAGCCATTCAACGCTTCATCGATCCACCCGCTGTCGCAACGACGGGGATGCTGATCATTAGTGTCCTCGGGTTGCTCGTCAACATTTTAGTTGCCTGGATCATGACACGCGGCGGTGGGCACGAACATAACCTCAACATGCGCGGTGCTTATCTGCACGTCTTAAGCGACATGCTCGGATCGGTCGGTGCGATTGTAGCCGCCTTGCTGATCCTGTTCTTCGGTTGGGGATGGGCGGATCCACTTGCGAGTATCATCGTAGCGATCCTCGTCTTACGGAGTGGTTATTACGTGACGAAGGCGTCCGTACACGTCTTAATGGAAGGAACGCCGAGTGATGTCGACATTGATGAGGTCGTTTCGACAATTCAGACGAACGAAGCCGTTCTCGGATTACATGATCTACACATCTGGTCGATCACGAGTGGTTATAACGCGTTATCGTGTCACGTCGTCGTCAAGGAGGACATGACCGTACGGGAGTCAGAATCGATTCGCGAACAGATTGATCACGATTTGAAACACGTCGGGATTAACCACGCGACCATCCAGGTCGAGACGGATCAACATGCACATGGCAATACGTTGTATTGTGACGGCAAACACGAATCGCATACGCATTAAAAAACGAGCACACGTCCAAAGTCGGACATGTGCTCGTTTGCTTATGCTCAAATGATCGGCACCGTTGGTAGAAACAGCGTCGCGAACAGACTGATACTCAAGAACATCGAGTATCCGAAAAAGGTCGTTTTGGCATTTCCAGCAGCTCGGTTACCTAAGTACATGAAAAAGACGATGGATAAGAACGTCAAACCCGTCAATACGGACGAGTGGTGTTGATCCGGCGAAGGAGCAAGCGACTGGACAAGATGCGCGAGACCAAGCGGCAGGACAATCAAAAGAAAGTAATAGCCTAGACGTGCCTCAGACGGGACGTCGACCTGTTCCTGTTCGGTTTCATAGTCATAACGCGTTTGCGTTTTCATGGATCTTCACCTCCCTATGCGTTTTAGTATAGCGAATGAACATGTCGGCTCTGTTACAGATGGGTAAGAATGCCTTAACAGACGATGACGATGTGATGACGAAAAAAGAATGGGCAGCAATTGAGAAAAATTGTAAGATGAACAAGAAGTCGTTTTAGGAAAGGAATAAAGCATCATGTCACGTGCGTTTCGTTTTATGTATGTCTCCGATTTGTTATCGACTGTCGGGACGAGTTTTGTTTATATTGCGATTTACTGGTTGAGCGCGGAACAGATTAGTGCTTCAGGTGTCGCCTTGCTTGCAACAGGTGTGTTTTTGATTCGTTTTCTCGTCTCAACGTTCGTTGGACCGTGGATTGACCGTTTCGTCAGCGCATCGTTGTATCAAACGTCCTTACTCATTCGCTTGCTAGCGCTTGGTATTACGTTAGCGGGAATCGGTCTGACAGACGTCGTCTTACCGTGGTTACTTTGCTTGCTCGTCGTTCAGACGATCCTGCAAATCGTTGGTGGAAATGCTGTCTTCACGTGGGTCGTTGATCTAGTCGAAGATGACCAATTGCCGCAAGCGAATGCCTATCTCGCAACAATCGAACGAATCGGGACGTTAAGCGGATTCTTACTTGGTGGGATGATGGTTGCTCATTTTTCGATTACGAGTATCTTGTGGCTCGATCTGGGACTGCATCTCATTGCCTGGTTACTCGTCCGACACATGACGGGACAAGTCGCAGAAGGAGCGCGTGTCGGATCGTACCGCGAAGCGTTGCTCGAAGGGGTTCATTACGTCGCGCGTGACGGTCGCTTAAAATGGATCCTTGGTTGTGCGATCATTGCGAACTGGATGATCACACCGATGAATACCTTACTTGCGCCATATGCCAAGAACGTCTTATCGGGGACTGCCCAAACCTTTTCCGCACTTGAGCTAGCGACGGTGATCGGGGGGATCACGATGTCGCTCCTTTACAGCAAGTGGGTCGTCTCCGTACGGCAGGATAAGCTGTTTCGTTTTGCCGTCGTTTTGCAAGGACTCGCAATCGCAATCGTCGCCTATGTCTCGTTCGTCCCAGTGGCTGTCGGTGGGTTTGTCTTGCTCGGTATGGCGCTGACATTGTTCGGGATTCCGTTTGCGACCTTGTTGCAGCGCTCGACGCCTGCACACTTGCTAGGACGGGTTCGAACGGCGATGGTCGCAGCATCAACGGCGTGTTCTGCACTCTGTTACGGATTATCATCGTACTTGACGTCGCTCTTTAGCGTCTCGTTCGTTTTCCTGTTCTTTTCTTTAAGTGGTCTTATCATGACTAGTATCTTGTTGCTCCTTCATCGTACCGTTTCCTTTGCTGAGGAACGACAGGACAAGGTCGGATGAAATATCCGCCTTGAGGTGGAGGTAAGCGGTTTCGCGCTTCTGTACACTAGAGATAGAAATGAACGATGAGGAGTGGAGTCGATGGAGAGTTTATGGATTACGGCGTTATTGTTTTTGATTCCGATCAGTGGGATGACGGTCTTCTTGAATGTACTGTGGCGCCGAATGGCAACGGAAGGCGTTTCGGAGTAATCATGAACTAAACAGTGCGCCTGCTTACCGAGATTAGATCGGATAGCAGGCGCTTTTTTCATTTGAGTCATGACTGGTCGTAGAAGAATAACCTCAGATTCGTTAATTCAGCGATTCGCGTGTAAACTGAAGTAGCAAGTGGTTTTATGATTTTTTCGATCGAAACTAAGGGGGAAGCATCAACGTGAAAGCAATCATTACAGGCATGAACGGAACGGTGGCACCCGTCGTTGCGGACGTCTTAGCAAAGCACGACATCGAGACAGTCGCGTGGGATCGGACGAAAGTCTCAACGACTGACGAGTCTCAGATGCGGACGTTTTTAGAAACGGAACGACCGGATTATTTCCTACATATTGGGATGGGGTCCGTCAGTTGGACGGAAGCGCTCGTCCGTTTGTGCCAGGAATATCGGATTCCGTTCTTTTTCACGAGTACAGTATCTGTTTTCTCGGACGACGTACCAGCACCGATTGAAAAGGACGCTGTACCGGATGCGACCGATGAGTATGGTGCCTATAAGATTGCTTGCGAGCAAGCGATTCAAGCAATTGATGCTCAAGCAAAAATCGTCCGGATCGGCTGGCAGATCGGGACGGAGGCAGGTTCGAACAACATGGTCGACTTCTTCACAAACGAGATGAAGCAACACGGTGTCATTCAAGCAAGTCGAAACTGGTATCCGTCGAGTTCGTTGCTTGAAGATACAGCAGAAGCGCTCGTTACGATTTTACTCGAACAGGAAGCAGGTCTCTATCAGTTGAACGGAAACGATCGTTATTCGATGTACGATTTAGCGCATGCCTTAAATACACTCCACGCGAAAAACTGGATGATTGAACCAGTCGATGAACCGCGCCGGGACAACCGGATGGCGACAGATGTCGTTTTGGTCCGTCCGTTGTCAGAACGATTGCCACTCTAATCAAACATCCCGCTCTCCTTGACCTGTATCAAAGAGAGCGGGATGTTTTTTACTGCGTGACTGGCGTTTCCGCGGCAAAAGCGAGTGCTGGTCCAAAGATTTCGTAATGCAGTTTGTCCGAAGACGCCGTAAAGTGTTTAATGACGTAATGAATCATTGCTTCCGGACCACAGACGTATGTCGGATCCGTGATGCTTGCGATGACGTCTTTCGGCAGACGACCCGCTTGATCCGTCGCCTGGTGCTCTGCGTAACGAATGACGCGAGCGCCACGCTGCTCGAGTAAGGCAAGTTGTTCTGTAAACGGACGATTGCGTTCATCTTGGACGGCGTGATGTAACGTTACCTGTCGACCAGCAGCTAACGCTTCGTCTGCCATTGCAAGCATCGGTGTGATGCCGATTCCACCAGCAATCAGAACGACGGGTTCACCTGATGCATCAAGCGTGAAGGCACCTGCTGGCGCACTGATCAATACCGTGTCACCGACTTGCGCTGCATGTAAGTAGTCCGAGACGATGCCTTCTCGTTTGACACCAATCGTATAAGTCGTCGTGTTTGATGCCGTCGTCAGACTGTATTGACGATTGTGCCATAAGCCGTCGCTATCCTGAATCCGTACCGTGATGTATTGCCCTGCTCGATAATCAGGGAGCGGACCGTCCGTTTTGAAAGTCAGCGAGCGGATGCCGTCTGCTTGTTCCTGGATATCTGAAATCTTGACGGACTGATAACCGGAAAAGTCTTTCGCCTGTTCGTCCTGCGCGTATAGTTCGGCTTCGAGTGTGATGAACAAATCGGCAATCTCCCCGTACGCTTCGCCCCATGCTTGCAGGATTGCAGGCGTTGCGGCTTCCCCTAAAACGTCTTGCATCGCTCCGAGTAATTCTTGACCGACGAGTGGATACATCTCCGGCTTGATTTGTAGACTTCGGTGCTTATGGAGCACAGGTAATAAGACCGGTTTTAACGTCTCGAGTCGATCGATGTGAGCAGCAGCGGCATACACGGCTGTAGCGAGTGCTTGCGATTGGCGGTCGCTCCGTTGATTCGATTGATTGAAGACGTGTTTCAGTTCCGGATGAGCTTGAAACAAGCGCTGATAAAAGACTTTCGTGATCGCGGCACCGTGCGACGCAAGGACGGGAACCGTCGATTGAACGATTTGAATGGTAGAGGTTGATAACATAAGACCACTTCCTTTTCACTAAGTAATGAAGACAGTCTTAGTATTTCGTAGCCTCGTCATTAATACAACATTTAAAATACTAGATTAAAGAATATCGTGCGTTTTGTCACAAGCAAGTCAAAATATCGACAAGGATTCGTCACGATTGATTGGAAATCCAGAGCTTTGAGAAATCAAAATAACCGAACGAGTCGATCGTGATATTTTGCAGCTCGATCGGATACGGAATTAGCCTTGTATCGTGATAAAACGGAATGAAATACGATTCGTCGATCAAGTAACGCTCGATCGCTTGGTGAATCGGGAGCCAGTTTTCGAACGGTGTCTTGTCGTATTGTTCGATCCATTTCAGCATTTCTGGCATCTGCTGAAATAGTCGGATTGGCGGTGAGAACGTATTCGTCATGAACTGATAGAAGGCGAACGGTAGATTTCGCTCGAACACTTCAGCATGGACAGCGAGATCGATCGTGTCGTACGCATGAAACTCCGTAATACTCTCTTTAAATCCGACCTCGACGAACTCGTACGGAATTCCGTCTTGATCGAACCGTTCGCAGAGCCAACGTGTTACTTTGTCCGTGAAATCGGTCATCTTGATTCGAATCGGTTGCGTGAATAAGACAGCGGGACCGTCCGGGACAGTATACGGTTGACTATAGGACTCGAGAAAACCACAGTCGTTCGGTTGTGCGCGTTCCTCAAACGCATGGATGTTACCACGGATTTCTGCAACGAGGCGATGGATGTAATGTCGCGCTGCTACCGATTCGAATGGTCCGCCAACACGCGGATGGAGAAAGACGAGTCCAAAGCCGGATTGCGTTGCGATCGTATCGATCGGACTGGAGTTAGAAGCCGACGTCCGGTAGACCGGTTCGTACTGCTCCGGCATCTGGATGAACTCAATCCGGTCGAGAAGAGCACGGATCCCAAAGTAATTCGGAAATGCCGTTAGAACAGTTTTCTTGTCGTCATGTTGCGCGAGTTGGAACGGTCCCGTACCGATACCGTCCTTGATGATGCTCGTATGAAGTGAGGCAAGTTGCGGCAAAATCGAACTCCGGCGCTGATCGAGTGTGAGGTCGACCCGGTACGGACCGTTTGAGACGATGTGTTTCACGTGCCGATAGGAATAGGCATAAGCAGGATAAGCGATTAAAGCACGCAGGCTCTTCGTTACTTCCTTACTCGTCAGGAGCGAACCGTCATGAAACCGCACATCCTTGCGTAAGAAGAGACTGAGCGTCGGACCGTTCCAGATATAGTGATGTGCCAGTTCACCCTGGATGTTTCCGTCAGCGTCAATCGTAAACAGGCGGTTGAAAACGTTCTGGACAAGATGAGCACTATGGATGTCTGCTGCTTCTAACGGGTGTGTCGTCAGGAAGTTGCGTTTTCGCGGAATCAGTAAAGCATCAGACGTCGTTTGCGTATAGCCAAACTTTCGCTCGAGTTGGCGCATGAACCGTCCTGCTTGCGCCGGTGACCAGTCCCACGTCAATTCCTCCGTTACTGATTCGATTGAGTCACGGTCGATTCGCTCGAGCATCCGTTTCGCATACTCCCGTTCGACGTGGCGTAACCAGACAAGTTCACTTAAGTTACCTCGGCCACGACCACTCGTATAGTCAATCCAGCCTTCAGCCTGCCATTTATTGAGATATCGTTTTGTTTGTTTAGGACTTAAATGGATGGCGTCAGCGAGTGTCGCAATCGAGTAGTTTCCATTTCGGCAAGTCTTCCATAACATAAAAAGATAAGCATCCATCTCATTCATCCTCCTTAAAAGGGGACATCTTTTTTGAATGACGTCCATTTTTCTTATGTATTGTCTTGTTTATGATACAGGTAGAGAATGGAAGGTGACAATATGAAATGGAAAGAAATACCGAAACCAATTAAAGTACGTCTCATCACATCGTTTTTCAACCGCGCTGTCTCGTTTTCGATCATGCCGTTCATGGCCCTCTTATTCGTCAAGGCATTCAACGAAGTCGTTGCTGGTGCATTTTTAATTGCAATGGTCTTCGTTAGCTTCATCACCAATCTACTCGGCGGATATCTCGCTGATCGTTTTTCACATAAACGCCTACTCGTCACGACATCGATGTTAACAGCACTGACGTTCATCACGATGGCGATCTCGTTGACGCTCGACTGGATGCTGCTGTTCATGGTCATTTACGCCGTCTTCTCGGTGACGAGTAATCTTGGTCGTCCGGCAATGGGGGCGATCATCATCGATGCGACGACGAAGGAGAACCGCCAAGCGGTCTACGCGCTCGACTACTGGTTGATCAATCTCTCGATCGCCATCGGAACGGCGCTCGGGGGCTGGCTCTACGTCAGCAATCAATTGCTGTTGTTTTGGATCTTGAGCTTTACGTCGTCCGTTTTACCAATCGCTTACTACCTGTTTCTCGACGACACACCACGAACGTGGCAACGTCAGAAACTACGTGGTGTCATCACGGATATCTTTACAAGCTATCAACTCGCTTGGCGGGACCGTCCGTTCGTTAAGGTCGTCTTTGGTTCGATGTGTATCTTAGCGGCTGAGTTTTCGATGGGCAGTTACGTCGCCGTCCGCCTCGCTGATTCGTTTGAACCGCTATCGTTTGCCGGGTGGTCGATCAACGGGGTTCGAATGATGAGTATCATCAACATCGAAAATACGTTGCTCGTCGTCACGTTAACGTTCGTCGTTCAGCAGCTTGCGAAGCGTCTTTCTCCGCGCCGAACGCTCGCTGCAGGTCTGATGCTGTACACGATCGGTTACGTCGTCGTGACGAGTGCTAACAGTATGACGGCACTGATGCTTTTTATCTTCATCGCAACGATCGGCGAGTTGCTCTACTCCCCGGTCTTAAACACACAAAAAGCGAACATGATGCCGGCGGATCAACGCGGGGCGTACTCGGCGTTCGCCGGAACGTCATTCGCAGGAGCTGATTTGCTTTCTCGGTCGACGATTTTAGTTGGGACATTTTTAATCCCGTCGATGATGAGTGTTTACCTCGGATTGATTCTTTTGACGGGCTTCGGTTTAGTCTATACAAGTCTTTTCGTGAAGGAATCGGTCGAACGACAGCGAAACGTATCTTAATAAGGGGGAATCGACATGAATTTACCAGATACACTAGAAACAACACGGCACGTGTTGCGTCGTTGGCAAGACGACGATGCAGCAGCACTTTACGCTTACGCAAAAAATCCAAATGTCGGGCCGAAGGCAGGTTGGGCACCGCATGCGTCGCTTGGCGAAAGCCGCGAAGTGATCGGGATCTTTCAAGCGTCGCCCGGCGAGTATGCCGTGACCGATAAGGAGACGGGTGAAGTGATCGGGAGTTTCGGTTTTCACTTCAATCGTCGACCGGACGAAGCGATCACGCATGACCGTCAAGTCGAAATCGGGTATGTCCTCGCTCCTAACTATTGGGGAGAAGGACGGATGCCGGAGATCGTCGAAGCAATGATTGATTTCATCTTCAGGGAACTGCCGATCGATGTCGTTTGGTGCGGACACTTTGATTTCAACAAACAATCACGTCGTGTCATTGAGAAACTAGGCTTTACGCATGTCCTTGATCGACCATTCGTCTTAGAACGAATCGACGGTCGGACCGTAACGAGTCATGTCTATAACTGGACGCGTGAGCGGTATGAAGCAAAGAACGGGATGAAGAATACGTAATACATCAAAAACGACCTCAGCGCTGAGGTCGTTTTTTGGTATCAGAATTAAATAGATTCTTTAGAGTTTTGTATTTTTTGACTGATCTTGCTTAGATTTTCGGAGAAAGATAACTGCAATCGTAATCGAGGTCAAAACATAACTCACGAGGACGGCGGTAATCTCTGACAAATTAAATACAAACAAAAGCAGCAGTTGAGGCACGAAAAAGATGGACACTGCAATCGGCAAAATCCATGTCTTCGTCTTCCGTGCCGTGACGAGAATCCAGAGAATCAATAGGGCACCAACCATCCAGCTGACGCTTGGGGATAACGTGATCTTTTGTGAATCGACAAGTCCGTTGACGATCAATAGTCCGATGATTAACAGAAAATGAATACTACCATGAATGCTATAACGCATGATACGAGGGCGCGCGCCATCACGTAAAGCATCTTGACGAAAGAGAAACGCCAAGGTGGTCAGGTAAACGGCACTAATCAACAGGAAACCGCCAACGAGCAAGATACTGAACGTCGTTGTACCATTCAAGAGGTTTTGAAGATAGAGAAAACTGGATGCGCCGAGAAAAACTTGCAAGACGATCCAAAACGCTTCTTTTGGATCAAATGACATCTCTTTAGAAATCGATTGGATGTAATCGGCGGGACTATCACCCGTGATCGCGCGAACCGATTTTCCGTCTGCTTCCGCTTCGATCAGGTGATCTTCGAGTTCGTTGACAATCTCGTTCGTCGCCAATTCATTTTTACCCGAAGCAAGTAGGTATACCTTTAAGTCTTCCAAAAATCGTTTTGATTCCGTCGATAAGGTCATCTCATTCGTCCTCCTTTAAAATGCTTTCGACACTCGTTGAAAGGTGATGCCATCTTTGTTTGAAAGCGGCGAGTTCTTCAACACCGCTCGTCGTGATCGAATAATACTTTCGTTTTGGACCGGACGGGGAGACGCGAGAGGTTGCTTCGATCCAGTCCAGTTTTTGCATCCGAATCAATAGAGGATAGATCGTTCCCTCACTGATGTCAGCGAATCCGTACGCTTTCAGTTTCGTCGCCAGTTCATAGCCATAAATCTCTTCTTCTGCAATCAGTGCGAGTAAGCAACCGTCGAGAATTCCTTTTAACATTTGCGTCGATGACATCCGCATCTTCCTTTCGCTACTTGGTATTACAAGGTAATGATACGCTATGCTATTTTGTATTGCAAGGTAGTGAGTAAAATAAATCCAATGAATTTTAGGATGGTGCTTTCGCGATGAATTGATATGTAATATATTACTTGTATGAAACCTACAAATGATTTAGCCATTGCACGACTTCCTTTAAGTGAGGAAGTGTATCGACGCTTGCAACACCACATCATCACTTTACGTCTTGCACCAGGAGAAAAGGTGAACGATCAAGCACTCGCGGAAGCGTTCGGTGTCAGTCGGACACCGGTCCGCGAAGCCTTGAAACGACTCGAAGAGGAGGGATTGATTTTAGCAAAACGGGGTTCACGGACGATCGTGACGGAACTCGATGCCGAACAGGCACAGCAAACCTATCCAATCATCGCGACACTGCATGGGTTAGCGGCGCGTTTAGCAGGACCAATGCTGACGGATGACGATCTAACGAGTCTAAAGTCGATTCATCAACAATTCACGACGGCAATTGATCAGCAGGATACAGAGGCGGCACTAGCACTTGACGATGCCTTTCACGATGTCTTCGTGCAGCGCAGTCAAAACGATCAACTACGAGAGACAATCCGTCGATTGACCCCATTGATCCGCCGGCTCGAATATGCTCAGTTTGATCGTCTCGGACGCCAGTCGATTGCCGATCATGCAGCGATTTTAGATGCATGTCAACAACAGGATGTCGAGCAACTCGTCCAGGCGACGGAGCATAATTGGAACGGGCTCGGACGTCTACTCGTCTCGACACTAAAGGAGGAGAGCTGATGCGACCGATCATTTATGGAATTTTAGCGGCAATGTTTTTTGCTGTCACCTTCATCTTGAATCAATCGATGCAAGGGGCAGGCGGTCACTGGATTTATAGTGCGTCGCTCCGCTTTTTCCTGATGTTGCCGTTCTTTATCGTCATCGTCATGATCCGACGGGGGATCGGGCGCGTCTTCCAGGCGCTTCGAGCCGATATCGGCTTTTGGTTACTGTATGGAACGATCGGCTTCGGACTGTTCTACGGCAGCATCTGTTTTGCTGCTGACTACGCACCAGGCTGGTTGATTGCCGGGACATGGCAGTTGACGATTTTAGCGGGACCGTTGCTTGCCCCCTTGTTCAACCAACGGATCCCGTGGTCAGCACTGAAGTATTCCGTCCTGATCGTCCTCGGTGTCGTCGTCATGCAACTATCGGTCGCGGGAAGCCTATCGCTGCAGTCACTGTTATTCGGTGCCTTACCGGTCCTCGTCGCGGCAATTGCCTATACACTCGGGAACCGGAAAATGATGGAACGCTATGGGAACGAGCTCGATGTGTTTGAACGGATTCTCGGAATGACACTTGCCAGTCTACCGTTTTGGATCGTTCTTTCTGTGATTGCCTACATACAGGTCGGCTTGCCGAGTGTCAATCAAGTGACCCAGTCCGGATTCGTCGCGTTGTTCTCCGGCGTCATCGCAACGTCGCTTTTCTTCTACGCGACGTCACTCGTCCGGACAGATCCGGTTCGGTTAGCAGCGATCGAAGCAACGCAATCGTTCGAGATCGTCTTTACCGTATTCGGAGAGATTCTTTTCCTTCACGCGGCACTACCAACGGGACTCGCGACACTCGGGATCATCCTCGTCATGCTCGGGATGACGTTGCATAGTTTGAATCAGGCAGAGCGAACCGTCGTTCGTTCCGCTAAACGAAAAATCAATTGAGAAAGTAGGCTGTCAGATGGTTTTAACAGGTACACTCGTCAATACCGTCCTGATCATCATCGGGACGTTGCTTGGATTAATGTTCCACCGGATTCCGGAACGAATGAAGGAGACCGTCCTGCAGGCGATTGGACTTGCTGTCGTCGTGCTCGGAATGCAGATGGGGATGAAAAGCACGAACTTCTTGATCGTCATCGGTAGTCTTGTTCTCGGTGGTGCAATCGGCGAGTGGTTCCGGCTCGATGAGAAACTCGACCGGATGGGAGCGTGGCTCGAACGTAAAATCAGTCGCGGTCGTCCGTCGAACATCGCGGAAGGATTCGTGACAGCGACGTTAATTTTCGTCATTGGCGCGATGGGTGTGTTAGGAGCCCTCGACGGTGGATTACGCCAGGATCACGACGTCCTTTATACGAAAGGATTGATTGATGGTTTTACGGCTCTCGTCCTTAGTTCAACGCTCGGGATTGGTGTCATGTTCTCAGCGATTCCCGTCTTTCTCTATCAAGGGGCGATTGCATTAAGTGCCGTTGCGATCACGAAATTCATTCCCGACGCCGCACTGCAGGAATTTATTCTTGAGATGACGGCGACTGGTGGGGTGATGATTGCGGCAATCGGTCTTAATCTCGCTGGCATCACGAAGATTCGTGTTGCGAACTTGTTACCGGGTATCGTCATCGTCGCAGTTATCGTCACCGGTCTCCATCTGTTCTCATGAAAAATCCCCACTTATCCGATAACGGACGAGTGGGGATTTTCTGTTTATGTCTCGATCAATTCGTGTGTCTCGTAAGCAGTGATTGTATGTCCATCGTAATGGAAGTCATGCAACAACGGTTGATCCGTTGACAAAGCGATCGGTAATTAATGCCGGAGATTGCTGATGATTCCCATGTTATCATCGTTTATAATCCAGTCGAGCGATTTCCAATCGAGGATTCACTTCGACTGTCATGACCGGTGTTGGAAATGGACGCTCTTCTACATCAGTCAGGTAGAGATACATGCCAGACGTTTCTTCCCCGTGTAAGCGAACAATGCCTTTTGGTGTCACCGAATCTAACGGGATGCCGGTCTCTTCGAACGTCTCGCGGATGACAGCAACTTCCGGTGTCTCGCCCTGTTCAATCTTGCCGCCGACACCGTTCCACATGCCCATCGCTGGTCGTTTTTGGCGGTTGACGAGTAAAAAACTACCCGCGTGGCGAATTAAACAAAGCGTATATCGATCCATGTTCATTACTCCTGTCCTAAAAAGTGAGACTGATACAGCATCTCGAATTGAGCGGGACCTGCGACCGGTAACTCGGTTGTCGTCGCTTCTTCAATTCGTAACGTCCGCTCAGTCAACGTCTTTTGTCCGTGCGACGTCCGCATCGCGACGAGGCGACCTTTATTAAATGGCGAAGCGTCGCTCTGCTGGATGATCTGTTCCATCTTCGATAAGTCATCTGTTGTAATGGATGTCTCGCGGTCGAACCGGTATCCAGTCACAAACTCCGCTTGTCCCGTTCGCTTCATCTCAAGTGTGTCATTATTGATGATCCGGTAACTGCCGCTAGCGGAATGAACGGTCTCCCCATTCAACGGAACCGGAACGAGCGGTAAATTGACGCCGAAGCCGGTATCAAGTAGGTGTGTCTCATTCCAAATGATTGCAACGTGTGTCGGTCCCGTCGCTGACCAGGCTGCTGATTTCTGATCATAGACGGTCGCTTGTACGAGGCGAACGGGACAATTCAGTTCTTGTAGGACACGATGCAGCAGTCCGTTCAAGTCATAACAGACACCACCACGTCGCTCCGTCAGAAACGTTTCAATGAAGCGCTCGTCGTTAAACGGACGGATTCGTTTCTCAAGTACAGTCGTATTCTCAAACGGTAACTGGTAGGCAAAGGCTTCGAGTAAGCGAGGTAACTGATCAAACGTGATCGTCTCAAGCGGAAATCCGAGCCGTTGTTCCAAGTCCTTCATCCAATCCATCTGTAATCCCTCCTTTATATACTACCTGATTATCCCATATTGCTTCAGAAAATGTGGATTTGAGCATATATTATCTGAAAATAAGGATAACCCTTTTGTTCGATGGGAATCTTTGATATGCTGAAATAGGATTAATTAAGAATGATTCTCAATGTCGAATCACGAACTAAAGGAGGTCTCATCATGAGACGGAAAACTTGGATGACAGCGTTGACGCTCCTCGTGTTGAGCAGTTTGATGCTTGCGGCCTGTTCAGGTCAAGCAGAACAAACAAACGAAAAGACGAGGACGATTACGCATGAGGCAGGAAAAACGAAAGTGCCGGAGCACCCGAAGAAGGTCGTCGCACTTGAATACTCATTCGTTGATGCGTTAGACGAACTTGGGATTACACCAGTCGGAATCGCACAAGAAAATAAGACCGATGTCTCCGGATTACTCGGAAAAGAGATCGCGTTCACGGAAGTCGGTACACGTCAACAACCGAATCTTGAAGTAATCAGTTCCTTGCAGCCGGATTTAATCATCGGCGACTTCAACCGTCATAAAGGAATCTACAAGCAACTGCAAAAAATCGCACCGACGATCATTCTGAAGAGTCGGAATGCGACGTACGAAGAGAACATCGAATCGTTCAAGACGATTGCTGAAGCAGTCGGGAAAACTAAACAGATGGATGACCGACTTGCCCTGCATGAAGAACGATTGAATGCAGCGAAGAAAAAGGTGGATCCAAACGACGACCGAAAAGTGATGGTTGGTGTCTTCCGCGCCGATTCACTGACGGCACACGGTGAGACGTCGTTTGATGGTGAATTACTCGAGAAGATCGGTATCGAGAACGCTGTTACGAAAACAGCGGAACCTACCGTTACGATTACGTTAGAGCAGATGGTCAAATGGGATCCGGACGTCATCTTCATGGCGGAAGCCGATCCGAAACTGCTGAAGGAGTGGAAAAACAATCCGCTCTGGAATCAAATCACAGCGGTTAAGAACAAAGACGTTTATGAAGTCAATCGTGACCTCTGGACACGCTATCGAGGACTTGACGCTGCAGAACAGATCGTTGACGAAGCGATTCAATTGTTACAACAGAAATAATGAACGACAAAAGCCGGAGCAATCTGGCTTTTCGTCTTGATGAAAGGGGAACCATCCGGTGCAGCGGAAACGTCTGATTTTTGTACTCCTATTACTCGGTTGCTTGGCGGTTTATAGTAGCCTGTTCTTTGGCATCACACAGATGAATCCGATTCACTTAGTCCAAGAGTGGATCAGTGGCACGACATCAAAAGCAGGGCTCGTCCTGACAAATCTGCGCTTGCCACGTCTCTTACTCGGATTGTTGCTCGGAGCGAATCTTGCCGTTGCAGGGGCAATCATGCAAGCCGTGACACGAAATCCGCTCGCTTCACCGCAAGTCTTTGGTGTCAATGCCGGTGCGTCATTTCTCGTCGTCTTAAGCCTGCTCGTCTTTCCGTCGCTCGGAACGGCAAATTTGATCTACTTCGCCTTTGCCGGTGCCTTAGTCGGTGGAGTGCTTGTCTTTTCGTTCGCCTCCGTTCGCGGGATGACAGCATTAAAACTTGCCCTCGTCGGGATGGCGATTCATCTCTTGTTAACGTCGCTGACGAAAGGCTTGATTCTCTTTAACGACCGGATCACGAACGTCTTGTACTGGTTGTCCGGTTCGCTCAGTGACGCGAACTGGCTTGAACTCCGGATCGTCTTACCGTGGTCGATTGCCGGCTTGCTTCTTGCGTCGAGTCTCGCGAAATCGCTCGCTGTCTTCCAACTGGGACAAGACGTCGCGGTCGGTCTCGGTCAAAAAGTGACGCGAATTCGATTACTTGCTGGGATCAGCGTCGTCTTACTCGCAGGCGTCACCGTTGCCGGCGCCGGAGCGATCGGTTTCATTGGATTAATGGTTCCGCACATCACGCGGCGCCTCGTCGGGGAAGATTACCGGATTGTTCTGCCGGTCGCTGCCGTCATCGGTGGACTTCTGCTGACGTATGCCGATGTCCTCGCGCGGTTCATCGCCTATCCGTATGAGTCACCGGTCGGCATCGTGACGTCATTGCTCGGTGCACCATTCTTCCTTGTTCTGGCGCGTCGTCAGATGAAAGGGGGATTACGATGAAAGACATGCGTCGGATTTTGATTGTTGCGGTGCTCGTGTTCTTCGCGAGTTTTGCCTTACTGTCGGTCGGCTCGATTCAGTTATCGTTATCGGATCTATGGCAGTCGTTCTTTGGTGGAAAGGATGCCTTCATCGTTCAAAATTATCGTCTGCCGCGAACTGTCCTTGCTTTCTTAGCAGGTGCGAGTTTCTCACTTGCCGGAGTCATCTTACAAAGTGTCATCCGTAATCCATTGATTTCGCCTGACGTGATCGGTGTGACGAATGGTGCGTCACTGTTCGCCGTCTTAACGATTGCCCTCGTGCCGGATGGTCCGCTCTTGTTAACACCAATCGCTGCTTTCATCGGAGCAGCACTCGTCATGCTGGCATTGATGATGCTTGAGCGGGGCGGGAATGTCTCCCGCAGTTCGTTTGCGTTGCTTGGTATCGCGGTCAGCGCGATTTGTGCCTCCGGGACGGAATACTTGTTGATCAAGTTTCCACTTCAGACAAACGATTCACTCGTCTGGCTCGCTGGGAGTCTGTTCGGGAAAGGATGGCAAGAAATGATGATCTTAACGCCCGTGCTCGTCGTGATAGGTGCAATCATCTTCTATCGCCATCGTCAACTTGATGTCTTATCACTCAGCGAAGAAGTCAGTATCGGTCTCGGATTACCAATTCAGAGGACGCGGCACATCTTCTTGGCGCTCGCGGTCATTCTAGCTGGTGTTGCCGTCGCGACGGTCGGTGCGATTGCTTTCATCGGACTGATTGCGCCACATATGGCACGGCGTCTCGTTGGTCATAAGCATCTTGCTGTGTTGCCGATGGCGCTGTTGCTCGGCGGAGGGTTACTCGTCGTCGCGGATGCGCTCGGTCGAGGGATACATCCACCACTTGAAATACCAGCCGGATTGATCACAGCGATCGTCGGTGTGCCGTATTTCCTGTATCTTTTACGGAGAGAACGGACGGCATGATGTTCAATCTACCAAAATGGAGTCCTAGCGATTACGCGAAGGACTCCATTTTTATGAAAGGAAAGAAGTACGCACTTGACGAATCATTGAACTGCTCCCTGTCAAGTAGACAGGACAAATAATAAAAATCCTTTAAACGGCTTGCGCTCTGTATTCTAATGGAGCCAAGCCGTTTAATCGTTGTTGATATCGTTCTTCATTGTAGAAGTAAATATATTTCTGGATTGCGAGTCGGAGTTCGTCGAACTCCGCAAACTTATGTAGATAATAACTTTCGCACTTCAACGCTCCCCAAAAGGACTCCATCGGTCCGTTATCAATACATCTTCCAACCCGAGACATACTTTGTGTAATGCCTGCCACGCGTGTCATATGACGAAACGCATGAGAAGTATATTGAAATCCTCGATCACTATGAAGCAAGGGACGACTTCCGGATGCGCCCTGTAGGGCGTGTTCAAGAGTATCGAACACAAGCTGATTATTATTGGAATGCCCAAGAACGAAGGCACGGATGGATCCATCATATAGGTCCAGAATGGCGCTCAAATACGCCTTCTGAGAGGCGCCATACTTCAGTTCCGTGACATCCGTCACCCATTTTTGGTTCGGTCCTGCGGCGTTGAAATCACGGTTCAGAATGTTCTCTGCAGTCTGTTGAGGGCGATTACGAATATACAAAGGACGTTTCCGGCGTATGACGCAATGAATACCGGCGACATGCATCAGGCGACGGACACGCTTCGCGTTGACGTTTCTTCCGAAACGACGTTTCAGGTTCAATGTCATCCGTCGGTAGCCATAGATTCCGTTCACCGTAAGGTGGATCTCGTTCATCTCTTCGATGATTTTCATGTTCTCCGTCTCACGAGTCTGTGGTATACCAATCCGGCGTAACCACTTGTAGTAGGCAGCGCGCGAGACTCCAGCGAGGTGACACAGGGCGATGATCGGGTAACCAAATTGCTCTACCGATGATTGAATGGCTTCATATTTATCTTGAAGACGAATTTGACTTAACGTGACCTCCTCTCGATCTCCTCTAACTTTTTTAAGAAATCGTTCTCCATGCGTAGACGCTCATTTTCTTTCTCGAGTCGTTTCAGATCCAACGCCAAACGGTCTGTATCCGTCAATTCTTCTACTGGCTTCTGACGTCCGCGACGGTCCATCAGTGCGTCGATTCCGTCCTTCTCGAACTTTCTTACCCAGCTATAAATTTGTTGGTACGAGACCCGATGGGTCTTCATGATGCTTTGATAGTCTTTTCTGTTCTGTATACAGTCCATGACTGCCTGGACACGCTCTTCGAATGTAGTGGTTCTACCTTTAGTCATAGTGGATCGCTCCTTCAATGGTTTCCCTTGAGTACTATGACTAGTATACCTCTCTATCCACTTCGCAAGTAGGCTTCTATCCGAGATATCAAACCGTGCCGTAGCGCTAATAAGCGATTCCTTTTGGTCGAGTACTGCACGTATAGCCTTCATCTTCAGTTCTTCCGGATAACGCGTCCACTCTGTTCGATTACGAAGTGCCATGGAGCCGCCCGTACGATATTTTGTCCTCCATCTATTTAAGGTGGTGACTGAAAGCTCGAAGAGCGAGGCAATCGATTTGATCGAGTCGATTCGGTCTTCACACATCTTAATAATTCGTAGTTTTTCATCTGACGAAAACTTAGATTTAGTCATAGAAAAAGCTCCCTTCAAAAAGTAGACAGTTTTTGTTATTTCAACTGTCTACTTTTTGGGGAGCATATCACATGGCGACATCTTTCTATATTTATTTGGCTTCAAGTTGGTTTGATTTTTCTACTTCCTCTTTATACTTTTCTAAAAATTCATCAACTGAAACGTTATTAGCGTTTGGATTCGATTTAATTGTTAATTTACTCGAAGAAATCGATGTGCTTTGATCGTCTACATGTGATGGAATTTCAAGTACCAACTGATCACCTAAACCCGTTTCAAGACCACTTTTTCCGAAGTTAAAAGTTCTTGTGACATACGCTTCAGCATAATTTTTTTGATTCTCTGAATAGACTTTGACATCAGAAATGTTGTATTTGAATGAATTCAGCTGAATTTTATCGACTTCCGTAGTGGATAGAAAAATCAATACAGCCTCGTCCCCTTCAGATAACTTTGAAAGATTAGTATGCGCTAACGGAGTATTGTTTAAAAAATCTGCTTTTTGTTGCTCAAGCACTGTAGTGAAAAAATTGAAGGCTTGTTCCTCTGTGATGCTACTCTTAGATTTTTCTTGTGCAACATTAGAATCGGCAATCGCATTACTCCATAAGAAACCAGCATATAGGATGACACCTAAAGTGAGGGATGAAAAAATAGTTTTTTTCACGATCGCGACCTCTTTCTATTGTTTGATTCATGTTATTATATAACAAAAAACAAAAAAAAGGAAATGGTGTAAAAATGAGTGAATCGAATTTTAAGAAAAAAAGGAAAAAGAAATTTTTGGCACTATTTTTAGGAGTTATAGCCCTCATTGTATTACTCATGCCGGTACTATCACCTATTCTGTTTACGGATGCTACGCCTAAAGGTGCTCTTAGACACGAACTATACAAACAAGGCTATTACTACCAAAATTATTTTGCGATCATTACGGAACAAGATCCTGTTGCAGAACGGTACCATATGTTTTGGTATGATTGGAAAAGTGAAACGGGAGGAACACCTTTTATCTGTTATTCAAAGAAGGTCAACGCGGAAAAGTATGCTGTTTCCTGCGGTACGGGTCCTTAATTGATATCATAAACAATTTGATCAGGCTAGCAGTGCATCGTATTTAATCGGTGTCAGGTAGCCTGATTTTTCTTTACTTCATTGTCCGTCATAGAGATGTCTTTATGCAGAGCGGATTTCTGAACTTAGATTCAAGAAGATTTCTTCCAAGGATACTTCCTCGACTTCGAGTCGATAGACGTTAACCTGTTGCGAGACGAGGTAGCTATTGATATTAGCAATATCGTGTTCACAATGGACGTTGACGTCTTTCGCAAGTGTCGACAACTTGGTCTGCAGATGTTGTCGTATATCATTGTCGAGCGGTGCATGTTTTACATGAACGGTGATGTTCTTCTCATGGTGTTCCCGCAACTCATCCATCGTGCCTTGCGTCTGAATTGATTTATTTGCATATTGCTTATTAAAGTGTCCAAAATATTTTCTTAGTCTCGATATAGTTCCTTTAAGAGACAACTTGACTTTTGAAAGAGATCGTTATTTTTCAATTTACTACTTTCGTCATTTTAAGGTCATGATTTCTAATACATTACATGAATATACGTTAATTAATATAAAACGACTCCAATTCATACGGTGATATTCTTCCACCCTTTTATTAATAAAAGGAGCAAATGACTTTAAACACCTCATCACAGAATCTGTGAATAGATAAGGGTCATAGATGATTACATCACGCTGAATTCATAAATCTCAATTCGAAAATAACTATAAAATTGAAGTGTGAGTAAGAATAGAAAAACAGGCAGTGAAAGTATAGGAAAAGAACAAATAACATGATAATTTAAGAATATATTACATAATCTAAAAAAAAGTGAGTGGAAAAAATGAAGCGTAAAACGATGACGTTCTTAACAGCACTGAGTGTTATCTTAACCAGCTCCTTTATGTACGAGGCATTTGCAGAGGGAAAACAAAAGGCACTGACTCCACAACAAAAAAACCAATATTATCAGCAGTATGCGGTTATTCTTCGTACTATTAATTTGCATCATCCAGATACAAATTTAAAACTCGTCGACAAAAAATCCTTTAAGGCAAATGATTGGGTGACGCCGAACCGTTTTCGAAAGATAGCGAAAGATCGAGTCAAAGTAGAGTTCGCATCGACGTTCGATTTCTCAAAGAAAGAATCCACATCTAAATCAAAAACGATTCATGCGAAGGGGACATCATTTGCCATTTCGATCACTGGTACATTTGATACCGCACTTCGTGAGGAGGCAGGAAGGCAAGTCTTTAAAACTGTTACGTCTATGACGTCAACCGCTTCATCGAGTAAGGGGACATGGAGACAGCTTGGCTATACCGCTACTTTGATGGATGGCGGAAGAACATACGATGTGACAGTCGGTGGAGAATTCATTCAACATGGTATTTCTTCCACACATAACATTCCTCTGGAGTTTTATTGTAGTGCAGAAGGTGTGATCAATTAGTTCAAAGTAGCAGGGGAAGAGACATTGATATGTATCCTATTAAGCAGTAAAAAAGAAGCTTACATGATGTGTAAGTGTCTTTTTTATTGCTTTTGTACGTGGAGAAGGAGATTCAATCGACTTGTGATTTCGACATTTTTTCACAAAAATCATACGTATGATATACTAATTTATGTAAAATTGTAAAAGAGGTGAATGACATGGATGATAAAACACAAAAAATCTTACGTATGTGGCTGAGTATTCCTAGATGGATGCGTACTTCCGTTCCGGTACTCCTATCATTACTTATTGTGCTCGATGCCATTTTTAAAGGAGTAGAGATGCTGATTCATCCTATTTCACTCTCGATCTCACTCTTGGATTTACTGATTTGTTTCATTCCTTCTCTTGTATTAACTGTAGTGATTATTAAAAATACGAAGTAATCGACAGAACACTCATATGTATAAAGGAGATGAGACGATGGATCCGCGTAAGAAAAAAGTATATTTTGTTGGGTACATTCTCTTTTTAATCGTGTTATTGATAGATTATTTGTTCGTCCCGAATACAGAATTTTATTCTGTCTTGTGTGTTCTGCTTGGTCTTTTCTTGATATTTAACATTTTTCTGTTCTTTTTTAAACCCAAAACGGATTGAGAACGAGCTGAAGTCATTTTTAGCAATTCGCTGATCTAAAAAATAGCTATATTCGAATAGATAGGATGTATACAAAGAGGGTGATCCATTTCAATAACGGAATGGATCACCCTCTTTGCTTTGATGAAAGATAAAAAAAGGTAAGTGATGTGTTGCTTACTCTACTCCATCTAGAGCAGCAGCTCCGATGATGCCTGCCTGTCCTTTCAATTCGGCAAGACGGATATCGACTGTTGAACGAAGGGACGGATATACGAGTTCGCGAACTCGTTCCACCAACGCTTCCCAGTATAAATCAGCAGATCCCGTAACACCTCCTCCAACGACGATGACTTCCGGATCAATCGTGTGAATGATGTTTGCAAGTCCAGTTGCTAAATGATTAGTAAAACGATCCCTCTCTTGCGGATGGGCGAGTAATCGCTCGATGGACGAGGCATGTCGTTCGTTAGCTCGTGACTGTAGTGCTGTACCACTGGCATATCCTTCGAGAGAACCTTTGTTCAACACAGGATGCAGTGGACCCGATGAGTCGATAATCGTATTTCCAATCTCACCAGCGTATCCATTTGCTCCACGGATTAGTTGTTTCTTATAGACATAACCTCCACCGATTCCTGTACTGACGGTTACATAGTAGACAGATGATGAGTGACGTCCCGCACCGTATAACGCTTCACCAAGAGCCGCGGCATTGGCATCGTTCTCGAGAAAGACGGGTAAGTCGAATGCGGAGGAAAGTGAGGTAACCAAGTCGACTTCATCCCATCCTGGTAAATTTGGTGGAGATAACAGAAGTCCATTCTTCGTATCGAGTGGACCAGGCGCGGCAATTCCGATGTTCGATAGGTGAAATTCCGTTGATGTTGATCGATCTGTAAAAAATCTTGAATCGTACCACTCCATCCAACTGACATGTTTAACACTCCAAACGATGTGAATTTTAGAAAAACAAATGTATACGTAGATAACGTTATCGGTTCTTTAAAAATGGTCTATGAATAAACTGGACTTACTTTTTTATGGATAGATGGAAAATAAATCTATATAATTATTTTGTAGGCATTATACGATACAATCATTTCAACAATAAGGTGGTAAATAATTTTGAGAATACGTGTAGCGTTCTTTTTATCAATCCTCATTTGTTGTGTATCAGGATGTGTGTCCCAACCGACACAGCCGACTGAGAAACCCAAGTCCACTATTCGAGAAGTTGAACTAGCAAAAGACCAGCATGCAAAAATCATTACATTGTACCCAGTCTATATCGACTACATCACAAAAGTTCAGAAAAAGATGAAGGACACAAACGTCACGGACGAGGACCTACAGCGAATCTTCGATAAAACCGTCCGTCGGGAACTGGATCGCATTCAGAAAGAGCAGGATATCTTTCTTGATTTCAAGGGGTTCAATGACGTGTTTTCCGCCACTTCCTATTTGAACGATTTAAAAAGATTGACGAAACGTTTGATGCATGAAGAGAAAGAAAATATGAAAGCTGTTCATGAGGCACTCCGAAAATCAGCTGACCACCTTCCTGGTAAAGATAAGATTATCCTGATGCTACCCTTATCGGAAGAGCATCGATACGCCGCAAAGGCGACGAGCGGGCTGATTGGTTTTACGATGAGCGATGGTAGTATGGTGATTATGTTAGGTGAAGAGTATACGCATGAGATACTGGAGTACGTTGTTGCGCATGAGTATAATCATTCCGTAGTGAACGAACATCCTGAAATCAGACAACCAAGTTCCATCGACTATCTCATATTCGAAGGTAAAGCAGAGGTGTTTGCGAAGGAACTTTATCCTAAAGTGCCCCCTATAGAAACAGAAAAGATGGCTTTCAACGATAAAAAGAAGATACTCGAACAGGTTAAGAACAACTCCTTAAGCTACGAAGAACTTAGCACTGGAAGTGAAGCGAAGGATGTCCCTCGATTAACTGTTTACAGTTTAGGAACGGAGTTAATGTCAGATTTCCGACAAAAAAAATCTGAGCAGACACTGCAAGAGTTTTCATTAACACCAGTTTCAGATGTCATTCAGGAAGGAAAGTTTAAATTGATTCTTGAGTAAAGAGGAGAAGGTGCATAAAAAACACTGACGTTTGAAGCGAAAAAGTAAATACTTTCAATCTAGAAGGTCAAAACGCCAAAAGCAACCGAAGATATAATAGAGAATGTGAAGAGCATACTCTCAGATAAAGTTATGCTGAAGTGACAGCGTGACGATCTATTGGATATAAGAATGTTTTCTCTCTTACATATACTCTGAGGGATCGTTCTTTTTAGACAGTCACATCTTTGTAAGAGCTTAGACATTCGTTATCCAATTCGAACGATCCGATTTTATGCGAAAATCCCTAAAAAATTCAAAACAGATAGTACAAATAAAATTAAGAGAACTATCATTAAAATAAAAGCTAACATTTTGCCTATACCTCGATTACTAAAGATAGCAGCTAATAAAGCAAGGACCAGACCACCAATGAGGATGGCGTCGCCCCAAAATCCATTAATCGGGAATGTAAAAAGTACCAAGAAAGTAAGAACCATTAATCCGATAGAAATCCAGCCAAGTTTTGCTCTCAAGAGAAGACCTCCTTTTATTTGTATAAATTCCATTATCAGTATACAAAAAATGGGATGGTATCCAAACAATTAAAGGTATACGTCTCTCTTCTAAACGTCTGTCATCCTATCTCACTTACTTAATGATAACTATGAATCATCCTCTTATACGTATCGTAAATTTTGATTAGGTTAGTTTTTTTATATTGATAAGCATTTTTGGTGAAAATCATTAAAGTAAACTTACTTTTTAATACAAATAGAAGGTCATATGGTAGAGTGATGATTGTCAACTATTAGCTATGAATAAAGGAGATTTGAGGATGTTATCTTGGCTCGGTATACATAAAGTAGAGAAACAAAGACATCAATTTTTTGGGAATATCGAAAAGCGGACTATAACTTTAGTTTTACTGACGTCCGTGTTGGTTTCATATGGAATCAAGATGTTGTTGACGTATGTAATTCCATTCGCATATTTGAAGGATCCCATCGTTGCTGTTTTGCCAGGAATAATTGGAGTATTGGTTGCTGTAATATACGTATTCGTTCTAGAGAGACGACTTCAAGAGAAACACGATGAAAACATGAAGCAATGCTAACGAATTAACAACATAAATTGATAGATTCATGCTTGGAGGTACTTATCATGTTTACAGTCGAAAACTATATTGATTCAATTAAGATCCATCTTGAAAAGCAGTCAGGTTTAGTGGAGGACCAACTCCAGAAAATCTTTTCTTATCCGTTCTCTAAGGACATCGAAGTACTAGATTTCACAGCATTCATTGAACCGACTAGATTCGAACTTTCGGTCATCATGTTCTCAATGGATAAAGAAGCAAATGAAGTATTTAACGAAGGAAACAATTCAACTGTTTTTGCTGGGAGCGAAGATGTATTACAAGAAGTCGAATATCATCAAATGAACGACAGTCAACTCGATGTTTTTTTTGAATTTCATGAGCAAAATGAAGAAAAGTTAATTCCACAAGAGCAAAGCGTTTTTGCACAATGGTTCAGATTGTGCTGGGAAAAAGCTGGTGGAGCGTCACTAAATCTTCCATCGTACTTTACGATACACGATAGTGATGATTCTCTTGATTTAAAAAACAATTGTTGGATGGATGCTGAAGAAAAATGGTCTTGATGAAATAAGAATGGTAAGCTCCCTAAAAAAGTAGACAGCTTTGATATTTCAACTGTCTACTTTTTGGGGGAGCTTTTACTATAGCTACATCTAGATTTTGATAGGTCAAAAACAATACATCATTTTCGTCACGATGGGTGAGGATGGAACAGACTCGATTAAGTCAATCGCCTCGCTCTTCGAGTTTTCAGTCACGCCCTTGAATAGTTGAAGGACAAAATACCGCATGGGAGTATTCTCTACATTTGATAATCGAACAAAGTGGACACGCTATCCAGAAGAACTAAGGATGAAAGCTTTACATGCGGTTCTGACTCAAAAGGAATCGCTCTCTAGCGCTAAAGCATTTTTGGCAGGAGTCATATAGTAGAACGATGTTCAGCTCACTATCTTGGTTGATCTTTGCGGTCTTTGCTCTTACTTGAGCACTTGAGTGTTATTCCTTACACGCAGATAGAATCAATAAAGGGATACAGATAATGGGTACGATTAAGAGTTTCAACATACGATTGTTCTTTCGGTCATTTACTAAATCAACATATTACTGTTGTAGTGTATTTATGATATTTTATGAAACGCAGACTGCTTATAGAACGTAAATGGATAAATAACATGATATCTATTAAAACAGGAAAAAGGAGCGAACGACCTTGAACGATTCCATCGTGTATGTCGTAATTTTAATCCCCATGCTAGTGTTTGCGATCGTTTTATCAAGAGGAAAGGGTGCCTCATTGCTTGCAGGATATAATACGATGTCAGAAAGTAAAAAGGAAACATATGACGAAGTCGCCCTGTGTAAATTCATGGGGAAGATCATGTATGGGATTAGCTTTAGCCTATTATTGATCGCATTCAGTGAGATATCTGGATATTCGTTTTTATTCATAGTAGGCTTCGTTATACTCGTGTTTTTTATAATTTTTGCAGGTGTCTATACGAATACGAAGAATCGATTTAAAAAAGGATTGTAAGTTCGTCTAAGTCAGTATGTCCTTAGTCGTTTAAATCATAATGTAATTTAGAGAAAGGGCGACTAATCTTAAAATCGAAGTCAATCAACGTCTGTATATCATTTTTTTGACGATAAAGTTCTCTCATGAATTGTAAAAAGATGTAGCGACATGTGTATAAATCGTCTCCTGTATCTTCTCGCATCGCTCCGTAATTAATCTCCTCACCAAGCGAATCATACACGATCGTCTCAAACTCCAGATTCGTATGCCACATGAAATCTAAAAACCCATGCAAGACTGCTTTTTTATAGGTATCTAGTGAAAAAGTAGCCAAGAGTTGATTTTGATAATAAAATTCTACTCGTTTTTTTCGATAGAAAAATCGAATAATGAACTGGTTAGAAATTTCTTCATTTTCATATGGAAGTGACCAATCAAACTTTTCGATGTCATGCAAATCATTTGTGGTCACACTTTTTATTAACGCATGCCAAAATTGGAATAGCTCGCTCACGTGTGCGTTAAAGGGGAGAGGCGTGCCCTCTATACAAAAGACGACTTTTCCAGCAGGATAGCCGCCAGCTCGACCAAAAGCATAGTTAAAAATATCGTTGTCGATCGTATGGGTCATCTCTACGAATCCTGGATAAGTTTGATTCACATCATGCTCTTCTTTTTCAGGCGGAATTTCAAGATAGCTTTTAATTTTGAGATTCATAAAAACGTCCTTTCTGTTATCTCATAAGAGTAAAGCTTTAATAGTTGCTGTTGTCGCTCACTAGAACGTATTAAGCGTCATCAATATTATAAGCGAAAATATACATGGGTGAATTCGTCGTCTAAATCGCCTCAACTAAAGTCCATCCTAATTTTTTATAATATGCTGAAGCGTTCTCTGTTTTTAAATAGATTGTTGTGATCTGTCGTGATTTGGCGTAGACGATTAGTTGATTGATCAATTGCTGCGCGATCCCTTTATTCCGATAGACTTTTTCAACGAATAAAGAAGCGAGCCAAGGCGTATAGGCTGGTCGTTCGTTCAAGTCATTTTCAAAGAGGGAGACGGTTCCGATACACGTGACATCATCTAAGGCAATCAACGTCACAGGATACGACTCATCTGATTTTTTGTCTAAAAAGGCTTTTATTTGTTCATAGGGTGTCGTCCCTTTTTTCTTTTGAACGAATTCGGTATGAATCATTGTGGCAACTACTTCTAATTGTTCAGGATGATTCGATAATGTATCAATGATGATCTTTTCATCCTCCTTTCTACAATTGTTATATCGATCCGTCCTGCAACAGTTATTTAAAACAATACATCTGTCCTCATCAGAATAAAGGAGTTTTAAAATGAACTTAGAACAATACTTGCAACAACATTTTGGGAAGGTGAACTTATTTGATCGTTCCTTTGTCAAGAAGGATTTAGTATTCCACGTAGATTTAGTGAAGGATCTTTATCAGCTAAAGGATAATTTAGATGAAATCAATGAAGAATACTTCAAACAGGTATACAAAAAATCAAACGAACTGTTTGAAGATGTATTCCGAGAAGAGGAGTCCCTTTATTTAATTGTGCATGTGAGAAGTGAGCGCGGTAAGTATCAACAGTCAGCGACGAAAGTGTTTCGTCAGTTAAGACGTAGAGCAGATAAATACAACATAAAGTTTGTAGAGAAAGTGATGGATGAGGAAGAGCAAGTGATCGAATATGCCGTGTTATTACCGAACAAAAACGCATTAGATTACAAGCGTTTAATCAAAGCGATTTGCCATCAGGATTTCCCACCGCTGCAACCAAGATTTCGTCAAACATATACATACTATCCGGAAGTCTTTTTCGTGAACGTAGATCGAAAAATCGTCATGAATATCTATGATGATCGCGGTTGTTTCCTACTGTTCGGTGATTCAGCAACGTATGACGTGTTCAAGAAGAAATATCGTAATGATATCAGCTAATCGAATTTACTCGCTTTTAGAAATACTCAAGCTAGTGCCAAGAAGCCGATCACTGAAAAAATAAAAAGCACCAATAGAGAAGTGAGTAATGTTAACGCAAGGATTTTCCCCGTATTTCTTAGACTAATGATGGCGCACACTAGCGCAAGCAATAGTCCAGCTAACATATAGTTCGTACCCCAAAAACCATTGAACGGTAAGAGCTTAACAGTAAGGAAAGTAAAAACCACAATACCGATTGAGATCCATCCTAGGTGCTTTCGCATAAACTGCCTCCTCTTAAAATGAATACGTATAGTCATAATTTGGTTCTTTTTTAGCATATCATTACAAATGTTTACAGCGAAAGAGTTTTGTAATCGTCACTTAAAGATAACCTGAATGAAATACGTGTCAGAAAACTGCTCGTCACGGGACATACCAACAAGCAGAAAACAATTGAACAGTCATCGACCAACAAACAATCCCTCACTCTAATCAGAATGAGGGATTGTTTCGTTTCATCATTAGACCGTCAACTCAATCACATTACCTTCCGGGTCTGCGATCGTACTTTCATAATACCCGTCACCCGTCGTCCGGGGACCGTCAAGGTGTTGTATACCGGCGTCCCGTAACCGAGCCGTCCAGTCGTCGACCGCTTGTTTGCTGCCAAGCGAGAAGGCGAGGTGGGCATACCCGAGCGCATTCATCGTCCGTTCCGTGATATCCGTCCGTTGCATCAACTCAAGACGCGCACCACTCGAGAACGTCAGGAAATACGACGTGAACCCTTTCGTCGGATTATGATACCGCTCGCCTGCCGTAGCATCAAAATGTGTTTCGTAGAATTGACGCATCCCTTCCAGGTCTGACACAAAGAGGGCGATATGTTCAATCTTCATCTCTATTCCTCCTTTTTTCAAGACGCTTTTGCCAATCGCTGTCTGAATAACATCCGGTTCAAGCCTTCCGTAGCGACCAGCATCAAGAAAATCAGACTAATCGTGAACCAATGGAACAACGATAAGGAGTAGGACGTCGCCAGCCATCCGAACAATGGCGGCATGAAGGTACTACCGGTATAAGCGAATGCCATTTGTACTCCCATCAGCCGTTGCGCCGTAGCTTCTCCGAACCGTACTGGCGTCTCATGGAGCATTGCCGGATAAATCGGTGCGAGACCAAGCCCGACAAGTACGAAACCAAGCGGCATCCAGGAAGCGGGTACGAGGATGAAACAGGCGGCTCCGACGAATGCCGTCCATTGACCGACACGAATCAAACGACGATTCGACCAGCGTAGCGACAGAAAACCACTGATGAATCGCCCCGCGGTGATGCTTCCGTAATAGACGGAAATCCACGTCGCTGCTGATGTTACGGAAAAGGACCGGACTTGGACAAGATAACTACTGCCCCACAGCCCGACGACCGCCTCAACCCCGCAATAAAAGCAAAACGCTGCGAGAGCGGCGACCAATCCGCGTGGTTTTCCGGATGATGTGTTCACGGTCTGAACCTGTTCAGACACCTGTTTCGGAGCCCGTTTCCAGAGCGGTAAACTGACGATCAAGACAATCATCAAGACGAGTTGCAATGCGCCGACGACGAGGTAACCTAAACGCCAGCCGGAATCGAGCAATACACCAGCCATGATGAGCGGACCAGCCGTCGCACCGATGCCCCAGAAGCAATGGAGCCAGTTCATATGATGTGCTTGATAATGGGTGGCAACAAAATGATTCAACGCCGCGTCGACGACTCCAGCACCGAGTCCAAGCGGGATCGCAAGGACGAAGAGCCAAATCAAGGACGGAGCAACGAAAAAACCGATCAATGCCAGTGCCGTCAAACCAGCAGAAGCTGCCGTGATCGGACCCGTTGAATAACGTTCGATCAAGCGACCGCTAAACAGACTCGAAACGATCGTTCCGGCAGCGATCGTCATAAAGAGCCACCCTGCCATGTCGAGTGGTGCGTCGAGATCGAGCCGCATCACAGGCCACGCTGTACCGAGTAATGCATCCGGCAGACCAAGACTGATGAAAGCGAGATAAATCAAAGGTAATAGTAAACGGGTCATCGGGCGAGTCCTCCTAACGGAATTTGTTCAATGAATGACTGAATACTCAGTTGCATCAGACCATCTAAATAATCAGTTTCCCAGTCGCCTTGCCGCAACTGAGGTAATTTGTCGAGCGGAAAGCGCTTGGCGCATCGTTCCGTCAACCGTGCTAATCCGTCATCCAAGACATCGGACGCTGTAAACAAGATGACATCTGGATTCAAAGTGACGCTAAACGAGAGAATGATCCGACTTAACGCTTCATACCAGTCGTCAGAGTGCAGTGCAGTCGTCGCGAGGACTTGACCGACATTTCGATTCTCGTCAAACGGTATGAACGAGATCTCTCCAGCGAAGTGATGCGCTCCGCGGGTGACATGACCGGAAACGGCGACGCCAGCGCCCGGTCCGTTCGTCCCGAGATACACATAGACAGTCGTCTCGTTATCAGAAGCTTGGGCACGGACCGCAGTGTTCATATCATTTTCGACGATGACGGGTCGCCCGAACCGTTCCGTCAGTTCTTGTTGCAAAGGGCGACCGTCTAGCGTCGGATAATCCGGAGCGAACAGGATCGTGCCGGTGGTATCAACGGCACCGGCAACACCAATCGCAAGCGTTTGAACATCTGGATGATCGTCGAGTAATGTTGTCAGCGTTTTCAATAAAATAGATCCATGATCCGTCGAATCGAAGTTCAGGCGATCCGTTGCGATCAGATGTCCACCGACGTCGTGGATGCGATACTGCAGATACGTGCGTTCGAGATAAAGTGCGAGTCCGTGGAAGTGATCCGCGCGATAGCGATACCGTTTTGCCGGACGCCCTCCGCGAACCAATTCAAGTGGTGTCTCTTCAATTTCCCGAGCAGCGATCATCTGATCGATCTGTTTGCTCGCAGTCGGAAAACTGACATCCAAGACGTGGCGAATCGCAGGGATCGTATCCAGATGCTCGACTAAAAAGGCGTGACGTGTACGTGAAATAAGTTCAGACAAACAAAGACCTCCAATCTAAATCACTTATTAAAATTATTTAATAAGTATCGATTTGAGTATAGCAGATTCAGGGATGAAAACAAGTTTGAAAAAGAGGTGTAGGATATGAATATTTAGAGAAATCACGTTTCATTCCATCGCTGTCTGGCTATATGTAAAGAAGATAAAAAAATTTTAGTCATATATCTTTAATTCATACTATTCCGATTTGTAATATCTTGGATAGCCTGTAACAGGAGGTAGATGGCGAGAGGAGCTTGTAATCATGACCACCCAATTTTCAACCGACCTAGGATCCCAAGATATTTTAGCCTCCCTGCGAGATAATGTCGCAATGATTCGATTCGACCGACAACGTCGTGTCGTCGACGTCAATGGTTTATTCGCTAAGACGATGAAATATAAACGAGAAGAGATGATCGGGATGCAACACCATCTCTTTTGCACAACCGAATTTGCAATGAGTGACAGTTACCAGGCATTTTGGCAGAAGCTTTACAGTGGTTTCAGTACGGCAGATAAAATTGAACGAATCGATGCGCATGGTCAGTCGATTTGGCTAGAAGCTACCTATATGCCGATTTACGATGGAACGGAAGTGACAGGTGTCTTGAAGATCGCTTCTGATATTACTGATCGTCAGCAGACGATTCAAAAGTTCGCGACTTCGTTTGATATGATTGCTAGTGATTTGAATACGCGGTCGACGCATGGCGAGCGAGAAAGTGAAGCGTTACGGCGAACGATCGAACAGATGGCCGAGACGACCCGCGATAATCATCTGACGATTGAACGACTGCAGCGCCAAGCGCAAGACATCACCCAAGTGACCGAGACGATCAAAACGATCGCCTCACAGACGAATCTCTTGTCACTCAATGCATCGATCGAGGCAGCGCGAGCCGGTGAACACGGAAAAGGATTTAACGTCGTTGCGACGGAAGTCCGAAATCTCTCGAAACTCGTTGAACAAGCTGTCGTCGATGTCCGCCAGACGACGCAACGCATGAACGATGAACTGCAGCGGATTGCCCGTGCGATGACGCAAGCAACGAATGATGCACAAGCAAGCGTCACCGTCGTCGCAGAAACAGTCGATCGTTTCCATGACGTGCAGAGTGCGGCATCCACGTTGACGGAGACGGCGCGGGACTTTACAAAAGCCATTTAAGTGAGAGACGGCATTCCGATAACCGGAGTGCCTTTTTGTATAAAAAGTCCCCCTACACTTTGGAATAATATGTTAATATACTACAAAACGAAAAGGGAGCGAACTTCTAATGAATATCCGCACTGCTCGTCCTGACGATTTTCAGGCATTGATTCCATTGTTCCAGCAAATCCACAATCAACACGTCGCCTTACGACCCGATCATTACCGTCCGCACGAGATGCCGGTTCCGGAAGACTTATTTCTGTCGCAACTCGAGAATCCAGATTTTGCATTACTCGTTGCGGAACAAGACGGGCTTGCCGGTGTGATCGTCCTAAAGGAAGACATCGTCGAAGGAAGCGGCTTCGTCTTCGATAAGCATTACTTACGCATCATCAGTCTCGTCGTTGCGGATACGCATCAAAAACAAGGCGTCGGGAAACGATTGATGCAAGCCGCTTACGCACATGCGGAAACGATCGGCTGTGACAAAATCGAACTCGGCGTCGATGACGCCAATCAAGAAGCGATCGCCTTTTACGAGGCACTCGGAATGGCTGTCCGCTCGAGACGAATGGAATGGAACGTGACGTCAAGCAGGGAAACGTCGACGTGATGTCAAACAACAGGTACTAGAAAGGAGAGAGGTCATGTTCAGATTACAAGTATCCGATCACGTATCGCTTCAATTGTTTGAACGGCACCATGCGGAAGGATTATTCGCCCTCGTCGATGCCAATCGCGCACATCTCCGCGAATGGCTCGGTTGGGTCGATGGTGCAACAGAGGCAAGTACATATCAGGAGATCGTCATTCCAGCATGGCTGCAACAGTTCGCCGATGGCAACGGCTTTACGTGTGGCATCTATCTTCAGGACGAGCTCGTCGGAACGATTAGTTTACATGAGATTAATCGGCATCTCGGGCAAACGTCGATCGGCTATTATTTAGGAGAAAGGGGACTACGAAAAGGCGTCATGACGGACGTCGTCCGGTTCGTCACGAACTATTGTTTCGAGACGCTCGACTTGAACCGTGTCGTCATCGAGTGTGCGACTGAAAACGTCCGAAGCAGACGAATTCCGGAACGACTCGGCTTCACGGAAGAAGGTATCTTACGGGACGCTGAAAAATTGTACGGGACGTATCACGACCTGCAGGTCTATGCGATGTTACGACGGGACTGGACGAAAACGCAGGAGGTGGCCGCATGCGCATCGAGCAAATGAGTCAAGCGACGTATGACGCTTACTTACCGGTCGCAATAGAGGAGTATGCGGCAGAGAAGTGTCGTGCTGGTACGTGGTCAGAAAACGAATCGCTCGAGAAGGCGACAGAAGAATTCGCAACATTGTTGCCAGAAGGTCTGAAGACGAAGGATCACTATTTATTTACGTTTCGTGACGAGACAGGGAACGACCTTGGAATGGTCTGGGTCCATGTGACAGAAGAATCACGCGGACGTTGCGCGTTCATCTTCGACGTCAAGATTACGTCCGATAAACAGAACCAGGGCTACGGCAAGGAAGCGCTCCGCTTACTGGAAGTAATGTTGAAGCGGATGAACGTCAAGAAGATTTCGTTACACGTCTTCGCGCATAACGAACGAGCGATTCATGTCTATGACTCGCTTGGATACGAAAAAACGGATTATTATATGTCGAAACGTCTCGATGACAGCCATTAAAAAGCTTCCTCTTGCGCAAGCAGGAGGAAGCTTTTTCGTTTAACGCCACGTCTGTAAGGTATTCGCGAACTGGATGTTCGTCTCCAGTTCTCCCGTAATCTCGCTTGCTGTGAAGTCATTGCCAGCGAGCCAGTCGGCAAAGTCGAATGTGACCGGTTCCTGATCACCACCAAGCGCGAACCAGACCTTCAACTCTTCCGGGAAGTAGGCAGACGTATGAATCGTTCCCGCCCACTGGGCATATAAATCAGCGAAGACGCCTTTATCGGTATCGTTGAGTAGTCGGAAAGCGGACTCCGCATCTTGAATCATGTGTTGATGGGTCTTCAACTCCATCATCCGACGTTTCGAGTCATCCAGATGATAGCGGTTTTCGTGTTGCAGCAAATCGAAGTGATTGGTGCACATGTTCGATTCCCGCACTTGGACGTCGCGTGCCGTCGCCTCGATGACGAACGAACGCGCCGATTTATCGTGGACGACATACGTGAACGATCCGCGATGCGGAATCTCCTTGACGAGTGAGATCGCGTCGTCGACCGACGTACACATCTCGAGGATGATCCGCCCGATCATGAAGCTGACGAACCCGTCGCCCGGACGCCGACGGTTGATGAAGTTATAGCCCATCGCAAGCCCATGTTCATTCATCCCGTCCATCCGTCCTGTCACCCGTGAAGCGGGACCGATGATCGCGGATCCGCCATCGTTCGGTTGAAAGACGGAAAATCGACCATCGTATGTCATCGGATGGTAATCATAGTTGCGGACGAGGAAATTATCACCTGTCATGATCGAACAACCGCTTTTCGGTCCTTCGACCCGGTAATGCCCGAAATGCAGTAACGTATCCGGCAGTGACAGTTCAAGTTCGTCTTGGAGTCCGAGTAGCTCGTCCCAAATATGCGGGGCGTAGCGGAGGAACATCTCCTTCGTCTCGACCGGATCGACTTGAAAGCGCGGAACACGGATCTTCCAGTTGTCCTCCCGGTTATGGAGCAACTGGTTTCGTTTGACGTAACGCCCTTGTTCGCGACCGAACTCATAATGACTGCCGCGGAATTGTGTGATCTCATTGGCTACACGTTGCATACGATTCATCCTTTCTTCAACTGCTGTATGCTGATTATATCGAACGCGAGGGAGAATGTCGTATGGCAAGTCTTTACTTAAGCACATCTAAAGTATGGGAATATTGAAAAAATAGTCAACTTTTTCATTCTTAAACCGATAACAAAAACGGGAGGGGATGGAATGAAACATATGTCAGTCAGACGGAAGATACAAGCTTTGATCGCAACAGCCGTCGTTGCGATGCTTTTGATTGCGGGAGCAGGACTCTATTTCTTGAATCAGATGTCGAATGCTTCCCGAGCGATGTATCAGCAAAACTTAATACCGATCCAGGAAGTAGCTCAAATCCGGATCGATACACGCGCGCTCGATTCGTTTTTAGTCGAGATGATGTTAGCGAAGGACGAGACGCGGGTCACGGAACTGCAAGCTGAGATCGATACGCGTCAGGCGCAGATTCGTTCGTCGGTCACGAAGGTCGAAAAAACAGGGCATTTCGATGCCAAAGAAAAGAAACAGCTCGAAGAATTAAAGGATAATGTCCTCGCCTATGATAATTCGATGACGATCGTCCAGGATGCGGCGACGCGCAACGAAACCGAAGAAGCCTATACGGCATACACGCAAGGTCTGGAACAAGTCCGGGATAACGTCGCGGATTCTGCGAAGTCGTTGATGGCTTCGATGACGAAGCAAGCGAAGATGCTTGACGCTCAGAATCAAGCAGAAAAACAAACGGCCTTTTACTTAATGCTCGGCATTTTTCTACTCGCGGTCCTCTTGTTTGCAGGACTTGCAATGTACATTACACGTCTCATCACGCGTCCGATTCGTCAATTGCAGGGATGGATGGATCAATCAGGGAACGGGGACTTGACCGTCCGTGGAACATACGACTCAAAAGACGAGCTTGGACAGTTGACGACGTCCTTCAATGAAATGATTGCATCACAGCAACAAGTCGTGCTTGAACTAACCGGTACGGCTGACCGTGTCGCTGTTGCATCGGACGAGTTGAGCGTCAACGCCGAATCGACGACGAAAGCAACGGAAATGGTCGCCGTGACGATGGAAGAGATGGCAAGCGGTGCTAGTCAACAATTGCATCAAGTATCGGATGCTTCACGGACGATCGAAGAGTTGACGACCTCGGTCCGTTACGTCGCCGGTAATGCCCAACAAATGACGGAACGCACTGCGGATGCGATGGAAAAAGTCGCTCTCGGTGGTCAAGTCGTCGGAACACTCGGTACCCAAATGGGACGGATTCAAGAAGATGTTTCTCGACTGAGCCACGTCATTGACGGTCTTGGTAACCGATCGCAGGAAATCGGACAAATCACGGATTCGATTAAAGGTGTCGCGGCACAGACGAACTTGCTCGCATTAAACGCAGCAATCGAGGCAGCACGCGCCGGTGAACAAGGGCGCGGATTCGCTGTCGTCGCAGCGGAGGTCAAGACGCTCGCGGAGCAGTCGGCGGTCTCGGCAAAACAGATTGAGTCGTTGATTCGGGTCATTCAACAAGAGACGGAAGCATCGGTCGCTTCGATGGAGAAGGTTTCAACCGAGATGACGAGTGGGATTGCCGTCGCCGATCAAGCCGGTGCCTCATTCTCAGAAATCGAGACAGCGATCACCGACGTGACAGGGCACGTCGAAGAAGTGTCCGGCGCTGTTCAGGAAATGGCGGCAGCGAGCGAGCAGATTGCCTCCGTCATGCGAACGATTCAAGCAGTGACGGAAGGGACTGCTGCCGGAACACAAAACATCTCCGCTTCGACCGAGGAGCAGATGGCGTCGATGGAAGAAATCTCATCCGCGTCGCAGTCACTCGCGACGATGGCGGATGATTTAAAACAAGTCACAGGCAGATTCACCGTGTAAGATATTGAACGACGACCATGAGGTAATTCATCATGGTCGTTTTTTTATTTGTGGTAATGAATGGAAAACAAGCAGGGGAGTAAGCGTGTGGCGTCGTATGTACAGGTTAAGTAAGAATGATACAAAGCAGCAGATAGATGTTATGAAAGTGATTGAAGAAATTGTTTGACAGCACGACGGGACGTCAGATGGATGACTTGTTTATCGGACGTCGCTGTAAGCGTTGAAAGAATACTCGGTCGCTTATCGATCGGGAAACGCCAAATCCATTTCAGAAAATCGAACGATAGTTTCTCGGGACAGCCTGCCGCCATATCCGGTCGACCGGTCTTGCGATAGCGCCATGTCCTTTTCAATGCCCGGTACAGACAGAGTGTCCGTGGTAGGTCAAGGAAGATGATCGTATCGGCGGCATCAATTCGTAAATCAAGCGTTCCACCGTAATTACCGTCGATGATCCACGTGTCGCGCGTTATAAGTGTTTGTTGAATCTGGCGTTGTTCCTCAAGCGAAACTGCTTCCCAGTTCGGACGCCATAATAAGCTGTCGAGGTGATCAACGGGATAGCTGAGTTTTTTGCCCATCTCGCGGGCAAGCGTCGATTTACCGGATCCGCCGGAACCAATCAAGATGATTTTTCGCATACAACACCTCCTATTTTTTGTCATAGGAATTGATCATAACATGGTTTTCTAGTCGAGGATAGAACGAAAGGAGTGAATGAGATGGTACCAAATTTCATAATCGAAGGGATGACGATCGTTTTTACACTACTCGTAATCGGTTGCGGCGTGATATTCTTGCCGCAGCGATGGAAGCGGTATGGCTTGATTTTACTTGGGTTGGTGGCAATCGGGTGCAGTTCCTTTTGGTACATCCGACCGACGCTCGTCAATCAACAGATTGCTGAGGATGAGAAATTGCTTAAGATAGAACTAGCACGTCGATTCCCGGATGAAGTCTACACTACAAAAACACAAAAATTTTCGTATGAGTCTTCGGCGAATCCGGCTTCAATCGAAGTCGAATTTGCAAATGAACCTGACGTAACTTATTTTTTAGATATGGATGGGAACCGGATTAGGCTTTCAAGTTTTATCTTTAAAAACGGAGGATTTCCACAGGATTTACAGCATGAATTCAAATGAAGACGCTGACTCAAAAAAAGAATGACGCGTCTTTTCACGCCCTTTCCTCAGGAAAGCGGGCTTGTTCGTCTCTGACAGCGCATAAATGCGCTTGTTCCTGTAGGAGTGGCGTGTGACGTGTCATTCTTTTTGTTACTAAATAAGGGAGGCAGATCATTATTCTGCCACCCTTATCTTTGTAGAGACTGACTTTTGAGTCAGCCCCTTTTGATTAAGTCGATTTCAAATTTTTCATAGCAGACATCGTCTTGACAGCGAAGAAGGCAATCAGACCAAATCCGACCTTGTTGATCAAGTCAGCGAAGTTATAGATCAATTCGCGGACGAGTTGTACCTCGATGCCGGGTGCAAACAAGGTGACCGCGTAACCGACCGGATAAATCGCCCATCCGATTAAGATGAACAAGCGCATCTGCAACAAGGCTTTACGAATCGGGGCAGGCTTATCTTCAGCGGCTTTCGTGACGTTCGTGAACAAGAGATAAATGATATAAAACCATGCGATACAACCGACGACGTATGCCCAAAGACCGAGTTGCGTGAAGCCACCCGCTAGATTGATGGACGACTCTCCGATGTAACCACCGATGATCATGATGATGTCCGCGATGACGAGTTTCGTCAGAAGCGAACGCCCTTTCCCACCCTTTAGACCGAGTAACAGCGGAAACTTGATCAGCAAGAGAGGCGTCGTCACGAGCCAATCGATGTAGCGGATTTCAGTCGGAAAACCATCGATCTCAGACAACAAACCCGATTCCCCTACAGCTTGCTTCATGAAATAGTAATGTATCGCAGCGACGAACGTGACGAGAGCAGCGACTGTTGCGGTCGAGCGGTATTCCGGGGCAAGGGAATTTCGTTCGACGAGAAAATAGAGCGTACCGGCGGCCATTCCGACGAATCCGACCCAGAACATGTACTGGGTCGCAAGGACGAGAAGGTTAACGTCTTCCATGTTGTTTCGACTCCTTTTCGTAAGTGGACACGACCTTTCATACTTTTATTTTACTGACGATACAAACTTCAGACACCACGTCGAAACGCTCTTGATGTGCAGTCTATCAACGGTTTGACAACATTTTGACACACTTGAGGAGGAGTGACGGATGTCGATTAAACGAACGGATCATATCAGCCTGAACGTCTTGAATCTATAAGAAGCGATTTACTTTTTTTCACTTTGTGGTCTCGAAGTACGCGGACGTTGGGAGATGAAAGGAGAGTTACTCGATCGTTTATTGAATCTAGAGGGAGCGGAGACGGAGTGTGCTGCACTCGGATTACCAAGTGAACCGATATGGCTCGAACTCGTTCGGTTCAAACACCCGCGCGACACGGCTTCCGTAATCCAATCCGTCCATGCGATTGGATTGCGTCATCTCTGTTTTGAAGTAACAGAACTCGCTGCGCTCGTCGAACGTTTAGCGGACAATGGATATCAGTCGATTGGCGACGTCGCGAATTACGAAAATGAGTATCGCCTATGTTACGTAAGAGGACCAGAAGGCGTGATCATTGAGTTGGCAGAAAAAATCGGACCCGTCTAGACAGGTCCGATGTATATTTTTAAGAACAACAGGAAGTCGATGATTGTGGCAGGGAAACTTTGCACACACCCGTCTCCGGTAATGATAACTTGACCTGCTTGGCACGTGCCTCGTCTCCGACAAGAAAAGCAACGACTGATCGAACTTGTTCATAACCGGCCGCAAGCAGGAAGGTCGGAGCACGACCGTAACTTTTTGCACCGACCAGATAAAGTCCGAAATCTGGATGACGTAACTCCGCTTCTCCATGTGGACGGACAGTTCCGCAACTATGAAGGTTCGGATCAATCAGAGGAGCAAGTATTCGACTACTCTCGGTGGCAGGGTCGATGTCAAGCCGTACTTCCTCGAGGAACGAAAAGTCGGGTCGACTTCCTGCGTTGACGATCAACTGATCGATGTGATGAAGGGACCGACCATCTTGAGCAGTGATGTCAAACGACTTCCCTTTCGATTCAATGGATCGGGTCTTGAAGCTGGAGTGAACCCTAATCTGATTTCGTTCAACGAGCTGACGGATACGCGAACCGAGTGCTCCGCGACCTTCCAATGCATCCTTGTCTTCTCCGCCGTAGGCTTGAACTGGGTCCGATTTGCGAAGAATCCAATGAATCTCCGTTTCAGGGTGTTGCTCTTTAATGGAAACGAGTTCAAGGAGCGAGTTCAAAGCCGAGTGCCCGCTACCGATGACAGCGACGGATTGATTAGCGAAAACAACAGTATCACGTTTCGCATCTACGATCGAATACCGGACAGATAAGTTCTGCTCAATTTCGACTCGATGACCAGAACTGATTGCAGGGTTTGGTCGCCCGAGGACTCCAGACGCATCGATGACCGCGCGAGCGAGAATATGCTTACGACCATTCGGCGTATCTATGACTAATTCGAACGGCGTTACTTCACGTGAGGCATTTGTCATCTTGTCTAGACCTGCCCGTGATATTGAGAGAATCTCATGTTGGAAATGTAGAGAGGGAGCAATTTCCGGTAATGCAGCAAGTGGGGCAAGGTATTGTTTGATCAATTCAGTTCCGGTCGGCACAGTATCGTTTGCTGGTGCAATCCAGTCCGTCAGCTCGAGCAAGTGACGTGCTGCGTCACTAATATTGTATTGCCACGTCGAAAACATCCGAACGTGTTCCCATTGTTTGATATGGTGGGCAATCGAAGGACCTTTCTCAAATAGTAAAAACGATTGACCTTCCACTACAAGTTGAGCTGCAGCTGCAAGACCGATCGGACCGGCACCGATGATGACGATGGGGTGGGAGGAAGCGTATGACATGAATAAAACCTCCTTTTATTTGTAAGTTGCAAGTATTAGAGACATGGTTTACAGCAGACGTCACTCTCGCCCATCTTCGTGTTCAGCAAGTCGATTGCCTGGAGGACATGTGCTTTTTCGAACGAAGTCATTGATGAGAAGATGGAATCAAGATACGTGTTCATCTCTTCGTCAATGGCTTGAGCAACACGCAATCCTTTCTCGGACAGGCGAAGTAGGTGAATTCGCCGATCGTTGATCGCGGGACGCTTTACGAGTAGATCCCGCTTAATCAATGTTTGCACTTGTCGGCTGAACGTAGTGATATCAAGATCGAGTTGGTCCGCAATTTCTTGCATTGCGGAGTCAGGGTGTTTGGCAACATGATACAGCAGATGGCTTTGAACGAGAGAAATTTCTTCTTCTAGGACGGCGCAACAATTCTTATTCAATAATCCGAAGCGCCGGGTGAACGTTTGAAATAGTTCACGAGTTTCATTCATGTATAGCTCTCCCTTCGTTATTTTGCTTATGAATCAGTTATACGATATAAACTTGCAAATTGCAAATAATAAATATATGATTTTCTCATATTCAGTCGTTAATAAGGAAAGGGGAATTCGATGCTTGTTCGTTCGATGGAAGAGAAAGATCGTAGCACTGTGTTAGCCATCTATCGTCAAGGAGTAGAAGAAGGGAACGCGACGTTCGAAACGATGATTCATGAGCAAGAGTGGTGGAAAACGCTGATGCAATCTGAACGATTCGTTCTAGAGCAAGGTGGAAAAGTGATTGGCTGGGCTAAACTGGGATGTGTTTCTGAACGTCATGTCTACCGTGGCGTACGAGAAGTCAGTATATATCTAGAGCGTTCCGCTCGAGGACTCGGCAGTGGACGATTCTTACTAGAGGCATTGATCACCTATGTGGACGTCAATGGGATTTGGACGCTTCAATCACACATGTTCCCAGAAAACATCGCAAGCAGACGGCTGCATGAGCGACTTGGATTCGAACTAGTCGGTCGACGACGTGCCATCGCACAGCATCATGGTGTCTGGCGAGACACGTTGTTATTGGAGCGACGAAATGACCTCAGGTAATGAAGTGATGTTTACACGCTTGATTGTTCATTTCAAATCTTCTAGCATGACCCACCTTCGCTGAAGCGAGGGTTTTTTAGTTTATCCGTCGATGGAAGAAGGAAAGTACTAAAGACGAATGATGTTACTTAAAATGACGGAGGAGGATGGATGGATGTTGCACGCCTTATTTTTAAACTGCACCTTAAAAGCATCACGTGAACCATCGAATACGGAGGCGCTGATCCGTGACGTGATTGCATATTGGAAACAAGAGGACGTCACTTCAGAAATTGTCCGCATCGTCGATCACCAAGTGGCGTTCGGCGTCACGGAAGACGAAGGCAACGGGGATGAATGGCCCGTGATTTTCGAAAAGGTGAAACGGGCGGACATCGTTGTCATCGGAACACCGCTCTGGCTGGGTGAAAAAAGTAGTGTTGCGACGCAAGTCATTGAACGATTGTACGGAGGGAGCGGCCTGACGAACGATCTTGGACAAGCCATCTACTACAACAAGGTCGGTGGCGTCATCGTCACGGGGAATGAAGATGGAGCTAAACATGCGTCTGCTTCCATCTTGTACGGTCTGTCGCATATCGGCTTTACGATTCCGCCGAACGTCGATGCTTACTGGGTCGGTGAAGCGGGACCAGGACCATCGTACATCGAAGCAGGACGGAACAACGACTTTACGAAGCAGCATGCACAGTTTTTAGCTGCCAACCTATATCATTTTGCGAAGATATTAAGGGAACATCCGATTCCAGCAGAAGGGAATGTGATGGAATGAAAAAAAAACGTTTAACAGGGTACGGTGTCGCCACATTGTTCGCGATGAGTTTAATGATTGCGGGTTGCGGAAACGACGAAGCGTCGACGGACAAGGTTGAAGAAGGATCAACGAATTCGAACACGACTGACGATACGATGCAGGACAAGGATACAGTAACGAAAAATGCCGACACCGATTATGGCTTCAAGAGTCTGTCGATTGAAGCGGACGTTGAAGGGGATAACGATGCCATTGATATTAGTTATGACCTGGATAATGACGGAACGGAAGCGGAATATCGCTATAAAGGGGAGCAAAAGCAAGGAGACGACGCGATGACGGAACTCGACGCGAAGTTCAAGAACTTAAAGATTGATGCGGATACATCTGAAAAAGAGCTCATCAGTGAGGTTGAACGTGTGTTTGCGATCCAGGATGCTTCTCGCTTAGAGGTTGAAATCGAATTCTCAGACGGAACCGAAAAAGAATATAAAAAATAAACAACAGGTCTGCGCCCGTAAGGGGTGTAGACCTGTTGTCTTAGTGTAGCTTCACATGAGCGAGGACACCGTAATGATCGCTCGGTACAAGGTGATGCTGCAGTCGATGATTTCCGATCAGCTGGACGTGCTGTAAGGTCACCTGTGAAAGTGAACGCTGACAGAGTAACCAATCATATCGAACGGGGCTTGTGATGCCGTCATTCTTCCTTACGTACGGATTCGTCACGGAATCAAGCGTCGCGGCGGCAATTTGTCCTGTACGAGCGGCAAAACTGTCAGCGAGATCGACCCACTCCTTAAGCGTTGCTTGATGCAGAGAAGAATTTGGACAATCATTAAAGTCACCACCAAGGAACTCGACCGTCGTGTCATCTGTTTGTGAGGCAATCCATTCGTTGACGAATCGAAGTTGATCGAGTCGAATGTCTGAAGCACGCCAGTTGAAATGAATGTTCGTCACGGCAAATCGAAAACCTTCAATCGAAAACGGAATCCGAATCGCACAGTGATGGTTGATGTTTGCTGTCGCTGCGGCACTCGAATCCGTTCGCTCAAACGGCAGTTTCGTTAAAATGGCAAGTCCTTCATCCGGTGAATCCATATAAGGATCCATCATCCAATAAGGATAACCGGTCGCCTCTGCGAGATGTTCGGCGATTGAGACGAACGGTTCATCCGGATGAAACGTCGACATCACTTCCTGCAGAAGAAGAACATCCGGTTGATGCTGATTGATTTCCGCACACAATGCCGCAAACCGTTCCTGACGCTTGTGTGGATGATGCCAAATGTTATACGTCGCGATCGATAATGAGAGTCTCATAACGCTAAGCCCATCAGGACGGTATCATAATAACAGCCGTCCGACAGCAACCGATCGTGGCGTAGTCGTCCTTCTTCTAGGAAACTGTGGCGCTGGTAGAGTCGGATCGCCCCGTGATTCGTCTCGACGACTTCGAGCTGAATTTTTTGCAGGGATTGCGCTTTTGCCCAAGCAATCATTCGTTCCAGCAGTTGGGTACCGATTCCTTGCCCCCAGTCGGATTGAAGTACACCGAGTCCAAATGATGCCTTGTGCGCGAAACGTTTTAAATGAAAACCACGACATCGGGCGTAGGCGATGAGTCGTCCATCGCGCTCGACGACGAGGATACGATCCGGAACCGAGGAATCGCGTAACTGATTTGCGAAATCCGTCGCGGTCATCACGTCCTCACCAGGCATTCGGTCGAAGTATTCCGTTTCCGCATCGAGTGTTTGGCGGAGTTCGGCGAGGGCTTCAGCGTCACTGAGTCGAGCCGGTCGAATCTGGTACCGTTGTGTATCGAACGAGTGGTGCATCGTCTGCATATGTAATCCTCCGTTCTAGATGGAATATGCTATCATTATGGCAGGGATGGTATCATTTGTAAATTTAAGGAGAGAAGAAATGAAAATTCAAACTGGAACGAAGGAAGATAGGACATTCATCCGCGAGCAATTGATTGCCTACAATCGGCAACATGTTCCTAAAGCCTTATATGAACAATCGGAAGAACTTTGTTTTACAGCATATAACGAGAAGGGCGAATGCATCGGAGGAATTACCGCGTCTTACGGTTGGCAACACATTCATGTCCAGTTCATTTGGGTGAGCGATACAGCACGACAGGCAGGTATCGGAACCCGCCTGCTGCAAGCAATCGAAGGATATGCGAAGGAAGCAAGGTGTACGAAAATTCTTTTGGACACGTTTGATTTTCAAGCACCAGACTTTTACCGCAAGCATGGTTATGAAGAGTATGGACGACTGACCGATCATCCATCGATTGGACAAACTCAATACTTCTTCGTCAAGCGACTTTAACGCCGGACGTGCACGATCCAAGCCGACATGTACGTAAGTGTTCCGATCGATAAGACAAGAGCGATCGCATAGAACGGAAACGCTGGAAACAGTTGCAGTAACGGCTGTTCAAACAAGAAAGCAATCATCAGGACAGGAAGGCTGATCATAAAAGCGACGTACGCTGCGCGGGTCGCTTTACCGGTGATTTGTGCCTCACGTTCATCTGAGTCGGAAAATTCTGCTGTCGCAAATGAACGCGAACGGTCTTCTCGTAAAAAATAACTGACGATCGAAAGGGCGATTGAAATCATTAAGACTGGTATGACGCCCATTAAATTTAATTCCAGCGACAGGCCCGTACCGGATACAGGATCATCTTGAAATAGTTTCAGATTAGCATGAATCGCACTAATGAGATAAGCAGCTAAAAAGTAGAGACAACAATTAAGTAAAGATTGAGTGACGACACGTTTCATTTGGAATCCTCCTCTAATTGAAATAATTCCTCCACCGGTCGATCGAAGACGCGGGCAATCTGCATCGCGAGTAATAGCGATGGGGTATAGCTTCCTTTTTCAAGCGAGATGACGGTCTGGCGTGTCACGCCGATTCGTTCAGCGAACTGCTCTTGTGTCCACTTATGCTGTTGACGATATAGGCGGACATGGTTCGTCAGTTGCATCTGACGACCTCCTTTCCAGTTGTTTACATTGTAAAGTCTGTTTTACATTTTGTAAAGTGGACTTTACTTTTTAGACGTGAAAAAACCAATGCGTCGATTCGATGCATTGGTGTCGTCGTTCACGATGGACATTCGCTCTATCTTATTAAAGGGATGCGTCACCAGCGAACATCACATGACATGCGGCGTTATAATGACAGCTAGAAGACAAGCGAACGTCGTAATGGTGTGATGACGACGTAAGGACAAGGGAAGCGAAATCAGCCCTGCGATTGTTACACCGGATAAGATCCACCCTAATAGAAATTCCGAGTCAGGAGAAGCGACTGGAATGCTCAACAAGTAAGCTGTCGCGTACGGAAATAAGCCGATGGCATCTAACAGGATACCGCCAAATACACCAATCAGCAGCAAGCCGATCGACAGACGAAATAGTGCGTTACGTTTAATCATATGCATGCTCCTATTCTGTTTGGTTGACGCAAGAAATCCTACTGTTGCGCCTATTCAATATGTTTCTACAAAAAGCGAGGGATTCCTTTCTGTTATCTATCCCTGAACTTTATCAAAAATCCTCGCTTCTGCACATCAATCGGAATATTCAGATAATTATCGGGTATTCTGTTGAAAACGCCATCGCCGATTCAGTGGAGAGGAGAAGAGAAGATGATGCCTGAACTGATACCGGATGACCGGGAGCTCGAACGAAGGATTCGGATCGTCCATCTGTTGCGAAAACTGGGGAAAACGGACGAAGCGATTGCCCGATCCTTGTATGTTTCGATCGAATGGGTTCAATCGATTTATGAAGAAGACGACTGGCAGCAAATGCAATCATCCTAAGGCAAGGACGTCTCGTCCTTGTTTTTTCGCATGTTCCGGTATACTAAAACAAGCATCTTAAATCGAGAGGATGAAGTGAAATGAACGTTGCCATCATTGGAGCAGGAATCAGTGGTTTGTATCTCGCGACGCGTATGCAGGAGCTTGGACACGAAGTGACGATTTATGAAGCACGCGACCGAATCGGCGGGAGAATTGAGACGGTCGATTTCAACTTAGCAGGACAAGCATATGCCTTTGATCTTGGACCGACTTGGTTTTGGCCGGACAGCGAACCACTGATGGTTGATTTGATCCATCGATTCGATTTACCGACACTGGAACAATATACGACGGGTGCGCTTCGACTTGAACGGGCTGACGGCATCGAGTCACATATGGTTGCGAATCAACCGACGGCGCTTCGCCTTCGTGACGGAATCCGCTCCGTTGCTACGGCACTTGCTGCACGACTCAGACCGGGAACGATTCGACTCAAGTCTCCCGTCAGTCAGATTGATGTCACGAACCGGAGGGTAATCAGTTCAGGAAGGAAGAGTCAACCGTTCGATGAGATCGTTCTCGCACTACCACCACGTCTAGCGGCAAGACTATCGTATGTGCCAGCTTTACCTGAAGCAGTCCTGGATGAACTCGAAGCATTACCGACCTGGATGGCGCAGCAAGCGAAATGTCTGATTTTTTACGAGAAACCGTTTTGGCGTGATTCGGGCTGGTCCGGTCAGGCAATCAGCTGGACTGGGATGGTGCAAGAGATTCATGACGCTTCCCCACAAGACGGACCGAGAGCGTTGTTCGGTTTTTTCCGGACACAAGCACGTGAACGACAGTTATTGACCGAGGCGGAAATCAAGGAAACCGTACTCGCGCAGCTGGTTCGTCTGTTCGGTGAACAAGCGCGTCAGTCGATTGGTTGGGCGTATAAAGACTGGTCGACAGATAGTTGGACAGCAACACGAGCCGATGCAGCACCGCTCGTGGATTTCCCGGCATATCATGCCATCAATCTCGGAGTGGAGCATGCAGCGATTTCACTGATTGGGACAGAGACCGATCCGAGTCATGGTGGACACTTAGAAGGCGCATTACGATCCGTTGAACGCTATTTAAAAAAGAGAGGAGCTGAAAAATGATCGAGACGCTACATTATGATGTGTTTACATCGACGCCAGGAAGCGGTAATCCAGCTGGGGTCGTCTTAGACGCCGATCAATTGACTGAGTTGGAAATGCAACGAATCGCTCGGATGAACGGCTTTACCGAGACGACGTTCGTCCTGGCTTCCGAGCAAGCGGACTACCGCATGCGCTACTTTGCACCGGAACGAGAAATGGATTTATGCGGTCATGGTACGATCGCTGCATTAACGGCACTCGATTCAAAAATTAGTTTATCTCCAACATGTCAGATCGAGACAAAGTCAGGCATCTTGCCTGTGATGCGTTTAGCGAACGGAATGTTTCGCTTGCAACAAGGACAACCTCGATTACATCAGTTTGACGGTGACATAAAGCACGTTCTAGCCGGGATTGGTCTCGAATTGAAACATCTCGATGACCGATGGCCAATCGTATACGGCAGTACTGGGAACTGGACACTGATCCTCCCCATTCGTCGACTTGAGGACTTCCACCGGATGATGCCGGATAACCAACGCTTTGCCACCGTGTTGACCGACTTCCCACAAGCCTCGATTCATCCGATTTGTCTCGATACATATAACCGACAAGCGACGATGCGCGGACGTCACTTCTCAGCAACGGGAGCAGGAAGCATCGAAGATCCGGTTACGGGAACGGCGAGTGGTGTGATGGGCGTCTACTACCGAAAATTCATCCAGCCACTTGAAACGGAAACTGCGATCATCGTCGAACAAGGACACGAGATGGGTCGACCCGGTCAGGTCGGAATCCGTATTTCTGGCGAAGGTCTTGATCACAGCAAATGGAAAGTCGAGATGGACGGGCAAGCCGTCTTTGTCGGCGTCAAGAGAGTGGGAGAGGAAGAGGCAGATGTTAAAACATTTCATTTGGGATTTTGACGGCACCTTGTTTGATACGTATCCGGTGTTAGTCGATGTGTTCGTGGAATTACTCGAGCGTGAGGGGCGAACGGTCGAACGCGAGCAAGTAGCAGAGCTGATGGCGATCTCGGCAAAAACGACGTATGAGGCGTTTGGTGTGTCCGAAGCGTTCATTCTGAACTACAAGCAACAAAAGATGATCATCGAACAAGAACAGTCTGAACCGTTTCTCGGAATCCGTGAACTGCTAGAGGCGTTATCGACGAGAGGTGCGACGCATCATATCGTCACCCATCGCGGAACATCGATTCATGCGTTGCTTGCAAAACATGGGATGACGCATCATTTTCAAGACGTGTTGACAGCACCGGATGGATTCGCCCGAAAACCGGATCCGGAAGCTGTCACGTACTTGATCGATCGGCACCAGATGGCACGAGACGAGACGATCATGATTGGAGACCGGGAACTCGACGTCTTAGCCGGACATCGTGCCGGTATCAAGACGTGTTTGATAAGCGAACATACGAGTCAGACCGTTGCGACGTATACCGTACCGTCGCCCGGTCGATTAAAGGAATTGTTACTGACATAAAAACAGCCCCGCTTCCAGTGATGGAAACGGGGCTGTTTTTTAAGAAGACAATCGATCTGCTTCGGTTGCTTCAGCGCGTGGTGCACGCCAGAAATACGTCAGTAAAATGCCGACTGCGAGCATGACTGTCGCAAAATAGAACGGATAGTTCAAATTGACGTCAAAGAGTAGTCCACCAACGATCGGTCCGAGAATGTTGCCGATGCTCGTAAACATCGAGTTCATTCCGCCGACGAATCCCTGTTCATTTCCGGCAATCTTCGAAAGATAGGTCGTGACAGCGGGGCGCATCAAGTCGAAACCGACGAAGACGACCATCGTCACGAGAATGATTGAGAGATAGTTCGTCACGAACGTCATCAAGACGACGAGCAGTGTCGAACCGATCAAGCTGTACCGGATCAAGCGAATCTCACCGAACCAGCGCGTCAAACGATCGAACAGTCCCACTTGGACGATGACGCCGACGATCGCACCGAGAGAAATCGCAAGCGCAATGTCCTTCGCCGTGAAGCCGAACTTCCGGTCGACGAACAAGGCGAATAACGACTCGAACGAGGCGAGACCGAACGACGAAATCAACAGGACAAGAAAAGCGATGAAATAGAGCGGACTGAAGACTTTCCGGAAACCGGTCTGCTGTTTGACCGTCGTTGTCTCATAATGACGCTTCGGTTCTTTAAGCGTAAAGACGGATAACACCATCGCTGTTAAACCGAACGCAGCAGCAAAGAAGAACGGCATCCGTGTTCCGAGATCTGCTAGGAACCCACCGATTCCCGGTCCGATGATGAAGCCAGTCGAGATGGCGGCAGACATATATCCGAGCGCTTTTGGACGAGTCTCGTTCGTTGTGATGTCAGCGATGAATGCCGTGACGGCTGGCATGATGAAAGCCGCACTGACACCACCGAGGATCCGAGACGCAAACAGGACTTCGACGCTTTGACCAAGACCGAATAAGAGCTCGGACATACTGAAGATGAACAAGCCGATGATGATCATCGGTTTACGACCGTACTTGTCGACGGCACGTCCTGCGAGTGGTGACAGAATCAGTTGCGCAAAGGCGAACGCGGAAACCATGTAACCGACCGTCGCCCCGGAAATGTTCAACTCGTTCATGATCGTCGGTGTGACAGGAATGACGAGTCCGATGCCTAAAAAGGCGATGAATAAGTTGAGCAGGAGTGTACTTAAAATCAATGTATTGTTTTGCATAGTTCACCTCAATAAAATTAAATCGTTTTTGACATACCGCGCCAGACGATCGGCCAGACAGCTTGCTGTCGAGCGTGAAACGCGTCGACACCGTTGTAGACGAGTTCCGTCAGCGTACCTTCCGCAACCGTCAAATAGGCGAGAGCGGCACTTTTGTAATCTGTCGAAAAGAGAATCTGTTCTGTTCGGTCTCGTTCGCGTAGTAATCGCGTCAATAGATCGTGCAATGAATCGAAAAACGGATTGAAACGGTCCGTCATCTCTTGTTCGAGCTTTTCTGGTGGAAAATAGGCAGCCCGAAGAATGAAGCGCATCAGGATATCGTCTTGCTGTTCCGAAATGAACCAGTCGAAGAAACCATGCAACGATTGCTCGAGCGGCTGCTTTCGCGTGTTCGTAAAATACGTCGCGAAACGTCGTTTTTGTTCTTGCAGCGCATACGTCGTCGCTTGCAGGAATAAGTCATCCTTGCCTTTATAATGCGCATAGATCGATGGTTTTTTAATACCGACCTCTGTCGCAATCTCTTGTAGCGATGCCCCTTCATAGCCGTGTGCGGCAAAATGATGGATGCTCGTCTGTAACAATTGCTGGGCTTTCAGATCAATCACCTTCCTAACGTTCGTTAGGTAACACTGTAACAGCAAATTTCATACGTAGTCAATCAGATTGTCTTACCCCACAAAAAAACTGACTCCGCGATGGCGGAATCAGTTAGTGAGGAATCATTATTTATTCATGACACGACCGCGTGTTGCGACGCGTGAGCCGACGATTCCTGCGAATGACGTGAAGATGAGTGTCAGAAGCAGTCCGACGAACGCCCAGATCGAAACTTTTGATGCCGTTTGTGTTGCTTGTTCCGTTTGCTCACGGACATCTTGGACCGTTTTTTTGAGGTCAGCGGATGTCTCATCAAGCGTTTGTTTCGCGTTTTCGATTTGTTGCGTTGTTTCTTTAGTTGCCGTATTGAGACCATCGACGATGTTTTGTGTCGCTTCTTCCGCTTCAGCACCTGTTAGATCAGTGTTCTTCGCGACAGCGTCAGCGATTTTATCTTCATCGACCGATTTCTCGATTTTTTCAGCTCGTGCTGTCAATGAATCACCGAGATCCTGGACGATCGTATCGAAGTTTTCTGGTTTTGTGATTGCTTCCTTACCAGCAGCCGTGACGTCTTCTTGCACAGCGTCAAGTTCGTTTTGCAAGTAGCCTGGTTGCAATTCTTTGATGTCTGTGTCTTTTAAGATTTCGTCAACGTTACCTTCAAGTTCTTTTGTATCAATTTGTGAAACGTTTTTCGTAATCGAATCGAATCCTTTCGTCGCAGCGTCTTGCGCTGTCGAAGCAACGGATCCGATGCCTTTACCTGTTGCACCACCGACCGTACCGAGTAGTGAGCCGACCGATTGTAACGTATTGACCGTCGTGAACGTCAAAAGAGCGAACAAGAGGATGACGCTCGTCGACCATGTCAAGAAACCGTGGACGAGACCGGCACGTGCCGACGTCACACCGGAGACGAATCCAGCAACGAACAGCGAGATGAGCAATGAAAGGATTGCCCAGATGATCAAACCAGTACCGACACCATCGAATGGGTTATTCGACGTGACGTCCGTGACGCCGAGTCCGATCGCTGAACCGATTAAACTAAATAAGATCAATAAAGATAGAAATGATACCACACCTGCAAAAATCGAGCTCCATGAGATGTTACGACCTGCTCCGTCCGCTTCCGCTCGGAAATGCGACGAAAAGCCTCTTTTTGTCTTTTCCATAATAAGCACTACCTCTCCCCAAATTGGTCTTTCAAGTTGGAGATGTTCATGAATGTAAAAGCTTCATCTCAAGTTTCTTACGCGCATAGCTCTTATATAACCGGTAACTAAATAAGAGAAACCTAGTATTACAGGTACATGATTAATGGTCGTCTGAACTTCAATGAAGTGATATTGGTTGCGTTTGAAGAAAAAGCATCGTACACTCTTATCAAGTGTCACGTTATACTGTACAGTTTAAAATCAAAAGGAGGTGATCCCCCGCTTTTAGGGGGATACAAGTTGGACATCGTCTTAACACTGAATTTGTTGTTGCTCGTCGTATTGATTGGTTTGACCGCGTTTTTCGTCGGTTCGGAATTTGCTGTCGTTAAAGTCCGGATGTCACGTCTCGACCAGATGGTGCAAGAAGGAAAAAAGGGAGCAGTACTTGCGAAGAAGGTCGCAGGAGATCTCAATTATTACTTGTCGGCCTGTCAGCTCGGTATCACGATCACTGCACTTGGTCTAGGTGCACTCGGGAAACCGACCGTCGAGAAATTGTTGACACCGGTCTTTGATGAACTTGGTGTCGCCGTTGCGCTGTCAACGATTCTCTCATACAGTATCGCTTTCATCTTCGTGACGTTTCTCCACGTCGTCATCGGAGAACTTGCACCGAAGACGCTCGCGATCCAGTATGCGGAAAGGATGACGTTACTGCTAGCTCCTTCACTCTATGTATTCGGAAAAGTCATGTATCCGTTCATCTGGATCATGAACGGTTCGGCCCGTGTCCTCTTGCGGATGTTCGGTGTGAAACCAGCCGGTCACGAACAAGCCCATTCCGAAGAAGAGTTGAAGATCATCATGGCACAAAGTTTTCAAAGTGGTGAGATCAATCAATCGGAACTCGCCTTGATGCAAAACGTCTTTGCGTTTGATGAGCGTGTCACGCGCGACATCATGGTGCCACGGATGAACATGATGGTCATTTCGGACGAGATGAGTTGGGAAAATCTATTACAAACGATGTCTGACAATCCGTATACACGTTACCCGGTCAGTGAAGGAACGGATAAGGACCGGATTAGTGGTTATATCAACGTCAAGGAAGTGCTCGCCCATCACGCGGTACAAGACGAACGAGAACTCGCCTCGTTCCTTAAACCGTTGCCGGTCGTTTCGGAATTGACACCGCTGCAAGAAACACTCTTGAAGATGAAGCAGACACGGTCACACATCGCTCTCGTCATCGACGAGTATGGTGGGACATCCGGTTTGATCACGATGGAGGATATTTTGGAGGAAATCGTCGGTGATATCCGTGATGAATTCGATGAGGCGGAGCAAGCCGAAATCGAACAGTTATCGGACGGATCGTACCGCTTAGCGGGCACTGTCCTATTAGTTGAAATCGAAGAACGATTTGGTCTTCGGTTCACTGAAGCAGAGGCGGTCGACACGATCGGTGGATATATCCAATCACGGACGGCTGCTTTTGAAGAGGGAACGATCGTCACAGATGAGGCGTTTACGCTTGAAATCTTGCGTTCTGCCCAATATCAGATTCAGGATGTCAAGTTGACCTTGCCGTCAAGCTAACAGAAAGACCCGTTTTGCTTAGTAGTTCAATCCACTAAGCAGACGGGTCTTCTTTATTGAGCGGAGGGGAGATTGGATTAGGTTGACGGTAACTGTTCCTTCAAATACAGAGAAAAAGCTTCTTCCGATAAAGGACGCGCATAGTAATACCCCTGACCGATGTGACAGCCGACGGATTTAAGATACAAGTGCTGCGCCTCGTTTTCGACACCTTCTGCGATCATCGTCAGACCAATCGTTTGTCCCATTGCGATGATATGTGGGAGTAAAGCAGCTCCACCCGTTGTTTCCGGACAATCGTCTACGAATGATTTATCAATCTTCAGCGCATGAACTGGCAGTTGATGCAGGATGGATAAAGAAGAGAAACCGGTTCCGAAGTCATCGATGGCACAGTGAATTCCCTGATCGCGCAACGAATGTAACACCTTGCTGCTATCTGTGACGTCTTGTAAGACGCTCTCGGTAATTTCGAGTTCCAGATAAGCTGGAGATAAGTTCGTCTCAGACAAGGTCTCTTCAATCATGTTTAGGAAATGTTGATCCTTGAACTGGGGAACGGAGATGTTGACGGCGACGATTAGCGGATAGCCTTGCTCATGCCAGTCAAATGTCCTGCGGCATGCCGTCTTTAGAATCCAGCGTCCGAGAGCGATGATATGACCGCTCTCTTCAGCGATTGAGATGAATTCGACGGGAGAAATCAAACCAAAGACTGGATGATGCCAGCGAACGAGTGCTTCCATACCGATCGGACGGTTCGTCATCAGATCGACTTTTGGCTGATATACCAGTTGGAATTGATCGTTCTCGATCGCTGCCGGCATATCCATTTCTAGCTGGATCTTCCGATTGAACCATTGATGGAGTCGTTCATCATACCGGACGCAGTGCATCGGTCCTTGTTGTTTCGCTTGAAGAAGTGCCGTATCAAGACAAGGAAGAATGTCCTGGTGCAAGGAAGTGTCTTCGATGAGACAACTACTAGCATGGATGGTGACTTGAATCGAATATCCGCGAATTCGGAACGGGCGCTCGAATTGGTGTAATAAAGCCTGTTCAAGAGCGGTCAACGAATCATTTGTCGCATATGGAAGGATGAGCGCGAACTCATCCCCACCGATTCGGTAGATTTCCAGGTCATCGTGACGCAACAGCCGAAGTCGATTCGCGGTCTCGACCAACACACGATCTCCCGTCGCATGCCCCAGCGTATCATTGACGATCGTCAAACGATGTAAATCAAGCGAGACGGCCGCAAAAGAACGCGGTAAGTCGTTCGTAAGCCGTTCGATGAAGTGTTGCCGATTCGCGAGCTGTGTCAGCGAATCGTGGTAAGCGATGAATGAGACTTCGTTTAGCAATCGATTGTTGCTACGTAACGTAAAGATTTGCCGACCAAGAACAAGAAAGAATAAGAGCAGCCAACCGCTCGATAGAATATTGAGGTACCAGTCATAAGTCGATAAGACGAACCCTGTCAGTAAACCGATGCTGACATAAGGCAAGATGAAATCGCGTTCCGTTACCGTTCGCTGAGAACGAAAGAGTCGTTCTTGTTGCGGATGCTGTCTTCCTTCTAAATGACCACTCCATCCGATGGACAGAAGCGCGATGACCCAGAAAACATCGACGAGATGTTCAAGAAACGGACTGTTGTTAAACGTAAAGACGGTAAGCATGACATCACCGCACACTAGAAACAAAAAACCAACGACGAGAAAACAGTGATGCGGTTTTCCTTGGTTATAACGAACATGGTAATACAAAATCGCACTGAAAAAGAGGAGTAACACATCAGCAATGAGAAATCCGAAGGTGGAGATCGTTCGCTCGAGCGAGGGATTCAGGATCTCAAAATAGGGTTGCAATAAATAATAGTCGCTCATGACGAAAGCCGTCGTCATGAACACGACTAAATTGAAGATGTAGTTCTTATTCGTGAAGTTCAATCCGATGCTACGCATCTTCGTGATTAGCGCTAAGACATAGCTGAAATAAGACGAACACCAAAGAATGGTTGAGGCAATCGGTGCATCGACCCGTCCGTCTGTCAATTGAAGGAACAGCCATAGACCATTCCCGAGGACGTGTAATAGAAGACCCGCGAACAAGAAACTTAGAAAACGGAGGTGTGGATTGCGCTGTTCAATGCGTGCGCGAATCATCCAATAGGCGGCAATCAGACCCGCCATCATATGAAAGACGTTGATTCCAATCAAGTGTGCCCACTCTTCAGCAGGTCCAAAACGAATCCAACTATAGAAAACCAGGAATACAGGAAAGACGATGAAAGAGAAGTAACGCCACATGAGTTGAACGGACCTCCTTAAGTTAAAAAGCAAGAAGTGTTATATAGATATCGGTCAAATTTTCCATTTTTTGAAGGGTGATTACCTAGAATGCTTGAGGAAATGGGCGAGTGTCGCACATCAAAAGTACCAATCATGACGGGAAATTCCATATGAAAATTTTGGATTTTCGAATGATAGCCATTCAAATGTCAATTATAGGTGACGATAAAGAAAATGAAGTCCATCTATGAATGAGGGAGATAAGCATATGAAATGGTTCGCGAAATCAGCATCACCGTCCTTCGATGCGCGCATCGAAGGCGAACGCGCTCATGTCGTGTTGAATGTTCCGACATCCTTACATGAACAATTACGTTTAATCGGTCTAGAAGCAGTCGATTTACAAATTGTCCGGGTCATCCGCGAAGATGTATCCCGTTGGATGCCGAGCATGGTCGACGCGTTCTACGAGGAGCTGGTTCGTGTTCCGTCACTCCGGCATTTGATTGAACAGCATTCGACGCTCGAACGATTGAAAGGCACCCTCGCTCGGCACATCCTACAAATGTTCGATGGTCAGGTGACGATGGACTACATCGAAGCCCGGCGCCGGATCGCTGAACGGCATGTTCAAATCGGGCTGCATAATAAATGGTATATCGCCGCCTTCCAAAAAGTCTGGAACGTCCTCAGTGAACAGATTGACGGCAGTGATTGGCCGGAAGCAGAACGTGTCCGGATCATGCGGGCAGCAGGGAAACTCTTCAACCTTGAGCAACAAATCGTCATGACGATGTATGAGGATCAAATCGATGAGGAACGCCAAGCGATCGCGACAGCCAAACGTCACGTCGGAGATGGCGTTCAAAAATCAACGGAAGAACTTGCTGCGATGAGTGAGGAGTCGTCAGCGAACTTCCAAGAGATTGAACGGCACGCCAAACACGTCTCGACGACGACAGACGCGATTTCGATTCAGTTGACGGAAGCGGTCAGTGAAGCAGAAGCGGGTGTCGTCCTTGTCGAAGAGGAGACACGTCGCTTTGAGCATGTCGTCGCGGATTTATCACGGACGACTGAACAAGTCGCTGAACTGTCTCGTCTGTCACAGGAAATCGAGCGGATCGCCGGGATGGTGACGACGATTTCCGATCAGACGAACCTACTCAGCTTGAACGCCTCGATCGAAGCGGCGCGTGCCGGGGAGATGGGGCGCGGATTTACCGTCGTGGCGCAAGAAATTCGGAAACTCGCTGAAGAGAGTAAACAGTCGGCAGCGGAGACGTCGCGCATCGCCCAAGAGATCACGCAAAAGATGCTCGTCGTCTCAGAGCGGATGGGAACGACGGAGACGGCGGTCGTCCGAACGACGACAGAGATGCAACAAGTCGTGCGTGCCTTCTCGCGGATTTCGGAACAGACAGATGCGGTCTCGCGGCAAATTCATGAACTATCGACCGATACGAAGGATGTCGCCGGGACGATCGAAGGCATGCGTAAGATTGCAGAAGCGATTGCTGAGACAGCGGATGATTTACAAGAAGTCGCCGCGACCCTCTGATTTAGTCCTCCTTTCCATGTGAAAGGAGGACTTTTTTGACGTTTTATGGAAAAATAAAGTTGGAGGTGTGAAAGGTTTATGGTGCAGAGTCTATTATTGATTGTTTTATGCTTTTTCGCTTTGATCGGACATTACCTGACGACAGGGGAACTTGCTCCACGTGAGTTTTATGGATTACTTGGTTAAACGGGCGTCGCTTTCTTGATCGGTGGAGTCGAATGGTGGCAAATCCGGCGTGATTTGCGTTATCGTGGACGAGAGGCAGGGGTGTCCCGTTCGCTTAGTGGACCGGGCGACCCAAAAGACGAATACGGTTTTTCTCGCGCATGAACAATGGCTGACGTTCTCACGACGTTATGCCACGTGGTGGCAGGCGATCCTTGTGCGCTTCAAGAAGTTTGAATCGTTTTTCCTCGATGTAACGTTCGACGGAGAAGGAACCCGTCTTCAAATTAAAGAAACGAGAACGGATCGGCTTCGCAATACGACACATTTCGTGATTCGTAAAGATGGACGTGACGTCGGTACAATCCGTACCGATCCGGCACTTCGTCAGCAATTGCGACTACAAGAAGTCTCACTCGTCTCGTATGCCGGTCAGGAGTATCAAATTCGTTCCTCGACAGTCAAAAGAAAGATCGGCATTTATCAAAACGGGGACTGCATTACGACGGGTTCACGACACCGGGCGCAACTTGACTTTGATTGTGAGGCGAATATACGTCTATTAGCTGTCGCAAGCATGATCGTCTTTCGACTTGTTTATTCAAAATGATTTTATTTCAAATACCTCATTGTAATAAAAATAAAATGAATCGGTTTCAAGGGAGTACGGCATTACATACTAAACGGCTCCGATTACGAAAAATCCGACTGGCTGATACGGAAGTGATGTTTAGAATGGATTATCGGACAATTGTGTCATACGTCATTTGATCAAGGGACCACACGAGATGATGGCGCAAACGAAGGCACGCGTAACGGAAATCCTAACTTCTTATGATGAAGACACTTTTTGCTAATGGGGGATGAAAGAAAATCGCAGTGGTATGTTGATTAATGTCATCGATCTATTCGCTTTCGAGGCGACAACGGTTATAGTATCGGATACGACTAGTGGAACAATGGAAATGGTAGCGAGGCATTAGCTGCAGTCCTTGCCTTTGGTTTTCAAGAAATGCTCCTTTATAAGGTTTCAGTCGCCCATAATATCGATAAAGCTCCAGGAGGAATCATGCAGAAGGTCGGTATGATTCAAGAAGGACTGTATGGGTGATGATTCGCAATGCGACTGGAAAATATAAGGATTGTGCAGTCGATGGGCTGCTTCATGAAACTTATGATCTAAAAAAGAACGAATAACGAATGAGGTGTGGTACATTGCAAGAAATGACACTGTATCGGAATTTTAACGAACTGGCAGATGATGTATTGGAATTAGCGAAAGAGATTCTACCTGATCAATTGTTGTATTTAACGACGATCGAAGAAAACCAACAGATGATTTTACGACTCTCAAATGATCATCAACGAATCGAGATTCGAGCAGGACAAGTGTTCGAGATGGAAAAGACACTTTGTCGTCACATCAATTTCGAACAGAATGAACCCATCTGGTATGAGTCCATCAGCGATGACGAGCGCTTAGAAGATATGCAGGACGCATTAAAAGCATTACAGATCGAGTCCTATCTCGGGATTCCGATCAGCTTAACGAATGGTCAAACCTTTGGTACGTTGTGCGCTGTCCATAATGAAGCAAGTCAATTCGAAGAGAAGAGCATTCAACTCCTCCAACGGATCGCGAAACTGTTTTCGTATTACCTTGAGCTCGAACAGTTTGCTTGGAAGGACACGCTAACACAATTGTATAACCGGCGTTATTTGACGAGACAGTGGGAAACGGAACAGCAACATTCCGGTGCGCTGTTTTATCTTGATCTCGACGGATTCAAGCAAGTGAACGACGTGTATGGGCATGTGACCGGCGACAAAGTCTTGGTCGATGTCGCGAAACGACTACTGGATAGTACACGTTCTTATGAAGACGCGTTTTCTGTCCGGATCGGGGGAGACGAGTTCTTGATTCGTTTCACCCATCAGAAGACGAAAAAGGAGTACGAACGAATTGCGCAGCAGCTCCTTCAGAAACTTGGAACATGGCAGACGCCATACGCTGTCTCGACCAGCATCGGGATCGTGCTATTTGATGATGAAACCATTAAGCTAAAAACGATCATTCAACAGGCAGACCGTGCGTTATATGCCGCAAAAAAAGACGGTAAGAATACGTTTCGTTTTGCGGATGCTGTCTCACATCGCGTCCAATAATCAACGAAAAAACGCGATGTTTCCTCACAAGGAGGTGGGCTAACCTAAAATTTTGAGACAATATAAAACACCTTCGGAGTGGTACACTTTTAAAAAGTACTAACATCGGAGGTGTTTTTGCATGGGCAAAAACGTATATTCAAGTGAAGTGAAATGGGCAGTAGTCAAAGATAAGCTGAGTGGTAAGTTAACGACGAGAGAAATCATGGAGAAGTACGGAATCAAAAATGAATCTCAAATCAAAACATGGATGAGATGGTATCGCTCTAACGAACATTATCGATTTGATCAGCCAATCGGTAAACAATATACCTATGGACATGGTCCAGATTCTGCGAGTGAGGATGACAAGAGAGAACGACAAATGTCACATCTGAAGATGGAAAATGAAATCTTAAAAAAGTACATGGAAATCGAAAGAGAGTTGAGAAAGAAGTAGTCTTAAAAATTGTAGAGTTTCTTCGGAGAAAGTATACAATCACCGCCATTCTTAGCGCTTTGAATGTACCAAGAGCAAGCTATTACCGTTGGATTAAGGAATCTGTGAAAGCACCTTCGGTGCTCGAAAAAACCGTCATTGAACTAAGTAAACAGACGAAGTATCGGAATGGACATCGAAAAATAAAGGCATTATTACAGCAAATCTATCAGTTAAAAGCCAATCGGAATACCGTACAGAAAATCATGCAAAAACACCATCTCCAATGTCGGATCAAGCCGAAGCGAAGATGGAAGTCTCAAGGTGAGCGCATCATAACGGTACCGGATCTCATCAAGCGCGATTTCACAGCAAGTAAACCGAATCAAAAGTGGGTGACGGATATCACCTATATCCAATACGGCAGCACGACGAAATATCTTTCCACCATCATGGATCTTTTTAATAACGAAATCGTCGCATACAAGTTATACGAGCATCAACAAACGTCTCTTGTGATTGATACGTTGAAGATAGCGCTTGAGAATCGAAACTATCCCGAAGGGGTCATCCTTCATTCGGACCAAGGAAGTGTCTATACGTCATACGCCTTTCAAGAATTCGTTAAAAGGAATCACCTAACAAGCAGCATGTCTCGTAGAGGAAACTGTTGGGACAACGCAGTTATCGAATCGTTCCACTCTAATTTAAAGTCCGAGGAATTCCAGTACGTCAAATTTAATTCACTAAGAGACCATGAGGTCTCTGAACGCGTTACTAATTACTTAAATTACTATAACGAAGAACGAATCCAAGAAAAATTAGGCTACCTGACACCGAAAAAATACGGTGTACAGGCAGCCTAATCAAGGTGTTTTATATGTGTCTCATATTGCTAGGTCAGTCTAGAGGAGCATCGCGTTTTCAATTAACCGGTCTTTCGAATCGATTCGAACAAGCGTCCCTTATAGACATCAGCGATCGTATTGAGGAACGTCTCGCTCAGTTTTTTCGGGAAGAACGGTTTTGCATAGACATACTGGTAGGCTTTCTTCAAATCATCCCATTGTGTACACGGTTCGGTTTGACGGAACCTTGCGACATCGATGATCCGTGCTCCATTTGCCGTTAATAAAATATTGCGTAGATGAATATCTGATGGATTAAGACCTACGGCGCGTGCTTCTGCTAGCGCTGCATCGACAGTCGTCAAGACGGATTCTGGAATATAGGTCCCGCTGACGAGGCATTCGAATAACGTTTGTCCTTCGATGTATTCGAGCACAAGGTAATCGGGTCCATATTCGAACATCCTCGCATACGTCGAAAACATCGTCAGTTGTTCATAAATGCCACCTTCTAACTCAGCGAGAGGACGAAATGACGGATAGAACTTCTTGATGACGCGGTCGGTGCCACGAACCCGGAATACATAGGCGCTACGACCGGTGCCGATCCAGTCGAGCTCTTTTGGGAGATGTTCGATCGTACAGACCGGTCCCGTTTCTTTCAACTGAATCAACTCGGCTAACTCAGCGTCTGTCTTCACTGTTGCCACTTCCTTTCGCTCTGCTTGATCGTATGTTCATTATACGCTCGTCTGACGGGAAAAGTTTCAAAAATCATTCGTGTGTGAAAGTTTTGAACATTTTGTGATATGCTAAAAATGCTACACTGTTACATACTTCAAGGGGGTCTATAATCATGTCAACGACACAACAATGGCGCGACCATTTTGATGGTCTTCGCGCATACGAAGAAGCCGTCGCATTACTATACTGGGATATGCGGACATACATGCCGGATCAAGGTGCAGCGAACCGTTCCGCTTCGATCGGATTCCTCTCAACAGAGAGCTTCCGTCGCCGGACAGGAAAAACGTACCAACAATTACTGGCAGCGATGGAGCAAGAGACGCTGACGGGCATCGAAGCGATCTCGTTCGCGAAAGCAAAAGAAGCATTCGATCGCGACTCGAAGATTCCAGAAGCCGAGTATCAAACGTTCATCACGTTGATTTCGGAAGCCGAGAGTGTCTGGGAAAAGGCGAAGGACGCGAATGATTGGTCGATGTTTGAACCATATCTCGAGAAAATCGTCGCGATGGAACGCCAGTTTGTTGAGTATTGGGGTTATGACGCGCACCCGTATGACGCGCTCCTGCATGACTATGAGCCAGGGATGACGGTCGCAACACTCGATCCATTGTTTGCGGAACTTCGTCAAGCAATCATTGGTTTGCTCAGTCAACTCGAAGGAAAAGACTTCCCGACGCTTGATTGGTCAGCGGACCGCGAGACACAGATCGCCTTGAATCAAGAATGGCTCCGCGATATCGGTTATGACTTCACGTCCGGTCGATTGGATGAGACGGTTCACCCGTTCCAAACGACGATCAACCGGAAGGATGCGCGGATCACGACGAAATATGATGAGAACGACTACCGGAACTCCGTCTTCGGCACGATGCATGAAGCCGGACACGCGACGTATGAGCAAGGTATCGAACCGGAACTCGATTCACTTGGTCTCGGTGAAGGTGCTTCGATGGGGATCCACGAATCACAATCACTGTTCTTCGAGAATTTCATCGGACGTAATCAAGGCTTCTTATCAGCACGTTATCATGGTCTACAACAAGCAATCCCGTCGCTTGCTGACGTCCCATTCGAACGCTTCTACGCAGCGGTCAACGAAGTCAAGCCGTCCCTCATTCGGATCGAAGCCGATGAATTGACATATGCCCTTCATATCATCATTCGGTACGAACTTGAAAAACGCCTGATGACGAAAGAACTCGAAGTGAAGGATCTCCCGCAAGAATGGAACCGTCTCTATAAAGAGTATCTCGGCGTCGATGTCCCGAGTGACGATAAAGGGGTCTTACAAGACGTCCACTGGTCAGGTGGCTCGTTCGGTTACTTCCCAAGCTATGCGCTCGGTCTCGTCTACGCGGCACAATTGAACGAAGCGCTTCGTCGTGACGTCGAAAACGTCGATGGTCTGATTGCAGCTGGTACACTCGCACCGATCAAAAGCTGGCTGAAGGAAAACATTCACCGTCACGGGAAATCGAAGACACCGGCTGAACTGATCGAAGCAGCAACGGGTCAATCGATCTCGGTCGCACCCCTCGTCAACTACTTGACGAAGAAATACACGCGTGTCGTCGAGGCACTCTGATGTTATGGTTTGCACACCGCGGTGTCAGTGACCGTTTTCCTGAGAACACGCTCGAAGCAATCGCCGCTGCGATCGAAGACGACGTCGATGGTGTCGAGTTCGATGTCCATTTCTCAAAGGATGGTGTTGGTGTCATCATTCATGACGAGACTGTCAACCGGACGACGAACGGGACAGGGCGTGTGATCGACATGACGGTCGCTGAACTGCAAGCACTCGATGCCGGAGCACGTTTCAAAGGAGAAGCGATCAAGACGAAGATTCCGACGCTTGACGAAGTACTCGCAATCCTCGCACCAGCGACACTGCGGCTCAACATCGAGCTGAAGACGGATACGATTCGCTATGATGGCATTGAAGCGTATGTCCTCGAGCGTTGCGCGGCGCACGGCATTGCGACGGATCGGTTGTTGTTCAGTTCGTTCAACCATTATTCGGTTGCTCTGATTCGCAAGCTTGACCCGAGCGTCGAGACGGCGATTCTGTATCCGTATCCGATCTATCATCCGGAAGAACAAGCCCTCCGGATCGGTGCGACAGGGATTCATCCCGATTACCGACGCGTGACGGAGGCGGATGTCGCGTTCGCTCACGCACAAGACGTCACGGTTCGGGTCTATACCCCGAAGACGATCGACGATGTCCGTCAGATGCAAACGATCGGTGTTGACGTCGTCATCGTCAATGATCCAAAAGGAATGCGCGACACACTCGAAGGATGAGGAGGGGAAGGGATGCGCAAGGAATACGTATTCGTCATCAGTTTGTCGCTCGTCGCCTTATTCGTCGGTCTCCAGCTTGGCTTTGCCCGCTTGCCGGAACCAAAACCGAAGCAAGTGACGACGACACCGATGCGTCCTGCGGATTATGAGGCAGGACTTGCATCAGCGAAACGTGAATTGAAGCAGATTCAGCGCTTCACCTTGAAAAGCACCCTTCCTGCTAATGGAACGACGGTGACTTGGATCTATGAGACCCCATCCGATGAACGGATTGCGGTCGATTGGTACTATGTTGAGAGTTACCCGGAAGCCCAAGTCCAGATGACACGTAATGAGACGTCCCGGATCATCTCGTATGAACGCTACTTGATCGTCATCCGACCAATATACGGGACGGTCGTTGATAGTGAACTAGAACAGTTCGCGCTCCGCTTTACAGGTTATTTCACGACACAACAATAGGGGGAAAACGATGTCAGGTAAAATCATTCTCTTGATTGGTGGATCGGGCAGCGGAAAGTCTTCCCTAATCAAACGTCTGCGGACGGAATACGCACACGTCCGATTCATCCCGTCAGTGACGACACGACCGAAACGTCCGACGGAAATTGATGGAGCAAGCTATCACTTCGTCGACGTCAAGACGTTCCAGCAACTGATCCAAGAGGACGGGTTCATCGAATACGCCCATGTTCATCGCGCGTGGTACGGAACACCACGGCAAGCGTATGTCGATGTCCTCGAACAGGATCAAATCGTCATCAAGGACATCGATCCAAAAGGAGCAGCAAACTTTAAACGTCTGTTTGGTGACCAAGTCATCACGATCTTCGTCTCGGTCCCACCCGATTTGATGAAGGAGCGATTGTTGATGCGCGGTGATACACCGGAGTTCGAAGCGCGACTCGTCGATTACGAGGAAGCGTGGAAAGACCGCGATCACTACGATTATATGATCGAAAACATCGATTTCGAAACGGCGTATGCCGATCTGCTTGAGATCATTGCCAGCTATATTCCACAGGCATGACGAAGAGGACGCAAGTAAGCGTCCTCTTTTTGTCTTCAGAAAGGAGTCTTCATGCTACCAGATCATCCATTACTGACCGATATCGATAGCGTTAGACGGCTTGCCGGACGCTCGCACCAAGCTGTCTGGTTCGTCAAGACAACAACAGCACACTACATCGTCAAGGTCGTGACGGACCCATTAAGTCGTCAGTTTGAACGAGAGGCGGCTTTAATGGTCCCAGAACAAAAGGGAATTTCTCACGCCTTACCGCTAGCGACCGGACGGACTGCGACGACCGCGTACGGCATTTATCCATACCTACCCGGACGAACCGTTCGGAGCGTGCTTCTCGAGTCACCAGAATTAGCTCCTCGACTCGGTCAGGAGACAGGGCGAGCGTTGAGAAGCATTCATGACGTGATAGCACCGAGCGGGACGGCGGCATGGAAAGAACGTTGTCAGGCGAAACATGACCGCTATCGCGCAGCAGTTAATGGGTTGCTTGAGCCAGAGTGGATCGAGCGACTCGATCGGTTCATCCTTTTAAGGCTTTCACTTTTAGCTGAGCGTCCGAATCAACTGCAACATGACGATGTCCATCTCGATAATCTTCTTGTTGAGAATGGACATCTCTGTGCCTTCCTAGATTACGGGAACCATGATTACGGCGATCCGTGGCATGACTTCGTCAAATGTGGATTGTTTCAAGTCGAGACGAGTCCCGTCTTTGCCCGTCACATGATCGATGGATACTTCGAGAGCAAAGTACCGTCTAACTTTTGGCAGATCTACAGCCTCTATATGGCGATGGTCGTCTTCTCGTCTCTCGTCTGGGCAAAACGGTTCGATGTAGACGGATTGGAGGCAATGCAACGACGTGTTCAGCGGATCATCCGAGACCACGATGGATTTCAGTGTGAAACACCGCTTTGGTATGAGAGGCAAAAATCATGACTAAAAAAATGGATTCGTTTCTCACTTGAAGAGATACGAATCCATTTTTTTGAGTGGACCTTTAAATGAAAAGGGAGATTACCATTCGAATCCTTCTTCACTATACTTGCCGTTCGAATTGAAGAACCGTTCTTCAGTTTTACCGTTTACCGTATTCGTATAAATCAAGTAGACGTCGAGATGATCGTTTTGATCCGCCATCTTCTTAGCGGCTTTCTTAGCATCCGCTTCAGTCGTATAGGTTTCTGACTTACTTGCCTTACCATGTTTTTCTTGCCCTTGTTCTTCATAACCTTCTACTGTCCATACTTTTTTTGATGACATCATTAACTTCCTTTCCTGCCAAAAGCGAGTCCGCTTGGCTGTTACATTATGCTGTGCGAACCAATCCATCGTCAACTGTTGCTTTATTCCGTGTCGATCTCGTCCAAATGATCGGCATAATAACGAAGTGCCCGGTTAAATGTCTGAATCGAGGCGTCCGACGACGTCGCAGCAAGACTCTTGAGTAACCGACCGACAGCCTGATTGACTTGACCGAGGTTGTACTCCGTCATCGCGAGGAATGCTTGTAAGGCGTGAGCGTCTGGAAATTCAAGCAACGCGCTTCGGAAAACGCTTGATGCTTCTTTGAACTGACCGATGACGCGGTATGTACTTCCGAGCCCGATATAAGCTTGCAAGCGGTCCTCACCAGCAAGACCGAGCGCAAGTGCTTGTTCATAGTAGGGGACAGCAGCCTGTTCCTCACCAAGACTATCATGACACCAGGCCATCTGATAGAGGACCGCCGGATCGTTAGGGGCTGTTTCGACATACTGACGGACGAGTTCCTTTGCTGCTTCATACTGCCCTGTCTTTCGTAAGTGTTGCACTGATTCGAAATCAAACATCGTGTTTCCTCCTAATCGATTACTAAAAAACGGATCCGATCGCTTTTGACCGGATCCGTTCCATCGAACAGCTTAGACTGTTTTTTCAAGCTTCATTAAGAGCGAACGGAACAACTCCAGTTCCTGATCCGAGAAGTCCTCAAAGACGTCTGCAAGGTAATCCATCTTCATCGACTCGAGTTTTTCGTAAAGCTCAATGCCTTTCGGTGTTGCCCGCAGTTCGACGACGCGACGATCGAGCTCGCTTCGCTCACGTGAGATCAACTCTTTTTTCGTCAATTCGTCTGCCAGAGCCGTAATCATGCTTGCTGAAAATTGGAACTCTTGCGAGAGCGCTGAAGCAATTTGGGGACTGTTCGCACAAAGTGATTTTAAGATGAAGAACTCGTTACGTGTCAAGTAAGTCGTAAACATGCTACGCACGTCCTTTTTGATCGCGCGGTAGTTCATCCGTAATCCTTTTTCCGTATCAACGATCAACTGATCGCGTTGTGCTACTTCTAGTGTAGTTGCCATGTATCCTTCACTCTTTCTATACCGTAGTTTCTTTCACTCGTGATTTAGTATAGTGAAAAATTTTAGTTTAATCAATATTTTTCTCTTGAATCATCTGACTCGACGACACGGGCGACGATTTCTTCGACGTTGCGTAATTCCGGATAGAAACGGCGGAAGAAGTAGTCAATGCGGTGCGTATCTTCACCAGCGATCGTCAATGCCATACAGATATAGGCGATCCCGATTCCTTGACGAGGCAGGAATGGATTCGGCATGACCTTTGCACAACGTAAGGCGAGCGGACTATGTGTCGAGACCGCTTCAATCAGTTCACCGTACGTCCGGATATCGACGTAATGGAACATTCGGATCAGTTCGTTGATCAACTGTTGATCGGAATCGAGCATCATTTGTGACGTGACGAGACGTTTGTCGAGTTCGCTGATGACGGGGGAGTGGTCGATGAAGTAATTCAAGTTATCTGCTGTGATCCGGACTTGATGCGGATCAGACAAGATTTGTTGGACCGTCTCGTCTTCGAATTGTTTCAATTGCTTCTTGATGTTGACGAACTCCTGATCGGCGATCTCTAGAAGTCCTGCCACCCGACTGAAGCTACGCCGGACTTCTGCCGGGACGCTGTTCGGATTTTTATATCCAAGATCATGCTCGATCTCGGCCCACGCATGTTGAAGGATCGAGCGGATCTGAATCTCTGCCGTATAGTCCTTGAAACGTCCATACTCGCTTAAGGCAAGCCGCTGTTCACTGAGTGACGCGACGAAGTGGACCGAGAGGTAACCGAATTCCGTCGTATCGAGCAAGGTCGACTTATCGACCGATTGATCGCGATCGATCGCAAACTCATTCTCGATGATTCGCGCCGCTTCCCGAACGTCATCATGGAAATAGGTAACGATCCGGATCCCGGTCAAGTCATGGACGTCCTTGAGCGAACGGTATTTATTCGGTTGCCGTAAGACCTTTTGATACAGGCTCTCGGAGTCTTTCGTCCGGGCGACGATTGAGTGGTATTTGATGCCTGCCGCGTCCAACAGCTCGGACAAGAGCATCTTCAACTTGTCGGCATAGGCATCATATTCTTCCTTATCATTGACGTATTCGAGCATCATCGTATTTAAATCTTGTGATTGCACCGTTTTGCACCTTCCTCATCCTGTAGTCATCTAGCCATATTGTAGCACTCTGCTTCACTAAACGCACAAGAAGACCCTGTTTGAAGCAGTACGATTCGTGGGAAAAAGACAAGTAGTATGTGTTCAGGAGGAGATTGAAAATGGAAATAGTGGATGCCCGTGCTTTACCTGCCGATCATATGGATGTCTTGCATGTCACACCGTCGTCGATCTATTTTCGACGTCGCCTCGATGACGCCCGTTACCACATCAGTCGGTATGATCTTGAAGATCAAGAACAAGTCGATCTGACGCAGCAGGCTTTGACGGATCACGGACCGACCCGACCGTTCGTGCGGCACGGAAGAGTCTATTGTTTGAATGAACATACGCAAGAGCAGGGCGGGGAGACGGAAGTGCTCGTTATCGATCTCTTGTCCGGTAAACGGGAGCAGATTGCGTCGTTTTACGTGGAAGGGGATTTGACGCTCTACTGGGTGCTCAATGACAACTATCTCGTATTCTTGCAGACGACGGATACGACGTCCGCGTTTTTGTATGACGTCAAGGACGAATCACGGCAGACGATTCGCGATCCACGGCTCTACGGGATGACGGAGAATTACCGGGAACTCTATTTCTTTCTCGTCACGCTCGAAGACAAGGAGTACATCGTCTGTAACGCTCGGCTCGATGAGTTCTCGTTCTATGACGCCCTTGAAAGTGGTGTCATCTCACCAGAAGATCCGATTGATCACTCCGAAAGTCTGTTGATCGCACCACTTTCGACCTTGATTGAGGAGATTGAACAAGGTGTCGAACATTTATCGTTTGCGACACTATTGAAATTAGATGGGGAAGGGGATACCGTCCAGTATCTCGGGGAACAAGAAGGGCATCTCATCTTCAGTGCCTATACCGATCGTCTGAACGAAGAAATCTTTTACCGGATTGATACGGAAGCGAGTGTCGAAGAGGTCGCCCGGATCCAGTGGAGTGACTACGAACCGCTCGATTTCACATACGATGATGTTGAGTCGACGATCTTCATCGTTAATGACCGATCCGAGCACCATCATGAAATAATCAACTTACGCAATGGTGCCCGATTCCTCGATAAAGAACCGTTCGAACGTGTCTTACGGGGACGCTTCTATCTACACGAAGCGATTGGAGACAACGCGGAACCGATGGTCACCGTCTATGATGCAGAACACAATGAACGCTATCGGTTCGAGGATGCCTATTATGTCACTGTGTCCGGGGAACTTGTCATCTTATCAGTCCATCAACTATAAAAAAGTGGGACTGACTCAAAAAAAGAATGACGCGTCACACGCTACTCCTACAGAAAAAGCGCATCTTTTCGCTGTCAGAGACAAACAAGACCCGATTTCCTGCTTGAATAAGGCTGGAAAACTGGCTTGTGTCTCGCCTGAGGAAAGGGCGTGAAAAGACGCGTCATTCTTTTTGTTACGAGATAAGGTTGGCAGAATGATGATCTGCCAACCTTATCTTTGTAAAAACTGACTTTTGAATCAGTCCCGTCTGTATGAACATATAATTATTTCAGATACCATAATTAATATAAAAAACAAAAAACCAGCCGAGAGTAAACCTCAGGCTGGCTAGAAATGCTACACTTATTCTGCGTCAGTCGTACGTGTGTAGACGTCGACTTGAATGTTTCCAGCAGTTGCACGTGAGTAAGGGCAGACCGTATGCGCGACTTTCGCGAGTTCAGCGGCCGCTTCTTCTGAGATCCCGCGGACGAGAACATCAAGTTCGACTGAAAGCATGAATCCGTCAGCTGCTTCGTTTAACGTCACGTGTGCTGTAACTTCACTGCCATCATGTTTGATCCCTTGTTTGCGAGCGACCATGTTTAAAGCAGAGTCGAAGCAAGCAGAGTATCCTGCAGCAAAGAGTTGTTCTGGGTTCGTTGCTTGTTTTTTCGATCCTGGTACTGGCATTGCGAGGGCGACGTCAAGGATTCCGTCCTCCGATACGACGCGTCCGTCGCGACCTCCGACAGCTGTTGCAGATGATGTGAACATTGGTTTCATGTGTGTAACTCCCTTTCGTTGTTAGATTCAAATAAGTAGCTTACAATTAGATTGTATACAATTTAAATCGAAATGCAACTCGTTTGCTCACGATAGGAGGAATTTTTTATGAACCCGTTAGCTTTAGATGAACAACTCTGTTTTCCGTTTTATGCGATTTCGCGTGAGATCACGCGTCGTTATCGTCCGTTACTTGAACCCCTCGGTCTGACGTATCCACAATATCTCGTCATGCTCGTCGTCTGGGAGGAGGAGGGACAATCGCTTAAAGCCATCGGCGAACGGCTCCATCTTGACTCCGGTACGTTGACGCCGTTACTAAAGAAACTCGAAGCAGCAGATTTGTTGCGACGCGTCCGTAAGCCGGAAGACGAACGACACATCCAGATTTTTTTGACAGATGCCGGTCGTGCGTTACGGAAACAAGCAGAGACCGTTCCGCTTGATCTCGTCCAAACACTCGACGTCGATGAAGAAGATCTTCAAGTCGTCAAAGCGGCACTGAATCGTCTCGTCATGAAAATGAGCGACCCGGATTAACCGGATCGCTCATTGTCTTATTTACGGCGGAAGCCTTCTTCTTCAAGATAGTTCGCTGCTTCCTTATACGAGTTGAATGCACCGTCTAAAAGATCACCGGCGTAGACGAGCCACGTGTCGATGTCTTCATTGAGCAACGTCAATTCGAACTGGTTATCGTTGACCCATGTTTCTTCGAGTGTTTCGACCGATTGGACTGTTGAGAGTGCTTTGATTGCATCTTCTAATAAGAGAATTAAAGCAGGTTCTGAGAATTCACGGATGTTGACGAAACCTTTTTCGTCCGTTTCATAACCTGGTAGACCAGCGGCATAGACGAAGCCGTTACCGTTCGGATGCAAATGATAGACGAGATTCTTCTTCTCATACTGACTGTCCGGAAATTGGAAATTGACGCGCTTCAGCGAGACATCTTTTCGGACGAGTTGTGGGAAGGTCTCGATAATTCGTAGTTTTTCTTCAAAAGTTAACATGGTTCCTCCTTGGTGTTACAGTTCTTCACTTCTATATATGCGATGAAATCAAACAAAATGTCAACCGCTGTCTGAAACCAAGCGACGTTTTTAACCGTAAATGGAAACGAAAGGAAGTGTTTTTTGATGTCTACTGTACAATGGCATACGCTGCCAGAACGATCGATTCGAGCAGAACGGCTCGGATTGTTGCCGTTACATGGCTTGATCGCCGTCATCTTGATCGGAACGACGATCACCCAAGTCATGTGGCTCGACCTGACACCTTGGTGGATGGGCATCGTCGGTCTGCTTTGGCTGATCTATTTCATTCCCCGTATCGTCTACATACCCGTTCTTCGCTTGAAGTATATGCGTTATCGCATCGATGAGGAATTTCTCGTCGTCCGCAACGGCATCTTCTTCCGCCGCGAAGTCACCGTGCCGCTCGTCAAGGTGCAATTGATCGATAGCCAAACGGGACCGATCCTGCGTCGCTATGATTTGATCACACTTGATATTCGAACGGCATCCGGCTTCGTCACGTTGTCAAGACTCGATCGTGCTCAAGGAGACTCGCTACGCACACAAGTCGAACGATTCGCGAAACTCGAGGAGCGGGAGGAGGAATCGTTATGACCCGGCGCGTCCACCCGCTGTTCATCGTGATGTCGAGTATCTCGATCATCCGCTCGCTCCTGATTCCGTTCGCCGCCTTGATTTTAAATGCGATCCGAAAAGGCGAGATCAACACCTATACGTGGATCGGGATCAGTGTTGGGATTGTGTTCGTCCTCTTATACGGGATCGCCTCCTGGTATTTCTATACGTTCACGATTGATGCCGAGACGATTCGGGTCCGCAAAGGAATTCTCCAAAAAAGTGAACGGACGACGCAACGTAAACGGATCGAGTCGATCGGCATTCAGCAAAACGTCATCGAAAGACTGTTGCGTCTTGCGACGTTGACCGTCGAGACATCGTCTGAGAGCGGAACACCGGAAGTCGAACTGAAGGGGATCCGTCTTGATTTTGCGAAAGAACTGAAGTCGTCGATCAAAAACGAGGGACAGCTCGTCGTCGAAGAACAACAGGCGGAAGTCGCCTATACGATCCCTGTCCGCGATTTGGCATTAGCCGGTGCCTTGTCAGGACGCGTCGGACTAGCGCTCGTCGGGATCGGGACCGCCTATCAATTCATCGATCAGTTCATTGAACGTTATGTCGATCGACTGTTCTCGGAACTCGCTCATTTATCGTTGTTCGTTTTGACGGGACTTGGCGTACTCGTCTTACTCGTCATCTACATCGGCTCGATCATCGTCTATATCTTGAAATACGGTTCCTACCGTGCCGTCTTGCAAAACAACCGATTGTTGATCGGGTACGGGATGTTGAACCGGACCGAGGTTGCGTTTCATGCCGATAAGATTCAAGCCCTCGTCATTCAAGAAAGCTGGATTCAGCGTTTGATCGGACGAGCGAGCCTGTCCTTACACATCATCTCGGCGACTGGAGAGAAGGAGCGACTGCTGCTCCATCCGTTCATCCGAACGAACGAGATTGATGCGTTCCTGGCGACGTATCTGCCGCGCTTTCGTCAGTTCCGCCCACAGTATGAAGTCGCACCGATTGGCTTTCGCTACCGGGTCCGGTGGCCGTTACTCGGTTATGCGCTGTTGTTTACTGCATTAAGCAGTGTCTTCATCATCGTCCTTGATTCCTCATGGCGCTTCCTGATCTTGCTTCTGTTCATCTGGTTACCGTTCTATTACTTCGCTGTGCGCAGCGGTTACCGAAAGACCCGTTTCGGAACCGGTTACGATCTCTTGATGTTACGCAAACAATGGGTCCAAAAAGAGACCGTCTATACGCCACGACTGAAGATCGAGGAACTGACCTGGTCCGTCTCCCGCTGGCTCGAAGCAAAGGAGATTGCCCGGATTGAGATTCAACTGCGGGGTAATACTGCCTTTAACGCGCTCTATTTTGAAAGAACGGATATCGATACCTTACAGCGCTGGTATAAACAATCGTTCCTTTCGACCCCGTTAGCAGGGGAAGTGAAAACCGACGACGAATAAGGAAAGACTCACTGTCGGAAAGGAAGCGAAGCACATGCGCAAATGGGGAATCGGCATCGTGTTGCTCGTCACGTGTCTGCTACTGTTCATCGTCTATGATGGATACCGGATGCAAGAAACATTGATCGGTCAGTCGGACGCTTCTCCGATTCTGAAGACGACGAGAACGGACGGACAGGTGACGAAAGACGAGACATGGTTCAAACAAACGAGCGAGACACAGCAATGGTCGAAGGACGGGCTCGTCCGCTTCGGTCGTTATCTACCGGTTGACGGTAGCAAACAGACAGTCCTCCTCGTCCCGGATGAGATGATGTTTTCACAGACCGGTGTTTATGCGCTTACCCGCTATTACCATGAGGCTGATTTCAATGTCCTACTCATCGAACGGCGTGGGCAGGATCGAAGCGGTGGCGTCCGGAACTACGGTTGGCTCGATCGACTGGATGTCTTGGAATGGACGAAACGCCTGCTTGCTGAAAACGGAGACGATACACGGATCGTCTATCACGGACTCGGTGTCGGCGCAGCGACCGTCTTACTCGCTTCTGGCGAGACCGTACCGACACAAGTCCGGGCGATCGTTGCTGAAGGAGCTTACGCCCGACTCGACGACTGGTTCAGTCTACTCGCGGACGAACAGATCCGTTACCCGGCACTGCCGTCTCTGACGGTCGCAAGCATGTGGAACAAAGGGGAACAGGACTTCTTCTTCGGCGACTCTCGGTGACGCGCCAAGCGACGAAAATCCGGGTTCCAACGCTGTTCATCCATGGACTGAAGGACGACCTCGTCCCGGTTCGGATGATGTACGAGCTGTATCAAGCAAAAACCGGATTAAAACAATTGTATCCGGTTCGTGATGCCGGACATGGTGAGACATATACGATTGATCCGGACAACTATGAAAAACGATTGCGTTTGTTCCTGCAACCTTACTTGCGGGATATGTAAAGAAGGGAAGACGGAAGCATGCAGACGAGACAATCATCCTACTACTGGGTCGGATCCGACGAATCATTCGTCGACACGAAGCAGATTGACCAGATTGGTCGGATAACGCTTGGGCGATTCGGAGGCTGCTCAAGAAGCGGACAATATAAAAACGAAGACGGGGCTGCCATCTTGATCGGCGACGATTGGGAGATGACCGTCGTCTTAGACGCTCATAAGACAGCGGATAGTGCGGCACTTGTCTTACAGCAGTTAGCGCAACACGAGTCGCGCATTCGGACTGATCTTGATGCCCCACTTACGGACGCATTCCGACGAATCGAAACGACCGTGCTGGATCTATTTCAAGATCCGGACTTTTTAGCGGCGTGTGCGACATTGCAAGGGGAGACGGCGTGTCTGATTGCGGTCCGGAAAGGGCGTTTCATCTGGTGGTTCTCGGTCGGTGACGTCGTCTTGTATCTGTTTCACCCGGAGCTGATGAAGATGGGACAAGCCGCCTTGAACCAGCGTCAATTCTATGAATGGATTGGACACGCGAACACGTTTGCGTTACCGGTCCCGAGTTACGCGCGTGGGATCCGCGAATTGCGCCAAGGCGAGAATCAGTTGTTCGTGACGACGGATGGTTTGCTTGAGTGCCCGGGAACCCCATATGCTGACGCGATGCAGATCGAGGAAACTTTACGATCAGGTGGTGTCAAAGAACTTCTCTCGACGATCGAGGTACAGGGCGTTCGTGACAGCACGACGGTCGTCACGTGGACGGTCACGATTAACGAACGCGTAACCCAACCAAGTGATACATGAAATAACCCGCGCTCCTGCTTGAGCGCGGGTTATTGTTATTCTGTTTCAGGCGTTTGTTCCTGTTGCTGATCGAGTTCGACCGGTTCTTGGTCAACGGGTGGCTTCGTTTCAGCCAACGGGAAGGCGATGCCCGCACTTGTCAGTAAGGTGATCAAGGCGGCGCTCGTCAATGTTTGACGCATGGTCCGACACGTCCTTTCTGTCTGATTTCGACACTATATTTTAATAATTCTGAACATTCTTCATCGTTTCGTCAAGCAATCTTTTACTTCCACTACGTATTTTTCCCAAAAACCCAGTATACTTAAACATGAAAAAGGGGGAAATCGATTGAAATTAACGAAAGCCAACACACGTTTATTAGAAACCGTTTTACCACGATTGAATCTGAACGTTGCAGAACCGGACCGGACGGAAATCGAAGATCGCCTGCGGGCAGACATCTATGAAGCTCAGCGAAAACAACGACCATTCGAAGAGGTCCACGGTCTATCCGTCGAGGCACGTCTTGACCAGATGATCGCCGAGTTACCGCAGCGGCACCGGATGGAGACGCAGAAACGCTGGACACGCAACTACGTCTCCTCGATCTTGATGTTCATTTTCATTGAAGGGATTGACGGATTGTTCCAGTTTGCCTTGATTGATTACTTATTCTTCTCAATCATCGCCTTGTTCTTGATCGATGCGATGTCTCAAGTCATCACGGCACCGAAGCTTAAACAAGTCAAGTCGCGGGTCTGGATTCAATTCGTCATCAGTTTCATTCTATTTTCAACCTATAAGGCACTGCTCGTGACGATCTTCCCGGCACCGGACGTCTTGATTCAGGTCAGTGGATTGCCGTCTTATATCATAGGCATTGCAGGGCTGGTCGGTCTTTATATCTACTGGTCGAAGAATCCGTTACGAAAACGCGGCGCGTAATTTGCGAGAGGGGATGGTTGCGTGGAATTCACACATTGGAAACGACGGCTGCAAGATCATTTCGAACGAATGGGCTTTTCCTTACTGACGGAACGCCTAGCGATGCAAGACATGGTCAAACTCGAAGCGACACATGGTGCCTTCCTGTTCTTCCCGGTGACGATTCATCTCTATGAACGGTCCGGCTGGAAGATGGTCGCGTTTGAGGCAGAGACGGGGGAGGATCCGCAACTCGTCGAGCAGCAGATTGCCTCGTTGTTCCAACTCTTGATGGTGACGTTCCAAGAAGAAGAGCGGGAATTTCTGCTCGGTTTCCATGCTAATACCGGTCGTTACCTGACGGACCGTAATGCACCCGTCGGACGGCTCGTCCGTCTGATCGAAGAGTGCTGGTATGACGGTGACGTCCTGCGAGTCGACACATTCGATCCGTTTCCGGGACTGTTCGTCGCACCACCTTTTGCCCATCAAAGTTATGCCTTCATGCCGGAAGAACGGACGTGGCGCTTATCCGTCGGGCGTACTGGACGTCCGGCGAACGATTATCGTTTCGACGGAACGATTTTGTCCCCACACCGCTTACCGGAATCGGAATTATTTACTGTGACACCAAAGTCGGTACCGTTAGAGGATGAAGAGGCGATCCGAAACTTACTGGAAACGGAACGACAGACGATCGCTAAGTTCCATGATCGTGCCATGGCGACGATTCGGGCGTACGACCCATCATTTGGTTTTGCTTGGCGCGGGACGCAGACATTTTTCCACGGTGTTCCGGTCAATCCATTCGCACAGCGCTTGTGGCTCGAGAACGGCGTGACGCGTTACCGGATTCTACAACAAGGATCGACGCGATTGCTTGCTTCCGGTGAGACTTGTGACGCTGTCATCGAAATGCTCGATGCTGCCGTCAGCAGTGAAGAACCGGATGGTCAATCCGTCAGTCCGATTGGTCAACTGATCCTCGGGATTTGGCAACAGATCGAGTCGGACGAAGCAACGTATATCACGAACGTTGATTGCCGCGGCATCTCGCGTACACAAGCCGATAACCGGATCCGCCACGCGCTAGCAAGGCAAGAGACGATCGAGTGGGTGCACCGGGCACCGAACGAAGATGATATTTGTCGCTTTGCCGGTCTGACGTTGACCTTCCCACATCGTCCACCGGGTGTCATCACGATTGAACGAACGGAAGCAGAATAACACGAACAGGCACGTCCGCGAGTAAGCAGACGTGTCTGTTCGTTTTTTTAGTGCGCGTGCTGTGACAATCGATTAAAGACGACGGACAGACTGTAATAGATCATTGCTGTCAGAGCAGCGATCGTAAAAGAAAGCGGCAGGTCAAATGCGTCCTTCGTCGTCAAGAGAATCAGGAGACTCGCGATCACGATACCGTACACTCCGTAACCGAGGACTGTCGGCACATACGCTAATGTCGTCGATCACCGGTTGATGATCATGCCGATAAGGAAGTCGAGTAAGAAGCCGGACAGCAAGATGATCGGCAAGGTCGCTAAGACGTAAAACAAAAATGTTGAACCGAATGATTCATACATCGTATCCGATGTCCGATCTCGGAGCGGTGTATAGGATATGTATGCTAGGACGGTGCAAACGAGCGTGGTGGTCAAGATGACGGCAAGTAATCGGTTTAACATCAAGGTTCCTCCTTTATTTTCCTTATTGAGGGGTCCCCCCAACAAAACGCGGAAAACATACGCTAAGTCAATTTCTGGATGAAATAAATCGACTTTTTCCTATGCTAAGGAATTAATAGCCTTTCATATTGGCTAAATAATCTTAGAATTCTAAGCGATGATATACTCCTTTTTTCTAAAACTCAACCTTATTTAACCCCCGAATCCTAGGGTCTTTTTTTATGTAGAGTAATTGGCTTTGATAATGTCTTCTGTATATTTGAGATGGGGTATATCCACTTAGTTGCTTAATATGATTTTAAAAATGCCCCTATTAATAGTATTGAAGATAAAAGTTAGTGATATCTTTTATCTTTTTTCGCTTAGAATGTTAAACCTTAAAGCAAGTTATTTACGAAAGCAGATTACAAAGAGAAGAAATTAGGAAATACAGGTGGAAGCAGTTCTTTTGAACAATTAGCTGAATACTTTTTAGCAGATTTAGATGGCGCTGCAAATATTCAAGATATTACAAACTGTGCAACGAGATTACGTGTTACAGTAAAAGATCCTGAAAAACTAGAAAGTGAACAAGTTTTTAGAAAACATGGAGCACATGGCTTAGTTCGAAATAAACAAGCGATCCAAATAATAGTTGAACTATCAGTTGGTCAAGTTCGAGATAAAATGGAAGAAAAGATTAAAAGTGTTCGAAAGTAAAATAGGATGTAAGAAGGTTAAAGAAATCTCCCAATGAGTGAAACCTTTCCCATCATCTTTCCAAACTATTACGATGAAGGAAAAATCGCAGTATACTAACCTTAAAGAAATATTTATACACTAAGACATAACAACAATAAGGAAAGAGGGACTAAAAATGAAAAAAAATTCTGTAGTAATTGCTGGTGGGGGAAGTACTTATACAGCTGGAATTGTAATGATGTTAATTGAAAATCAAGATAAATTTCCATTACGGAAATTAAAATTTTACGATAATAATAAAGAACGTCAAGATATCGTTGCGAAAGCATGTGAAATTATCATTAAGGAACGTGCTCCTAAAATTGAATTCATAGCAACAACAGATCCCGAGGAAGCTTTTACAGATGTTGATTTCGTAATGGCACATATTCGTGTCGGTGGTCTAAAAATGCGTGAACTAGATGAAAAAATTCCATTAAAATATGGGGCCGTTGGTCAAGAAACATGTGGACCTGGCGGCATGGCCTATGGTATGCGTTCAATTCCAGGAGTAATTGAATTAATTGATTCTATGGAAAAGTATTCACCGAATGCTTGGATGTTAAACTACTCTAACCCAGCTTCGATTGTTGCAGAGGCAACACGTATCTTACGTCCTAACTCGAAAATCATTAATATTTGTGATATGCCAGTTGCCATTAAAAAATCAATGGCTGACATTTTAGGGTTGGAATCTGAGAATGATATTATTGAACGGTATTATGGACTAAACCATTTTGGTTGGTGGACTGAGCTTTATGATAAAGAAGGCAATGACTTAATGCCAAGATTGAAAGAACATGTAAAACAATGGGGTTATGGGGCTAAAAATGATGGGATTAATAATCCACTGCTAGCGGAATCCAGCTGGATGGATACATTTACTAAAGCTAAGGACGTATACGCTGTTGACCCGGATACACTACCAAATACGTATTTAAAATATTATTTATTCCCTGACTATGTAGTACAACATTCAAACCCAGAACATACACGGGCAAACGAAGTGATGGATCATCGTGAAAAGAATGTTTTTGCCGAATGTATACGAATTGCCGAAGCTGGCACCGCTGAAGGAACAAGTATTGAAGCCGGGGAACACGCGGAATTCATCGTTCGATTGGCAGTAGCGCTTGCATACAACACATATGAAAGAATGCTATTAATTGTTCCTAATAATGGGGCGATTGCAAACGTTGAACCAACTGCAATGGTTGAGATTCCATGTTTAGTAAGTAAAGCAGGTGTGGAATCACTATCTATTGGGACGATTCCTCAATTCCAAAAGGGATTGATTGAACAACAAGTATCAGTAGAAAAGTTAGTCGTTCAAGCTTATTTAGAAAAATCATATCAAAAACTTTGGCAAGCGCTAACATTGTCAAAGACAGTACCAAGTGCGAGTGTTGCAAAAGCAATTTTAGATGACCTTATCGAGGCAAACAAGGATTTTTGGCCGGAACTTTCTTAAGGAAAAAGGGTTTGCTAAACTAGTAGCGGGTATGAGGTGTTTTCATACCCTGTTGCCTGGTAATTAAGTTAGGAGGATCTCCTTGTGAATCTTGAAGAGTTAATTAATAAAAATTATGAGTATTTGAGTGATACTGATTTTACTATTGCTAGGTACGTTCTTGCTAATAAAGATAAAATTGGGAACATGGGTATTAATCAGTTAGCTAAAAATAGTTTAGCATCCAAATCATCTGTATTAAGATTTGCTCAAAAATTAGGTTTTAGTGGATATAGTGAATTTAAAAACTTTGTAAAATGGGAAAATGCCAGCCCAAATGAGGAACTTAAACCAAATGAATTGTTTGAACAAGTTCTTTATGATGTCAATAAAACGTTAGACTATTTAAATAGTGTGGATTTTGAACCTATTTATAAAGCAATTGATACTAGCGAAAATATTTATGTCATTTCAACAGGAATAGCCCAGAAAAATCAAGCTGCAGAACTGCAACGACTATTCCTACTTATTGGCAAACCCGTTCAAATTATTCCTGCAATGGCCCACGCAAATGAATATAGGCTTATAATTGAAAAGTTAACTTCTAAAGATTTAATTATTTTGTTTTCACTATCCGGTGAAAATCCAAACTTACAAGGGTTACCTGATATTCCTGCTGTTAAGGGTGCAAAAATGATTTCCCTTACCAATTTTAAAAGTAATTGGTTGTCAGGACATGCTGATTTTAATTTATATTCTTCCAGTACGATGAATCCTATTCCGAAAAATTGGTGGGTACGATCTGCCTCTTCCTTTTTTATTGTGGTAGAAGCATTGGCATTTGGATACTTAGATTATATAAATAGTAAAAGATAGACATTGAGGTGTGAAATGATGTTTTTTAAGAAGAGTAAAAAAGAAAAAAATATATTCATCCATAGCCCTTTAAAGGGCGAGGTTATTCCATTAGGAAGTGTTCCAGATCCCGTTTTTTCCCAGAAAATGATGGGCGAAGGGCTAGCCTTTATTCCAACTAACGGCGAAGTTTTTTCTCCTGTAAATGGGAAGGTTACACAAGTGTTTCCTACTAAACATGCAATTGGAATGGTAACGGAAGATGGCCTTGAAATGCTATTACATTTAGGACTTGAAACAGTTGAATTAAAAGGTGAAGGATTTAATATCAAAATTAATGCTGGAGATATAGTTAGTGTTAATGACCACATTGGTACTTTTGATCTTTCCTATATTGAGGAGAAGGGAAAAGAAATTATTTCAGTCCTTGTTTTCCCGAATTTTGAAGAAAAAATCTCTGAAATGATTCCGTTAAAGTCAGATGAAGTTGAAAGTGGAACGGAAATTGCTCAATTGATTTTTAAATAACTCAAATTTCATATTTGAAAATCGATTTGTGATGGGGCTCTCAATAATTTAAGACCCAGCCAAATTCGTAGCTTGAACTGATTTTAAAAAGCGAAACAGCCTCCATTCTTGGTAAGGAAGATTCTCATGCCATAGTTGTTATTTATTTTTGACAACCTAATTCTTAGATCAAAAAGTGAATTTATTAAGTAATAATTAGCCTGTATGATACTTCCTTCATTCAGGCTTTTATTATGTTCCTCTGATCTATAATCCGAGCGACGCAATCAGCCGTCGCACGTCCTGATCCGCTTGTTTAGGTGTTAAAATCAACAGTTGATCGTCTACGAGGACACGTGTCTGACCACGCGGCGTCAGGATTTCATCTTCACGAATGATCGCAACGACGAGCACATCCTGGGGCATCTCGATATCCTGTAACGTTCTTCCGGCAATCACACTGTTTGTCGAGACCCTGACCTCGATGATCTCCGCTTGCGGATGGGTGACGGTCATGAATTTCAGGAACGGTTCGACCGTCGTGTCGGGCTGTGTCTCTAGCCCCATTCGCCGGACGATCCACGGCAAGGCCGTTCCTTGCAAAAGAGCAGACGTCATGACGGTGAAGAAGACGATATTGAAAAGAAGCGGCGCTTCAGAAAGACCACTCGAAAGCGGATAGGTCGCGAGAATGATCGGAACGGCTCCACGTAGACCAGCTGCCGTGATGACACTCTGTTCTTTGACCGTGTACCGAAACGGAAGTAGCGATAAGACGACGGCAAGTGGACGAGCGAGCAGGATCAACGTCAGGACGATGACAGCCGAGACGAACAAAGTCCGAGAATCAAGTAATTGTTTTGGAAAGACGAGCAATCCGAGCATGATGAACATGCCGATCTCTGCTAAATGCGACAAGCTACCACTGAATCGTTTGAGCGTCTCGCGGTAGATCATATCATGATTGTTGATCCAGATTCCGGTCAGATAGACGGCGAGAAACCCACTGGCGTGCAAAATCGTCGCGAGACCATACGAGAAGAGCGCCCCACTGAACAGAAGCGTTGGATAAAGGGCGGACGATGGCAACTCGATCCGGTTCAGCAGTTGCGTGACGAGATACCCGATCGCAAGACCAACTAGTGTCCCGAGTCCCATCTCATAGAGGAAGGAAAGGATGCTGGCACCGATCGAGAATGATTCCGGTGCCAATGCAAACGATGTGAATAAGATCGTGAGAAAGACAGCCATCGGGTCATTCGTTCCAGACTCCGCTTCAAGCGTATGTTTGACCTTAGCATCGACCGGTCGTCCACTTAACAGAGAAAAGACAGCCGCCGCATCGGTTGAGCCGACGAGTGCGCCGATCAATAACGCGACCGGCCAAGAAAAATCAAGCAGATAATGTGCGACGAAAGCGATGATTCCTGTCGTTGCGAGGACTCCGATGGTCGCGAGCGACAGGGCAGCAGGGAGAATCTTTCGGAAATGCGTCCATTTTGTATGCAAGCCACCGTCAAATAGAATCAAGACGAGCGCCATTGTTCCATAGAGACGGGCTTGTTCGAAATCACCGAAGTTGATGATTCCTGAAACGTCGGACCCTGCGATGATACCTACAACGACGAATAGGATCAACGTCGGTACATTTAACCGGACAGCGAACTTCGTCGTGATGATTGCAATCAGTAATAGTGTGCCTGCGATGAACAAAATCGTACCTTCTTCCATCCCACCACCTCTTTCTTGATGACATGCTCTCTTCTTAGTATACGTTATTTTTTGAAAATTCCGAAAAATAATACCGAAATAATGTGTATAAACGAATAGAAAAAGGAAAACTAGAAGCAGGACTAGTGCATTCAAAATGGAACATCAAGGAGGAAGAGGGATGAACATCTGTATCGTCACGGGTGCCAATTCTGGTATGGGAATGGTCACGATTCAAGAATTACTGGAGCGGGGAGATCGTGTCATCGCGACCGTCCGGTCTCAGAAAAAAGTGACGGCACTCGTTCAACTGTTGCGGGAAAACGGTGTATCGCATACACAACTGGAAATCGAGATTGTGCAACTGGATCAACTTGACTCCGTCCGTCGTTTTGCGGATCGCCTGTTCGACATGATGGGTCGAATCGACCGTTTGATCCTAAATGCTGGAGTCATGGTACCGCCGTATCATGTCACGAAGGACGGCTTTGAATCGCAATTCCAAGTCAATTACTTGAGTCACTTCTACTTGATCGAGCGATTGTTACCTTTACTCGAAAAAGGACGAGATCCGCGCGTCATCTCGATTTCCTCTCTCGCCGGTGAAGGCGGCTTGATCCGGACCGACGTCGAACTTGAGGCGATCGCGCACGTCAAAAAAGAACACTACAGCCCGATGCGTTCTTACCGCGAATCGAAGCTCCTGCAAATGATTCATATGCGTGAGCTAGCTGAAAAGCACGGCGACCGGATCACGTTCGTCAGCGTCCACCCCGGGATCGTCAATACGGATTTGTTCTATCGCGGCAAGTACGGCAAAGTGATGAAGACGTTACTCAAACCAGTCGCGCAAGTCGGATACTGGACCGGAAAACTTTATACACCGGAATACGGTGCGAAGACGGCGCTCTATCTTGCAACAACCGACGATCCACTTGACAACGGCGGCTATTATGCGGATTCCGCTCCTCGACTCAGCAATCCGATCGTTGAAGATGACGAGTACCGGGCACAAGCACGGAATTTGTCGCGCCGCTGGGTCGAATTATCCTGAACGCCAAAAAAACGACCGGCTCGTGGGAAGCAGGTCGTTTACCGTTGTGACGACTGGGGGTCAGATCACTCCTAAAGAATACGTTACATCGAAATAAAATTGTGGAATATGAAAAAAATCACAAAATAATGGGCAAACATGAAATCTTGAAGCAAAAAGGTTTTCTTCTCGCTTCGCATTCGTTAGGATAGAGAAGAATTTTTTTGTAACAGGAGGAATAACATGATACGACAAGCTACATCAAAAGACGTTCGAAACATCGCAACCCTACTTGAGCAAAAAGCGCTCTCCCTTAAAGCCGGTGGCAGTAGCCAGTGGTCAGCTTATCTTGAGCAAGACATCGAGCAACTCGTCGTGCGAGATTTAGAAGCCGGTCGCCTGTATGTCTTTGAGGATCAGAACGAGCTGCTTGGTTCCGTTGCCCTGCTTCCTTCGCTCGAATGGGATCAATCCTTGTGGGATGATGTAGAAGGTCTGTATATCCATCGAATCGTCGTCAGCGACCGCGCAAAAGGACGTGGAGTCGGTCGGAAACTGCTGGAACATGCGATTGCTGTGACAGAGGACGAAGGGGAAATCCTACGACTCGACTGTGTCGCTTCAAACGAGTTTCTCAATGCGTATTACACGTCATTCGGCTTCGTCTATCAAGGAACACGGGACGGGTTCGCGATTTACGAGTATGAACACATCGAAGCGACGGCCTGAAGCGGTTCAATCAAGACAACGGTCGTTTCGTTTGGTATGGTAAGAGAAAAAGAACGGTTCAAGGAGTGATCGGATGCGATTGAATATCGGCTTCATCGGCTTTGGCAAAAGTACGACCCGTTACCATTTACCGTACGTGATGATCGAGGACAACTATCACGTCATCTGGATTTACAATCGGAAGGAAAAACCGGAGCTGTTCGCGTCCTATCAAAATCGACTGCCAGATGCACGTTTTACGACGGATGTGTCTGAGATGCTCGCTGACCCGGCACTTGATGTCGTCGTCATCAATACACCACCGGCGACACATTTCGAATACGCGTTGCTCGCCTTGCAACATCAAAAGCATGTTCTCGTCGAAAAGCCGTTTACCGTGACTGAAGAGGAGACGAAGCATTTATTTGCGGAAGCAGATGCGCAAGGCGTCAAAATTCTCGCTTATCAAAACCGCCGTTACGACAGCGACTTCCAAGTCGTCGCCCAAATCATCCGTTCCGGAAAACTCGGACGACTTGTCGAAGTCGTCTCGCAGTTTGATTTGTTTCGTCCCGAAGCAGCGTCAGCTGATGCGCGCCATGAGAACGGCGCACTCTACGGACTCGGTGTTCATACGCTTGACCAAATCATCGCCTTATTCGGAAAACCGGACAAAGTCGCCTTTGACGTGCGCAGTGTTCGACTGCCGCACAATCCCGATGACGCGTTTGCGATTGATCTCTATTATCCGGAGCTCAAGGTCAGCGTCCGGACGAGTCATGTCGCACTTGCCCCGGCACCCCGGTGGATGTTACACGGCACGAACGGCACGTTCATCAAACAACACGTCGATCGGCAAGAGCTCGACCTGAAAGCGAACTACTTCCCGGGAGAAGAGGGGTTCGGTGAGGATTCGGAAGACGATTATGGGCGTTTGATTTATCATGATGAACACGGTCATCTGCAAGACGTCCGGATCCCGAGTCCTGTTGGCGATTACGGTAAAATGTATCGCGCCTTTTACCGCAGTATCGTCGAAGATGCACCGCTTCCAGTGAAAGAAGAGGATACCTTGTTTGTTGCCCACCTGCTCGAACAAGCTTTTGCGCAACCGTCTCCTTATATCTTGACGATCCAAAATTAAATTTTAATTTGATTGCAGGTTGATGACAACTCGACTGTGCCCATAGGCATGGTCGGGTTTTTTTGATATAAAGAACAGGTACATTCCTGATTTTTCAGATTTTTCTAAAGAAATGTTGATTATTTTTTCAAAAAGTTGGGAATAAGGGAATGTCTCACCAAATCAAAACATAGGGGGTCTATCATGAAACGATTCTTATCCGTATTGCTCGTAGCGGCTGTCATCGTTGGGGTACTCAGCCCTTCGTTGATCGCTGAGGCCGCGACGAAGTTGACCGTGACGACGGATGTCTTGCGCGTCCGCGAAAAACCGTCGACATCGAGTAAGATTCTCGGTAACGTCTACAAAGGGAATGTCTACACATCAAAGGGAACGTCCGGCAGCTGGTATAAAATCAGCTACAAATCCCGCACAGGCTACATACACAAGAACTACGTCAAATCGTCCTCGTCGAAATACACGTCGACAGGGACGAAGTATACGACGGTCGGCACGCTCAACGTCCGGACGGGTGCCGGAACGAAGTATAAAGTCGTAGGACAGCTGAACAAAGGGGTTGCCGTCGCGACGTACGGAACATCGGGCAGTTGGACACGGATTCTCTACAAGGGAAGCTACCGCTATATCTCGACGCAATACGTCTCGAAGTCGAAACCATCGACGACGACGAAAAAGTTAAATGTTCCGTACTACAACCAATATTCACTCGGTTATCCATCTGGTTGTGAGTTCGTCTCGTTGAAGATGGCACTCGAATATAAGAAAAAAGCCGTCTCTGCTGCGTCACTCTACAATCAAATGCCGAAAAGCATGAAGAACGCGACGTATAAGAACGGAAAGTATTACTGGGCAGATCCGGAAAAAATGTTCACGGGGAATCCAGCCGGAACGCTCGACTACTACAAGAACTGGGGTATCTACCCGAAAGGAATCCTACCACTCGCGAAAAAATACCGCAGTGGTGCCGTCGATATCTCGAAACAAGGCGTCTCGAAGATTGAACGTGAAATCCGCAGCGGTAACCCGGTCATCGTCTGGGCAACGGTCGATTTTAAGAATCCATATGGCTACTTCTCTTGGATCAAACCGGACGGTAAAACATTCACAGGTTACCGGAACTATCACGTCATGCTCGTGACAGGTGTCTCAAGCGGTTCGTTTTATGTTTCGGATCCATACCGCGGCAAGTATAGTGTCAGTCGTTCGCAGTTCACATCCGTTTTCAATCAAACGGGACAATATGCGTTATCTGTTCGTTAATTCCTCATCCGGTCGCCCCCACGCGACCGGATTTTTGTCATTTTCATGCATATTGATACGAAAACTACTGTAAAATGAAGGAGTTCACCTGCTAGGTGTGTAAAAGAATGACAATGTATCCATGAAAGGAAGTGAAGAGATGGAAGATCCACGGATCACGCGTCTCGAGCAGGAGGTCGCGGCGTTACGACAACGAGTAGCTGCCCTTGAAGGACAGCACACTTCGCCTGTCGCACCTGAACCGAGCGAACCAGAAGTGAGTACGGTCGCTCGCCCAGCCCCGCGCCCTGCTTATACGAAACGAAAACCGGTTGTTCCTCAACCAACATTTAAGGAAAAACGCTCCCGCGAAGAATGGGAACAGGTCATCGCGACCGTCTGGTTACCCCGGATTGGAGCGATATTCGCTGCACTCGGAGCCTTGTTCCTGTTCTCCTACGCCTCGGTTGCCGGTCTGATCAGTCCTCCTGTCCGCATCGGAAGTGGGGTATTGATCGGTCTACTCGTCATCGCCCTTGGAGAATACCAGTATGAGAAGAAACGACGCGAGCTCGGGGTCGGACTCGTCGCGACCGGTACGATCGTCGCCTTGGCGGCACTGTTCGCCGGGATGGCCTTATATCAATTCTATCCACCGTCTTTAGCCTTCTTACTTGAGCTCGTCGTCGTCTTCATCGCGTACGGTCTGATGCTCTGGATGCGATCGCAAGCCTTACTCGTCCTCGTATCCATCACCGGTTTCTTATTACCGTATCTACAATTATCGGACGACCCGAACTTACCGCTCTTCTTATTGTACGAAGTCGTCTTGTTCGCAGCGATCTTCTTTGCGGTTGACCGACTGAAGGCAAAAAAAGCGTTCGTCTTCGCTTGGGTGATCTTTACGATCGCACTCGCGTTCGGCCTACTCTCGTTAGAGCTCTACTGGCTTGATGAACAGGTACCACGACTTGATGAATGGTCTCTCTTACTTGCGACATTCTTCGGTTACGGTGCGACATCGTTCGTCGGACGACGGATCCAGTTTCAGCCAAACGTGCCAAGCTGGCTTGCCGGAGTTGTCGTCTTACTGACGTTACTGATCCTCGACTGGTCGTTCGGTACGCTGATCGCGATTCTGTTCGCTGGCACTGCCTACCTGCTCGCTGAACGATTGAAGGATTCCGCTCAAAATGGTGTCGGTCACGTCGCCTTACTCGTCGCCGTCCTCTTGATTCCGGCAGATGCCCTCAGCTGGACGTATCAACTGCGCTACTTTTTGATTGCCGGGTTGATCGCCGCATTTTGGTTCGTTCCGCGGGCGCGAATGCCACACCAACGGTTGTTTAACGTCGGGTTGTATGTCGTCTTTATCTTTTCAGCCGTCGTTGATTATGAATCTTATCAAAGCATAGGGCTGTCGTATGCGTTGACGGTGCTCGCGATGGTCATTGCTTCGACGGCATTCGTCTTGCTCCTCGTTCAGACACATCGTGATCCGGTTTGGAGAGGGTCATGGCAACTTGTCCTCGTCTTAGCTGCAATCGGTGTCTTTACGACCTACACGTTGATCATCATGGAGTTACCATTCTACCGCGGTCTTGAAGAGACGGCGCGTAGTACGACGTTGTCCGCGGCCTATATCGTCCTCGCACTCGTCCTTGTCGCGATTGGTCGGATGCGGACGTCGTCGACGTGGCGATTATCCGGGTTGTTGCTACTGACCATCAGTGCCGTCAAGCTTTTACTATTCGATTTGTCGTTCCTGAGCTTATTCCAAAAAGCATTTGTCTTCATTGGCTTCGGAATCGTCACGTTCATCATTTCACGGACGTACTTCAAAAAACGCAAAGAACAAGCCTGACAAAACGCTTGAATCGGTTGAAATGAACCGGTTCAAGCGTTTTTAATTGCTCAAAAATTTTTATTGATAACGATTATCATTGTCGTCTATACTATTTAAGGAACTGACTTAATTAGTAACAGGGGGAATCATACATGAAACAAGCATTATTGATGACAGGGGCGCTCGCCGTCGTTTTAGCAGGTTGCAGTGAAGCGAAACAAGCGGAGACACCAGCACCGAAAAAGATGAATTTTGACCAGGTCGTCACGGATTACCGGACGTATGCGATCAACGAAATCGATACGTTCGTCCGCGAGACGGAAAAGTTCACGGATGCCGTACAAGCCGGGAAGCTTGAAGAAGCGAAAGCGTTGTACGCACCGACGCGGATGTATTACGAACGCGCAGAACCAATCGCGGAAGTATTCGGTGACCTTGATCCGAAGATCGATGCGCGAGCAGGCGACGTGAAAGCGTCGGAGTGGGGTGGCTACCACCGGATCGAGCAAGGATTATTCGAAAAAGGAACGACAAAAGGTTATGAAGCATACGCGAAACAATTGATGAAGGACGTTCATTTACTGCGGGCAAAGGTCGAGACGGTCGAGGTGACACCAGAATTACTCGTCACGGGGGCGACGGATTTGTTAAACGAAGTCTCGACCTCAAAAGTGACAGGGGAAGAAGACCGTTATTCGCATACCGATTTATATGACTTCGCGGCAAACGTCGAAGGGGCTGAAAAGATTTACGAACTGTTGAACCCGGCGCTGAAAAAACAAGATGCGGCGTTATCAAAAGAGATTGCTGCTCGCTTCAAGGATGTCTACGCGTTACTCGATGCGAAGAAACAGGGTGACGGCTATGTTCTCTATACGAGTCTCTCGAAACAAGACGTCAAACAGATGAGTGTCGCCATCAATGAACTCGCGGAACCGCTCTCGAAGATGGGCATCGTACTGGAGGGATAAGCATGAAACCAATCCAAGAAGGCGTCACGCGGCGTGACGTCCTGAAGGTCGCAGGCTTGACGAGTCTCGGGGCCGCCCTGTATGCCAGTGGTCTTGAGAAGTTTCTTCCACGGACATTGACTGTTGAAGCAAGTGATCAAGAGCCGTTCTACGGGACGTATCAAGCAGGCATTTTGACACCACCACAAAACCACGTCCAAGTCGTAGCGTTTGATATCAAGACGGAGCGACGCGATGAACTCGTTGATTTATTAAAACGCTGGACACGGTTATGTGCCCGACTTGCGGCTGGGTTACCATATGGCGATTCCGACTCCCGTTACGTCCCACCGGAAGATACGGGGGAAGCGGACGGATTATCGGCCGGTCATTTGACGTTTACGTTCGGGTGCGGTCCAAGTCTATTTGACGGTCGCTTTGGTATTCAGCATAAACGACCGGAGGCGCTTAAACCGTTGCCGACGTTCGATCTCGATCGTTTAGATGAAAAATGGGGCGGAGGTGATCTTGTCGTTCAAGTTTGCGGTGATGATGCGCAAGTCGTCTTCCATGCAATTCGTAACCTCGTCCGTGTCGGGCGCGGAACGGTCGCGATGCGATGGTCGCAAGCTGGCTTCCAGCGCAGTAAAGCAGCAGATGCCTCTGGCGGGACGCCGCGCAATCTATTCGGCTTCAAGGATGGCACGGGAAATCCCGACGTCTCGAAGCAACAAGTCCGGAAAGAATCGCTCTTTTGTCAGTGGCAGGACGGGACGCCGTGGTTAACGAACGGCTCGTTCCTCGTCGTCCGCCGCATTCAGATGCATCTCGAGGTCTGGGACCGGACGATCCTGAAGGAACAGGAACGGACCTTCGGACGCGAACGTGCTTCCGGGGCACCGCTCGGCTCAACAGACGAGTTCGCTTCCGTCACCCCAGCGAAACGACAAGCTCGTGGCGAAGCTGCCTTACCGGTTGACTCGCATACCGCTGTCGCGCATGGAGACGGGAAGACAGCGATCCTACGCCGTTCCTACTCGTATCAAGACGGCATTGATGAGAAGACAGGTGCCCTCGATGCTGGACTACTCTTTTTATCGTATCAGCGTTCGCCAAAACAATTCATCGCGATTCAGCGCCGTCTTGCCGCGCAGGATCGACTGAATGAATACATCACGCACCGTGGAAGTGCCATTTTCGCCTGCTTCGGTGGGATCTCGAAAGGAGGCTACATCGGTGATGCGTTATTTGCGTAATCTCGTCCTTGTACTTGTACTCCTTATAGCCGGTCAAAACTCGGTGCCTGTCCATGCTGCTTCGACGGATGATCTTTATGTCGCGATTGGACAAGCCCTGTCTGCCATCGCAAGTGAAGATCGCGCGGCACTGAATCAAGCAATCGATGAACTAGGACAAGCTGCTCAAGACTTACCTGATCAACAAGCGGCAATCACGAAAGCCGTGAAACAGGTCGATACGCAACGGGAGGCAACGTTTCCGGAAGTCCGCGATCAATTGAAGGCTCTCTCTGCTGCCGTCCGGAATCAAGAAGAAGCAACGAAACCGAAGACGGATCCGGTCGCGAAAGCAAAGGTGAAGCAATTGCTTTCGTTGACGAAAGAAATGCGGCAGGTCAAAGCGGGCGACCGTCCGACAGCGGAGCAACGGTTGTTGACCGCATGGGCGACGCACGAGAGTCTTGTTCGCAACGACAGTGTCGGTCACTATGGCAACATCGAGATGGCACTTGCGTCAATCCGGATCGCGGCAGCGCGAAAACCTTCGGATACGAAGGAATGGAAAGCCGCACTTGATCAGTTCGATACGGCCGTCCAGTCCTTCCTCGACGGAAAGCAGGTCCAGGCGAAGAAAACGGGACTGCAGTCACTGCTGACGCCACTTGAGGAGGCGCAAACCGCACTTGCGGCAAATGAACTGCCGAAAGCAAAAGAAGCGCTTGAAGCGTTTCTGAAAACTTGGCCACGTGCGGAAGGTGAGGTTCGGACACGTAATGAAGGTCTCTATTCCCAGCTTGAATCCGATGTACCACTGTTACTTGCCCGACTGAAGCCGGAAACGCGTGAAAAGACGGCACAAGAACTCCAGTCGTTTGAGAATGCTATCGCACAATTACAAACGAAGACGCATTATACGTTCGTCGATGCAATGCTCGTCATGCTGCGGGAAGGTCTCGAAGCGTTATTGATCGTCAGCGCGCTTGTTGCTTTCGCGCGGAAAAGTCGAACCAAACAAGAAGGTAAGGTTTGGGCAGGCGCCGGGCTTGGTCTGATCGCAAGCGGTCTGTTAGCGCTTATCCTCCAAACCGTCTTCCAGGCCTCGTTCGCAGCGACAGGTCGGGAACAAATCGAAGGCTATACAGGAATCGTCGCGGTCGTCGTCATGTTATTCGTCGGCTACTGGTTGCACTCGAAAAGCGCCGTCGCGAAACGCAAACACTTTTTGTCGACGCTTTCGACGACGTCCTTGTTCTTCGTCAGCTTCTTGACGATCTTCCGAGAAGGCGCCGAGACGTTGTTATTTTATATCGGAATGGCACCAGCGATGACGAAGACTGCCTTGTTATCCGGGATTGGTCTCGCAATCGTCATCATCGGTCTCGTCTCGTATGCGGTCATTCAGATCGGTGTCCGTTTACCGATTCATCGCCTGTTCCAAGTCGCATCCTGGTTAATCTATCTGATGGCGTTCAAGATTCTTGGTACGAGTCTGCACGCGTTGCAGCTGACGAACGTCTTACCGATTCATCCGATCAATGGACTCGGAACTGCCGGGTGGATTGGCTTTTATCCGACGCTCGAGACGCTCCTCCCGCAAATCGTCCTGATGATTCTGATTGCCTTGTTTACAATTTGGCAAAAGCGGCGTGCGTCTTTAATCCAGACTGCTGCTTAATCCATTTTTCAATTTCAGGTTTCAACTATTATGTTTCGGGTATAACTTCTTATCAGCAGCTTGCTGCATGAAAGAGAGGGATTTTTATGCTTGAAACACGCATCGTACGAAACATGACCGCTGTCGACGCAGAAGTGACGAGCCTCAAATCAAGTGGTTATTCGAATAAACAGATCTACATCTTTGCGAAAGACGAAGAACTCGCGGAACGGATCGCGAATGACACACAGACGTTACCGTACCGCGTGACGAAGAAGTCGTTCTTCGAGACGTTATTATCAGCCGTCCGGAGTAACCGAAATGACCGGATCGAGCAGTTGTCCGAGCTTGGCATGACGAAGGATGTCGCTGAGAATCTAGAAGATGAAGTCCGACACGGTCGGATCGTCATCGTCGGTTCGAAATCCGATTTACTGAATCCAGCGTTCGCGGCGTCGTACGTGACGGATGAAGCAACCGATTATGGTGCTGGCGTCCCGAAACTCGAAGATGAGGAAACGACAACAACGTTACCAGCTGATCAAAATGTCAAATTAAAAGATGAATGATACGTAAGCCTCCTGTTTCTCAGCATAGAGACAGGAGGCTTTTGTTTAACGGAAGGGAATGGAAAGGGTGAAAGGAGAAAAGACGATGCAATTCTTATATGTCGGTTATTACGATGCTGAGCGGATGGATGCTTTATCGAAGGAAGAGATCGATGCTTTGATGTCGCGTTGTGATGCGTTGATGAACACCTTCAATAAACAAGTCGATGTCCTATCAGACTGGCACCCCGGTCTTACGACACAAGCATTTTACTGGCAGGATGGGGTCGTACAGAAGAAAGTAGAGCCGGATCGAACGCATGGAGAGCAGATTGGCAGTTTGATTGTCTTTGAAGCACGTGATTTGGATCATGCGATGGAACTGGCTTCCCTTCATCCGACGACTCAAGTCGCAGAAGGGGAATCTTACGGTTGGCGCGCAGAAATCCGTCCATTATCAGGTACCTCTTGATGTATGGATTATGGACGACATTTACGACTCAAGCCGGACAACGCGACCACGTCATCGCCCTGTTACTTGAAGCTGCGGCTTCTTTAGAGACTCATCCGAGTTGTCTACACTACATCATCAGTAGTTCTGACGAACCGAATGTGCTACATGTCCGTGAAATCTGGACGGATGCCGCTGCACACCTCGCGTCTTTAGAGTTACCGGTGACGCGGCGTTTGATTACGCAAGCGCGTCCGTTGCTCGAGCATGTTGAACGCGTGCTCGAAGACCACCCGCTCGGTGGCAAAGGACTCACGTAAACCAAAACCCCTCCTCTAGTCGAGAAGGGATTACATACTGTTAGGTTGTCTTCCACTCGATATCGATGACGTCCGCTGCTCGTACCATCCGGCGCATACCTGTCGATGTGACGAGTTCGATCGTTCCGCGGTCATGAAAAATCGCTTGGATCGAACCGGATACCGTATCGAGTTGTTTCAATCGGACGTGGACTGTCTGTCCGGTCCGGACTGCACGTTCCATGATGTGTTGTAAGGAGAGGCGATCACGAACGATCGTCTCTTCGCGTGATTGATACAGATGCTCAAGATGAAGGATATGCTGGCGTGAAGTCAGTTGTTTCCACTTGCGATTCGATCGTTTTTTAGATGCGAACATGGCTGACCACCTCCTGAATTGAGTCGTACGCTAGATAGTCGTGCGCTCTGCTTCAGTTATTTCCCTTCACGAATAGTGCTTAAACACGTGCTCCTGACATTTTTTCACGAAACGCCGCGATTGCCGCAACCGCTTCTTGATCGTACTCGACCTCTCCCGGTGCATTCCCTTCGGCAAGAATCGCTGTCTCAAGCGTCGCGTCAAGGAATGATGCGATATGCTCGAACTGCGTGACGAGCGCTTGTCCTTTGACGCGTGGATTATCTCCTCCGACCGCAATCAAGTGAAATCGTTTCCCCGCCATCCGGCTTTTGAAGTCAAGTTCTTCGTCGCGCAGTGACTCGCTGAATCGGTCGATGAATAATTTCATCTTCGTCGACATCGAGTACCAGTAAATCGGAGTGATGAACAGGATGTCATCGTGTTCAAGCATCTCTTCGACGATCCGGCGATAGTCATCGCCAATCGGCAAAAATCATCCATGATGACGGCGGTCTTCAATCGGCTGAATCGAGACGTTCGCTAAATCGACAGCAACATGAGGGATTCCTTTCAATGCTCGTTCCCCGAGCCATTCACTGTTTCCTTTGCGTGAGCTACCAAAAATCGTATACATATCGTGCATCTCCTTTTGAATTCGATTGTTCTATTCTATTCCAAACTGCACTGTCAATACACCGATATGCTCACAATTGGTTTTGAATAAGGGTTTTGCGGAAAAAGACAAGAAGACGAAAAACAAATAGGGGAGGAACGGTCGAATGGAGAGAAGTACGCTCATTGCGCTAGAAAAACACTTATATGCCATCCACCTCGAGATGGATGGACTGGCGCGACTCATTACGAAACAATTAATTCATTTGAGCCAAGTGGCTGCATCCGTCGAACATTTTCGACGGATGAGCTTTGATATCTATAAACATCGGACGTCACTCGAGCAGATTCCGTCACAAGTCTTGTATGAGACGGCACTCGACTACGAAGACTGGCTTGAGGAAGAGTTTGATGAGATTCCTGCTAGCTGGCAACTGGCGACGAAAGAAGAGGAGGCACTCGAGCAGCTTTGGTGGTTCGAATTCTCACGAATTCAAGCGGAGCTCGAAGAATGGCTTAGTCTCTATCTGATTCGCCGGATTCGAGAAGACGTTCGTTACATGCCGCCGGTGATCGAGAAAAATGCCTATGCTTTATCAGAGGATGCCCGTCATGTCTTTTGGCGTCTCTTACAACGCTCCGTTGCGAAGCCTTCATCAAAGATTAAGGCGAACCAACTGTCATGTCGAATGGGCATCGCTGAGATTGCCCGCTGTGCCCGACTTAATCAAGACCGGACACGTCGTGCGATTGGTGAATTGACGCGTCGTGGTCTGATTGCAATCGAAGAGGATGATGAGAAGCTAAAAATGCGGCTTCGCCTTCAAGTCATCTGATTTAAAGCTATGAACCGTTCGATCATCCGTTCATCCCGACGCGCGGATGGACCGATCCAAATCAGGTGACCGGGACTTTTCGATTCAATGAACTGCGCGTGAGGAATACTCCGTCGTGCGTGTTCCGCATGCTCGAACGGAACAGCACGGTCTGACTTCGAATGGACGATCAAGACGGGACACGTGACGGCTTCAAGCCGTTCTCGTTCGATGTCTTGTGTGATATCAAACAAGACACCTCGCCCAGGACCATTTTGAAGACCAACCTCATATAATAACGACGCATCCGTCTCACTAATGTGGGTACGGATCGTTTCGCGTGGTAACAGACTCGTCTTCTCGACCATCCGCACCGCAGCTTCTTCAGGAAACTTGCGAATCTTATCCTTCACATACGTCCAAAGCCCCCACTGGATGAACTGCAGGGGACGTTGTAAGACCGGTTGGATCAGAAGACGATGATACGGAAGCGAGATCCGGTGCGTCATCGCACACGCTAAAACGAGGGCATGGACGCCTGGATCCATTCCAGCAAGCGCGATTGCCGTCGGTCCGCCGGCAGAGATGCCGTAAACGGTGTACTGTTTAATCTGGCGGGAAGCAAGCCACCCAGCGTAGAACGTCGCAAGCGCCTCTGGACTATCCGCGAGCTGAAGCGGCGTTCTTCCATATCCCGGACGTGACGGTACGATGACACGATATCCTGCCGTGATTAACTTCTCGACATGGTAGACTTCTCGGTAATCCGACTGCGTGCCATGAATCAAAAGAATGACAGGACCGCTCCCGCTATCCCGGTAATCAAAGCGCTGACCATTCCATTCTGCGATATAATGCATCCAAATTCTCCTATCTCTTAGTTTTTACCATTTTATTGTTAATTTAATATTCATTTTCATGTATACTGTAAAGTATAACCAAACCATTGTGACTTAGGAAATGAGGATGCGTAGTGTCTAACGAAAAATTAACGAACCGTGACCGCTTACTTGCTGTACGAGAAATCTTCGAACGTCAGTCGGATGAAGACCATACGTTAACGCTTGAGGAATTGAGCATGGAACTCTCGAAACGAGGACTGATCGAGAAGCTATCCCGAAAATCGTTGAAGGATGATATTGCGGCACTTGCCAAATCAGGTTTCGACGTCGTGGCGGAAGAGACGAAGAATGGACTTGCCATTCCGTATCATCTCGTCAGTCGTCCTTTTGAGCATCATCAGCTCCGATTGCTGGTCGATGCCATCGCCAGTGCGAAGTTCATCTCGGAGAGTGAGACGACGTCTCTCGTTCAAACGATTCAGTCGTTGACGAGTGATAAGATGGCGGAATCACTCCAACCGGTGCTACATACTGTCAAAAAACCAAAAGGAATGACGTCCCGCTCGATCGATACGATCCAGAAAGCCATCAGCGATGGTTTCGTCATCAGTTTCCAGTACCAAGGAAAGTTCAATGAACGGACGCGGAAGTTCGAGTTACGGAAGGATGGCGAGCATTATCTCGTTTCTCCGGCTCACCTGTTGATGGATAACGGAAATTACTATTTGATTGGACGCGATGAGCGGATCAAAGAGATCCGGACGTACCGGGTCGACCGAATCGTCGATTGTAAAGCGTTCGAACCGATGGAAGAACCGGTTCACGTCGAGCCGAGTTACTTAAGTAACATGTTCAACATGTACGGGGGAGAAAACGAGCAATTGACGCTTAAATTCCAGGAGAGTCTGATGCCAACCGTCGTCGACCGGTTCGGGACAGATATCCGCTGCCGTCGCCTCGATGACCTCTGGTTCGAGGTCAAGGTCGATGCGCTCTTTTCCGACGGGTTCATGATGTGGCTGATTCAATTCGGCAACCAGGCGGAAATCATCGCACCTGTCGAACGTCGGGAGACATTCAAGAACAAGGTGGCAGGTCTTGCGACGATGTACCAAGTCGTAACACCTGCTCTTTAAGGGCTGAAGCAAGGTTCACTTGACCGTGGATCTTGCTTTTTTTATTTGTCGAGAAAAAAACTTTTTGTCGTTTTTTGTCGGATATTCATATTTGAATATTTTAAGCGAATAGTTCCAGTTACTATTAAGGATATCTGATACTTATGTAGGAGGAACGACATGCAACAGATGGAAAAAAGCCAATCAAACGGGATGCGGAAACTAGCTGCTTTCCTCTTCTTCGTTTGTCTATCCTATACATCGTGGTACTTATTTTCACTTTTTGTCTTTCATCTCGTGTTTCCAGAAGATGTCGTGACATCCTTAGATATCGTCGTGTTCGGATTCAGTCCGGTCGTCGCTCTTGTCGTCACCATCGGCTCATTACGCTTGATTGAACGACGCATGAAACCTAAATTCACACCCCTTTTATTCATCGGGTATACGTTCTCGACAAGCATCTTGATTTATTACGCGATCGTGAACGAACTTCTGCCCCGACTGTGACTTGCAACTCCCCAGCAATTGGCATATGCTACGCTTATAGCTTGCTAGGTAAGGGGGGATACGATGAACGCACAGTATATCCTCGACTGGATGCCGCTCGTGATTCCTGTCGGTGCCATCGTCTTTATTGTCGTCATTGCAAAAAAAGCTTCGAAAATCGATGCTGAAAAGTAAGGAGACTCCAATCAGGGAGTCTTTTTTTATTGGCTTCTGTTGGTACTTTATTCACGCGATTTGCCTATTGTGCAAAAACATAACGTCACCCATTTCTATGGTATAAAGGAACTAGGCGAAAGACCTAATATTAGGAAATCATGGAGGGACAGATGAGACAAAGAACCATCATGACTTTACTTGCACTCAGTCTACTGCTTACCGTATGTATGATGAAAAAACCAACGTTGACGCCAAAAGCCAGTACCATCGATCTCACCATCGCCGTCGTCGGAACGGCTCCAGTACTTACGCAATCCCCAGACTTCCATTCGATTGATCTGCAGGAGATCAAAGGAGATTTACGACGATACGACGCCGTCATGATTATGCCGGAGTACTTACATCAGGTAGCGGGACGTGACTATGCTACCGTCTACCGGAAGGCGCAGATTCCCTTTTTCTTTATCGGCTCTCAAAAATCCATCGAACCGTTTCTTGATCCGAGTCTATCCTATGAGGAAAGCATCTCGGTGCCGAATCCGACGTTTGCGGCTGGTATGCTCTATGACGGTACACAAAAGACGACCTGGTTGTTTGGTGAGGGAATCGAACGACCGAATCGTTCAGAGCAACTGAAGATCTATCAATCGATCTTTCAAACGATTGAACAGAGTCACTTAGCAAAGTAACGCTTGAATGAAACAGACCGAAGCGCTCGGAAGTACATCTACTTCCAAACACTTCGATCTGTTTTTTCGTCAATCGAGTTGTTTCGTCGGGGCTAAGACGATTTCCCGGATGTTCACATGTTGCGGTTGCTCGAAGGCGAATAAGACGGTGTCCGCGACGACTTGCGGATCGAGTCCACCGTCAATCGACTGTTTCCATTTGTTATAGCCGTCCTTGATCGCATCACTTGTCGTATGACCGAGTAATTCCGTCTCGACGACACCTGGTGCGATCGTCATGACGCGGACACCGTGAGACACGACTTCACCTCGGACGTTCTCACTCATCGCGTGGACGGCGAATTTCGTACCGACGTACGCGGCATGGTCTGCGAACGTCTTTTTACCCGCAATCGAACTGATATTGATGATCGTGCCGGTCTTGCGCTCTACCATCGAGGGAAGGACGGCTTGCATGCCGTGTAAGACACCGAGCGCGTTGACGTCAAACATCTCTTCCCATTCTTCCGCGTCTTGTGTCTCGATTTGACCGAGTAACATCCGTCCTGCATTATTGATGATGGCTTCGACCGGTCCGAACGCTTCCGTCGCGTCTGCTAAAGCAGCATCGAGGGCAACTCGGTCGGTGGCTGCGACTTGGCGGATCAAGACATCGTCTGAAGCAAGGCTCGTAAGACGATCAATCCGTCGTCCGAGCAATAAGACGCGGTACCCTTTCTGAATGAACGTTCGCGCAATCGCATGCCCGATTCCTGACGTAGCACCGGTGATGGCAATGAATCCTGTTTTCATGATATCGTCTCCTTATTTGATATGATAAATTGAAGATAACAGAGGGAAACCAATCCGAGAAGTACGCACTTTTAGGTCAGTCGGTTACCTTTTGGTAAGGGAGGGAACGGTATGCCGTATCTAAATGAGTTCGATGCGACGATGCGTCAGATTCAAGGCAAGTGGAAAGTGATGATCTTGTACGAGCTGCATGAGGAAGGCGCGGTACGTTTTAATACACTGGAGCGTTATATCCAGGACGTCTCACCGAAGACGCTGACACAGCAGCTGAAGCAACTCGAACAAGATGGCTTGATTACGCGGACCGTCTACCCGGAAATCCCACCTCGTGTTGAGTATGCGTTAAGTGCGAAAGGTACGTCCTTGATTCCACTACTCGATGCGATCTGCGACTGGGGACTCGCGACGACACCACGCAACCAATTATGCGACGAGGAAGCCCCTGCTCCATGAGCAGGGGCTTTTCGTTAACGTTCGATTTGTTCTCGTACTTGACGGCGGAACGTCTGAATGTCGTAGGCCGGTTCACTTGGACTGAACTCAATCCCGTCAATCAGACGAGCGTTTTGCACCGTATCCGGGAACTCGATCCGTGTCAGCCATTCAAGCGTCGTCTCTTCATGGCGTCTTGGGAAAGCTTGCTCGAGCTGAGAAGCAATCTTCAGAAGCGGATGATGACTATGCCGTTTTGGCGCATGTGCCCGTACTTGTTTGGAGTGCTTGACGGTTTGTTCTCTTTCGATCGCTATGACTTTTCGCTTCCGGATGACATAAAGCGTAACCGCAACTAAGATCACTGTCAGAAGCGTCGTTGCGATCCAAATCCAATCCGGTGTTCCTGCCTGGACGGCAGCTTGCTCCACGTCTTGAACACCTTTGATATTCTCTAGCCCCATTGCCCGGTTCGTCATCGTGTCCGCTTCCCGACCAAGTGGTTCCGTCCAAAGGAACAATGAACCGAATGCTTCAAATAGCGGACGAATCGCACTCATGACGGATCCGACGAGCGCTTCTTTCGTGAGACGGAAGACAACAGCGATGATCAGCCCCGCGCTGAGGACCAGCGCGATCGTCGGGAAGATACGCCGCCATTCTGTCATGTAGGTGACGACGAATGGATACGCAAGAACGAAGACCAAAATTAAAAATGCGCCAATTGGTGGTGTCACTCCCGGGAACAATACCATCACGACGCCGATGACCATCGCACTCGTAGCGTAACGCCACGCCGAATCGATCGTATCAAGAAACGCGGTCCAGGCGACGAAGACAAGGGTTAAGACGCTAGCTACGGGAGAGAGGAAAAACAAGGACCCCGCTACGAGTAACTGTAATCCGATTCGAAGCGAACGATGTGGTACGAAAGCGAGTACCGGAAGAGCGATCGCGAGATAGAACGGAACCGGTAACAGACTCGCAAGGAATATCCACCAGAGAATCATGCGCTCACTCCTTTCTGCCGGTGACCGAGATGAATCTCCGCCGTCGTCGACGGCACACTACGTTGCAATCGCTTCGTGAAGTACCGTCGCTCGAGCGGTAGATCGTATTCGGAAATCCGGGCAAGGCATTCCATCGTCCGTAGGAATTGATGTTTTCCCATACCAGACGGAACATGGTACCACTGACCGGATCGGTTGACCATCGAAATCCAGAGGCTGTAGGAAGCCCCTTGTTTCTCGAGTTCACGGATGATCGTCGCGGCACGCGATAATAGTTTCTCGAAGTCCGAGCGGAGGGCGAGTCCGTCTGCGGACAAGCCATCGACGATGACGGCATAATCATGGTTACGTTTCCGATCATATTGATACGAGTACAGCTCATTCGTCTTCGCATAAGCGGACCAGTAGATCGACTTCGCATCTCCGGAGTAGGGGACGACGGAGTGGAAACTCGAGCGATCGGTGAACGGACTCGAGCGATCAATCGTCTCACCGGGAATCATCCGCTCATTCCACTCGACTGACGCTGGTGCAAAGTCAGGGAAGACGTGACCCAGCTCTTGGATATCAAGCGTCACATAGATTGTGATCAAATGAAACGGATCCAAGATCATGACGTCAAACGACTGAATCCGAATCGTTCCCCGGTGAGCGGCAATGACATCGATTGAAAACGGCACAATCGTCTGTTTGCTGACATATAAGTGTTGACGCCAAAATTGACTACTCGCATCAGGAAGCTTGATCTGATCCCCGAGCAAGCCAGAAATCGTGATGCGACCGAGTGGTAACTTCGTTGGGTTCGACAATTCGAACGGTATCTGGATCGTTTCCTCTCGAAAAGCGCGAACCGTCTCAAGGAGGCGGACGCGAATCCGCTTCGCAACGTATTCGAGATAATACGGCATCACCCAGCCATATAATGTATAGGCGAGTAATAAAGCCGCAATCCAGACAGGACCATAGAGTCCCACGATGACGCCGCTTGCACCTGTCATCGTAAGAATGATGAGGTTAAAGCCTTTTGGTATGATCAATTGCATGATTACACCTCAGTCGGAACAGTGAGTGAATCGAGGACTTGCTCGACGAGACGTTCGTTCGATAGCTTCAGCGTCGCTTCGAGCGTCAAGACGAGACGGTGGGCAAGCAATGGCGTCGCCAAGTGCTTGACGTCCTCTGGTGTGACGTACGTCCGCTCCTGCATCCAGGCCCGTGCTTTTGCTGCTTTTAAGAGTGCGAGCGTCGCTCGTGGACTCGGTCCGATCTCAACGTCACGATGGGCGCGGAGTGCGTCACAGACATCGAGTAAGTAGTTTTCGACGCTATCCTCGATCGAGACGGCAACGACTTCCTCTTTCCAGTCATTGAGTTGTTCGAGCGGAATCTGTAGTTCGGCTGCTGTTAAGTGCACCCCGCGTAATAATGCTTTTTCCGCTTGACGTGTCAGCGGAGCGAACGATAACTTGAACAAGAAACGGTCGAGTTGGGCATGCGGTAATGGGAATGTACCGTGTCCATCGAACGGATTTTGTGTCGCGATGACAAGAAAGTGTTGCGGTAACGTATAAGATGTATCCCCGATCGTCACTTGCCCTTCCGCCATTGCCTCGAGCAATGCTGACTGTGTCCGTGGAGTCGTCCGGTTGATTTCATCGACGAGGACGATGTTCGCGAACAGCGGACCAAACCGTTGTTCAAACGATCCTGTCAGCGGGTTGAACAGCTCCATCCCAAGTAGGTCGGTCGGTAACGTATCCGCTGTACATTGAACACGTGAGAACTTCGCTTCGAGTGTCTGCGCCAGTGCTTTTGCTAATGTCGTCTTACCGGTCCCCGGACGGTCTTCGAGCAACACATGACCTTCTGCGAGTAAGCCCATCAATAAATGATCAATCACATCGTCCTGACCAAGGACAGATTGTTTGAGTGATGTACGTAACGTTTGAAACATAGATGATTCCCCCTTTAAGATGCATCGTATTTCTAAAGTGTACGAAAATTCAGAAAAAACTGCTAGTGATTTTCCAGGAATCACGCATAAAGAAATACGTCTATCTTTTATACTACCAGTTTCATCCAAAAGTTTCGTAAAATATCAAAAAAATTGAAACAGGATTATGAAGTCACTTAGCGAATAGAAGGATATAGTCATTGGAATAGGGAGGATGGACAGATGAAATCACATACTACCGAATCGAACTCTACTCTAAACCAGCAACAGGATGTTGCTCACAGTCCTATTGACGAGTATCAACGTATTGTTGCCGGAGGACCTCCGAATCGTCGAGCCTTTTCCGCGATTCGTCGGCTCCCATTCGGATTACGTTTGCTGACGTATACGATCGGTTCCTTATTCACAGCAGGCATCCTCGCTGGACTCGTCATCAGTCTACTCGGTTAAAAAAGACTCCCTCAGCATTCCGAGGGAGTCTCATCATTCTTCAAAGAGATCATCCATCAACTCGGAGATCTCTTTTTTACGTGCGTTCGTCTCATCGCGTAAGATCCGAATCGAGCGCCCGGTCCAGTCGAGTCGGTCGCCAATCGTCGCCTGGCGCGGCAAACGACTTTTCGGTAATGTGATCGTCTCGCGGTCGTCGGTCTCGCAAATCGCTAGATCGTCTTCAAAATCAGCTAGGGTCAATCGCATCTGATGCACCTCCACGTCTCGTTATTCCGGCCGTAAATCGGTCCGGTTCGATTCCTTGATGCCGTCACCGGTCGAGATATACTGGATCGTTCCACTTTGATCGGTCCGGTCAATCGTAATCCGTTCTGTCTTTAGCTCCTGTAAGACGGAGGGGCGTGGGTGACGATAGGCATTGTCCTTCCCGGCTGAGATCAACGCTCGCTTCGGATCAACGGCTTTTAGGAAGGCCAGGGAGGACGATGTGTCTGCTCCGTGATGCCCAAGCTTCAAGACATCGGTGCTAAGATCGACATCTGACTCGAGCAATTGTCGTTCCGTCCGGATCGGAGCGTCACCCATGAAGAGGAACCGATCCTGTCCATGTTCGACCCGCAGAACGGCACTCCAACTGTTGAGATCCTGCGTTCCGTCCGTTAGGGGCGCAAGGAACGTAAAGCGTGCGGCTTCACTCGGTATCTCAAGACCTGCCTTAACCGACTTGATCGTCACCCCTTCGCGCTTGACGGCAAGGAGGAAATCGCGGTATGTCTCTGTCGTATGCGTGACACGAGGGGCATAGACGCTATCGACTGGAAAGGCATCGAGGACGGTATCAAGTCCACCGATATGATCGGCGTCCGGATGTGTCGCGATGACTGCTGTTAAGCGTTTGACACCCAATTCTTGCAGGTAGCGGACGACATCTTCGCCTTTGCCGTTATTCCCACCGTCAATCAAGATCGCGTCTTCCTTCGTCCGGATGAACGTGCTATCCCCTTGACCGACGTCAAAACCATATACCTCCATTTGTCCCGCGGTTGGGGCAGGGGGCTCTTCATCCCGGGTCGTGTAGAAGATGACAATCAGGCAGAGTGCTAACAGAATCGTTGATCCCCACTTCAACATGTCGGTTCCTCTCTCTCGAACAGATAGAGCATGCCGTTACGCGGATGACCGAACCGCGGTCCGCGGTAACCGCGCCGTTTCAAGGCAGCCCGCATCAAAATCATCATGCCGCCGTGACCGACGAGCAATACTCGTTCATCGTCCTCGAACATCAATTGATTCAATAGGACCTCAATCCGTTCGTTCGCTTCCTTGATCTCCGCCTGAATCCGTTTGCTGAACGGGGCTGCGAGTCGACCGAGGACCGCCCAGCCAAGAAACGGTAACCGTAGATTCGACTGAATCGTCGGAAACGGTACTTCCCGTAGTAGATCCGTCACGATGATCTCTTTATCGTAGACACTCTTCGCCGTCTGGACGGCGCGTGGCATGCTACTGGCATAACAGACTGTCCAGTCGATCTGACCGAGCTCGACCGGTTGAATATCGATGTCTGACGTATCATACCGTTCAATCCATTTTTCAATATCGCTGGCACTGATCCAGCCTTTCGTCGGGTATCCTTCCGTCACCCGGTGATGTCTCACTAATCCAATTTGTTTCATACTTCGTGCGACGGTCAAGACCGTCTCCCTCACTTTCATTCATCGTTTAGAGTGCGACGCGAATCGCGAGTCCACATAAAATCGCACCTAAGATACTGAGCAAGCTCCCGATGATGTAATATTCCGCAAAGCGGCGATCTTCAAACTGTTTAAAACGGGCCAGTGCCTTCAAAGCAATGATGAACCCGATGGCTCCGGTTGCGTTCGTGACGACGAGCAAGGTAATGATCGCCCGTTCGACGAGACCGATATAACGCCCGATTCCGTTTAATTCCGTCGTATAACTGCGCGCAGAATCTTCGACTTCATGTGTGACGGTCCGCGAAACGCCGTCTAATTGCTCCTTACGTGTCACTTTTCGCTCGAAATGCGCTTCGATCAAGCGCGGAGCAAATGGTGCGAGCATTAAGGCAATCCCGTGGCCGAGTAACTCCGTTGTCACTAAACTAAAGCATAGAATCCAGAGGACCTGCTCGGGTCGTGAGAACGACAACGACCAATCGATCGGGATGAATATCCATGTCAAAGCGATGATAGCAGCGATATGTAACGCTTGATCGATCCAGTACGCCGCCGCTTGCTTGACGCGACGTTTGAGCGGGGAGGCATCGAGTAGGGCGTGAAACACGAGAATACTTCCTCCAAGCCATCCGGCGATGTCGATGGTTAATCCCCCTCGGATGCCGAAGAACGCAAGGACAAGTAGCATCAGAGCCGCATGAACGGCAATATGTTGGAATAAGATCCGTTGGTGTCGGTGTTTCAGTAGCGCCATCCGTCTCGTCTGTAATGGAAAATCAGCAAGTAGGTGGACAAGTATAAGGCTAAGTAAGATGGTCACCGAATCGCCTCCCAGACTTGGAATTGCTCCAGTGCCTGTGTCAAGGCAGCTTCAAGACGCTTCCGTTGCTTACGCTGCGAGCGGGAAACGAGTTTTGCGACATTCGCGCGGGCATCTTGTTCTTTAAAGCCCATCTTCAGACCGATCTCTTCATACGTATCATCTGGATATTGATCCATCAACCGGTGCAGTTCAATCTGACGGTCCGTCTTCCCGAAATACGCCGGATAAAGCATCTCGAGATAGCCATTCAGCAGGGCGGTCGGTAAGTAGGGCGGTCCAGCAAACGCAATCCGTGACGGAAGCGTCTTCGCCAATTCCTGTGCTTCAAAGGCATGAATGATCGCACTGCCATTGGCTTCTTCGGCTTGGGTCGTTGAAATCGTCTCATATTGACCAAATCCGATCCCGATGTAACCTGGCAATTCTTGATTCAATAAGTGCAGCATGACCGGATAACTAACCGGATAATCCGCAAATACCGCTAGTAAGCTATCACCGGATTTGATTTGGAACGGAACGATACTCGTTGGAAATGCCGTATTTAGATCGTTCGCGAGTTCTCGGAGCGCTTGAAGTAATGCTTCTTTGCTCGGATAATCGCGGGAGCCTTTGACATCAAACGACAAGGCAACAGCTTGCATGACGATTCCTCCTGTTCATTTGTTGCCACAATCATGGAAACATTTGATTTGTTACCGTTAAAAAGGTAACATTCGCGGTGTTACTGTTATTAGAGTAACAAAGAATGAAGAAGAAGACCAACAGGACGATAGACCGATTTTTACACGACAGGGGGGATGGATGAATCTGACTAAAAAATCATTTTTTTATTCAAGTTAACATAACATATATTATCAATAGTTATAAGATTTTGTCTCATAATCAGGGTAAACTTAAGATAGTGAGACAAAACAAAAAAAACACGGAATTAACCGTGTTTTCGACAATCATACGGACGTGTCCGTTCCAATCGATGAATCAAACGATCCAGGAATATATGATGGCGGCGTTCAAGTTGCGTGATCCGATCAAGTGGCAACCACGCGAAATCAAAGAAATCACCGCAATCCTGACCGTCACCAGCCACACAATGCGTCCAGCGGTTCTCTTGGCATTCGATGTGCGCATGGTAGAAATACGTGTAATGCACCCGCATTCGCTCCGGATAGCGCATCTCTTCTTCGCCGATGTACTGGACGTATGCTAACGAGAGACCACTTTCCTCAAGCGTCTCACGGACAGCCGCTTCTTTTGCGATTTCAGCATCTTCGATCGTACCTGCGGGGATCTGCCAATCACTCTCAGGAGCCGATTGTGGATGAAAAACAAGTAGTTCCCATCCGTGAGGTTTTTCCCGAGTGATATAGATTGCTACTTTTTCGCGACGTCTGAATTTCATCTTCATCACCTCTCCAAGGTCGGCAGATTGCACAACAAGCAGCTAAAGGGACGGTCCCGTAGCTGCTTGATCAATTGACGCTATAAGCAAAGCTGCGGAGACGCGTGACCCGACGCTTGTTCGTGACGAATCTTGACCTGACTATTTCTTCTATTGTAGCCGTTATTGGTCAGTGTTTCAATTTGTAAACGATATTTATAGCGATAAATCTCAAAATTCCGAGCATTCGTCTCAAAATTCCCCTCTCCTGCCCCGCTAAATCTAAAAAAGCTCCCCCGTTATCCGGAGGAGCCTCATCTTATCGTGTATACCAGTCGAGTAAGGGACCGAATTTCTCTTCATCGTAGGCAAATGAACCGTTCGATAAGCGGTCGAGGAACGATAATGAACCGATTTGGATCGCTTTCTCTTGCTCTTTTCCGCTGAGGACCAATTCTTTCGCTTGTGTGACGTCGATCAATGCTGCGACTTGGTGTGGTTTCGATTTCAAATCACGGAGCAACTGTAAGCCACGGAGCGCACGGCTCGAGACTTGGAACTGATCCGCGAGGCGCATCTTCTTCAAGGCACCCCGTTGCGTCAAGAGAACGATCTGTGGTGCTTCCTTGAAGCCAATTGCACCCGCGACAACATCTTGATCCTTCAGGTTGATCGCTTTAACACCGGCAGCCCGAACACCGACGACAGGAACGTCGTCTTCCGTGAACCAGAGACCGAAACCGTTCTGTGTCGCAAGGAACAGTTCCGTTTGACCTGTTGAGACCTGAGCATACAAAACTTCGTCGTCTGCCTTCAAACGGACACCTTGAAGCGGTTTTGACTTCCGCTGGGCGTTGTAGTCACTCAGTTTCGAGCGTTTGACCATCCCTTGACGAGTCACGAACAAGCAATGCTGTGCTTCGTCGAACGAACGAACGAGATCCGCTGAGAGAACCCGGTCACCCGGTTCGAGTGGAACGAGGTTCGCGACGTGTTGACCGCCATCTTTCCACTTCGTATCCGGCAATTGATGGACCGGAATCAGCAAGTAATTCCCGCGAACGGTCCAGACGATCAAGTGATCCGTCGTCATCGCTTGCCCTTGGAGCAACGGACGATCCTTTTCCTTCAAATCCGGTAAGTCGTTCGAAGCACCGAATGAACGGAGCGACGAGCGTTTGACGTACCCGTTTTTCGACAGGAAGACCATCGTTTCTTCGACAGCGATCATGACTTCCGTCTTCAGCTTCAGTTCTTCAACTTCCGCTTCGATCGTCGAGCGACGTTTGTCTGCGACTTGTTCCTTCAAGACTGTCAATTCCTTGATGATAAGACGATTCCGTGTCTTTTCATCGTTAAGGATCTTCTCAAGACGAGCGATTTCCTTCTCGAGTTTCGCTGCTTCTTCCTGCAACTCGACGATATCGGTATTCGTTAACCGGTAAAGTTGGAGCATGACGACAGCTTCCGCTTGGCGATCCGTGAAGTTGAAGCGCGCGATCAGCTTCTCCTTTGCGTCCGCTTTGTTCGACGCAGAACGGATCAAAGCAAGCGTCTCATCGAGGACAGAAATTGCTGTCATCAAGGCAGAAACGACTTCCTGACGGCGTTTCGCTTGTTCGAGATCAAACGCTGTCCGGCGGATGACGACTTCCTTGACGTGTGCAAGATACGCATCAAGTAGTGTCAAGACGCCCATTTGCCGCGGTGTCCGTTCATGGATCGCGACCATGTTGTAGTTATAGGCAATTTGTAAGTCAGTCTGTTTGAGGTAGAAGTGTAAGACACCTTCTGCGTCCGCTTCCTTCTTCAACTCGATGACGACGCGTAAGCCGTCGCGGTCGGTCTCATCACGAACTTCCGCAACCCCTTCAACCTTTTTGTCGAGACGGAGTTCTTCCATCCGTTTGACGAGATTCGCTTTATTGACCTCATACGGGAGCTCCGTGATGACGATTTGCTGACGACCGCCCCGCAGTGTCTCAATCGTTGAGCGCGAGCGGATGATGACTTTCCCGCGTCCTGTCTCGAACGCCTTCTTGATGCCGTCAAGCCCTTGGACAACACCACCAGTCGGGAAATCCGGACCTTGCATGTGCGTCAATAGATCATCGACGTTCTGGACTGTCCCGGAGATCCGACCGATTGCAGCATCGAGGACTTCTCCCGCGTGGTGCGGTGGAATCTCGGTTGCGTAACCGGCGGAAATTCCCGTCGAACCGTTCATCAGCAAGTTTGGCAGGAGTGACGGTAAGACGAGCGGTTCTTCCGTCGTATCATCGAAGTTGAGCGTGTAATCGACGGTTTGTTTGTTGATCCCATCGAGAATCAAGCTCGAGACTTTCGAAAGACGAGCTTCCGTATACCGCATTGCTGCCGCGCTATCGCCGTCGATTGATCCGTTGTTCCCTTGCATATCAATCAACGGATAGCGCAGTTTCCACTCTTGGCTCAAGCGGACCATTGCTTCATAGACCGATGAATCACCGTGCGGATGGTAGTTACCGATGACGACCCCGACCGTCTTCGCCGATTTCCGGTAGGCCCGGTCGAACAGGTTGCCTTCCGTATGCATCGCATACAAGATCCGGCGTTGAACCGGTTTCAGACCATCACGGGCATCCGGTAAGGCACGATCTTGGATGATATATTTCGAATAACGACCAAACCGGTCGCCGACGACTTGCTCGAGCGACAGGTTCAGGATGTTTTGTAGATTAGACATGTTCGTTCACACTCTCTTTCGTCACGTGCTCATTCTCGATGATCGAGAGGTCTTCCGCAAGACCGAAGGCGACATTGTCCTCGATCCACGTTCGGCGGTGCCCGACGTTATCGCCCATCAGGACAGAGACGCGTTTTTCAGCAACAGCAGCATCGTCGATCGTGACCCGAATCAACGTCCGTGTCTCAGGATCCATCGTCGTTTCCCAGAGCTGTGGTGCGTTCATCTCCCCAAGTCCTTTGTAACGCTGGATCATATAACCTTTACCGAACTTCTTCGTCGTTTTCTTGAGCGTCTCTTCGTCCCAGACATATTCGAACTTCTCCGATTTGCCTTTCCCTTTGGAGACACGATAGAGCGGTGGTAAGGCAACGAAGACCTTCCCAGCGTCGATCAACGGGCGCATGTAGCGGAAGAAGAACGTCAATAGCAAGACTTGGATGTGCGCGCCATCGGTATCGGCATCGGTCATGATGATGACTTTATCGAAATTACAATCCGATAAGTCGAAATCAGCTCCGACACCGCCGCCAATCGCATGAATGATCGTGTTGATCTCTTCATTCTTCATGATATCGGCGAGTTTCGCTTTTTCCGTATTCAAGACCTTCCCACGGAGAGGAAGGATCGCTTGGAACGTCCGGTTTCGTCCTTGTTTCGCAGAACCACCGGCAGAATCACCCTCGACGAGGAACAATTCATTCTTGTCCGCGTTTTTCGAAGCAGCAGGCGTCAGTTTCCCGTTCAAGATGCTCGAACGTTTCTTCTTTTTCCCGTTTCGTGCTTCTTCGCGGGCTTTCCGCGCTGCTTCACGCGCTTGTGCTGCGCGAATCGCTTTTTTGATCAATAGTGTCGCCGTTTGCGGGTTCTCTTCCAAGTACGTCGAGAGACGACGGCTGATGACAGCGTCGCAGCTCGTCCGTGCTTCCGGCGAACCGAGTTTCGACTTCGTTTGTCCTTCGAACTGGAGGAACTCTTCCGGAATCCGGATTGAGACGATCATCGTCAACCCTTCGCGGATATCGTTTCCGTCAAGGTTCTTATCCTTTTCCTTCAAGAGCGTGTTCTTCCGGGCATATTCATTCATGACCCGTGTCATCGCTGTCTTCGCACCGACTTCGTGTGTTCCACCGTCGCGTGTCCGGACGTTGTTGACGAACGACAGGACGTTTTCCGAGTACGCATCCGTGAACTGGAAGGCGATATCGACTTCGATCTCGTTTTCCGTACCTTCGAACGCAACCGTCGGATGCAGTGTATCTTTATCATCGTTCAAGTACTGGACGAATTCGCTGACACCGTCTTGGTACTGGAAGATGTCCTGTTTATCGGACCGTTCGTCCGTCAGCGTAATCTTCAGACCTTTCAGCAAGAAAGCGGATTCGCGTAAGCGTTCCGCGAGCGTATCGTAGTTGTATGTCAACGTACTGAAGATCGAGCCATCTGGTTTAAAGTAAACGCTCGTTCCTTTTTGACGCGTCGTACCCGTTTCAAGCAACGTCGTCTTCGGCATCCCACCGTTTTCAAACGTTTGCTCATATTGTTTCCCGTCACGGAAGATCGTTACTTTCAAATCCGTTGATAAGGCGTTAACGACCGACGCCCCGACGCCGTGTAAGCCACCGGACGTCTTATATCCACCTTGTCCGAACTTACCACCGGCGTGAAGGACCGTGAAGATGACTTCAGCAGTCGGTTTTCCAGACGCATGCATCCCCGTCGGCATCCCACGTCCATGGTCACGGACCGTGATCGCATTATCTTTATGGATCGTGACATCAATTTGTTCCCCGAATCCTGCGAGTGCTTCATCGATCGCGTTATCAACGATCTCGTAGACGAGATGGTGAAGTCCACGGTGATCGGTAGAACCGATATACATACCTGGGCGCTTCCGGACTGCTTCGAGTCCTTCGAGCACCTGTATGGCATCATCATTGTAGTTATTTAAGTCTGTCGCCATTCATTTCACCTCAAAATTCGAAATTACGATGTCGTTTTTACAAACGTTCGTTCGTTATTTCGAGTAGTCTGTCTCTAATTGTAGGCATCTTCTTGCTTCCTGACAAGCATAACCTGTAAAGCGCATGAAAAAAGACACCTTCACGAACGGGTGAAGATGCCTGAAATCGTGCGATGACTCACAGATATTGATGCTCGATTTTGATGCAACGATTCTCGATATATGGAATACCAGCACCAAGTGCGAGACTTTCTGCTTCGACACTCGAGAGACCAAGCTGATTCCAAATCATCCCGACGTCACCGTGAGCAACAGCATCTTTCGCGACGTCCGCTAAAAACTCAGACCGACGGAAAACGTCGACGATATCGATGTGTCCTGGAATGCTTGCGACACTCGGGTAGACTTTTTGACCGTTCCACTCGTTTAACGTCGGATTGACTGGAATGACTTCGTATCCATGCTGGACTAAGTAGTCAGCAATCCAGTTCGCTGTCTTTCCGGAATCACTCGAGACGCCGACGACGGCAATGCGTTTCGCATCCTTCAAATATTGACGTGCTTGTTGATCAGTAATCATCTAGAACTCCCCCTTATGAAAATAACTCTTACCTAACACTCTATACCCGAACCAAGATGAAGTATGCGAAATCGAGCACGTTTTCGACGTTTTTCAGAAATCGTCTTGAAATCAAATGAGTCGACCAATGACCCATCAGACGTCTTCTCGATGCAACTGAGAGCGAAATTGACTATTCATTCTTTTTTAGTGATTTAGGTGACATAATACTATTATTGTTATTAAATAGACTCCACAACCCTTAAACCTCTAAAAATAAGTTAAATTCTCACGTGCATCGAGTTGACCAACGACCCGTCTATCACCTTGTCGATGCAACTGAGCGCTCCCTGTCTGACAATTTAACATTGCGTGAAATAACTATTTCACGCAAATAAGTGACTGACGTATCAACGTTTGGTATACTACTACTAGAGGGGTGATTGTCGGATGAGTTTATTTAAAAACCTAGGAAAAACAATACATAAATCGACCGTTTCGGCTACAGCACCAGCGATTCCCGGTTATGAGCGGATGCCACGCTTCATTCAGTCCTATTTAGATCAGTTAGCAGCCAAACATTTCTCATTAGCAACGATGCGTCGGTACGTCTATGACTATGAAGCGTTCTTCCAATTCGTCGCTGCGGCGTCAGGTGAAGAGGTAACAGCGCGAGATATTCCACTTGAAGCATTTGTCGAGATCGATGCAGCAGGAATCGAAGCCTACGCCGAATACCTTGCCTTAACGAAACAAAATGCACCGAGCGTCATCAACCGGAAGTTATCAGCGTTACAGTCACTGTTTCGTTATTTGGTCGATACCGGTCAGTTGTCGGAAAACCCGGTCGCCAAAGTCAATCGACCGAAACAAACCAAACGGGAACCGGTTTATCTGACAAAACGCGAATGGGACGAATTGATTCAATTATTACCATCGAACGTCGAAATGAACGCGCGCGAAGCATCGCATTATGAACGGGATCGTGTCCGCGACGTGACGTTATTCCAATTACTTGGCTATAGCGGGATGCGTTTAAGTGAGATGACGCAACTCGTCTGGAACGATGTCGATTTCCACGAAAATACGCTCCGCGTCATCGGGAAAGGCAATAAAGAACGATTGATTCCACTTGCGAAACCAGCACGAATTGCCTTACGCAAATACGCGATCCATTATCAGATGCCAACGAGCGGCGCCGTACCTGTCTTCCAAAAACACGGGAAACCACTCAGCCCACGGGCAGTCCAGCATATTTTGCAGCGGCACACGGAACGGCTGAAGCCAGTCCTCCCCTTTTTAGAGCGCAAAAAAATTACGCCACATAAACTACGGCATACGTTTGCGACACGACTTGCGACCGGCGGGGTCGACGTCCTGACGATCCAGCAGTTACTCGGTCACGAATCCGTCGCAACAACGCAGGTCTATGCCCATATCGGTGATTCGGAGAAAAAACGCGCCGTCGATTTATTTGATGGTGAACGATAATAATATTATGTTAACTAAAGGGGGGATCTCATGAATTACGGGCTCAGTGAACGTAAAATCAAACAGATGTCTGATGCCTATGCCTTTCGACGGGGAAAGAAGTATGTCGCTGCCCGAAAGGTCACGTTACACAATTACCGGATGGGTGACGAGCTAATTGAAGCGAGCGTAGACGGTGAGGAACGATTCACGGTGACGGTCCGCGTCAAGGCGCACGGCGTCGACGCTGGCTGTAACTGTCCGTCGCTTGCGATGGATACGTCATTTTGTGGACACATCGTCGCTGTTTTGCTGGCGATGCATTATGTGCAGGCACACGGCACACCAACACCGCTCTCGCCGCAAATCCGCCCTTTTACGGCAATTCAAGTCGACGACGCAGGCGCGCGCAACTATTTACGCAGTCTCACACCTGATCGTCGGGTGGCGATTCATTTCGAACTGACTGGACCCGTCGTGACGCTCAAACGATTGACGGATAAACAGCAGCATCAACTGTCCCTGCCCTACTTCGATCGTTTGCTTGGACAGACAGAGTATTTGCAGCGGGTTGCGGATGTTTCGTTCAGTCCTGATTTACAGGAACGAATTGTTTCCGGTACGCCGATCGTTAAGCTCCATCTCGATCGAACGGCTCTGAAAGTTGAAGTCCGCGTGTCGTTTGATTATCAAGGGATTCAGCTGAATCCACTCGACGAGACGATTTATGCTGGACGGGATCAAGTAACGGAGCAAAGTGTCTTACGCTATTTACGTGAATTCCAAGCAACACCATCGAATTCGCACTATGTCATCACCAGTGACGCCGCGCAGTATGCTTTTTTGCGGAGTCTGCTTGACGAACGGGTTGCGCTCGGTCAACTGGTGTTATTTGCAACGCAAGCCATCCGAACGACGTTACCAAAAGGACCATTTCATCCGCGGATCGAAGTCGACGTGACAGACCGCCTCGACTGGCTTGTGTTCAACTTTTCGATGGACGGAATTCCGGAAGACGAACTGAAACTTGTCCTGAAGTCGCTCATCTTACAAAAACGCTATCACCGCTTGAAATCCGGACAGTTCGTATCTTTAGAGGCACGGGCCTTTCAGCAGTTGCAACGGGTTCTCGCCCAGATGGAAGCGAGTGAACGCGACTTACGCGACGGACGACTCGTCTTACCTGCCGTCCGGAACATGAAGCATCTGATTGGCGCTTCCATCCTCCATCTTCACGCTGATTTGCTCGAGAAATGGTTCGAATTGAAATCCGGACAAGGATTCCGGCTCGACTTGCCGAATTCGTTAGAGTCACAACTCTATCCGTATCAACGGACGGGCATTCAATTTCTGAAGAATTTGGACGCGCACGGATGTCACGGCATCTTGGCCGATGAGATGGGGCTTGGAAAGACGATTCAAGCGATTGGTTATATAGCAACGATTTCGGATAGTCGTGCACTGATCGTCGCACCAGCATCACTGCTCCGCAACTGGGAGGCGGAACTGAAGCGCTTTTTACCCGGTCGACCGGTTCATGTCGTGACGGGTTCTCAAACTAGCCGACTTTCCGAACTGGAGTACTTGGCTGAAAACACAGTGACGATCGTCTCCTATACGACTCTTCGGACCGACGTCCGTCGCCACCCTGTATATGACGTCGTTTTCTTTGATGAAGCACAGCACTTGAAGAATCCGCAGTCACAAACGGTCAGTCAACTGCGACATCTGCAAGCAAAACGCCGGTTCGCCTTGACGGGAACTCCACTTGAGAATCGACCGCGCGATATCTGGTCGATTTTCCATGTCTTGTTTCCGGAATTACTGCCGGATTTAGCGACGTTTGAGAAATGGTCGTTTGATGACATGCAACAATTCATTCAACCATTTTTATTACGGCGTGAGAAAAAAGATGTCTTACAGGACTTACCAAAGAAGCAGATCGAGCATCATTATGTCGAGCTCGGACCGAATCAAAAACGGTTATATGCGTCGTATCTCGCCAAATTGCAACTCGAGACGTTGCAGCATTTAGACGAAACGAAACGTGAAGATCGTTTGAAGTTACTGGCGGGCTTAACGCGGTTGCGGCAAATTTGCAACGATCCGGGATTATTCGTCGAGGGGTACACAGGGGAAGCAACGAAACGAACGCGTCTGCTCTCACTGATTGCAGAAAAACGAGCAGCCGGAAAACGGATCTTGATCTTCTCACAGTATACGCAAATGCTCGAGCGCATTCGTTCGGATCTCGCGCAACGTCACCTCCCCCACTTCCTATTGACGGGTGAGACACCGCTCGAAGACCGGGTCGCGTTATGCGACCGGTTCAATGACGGTGAAGTCGATCTCTTCTTGATTTCGCTTAAAGCTGGCGGAACGGGACTCAACCTCGCCTCCGCTGATACCGTCATCCTCTTTGACAGCTGGTGGAATCCGGCCGTCGAACAACAGGCAGCCGATCGCGCCCATCGGCTTGGACAACAGTCTGACGTGACCGTCATCAAATTGCTGACACGCGGAACGATCGAAGAGAAGATGACGGAATTACAAGATCGAAAAGCCAAAATGGTCGATGCCGTCCTGACGGCTCCAGACAGTGACGCTTTGACCGTCAAGGAACTCGTTCATCTCGTAACGACAAAGGAGGAACAACGGTGATCCTGGATCTCCTGCTTGGTTATCTCATCGGTAGTATTTTAGGTGGTACGCTCTTTAAGTACATTAGTCGTACCGATTTGGCACAGGTCGGTTCCGGAAACATCGGTGCCCGCAATGCCCATCGTGCCGGTGGGCTTCCGGCTTTTTTATTCGTTTATCTGTTTGATGCCGCGAAGACAGTCTTTGCGTTGCAGATCACTGACACGTTTTATCCGGTCGCCCTCGCCGTGCTCATCGGTCACTTGTTTCCGTTGTTTCACCCACGACGCGGCGGTAAAGGGTACGCTGTATTTTCCGGAATCGTCTTCGCTATCACGCCATGGGCATATCTTGCCGGATTAGGCATGCTCGGTTTGTCTTATCTCGTAACGAAAGATAGTGTCAAAGCGGGGCTTATTCCGGTCGTTTTACTTCCGTTACTACCCGTCTTCTTAGACGCAGGGTCAGTCAATATCTTGTGTACCGTTGCCGTAAGTCTACTTGTCCTGTGGGCTCATGATGCACTCCACAAGCCAGCCATTACATAAGGAGGACGTCTCCATGATCGACTTTTCCATTGCAACTGCGGACGACGCGGAAGCAATCCATGAATTGAACTACCTCACCTTCACAGAAGAGATTCCACAACATCAACCGAACACCGAACGCAAACGGATTGACCGGTTTCATGATCAAAATACTTATCTGATCGGCAAGGAAGACGATCGACTCGTCGCGATGATCGCCATTCGAAAGCATCGTCCCTTTTCGCTTGAGGAAAAGGGCGTGACGCTAGACGAGACACTGACGGATCCAGCAGAAATCCGCTTACTTAGCGTTCGTCCCGAATACCGCAATAGTCGTACGTTCATGCAATTGATGCGCTTTTTAATGGTCTACCTCGAGCGGGAGACGATTGATCATGTCTATATCAGTGGTACGACGCGAGAAGCAAAACTATACGCGCGGTTCGGCTTCACACCGATTGCACCAACGCTTGGCAGTGGCGATGCTCAGTTTGTACCGATGTTGTTGTCGCGCGCAACATATGAACGATCCGTCATCGCGGATGTCTTACGTCCCCTGCATTTTCTAGCCGGTCCGGTCGAGGTTGCGCCGACGGTCCGTCAAGCGGCGCAACAAGCACCGCGTCCACACCGTACGGCCTCGATGCGGCAGCTCGATCAAGATTTACGTGGCCGAATGTGTCAGTTGCTGGATTTGCCACATGTCTCGATGGCCGTCGGCAGCGGTACGCTCGTCAATGATATTGTCGCGCAACAACTCACTGGACATGGATTGATCCTGAACGGCGGCGAGTTCGGTCAACGCTTGATTGATCACGCGGCACGTGCCGGCAAGTCCTTTGATGTCCATACGCTTCCCCCCGGTCACCCGATCGACTTGAAGCAACTCGCTCATCAATTGAGGCAAACGGCATACAACTGGATCTGGTTGACGCATTGTGAGACGTCAACGGGTGTTCTCTATGATCTTGATGCAGTAAAAGTGCTGTTAGATGAACGAACCGCACTCGTCGTCGATGCGATCAGCGCTGTTGGAACCGGACATTTCTCATACGATGGCTGCACTTTCGTCACGACTGTTTCCGGGAAAGCGATTGGTGGTTTACCGGGTCTTGCGTTCATTGGTCACGCAGATCGCGTCCTACCTTCTCTCTGTATTCCCCGTTATCTGGATTTAGGACTCTACGCAGAAGGGGTTGCCTTTTCCGGCTCGTCGAACCTGTTGCTTGCCTGTCAGGCAGCGCTTGATGCCCTCGATCTTAATCAAGCAGCAATCAAGATGACCTATCTCGAACAAGCCGTCCGCGCAACTGGATTACAACTCCTCGCACAACAAGAAGCACAAGCGCCGGGAATACTGACGATCGTTCATCCGTCCGCAACTGATTTAGGCGACGCTCTGCGTATTCAGGGGTATCACGTCCAGTACGAAAGCGACTATCTTGTTTACAATCAGTGGCTTCAAATTTCGACGATGGGACAGACGACGATGCGACAAATTGAACGTCTCGTTCGTGTTTTAGTTCGTGAAAATGAACGAATCACCATAAAGAATGAAAAAAATGAAAGACCTCTCAACCCTTGATTTCAAGCGGTTTGGAGGTCTTTCGACTTCGAAAAGATAAAAAAGAGGTTTATGGATTTAAAACATAGGGGTATAAACTCATTAGCACCGCATCAAACCGGTGACTTACTCACACATGTTTCTCAATATCAGCGTAATGACCTGGGAGAGAAATGCAAAGTCACGAAAGCGTCAGATTCATGAGAGTCTGAAACCGATTGTCTTAGCATGTTTCATATTGTTCAGGACTTGTCCTGCTCCTACATTCATTACCTTTTGAGGGCTATACCAAATTCAAGGGGGAAATGAACATGTCAGTTAAATTAACAGCCGAAAAACGCGAGGTACGTCCACGCTCACTCCGTAAACAATTACGTCATGAAGGAAAAGCTCTTGGTGTCGTGTATGGTTACAAAGTGGAAAGTACACCAATCGCGTTTGAAGAAAAAGAATTGCTTAAAATCGTTCGAGAAAACGGTGAGAACGTCTTGATTTCACTGAAACTCGACGGTAAAAATATTAACGTCTTGATCAACCGTCGTGATATGGATGTCTTCACATCAACTGTCGATCACGTTGAATTCATCGCCGTTAAAATGGATGAAGAGACAGAAGTCGAAGCAGACGTCGTACTCGTCGGCGAAGCAGCTGGCGCTAAAGTCGGTGGATTCCTGTCACAGACACTCTTTAAAGTAACAGTCGCAGCTACACCAGATAAATTACCAGAGAACGTCGAAGTCGACGTCACGAACCTCGAAATCGGCGATTCGATTTCTGTTGCTGATCTTCCAGAACAAAAAGATTTCCGTATCGTCACAGAAGGCGACATTCAAGTCGCAGCTGTCGTCGAATCAACGCTTGAACAAGAGCTTGAGGAAATCGAAGAAGCAGAAGCTGAGGCACAAGCGGAAGCTGGTGAAGACAACGAAGCGGAAGCTACGGAAGAGTCTTCAGAAGAAGCAAAAGAAGAGAACGAAGACAACAAATAAGTCGTTTGACGATACGCCCTTCGTGGCGTATCGTTTTTTTGTGTCTTGACAATAGACAGAAGATTGCCTAAAGTGAACAGCGTATCACCTATTACCATATCCACTAGGGGAGCCCATTTGGCTGAGACGATTCACTTCGGACCCTTCGAACCTGATCTAGTTCATACTAGCGTAGGAAAGTGGAGCGATCACATCCAATGACTCCTGCTGCGCGCAGTTTTTCTGAGGACCGCTCTCTTTTTTACGGAGGGCGGTCTTTTTTGGCGTCTCCCCCATTCTAAGGAGGACGTACCTAATGCAACAATGGAAAATGAAAGAAATCATGGTCATGATGATGCTCGCCGTCGCTTGCGGGGTCATCTATCTTGGTTGGTCAACACTCTGGTTACCAATCTCAGCGATCTTCGGTCCTGTCGGTGCCAACTGGATGTTTGGGATCTGGATCATCGCGAGCCCGCTCGTCGCAGCAATCATTCAAAAGCCAGGTGCCGCTTTAATTGCGGAAGTCGTCGCGGCAGCCGTCGAACTGTTCACAGGTAGTCATTTTGGTTTATCCGCTCTTCTGATCGGAGTCTGCCAAGGACTTGGTGCGGAAATCGTCTTCGCGATGACGCGTTACCGTCGTTATGACACATGGACCTTGATGTTATCGGGTGTCGGAGCCGCGATTGGTAGCATCGTTTATAGTCTAATCGCGAACGGATTCGGTTACTACACAACGACGACGTTGCTTGCGACAACTGGCTTACAATTGATCAGCGGCGCATTACTCGGTGGCTTGCTTGCAGCCATTCTCGTCCGTCGCCTTGTTGCGACTGGTGTCTTGAACGGGTTTGCGGCAGGACGTGCGAAACGAGAAGTCGCATGATTACTGTCGACGACCTCAGCATCCGCTATCCCGGTCAGATGAAATCGGTGCTCAATCATGTATCGCTGACGATTGAGCAAGGGACGACCCTTCTGCTCGGACGAAGTGGGAGTGGCAAGACGACATTACTTCATGCCCTTGCCGGACTGACACCGGAAACGATTGAAGTCGAACAGACTGGTACCGTTACCCGGTCCGGTTCGGTCGGAATCTTGTTTCAAAATCCAGAAGAACAGTTCTGCATGGAGACGATCGGACGCGAAATCGCTTTTAGTTTAGAAAATCGCTCGATTCCGCGCGTGGAGATGGATGAACGAATTGAACGCTTACTCGCACTCGTCGGTCTCCCCCTCCCCTTCTCGACACCGATCGCGAGTCTATCCGGTGGAATGAAACAGCGTCTCGCGCTCGCAGCGGTCCTAGCACTTGAGCCGACGATCTTATTACTCGATGAACCAACGGCTCAGATTGATCCAATCGGACAACATGAGCTGATGGCGTTGATTTTTCGAATTCAAAAAGAACACGATTTAACGATCGTCTTGATCGAACACCAACTCGATGTCTGTTTGCCGTACGTCGACCAGGTCGTCTTACTTGAGGACGGATCGATTACTGCGACAGCAGATCCACGGGATCTGTTCCCGCAGGATTACAAAGAGCTTCAAACGAAAGGTATTGCCGTTCCCTCTTTGTATCCGTATACGTTAGAGACGTTACCCATAGATGGACCGCAAGCGGCGCGACTTCATGTGCCTTCCCCCGTCGCTACAGCTGGTCGCTCTTTGTTACACGTCGCTGCATTATCGACGAAAGCACCATATCCGCTGACCGATGCGACATTTTCCCTGCAGACAGGAGAATGGGTGATGCTGCTTGGGGCAAATGGATCCGGGAAAAGTACACTGCTTGCGACACTCGGGCGGTTGCTTCCCAATCGTGGAACGTATCAGCTCCAGGGGCGACCGGTTCATCGTTACTCCCGGCGTCGCTTTTATGAGCACGTTGGCTATGTCTTTCAACAACCGGATCTGCAGTTTCTTAAGCTGACGGTCGAAGCGGAAATCGACTGGAGCCACCGGGCAGCGACGAACGTTAAGCGCGCGGCGTTGCTCGAACGGCTGGAACTGACATCTGTCAAACAGCAGTCACCCCTTGCTCTTAGTACGGGGCAACAACGACGGCTCAGCGTCGCAACGATGCTCGGACAAACGAAAGACTTATTGTTGCTCGATGAACCGACCTTCGGACAAGATGGATTGACGACACGACGCTTAATGGAACAGTTACAGATGGAACAACAGAACGGTACGACACTCGTCATGGCGACGCATGATATGGAGCTCGTCGCCCGGTATGCGGATCGTGTCCTCGTCATGGAGCAAGGACGGATTGCTTTTGACGGTCGCCCAAGCGAGTTATTCGCTGACGTTCCATTACTCGAGCGCTGTCAGCTACAACGTCCACTTTCGTACCAATTCCAGGAGGTGAAACGTGATGCAAACGAACGTGTCCCCGTTCGCTAAACTCAATCCCGTCATTAAGGGAAGCGGATTGTTTTTGATCATGTTTGCCTTGATTGCAACGAATGACTGGGTCAAAACGTTAGTATTCCTGAGTTTTGCTATCGCACTGCTACTCCTCTCCGGATGGGGTCCTTTTGATTTCTTGAAGCGACTTGCGCCGTATAGTCTATTATTCTTATTGACGTTCTGGATGATGGCGGCTTTCGGCAAAGGAACGAATATTCTTTGGTCGTTTGGTTGGTTTCATGTCACGTCGGAAAGCGTCGCGCACGGCTGGTTACTTGCCTTGCGGATGGCCACGTTCGTCTGCTTGAGCCTCGCTTTCGTCACGACGACCGACGCGACCCGTTTCGTAATGAGCTTGATCCATCAGGCGAAGTTATCGCCCCGCTTTGCTTACGGATTCCTTGCCGGGATTCGCTTTCTGCCGCAACTGGTCGAAGAAGTCCGCGTTTTGCGGCAAGTCCGGATGATTCGCAATGTGCACAGTCGCTTTCCTGGTGATGGATTTCTTTCAATTGGCTTGCCGCTCTTCTCACGATCGATCCAGCGGGCAGAACGGATGGCGATTGCTCTCGAAGCCCGTCACTTTTCAGCAGAGCGAACGTATTACGAGGTACCGGTCGTTCAGCGTCAGGATATTATTTATCTCGTGGTCATCCTCCTATTCATCAGTCTTGTCTTTTGGCTATGATTACCGTCACCCGTATCCGGGTACACTCTAGCAAGACAGATTGAAGGAGAACGACATGAAACGTATCCTCTTGATTGGTGCAGGTCACGCTCACCTGCATTGCATTACACACGGACCAACAGAAGACGTCGAGTGGCTGGTCCTGAACGCCTCGACGTACCAATATTACTCGGGCATGTACTCTGGGCTTGCTGACGGAACATACGACATGGATGAGATCCGTATCGACGTCGCCGTCTTATGTCGCGCCTATGATAAACCATTCATCGAGGAGACCGTCATCAAAATCGACCCCGTTGAAAAAGTCGTCTTCGGTGCATCCGGCAGACACTATACTTATGACGTCGTCTCAACGAATATCGGCTCGTTCGACTGGTCGGAAGATACGACGCGATTATCGATTAAACCGAACTACCGGTTACCGGATACATTAAAGCGACTGCAACAAGCAAAGCGTCCGGTCGTGATTGGGAGCGGAGCAGCTGCCGTCGAGGTGGCGGCGTCCTTGAAAGCGGCGGGTGTACCGATCACATTGATCACGGATCCAGATATCCTTTCTCGTCATCCGGCAGCGGAAGCCATTACGAGACGGTTAAAAGAACTCGAAGTGTACTGGATCCGGGAACGTCCTATAGATGACGAACTACCATTCCGCTTTATGCATCATCCACCAATCGAGTCAGATGCAATCGTCCGCTTGACGGGTGCCAAAGCTCCGGCATTGTTTGCAGACAGCAATCTCTTCACGGAAAACGGATTTTTACTCGTCAATGAACAGTTACAAGCGCTCGATCATCCAAGTTTGTTTGCTGCGGGTGACGCTGCGACCCTCGTCGCCTACCCCGACATTCCGAAGAATGGTGTCACGGCTGTCCGGCAAGCGCCAATTTTGCTTACGAACCTTTTACGATACCTAGAGGAAGAAGCACTGCAAACCTATCGTCCGCAAACGAACTATTTGACGATTTTATCGATGGGACCGCGTCATGCGGTTTCCCTGTATGGTCGTCATTATTCGACGCACCCGTTCGGTTGGTACCTGAAGCGCTGGATTGATCAACGGTTCATGCGGAAGTATCGCTCATAAAAGTGTGCGCCGGCGCACACTTTTTCTGTACACAAAAACAAGCCATGGACGCGTGTCCATGGCTTGTTGGATTAGACGGTTTCATTTCCTTTAACGTACGTCAGTAATGTCTCGTTGAACTTCTCTTGTTCGTCAAGCAACATCCCGTGTCCACTCTCTTCGAAGACTTCGAGTCGTGCATGTGGGATTTCTTTTTGCATCTCTTCCGCAAACTCGAACGGACAGACTCGGTCTTTTTTACCGTGGATGATTAACGTATCGACTTTAATGTTTTCGAGTTTTCCACGTAAGTCTTCGTCACGCAAGGCGATTGCTGACTGAATCGTTCCGTGGGACGAAGCGGCGATGCTAAGACCATGGAACCATTGTTGTAGCGGTTCTGGATGTTCCTTCGCAAAGAAGATTTCACCGAATCCTTTGAGCATCGACGGACGATCCTGTTTCGTATCAGCAATCAACGCATCGACTTCTTCTTTCGTCATCCCATATGGGTAACCGTCTCGTTGCGTAAAGACTGGTGCCGCAGCTCCTGCGAGAACGAGCTTACTGACTTTTGAATCCCCATAGTGCAAGAGATAGGATAAGGCGATCCCTCCTCCCATCGAGAAGCCGAGCAACGTGACATTCGTTAATTTGAGCTGTTCGATGACTTCATTGACATCGGACGCCATCGTCTTATAGTCGTATCCCGTTGCCGGTGCATCTGATTTGCCATAACCACGATAATCGATTCCGACGTAACGGTACCCTTCTTCGACGAGCAGGTTCTTTTGATACTCGAACATGTTATTGTTTGCCGGCCAGCCGTGTAAAAAGACGACCGGTTGACCCGACCCGACATCCTCGACATAAATTTTCGTGCCATCAACTGCTTGAATGAATGTACCCATCATAAAACCCCCATAGTAATAGATTGCCGTGCATGCATCTATTATTCCCGAGTCAAGAGATGTCAAACATCTTGATGCTAAAGTATTATAGAAAATTCTGTCTATTCTAGAAATTATGGTAAAATATAGTCACTAGGATAAAGGAGGTTTTCCATGAGACGCTATATACATACCGGTATTCTCGCAGGCGTAGTCTTACTTGCCGGATGCGGTAAAGAACAATACTTAGACCTTACATACGATGTTAATTACTGGGGCGGTATTTCGACTACCTTTGATGGGCAAGAGATACCGGATCTCCCGAAAAAACAAACCGCTGCTTTGTTGAAGATTTGTCAGCAAAAACCGGACTTGACGCGCTTACCTGACCGATACGTGCAACACGAAGGGTTTGACTTATACTTCCTGCCTCCGAGTATCCAAGGTCGTGAGTTCCAACACGTCCGTTTCCTGTCAGACGAAAAAAAGGACTATCTGGCTTGTCAGCCGATTCGCCATGCGGATTATGCGGTCCATCAGATCAAGCGAAGTGATTATCCATTCGTCGATTGGTCAAAACAACCGGTTAAAGCTAAATCGACAGTCGTTCGCTTTGGACCCGTTCCAAAAGAAGTGACAGATCAACAAAAACAGGAAAACGAAGATCGTAAAGAAGTAAAAGAGCTCGGACGGTACCTTTTCCCGTCCTATCAACTATCTTTGCCACCGGAAGGACAACTCGTCGTCTACATGAAAGAGAAAGGCAAAGATAAAGAACAAACACTCTTTGAGACGACCGAGTCACTATCCGGTTCCGAATTGAATTTAGCTTTTCGCGCTAGTCCGGATGGTGGTGTCCAACAATCGTCGATCGAGCTGATGTTCAGTGGTGACCGTGTCGGATTCCCTTCGACGATTCAAGAATATATGAATGGACAAGCCTATCAGATTGAGCGAAAGCAACTGCCGGATACGATTGCGACAGGTCAGACTGTCCCGTTCGCAACCGTTCGGAAACAAGAGGACGGAAAAGTCGTCCAAGAAACATCGATATATTTGCGTTTTAATAAAACCTACACAAAACCAGTGAATTACGATTATGGATTCCTTCAAGCATCCACAAGCGATTATGTCGGTTTCATCCATCAATCACCGAAACAGCTCATCGATAGCGATTATAAGTTCGTCTCAGCAATACCGGATAAACTAGCGAAAAAAATCGCTCAGGAATTAAAAGAGACCGACGTCATGGAGCCACAAGGCACAAAACTAAAGCAGAAAAAATTAACGTTGATGCGCGAAGGGAAAAGCCAAATGTTCGAGCTATTCGAACGCAAACGCGCTAAAAAGCTTGAAATCTATGTCGTCAAACCAGGATCAAAGAACGGTGCCAAGCTGTCAGGTACGACCAGTGAAGCACTTAGTGAGGTGCTCAATCAATGAATCGACGTTACTGGATCGGACTAACACTCGGTGCAACGCTAGCATTAAGCGGTTGTCAAAGTGATGCGCCGAATTTTAAATGGGATTACTTATCACAACTATATGATGGAGGACAATTTAGTGATCAAGGTCCAAGAACCTTGTCAGCGAAGGAACGAATCGTCATCCAAAAAACGTGCGCGTCGAAAGCGAGCGATGCACCCGAAGATTACTCTGTCGGCGGCATCTATTCCGTCATGATGGCGAATCCATTCGATGACTATGCAGGTCAAACCGTTCGTTACGTTCAATCCGGAAAGAAGACCTACTTATATTGCGAAACGCCATTAAAAAGTGGATATTATCCGCTAGCAAAGAAAGACGATGTCTTCAAGAAAACAGCTCTGACTACACAACGACAGAACTTTAACATGAAGCCTACTGTATTAAAAAAAGACGATCGGTTCATTCGTAATGAGAAGGTTGCCGATCACTCCGCTCGAACATTAGAGCTCCCAGGTTCAGGTTACCTTGTCATCGACGCGACGGATGTCACGAAAAAAGATACACGGACGACGATCTTTACGTACACGCATTCACTCACGCCATTTACACGTGACGTCAAACTCTATCTCGTCTACAATCAACAATTCGGTTCGACTTATGACGTGATGGTGCGCTTACCCGAGTTATACGGTGGACGTCATGTGGAACGCCCGATTCATTCGATGAAACAACCGGGCAAGGTCCGGTTCATCCCGGGTGACGGGACACCGGAACATTACGGAACGCTCATCGCAACGGAGAAAAACGGACGCGAATTCCGCTATGAATTATCGATTCGACATACGATGGAACGACCGCCTGAACTTCAAGAGCCGGAACAGACAGCAGACGACGTCGTAGCGGATAACTTGGAAGTGACGCTATTCCATCAAGAGCAGTTCCAGCATATCCGTTTTGAAGAAGATGATTTTACTTCGGAAAAAGGCTTCGATTGGGACAAAATGATCATGATGACGAGTGATGAATCCGGAAAATTACAAAAAGCCATCAAGACGAGTGAACAGTCTGATGTGCGGGGAAAACGGGCGAAGTGGAAATACCTGACGTTCCGAGAAGGGACGAAAGGACAGCAATACGAAGTTTATCTCGACAAGCGTGTCAAAAAGACCGACATTTACTTGAAGGATCCGAAACGTGACGTGTCGATTCACTTATCAGCAACAGGTCGTGACATCATCCTTCCTTTGTTCGAGCAATACGAAAAATGACTCACGCCATGAAGACGAGATGCTGGAGCAAATAAATCAAGGAACACCAGAAGATAAAAGCAATCCCCTCTCGTAACCACTCTTTACGTGTCAACGGTTCACGTAAGAAGGAGACGCAAGCGAACAGTAAGACGAAGAAGTAGAGATAAATGAATCCACCGCTCGTCAAGAAACCAAAGAGCAGGATCATACCACAGAGGATGGAAAGACTAGAGACGACAGGTTTACGATAGACCATGCGATACCACCTCATTTCGTCTATTTTGTTAGAATATACCCAGATTACGGAAAAACAATCTAATATATTATTACAGACAACACCCCTGAGAAGATGCCTCTCAGGGGTGTTGTCTTTATTCTGTTGCGGCGCTGTGGTCGGCGACGATCGCATATTCCGTGACCGTATTCGACGTCACGAGCGGTTTGACTTCGGACGTTCCGTTATCCCGCTTATGGTGCACGCCTTTGTACGCTTGACTCTCTTGCCACGCATGGAATGCTGCTTGATTCGACCACGTCGTCATGATCGTGACGATGTCTTCTTCTTCCTGACTGATATCGACGAGGACTTGCATCCGGTGGAACCCTTCCATCCGTTCGATTCCTTTCGTCGTCTTAAAACGCGCTGCGACTTGATCTGCTGCACCTTTGACAACGTGTAACTGGTTCATGACGATCCACATGTTCTTTTCCCCCTTTTTTCGTCTTCAGTATACTAGAAGTCACGGGTCGTAGAAAACACGAATGCGTTATCGCTTGGTAACGTCAAGCGTTGGATTGTCTCTTTTCCGTCTACGCTCGTCGCGATCATCTCGAAGTAGAGCGAATGCGGGAACGCATCCGGTAACGGTTGAACGGTATGGAAACGTTCCTGATCTGCTACAGACAATGAGCGCTGCATTGGACGTAGTGGTGCCTCCCCATCAGCCGTCGTCTTATACGGCTCGAACCGGATCGATTTCATTTGCTTCGAACCATTCATGCCGTAGGCGACAAGGTATCGCCCTTCGTCCGTCGTCAACAAGCGACCTTCGAACCAATCCGTCTCCATCGTCTGTTTCGAGCGAATGATTCGATCAATCCGCTCGGATTCGTCGGTTTGGTGGATGAGCAGAAACAAGCGGTCGTGGTTCGCTTCAAGATACGCGACGGCATAATGCCCAGACAGTCGTTCGACGAAATAGACGTCGCGCGCTTCGACCGGTGTGTTCGTCATCTGTGTATATAACCGGGCGGCTTGCTTCGCCGTAAAGGAAGTGGTCTCTTGACGTGGCTGTATCCCCGTCAGCGTTCCGAGCACGAGACCGAACAATAAGATGAGGAGGAGACGCCGTTTCATCGGTCGACCTGTTTGACGAGCAGGTGATTGCTCATCCCTGGTGGATAGTCATCGATTCGTCCGACTTCGACGAATCCCTGTCGCTCATAAAACGGAAGCGCTTGAAATGAGAACGTCTCGACGCGGATTCGCTGAACACCCGCTGCTCGTGCCCATTCCTCCAGTTGACGGAGTAACTGAGTACCGAGCCCGCTTCCCCGTTCCTCTTCGACGACGAAGAACCATTCAATATGTAACCAGCCCCAGTACATTTCCCCTGAGATGCCACCGATTGGTTGATCGTCACGTGTCGCAAGTAATGTGACGGCTTGTGTTCCCTCGGAGCGTTTCGTCGCATGAAACGGTGATCGCTCGACGTTGTATTGGCGTACTTGTTGTCTGAGCCAGTCCTGTCCGTCCTCATTTTCCTTGAGTTGAAATTGCAGCATGTCCAAACTCCTTTCTTGTTATAGTAGTAGTGGAGGTGACTACGATGGAACCTACGTTCCAGATTGATTGTACGAAGTGTTTTGGTTTATGTTGTACAGCACTCGCTTTTTCGAAATCCAGTGATTTTGGTCACGATAAACCAGAAGCGACACCGTGTCGTAATCTTGAGGCCGATTACAGCTGTCGTATCCATGACCGGTTACGCGACAGCGGCTACAAAGGCTGTACCGTCTATGATTGTTTCGGTGCCGGACAGCATCTGTCACAGCAGACGTTTCAAGGCGATGATGCACTCAAGCGACGCCAAGCGATCTATGCTGCCTTCCCGAAGATGGTTCACTTGTTTGAGATGATGTGGTACATAACCGACGGGAAACGCGATGTCACGCGTGACATCCACGATCAACTCGATGAGACACTTGCCGCACTAACCCGGTACGCGGCATTACCAGCCGATCAATTTGAACGACTTGACTTGATACCTATTCGTCAAACCGTCCGACCACTCCTTGAAATGATTGCGTCGCGTGTTCAAGCTCAGTATAGCGGAAGACGCGACCAGACACCACGCGACTGGGTCGGAAAAAAGTTATCAGGACGTAATTTCTCAGGTGCCAGTGTTCAGAACCAGTGGTTGCTTTCGACGAACTTGTCGCGCAGTAACCTGCGCGGAGTCAACTTTCTCGGGGCGGATTTGCGAGACTGTAACGTCAAAGATGCGGATCTGACGGATGCGCTCTTTTTGACACAGGCACAAATCAATGCGGCAATCGGCAATGCAGCGACGCAGTTACCGCGTCGCTTACTCCGTCCGTCCCATTGGCGTTAAACAGAAGCGAACGATAAGGAGGCACGTTTTCGGTCGATTGATCCGAAAGCGTGCCTCCTTTTGCTTGTTATCGTTTCCCGAGCGTAAAGCCGTCAAAATAACGCCCGCCGAATGGTGCGAGATAATCATCGACTAACGCGACGACCTCTCGTCGGTCATCCGATTGATAGTACAACTCGAATGCCATTGTGTGTCGACTAGCATAATCTTCGTCAAACTCCGCAAGAGCACGGATCGCCCACTTCCCTTGTCCGATGTAGCAACGATTGGCGCGAAGAACGAACTCGATACTCTGTTCATATAAACGTGACACAATCGCTAGACCTTCCGCGCGGTTCGTCACACTCTCGAAATCGTCGAGCAAATCACTTAAAAAATAACGTGCGCGCTCTTGTTCCGAAGTCGTCCACGCAATCGGTCCGTCCGCCAATTGTTGAGCCGCTTCCTGACGGATAGATGCAAGTCGCGGATGATCCTCGATTGTCCAACTGTCAGCAATCATGCGTTGCAAGGACGGGCGACCACGTTCCCGGTCACTCTCGAAAAAATGCGCGATCGTCTCAAAGGAACGGACGAATGCTTCGATCGGGACACCGTCATGGATGAACGATTCCCGGTATGCCTGCCTTCGCCTTGCTTCAAAGATGATCAAATCGACATCTGATTGTACGGTCGCTTGTCCGCGCGTATGACTACCGGCAAGTAAGACGGCACAATGATCCGGATAACGTGACGCGACGAGCGGCATGATCCAATCACACCACTCCATGCGTGTCCACTTAGTCTTCAACTTGTTCGCCAATCCCGGAGAAGACGGCTAGTTCGTCACCCGGTACGGCAACGATCGTCGCGTCGGCTTGGTGTGGCGCGAGACCGATATCGATCGCCCACGATTCGTAATATGTATCCGACCCGTTCAGGACGAGCGTTTGTCCGTTACTGAAGGTCAAGAATAGGTGTGGTGCCGTCTTGCCGATCCGGACACCCGTGATCCGTTCCGCGTGAAGCGAGACGATCAAGTGTAACATCTCTTCCTTCGTCGCATGGCGGACGACCCAGTCCTGTGTCGTCTCGACATCGCCATAAAACAGACGATCCGTCTCGATCCGAAGTCGTAGTTCAGGCGCAGTCGTATCGAACAAATTGATGAATTCGAGCGTGACGTAGCCTGCGACATGGACCGTCGCTAACTGTGTGCCGATGAAATAGGTCGTCAAGAGCTGACGGGCGAGTTGATGATCTTCTTTGTTCATGATGAGCACCTCATTTAAAAAGAATGAATGGTATCGGGATGAGTCCGAGAAACTTACTTCCACTCAATTTACCACAAATTAGTCGATACGAACATGAGAAGAAAGGCATGTTTTCGGTTTTCTGCGGCACGGAGGTGAGAATACGGTATACTGATGAAGAACTGACGTCGATCGTGATCGACAGAGAGGAGCTCCATTCATGCAATATTTCTACATGAGACCCTATCCGAATGATCCAGACTGTTCTACGCAACAAGCGGAAGCCGACAAGATTGATGTGACGACACGTGTCATCGAGACGCATGATTCGGCCAAACGACGGACGGAATTAGAACAGATGCTCGAGACACTTCAGACGGGAGACGAAGTCATCGTCACGCATCTCTACATCTTAGCAGACTCGACGCGGCACTTGATCGAGATGCTCGAGCACATGGAGACACGCGGTGCGACGCTGTGGTCACTCCGCGAACAGATTCGGACGAGCGAGCGTGCCTCCTTGTCGTTTCTTGAAACGGCACGCCACCTGGTCCAGCTGCAAAGTGACGTCATCAGCATGTCGACACGTGCCGGACTCTCAAAAGCAAAAGAGCAAGGAAAACAGACCGGTCGACCGCGCAAACCCGATGAAAATGTCCGCCGCGCGATTGCGATGTATCAAAGTAAAAACTATTCACTCGCTGATATCCGCGAACAGACCGGTATTAGTAAAAGTACATTGTATCGATATCTCGAAAGCGAGACGATCGATGCAACGGATAAAGGCTGACTCCATTGTGGAATCAGCCTTTTTTGTCAGCTATTTTGCTTTAATGTGTTGCCGAGCCATTTTTGGAGGGCTTTACCGCCTTCATAGAACGAACAATCCCGTAATTCATACGTATGACCGCCTTGTTCAATCAAGTCGAGGAACGTATTCCCGACGTCCCGGTTTTCCCATTTCCGCTGATCCGTCAAATACTTGAAGCCAAAGTTACACTCGACGTTGAAGATGATGTGGAAGGGTTCCTTGAAAGATTGGACGGCGCGGATCATCTCGATCAAAATCATTCGTTTTGGTGACGACGCTTCGAACGTATCGAACAGTGTCGTCCGGCGTCCGTGAAACTCGATGACGCGGATCGCGCGACCGGTATCCGCTTTAAAATCATAACTCGTCCGAATCGAGACGATGATTTCACGTTGGTCTGGTTGTACTGGCATGGTGTATCGCTTCCTTTCTCTCGGTCGATTATAGCATGGACCTGTTCAATTTTAATAGATGTCAACGACTCGGTCTCAAGAAGGATTGTCGTAACCTAAAATTTGTCTTATACTAAAATTACCAAATACATAAAGGAGCGTTTTCGTGAAACATCTATTTTCGATACTCCTCTCGGCGAGCCTCTTGTTCACGGGTTGCTACTGCACTCTCGACGAACGAACGGACGAGCCACACTTCAAATCACGTGCCCGCTCCATCTCCTCGTATCATACTTTCGATATCGAATACGCGAAAGGACTACGCAAGGAACAAGTCTCAAACCGTACGGTTACCGTGACGGATTCAAATGGTGAGCGGATGCAAACGGAGATTGAAGTCCTAGACGGCAAAGAAATCCGAATCAAACCACCGCGTACTGGATATAAAAAAGGACGTCGCTACATCATCCACATTCGGGATTCAATCGACGCCCGGAAAGAAGTACATACGAATACGATTCGGGAACGAACCTTCACTGTCGACCGCTGACAGCCAAGGTTCGTTTTTATTTAGAGCGAGCTGGAAAAACGGTATAACTCATCGAGATGACGCCATCGATCACAAGAACGAGTCCCCACAGTTGTAACGTCCGCAAGAGGCTTTCGGTTTGTTCGGTATTTCCGAGCCAGAGAATCATTGCTCCGAGTAAGGCACCACCAATCAAGAATGCCAGGATGTGCCGATAGAATCCGTTGCGTTCCCGTCGCGCACGCGATATGCGTTCTTTTGCTACTTGTTCCCTGAGGATCACCCGGCGATACACCCCATCCGCCCAAGCAATCATCTGCTTCCCAAATGCGAGCGATACGCCGATGTAAATCGCAGCAAGTCCGTGTGCAAGCGTAGCTGTGCTACCGCGACTTAAGTCAAACACTGTTAAGACCAGTAAGACGATATCAATCACGGGTGACATCGCCATCAATCGAAAACCGAGCTTCTCTCGTCTGAATCCATAACGCACGATCAGTCCTGCGACGATGAATACCCAAAATAGAATTTCACAACAAACGATTGCCCAAGCGACGAGTTGCATCGTGATCCTCTCCTTTTTTAATACGACTGTATTATAAAGATAACATCACATTCGTCACTTGACTAGTCTTTTTAATACATTCGTGCTAAAAAAGCTGATATACTTAATGTATGCCAAAACAAGTCAATCACGAAGAACGAAAACACCTCATCGCAGAAGCGACGTGGCGCACGATTTCTAATGTCGGTATCGAACAAGCTAGCGTCCGGACGATCGCCAAGGAAGCAGGTCTGTCCCTTGGTGCCTTACGGTATTACTTCACGACCCAAGAAGAATTGCTCCGTTTCTCGATGCAACTCGTTCAAGAAAGGGTCCAAGAACGCATTATAACCATTTTCGAGAGAGGAGGAACACCAGAAGAGACGTTATGCAACGTCTTACTAGAAGTCTTGCCGTATGCACCTGAGCATCAGCTTGAGATGCAGGTCTGGTTCCAATTCATGATGTCTGCATATGCGTCTCAATCAACAGAGAATCCAGACGACATTTACCACATGTGTCTGGTATTACTGACACGGATTCCGGACGGTACGTTCCGAGCAGATATAGACATCGAACTTGAGAGCGAACGTCTCGCAGCACTCGTTGATGGATTAGCCTTTCATGCGCTGTTTCGACCAGAACGTCTCCCGAAAGAACGATTGCGTCACGTCCTTGTCCATCACTTGAATGCCCTATTCGTCCGTCCTTTAGCGATCGACGACAAATAACCCGAAGTTCCTTCATCTACATGAGGGAACTTCGGGTTATTCATTGTTTCGCTTCTACGAGGATCAACGATAAGGAGCGGATTAAAAAGAACGTCAAAAAAGCTGCCCAGACACCCTGATTTTCAAAAGTCGGTGTCAACAGGAGGACGACCGCAAAACCAATTCCTGCTTGAATCATCGAATTCCGGACGGGTGTTGCTTCAACCCGCCCGGCAAAGATGCCTTCATAAATCATCGCCCAACCGGCGAGAAGCGGTAGGATGATGATCCAGAAGTAATAATCGCGCGCTGCGTTTAAGATCGCCTCTTCTGAAGTGAACAATTGAAGGAGCGGTGTCTCAAGGAAGAGGAGCACTAGTGACCAGAAGACGACCGAGTAGAATCCGAACGTCCGTGCCAAACGGACACTCGTCCGGTATCCTGCCTGATCTTGATTCCCTCTCGCCCGACCGACGAGAACGGTTGACGCATGACCGAGTCCACCGAACCAGTACGAAATCAAATACTGGATTTGTAGTAGAATCGCGTTGGCCGCGAGGACATCCGGTCCGAATTGTCCACCAGCACGTGTGAACCAGCCGGTGACGAGTAGAAGGAAAATCGTGCGAATGAACAAGTCACGATTGACTTGAAAGAATTGATGGTACGCCTGCCATGCCGTCAAGGCACGCCATTCATCACGCGTCATCGCCAAATGACCACGGATTAGGTACAGAGCACAGACGACGATGCTGATCTCCGCGATGACGGTCGCAACCGCAATTCCAGCAACACCGGCATCCAATCCGTAGACGAATCCGATATCGAGAACGACATTGACTCCTGTACTGAACAATTGGACGAACAAGGCGTGCTTGACCTGACCGGTACCAATCAACCAGCCGAGTAACGCATACCCCATCAAGACGAATGGTGCGCCGATCATCCGGTATGAGATATACGTTTTGACCGCATCAAGCAAGTCAACGGGTGGTGCAAGTAAGTACAGTCCGATTTGCTCGAGCGGCTGTCGGAACAACAGGATAAGCAGACCGATACAAGCTGCTAGAAACAACGGTCGGTAGAGGGACGTCCGTAAGGCGTGCACGTCATTCGCGCCGCTTGCCTGAGCACTGAATCCTGTCGTACTGACTTTTAAAAAGCCGAACAACCAGTAGATTGTATTGAAGAATACGGCACCAACAGCAATGCCACCGATCGCGCGCGGATCACCCGATTGACCGATGACGACGGTATCGGTCACACCAAGCAACGGTGTCGCAATACTTGAGAGAATGAGCGGATAGGCAAGTAACCAAAACGTTTTGTGGTTCGGTTGAGTACTCACCATACTAGTTGGACCTTCATATGTAAGACAAATGATGTAGTAGTTGGTTCAAAAATCATTGGTTCACATCCCTTCAAAGTAATTTTCGAACATACAAGGTATGTAAGCCCTAAGGATATCAAACTCTTTTTCTAAAGACTATGGTTTTAGTAGCATGAACCAATTGTATAGATTAAACTTTATGTCGGATTTAAAATTATAAGAATAAATTTGGTAAGTGAAATAAATAGTGTGATATTTTCTTTATTTGCGATCTTTTCGTATTCTTTTTCTACCTCTATAACAGCATTGCATTGCTAATTGTTTGCCATATTTTTTTGTAAATGCATAAAAAGAAGCCGGACCTAGGGTCTGACTTCTTAAGTCTATTTAAATAGTGTCACTCGTTCATAAGACATCGACGAATTGTTTTGCCTGGTGCTCCAGTTGTTTCGCAGAATCAGCCAACTGATCGAACTCACTCACCGTATGTTCAAGCTGACCGGTACTGTCCTTTACCTTGCTTGAAATTCGTTCGATACTGTGCGAGACCTCCTTGATCCGCTCAACGATCCCTTCGATATTCTCCTTGATTTCTCCGATCGAATGCGAGACTTTATTCGACAGGTTTCGGACTTCGGTCGCGACGACATCGAATCCGCGTCCATGTTCTCCAGCACGTGCTGCCTCAATGGCCGCATTCAAGGCGAGTAGATTCGTCTGCGCCGCAATTTCACGGATCGTCTTGACGATGTCAGTGATCGAGTTTGCATCTTTACGCAAGGCGACAAGACTCGATAAGTTCTCGACGGATTCCGACTCGATTTGTTGGACAGTCGCAAGAACGTTCAAACCGTCTTGTCGACCACTTTCCGATTTGACCGTCAAGAAGGCTGATGTCTCGTTGAGTTCGGCCGCCATTCGTAAAACGTCCTGCTGGCGAATCGTGATGTCCGATGCAATTTTCGAGACCCCGACGACCCGACGTCCGTCATCCGAGTAAATCGGCATATATGTCGCTTCGAGCCACTTCTGTTGTCCGTCAGCAGCCCGGCGTTCAATCTTATCCTGATACGTGATGCCTTGCATCAATTTTCGCCAAAACAACTCGTAATCTGGACTATTAACGAAAGCCGGAAAACAGAGATCACGATGGTATTTACCGATTAACTCTTCCACTTCGTACCCCATCGTCCGGGCAAACAACTCATTTACGTATGCGACTTTGCGTCGATCATCAAAACGAATGATGGCTAGATTTTGTTCGATTGCCCGGATGACTTGTGTGTCGGTGACCTGTGTTACTTGCTCATGCATCGACATGCCGATTCCTCCCTGGATTCAAACTGAGGTCATGATTTACCTATTGTCATATTACCCCTTATATCGACAAGTTCCTGCTATTTTAAATTAAAATCTAGTAAATAAAGTATTCATTTTAATACGCACTCCATCCCCCATCTGCGACGACGATTGCCCCGTTGATGAAACTCGCCTCGTCGGACACGAGAAACAATGCCAAATTTGCGATTTCATTCGGCTGACCGGCTCGTGGATTGAGACCCATGCCAAGCATCGCGCGCCCCATCCCGAATTCATTCAGATTCGACATCGATTGTCCGATGTTCGTCTCGACAGCTTCAGGTGCGATTCCGTTACAGCGAATACCATCTCCGGCATAAAAGAAGGCGGTATTCTTCGTCAGACCGATGACGGCATGTTTGGAAGCCGTATAGGCTGCTCCTGCTCGGGCACCGTTTAGACCGCCAATCGAGATGTTATTCAGAATGACACCACCTTTTACTTCCTTGAAATGTTTGACCGCTTCGCGCATCAGACGCATCGTTCCTGTCGTATTGACTGTAAGGACATGATCCCAACGTTCATCTGAGATGTCTGCCACGCCCTCCATCCCGTCCATGATCCCGGCATTATTGACGAGAACGTCCAGTTTACCGAAAGCGTCGATTGCTTGTTTGATGAGTTGTCCTGCTGCCTTTTGTTGTGCGATATCACTCGCAACAGCCATCGCTTCTCCGCCCGCTTCCTTGATGTCAGAGACGACCCGTTCAACGGTTTCCAACCGAATGCTGCGACGATTCGTGCGCCTTCTTGTGCAAACAATTTTGCCATGGCTTCACCCATTCCTGAGCCGGCTCCGGTGACGATGATCGTTTTTCCTGTTAGTCGCATCGTGAATCATCCTTTCGTCTATCGTGATACTAATCTATTCCCGTTCTTATCATCAAATGTATCAAACGTCATGTCGATTCCATGAAAAAAAGACCCGACGAGTTTCGTCAGGTCCTATAGCTAGTTCGTTGTAATTGGTTCATCGCGACTTCAGCACGTAGTCGCTGTCCGATTTTCAACGATGCTTGGAATATACTTGGATCAAATAATCTAAAGTGACTATCAATCTAGTTTTGTAGATAGATTGCATGTGCTTGTCTAACGATTTCTTCATCTGACAACTGTTCCATGTCTATTTCCGCGCAGTCGAAATCATCCACACCGAACTCGAAACCACAACATGGACAAATTTCGTTACTCCCCGCAAAGTGTTCATAATATGGCGGATTTTCGAGTTTATTCCATCCACATACGGGACACATATAATACGAATCGTTTTGATTCAAAGATGTGATGCCTCCTTAAATAAATGATCATTCTTATATCTATCGTACCCCATCTAACCGCTACTTTTGACAATTACGTTATTTGATGAATACATGAAAAAAGACCCGACGAGTTTGTCGGGTCTTTCGACTTGCTTATTGCAGTTCGCGGCTTTTTTCTTCTTGTTCGTTGTTCGATTTATTTTTAGCTTCGAACTCGGCACGTGTCATGACGTCCTCGACATGCATATTGACTTCAACGACTTCAAGGCCTGTCATGTCACTGATTGATTTTTTGATTTTAGCGACTGTCTCTTGGAAAATTGACGGAATATTTTTGCCGTATTCGACGATGACTTTCAAATCGAGTGCAACTTGACGTTCTCCCACTTCGGCACCAATTCCTTTTGTGATGTCTTCCGTGCTCCGGAGACGATCCGTCAGTCCACTCATGAATCCACCACTCATTGACAAGATGCCTGTCACTTCGTTCGACGCGATCCCAGCAATTTTTTTGATGACTTGATCTTCGAATGTCAATTTATTCTCGCGTACCACTTCGTTTTCAGTTGTTGGGTTTACTTCGTTTGCCATTTGAAATCTCTCCTTTTAAATGTTTAGTAAGTTATATATGAATCAGTCCCGTTGAAAGAACTGAATCCACCCTTCAATGTCGAGTGCACCATCGCGCCATTTTCCAATTAAAAATCCAATTGCTGCGAAGGCAACGATAAGGATTGTCGGACCAAAGCCAATCGTCAGGAATAAGATGGCGAGGATTAGACCGGCAAGTCCCCCGATCAGTCGGAACCGATACGGATAGAGTGCTTCTCTTGTCTTCATGTTCCCTCTCCTCCTTTAGACGACACGTTCCGATGTTTTCGTTTTCGTGTCACTGATCGTGACTTTCGTACTCGTTACTGGCAACTCAAGTAAGGATTCGACAGCTTGTTTAGCTCGTTCTTGAATTTCCTTCGCAATCGTCGGTAACCCATCTTGTCCAAAGACCGAGCAGTCGACTTTTAAAGCGACCGTTTCTTTTTTCGAATGGATATCGGCATGGACACGCGGTGTCCGTACACCACCGATTCCACGAATCGACTCTAAAGCCGTCCGTTCGATCGTCTCCTTCGAAATCGTAATCGTTCCGTCACCCGTTTGAATCAACAGTCGTTGACCTTTCGAGCGGCTAAATAATCCTGTGAATAATAGAATGACGAATACGAATGCTAAAAATCCTCCAATGGATAGAACGGTATAGCTATACCATTGCTGATCCTGCCACTGCTCGATTAGCGAACTAAGCCGTGGAACATCATACACACCGAGCACAAGCAGCCCGACACTGATTAGTCCGAGTATGCCTATGATGACGAGTAAGAATCGATTGAACCCATTCATCTGCACCTCTCCTTTACGATTATTGACTTCTTTCACCCAGGTGATTCAACACATGAAATATTATGTGTATGGTGTGTTTATTCCCGTTCATTAGAACCCGAAACATTCAAATACACTTTCGTTCAAATGTTCATATATTCCGATTATTCAGACTAAATTAATCAAAACTAGTGCCTTATTTACTATATTTCACGCAAAAGACCTCTTTCCACTTAAAAAGAGGTCAGCATTCGAATCATTCACCATTAAACATATATCCTGTCAATATGTTTTTGTCCCGTTATTCACTTCACATCAATTGGAAAGGCAAAATCGCCATTACCTTCTTTCCAATCGGCTTTAATCTGATAGACATACTTTCCGGGAGTCGAAGGAACGGTAATCCGCTCAATCTTCTTATATGTTTTCATCTTTTTATGATCTTTGACCGACCATAAGACAATCGCGACGGACTTCGGAGCTGGTCCGTCTTCAAAACGAATCGTCAATCGATCTTCAGGATTTGCTCGCGTACTCGAATCACCTTTTACTAAATCGACGGCTTCGGCCTTTGCATCAGCTGTTTCCCCGCGAAACATGCCTGACCAACTATAGGTACCTCTATATACCTTTACTTCACGGTTTTCGATTGTCACGGTAGGTTCTGGTGGTTGATGTCGAAATGGATCACGTGAAAAAAACCATCCGACTGCAATCGCAATCACAATCAATCCAATAAATAAAAAACGTTTCATAGACAAACCTCCTATGGGCTAACCAAAAATTTTAAGACAATATAAAACACCTTCGGAGTGGTACACTTTTAAAAAGTACTAACATCGGAGGTATTTTTGCATGGGCAAAAACGTATATTCAAGTGAAGTGAAATGGGCAGTAGTAAAAGATAAGCTGAGTGGTAAGTTTGGTTCTGTTGATGCCATCGTCAACAACGCTGGATTAATGCCACTATCGCACCTCCATAAGAATCAGCAGGACGAATGGAACACGATGGTCGATGTCAACATTAAAGGCGTCCTCCATGGAATCGGAGCAGTCTGCCGTATATGCGCGAACAAAAAAGCGGACATGTCATCAACATCTCTTCTGTCGCCGGTCATGAAGTCATGCCGTCGAGCGCCGTCTACAGCGGTACGAAATTCGCGGTGCGCGCCATCACGGAAGGTCTTCGTAAGGAAGAATCGGTCGACAATCACATCCGTGCAACAATCATCTCACCGGGAGCGGTCGATACGGAATTGAAGGACCATATCTCGGATGAAGAGATCAAACAAGGAATTGGTGACTTGAAAGCCATTGATGCGAGCGCGATTGCGCGTGCTATCGCATATGCTGTCAACGAACCAGAAGATGTCGCGGTCAACGAAATCTTAATTCGTCCGACAGCGCAACGTTAATTGAATGTAGATGTGTAGACAGGACCCCTCATTAGCAAAACAGCTATTGAGGGGTCCTGTTCTGTTTAAAGAAGTCGCTCCGCGATGAGCTGGTACGACTGCAATCGCTTTTCTTGATCAAAGGCATTGTTGATGAGTAAAAACTGATCTGTTTGATAACGCGTTGCTAATGCTTCAAGCTCCTGCGCAACAATGTCCGGTGTACCGACAATCGCTCGCCGTCGATCTTTACGGATCCGTTCCGCTTGAACGTCATTCCAGATTTTTGCTTCAGTCGAGGCAAACGACGGAACGATTGAATTGCCGAGTCGAACGCCTTGAATCCAGGCATCTTGAGTTCGAGCGAGACGTTCTGCTTCTTCTTGCGTCGGGGCACAGATGACGAAAACGCAGACGATGACGTTCTTCCCGCCTGCCTCGCGATATGTCGAGAGCGTCTCTTCCCAACGATCCGGATTGATGAAGTGACCAAACACGAGACCACGATCTTGTTCGGCTGCAATCCGCGCGCTACGTGGCGACAGACCCAAGATCGAGATCGGCGACGGTTTCCGGTCACGTGGTGTCGTCTTGACGATCCGGTACGGGTGTCGATTCGATAGACTGTCTGTCAAGAATCCAGCCGTTTCCTGAACGAGTCGACTAAACTCAGCTGCCCGGTTTTCTTCTCCATCCGTCAAAGCAAGTCGTGTCCGTTCGCTCCCGCCCGGCGAATTACCGATCCCGAGTTCGATCCGCCCTGGATAAAAGGCATCGAGCGTCGCAAAGCTCTCGGCGACTTTCAGCGGATGATATTGCGGTAACAACACTCCACCTGAACCAAGTTTGATTTTTGAAGTCTGCGCACCCATTCGGGCAATGAACAACTCCGGTGATGCACTGAGCAAACCGTTCGTATTATGGTGTTCTGCGAACCAGTACCGTTCGTAACCGAGTCGCTCGGCTTCTAAGACGAGTCGTTCCGTCGCTTCCATCGTCGCTTCGACCGTATCATCCTCATGCAATGGTACTTGATCCAGTATTCCTAGTCGCATCACGCATTCCTCCTCTACTCTTTCAGTGTAAAGGGTGGAGGAACGGAGTTCAAAAACGAGGCTCAGACACGGACGAGACGATCTTCGATAATAACGCCGTCTCGCATCTCGATCGTTCGATTCGCTCGTTCCGCAAGTGCCGGGTCGTGGGTGACAAATAAGACGCCGCAGCCTTTCTCTTCGTTTAATGACCGTAAAAGATTGAAGATGATTTCTCCCGTATCCGTATCGAGGTTCCCTGTTGGCTCATCGGCAAGCAACCATTTCGGTTCATGAACGAGTGCTCGGGCAACGGCGACCCGTTGTTGTTGTCCACCGGAAAGTTGCGACGGCAAACTGCCTGCTTTATCGGCGAGACCGACTTGCGCGAGTAACTGCTCGGCGCGTTCTTTTTTATCATACGGTACTTTCCGACCGAACAGTGGCGCCATGACATTTTCAAGCGCCGTCAGCGTCGGAATCAAATGAAACTGCTGGAAGATGAAGCCGATGTTTTCGAAGCGAAAGTCGGATAATTCTTTACTGTTCAATTTGTTGATTGGTTTCCCGTCATAATGCAACTCCCCGCTCGTCGGTCGATCGAGCGTGCCGATTAGACTGAGTAACGTTGATTTTCCAGATCCCGAAGGTCCGATGATCGAAATGAAGTCGCCCGCCTCAAGTGTCACGTCGATGTCTTGTAACGCTTGTGTCTCGACACCGTCTCCTGAAAATGATTTTCCCATCTGTTTGCATTGAAATGTTCCTTCCATATGTACCCCTCCATTATTCTTGATAACGTACTATTCAAGAATAGATTGGTAATTCCTTCTAAATAAAAGGAAATAAAAAACAGTACTCTTATGGAACAAGAATACTGTCAGGAAACTCTCGGTTGAATAGAAACGAAATTTTTACGATAGACGATCTCATACGGTAAGACGAACAATATACATGCAAGAGTCGTGAACTGAATCATGCTTCCGATTGGTGGTAGTGGAGACAGCGATGCTTCATGCCACACTTCATATAGACCAATGAACAAAAACAGGACGACGCTACTCGTCGTCACGTAGATAAGCAGCCGAAGGGGCAATGGATAATGCCGGACGATCCATAACATCGGTAACCCAAAGATAAAATAGGATAACGTCATCGCAAACGTCCCGAACTGATAGACGATCTCAAAGTCAATCGTTGTCAGGAATGAATACGCCGTGAACGCTAAGAACGAAAGAATCGTCACAACAGCCGCATAACTGATCCAGCGCATACGGTTGGCTCCTCTCCTGAATGTTATTCCTGTACACGCGATCGTGACAGAAACCTAATATGTACAATTAGTGTAGGTAGTTCGATTTCATTTGTCAATTATCTTCAGATTGACTTATTCAGTCTATGTACGATTGCAATGAGAGCGAATTCATAGAATAATGAAAAAAGAGAATATGAAAGTGAGGTTTTATCGATGGATGAACAATTAACGGTGTTTCGTGATCGCTTTGAAGCTACACTTGATTACCACGATGGTCTTTCGTTTATGGAGGTCGAGTCACGCCTGACACCTTCAAAACGAGCAGCACTCGCTTGGATGGAACAAACAGGAGGAGAACCGAATATCGTAAACCTTGATGGACGATTCGTCATCATCGATACGGTCAAAGAGAGTCCAGCTGGTCGACGAAGCGTTTGTTTTGACGAAGTCGCTCGACTCGGTCGAAAGAAAAATGCGCCCGGAGCTAGCGTCGAGTCAATGATTGAAGCACTCGAACTCGACCTGTTGACACCAGAACAATATCAAAAACTTCAGACACAGTTTTCGTTTGACGAAAAGACCTCCAGTTGGCTCGCAACACCAGACGTGATTCGTCAAAAAGGTGGCGCTTTGTTTGGAGATCGTCGTTATGAGACGACATTCATCTATCACAACGGAGTGGACTCCTATTATGCGAGCCGCGGATTTCGTGTTTTACTTGAATTGGAATAAGCCAAAAAACCGATTCGTAGTCCAAACGAAGCGGTTTTTTTACAATAATAGGGAATAATACCCAATCGTGATATGATGGACATTGAGTACAGGAGGTGGACGTCATATTTGTATTGGGATTGATTATGGGTAGTCTTTTAATGTTGCTCAGTTTCCGGTTATTCCACCAGCAACAACCGGATACAATTGCGTTATGTAAAGATATCTTCTATGTGTTTGAAGTCCATCCGGAATATCGATTCCGATATATCAGTCCGTCCCTCGATGACCATATCGGCAAGGGAGTGGCAACAGCCAGCTATATGGATCCGGATCAGTGTTTTGCAAGGATTCATCCGGAAGACATCGAAGTCTTGATGTCGAAGATTTCGGGCGACTGTGACTACGATCAACCGTTCCGGCAACGCTGGCGGACAAATGACGGGACGTACGTCTGGTTCGAAGAATATGCGACACCAATTTGCGAAAACGGACAGATTGTTGCCATCCAAGGGGTGATCCGTAACATTGTTGACGAGCAGTTGAAATCACAACAGGCACTGCTCGATCAATACCGTATCGATGCCTTGACACGGCTTGGGAATCGCCATGCCTTCAACGAGGCTGTCCGCGATCTCGATCAAGAGAAGATGACGTATGGATTGATTCTGCTTGACTTGAATGAACTAAAGGAGCTTAACGACCGATTCGGTCACGCGGTCGGTGACGCCTTGCTTGAACAAACAGGACTTTGCATCCGCCGCTTAACAGATCATGGTTACCGGATCGGTGGTGATGAATTCGTCTTGATCGACGATAGTCCGTCGATTGACACGTTTGAGGCATTCGTCGAACACGTCCGCTCGACGTTCGCGACGCACGAGATTGGACTCGCGATCGGTGCCATTCATTCGACAACAGGACGCCGGATCGACGACGTCCTGCATGAGGCAGATGCACGGATGTATCAAGAAAAGATGAATGATCGCTTAAGTCGTCAGCATGGATTGATGCGCTTGAAGCAATAAGGCGTTGAAGCGTTCTGGTTGATCGAGATTCGCCGTATGCCCCGCTCCCTCGACTGGTAAGACGATGATGTTCGGCACATGTTCCGCAACGAACGCGGTTGCGTCGACTTCGTATGTTTCATTCGTTCCATTTAGGATGATGACCGGCAAGGTGATCGACTGCAGCATCGTTTCCGTCAGTGCCGGGAAACGGAACGTCATCAAATCGAGAACTGCCCGCGCCGTCGTTTTCCAGGCAGGACCATGCAACTGCTCGAATTGGTCGGCAATCTCCGGTGCCTGCTGTTCGAGGTTAAGGAAAAACTCCCGTTGTTCGCGCATCAGCGGTTCCATCGCTTTAGGAATGAATGGTGAAAAACCCGTGATACATACACCTTCGAGTTCGTCCGGTGGGTCGAGCGCCAGTTGCATCGCAAGCGTCGCGCCGAGCGACAACCCGAGAATCCATCCTGGACCTTCCTGTGCCATCCGTTCGCGGATGGCACGTGTTGCTTGTGATAAGTAATCGTCCGTTGCCGGCTCCGTCGTCATTCCGTGACCAGGCAGATCAATCGGAATGAACGTAAAATCATCCGCTAAAGCGGATAGTTGTGGCGCGAAGTGTGTCGCTGCCGTCCCCATTAAACCATGTAGTACATACATACGTGTCATACGGTAAACTCCTTAAATTGATGTAGTGTCAAAATCGCGCTTGCGACGACGTCCGGACGATCGCGATGCATCTGGTGTGATGTACCCGGAACGAACGTCACGTTCGCCTGATAGGATAGATTCGCCTGTCGCCGTATTAATTCCTGCCATTTAATTTCCATTCGTTCGAGTTCATCTTCCGGAAAACCGGCTGCTATCATCGTCTGGATTGAGTTCGTTTTATCCCGACCGAGAACGGTCATCGGGAACCCAAGGTCACGCATGAGTGGCTGAAGCGCCTTCGCATCACTCTTCCACTTTGAAATGATCGCATGCATCGCCCGGTAATACGCCGGGTTCCAATCCGTACGGTCATCCCCGTCCGGGAAATGGTCACGTAAATCAGTTGCTTTTGATAGTTCCGCGAACCGGTCGATCCAGACCGCGTCATCCCCTTCTCGGTCGAGCGTCGGTGTATCGAGCTGATCGAGTTCTGCTAAGTCAACGGACGTCGCCTCGACAAGGACGAGACCGGCGACACGTTTCGGATAATGTAAAGCGAAAGCTTGTGCGACGAGACCGCCGTAGGAATGTCCGACGAGTGTGACCGGAGTCGTGATATTCGTCGCGTTAAGAAACTGATTGATTTGCCGTAAGATGCCGGTCGTCCCGTCGATGTAATCGTCCGACCATTCGTGTGGATGAAAGCTGACGACGCGGTAGTCCGGTGTCAGTTTCGTCAGAATGTCCGCCCAGTCCTGATACGTCCCACCGAGCGAGGGTAACACTAACAACGGTCGACCTGTCGAACCGTCGTCATAATACGTCACTTGTTTTCCCTGATGTTGCATAATTCGTTCCATTATAATCACTCCTTTATACTTTGAAAGATGGTGTTTACCTTGATTCGTGCTTTATTGTTTGATTTAGACGAGACGTTACATGACCGTCCGGTTCTCTTCCCTATTTCCTTCGGGATCAGCATCAACGTTTTCGTGAAGTTGCGCATGTTCCGATCGACGACTACATCACGACGTTCTTATTGCTTGATCAAGAAGGACGCGTCTGGAAGGACATCGTCTATACGGAAATGATTCGTCGCTTCGAATTGTCGCTTTCTGTTGAAGTACTGCTACACGACTACGTGACGCGTTATCCAATCTTCGCACGGAGCTTTCCGGGGGTCGACACCTTTTTTGCGCAATTACCGCCTGAGCTACCCATCGGCTTACTATCGAACGGTCGGACGACGTTCCAACGTGCCGTCTGTGACGCAATCGGACTGTCTCCCTCCTTTACGCAGATCGGGATCTCGGAACAAGAAGGCGTCCGTAAACCGGATCCGGCATTTTTCCTTCGCTTAACGGACCGTTTAGGTGTTCGCCCGGACGACGTCCTTTATGTTGGCGACAATTACGACCACGACATCTTACCGGCACGCGCCCTCGGCATGCAGGCGATTTGGAAGCGCACAGGCGATGTTCCATTGACTGACACGCAATTTTCGGACTGGTGCCAGTTACCTGCCCCACTCCAAGACCTGATACGAAAGGAGAACCAGCCATGACGGAACAGATTCGCCGTTTCCAACCTGACGATTTTGAGCAGATTCATCGATTGAACGCATTAGAAGGATGGCAGGATCTCGTCGCTGATCAAAAGCGGACCCGCAACGCGTGGATGAATGCAAATGCCGCTTTCGTCCTTGAGTCTGACGGAGAAATCCTTGCCTATGTCCGCGCTTTAACGGACGGTTCAGTGACGACGTTCGTCTGTGAGCTCCTCGTCAGCCGAAACGCACGCAAGCGTGGGTACGGACAACAGTTACTCGATCACTTGCAACTTACCTATCCGACGCGGATTGATCTCCTGGCAACTCGTCAATCTGCTTCCTTTTATGAACAACAAGGATTTCGTGCTTTCCATGGTTTCCGTAAATCACGATGAAGCGAGTGATTTCGAATAACTTGTGCTCGTCACGCTGTAGCCCATCGCTTGATAAAAGTGATGGGCTGCTTCGCGTTCTGGTCGATTACCACTGTTCAGTAAAACGGTAGTTGCTCCTCTTTCGTGTGTCCAGTCTTCCGCTGCTCGGATCAAGCGGTGACCGATTCCCCGCCGACGATGTTTCGCGTTGACGATGAACGCGACGATTCGGACATAGGTCGTATCATGCTCGAACGCTTGCGCCTGAAATAGACCGACGCAGCCGAGAAGCATATCGTCGTCTTCTAGCACAAGCAATTCATAATCCGGATGACGAGTGATCCGCGAAAATCGTTCGCGTAAGACGTCCTCGCTTGTCGGATAACCAAGGTGCGTCATCAATCCGACCAATTGCGGTAGATCGTCTTCTATCCAAGACCGGATGGTCATATTTCTCTCCCCCCTTATCGTGTGGGCGACAGAATCATCACCCGTTTTCGACCCTCTTCCTCACCGACGACCAGTACGTGCTCAGATACCGGATCGTCCTTGATTTGATAGACGGTAAACGCATCAAGGTTCGACGCAAAATCAGATGTGTCCTGTTCCAGTTGCGTATCGGTCAAGACATCATCCGTGACGCCGAGTCGCTTCCCTTTCAGCTGTTGCCAGTCTGTATCCGTAATTTTTTTGGCTACCGTGTATAACTGTTCATCATAATACATGCCGACGACCATCGATTGCGACGATTGCTCGGGAACGGTCTCATGCAAGGAACTAAAGCCGATGATCGTCAGACCGGCAGCGAGACAAGCAGCTTGTAACGAGCGCCGGCGCCGTTTCGCTTTGCGGATACCTTGGATTGTCCGTTGCCTGACAGATGACGGTACGTCGATCAAGATTTTTGGCTCGTGATTCATAGACTCATCCCCTTCTGTCGTCGTACTTTCTCGAGTGCGCGGTACAACGTGCTTTTGATCGTACTCAGTGGCACATTGAAGGTTTGCGCAATCTCTTGCAATGACAAATCTTCTTCATACCGGAAGTAGACGATTGATCGCTCGGTCGGCTCGAGGACATCCAGTAAATCGTCCAAGTACAAGCGATCGACGAGACGCTCTTCAAACGACGTCGTTTGACTGGGTTCGATCGCGAGCGGCTGAAACGACGCTCGCTGTTGCTGGAAAGCGCAATTCATCGTGATGCGCGTCAACCACGTCTTAAAATACGAAGCATCCCGTAAACTCTTTCGCCCACGCCATGCCCGGTACGCGACCTCTTGGACGTTCTCAAGCGCTGCCACCTCCTCTTTCAGATAAATGAAGGAAATACGGTACACATAGTCTTCTTCTGCGAATAAAGCTGCTTCAAAAGCAGCGTCGGATAATGCTGCACCTGACTTTCGAAACACATCGGCATCCTCCTTTTTTACAATCATTCCCCTATTAGATACGCGACACGTTTAAAAAGTTTCATTTTTTTCAAATTTTTCTTATAATTCCCTTTTCTTGCATGAATGAATTCGATAGGATGGGAAGCAGAGAGGGTGATGAACGTGTACAAGAAACTCATTGCTTTACCGGAGCTTACGCACCTCGAAGGGGCGGTCTCCATCCACCAGCAAGGTGAACAAATCTTTAGCCATGCTAACGGATTCGCACATCGGGGCTACCGCGCATCGAATACAGAAACGACACGATTCGGAATTGCTTCTGGTGCGAAACTTTTCACGGCGGTCGCCATTTTACGGTTAGTCGAGGCAGGAAAGGTAGCACTCGACGAACACGTCGCGCCGATTCTACCGGACATAGGAATCGATCTAGACGGCGTGACCGTACATCATCTGTTAACCCATACGTCAGGCATCGGTGATTATTTTGACGAAGCGACGATGACCGATTTCGAGGAGGTTTTTCAAGATTTCCCGATGTACCGTTTGCGTCGTCCCATCGATTTTTTAACGTTGTTTCAGGACCAAAAAAGACTGTTCACTGCGGGCGAACGTTTTCATTACAACAATGCGGGATACATCCTGCTCGGCCTCGTGATCGAACAATTGACGAAACAACCCTTCTCGGATTACGTGACGAACGAATTATTCGCTCGCGCGCAAATGACACAGTCTGGTTACTTCCGACTCGACTCGCTACCGGCAGATACAGCCACCGGCCATATCGAGAATGAAGACGGTATGTGGCGAACGAATCACTATGCGTTACCGATCATTGGCGGACCAGATGGCGGCGCCTTCCTCACAGCATCAGACATGGAACGTTTCTGGCGAAGTCTTCTGACGCATCAATTGCTGTCCGAATCGATGACCACGCAACTGTTTCATCCCTACGTTAAAGTCAACGATGTTGCGTCTTATGGTTACGGCGTCTGGCTGAAACGACTCGATGCCATGCATGAGAAGTGGCACATCATGGGTTACGACCCGGGTGTCAGCTTTCATTCCGCCTATTATCCACAATCGGAAACGATCGTCACCGTCTTATCGAATACGTCTGACGGAGCCTACGCGCTCGTTCAGGCCATCGAACAACTTTTACTTGAGAAAGGAATCCATACATGAACCTTTATATCGCTTCTCGCTTTGATCACACGTTGACCGTCCGCTGGCTCCGCGATGAACTCCGCTTGCGTGGACACGATGTAACATACGACTGGACGATGAACAATCGGGCAGAGGATCCTGAAGCATTACGAAAGATTGGTCTTGCTGAATTCGAAGCCGTGCAACAAGCGGACGCCTTCGTGCTCGTGTTACCGGCAGGAAAAAGTAGTCACGTCGAACTCGGGATTGCGCTCGCGACGAATCGTCCGATTTACTTATGCATGCCGGATGCGACCTACTTCACCGGACCATTGGCCAGTACGTTTTATCATATCGGACGGACGACCTCTTGCTTCGGAACGAAAGAAGATTGGCTCACGCAGATTCTCGCCGATCGCTTACCGGAAGAACAACTGACGTCATGAGGACCGTCCTGTTGACGATTGGACCGACCCATGCCGGGAAAACGACGTTCGCCCGACAGCTTGCTCAACGTCTACCAGCAAGCCTTGTCATCGATCAAGATCTTCAAGCACGTTTTTTGCTCGAACATTATCCAGACCTTGTTCCAACAGAAGGACCAAATCAGATCAAACATGACTTGACGGGATGGTTGATCGAACAGGCAATCACGTCCTCCGTCGAGGCAATCATCTTATGTAATGCCAACACCTCGCGGATTGGTCGGAAACAATTATTAGATCCATTCTCCCGTTCGACGTTCCGCTCGATCCTCGTCTGGTTCGATTTACCCGAAGCCATCCTTTCAAACCGACTGACTCACTCCAAACGCGATGGACGAGAAATTCGTGGCGACTCGTCGTACTACGATATCTATCAGCGGCAACGAATCGAGCCGCCAGTTTCCGGTGAAGCGGACCAAATCGTTCGTCTTCGTTCGACGGAAGACGTTGACACACTCCTCGACCATGTCACGAATCCGTCGCTTGATGCTCTCTTCGATGCGGTATCGACTGATTGAAGAACATGACAATCGCACGTAAAGCACCCGCTTCTTCATCAACGCATGCAAAAAGACTAGCCGATATGTAACCGATTACAAAAGAAAGAAGGAACACTCATGTCTGAAGAACAACGATTGACCGGCGGAAATGTCTCCGCTGTCTATCAAAAAGGTGAGCATGTCTATCGCTCACAAAAAGAGAACAGCAACAACGTCCAACGGTTATTGCGCCACTTAGAAGCGAAACGCCTATCCGGTGTTCCCCGTTTCATCGGTATCGACGAACAAAATCGAGAGATCCTGACCTTTCTCCCTGGCGAAACGGCCGATTATCCCCTAAAAGCATACATGTGGCATGATGACGTATTGGACGATGTCGCACGTCTGATGCGCCAGTATCATGACGCGACAGTCGACTTCTACGTCTCGCCGGACTGGGCACCGTTGCTCAATACCCCGACTCCATACGAAGTCATCTGTCACAACGATTTTGCCGTCTACAATACGATTTTTCAGGATCAAAAACTGAGTGGCGTGATTGACTTTGACCTCGCGGCACCCGGTCCACGTGCTTGGGATATCGTCTACACGCTCTATACGTTCGTTCCGCTTAGCAGCAGACGACAAGCACCTGACGGATCCGTTCTTGCTTATTCACCGGACCAAGATGACACACGTTTCGCCAAGCGAGTGAGTCGGTTCCTTGATGCGTATGGCTATGAAGGACCGCGTTCCGAACTGCTATCCATGTTATTGTTGCGCATCGAAGCCCTCTATCTATTAATTGATCAAAGAGCTGCGGAAGGTGATGCTGCCTTCATCAAGATGAAAGAAGAAGGTCACGACACACATTACCGCGCGGAATACCGTTTCATCGCGGAACATGGGGAGAAGTGGTTCATCGATAAATCTTCGATAAAATAATGTTCGACGACATCGATCATCACAAAGGAGTGATTTTTTTGAAGATAATTGATCTCGATTTTTTACTAACGACTGAAGAATATGATCTCGAACTAGATACGATGTCGTTAAAGGCGAACGACCATTACGCGATTGATTTCTATTTTTATGGCGCTGACGAAACATTCAAGCTTTTGATTGACGATCCTTCGCGCGATTACTTTTTGATGCGTTTCGAAAAGTACGCCGTTTTCCTAGGTACGTTGCAAGAGCATGGCATCATCGACGACAGCCTCCGAAATCCGTACCCGGTCGTGAAGTCAAAAGAATCGATCTTGGGAGAGTTCGCTGCGAAGTATATGAAAACGAAGGAAATTTATACGGAACGGGGAGACTTGCACTTATTCGCTATCAGGACACATGAACAGGATTTTTACATTTTATCCTACAGTGATCCAATCATCATTGATCATATGGCGAAAGAGGATTAATTGAACAGCAGTTGTTACATCATAAAAAAGGAGGATGAACGTATCTTGAAAAAATCATTGATATTACTTTTAACTGCTCCCCTTCTGTTTTTGTCTGCTTGTACAGAGGAGCAAAAGACAACACAGCCTCCTATTAAAATGATGTCAAAGAGTACAAAAGTACAATCCGAATCTGTAAAAATCGATGCCGAAAGTAAATTGAACATTGTTTTTCTTTATGAACCATACAAACAATATCTACAATCGTCCTTAAAAAACAAAGATCCTGAAGAAGATAAAAAGAATTATGCCAAATATGTCTTAAGCTATATCGACAAAATCGGGGAAAAGGAGCAGTTCGCGACAGCCGACTTGAAAGGTTTCCCGATGTTGCAATCAACCGTGTACGAACAAGAGCTACTCGACAAAATCGAGAACTTGATGAAACAACAAGATGACATTACAAAAATCATTAAAAAAAATTACATCGCTTCTCATAAGATCCTTCCCAAAAAGAAAAGTACCATTATCGTCGCTCCGGTTAATCCTGAATCCTCTTTCGATCTTCAGTCGATGAAAGGTGTTACAGGAGCAGCCTATAAAGATGCATTCATTCTCTACCTGGATACAAACTACGATCAAGACATCCTGGCATATTCGACGGCACACGAATACCATCACTTAGTCCTCAAGGATACACCTGATTTTAGTTTAAGTACGACTCTTAATTCCGTCATCGTCGAAGGAAAGGCAGATGCCTTTGCCGACCGAATCGTCAAAGGCGTCTCCCCTCCATGGAATGTCGAAATGGATGAAGCAACGAAGAAACATGTCGTACATCTGGTCAACAGCTATGAAGTATCACAACTCGACTTCGTCGTAGGTAACGAACAAAAAGAGATTCCTCGTTGGAGTAACTACATATTGGGGCGTGATATCCTCAATCACTATTTTGAATCGCATCCAGATCAGTCCATTGCTGACTGGACCTATACGGATCAAGCAGATATCTTAAAAGGATACACGTATCAAAAGATTCTTGAACAATGAGGTGCTTTCATGAAATACACATGTTCCGTCTGCGGATATGCGCAAATGGACGACGTTGCTTATGACGAAAATGGTGACGCTTCGTTTGAACTTTGTTCTTGCTGCGGCTTTCAGTTCGGAGTAGACGATGATGTCGAAATCGAAGACGGTATTTTTTTATCGAGAAGTGAGACACACGACTTGTATCGCGCGAACTGGCTCAAAGAAGGTGCTAAAGTCTTTAGCCCTTATGCCTTTAAGCCTGGTCCAGGAAAGGGTGAACCTTTAGCGAGAACGGCTTTGGAAAAACAATTACGAGCAATTCATATCAGACTAGAAACATATTAAAAGAGCTCCACACTTCACGAAGATCTCGTGTGAGTTCGCGCTCCTTTTTTATGTCATCATGCTCGAATCTCGTGCATCATCAACAAAACGGTCACGATAGTTCCTTGATGCAGATGATTCTCAATCGTTACCTCACCATCATGTGAATCGATCATCCGTTTGACGATTAACAGATACGTCTAGTAAATCAAGGACAATTCGAAGTGATTTCTTCGTCCACTGTTGTTCCAATATTAGGTGTGACGTCCGAGGTTGTTTATCGAGGCGGTACCGTTTCCTTTCAATGACCGTCTACCGATTTTTTGTTTCAAGCGTTTCTGAGAAATAGAAGAATATTTTTAATGTCTTCGACTCCACTACTCTTTTCGTTCCTTATGCCTCTCATCGTCCTAAAAAGATGGTGGTATCGATTCACAGGAGCATCAGCATGATTCTTCCACTGATCCATAGCCTTTTCTTGCATCTTCATTTCGTTTTAAATGCCTTCCTTGATCGGTGTTTAATCCAATCTTAGAGAGAAGTTATAAGAAAAACATAAATGAGTAAGGATTTCGAAAATAAAAACACAATAGACAAAATTTTCTAAAAATAATACACTATATTTAACCAAATTATGTAAAAGGAGTGGTCGCATGAATATTACCTTTCAAGATGTTTCGCACTCGTTCGAGCGAAGCGGTGTCCGGACCGATGTCTTGCATCAACTAAACGGACAATTTTTGCAATCGGAAGTAACGGCACTCGTCGGTCCGTCCGGGTCCGGAAAATCGACGTTCCTTAGTCTCCTTAGTTCGCTCGATCGTCCGTCGTCCGGTCAGATTCTCTATGACAGACAGGACATTACGTCTTGGAAGAACAAACGGTTATCACAATTTCGCTCGCAAGAGATCGGCTTCATCTTCCAGCAGTTTCATCTCCTACCGTCACTGACGGTGTCCGAGAACTTAAAGGTCGCCTTGTTAAAACAAAAGACATCGTTTAATCAAGACGAGCGAATCCTCGAGCTGCTCGATCGGGTCGGACTCGACGACAAACGAAATGCTTTACCTGCTCAACTATCCGGCGGGCAACAACAACGGGTCGCAATCGCCCGCGCCTTGCTGCATCATCCGCAATGGATTCTTGCAGATGAGCCGACTGGTAATCTTGATTCCATGACCGGTGACGCGATTTTTGAACTGTTGCTAGAACTGCATCGTGAAGCCAAATGTGGCGTTTTATTTGTCACACACGACTTAGAACTCGCCGAACGCGCTGACCGAATTCTCTTCATGCAGGATGGTCGGATCGTCGAAGACCGCCGAAAACGCACGGTGCAAAGTGTCTAAGTACTGTTTATGAGGAGGTGTCTGCGATGCAAACGTTTCGCAGCAAACTGATTGCGAGTTTCATTGGCTCTATTGTCGTTTTTCTATTGTTGTCCGTATCGACGCAGTCTGCGTATGAAGCATTTCGGAATGCGGACTTCTCGGAACAAGAGACGACGATTGTGCGAGATTGTAATCATGATGACTTATCAAAACTTATTTTCAAAAAAAATAGTTGTACATTCGATAATACGATCGACGAAAATTCCGACGGTGAAATTTTAGGTGGTAGCACAGGAAAAACGGAAAAAACGAATGGGACAGCACGTGGTAAAGCCAATCCTTCAAAGTCGCCCGGCTTTTTGGAATCAGCAAAAGAAAAAGCGAGTTCTAATTTTCCGGTGTTCTTTGTCGTAGCACTTCTTGTAACAGGTTGCGTCATTTGTTTCGTAATCAAGAAACGAAAGCGATCTATAGGAAAATATACTCTCGAAGCTACGGATACTATACAAAATCAATCTAGTCTTCCTTTCAAGAATAGAACGTCTAAAGCAACGCAAACTTCCACACCACCTGAAGAATCATTACGCTTAATGTTATTTGATTTTAATCAACGCTTACCACGCGCCCTCAAGCGACGAAGCCATGAATCGTTAACAGACTGGACAGAGCGCATTCATCTGGTGACGCCACTCTCACCTTATTTCGTCACCCGCTACGCGACGCAAGCGGAAGTGGAGGCACTCGACGCACAAGAAATTCACCATTTCGAACAAGATCTTGCGCGTTATTTAAAGACAAAGCTCTCCCACTAAACTACAAAGGAGACTACATATGTTACGCTTCGTCATCAATCAATGGCGCCGGCAGCGCGGGAAATTCATCCTGACGCTTGTCGGTGCACTGATCATCAGTGCCGGGCTCAGTTTAATGTTCAATCTCACAGACTCCAGTCAAGGGACGGTCGAACAGACGTTACAAAAGAAATGGTCGTCTGCGTATGATATCGTCGTGCGACCGAAAGGCAGTCAGATGACGACGGAATCAAATAATTTACTCGAACCGAATTATCTCAATGGGATCAATGGTGGGATTTCGTTTAAGCAGTACCAACAAATCAAACAAATGAACGAGATTGATATCGCAGCTCCTGTTGCTGTCATGGGATACGCTAATATCGGCATCTCGATTCCAAATCAAATCCACTTTCCGGACGAGCCTGGTATTTATCGACTGAGTAATTCACATTATGGTGCTGGTGGATTTTCGAAAGAACTCATTGCACAGGATGGTGCCTACTTTTCAACTACGGAAGAGCCGCTCGTTCCTCCGAATACGCGATTGATCCATCTTCAAGATCCGAAAGGTTTTTCATCCATACAACCCTTTACCTATAGTCTTATCGTCGGAATCGATCCGGAGGCGGAAGCGCAACTCGTCGGTTTGGATAAGAGCATCCTGAATAAAAAGAAGTTTCGTTACTTCAACCAGGAGGATGTCCCCTCAGCCAGCAAGGAGAGTTCCAACCAATTCAATATTCCGGTATTGATTAACCCAAAATCCTTCAATACGGGATATAGTCAATTTATGTTAGAACAAGTTAACGTCGATCTGAAAACGAAACAAGCACGCGACACATTCTATCAACGACTAGCTAAATCGAACGCCCCTCAACCTCTCGATCAAGAAAAACGGAAGATCATCCAAGACATTAAAGTCGATGCCTCTAAGGTCGAGAGCGCTTTTTTTGATTCCTTCCTCGGTCAAAAAACTAAGTCCCTTTCGCAAGCAGAAGCAAATACTGACGCTCAACTCGTCGCCCAGACAGGCTCTTTGACTTATCAAACGGTGAAGAGTCCGTTCCCTACACGGTGGGAGAATGCTTATGAAGTGCATACAGCACCTACTACATTCAAAAACACGATATTATCGTCCTCTTATCTTCCGAAGCATGGCTTCCGGACGGTAGATTCTTATGAAATAAAAATGAAAAAATCGGATGGATCTGCTTTTAAATCAATGAATCCTTATCTGACGTTTAATGTCGTCGGTTTGTATGATCCGAACAAGATCAATGTATCCAAGGATCCATTGAACGAATTACCGATGGAGACCTATCGACCATCGGCTGCGAGTATCGTACTTGACTCAAAAAACGAGCCGGTCAATCCTGCCCAACCGATCAACACGACCGGGAATCCAATTGGTCTGTTGACGAACTCTCCAAACGTTCTCACGACGGTCGATAGTGTCAAAAAGGTGATGGGCGACCAATCGATTTCATCGATCCGGTTGAAAGTAAAGGGGGCTTCTTCTGTCGGTGAACAGTCAGATAAAACCTTACAACGCATCAAGTCGGAAATCGAACGAAAGACTGGTCATATCGCTACGATCACCAAAGGGTCCTCCCCTCAACCGGTCGTCACGAAGGTCGTCGATGACGGGAAGACGCTCGGTTGGATCGAACAACCGTGGATCCACATCGGCGCTGCGATGACGATCTTCCGCGAGACGAGCGTCGGTTTCTCAGGCGTCATCTTCGCGATGCTCGCTGTCGCCATCGTCTATGTCCTCGCGACAAGCTATGTTTCGATGCTCGCCCGCCGAAAAGAGTTCGCTGTTTTACTGGCACTCGGCTGGCGGACGAAGGATCTCTATAAAATCGTCTTGATCGAGGCGGCAATCCTCGCCGGATTCGTTTCAACAATCGCCTTGATCGTCGAAGGCATCTTCTCACTTGTTCGGAGCGAAGCGATGAACGGCTGGAGTCTCCTCTGGATCGCACTGTTCAGTCTCGTCATCTACCTCGCTGGCGCAATCTGGTCGGCGTGGACGATCCGTCGCATCTCACCGTACGAAGCAATCAAGACCGGTGAATACGCGAAAGCCGCTCGCGTCGGACTGAAACTTCGTTCGACGGTGACACTCGCACTAAAGGAACTGATCGGGAAATGGAAGCGCAATAGCCTATCCGTCCTCTCAATCGCTCTCCCAACGGCACTGCTGACGTTCTTCTTATTCGTGACGTTCCATTTACAAGGTGTTCTCTATACATCATGGCTCGGTCAATTCGTTGCCCTGCAAGTCGGTCCGATGCATTACGTGACGATGGGTGTTGCCATCACGATTGCCATTTTGACGACGGGTGAGATCATGTGGCAAAACGTCACCGATCGCAGGGCGTCGCTCGCCGTCCTAAAAGCACTCGGCTGGGCGAACGGCGCGATCCGACAGTTGATTGTCCTCGAAGGCTTCCTCGTCGGTCTGATTTCCGGTATCATTGGATTGATCGTTGCCTATTCGACGATTTATGTCTTGTATGACCTCGTACCGTGGAATGAACCGTTATTGATTGGCGTATCGCTCGCCTTACCGATTTTGTTCGGTGTCATCGCCGCCTTCATCCCAGCTCAACTGGCAGCACGTGTTCAACCGTATCAAGAACTAAAAGATGCTTCGTAATCAAAGGAGTTGTACACCTGAATTCTATTCAGGCAATATTTCTTGACCGGGACGGAACGATTGGTGGAGATGACACCGTCCACTACCCTGGAACGTTTGCGTTATTTCCATACGTTCCTTCGCTAATCGAACGCTTACGTAACCAAGGGATTTTACTGATTGCGTTCACGAATCAACCTGGTATCTCAAAAGGATTTGCCCGTGAAGAGGATTTTCGGACAGAATTACTGAGCTTCGGCTTTGATGATACGCTCATTTGTCCTCATGCAGCGGAAGATTGTTGCACTTGTCGCAAACCGTCACCTGAATTATTATGGCAAGCTCAAGTAAAACACGATCTCCGACTCGATCAGTGTGTCGTCATTGGGGACCGATGGAGTGATATGGTGGCAGCTGCGCACGCCGGGTGTATCAAAATCTTAGTTCGAACCGGTGCCGGAGAGAGCTCCATTCGTGATTACGCTGATCGCGTGGAACAAGCAAACGTCGACTATATTGCCGACGACTTGACGGACGCGATCGCTTGGCTCGATACGCAAAACTGAACAAACGAAAAGGCGCGACTTCCGTTTACGGAATTGCGCCTTTTGTTATTTCTTGGAACGTTTCGATTGAGGAGCTACGAAGATACTGTTCGCTAACACAAATAAGATTGCAAACCATGTCCAAAATGACATGCTACCGCCTCCTTTTGATGATGCGAGGGTACTTAAACTGTCTTCTTGTTCTTACCAAAAAGTTCCTGCAATCATTTGTTAGCGATTTTTCGTAATAGATAGAGTGCATAGATGATCGATGGGATCGCCATCGCCATAAGAATGAGATGGACACTCCCAAATAAAAGATTCATTGCTAGACTAAAATCTGACACTTTTGTTTCCTCCTACGTTTCAATGGTCCTTATATTTATTTTACTATAATAATACATTCACTATATTTTGAACTCTTACAATTATGTAATAATTTTCAATTCACATTCTTTTTCCAATACTTCACGGTTACACTAAACGTATGAAAAAGAGAAAGTACTCATCGATGGTCTTCTCTTTTCCTTGAACAATTAGCTGATATTGTACACCTGTTTTTGATCAATCATCATTATGAATCAGCTAATCGTTATTTAAAGGAGTGAAAGTAGTGCATATCTTAACTACCCAATTAGTCAAATTCATTCTCGAGAAGTATCAGTTAAATGATTACATTCTCTATGAGTCATCTTACGCTCGACACAAAATAAACGACCAAACCGTCTACTCTTTTGAAACGTTTTGGATTCCGCGAGGTGCATCTGTTATCGAGGAAGAGGATGAAACGATGCTTCCAGAAGGAACCGTGCAGATTACGATTGACCCTGTTACGAAACGAACGACGACGTTATCCTTACACGGTCCGACCTCGATTCATTCCGTGCCTAACGATTTACGTGATCCAACCACTCGTATCGCTTGGATCGAATCAGAGACCGACATGATCCATGGTACGCATTTCATGCTCGAAGAAGAAAACGAAACTTTTTTTAGTTATGTGAGTTGTCATGAAGGGATTCGGCTGTCTCCCGGTTGTTTCATTCATCTGACGTTAACGGACAACGGTCAATTCGATGAGTTGTTACTATACGGTCCTCATCCGCTTGATCATCATGTGAAACAGGAACCTTTCGCCTTAACGCTTGAGGACATCAAATCGCTAACTAAACAACAACTAAAATGGTTCTCGTATACAAAACCAGGACATCAATACGCGCATACCGTCGTCGAGACGATCGTGACGCAAGAAGGATCTATCCTTGTGCCTAGTAAACTGGATTTCACGTCATCACTTGATCGAAATGACATCTTAACGTGGGCAAATCCGTCAACTTCAATTCTCAAGCGCCATCCTTTCCAATCAGCAGCAAGCGTGACAGCAGAGGATGTGGTCATGCAGACCGAACATCCTGATTTTCGTCCGATCCAGCAAAAGACAGTGAACGCCTGTCGAATTGCGATTCAAGAAATCGTCCAAAACGTCTACCCCAGTGAATCCGGACAATGGGCGATTCGTCACATCTACCGGCAATATCCTTACCTTGCTGTCAAATTATCTCGCGCGAATCCGACGTCCTATGTTGATCAGCAAAGACGCGTCACGATTCTACTTGATGAAAAGACGCTTGACTGGATTAGCTTGACCGACGATCAGGAACTCCATACCGTTTTCGCATCCGTTACTGCACCAGAGCTCGAGGATGATCAGCAAGATGTCATGTTCAATGCATTACGTCCGTACCTTTTGCTCACGCCGCGTTATGTGTTCGATATCTCAAAAGGTCAATACGTTCTTTGTGGTTTACTTGACTCGAACCATGCCTACTTACCAGCAACAAATGAGGTCGTTTTAATACGTGATCTATAAAGTGAAGTTAGATATAAAGGAGTGAACGAGTTGCATCCATTAACGAAAGATTTAATCTCCCATATCCAAGACAAATATCAACTGAACGATTATGTCTTACATGAAACCTTCTATCGCCGTGAAAAAATTCATGGTGAAACGCAATATTCGCTTGAGACATGTTGGTTCCCCATCAATCACGGCCCTTGGTCTGAAGACGAGAGTTATCCAGACGGTACGATAGAGATTCAAGTCGATACGGCTACAAAACGAACGACTTCGATCCACAAAAATGGCGCTGTCGCGATTTATTCAGTTCCAGAGGATTTATGTGATTCAGACATACGGATTGCTTGGCTTGAGCAAGAATTAGGAATGACGTTCGAGAAGCAGTTCATGTTCCTTACGCATCAAGTTTCCCTGTATCAGTATGTCAGCTGTCATCACGGAATTCGCCTCTCCCCTGGTCTGTTCATATCGCTTGAGCTAACGAATGAAGGAGCGCTCGATTCTTTCAGTATCTATGGAACCCCCGCGCTGAGTAACAAGTATTCGACTGAACTGTTCACATTATCCCTTGAACAAATGGCTCCTATCATCTCGCAACAGTTCCGGAGTTTTTCAATTCCTAACGAACACCAACGCAAACTAGCATATGCAATTGAAGAAACCTTTGTTTCTCAAGACGGCTTGCGCACGTATCCTCTATGTAATCCCGAAACTTCGTCCGTTGCCATAAACGAGATCGTGACATGGGACAAACCGTCCACGTTCTCCTATACGCGCAAATTGATTAAGCGGCGAGACACCGTCACGGCACTCGATGCCGAAGCTCAAACGTCACATCCGGATTACCGACCGTTGACTGACGAGATGCTGGAAACATGTCAGTCGATTGCTGTAGATCTCATCGCTGCGGAATATCCGGAGGAGTCCGGAGCTTGGACGATTCAAGAAATCCATCGGGATTTTCCATTCATTAACGTAGTAGTACGCCGGACTCGTGACGACATAAATCTCGCTTACAAACGTCGTTTAACGATTCTTCTGATGGAAGATACTTTTGAAGTCAGCCTAATCGTTGATAACGAAGCATTTATTGACCTCTTTCATGATTCGACACAAGGATTGCCAAATAGCGTTCCGGAAGAAGTCATACGTCACGCACTCATGCCTTACCTGACATTGAAACCGTATTATGTCTTCGACCGGGCACTTGACCACTATGTTCTCTGTGGTTTGCTTGACTCGAACCACGCTTATTTACTGACAACAAATGAGGTTGTCTTACTCGACGACCTGTATGTCATTTCAGCCACTGATTGATTCGCTTCTTTACTGCTTGCGGAAGAACGAGGCTTCTCAGCTGTTCGAGACGCTTGCAGTCCACTTCCTGTTTTGTAAATACGTCTTCAATCATCGCGACCTTTTGTTCCCGCCCTGGAATCAGTTGATAAATGACATACCAATCAACGAGTGACATGAACGGACGTCCAGCTGAATCGATTGATTGTTCATCAAACGGATAGATGAACACGCCCTCACCATGACGAATCTGCAGTCCGCTCATCAAATCGATATCGATTCCTTCAATCATAAATTCTTGGAACACTTCCGTCGCGTAAAGTGACGTCTTGTCTTGTTCGACGACAGTCCCCATGTCCGCCAACAGTTGGACTGCTCGTTCGGCGTCCGCTAACGCGACGACGAGATCGATGTCGCGCGGTACAACTGGTAGTCCATGCTGCGCCAACAATAATGAACCACCGATACCAAAATGAATCCGTTCTTGCTGCAAACACGCGACGACTTTTTCTAAGACTTGCTCAATACTCATCGTCGGAACCCCGCTGCTCGAAACGGCCCTTCCATCGAAATCGTAAAGATGATCCGGGCAATTTCTTCCGGTGATGTCTCGTTTGGATGGCGCAACCAGGATTCGATGACACCGAGATGGGCGGCTGAGAGATAGGCAATGAGATAATTTTCTGGAACGAGCCGTTCTCCTTGTTCCGGTAGTCCCGAGAACAGAATCTGTTGCATGTAATCACGGACGCGATTCCGAAACATCCCGTCACTCGTCGGACTGAGTAGGATCCGCATCAGCGTCCGATTCTCATAGAGGAAGATCAAAAACGGGATGATGCGCCGGTATGGCGAGTCCTCCTTTTGGTTGATCAGGACAAAGGGAATCTCGCGTTCAAACGTCGCTTCAATCTTTTCAAAAATCTCATTCGTCATCCGCTCGAGTAGTTCGTATTTATCCGCGTAATGATGGTAGAACGTCCCGCGGTTGACTTCCGCCCGATCCGTCAACAACTTAATCGTCACAGCATCAAAACCAACTTCGTCGATCAGCTGAAGGAACGTCTCACGAATCCTCCGGTCGGTCCGAATGACGCGTAAATCCTGTTTTTTCATTGAAATCGCCTCTTTCTTCAACATTTTAGAAGGATGTGTCGCTTAAGCGACAGATGGACGTCAACTGGTCATTGCTCCCAGTTTATCTCCCTTTTATAATGAAATTAATCAACACGTTGTTCAATAATTATTTCATAAAAGGAGGGAGAATACGATGGATTTACAACTACACGGTGTATCAAAATCGTTTCATCAACAGGACGTCCTCCAACAGATTGATCTTTTGATTCCGTCCGGTGAGATTTGTGGCTTGCTCGGTCCGTCAGGTTCCGGTAAGACGACGTTGATTCGCTTGATGATCGGCGCGATTCAAGCAGATGCTGGAACGATTCAAATCGGTGACACTTCGATGCCGAACTTTAAGATGTTATCAGAGATCGGTTTCATGCCACAAAACGATGCTTTGTACGAGGATTTATCTGGTCTTGCGAACCTACAGTTTTTCGGTTCCTTATACAACATGTCTCGTCAGGACTTAGCAAAACGAATCGAAGAAGTGTTGACGCTCGTCGATTTGACGAATGATCAAAAAAAGCTCGTCCGTCATTATTCCGGTGGGATGAAGAAACGATTGTCCCTTGCCATCTCAATCCTACATCGTCCAAGCATTCTATTCCTGGATGAACCGACCGTCGGGATCGATCCCGTGTTACGCCGCCAGATTTGGAATCAATTCCAAGCGATTCGTACGCAAGGTACGACGATTGTCGTCTCGACCCACGTCATGGATGAAATCAATGAATGTGACCGGGCTGCATTGATCTATAACGGTCGGATTATCGCCTACGATCCGCTCGACCGTTTGCTCGCACAGACTGAAAACGGTCAGGTCGAGGAACTGTTCCTGCTCGCTGGAAAGGACGTGACGTGATGTGGCAACTCGCACGACGGGTCATCCGTCAAACGTTGAACGACAAACGAAGCGTCGGACTGATTTTGCTTGCTCCGTTATTAATCTTCACCTTGATCTATTTCCTACTTGGAAACGATGACTACACGCCTGCCGTTGCCATCAGTCAAGATGTACCGGCTCCCGTCTCACAATCGATCGAAAAACAGGATCTGTCGCTTAAAACGTATAACGGCAGTGATGCGGACGCCTATCTCAAGGACCATGAAACGGTCGACGTCGTCTTAGACATGAAAGACAATCAGCTAGCGTTGAACCTCCGCGAACCTTCGACGAAAAGTTCCAAAGCGTTACGCGAAATTCAAGCTGGACTGGCATCCCTGCAACCGACGATGCAACTCGAGACGAACTATCTGTACGGAGATGTCGATCAATCAACGTTTGATGCGCTCGGTTTCGTCTTTTTATCCTTATTCTCGTTCTTCTTCGTCTTCATCTTGTCAGCAATGGCACTCGTCAAGGAACGCAGTGGTGGAACACTCGAGCGCTTGATGATGACACCGATTCGCCAAACCGACGTCATCTTCGGCTATACGCTCGGTTATAGCGTTTTTGCTTCCATCCAAGCCATTCTTGTCGTCCTGTACGCGACGACCGTACTTGACTTACCGTCTGAAGGTTCGATCATCTGGGTCTTCCTGACGATGCTTGGACTTGCCGTTGTCGCGGTCTTGTTCGGGGCAACGATTTCGATATTTGCCCAATCTGAGCTACAGGTCGTCCAGTTGATTCCCTTTACGATCATTCCGCAGATCTTCTTCTCCGGTTTGATTCCGCTCGATCTGATCCCGTACGGACTTGGTAACATCGGATATTTCACTCCGATTTTCTACGGAGCGAGTGCGATCAAGGAGGTACTCGTCTACGGCAATGGGTGGTCGAGCATCTGGCCGTACTGGCTCGGATTATTTCTCTACGGAGCCGCCTTGTTCCTGTTGAACATGCTTGCCCTTAACAAGTATCGCGGACATCAAAAAAGACACGGCTGATTACACGAGCCGTGTCTGATTTTGCTTAAGCTGTTCGAGGAAAGCAGTCCGTCGAGAGGGATCGAGTGTCTGCTCTTCCACGTCGGCATAGCGAACGAGCTGATAGATCTCATGCGGGACTGTGACTTCTAAGCGTGTTAACCACTCCGTCAGCGTCTCATGTGTCCGTCGTTGCTGCGCTGAAGCAAGTGACCGATTGAACGCGCGCAACGCTTCACGAATTTCCGATTCAAGGAGTCTGTCTTCTAAGGAGAACTGGACTTCAGGCGTTAGCGAAAGCGATGCAGGAGATCGTTTTGTTGGATAACGAGATCGAAATGACCACTGCATGCGGTTGAACCGTTGTCGACGATAGAGATAGATGATCATCACTAGAGCGACCATCCAAGGAGCCACGCAAGTGATTTGATTGATTACATCCGTCCATGATCCCTTTCCCACTTCAACAACAGGTTTCTTATCCGGCTCTTTCCGATATCCTTTGTGCCCATTTTTTGAAGAGTCCAGTGCCTTTGTGATCAAATCTTTTTTCGCATAGATGACTTTTTTAGTCGGTAAGATCGTGCTCGGGACATGTACCCAGTTTCCCGTCGACTGATCGATCGGAGGATCGACTAATGCTTGATACGACAGTTTTACACCTACGACGCCTAAAAATAGTACTAGGCACGTCATGAAAGTCATTCCAATGATTCGACGTCTCATTTCATCCTGCACCTCCAAACCGACTTAAAATCCTTGACACAAGACCTTTTCCCATATGTTACCATGAAAGGAGGCGATTCAGATGAGTTACGAAAAAGTATTTCAAATGCCGATGCAGCAGCTGTATCAGGTATACCGCCAAAAAGTCGAACGTAAGCATCGGACACAAGAGGAGCTCGATGACGTGCTGTTCTGGTTGACCGGACACACGCCATCAACTCTTGAACAAGCCATACAAACCCAAACCGTCGCAACCTTTTTCGAGCACGCACCCGACCTGAACGAACGCCGCTTTCTTGTCACTGGCGTCATCTGCGGGATTCGTGTGGAACATCTAACGGATCCGTTAATTCGTAACATCCGGATTCTCGACAAACTTGTCGATGAGTTGGCGAAAGGAAAAGCATTAGCTAAAGTCTTACGATAAGGAGGAATGCTGATTTCTACGATACTCAGTACACTGGCCATCCTCATCATGGTTACCAGTGTGGCTTATTTCACCGTCTATCAAGTTAAACGAAATAAAGGAACCCATCGTTCCCCCGTCTATCGACTTGTCTTTAGTGGTCTGTTGGTCGGCTTGATGGTCAGTTATTTTTTGTTGACGTGAGTCGTGATTTTCAGTTTTTGATTTAAACAATAAAAACATTAATACAGTATTTGAAATAATGAAGGAGGTATATGCCTGAAACTTCGAAAATGGATCCTTCCACTTTTATTGCTCACCTGTCTCGCCTCACCGAATGCCGCAACGACATATGTGAAATGGACGGTCGCTCCAACAGGTCACTATCTCGAACGGCTTCAAGCGGCTGACATTCCTTACAAAGTCCGCCAACACACGCTTTACGTTCAAGAAAAGGATCTGCGCCGCGTCACGTCGTGTTGTACATGACAACGATAGAAAACCCCCTCATTTCAGCGAAATGAGGGGGTTTTCTGATCAATCACGATTTAGCGAATCGTTTTTAATGCTGTTGCCCACGGGATGACTTGATCGAGCATTTGGTTGACCGATGTTTCTTGAACGGCTGCCGCTTTTAAGACCGATCCGTTCTCGAAATCAGTGAACAATGATAACGCCGGATGCACCCGGACGTCGGCGATCAATAACTCACCTAAGATGCCGCGCAAATGTTCGGCTGCCCGTGCCCCACCGACAGAACCATAAGAGACGATCCCTGCCGCTTTGTTGTTCCATTCGACACGTAGATAATCGAGCGCGTTCTTGAGTGACGCTGCAATCGAATGGTTGTATTCCTGGACGATGAAGACGAAGCCGTCTTGTGCTGCGACATCCTTCGACCAAGCAGCAGCACCCGACGCATCCCCATCCTTTTCACCTAGAAGCGGTAATTTGTAGTCGGCGATATCAAGAATCGTGTAGTTTGCATCCCCCCGTTGATCGGCGAGTTGTTTGACCCAGTTCCCGACTTGTGGGCTGAGGCGTCCTTCACGTGTGGATCCTAAGATGATACCAATGTTTAATTTCTCCATTTTCATTTCCTCCTCGTATTTAGATGCTGTCAGTTCACTTTCCTATTAAAGATATTCTTTTTCGATCTTGCGCGTACTCCGGACCGTATCGATTGGACGGACCATTTGTTCGATTTGTGCTCGTTGTGGCTCGAGGAATGGTGGTAATGACAATTTCTCCCCGACCGTTTCGTATGGCTCATCACCCATGAAACCAGGACCATCCGTTGCCCACTCGAACAAGACACCGCGCGCAACACGGGCATAAAGGGACTCGAAGAAGAAGCGATCGACGTAACCGGATGTGTTGAAGCGCAGCTGTTGCATCCGCTCGATCCATTCCTGTAAGGCAGCCGTATCTTCAACGCGGAAAGCGACGTGGTGGACCGTTCCGAATCCTTGACGTCCGCTTGGTAGAACGACGTTGTGCTCAACGATGACTTGGGCACCGTTTCCGCCTTCGCCCATCTCGAACAAGTGCAGGGAACCAGCTTGATCGACTTCGCGCATCAACATCGCTTGTTCAAGTACCGCTTTTAAATTGTCGAATTCCGCGATCCGGATGTGAATTGGACCGAGTCCCGTGATCGCGAACTCGAGGGGTACTGGACCGTTTTGCCACGGTGTGCCGGAAGCGACACCTTGATTATGCTCGTCAGAAATCAACATGTATTGTTGCTCATCGAAATCGACGAACGAGAGCGTCTTCTTGCCGAATTGTTCTTTGATACCACGGTGCTTGACGTCGTATTTGTCAAAGCGTTTGATCCAGTATTCGAGTGCCGCATCCGTTGGGACACGGAACGCCGTCTTGAAGATTTCATTCGTTCCGTGTGATCCCTTTTGGATACCAGGGAAATCAAAGAATGTCATATCCGTGCCGGCAGATCCTTTATCATCGGCGAAGAATAAGTGATACGTCTGGATGTCATCCTGATTGACGGTCTTCTTGACCAATCGCATCCCTAGGACGTTCGTAAAGAAGTCATAGTTTTTCTCGGCACTGCTCGTAATCGCCGTCACGTGGTGGATTCCTTTTAGTTCATTCATGAAAAATCGCTCCTTTAGTGGTTATTATCTCGAATTCGAGATATCAGTCTAAAAAATTTTATTGTTTTTTTGCTTGATAGCCGATCGTTTTGGCTGTCTCGATGAATGATTCGAGGTCTGACGGGGCTATTCCTTGAAATACTTGATTAATCGCTTGCTCGTGCTCCGGAAAAATCGTTTCCATCAATTGTTGCCCTTCAGGTGTCAGTTCCGCAAATGTCACACGCCGATCCTCTGGACATGCTTTGCGGACAACGTAATTCTTCTTTTCAAGCTTATCGATGACGTATGTGATGCTACTGCTCGTAATCAAAACTTTTTTCCCAATCAATTGAATCGGTTGCCTGCCTCTGTGAAACAGCAACTCAAGAACCGAAAAATCCGTTGGGTTCAACCCCCATTGCGCAACATCCTTCTTGATGACTTCATGTAACGCATCGACTGCGCGCACCATGACCGTCAATGCTTTCAAGTTAGGATTCGGTGGAGTCATTTCGTTCACCTCTTTTTTATCTTTAATTCATATATCTTTAATTCGAGATAAATATACCATCCCGATTTTTGTTCGTCAACAGAATTGGAATGTTTTAATATTAACTTAAGCTTTAAATCTAAAAGTCGTTTTTATTTCTTAAAGTTTATACCAATAAAAATATCCATATAAGGTAAGTTAATTTTACTTTATATAGATATTTTTAAATTGATATTTTATATTAATTTTAAAAATAAATTATATAATTAATTATCGTTATTCACTAAATCAAAAATAAACTTTGATAAAGGTCTTTTGTGAAAATTATTTTCATCTAATTCAACACCATAAAGAAAAATATTTTTTTTCATTTCATTAAAATTCAATTCTTCAAAGTAATTCAGCATTAATTCAGAGTAAGAATTATTATAAGCTTGCTTTTTTAAAAGTATTTCGGCAGCTATGTTTTTATGTGAATTATATAGATTTTCTAATTGAAAAATTTCAATATGATTTTTATATTCTTCATCATGAATGATTTTTATATCAAGATCATCACAATTTGAACCAAACACACTCTCCAATTTAGTATCATTCCTAATTTTCACTTCAAATCTAAAATTTGTATAATTTATTTGATCTATATATGGATTTTTAATTCCTTTAATTTTTACTCCCTTTAGCCTAGAATTACAAATCTGGCATGACGGAACAAAATTGTATAGAGATAAACAGAAAACTTGATACAAATCTTTAAAATAATAATGATCTAAATCAGCAGTAACTTTCATTTCCCCATTTTTTTAAATTTTGAAATATAATTTCTATTACAGTATGGACAGACCTCTATCCCAAAATTTAAAAGTACATTTTTTCTGATCTCTCCTGAAATATGACTATAATCAATTACATTTTTTAAAAAAATGTTTAATCTCCCAAAATAAATTTTAATAATCTTCAAAAACTTTTTTAATTTTTCTTCACTTGTTAAGAGTAAATTTTTGTTTAATCTTTTATTATTTAACTCTTTAATCCATATACTGTTATTTCCACCCTTAAAAATAACTTCGCTTATATAAGTCTCTCTAGCAAGTGTTCTTGAATGCTTATCAGATGGTGATATACCAATAAGTATTTTTTTTACCTCTGAAACAGTAGACTCCAAAAAATCTGCAGTATACATATAAATAGCTAGTTGAGGGTATTTAATTTTTAAAAAATCAATTTTTTCGGTCAATAAATCCTTTAAAAATATTTTGAATTCTGTTTCATTACTACCTGATATAAAATCTATCATTCTATCTCCACTCAATTTATTTTTCAGATTATGATTTAATGCTCTGTATTTTGGCATAATTTTTGGAAGTACTAAATTATAGTATTCATCTCCATAATCAATTATTTGAGTATCACTTAAGTTTATCATTATATAGATCTCCTCATCAGTTATTAAAAAACCTTTACAATTTTAATTGCTTATCAATTTCTTTAAGTTTATTTTCTAGTTGATTTTTTTTATATAGGACGAATTGTAATATTAAGTGCAACACCTAGCTGAAAACACAAAAAAAACCCATAACGACCTCGTGTAGAATAGAGTTACCACACCAAATTCAACGGAGGATTCGTTATGAGCTATGTTCATCTTACCACATCAGAAAGAGTCAAAATAGAAACTTATCTAGAGCTTGGATTTTCAATGCGAAAGATCGCTCAGCATCTCGGACGACAGCCGTCCACGATTTCACGTGAGCTCAAACGGAATCCTTCCTACAATGCGATCAACGCCGGACTGCGTTATGAGATGCAAAAAAAGAATTGTGGAGCACGCACGCTGTTCAGCACTTCGCTTGGCTCATGTATCCTTTCGAAACTGCGAGAGACATGGTCTCCCGAACAGATCGCCGGACGGCTCTTTCACGAACAGGGACCATCGTACAGTACAATCTATCGATGGATATATAAAGGATTCATCAAGAGCGATTTAGGCGTTTTACGACAAAAAGGAAAGCGCCAAAAGCCACGTGAGACAAGAGGTCGCTTCAACATCGGGCTTCCGATCAGTAAACGTCCGTCGGACGTCCGGGGTCGAGAAACGTTCGGGCATTGGGAGTTGGATACTGTCGTATCAGGACGAGGGCAGACAAAGGCGTGTGTTGCGACATTCATCGAACGTAAAAGTCGGTTCTATATCGTACTACCGATGGTCGACCGTTCTTCTCACTCGATGGAACATGCCATCCAAACACTTTACTCTTCTTTCCCATCGGGAACGTTTCAAACCATGACGACGGATCGCGGTAAGGAGTTCAGCTGTCACGAACGGATACAGGACTCTCTTGGTATCCCAATGTACTTTGCGGATCCCTATTCTTCATGGCAACGTGGCAGCAATGAGAATGCAAATGGTCTTCTCCGTGAGTTCTTCCCAAAGGGAACCAACTTCGGAATGATCAACAAGACAGAATTAGATTACGCACTTTCTAGAATCAACAATCGACCAAGGAAGTGTTTGGATTGGAAAACTGCATACGAGGTCTTTTCCGAAGAAGTGTTGCGCTTAATTTGACAAACCGTCATAGTAAAAAATCTTTAGATTTTTTAACTTCTCTAATAGTTTCCTCCAAAAAATTTTCTAAAAGGTTTTTAATTATTGGATCATCAATTAAAGAAATTTTACCTTCGATATTTTCTATATTTTCAATATTAATTATTTTATTATTGTCATTTATTTTAATATATTCTATATCTTTTTTTATATTTTCAAAAAAATCATTTGCTAACTCTCCTACAGGTTTTTCCATAAAAAAACTGTCTTTAATTAAATCGTACATGTTACTCATTAATCCATATTTTGCTTGATTGACTTCACTAGTATTTTTCCCATTTTTTTGTATGCATAAAATAAATTCTTTTGGAACATCGGATATGAGAAATGGTGAATGAGAAGTAATGATAAACTGAAAACTCATATTATTATTTTTCGGTTCAAAATTTTTTAACATTTCATTTAAAGTGCTTATATACCTTCTTGACCATTCTGGATGAAAATTCATATCAGGTTCGTCTAATAAAATAATGAAATTTAAATAATCAACTACATTTTCAGAATTTATTAATTTTATTGATTCATAAATATTTGAAAAACTTTTGATGTATTGCAACTCACCACTACTGATACTAGAAAGCCTAATTTCGAAAGGAATCCATTCTTTTATAGATTTCTCGAATACGAGATTTGAATCATTATATTTATTCGTCAAAAAAACTAAATTTTCGATATACTCAATAATATCATCCCTATAATGTTGCTTATGAAAGATTGGTATACTTATACGATCTTTACGAACAAAATTGGTAAAGGCTATACCATCAAGAAAAGTAAAAACTATTTTTATTAAATCAAATATAATTTCTTGATCTTTATTAAATTTAGTATCTTTAATAATATTCATTAGAAATTCAATTCTATCTTCAATATAATTATTAGTTACTTCAGAGTAATCAAAATAGTTGTTAAAAAAATCTTGATTTTTTACTTTTTTTTGATTTATTAATTCAAGTACAATTGATTCCAAATAACATATTTTGAACATATCAATATTATTTAAGATATTAGGAATTTTTATATGGTTATCAGAAATATCAAATCCATAAATTTGCTTTAAATTGTTTTTATATTCTCTAGATTTGCGATATATCCTAAACATGCTAAACATCTTGTCTTTTTTTACATCAAATATAACTCGTAGATTTTTTCCTTTAAAAACATTTCTATCTTTTTCTAAGACCTCGTTTATATAATTAATCATGTTAAAAGTTGATGGTTCTTTTGAGATTACTCTTTTATAACCTTCATTGTGATCAATCTCATCCATAGTCATAATATCAAAAATATTTTGCTCATTTGAATTAACACTATTTTTTTTATATAAATATACTATTTTCTTTTTTTCTAGAAATTCATTATCGATTATCACTTCTTCAAAGTCATAATTTTTTTCATTTTCGATCTTTTTAATTTTTTTAAAAGATACTTTATTTACATTTTTATATTCATAATTCCTGATATTATCATTCCACTTAATGTTCGATAGAATAGGCATCTTATGGTACTCCATTATATAATTATCTGGTTCATTTTCTATTCCATAAATCGCTAACCATTTATATTTTTTATAATCAATATCTTTTACAATACCTATTTTAAATTTAGCTGTACTACCTAAAGAATCTAAAATTGTAGTTTTTCCACTACCGTTCTCTCCAATAATCAAATTAATTCTTTCTATGTTAAAATCACTAAAGTACAAATTTGCTTGATTGTTAATTTTTTCTATAATTAAATTTTTTTTATTTACTTTATCATCAATAATTGAGCATTTAAGGTTACTGCTAAAATTAAATGACTGTTCTTTAAAACACTCTCCTAAATTTTCTACATATAAATAAACTAAAAATCTTCTATCCAATTTATTCCCTCCCAATAATGCATTATTTATAAAATACCTCAAAATTTAGTTATTTCTTATACTGATTTTTTCAAAAAATTATACATTATTATCAATATATCGTATATCCTCTGAACGGCACTGGCGTCGACAGCCGAATCCAGGTCGACGGTTTGCCGTAGACCGATGCGTCATCGAGAAAACGTTCCAGTGTTGTAACGGACGCCGTTTGCAACTTGACCATGAAGTTATAGCTACCGGTCAGCCGGTGACACTCGACGACTTCTGGATGTCCTTTACAAAATTCAATTAAGCCTGCGCAGCGTGTCTCTTCGAACATGACGACCGCGAGTAACCCTTGCGCGAGTGCTTCCGGATTTATGACAGCGCGGAATCCTTCGATGATTCCCGCGTCCTCCATTTTTCGGACCCGTTCGATGACGGCAGGTGCCGATAATCCGATCTGACGTCCGAGTTCCGACCATGGAATCCGGGCATCGTCTTGCAGAATCCGGACAATCTGTTGATCAATTTGGTCCATTTTTCATCTTCCCTTCGAATTAAAACCACTTTCTTCAAATTAACATGGAATCAAAGGGAAATATAGCCTTTTTCTATGTTCTCCTACTGTGCTCATCAAAATGCTTTTCTTATACTAGTAACAGGAGGTGATACTTATGGAACCAAACTGTGTCCGGTGTCAAGAAACGATTGAAACGACGGTCTATCAGTGCTCGCACGCTTGTACATTTTGCGAACCGTGTACGAAAACGCTCGATCATATTTGCCAAAACTGCGGGGAGATGCTCGAACCCGTCACACCAGTCGCGACTTAAAAAGACGGATGCCTCGGCACCCGTCTTTTGTCTATTTAGATCGTCTCTTGTGATTGCCGCTCGGCTAAGCGCCCTTTTGCTTGTTCTTGATGCGGCTTGATCGCCGACTCCCCGAGTGCTTTCGCTAGACCTCGGGTTGGAAGATTGACATACATCGACTCATAATTGCTGACTTCGAACGTCTCATGGAAGATCCCGACCGCTTCTGATGTCCGTGCCTTCTGATTGAATCGTTTCCACGCCGTCAAATGACGGGAACCATGGGCATATGCCATCAATTCTTCCGTCGAACGCCAATACTGAATCAACGTCACGGAACGCCAACCGACAAGTGACTCATGCGAAATCAGACCGACATCGTTTTCATAACACTCTTGTAGCATCGGTCCCATCGCTTGGACCGTCGGTAACCACTGCCGGACAGAACGTAGGCGATTGATCCGTAAACCGATGATGAACACGACGACGTCTTTGTTCGGAGTCGCAATGATCCGTTTCATGTCAATTTCCTCCTTCAAGGGTCTCAAGGGAAGCGTCGCACCAGTCGAGTAACGCCCGTGTCTTCCGAATGCCATAATCAAGCGTCAATAACCAATAGACGGCATCATTCGAGTCAGGATAAGAACGAATCATCGCATCGATCGCTTGATACGTCTCAAGCCGTTCTTCGAGCAATCGAGCGTGCTCCTGAATTTTCTGCAAGGTGACCTCTTTTGAAGCATGTCGAGCGAAGTACAACTTCAACAACAGGTCGTTCCGTTGCACCGGCAGTTCGACGGACGGTTCAGCGACCCACCGCGCGAGCTCCGCATGCCCGTTTTCCGTCAGGGCGAATTGTTTCCGTTCCCCATCCGTGATCTCTTCAACGATCAATCCTTCCGCCTCTAACCGTTTCAGCGTCGGATAGACTTGTCCGAAGCTGATTTTCCAAAAGTGATTCAAGCTCGTATCAATCGTGTGTTTCATCTCATAACCAGACGTACATCCGCTTGCAAGAAGTCCGAGAATCGCATAACGGGTCATGTTTTCTTTTGGCATCGGTCCCTCCTATATCTAAAAGATAGTATCTTTTAGATATAGTTCCCGTTCATTCAAATGCCAAACAAGAAATTCACTAAATGAAGCAGGAATTCTCGTTTTAAATCCGAATTCTTGTTCACATACTTAATTAAAAGGAGTTCTCACATGACATACGCTAAAGCTTCTATCTTCGTTAGTTTGCTTGGTCTACTCATCGCCTATATGATTTTCCCGCCGCTCAACTGGTCGTTCGGACCGAACTCGATGCTTACGATTCCGATCGGACTTGCCATTTATCTGTTCGGAATCGGACTCGGGATCGTCGCCATCAAACGACGCGAACCGGGAATCCTCAAATACGTCAGTCTCGCTTGTGCCATTCCGCTTGGCGTGTTACTACTGCTCTTTCTCGGTTTCATCTTCAGCGGGCAGATTTAATCATTTTACAATAGTTGTTCATGAGACGTTTTCCCGCTTGCATCGAATGTCAGTTGATGGATTGCTTCAACAGTTCTTCTAGCCGTTCAGGCGATAAACGTTCGTCTGTTTCCTGAAAACGCCGTTCTTGAAACGCTGCCTCGTAGATCGGCAAACCTCGTTGCTCAGCAAGCGGACGGACGGAATCCATCGCCCGTCGCATGGGACTAGAATAAATGATATCAATCGGTATCGCTTGAAAGAACGCTACGAGTTCCTGCGCTTGTTCTTGACCTGCATCTGTTAATCCCCGCCCTCGATCACTGCCTGTTTTGATCGATTCGCAATGGCGAACGAAATAGATCGTCCTCATCGCAACTGGACCCACGTTCCTTCAGAAATTACATCGACGTTCGAACCGATGACACGGATCGCTGTCGCGTCGTCGATTGCGTAAGCTGGATTCGTTAATATCTCAGCCCAAGACTTGGCAGCTTGTAAGTGATTGTCTGGTAACTGCGGATGATCGAGGTGTGGGAAAATTGAAAAGTCAATGAGACCGAGCGTTGCGTCCGATTGCTCCGGCGTCTTTTTCCACCCAACGAAATCCGTTCCGATTCGTGGCGTAAGCACCATGCTACCGGCACTCATCCCGACATAAACACCGGTCAGTTGCGGTAATAGTCGATCAAAGCCCGATTCGACGAACCAATGATGTAGAAAGAGTGGATCTCCACCATTGACGAGGATGACATCCGCTTGTTCGACCGCTGGTTGCCAAATTGCTGGATCAATTACCGAGACCGCTGATAATTCCAACAGACCGACTGACTTCCATCCTAAATCGACCATCGGTGCCTCATCTTTTCCTTGAATGAAGTTGACAGCGAGGGCCGTTCCTCTGCCTAATGCGTAGGAAGCTGTCGTGATCGCGATGGCATTGCATTCCTCAATCGGTTTTCCGAGCATCTCGCGTAACGCGTTGTGAATCGATGGATTTTGTATCCCACCAGACGTTAATAAATAGTCCATCATGATACCTCCTGTCCTTTGCTTCAGTTTACAATATTTGTACGTTTCTGGTATCCTTACTTTTATTCCCACTAGAATAGGAGGAATCATATGTCTTTCGATTTAATGACGTTACCTGAAACGACGTTACACTATCGTCTGATTCTCGGAACTTCCAATCAACCGACGTTTATCTTTGAAAACGGATATGGACAAGATCTTTCAACCTGGCAACCAATCATGGATCAAGTTGAAGGACTTGGAACGATCTTGATGTATGACCGTACGAACATCGGTGGCAGTATGCCCTATGATTCCGAGACTAGTCGACAGAGCGTGAATCGCCTTCGCCGTTTGATTCATATCTTATCTCTCAAACCACCATTCATTCTTGTTGGTCATTCCTATGGCGGCACGTTAGTTCGACAATTTGCATCGCAATATCCAAATGAAATAAATGGGCTATTGCTCATCGATGCAACACCAGAATCCTATATTCAATGCTTCTTACCAGTGATGCCAAACACGTTCCAATCCATATACAAAAAACAATTCACGCTCGAATGTACATACGAAGATTTTAAAGAGAGTATTGAAGCGACGAACGTCGATATCCTCTACCCATTTCCAGTCGTTGTTCTGTCTGCTGGTAAAAAGGATCATTATTCGCGTGAGGCGCAACTATTGTGGCACGAATTGCAACGACAAACTGCTGCACAGTCGATTCAAGGCTTGTTGATCGAAGTTCCAAACAGCCGGCACTTCATTCAACAGGATGCCCCCCATATTGTTGTCGATGCGTTACATCGTTTGATTTCAGGTGATTCTTAAGCTCTTTTCAAAGGAACTATTTCCCATTTCCGAACGTATACTTAATATAAGCTTGATTCGACACACTGATTGGAGGCACATATGTATTCGATTCCTAGCTACTTCATACTCTACTTAAAAATCATGCTGACGGATAAGATTCCGGTCTTTTGGTCGTTGATCTTCCCATTGATTCTCGCCTTTGTCTTCGGGTCACGACTCGACTTCACCGAGAGCAGTTTCCTCCCGTTCCTCGCGCTTTTTTGGGGCTATATCTTACTTTCGATTTACGTGAATGGCATCGGTCTCCAGCTTGCCCGGATGCGGGAGCATGGTTTGATGAAAACGTATATCATGATTTCCGGTAGTAAGATCGGTTGTATTCTCGCACTCGTACTCGTTCAGCTCGTGTTCGCAGCCGTTAGTTTAACGGTCTTTACGACGATCCTGATGCTCGTATTCAGCTTCTTCTCACCTTTGACGTTGTTACTTGCTTATCTCGTCTTGTTGCTCAGCATCCCGCTTGCTTTTGCAAGCATCGCCTTGACGATGCTTCCGGCTAAGATTTCGAGTATGTCGACATTGATCAACATCGTCATGTATCCACTGTTCTTGTTCGCAAGTAACCAACCGGATCGCTGGTACAGTTACTTGAATCCTTTTTATGTCATGAAAACACTTGGTCTCGCCGTCTCTGAGCACGTTACGGGAGCATCGTTCCTTATCTTGACCGTCGTACTCGTCGTTTATCTGTTACTTGGTCTATTCTCTGTCAAACGTTTTAATCTCATGTCATTACTGACCCGATAGGAGGATTCAGATGCACGTTCAACACGTACGCTTCAACTATCCGAAATCACCTGATCTGTTACACGATGTCTCCTTTTCGCTTGTTCCCGGGAAACTGAACGTCTTGATCGGGATGAACGGTGCCGGGAAAACGACACTGTTTGATTGCATGACCGGTGCCTTACCGATCACGTCCGGAGAACTGGACTTACCCGATATCTCGGACATTCTCTATTTGACGCAATTCATCTATTACTCGGATGAATTAAAGGGCAAGGATGTCGCCGTCTTCGTCGGTCGGCTCGCTCGTTTGAAAGCATATCGCAAACAAGAGACCTATACGCGTCATCTGAAACAGCCGCGAGAGCTCGATTTATTCGCTCATCTGTGGGAAATGAAAATTGGTAAGATGTCCGCTGGCGAAAAGAAATGGTTGTTCGTCACCCTGTTGACGACAGTACCACGTTCGCTCTACATCTTTGACGAGCCGACGAGCGGGGTCGACCCGGCAACACGGCTTCATATCATGCGACGCTTCGAGCAGATGACAGCAAACGGTCAAACGTGCCTCTTCTCGACCCATCAATTACACGATCTATTGCATACCGATGCCCATGTCATCTTTCTCCATCAAGGTCGTATTTTGTACGAAGGCGACTTCAAGGATTGGTTGAACCGATTCGAGACGACCGATCCGGACGTCGCGTTCGTTCAGATGCTTGAACTGGCAGGATAACGTTAACCACCTCTCTTTTGGAGGTGGTTTTTTTGTAATATTTGAAATATAGGTTTTCGAAAAACATGTACAGGATATACACATTATAAGAAAGGAGGTCGTCCGATGAACTTCATTTCCGGTCAAGCTTTTATCACGATGATGGATTCACTTTTCAACGAAGAGGAATGGAATCGACACGTCTTATACGTCACTGCGAATTCAGCAGCTATCCACTTGCAAAAACGATCTACCACCATTCTCTCGCAGCCTATGGAATGTCAGATTTCGTTTCTCGTGCATTTACCAACGCTAGAAAAACGACTGATCGTCAAAACGAATCAACAGGAGACGCATCAATTTTTCTTTGATCCAATGGCTTCCACCGATTGTATGTGCACTAGTTTAATGCCGTGGACGAATCCAGGGCGATTCAATGAGGAGGAAAACGTTCATGTCCACCAACACTCTTGAACAACGCATCAATGCCGTCCTCGATTGTTTGGCGGCCGCAAAGGACTACCAACGTATCGCCGGAAGGCATGATGTGTCGTATCAACAATTGTATAACTGGGTCCGGCGCTATGAGAGCGGTGGTATTCCTGCCCTGACGGATCGCCGTGGTCGGAAGTTACGAAGCGAACGATTTACTTCGACTCAGCATACGCCTTGAACCGATCAAGGATCGCCTGCCAGCCCGCTTGTTGCATTTCAGGCGGGTTGATTGTTTCGGCATCAAACGATTCGACGACTTCGGTCTGTTCCCCGTTTCGAGTGAAGTCGATCGTCACCTGACGACCATCCTCGAGGACATACGCAATGCGTTCATAAGGAACGATTGCTTCATATGTACCCGTGAAATCAAATCCCATGCTACCGTCTTTTGCTTCCATTCGATTCGTGAATTGACCACCGACCGTCAAATCATTCGTTGACGCCGTCGTATGCCAATCGTCAGACGCTGCGTTCCAGCGTTTGATGTCTTCCGGTGCGTTCCAGATCTCCCACACGGTCTCGACCGGACGGTCAATCACGGCTTGAATCGTCAGTTTCGTCATCATTCTTCCTCCTTACTAATTGAAGTTCCCTCCCTATTTCGAGGACGATTAAATGAATTCCTTGTTATTTTCGATTAATTCAGGTGTTAATTTGAACGCTTTGTTTTCCATACCATGAACATTAGAATCGCCGGAACGAGACAGATGATTGCATCGGTAACGGTCGGCAGTCGCAACGCCGAACTGGTTATAACCCAATGCCTTCCACTGTTTAAATCGTCAACATACAGGCGGTCAACGCTGCAAGCCGCCATCGTCTCGGTATACGGATCCAGTAAGCGAGGAGTCGCTCCGATAACTTCATCTTCCTTCCACCTTTCGGACCGCTCTCAGGAAGCTTTGTTCCGTCTTATAGGAGGTGTCGCGCCACATGAAACGTTTCGTATGCTGGAACGTATTTTTTTCAAACTGATTTCCAGAACTCGTCTTGAAGTAATGGGCGACACTTAACGAACCATCGAATGTGTTCCCGATGATCGTGTTGTCATGGACATCATGCTGGACGAGCAATTGACCACCCTCGAGCCCTTTCGTATCATTCCCGATCAGCTGATTTTGCTCGATCCGGACACGTTTTGTACCGCCTCGCTTCGTGTCATACCCACCGATCGCAATTCCGGTGTAGACATTTTGCCGTACATCATTCTGGCGGACGATGACATCTTCTGCGTATCGTCCGGCATGTTCACTCGTCACTTCAATCCCGATATCACTCGCTTCGACAAGATTTTTCTCAATCGTCAAATTCTTCCCACCATCGACATAAATACCGGCTGCGCTGTATTCCTTCCCGTAAGCAGGATTGCCGTAGCTCGACGTCCGGTAGACACGATTTCCCGACACGACGCCCTCACGGACGTAGTCGTCTTTTTTCGACTGAGCAACCCCTTCGTGTCCGATCAAATCAATACCGATGTTGTCGTTATCACGTACGACGTTCTTCGTCACCCGGAAATGTTTGACGTTCCCGTTTAAGACGAGGGCTTCACTGAAACCGAGACGATTCTGCTCGACTCGGTTGCCGGTGATCGTCAGGTGACGAATCGCTCTCGTTCCGTAGACAGCGATGCCGTGTGCATTTCCGTCTTTCGCGAGCGTCTTGATCTGGCGAACCGTATTGTTCTTCAAGGTGATGTGTGATCCTGATCCCGTGACCAAAATGCCGATCGGTGTCGCGTCCGACCGTTTCGACTGAACGGCTTCGATCGTCAGTCCTTGGATTGTCACATATTTTTGATCCTTAATCTGGATGATCGGTAAGGTTGCGTCTCGATCTTTAATGTTTTCCCCATTTAAGACGACTCTTTCTTGTTTATAATTCCGAAAGACGATTGGATGTTGTTTCATTCCACTTTGTCTAACGTTCAGCTTCTCTTGATACGTTCCTTTTCGCAAGTAGACTGTCGTACCCGCAGTCGCTTTTAGTGTCGCCTGTCGGATTGTTTTAAACGGATGCTTCAACGTGCCGGTATTTTTATCACTGCCGTTTGGTGCGACGTATAACGATTTTGCCGTCGATTCGGCCTCTTCCCCCGTCGAGGTACAACCGACGAGCAGGACGGTTGCTAATAACCATTTGCCTTTCATGATTTCCTCCTTTATTTAGCAAGAACATTGTTGGTATAATCTAGGTATCATTTCTAATTTTTTGAATATTTTATTTTTTCTCGATTCACTATGACTATGGAAAAGAGGAACACGTCATGAATTACGCGCTCTTATTCACCATCCCCTTCTTGCTTGCTGGTTGCACAACGGAAGCAACCGTCCTTCCTAAAGAGACCGTCAAGATCAAGAAGTCGTACTTTTCGATCACACCTTCTACCACGAAGGACGAGTCGCAGCAACAGCGGACATTTTTCTTAACTGGTGCACTCGATCGCCCGCTCCAGCTCAAAGCGGTCCAATTTGACGATACAGAACCACCAAAGGTGCTGATCGACAAATTGATTCCTGCCGGTACATATGATCGCACACCGTTCCAATTGACGTATGATTTGAACCTGCTCAACGATTCGCATGCCTTCACCTATTCGCTTGATACGAAGAATGGTATTCCTGAGACGAAAACGGTCTATACCTTACCTCAAAACGTCCAGACTGACAGCGGTCAATTCAATGATCAGAAACAGACGAATGCTTTGTTCTATCCCTTACTCCTCAAACGCTATACGACAGGAGAATCGATCATCGGTCGCTCGATCGACACGTTATCCTCTCCTCACCTAAAGGTCAGAAAACAAGAAGGCGCAATTTTGATCTATTTGATGAAATCACGATAAGGAGAACGGCGGACCGAGAAAAAGTCCGCCGTTTTTTTAGTCCGCTATGACATGCGACATGTCAGCTTCTAATCGAATCACGGCTTCCCCATCCCTGTATTCGACGATCGTCAAACTCGTTCCATGAATGAACGGCGGATCCCATAATGTCGCGAACGGCTTACGTTGAAGATATGTCAGCAAGATGTTAAGGAAGATGCCGTGGGTGACGATTAAGATGTTTTCGTCTTCTTCATGGTCTGCCAGTCGTTCCAAAAACGATAGGATGCGCTCGCGGACCGCGTCAAAGGATTCTCCACTCTCCGGTATGTAGGTATGCGGCGTTTACCAAAATGCAGCATGCGCAAGTGGATGCGCGACTTCAATTTCTGCCGCCGTCCGCCCTTCCCAGGCTCCCATGTGCATTTCACGCAATCGATCGTCGATGGTGACCGGAATCGCCGGATCAAGATCCATCATTCGAACTGTTTCTCGGACACGACCAATCGGACTGATATAAAGGTGATCTATATGAACTTCACGTAAGCGGTGACCAAGATCGCGCGCATTTTGCCTGCCCTTTGCTGTCAAAGGAGAGTCTTCCCAGCCTTGCATTCGTTTTTCTAAGTTCCATTCCGTCTCGCCATGACGCGTAATGTAAAGTGTTGGCATCCATTCCATCCTTTCGATTTCTAGTTTCTTTCAAAAGTGTATCAAACTCTGGCTGCTTTTTCCTGCAACTAAAGAAAACGAATCCAGAAGAGAAATTCACCAATCCGTTCGGTATGATGAAGATAGACCTAAAGGAGGAATTCGATGAATCGCCAAGAGATGATTGACCTTGCCAAACAAATCCGCTCAGATGAGGAACGTCCTCAAGTCACACCTCCTCATCCACCGCAAGCGACCACGACTACGCTACACGTGCCGACTTCAGTCGGAGATGTCCGAGTGTTGTGCCACTCACCGATTGATGCAGCAGAACCGTTACCTGGATTCATCAGTTTCCATGGTGGCGGCTTCATCACCGGAACGCCAGAGATGGATGAACCATGGAATCTGTTTCTCGCTGAGACCGCCAACTGTCATGTTCTCAATGTCGAGTACCCGTTAGCGCCGGAGTCATCCATTCCCCGTTCCAGTCCTCGCCACCTATGAGGTCGTCCAGTGGATATTTCAACATGCTGATACGCTACACCTCGATGCTGCGCGTATCGCGATCGGGGGACATAGTGCTGGTGGGAACCTCGCTACTGCCATATCGTTATGGAACGCTGAGCAGACACATCCGGTTACGCTCATTGCTCAAATCCTTGACTACCCTCCACTCGATCTCGCAACGGACCCAGCGGACAAACCGTTTTTTAAAGAAGCCATACCTACTGAGCAGGCACGTCAGTTCAATGCGATGTACATCGCTCGCGCGGAAGATGCGTATCATCACCTTGCTTCGCCACTCTATGCGGCTCAACTTGAAGCACTACCGCGAACACTCATTTTAACGGCTGAGCACGACTCACTGGCGCAGGAAGCCCAGCAGTATGCTAAACGACTTCAAGCAGCAGGTGTTCACGTCGAACACCTGGAATTTGCCGGACAACCCCATGCCTTTACGCATCACGGTGACGCAAACGTAGCGCTTCAGGCTTGGCAACGGATTGCTGATTTTCTTAGACATGTCTTTCAGTCTGCTAAACGTTCGTAACGTTGCATCACAAATTCATGAAAAGCAACAGTCCCTCACTCCATCGAGTAAGGGACTGTTCGTTTTATCGTCATTCTTTTTTGTCATCTTCTTTCCACCACAGCGCATCTTCTGGATTTTTTGCGACTTCATGTACTTCCTGTTCCGAAGCAACCGTCGGATGTGATCCTTTGAGCGCCTTACCTGCTGTGTTCTCAAAGAAAAAGAAGAATGTGATGAAGCCAATGACGCTGACGGCTGTCAGGTAATAGGCTGGAGCGAGTGGATCTTCTGTCGTGTGCACAAGCCAGGTCGAGACGAGTGGGGTCGTCCCACCAAAGATCGACACTGCGATATTAAAGGTAACGGAAAGCGTCCGGTATCGCACATCTGAATAAAAAATACTTGGCAACAGACTTGGCATTGTTCCCTCGAAAATTGACAAAAAGAAACCAATAATGAAGATCCCGATGCCGACGAATAACAACCAGTCTTGCCCGATTAGGAAGAATGAGAGGATCGATGTTAAGGCTAACCCCGTCAATCCAAGCAGTACCAATCGTCGATTGCCGCGTCGATCGCTCAAGCGACCAAACGAGAAAGCGAGCGGAATCATAATAATCGTGACACCTGTGATTAACATCGTACTCGTTGCACTCGGTAGACCGATGATTTCATCCAGATAAGACGGCATATAGGATAACAACATATAGTTCGTGATGTTATAGAAAGCAACGGCGATGAAGCAGACGATGATGTCTTTCCGGTGTTCTTGGATGATCGTCCGAAACGTCGCTTGTTCCTGTTCACTCTCATCGATCTCATTCTCGAAAATCGGTGACTCATCCAAGTGTCGCCGAAGATAAAGACCAAATAATCCGAGTGGTGCACCTAAGATGAAGGGAATACGCCATCCTCAAGATGACATTTGATCGTCTGATAGAGAGACGAACAAGATCGTCGCTAACACGGAAGCAAGAATATACCCAGCTAATGTTCCAATTTCAAGACCACTACCGTACACGCTCCGATGTTTATCAGGTGAAGACTCGGCAATATAGACCATCGCACCAGCATATTCACCACCAGTCGAAAAGCCTTGCAAGATCCTTGCCAACAGTAAAAGAATCGGTGCCCAGACACCGATTTGATCGTAGGTCGGCAGCAGACCAATCAACAAGGTCGAAAATGCCATCATGACGATCGTCGTCGTCAAGACGACTTTTCGTCCTAAACGATCGCCCATTCGTCCAAAGATCAATCCGCCGAGTGGTCGCATCAAAAAGGCGATCGCAAACGTCGCAAACGTAAAGACCAGCTTCAGTTCATCATTTTCTACACCACTAAAGAAATTTTGACTGATAATGACGGCGAGGTAGGAGTACAACCCAAAATCAAACCACTCCATCGCATTGCCGATTCCGGTCGCATAGACACTCTTTTTCGTTTGCGCCGGATCAACGACATTGACATGTTCCCTTCTGAATCGCATGAAGTTCTCACTTCCTTTTCTATGAATGCGTTACGATTAACAACTCACCTCACCTTTTTGATCATCGATTGCTTTCATTATTTTCAACATATGATTGCATGGATAAGATTCCCCCTAAGCAGGACCGATAAACGCGCCATAACCTCAACCACATACAATTTCTCACCGGGTCACAGGAAATAAAAAAAGACCCACCGAGGCGGATCTAAAAGTCATCGGATAGTTCCGAAATCGGACTGTCTGGAGATGCCGTTATGAGCCGAAGTAGGACTTGTTCTGGTCGATCACTGACGATCCACATCACGTCCGTTCCGTTTTGGTAGGCAAGATTGAGCTGTTTCCCTTGCTTTTGAATATGTACTTTCAACCCGTTGATTGTGCGTGTTCGTTCTCCGAATCGTGCCGGAATCTGCTCACTTTTCAGTCGTGTCTCAATCACCGTGTAATGACGATTCGTGACAATTTTCGTCGTCATTTTTTTCTTGTTTCCTTCCCACGCTAGACTCCCTTCGATCGACTCGCCTTTCGTGGATTGATCCCGAATGAGATCCATCGAACTGCTTAACATCCAGTTCGACTTTTTTTCGTAGATCATCAGCGAATCATATTGCCCTTCAACCACGCTTGCTAGCAGTAGACTATAGTCGCCGAATCGCGCGTTCACTCGGAAAACGTCTTTCTTTAAGGTATAGGTTGACTTGTCACTCAAGTCATACTTAAATTGATGCTCGGCCGTCTCTGCAGCAGTCGGATAGGATCCACCATCGAACAAACTCGTGCCATCCACTTGAACTTTTTCTTTCACCTCGACACTCTTTTCCGGTGCACATCCGCTGATAAAAAGAAGTCCTAATACGAAAAGAGTGATCTGTTTTATAGGTTTGATTCGTTTCATAGCATAAGCTCCTTCCTGTTTCATATACAAATATGTAGACCTGTGTTGTCTTGCCATCTTTTTTCGATCACCCGTCGCTGAAAAATCAAATGACGCTCGGTATCGATTTGAAAATGGGGTGTCGGGCGAATGATTCGATCCCTAAAGTCACCTGCCCCGTACGGAAGATAGAGTTCAAAGTCCGGTCGTCTCGTCACGCCGATTGCCGTGACAGTCTCGGGAAACTTTGAAATCGCATCTTGTGCTGATGTATAAGGTGGTAACTCGTTAATCGTGTGCATACGTGCCTGATTTTTGACGGACCACGGTAAATCTATCCATTCACATAATTGCCGCTCATGTTTTTTTCCGTCGCTTCAGAAATATCCGATGGGTCAAAATAGACGATATCGATGTCCGACTGTGCGTTTTGATCAATGCACCAAATTTTCGAACGAAGGACACCGGCACAAATCCACCAATCCGGTAAATCGAGTCGTTCCACGGTCGTCAGCATGAGCTGCACTTCTGAGTCCTCTCGTAATCGTCGTTCGATATCCACTAGATTCATGCATTTCTCCTCCGAATCTACTTCCTAAATGATGACTCTTTCTTCAGTTTATCTCAATTCATCGATTAGGAAATCATTTCCTTCTTTTTATTAAGAACGATTAAACAAACAGCTCGTTCTAACGTATCTATCCATACGTTAGAACGAGCTGTTCTTAAATGCGGATCAACACGATACCTCCAAGCATGACAAGCAGACTGACGATCTGCACACCCGTGACCGGTTGTTTTTTTGCACCGAACAAGCCGAAACGATCAATCAACAGACTGCCGGTCAGTAAACCAATCGTGACGATCACGACAGCGAGTCCAGTACCGACGAGCGGAACGATGAAGGCATTACCGGCAACGAACAATGCACCAATCAATCCCCCGATCCAAATCCAAGCAGGTAAGGGTTGCGACCGATCGATGTGCCACTTCGTTCGGAGGATCAGATTCAGCAATAACAAGGTGATCGTCCCGATGACGAATGAAATCAAGGCGCCTTTGACGGCTGACCCGAGAACACTTCCGAGATGACCATTGATCGCCGTCTGGGCAGCACTCATCATACCGGTCAGAATCCCAAGCAGACGCCAGACAAGCACCGAGCTTTCTGATGATGCCACCTGTTGCTTGCGCCGTCGTGCAAAATAGTCACCGAGGGCGACCGTCCCGACGACACCGAGTAACACAAGCACTGCACCGATGACCCGTGTCAACGAAAGTGTCGTGACGTTCGCTTCAAACAATCCAAAATGATCAATCAACAGTCCCATGATGACTTGACCGAAAATCGGCATGATGACCGTTTGGACGCCTCCGAGTCGCGGAAACAGCAAGATGTTCCCAGTCAAATAAATGACACCGAGCAACCCTCCACCCCAAATCCAGAACGGTTCATCGGCAGTAGCTGAGAGACCTGTAAAATCCCCATCGACGAGCAAGACGAGAAGCAGTAGGAAGAGTGAGCCGATTGAAAAGGAAATCAGCGAAGCGAGGAACGGTGAACCGACGACACCCCGTAATCGTGTATTGACACTCGTTTGAACCGGTACGAGCAGACCGATGATGAATCCAATGATGATCGCAAGCATACGAGGACCTCCTTCTTCATGTGCCTTTCCATCATACGGCAGGCTCGCACGCGGAAGCGACCGGAATGCTCAAAAAGGAGCCGCTTCATCGACCGGCTCCACGAATTAGATCTTTTTCCACGACTTCGGATACGTCCTTAACTCCTTCTTCGTCGGATGCTCAGCATCAAGACGTTTTCCGTTTCGTTCAAGCAACATATCGGATACGAGCAAAACAATCGCAAGAACGACATAGACGGCAAAACTGAGGAAGAATGGCAAGTCGAATACGATCAGTATTGGAAAGAATAATCCCATTAAGATGACGAACAGAAAATCCGTTACATACTGCCATTGAATGATTTTCTTCATCTGTGGTTCTATCGTTAAAGCCATATCACGTTCGACTTCTTGCGAGTGGATCCGCGCAATCCAGACTAGTGCTACAAATAATAAAAATAGTGGCCAGTACATGTCCCGATTGGCGACGACCAACAGGATGCTAAAGCCGTACAGTAACGAGCTGTACAAACGTGGTTTAACGAGTTGACGTTTTTCTTCTTGAATGAACGCGATACGTTCGGCTTTCGTTTTCATTTAAATCCCCCAACTGATTTAACGTAACTGTTTAATCTGATCGAACGGTTCGTGATCGACCGATGTATTCGACCTTATTCTGAAATACTCGGTACATCCGGTATTCTCCAGTCGGTGCCGATTTCAATTGAACGGCAATCTGGTGACGTCGTGATTTTGATGATTCGGACGCTACGAAATAAGGTTTGACTGACGCGATATTGTCACGCCCGAACTGCTTCGTCACGTGCCGAACGACTTGCACTTCAACAATCTGCTCATAGGTTGCATCCCGTTCATCTGCGATCATCCACCAACCAACACCGCCAATCACTACAAGTAATAGAATCGCCCCGATCGTTTTTCGCATTTCGATCCCCCCGGTTCACTTGCCCATACTTACTGTTTCAATTCGTGAACGAGGTTTTCCTGCTTCCGTCGGGTGACGAACCAAGCGATGGCTAGGACAAGCACCACCAAACCGGCAATCGTTCCAGCAATCGTCGGGACGTTGAGATAGAATGATCCTGTATCATCAATCCGTGTCACGAAGATTGTCGCACCAAGACCACTGATCAGTCCAAAGATGATGCCGCTCCCAATGAACAAGAGCATTTGAATGAGTGTCAATTGACGCAGCCTGTTTCGAGTCAGCGCAATCGTCCGTAGCAAGGCATACTCGCCTCGTTTTCCACTCACGAAACTGAGTAAGGCGTTCGCAAGTCCGAACCAGACGGATCCACTCATGACGACAAGCGCAATGATGAAGACGAACCAACGTTCCGTCGTTTGTTGCTCCGCATTATGAAGCGCGTCAGATAGTCGATTCATTTGCAATGTCGGATAACTTTGCGTGATCTCTGATAATGTTGTGGTCACTTGCGCCTTCTTTAACTCGGATGGAACGTCGATAAAGACATTCAAGATGTGATCGCTTGGTTGCCGTAGCTCCTCATTCCGCCAATCCACGAGGATGTCTGGTGCTATCTTCTTTTCGATTCCAACGATTCGGAATTGACCGAGCGAAACGCTTCGCTCTTGTTCCCCATCCCATCGGCCGAGCGGCAACGTATCGCCTTTTTGGAGACTGTGTTTTTTAGCGAAGGTACGTGAGATGATGATTCCGTCTGTGTCACTCGTCTGTTCTCCCTCTAAGACGTCAAGACGACGATAGTCCGTCACTTCGTACTCGATTGAGACATCTTCCTGAAGCAACTGGTATTCAAAGGAGCTTCGAGACGATAGGAAGGTCTCTTTTGCGCCAGGTAACTCGGTTTCAATCCGTCGAATCAATTGTAGCGGGTCTCCTTGCGATCCTTCATCTAAACGACTCTTTAAGACGACCTCCGTCGGATATTGGCTGATGATGTACTTCCGCTCGTTTTGTTGCACCGTCTCAAGGAACGTCGATCCGATGACGACGATGATCATCAATACTTGAACGATCAGCATCAACCAGGCGTTTTTCCGTAGTTGTGGCAACACGCCCCGGAAGGCGACGAAACTCGTCGGTCCCGCTAACCGACGAACGATCGGTTCCGCTCGATGGAGCACTCCTTTCAAGAGGAGTGGCGTCGCGAGATACATCGTCAGTAAAAACGCGAGAGTCGCACCGAGCCATGCGATCACGCGCGCCCCTTCCGTACTGGCAATCACTTCAGCGAATAACACCAAACTGACGGTCAGTCCACTGCTGAACAGGACGAGACGTTTTCGTCGGAACGATCGTGATACCGTTTTTTGATTTTCTCGCAAGACGTGGAGTGGTAACACATCCCGTTTTCGATAAGCCGTACTCGCGAGCAACAGCAAAGTCAACAAGGCGCTACCGATCGTGATGAGCATTAATAACGCTCCCTGTTCAATTAGGAGGGAGACGATCATTTTACCCTCTATCGGCCATACCAGTTGTCCAAGTAACGCTAAGCTGATTCCCCCTACAATCGCAAGCAGCGTCCCTGCTAAGACAATCAATCCAGATTGAACGAAGAACAGCTGAAACAGTTGCCGTGTCGTCGCCCCAAGCGTCCGCATGATGGCAAATTGGACGGCATGTTTACGTAAATACAAGTCGAAATTCGCCATCAAGATGAAGCCGGACACGACAAGGATCAATACTGACAAGATGCCGATGTAGCCGTTCAGCGCCGGTGAGAGCGCTTGCCCTTCCGAAAGTTCAATCCGGAGCTTCGGATTCGCTTTGACGAGTGTATCGGCATAGTGGACGATATCCGTCTCTTTTTTTAGATTGAGCAAGACGGCTTTCGTTTCGATCGGATGGTTCTTCTTCAAATCAGCATACGAAAGCAAGACTTGATCGTTCGAAGATTCAGATGTTATCGCACTTGATAAAATCTCACAGATTCGATACGTCTCTTCTCCGACGCGAAGCGTTTGCCCGACACTACGATCCAGCGACTTCGCGAGTCTAGCTGACACAATCGCTTCTCCCTCTTTCAAATCGTTCGTGAAATGATACCGACTTTTCGTCAGGGCATCCGAATGAACTCCCATCGTCTCCACGTCGGCCATCGTTTGACCAGCGACGCGCGCTGTCGTCTGTAAGATCGACTCTGCGTCCAAGGTGATCCTTTTTAAGTTGCTCAAACACGGACTGATCCGCCTGCTCATCTTCAGGTGTATATTTGACCGTCAGATCGACTTGACCGTATCTTTGTTCACGATCCGCTTCGATAGCGGCTTGATTATGTAATAAAAAAATGACCATCGTTAAGACAAGACCAATCGAAATCATGACGCTTCCGATTGAGGTCACTAAAATCATCGGACTTTTACGGTACAGTCGGTGGGAAAGACGGAAGAGATGTTGTCGTTTCATACAGCCCCCACGAACTGCTCGTATGTCTCTAAGATCGGCGCCACGTCACCGGTCGACAGCTGATCGGCGACGATCTGTCCGTCATGGAAATACAGCACCCGCTTCGCATGAGCGGCTACGGTCGCATCATGGGTCACGAGCAGGATGCTCGTCTGTTGTTCGCGATTAAGTTCTTGTAGCAACTGCATGATTTCAGCAGATGTCTTGAAATCGAGGTTCCCCGTCGGCTCATCCGCTAAGATGATCGGTGGTCGACTGATCAAGGCACGTGCAATCGCAACACGTTGTTGTTGTCCACCCGACAGCTCTTGCGGTCGATGATTGTTCCACTTCGTCAGTCCGACTCGTTTGAGCCAAATCTCTACCTCTTGGTTGATCGTTTTGTCATCCATCCCCTTCAACATCAATGGTAAGGCGATGTTCTCCTGGACCGTCAAGTCATCGAGTAAATGAAACGATTGAAAGATGAACCCGATGTGTTGCTGACGGTATAACGTCGCAGCAGGTTCAGTGAAGATGTCGCGTTGCCGTTTTTCTTTTAAGGTCAACGTTCCACCGGTTGGCGCGTCAAGCGCTCCCAGGATATTCAACAGTGTACTTTTCCCGGAGCCACTCGTGCCCATGATGGCGATGAACCCTCCTTCCTCTAACGTAAAGCTGACTTGCTTCAATGCATGGATCGTCTCAGTTCCACGTATGTAGGTTTTTGATAACCGTTCGACTTCTAATAAAGCTGACACGCATATCCCTCCTTAGTTATTCCGTCTTTATCATAACCATAATAAGGATGATTTAGAAGTAAATGCAAAAAACTCCTCATCTAAACGACGAGGAGTTACTGGTTATTGTCGAACATATTTTAATGGAATCAAATCTGCAATCCGGACTTTCGTCAACTGATCGTCGATCGTCAAGAGGACAAATGCGTCCGGTGCATAATCAGAAATCAATTCGCGACACATGCCGCACGGACTGACGACATGAATCGTTCGGTCCGTCTCATCCGAATAGGGATGTCGGACAGCGACGATCGTCTCAAAATCCGTCAATCCATCCGTGATGGCGGAACCGATCGTGATGGCTTCCGCGCACACTGTCACCCGTCCGATATAGGCTTCGACATGAACACCTGTTTTTATTGCGCCATCTTTTGTCCGCAATGCAGCTGCGACGTGATGTTTATCGTCAGCGTAACGGCTTTGAATCGTTTCGGTTGCTAGTTCGACCAGTTGCAGGTCGGCTTCTTTGACACTCCCACGGCTAAAGCCGTAAGCTCATTCTTCGGGATGAGTGGGATTCCAAAGTGCTTGTGCGAGCGCAGTCCATTTCTGTTTTGCTCAAGCCTTCAGATGAGGGTGTGCCATCACCCCTCCTAAGACAGACCATAAAGGTTCTCAGGCTGATTGACTATTACCATCAACCACAGGTGCGTATCGAATGTTCATCGCACCGACGATGTCTCTGTGTTTCTTGAATCCACATGAACAAGAATATGTTCGATCTTTCGCTTTGTTTCTTTTGCCGCAGGAAGGGCATGTCTGAGATGTATATGCCGGATTGACATATTCAACTTTAATCCCTTCTAATTTTGCTTTGTACTCAATAAATGTTGCTAAGCGATAGAATGACCACGTGTGTAGATTCTTATTGTTTTTACGGCTTGTTCTTGCCGTCTGTCGGATGTTCGCCAGTCTTTCGAGGCGGATGACAGAAATGTTGTTTTCTTTTGCAAACTCAACGATTTCACGACTGACTTTGTGATCCGTATCTTGCATCCAACGTTGCTCTTTATTATCTAACTTCTTGATAGCCTTTAACTTTTTCTTTTGACCGAGATCTTTTCGTTTTGCAAGAAACTTTCGTTTCTTATACTTATTTTCTCGACCGTTACCAAAGAACCTAACTCGATCACAATCTGTAGTAGCGACTGCTGGAATCTTTAATCCCAGATCAACTCCTATTGTTTTTATTCCTGTTTTCTCTGTTGTCAAAATCGTGACAGCAATTTGTGCCATCCATTTGTTCGATTTTTTGATAATCCGGAGTGCTCCGAGTTTGTTGTTCAATAGTGAAAAAATACGATTGTCTTGATCGACCATCTCGGCGCGGATTGCCGTTTTCTTCGCTTTACCGTTTATCATGATGGGTAGAGAAATCGACTCAAAATCGAACGAATAGTTCTGGTTGTTCCATGTGCAGTACGGTTTCTTGAGAATAGGGATGATTCCAAACTGTGATTTTTTCGCTTTCTTGAAAACACTTTGGGCGTCCTTGATAGCTTGGTTCTTGACGGCGCTAGGCAAACGAACGTGAACATTCTTGCTTGTCATTTTTATCATTGTTTCTGCCTCTACCATGTCTGAAACAAGCTGGTTGACCGCGTGAATATAAGCCCCCATCATACTTTCCAAAATAGGCTGCTGTTCTCTAGTAGGAAGAAGCTTGATATTTACCGTCAATGTCTGAGACACGGTTTCACCCCCTTGTTTTTTGTTGTTCGACATAACGTCTGATTGTCTCACTCGATACATTTCCAGCAGTAGAGACGAAGTAGGAACGCGTCCAAAGACTTGGCAAATGTTGAAGATGAGCAAATTCTTCTCTAAGCTTTTTAGAGGTCACTCCTTTAAATTTTGCCATGATGTCAGCAGGACTAAGTGTTGGTAGAGTATTGAGAAACATATGCGAATGATCTTTATCGCATTCCAAAGCAATCACCGTGATCTCCAACTCTTCACATACCTCCCGTACCAATTGTTACGTGCTTCGACATCCTTACGAAGAAATATCTTTCTTCTGTATCGAGGGCAGAATACAAAATGATATTTAATCAAAGAAACGGTCGTGTGAGTTCTTCTGTAGTTGTTTTCCATAACATGATTGTGTCAGTTCATATGATTAGTTGAAACGATAAACTTTCGGATACATGAAGTGTCAAAACCGGTGGTTTATTACTGATACTCCGTATCCGACATGAGGCTGGGACATAACTAGCTGAATTTAACGAAAAGAAGGAATTGCCATCACTGAGGATGTGCAATTCCTTCTTTTTTCATTGTCTCTCGTCAAGCTGCCCTTCGGGCAACGCTTTGGATGAGCCATTTCCTCAAATTTACGGCCATGAGGATGAAGCCGAGCTCACGCTTCACCTTCGCTTTTCCTCGCACAGAAAAGCGAGTGAAACTCAAATTAGCCTTCAGATATCCAAAAACTGGTTCCACGTCTATCTTCCGTTTCGCATAGAGGGATCCTGTTTTTTGATCTGAAAGCCATTTTTTCATCTGTTCTTTTTGTTCTTCCCATGAAGTGTTTATGTGTACCTGTCGGTGACGCCCTTCTTCGGCCTTTGTACAACGGGAGCGGAACGGGCAGCCATCACACCCTTCACTTTCATACACCTTGAAATCACGCGTGAATCCGTAACGATCTGTTCTCTTGGACATGTAACGGAACGTTACGTCCTGTCCATTCGGGCACACAAACCGATCCGCCGTTTCATCGTAAGACCAGTTCGCTGTGTTAAAGGGATCGTTGCGCCATTTTCGCGACTTTTCTTTTTCGAACATCGTGTAAGGGATGAGTGGAATGCGCCCACGGCGCATCAGAATATCCTGATAATTCTCCTGACTCCCATAGCCGGCATCCGCAACGATATGCGGTGGTAGTGGTAAATATGAGCTGACCTCATCTAAAAAGGGGAGTAACGTCCGGGCATCCGTCGGATTCGGATAAATATCATAAGCGAGTGTGTATTGTCCTTCGGTCGCGATTTGAACGTTATAGCCTGGTTTGAGTTGTCCATTTTGCATATGATCTTCTTTCATTCGCATGAACGTCGCGTCCGTGTCCGTTTTCGAATAGCTGTTCCGTCCAGCGAGCGTCCTCTTTTGAAGGGCGTATCTCTGTTTCCGCTCGATGAAATCTGTAATTTCCTTTCGAAGGAGACGTGGTTCCTTCCGTTCAGAACGCAGACGTTTTCTTTCTTGGGTGTCCGTACTCGCCTCGATTTTTTGGTTGATGGAAGCGATATGTGCGTCTACAGCTTCACCCATGTGTTCGAGTTCTGAGAGAGTAAGCTCGTCCGGGTTTTCTCGTTCAATTTCCGGTAGGATGTCTTGTTCGACGAGGTTGTCATAGATACGATTCGATTTGTCCACGAGAGACGCACTATGACGTTCAATCGATTTCCGCCAAACAAAGGTATATCGGTTCGCATTCGCCTCTAACTTTGTACCATCGATAAAGATGGCTTCTTCATTGATTTCTCCCATCTCGACGAGATGGCAACGGAAGGTAACGAAGGCTTGCTTCAATATCGGAGTGACTGCGGGATGCACTCGAAAACGGTTGATGGTACGATAGCTCGGCGCATTCCCTTGTGCTAGCCACATCATCCGCAGACTATCGGATAGTAATCCTTCAATCTTCCGACCGGAGAAGACCGATTGTGTGTAGGCACATAAGATAATTTTCATCATCATGCGTGGATGGTAAGCCGGGCATCCTGTCGTGCGCATGAAAGGCTCGAACACATCGTCTGGAATGGATTCGACGAGATGGTGGACAGCGAACGCAATATCATTTTCTTGAAGACGAACTTCTAAATCTAAGGGCAGAACCAGCTGGTTCATGTTATAATCTTTAAACATAAGGGCACCTCCGATGGTTATGGTTTGATCACTTTAACTTTATCAGAGGTTGTCCTTATTTGTTTATTCAGAATCGGTTTTTTTTCATAGAACAAGGCCCTCGAAACGTATAGTCGTTTCGAGGGCCTTTTGTTTGTGAAACTGAGTTATGTCCCAGCCTCATGAAGTTCTGTAATCGGATAAGTCTGCATATCGTACTCCTTACATGTCTTTTTTCTTATAGGTCAAACCGATGAATTGTGCTTTTTCATTGAACAGTCGACGGTAAGATAGAAAACCAACGAGGACCGATGCCATCGCCGCCGTCGTCAAGATCAGGAATAGAATCAATAGTTGATAGAGGACCGCTTCCATTGGATCGGCGCCACCGATGATCAACCCACTCATCATCCCTGGCAGTTGGACGAGCCCCATCGTTTTTTGCGCTTCAATCGTTGGAATCATACTTGTCCTGATTGCGCCTTTTAAGCTCGTATCGATCGCTGTCTTCGCATCTCCACCGAGTGAAAGAATCAGTTCGATGACCTCGTCGCTTCGTTCGACCTCGTCCTTGAACTTATTGAGGAACAATAAGGACAAGATCATACAGTTTCCGATGACCATCCCGCTGATTGGAATGACTTGCTGGGCTTCAAACGGAATGATTCGTAACCCGAGCAAAATACCCATCGTCAAAGTTTCAACCGCAATCAGTGTGAACAAGATGATCCACTGAATCCCAGGAATCCCGTCCCCTTTACGGATGACGTTCAGTGTCGCTGCACCGATCATTAACAAAATCATCAGTAACATGAAAATTGGACTGCCGCTTTCAAAGACGAACGTCAGAATATAACCAATGATCAAGAGTTGGACGATCGATCGAACGGTTGCGATGAGGATGTCCTTCTCTAAACCAAGCCGTAACGTCCGTGCTAAAACGAGGGGAATCAAAATGAAGATGAGCGAAGTCGCCAGTTGGAGGTAACTCATACCGATTCCCCCTTCAAGAAAGCTTGTGTCTCTGCTTGACCACTTGAAGCGAGTTCCTTGAATGCACCAGACTCAATCAATCGACCGTCTTTTAAAAACCAGACGTCGTCGCTGACCCGCTTGGCTTGCTCTAAGTCATGCGTAATCCAAATGATTGTCGTCTGTAACTTCTGCTGTAAATCAAGAATCAGCTTCTCAATCTCCTGTACCCTCCGGTAATCGAGACTTGCCGTGATTTCGTCAAGCAACAGGACGTCCGGTCGATTGACGAGTGTCCGTGCGATTCCGAGTCGGCTCCGTTCACCACCCGACAAATCTTTGACCGGTCGCTCAAGTTCGACGGATAGGTCAACTTGTTGTAGCAAGCGTTCCGCTTCTTCACGTGGCAACGATTCACCGAAGATCGATTTCGGCAAATTGATATTATCGTAGACGGTACCTGGAATCATCGGCGCGCTTTGGAACGCCATCCCGATCCGTTTGCGGACATCGAGCAGATTCATTTGCTCAAGTGGTTCGCCTCGAAAACAAATTTCGCCGCGATCGGGAGAAATCAGTCCATTGATGTGTTTCAATGTCGTCGATTTCCCGGCACCACTTGGTCCGACGAGCGTCGTAATGACACCTTCGCGGAACTCACCTGTTATTTCGTGTAAGATGTGTTGATAGCTGACTTCGTGAAACGTAAGAATCGACATACCGTGTGTTCACCTGACTTTCTACAAGTTTCGGGTAATGCTCCTGTAGTGTTGTACCCGAAAATCCGTCACGTTAGTACGTCAAGCGACACTTCCTTACGCGTGGATGATCTCTCCTGCAAAATCATACGGTACCGTTCGACCAGCAAAGAGCGATTCTTTTGATGCTTCCGGTAAATTGAGGTGTTTGAACGCTTCTTCACGATCCATCCAGACGAGTCCGGAAATCTCTTCTGGAACATTCGTCTTTAATTGACCGGAAGTGATTTCTCCCGCAAAGAAGAAAAAGAGACAATGTTCCCCCGCTTGCGGGAAGAATGCTTCTGCCAGATGGACGATGTCACTTGGTATGATTGTAAATCCTGTCTCTTCCAGAACTTCACGCGTGATTGCCGTATGTAACGTTATGTCGCGCTCGACCGTTCCACCGGGCAATGTATAGTAGTCTCCGTGATCGCCACGATTTTCAACCATCAATAATTGATCGCCTGTTTCATTAAATAATGTCGCATAGACGATGTTTTTACGGATATTCATGTCAGTCCTCCTATCGTTTTGTACATCTGCTATTTCTGATCAAAGCGTGTTGTTTTTAATATGTCTTTTCTAACTGATTTGTCCAAATTTCAATTTGACCTTCTAGGAACGCCATCAACTCTTTCATTTCCGCATCACTTGGTAAGAAGGATACGCCCGCTCTCGCATAGACGGCTTGGATCGAATGGGTTTGACTAAGCGCTAAAGCTGCGATGAAATCTTTCAGCGTTTGGTCAGGGTCTTTCGTGAAACGGTGATAAACCTGGAGAGCGGCGATTTGAGCAATCGCGTACTCGATGTAATAAAAAGGTGTCTCAAAGAGATGGATGACACTCATCCATGCGTGACCTTTCCAATCGGGTGTTTCCGACCAATCGATGACGTCCGTATCGTATGATTCTCGGAGATCGGCATAATAGGCATGTCGTTCTGTCGGATCATGATCGGGGTGAGCATAGAGCCATGATTGAAAACGATCGACGATGATCGTCTCGGGTAAGAACTCGACAATGGAACGAATCTGTTCCAGTTTTGCCCGGGCAACGTCTTTTTTATTCGGAATCACCTGATGCCATTCGTTCATCGTCAACAACTCGAGCGACATGGCAGCGAACTCCCCTACTTCAAGCGGAATCGATTGTAGTCCATCGTACGTTTCTTTCATCGCATCATGATGGACGGCATGCCCGATCTCGTGCATGAAGATGACGAGATCATCAAATGTCTGCATACGATTCATGAACAAAAACGATTGTTTCTCGACCGGTAAATACTCACAAAACCCGCCGCCGGCTTTGTTTGCACGGACACCGATATCGAGATGGTCCGCTTGGCGCATCTTATGTAATACGTCTGCAAAATGTGGATGAACATTCTCAAGGATCGCTTGTATCTTGTCTAGGAATAACTTATCCGAACCATTTATGTGATGAGCAATGTTCGTATACGCCGATTGCCGGACGTCCCACGGATGCAAGGTTGCTTTTCCGAGAAACGCTTGTTGCTCGCGCTGAAAATGCCGTTTGACCGGTAGAAAGGCGGATTGAATGATGGTCGCGTAATGATTGACATCTTGACTCGTATAATCGACGCGTCCGAGCTCCGCAAAAGCTAGTTCCTCATATCCTGTCTTAACGCATGCAGCGGCACGCGCTTGTCGTAACTCAACGAGTCGTGAAAACAACGGTTGAATGACGGATTCTTCCATGTGGAACGCTTCCTCAATCGATAAGAGCGCTTGTTTTCGAGTGGATTCATCTGCGTCAAATAAAGCAGAATGAAGATCGGAAACCGCCTCTCCCGATTTTGTCAGCATCGTCGCCTCAATTCGGAGATAGTCTTGAATGAGACGGGCTTCCTCTTCTGTCACACTTGTTGCTCTGAGTGATTGTTCAAAACGTGTTCTCGTTCGAGGTGTGACGTCATCGCGCGAGACGAGATCCATTTTTACGGAACGTCTCAACGTATCGAGCTTATCCGATAGCCGCTGACGCCCTTGTTCGTATTCAGAAGTGGTACCAGGGTCTGTGACGTCCTGGAGATACGCAACTTTTTGTTTGAGCAATGTCTCTTCCATTTGGAGAATCGAAGCGATTCGATGCGCAACATCCTTATCATTATAAAAAATATCATTTACAGGTGACTGAGATTTCATCGACGGATTTCACATCTCCTTTCAACTTATTCCAGTATACATTTTATGCCAACGATATGATCATTTTACGAACAAATGACTATTATATTGTTTTTTTGACTATTATAGTTGTCAAAAAGACCATGATAAGTTACATTATATAGGAGGTGAATCCCTATATGAAATCCAGATTAAAAGAATTACGTGCCCGTCACGGATGGAATCAGTCTGAACTGGCACGGCGTGCGAACATTTCGCGCCAGACGATCAGCTTAATCGAACGTGAAGAATTCATGCCGTCGCTATTGATCGCTGTCAAAATTTCTCGTGTGTTTGATACGCCGTTAGAAGACATCTTTTATTTCGATGAGGAGGAATTAACATGAACAAGGAAGCAGGCAAGGTCATCATCGCAGCACTATTCGGTGGCATCAGTAGTTATTTTGCCATGTTTGTCCTCACACGTACCCATTTGTCACAGTTTGAACTGGCGCTCTATCTTGATTACATATTCACTGGTCTTTTGGTTATCTTGACGATCTTGACTCTCAGTTACATCGTACGCTATATACAAATTCGTCAATTGACTCAACACTCTGTTTCTTCCGACGAAGAGGACGCAATCGATGATCAAGTGAATCGATACTATGCAGACGGCATGATGATGGTTCAGGTTTCTACTCTTCTCAGCATCGGGCTCGCATCGTTTAGCATCATTGAAAACCAGTTCGGACTTCATTTGATACTGAGCGGACTCTTTTTTATCATCAGTAGTCTTGCCTCTGTTTTTTATCTTAATCTCATGCATCATATATATCCGGACCGTCAGTTCCCGAAGTACTCGGAAACAAACTATATCAAAAAGCTGTTCGCTGCCTCAGATGACGGCGAGCGACACGTCATGTTAGAGGGACTCATCCGTTCACAGTCTTCTTTGCAACTCCTATTGATGGGGATTATCGTCGTATTGGTCGTGTATTCGTATGAGACCGGTCAGTCTCAGATCTTCGCGATCAGCTTATTGATTTTCGCCTTGATTTGGAGCAACGCAAAATATTTTCTTCATGTACGCAATCGCTAAAAAGGAGCATTCAGTCAATGGACTGGATGCTCCTTTACATGCCTTCAAAAATCACGATGATTTTGTTGTTGATGGACATCATGCTGGTTCAGTGTATATTCCTGATCGTCGAGCGAGCGATGTTTCGATTGACTCCGCGCTGAAATGAACCAGACGACTCCACCAACGGCGAGAAAGATAGCAATGAAGATCATAGACACCCTCCTTTAGATTCCTTTTTTACTTTATTCTTCCAACACTCTGGTTTTTCCTTTACGATAAAAGAGAAGATAAACATAATCAGGGGGCGTTAGAATGTTCGGCAAAGAACCGTCATGTATGCATTGCGGCAAAACGATTGAAGGAAACGAAAAAGTCTACATCCAGATGCGCTATCCGAAACATCGCGGGATGACGGAAGTGAAGGCGTACCTAAAAAGCGAAGGACGTTTCATTTGTGACAAATGTTTCGCTGAAAAGACAGAGTCAAAGGGGTAAGCATCCATGAATCTGAAAGAGAGTACGATTTTAGTTACAGGAATGACCGGAACGCTTGGCTCTCGTGTTGCGCGACGTTTTCTTGAAGAAGCGCGTGAAGTGCGCGGTTTGTATCGCTCTAAGGAACAAGCGGATCAATACGCTTTCAAAGATGTCCACGCAGTCATCGGTGAGCTCGGTGATCCGGATTCGCTTCTTACAGCACTTCAAGGCGTCGATCTGTTGATTCACTGTGCTGCCTATCTCGGAGATGATCCCGATTTAGCACAGGAAGCAAATGTCACTGGTGTACAACATCTCGCGGATGCTGCGACAAAAGCTCGTGTCAAGCGCATCGTTCACATCTCGACGACTTCCGTGTACGGAGAAGTCGTGAGTGGACATTTTACGGAAACGTCACCGCTCCTATCGTCCGAGCACGTCTACATCCATACAAAGCAGGAATCCGAACGCCTGTTACAGGAAAATACACCCGATTCCGATTTAATCATCTTACGTCCAGGATCAATTTGTGCCGAGAAGCAGTCCTACTGGGGGGATCGTCAAGTCGAGCGGATGAAAGAGGCGGATGTGATTACCTGGGTGCATCCGGACGATGTCGTTCCGTGGGTCCATACGGATAATCTAGTCGAGATGATCGTCATCGCCGCAAAAAATGCGCATAATGGGGACATCTTCAATGCGATCGATGCGAATCTACCTGAGACGGATTTTCGGTTGATGTTGATCCATGCGAGCGGCACGCCATACCGAACACCGAATCGTTCGGCGGAACGCGCTACTTTCGCAAACGAACGAATCAAACAACTCGGATACGTTCCACTCCGAACACCGCAAGAGACGATTGAACAGTTAATTCAATCCTTTACAGTAAAATCATGATTTCACAAGCAATTATATTAGTAAACGGACACGTATTGCTGGTACGACAGTATGTAGCACGAGGAGAAAACGTTTGGAATTTTCCTGGCGGACAAATCGAGCCTGGTAATTCACCCCAACAAGCGTGATGTGCTCCAAGAAAAAGGGGCTGACTCAAAAGTCAGTCTCTCCAAAGATAATGTGAACTGCTCTTTCGTGTATCCGAGTCCACCTTGGAGACTATTTTCTTGATAGACCTCCCAGTCCGTCAACGTCGCCCCGCCAAGCGGACCGCCCGCAACAAAACACGTCAATCCGAAATATCCTCCTGGGCGCAACATCTCCTTCAGTCGCGTCACGTAGGTCACACGTCGATGTGGCGCCATATGATGAAAACAGCCGGAATCGTAAATGAAATCATATGTATTCTGTTCGGTCGTCTTTAGAAAATCTTGCTTTCGAAACGCAACATGTGCCCCAGTCTGTTGAGCTTGTTCCGTTGCCCAGTCTAACGCGGTTGCTGAAAAATCCAGTCCCGTCACCGAGAAACCGTGTGTTGCGAGATAAATCGCATTTCGACCCGGTCCTGTTCCGAGATCTAACGCGTCACCAGGCGAGAGCCAGCCCTCTTCGACGTAACGAACTAAGTTCTCGTCCGGAATGTTCTTAAAAAACGGAACCGGTTTCGACCGATCTTCATAAAACTTGTCCCAAAACGGTTCTGGTTCACGCAATCGCGCGTCGAGCATCTTTAAAATATCCTCCATCGTATCAATCGTCTGTGTTTCTGTCATTGATCAGTTCCCCCTCTTTTCTTCTATAATATTGTATTCGTGTTTCGTCTCTAATTCTCCTGTATTTCTCGGATAGAAATGCGCTATTTTCTTACCTTACAATATTGTTAGTATATTCTCGCAAACGCCCATGCTACACTTGCTTTTAATTGAACCAACCATTCAAAAGGGAGATATCTTGCATGCGTCAACATCCGACTTCCACTTCTACCTTAGCAACGGATGAGAAGATCATCCGCTTGATTCAAGGTCTTCATCAAATGCACCATTCACCTATGAAAGCTACCCATTATCAAAAGTTAGCAGCTCAACTTCCTTACCCTTCGCTTGAAGAAATCAACGCCCGATTCGGTTCGTGGGCACACCTGTTAGAACGAGCTGGAATCGTCAAGGCTTCCCATTTATCGACGAAAGAACGCATGACGCTGAACCGTCCCGCTGCGGTCAAGCGAACGAAGCGGTGGTCGATCGAAGAAAGCGTTGCTTTTTATGTCGCACAAAAAGGAACGAACATGACGATTCGCTCCTACACAGAATTGCGGGATCTACACCCAGAAATGCTGAGTGCGAATACGATCATTCGTCGGTTCGGCACCTGGAAAAATGCCTTGGCACACTTCGATCTCACCTCGAACGGCTTCTTCACTGACCAAGACTGCTTAGACGCTCTTCAACAAGCTGCAGCCACACATGGACCGCTACTGACGAGTCAGCAATATGCCAAGTGGGCGCGCGCGCACCAAGCACCTTCAATGACATTGTTGATTGAACGCTTCTCCAGTTGGCGCGAAGCCTTGCGTCGTCTCGACAGCGAATAAAAAGGATCGTGCCCGCTGATTGATTCGACGGGACACGATCCTTTTTGATTATTGTTTTAGCAATCGTAAGAGCTCATGATCCGCCCCTTCAGCGCATTGGCGTAACGTATAGATTATCTCTTGCTTCACGATCGTTTTGTCGAGTTGCTGACAGACTTCGTTTTTACGATCGTCGTCTGTTGAACCGAACTGATCACGTGATGAATCAGACGAATACTGATACGTCTTGCCATCATACTTGATGTCATACAACACCGGGTCACCTTCAGTCGTAAACGCTGTGATGCGAATCTGATCTGATTTTCCTTGCTTCGACTTCTTCAAAAAAGACTCGAATCGGTCGCTGTTCGTAACACCATTCTGGACGATGATGTCACCGTTATTCTTCGCATCTTCCATCGTATACTTTCCGCAACCTACTAAGAATAGGATACATAAAGCCAAACCGATCTTCCGCACCAAAACATCGACTCCTTCTTACTGTTTCGTCAATAGGTGATCTAGGCGATACAGTTGCGACGTGAAACCTTCCTTCATTCCCATCCCCAGCACTACTTGCACAGCTGCTTCCGTTTCGTAGGTCGATTCAAAGACAATCAAGGTCGTTTCTCCATGGTCAATGAATGTCGTGACATTTTCACTACCTGGTAAATTTTCAGAGATAGCTCCTGACGCGTCGGAGAAGTAATCGGCATGACTATAGGTGTTCGGGGCATCGATATGTCTAAAAATTGCTTTCCCCCACGACTCCATGCCATAAAAATCACCTTGTGTTGGATCGACACACCGCATGCAATAATGCCAAACGCCGTCCGGTTGAAATTCGAACGTTTTGATTGTCGTCTCCCAGCCTTCTGGTCCCCACCAGGCTTCGAGTTGCTCTTTTTCCGTGAATGCGGCAAAGACGATTTCTCGCGGTGCCTCACAAACCCATTCCATTCGTAGCACCTTACCATCAATCGATGTCTTCAGTTCCTTTTTCATTCGTCTCGTCTCCCTTCGCGGATGATTGCATCTGCTGCAAATGTTCATCTAGACGATACATGCGTGCTTCCATCTGGGCCATTGTGTTACTCCACGTGACAAGTTCTCGAAAAGCTTCTGGACGAAGGCTATACAAGCGACGATTCGCCTGCCGCTCGACAGTGATTAGTTCTGCGTCAAGCAACAGCTTTAAGTGCTTCGAGGTTTGCGGTTGGCGTAAGTGTAGTTGATCGGCTAACTCATTGACGGAGCGAGGACCTTTTCGTAATGCTTCGATGAGTTGTAATCGTATTGGGTCGCCGAGTGCTGAAAATCGTGCGGACATCTGCTCGTTCATATCCGTTCACCTCTTTATTTTATATATTCCCACTTTAGAATATTCCAAACTAAGAATATAAAAAATGCAAAATGATTGTCAGATGCGTTCAAATGGCGTACGTTCTAGAGAACCTGTATGAAAAGAGCGTGAACCAATGAAGACCGAATGGATGGAAGCATTCCTCGTCACCGCGGAGACCGGCAGCCTGACGAAAGCAAGTGAAGTACTGCATATGACGCAACCGGCGTTAAGTAAACAAATCAAAAGTCTTGAGAGTGCACTCGACGTCTCGTTGTTACACCGTTCGGCACATGGTGTCACGTTGACGACAGCTGGCGAAATCGTCTTTGAAGAGAGTCGTGAACTCCTTGACCGAATTGATCAGATGAAACGACGAATCGGTACGATCGACGAACGGACGACCCTGACGCTCGGATCATGGCCAAGCGTTGCGATGACGTATCTCCCCCGTCACGTCTCGCGTCACGCGACGGCCCCGGATCTCAAGTTGAAGACGGCGCATACGACGATCGATTTGATGCAAGGTCTTGAAGAACGGCGATACGATGCTGTCTTACTCGACGATCGTCACCATGTCCATCCGTATCATACGACGCATTTGTATACGGAGAATTTTTTGCTTTACGTGCATCAAGACGATGAACGATTTATAGGCTGTACGTCTGTGGCGTTTGAGCAAATTCGAGATGCCTCTTTTTTATCGCTCCCGATTGATTGCGATTCGACGAACATCCTAAAAGACGCGTTCATCGAACGAGGTGCCGTCTATCAGGCAGAAAACGAGATGGAATTCGGATCAAGCGTCCTCGGTTTCATTCGCGCCGGGCTCGGCATCGCCCTGTTACCGGAGATTTTTCAAGACGGACTATCCCCTGAAATCAAGACGTTACCGGTTGATGGGTTTGATGTCGTCCGCAAATTGTCACTCGTCTCACGAGACGCCTCCCATCATGCCATCCTGCTTGATTTACTCGGTCAGTCACGTTGAAGATGCACTTGTAGTTCATTCCTTAGATCATCGACCTGATCTTGCGAAATCTCTGAATCCGGCGTCTCGCCGTAACGGACGAGATGATAGATCGACGGATCGAGCGTGACATCAATCCGTTGTAACCATTCGCCGACCGTCTCTTCAGAGCGGCGGCGTTTTTGTCGTGTCAGCTGCCGATCGAATGTTTGTAAAAGCCGGCGAATCTCTGACTCTGATTCTTCACCGACAAATGTTTGTCGTGTCGAACGATTCTGTGTAAACACTGGAGGCGGATCCATGAGATCGTCGACTACACTCTCCTGTTTGCGCCGTTTTCGTAAACGCTTCAAGAAGTAGCGTAGACTGAAGAGGACAATCAGTAGTATGACAAGACCGACGACGCCATAAAAGGTAGTCACTCCTAATGCATCCTTATCCGCAAATCCCTCGCTTCGTACATCTATCTTTTGTTTGGTCGGTTTACCTTCTTCTCCTCCATTAACTATAATTTGGGTTTGAGAAGTTGCTGGATCATAAAAGAAATAGCGATAGGCTTCCGTTCCGACCAATTGAATAGCTAAAAGACTCACGAGTGCTACACATAATGTCACGATTAAACCACGTTTCATCCCATCACTCCTTTTCAATATTTTACCATTATCATTTCGGAATGCATTGATTTTTCTTTCTTTTCAGTCAATTTTTCATTAGAGTAAGTGGTGACTCTCAATAAAAGGACGTGACATCATGTATCTTCCAAGTTTTTCGTTAATCGATCAGACATTTCTTATCACTGGAGCTGGACGAGGTATCGGACGCGCGCTCGCCATCGGGATGGCAGAAGCCGGTGCTAACATCATTCTCGTCGCCCGGACGGAACGGGATTTGAAGGAGACGGCACAAGAAATCGAACGACTCGGTCGAACGGCTTACATATTCCCGTGCGACATCACTGACCGGAAACAAGTCGTCGAGACGGTAGCTCGTGCCTACGAACAAGTACCGCAGATTGATGGACTCGTCAACAATGCCGGAATGAACATTCGCTCGAAGGCACTCGATGTGACGGAAGAAGAATGGGAAACGATCCAACAGACGAATCTGAAATCCGCCTTCTTCTTTGCTCAAGAAATCGGGAAACGGATGCAAGAGACAGGTGGAAGTATTCTGAATATCGCCTCCGTCGCGGGTCACGTCGCCTTACGGACCGGTGTCGTGTATGCGACGACGAAGGCGGCGATGATTCAGATGACGAAGGTATTAGCCCTTGAATGGGGACCACAAAACATTCGTGTCAATGCGATCGGTCCGTGGTATTTTAAAACACCGCTGACGGAACCCTTACTAAAAGATCCTACATATCTGCAGGAGATCGTTGACGTGACACCACTCGGTCGGGTGGGTGAATTAGAAGAGCTCGTTGGTCCAGTTGTCTTCTTATCATCTGCCGCTGCCCGTTACGTGACGGGACAAACACTTTATGTTGATGGCGGGATGACGATTAAAGGTTTTTAAAACAGAAGAAGACGGATGCGCATCTGCCCATCCGTCTTCTCATATCTTAAAGGAGTTTCATCATGCCAAAACGTATTGCACTCGTCGCTGGTGCCTCTCGTGGCGCCGGACGTGGCATCGCTTATGCTTTAGGTGGCGCCGGAATGATTGTTTACGTCACGGGACGAAGTACGAATGAACAGACGACGGACAATCGTAGCGAGACGATCGAAGAGACGGCTGCTGGTGTCACGGCACGCGACGGACTTGGCATCCCGGTCGTTTGTGACCATACGAATCAAACGGACATCAATCGTCTGATTCAGCAGATCCAACATCAACATGGTCGAATCGATCTCCTCATCAATTGTGTATTCGGTGGTTCGGAAAGCCACTTGCCATCCGGAACCGGACGACGGTTTTGGGAGCGACCACCGGAACATTGGGACGCGATGATGTCCGCCGGACCAAAAGCGTATTTGTGGACGATTCGGGCTGCGATGCCATTACTGCAACAGAGTCCAGCCGCGCTCGTCATCAATTTGACGTCATTCACACCAGATCAGGTGGCCGGAAATCTTTATTATGATTTGGCGATGCAAACGATTAATCGGATGACGCACGTCATAGCGCAAGAGTTAGCTCAAACAACTATCTCTGTCATCGCGCTCTGCCCCGGTTTCATGCGGACCGAACGGGTCGTCGATGCCGGTTTCGCGAGCGCCGCGACAGAATCGACGACCTATATCGGACGGGCAGTCACAGCGCTAATGGCAGATGACGATGTTAGCCGTTATTCTGGGCAAGCCGTCTTCGTTGCCGATCTCGCGAAGACGTATCAATTTACAGATCAGGACGGGACTCCGCCACTATCGTTTTAATTGCTTTACTCGATGGATTCAACTAGTTTTAAATCATTCATTTCCGCTCAGGTCGTGCTGGATCAAAGATTTCTCTCGCATCAAAGAACGGATTGAGTACGTTCGTCTTTCCAGCAACGGCTTGACGTAGACGAATCCCGTCAACGTTGATTCGGGCTTGACGGAAATAGTCGGGACCAACTTGTTTCCACGCATGTTGACTCGCATCCACATTAAAGAAATAGCGGAAACCGCTATCGATGAGCAAACGATATTTCTCACCAGAATAATCGTGCCAATCTCCGACATCACTGCCGTACGGATAAATCAATTGCGGCGTTTTTCCGATCAGCGGTGCTACGTCCTGTTTGTAGCGTTTAAGATCAGCGCGGATCGTCGTGACTGATTCTTTCCCGACCCAAATATGTCCGTACGTATGACTCGCGAACTGCCAGCCGTCCTGTTTTAATGCGACAGCGGTCTGCTTCGCTTGATTTCGTGCCGTTTCAACCTGTTTATTGTGTCCGTATTGATTGTAGGAGGAACGATAACCGAGCACCCCGTTGTAACCTGTGATGCCGAGCAACCCTTTTGCTCCTTTATAGGAGAAGTCAGGATGAGACTGGATGAACGCATCAACGAGCGGTACGAGATCATAAGCACCATCCGGCTTTCCGACCATCTCGTTGACGATTTTACCATCCTTCACTTTCAAATTCTTCGCAAATCCATCGCCTTTCATGTATTCGTAATAATTGACATCATCTTGCGAGAGCACGAGCGGGTGTTTTCCTTTTGGTAAACGGACAGGTGTTTCAACGATCTTCCCGTTCACCTCTTTTGCTAAGTCTGTTGGTCGGACGAGTACGTAATCGTTTTTATACAACGCATCTAAAATCCGTTCGAATTCCTGTTGCGTCACCATGTAATCATCGTATCCTGCTTCCTTCCGGTCGCCATCAAATGCTTGGTTTGGATCAGCAATCAATGAATGAAAAAAGAGATGTGGCACAGGTTTCGTCACAGGCAGGAGCGCCTGCTTTTTCTGTTCGTATTCCTCTTCCCTCTGTTTCGTCTCTTTTGCGCGGACGGGTTTCAACACTTTGATCGCCCGGTCATAATCGTACTGGGCAGCGTAACGATCCGCACGCTGCATCGTCTTTTCTATGTAGGCTTGTTGTGAAGCTTGTCTTTTTTGCTGTGTCTCGCGTGGTTTTTCCGACTTTTTATCAACGACTTCTTTTTCCCCACATCCACTTAGCAGTAGGCTCAGCGCCACACCACAAATAACCCAGTTTCGTTTCATGACTTTCGACCCCTTCATCAATTTTGACGTTTTCATTCCCCTCTATATCTAACTGTTCCCGATTGTTCAGTCGATTAACTACTTTTTTGAGTCATTCCGTTTCGTTATGACTGTCCATCCAAAGCGGAACTTCCGCTCACTCGTCTTGAGGTGTTTAATAAAGGACGTAATGAAATTCACGGAGGTGCAACAAGATGATTGAAAAGAACTTAATTAATGGTGAATGGTACGATACGACAGAAACGATTCCGGTCTACGACCCAGCAACGAAAGAACTGCTCGGACATGTTCCGGCAAGTTCAGCGGAAGACGCACAACGTTCCGTTGACGCAGCGAGCGAAGCATTCGTCAAGTGGTCAAATGAAACAGCAGACACACGCGCGAATTTAGTCGATGCCTGGTATCGCTTGATCAACGAACACCGTGAGGAACTCGCTCGGATCATGACGACAGAACAAGGAAAGCCGTACGTCGAAGCACTCGGTGAAGTCGATTACGGCAATCAATACGTCCGTTGGTACGCTGAAGAAGCACGCCGGATTTACGGTGAAACGATTCCGGCTTCTGTTCCAGGAAAACGACTCTTCGTCGAAAAAGAACCAGTCGGTGTCGTCGCAGCGATCACACCATGGAACTTCCCGGCAGCGATGATCACACGTAAACTTGCACCGGCTCTTGCAGCGGGTTGTACGATTGTCCTTAAACCATCGGAAGAAACACCGTTTACGGCACTTCGTCTCGTTGAATTAGCAGAAGAAGCAGGTATCCCTAAAGGTGTCATCAACGTCCTAACAGGTGACGCGGCAACGATCAGTGGCGTCTGGCAAGCCGATTCTCGCGTCCGGAAGATCACGTTCACAGGTTCAACAGCCGTCGGGAAATTGATCATGCGTCAAGCAGCCGATACGATGAAAAAACTATCACTTGAACTCGGTGGTCACGCACCCTTCATCGTCACGGAAAATGCGGATCTCGATAAAGCCGTCGAAGGGGCGATGCGCTCTAAATTCCGAAATGGTGGACAAGCGTGTGTCGCGACGAACCGCTTCTACGTGCAAGCGTCTGTTCTTGACGCATTCACGGAAAAATTCACAGCAGCCGTCAAACAACTGCAAGTCGGTAACGGGATGGACGCTGACTCGACAGTTGGTCCATTGATCAATGCGAAAGCCGTCGCAAAAGTCAAAGCACACATCGATGACGCTGTCGCAAAAGGTGCAACGATCCTGACTGGTGGTACGATTGACGAATCTGTCGGCTACTTCGTCACTCCAACCGTGCTTGCGAATGTCACAGAAGACATGCTTTGCATGCAGGAAGAGACGTTTGGTCCGCTCGCACCGATCTCTGTCTTTGAGACACTTGATGAAGTCATCGAACGGGCGAACAACACGCCATACGGACTAGCGGCTTACGCGTTCTCTGAACGCATCGATGAAGCATTGATGCTCGGAAAACGACTCGAATACGGGATCGTCGGTCTGAACGATGGTGCGCCATCTGCAGCACAAGCCCCATTTGGTGGCTACAAAGAGAGTGGTCTTGGACGTGAAGGTGGCGTCTACGGCATCGAAGATTATCTCGAAGTCAAATACTTGTCGCTCGGTTAATCCATCAGACATTTCGTTTGAAACGAACCATCTTTATTCATAGGTAGAGGCTGGGACATAACTCAGTTTCACAAACAAAAGGCCCTCGAAACGACTATACGTTTCGAGGGCCTTGTTCTATGAAAAAAAACCGATTCTGAATAAACAAATAAGGACAACCTCTGATAAAGTTAAAGTGATCAAACCATAACCATCGGAGGTGCCCTTATGTTTAAAGATTATAACATGAACCAGCTGGTTCTGCCCTTAGATTTAGAAGTTCGTCTTCAAGAAAATGATATTGCGTTCGCTGTCCACCATCTCGTCGAATCCATTCCAGACGATGTGTTCGAGCCTTTCATGCGCACGACAGGATGCCCGGCTTACCATCCACGCATGATGATGAAAATTATCTTATGTGCCTACACACAATCGGTCTTCTCCGGTCGGAAGATTGAAGGATTACTATCCGATAGTCTGCGGATGATGTGGCTAGCACAAGGGAATGCGCCGAGCTATCGTACCATCAACCGTTTTCGAGTGCATCCCGCAGTCACTCCGATATTGAAGCAAGCCTTCGTTACCTTCCGTTGCCATCTCGTCGAGATGGGAGAAATCAATGAAGAAGCCATCTTTATCGATGGTACAAAGTTAGAGGCGAATGCGAACCGATATACCTTTGTTTGGCGGAAATCGATTGAACGTCATAGTGCGTCTCTCGTGGACAAATCGAATCGTATCTATGACAACCTCGTCGAACAAGACATCCTACCGGAAATTGAACGAGAAAACCCGGACGAGCTTACTCTCTCAGAACTCGAACACATGGGTGAAGCTGTAGACGCACATATCGCTTCCATCAACCAAAAAATCGAGGCGAGTACGGACACCCAAGAAAGAAAACGTCTGCGTTCTGAACGGAAGGAACCACGTCTCCTTCGAAAGGAAATTACAGATTTCATCGAGCGGAAACAGAGATACGCCCTTCAAAAGAGGACGCTCGCTGGACGGAACAGCTATTCGAAAACGGACACGGACGCGACGTTCATGCGAATGAAAGAAGATCATATGCAAAATGGACAACTCAAACCAGGCTATAACGTTCAAATCGCGACCGAAGGACAATACACACTCGCTTATGATATTTATCCGAATCCGACGGATGCCCGGACGTTACTCCCCTTTTTAGATGAGGTCAGCTCATATTTACCACTACCACCGCATATCGTTGCGGATGCCGGCTATGGGAGTCAGGAGAATTATCAGGATATTCTGATGCGCCGTGGGCGCATTCCACTCATCCCTTACACGATGTTCGAAAAAGAAAAGTCGCGAAAATGGCGCAACGATCCCTTTAACACAGCGAACTGGTCTTACGATGAAACGGCGGATCGGTTTGTGTGCCCGAATGGACAGGACGTAACGTTCCGTTACATGTCCAAGAGAACAGATCGTTACGGATTCACGCGTGATTTCAAGGTGTATGAAAGTGAAGGGTGTGATGGCTGCCCGTTCCGCTCCCGTTGTACAAAGGCCGAAGAAGGGCGTCACCGACAGGTACACATAAACACTTCATGGGAAGAACAAAAAGAACAGATGAAAAAATGGCTTTCAGATCAAAAAACAGGATCCCTCTATGCGAAACGGAAGATAGACGTGGAACCAGTTTTTGGATATCTGAAGGCTAATTTGAGTTTCACTCGCTTTTCTGTGCGAGGAAAAGCGAAGGTGAAGCGTGAGCTCGGCTTCATCCTCATGGCCGTAAATTTGAGGAAATGGCTCATCCAAAGCGTTGCCCGAAGGGCAGCTTGACGAGAGACAATGAAAAAAGAAGGAATTGCACATCCTCAGTGATGGCAATTCCTTCTTTTCGTTAAATTCAGCTAGTTATGTCCCAGCCTCTTTGTATCGGTGATGCCCATGAATGAGTAGCTCCTCCGTGCAAGTTACTTTTTAAGGTATAATTCAAAATGAGAGATCATATGAAAGGACGGATGCAGGAATGGATGTCATCTCCTTTGGTCAGAAAGAAAATAATCAACGCTACATAACAAGACCGGCTGTCTCTGCTGTAATGTTCAATCGTCAGTTAGACAAAATAGCTGTCATTCAAAAAAGTGACGGTAAATATTTTCTTCCAGGTGGCGGAATCGACGCACACGAAACGCACGAGGACTGTCTTAAAAGAGAAGTTTTAGAAGAAACCGGACTGGATATCGAAATCAGTGCTTTTATCGGACGCGCAAATCGATATTTCTACTCTCATAATGAATGTACTTACTATTTGGGTGAAGGTTATTTTTATGTCTGTCATGCGGATAAAAAAATAAAAGATTCCATTGAAGAAAACCACTTTTTAAGGTGGATTAATCCTTCTAAAGCAACAGAAGATTTATTCCACGAACATCAACGTTGGGCTGTTCGGAAAGTACTAGAGGAAAACCTCTGATGTAAAGAAAATGATTAAGACCAACAGAAAATTCAATTTTTATCACTTTATTAAAGAGTTACATTTTTATCTTCAGACTAACAATAACGAATCAAATATGTCCTAGTATTTCTTTATATTTACGTTGAACTAATGAGCATTCAATTAAGTATAAGTCGAATCAGGGATATCTGTTGGCTGTAAATTCATGATTGCTCCAAAATATTGAGATGCTGTACAAAACGTAATGAACGCACATAACTCGCTGATTTCTTGAGCAGTAAATGTTTCTTTCATCAATGAAAATATGGAATCAGGAATATTCCCCTTTACCGTTAAAAAGAGATCTGCAAATCCAATAGCTAAAATCATTTTTTCATCCATGATGTTCTTCTTCGGCTTTCCTTTAGCCTTACAATAGGCACATCCATTTGATTGTGCCAATGTTCTTCGAACTTGTTCTTTCAAATCTGAACTTAGGATTCCTTCTTCAACCAAGTCTCTTTCAAGCATCGTCCAACTATTTAAGATTTTGGCGTTGTGACCTAATAATTTCTGAAACGGTGTTTCTCCTATTTGGGATAAAGGTATTTTTGTCATTCTCGTCACTCCTTCTACAAAATATTTTATATAATAATCAAGCATCCTTGCATTTCATTTGATACATTTGACGATAAAATACTTACTGTTCAACATTTTATTTCGGAGGAGGATTTACAATTGAAAATTGACATAATTGATCGACAAATTTTAAATGAATTAGCTCAAGATAGTCGATTATCGATGCGTTCATTAGCAAAACGAGTTAATTTATCCGCTCCCTCCGTAACAGAGCGTGTCCGACAAATGGAATCTTTTGGACTCATTCAAAAATACAGTTTAAAAATCGATTACGAAAAGTTAGGGTCTCCTATTGAATGCTTAGTAGAAGCAACCATTAAAGAAGGACGCTACGATACATTTAAAAATCACATACAGCAACTTACTAACGTTGACTTTTGTTATCGAATATCTGGTGATTCTTGCTTCATGCTAAAATTACATTTCCAAACGTTTCAAGAGGCAGAATTTTTTATAGAACAAATCCATCCTTATGCCCATACAGTTACTCGTTTTATTTTTTCAGAAGTTGGCACTCAAGTCGTGATATAAAAAAAGACAAGAAGAGCATTAAAAGTTTGCTCTTCTTGTCTTTTTTTAAATATTATTCAACGTATTCGTAGAGAACGACACTCTCGATATAGTGAATGAAGCGGCGTAACTCCTTCTCTTCTTCGTTCGAGAGATCCCCTTCTTTTGACATATTGGCGATTTCAAGACGCTGGACTTCGATGGCTTTCAAGCAGAGCTCTTCCTTCTGCTGATCGACGTCCTTGCCACCGATTGGTGACGACCAGCGCGTATGTTTGAAGCGAAGTCGTTTATAGAACTCCAGCACGCTTTGAACGACGTCTGGCGGATACGATGAACGGCAATTCTCGAGACGTTCAATCACTGTGCCCATTACCTTTTCATATAGTTCATGCTCGACTTGTGTCATTTGAATCAACGCATCAGACGACATGTTCGATCGTTTCCGCTTCCACCACAGTTTACGAATCGGTTGGACGATTTGGAAACGCGAATCCTTGCCGATCGCCTTACGGCGATTTTCGATTGAGCGGAAAACGTCCTTCTTCAACAGATCCGGCACCTTGTGCTCGGCGACGAAGCGTTTCGTTTCTTCCTTCTCCCACTGAACGGCTTCAAGACGTAGGGCTTTTAATTGGTCATTGAACTGGTTTAGTTCTTCCTGACTTTTCTCCTGCGCTCGCAGTAATCGAAGCATGACATGATACTCATTGAGAAGATCAAACGCAACGACTGCATTGTCTTCATCCGTCACTTGCTTAATCTCTGAGATCGCCCGGCGAATCATCCGTTGTTTTTGGGCATTCAGGTCGAGTGCGATCGGTGTCGCCGCTTCTCCCCGGTTCAAGACCGGTAAGAGAATCGTTGCGAGAACGAGTGTATAGATGATGACACCCGCTGCAAGGAAGATGATCAATGAGCGTTCCGGGAAGGCTTCGCCGGACTCCGTCAAGAACGGTAATGACAAGACCCCGACCATCGTGATCGTTCCGCGAACCCCGACCAGTGTCGTAATCAAATCTTGTTTGAAGGACGGTCGACGATGATCGCGGTCCTCTTTTTTAAAGAACCGATGATCGAACCAATTGAAGAACATCGTCCAGACGAGACGGATCGCGAGAATGAATGAACCGATTTCGATGACATATAACATGAGACGCCAGTTGTTGATCGCATCATCTGCAAAAATCTCGCGTGTCGCTTCCGGCAACGTCAAACCAAGCAATAAGAAAATGATCCCGTTTAGCGTATACGCAATCATCGTCCAGATGTTATCCGTCAACGTCTGCTCTTGTGCAAAGAACGTTTCCGTCCGTTCTTTGATCAAGGCATGCAAGATACCACCTGTCACGACGGCGATGACGCCTGACGCGTGAAACCCTTCTTCGGCGATGAAGAAGATGATGAATGGCGTTAAAATTTGCAGCAAGGCATAAAAGACAACATCTTCAATGCCGGCGCGACGCAAGCGAACCTTGAGAAAGTTCATCGCGAGTGAAATCGTCAATCCGATCAATGCTCCGACGATGAACATGTAGAAGAACTCAGTCGTTGCGCTTTGAAGCGAGAAATACCCTGTGACGACAGCAGCGACCGCATAACTGAACGCAACGAGTCCCGATGCGTCATTGATCAGCGATTCTCCACGGACGAGCGTCAGAATCTGTTCTGGAATCTGGACACGTTTCGCAATCCCGTTGACGGCAATCGGATCGGTCGGCGATAAAATCGCAGCTAAAGCAAAGGCAGCAGCGACTGGAATAACTGGAATCAACCAGTTGATGAAGTACCCTCCGACGATCGTCGTCAACAAGACGAGAATGATCGCGTTCCCGAAGATCGCTGTCCGCATCCGCCATAAATCTTCTCGTGGGAAGTGAGAACTATCGTTGTAAAGTAACGGTGCGATGAATAAGAGGAGGAACCACTCGGATTCGACCTCGATCGTCAAACCACTCATCAGGAGAGCGGCGACGGTTCCGGCAATGATTTGAATCAAAGCCGTTGGGATGAAACGGATGTAATGTCCGATGACTTGCGTCAATAAAATAAGCGCAAGCATCAATAAAATCAATGATAGTGTTTCCATGGAAGACCCCTTCCTCTATTGTTTCTTTCTACCTATATCCTAACATAGTTTTTTAATCAATCCTGTCCGAGCGCCTTATCGGACCGTTGCACAGCAATCATTTCTTCTGCTTGACGAATCAACTGCTCCCGGAGTTCGAGTGGTTCAAGGACTCGCACTTCCGGACCGAGCCGCATCAATTGGCGTCCGAGATACGGCAGTTCGGTTTCCGGAACCAACCATGTTCGTTCCGACTGAATCGGTAAAATCCCCTCTAGCAACCGTTCGCCTAATGGTGATACTTCCAGTTTCACCGTCGTCATCGGTACACGTGTCATGTCTTGTTCCAAATCTGAAAAGGTTAACTCGGTTGCTGGCAACTCATGAAGCGTCACGTCTTTGATCCGATCAACACGGAACTGGCGATACCCTCGATTCGTCTGTCCATAGAAGTACCAGCGATTCTGTTCGAACGATAAACCAATCGGATCTACGACGATCATGCGTCGTCCTTTTGTCGTCTCATACAGAATATTCCCCATCCGTCCGCTCTCTAACAAGTCGAGTAACGCTGGATTTTGCGGCGACGGTGGTGTGTCGACCGTTTGAAAGCGAAAGCGGTCTTTCCATTTTACAATCTGTTGCTCCGTCATTTTCGGTAACTCGTTCGCATAGCGTTCAGCGACTTCCTGTCGAATCGTACCGAATGGAAAATCGGGAATCTGTCCGACCCATTCCAGAAGGATGAATAAGACAATCGTCTCTTCATCCGTCAAGACGAGTGGCGGCATGTTCCGGTGCGGCAGCATCCGGTAACCCCCCGCTACGCCTGGTTCGCTGTAGATCGGATAACCATTTGCTTCAAGTACCGTCATGTCCCGTTGAATCGTCCGGATCGACACCTGACAGTCTTCCGCAAGCATCCGTGCAGAGAAGTGTTCCCCCCGGTTTAACAAGCGGACTAAACGCCATTGTCTCGTATTCATACATTTCCTCCTCAAATAACGACATCTTTTGTCGTCATTATACGCTAAGATGAAGTCACACGATGCAAAAGGAGGAATTATGGATGTCACAACCTACGACCGTTCTTTATATCGCTTGTAGTCTTGACGGGAAAAATTGCCAGACTCGACGGTTCACTTGATTGGTTATTTGCCGTTGCCGGAGACGGGGATAATGGTTATCAAGCGTTCTATGATCAAGTCGGTGCCGTCATCATGGGACGAAAAACATATGATGAAGTCCTACAACTCAGCGAGACATACCCTTACGCAGATATTCCGAGTTATATCTATAGCCGGACGCAACGAACGTCTGAGACGGTCACCTATACGGATGAACCGCTCGATCAACTGCTCGACCGGATTTCGCCAACGATCGAAGGTAACGTTTGGCTGATCGGTGGTGGCGAATTGATTCAAGAAGCGTTGCGCTTAAAACGCATCCGCTCGATTGAACTGGCGATCGCGCCTGTCATCCTCGGAACAGGCATCCCGCTGTTTCCGGAAGGGACGAATGAAACGCATCTTCGTTTGACAGCGAGTCGCCATTCGGGACAATTCCTGATGGCAACGTATGAAGTCTTGACTTAAATAACAACAACCGGTTCGGGAAAGCGAACCGGTTGTTCGTTTACATCAGATTAGGCATTTTTCTTCGTCTTTTTCGCTTTTGGTTCCGTCCACTTAAAGATTTTATTCATGACGTTGTAAATCCGTTTCGATTCCTTCGTCATCAACGGTCCGAGAATGGCGAGAATCAAGACGTACAAGGCTGAGAATGGTGACAAGATATCCATCAATCCACCGGCAATTCCGAGATTCGCGACGATGATCGAGAACTCCCCGCGCGAGACGATCGTCAAGCCGATGTTCGAGGATGCTTTGTGTGACAAGCCTGCTTTACGTCCCGCAATCATACCAGCCACGTAGTTCCCGATGATCGTGATGACGACGGCACCGAGTGCGAGCCAGACGGCGTCAAGTAACATCGTCGGATCGATACTCAATCCGAAACTGAAGAAGAAGATCGCACCGAAGAAATCACGGAATGGGACGACGAGATGTTCGATCCGTTCGCCTTGATCGGTTTCCGAGAAGACGAGACCGAGTAACAACGCCCCGATTGCTTCTGCAACATGAATCGTTTCCGAGAATCCGGCGATGAAGAACAAGGCAGCAAAGACAACGATGATGAAGACTTCATCCGAGGCGATCTTCAGCATCTTATTCAAAAGCGGTGTTGCCTTCCGAGCGACGATGAAGAACAGCAACATATAGCCGAGGGCGATCAAGATTGAGGTAAGAGATGCGAGTAACGTCGTCCCACCGCCGAGAAGCAGTCCCGATAAGACCGACAAATAAACGGCGAGGAAGATGTCCTCGAACATGATGATTCCAAGAATCAGCTCCGTCTCCGTATTACCGGTCCGGCGGAGATCAACGAGGACTTTCGCCACGATCGCACTGGAGGAGATCGTAATGATCCCGGCGATGACGAGTACTTCATAGAGTGGGAATCCGGCGATGAACCCGTATAAGAGACCACCGGTAAAGTTAATCGATAAATAAATCGTTCCGCTCGTGACAATCGATTTTCCGGACCGGATTAACTTACCGACCGAGAACTCGAGTCCGAGATAGAATAAGAGGAACAGGACACCGATTCGTCCGAGGAAGCTGATGAACTCAGCACTTTCAATGAACTTGAAGTCTAGTATCCCGATTGTCGGAGCGTGCGGTCCAACAATCATCCCGAGAATGATTAGAAACGGGATGATCGAGAAATTGAGTCTGTTCGCGAGCACTGCCGCGATTGCCACTAAGATAAGCGCGGTACCGACTTCAAATATGAGATGATCCATATATTATCCGCCTCCTTCGATTGAGAATAATGCTTTCGTGATGTGACGGATGTTTTGACGCTCTCCAGATAAGACGATCGTATCACCGGCTTCAAGGCGTGTATCCGGTCCTGGGTTAAGCGATTTTGAACGGTCATGCTTGAGCACCGCAATGATTGAAATATCGTAATGGTTACGGACATCGAGTTCTCCAATCGTTCGATTGTTGACCTTTGAATCCTGACCGACTTTGAACCACTCGATGACGAGATCATCAAACGCGAGTTCGATCTTTTCAAGATCCTTCGGCTTATAGGATAATCCTCCGAGAATTCCTGCCATCTGACGGGCTTCTGCGTCATTGAACGTCACGCTCGAGATGCTCTCATCAAAATCATCGTCATCGTAGTGATGCATCTCGCGTCGTCCATCATCATGGACGATGACGACCACCTTATCTCCTCGTGTCGTGATGCCTTCGAACTTCCGTCCGATTCCTGGTAAATCTACTTCTCGCATATCCATCTGTTATTTCCTCCTTTTTTTGTTTTTACAAATGATGATTCGCTTTGTGGATGAGTGTCTTGAACGCCTCATCACTCAATATATCTTGAAGGTCATGCAGCTGTTTCAAATCCGCTTTCGCCATGATGACAAACCCGTCCTCCTCAATGAATGCCACGCGATCTCCTTCCCCTACTTGCAAGGCCTGCCGAATTTTTTTGGGGATGGTGATTTGTCCTTTTGACGTTAACTTTGATAGCTCCATCACGAACTTCCTTCTTTCTGTGTTTTTCTTGTATTCCTTACTTCCTTACTTTTCTTATTTCCAATATAACATAGTTTTAAACTTATTCCGAGTGTTTTGCTTTGAATTAAAATTTAAAAATCGATTTTCTTTTTGTTCAACCGTATTCATACGATTATTTTCAAGACATCTTACAATAAACATAGAAAAACGCATCCTAATCTAAATGGATGCGTTCTTCGTCTTATTGTTATTCGGAGGTGATTTTATGTCGCAATTATTTTCAATTGCGTTTGTGGTCTATATTTTATCGTTGAACGTGGCAGCGATCTATCTTATCTATAAGCGACTTATTTCTTCTATAATCGCTGGTTTAGCGATTTTTTTCTTCATTCTTTCTGTCAGTTCGACCGTTATCGTATTCTTTCTATTTCTCACACCATTTACGGACTGGTTCACAGGTTTAGGAAATTTATTAAGTATCATTTGGTTTGGTCTGCTGAACGGATGCTGTTACATATTATTCGGAATCGTCAGATGGATCATTTCAATGATTCAGAAATGATTCTTTGGCTGGATCAATCTTTAGCCCTTTTTCACCTAAGTGATGGATGGACCGTTCAATCGCTGTTTCGATGTATCCATCCAATTGATGCGGCAACAAGATATCATATTCTTGTGGCAGAACGGTTCGTTGGTCCTCTTCTACCTCTCTAATGAAATGCGGAAGTGCTTTCCACCTCGACTGCACACTCACTTCATGAAGCGCTCCGTTGATCGCTTGTTCATTCCAGTTCACGAACGGAGCAATGCGTGTATTGTACCGCCTGAAGTCATCATGATACCTTGAACCGATCGAGACGTCAGCTATGATCGCTTGCCGTAACCAACTCATGTAAAAACCGCGTAACCAAATATCGTCCGCTATCAGATGGACGTAGTAGCCACTTCGAAAAGATGGATCCCAAGACGTCGAGTCTCTCCAAAACGCTTCGTAGTCAATCGCTCGTGTTCCGCTCGCTAATTCACCCGTATAATAGTGGGCTTGCTCCTTCTCGTCATAGCATACATCAGGAGCGACCGCACCGAGAAGAAATCGAGCGGGGTCTAGTTCCGAAAGTAACGTAATCAATCGTTTTCCGATGTAGGCATGCATCAGTCGTGAACCCATCTCTTACTTCCCTTCGTAATCGCTACGCGTGATCGCATAAATTTTTAAGTCCCAGAAACGCTCTTTAACGAATAAAGCACTCCGCGAGGTTCCTTCGAACGTCATGCCGATTTTTTCCATGACACGAGCTGATCCATCATTCGCAACAAAACAACGGGCTTGAATGCGCTCGAGTCCGAGTGTCTCAAAACCGTACTGTACGAGACGCGCTGCTGCTTCCGGCATCAAACCCTTCCCCCAGTAATCGCGCGACAGCGCATAACCGAGTTCTGCTTGCTGTTGCTCAAACGAGACTTTGATGAAATCAATCGTTCCGATGACTCGTCCGCTCGTTTTGTCTTCGATTGCCCAAGGTGCCGGATTTCCTTGTTCGTATTGACGAAGGATATGTTCGACGAATTGCTCAGAGTCCGTGAGGCTTTTATGCGCATGCCAGCTGACATATCGCGCCGTCTCTTCATCTTTCGTGTAGGCATAGATATCTGGTGCATCTTCCATGCGAACTGGTCGCAAACGGAGTCGTTCCGTTTCAAGTATAGGCAAAGCTTGATATAAATCGATGGTCGTTAACATGATTGAACCCTTCTTCCCTTGATTTTTTCCAAGTATACCCACTCTACTACAAAAAGTATAGAGATATACGAAAACGTTATCAGAATTTTCTGGTATACTATTGGAAAATGATGTAAGAAAGGATGCTGTCATGTCTTCTCGGGAACGAACACTCTTGAGTGCGCTCGGTATTTCACAGTTTGGTGACTTCATTTATCTCGTTGCGATCAACGTTTACATCTATCGCTTGACCGGCTCAGCGTCAGCCGTTGCTGCGCTTTGGGTCATCAGTCCGGTCGTCGCTCTCGTCATCAAGTCGTTCGCGGGAAGTTGGGTCGATCGATCCGACTTACGTCGACTGTTGATTCAGACTGATTTGTTACGTGCTTTCTTAATCGGTATCATGCCATTTCTACCATTATCATTGCTTTACATCGACTTGATCGCCTTAGCTATCATCAAAGCGGTCGTCGAACCGGCAACGTTGACCTACATCACGACGCTTGTTCCACAAAACGACCGGACGTCATTTAATGCCTATCGTAGTCTGATCACGTCTGGTGCTTTTTTGATTGGTCCTGCTCTCGCTGGAGGACTGCTCTATGTTGCTTCTGCCGACGTTGCTATTTGGCTCAACGCCATCTCGTTTCTCGCATCAGCTGTCCTGCTGATGCGCTTGCCGCGTTTTACTGGTTCGGTCGAACGAGGGATGCGGCTGCAAGACATTATATCCGATTGGCGGCTTATCTATCAGTTTAGCAAAAGCGCACGCTACGTGACGGGATTGTATATCCTCGCGATGTTGATGATGATCGCGACACTTGCACTTGATACGCAAGAAGTCGTCTTTTTACAGCGGAGCATCGGCTTATCGGAAACCGATTACGGTTTACTGATGAGCCTGACTGGGATTGGTTCCGTCGCCGGCAGCTGGGTCGTCGCCCGCTATGCTAAAACATTCTCCGTTCGGACGATGCTGACGATTGGCTATGTATTTGTCGCTGTCGGTTACATGCTGTATGCAAGTGCGAATTCATTTTCAATCGTCTGTATCGGTTTCTTGTTGCTCGGTTGTTTCCACGCATTTGCGGGGACCGGTTTCCTAACGTTCCAACAGACGAATATTCCACTACACTTAATGGGACGCTTTACGAGTCTTTACGGAGTCGGTGTCAGTCTGCTACAGATTCTAGCGATCGTCGGCATCGGTCTGCTCGGTGATATCTGGTCGATTCGCTTCAGTACGATTCTATTTGCCTGCCTCCTCGTGATCGTGACAATCTGTTTTCTCGGATTGGTTCTCCTCCCGCGCAAGCAACGGTACTTTACGACGAACGAAGTTAAAGCAGAGCGACACGCCTAAAAAACAGGGAACCCCGTCAACGCGGTGTTCCCTGTTTGAGTTGCTGTTTCATCACTTCTGCGTGTGCGACGAGCGGAAAAGATCCATCTTGTAGTTGTTTTTGCAGTCGCTTCGCTTCTGCCCAAGCGAGCGCATATTCCGCTTGTGAGACCTCCCCTTGATCTCGTGCTGCTTCTAGTTCGTCCGTGTCGATTAACAAAACTTGTCCCGATGGCAAGGTGATCAGATCGAGAAACAGATCCTCCCAGTAGACTCGTCCGTCCTCCACTCCGGTACGAAGACAGATATCGATATAGGTTTGTACTAACTGACCTGCGGCGTCAAACATCGAGGTCACGGCATGATGGGCATCACTTGGGAATTGTTGTACCCAGACGTAACCAGCGTCAGCGATTCGAATCGTTTCGTCACCATAACGGACATCTAACGGTGAAGCGACTTCAATCAGTTGAAGAAGTGTCACATGTCCGTTGAACAGTTCATTTTCGACCTGTTCTTGCACATAGTGTCGCTGTGTGATGCGACGCCAGTCACGTCGATCGGCATAGCGTTTTTTAATCATTTACCGGTCCTCCGTTTTTTCCTTAGTGTGCCATACCCCACTTCTTTTTCATTCTAATTCTTTAAAAAAAGAGGCAACGGATTTTTTCCGTTACCCCTTACTTCATCATTTGGCCGTCTCTGAACCGTGTAACGCAGCACCATTCGTCTCGATGACGTGACGATACCAATCGAACGAATCCTTTTTCATCCGTTCCATCGATCCGTTACCCTCGTTATCCCGATCGACGTAGATCATGCCGTAGCGTTTTTTCATCTCCCCTGTCGTAAAGGAGACGATGTCGATGACTCCCCACGGCGTGTAACCAATCAATTCGACGCCATCTTCGAGTACAGCTGCTTTGAATGCTTCGATATGCGCACGCAAGTAATCAATTCGCGCCGTGTCATGAATCTGACCATCCTCGATCGTATCAATTGCACCAAAACCGTTCTCGACGATGAACAACGGAATCTGGTAGCGATCGTATAGACGATTCATCGCATATCGGAGACCAACCGGATCAATCGCCCAACCCCAATCACTCGACTGGATGTATGGGTTCTCAACGCCGTTCGCGAGACCACCGTTGACGATATTTCCCGTGTTATTGACGACAGCATCATGTTTGACGGTCGTCGACATATAGTAACTGAATCCGAGATAATCGACCGTTCCGTTTCGCAAGATTTCTGCGTCACCGTCTAGAATCGGAATATCATACCCTTCCCGTTTGAACTCATTCAACGCGTAAGACGGGTAGTAGCCGCGGACTTGGACGTCTGGGAAGAAATAGCGCTGACGCATCGATGTCTCAGCAAGCAGAATGTCTTCCGGGTGCGACGAGTACGGATAGATCGGTACATGGGAAACCATCGCTCCGATCTCGAAGTCCGGGTTGATCGCTTTCCCTTTCGCGACAGCTAGTGCACTCGCGAGTAACTCATGGTGTCCCGTTTGATACATGACTTCCATCGCGTTCTCTTCCGGATCGAGGAGGACACCTGAATTCGTCCAGAGGAATAATGGATTGCTGACGTCCATCTTGTTGTTAATTTCATTGAACGTCATCCAGTACTTGACCTTGTCTTTGTAACGCGTGAAACAGACTTCCGCGAATTTTTCGAAGAACAGCGCTACTTTCCGGTTGCGGAATCCACCGTATTCACGTGCGAGGTGGAGCGGCATCTCAAAATGCGACAACGTGATGATCGGCTCGATGTCGTATTTCAGTAATTCGTCGAAGACGTCATCATAAAACTTCAGTCCTTCTTCGTTCGGTTCTGTCTCGTCCCCGTTCGGGAAAATCCGACTCCAACCGATCGATGTCCGGAGACACTTCAGTCCCATCTCAGCGAACAGCGCGATATCTTCTTTATAACGATGATAGAAATCAATCGCCTCGTGATTCGGATAGAATTCATCCTCTTCTACTTGATCCGTGATGCGCCGTGCAACGCCGTGTGCTCCTGCCGTCAATACATCGACGACGCTTGGTCCTTTTCCGCCAGCGTTCCAGCCGCCTTCGAATTGATGCGCTGCTAACGCACCGCCCCATAGGAAATCATTTGGTAATGTCTTCATCTTCATGTCCTCCTTCTATTTCTCTTACTTGATGATCGTCAAGATCTGTGTGTTTGCCGTCGTGACCGTCTCGTCCGTCGGTAGGATTTGTGCATAACTCTGCGTGTTCGTGATAATGATTGGCGTGATCGTCTCGAGTCCATTCGCTTCAATCGCTGTCGCATTAAACGTTACGAGGAGATCGCCTGTCGTCACGGATTCGCCTTCTTTGACGTGAAGCGTAAACGGTTTACCGTCGAGCGTCACGGTCTCAAGACCGATATGGATCAAAACTTCGACACCACTCGTCGAGCGTAATCCGATCGAGTGACCTGATGGGGCGACCATGACGACAGTACCGTCAAACGGAGCCGTGACCCGGTTGTTCGTCGGACGAATCGCTACCCCTTGTCCCATCGCACCGGAAGCAAATACAGGATCCGTTACATCTGATAAAGCAACAATCGTTCCTTCAAGTGGTGCGCGAAGCGTCTCTTCATTTGTCAGAGTTGCGCTGACTTCCTGTTTTGCAACTGGTGTCGCTGTACTTTCAGGTGCTACGACTGGAGCAGCCTGCTCCACGAAACCGAACACTTGAATCAAAACGATCGGTAGAATCAAGGCAATCGCCGTTCCAATCAATAAGCCGATGATCGACGATGGATAGTCGGAATCGATGCCGTTGACGAGCGTCAATGGTCCCGGTAATCCGGCGTAGGCAAAGTAATACGGTTTAAAGAAACTTGCTGTGACAGCACCGATTGCTCCCGAGATACAGCCATAGATAAACGGTTTTTTAAAACGGAGCGTCACCCCATAGATGGCTGGTTCCGTGATACCGAAGATGCCCGTCAGTCCGGCTGAGACCCCGACTTTTTTCGTTTCTTTGTTACGTGCTTTCAAGATGACCCCGATGACAGCACCGATTTGGGCGATGACGGCAATCGTTTGATAGGCTTGGAACGAGTCGCGACCATATTGCTCGAAGTTTGCGAGCACCATCGGCGTGACACCCCAGTGGACACCGAAGATAACGATGACTTGCCAGAAGCCACCGATGATGAGACCAGCTACCGCTGGAGCATTCTCCGCTAAGTAGTTATACCCGTTTGCGATCCCTTCTGCACCAAGTGTCGTGATCGGTCCGATCAAGAGAATCGTAAGCGGCACCATCAATACCATACTGAAGAATGGAACGAACAACGGACGAATGACTTCATGAATCGTCTTGTTCAGGAATCGCTCGACATAGGACAAAATCCAGACGAGGAATAATGGCGGTAAGACCGATGACGTATACGTTGTACCGGATAAAGCGATTCCTAGGAACGTGATGGATTCACCAGCCGTGATGCGTGCTGCGATATCTGCCCATGTTGGACTGACAAGTGCCGCAATACAGGCGACCGCGATGAAGGCGTTGACCTTAAAATGATTCGCTGCCGTTATGGCAATGAAAATCGGCAAGAACGTAAATGGTGCCCATGAGATGAAGCTGAAGACTTCATAAGTACCTGTCTTCGCAAATGCTGGAAAAGCGAGCGTCGTCAAAATTAAAGTTCCCTGCAGAATCCCCGCTGCAGCTAAGATGTAGACGAACGGTGCAAAGACCGCTGACATCGTCGCAATGATTCGGTTGAGGACCGTCCCTTTCGGTGCCTCTTCCGCTTCCGATTATTCCAAATCGACGAGCTTCAAAAATTCTTGATGAACTTCTCCGACGTGTTGACCAATGACGACTTGAAACTGCCCGCCAGACTCAACGACCGTAATGACGCCAGTAATGCACTGACAGTTTCCTTAGCTGACGAATCCGATCGTTTCAATACAAGACGAAGTCGTGTGGCACATCGGACGGCGCTGATGACGTTGTCTTCTCCCCCGACGGCTTCTAAAATCGAATGCGCCAATTGTTGATAATCGCGAACCTTGCCCATATCGTGTACCTCCCCTGAATATGACGCTTGAATACCCTTTAACTTTAATTGTACACGCACAATTAATCAATGCATAAATAATTAAATTTACCATGTTATTAATCAAGAAATGGCTTATGCTATACTGAAGAAAGAAAAAAGTTCGCAAGAAAAGAAGGTGTCCTATGCTGAAATACCAACAGACAGCCGATGAAATCGAACGGTACATAGAACAACATCAGTTGAAACAAGGGGACAAACTCCCGATTCTCGAAGAGTTGATCCGGCAGTTCGCTGTCAGTAAGACGACGATGACAAAATCACTTGAGTTACTTGAACGAAAAGGAATCATCTTTCAAGTCCGTGGAAGCGGGATTTTTGTCCGGAAGACGAATCGCACTGGCTACATTCGCCTGTTCTCGACCCAAGGATTCAAGCAGAATCTCGTCGGTCATACGATCGAGTCGACCGTTCTCGCACTCGAATCAATTGCTGCAACCGATAACATCGCGAAGAATCTCGGGATCGAGGCAGGTGAGACGATTTATTACGTCAAGCGAATCCGCTACATCGACGGCAAGATCCTCTGTCTCGAAGAGTCTTACTATCGTCAATCGATTGTTCCGTACTTAAATCGTGAAATCGTTGAGCAGTCGATCTTCGAATACTTAGAGACGGCACTCCAATTGAATATTGGGTTCTCGGATATGTATATGCACGTCGGGAAGTTAAGCGCTGAGTCGGCTCGTCATCTGGGTCTCACCGAGGGCGATCCTGGATTAACGATTGAGACAGTATTTCATTTGACGAACGGTCGTCCGTTCGACTATTCCGTCATCACATACCACTATGAACATTCACAATTCGTCGTTCAGGCAAACGGACTATATCTTTAACAAACGAAAAAAGTAAAAAAGCGAAGTCTGATGATCGTCTTCATTTTACTGAAGACGTTGCATCGGATTTCGCTTTTTCTTTTAAGAAACTAACTAAAATTAATATACAAAACGGATAAATCGCTAAAACGACAATCAATAATAAGCCAAGAACTGGGCTCGGAAAATCAGTAGGATACATGACTGGGAACCACTGACTCAATGCATACGACATGAAGACAAAATACGGTATCTAACTAAAGGAAAACGACCAAGTAAGTCGACTTCGAGCTATTATCCCCTGCATCAGACGAATAGGTGTAAAGAATAGGATCATACACACCGTGATTATAGAAAATCCATTAGGTAAAAAAACTGATATGATGTTCCCGTTATGCGGATAATACGTTCAATGTTTAATGTCATCTCAACAGGAAGAAAGAGAATCAAAGCGAAAAACAGACTCCATCCGTTCCATTTTACAAATAATCGCATGCTTTAAATACCGATCTCTTCTTTACTCGAATTTTCGAGATACAGTTCCCCATCAAACGTCGTCAAGGCAATCACTTTCCTGTCTTTTTCATACCATGCTGTCGCTCCTTCACGATCGAGCTCTTTCCAACCGGCTTGGCGAATCCGAGTTCCATAGAGTAGACCCGGTCCATCGGTTTCCGAGACAAGACGCGTTTTGATTTTCCACTCGCCTTGTTTTTCAACTGCCGTAGCAAATCGTGGCACTGGAAAACTGGATACCTTCGATTCTTGAAATCCAGCATACCAACCACTGACGACTACAATGAGCCCAAGACATATAATGGCGATCCATCTCTTTTTCATAAGCATTCTCCTTTACTTTCCACCCTCATTTTAAAATTACCAAAATATAGTTTTATTTCCCTCATCCTAAAGACGGATTACTGATTTTTTCGTTGTGAAAACACATGAAAATTATTTCGAATTTATGAAAACACCCAAAAAATTTTCAATTTTTTTCATAAAAAATGCACACCTTTGTTCGTCCTTAGAGTCGCAACGGTTTGACAACTCCAGGCACAGAGCCATTTTCAATCATTTCCAAGTGGTTAAGCACATTAGCAACTTGACTTCATTTCCTGCTATGGTACGATACGAACTTATTAAAGGGAGTGAACAGAACTTATGAAATTCAGAAAAGAAAAAGTCAATGTCGTTGACATGAAGCAAACCAAAAAAAGTGTCTACGCGACCGGAATTGGGAATGCGATGGAATGGTTCGATTTTGGTCTTTATTCCTATCTCGCAATCATCATCAGTCAAAACTTCTTTAGCGCTGTTGAAAATGATGAACTGAAGCTCGTCTTTACATTTGCGACCTTTGCGATCGCTTTTTTAATGCGACCAATCGGCGGAATCGTCTTTGGACGAATTGGAGATCGACTCGGGCGGAAGGTCGTCTTAACGACGACGATCGTCATGATGGCTGGTTCGACGCTCATCATTGGACTATTACCGACCTATGATCAAATCGGAATTTGGGCACCGATTCTGTTATTGTTAGCCCGTATTTTACAAGGATTCTCGACTGGCGGTGAATACGCCGGTGCAATGGTCTACATCGCTGAGTCATCACCAGATAACAAACGGAGTGCTCTCGGAAGTGGACTTGAAATCGGTACACTCGGTGGATATATTCTCGCCTCATTACTTGCTACAACACTTTTCGTCACCTTATCGGATGATCAAATGGCATCTTGGGGATGGCGAATTCCCTTCATTCTTGGGGCACCACTCGGTTTATTTGGTCTCTATTTACGTCGTCACTTGGATGAATCACCGATCTTCGAAAATGAGATCAATGAAAATACAGAAGAACCCGCGACATTCCGCGAAATCCTGCGAGACCACAAACGTGATATCATCGTTTGTTTCATCGCTGTCGCCTTCTTCAACATTACGAACTATATGCTCTTGTCCTACATGCCATCGTACCTCGATGAAGTCATCGGTATGTCAAGTTCGACAAGTACGATTCTAATTACTGGTGTCATGGTGATCATGATTCCGCTCGCTTACTTCTTCGGGAAGCTTAGTGACAAAAAAGGCAATCGCAATATTGTTCTTTTCGCGTTAGCCGGACTATCGTTGCTTTCAATCCTGTCGTTCTTCTTGATTGGTCTTAAACCACTCTTGTTCGTCGGGATCGGAATCTTCATCCTTGGCTTCTTCTTGGCGATCTTTGAAGGAACGATGCCAAGTCTTCTACCGAGTATCTTCTATACGGATGTCCGTTACCGGACGCTATCCGTGACGTTTAACGTCTCTGTCTCGATCTTCGGTGGAACGACGCCACTCGTTTCGACATGGCTCGTTCATACGACACAAAACCCGCTCGCTCCTGCTTTCTATCTAACAGCAGTCAGCGTCATCGGCTTCGTCACGTTCTTCTTTTTCTTTAAGAATACAGCTGGTAAGGCACTGAAAGGGTCGCATCCGACTGTATCGAGTGAAAAAGAAGTCGCGTCGATCGCGAAGAAACCAGACGATGCTCTCTGGTGGGCAGAATAATCGCTATAAGTAAGAGCCGTCTTCCACAGAAGACGGCTCTTTTTAATAAACAGCACTCAACTCTTTTACGACGCGGTCCGCGACTGCGAGTTCCTGCTCTTGCGCAAAATCGAACTGACAACCGATTGCTACCAGTCCGTTCGCATGCGCCGCTTTGAAATCAGATAAGCGGTCACCGACAACGTAGCCTGACGAGATGTCGTGCGTCTTACAAATCTCCCGTACGAGTGCTGATTTATCACCGGAACGGATGTCTTCGATACTATAGACATGATCGATATAGGCTTCGAGTCCATACGTCGTCACGATCGCTGACAAGTAGGACGGCCATCCATTACTTGCGATATAGACGGAGTGACCCGCTTGTTTCAAACGACTTAGCAACTCGACCGTTCCTGGATATAGGCAACCGTGCCCCGCCTTGACTGCCTGCTCTATGCTACGTCGAAACTTTTGATCCGCAGCTTGTTGGTCTGTGGCCGAAAAGTCCGGTAGTAACGTCTGCCAGACTTCCGGTAACGAGACGCCCATGATCTGCTGATAGAGGGCGAGTGGGGTTTCCCCCTCCCAGCGTCCCTTTTGACGCAACTCTTGAAAGACCTCTTCTAGCGCATGCGACAGCACGGCATTCGTTTGAAACAACGTTCCATCCATGTCAAAAATGTAGTGTGTCATTCGCTCTCCCCTTTTTGCTCTTGTTTTATTTTCTGAATCATGGCTTCTATCGATGTATCCTCAGCAATCAGACGATCCGTTGGGCGGTGATCCCTATCAATCCACCAGCGTTTCATATCCGTCTCAGAAAACTCCGTCGGCTGGCGCATCGCATGGCGACGAATGGTTTCTTCGAATGAGACGTCAAAATAATACGCCGCGTAACGTGACGTAAAGCGACGTTCCAACCGGTCAATCATCTCACCGTACCAGTCCTGTGCAAGAATGCCTTCCAGCAGAATCGTCGCGTGGCGTCCGTCAGCAAGTCCAACCAACTCCTCGATCCAGCGAATCGCCGGATTTCCTGGTCCATCTTTTACGTTCAACATCTCCCTGCGGATAACATCTTGTGAAAACAAGATGCTATCCGGTAAAACCGATCGTAACGCTTTGGCAAGCGTAGTTTTTCCACTACCAGAATTCCCACGAATGACGATCAAGCGCGACTTCATGTCGTGAACCAGTCCCCGTTCAAGGCAGCAATGTACCGCTCTGCAGAGCGTGCTACTGCTTCAGACGCGCCGGTTTCGATTTTCCGATGAAAGGCGTCATATAATTTTTCAAAGTGAAGCGGACGTAACGTTTCTGCCATTCGCGCGACCGTCTTTGCCGGAAGCGGAATCACATTCGGATAACTGTACATGAAACTGACCCACGTCCGATCAGCAACGATCCGAATGATGTCCCCTGTCAACAATAGCCCCGCCGATGCGTCTTTTCGTTCACAGATGACTGCTCCTTTGAAGTGACCGCCGATGCGATGTAACATCACATCTTCCGCCAATTCCAAGCGTTCACCACTCCAGAAGACGATGCGTTCGCTTGGTCGCGTCACGAACGACGCATCATCTTCATGAATATAGATCGGCACGTCAAAAGTCTCCGCCCATTCGACTTGTGTCGCGTAATAATGCGGATGTGATAAAGCAATCGCCTGAATCCCGCCTAATTCGTCAAGTTGCTCTTTCGTTGTAGAATCAAGATATGTAATGCAGTCCCATAACAGGTTGAACGATTTTCCTTGGACAAGATATGCCGTCTGACCGATACCGAACGCCGGTGTCGTCTGAATCGCATAGACGCCTGCTCCGTCGTCACTAATGACGTTTTGATACGTTCCTAACGTTTGCATGGCATCGAGCGTCGTCCACGTTTGACCAGTTGGATTGACATACTGTCTTTCCTCTAAGCAAATCGGACACGTTTCACGTTGCGGATTAATTTGTTCGACACCACACGTCGTACAGATGATGGTTTCCATATTATCATTCCTTTCCCATTCGTAAATGATTTTCCTGATATATCATACCATATTCCATTTATAGGGATTGAAGGAATTAAGAGGTGGTTATCGAAAGGAACATGTATGAAAACAAAGGAGGAGATGCTCATGTCAATTTCGACCCACCTTATTGCGCCCCGCTTGAACGCTGTCTTTTTGCATGTTCAGGATGTGAAATGTGCCGCCGCTTGGTATCACCAGTTACTGCAGTTGCCGTTTGATGTGTCGCGTGTCTCGTCACCTGTTTACAACCTCCCACTCGAAGGTCCAACGAGTTTGACGCTCGATGATCACTCGAATGACGCAACGTATCAACATCACCCTTCCCCTCATGCCTTGTTTAATTTTTATACGACGGACATCGATGCCTCCTATCAGTTCGTCTTATCACTACAAGCACCCATCATTCGTGACATCGAACGTTTCGATGATTTTGCTTACTTTACGTTTGCAGATCCCGACGGCAACGTCTTGATGCTCTGTACAGGGTAAGACAAAAGCAGGCCGAACCACTGATGTGGCTCGACCTGCTTCGTTTAGGATGACGCTTTGACAGCTTCAGGTCGTAATTTCAATCAACCCGTGTTGGCGCCATTAGATCAATCAACGTGTAAGCACTTAACGTTTCTTTGAAGGACGAAAATGCCCGATCGAATGCACGACGCGTATTTTGTAAACTGCTATTGTCATGTGTTACAGACACGGTTTCCAGATAAGATACTTCTTCAAAAAGGTGAACGATTTCTCCCAGTGTGATCGTGTCCGGTGATTTTGCTAATCTAAAGCCACCATTACGACCTTGCACGGAAATGATGAGACCAAACTTACTCAATGCATGAACGATCTTCATTAGGTGGTTCTTAGAGAAATCATAATATGTTGCCACTTCTTGAATTTGTACGAGCCGAGTCGGATGGGACGCCGCAAAAATCAGTACACGAATGGCATAGTCCGTAGAGCGAGTCATCTTCATGCATTTCACCTTCTTTTCTAATCCTTCATAATGAAAGAGCGAGAACTCATTCTTCTCAAGAGCCTTCAACTGAACCTTAATTTAAATCAAACGTGCATCTGCACATATATCGACTATCTTAAAGGATTGGAAGGACTGAAATCTACAATTTTTTTCAGAAGTAGGTAGAACGATTTTTTAATGATCCTAATCTGTATGCTTAACGAGAAAAAATCCATGTACTTAATAAAACCGCGACCGATTCGTCGCGGTTTTTCATCTTTAGTCGTGAAATCGAGCTCGCGTCTCCGGAGACGGTAACGCGCACTGCTGCTTTTGTCCAAACCAGCGATGACGGTTGTTTGCAACGAAATCATAGACGCGATCTCGAAGTGAACGTGGAACAATCTGAAACACACTCAACAGACGCCATCCACCTTTTAAATGACGGGCAATCCGTAACGCTGCATCTGATTTGATATAGGGTACACCCCGGTCAATCACAACGACACTGTCGATCGTTTCCGGAAGATGATGACGACGGACGATTTCTTGTCCTGTTTCCCCTTGCAACGAAGCAAAATCATGATATCCTTTGTCTCGTTTCAAAATGAACTGGACACTCGCGTCACAGAGATTACATTCTCCGTCGAATAAGACGATTGCTTTCATGATCGATTCATCCTTCCCCACCTGTTTAACGAATAATTTCGTACACTTTTTCTTTACCACATTTCAAGTCAAAACATGCATTTAATCAGTATGTTAAATCATGATAACGCTTCCGTTCATTGTCTTTCTTACGCTATACTGTTTTTGTAAACATTTGGAACCATTCATTTATTTGAATGTATCTATGTAAAGGAGCGTACATATGACGAAACGACCGATTGCCATCGTGACCGGTGCCAGTCAGACACGCGACATCGGAGCTGCGATTTGCCGCCAGCTTGCCTCGTCTGGACATGACCTGGTCTTTACTTATTTTAAAGTAACAGCGGATTGGGCGACTAGTTTTACGACCGAACTTGAAAATCAAGGTGCCCGCGTCCTTGCGATCGAACTTGATTTAGGGCAAGCAGATGCCGCTGATGATTTATTCGATCAGGTAGAAGACTTTGGAACACCAAGTATCCTGATCAATAACGCTGCCCATTCGACGATGACGGATTGGCGATCACTTGATGCAGCCAGTCTTGATCAACACTATGCCGTCAATCTCCGGGCACCGTTGTTGCTCGCGACACGTTTCACGAAACAATTCGTTGAAGCACATCTAACGTCCGGTCGTATCATTCAACTGACGTCCGGACAGGATCTCGGTCCGATGCCTGACGAGATTGCTTACGCTACGACAAAAGGTGCCTTGTCGACCTTTACGAAGACTTACGCGGCAGCCGTGGCACCGCTTGGCATCACCGTCAATGCGGTTAATCCGGGTCCGACAGACTCGACTTGGATGGATGAAGCAACCCGGACGGTGCTTAAACCTAGTTTTCCGTTCGGGCGAATCGGTGCGCCGGAAGACGTCGCACGATTGATCCAATTCCTCGTCAGTCCTGACGGTGGCTGGGTGACCGGGCAAGTCATCCATTCCGAAGGTGGCTTTGAACGCTGAACATAGAGAACATAAAATCCCCCCCTGATTTTTACATCAGGGGGGGATTTTTGCGTTATCGAAAAACCGGACCCGTTTCCGTCAAAAAATCGTTCCAGGCTGTTTGATGCAGTTCGCTATAGAGTTCTGGCATTTGGTCTCTTTCAAAAAAAGCAATATCGAGTGATTCATCGGAATCAATCGTCAATTGCCCCCCATTGATTCGGCAAACGAAAAAATGGACGATCGGTTGGGCGACATCCCCGTTCGGATACATCTCTTCGTACTTCGAATAGACACCACTCAAACGTTCAATCGTGACATGAAAACCGGTCTCTTCAAAAATCTCACGCTGTGTGGCTTCGACAATCGACTCTCCCAGTTCCAGTGCGCCGCCGGGAAAGCCCCATGCTTGTTGCTCTCGCCGTTTTTGAAGAAGAATGCGTCCCTCCTTGTCAAAGACAATCCCACCCGCAAAGTTCAACATCACTTTTTCTTGACCGACCTTACTGCGAAGAAAACGTATGTAGTCCATCTGTCGCCCCTTGAAGTTTGACGTGCTTCAGCCATGCAATCAGTTGCTTGATCATGGCATCGGTCACGGTATGGTTGACACCTGAAAAAACGTCTAATACGGTCGTTTGCGCCATACCTGCTTGAACAGCTGTCCCGTGATAAAACTGCTGGATCGATAGTGGAATGATGTCATCGGCATCGCCGTGCAGGAGTAATCGCGGACGCTCATCCATCACGCTGATTGGATCGAGCTTCCATGGTACATCCTCCTTTTTGATGGCAGGTCGCCCGTCACGAACGCGGAATTGACGTTCTGCTTCAAGATAGGCACCGCCCCCATTGATCGCAACGAGTGCTTTAATCGGCTGACGCGACATGATCCCGTGGGCAATGAACCCACCCATCGAGACGCCGATTGCCATCACATCTGAAACATGCCAGCCTGATTGTTCGATGATAGCTGTCGCTTCCGTAATCGATTGTTCGACGACGGACCAAAAATAGGTCGTCGTTATTTCTGAATCAAACGGATGATCAAACGGTTCACGTTGATCATGCCGAATAAGTTCCGGGATGAAGACATCGTACCCTTTTTTAGATAATTGTTGTGCAAACTCTAGATAAGAAACAGCCGTTCCGCCCCAACCATGGTAGAGCAGAATGGCTCCCGTTGGTTGAGAGGCACGGACACTATGGACATGAAAATCAAGCTTCATTATTTAGCTTCTCCTGATTCAAGCGGACGATCGTTCTCGCGAAGTCATCCTCCGGTAATCGGTGTCCGTTCTCAAGAAACGGTTTCCAGTACGGTCGAATCTTAAATAGCGAGACCGTATCACGATAGACTGTTCGGCGGACGATTTGTTTCGTCGTCAACGGCAATCCGTTCTCGCTTTCAACCTGGATGCCGCAAATCTGACCACCAATCGTTTTTCCGTTCAACAGTTTTAATTGCGCGACTTCTCCTAGAAAACTGATCGTCGGTTGTGTCACGACGGCGTGAACGACTTCTGACTTCACACGTCGTAACACCGTTTTTTCGATGAAGGCGGAAAGTCCGAAATAAACAGCTTGGTTGATGATGTACGCACCGATTCGTCGTTTAGTCGTTGAATGCATGGGTGGTCCTCCTTATACGTTGAAATAAACGACAGCGCCAAGTCCACTGACGGCAATCAAATAAAAGACGATCGCGAGTCGTTTGTTTGCGGTAGAAATATCCTTTCGGACGAGGATCTTACTATACCGATACGTCAAAAATGCGAACACGAGCAATGCCAAAATCAATAATGGTTCCATTTGATTCCCCCCTTTTCTTTCTTATTCTACATCATTTCTGGTTTCGAATTGTTATATTTTACAAGTAAAGTGGTATATGCTTGATCCATATGTCATCAATCCAACAATGAAATGAGGTTTACATGTTGAACACTACAACGATTTGCTGTCTTGTGGAGTCGAAGACACCTAGTTATCTTGTTCGGGAACTGCCGCCGCTTGGCATCCATGACGTCCACGTCCGCACTCTAGCCGGTGCCATTAGTATCGGTGCCGAACTTCCCCAATGGCTGGAACAAGACATGACCGAAACCAGCTATGACTATCCGCTCGAGACAGGATATGAAAGTTATGGCGAAGTGCTTGCAGTTGGTGACGCCGTCCAAATCGTCAAGCCCGGAGATCGGGTCGTCAGCTTCTATGGTCATCAAGATCAGGCGATCGTACCTGTATCGAAGGTCATCCCGGTTCCTGCTTATGTCTCACCACGTGAAGCCTTACTACTAATTCTGTCCTGTGACGCGGCAAAAGGCGTCCGTAAGCATACATTGACACCCGACACTAGCGTCTTAGTTTCTGGAATGGGTACGATCGGTTTGCTGACAGTGCATTACTTACGGCATTATATCAACGTTCGTCAGATTGATATCATCGAGCCGCTTACGTCCCGAGCGGAGTTAGCACGTCAATTAGGTGCACGTGTCGTCACACCGGATTCAAGTATGTATGACGCCGCCATCGAATGCTCCGGACGCCAAGCGGCCTTTGCCGAGCTTCAGTCTGCTGTCCGTCCTCATGGTGCAATCTGCGTCTTATCGGACGGCAACCGGGAAGCCTTGACGTTGACGCCCGTGTTTCACGCAAAAGAACTTCGGATCATTGCATCGAGTGACGGCTGGGACTACCGCAAGCATGCAGACTGGCTCTTTTCAGACGATCGTCACGCGACATTGCCCGCTTTGTTCGAACACGAGACTTCGTTTTCGGAGCTTGCCAGTTGCTTTGCTAGCTTAATGGAAACACCAGATCTCCCAATTAAAGTATTCGTTGATTATGAGCAGACGAGCTGAACACCGTTCGGATCCGTACCTACGAGCGATACGTCGGAAAAAAACTGCTTCTTGTAAGACGGTCTTCTCTCCGCGGACGGTTTGGATTTGTGAAATCGGTCGATCGAACAGTTTCGTTAAATCCGCCTCTAATCCTTCGCACGGTGTCGTTAGAATTAAACGCTCAAGTGTCGTTCCATCAGTATCCGCAATCGCATCTTCATGTACTTGCAGTTCAATCCGTAATCCGTATGGTGTCTGTAAGAACGTCCGCCGCTCGTTCGCTTGGACCTTGAACGCTAACGTTTCTGCGCGATCAAGAATCGTTTGCACGTCACCAGGCTGAATCAAAAATCCGATGTGATCCAAGCGAACCGTTTTTCCGAATCCGATCGTCACATTGACCGCTCCCCGTTTCATTTCAATGATTCGGAATAAAATTTGATCTGCTCGAAAATCATTCCATGATAGAGGTGGATTGAACGACGAAAATTCTCCATCTTTCTTCCCGATCCGCTGGGAAACGTGAAATCCGCGTGCCGTGTACCAAGCTTCTGTTTCTTCCAAATGTGGTGTCCAAATATGGTAGTGAAATAGCATTTACATACACTCCTTTTTGTTGTTCCAATCGTTCCACGTCATCACTTCGACTTGGTTCGATTCATTCAAATATTGTCGTAATAACGGGAGGTGCGCAGCACCATACAAACAGACGATTCGTTCGTTCGCCTGAGCGAGGTGCTGTAAACGATTTGCAATCTCTTGATTGCGGACTCGCCAGTAGCGTTCAACCCAAATCCGACCGCTCTCCAGTCGTTCGATTTGATCATAGATTCTAGCCGACGCTGCAATCGTTTCTTCAGCGTGCAATCGATCGAGCCATTCGGAGAATGATGACTGCTCCATCGCGTGCTCTAACTGTTCTGTCCGCTTCATCTCAGCCGCGACGATTGTCTCAAAGGCTTCCGGATGATGTGAACGGACGATTCCTAAATCCGGTACGCCGGGTACGATTTCGTTCCAATCGATCCCATGGAGATCTGCTACTCCCGCCATCCGGGCTAAGCGAAAGCCGATTTGTTGCCGTTCATTTTCGATTAAGTCGCTCTCGGATTGATAGGTTTCATATGTATGCTGCAGGTCACTTATGCGTTCAGGTGACGTCTCAAGGGCAACGCCTGTCGGTCGAAATGCGTTCAATCGATTAACAACTTCTTGGATTTCTCGTTGCCTTTTTTCTGACGCGATATCAAAAATTGCTGGACGAATCAAATCACCATTGGTCGGGCGATCGAGATGGAACATGCCTAACAGTAAAATCTGAGGTTTCATCTATCCCCCTCCTTTTCCTTATTTTACCTTACACTTGGTAAAGGAAGGGACTTTTACCTATCATGAATTTACGTTATTACTCAACAAATACTCATATATGGAGGTTCCGATGAAAAAGATATTCGTCATTGTGTTCATTGGATTTTTATTCGGATGCAGTCAAACCGGTACAGAGGACAAAGCTAGTCATGCCATGATCGTCATTGTGAATAACAAAGAGTATAGTGGAACAGAAGCTGAATTGGATGCATCAAAGCGACAAGGAGAAAAAATTAGTACGATATTAAAGAAAACAAAAGCATATGAAATGCCCCAAGCGAACAGTCAATCGAATCTTTTTTCAGTCGGGTCCACCATTTATTCTGTTAAAGGAAAAGAAGATTTTATCATCGTAAAAGACAAAGAAAATAAAAAATGGCTTTTAAAAAAGGTAAGAGATATCAAAAACGAATTGAATGAATGAGGTAATCTAAAACACCTTTATAATGGTACATCTTTTAGAAGTACTAACAGTGGAGGTGTTTTAACATGTACTTTTAACTGAGGTATGATGAAAAATCATTAAAAAGCGGACAGATGTCACGATCTGCCCGTTACCTTCATCCTGTTAAACTTGATTTGACGAGCAAGATCTTCCCACTTTCCTCAGCATCGATATAAGAAACGGCTTGTACATCGAGATGGATATCACGACCGAATAAACGGTACAGCCGTTCCATCAGAATTCGTTCGTCTGATTGACTGAACCGCTCTGCGTCCGGAACATAGTAGATCGATACGCTATCTGTCGTCATTTGAACATATTGAATACGCTCGATACTGTTTGGCAAATGTTTGACAAGACTCGACAGTTGCGCTTCAAAAATCTTTTTCCCATCCGGTTTTTGGATGAAGGCCCGCCCCCTGCCGTCAATCGATTCGATGATTGGTCCCGGGTGACCACAGGAACAGTTGCGCTGACTGAGCGTCATCCGATCTCCGACCCGGTAGCGAATGAGGGGGGTGCCGTGAGTATCAAAACTCGTCACGAGAATCTCCCCGTATGAATCGAGTTCGATGATCCCCATCTCATGGTGCAGATGTTTTTGACCAAACCGACATTCAGAAACGATAGGTGCCCCTTCAGACGATGCATATTGATCAAAGACTGGTCCGTGAAACACTTCTTCGATGACTTGGCGCTCTTCCGCGTCGATCCGTTCTGCCGTCGGGAAAATCGCAATCGGTTGACACGTCAAGCGGATCCCTTCTCGCTTCGCGAACCGGGCGAGCTCAATCATCGCTGACGGAAGATCATCAATCGTTTCTGGTTGAAAACGTTCGATGGCTTCAAGATACGCTGCCATCGTCCGTGGGGATAACCGTTTCACCGTGAACAAGAGTTGATTCGCCGCTCGATTCATCCGCCAGTAGACGTCCACCTGTTGACGCTCGGGTACGAGATCCTGTGCCGTAAAGCTGATTCGTCGCATGCCACGGTAGACACCGTGGGTCGCCTTGAAATAATCCAGATGGGCCATGCGAATTTGCATATCCGGTATCGTATATCGTACTTGCAGTGACGTGCCTGTTGTTCCACCCGTTTTCCCTATGATTGGCGCAGCGACATCTGTTTGAATGTCCTCCATGTGCGTTCGTAATATTTCTTTTGATAGTACAGGAATATGTTTTAGTTCGGATAAGTCCGTTAACGGTAGGCAAATGCCATGTGAAGTGAAGAGCTGACGGTAATAGGGACTGTGTTCAGTACAGAAGCGAAGGAAGTCATTTAAACGATCAAGTTGTTCCGCTTTGACGTCGATCGTCGTATGTTCTCGTTCGAGGAGCATCCGGAACCGTTCTTGATAGACCGGTCCATAACGTTCGCGATGCAATTGATACCCATAGAGGGTTGTGAAGAGGTGCTGGAGAAATAGAGGAGAGCGATTGTAGATCTGCTCTTTGATACCCATGTCATCACGTCCTTTCGCAAGGGAAGTAACGGTTTCGATGTCTCTACAATAGCCTATGTACCTGACAGGAATATGACAAAAATAAGGGAACATGCCTCCTGACAAATTGCTATCACCTTGGACAGGTCCGACGATCATCGCTCTACTATACTGAAAACAAGGAGGTGACAAGATGTGGCTCGAATCGATTCAACGCGTTATTGACTATATCGAAGATCATTTAGAAGACTCGCTCGATCTCAACGTTTTGACAAAAGTCGCTCAGATGCAGGCTTATCCTTTACAACGGGCGTTTTCGTTACTTGCGATGATGACGTTACCGGAATACATCCGAGGACGACGTCTGACGCTCGCAGCGCAACAATTGACACAGACGGACGAAAAAATCATCGATCTCGCCTTACGTTTTGGTTACGAGACGCCGGAAGCTTTCACAAAAGCTTTCAAACGTCAGCATGGTTGTTCGCCGACGTTGATGCGAAACGAGCGACGTCCGATTCACGCCTATAACCGCCTGAGCATTCAGGTGACCTTGAAGGGACTGGAGCAAATGGATTACCAACTCATCGAACGACCGGCTTTACAGATTTCAGGATGGCGAAAACATTTCTCGACGCAAGATGGTGCCCAAAAACAGCTGATTCCGTTGTTTTGGAATGATGTAAATCATTCTGGTCAAGATGCTACTTTGTTCAAACAAAATGACGGTCAGATTGAAGGTGTGATTGGTGTCTGCTCCAATTTCACCGAAACATCGATGGATTATTGGATCGCGACGACGACAACAGAAATCCTACCCGATCAGGAAACGATGACGATTCCGGCGAGTCTTTGGGCGACGTTTCCGGTCGTTGGTCCAATGCCGCATGCCATTCAAGAGATGTGGCAGCGTATCTATCAAGAGTGGCTCCCATCGCATGAATATGATCCTCTCCCTCACGCTGAACTCGAAGTTTATTCGGCAGGCGACCCATCTGCCGCCGATTATCAATCTGCCATCTGGATTCCGGTGCGTCCGCGCGACTGATGGTTTCAGGACACACGAAAGAGGCTGGGACATAACTAGCTGAATTTAACGAGAAGAAGGAATTGCCATCACTCAGGATGTGCAATTCCTTCTTTTTTCATTGTCTCGCGTCAAGTTGCCCTTCGGGCAACGCTTTGGATGAGCCATTTTCTTAAATTTACGGCCATGAGGATGAAGCCGAGCTCACGCTTCACCTTCGCTTTTCCTCTCACAGAAAAGCGAGTGAAACTCAAATTAGCCTTCAGATATCCAAAAACTGGTTCCACGTCTATCTTCCGTTTCGCATAGAGGGATCCTGTTTTTTGATCTGAAAGCCATTTTTTCATCTGTTCTTTTTGTTCTTCCCATGAAGTGTTTATGTGTACCTGTCGGTGACGACCCTCTTTGGCCTTGGTACAACGGGAGCGAAACGGGCAGCCATCACACCCTTCGCTTTCATACACCTTGAAATCACGCGTGAATCCGTACCGATCTGTTCTCTTGGACATGTAACGGAATGTTACGTCCTGTCCATTAGGGCACACAAAACGATCCGACCTTTCATCATAAGACCAGTTTACTGTGTTAAATGGATCATTGCGCCATTTTCGAGACTTTTCTTTTTCGAACATCGTATAAGGGATGAGTGGAATGCGCCCTCGGCGCATCAGAATATCCTGATAATTCTCCTGACTCCCATAGCCGGCATCCGCAACGATATGCGGTGGTAGTGGTAAATATGAGCTGATCTCATCTAAAAAGGGGAGTAACGTCCGGGCATCCGTCGGATTCGGATAAATATCATAAGCGAGTGTGTACTGTCCTTCGGTCGCGATTTGAACGTTATAGCCTGGCTTGAGTTGTCCATTTTGCATATGATCTTCCTTCATTCGCATGAACGTCGCGTCTGTGTCTGTTTTCGAATAGCTGTTCCGTCCAGCGAGCGTCCTCTTTTGGAGGGCGTATCTCTGTTTCCGCTCGATGAAATCTGTAATCTCCTTTCGAAGGAGACGTGGTTCCTTCCGTTCAGAACGTAGACGTTTTCTTTCTTGAGTATCCGAACTCGCCTCGATTTTTTGGTTGATGGAAGCGATATGTGCGTCTAAAGCTTCACCCATGTGTTCGAGTTCTGAGAGAGTGAGCTCGTCCGGGCTTTCTCGTTCAATTTCCGGTAGGATGTCTTGTTCGACGAGGTTGTCATAGATACGATTCGATTTGTCCACGAGAGACGAACTATGACGTTCGATCGATTTCCGCCAAACAAAGGTGTATCGGTTCGCATTCGCCTCTAGCTTTGTACCATCGATAAAGATGGCTTCTTCATTGATTTCTCCCATCTCGACGAGATGGCAACGGAAGGTAACGAAGGCTTGCTTCAAGATTGGAGTGACTGCGGGATGCACTCGAAAACGGTTGATGGTACGATAGCTCGGCGCATTCCCTTGCGCTAGCCACATCATCCGCAGACTATCGGATAGTAATCCTTCAATCTTCCGACCGGAGAAGACCGACTGTGTGTAGGCACATAAAATGATTTTCATCATCATCCGCGGATGATAAGCAGGGCATCCCGTCGTCCGCATGAAAGGATCGAAAACATCATCCGGAATGGATTCGACGAGATGATGGACAGCGAACGCGATATCATTTTCTTGAAGACGAACTTCTAAATCTAAGGGCAGAACCAGCTGGTTCATGTTATAATCTTTAAACATAAGGGCACCTCCGATGGTTATAGTTTAGTCACTTTAACTTTATCAGAGGTTGTCCTTATTTGTTTATTCAGAATCGGTTTTTCGTCATAGAACAAGGCCCTCGAAACGACTACACGTTTCGAGGACCTTTCGTTTGTGAAACTGAGTTATGTCCCAGCCTCTTTTGTGTGCCATGCATACTGTTGTTTAATCAGTAACGTTTTTCCACTGATTTCTTTCGGAATTTCCGGTACCGCGTGCATGACGACATTCAATTGTCCGTCAAACAGTCGGTCCAGAACGAAAAAGAGCTTCTTCTCATGTTCTTTCTCTAAGCATCGTTCATCCGGAACATATAATAAAACAACCTCGTCCCGCGTCTCTTGAATATATTGTACGCGTTCGATACAGTTCGGGAACGCTCGAACGATTCCCGCAAGTTCGCCTTCAAAGACACGGTGTCCGTTTCTGAGTTGAATGAAGCTTCTCCCCCGTCCGTCGATTGAAGCGATGATCGGACCTTGATGACCACAAGGGCACGTTTCCTGACTGAGCGTCATCCGATCGCCAACGCGGTAACGGACGAGAGGTGTTCCGTGCGTATCGAAGCTCGTTACAAGAATTTCGCCGTCCTCATCGCGTTCAATGATTCCCATCTCATAATGTAGATGTTTTTTCCCATAAGGACATTCGGCGACGATCGGCGCCCCTTCTGACGACGCATACTGATCATAGATCGGTGCATGGAAGACGTCTTCGATGAGTGCTCGTTCTTCTGCCGTCATCATCTCTGCCGTCGGGAAAATCGCTTTCGGTCGAAACGTACAGGTCATCCCATATTTTTTAGCATATCGCGCGACTTCGATCATTCCTGAAGGCAAACCATCAATCGATTCCGGCTGAAACCGATTGAGTTGTTCAATGTAGGCAGCGGCGGTTTTCGGATTGATGTTTTTAATCGAGAACAACATCTGATTGATGACTTTATTCATTCGCCAATAAACCGGTGCCTTTTGATTCGTCGAAGCAAGGGTTTGACCGGTAAAACTTGCGCGGCGCATCCCTTGATCGACTCCATGGGTCCACTTGAAGAAGTCAAGATGTGCCATTCGGATTTGCATATCTTCCTTTGTATAGTGCACTTGAATCGATTTACCAGTCGTACCGCCCGTTTTTCCGAGAATCGGGGCATGGACGTGCGCATGGACGTCCTCATTTTGTTGGCGTAAGATTTCTTTCGTCAAAGGGGGAATCTGTTTTAGTTCGTCAATCGATTGTAACGGGAGCTCTAGTGCAATGGTAGAAAACAATTCCTGATAGTATGAACTATGTGTTTGGCAAAAAGAAAGGAAGTCGTTTAATCGATGCAATTGTTCTGCTCGAACGTCAATCGGTCGTCCTAACTTCTGTTTCAGTTCTTGTAAGCGCTGCTGATAGGCGGGACCGTATCGTTCATGGAACAGGCGACGTCCTTGTAAAGTCGTCAACAAGTTTTGGATGAAAATCGGTGAGTGAAAGTAGATCGATTCTTTGAGCTGCATGATGTCACTCCTTCCATAGTTAGACCACCTTTTACTGATACTTTCATCTTATTTCCAGTCGCCGCCCATCTCAATTAGTTCTTCGTGAATAAACTTAGCTTTTATTTTCATGGCGATTTATTTTAATGAACTCTGATTCACGAACATCTTCTTATCGATTCTTGAACTTACAACTTTTCTTCCCTCACAAAAAAATCCGATCGACGAAGAGAAGTTCTTCATCAATCGGATTCATACTAGTGTCCTTACGATTTCGCGACTTTTTGTAACATCTGACATCCGTAAGCCCGCAATTTAATCGCTTCGAGTACGAGTGACATCTGTTGCTCATCCAATCGTTCAATCAGCTCGATAATCGTGATCGTCGTTCGTCCATTATACAATTGGACGATCAAGTGGATGATCGCTTCTAACGCTGGACTCGGATAGGGTTCAGCTAGAAATTCACGATCAAAAAACTCACCACTATCTGGAAAGAAGTAGTCCGAAAACCGTTCGAGTACTTGTGGCTGTCCTGTCGCAAGGTACAGCATCGAGACCATCGCTGCATCTTCTCGTTGTTTCGGCTTTAAACGTCTCCACAACAGATCGAATCGTCGTTCATGTCCCTCTTGCATGAATTGTATCGTCTGCATGGTTGAAGCCCCCTTTGTTTTCATTCTTCTTGCTGGTTCTTTTCCATATGTTACTATTCCCTATTCCATTCAACTGAATCGTCTCAACTTATCCTCTTGCGATTGAATCGACTCGTTTGAGGGTACATTACAACAGATATAAGAGAGGAGTTTACATCCATGCCAACGCGCTTAGCTTTAGCCGGAGCCACCGGATACATTGGTCACAATTTACTGAACGAACTAAAGAAAAAATATGACGTCATCGCCCTTTCACGAAATGGTGACGACAAGGACAATGAGGAACGCGTCGAATGGCGATCGTGCGACCTCTTTTCTCTAGACGATACGATCGAAGGCATGAAAGGAGCGGACATCGCTGTCTACCTCGTCCATTCGATGATGCCATCTGCTAAATTGACACAAGGATCGTTTGAGAATATGGACTTATTGTTAGCCGATAACTTCGCCCGTGCCGCAAAAGAAAACGGCATCCGGCAAATCATCTACTTAAGTGGCATCATTCCCGAGGAAACAGAAAATCTATCGCGTCACTTAAAGAGTCGACTTGAAGTCGAACGCGTTCTCGGTGCATATGGAACACCGGTGACAACGATCCGTGCTGCGTTAATCGTTGGTCCTAAAGGTTCATCGTTCCCAATCTTATCGAAACTCGTCAAACGTCTACCCGTCATGGCACTCCCACGATGGACACGTAACAAGACCCATCCTGTCGCCTTACCCGACGTCATTCATGCCCTTGGTGAAAGTGTCGATCGCGATGACGTTAAAGACCGAGCCATCGATATCGGTGGACCGGAAGCGATGACCTATAAGGAGATGATCCTTAAAACAGCCGACATCATGGGTAAACGACAACCGACGATCGATATTCCTTTATTGACCGTTAAATTATCGCGCCTTTGGGTGACGCTCGTGTCCGGAGAACCAAAAGAAACCGTCTATCCACTCGTTGAAAGCATGGTCCATGAGATGGTCGCAGATCCTGAAAAAATGATTCCCGGCATCAGTGACGGTAAAATCACATTCGAACAATCAGTCCGAGATGCGTTAAAAGAGGAGGAAAAACAAAAAGAATCTTCTTCCTCATCGTCTTCGACACCAGACGTTCTTGACGTCCGTTCAGTCCAACGGGTTCTTTTACCAAAGGATCGTGATGCCGACTGGGCAGCCGACGATTATATGAACTGGTTGTCATCATTCGCCCGCCCCTTCCTATCGTCAACCGTGCAGGATCAAGTCGTCGGAATCCACATTCCGTTTTACGAACAACCTCTGCTTGAATTGACGAAGGAACCGGTTCACGATCGACACATGGCGACGTACCGGATTACCGGTGGATTATTTGCAAAAGTCGAGCAAGATAGCCGTGGTCGGATTGAATTCCGGCAAATTCCTGGTACGCAAGAATGTATCATCGCTATCCATGAATTCGTCCCTGCAATGCCTTGGATACTCTACAAGGCAACACAGGCAAATGTTCACCTGCTTGTGATGTATCTCTTCAAATTACACTTGTTGCGCCGAATTCATTCGACGGAGCAAGAATCGACACGCGCGGACAAAATCGTCCCGTCGTCTTGATGCCGATCAAAACGATTCGCCTCTTCCTTGGCGGATCGTTTTTTGTCGCTTTTAGAAGGATGACGAAACTGAAAAAATCGTGATACACTGAACGGTGACTGAAAGAAAGGGGTTTCATTGCATGCGCTCATTTGAGGAACGATTATCGAACCAACTCGAGGCGACGGCTTCACTCGCCACATTGATTCAACCTTCAACGGATCAACTCCGTTTAGATAAACTAGATAAATTCGCCACAAAACTATTAAAACGAGAGTTCACGATTGCGTTTGTCGGTCACTTTTCTGCTGGGAAATCGAGCATGATCAACGCCTTGACAGGTGAATCAGTCTTACCGACGAGTCCGATTCCGACGAGTGCGAACATCGTGACACTTCAGCAAGGTGAGACGGATTCAGCAATCATACACTTTCATGAACAGCCGTCTGTTCGTCTGACAGCAACAGAGCAGGAGGAGCATCTTCAATCGCTTGGGAAAAGTGGTGATGTCCGACAAATCGATTTGACGCATGCCGCGTCCGCGCTTCCGCCTGGTCTCGTCTTGATGGATACGCCAGGCGTCGACTCGGTCGATGATGCCCACCGGGTCTCAACGGAGTCTGCCCTTCACTTGGCTGATATCTTGTTTTACGTCATGGATTACAATCATGTTCAATCCGAATTGAACTTCATGGTGACGGATGAATTACAAGTTGCCGTGCCGGAATTATATTTAATCGTCAATCAAATCGATAAACATCGTGACGATGAACTATCATTCGACGCCTTCCGTCGTTCGGTCCATGCGTCCTTCGCCGAACACGATGTCGTACCGAAAGGGATTTTCTTTACGAGCCTACGGGACCCAGCCCATCCGCATAACGATTTCACGGAAGTCGAACAACTCGTCAAACAAAGCATTCGCGACGCTCAACCGAAGTTGTTGACTTCTGCCGCTCTGACACTTGAAAGTCTTCACCAGGAGCATACACGTTATCTCACACGTCTCGTCTCAGAAACCCACGAGACGATGGCTGAGCAATTGAATGACACTGAACGACAGGATCCGGCGAAAGTCGAAACCGAATTAGCGCGTGTCTCGCAACAGTTAGAAGCACGTCAACCGGACCGCTGGGTACAGACGTTTTCGCTTCATCGGGATCAACTTTTGAAAAATGCGACATTGATGCCGTTCGAATTACGCGAGAAGATGCGCCGCTTCCTCGAGTCACGTCAGCGTGATTTCAAGGTTGGATTATTCCGTAGCGCGAAAAAAACGGAAGCAGCTCAAGCAGAGATTGCACAAGATGTGCTCCGTGCCTATCAGACAGTGACCGCTTCTGAAATTTCGCTTCATTTACGTAACTTGATGAAACAATCGTTACGTGACCTTGGTCTCCTACAGGATACGCATATCGTCGCAATCGATCAGCTCTCACTTGACCCACCGCTTTCCGTACTCGAAAGTGCCTTGCCAACCGGTATTACGATTACAGGTGAATCAGTGCTCCAGTTCACGAATCGTGTCGCCGAACAGACACAAGCGTGGTTCGTCAAGGAAACGAACGCATGGCGTGAGCTTATTCGTCAAGAGTTGACGACAACTTTCCCGAAAGAGCAATCTGAGCTATTGCAGCAACAGACGTCACTACAGCATAAATGGAATAGCGTTCAAGCATGGCAACAAGCTACCGTAGCACTCGAACGATATGAGCATGGCGTTGCTAGTCCATCCGACCAACAACTCGAACAGGCTCGGACGCAAGTTTCAATCTGGGAGGAGCAATTGATTCAGCAAGAAGCGGCAATCGTCTCCTTTACCGGGTATGAATCGGTGACAGAAACTACTGCGTTTGAAATTGCGACGACGATCAGTGAGCAACAAGCCGTCCGTTATGCACCGGAAGACGTCGCTCGAATCCGTCAGCATCTGAATGGTCTTCAAGGTTTTGAAGATGCCGTCGCTTATTTGAATGACAAATTGGACCGACTGACACACCAATCGTTCACGATTGCCTTATTCGGTGCCTTCAGTGCCGGAAAATCATCGTTTTGCAATGCCTTACTCGGAGATAAGGTCCTCCCTGTCTCTCCGAATCCGACGACGGCATCAATCAACCGGATTCACCCTGTTGACGTAGCACACCCGCACGGCGTGGCAGAAGTCACGTTCAAGTCGGAAGCAGCGATGCTTGAGGACTTAAATGAAGCAATGGTCGAAACGATGACGTTCGAGTCAACGAAACAGGCATACGATACGCTCTTACCACGTACCGCGTTACTGACGGACCCGTTTTTGCGTTCTTTCTTAAAAGGATTCCCTGCCGTGCAATCCTTCATCGGTACCGTTCAGACGGTCGATCAAGATGCATTTAAACAGTATGTCGCGCAGGAAGAACGAAGCTGTTTCGTAGATGTCATCGATTTCTATTACGATAGCCCGTTAACACGTCTTGGCGTGACGCTCGTCGATACACCGGGAGCAGATTCAATCAATGCCCGTCATACTGATGTCGCTTTTGATTACATCAAGAACGCGGATGCGATCTTATTCGTCACGTACTTCAATCATGCCTTCGCCCGCGCTGACCGTGAATTCTTGATTCAACTCGGTCGTGTCAAAGACGCATTCGAACTCGATAAGATGTTCTTCCTCGTCAACGCGATTGATCTTGCTGCGTCAGATAGCGAACGTCAAGATGTCTTGAACTATGTCGCGTCGGAATTGCAACGCTTCGGGATTCGATCGCCTCGACTGTATGGAGTCTCGAGCTTACAAGGTCTCACGGAAAAGCAACAAGAGCGATCGGATTCAACTTCCGGTTTACCTGAATTCGAGGAGGCATTCCATCACTTCCTAGCGGAGGATCTGACCGGTCTCGCCAAAGTATCGTTGTCTGAGCAGACGGAAAAGACCGTACAGCGACTCGAACGATTTATCGCTGCGACTGAAGCGAATCTGTTGCGAAAAGAAGAACGGTTGGCTGAGCTGTCTGCTTTAGAACAGCAGGTCACGGATCGTTTCGAAGACAATCGCACCGCTTTGATCGAACCTGCACTCAAAGCAGAGATCCATGAGCTGTTGCACCATGTCGTACAACGCATTTATTACCGTTTCCCCGACTTTTTCAAGGAATCCTATAATCCTGTTCGTTTTGCTCAAACTGGCAAAGGAGCGGCATTACAGGATGCATTAACGGAACTGTTGACGTTCCTTCGGTTCGATTTTGAACAAGAGCTCCGGGTCACGCATTTCCGTGTCGATCAATGGCTCGAATCGGCCTTGATCCGGCGTCAACAAGAGGAGCAACAGTTGCTAGAGCAATGGAACGAATCCTTCCAACTCGCACCTGTCACGGTCTCTCGATTAAACGAAATGACGTTCGATGGTCCATTCGAAGATGCAACGCCTTATGTCGGCGTCAAACGCCACTTCCGGAATGCGAAAGCTTTCTTTGAGAAAAATGAGAAGGAGCAGTTGAAGGAGGAGCTTGCGACATTAACTAAGCAAGAAGCACTCGCGTATACTGCCACTCAAGAAGAACGCTTGCTTGCAGTCGCGTCGGCACATCTGGACACTTCTTTGACAGCCGTTTCAGAGCACCTATTACGCCAAACACTCGAGCAACTTGAGAGTGAACGCGCGACGTTACAGGCACAAGAGACGCTGACTCCTTATAAACAAGCAGCAAAGCAGATTCGCAGTCTGACGCAACACGTCACTTCATAAAATACAATCGTTCAACACAAAAGACCGGAGCGCGATGCGTTCCGGTCTTTTTTCCTCATCGCGCAGGCGTTGGCCAATACGACTGAAAATAGTGAACGATGTATTGGTGGACGTGCCGGACAACAGGACGTAATTCCGTCCCGACGAGTCGGTTCAACGAGACATCCCATAACATCGGTGGGTCGAACGGGATGATTTTAATGTCATCCGCATGATGAAACCGTAGTATCGGCTCCGGTAGGATTGAGATGACGTCAAGTTCTTGGACCATCCCAATCAACAAGTCCCATGCTCCTGACATGAAGAAGATATTCGGCTCTTGCTGCACTTTACGAAACTCCGATAGTATTTGATGATGTAACATGAATCGATCGTTCAAGATGACAAGTGGTTCATTTCCGATATCACGATACGATAACGCTTCTTTGGCTTGAAACGGGTGATTCGGACGCACGGCGACGACCTCATCTTCGATCAATCGAAAACGTTCGATACCATAGGATTCGCCCGGTTCAATCAATATGGCCAAGTCGAGTTCTTCAAGTAACAGTCGACGCTTGAGTTCAAACGCCCCCTCTTCGATGATTTCGAGTTCGATGCCTGGATGTTCCGCCATGAACTTCGGAATCAATTGCGAAAATAAAACTGGTAATATGACGGGTGGGATGCCGAGACGGACCTTTCCTCGGACGACGTTCGAACGTTCACGCAGATGACCCATCAATGCTTGATGACGTGTCAGAACGATCTTCGCATCCTCATACAATTGACGTCCCATTTCCGATAATCCTGTCAACCGTCCGTGCTTTCGAATGAACAGTTCTACTTGCTCCAGCTGTTCGAAGTCGCGGATCATCTGACTAAGCGCCGGTTGCGAGATTGACAAGTGCTTCGAAGCACGCGTTAAATTATAGCCTTGCTCGACGATCGTCGTAAAAAAGAGCAATTGTCGAATATCCACTTACATCCCCCCTTATTCATCAAACCAGCGATTTTTTTTGAAGAACAGAATCATTCCTAAAGCGAGGAGTCCCATTGCCCCTAACGTTACGAAATAACCATACCGGGTCGTCAGTTCTGGCATGTGTTTGAAGTTCATGCCATATATACCTGCGATGAACGTCAACGGCATGAAAATCGTCGTGAAGATCGTCAATGTCTTCATGATACTATTCATCCGGTACGAGTTGAGAGAGATGAAATTATCCCGAAACTCAGACGTCATCAATCGATTGTATTCGATCATTTCCGATAACTTCAGTAAGTGATCGTATAGATCGCGAAAGAATGCCTGTTTCTTCGGATGAATCGATAACCGCTTCGATTCGACGACACGGTACAATAAGTCCCGCATCGGCATGACCGTCCGCGAGATTCGAAGTAACCGCGCGCGTAGTTCGAAAATCTCCTCCATCAACCGACGATCGTTTCCACGCGTCCGGTAGCGTTCCCCAAGCGCAAACAATTCATCTTCCGTCGCATGAACGATCGGAAAATAACCATCGACGATCTTGTCCATGATTTTATGGACGAGGTCGACCGTTTCTTGTTTGTCGAGGCGTCGGCTACACTGTTCAAACACGATATCAATTTCTGGCGAAGATTGCTCATGGTAGCTGACGAGATGCCGGTCGCTTGCGAACAAATTGATTTCACGACTCGTCAACGTTCCTTCATCGAGCGCATGAAGGACAAAAAAGCTATGTTCTGTATAATATTCAAGCTTTGGGCGTTGCAAGTAATGAAAACAATCTTCAATCGCCAGTGGATGAAAATCAAAAACCTCAATCAATTTTTGCTTCTCTGCGTCTGTCGGTTGATCGAAATCAACGAAATAACGTTTGATGCCCGACTCCTGTATCCGACTTACATCATCGGTCAAAATGATTGTGTCATTCGCATCGATCAGTATACAACGAATCAACTTTTTCTCCCCCTTTTCCTATGTAAGCGTACTATATTTTTTCGTATGCAACAAAAAAACGATTTCCTCGAAGAGAAATCCTTTCAGATTGTAGACAAATGAACTGACTCAAAAAATGACACACCTTTTCACGCCCTTTCCTCAGACGAGACACAAACCAGTTTTCCCGCTCCATTCGAGCAGGAAAACGGGTCTTGTTTGTCTCTGACAGCGCAAAATCGCACTTTTTCCTGTAGGAGTGGCGTGTAATGCGTCATTTTTTATATCCGGAAGAAGGACCGAGAAGCATTTTGTTCACTCGACATCGCTTCCTAGGGAAAAACAAGCAAGAGCGACCCTGCAGCGAAGCGAAGCGGCGCGATGCTTGTCCCAGGAAAACGATGCGAGTCGAACAAAAAAAAGCGCAATCCTTCTCGTTAGAGAACAATTGCACTTGTCTTCAGTCTCAAAAGATTTCCCCGAAAAGAAATCCGTTTCATATAGCAATCAACCATGTTCAATATAAAATCCGCTCCAATAAACCTGACGATACGTAAACTCTTTTCCACTCTTCGTCGTCACAAGCATTTCATCTTCTGCCATGACGGCGATTTTAATGGGTACTTCACCGTGATCCGTCAAATAATTGAGGATCTCAAGATGCCGATTCAACCAAAGACGACGGCGGAACCAACGAAAACGACTGAATGCCGCACTGAAGTGGAGTAAGGCAAGCGCAAGGATAATTAAAGCAAACGGAAGTGGAATATCGAACAATGCAATCAAATATACATCTGCGATCAGCAAGGATAACGAGAGACCCATTTCCGTCATCTCCATGAAAGATGCTTTATAGGTCGCAAAGTAGGTCATCACACGAAATAGGAAGATGACCGTGAGGTACGGTACGAAGTACATTTGAAACACATGGTCCGTACCGCTGTTGACGAACATGAGCAGTGGCAGGAAGAATAGCAATTTCCAGATTAGGATGGCGGAATAAAATAAAGTATGATCCGTGTAGCGTCTGCGTACGATGGCTTGACTCATATTCATTGCCTTCCCCTCCTTCATGATGGACCGTTTCAAAGTCGATGATGACAGGACATGATGCCTATAAGGGTATGTTTCCGAATTCAGCTGTTTCTAATCGTCTAATTCACAGTTTTTAGAAACTGTATATTTAGTATACGTCATGACGCGCTAAATGGTTCACTTTCCCCATCATTTCCCATCATTCGATGTGCTACAGATTGGAAACCCGCTCTTGCTAGTCGTCCGGATCTTCTACTGCTACAATAAAAGATATTCCAATTGAACAGAATCGAGTTGAATCTTTCATGTACTCCCATATCATCATTGGCGCCGGAATTCTCGGTGCCTCGACTGCCTATCATTTATCGAAGGCTGGTGAACGCGTCTTACTCGTCGATCGGAAGGAACCCGGTCGAGCCTCTCATGCGGCAGCCGGCATCATCTGTCCATGGATGACACAGCGGCGAAATAAGGCATGGTACAAATTAGCGAATAACGGGGCTCATTTTTATAAGACATTGATTCCTGAACTGGAAGCACTCGGTGAGACGAGTACGGGTTATCAGCAAGTTGGCACGATCGCCTTACACGAAACATCAAAAATCGAAAAGATGGAGACGATTGCGCAAAACCGTTTTCCGGAAGCGCCTGCCATCGAACGTATCGAACGACTGGACCAAGATCGTGTCAAAACGCTCTTTCCACTCGTCGAACAGATCGAGGATGCCTTATTCGTTTCCGGTGGTGCCCGCGTTGACGGACGTGCCTTGTGTGCCTCATTGATTCGTGGTGCTGTCGAACACGGTGCGACCGTCCTAGAAGGAGATGCTACTCTTGTCGTAGACAAGGGAGTCGTCACTGGTATAACCATGGAAAATGAACAGTACTCGGCAGAACAGTTCATTTTAACGGCGGGTGTTTGGTTAAATGACCTACTCCGTCCACTTGAGCTTAAAATCGATTTGCATCCGGAGAAGGGACAGATCCTGCAACTCGATTTGACGGATTCTACATCAACGACTTGGCCCGTCGTCATGGGACAACGCGGATTATATCTCGTCTCAATCCACGAAGGGAAACTGATCGTCGGTTCAACACACGAAAAACAGACCGACTACGACTTGAAACCAACCGTTAAGGGGATGTATGCCTTATTGAATCGGGCTTTACCTGTCTTACCGCGTCTCGAAGAAACAACGATTGATGAACTGCGTATCGGCTTACGCCCGTATACGAAAAACTCCCTGCCGGTGATCGGACCGCTTCAAAATCATCCGAACGTGTTCCTAGCGAACGGACTTGGTGCATCTGGTTTGACGATCGGACCCTATCTCGGTAGCCAATTAGCGAAGCTTGCACGTCATCAAGCGCCTGATTTCGAATGGACGACTTATGAGCCGACCTATGTCTCTCTCGACTCCTGACCAACTCTATGCTTCACTTTGAAAGGAAGTACACCATTGTCCATGAAACCAATCGTTCCTCTTGAATTATTCGATGCTTTAGATATACGTGTTGGTACAATCCAGTCGCTTTCGGATCTTACCGATGGCTCAATTCAGCTTGAACTACAATTCGACGGATTTACGCGTTTATTCTCACTCGACTGGGAATCACTGCGACCCGATGTCCATGAATTGCTTGGAAAACAAGCGATTGCCGTACTCAATATACCTGGTCGTACGCCTGAAGAGTCCGGTCGGGTGCTTGAGATCGGTCGCTCGGAACAATGGATGCCGATTCTCGTCGTACCGGAACATCCGATTCCGGAAGGAGCACGTGTCGAATAAGGCATATCATTTAGAAAAACACTCCCTGTGTCGCTTCGTAATGGAAGCTTTCAAGTGGGAGTGTTTTTTGATGTGCCGTTACATTTTTTCTAAATAATGCACGCTGAATCGTTCATCGTCATCGATCCAACAATTGACTGAATGAAAACCACTTTGACGGGCAAGTGTCTCAAACTCTTCTTTACTATACTTATAGGAGTTTTCCGTATGAATCGTTTCCCCTTGTTTGAATGGAACCGTCACATCTCCAACTTGCACGAGTTGATCGAGTTGACTCCGAAGATGCATTTCGATTCGTCCTTTTTCTTCATTATAAAAAGCATGATGTTCGAATCGTGTCACATCAAACGTTCCCTCGAGCATCTGATTCAAATGCGTCAACATGTTCAAATTGAATGCTTCTGTGACACCGGCTGCATCATTATAAGCCCGTTCAAGCACATCAACAGACTTTTTCAGATCAACACCGATCAAGAATCCATCGCCCGTTTCAAGAATTCGTGAGGAATGACGTAAGAAGCGCATCGCTTCCTCCGGTTCAAAGTTACCAATCGTCGATCCCGGGAAAAAGATGACTCGTTTTTGAGACTCCTCGACCGGTAAAGAAATCGTTTGTGAGTAATCCCCACAGACCGCTTTAATATGCAGCGCAGGATACCGTTCCGACAATTGGCGTGCAGATTCCATTAGGAAGTCTTTTGAGATATCAATGGGCATATACGTATCGAGATGTGTAAATGTCTCCAGTAACATCTGGATTTTACGACTGCTGCCACTTCCATATTCAATCAGTGTATGCACATCGCCGATACTTCGTGCAATCTCCGCTCGATGCTGCTCCAAGATGGCGAGTTCTGTCCGTGTCGGATAATATTCCGGTTGTTGCGTAATCTGTTCGAACAACTGGGATCCGATATGATCATAAAAATATTTTGCCGGTAAGACCTTTTGTTCTCGCATCAGACCTTCAATGACTTCTAAACGCATGTTTTGTTGCGGCGTATATAAATCGTACCCAATGACTGTCTCTCGCATCACATGTCACCTGCCAATCGGAAGCCGCCAAATAACCAACGTTTATCAGGCGGGAAGAAGTTGCGGTATGTCTCGCGAATGTGATCGTCAGGCGTCACGCACGCTCCTCCACGCAGTACCATTTGATTACACATGAACTTCGCATTGTATTCCCCGAGCGCTCCTTCGAGCGGTTTACTGCCTGGATATGAACTATAAGCGCTCGACGTCCACTCCCAGACGTTTCCGAACATGCTCGCAAGCGTTGTCTCTGACTCTTCGACGGCTACCGGATGGAAGGTTCCGCTTCCCATCATATTACGCTTCGTGACAGAATCGACTTGGCGAGAAGCCCATTCCCATTCCGCTTCTGTCGGCAAGCGTTTCCCTATAAAGCGACTATAAGCGTCCGCCTCATAAAAACTGACATGACAGACCGGTTCATCGAGACGAAGTGGTTCGACACCGTTCATCGTAAAGATCGCCCATTCTCCCGCGTCATCTTTCATCCAATATAACGGGGCTTTCCAGCCTTCTTTTTGAACCGTTGCGTACCCATCCGATAGCCAGTACTCTGATTTTTGATAGCCCCCTGCTTCAATGAACGCCAAATACTCCCCGTTCGTGACAGGACGCGTCGCTAATTCAAACGGATGTAACCACGTTTTATGACGTGGACTCTCGTTGTCAAACGCAAAACCGTCTCCTGTATGACCGATCTCGACGAGTCCTTCCTCGAATTGGATAAACGATGTTTCCTTGACTGCATTTTCAGGCACATCTGTTGTCAACGACTTTGACTGATAAGCAGGTAACAGTGGATTCGTGAAAAAGTTATACTTCACGTCCATCAAGATCAATTCCTGGTGTTGTTGCTCGTGTTGCAGTCCCATCTCGACTAACGCTTCGATTTTCCGTTGGTCTTCTGGAGTCCGTTCTTCTTTCAAGAACTCGACCATTTGTCCATCGACATATGCTCGGTAAGCAATGATGTCTTCGACGGTCGGACGTGACAACATCCCTCGTTGTTGACGAGGCTGGTAAGGACCGATTGAATTATAGTAAGAATTGAATAGATAATTGTACTTCGGATGGAAGACTTGATAGCCTTCACTATATTCCTGTAGTATCATCCTTTCAAAAAACCAGGTCGTATGGGCGACATGCCATTTCGGCGGACTCACGTCCGAACTCGCTTGAATGATGAAGTCTTCTGCTTCGAGTGGTTCAATCAAGGCAATTGTTTGGTTACGAACAGTGGCAAATTTTTCGATTAAGTACGATGTCGTTTCAAATAGCATGTCAATCACTCCCTATCCAAAATATTCCGAATCTTTTGGTCCATTTGATGTATACCCCTCCAATGGAAGAGTTATGCTAAAGAAACAAAAAAAGTCCGCTCCGTTAAGAGCGAACTGATCACTTTAATATACTTTATCACCGTTGAAGATCGAGTTCTTGACGACGACGTAGTCGACCGTCCGAATCGCCTGCAATTTATTTCCACCAGCATACGAAATTGCCGATTGTAAATCTTGCTCCATCTCGATCAACGTATCCGCTAGACTTCCTTTGTGCTCGACGAACATCTTCTTTCCTTCAACGTTTTTGCGTTCCCCTTTTTGGAACTCAGAAGCAGAACCGAAGTATTCCTTGACGAGCACCCCATCTACTTCATGCGTCTCACCAGGCGATTCCTCGTGCCCTGCGAAGAGTGAACCGATCATGACCATCGACGCACCGAACCGGACTGACTTCGCGATATCGCCATGCGTCCGAATCCCGCCATCCGCGATGATCGGTTTACTTGCTGCTTTTGCACACCAACGAAGTGCCGCGAGTTGCCAACCACCTGTACCGAATCCTGTCTTAATCTTCGTAATACACACTTTACCTGGTCCGATCCCGACTTTTGTTGCGTCGGCTCCCGCATTCTCAAGTTCGCGCACCGCTTCTGGCGTACCGACGTTACCCGCGATGACGAAACTTGCTGGTAGAAGCGACTTGATGTGACGAATCATCTGAATGACGGCTTCCGAATGACCGTGTGCGATATCAATCGTGATGTATTCAGGAGTCAGCCCTTCTGCTGCGAGCTGTTCAATCAGCTGATATTCCTCTTCCTTGACACCGACGCTAATTGAAGCGAACAGTTGGCGTTCTTGCATCATACGAACGAATGCCAAACGACGAGCCGGTTCGAATCGATGCATGATATAAAAATAATCGCCTTCCGCTAAGAACAAAGCAATCGATTCATCAATGATCGTTTGCATGTTTGCCGGTACGACTGGAAGCTTGAAACGTCTACCACCGAACTCGACTGACGTATCACATTCCGAACGACTACCAACGATTGATTTTGCTGGAATTAATTGAATATCTTCATAATCGAATACTACATCCATGAATAACACCTCTAATTACGAATATTTTTTAATATATTGGCGATAATCATTCGCCCCTTGACTACTATAACGAACTGTCATCATAGTGTCAAAGAAATTTTCGCGTTTTTAAGGTTTTTCAAGAACTTTATTCCGTTATCAGCAATTTAATGTTCGGTTTTTACCGATTTTGTTGTTGTAAATCTGTCAACCAGTGCTCTTCCCAGTCAAAATAGCTCGTTGCTTCGGATGCTTCAAACACGTGATCAGGATAAGTCAGTGCTAAAGGAGGACGATCCTGTTTCGGAAAATACGCCAGTTGCTTTGATTCGCCATCGATGGCTTCGAGCGTTCCGCCGACTACCTTACACTCGAATACCGTCGCTACATATTCAACTTCGTTTCCATCTGGGTACGTCAAACGGAACGACTCTCCACCGAAGGTCGCAATCAGACGGACCGGTCGGACGAATAGACCTGTCTCTTCATAGACTTCGCGAATGACTGCCTGTGCCGGTGATTCCCCCAGTTCGATTGCTCCAGCAGGCAAACTCCAAAACGGACCTCCTGGATCCTGAAAGAGGATGTGACCTGCTTCGTTTCGAATGATCGCTGCGACGCATGGTATAAAAAGACGCTGCGTTCCGACAAGTTGGCGCAGATTGGCATAATAATTAGAGATTGGCATGACGTGACTCCTTTCGGTCTTCTTTTAATAGGGCAAACAAAACAAAGTCTTCCCAGGCATCGTTGATGAAGAGATTTTGTTTCGCGATTCCTTCTTTACGAAATCCGACTTTTTCAAGGACACGGATCGAGCCGATATTCTCTGGCATGACTTCAGCTCGGATCCGGTGGAACTGGTGGACATCAAATAAATGATCCACGAACAATCCGACCGCTTGTGCCATATATCCTCGTCCTGAAAAGGCGGCATCCAACTGGTAGCCAATCATGCACGTCTCCGCTGGTCCACGTTGAATGAACATCGCCGAAACATCCCCAATCAACTGGTCCGTCTCGGATAAAAAAACACCATACGCATAATACGCATCTTGACGCATTAACTCTTGATGACGATGAATCCGTTCTCGTTGCCCTTCTATCGTGTATTGTTCAGGTGACGGCTTGATAGGCATCCAGTATTCAAAGTGATCACGGTTTCTCAAATTCACATCAAGGATCGCCGCTGCATCCTCCAAGATGTACGGGCGAATGTATACAGGAAACATATAACGTCCCTCCATTTCCATTATTATCTTTAGTTCAAGAAGTTTAGGTGTTTCATAATTTATATAGCGGGAATCTACATAATAGTTTTATTACATTACAGTGACAGCATACTATAGAGAAAACTGTCGAAGAAGGAGTGACCTATGTATTCAGACATTGATTTGCTCAATCAAATCAAACAACGCGATTCCGTCGCGTTAGAACGATTATACGATCGTTACGAAAAAACACTCTTTCTTCTATTCCGTCGCACACAAGTCGAGGATGCACTCATTCATGCCGCGATGACGCAATTGTTTCGTACCGTTTGGGAACAACCGACACGTTATCCGAACTTCCAAGGATTCATTTTGCATACATTACGACAACTCAGTAGTAAAAGAGAACATATTCCGATTTGTTGAAAGAATCAGTTATACTCTTTCGACACAAGTAGAATGAACCCTTTAATTGCATGCTTTATTCAGAGAAGAACAGTTTCGTTTGTTCTTTTTTTGTTTTGTCCTTTCTTTTTCGATTCAGGCATGCTATATTATTAAGTAATTATTGTTGTTCGGTGGAGATACGAAGTGTTTCACTTTATATTCGATGAAATTGATCACGGTAGTAATAATCAGTGTGCCAGTCACACGCAGGAGGCAATACACATGGAACAAGGTAAAGTAAAATGGTTTAACGCAGAAAAAGGATTCGGCTTCATCGAGCGCGAAAGCGGAGACGACGTATTCGTACACTTCTCAGCAATCCAATCTGAAGGTTTCAAATCACTTGACGAAGGTCAAGAGGTTTCTTTCGAAGTTGAAGAAGGTCAACGTGGACCACAAGCAACTAACGTTGTAAAACTTTAATTTCTTTTAGACCCTGCTCACGCAGGGTCTTTTTTTGTTTATATATGCTACACTAGCGATTCAGGAAGAAAGGAGATGTAACATGACACTCGAACAAACGATGCAACACCTTCAAGATGCTATGCTAAAAGGAGATTTATCACAAGTCTCGCATCTATTATCTCCCGAATTTACGTTCATCGATGCATTAGGGCGGTCATTTGATGCCGAGACCTACCTCGATCATTACGTGGATCCTGCAAACATCCGCTGGTTATCCCGGACCGATGATTTTTCATACATTGATCATTTCGAAGATACGGCAATCCAGTATAGTTTGACAGAAGACCGATTTGAATACGGGACAACTCAATACGTTGGTCGTTTCCGGATCGTATCCATCTATCGTGCTACGTCAGATGGTTGGAAATGGCACTTTGGTCAATTGACATCTCTTGATCCGTCGTAACGGATTCAAGGGATGTTTTTGTTTTCATTTTCCATTCATCGTCAGTTGGAATTGCTTCTCATTTTTCATTCCGTTACACTTGAGTGGTACATATTTTCTGAAAATTCAAGAAGGAGTGTTCCTCATGACGGTTTATAACTTTTCTGCCGGTCCAGCAGTCCTTCCTGCCCCGGTCCTATTGAAGGCTCAATCCGAGCTACTCGATTATGAAAATTCAGGACAATCCGTTTTTGAAATGAGTCATCGTTCGCCAATCTTTGAATCGATTCGAGAGGCAGCTGAACAATCCTTACGGAGACTGATGTCGATTCCCGATTCGTACTCCGTATTGTTTCTTCAAGGAGGAGCTACACTTCAGTTCGCGATGTTACCGCAAAATCTGGCGACGAAGACCGGACGGATTGATTTCATCGATACCGGCGGCTGGTCGACGAAGGCGATTGCAGATGCCAAACTGTACGCCACGGTCAACGTGCTCGCCTCTTCCGCTGATCACGGGTATCGCTTCATTCCAGAAGGTCCGTTCACGTCAACAGCCGACTATTTGCACATCACTTGGAACAATACCCTCGAAGGGACGACTTATCAGACACCGCCTCATGTCGATGTGCCACTCGTCGCTGATGTCTCGTCATCGATTTTGTCTGAACCATTGCCAATCGAGTCATTCGATGTGTTGTATGCTGGTGCTCAAAAAAACCTTGGTGTCGCTGGTTTAACGGTCGTCATCGTGAAGAACGAGTTGCTTGATCGTGTTCCTGACACGATCGGTGCCTACTTACGGTATGACATCCATGCCAAACAGCGATCTCTTTATAACACGCCACCGACGTTTAGTCTTTATATGACGAAATTAGTGCTCGATTGGATTGAAGAGACGGGACTCGAGACGATCGCGGCACGAAACGTCTCACAAGCGCGCATGTTATATGAAGCAATTGATCAATCCGATCTATTTCATAACCATGTAGCCGTCAAGGATCGAAGCCGGATGAACATTCCATTCTCGACTGGAAGCGAATCGGAAGACGCTGCTTTCTTGAACTTCGCTGCGCGTCACGATTTGATCAATCTTGCCGGTCACCGCTCGATTGGTGGAATGCGCGCGAGTCTTTACAATGCGATGCCGACCGAAGGGGTTACGGCACTGCTTCATATCATGCACCGTTTTGAACAGGGGGAACGTTAAATGTATCAAGTCCAACTATGGAATGATCTATCTGACAAAGGATTAAAACGATTTACAGACGACTATCACGTCCAGCGGGAAACGGAGCAACCAGACGCCTTTCTCGTCCGCAGCAAGGATTTGCATGACATGCGCTTTCCAGATAGTCTCAAAGCCGTCGCCCGAGCTGGCGTCGGTGTCAATACGATTCCACTCGATCAACTCGCGAACCGCGGGATTCCCGTCTTTTCGACACCAGGTGCCAATGCGAATGCCGTCAAGGAACTTGTCATCGGTAGTTTGTTCCTGACGGCGCGAAAACTCGTACCGAGTCTGCTTTGGACGAATAACTTACGCGGACCGGATATTCCAGAGCGGATCGAAGCGAACAAAAAACAATTCGTCGGAACGGAGTTACTCGGGAAACGAATCGGGATCGTCGGACTTGGGGCGATCGGGGCAAACTTAGCCAACACCCTTCACGAGCTCGGCATGACCGTCACAGGCTATGATCCACATATGTCCGTTGAGTCCGCTTGGCGCGTCTCGAATCAGATTCAGCGGGCAACACAGCTCGAGGATCTCCTCGCGACAAGCGACTACATCACGTTGCATCTCCCGCTCGTTGATGCGACGACGGGTTTACTCGATGCGTCACTCTTTTCAAAAATGAAACACGGCGCGACCCTACTCAACTTCTCGCGTGGTGAACTCGTCGATGAACAAGCGCTAGCCGAAGTGCTCAGGTCCGGTCGCCTGGCGAATTATGTGACGGATTTCCCGAACGCCTTCATCTTGTCCCTCCCCCGGGTCATTGCTTTACCACATATCGGGGCATCAACAAGTGAAGCGGAGGAAAACTGTGCCATCATGGCGGTCGATCAACTGCGTCTGTTCCTTGAGACAGGAAACATCCGCAATGCGGTCAATTTCCCAGCCGTCGAGTTACCGTTCACTGGAAAACGACGAATTACGATTGCTCACCACAACATTCCGAACATGGTCGGTCAAATCGCCTCCGTGTTAGCGCAAGAGTCGATCAATATCGCGAATATGATCAATGGTAGTAAAGATGCGATTGCCTATACGATCATCGATATCGATAACCATGCGGACGAGATGATTTCGCTCGACCGACTGAATCAGATTCCTGGCGTCTTGAAAACACGCCTACTCTAAAGGAGTGAACCCCATGCCAACTTTCGAACCTTTTGCGGCGTTACGACCGGACTCAAAATATGCGGCAGAATTTGCCGCCTTACCGTATGATGTTTATTCGCGCGAAGAAGCACGTTCCGAGATCCGACGTCATCCGCTGTCTTTTTTACGGATTGATAAAGCAGAAGCTACTCTTCCGTCATTAATCGCTGAAGATGACCCACGCGTTTATCAGCAAGCAGCGCTTGCCTTCGAAGAGAGTCAAACAAACGGCATCTTACAGCTCGATGCAGACGAGACGTATTACATTTATCAATTGTCAGATGGAACACATACGCAATCCGGTTTCGTCGGATGTGTTGCCGTCAGTGATTATGAGACGAATCAAATTCGTAAACATGAGTTCACACGTCCTGATAAAGAGCGCGACCGTGTCCGACACGTCGAACAGTTACAAGCACATACGGGTCCGATTTTACTTGCGCATCAAACCGATGCACAACTCGAAGCAATCGTCACGACGATTACTGCTGGCGATCCCCTATATGATTTCACCGTCGATGGAGTGACGCATCGAATTTATAAAATCACCGATCGCAATCATCTATTGACGATCGGGAGCCAGTTCGCCCGTCACGATGCTCTCTATATCGCTGATGGTCATCATCGTGCTGCAGCAGCAGCCATCGCTGCCAGTCGGACGGACCAGGAGGAAGCACAACGTTTTCTTGGCGTCTCCTTCCCGCAGGATCAATTACGGATTCTCGGTTACCATCGGGTCGTTGAAGATTTGTACGGTCAATCCGTCGTTGATTTCCTTGAGCGATTAGCCCATCACTTTACGATCACAAAAGGACGTGCCGAACAAACGAAGCCTCACCAAATCGAGATGTATCTCAACCGGCAATGGTATACCCTTTCGTACGATTCTGAACGAACAGGGACGAAAGCGAATCTCGACGTCTCGATTTTACAAGAAGAGTTGTTGACACCGTTACTCGGTATCGAGGATCCACGGACGGACGCACGGATCCAGTTCGTCGGTGGTCATAAGGGGTATGCCGGCCTTGAGCAAATCGTGGACTCTGGACATGCCGCTGTCGCTTTTCACTTGCATCCGACTTCGATCGAAGATTTAATGGCTGTGGCTGATGCGGGAGAAGTGATGCCGCCGAAGTCGACTTGGTTCGAACCGAAGCTTCGGAGCGGTTTACTGATCCATCCGTTTGATTCATAATGCACACGCACTAAAAAAGCAAGTCGCGGATTCGATATCCACGACTTGCTTTTTCTTATACGTGTCGCAAAAGAAGAGCTGACACAGCTTCTACTTGAATAGTTCCCGACAACGTCGTTGTGTCTAAAAGACTTTCATACGTTCCTTCAAGCGAAAGAGATTGTGCCTCTTCACTTACATTGACCACGAGCAAGTAAACCTGTTCGCCCTGACGTCGCTCGACGACAAATGTCTGTTTTGTATCATCAATCCTTTGGAAATGATACGTTCCGGCATTTGCTAAAACCGGATGCTGTTTTCGAAGAGCAACCAACTGTGCAACGTGATCGAACAACTCACGGTTCTGCTTCGTCTCATCCCATTCCATACACGCACGGTTTGCCGGGTCTTGCCCCCCAGTCATTCCAATCTCATCGCCATAATAGATGACGGGTGAACCCGGAAACGTCAACAGTGTAGTGAAGAGTAACTTCATTCGATCGATATTCCCTTTCGCACGCGTTAGAGCACGCGGCGTATCATGCGAGTCAATCAAATTGAACATGACTTCGTTGACATTTTGAGAATGCCAGTTTAAATTCCGGATGACTGCATGTGAGAAATCACGAACGCTCGTCTCGCCCGTCGCAAAACAAGTCAAAAAGCTCTCTGTCAAACCGTAATTCATGACGGCATCAAATTGATCGCCGAGGAGCCATGGTTGCGAATCCGTCCAGCATTCGCCGACGATATAACATGTTCCGTTCGCAGCCCGGACTTCCTTTCTAAACTCACGCCAAAACGCATGATCGACTTCACTAGCGACATCCAGACGCCAGCCGTCAATTCCGAATTCCTCGACCCAGTAACGTCCGACGTGAAGCAAATAGTCTTTGACGTCCGGATGGGCAGTATTCAACTTCGGCATGTTTCGTTCAAATGCAAACACTTCATAGTTTGGAATCGATGGATCGACCGGGAAGGAATCAATCGTAAACCAGTTGGCGTATTTTGAGTCTTGTCCCTTTTCTAAGACATCTTGAAATGCTGGGTGCTCTTCACTAATATGATTAAAGACGGCATCGAGTAATACGCGGATACCGTTCTCATGTAGCACATCGATCATCTTGCGGAACGTTTTCTCGTCACCGAACGCAGGATCAAGCTTCAAGTAATCAAGCGTATCGTATTTATGATTGGATGGTGCCTCAAAGACTGGGCAGAAGTAGACACCCGTGACGCCGAGACGTTGTAAATGATCGACGTGATCAATGACCCCTTGAAAATCTCCACCGAAGAAATTCTGAAAAGCCGGTGCTTCACTTCCCCACTCCTTCGTTCCCGCTGGATCATTCGTCGTGTCGCCATTCGCAAATCGTTCCGGGAAAATTTGATACCAGACCGTATCCTTCACCCAATCCGGTGTATCAAAGACATCCGTCGCATGAACATATGGCACAGAAAAATAATAGCCTGGATGATCGAGTGGTGCTTCGTCATACCAGCCACGCTCGGTTAAAACGGCTATCTTATCGCCATGAACCTCAAACCCATACCGTACCCGCTTCCGTTCTGGACGGATTGCAATGAACCAATAGTCATACGTCGCATCACTTCCATTGTGTTGCATCGGCGTCCGTTTCACTTTCCATGATTTTTCTTTCTCCGGATCAAAATTCCAATCTCGGTCTTCTTCTTTTTCCGCTTCCCATTCATACGGATCACCATATATCAATTCAACTTTTTCAATATCACCTTTAGCCGTCATAAGTCGGACATGGACGGTTTCTTGATCATAGGCATAAACGAACGGTGATAATGCGCGATGAACTACTCCAGCCTGATTCAAATTCTGCCACTCTCCCTTAAATTGATATTTCTCTATCGGTAAAGTTCCTTTCTTCCGCATCGCTTAAACGTATTTAGTAGAAATTCAACTGTTCCACCGACATTTTAGTTCAGTCTGTCAGGTAGTTTAAGGTATACTGATAACGCATAGGAAATCAGGGATTTCTGATATTACGGAAAGAGAGTGGATACGAAATGGGTCGTAAATGGAACAACATCAAGGAAAAAAAAGCATCAAAAGACAAAAATACGAGTCGGATCTACGCAAAGTTCGGTCGTGAGATTTATGTAGCGGCTAAACAAGGCGAACCCGATCCAGAATCAAACCAAGCATTAAAGGTCGTTCTCGAACGAGCGAAAACATACAACGTGCCACGTGCCATCGTCGATCGGGCGATTGAAAAAGCAAAAGGTGGAGCGGAAGAAAACTACGACGTCTTGCGTTATGAAGGATTCGGTCCAAGCGGTTCAATGGTCATCGTCGAAACGTTGACGAACAACGTTAACCGGACGGCTTCTGACGTTCGTGCTGCATTCGGAAAAAATGGTGGAAACATGGGCGTGAGCGGATCCGTCGCTTATATGTTCGATGCGACGGCAATCTTTGCCTTTGAAGGTAAAACTGCAGATGACGTTCTCGAATTGATGATGGAAGCGGATATTGATGTGCGCGATATCCTCGAAGAAGACGAATCTGTCATCATCTACGCTGAGCCGGAACAATTCCATGCTGTACAAGAAGCGTTGAAAGCTGCAGGCATTACTGAGTTCTCACTTGCCGAACTGGTCATGCTCGCCCAAAACGAAGTCGCGTTGTCTGAAGACGACGTCGCACAATTCGAGAAAATGATCGATGCACTGGAAGATCTTGAGGATGTGCAACAGGTCTACCATAACGTAGAGTTATAATCAAAAAGACAAGAGGATGGTCACGACCATCCTCTTGTCTTTTTGATTATACAGTTTCTGTATCGGCTAACGCCCGCAATCGGTTACGCACCGTCTGTCATCATCATAAAGTATGAAACGCGTTTCATAACAAGATTAAAAAAGATTCATTTTTGATGTTTATTTCTTCAATTTAATGGGAAAAGTAATATTCGGAGTTGATTATAACTTATCTTGTTTTGGAAGAAATAAAGGGAGGAACGAACGATGACATATTCTTTGATTGAAACATTCAAACACATCGTAAGCGAGGCAACTAGCTTTAAGCGCGTTGATTTCGGGGGTTACGATATTTATATGCAGACGACAGATGGACGAACGATTACGGCACACATCCGCTATGATGGTGGTGGTACGGACTTCAATGAAGCTTATTTAATGCTTGAATCGAGTACTGGTCAACGTCGCACAGCGACCTTAACGCTTTATCAATTCGAACATCTCTCTTCTTATACTGCACATAGTGAACGGACACGTGCCCTAGTCACAACAAGTGCTTAATGACCATAAAACACGCCTCTCATTCGAGAGACGTGCTTTTTTAATTTTCTTCTCGCTCGAGGCGTTCGAGTTCTGCGTGTGTTTGTGGGAATCCATTCGCTTGCCAATCTGCCCGATGAATGGAATCCAGTTGTGTCAGTCCGACTTCAGCCGGATCGCGTTTCGCGTCGACACTTGGACGATGGTCAATATCATCTGAAGTCGATTTTCGTTGTTGGTATTGTTGATAGGCGATTGTCGCAATCGCTGCTAGACCACCTAAAATAACACCTGTTTTGAATGTTGCTCGCATGAAAGTTCCCCCTCTATGGTCATTAGTTGTGCTCTAGATAAATGTACCCGCGTTCCTTGAGTTTGAATCATTCTTCTCATGGATCCACGTGTTTTTTGAAAAAAATCAAAAAAATTTTCAGCCTATTTCTGCCGTGTTCCTACATATTTAATAATCAAGAGAAAAAATGGCTCTATCCCTTATGCTTCAACGCTTCACGTCATGCAAGAAGGAAAAAAGTGCGCTATACTTGATTCAGAAACATCTTCGACGAACAAAATGAATCGTGTCTTCTACTGGACAGTTCCGAGCTTCAACAGCTTGCGTTCGCGTCCCTTTTTCATTTTTGGTCGTCGATGTCACAAAGGAGGGAATTTCGTGTCCGTGATGCACGGGGCTATTTTACTGCCCATATTGATCAGTCTTTTCATTCCGCTTCTAGCGAAACGCCTTCCGAACATTCATACCGGTTGGTTTGTACTTGTCGTACCTGTACTGCTCGTTTCGTATTTCAGCCGCTTTCTCCCTGGTACGATGTCAGGTGAGACCTTTACGGCACGCATGCCGTGGATACCATCGCTCGGTATCGATTTCGTCACGTATCTTGACGGACTCGGCTTATTGTTCGCACTATTGATCACAGGAATCGGATCACTCGTAGTTCTTTATTCGATTTTTTATCTAGATGCGAAAAAAGAATCACTCGGAACATTTTATGTCTATCTGTTGATGTTCATGACCGCCATGCTTGGGGTCGTACTGTCAGATAACATGATCGTCCTCTATCTGTTCTGGGAATTAACGTCGATTTCGTCGTTCTTATTAATTGCCTACTGGTACGAGCGAGAACGTTCTCGTTATGGCGCTCAAAAATCGATGTTGATCACCGTCTTCGGTGGACTGGCGATGCTTGGAGGAATTGCGATTCTCTCTACACTCAGTGGATCGTTAAGTATTCGTGAGACCTATGCGTCACTTGAATCGATTCAAGGTGAACCTTTCTTTACGGTCGCCCTTGTTTTATTCTTGCTAGCTGCCTTCACGAAATCGGCTCAGTTTCCGTTCCACATCTGGTTACCGGATGCGATGGAAGCACCGACCCCTGTCAGTGCCTACTTGCACTCGGCAACGATGGTCAAGGCAGGGTTGTATCTTGTCGCTCGTTTCAGTCCGATTTTTGCGGATGAGTCGCTTTGGTTCTATCTCGTCTCATCTGTCGGAATATTCACCTTATTCTGGGGTTCACTCAATGCGGTGAAACAACATGATTTGAAAGGAATCCTTGCTTACTCCACGATTTCTCAGCTTGGATTAATCATGTCCTTACTTGGACTCGGAGCAGCCGCCTTGCACGTTGACGCGTTGGATGACGGATTATATACAATCGCGACAGTCGCTGCGATCTTCCACTTGATTAACCACGCGACGTTTAAAGGCAGTCTCTTCATGATGGCGGGAATCGTCGATCACGAAACTGGTACTCGTGATATTCGGAAGCTCGGTGGTCTTGCGCAACTCATGCCGATTTCGATGACGATCGCGATGATCGGAACCCTTTCGATGGCGGGGATTCCACCGTTCAACGGGTTCTTGAGTAAAGAGATGTTCTTGACAGGTGTTCTTCAAGTTTCAGGATCTGACTTGTTCCACTTACCGTCTTACGGTTGGATCATTCCTGTACTCGCCGTCGTCGGAAGTATCTTTACGTTCGTCTACAGTATCTTAATTGTTCGCAGAACGTTCTTCGGTAAGCGTCAAGACGATAAGTTGCCGAAAACACCACACGAGGCACCGATTGGCATGTTGATTCCACCTCTCGTCCTCGTCTCGCTCGTCGTCATCATCGGACTCTTCCCGAATCTATTATCGGATACGTTGATTCGACCGGCAGTCGAAGCGATCTTACCGCAAGTCGTTGATGCGGGTGGGAAGATTGATGTGCATATTTCAATGTGGCACGGATTCAATACTGAATTATTCCTGACACTCTTGATCATCAGTGCTGGCGTCATATTGTATAAAACACTGCCCCGCTGGCAATCACTCTATAACCGGATGCCTCGTGCTGTCTCCTTGAATCATCAATATGACGCTTTGTTACGGCGTGGTGAACAGACCTCGACAAAGATTCACGATACGGTCATGACCGGATACATGCGGTCATATCTCGTCTACATCTTCGGATTCATCGTCATCTTGATCTTGACGGCATTATACGTATTTGATGCCTTCCGCTTCGCGGTTGATCCAATCAGCTCGATTGACGCGTATGAGATCATCCTTGCACTCGTTCTCGTTTCGAGTGCCCTTTCGATCACCTTTGCGCGTTCACGACTGACATCGATCATCTTGCTCGGTGTGACAGGTTATACGGTCGCTCTATTCTTCGTCTTTTTCCGAGCGCCAGATCTCGCCTTGACACAACTCGTCATCGAGACCGTATCGGTCGCTCTATTCCTGCTCGTTTTCTATCGTTTACCGGAAATCAGTCGGAAAGAAGAACGCATTCCGTTCAAGCTCGGCAACGCCTTGATTTCAGCACTCGTCGGATTGACGGTGACACTCGTCGCTCTTGCTTCTCTAAGCCAACGATCGTTTACTTCAATCGCCAAGTATTACATCGATAATGTCGCTGATCTTGCCGCTGGCGGTAATATGGTCAACGTTATTCTCGTCGACTTCCGTGGCTTCGATACGTTGTTTGAGATTGCCGTTCTCGCACTTGCCGGAATCGGTATTTACACGATGATTAAATTTAGACGAACAGGAGGGATCGATAAATGAAAAAGCAGGCGAAAAAGCATACGAATGACGTCATCTTAGAGTCCGCGACTTCCTTTATCACGTTCGTCATCTTCCTGTTTGCTGTCTACTTGTTCTTTGCTGGACACTATACACCGGGTGGCGGTTTCATTGGCGGTCTTGTGACGGCGTCTGCTCTTGTATTGATCTTACTTGCTTATGACATCAAGACGTTACGCCGGATTTTGCCATTCGACTACAAATGGATCACGGCTCTTGGCATGTTGATTGCCGTACTGACGGCTTCAGGAGCGCTTGTCTTTAACGTACCGTTCTTCACACATGCACATGACTATTTCAACCTACCGTTATTCGGTAAGACATCACTTCATACAGCGATGTTGTTTGATCTTGGTGTTTATCTTGTCGTCGTCGGTGTGACGATGACGATTATTCAAACGATTGGGGAGAGTGATTAATATGGAAATCATCATGGCGATCGCCGCAGGCATCCTGACGATGTGTGCCATTTATCTCATTCTTTCGAAAAGTATTCTTCGCATTATCATCGGAACAGGGTTGCTCAGCCACGCTGCCCATCTGCTCGTCATGACGATGGGTGGATTAAAACGAGGCGCGGCTCCGGTCTTAAAGGATGGCGTGACTTCCTATACGGATCCACTACCGCAAGCACTCGTCTTGACCGCCATCGTCATCAGCTTTGGTGTCACTGCCTTTTTCTTGGTACTCGCTTACCGTGCTTATCAAGAACTCGGAACCGATAATATCGAAGAGATGAAAGGAACCGATTCGAATGATTAACTTACCGCTACTACCAATCATCATCCCTTTGTTGACGGGTGTCCTCTTGATGTTTTTCCCGCGACACCTCAAAGGACAACGAATCGTTTCCCTCTTTTCGACGATTTTGACTGTCTGTGCCTCCATCTATCTCGTGCTGACTGTCCGGTCAAACGGCATCTTAACAGTCACACTCGGTAGCTGGCCAGCACCTTTTGGTATCACGCTTGTCTCTGACATGCTATCCGCTTTACTCGTCACGACGACAAGCATTCTTGTTCTTTGTATCATCTGGTATGCCATTGTCTACTTGAGCGTTTCCTATCAACGGTACTACTATTTCATCGCCGTTCAATTCCTGCTCGTTGGTGTCAATGGTGCCTTTACGACAGGTGATATCTTTAACATGTTCGTCTTCTTCGAAGTCTTCCTGATTTCGTCTTATGTTTTAATCGTTCTCGGCGGGAAACCGGCACAATTACGAGAATCGCTGAAGTATCTTTTGATTAATGTCATCTCGTCTGCATTATTCGTCATGACCGTCGCCTTCTTGTACGGAATCATCGGATCACTCAGCATGGCGGATATCAGTCAAAAGATTTCAGAGGTCGGACAGCCAGCAATCCTCAACGTTATCGCCTTGTTATTCCTGATCGTCTTCGGATTAAAAGGTGCGATCTTCCCGCTCTACTTCTGGTTACCTGGTTCTTATCAAGTACCGCCGACGCCTGTTCTTGCTCTGTTCGGTGCCTTGTTGACAAAGGTCGGGGTCTACGGGATTTTACGGACGTATAGTTTGTTCTTCTCAAATGAGATTGGAACGATTCATCAAATCTTGAGTATCCTTGCGCTCAGTACGATCATCATCGGGGTGATTGGTGCGCTTGCGACACGGGATGCGAAGCAAATCATCATCTACAACATCATCGTCGCGGTCGGGGTCATCTTGTACGGGGTTTCCCTCATGACACCGCAAGCGCTAGAAGGTGCGATTTTCTACCTTCTTCATGATATGTTGATTAAAGCCGCTTTATTCCTACTCGTAGGAATCATGGTCGGAATTGCCGGCTCGAGTAAGCTGAAAGACATGGGCGGGATGATCAAAGCCTATCCTGTATTAGGTTGGACGTTCTTCATCGCGGCGTTATCACTTGCCGGGATTCCACCGCTCAGCGGATTCATTGGGAAATTCCTGATCGTTCGTGGTGGTATTGAAGCCGGTGAGTTGATTGGACCAATCATCGTTCTACTATCCAGTCTACTCGTCTTGTATTCGGTCGTTCAATTGTTCATGCGTGCCTTTTGGGGAACACCGAAGACTTACTCTGGTGATAAACAAGCGCTTGTTCCAAAGCTACTAGTTCCTACGATTGCCTTAGTTGCGCTCAGCGTTCTCTATGGAGTAGGTGCTGAGGCGATGCGTCCACTGATTCAACAAGCCGTCGAACCGTTGACGAATCCAACGCTCTATATCGATGCCGTACTAAAAGGAGGTCGTTAATTCATGCCATTTCAAGTCTTGCTCAACTTATTTCTTGCATTCTTGTGGATGTTTCTCTCAAACAATTTCTCGGCCTCCGGTTTCGTCATTGGTTACGCGCTAGGGCTGATTGCGATGTTCGCTTTCCGTCGCGGCTTCAAAGGTCGTTTTTATCTCGGACCTGTCGTCGCACTCGTCCTATTGTTCTTCCGCTTTCTCTACGAGCTGGTCGTTGCGAACATCGATGTCTTGAAAATTATCTTAAAGCCGAAGTTAGATATTCAGCCTGGTATCTTCGCCTATGAGACCGAACTCGATCAACCGTGGCAGATCACGTTGCTGTCGATGCTGATCACATTGACGCCGGGAACGCTTGTCGTTGATATCTCGGATGATAATAAGACACTCTACATTCATGCACTCCATATGCCAGAGGTCGATGAAGCAGTCGCTTCGATTCGTGATAGTTTTGAGAAAGCCATTCTGGAGGTGAGTCGGTGATGTTCGATATTTTAATCTACATCGCACTCGGGGGTGTCTTTCTCTCGATGCTTGGTCTATTTTACCGGGTCATCAAAGGACCAAGTGTGGCGGATCGTGTCATCGCGCTTGATTCAATTGGTATCAGCTTGATTTCAATCGTTGGTCTTGTCTCGATCATCTTACGGACGAGCGACTATCTCGAAGTCATCCTGTTGATTGGTATACTCGCCTTCATCGGTACGGTTGCCTTTTCAAAATATATCGAGAAAGGAGAGATCATCGAACGTGATCGCAATCAATGAATTGATCGTCGCGGTCTTCGCCTTGCTCGGTATGGGATTTAGTCTCGTCACCGCGCTTGGTCTGATCCGCTTACCGGATGTCTATACGCGTGCTCACGCTGCATCTAAAAGCGCGACATTAGGTGTCATGTCGATTTTAATCGGCGTCATCATCTATTTCGTCACTGAAGATGGATTCTTCTCCTCTCGTGTCGTTCTCGGCATCCTGTTCGTGCTCATCACAGCGCCGATTGGAGGACATCTGATCGCCCGTGCTGCATATTACAGCAATGTGCCGTTATGGAAATCATCTGTTCGTGACGACTTGTCTCAGAACAAAGAACATGTGGAACCAAAGAAACGCCAAGATGATGTATAAGTATCGCTATGACAAAACCCTCGCTTCCATTCACGGAAGTGAACTGCCCCATAAAAGTTGGACATAAAATCCAACTTTTATGGGGTGTTTTTTATGGTCAAATATACAAAGGCGTTTAAAGTCCAAGTCGCTGAGCGTTATCTAACAGGACGAGACGGATACCGAGGTGTGGCGAAAGAATTCGGGATAGCGCATAACCTGGTCCGTGAGTGGTCACGTCTCTATGAGCGTTGGGGGGAAACGATCTTCGATCCTTCCTATACAACACACTCGCTGGCATTTAAACTGGAGGTATTAAACGACATGGCGACCAATAAGCTGTCCAATAGAGAGACGGCCGTAAAATACCGAATTTCCTCCCCGGGGATGATCTCGAGATGGCGATCGACGTATGATCGGGAAGGGACCGCAGGTCTGGTCGCCAGACCGAAAGGACGTGCCCCGATGGCGAGACGCAAGAAGAAGGAATTTGAAGAGATGACAGAAGTCGAGAAGCTCAAAGAGCGGATCGAGTATCTCGAGATGGAGAACGCTGCGTTAAAAAAATTGAAAGCCTTGGTTCAAGAAGAGAATGCGCGACGAACCGGATCAAGGCACAAGTAATCGATGAATTGCGATCAATCTATCCCGTTCCGGGACTCCTCCGCGTGCTCGGTATGGCACGAAGCGTTTATTACTATTGGCGGACGCGCCTGACGGGCGAAGACAAGTATGCGGAAGTGAAGGCGGCCATCCATACCCTCTTCCACGAACACGAAGGACGATGTGGCTATCGTCGCATCCACGCACTTCTCGAACGCCAGGGCTTCCGGCACGATCCGAAGACCGTGCGCCGTCTCATGAACGAACTCGGTCTCAAATGTCTCGTCCGCATGAAGCGATACCGCTCCTATAAAGGACGGGTCGGAAAGGTCGCACCGAATCTTCTTCAACGTGACTTCAAGGCCACCGGTCTGAACCAGAAATGGGTGACTGACGTCACTGAATTTCACCTGTTCGGAGAGAAGCTCTACCTTTCTCCGATGATGGACTTGGGAAACCGTGAGATCATCGCCTATACCCTATCGGACCGTCCTACATATCGATTCGTTGGCGAAATGTTAGATCAGGCAATCGGGAAGCTCGACGGAGAGGCGCGCCCAATCCTTCATTCCGATCAAGGGTGGCATTATCAATACAGAGCGTTCACTGGTACGCTCCACGAGCACGGCATTACGCAAAGCATGTCCCGTAAGGGCAACTGTCTCGACAACGCAGCCATCGAAAGCTTCTTCGCCGTGCTCAAGTCAGAGCTCCTGTATCTCAAGGAGTTCGATGACATGGACCACTTCAAATGTGAGCTCGAGCGTTACATCGAGTACTATAACCATCGTCGTATCAAGAGACGACTAAAAAACCTGAGCCCGGTTGAATACCGGACTCAGGTCCTCAAGGTCGCCTGACAAATTATTTATTGTCTAACTTTTTTGGTTCAGTTCAGAAGCGAGGGTTTTTTGATTAAGAACGCTGTAAAGGTGAGGCAGCAAACAAGAGTGCCAACTCATCACGATTATCCAGCAATTCTTCTAATGTATGCTGTTCCAGTTCCCGGATAAAAGCTCGAAGCGCTCGTCCGAGCACACTTTTTAGACGGCATCCAGGTTCAATGACACAATGGCCGTTGCTTCCAAAACATTCGACGATATCCATCGGTTCCATTTCCCGAACGACTTTCCCGATGTTGATGTCTTTTGGATCACGAATCAAACGGAGTCCGCCTGACCGACCTCTTGTTGATTCGACATAGCCAAGTTTCGCTAATTGTTGTGTCACCTTCATTAAATGGTTGGATGAGATGCCATAATGCTTGGCAATCTGCGGCATTGGTGTGATGACATCCCGGTGCACCCCGAGATACATCAACACACGTAGTCCATAATCCGTATACTGTGTAATTCTCACGACCCTCACTCCATTTCTTCCCAAAACTGCACTGTTATCGTACCATGAAATACGAAACTGACTACATTGTTTTGTCTCACGATTCGAAATTCTGATAAACCTCTATTAGGTTTACGTATGAAATGAAATATTGGATTTAAAATACGAGTTTTAAAAACAAAAAAACTATTCCTCCTTTCCTGTTCGAAAGAAGAAATAGTACTATTTCCTTTTTACTTTATTTTTTGTACAGCCCTTTCACGACATCATTAAAACGGTCAGCATAGTTCGTAAAGACACCTGTGACACCATAATCAAGCATACGTACCATATCCGCTTTTTCATTTACAGTATACGGGTGAAGTAACAAATCATGCGCCCGAATTGCTGCGACGTTCTCACGTGTCAATGCTTTGAAGGAAGGACCGACACCGACCGCATATTGGCGGATTGCTGTTAATCGATCATCCGTCAATGCCTTGACTTCATTTGCTTCCATCAACTGAACCAATGAAACGTTCGGGTCGATGGCTCTGACTTTTTGAAGACTCGCTTCACTAAACGACTGAATCAAGACTTGTCCTGATTTGACCTTGTTACTCGACAATCCGTTCTGCTTTAGTACGTCGAGCAATTTCTGTTCCATTCCCGGGTACACTTCCGGTGATTTCGTCTCGATATAGTAATTCGCATGCTTCCCATACTTACTCAAGACTTCTTGAAGCGTCGGAACTTTCAAACCGACATACGATTTTTTCGCAAGGGTCGGGTTCGCTTCATTGAACCAGCTACCGGCATCAAGTTTCTTGATTTCAGCAAGCGTTTTATCTTTGACGGCACCCGTTCCGTTCGTCGTCCGATCAATCGTTTCATCGTGCATCGCAATCAATTGACCGTCTTTCGTCATCTGTAAATCAATTTCGATGTAATCTGCTTTGAATGTCTTATGTCCCATTTCATAAGCTGGCATCGTATGCTCTGGCGCGTATCCTGAAGCTCCGCGGTGAGCAACATTGATGATGCGATTTGGATCGAGTAACGATTTCCCTTTTGAATGTGCGCTGACATCTTCTGTCGGAAGACCTGTACTTAATACGGCTCCTGCTACCATCGTCAATCCAATTTGTTTCAACATAATCAATTCCCCCTTGAAATATTCTTACAACACTTATCCTAAATCGTATGTATGAAGCTGATATAGAGATGATGTAAATGTCGTTTCGTGTTTTGATGACAAAGTGATATCAACAAAAAAAGACCCGCATCTAAAACGGGTCTTTTATGATTACGCTTCGAAAATCAATGACTCTGGATCTTCGAGGAGATCTTTAATGTGCTTCAAGAACGTAACCGCTTCTTTTCCATCAACGATTCGGTGATCGTAGGAGAGTGCGACGTACATCATCGGACGGTTTTCCATGCGTTCAGCATCGATCGCCACAGGGCGCAAGTTGATTGCGTGCATCCCGAGAATTGCGACTTGTGGACCGTTTAAGATCGGTGTCGACATGAGTGAACCGAATGTACCACCGTTCGTGATCGTGAACGTACCACCCGTCAAGTCAGATAGACCGAGTTTGTTATCGCGCGCCTTGACCGCTAATTGAATGATGTCTTTTTCAATCTCAGCAAAGTTCTTTTTGTCCGCATCACGAACGACTGGAACGACGAGACCGTCTGGTGCTGAAACGGCAATCCCGATATCGTAGAATTTCTTCAGGACGATTTCGTCACCTTGAATCTCAGCATTCAAGTATGGCATCTTTTTAAGTGCTGCGACTGCTGCTTTTGTAAAGAATGACATGAAGCCGAGTTTGACTTCGTTTTCCTTCACGAATTTTTCTTGGCGACGTTTACGCAGTGCCATGACCGCTGACATATCGATCTCATTGAATGTCGTCAACATCGCTGCCGTTTGTTGGACTTCAACGAGTCGGTTCGCAATCGTCTTACGACGGCGTGACATCTTGATTCGCTCTTCCGGTTTCCCAGGAGCGGCTGCAGGTGCTGGTGCCGGTGTAGCGGGTTTCGTAGGAGCCGGTTTTGCTTGCTCACGTGGTGCTACTTCAAACGTCGCGACGTCTTGGACGCGGATGCGACCAAGTGGATCTTGTGTTGCCACTTGTGCTAAATCAATTCCTTTTTCACGAGCCAGTTTACGGGCAGCAGGTGAAGCAATCGGACGATCCGCAACAGATGTACTTTCAGTCGCTGCCACAGCCACTGGTTGTTCCGCTTTTTCTTCTGCTTTTGGTGTCTCTTTTGGAGTTTCTTGTACTGGTTCTGCCGCAGCCGGTTTTGGAGCCTCGCCACCAGCAGAGATGATAGCAATCGTTTCCCCGACGCGAACTGTATCTCCTTCAGCAGCCATCACTTCCGTCAATGTACCTGCTTCTTCTGACGGTACTTCGATGTTGACTTTATCTGTCTCGAGCTCAACGATGGCTTCCCCTTTTTCCACGTGATCACCTGGTTGTTTTAACCAAGACGCCACCGTTCCTTCTGTAATTGATTCGGCAAGTTCTGGTACTTTGATTTCCATCGTATTCTCCCCCTATGACTCGATTCTATCTTAAGTTATGATGTGTGATTCGATACGTGTGATGGTGCTGTTGAAGTAGAAACAGTCGCTGTGAGTGCATCATTGATGATACGTGCCTGCTCTACTTTATGACCTGACGGGTCACCTTCCGCTGTACTCGAACGGCGACGACGCCCGATGTAACGGACGGTTTGGATGCCGTTCGGTGCAACTGTCTCAAGTCGCGGTTCCATGAAGGACCACGCCCCCATGTTTTTCGGTTCTTCTTGCACCCAGACCATCTCTTCGACGGCTTCATAGCGCGCAATGACTTCTTGTAAGGCTTTCGCCGGGAACGGATACAACTCCTCGACCCGGACGATCTGTAGCCAATCGAGATTCTCATCTGATTTCGAAACGGCTTCCGCTAGATCGATTGCCATCTTCCCAGAACAGAACACAAGACGTTTAACACGATCTGGTGCTTCTCCGAGCCCTGATTGTTCGATGACACGTTGGAAACTACCTTCCGTCAACTCAGAAACATCGGATGTCGCAAGCGGATGACGCAAGAGACTCTTCGGTGTCATGACGACGAGCGGTCGGACTTCCTCTTTCCCGAGAATCGCTGCTTGTCGGCGCAACAGGTGGAAATACTGGGCTGCGCTCGATACGTTCGCGACCGTCCAGTTTTTCTCACCCGATAACGTCAAGAAGCGTTCTAAACGACCACTCGAGTGTTCTGGTCCTTGCCCCTCATAACCATGCGGAAGCAACATGACGAGACCTGACGTTTGTCCCCATTTCGCGCGGCTAGCTGAGATGAACTGGTCGAAGATGACTTGACCTGAGTTCGCAAAGTCCCCATATTGCGCTTCCCATAATACAAGTGTTTCCGGAGCGAAGACGTTATAACCGTATTCAAAACCAAGTACACCTGCTTCAGACAACGGACTGTTGTAGACCGAGAATGATGCAGTTGCCGTTGACAAGGCATGGAGTGGCGAGAAGCCTTCTCCTGTTTTCACATCATGAAGATTAATGTTCCGTTGTGCGAACGTTCCCCGTTCAGAATCTTGACCGCTCAAGCGGATGGGTGTTCCATCTGAGAGGATCGAAGCGAACGCCAACGTTTCGGCATGTCCCCAGTCAATTCCGTTCTTCGTCGAGAACGCATCCGTCCGGCGCTTCAGGACCTTCTCAAGTTTATGGAACACTTGGAAGCCATCCGGCCACTGTAATAATTCTTCATTGTACGCCGTCAATGTTTCGATCGAGACCCCTGTCTCGATTGTCGGAACGCCTTTAAAGACGACGTCCGGCATGACCCCACCATACTCTTTCTCGACGTTCGGTACTTTTTCGCGCGCCGCTTTCATTTGGTCATTGATTGATGTTTCAATCGATTGAATTTCGTCAGCTGTCGCATCCCCGCTCGCGACAAGTGTTTTCCCGTACAAGACACGAATTGGATCATGTTTATGAATCAAATCGTATAAGACCGGGTTCGTATTCATCGGTTCATCCATTTCGTTATGACCAAAACGACGATATCCGATTAAATCAATCATGACATCCTTCTTAAACGTTGCCCGGTACTCGCTCGCGAGCAACGCGACTGCGAGACAGCTTTCCGGCTCATCCGCGTTGACGTGGAAGACTGGGATCTCGTAACCCTTAGCCAGATCACTTGAGTAGCGCGTCGAACGGGAGTCCGTCGGCTCCGTCGTGAAGCCGATCGTGTTGTTCGCGATGATATGAATCGTTCCGCCGGTGTTATATCCTTTGAGATTCGCTAAATTCAATGTTTCAGCCACAATTCCTTGACCTGGGAACGCTGCATCACCGTGAATGAGGATCGCAGCAGCTGCTGCTTGCTCTTGGCGTGGTGCTCCTTTTTGTGAGCGATCATCTTGTGCCGCACGTGTGAAGCCTTCGACGACTGGGTCGACGAACTCAAGGTGCGACGGATTGTTCGCAAGCGTCATCCGCACGTTACGTGTCTCTTGCTCGAGTTTTCGATTTAACCCGAGGTGATACTTCACGTCGCCCGTCCAACCGTATGTGATCCCAATCGAACCTTCAGATGGTACGAGGTCGTGGTTCGGTGCATGCTGGAACTCAGCAAAGATCATTTCATATGGCTTCCCGAGTACGTGCGCCAAAACATTCAACCGTCCACGGTGTGCCATTCCGATATTGATCGTCTCCGACCCGTTCGAGATGAGGTGTCCGACGATCGTGTCGAGCAACGGCACCATCGCGTCAAGTCCTTCAATCGAGAAGCGTTTTTGACCGACGTATGTTTTGTGCAAGTATTTTTCGAAGAGATCCGTTTCAGCTAAGCGTTTGAACAACTGTTTCTTTTGTTCAGCGTCTAGCGTCGCTGTCAAAGCACCTTGCTCGATTTTCTGACGAAGCCATTTCTTTTCATCGAGATCGTCGACATGCTGGAACTCAACTGCGGCTGCTCCCGTGTACTGCGCCTTTAAGTGTTCAATGCCTTCAAACGCGTCCTGTACACCAGTTGGTGGTTCAGGACAGACGAGTGAGACTGGCATTTTTCGAAGATCTGCCTCTGTCAATCCGTACTGACTCAATTCGAATAGTCCTGTTTCTCGCGGATGGTCCTTCAGCGGATAGATATCCGCCGCAAGATGTCCTTTTGCACGAATTTGTTCCGCTAAACGATTCGCCGCAAGATATTTTTCGAAATCTCCTGTCTCGACTTGCATCGGTACGACTGGTTCCGTCACAGGTGCACCATGCTCTTCGAAATAAGCACGTGTCTCCTCATCAACGGATGTCTTGTCTTCTAAAAAACGCTCGTACAATTCAATGATGTAGCCAAGGTTTGGTCCATAGAATGCTTGTTGATCTTGCTCGTGGCCTGCCATGTACGGTTCCCCCCGTTTCTATATTTCTCCCCACACATCCAGTGGATACTCGATGTGTTTCCAGCCCTCTACCTGTTAGCGCTTTCAAAAGGAGTTGCATGAATGAAACGCTGAACGTCATGAGAAGGAATGATCGTGTCATTCTTCCATGAAAGTGCCTTCGTTACTATATTACTACTCTTTTCCTGTGTGTGCATTTCGAATTCCCAAATTCTCACGCTTAAATGTATAAGTTTTTCTTATGAGCACTTAGTCAGTTATTTATGATTCGTTAAAAAACCGGCGTATCCGCAGTTAGATACGCCGGTTCCATCATAAGACTTTACTAAGGAACGATTGCGTCCGTTCGTGTTGTGGAGAATCAAACAATGCTTGTGGTACGTTCTCTTCGACGATATAGCCACCATCCATGAATAAGACGCGATCTCCGACCTCACGAGCAAATCCCATCTCATGGGTCACGACGACCATCGTCATGCCTTCAAGGGCAAGTTGTTTCATGACGGCAAGCACGTCACCGACCATTTCCGGGTCGAGCGCTGACGTCGGCTCATCAAATAACATGATTTTCGGGTTCATTGCAAGCGCGCGGGCAATTGCGACCCGCTGTTTTTGCCCCCCAGATAATTCACCTGGATAATTATCGGCTTTTTCCCGTAATCCGACTTTATCGAGGAGTTCAAGCGCCCGCTGTTTCGCCTGTTCTTTATCCGATTTGCGCACTTTGATCGGTGCAAGCGTGACGTTTTCTAGCACGGTCTTATGCGGAAAGAGATTAAAATGTTGAAAGACCATCCCGACTTCTTCCCGGACCTTGTTGATATCGACCTTTGGACTCGTGATGTCGAAATTATCGACGATGACCGTACCACCCGTGATCTCTTCCAATCGATTCAAACAGCGTAAAAACGTACTTTTCCCAGATCCCGACGGACCGATGACACAAACGACTTCTTTTTCGGCTATCGAGACGTTGATGTCTTTTAAGACTTCATTCGAACCGAAGGATTTTTTTAAGTTCTTCACTTCAATGATACTCATCGTAATGTAAACCTCCGTTCCAAGAACTTCGCCACTAAGGACAAAAGATAAATGATGACGAAGTACATCAATCCGACGACGGACCAGACGATGAAAGGCTCAAACGTCGTCGATTGCTGAACTTGACCTTGTTGCGTCAAATCAGCGATGCCGATGATCGACAGCAACGAGGTATCTTTTAAGCTGATGATCGATTGGTTCGTAATCGTTGGTAACATCCGCCGGAATGCTTGCGGTAAGATGATCTGCACCATCGTTTGACGCCCTGTCATCCCGAGTGAACGTGCAGCTTCTGTTTGTCCTTTATCAATCGACTGGATACCAGCTCGAATGATCTCTGCAAAATAAGCACCGGCATTGATTGCGACCGTCAGTATCCCTGCATACATCCGGTCCATCGATAACCATTCGAGCGAGTTAAGTCCAAAATAGATGAAGAATAACTGAACGATGAACGGCGTTCCGCGAATGACATCAATATAGACAATCGCGATCCCGTTTAAGATTTTTGATGGTGATAACCGCATCAATGCGACGACTAAGCCAATCAGAAAGCCGACGATGACCGCGATGATGAAAATATACAATGTGACTTGAAGCCCTTCCAAGAAAAATGGAAATGCGGTTTTGACCACTTCCATTGGCTATCCCACTCCCTTATCGCCTTGCGACTTATTTCAGATACGTGTCAACGATTTTATCGTATTCACCGTTTTCTTTCAGATTCGCAAGCCCTTTGTTGATTTTCTTCATCAGATCCTCGTTCTCACCTTTTAAGACAGCGATCCCGTAGTTGTCCCCGTTGAGACGGTCTCCGACAAGTTTTAATCCAAGGTTTTGTTGTTTGTTTGCATATGAGATGACAGGATAATCTTCAATCAAAGCAGCAGCGTTACCGTTCTTCACTTCTTGGAACATCGCTGGGCTGTCATTGAACTGTGTGACCGTGAAGCCCAGTTTGTCTGCGTTATCCGTTGCATATTTCGCACCCGTCGTTCCCTTTTTGACGGCTACTTTTTTCCCTTTTAAATCGTTGACGGATTTAATACCATTCTCATCTTCTTTGACGACTAGAATAAGACCAGCTTTGAAGTATGGATCCGAGAATGTGACGACTTTCTTCCGTTCTGGCGTAATACTCATACCAGCAATGGCAACGTCCAATTGATTTGCTTGAAGTGCCGGAATAATGCCGCTAAAGTCCATCGCTTCAAATTGAATCTTGAAGTTCTGATCCTTCGCGATTGCTTTCATGAGATCGATGTCGATTCCTTTGTACGTATCCCCGTCTTTATATTCGAATGGTGGATACGTGACGTCAATGCCGACCTTATACGTCTTTCCTTCAGACGACTCTTCTTCTTTCGAACCGATGCTACATGCACCAAGTACGAGAACACAGCTCATCAAGAGCGCTAGCAAGATACTCCCTTTTTTCATGTTTGTTTCCCCTCTCCTATGTGTTAAAGATTGTCTACTTCACTTAGTACTTTCCCTGAAGAGTACCCTCTTTAAAACGTATTTTACCAGAAAAATTCTAAAAAGATAAATATTTCTGAATTTTTATTCGTTGTAATCGTTTTCTATTCAGCAACAAAAAAGAAGGCAACCCCTTGCTGGGATTGCCTCCTTCAATCATTTATGCCGCCGAGAGGACTTGAACCTCCACGGTGTTGCCACCACTAGATTCTGAGTCTAGCGCGTCTACCAGTTCCGCCACGACGACGTTGATTTATGATATTAATATAGCGGGTAACGAACTGAGTTGTCAATCATTTCGCAAGATGTTGCGAACGAACTTCTTGACGACATCATCATACAATGCCGGATCCTCAAAATAGGCCATCGCATGAGCGGCATTTGGAATGACGACGAGCTCTTTTTCCGTTGGACAAGCTTCATACAGCTCATATACCATATCTGTCGGTACAAACGTATCCGCCCCACCATGGATGAACAAAATCGGTACCTGTGCTTTTTTGACTTGTTTCAACGCTGATGCTTCACGGAACGTATAACCTGCCTTTAGCTTCGTCAATACGCTCGTCATGCCTAAGAACGGAAAGTGTGGTAGTCGATACATCCGCTTCATCTGATACGCAAGGACAGCATTGACGGACGTATAGGCACAATCAGAAATGATTCCTTTGATTTGTGGTGGGAGTTGTTCGCCACTCGTCATCAATACGGTCGCCCCTCCCATCGACACCCCATGCAAGAACAGTTTCGCATCCTGTCCGATCCGATCAATCAGATAGTTCGACCAACTGAGACAATCTTCCCGATCATGCCATCCGAATCCGATATAGTGACCGTCACTCATTCCGTGTCCACGATTATCGGGCATCATGACATGGAAACCGGCCTGATGGTACAGATAGGCGAATCCGGCTAAATCCGTTCCGACGCCTCCGTACCCGTGCACGAGAATGACGATCCGATCTGACGGAACAGGTGACGGAAGAAAATGCCCTCGTAACGTCAAACCATCTTTCGCTTCAATCTCGATCCGCTCGAGCGGCTGCTCCTTGATCCAGGTCTGTCCAGGTTGCATCAATCGGACCATCTCATCACTCAAATCCCGATTATTCGATAAGAAAGGCTTCGGATTCGTGGCGATTGCCATCTCATAAAAATAATAACTCGCTGCTACTAATCCGGATCCGATGACTCCGATTCCAATTTTTGTTCTGCGACGCATCTGCCCCACTCCTTCTTTCAGTTATAGCTCGATCTTCAGTTGAGCAGCATGGTCATCCTCTTCATCCTGCAAGACTTGTTGACGTAATCGTTGTTCTTGTTGCTGACGCCGGTAGGCAAATTCCTGGACAAGCTCTGTACCCGTGAATCCATCTTCTACGAGTTCGCTCAATAATTCCGTTTCTGTCTCGACGACCTCCCCCGGACGTCGCATGACGAGAACATCTCCGACTTGTGCAATCAGCAATTCATCTTCTAGACGAAGTGCATCGTAAAATGGTTCCGGTAACGTCATCCGACGTGTCTCCGGGTTGATATGGACGCGTTTATAAACGCCTAATGCTTGAAACTTACGACGTGCCATTGCGTGCTCTCCTTTTTAGTTGAACGTCAGATCGATTCGTGAATCTTTCCCTTGAATACGAATCGTCCCCGTCGCTCCATTGATTAACGTCAACTGTGGCGGTTGATGACCGATGTCAAGATCATATAAAACTGGTAAGCCCGTCTCATCCGCGAGATATTGATATACGTCTAGCCATGTCAGGTCTTCTATAATCCTTGCAGACGTACGGCCAAATAAAAAGCCAGCCGCATGGTCGAACCACCCAGCATACGCCATTTGTCGCAGCGTCCGGTGTACCTCTGCAGAATTCGCTTCAGACACCTCAAAGTACCAGAGTATCGGTTCTCCGTTGATCTCTTCACGCTGGAAACGCTGCACATCTCCATACGGTGTTCCAATCAGATGGCGAATCGTCTCCAGACACCCACCAAGTAACCGTCCGGTCACTTCTGTTCGCTCATCAAGTGCTTTCCATTCCGTCGCTTCCGTTAGCTGAAATAACGAACCTGTTGGACGTTCTTCATCAGTCCACTCGGGTTGATAACGATCGGAAGCCCATTGTGTGACGGTTCCTCCAGTTGGCGTCGCGAGCACCCGTCGCCAGGCACTTGTCGTCTCGTCCCATTCTTCACTCCGAAGCTCAACGAAATTCGGACCATGTGCTGTCGCGATTCCCGTCTGAAGCGTCAGACTGAGCAATAACGTACTGATATCGGAATAGCCAAGCAACCATTTTGTTTGGTAAGTAGCTAGCGTCAACTCGGGTAAAAGATCAATGGCGCGTTCCCCGCCAAATGGCGGGATGACGGCATCAATCGTCTCATCCGTCATCATGTGATTCAATTCTTCGGCGCGTTGTTTGACCGGTGCACTCTCAGCAAGTTGATGCGACCAAATCGTTTCGCCTAAACGGACGTTCATTTGCCGTGCTTGTACCTGTTCAACTGCTTGTTCGACCCATTCCTGTTGCTGTTCACGTAATCCGGAGGAGGGCGCCGTCACTCCGATCGTTTGACCTGTCCAACCTAAAAATGGATATTTCATGGTGACCCCCTATAATGTCATAGTGTGAAACTATCTTCTCGTCAAAATATGAGTTCATTATACCGTTCTTATGCCGCATTACCAACTTTTATCCTGTTAGAACGTCGTGATACGAACAAAAAACACGATTCCGCACAAGCGACCTGAATGAACAAGTCACCTCGACGAAATCGTGTTTGAATCTTTTTTAACTTGATGCTGATAGTTCAGCATATTCCTCTTGCGTGAACGCATGGGAGCGTGTCAAAAAACGTTTCCCTTCGACACCCTCAAGAGAGAACATTCCGCCTCGACCATTCACGACATCAATGATGAGTTGCGTATGTTTCCAGTACTCATATTGATCTTCATGAATATAAAACGGACAACCACCGATCTCTCCTAGTTTTTTATCCTGATCCCCTAGAAATAGATCACCCTGCGCAAAACACATCGGGGAACTGCCATCGCAACAACCACCAGATTGATGAAACATCAACGGACCGTGTTTTTCTCTCAACTGGTCGATTAACTCTAAACAAGTTGCTGTCGCCTGAACACGTTCCACCATTTGCATCCACGTCCTTTCCGACTTAGAAGAAACCGAGTTTATTCGGGTTGTAACTAACGAGTAGGTTTTTCGTCCGTTGGTAATGGTTGAGCATCATCTTATGGTTTTCACGTCCGATCCCTGACATTTTGTAACCACCAAACGCCGCGTGAGCTGGATATTGGTGATAACAGTTCGTCCAGACGCGTCCTGCTTCGATCGCACGCCCAAACCGATAAGCACGGTTCATATCACGTGTCCAGACGCCCGCACCAAGACCATATAACGTATCATTCGCAATTTCGAGTGCTTCTTCTTCCGTCTTGAATGTCGTGACCGATAGAACCGGTCCGAAAATTTCTTCTTGGAAGATTCTCATCTTATTGTGTCCTTTGAAGATCGTTGGTTGGATGTAATATCCTTCTGCGAGATCCCCTTCGAGCATATTGCGCTCTCCACCGATGAGACATTCTGCGCCTTCCGACTTACCGATTTTAAGATACGAAAGGATTTTCTCCATCTGTTCGTTCGAAGCTTGAGCCCCCATCATGACGTCCGAATCAAGAGGATTTCCGATCTTGATGGCTTTGACGCGCTCAAGAACACGTTCCATGAACGGCTCGTAAATTGATTCTTGAATCAAGGCACGCGACGGACACGTACAGACTTCTCCTTGGTTCAATGCAAACATCAGTAATCCTTCGATTGCTTTATCGAAGAAGGCATCATCTGCCTGCATGATATCTTCGAAGAAGATGTTCGGTGATTTCCCACCAAGCTCGAGTGTGACCGGAATCAGGTTCTGTGATGCGTACTGCATGATCAAACGTCCTGTCGTCGTCTCACCCGTAAAGGCGATTTTGGCGATTCGTTTGCTTGAAGCGAGTGGTTTCCCTGCCTCAAGACCAAATCCATTGACGATGTTAAGAACACCTGGTGGAAGTAAGTCTTCGATGAGTTCAACGAGTACCATGATGCTTGCTGGTGTTTGTTCTGCTGGTTTTAAGACGACACAGTTTCCTGCCGCGAGAGCTGGTGCTAATTTCCAGACAGCCATTAAAAGCGGGAAGTTCCACGGAATGATTTGACCGACGACGCCAAGTGGCTCATGGAAGTGATACGCGACCGTATCTTGGTCAAGTTCACCGACCGAACCTTCTTGGGCACGGATGACGCCGGCGAAATAGCGGAAGTGATCAATTGCAAGCGGTAAATCCGCGTTGAGTGTCTCACGGACCGCTTTCCCGTTCTCAAGTGTCTCTGCATAAGCGAGCATCTCAAGGTTTTCTTCCATCCGATTCGCGATTTTATTTAAAATGTTTGAACGTTCCGTTACAGACGTCTTCCCCCATGCTTCTTTTGCGGCATGCGCTGCGTCAAGAGTCAGTTCGATGTCTTCCTTACCGGAACGAGCGACTTGGCACAATACTTTACCCGTGACAGGTGTTACATTATCAAATATTCTCCCCCGACAGGTGCCGTCCACTTTCCATTGATGTAATTTTCATACCGTTCCTTGTACTGTACCTTTGACCCTTGCTTGTTCGGAATGTCATAAATCATGCGTTATTTCCTCCCTCAACTAAAATGGTCAAGCAGTGAGACGGATTCTTGTATGCGCTTACATTTTAATATAGGCTAAAACAGCCCCTCGATACCATCGTACCAAAATTATATGAAAAGTCAAAAAATTACGGTAACTATTTGTGATTTTTTCGAGAAAAAAACATCTCCATTTTCGGGAGATGTTTTGCCGGTCAAGACCGTGTCGGGTCAATCCCGTCTTCTTGGTCAGACGGTGTATCGGAACTACCGAAATCACTTACTTTCGAGAATCCATCCGTATCACCGTCGATGTCTTTCCCGCGGGCAGTGACAGATGGATCAAGTACATCTTCTTCACTTGGTCGCGAATTCGGATCGTTCTCGTTTTGTTCTGCTTCTTCTTTTGCATGCTCGATACATAATAACGTTTCCGGAATGATATCAAGACGTTCAATCTCAATCTCTTTTCCGCATACTTCACAAATACCATACGTCCCGTCCTCGATCGCTTTTAGGGCACGATCCACATCCGACAGCATATCCTCTTGCATGTCCGTGATCGCTTGATCGCGTTCCCGCAAGAACAATTCATCGCCGGAATCGGCAGGATGATTATCGTAACTCGACAATTCACCTTCATCGTAATCCGTATCGCGTTGTTCGATGTTTGATGTCGTCTTTTCTTTTTCCTTTAATAACCGTTGCTTGAATTCTTCCGTCTGTTGTTTAGATAACATGATTGTTCGACTCCCCTTCGTTAGAACCTCTGTTAAGAATGTAGCCTATTCGAAGAAGAATTAAACCATCACGAACACTTATAAGACCGAATTGATCCATGAAGATCACAGATGACCGTCATGCATTCATTCCCATCGTTAAAACAAATCTGATGTGATCGTCCATTCTTGGATGTCGTGATGTCATCAATCCACAGTTGCGAAGCATCTGCTGAAGACAGCATCGCGATTTTGTCGCGAATCATGAATAAATCAAACGGTAACAGATTCAAGGATTGAATCGTCAAACCATGTTTACGGAAGAGTGGATCAAGCTGATATTGCGAGAGACTGTACAAACACTTCTCGGCCCCACCAATCAACAACTGAATCGAATGGGAGGGTTCATGACTATCGATGCGCTCCTTGTGCAGGATAATTCGTCCTCGAACACCAGACTCATTGAAAATTCGTTGCGTATCCTCTTGTGAAAGGCGTGGTCCACCTTCCTTAACCTTTAAGACGATGTGGGCGAATTCCGCGAAATCCGGTTTTCCGATTTCAAGCGCTGGGATATGACGGACTTCTTCACGTTCAATGATTTCAATCAAGTCACGCTCGACTTGGATGCTGACCGTATCTGTTGAAAAGACACGGACGTCGATCACGAATTGATCAAGTACCGCATTTACTTCGATCGTATACGTTAAATCTAGGTTTTTTTCTTGCTCAACCAACAATCGATTCAAGATGAGTTGATGCAATAAATGGACTGGTGTACGTGAAGAAAACTGACTCGAATAAATCAAATGCTTCGGTCCGGTTCCTTTTGTTGCTTTTGGTCGTGTTCCGTTTAATCTATATACATTCACTTTATAATTCAACATATGATCACCTTCTCTTACCTGAAAAATCGGAATAGAGATGTTCCGTTCATATAGCGTACAATGTATTTTAATCGCTAAATATTCGTTTTCGAATATTCCGAATTTAATATACAAATTGTAATCAAATTGTGATAGTAAGATTTTTAGAAACTGCTTTTTTCGTTGATACCAAGACATATTTAAATCGCAAACTAAAAACACCCTCCACAGATATGAAAGGTGTTCGGCTTACAGAGTTATTCATTCTTAAGCAATCGAATTGACTTGTTGTTGCATCGCTTCATAATGTTCGACGATTCGAGATCCAAGTGGATCCGTTGCTGACAGTTGTAGATATGCGTTCAGCGCATCTTCGATTCCATGTTTCGTAATATACGCATTTAATTCTGAAGATTCTGAATCATTTGGATCGAAATAGGTTAGGGCTGCTGCGATCCCACGCGCTAATCCATCTGCTTCGATGCCACGCTCCATCAATTCCTTTGCTGGTTTGACGAGTCGGTCACTTGGACTCAGTTTACGAATCGGGGAACGAGCGACACGTATGATTTCATCATGAATCCGCGGGTTTTCAAAGCGTTTCATATTCTTTTGGATATACGCACTATGATCGACCGGATTAAAGCCGTACTTTTCAAGTAATAGCCATCCTGTTTCGTAAAGTGCTGTCTGGACACCACGACGGATGCGTGGATCCGTTAAACTTTCAGCGATTGTCTCTTTATGGAATAGTGCTCCGAGATAAGAAGCGATCGCATGTCCCGTGTTGACAGTGAACAGCTTCCGCTCGATGAACGGTTCGATGTTCTCGACATAGGTGACGCCTTCGATCCGTGGATAGGCTTCCGGTAGTCCAGTCGTCTCAATCACCCATTCGAAGAATTCTTCCACTTCGACGTACAACGGGTCTTCATGATGCTGAAGCGGCACGATCCGGTCAACCGCTGCATTCGGGAAATACCAGTTTTCCGCTACCGGCTGATGTTTCGCCACCTCTGTTTGCAAGTGTTTTGACCCACCAATCATGTTCTCACACGCAATGACGTAGACAGGTGTCTGTTGATCACGTTGACGTAACCCTTCCGCGATCAAAGGAGCCACTTTCGACAACAAGCTCGGGCCGACAGCTGTTGTAATCACATCTGCATCGCGAATCGCTGCAATGACTTGATCCGGTTCAGATAAACTGTTGAGTGCTGTCACGCCGTTGACCCGTTCACGTCCTCCTCTTTCAGAGGCATAACCGACCTCATAGGTATGGCGTGCTTTTAATGCATCGACGACCGTCGTATTGACATCTACGAAACAGACTTCGTAACCCGTCTTGACAAGTTGTAAGCCGATGAAACCACGTCCGATATTACCGGCACCAAAATGGATGGCTTTCATGGTTACACCTCCGCTGTCAATAAGGCGATGATTTCTTCTTTTGATGTCGCTGCCACGATACGCTCGACGTTCTCCTCATCGGAGCAAATGACCGCGATATTTGATAACAACTCGAGGTGTTCGTCCCCGACGCCAGCGATGCCGATGACGAGTCGTGCTTGTTCCCTTCCGAAAGCTACGCCTTGCGGTACTTGTAGAATCGATAGCCCCGTTTTCTTGACTTGTGATTTAGCCGACTCTGTTCCGTGGGGAATCGCGACATGATTACCGATATAGACCGTTGATAAAGCGTGACGCTCTTGCATTGAATCGATATAACCCGCTTCGACATATCCATGATCGACGAGGAGTTGACCGGCAGCCGTAATGGCTGCCGTCTCGTCTGCGAATTGTTGGTCCAATAATACAAGTTCCGGTGAAAGGTTCATTGTCGTTGTCATGTTTATTCCTCCTTGAATATCTCTATCTTTATTTTTAAGAAATCTTATTTCTTGCTGTTTCGATCTCATGAACGAGTTGATCATAATATCCGGCATTTAAGAAATTATCGACTGATCGGTGTTCTGCCGTTGGTACTTGTTCCTTCGCCCGCTCCGTCAAATCACGATGCGTGATGATCAGTTCGGCGTTTGGCGGCAATTGACTGATCGACGTATTCGTTACCTTGATCGGTAAGCCCGCTTTATTGATCTTATTGCGAAGGACGGATGCTCCCATCGCACTCGATCCCATACCAGCGTCACAAGCGAAGATGATATGTTCGACTTCCGCAAGTGGTTTGGCATCAGCTGAAACGAGTGTCGAGGCAATCGATTGTTTTCCTTTCATCGCACTGACGTTCGCGCTTGCTTCTTCAAGGGATGTCTCTTTTGCTTTGCTTGTCTTCAGCAGAACAGTTGAGACAACGAAGGTCACAGATGCTGAAACAAGGACACCTGCAATCAATCCGACGTAAGAACCGCGTGATGCCATTGCGAGGACCGCGATGATACTACCTGGTGAAGCGGGTGCGACTAATCCGACATCAAACAGGACGAAGGTGAGGATACCACTCATGCCACCTGCAATCATCGCAAGCAACAAGACTGGCTTCATCAAGACGTATGGGAAATAGATTTCGTGAATTCCACCGATGAATTGGATAAATGCTGCACCGGGTGCTGTTTTCTTCGCTGCACCAGAACCGAAGAACGAGTAAGCGAGTAACAATCCGAGACCCGGACCGGGGTTAGCTTCGAGTAAGAACAGAACTGATTTACCCGCCTCGTTTACTTGGTCGAGACCAAGTGGACTTAAGATGCCGTGGTTAATGGCGTTGTTCAAGAATAAAATTTTCGCTGGTTCAATGAACATACTCGCTAATGGTAGCAAGTGTGCACTGACGATCGCACCAACTGCTGCAGCCATGATGTCGTCAAGACCTGTCATGAGTGGTCCGAATACTTTGAATCCACCGAGCATCAACAACCCACCGATGATTCCGACCGAGAAATTGTTGACGAGCATTTCGAGACCTGGTTTGATTTTTCCTTCGATCAACTGATCGAACTTTTTGATGACGTATCCGCCAAGTGGTCCCATGATCATGGCACCGAGGAACATCGGAATCTCTGTTCCGACGATGACCCCCATCGTCGCGAGCGTCCCGACGACGCCTCCTCTGACGTCATGCATTAATTTCCCGCCTGTGTATCCGATCAGCAACGGTAAGAGATAGGTGATTGTCGGACCGACGAGTTCACCGAGTTCCTTATTTGGTGCCCATCCAGTTGGGATGAACAGTGCCGTGATGATCCCCCAGGCGATGAATGCACCGATGTTCGGCATGACCATACCGCTTAAAAAGCTTCCGAACCGTTGAACTTGTACACGGATGCCCCGTGCTCCATTTTGAGCTGTCGCCATTGCGTTAGCCTCCATTTCGTGTATGAGTTGATAAGATGATTGCTTTGCTATGACCTTATTGTAAGAGTACTGCAAGCGCTTACTCAATCTTTCCTAGTTCAGTCTTTGTCCAAGAAGTTGGACAGACTGAAAAGAAGCCTGCTTGACGTGAAAAAATCCCTGTCACTTCAGGAATGGAGTGACAGGGATTTTTCAAGTGTGACCTAGGAATTGATCAATGACCGTTCGAAACGTTCGATTCAAAAGCAGACGAATCGTCTGTTCCTCCCCGAACTCGAATTGATCCATTTGTTCGGGACTCTCGATGATCGCAGCACTGATCGAACTGAGTAATTCAAGCAGTTCGTTCGAGGTCTCTTCCGGTGCGACCAAGACGAGGAGCCGTTCGACGGATTGTAACTGTTGATCCATTCCGAGCAAGTCGATCGGTTCAGGCAATTCAAAGATGAGAAATCCCCCTCGTTGAATCGTCGCATCGCGTCCGTGAAACAGCGCAAGCCGCGTTCCCGGAATACCAAGACCTGACATCTCATGACGACGTAGCAATTGTCCAGAGAGCGAAACAGCTGACTTCGCTAATCTTTGCTCGACCATGCGTGTACTGATTTCAAACAAGAGCGATTCAATCCCATCGCCCACGCGCTCTAACCGTTCCATTCGGAATCCGTCCGATACTTGAATGGACGATGCAACGAGCCGATGCAATTGCTCAAGATCGAGCCATTCCGTTTTCGTCTTTCGCGGTGCCGGTTGAAAGGATTTAGGCAAGGCGAGAATTAATTTCCGGATACGTTCGACCTCATCCTGAGGAAGCAACGGGTTGACGAGAAGATGTGGTGGGCGAATATCAGGCAACGGCACAGTCGACAAAACGAAGTCGTACGAGTCGATTGGTAACCGTTCGATGCCAAAAAGGGACGAGTTATCGATGTGCTCGAGTTCAGCGAATTCTTGCCGTAACCGGTTCATCAATAACTTCGAAGAACCGAGTCCAGCAGAGCAAACGACGAGAACACGATATGGTAGTTTAGGTGTCGGTTTACTCAGGACAGCTCCGAAATGCATGACCCAAAATGCTAAATCTACGTCTTCAAATGTCGCATCGGTGAAGATAGACAGCGCTGCTTGTTTGACCGCATCGAACAAGCGCGGATATTCCCGTTCGATTTGTTTGATGACATAGGACGGATTGACGCTATTTTGACGTGTGTACGATTGAATATGCGAAACGAGTCCGCGTTCTAGCGCATGATCCTTCGTAAAGTTCGTTCCATATAGTAAGGAGACATGCTCAATCAATCGTTTTACACGAAGGCGCGTGACGAGTTCTTCCGTATCCCCTGCGTCCGATTGAAAGAAAGCACGCAATTCTTCTGATAACCATTGGCGTTCAGCAATCGACAACGTGTCAGGTAAACGCTCTTCGACGCGTTCCACCCATTTGAGGATTTCGACCGGATACGCTTTTAACTCGTAACGCATCGGAAACTGATCTTTGCGTAACGCTTGTAAAGCTAAGCTGAGTGTCGCACGCATGATTTGTCGGTCATTGAGACGCCCTTCTTTCGTCAATGGTGCTATGACCGCGTACGCTTGATTGATCATCTCAAGCCAGGATGTTCGATTCATGCGTAACAGATGAGGTAATTGCCCGGCGTCGCCTTGTAACAAGCGATAGAAAGCAAGAACATCCCATTGCGTAAAGATCAATGAAATCAGTAAACGGCGTTTGTTGATTTCTTCGCCGATGACTTCGGCACCAATACCTTTTTTTCGCTTGATTTCAAGGTCATATTGTAGAAACCATTCATCAATCCGCTCTAAATCCTGGCTAACCGTGCTCGGAGCCACATACATCGCATGGGCGATCGCCTGTAATTTGACCATCCCTTCTTCTTGTAGTAGCCGATACGCTAACTCGACTTGGCGATCTTCAGCGTTCGGTAATTGTTTATGTGACAACAAGAGTTGGTCCCGTAATGCATGTTTGGCTTCGTCTGTTCCTTCAATTAAGAGACCTCTGCCGCGGACATATGTCAAACGCAAGTCATAATCTTCTAAAGATTGGGCAAGACGATCGCGTTCACGTTGAATCGTTCGTTCCGATGTCTCGAGTGTTTCCGCGATCTCTTGTATTTGAACAGGTTCTTCGCGTGATAAGAGGAAAAATAAGATATCATGTTCCCGTGGTGTAAATTCAGTCATGCAGCCTCACTCTTTTCTGCCAAGATTCGAGGATGACATCATATGCAGTCGGATCAAGAACCCGATCGACTGGATGCACCGAACAATGTGTTTTCCATACGTGTCGATGGACGAGTTGCGTTTCTCCGACGATAAAAGATGCCTGATCAGGTAGTTCTGCGATCCGACATGTCTTAACGTCTGTCGTAATACCGCATTCAAGTAAGCGCTTTCTTAAAATCGTAGCACCCATGACACTACTCGCCATTCCACTCTCGCATACGAAATAGATGATTTCTGAATTCATCTGTCATACCTCCTCTTCATTTTATAAGAATAGCAGAAATATTTTCGGTGTTTCACCTTGAAACAAAATCAATAGTTATTTTTGAACTGGCAGCTTTCTTTGCCAAACACAAAAAAGCCTGGATTTCTGATGATGCCAGAAATCCAGGCTATGTGATTTAGCCTGTTTGTTGCATTGCTTTTAAATAGTGTCCGACGGCTTCCGCTACTTCACGACCTTCGCGAATCGCCCAGACGATCAATGATTGACCCCGTCTTGCGTCACCTGCGGCAAATACGCCTGGCCGGTTCGTCGCGTAACGCGTCGTCTTGATTTTTCCACGTTCCGAGGCGACCGCTAAATGTTCGAGTACATTCTCTTCGACACCACTGAATCCGATGGCGATCCAGACTTGATCGACCGGGAAGTAACGATCGCTCCCTTCGATCTCCTCAAAGATCACTGCTCCCGATTCATTTTTTGTTTTCGTTGTCTGAATCGTCCAGACACCCGTGACTTGACCCGATTCACTTGTTGTGAATCGCTTGATCGCGATCAAGTATTCACGAGGATCCCGACCGAATTGTTGAAACGCTTCTGCGTACCCATAATCGATGGAGTAGAGTGACGGTGTATCCGGCCACATGTTTCCTGTTGCACGCGTCGTACCCGGTTGTTCATGTTTACCGAATTGGACGACGGAGCGACAACGTTGACGGAGTGCTGTTGCCACACAGTCCGCTCCGGTGTCGCCTCCACCGATGACGAGAATATCTTTATCTTTTGCGTCATGATCAGCAGACAACGGTTCTTGCGAGAGCACGTGACGTGTTACCCCTGTCAAATAATCCATCGCATAACCGACTCCACGCGTTGGCGCATCCATCAATTTGCGTGGTTCCGTCGCGCCGACACATAAGATGACGGCGTCATACTCCGCTTCAAGTGTCTCGAGAGTGATATCTGCGCCGATCGTGACGTTCGTCCGGAAGTGAACCCCTTCCGCTTCAAGCAAATCAACACGGCGCTGTACGACCTCTTTATCGAGTTTCATGGCTGGTATACCGTACGTGAGTAATCCGCCAATCCGATCTTCCCGCTCAAAGACCGTCACTTGGTGACCGGCTTGATTCAGCTGATCGGCAGCCGCAAGACCGGCAGGACCAGATCCAACGATGGCAATCGAACGTGTCGATCGTATTGCTGGAATTCGGGGCACGACCCATCCTTTTTCGAAGCCAATGTCGATGATCGTCCGTTCGATATCTTTGATCGCGACCGCAGGTTCATGAATCGACAACGTACACGATCCTTCACATGGCGCTGGGCAGACACGACCCGTGAATTCTGGGAAATTGTTCGTCTCAAGAAGGCGATCGAGTGCCTCTTGAAAACGTCCTTCTTCTACGAGCAAGTTCCATTCTGGAATCACGTTATAGACTGGACAACCAATCTTCACTTGATCAAATACTTCCCCTACATGGCAAAACGGGGTGCCACAATCCATACATCGACTTGCTTGTTGACTCGCTTCCGCTTCCGTCAAAGCCATCTTATATTCCTTAAAGTCACCCACCCGTTCGCTTGGATGTCGTTCCGTCCCACCCGAACGAGCAACTGTCATGAATTGATCGCGTCGTTTCATCGTACCCCTCCTGTTCTGCGCCCTAGATGTGTCTCAAATGCGAGCAACATCGCTTCTTCGGTGTTGTGTCCTTGTTTTGCGAAATCAGCCATCAACGTCGTCACTTTCTCATACGTCGAAGGAATGACGCGGATGAACGAATGAATGACATGATCCCAGTTCGCTAGAATCGCATCTCCCTGCTCACTTCCGGTCCGTGCGACGTGACGTTCGATGAACGTCTTCAGTCGCGCAATCTCTTCGACATGCGTGACAGGTCCCGTCGAAACGAGTTCGCGGTTGACACGTTGTAAAAATTGTTCAGGATGACGCGGCAAGACATAGGCGACACCACCTGACATACCGGCAGCAAAGTTTTTTCCGACATCGCCAAGGACGACGACGGATCCACCGGTCATATACTCGAGTCCATGGTTGCCAATTCCTTCGACGACGGCGACGGCTCCACTGTTTCGAACCGCAAATCGCTCACCTGCCTGACCGTTGACATAAAGTTCTCCACTCGTCGCCCCGTAAAGTGCGACGTTACCAATGATCGATTGATCGGACGAGACGAACGAAATCGAACGTGGAGGATGAACGGCGATGATACCCCCGGACAATCCTTTCCCGACGTAATCATTTGCTTCTCCCGTGACATCAAGTGTTACTCCGCGTGGTAAATACGCGCCTAAACTTTGTCCGGCAGATCCATTCAGTTCGAGTTTCAATCGATCCGTCGGCAGACCAAGGGCCCCAAACCGTCTTGTCAGCATGGCACCGGTCTGTGTTCCGATCGCACGGTCTGTATTTTGAATCGTTAAACGTAATGTCTGAGGCTGACTGAAATCTGCCTCCTCCAAATACGGCGAGATTTCACGCGCGTCAAAGGAACGCTCAACATGATGCTGTTGTTGTTCAGCCGGACCGTGTGTCACATGGACGAGGAGACGCGAAAAATCAAGACTCTTCGCTTTCCAATGTGTCCGTTGTCGCTCCGATGGTTCGAGTAAATCCGTACGCCCTACGAGATCTTGCAGCCGTCTTACACCGAGTTTCGCTAAATGTTCTCGTACTTCCTCAGCAATGAACGTCATGAAATGGACGACGTCATCGGCAGATCCCGTGAATTTCTTACGGAGCTCTGGATCTTGCGTCGCGACACCAACAGGACACGTATCGAGATGACAAGCACGCATCATGATACATCCGACGGCGATGAGCGGAGCTGTCGCAAACCCATACTCATTCGCTCCGAGCATCGCGGCGAGGATGACGTCGCGACCAGTCAATAGCTTTCCGTCGGTTTCAAGGACGACACGCTCGCGCAACCCGTTTAATGTCAACGTTTGGTGCGTCTCAGCAAGACCAAGTTCCCATGGCAGTCCGGCATGTTGAATACTCGTCTTCGGCGAGGCACCCGTGCCGCCGTCATGACCACTGATGACAATGACGTCCGCAAGCCCCTTCACAACTCCAGCCGCGATCGTTCCAACGCCACCTTTTGCGACAAGTTTGACGCTAATCCGGGCTTGATCGTTCGCACGTTTTAAGTCATGAATTAACTGGGCCAAATCTTCAATCGAATAGATATCGTGATGTGGTGGTGGGGAAATCAATCCAACACCCGGTGTCGATGCACGCACCCGTGCGATCCACGGATAGACTTTTTCACCCGGCAATTGACCACCTTCTCCGGGCTTCGCACCTTGTGCCACCTTGATTTGTAATTCGTCCGCGTGAACGAGGTAATGACTTGTCACCCCAAAACGACCAGAGGCGATCTGCTTGATTCGGCTCATCCGGAAGTCACCATTTTCATCCCGTTCGTATCGTTCCTCCTCTTCACCGCCTTCACCACTATTACTCTTTCCGCCTAAGCGGTTCATCGCGATCGCAAGCGTCTCGTGCGCTTCTTTTGATAACGAGCCGTATGACATCGCACCCGTCTTGAAATATTTGACGATTTCGCTGACAGGCTCAACTTCTTCAATTGGGATCGCCGTCGTCTCCTTGAACGTCAACAGATGTCGTAGCACCGTTGCCGGTTCCTCCTGAATGCGTTGAGCGTACTTTTGATAAAGCCGGTAATCATTCGTCCGGCATGCGTGTTGCAACAAATGAATCGTTGCTGGGTTAAAGGCATGATGTTCTCCCGCTTGACGGTACCGGAAGACACTGCCGGATTCTAAATGAATCCGTTCGTCTGCAATCTGTTGTGCTCGTCGGACTTCTTCTTCCATCAGTTCAAGCGTCATCCCGCTCAATTGAGAAACCGTACCTGTGAAATGCTGGTCGATGACGGCGTGGTCGATTCCGACTGCTTCAAAGATTTGCGCCCCCCGGTAACTGAAGACCGTCGAAATGCCCATCTTCGACATGACTTTGACGACGCCTTCCGTGACAGCCTTTTGATAACGTTTGTCGACATCCTTAAACCGATCCCCTACTGCTTCTTCAAGCGTTGCGTATGCCAGGTATGGATAGATCGCATCCGCACCGTATCCGAGCAACGTCGCGACATGGTGGACTTCACGAATCTCTCCCCCTTCAACGATCAAGCTGAGATTTGTACGTAATCCCTTGCGGATCAGCGCATGATGAATCGCACTCGTCACTAAGAGGATTGGCATCGGCAATGTGCCGGGGCGTACGAGACAATCCGATAATGTCAATAATTCATACCCGTTTCGTGCAGCGGTCACAGCCTCATCAACGATTATGTCGAGCGCTTCTGCAAGCGAGTCGGTGAACGTCGTCGAAATCGTTTTTTGCTTAAGCCCACAATGTTTCAGCGCATGGGCTTCGTCTGGTCGCAGAATCGGGGTCTCTAAGCGAACACGACGACAGTTCGCGCGGTTCGGCGTCAGCAGTTCCCCTTGTCGACCAAGCCATGTCAGCGTCGAGGTGACGATCTCTTCGCGTAACGCGTCGATCGGTGGATTCGTGACTTGTGCGAACAGTTGCTTGAAATATCGGAACAAGGATTGAGGGCGTTCACTTAAGACCGCTAGCGGTATATCCGTCCCCATCGCACCTAACGGATCCTTTTGTTCTTCGACGAGCGGGATCAAGTATTGATCGATATCTTCACGCGTATATCCGAAGTGTCGTTGTTTCGTTCCAAGTTCAACGAGTGTTTCCTTGAAGTCGTTACTTGAAAGGGACACGACTTCTTGCGCGAGCCACTCCGCGTAGGGATGACGTGTCGCTAGCTCCCGTTTAATCTCTTCGTCTGTGATCAACTGACCGGACGCAAAGTCGAGTAAAAGCAGTTCACCCGGTGCTAATCGTTTTTTGTACAGGATGTCTTGTTCACGAAGAGGGAGTACTCCTGCTTCTGACGACAACATGAAGTGACCATCGCGTAACAATACATATCGCGCTGGACGTAAACCGTTTCGGTCAAGCGTCGCACCGATCTGTTTTCCGTTCGTAAAGACGATTGCAGACGGACCATCCCATGGTTCCATCATGCTACTGTGGTACTCATAATACGCGCGCTTCGCCGGTCTGATCTCAGCATGTTCGAATGGTTCCGGTACGAGCATCAGTGCTGTCTCAGCGAGCGAGAGTCCGGACAGATGGAGAAACTCAAACGCATTATCAAGCATCGACGAGTCGCTACCTGTCTCATCTAGAATCGGTAACACTTCCTCTGCCCGATTACCATACGTCGTCTCAGCAAGTCGACGTTCTCGACCGCGCATCGCCCGAATATTTCCTTGCAACGTATTGATTTCGCCGTTGTGAATCAAATAACGGTTCGGATGGGCACGTTTCCAACTGGGGAACGTATTCGTACTAAAACGTGAATGCACAATACCAAATCCTGATTGATAACGTTCGTCTCGTAAGTCATCGAAGTACGCACGCAATTGATCCGTCGTCACGAGTCCTTTGTAAACGATTGTTTCACTCGAGCTACTGAGGACGTATTGTTCAAGACCGAGTTGTTCCGATTCACGTTCAAATGCGCGACGAATCAAAAAGAGTGTTCGTTCAAATGTCAATCCTTCCATCGCCTGTGCACCAATGAAACATTGACGAATGACTGGCTCCGTGCGGCGGGCACCCGACCCAAGCACTTCGGACTGAACAGGTACGGTACGCCATCCTAAGACGTCTTGTCCTTCCGTCAAAATGATTGACTCTAACGTTCGTTCGAGTCGCATCCGTTCCCGTTCCTCACGTGGTAAGAACATCATGAAAACGCCATAATCCCCTTTTTTAGGGAAGGAAATGTGACGAACCGTTTCACGAAATAACCGATCGGGTAATTGCGTTAAAATACCCGCCCCGTCTCCGGTTTTCGCATCGCTTCCTTGTCCACCACGGTGTTCCATTTGACAAAGCATGGCCAATGCATGTTCAACGATTTCATGACTCGCTCGTCCTGTTTGATGTGCGTAAACCCCGATCCCGCACGCATCATGTTCCATACGAGGGTCGTATAATCCCTGCTGTTCAGGGTATTGATGAAATGTCATAGTAGCACTCTCCTTGCCTTCTTAATTTTCTGTATATTCAGTTAAATTATACTTTACACCCTTTTATGTTTATTCGCTACTATGCATAATCTCCATTTTATTTAAGCTTCAAAGGTATAATTACCATATATCAACATTGATAACGCTTACATAAACTTGGATATTCATTCAATATTTTTTTTGGTTGAATTCTACACTTTGTGCGCGTATTACTTTGCCCGAACATATGATTCTGTGGTATTTTTAACTATGAAAAGAGTTATTGATCATGGAAATAAAGAGAGGAATAATACGATGAAAAAAACAATGCAATTTACGGGTCTCTTGATCGCAGGAAGCTCGATTTTATTAAGCGCATGTGGTCAGCAAGAGGAGAAGGCAACCGCATATGACAAGATTCAAAAAGAAGGAACGATTGTCGTCGCTACGGCTGGTACACTTTTTCCGACATCTTATCATGAAGAGAAAAACAATAAGTTGACTGGATTCGACGTCGAAGTCGTCAAAGAAGTAGCAAAACGTCTTGATTTGAAAGTGAAATTCAAAGAGATGTCATTCGACGGTATGTTGACAAGCGTCAATACAGGTCAAGTCGATCTTGCCGCTAACGACATTACGATCACCGAAGATCGTAAAGAAAAATTCGCGTTCTCAAAACCATATAAATATACGTATGGTACGGCAATCGTCCGTAAAAGTGATTTATCAGGCATCAAGTCTCTTGAAGACTTAAAAGGGAAAAAAGCTGCCGGAGAAGCTACAACGACGTATATGCAGATTGCTAAAAAATATGGTGCAAAAGAAGTCACGTACGATAACGCGACGAACGATCAATATCTACGAGATGTCTCAAATGGTCGAACAGACGTCATCTTGAATGATTACTACTTGCAAACACTCGCTGTCGATTTCTTCAAGGACTTCGATATTACGATTCATCCTGATATCGCTTATAATCCAAGTCAGGTTGGTTTAATCATGGATTTAGATAACAAGGAACTTCAATCCAACATTAACGAACAACTCGATAAAATGAAGGAAGATGGCACATTAAAGGAAATTTCGAAGCAATTCTATGCCGGAAAAGATGTCTCCCAAATGCCTGACGTCAAAACGACGATTGTCGATGTGAACTAACGATGTCATCGATTGATTGGCGGTCCGTCTTCAATCCTGAATTGGCGGTCGATTCGTTTCCATATATTTTAAGTGGACTTGGACAAACATTATGGATTTCTTTGCTCAGCATGGCGATTGGTCTTGGAATTGGGTTAATTCTTGCCCTTTGTCGTCTCTCTCATTTTCGAGTATTGCGTATTGGAGCGAGCGCCTACATCTCATTTATGCGTGGTGTACCCATCCTTGTGCTATTGTTCATGTTGTATTTCGGGCTGCCAGTCATCAATATTCAACTGAACGCGTTGACCGCTGCGATTACTGGTTTTAGTTTAAACAGTGCGGCATACATGGCAGAAATCATTCGTTCTTCCTTACTCTCGATTGATCGTGGGCAGGAAGAGGCAGCGGCGTCCCTCGGTTTATCTAGGTATCGGACGTTTGTTGGCATCATTTTGCCGCAAGCGATTCGAATTGCCATCCCACCGCTTTCGAACGTCTTGCTAGATCTTGTCAAAGCTTCGTCGCTTGCTGCCATGATTACTGTCCCTGAAATTTTTCAAAAGGCAAAAATCGTTGGTGGGCGTGAATTCGACTATATGACCGTCTATTTTGTCGTTGCGTTCATTTACTGGGGTATATGTTCATGTATCGCAGTCATCCAAGAGATTCTCGAACGTCGTTTTGCCCGGTATCTCTGATTTATTATCTCCTATATGGTAATACAAACAGGCGATGGGCATGATCCTTCGCCTGTTTGTATTTTCAATTGTTTGATATCTGTTTAGCCTTCTCGACACATCGCTAAAAAATATTCTAATTGTTGCGGCTGAAGCGGTCGATAGAATAGATATCCTTGCAACGTATGACACCCCATCTGTTCGAGCAATGTTGCCTCTTCTTCAAGTTCGATTCCTTCTGCTACGATTGTCATATTTAATCGTTTTCCTAATTGAATGATCGTCTCGATCATCGCTCGTTTCCTTTCAGAATGAATCGCTTCTTGAACGATTTCTTTTGGAATTTTTAATTGATCGAATGGTAGTTCCACGAGTGGTTGCATGGATGAGAATCCAGTTCCAAAATCATCAAGAGCGATTCGAATGCCATACAAATGGAGTGCGTTTAATGTTTCGATAATTTGCTCGGTTCCTTCGATAAAGATATGTTCTGTCATCTCGATTTCAAGTAGGGATGGAGGAAAACCTGTTTGCTTTAATATAGTGAGCACTCGATTCGTAAAATCAGCTTGTCGTAATTCCCACGGTGAAACATTAACCGAAATCGTCAGAGGTTCCTTCCCTTCCTCCAACCAAGCTTTTCCTTGAAGACAGGCTTGACGCATGACCCATCGCCCTAATGTCTCAATAAATCGTGTTCTTTCCGCGAGTGGAATGAACTCAACTGGTGGAACAAGACCGTATTCCGGATGATTCCAACGAATTAAAGCCTCTACACCTGTAATTTGACGCGTTCTCGCATTGACTTGAGGTTGAAATAAAATAAAGAAGTCTCGATCCAATTCTGCATCATATAAATCGCGCGTTAACTGGAGTGCTCGCTTCCGTTCATTTTGTGTTGCTAAGTCTGTGATCGCATACGTGTTCTTTCGATTTGCTTTGGCTGTAAATAATGCAATCTCCGCGTCATTGATGACATGGTCCGTCGATTCATCATTAATATAGGAAACACCAATACTCGCAGTAACATTGATTTGCTTAAAGTCAATTTGTACACGTTCTGATACACTTGATAAAATATCGTCACAGAGGACTCGTGCATCATGATGATAAGGCGCATGAAGTAAAAAAGCACTACCGCTCGCTTTCGCAATCGTACAATCTGAAAAACGATTCATCAATCGTCGACCAATGATGTGTAATGAACGGTCACCAGTTCGGTAACCGAATGCATCATTTACTGTTTTGAAATCATCCAAATCCACGAGACAAATCATATCGCCATCTTGTTTTTTCTTATCTACTTCAATGACAAACGAAGAGCGGTTTGGTAAACCTGTCACGGGATCCGTAAATGCTTGTTCCTGTAAACGGGCTAAGTATTCAATATTTCGTTCAAGACGGGTAACATATTGATTATGGATCAGTAAACTAATGATCGTCGCAATCAAGATAAGTCCAATACGCGCGATGTGATCGGATACAAACATCGAAGTGTTTTCAAGTGATGGAGTTTGATACCAAATATAAAGAAGAGAAACCGTCGTGATGCTTGTTGCGTACAGTAGCATCGTTCGGTTGATGACGACTAAGGAAGCTAATATGAATAGAAGGGCACATGCCCAAACTGTCTGGACTCCCCTACCGATGAATGGATGATAAATATATGGAATCAATAAAAAAACGCTAGACATCATATGTGGCTTTAGTCGGTCTGATAATGTACTTTTACCGATGAAGTATTGAACACTCCCAGCACTCGCAATGACAAGTGCACGTATCCAATCCTCTCCTTTCAAACCATAACTACTAAATGTATTGGCAACGATATATAAAACGGCACCACAACTCGTCAAAATAAAAATGATCATCCCGAACAATTGATAATTTGCCCGAATTTCTCGATGATATTGCTGACTATTGGAAGAACGTCGCTGTGTATTCATCGCCATCCCCTCTTTCAAGTTCCTGTCGTTTATTTTCCTTATCAGAACCAAAATAAAACTTGAATTTTCTAAAAATAATAAAATAATGGGAAGTCATGATTTTAAGCAAAATGGGAATAGATAGGTATAGAAAGGAGCGATCACTATGTCTCATTTACTATTCATCGAAGCAAACGATAGCACGCATCAAAAAAAAGGCATTAGTTCTGAATTAAACGATGCCTTTCTGAATGCTTATCGTGAAAATCATCCTGAGGACAAAATTACGCTTTTGAATTTATTCGAGGAACGTCTTCCCTTCTTTGATCTAAAACTTGCGAACGCGGCAGGGCGGCTATTTAAAGGGGAAGAATTAACTGGAGATGATGCGACTCATGCACAACGGCTTCAAGAATATTTAAACGGATTCTTAGATGCCGATAAAGTTGTCTTTTCATTTCCGATGTGGAACTTAACGGTTCCGGCACCGCTTCACAATTACATGGATTATCTCGCCCAGGCTGGTCAAACGTTTCGTTATACAGCCGAAGGTTCGATCGGACTTGTTGAAGACAAACAAGTGCTGTTGATTCATTCACGCGGTGGTGATTACTCGACAAAAGAGAAAGCCCCAAGTGAACACGCGGTTCGCTATATGTTGAACTTGTTAGCATTCTTTGGGATCAATGATGTATCAACTGTCATTTTAGAAGGACATCAGCAATACCCAGATCGTGCATCTGAATTGATCGAACAAGCGCTTCAAGAGTGCCGACAATTCGGTCGTTCGTTTTAAATTGGGAATAGAACATACTCTGCATATTCTTCCAGAAGACGTTTTTCATGAATCGGCATATCAAATGCACAAAATAAGGAATAGGCCATCGTAAAATCACGCTGGATATCTGAGAGATCACCATTTAATTGCTGCTTAAAGTATCCCCTTTGAAAGTAAAAGTGACCTAAGAAATGACCGTCTTCCAATTGAAGACTCTCCTGAATACCTTGTTCGGTGATTTTTAGACCAGCAAGGTATTTTTTTTGCAGTGAAAGTTGTTGTCCATAGTTATATAAAATCTTGATTCGAACTTTTTTTAATTCGATCGTTTCGTATTTTGCTTGAATCAAATTCTGAAAAAGATCATCCGCTAATTCAAAGTCACCGTGTTCGACATACAGATTCGCCATCCCCATCTGAATCCGTAGATACAAGGTAGCTGATTCAAACCAGAGTTGTTCTTTATTTAGTAACCGTTCGAGCGATTGAACAGCTTTTAAGTAATGAATTTGACCACTTCTTTCCTGCACAATGATTTGATAATATCTTGCTAAATTACGTACCTGTTCATATTCAGTTGTAGACAGTACGTGTTCGCTCAATTTCAGAGCATCTACATATTTATTAGTACGTAACAAGTCCGCTAATTGTTCATCATATGATTGAAAGACATCACTTCGTAAATGATCTTGAAACAACATCGATAATGGTACTTTCAGCCGTTTTGCCACTTGTTGGAGTAAATCAATGGTAGGTGAATTTTTACCGTTTTCGACTTTACTAATTTCAGCTTGGCTACAGATGCCTTCACATAATTCTGCTTGTGTGATCTTTTTTTCTTTTCGAAGTCGCTTGATTTCATAGCCAATGGAGACGGGTAAATGATTCAAATTATACTCCTTTCTTTTACTTCCATGATTACATTTGAAAGTAGAGAAACTGGTTTTTTCCTTTTAATACTAGCGCGGCATGATTTTCATTACCAAAAGCAGTAAAAAGAGAATAGGCGTAGGTAAACGCGTCACGAATATCACGTTCTGCGTAACTCAATTCTTCATAGAAACATCCCTTTTGATAAAAGAAGTGTCCTAACATCGCTGTATCTTTTCGCTCAACGGATAAGGCGATTCCTTTTTCAGTAATCTCTAACCCTGTTACAAAATCATTTTGAAAATAGAGCTGTTGCGCATGATTATATAAAATTTTACATTGTAACTTTTTCAGCGTATCCGTCGAGTAATCATAGGTTAGTAATTCTTGATAAATTTTTCTCGCGTACGGATACTGACTGTTTAAATAATAATAGTTTGCAACAGACATCCGGATACGTAAATAAAGAACAGGGTACTCTGTTTCCATTTGTTGTTCATCCGATAACCGAAGCAACTGTGAGATACATGTTCGATAATCGATATCTTTTTTCCCTTCGCGAGCGACCCATTCAAAATAACGAATCAATAACTGAACGGAAGGAGGAAGACTAGTTGGTAAACATCTCATGAAATCAAGCATCTCATCATAACGACGTTGTCTAGAAAAGTCCGCTAGTTGTACCTCATAGCGCTGAAATAGTTTTACTTCATTTGAATCGATGAAAATCTGATCCATTGAAATATGTAACTTTTGAGACAAACGCTGAACAAGATCAATTGTTGGTATAGTTTTCCCGTTTTCAATCTTACTTAATTCAGCTTGACTGCATACATCCTTCGCTAATTCTTTTTGTGTCAACTTCCTCTCGATCCGTAGTTGTTTGATCTGTTTACCAAATGATTCAATACGCAACGTTTCTCCTCTTTTCTCGTTTGTTAAGCAATGACCTCATTCAGGCATAGACTGCAAAAAAGAACGTTTCACCTCTAGAACGATGTCAGCATATTGTTTCATCTGAAAGGCAGAGAATAATTCGTAGGCCATCGTATAATCATGTTTCGTCTGCAAGATATCTACACCCATTCGCTCATGAAATTCACCACGTTGATAATAGAAGTGCGCTAAATAGGATGTCTGTTTCAATTTTCGACTGAGCAGTATCCCTTCCTCGATGATACGAAGTCCCTTTTCTGACTGATTAACTTTATATAATAATTTCGCATAATTATAAAGAATCTTAAGTCGTTCTTCTTTTAAACCGCTAATTTCTGTCGTGAACTGTAATACGTCAGTATATATTTTTTCTGCTTGTTGATACTGTTCGCACTCCGCATATAAAATGGATAGTGCCATCTTGACTCGAAAGTAAAGAATTGGATCCTGCACCTGTAAACCTTCTTGATCGATCAATCGTGCAAATAAGACTGAGGTCGTTCGATAGTCAACGTGCTGTTGCCGATAGGCGATCACGATTTCATAGTATCTCATTATTCGCCTTACTTCGTCAGAAGATCGACTGGATGAGACTTGTTTCATTACACGAAGGCATTTATCAAATTTATTTTCTCGTACTAGCTTACGAAGTGCTTGGTCAAGAATACGAGCTTGTTCCAAACGATGTTCAGCACCATCTTTAACGAGTTCGGATATAGGAACACAAAGCTTTATAGCAAGTTGCTGTAATAATTCAACGGTCGGCATTACCTTACCGTTTTCAATTTTACTAATTTCAGCCTGACTACAGATCCCTGTACTAATGTCTTTTTGTGATACGTTGTTCAAACGTCGATAAAATTTCAATGTCTCCCCAATTGGATGTACGTTTTTCATCTTATCACCTCTCACTACTCATTTGATTGCACTTTTAATAAAAAAACCTTCTTGTTTGGCAAGAAGGTTACGCATCCTATTTATCACTTCTCAAAGGTAAATAACATATACTTTTCCTTCATGCGAAGAATCATCTGTTTTCGAACGTCGTGCTCAAACGCGTGAAACAATGTATAGGCGACGGAATACTGTTTTTGAAGTGACATCTCATCTTCACCTGACTGTTCGTGATAGTGCGCGAGTTGATAGTAAAAATGTCCAAATAAAAATGTATGATTATGCAGCAAACATAGTTTATATCCTTTCTTAGCGATGGCGATACTGTCCTCAGACTTTTCTTGGTATTCAAGAATCTGACAATGATTAAAATAAATTTTCAGTAACGCATTCAGATGGGCAGTCGACTGGAGCGCTTCAATTTCTTTTTCCAATTCCTGATATACGGATTCCGTTAAATGAAATAGATCCTGTTCTGAATACATATTTGCAATCGCCATTTTGATTCGAATGAACAATTGAATGGAATGCGACCACACTTCTTTTTCATTCAACAAGTTGCTGAGTAGGCTCGCAGCTGTTCGAAAGTCAATCCGATTTTGTTTTAGATCAATGATCGTTTTAATGTAACTTTTTAAAATATCGACTTCAGTGATCATATTTTTTTCTTGCTGATTAATTCGCTCCATTGCTTCTTCGTACTTCTCTTCTCGAAGCAAATCGGATAAGAATTGATCAATTTGAAAAAATTGTTCTTCATCCGTATGTTCTTGAAATAATAAAGAAATGGGCACCTTTAACCTTTTGGAAATTTGTTGCAACAAATCGACAGTCGGTGAATTTAAGCCGTTTTCGATTTTACTGATTTCAGCTTGGCTACAAATATCTTCACATAGTTCATTTTGTGTCATCTGCTTCTCAATTCGCAGTTGTTTGATTTTTGTACCAATCGATGAAGTTAATGCAGTGATCTCCATCGTTTACTCACTCACTTTCATTAAGCGGAAATAAGAGATGTTCGGAAAAATACGTTTCAAGGATTTTTAAATAAGAGTGATTCTGAGTCGCAATAAAAAAGGAATAGGCGGTTGTATAGGCTTCCGTTGTATCTCGTTCCGATGCTTTTAACGCCTCTAACAAAATGCCTTTTTGAAAATAAAACTGTCCAAGATACGTTAAATCTTGCAATTGTTTCGTTTCTTTAATTACCTGCTCAACTTTCTGCAACCCTTCTTCGAATCGTTCAAACTCTACTAAGTTACGAATGAAATTATACATGATCTTCATTCGAATTTTTTTATATTCTCTCGTTTGATAAGGCAACTCTAATAATGCCTTGTAGATTTGATGAGCACGATTATATTCTTCATGGTTCGTATAAAGTACCGCTATCACCATCTGAATTCGTGTATAAAGTAAAAATGATTTTTCTTCCACCCGTTCCTCACTGACAACTTGCAACAAGGACGCAATACAGGTCCGAAAATCAACATTTCCTCTTTCATATTCAAGTAATTCTTGATGATAACGAATTAAAATTTGAGTTTCGACAGCGTTTTTTGATTTTTCATATAACATTAAGTCCTTTGCCATGTCTGAATATGTTTTTTCGCGTAAATGACGAATCATTCGTTGATCAATTTCGTTTAACTTATGTGACACGATTTCATCTTCAAAAAACAATGAAATCGGAATGCGCAGTCTTCGACAAATTTGCTGTAGTAAATCAATCGTCGGAGAATTTCGACCATTTTCGATTTTGCTGATCTCAGCCTGACTACAAATTCCTTCACAAAGTGCTTTTTGTGTCATTCCTTGTTTTTTTCGTTCTTGCTTGATCTTATCGCCAACAGAATGAATGACTGGATGCATGAAGTTCACTCCTCAATCAAAGATGAATCCATCATAAAAAAAGTCTTTCGTTTCAAGTATATATCACTTGAGACGAAAGACGCGTGTATGCTTCCGGCGAGAATCGAACTCGCACTGCAGCATTACCATTGCTGAGGTCTGCCATTAACCTACGGAAGCTTGTAAAATCTGTTTCTAGTATAACTTATAAAAAAAGACAAGACAAGAAGTCGACGTGATTTCCACGCAACTCCTTGTTACTTTTTTACAGTGTCGTTTTTGTTAATGAATTATCATAGACGACTAAAACCGAATAATGTTCATCCGCTTTAGACGCGACGAATGTTGAAAACTTCAACGTAATGATGGCGTTTGATCCAACACCATTGTTCTCAAAAAATTCGTTCAATCGTTCTTCTAATTCTTCAGGCGTTCGCCCGACAACTACTTTAGAATGTAACATGATCATCACTCCGTTCTGTTATGGTAGGTTCGAGTTAAATAATTGCCTGATCGAATAAATGTTAAACCTTTTATTTTCCGACTTGCTCCTTCCTCTCTTTATCCGCTATGGTGAAATGGAGTAGTTTAACTTAAAAAGAATAGGAAGTGAAGTCTGATGGAACAGATTAATTTCGATGAAACGATTGAGAAACGAAATACAGGATCCGTCAAATGGGACGGACTTCATTCACTTTATGGATCCGATGAGCTGATTCCGATGTGGGTCGCCGACATGGATGTCCGTCCACCGCATCATCTCACAGAACGATTGACAAGACGTGCTGCTACAGGTCATTTCGGTTACTCGATGTTTGAAGACGAAGCAAAACGAGCGATTCAGCATTGGTTTCAAAAGCGGTATGACGTATCAATCACTACTGATTCCATTCTTTATTCAAGCGGTGTCGTTCCTGGACTTGCGCATACTGTCCTAGCATTGACTGAACCAAGTGGTGAAATCATCATCCAAACACCGGTCTATCCTCCATTTCATCAAATCATTCAGTCTAATCAACGACAACTCATTGAAAGTCCGCTTCTTTTAGACAGTGAGACGTACCAGACCGACTTTCCACTTCTCGAACGACAAATGCGAACAGCACGTATGATGATTCTCTGTAGCCCGCATAATCCAAGCGGTAAAGTCTATCCGAGAGAAGAATTACAACAAATCGTCGAACTCGCGAAGCAATATGATGTTTATCTTGTATCCGATGAGATTCATGCGGACCTCGTCTATACAGGTTCCGTGCACACGCCTATTCTTGGTTTGGATTATGAAAAACTCATTTTAGTAAGTGCACCATCCAAAACGTTCAATATTCCGGGTCTCTATGCGTCTTATCTGATCGTACCTGACATCTCGATTCGTCAACAGATCGAGCGTATCCAGCAGCGTCATTTCGTTCACCCGAATGCATTAGCTTCAACTGCTATTACAGCAGCGTATGGTGATGTTGCGAGTGAGCAATGGCTTTCACAATTACTTGTGTATTTAGAAGGAAATCGTGACCATGCCATCCGACGGTTTCGCCAAGAGATGCCAAAATTAGACGTCGTCATTCCAGAAGCAACTTTCCTGTTGTGGATCGACTTCAAAGCACTCGAGCTAGATAGTAAAACACGAGCAGATTGGCTCGTCAAGGAGGCAAAAATCGCTCTAACGCACGGTTCTTCGTTCGGATCTGGTGGCGAAACGTTTGAACGTTTAAACATCGGCTGTCCTCGTGCTCAATTAGATCAGGCAATAGACCGTTTAAGCGCCGCATACCAACGGTTTTGGACCAATTAACATCACATAAATGATCCTAATTTATTGGGATCATTTATTTTTTATTCAATCATTCTGAATATTTCAAATTGATGAACTTCAATAGGGACTAAAACCGTCCCAATCCCTTAAGGCACTAGGCGTAGCGGCACTTTTCATGAATTTGACGTGACTTGCAAAGTCGTTTTATCCCCTGTAAGGTGGGGAACATATCATTTGGCGAACAAGTCAATACATGCTTGATCGCTGAAAAAACTATTGCATTTGGAGGATTTAACTTTATGACGCAAGAATGGATTTCGATCATCCTGTATCTTGTTCTCATGTTGGCAATCGGTTATTTTGCCTACAAGCGAACGACGAATACAGAAGATTACATGTTAGGCGGACGCGATCTCGGTCCAGGTGTCACAGCACTCTCTGCTGGTGCATCGGATATGAGTGGATGGATGCTCATGGGACTTCCCGGCGCCATGTATGCAACAGGTGTATCAGCCCTTTGGCTCGCACTTGGTTTATTGATTGGATGTTACGTAAACTATATCGTACTCGCACCACGTTTCCGTCTCTATACGGAAATGGCAAACGACTCAATTACGATCCCTGATTTCTTAGAGAATCGCTTTAAAGACAAATCACGCGTGCTTCGTACCGTATCAGCACTCGTTATCATCATCTTCTTCACGTTCTACACATCAGCTGGAATCGTCTCAGGCGGAAAATTGTTCGTCAGCTCATTTGGATTTGATTACCACTATGGTATGCTCTTGACGATTGCGGTCGTAATCGCCTATACACTTTTCGGCGGTTTTCTCGCAGTTAGTTGGACCGATTTCGTCCAGGGCTGTATCATGTTCATCGCACTCGTTCTTGTACCGATCGTCGCATTGACAGACGTCGGCGGAATCGATGGTGCGTACAACTACGCTGAAAAATTAGACCCTTCATTATTTGACCCATTCAAAGGGACAACAGTTCTTGGAATCATCGGATTCCTTGCTTGGGGACTTGGTTACTTCGGTCAACCACACATCATCGTCCGCTTTATGGCGATTCGTTCTGTTAAAGATTTAAAAAGTGCCCGTCGCATCGGGATCGGTTGGATGTTCGTCTCTATCATCGGTGCGATGATGACTGGTCTTGTCGGGATCGCTTATTTCGAAGGACAAGGCAATGGACTCGGTGATCCGGAAACAGTCTTCATCCGTTTCTCGGATGTCCTATTCCACCCGTATATCACAGGATTCTTGATGGCTGCGATTCTTGCAGCGATCATGTCGACGATTTCATCACAATTGCTCGTTACTTCGAGTGCGTTGACAGAAGATTTTTATAAGACGTTCTTGAAAAAAGACGCATCGGATAAAGAACTCGTCCTGACAGGTCGAATCGCCGTTCTTGTCGTTGCCGTCATCGCAAGTATTCTCGCGTGGAACCCATCAGCGACGATTCTTGCACTTGTCGGTTATGCATGGGCTGGATTCGGTTCTGCCTTTGGTCCGATCATCTTGCTTTCTCTCTACTGGAAACGGATGACGAAACAAGGTGCACTGGCTGGTATTATCTCAGGTGCCTTGACTGTCATCATCTGGGTTCAACTCGGACTTAGTACGACGCTTTATGAAATGGTACCTGGATTCTTCACAAGCTTGATCTTTACGGTCGTTGTCAGCTTGATGACGAAACAACCGGTCAATGCCGTTCAGGAAACGTTTGAAGAGATGGAAGACGAATTAAAAGACGCAGTTCAATAATCAGCGAATAGCAAGTAAGACCTCTGCCGTATGATCGGCAGAGGTCTTTTTTGACTTACAGTTCAATCACGCCATAATGCAACTTCGACGTCTTCCGCTTTGTTCGTTCGAACCCAAACCGTTCAAACAAGGGACTCTCATAATGTGCTTTTAAAACGATGCGCTGACGTGCCACACGCTTCGCCTCCACCATCGCTTCCTCGGATAAGGCTTCATAATTCGCAAGCGTTCGTAAAGCATCGAGATGCGTCGATTCTTCGACGGTCTGTTCGAACATGGGATCAAAGTAGATGACATCAAAGGAATTATCTGGACATTCTTTCAAATAGGTGAGATGGTGTTTGACTTTCACTTCAATTCGTCGCATCGCTTGATTGATCGGTTCGTAGGATTCTTCCCATCGTTTTAATCCGTTCTTGACGACAAATGCTGTCTCAACCCGGCTTTCTAAGCCGGTGATCCGCCCTCGCTCTCCGATGGCATGACTCATGACGATGGCATCTGCTCCAAGACCAAGTGTGCAGTCAAGCACACGCATCCCTTCCGATAAGCGTCCGATTGTAACGAGAGGATCGCCTCCTCCTGCATCAATTTGTTTGATACGAAACACCGCACTCGAAGGATGGAAAAAGAAAGATGTCGTCTCGCCTAGTGGATATAAATCAAGTCGCTGTTTATCGACGACAAGCACCGGTAATCCTGTCTCCTGTTGCAAGTGTTCTATGCTTTTTTTCTGACGCACGACGTAGATAAAATGTATCGTTTCATCCGCTAACAACTGCTTCACACGATGATGCACATCGTCAGTCGGACGAAGACATGTCGTCAGTCCAATGGTTGGTTTCATAATGTGTTCCTCCATAAAAAAATAAGCTAGCCGGAGCTAGCTCATTTCTTTTTCTTCAATAATCCTTCGATATCTTCAATCAATGCTTTTTTCGAAATCAGGTCTTCTTGCTTTTCCTGTTCGACTTTTGCATCGACCGTCGTCCGCTTCATGAGTGCCTGAAGCGTCTCATCGATGCTTGACTTCAAATGATCGCGGTCTTCTTTATTAAGGGAAAGATCATGTTGAACTTCATCCCCTTGTTCATCTAATTGGCGTAAGCGTTCCGTCAATTGTTTCGCTTCACGATTCAAGTCCGAATACAATCGTTCGATTTGCTCTAGACGCAATTTGATTCCGTCACGTTCTGTGAACACGTTTTCCAGCCCCTTCCAGTATGCAGTTGTCTACATCATTACTTTACCATATTCCGAGGTAATTAAAACAATCACAAGATGATTACAGAATGACTTTTTTTAGATTTCTTCCTGCGGATTGATTCCAGTTAATTTTTGCAATTGCACGGAGGGTATCGCTATAATGTAAACGAAGCATCAATTGGGATGAGGGAGGATTTTGTGATGGAATTGAGACGTCGAACATTACGTCATGTCGATCAAGCTGAGTACGATCATTTCTTGAAGTATGGCGAGCAAGCATATGGACTGACTCCGCAAGAAATCAAAGGGTATGACCATGAGCTTGGAGAAGAGCGGGCTTTTGATTCCGTCGAGCACAGTTATCCTGAAGATTATTACTTTGATATCGTTGAAGCGGATACGATCGTGGGGCGGGTTTTGCTCTTAAAAATGGGTCACTACTTCCAACTCGACTTCATGGTGTTTGATCCCTATACGCGTCGGGGTCTAGCTACTCAAGCAGTTGCTGAAGCATTGACGTATTCCGGGGTACTAGATCGTCACGAAGTACGTGCGCGTGTCCTTGAACAATCACCGCACGCTTCGTTTGCAAAACGCATTTTAGAAGCGAATGATTTTACATCGACAGAGAACTATTACGTCAAAGGAAGACGTCGTCGATACTCGCTGCAACGAATGGGCTAAAGACCGTCCGAAAGACCATGAAACTCATGGTCTTTTTTAATGCCCTCATCGCTTCATCACCTTTGACAGTTGATCGATTTCAGCGTACAATTTTCATTTGTATGAACAGAAAGGAGTACATCTCATGAACGAATGGTTATGGATCCCTTCCATTTTCTTAACGATGGGATTATTGATTTTCAGTTATTATTTATTTGGTAAGACAGGATTGTTGATGTGGATTGCCATCGCAACAATCATTGCAAACATCCAAGTTACACAAACCGTCGATATTTTCGGTTTCGTCTTCACGTTAGGGAACGTCGTGTATGGCAGTTGTTATCTAGCGACAGATATCCTCAATGAAAAATACGGAAAACAGGTCGCTCGTAAAGGCGTCTATATGGGGTTCTTCTCCCTAATCACGACGACCGTTCTCATGCAGTTCAGTCTCTTGTATACACCACTTGCTGATAAGGCTGCACTCGAAACATCCGATTCCTTGCATTTATTGTTTGGACTCTTACCATGGATTGCTGTCGGTAGTCTTGCCGCTTATCTCGTCTCGCAACTATTCGATGTCTTTATCTATTCAAAGATCCGTCAGAAGACAGGCGAACGTAAGCTTTGGTTACGGACGACAGGGTCAACCGTATTAAGTCAATTGCTTGATACGTTGACGTTTTGTGCGATTGCCTTTCACGATATGCCCTTCTCCATCTGGTGGCAAATCTTCATTACGACGTATCTTGCGAAATTCGTCGTCGCTTGGTTCGCGACACCATTCATGTATTTAGCAAAACGTATCCACCCAACGAAACAATCGACAGACGCTGCTGCATGACCTAAAAAAAACTAGAAGACTTGACGAAATTGTCGGATAATGGGATTGGAGGTGCCTACATGAAAATCAAACGGAATGAACCGTTTCGATATACGCTGAAGACTCCTATAATTGGTGAATTTTACTTGCTCAAAGATGAACAGCGTACACCGAAAGGGTTGATGAAGATTCATAATATCTCACCGAACGGACTAGCAATCAGCACAGAACTAAAACTTCCACTCCTCAAATCAATGAAAATCGTCGTCGAATTCTCATTGATTGAAGGACAAGTGCCACTATGCATTGAAGGGTTTTTATTGCATGAGAAGCCTTCCGGTCCTGGGCGGTTGTACGGTATCCATCTCAATTCGACAACAACTGATCGTGAAAAAATCATTTCACAAGTGAAACAGATCGCGAAATCAGAACGTTCCCTTCTTAATGATTAAAATGGCATTGCCCCTACATATGTAAGGGCAATGCCATTTTTTATCGAAACAATTTATGCGTCAAACGTACGGAAGACGACGGCCTCATAAGGTCGAAGTGTGAGTTCGTCGGTAACAACGGACCCATCATAGTTTCCAATGACCCGATCTGACGTATCATGCGTAGACGGAATATTCACATCATGATCCGCAAACGAACAGTAGACATACCAGGTCTCCCCTTCAAGCGTTCGTGAGTAGGCGTATACTTTTGGATGATCTTCGAGTAAGAGTTCATAGCGACCATAGACGACGAGCTCATGGTCATGTCGTAGACGAATCAACTGTTGATAGTAATAAAAGATGGATTGCTCATCTGCAAGCGCCTGTTCGACGTTGATTTCCGGATAGTTCGGATTGACCTTCAACCATGGTGTTCCCGTTGAGAAACCAGCGTTCTCCGACGCATCCCACTGCATCGGTGTCCGCGCATTGTCGCGTCCTTTGATATGGATGGAACGTAGTAGTTCAGCCGGTGATGCCCCTTGTTCCGTACGTTCTTTCCACATGTTCCGAATTTCGATATCTTCATAGTCCGCGATGTCTTCAAAAGCGACGTTCGTCATGCCGATTTCCTCGCCTTGATAGATATATGGTGTCCCTTTTAACAAATGCAATAATGTAGCAAGCATTTTAGCTGACTCGACGCGGTACGTCGTGTCATTTCCGAATCGACTAACGACACGGGGTTGATCGTGGTTGTTCCAATAGAGTGAGTTCCAGCCCGTCTCATGTAAGGCCGTCTGCCATTTGGTAAAGTTTTGCTTGAGTTTAAGTAAATCGAACGGAATGACGTCCCATTTCCCATTCGGACCTGAATCGATATCCATATGTTCGAACGTAAAGACCATGTTGACCTCTTTACGTGCCGGATCCGTGTAAAGAATGGCATCATCCGTCGTCGCTCCTGGCATCTCACCGACTGTCAGGACATCATATTTACCGAAAGAGGCTTCATTCATCTCGTGTAAAAATTCATGGACACGTGGTCCATTGATATAATGTTCTCCACCATCTCCATACAGTGCTCCTGGATGGACCGTCGCATCTGGTAAGCCGGGTGTCTTCGAAATCAAGTTGATGACATCCATTCGGAAACCATCAATCCCTCGATCCAACCAACGACGAATCATCCCGTACACATCGTGACGCATCTGCTCATTTTCCCAGTTCAAGTCAGGCTGCTTCTTCGAGAATAAGTGTAAGTAATACTCATTCGTTGTTTCATCATATTCCCAGGCAGGTCCAGAGAAAATCGATCCCCAGTTGTTTGGTAGCGAACCGTCTGGATTTGCCGGGCGCCACATATAATAATCCCGATATGGATTGTCCTTGCTTTGACGCGACTCCGCGAACCACTGATGTTCATCTGACGAATGATTGATGACGAGGTCCATGACGATTTTGATATCTCGTGCATGTGCCTCATCTAGAAGACGATCAAAATCATCCATCGTCCCGAATTCCTTCATGATGGCTTCATAATCACGAATATCATAGCCATTATCGTCATTCGGTGAATCATAGACAGGACTTAGCCAAATGACGTCGATACCAAGTGTCTTCAAATAATCCAACTTTTCGATGATTCCGTTCAAGTCACCGATTCCATCCCCATTCGAATCATTATAACTACGTGGGTAAATTTGATAAACGACACTATCATGCCACCATTTACGTTCCATCCTCAACACTCTCCTCTTTTATGTACGTATCGTGCTACATATTGAGCAAACGATTGCATCAATTTGTAAAAGCGCTTTCAATTATCACAACGTCATCTTAACATGTCCATGAGAGGTGCTCAAGCAAGAACCTTAACATATTTGATATCATGAAATATGAAATACAAGTGTTTACTACATCCAAGATGATGGGAAAGAAAGGTATGGGAAAGGAGTGTGGACAAATGTATCGTCGATATTTGCTCTTCCTTGTTTGGGCGATTGCTATTGTCTTCATCTTATTATTTGGAAATAATCGTGTCTTTCCAGAAGGTTTCTTGATTTCGTTTTTACGTTTCGACCAAAGTCAATTTGATACATCCGCGTTAAGTTTATTTGCCTTACTCGGTATTTATCCGTTCACTTTCTTTTTACTATTTCTAGATGAGAAACGATTCATGCGCCCCGGACCGCTCGTCGCAAGTATTGGATCGTTCTTCTTAGGTGCCTTCGTGTTGATGCCTTATGTCGCCCTCGCTATTCCAAGGAAAACGTTTCTTCCTTTTCGTCGTCGCGGGTGGATTCCTACCGTCGTCGCCTTACTTAGCGTCGTGACGACATTATTGCTTTGGATTGCTCTTGCTCGATCTGATTGGAGTATATTCCGCATCTACTTTGAGACCAATCAATTCGTTCGAACGATGACCGTCGATTTGTTATTATTCTACATTCTGCAAGTCTATCTGCTCCGGCGCATTCGTGTTCGGAATGCACAATCATTAGAGTGGCAAGACGTGATTCCGCTCTTTGGCTTATTTCGTTATCTATTCGCAAGACATTTACCGACATCCTCAAAATCTTAATTTATGGTACAATGAAATTTGGATTTTTCGAAAAGGAGATGTCATCCGATGGAACAATATCATGCACTTTGCGAACACATTTTGGAACACGGAACAAAAAAGGAAGACCGGACGGGAACGGGAACACTCAGCGTGTTTAGTCACCAAATGCGCTTCTCCCTTCAAGATGGTTTTCCTCTCATTACGACGAAAAAGTTACATATGAAGTCGATCATCCATGAGTTGATTTGGTTCATCTCTGGTGATACGAATATTCGTTATCTACAGGAAAATGGTGTGCGGATTTGGAACGAATGGGCCGATGAGAACGGAGATCTAGGTCCTGTTTACGGGGCACAATGGCGCTCTTTTCCACGTCCAGATGGCACGACGGTCGATCAGCTGGCACAAGTCATTGAACAGATCAAAACGAATCCGGATTCTCGTCGTTTGATCGTCAGTGCTTGGAATCCTGGACAAGTCGATGAGATGGCTTTACCGCCCTGTCATCTCTTGTTCCAATTTTATGTCGCTGACGGAAAACTATCATGCCAATTGTATCAACGTTCAGCTGATGTTTTCTTAGGCGTACCATTCAATATTGCATCTTATGCGTTACTGACACATATGATTGCTCATGTATGTGGACTTGAAGTCGGAGACTTCGTTCATACGCTCGGTGACGCTCATATCTATTCAAATCATATTGAACAAGTCAATCTTCAGTTGACGCGTACCCCGAAAAAATTACCGACGCTGCGCTTCGCTCGAACAGTCGATCGTATCGAAGACTTCCGCTTCGAAGACATCATTATTGAAGGCTATGATCCTGATCCGCACATTAAAGGTGTGGTAGCCGTATGATCACACATATCGTAGCGTATACGAAAAATCATGTCATTGGTCATGACAATGCGATGCCTTGGCATCTTCCAGCTGATTTGGCTCACTTCAAGCGTACGACGATTGGCAAACCGATCATCATGGGACGAAAGACGTTCGAATCCATCGGACGACCGTTGCCCGGTCGAGAGAACATCGTCATTACGCGCGATCAGACGTTTGCAGCCGAAGGTGTAACGGTATGGCATGATCTATCTGCTTTACAACCATACGTCGATTCAGAAGAAGAAGTCTTTTTGATTGGTGGTGGAGAGTTGTTTGCTCAAACGCTTCCTCTTGCTCGCCGCCTGTATGTCACTGAAATTGATACGGTTCTTTCTGGAGATGTACATTATCCCGAAATCCCATCTTCATTTCAGATTACTTCCGAAACACATTATGATGCGGTCGAGGGAAACGATTATCCGTTCATCATTCGTCGATATGATCAGTAACTAAAAAACAGCCACATTGCTCCGTATGACGGACAAATGTGGCTGTTTTTTTTTAAGGAATTTGCATGATCCATTCAGCAATCCATTCCTCCATATCAGAATCGAACTGTGAGGTCATGATATAGTCTGTCGCACCGCATGATAGCGCATTGGCTAAACGATCGTCTTCTTGATTTGTCACGATCAAAGCATCAATGATCGATTCCCGTTGTTGTCTCCACTCCTCTAATCGTACAAAGTTCTCGCTTGCTAACTGATCGAGTGAAAGAATCGCCAATTGTATTGGCGACGTCCGTTGATCGTCTAGCGAAATCACCTCAATATGGTATTTCGGATGATCCGGCATATCAAGCGTATGTACCTGTTTAAGGAATCCTTGCTCGACACGGATATAGACCGGTATTTTTTCGATCGATATCGCTGTTGAATAGGACACCACTTGATTACGGCCGTTACGTTTCGCTTGATACAGAGCTTCATCTGCCTCTGCTGTTGCTTGCGCCAGGGATGTGTGGAGATCAAAAGCAAAGGAGAGACCAATCGAAACTGTTACTTTTAATCCGTTCGCAAAAATATGGCGCTCGACACGCTCGCGAATTTTATTCATACTCGCAACTGCTTGCGGTACTGTTTCTGCTGAAAACAATAAGATGAATTCCTCACCACCGAAACGAATGAATTCATCATCGAGACGAGCGGCTTGTTGAACGACGGTAGCTAGTTCGGAGAGGACCAAATCCCCTGTTGGATGTCCATGTAAATCATTGATCCGCTTAAAATGATCGATATCAAAAATCGCTAACCCAAATGTCCGCTGTTCACGTTCGAGACGTGCTACGCGACGATCATAGGCACTTTGGAGGTATTTCCGGTTATAAGCTCCCGTCAGTTCATCGACTAAAATCGTCGAAGATACGACCCTTAATTTTCGTAATAGTCTCGCTAGACGAACATGTCGTTCTTCATTCGTCACTGTCTCATCCCAGTAGTCATCAGCTCCCATCTCATAGCTGACTTGACGAATGTCAGACCGGTTCGGACCTACGATGATGACGGGAACGAATGCTGACTCCATTTGTTTGATCAGTTTTTGAGTCAACTCTAAGGATTCCGCGATAGATGCATGGTCGATGATGACAGCATCCATAGCAATATCATGTGATATCGACAACGTGTCTTCCACCGAACTGAAGAATCGTGACATATAGCGCTCCTGTTCGAGCGATTTCTTCCATTTAATATTCTCAAGAAAACGTCTTGTCACAGTGACGACCAATTTTTTTCGAATCCGATTGGCGCGTGAGCGTTCCGACAACTGATCGACGATTGGCCGCAGTAATTCTTTAACGATCGGCTGCGTGATGACCGCATTCATTTGTTCCCACGTCGCTTTTTCCCGACTCACTTGATCGGCAAGTCCTTTAAACAGTTCCTCTCTCCCGAGCCCTTCAAGCCAGCTTGCTAATGCGAGTAATTCTGTCCGTGGCACGGTCGGCATCCGAAGTAACGTCTCCACCATGATGATCGTCTGTTGCAGTTGTTTTTCTATCCGTTTTCGACTCCGTTCCATCCAATCCCCTCTCTTTCCATACATCCGAAGAATCGTCCTCGGATAAAGAGAAAGCGAGGGAATTCCCCCGCTTTTTCAACTCACGCTTTTAAGTTCGGACGGACCATATCTGCTGGTACAATCCATTGATCATATTGTTCTTCTGTTAGTAGACCAGTCGCAAGTGCTGCTTCTTTTAAGGTTGACCCGGATTGATGCGCTGCCTTTGCAATTTTCGCCGCATTCTCATATCCAATGTGCGGGTTGAGTGCAGTGACAAGCATCAACGAACGTTCGACGTTCTCAGCGATGACGGATTGTTCTGGTTCGATTCCGATCGCACAGTGGTCATTGAACGAATGCAAGGCGTCTGTCAGTAAGCGAACGGATTGTATGAAGTTATACATAATGACCGGCTTGAAGACGTTTAGTTCGAAGTTTCCTTGACTTGCAGCAAAACCAATCGTCGCATCGTTTCCAAGGACTTGTGCAGCGACCATCGTCAACGCTTCACTTTGAGTCGGATTGACTTTCCCAGGCATGATTGAGCTTCCCGGCTCATTTTCTGGAATCGTGATTTCGCCGATTCCTGCTCGTGGACCTGATGCGAGCCAGCGAACGTCGTTTGCGATCTTCATCGCGTCCATCGCTAATGCTTTGACCGCACCATGCGTAAAGACGAGTTGATCGTGGCTTGTTAGGGCGTGGAATTTGTTTTCCGCACTCGTGAATTCATATCCCGTTTCTTCACTCATCTTTTGCGCAGCCAAATCACCGAAGTCCGGATGTGCGTTGATGCCCGTTCCAACAGCCGTACCGCCGATTGCTAATTCCGTTAACGGATCAAGCGTCCGTTCGATCATTTGCTTCGAAAGTGCAAGCATCCGGACCCAACCGCTGATTTCTTGACCGAGTGTGATGGGTGTAGCATCTTGCAAGTGTGTCCGTCCGATCTTGACGATATCCGCAAACGCGTTAGCTTTTTCGTCAAGTGTCGCATGCAAAGCATCGATTGCTGGGAATAGTGATTCCAACAAGACTGTCTTCGCCGCTAAATGCATCGCTGTCGGATATGTATCATTTGAACTTTGTGATTTGTTGACGTCATCATTCGGATGAATCGTCGTCTCACTGCCTTGTTGTTTCAACTTGCGTGTCGCGACCCGAGCGATCACTTCATTGACGTTCATATTTGACTGTGTACCTGAACCCGTTTGCCAAACGACAAGCGGAAACTCATCATCGAATTTCCCCGCGATGATCTCGTCACATACTTCAGCGATGACACCCGCTTTTTCTGCCTCAAGCACGCCTAAGTCGCGGTTCGCAAGCGCCGCTCCTTTTTTCAGGACTGCAAAGGCACGAATGACTTCAATCGGCATTTTTTCCGTTCCGATCTTAAAGTTTTCCAGACTACGTTGTGTTTGTGCGCCCCATTCCTGCGCTTCTGGTACACGAATTTCCCCCATCGTGTCACGTTCTACACGGTATTCCATAAACAAATTCCCCCTTTTGATTATTTCTCTTTTAGTTTAACGCAAAAGTAGACAGAATGGGAATGAGAGAGACGAGAGCGTAAAATATCTTGTGTAAATGAATAAATAGAAAAAGGAAGACCTTTTCTTGTAGAATTAAGTCACCACAACCCATTCACAGAAAAGAGGCCTTCCCTATGACTCAGTTTACAACAGATATCATGCAAGCTCTAGTAAAAAAAGAAGACATCTCCGAAGTTTTCCGCAAGCATCTGGAGACAGCGGTCAATACGCTCCTTCAGACCGAACTCACAGCTTTCCTGGATTACGAAAAATATGACCGCATCGGCTTCAACTCCGGCAATTCCCGGAATGGCGTCTACACGCGGACACTCCATACGGAGTACGGGGATTTAAACCTGTCGATTCCACGTGACCGGAACGGCGAATTCAACCAACAGACGGTCGCTCCATACAAGCGCTCAAACGATACGCTGGAATCTTTCGTCATTCACATGTTCCAGAAAGGCGTCACGATGTCCGAGATCTCGGATCTGATTGAGAAGATGTACGGCCATCACTACACCCCGCAAACGATTTCCAATATGACGAAAGCGATGAGTGAACAGGTCGAAGCGTTTAAATCTCGTCCGTTGGATAAGCGCTATGCCTGTGTCTATCTGGATGCGACTTACATTTCCCTCAAGCGCGACACCGTCTCCAAGGAAGCCGTCTATATCGCAGTTGGCATCCGGGAGGATGGCTCGAAAGAAGTCCTGGCTTATACAGTGGCGCCCACGGAATCCGCGTTCGTTTGGGAAGAAGTCCTATTGGACTTAAAGGAGCGCGGTGTCGAAGAGGTGCTTCTGTTTATCTCCGACGGCTTGAAAGGCATCACCGATCGCATCTTTGCGGTTTTTCCGGATGCCAAGTATCAAGCGTGCTGCGTCCATCTGTCGCGCAACATCTCCCACAAAGTCCGTGTCGCTGACCGGCCAGAAATCTGTGAAGACTTCAAATCGGTGTACCGGGCGGAAAGCCGGAAACTGGGCGAAGAGGCACTGAAAGCCTTTGTCGAGAAATGGAAAACCGCCTATCCGAAAGTGACAAGATCATTGGAATCCAATCCCTTTATTTTCACCTTCTACGACTTCCCAAAATCGATTTGGCGAAGCATCTATTCGACAAACCTCATCGAGTCGTTCAATAAGAAAGTGAAGAAATACAGCAAGCGCAAGGAGCAATTCCCGAACGAAGATTCCTTGGACCGCTTCCTGGTTTCCCAATTCGAAATCTATAATCAGAACTTCTCCACCCGTTGCCATATCGGATTCGATCAAGCTCGTGCAGAGCTGGTTGAGATGTTCAAACAGGCTTAATCAACATATATACAAGAAAAGGATTTACTTATTTACACATAATTATTGACGGTCTCAGAGAGACAGTTTTGGGGAATAGTTTATTATCGAAAAAGGAGTGAAGATTTCATGTGGTTGATTAACTTAACGATTGTACTGCTTTTGATTCTAGCAAACGGTATTTTTGCGATGACCGAACTCGCTTTGCTTTCCTCAAAACGGTCCAAATTAGAGAAAGCAGCGAATGATGGCAAAAAGTCAGCCCATGTTGCGTTAGAGTTACTTGATCGACCAACCGATCTGTTATCGACTGTTCAAGTCGGCATCACGTTAATCGGCATCGTCAATGGTGCCTTTGGTGGTGCCGCTCTCTCAGGACCGGTCATCAAGTGGCTTGCTCAATTCGCGTGGCTCGCCCCTTATGCCAGTACGATCGGATATATTCTAGTCGTAACGATCATCACCTATATTTCACTCGTCATCGGTGAACTCGTTCCTAAGCGTGTCGCCCTTGTCAGTCCAGAACGGGTCACGATGTGGCTTGCTCCACCGATGCGTTTTTTCTCGATTGTGCTTCGACCATTCATTTGGGTTCTAAGTAAGTCGACGAGTTCCATCTTCCGTTTGATTGGTCTGGATCGACTGCAAACAGAAGACGAGACGGAAGACGAAGTCCGGCAATTACTGATTCGTGGTACGCAAGAGGGAACCTTCAATCGGTCTGAAGCGGAGCAAGTCTCTCGTGTGTTTGATTTTCATGATTTGTACGCTTACGAACTGATGGAGCCGCGTACCGTTACCGAATGGATTGACTTAGCGGATGACTCCGATACGATCTTACAAGAGCTCCGGCAAGCGCGACATCGAAACTTACCGGTTGGTCATGGTGACTTGGATCACTTCGTCGGTTTCATCGATGCGAAAGAGGTGCTATCAACGGAACGACCTGTTCAAGAACTTGAACGGCTGATTCAATCACCGCTGATCGTTCCCCGTCAATTAAAAGCAACCGTCTTGCTTGAACGGATGCGCAAAGAGACGGTATCAATCGCATTTGTTCTCGATGAATACGGTGGTTTCCTAGGCATGATCACCTTATTCGACATCCTCGAAGCATTCGTTGGCGAAATTTCAAGCGTTGAGGAAGAACCGGAACTCGTCATGCGAAAGGATGGCTCCTTCCTAGCGGATGGTCTATTGCACATCGATGATTTAAAGCGGACGCTCGGTTATACAGAAGACTTACCCGGTGAACAGTTGAACGCCTATCATACGGTTGCTGGTTTGATTCTATATACGTTAGGTGATGTTCCCTCCCGTGGGAGTACTGTCGAAATTGGACCGTACCGGTTTGAAGTCGTTGATTTAGACGGACGACGCGTCGACCAAATTCTGATCGAGCGCATCGAACATGAACAAACACCCCTACCGTGAGGATAGGGGTGTTTGTCGTCAATCATGCTTCGTATAATCGTAACGCCTCTCGTGCGACACGATCTGCTTTGTTCTCCGACCGTGGAATCCACTTCACGAAAGCGAGTGGTAAGAGTTGATAACGCGCAAAGGCAGGATCAAAAATCGTCTGCGTTCGTTTGTTCTTGACGAATTCGCGTTCGACTGCGAGTGCAACGGCTTCTGAATCCGTCCGAAACGAAATGACGCTCTCGCCTTGTGCAATCAGTTCGTGCGCCCACTCGACGGCTTTCGCAAAAGCAATAAATTCTGCTTCATGATTATTGATCGCTTGAATTTGATACATTTTTTCCGTGACTTCGCCCTCGGAATTTTTACTGAAAAGCCCAACCGCCGCTTCATCATTTGAAGGACGGACCGTACCGTCAAAATAAAGTTCAACCATGTTCAATTGCCGCCTCGATTCCTTTTCGTATCGCTTGTTCATCTAGCCCTTTCCCAATGAAGACGAGCGTCGTCTTTGGTTGTTCGCTAAATGGTTCTCTGATTGCTGTGCCATAAATCATGCCAGTACCTTGTAAAATGACCTTTCGATCCGTATCTGCAAAATGAATGATTCCTTTATAGCGATAGAGATCTTCCGCATACGCTTCTAACACCTCACGTAGAACCATTCCAAATCGATTTCGGTTCAAGGGTCGTTCCTCGACAATCGTCAATGCCGTGAAATCCTCAACCGATTGATGAATCTGATCCGTTTGTTGACTGAGTCGTACTTGCTCTTCTTTTGGAAAATGGAACGTTTCAAACAGTCGGTCCGATTCAAGTTGAGCCTGTTCCGTTTCAATGATAGCTGCAGAAGGATTTCGTTCGCGCAGTAAAGCGGTCAACGTTTCGCGCTCTGATACATCAACTAAATCCATCTTATTTAAGATAAGGACATCAGCAAAACCGATTTGTTTCACATTTTCTTGGAACGTCAGTTGACGTTCTAAATGATATGCATCGATGACTGTGACGACACTGGAAATCTGATAGGACTGTTCAACAGCCGGCTCAAAATAGAATGTCTGTAGAATCGGTCCTGGATCAGCAACGCCTGTCGTCTCAATCAATAATCGATCAAACGATAGCTCCCCATCTCGACGGCGTTTTGCGATCCGGAGCAACGCATCCCGTAAATCACCGCGAATCGAACAACAAATGCAGCCATTCGTCAATTCGATCATCTCTTCGTCACTTCGTTCAATCAATGCTTCATCAATATGAACAGAACCTACTTCATTGACGAGCAACGCAAACTTTTCTGTCGGTTGAGAAACGAGATGATTGAGTAGCGTAGTTTTACCGGCACCTAAAAAACCAGTAATGACAGTCGTACGTATTTTGTCTTGCATGATTTCACTCCTTAGCGTCCTTGTTGCTGACGCCATTTTTCTTTTCGTGCATCGAGTAGATCGATCGCATGGAGATACCAAGCATCTGTCGTTTGCGGCGTAACACTTGATCCCCACTCGCGTTTACCATGGTGTGATAATACCATATGCATGAGACGGTGATAAACAGCACGCGGTAATCGGATATCTTCTTCTCGAAGTGTTTGTTCGAGAACAAAACATCCATATGGCATATGCCCCATCAACACGCCGTCCAGATCAAGCGCAATGCCCGCCAGTTCTTCCTCTTCCTCTGTTACGTGCAGCAGTCTTGAAAAACGATCTGCCGAAGCCCCTGCATGTGTATACTCCCATAGCTTTCCGATGTCATGCAATAAAATGCCGAGTAACAATTCGTTCGGATTTGGACGTTGATCTAACAGTGCAATCCCTTTTGCCGCTTGATAGAGGGCATCAAAACTATCATCCCAAGAAAATTGACGTATCTCTCGTTCAGCTGCTTGGAATAGTTCATTTTTATGATCGGCTTCTGCTTCTTGAATACATTTGAGTAGCGTCAAGTATGGTTGTTCACTATCACAAATTCCTCGACCAATCGTCATCATACAAGCAGTGTGTTTCAGCAACCCACCGATATAGGCATGGTGATGAAAAAGAGCAGCCGGTCGTGTCGAAAAATCTGCCCAGTACTGTCGCAAAATCGAGAGCGCGATTTCTTGATGAGGAGAATCAAGCTGACCGACTAATCCAAGCAACTGATCACGGTATGTTTCAAGCGATTCACCTGCAGGTAACTGTGGCAAGAACTGCGTCGGTGAGGCATCATGAATCGGAGTGACACGCTGAACGGTCAATGATTTGTTTCCGGATTGCGGCGGATATTCCTCTACCTTGGCCTCGACCCGAACGATTCGTGTTTCGAGATAGGGACGAAGTGCTTCTTCTGCCGTTCCTTGATTGATCCATTGTTTTCCCTTACAAGATCCAGCGGGCGAATTGAACGTGAATTGTAACCATTCTCGTCCGGTTTGACCAGTACGGATTTCACCAGAGGCAACAAGTAGGACCTCTTCCACTCGTTCACCGGGAGCACATGTATCAATCGAAAATCCAATCGGTTGATTCGACTGATTAATGGAAAAATCAACATTTTCATAAGGAGGCATCGTCACTTCTGGAAGTGCCTTAAATAATTGAATCACGTCATCTCACTCCTTTTTCTTCATTCATATCATAGCAGACACGATTTCATCACGACTACTATTAAGCAGATATTGTAAGCGTTTTCTAAATGAATTATGATGAAATTGGAAGTCCATTTTATGCTTAAGGAGGAGAAACGATGATTCGACCACTTACTCAACTATACAGTGAAGCTGTTGGCACACTCGATCAATGGACGGTATCCGAAATCGTGACACGCGATCAAATTCGGCAAGCTGTTCAGTTGTACGATCCATATCAAATGCATACGTCGTATGCTTTGGAACAATTGTTGATTCATGAATTGAGTGAGGCTTGTCAGCATGTCCAAGAACAAGGGCTAACGTTGGCTGATGCGCAAACAGAGCTTCTCATTCTCTCTGCCTTCCAAAGTGATGCGGGCTATCAAGCAGAGGAAATTCAAGATATGTCTCCCACTGCAATCAAACGGCACTTGTCTTCGCTAGACGCAGCCTTCAGCCGACTATTACATCAACTATTCTTACATCAATCGCAACCAGACATCCTCTGTCAGCGATTCATGACGATCCTTTCAGGTGCGGTCGCCACAAAATGTGCGATCCGTGCTAAACGCCTCAAGGAAGCGACACTTGTTCATCCATAAAAAAAATCCTGACTCATGTGAGTCAGGATTTTTTCATTCAACGACCTGGCATTCCAGCTCCTTGATTGGTTTTGTATGAAAATGCGGCGTTCCGCTTCGTCATATTCTATAGTCATCATGACAAACTATTCAATTCCTGTCAATTCTTTTCTAAAAAAAAGTGGACCGATTTTCGATTGAAAATCAGTCCGAATGGAAGAGTGAATAATTACCATGGCAATGCTTGATTTCATCATACAATGCAATGGAAGCGTTTACAACCCTTTTTCGTTAAATTTTTTCAAGAAAATATTCGTTTGCGAGTGGCAAGTGAATGACTTCGATCCCACTCTGCCTCATCAGGTTCAACCCGTCCCCGTATTCATACCCTGTCGAATAGACGACCCGATCGATTTTAGAGGCAATCAGCGCCAAACTACATGCATGACACGGACTATGGGTGACATAAGCGGTCGCATGACGCGCACTCGTCGAATCGGCTGCCAGCTTACCGAGCGCGTTGATTTCAGCATGAATCTCGTGTTGTTTCGACCATTCATGGTGTTCTTCTTGATTTTCGCACCGATAAAAAAGAATCCCGTTTCGTTCAATCGATTCTTCAACCACCGGGTGGTCAGGTCGTGATGTATAGAGAATACCCTCTTGCTTTAAGTAAATTTCGTTGCAATTCACATGCTGACTAGGTGTTCCGTTTATCCCAATCGAAATCGGCTTTTCATCTTTGACGATGACACAGGCAACAGATTTCGAGGCACATTTAGAATGACGATCTGCCATCATCCGTGCGAATAATAACCATGTCGTATCCCATTGCAGCTGTTTCTCTTCACTTTTCATTCCTAATCCTTCCTTTCATGAAGGAAAGGAACACGAAAAATCGTGTTCCTTAGTATGGTCGATTCGGTAATTCTCTGCTTTTTGAAGCGACTTCGATGACTTTTTGTTTCAGTTCGTTCTCCATTCGTTCTAACTCATGCTCCGCATCACGACGCTTTTGTTTTCCTTCTTGTTGGATGCGTAATGTCTCATCGAGTGTCTCAATCAAGTTTTGATGTGCAACCTTTAACGATTCAACAGATACGATACCTTTTTCGTTTTCTTCCGCAATTTCAATTGACGATTCCTTCAGCAACTTCGAATTTTGCTCAAGTAACTGGTTCGTAGTATTGGTGACATCCTTCTGCATTTCAAGCGCTGCCTTTTGACGCGACAGACTCAAAGATAGGACAACTTGGTTCTTCCAAAGTGGAATCGTATTGACGACGGCTGATTCAATTTTTTCCGCTAGAATTTGGTTGTTTTGTTGAATGACACGAATTTGCGGTGCCATCTGCAAGCTAATCGTTCGAGATAATTTTAAATCATGGATTTTCTTTTCAAAACGATCCGTCAATTGAATCAAGTCATTTAATTCCTGTAACTTCGTTTGATCCCGCGATACCTCGACTTCTGTTCGTAACGGTTCGATTTCATGTTGACGAACGTGAGCAATTTTCGTTTCGCCGGCTGCAATATAGACGTTCAATTCTTCGAAATAACGCTTGTTCTTTTGATACATTTGATCAAGTAGCGTAATATCCTTCATTAAACCAAATTTCGATCGATCAAGATTGTGTACGACTTCTTCCAGATACGCACTCATTTTCTCGTATTGCAAGAAGTACGTTTCCGCTTTTTTCTTCGCCCGACCAATGACCGGTACGTTCGACCAGAAACTCTTTTTTTCTTGGAGCGTGTCTGGATCCATTTGGCGGACACGTTGCATTAAATCACTCAACAATTTTCCCGCTTCGCCGCCATCCTTCATCTTCACTTCACTTAAGACTTGATCAGAGAATTGGGATAACTCACGTTGAACAGGCGCGCCAAACTGCATGACAGCATCTGTTTTCTGAAGATCAATCACCTGTAGTAGACGTTCGATCTTTTGTCGTTGTTCTGACGGAACATCTGAAGGAATCATCTCTTCGACCGGACGTGCCGGCATTTTAGGTGGTGTCTCTGCTACATTCAAATCGACCGATGGATCAGAAATCGTCGGTTGCTCTTGCTCATCAGGCCATTGTTGCCATGTATCTTTATCAGAATGGGTCATGTCGGTAACTCTCCTCCTGTTTTCGTTGTTCAGTCTCTTGCGCCAGTACCTTTTCAATCGTCAAAAGTTCCCGTTCTAAATCAACGGTGTCTCCTTCAAGCAACAAGGTTTGTTGCTGTTTCAGCTTTTGACCGATCATCTTTAAGTTCGAAATCAATTGATTTTTCGTATCCAATTGAACTTGGGCACCACGGCGTTCCAAATCGGCATATTTTTCTGAAATCGACAATAAGGAATCCAAGTAGAATGTAAAGAAGTCCCGAACTTTTTTGACGTCGCGTGGACTTTCATATAATTCCTCGAACAATACATGCGCTTCACGAGAGACGATTCGCATCTCGCTTCTAATTTCGCTATCTCGAATGGACGGAACGATTTGATCGTACGTCTGGATTTTCGCAAATCCTTCTTCGATTGTCCGCTGCAATACTTGAAGCTCCAAATCATCCGTCTCTTCAAAACGGCGTGTCGCCCGTTCTGGTTTTAAAATGACACTTCCGACGAATTCCTCTTCATCGTCAAGAAGTAATTTCTTTTTCACATTTTTCCGCTTGATTTCAGTCGACTTCCGTTCTGTCCGATATCGTCGACCTGGTTTTGTCCGGTAACCGCTCCAAATGAACCACAAACCAAGAGCGATGAAGATTCCCGAGAAGTTGAACGTATCGGCTAATTGTAGAAATACGAACATCATACCGATGGAACCAAATATCCACCATGAAGACTTCATGTCATCCCCTCTTCCTTCGTGCTGATTCTTCTATCAGGTTTACGTGTCTTTATTTTAACATTACGTACGGTCTAACAAAAAGTTTCCCGTTTTTGCGAAATGTTACGCCTCATGTATTCATATTTCACCATACTTTTTAACGAATGACATCAGGCTGAAGAATGAACTGTTCAGGCTTTTCTGTTTGATATCCTTTCATGACAAATAAGGTAGTCGACAATTTTAGTCGACTACCTTATGGAGAATACTTCATTTATTATCCGAACAACGGCCAAACAAGAATAATGAGGATCGCAATTGGACTTAGGTAACATACACTCAGTCGCCAGATTGGGACCATTTTTTTCATCATTGGGCTAGTAACCAATTCTTGTTCGACAAGTGCACGGTCTAACTTAAAGCCAGCAAAAATCGAAATTAATAATGCACCGATTGGCATTAAAATATTCGAGACTAGGAAATCAACGCTATCAAAGAACGTTTTCCCCATGAACTGCGCATCACCTAAGATTCCGAACGAAAGCGCGGACGGAATCCCGACGATTGCAATCGCTAGTGTCGCAAGCCATGTCGTCCGTTTTTTATCACGCATCGTCGCGTTTTCTTTACGATCCGTTAAGGAAGCAACAACGACCTCAAGCATAGCGATCGATGACGTGATCGATGCGAAAGCAAATAGAAGGAAGAACAATGTTAAGAACAACGAGCCAAACTGGATCTGACTGAAAACAGTCGGCAATACGATGAAAAGTAATGCCGGTCCTTCTGCAGGGTCAAGACCCGAAGCAAAAACAGCTGGGAAAATCGCGAATCCAGCTAATAATGAGACGGCGACATTCATTGTAACGATCCAAGCTGCAGAACGATTAATCTCTCCACGTTCCTTCATATAGGAAGCGTATGTCAGCATCGCTGATACACCGAGCGATAGTGAGAAGAACGCTTGACCGAGTGCACTGAGCACTGATGTTCGATTCAGGACCGAGAAATCAGGCTGTATGAAGAATTTAACACCTTCCATTGCACCATCGAGTGTCAAAGAACGGACAACAAGAACAATGAAACAAACAAATAATAAAGGCATCATGATTTTACTCATTTTTTCAATACCAGATTGAACACCACGTAAGACGATCCAACACGTCAATGCGAGGAAAATCAATTGTCCTGAAATGACATAGAGCGGTGAGGCAGAAATCGTGCCGAACAGTTCACCAAGCGCACCACTGTCCATCGTCGTTAAACGACCAGTAAACCCTAGAATGGTATAAATCAATACCCATCCACCAATGACGCTGTAGAAAGAGAGCAACAAGAAACAGGCGATGACACCAAGGACACCAATGAACGTGAACTTCTTATGGCCAAGCTCCGAGAATGCTCGAAGTGCTGTTTTCCCGCTCGTTCGACCGATTAAAAATTCGGCAATCAAGACAGGCAGTCCCAGCAGTAAGGTAAACACGAGGAATAAGAGTAAAAACGCGCCTCCTCCGTTCGTTCCAGTCGTGTACGGAAATTTCCAAATGGCCCCCAGACCAATGGCGGATCCCGCTGCTGCTAAAATAAATCCAACTTTTGAAGCCCATGCGTTTCCTTTCATGGTGCTCCACCTCCTTTTCAAAATACTTTTTCATTGTACAGAAAGAATCCGTGAAAGTCATCCTTTATCAAATATTTTCTTTAAAGCGTCAAAGCATAACCGCATACGCGTGTTGAATAATCACTAAAAAAGAGAAGATCGTATACTTTTACGACCTTCTCTTCCTTCCAATTTTATTATAGAGTGTCTCCATACATTCGGAGAAACTCTGGTAATACTTTGACTGTCACTGGTGTATGAATCGCTTTTTCACCATCTGTATCAATGACTTTTGCATCTTTCGTTTTCAACTGAAAACCGCTTGTCAGGATATGCGTAAAGGAAGGATCATTGGCAAGACCGATTTTTTGAAGGATCACATCACGAATAGTCGTCAAGTTTACTTCATCGACGATGACTAAATCAAGTTTCCCATCGTTATATGCTCCATCTGACAAGTTTGTTTCGATTCCACCGAGCGATTCTCCATTTGCCGCAAGGATTAGTACCGCTTCGCCTGTCATATGACGACCTTCGTCTAAGATTAATTCATATTCAAATGGTTTTGCTTCTAGACTCGAACGAATCGTCGATAGATAATAACCCATCTTACCAAGACGTGCTTTTTCTTCCGTATCGATTCCAATTGATGCTTCTGCGACAAGACCAACGCCAAGGAAATTCAAGAAATAGCTATCTTCGACTTGTCCGAGATCAACTTGAACGACATGTTGCATCGCAATCGCTTCCGCGGCAAGGCGCGGCGCCATCGGCAACCCGAGTGTTCGTGCGAAATCATTACAAGTACCTCCAGGAATGATCCCAAGAATTGGTCGCTCGTCTAGTTTTGCGACGCCGTTGATTGTTTCAAAGACCGTTCCATCTCCACCAATGACGACGACGGCATCAAACGAAGATGATTCTTCCGCAAAATGCATCGCATCGCCGGCTTGTTTCGTATTTTTAATGACGATTTCATCGAACAATGTACTTAACGGTTCGATGACTTCTCCAAGTAATCCCATACCATTCATGCCCGCTGTTGGATTACTGATCAGTAATAGCTTCATTGAATGATGCCTTCTTTCTTCAGATAATCACGAGCGACTTCATTCGCTGTTTTCCCACCATATGCGACCGCTTCATTCATTTTGGACATCTCTTCATCAGAAATTTTACCTGACAATTGCTCAAGTGCTTGTTTTACTTCTGGATACTCCTCGATCGTCTCTTGACGCAGAAGAGGAGCCCCTTCGTACGGCGGGAATAATTGCTGGTCGTCTTTTAGGACCACCATGTCGTATTTCGCGATTTCTGGATCCGTTGAGTAAGCATCAATGACATCGATTTCACCTGATTCGATTGCTTTATAGACGAAGGTCGTCTTCCCGAAGTTCGGTTTGACTTGTACCGTCAAATCCGTTTCATCTTCAATGACAATCTTATACATGTTCATTAAAATTTCCGGTTCTACACCTAGTTTTCCAGCGACGACGAGATCTGGTCGTTCACTACGACCGAAGGCAAAAGGTGCGACGACGATCGCAACCATTAAGACGACTGCCGTCACGAGACGTGCTGTTTGTCGTTTACGAGTCGCTACTTCCGTTTGACGTAATAAGCCATCAAATAAAAGCGCGAGCAGTGCTGCCGGAATCGCACCGAGCAATAATAGATAGTTATCGTTACGGTCAATCCCGAGGAGAATGATCGAGCCTAATCCTCCAGCACCAATCAAGGCAGCAATCGTCGCTGTACCAATGATCAGTACCATCGCGGTCCGAATCCCGGCCATCATGACAGGTAAAGCTAGTGGGAGCTCGACTTTCCAAAGGCTCTGCATCGGAGTCATCCCACATGCGCGTGCCGCTTCCTTAATTGAAGGATCGACTTCGGCAAGCCCTGTATAAGTGTTTCGAACGATCGGTAATAAAGAATACAAGACAAGTGCAATAATCGACGGTACTGTACCAATCCCGACAAGTGGTATCATCAAACCGAGTAATGCGAGTGATGGAATCGTTTGGATGACTGAGGTCACACCAATCGACCACTCACTCAGACGTTTGTTACGTGATAAGTAAATCCCAAGCGGAATAGCGATTACACAGGCAATGAGCAAGGAGATGACAGATAATTGGATATGTTCGATCAATGCTTGAAGCAGTTCGCTCTTTCGGTCTTGATACGTCTCCAGCAATCCGTTCATTCGATATTCCCCCTGACTTGACGCATGAATTCTTGAACGAACGGATCATTACTTGCTAATACCTCTTCCTTCGTACCGATGAAAGCGATCTCTCCAGCGTTCATCAGACAGATGCGACTGCCTAGTTTCAACGCTTCGTTCATATCGTGCGTGACGAACAAAATTGTTTTACCAAGCTCTTCGTTTAGATGCAACAAATCATTTTGTAATTGTTCCCGTGAAATGGGATCAAGAGCAGAAAATGGTTCGTCCATCAAGATGACGTCTTGTTCTGCTGCGAGTGCCCGCATAACCCCAACACGTTGTTGCTGTCCACCAGAGAGTTCACTTGGATATTTTTTCTTAAGTGAGGTGTTTAATCCAGTCAACCGAAATAATTCATCGACCCGTTGTGCTACTTTCTCCTTATTCCACTTCAATAACTCAGGCACGACGCTGACGTTTTCCTCAATCGTCATGTGTGGAAAGAGAGCGATCTGTTGTAAGACGTAGCCAATTCGCCGTCGAAGTTCATGTTCATTGATCGACATGATCGGTTCACCATCGATCCAAATTTGTCCTTGCGTATGATCAATCAATCGATTGACCATTTTCATCGTCGTTGTTTTACCGCATCCTGAAGGACCGATCAAACAAAAAATCTCGCCTTGTTCAACCGTAAAATTCACGTGTTGCACTGCCTTTGTTCCGTCTGCATACGTTTTGCCGACATCCTTGAATTCAATCACGAACCATCCCTCGTTTCCCGGTTTATTATCTTTGTAAAATTCCCCTTTCTTGGACATTCTAAAACCTATTCCGTCCACTCTTTCCCCTGTTTTCTAAATCCAACATCGAACAGATCGTTATTATATTCTTCATCAAAACAAAAAAGACGATGGAAACCATCCATCGCCTACCCATATACGCCTCTTACTCGAACGTCACCGTGACATGACGGCGACCCCATTCTAAAGCTTCTTGTTTTGAACCGACAAGAAGATCCATGATTTTTCCGCGAATCGCACCACCTGTATCGAGCGCAATCGCATCGCCGAAACCTTCTACATGTACCTTAGTTCCAAGCGGTACGACCGATGGATCGACAGCAACGATGCGACGCCCTTCGTATGTAATCGTATTCGTGACGTCATAACCCGATGCCGTTAAGGCACGACCATTATACAAACGGCTTCCATTGTTTTCTGGATTCGTCGTATATGCTGTCGTCTCAAACGTTTCCGTACGCTTTGTGGAACGGTCAGCGTTTGCTTGTGTTCGACTTTGTTTCTGTACCTGTCGTGCTTCCTTTTTGGCTTCTTGTACTGCTTTTGCTTTTTGCTCTGCTTCTGCTTTTTGCTTAGCCAAGGCTTTTAGACGCGCTTGTTTTTTCGCCTCTGCTTGTTCACGCTTCTCTTGAGCAGCTTGACGCTTCATCTCTAATGGATTTTGTACGATCGTTTTCTCCGTACCGATCCCGATTTGTGCTGCCGACGCTTCGTGATGCGGCAAAAGAATAAATATGAATCCCGCTAAACAAAGGGATAAAAGGAATGATGTTCGTTTCATGTTGATGCCAACCTTTCTCGCCGTTTTACGACCCGCACAACGTATCACGGTGACAAATAGTTTGAAAAGCGAACACCATGAATTGAAATATATCTGTCAAAAAGTAACGAAATGGTTACACGCTTACAAAAAACGCTCTCAATCGTTGTGTATCAACGTTTTTATATTTTGTAACCGTTCTGTTACGAATTAATCTTTGTTATTCTTTTGTAATAAATGTATCTTTTCGATGTTTTCAGTCATTTTGTCCAATTCTTCAAAAATCAAAAGAATGTAGGATTTCATTATTATTCAGTTCGCTGGATGAACATAAAAAACACACCAATTATGTGGTGTGCTGAGTTTGCAAACAAGATGGTCCTGCGGAACCAGTTGTTCCAATATGATGGTATGTTTTAATCGATGATGGTGATCTCTTTTACCCATTATGGGAAGTCTTCCTCCTTCTTCGTTTCTACTTTTTTATACCGAAAGAAAGAGGCGAGAAGCATTTTGTTCAATCGAAATCGCTTCCTAGAGAAAAACAAGCAGGAGCGACCCTGCAACGAAGTGAAGCGGCGCAATGCTTGTCCCAGGAAAACGATTCGAGATGAACAAAAAAGCGCAATCTTTCTCGTTAAGAGAAAAATTACGCTTTGTCTTAAGTCTGAGCAAACCAATTATGTGGTGTGCTTTCATGTATTATTTTGTTTTGCGTTCTAGCAATTCAATCTCTGACTTTAATAAAACTTGTTTTTCAAACTCTAAGCCGAGTGCCTCAAAGTTTTTCGTGTGGGATACATCACCAACGACCGTATTTGTCAATACTGCCGTTACTTCCGCCACCCAGCCTTCTTTCGTTTTTACCATATCGCCAACGATATAATCGAATAACTCTTCTGTTTCTTCCATTTGACTCATCTCCTGACACGTTCAATTACAGTTAATCATATAAAATAACGACCGAAAAAGCTAGTCACGCGTCAATTGAGCTAAGAACTGGCGCAAGATTTTAGCAGTTAGTCCCCAAATCAAATAGTCCCCGTGCTCATAAAAATGCTCCGTGACTGTATACGTACGATCCAGATAGGCTTCTCGATTCGCCATTCGTTCGGTCGGCACTTCCTTACCAGGGCGAATCCGCCACTCCATATCTCCTTTAATCGGCTTTGAAGTCATCAATTCCGTTAATGACACGAGAAACACATGATCGACTTCAGCCGGCGAAGGATTAAAGTCTGTCGCATGGAGAATACCAAGATACGGGTAAATGATCGACCGGTTCGGTGTCACGAGTGGTTCAAGCGTTCCAATCACTTCGATTTCAGAAGCACTGACATTTAATTCTTCAACCGTTTCGCGGACAGCCGCTGCTTTCGGTAATTCACCGCCATCGATTCGACCACCCGGAAAAGCAATTTCACCTGGTTGTGAACGTAATGTCTTAGCTCGTACTTGAAATAACAAATAGACTTCGCCATTCTGTTCGACTAACGGAACGAGTACAGCTGCCGCATGACGAGGTAAACGTTCTTCAGAATCTACGTAATGCTTTCGGATATCGGCTAAGTTCACCTGTTTCATCGCCCTTCTTGTGCAACGTGTTGGTACGCCTCTTCCAGATGGCGCATACGGACGATGAGATCCGCATTCTTAGCAATCCGGTCCGATAAAATCGATCCTGCTACCGTCTTGTAATAGGCGTTTAACGCGTGTCGTTTCGTCAGATGTGCCTCATTCTGACGGATATATTCTTTAAAATTCGCAATCAATCGTTCTGTCGTAAAAAGTTGTTCGTTCACAAGTTTCATCCTTTCACACGTCAAGCGTGTCATCAATAGTTTAATGGTAACGATTTTTGGCTAAGATGTAAATTAAGGGGGGTTATCCGTGAATAAAAAATTAGATGTCCTCATTATCGGTGCCGGACCAACCGGTTTAACACTCGCACTCGCACTCTCGCGCTATGGATTATCCTTTCGCATCGTCGAACGTTCAAGCGGACCATCCGTCGTTTCAAAAGCGATCGGGATTCAAGCGCATTCTTTGGAGTTGTTCGCAAGGCTTGGTGTTGCAGAAGACTTGATGGAGAATGCAATCAAAATCAATCAAGGAAACCTCTATGTCAATGGTGCATGGCAGGCAAAACTTGATTTTACGGATTTGAATACACCTTTTCCGTTCGTCACGCTGTTGCCTCAAAGTGAGACCGAACGGATTCTTGAAGCGCAACTCGCCACATATGGACACGTAGTCGAGCGCGAAACAGAATTAACAGGGTTTGCTCAATTTCCAACTTTCGTTACAGCATCCTTACAACATAAAGGAGAAACAGAGACGGTCGACGCTTCCTTCATCATCGGAGCAGATGGTGCAAACAGTTTCGTCCGTCGTGAGCTCGGGCTTCCGTTCAGCGGGAAGTCGTTCAAAGAATCGTGGGCACTGGCTGACATCGAGGTCGACTGGCCGCTCTCTTCTGAGGAAGTTCATATTTTTTTCTCTGATCATGGCGTTATCGAGTCGTTCCCTCTCCAGTCGAACTTGTTCCGGATTACCGGCAATCTAACGAGCGGACCTGTTCCGACCGACCATAAAGCGATTGATGACTTTTTACAAAATCGAGCAAAAGTACCGTTTGAGCTCAAAAAAGTCCATTGGTATTCGATGTTTCGTGTCCATAATCGGATCATCGAGAAATTCGGTCACCACCGGATTTATTTGATCGGGGATGCAGCACACATCAATTCACCCGTCGGTGGTCAAGGAATGAATACCGGAATTGCTGATGCGATGAACCTCGCTTGGAAACTATGGTGTGTCCATCAGTTCAAGGCGAGTTTTCCATTACTTGATTCTTACAGCGTCGAACGTCGGGAAGCGGCACAAGGGATCTTACGATCAACCAATCTTGCGACGGAACTTTTGCAAATTAATATTCCTTTTTTATTGCCCTTGCAGGAAAAAGTCATTCGAAATAGTCTCAAGATCGCACCCTTACATCATTTCGTGACAAACCGGATTGCTCAGCTCAACAGCCACTACCCAGCGAGTTCGACCTTCGTCACACAAGGACACTTTAGTCCATTGACACCAAAACCAGGTGAACCGATGCCTTACAGTGAAGTCGTCCACCCGCGGACGAAAAAGAACGAACTATTGTTACGTCGTGCCAATCGGAATTTCTTATTGCTGCTGTTCTTACCAAAAAATGCAACCGATGATCTTCTTGAGCCATTCAAGGAACTCGCCTATACCTATCCCGATCTATTTGAGACGGTACCGATTCATCAATCCCTTAAAGAGGATGGTGTCGTCGATCAAGGCGGTGAACTGGCACGACGCTTTGGCATCAAGCAATCCGGATTATATTTGATTCGCCCTGACGGTTATATCGCGTATCGCCAACAAGGTTTGAAAAGTAAATCATTCGCCCGGTATGTTGAACGTTTACTTTATGCGCGTTAACTCGGTATGATAGTAGGTGAGGTGAAGGTAAAGATGGATATACAGCTAGTTCGAACGGTTTTAATCATTCTTTTAGTCATTGCATTTCTCGTCATCGTCAGCAGACGAACGAAGGAAAATCTTCGATGGTCATTGATCGGGGAAGCATTTGGTGAAAAAGGAGAAGATTTATTAAAGGATGCTGCTCGACTTGAAGCAGCTGACTTAGACATTCGAGTCGAACGCGGCGTCAAGACTTCGTTTTTATTCCGGCGTTTCAGTAAAGACTTGGATGATCGCGTAGCGGTGTATGTCTTGAAAGAAGACTTGGATCAAGCTGAAGACATTCTTGCTTCTCGACCAAGACGATGAATTCAAACGAAAAGGCAGTGAAGCGAGCGCTTCACTGCCTTTGTTCATTCCTGCTGCTGTGCAAGATAAAATGCAACTTGTTTTCGTTCTTGCTCTAGAACAGGGGAGGATTTTTTTGAGACGATGAACGCCCGCACATCCTTGAAGCTATGCCCCGTCGGGAATTTAATTCGTTCCGTTCGCATCTGTGGTGCATTCGGAAAAAGTGTGATGCCATGAATCGGAATGATGATCCCTTGTTCTTTTAGCGTTTTTCGAACCGCTTGAACGATTTTTTTCGACTGATTGATTGGATGAGGTTCAAACACTTTTCTTCCATGCTCAGAATCCATGATATGACAAGATTCCTCCGTCATCCATTCTACGACCGCATCGTTTTGTAACACGAGGAACAATCCTTTTGGACCAATCAGTGCAAAAGGAATGACAATCGTGTCAGAAAGACGAATCCGATCAAACAACATCCAATCAAAACGACAAACATGACGGATTTCATTACAGAGTGCATCCGTCTCACTCGTCGTCGTACTCACTTGTTTATTTGCAAAAAAACGACGGCGCGGTGGTTCAGGAACAGAAGCAGTCATGACTTGTAACATGGTTCATCATCCTTTGTAGTATGTATTATTAGTTATCTTAACACCGTTTTCGTTCAGATGACGATTCTTTCAAAAAGAAGGAAATAAAAAAGACACTTCTGATTTGACAGAAATGTCTTTTTTGATGCGTCAATCTTGGTGCGGACGTCCGAAAACGGCCTTCTCTAGATTCGAAATACGACGTAACATGTCATAGTTCGATGAACTTGATACTTGTGGCTCCGCTTGTTCGACGCGGCGTTCTTCACGTTTTACCGGTTGTGCTGGTGCTTGTTTTAACGCCTCGTTCTCTTTCTTCAGACGTTCGATCTCACGTTCGAATCCTTCATAATCCTTAATGATTTGATCCAAGTATCCATCGACATCCTCGATGACATAGCCACGGAGGCCGGTTTTGAATTCCTTTTTGTAAATATCGTCCGCTGTCAACAATGGCTTATACATCCTCTTCACTCCCACTGATCATTGTATTGTAATTCTTGTTCGAGCCAAGATAAATCATCTTGTGTAATTAAAAACAACTGATAATCGGATTGTTCCATTTCTATTCTAGCACGCTCTACTAAAAATTTCGCCGATCCTCCATGTTCTTCATCAAAAACCGACAATAATCCTTGGCTTTTTTGAATCATGAACTCGGTTTTATTGCGTAACTGCGATGGATCCGTATACGGTTTCTGACTGATTGCTTCGACGAAGTCAGCTTGTTCAAGAATGGAGAGGTACTGCGCTTGAACTGGCTCTTTCCAGCGTGCTTCCTGTTCCAAGAACGGCAAAAGAATACCGAGACGAATATGTGGATACTCTTCCTTTAATTCAAGCACGACCTCGCATGCCCAGATTTCGCAACCCGGTGAGGCATTCGTGATAAACCACTCTGTACCTCGATCCTCAATTAAGCGAATCATCCGCTCTCGATATGCTGCCTTTAAGACCCGGATACCAGGATGTTTTTGATCAAAGATACCTAGTTCATTGGGTTTGTAACCTGTGATGGCGATAACTTTCACGCGTCACACTTCCTTTTTAACCGACGTCCTCGATGATCTAGCTCTGCCAAGATTCGTTCTTTTTTAGTAATCAACCAATGATGTCGCTCGACGTGTTGTCGTGCTCGTTCCGTATAATCATAAGCAAGCACTGGATCTTTTGCAATGTGCTCTGCCCACTTCGCAAGTTCGACATACCCTAAATAACTGTCGCTCTTCAAGAAACACTCTCGAGCTTGTTCATGGTTCTTCATTTTTTTATGCAAATATCCTTGGCGCAACCATCCTTCTGCTGATAGTTCTTTGACTTGTTGAAAATGAGCGTGTGATCCTTCATGAATTCCGAGATCTGCCAGCCAAATTGCGATGTTTTCTTGAATCGGGGAAGGCGCCTCTGCTCGATGTGTGACGAGTCGGTTGCACGCATCATAGAGTCCGACAAGCGTCAGACAATCATCCAGATGATGTTGCAAGACCCCTGTCATGATATCCGGATGCTGGTGTTCGACGTACTGAAAGTAATGCATCGGTGCCAAAAATCCAGGTAAATCCCCTTCCCGTTCAAATCCGATTCGCTCTTCCATCGCTGTCAATCGATAGGAATCATACATTCCTTTAAAGATTCGTCGCGCGACATGAAGTAAATCGAGATGACCGACTTTCGGCAAACGCGGAACACGTTCCCGAACGAAGACATGACGTGTCTTGATTTGCGGCCAATCAAAACTTTTCCCGTTATAGGTCACAAAGCGGACATCATCTCCGATATCGTGCAGGAAGTGATGGTAAAAGGCAGCTTCAAAGTGCGGATGTGGTAAGAAATATTGTCGCATCAGCAATCCGCCCTGCTCAAAGCGCGCGAATCCGAGTAAAAAGATCGTCGTTCCGGTTCCTCGTAATCCTGTGGTCTCTGTATCAAAGAAAATGACCTGCTCGAGCGGGACATCTAACGAAAGCGGCGGATGCGGCAATTGTAAGGACTCATACACTTCAGCAAAGCTTCGGTCTCCATGTCGATCTGTTAATGCATATCGCTTGTCGATCCTGACAATCCACTCTTCTTCGAACGTCAAGATATCGGCCCCACGATCAATCCAGGCTTGCTGTTCGTCAGTCCACCCGATTGGTGTCTTCAGCGTCTCCACTTCAGGAGCGGAAGACACTTGATCCTCCGGTGCGGCGTCTGATGTAGATTTCAGCATACGTCTAAGACGATTTTTCATGATAGTTCCTTCTCCATTTCTGCTAACAACTGAATCGTTCGTTCTTTCTCGTCTGCTACACCAACCATACCGATACAAGCAGGACAACCATCCTGACACGGGCATGTAACGATCGAATCACGGGCGGCACGCAACATGACAGCGCGTTGCTTATAAATCGACTCCGCGAGACCGACACCTCCAGGGTAACGATCATATAGATAAACAGTCGGCTGTTTCGTGTGTGTCGCCTTGACTTGCGGCACGACGAAGACATCACTGGCATCACACATCAAATAAAGCGGTGCGACACGTCTGAGACTATTCGCGACCCCTTCTAACACTTGTTCGAGCTCTGTCGAAGAGCGTGCGTGATCGGGTAACGTGAACCAGACACCTGTTGTATGAATTTCTCGTTCCGGTAAGTGAATCGGACCAGACCCGATGTTCTCATGCGTACCGAACTTAATCTTCTTAAACATCGTCGCCATTCCGCGGACGCTAACATCGCCACGAGCAACACTATATTCTCCCTCTGCATACTGTTCATCTTCTTCGAGCACGGAAAGGTCGACTGAAAAATTAGCATCCGTATAATAATCAACGTCCACGGCACGTACGAACGCTTTTTTCTCTTCGAAATCCAAATGCTCAACTTGGTATTGATCAGCTCCGTGAAGATAAATGGCCTCGTCATGTAACAATGTCATCGCACTAAACGTATCCATTTCACCGATGACTCGATTCGGTACCTCGGTCTGATCGACGATGATGACGTTCTCTTGATCACTCGACCGAAGCGATATTCCATGAGCCGGAAACGCATCGTTCATCCAATAAAATCGATCGCCACGTTCGTGCAGGACACGCTCTTCGACTAAGTATTCGAGGATATCTTCCGTCTCGAGCGTTCCAAATGATTCTCCTTTCGTAAAAGGCAGTTCAAACGCTGCACATTTGACGTGATCGACAGCAATGATCAAATTATCTGGATCGAGTCGGGCTGCTTCCGGGGATTGATTCAAGAACAACTCTGGTCGTTCTGCGACGTATTGATCGAGCATACCGGAAGAAGCGACAAGAATGATTAACGCATCATCTTGGCGGCGCCCCGCTCGTCCTGCTTGTTGCCAGAGCGAAGCAATTGTTCCCGGATAACCATTCATGATACAGACTTGCAGTTGACCGATGTCGACACCAAGTTCGAGAGCGTTCGTCGAGACGATACCGGTGATCTCTCCTTGACGTAACCGTCGTTCGATATCCCGTCGCTCACTCGGCAAATAACCGCCCCGGTACCCTTCAATGGATCGCGGACCGAGCTCATGCGGATAAATGCTTCGTAGATACGTCAGTAAGACTTCAACGCGAACGCGTGACCGTGCAAAGACGATCGTTTGGAACTTTTTCTTGATGAAGCGCATCGCCAGTTGTTTCGTCTCAAGCGTCGCTGAACGTCGAATGCCGAGTTGTGCGTTGACGATGGGTGGTTGATAGACGAGAAAATGTTTACGTCCTGTTGGCGCACCGTTGTCATCAATCAAACCAACTGTTTTTTCCGTCAGACGTTCGGCTAGTTCCTGCGGATTAGCAATCGTCGCACTCGTCATGATGAAGACGGGATCACTACCATAATACCGACAAATCCGTCGCAGGCGACGAATGACATTGGCGACATGACTGCCAAACACGCCACGATAGGTGTGAAGCTCATCGATGACGATATACCTCAAGTTCTCGAACAGTTCGATCCATTTCGTATGGTGTGGTAGGATGCCGGAATGTAGCATATCCGGATTCGTGATGACGATATTACCAGCTTTTCGTACTTTTGTTCGAATCGTCGGTGACGTATCTCCGTCATAGGTAAAACATCTGATCGGCGCCTCTAATTGATCGATCAATTCAAGTAATTCACTGTTTTGATCCTGTGCGAGGGCTTTTGTCGGATAGAGATATAATGCCCGCGCGTTCGGATGCTCGAGCAGGTGCGATAAGACCGGTAAGTTAAAACAATAGGTCTTTCCGGAGGCAGTCGGTGTGACGATGACCGTCGATTCTCCCGCTTGTACACGTTCAAACGCTAACCCTTGGTGACGGTACAATTGCGTGATCCCACGTGTGCGAAGGGCTTGTCGTAAACGCTCCGGGAGTCGTTCTGGAAAATCGACATAGCGCCCAGCTGTCGCTTCCATCGTTTTCATATACGTAATCCGCTCCATGAACGAGCGGTCCTGTTTCAATTCTTCGAGAAATGCAACGAGCGTTTGTTTCGCTTGCATGCCTTCACTTCCTTCCACTTCTCATTATACAAAAAAAGAGGCAAGACCAAAGAACGAACTACTCGTCTTTGGTCTTGTCTACTTTACAAGTGACGCTCCTTTATTAATCTTCAGAGTCATCTCCACTGTTATTCGGATTGTTCGGATTGTTGTTTCGTTCCGTCGAACCATTCGAATTATTTTGCGCGTTTGCTCCATCATTCGAATTTGGTGCATCTGTTGCTGGTTCGTCCGTCGTCGGTTCATCCGTTGTCGGTTCGTCCGTTGTCGGTTCATCCGTCGTTGGTTCATCCGTCGTCGGCTCGTCCGTCGTCGGTTCGTCCGTCGTCGGTTCATCCGTCGTTGGTTCGTCCGTCGCCGGTTCATCCGTCGTTGGTTCATCCGTCGCCGGTTCATCCGTCGTTGGTTCATCCGTCGTCGGTTCTTCTGCTTCAGGATCGGTAACCGTTACCGTCGTCGAGACCGGACCTGATTCCTCTCCAGACGCTTTCGCTACGACTTGGAACGTTGACCGTCCTGGCTTCAATCCATTGATGGCAATTCGATTCGTCGTGCTCGTACCAATCGTTGATGTTTCACCGTCAGCATCTGTCATCGTCACTTCAAACGATACATCGTCATACCCATTGGCGCGAAGCGCAGCGTCATTATAGTTCCATGTCAGTTCACCGCTCTTTGTGTCTTCATCGTAAGATGCTTGTAATCCAGTCGGAGCGGGTACTGTCTTTTTTTCAACGACAGGTTCCTTCGTCCCTTTCACGTACAATTCGTTTCCGATACTGAGGACAGAACTAGGTTGTTCAAATGGTGCTGGCGTACGATCACGTGTCTTCGTGATGAAATCTTTCCAGATTTGCTGTGCCATCGTACTGTTGTACGGACCGCTCAGCCCGGCTCCATTGTTGTTTCCGGATTTCGTCGTTCCTGTCCAGACACTGATTGAGACATCCGACGTATATCCTGCGAACCAGACATCTTTATAGGCATTCGTCGTTCCTGTCTTACCGGCTGCATCAAATGACAATCCAGCACTCGGGAACGTACCACCTGGTTTTAAGACGTCACGCAACATGTCCGTCAACATATACGCTGTATAGTCTTCCATTGCCTTTTTCGATTTGATCGGTGATTTGATTTTCGATCCATCACTGTACTCAATCGATTTGATGACGTGTGGCTTGATATAATCGCCACCATTACCGAGTGTGGCATACGCTCCTGCCATCTGCGTCGTATTGAAACCGTGTTTCATCCCACCGATCGCATACGCAGGCGAAATCGACTCATCTTCTTTCATCTTCAAGCCGGATTTTTCAGCGAACGCCTCGACTGAATCACCGCCGATTTCTTGATACGTTTGGATGGCCGGTGTGTTCGCCGAGATTTTTAACCAGTGGCGGATCGTATTCGTGCCACGGTATCCATCGTAATAGTTACCAATCTCTTTGCCGTTGACTTCTGTCGGTTTATCCGTCAATTGTTTCGCAGTCGACCACTTATCATTTTCGATCGCTGGTCCGTAAGCGAAGAATGGTTTTGCGGAAGATCCCGGTTGATGCGGTTCATTCGCAAAGTTTCGTCGCGCCGTACCTTTACCTGGATTTTTACCATCAACGACCGCAAGGATTTCTCCAGTTTGCGTGTTGACCGCTGTCGCAGCTGTTTCCGCATATTCCGGTAACTGAACGATTTGGTCTTTCTTGATCGCTTCATTCATATAGTCGTGCATCGGTTTATCGATCGATGTATAGATCTTCAACCCTTGACCGTAGATGTCTTTTCCTTCTAAACCAAAATCATCTTCTAACTCTTTTGATACCATATCGAAGATGACGCTGTCGTACGATTCATCCTTCGTCGACTTTGGCGCTGGATTGATTAATTTTGAGATTGGTTGTTTGACTGCCTTGTCTCGTTGCGCTTGTGAGATGACGCCTGTCGTCAACATCGCATCAAGAACTTGTGTCTGACGCCATTTCGTTAGCTTCGGACTTCCTTTAATTGGATCGTATGCGGTCGGACGTTGTGGCAGTCCTGCGAGCATCGCGGCTTCCGCATAATTCAACTTATCAACTGATTTGTTGAAGTAAGCTTTTGAAGCCGTCTGAATCCCAAACGAGTTTTGACCATAATAGTTTTTGTTCAAGTACATCTCTAAAATTTGATCTTTTGTGTAGTCCTGCTCTAACCGGATCGCGAGCCATTGTTCTTGGACTTTCCGCGTAATCGTCTTATCAAAGCTAAGGAATGATTGTTTGACGACCTGTTGTGTGATCGTCGACGCTCCTTCCGATCCGAAACCATCCGTCACGTTCGCGATGATGGCTCCGCCCAGACGACGGAAATCGATTCCGTTGTGCTGATAGAAACGACGGTCCTCAATCGAGATGAATGCGTCTTTAACGACTTCCGGTACTTCATCGATTGACACATATTCTCGACTCGTTCCGCCTTTCGTAATCTCTTCCTTATTGCTCGCATAGATTTTCAATGGCAAAGCATCTCGAAGTTCTGTTTCATCGAGCTCAGGGGCCGTAGCAATCGCGTAAGCGGCAAATCCGCCTCCGACCAACATCATGACGATGAATAATCCGGTAGCGATCAGCAATAACTTTTTCCAAAGTGGACCTTTCCCACCGGAACCTCCACCTGACTTTTTCTTTTGGGGACGTTTCGTCCGTTTCATCTTTTTCTCAGATGACTTCGTCTCTTCACGACGTGCGACACGACTTCTTTCCATATGCTATCCTTCTCCTTCAATCAAAAAGTGTCTGAATTGAAATATAGTTCGTCCACTGCCTTTAAATAATCGATGGCAGGGTACGCGCCAGTCTCGACTTTGATACCGTCTCGTTCAATGACCGTCAGCGGAATTGATTTTCGTCCGCTTTCTAGTTGATCCCACCAGGGGAACACGTGCTCGACTGAAAGCACATATTGCACATTATACAGACTGAAACGAATGATGACAAAACAAATTCCTCCATGTTCGACACATTGACGCATGTGTGCGATTTGATGGGGGTGAAAATTTTTTATCGGGAAGGACGTTTTATTCGTCGTCTCCTTCGCTTCGAAATCAATATATTTTCCGCGATAAACACCGTTATAGTCCGTCGTCGACGGTTGCTTGAAATAGGCTTCCTTGACGACCGCTGCCGACCGTTTCGGATAATCAACTTGGACGATTTGTAACGGAGTGGGTTTCTTGTGAATGATTGCCCTATTATGAGTCAGGTAAAACGTATTACTTTCATTCAATAATTTTTCGAGCGTCATCCCTCGATTCGAAAAGGTGGAATCGGTTGATCGCGCCTTCTTGATTCGGGTTCCATGCGACTCGAGTGGCTTTTGAAATTTTTTCCCATTCGGGTAATTCAAAACAATTCCCCTCCTATCGCGTTTATTGTACCATGATATGTGATTGTACCGTATCGGCCGAGAGGAGTAGTTAAAAACCAATGACAATTGAACCGTTATTACAAGAGATTGAACGTATTTATCAAGAAGGACGTGCCGGAACCGAATATGACTTCAATCGAGACGTCGTACCGTTCGTTGAACGAGCGGATCAACTGATTGCACAGTGGCAAACGAATGCCCAAGATAGTCCTTACTTACGACCTAGCATGGTCGAAAGCGCCGTTGATCAACTGAAGCAAATTTCCGTCCAAGCATTTCAGCCGAAAACGAGTCTGAAACGCTTCAATGAAACGATTAAATCCGTTCGTTATATCGATTGCTTGATGAATGGTGAAGAATAACGATTAAAAAACAGGAATTATCTTCCTTAAGTCGAACACCTAATCATACGAGGAAATGTTTCTACGGTTTCACTTATCAGGCTATGGCTTTTCAGCCGCCTAGCGTGTAAAGTGGCATCAAGAGCATTTCTTTCGAAAAGACTGTGTAATTATTGTGCAATTGGAGGAGATTCATTTGAACAAACGGGTACAATCGAACGTCAAAGGCGTTGACGTCAAAGGATTTCCTAAGAATTCAACCCCTGCCCCGAAGAAATACATCATGTTCGTCGACGAAACTGGGACACCGAAGGGTAATACACAATTCAATTTAACGGGTGTCTTGATGGAATATAAATATGCCATCGATTCGGATGAGACCGGTGAACCAAGTCCGCTTCGTCAACGTTTGATGGATTTTAAGGCAAAAGTTTTTGAAGATCCGCATATTCCCCTTCATCTGAAGGAAATTTTAAAAGCTGAGCATCCGTATGGTAAAGAAGATGGTATCACGATCGATATGTTACGACATTTCTGGATCGCCTTGCCGGAATTTTTAGTTGATATCGATTGTACGATCGTCAGCGTCGAAGTCGATAAACAGAAGCTACAAGACTTCTTCTCGACACCGAAGGATCCATATGTTGTTGCCTTCGCTCATCTGATGAAGTCGTTTTATTCCTTCCTTGATGAGACAGAAGCAACGAGTGCGCGTGTCGTTCTTGAAAGCCGTGATGATTATCAAAACTTGCTCATTCAAAAGGCATTCTTCGATATCTTCAATTCGGGAACGGTCCATCTCGACGTCGAAAAAAGTCGTCAAAAAATCAAAGGCTTCATCTTTGCTGAAAAAGACAGCGACCTCTACCAATCTGGTCTTGAGATTGCCGACTTGGTCTGCTTACCTTTATCTCGCGTCCGTCGTGGTGTCATCGAGGTAAAACCACGGTTTGTCCATTATGGGGACGAAAACCGGATTTTTAAAGCCATCAAAGATAAGATTTACATTCGACGCGATAGTCCGGACCAAGATTTCCGAAACTGGGGCTTCAAAAAAGTACCGATCACGAAAAAGCGTCGTGAATGGTCCGATACTCCTTGGAATGGGTAATGACTCAAAAATTAGTCTCTACAAAGATAAGGGTGGCAGAATGATCTGTCACCCTTATCTAATAGAAAAGAATGACTCGTCTTTTCACGCTCTTTCCTCAGGTCTTGTTTGTCTCTAACAGCGCAAAATGCGCTTTTCCTGTAGGAGTTGCGTGTGACGAGTCATTCTTTTTTGAGTCTATCCCTTTTAGGGTGTAGCTATTCCTTTTGTCCGCTTTTTCCCCTCTCGACACATGTCGAGTAACGGGCACGCTTCACAGTTCGGACGTTGCGCCTTGCAGTGATACCGTCCAAAGAAGATGAATTGATGATGGAGCTTTGACCAACGCTCCCGTTTGAAACGACGCATCAGTGTTGCTTCGACCTGCGTGACATTATCCTTCCAGCGACAGATCCCGAGGCGTTTCGAGACACGTTCGACATGTGTATCGACCGCAAAGGCCGGTACATCAAAGGCGACAGATAAGACGACATTCGCCGTCTTGCGTCCTACGCCAGGTAAGGCTTCGAGCCCGGCGCGTTCCGTCGGGACTTCTCCGTCGTGTTGCGCAAGGAGTTGTGCCGCAAGCGCCTTGATGTTTTTGGCTTTATTCCGGTACAATCCAAGTCGTTTGATTTTGTCCTCGATTTCCTCGACGGGTGCCGCAGCAAGCGACGCAGGATCCGGATACGCTGCGAACAACCCAGGCGTCACTTGATTGACAAGTACGTCGGTCGCTTGTGCACTGAGTGCGACCGCTACGACCAGTTCAAACGGGTTGCGATGAATCAACTCACAAAATGCATCTGGAAACATCTCTTCTAACGTTGCTTCAATCCGATCGATTTCTGCCTTTCGTAACATTTCCTTAACCTCCCCGCCCTGCGAGATCCTCAAGCGTCTTGATCCCTTCACGTTCCCACGTCCGTAAAATTTGATTGATATAGGTCATTTTGCGGACATTATGATAGACCGCTTCTCGAAGTGCGGCAAGTACTAGCTCTTCCGAAATGTTCTCGATCGTCAACCACTGAATGATCTGCTCCATCTGAAACGGTGACATCATCCCGAGTTCACGCTCGAATTGTTGGAAGACGGACGGATTGATCGTATCAAAGTTCGGTGCTTCCTGTTCCGGTGGTGCCATCAGCTTTTCGTAAAGCGGAACAAGCGAATAACGTTCAGACCCGTTGACGTTCTCCATTGCCAGTAATCCTTTTTGTAATAAACCGAGTGTCGTCTCGATCGTTTCCGTCTCGGATAGTCCAAGTCGATTACTTAACTCTTCCGGTGACGGCATCTCCATGCCCTCTGCCCGGCAAGCAAACAATTGACCAATTAACGTGAACTCGACAAAACTGATGCCTAACCGTTTTGCTTCGGTGAACAATCGTTTCGGTAAGACGACCGTCCCTTCCTCGAATAATTGCACTAAATTATGATTCATCGTATTTCCTCGATTCTCTAGTCTAAACAAGAAATCGACCCGTCGAGACGATGGGTCGATGTTTTTCCTTACTGCTTATGGATAGAGGCGGTTTAGCAAACGTGGGAACGGAATTGTTTCCCGAACGTGCTCGACACCTGTGATCCAAGCGACTGTCCGCTCTAAACCAAGACCGAAGCCACTGTGTGGAACAGAACCGTATTGGCGTGTTTCGAGATACCATTTATAAGCACCTGTCTCGTCAAGACCATGTTTCTTCATCTCAGCGAGGAGTTTTTCATGATCTTCTTCACGTTGTGAACCACCGACGATTTCCCCGTATCCTTCAGGGGCAATCAAATCATCACACAAGACGAAGTCTGGGTTTTCCGGATCTTCTTTCATGTAGAACGGTTTGATTGCTTTTGGCCAGTGCGTGATGAAGACAGGACGTGCGAAGCTGTTTGCGATTGCTGTCTCGTGTGGTGCACCAAAGTCATCACCGAATTCGATATCGTCGAATCCTTGCTCCTTGAGCATATCGATTGCTTCTGTGTACTTGACGCGCGGGAACGGTGCTTTAATGTTTTCAAGGACCGTCAAGTCACGTCCAAGCAACTCAAGTTCCGCACGACAGTTTTTCAGTGCTGATTGCACAAGGTGTGAAACATAGTTTTCTTGGACTTCGAGGTTCATCTCGTGATCGTGGAATGCCATCTCAGGCTCCATCATCCAGAATTCGATCAAGTGACGACGTGTTTTTGATTTTTCAGCACGGAACGTTGGACCGAACGAGAAGACCTTTCCAAGTGCCATTGCTGCCGCTTCCATGTAAAGCTGACCAGATTGTGAAAGGTACGCATCTTCATCGAAATATTTCGTGTGGAACAATTCTGTTGTTCCTTCTGGTGCGCTACCTGTCAAGATTGGCGGATCCACTTTGATGAATCCTTCTTGGTTAAAGAATTCGTACGTCGCACGAATCAATTCGTTCCGAACGACCATGACCGCATGCTGGCGCTTTGAACGCAACCAGAGGTGACGGTTATCCATCAAGAAGTCCGTTCCGTGTGCTTTCGGTGTGATCGGATAATCGATCGCTTCATGGATGACTTCGATTTTTGAAATTTCCATTTCATGACCGATTGCTGTCCGACCGCCATCTGATTTGATGACACCGGTCACCCATAGTGATGATTCCTGCGTTAAGCCTTTTGCTTGTTTGAATAAGTCTTCGCCGACCGTTTCTTTGACGACGACACCTTGCATGAATCCAGAGCCATCCCGAAGTTGGAGAAATGCGATTTTACCGCTTGAGCGTTTGTTTGCTAACCAACACCCGATCGTCACTTCTTCTCCTACATATTTGTTTACATCCCGAATCATTGCTTTCAACAGTCAACATCCTCTCTCTATTAAACGGCTGTATGTGCCGTGATGAATCCTTCAATCCGGTCGAGTGCCTCTAGGACACGTGCCGGATCCGTCGCGTAAGATAGGCGGACATAGTCCGGTGCACCAAATCCTGAACCTGGAATCAAGGCGACCTTCGCTTCAGATAAAACAGCTGTACACCAGTCATCGACATTATCGAATCCACACATCTCGGCAGCTTGCTTTGCATGTGGGAACAAGTAGAATGCCCCTTCTGGCTTCAGACACGTTAATCCTTCGATCTCGATGAGTCGTGCATAGATTTTTTCAAGTCGTTCTTCAAAGATGACACGCATCGCTTCGACCGGTGCATCACCTTCAGCATACGCAGCAACCGATGCTGCTTGCGCAATCGATGTCGGGTTCGACGTCGAATGGCTCGCTAAGTTCGTCATCGCAGAGATGATCTCCTTCGGTCCAATTGCATACCCGATCCGCCAGCCTGTCATCGCATGGGACTTCGAGACACCATTGATGATGACCGTCCGTTCGCGCATCTCTGGCAAGGACGCGATCGAAATATGTGTCGCACCGTTATAGAGCAACTTTTCATAAATCTCGTCACTGATGACGAGTAGATCGTGCTTGATCGCAACATCTGCTACCATCTCGAGCTCTTCTTTCGAATAGACCATTCCTGTCGGATTCGATGGTGAGTTCAAAACGAGTGCTTTCGTTTTTGGGGTAATGTGTTGCTCGAGCAATTCCCGTGTCACTTTGAAGCGAGACGATTCGTCCGTTTCTAAAATGACCGGTACGCCGTCACTGAGTTTAATTTGCTCTGGATAACTGACCCAGTATGGTGCTGGGACGATGACTTCATCGCCTGGATCGAGAATCGCTTGGAACAATGTTGATAGTGCATGCTTTGCTCCTGAAGCGACCATGACTTCTGAGCGTTCGTATGGCATCCATAAGTCACGGCGTGTCTTTTCAATGATTGCATCTTTCAAGGCAACCGTTCCGCCAGACGGCGTATACTTCGTATCGCCCGCTTCTGCTGCCTCGAATGCTGCTTGGATGATGAATTCCGGTGTATTGAAGTCGGGCTCTCCCGCACCTAAACCGATGATGTCTTGACCTTCTTCACGTAGTGCCTTGGCTTTCGCTGTGATGGCTAGCGTCGTAGATGGTGTCAATTGTCGTACGCGTTTCGATAACATGTCGCCCACTCCCTTTACTTGATTCGTAATCGTTTGATGAAAGAACCTTCTTGATACGTGTAATACGAATAATCATAGCCTGTCGTCGTCTTTGAAACGATCTCGATGACGGCACGATCCTCAAAGCCGTACTTAGCAGACACGATGTCTCCTAGTTCCGGATGATCCGCGATGACCGTCTTGATGGCAATACCATCAGCAACTGGTCGTGTCTCAATCGTTCCTTTTTTCGGAACGAACGCCCGTACCGCCTGTTCGTTCTGCTTCATCGTAAAAACGACATATTGACGTTTCCCGTTAAAGACTGATTCGAACCGGACGTCCGTTGGTTTGAGTTCTTTTTTCAGACGCGCCTCTGCTTGTTCGGCGACGCTCTGTTCCCGGTCTTTTGCCTCAGCGATCGTCACCTGATAAACGGCGGTGCCAAGTACAGTCAAAAGGATGAGTGCACTTAGCAGACCAAGCGTGATTTTCCACTTCATGTGCGGTAGATGGTAAAGACCATCTGCTCCTTGTCTTTTTCATCGAGAGCAAGACCGAACATTAAATCTTCCGTTTTCAGTGTCCGATTCAACAAGTCGACGATTTTATACGTATCGTCATGGCGGTTCACTTTGACAGTCGCAAGTGTTTCAATTTTTGAATCCATCTGTATGTCCTCCCTCATTTTTCTCTATCTATTATAATGCGATAGGGTTTATCTGAATAGACTTAATCGCCATCATTCAAGAACAATTCTAGTTCTGCCGTCAGTTCATCAAGCGGTTTTGATAAAACAGGTACTTTCGGCAGACTCGTGACGAACCGTTTTCCATAACGCGTCGTCTCAATCCGGCGATCAAGTACGAAGACGACACCTCGGTCGTTCGTCGTCCGGATCAAGCGTCCAAAGCCTTGTTTAAAGCGAATGATCGCTTGCGGTAAGCTGTATTCGAAAAATGATGATTTCCCGAGTTTTTCGATTCTTTCCGAGCGTGCCTGGACGATCGGTTGGTCCGGTGGCGCGAACGGTAGCCGGACGATGACGAGACAACTGAGATCATCTCCCGGAATATCGACCCCTTCCCAAAAGCTAGCCGTTCCGAACAAGATACAGGCATCGAGTTGCTTGAACTGTTTCATCAGTCGTTGCCGTGAACCTTGCGTGACCCCTTGCGAGAGTAATGTAAACCGGTCTGGCAGCAACGGCTTCGTCGCCTCATGCGTCAGTCGTAGCAAGTCATTTGAGGTAAACAAGACGAGCATCCGTCCTTCCGTCACCTCTGCGATTTGTAAGATGGCTTCCGCAATCGTCTCTGCGAATTCCGGCAATGGTACATCCTGTAGAAGCGGAAGGTCCGTCGGAATCATCAGTCGAACGTTTTCGGCATATCCGAACGGTGACGGAACGACGAAACGACGTGTCTCGAACGCATCGAGCCCTAAACGGTTCTCAATGAACTGGAACTTGTTCGAGACAGTCAACGTCGCCGACGTCAGGATACACGTCCGTTTCGAAAAGACCTCGCGACGCAGTCGCTCTGAAATGTCGATTGGTTGTGTGTAGACCCGTGTTAGCTTCCGGTTCTTAACGGACGTCTCGATCCAAGATACCGTGTCATCGTGCGGAGCAAGCATCGTCTCGAAGATGGCGAGCTCCGCTTCTTCGATTTGTGACGTGATCGCTTTTAAATCCGCGACGAGTGAACGTTCGCGATAACTCATCTGCTCCCGGTGTTCATGGAACAGTTTATGAATCGCCCGGATTGCTTGACGCAAACGCCGCAACACCAATTCAACCCGCTTGGCACTTTCCTGGACGGCACGCATCGAACGGTCGAGTCGCTTGAAGCGAATGCTGACCATTCCTTCCCGTCGTGCTTTGCGGGAAGCCAGTTCAAGCCCGTACGCTTGAATGATCATCAATAGACCGTCTGCTTCTTCGAGTAACGTCGTCAGTGCCTCATCGACCGTCTCACTATGGGCTTCGACCATCTCGGCGATGTCCCATTCTTCCGACAGATCGAGCAAGCGGTGTAATAATTTTTTATCGGACGAATACCCGAGTTGTCGGAACAGACGATCAAACGTATGTCCATCAAAGACGAGACCAAAATGATGGCTCGCGACTTCTTCGATTTGGTGTGCCTCGTCCAGAATCAACGGACTTCCTTTCGGTAAGACCCCTGCTTCGAACTGCAGGTCACTAAACAACAAGGCATGGTTCGTGACGATGATCGTCGCATCCTTTGCTTGACGAATCGCATGTTGGAAGAAATCCCGGCTGTACCACGGGTCAAACCGTCCGAGCTGCGATTGGCTATCAGACTGGATCAACTGTTTGATGCCGATATTGCCTTGCGCTGCACCGCCCGGTAAGCTGACTTCTTCTAAATCTCCTGTTTCCGTCTCCGTCAACCAGACGAGCAGAATCGCTTTTGCGAGCGTGAAGTTATAGGCATCCTCTTGATCATTCAAGAAAAATTCGAACTTCCGTAAATCGATATAGTTACTTCGTCCTTTAAGCAATGCAATCTGGACCGGCGCATCGAACAATTGACGCAAGAGCGGTAAATCACGCGCGAACAATTGCTCCTGTAATTGAATCGTGTGCGTACTGACGACGATCGGTACTTCATGTTCGAGCGCGTAATGCGCTGCCGGGACTAAGTAACCGAGCGATTTTCCGGTTCCCGTTCCCGCTTCGACGAGTAACGGCGTTTCTTGATCGAGCGATTGATAGACATGACGCATCATCTCGAGCTGCCCACGTCGCTCTTCATATCCTTCGAATAGACGAGGGAACGTCACGGCATTTAATTCATCAACGAATGGTCCGAACGGTTCAAGAACGGGTGGATGTGCCAACCGCTCCATCGTCTGGCGCTTTTTCAAAGCGATTTTACGGAAACGATCAAACTGTGAATCCTCCTCGATGCCGACTAAACGAATCGCATGGTCGATTTCCTCTTCGATGGCACTGAACAGGCGTGGTGATAAACGTCTTAAGTGCTTCAATGTCTCAAGCGGCAACGTATGTAGTCGTTTGAGTAGTTCAAGCAACAATTCAGCCGTCGCCGAAGCGTCACTCCCTGCCCGGTGCGCCTCTTGATGGGCAAGTTGTAATGACTCTGACAGATGCGACAGCGCGTGGCTTTCTGCTGTCGGAAGTAAGATTCGTGCGAGTTCGACCGTATCGATGACAGGACCTGTGTACGGCAAGTATCCTTCCTCTTCTAACGCATCGTTTAAGAAGTTTAAATCGAACTGCACATTATGTGCGACGAAGACACCACCATCGAGCAATGATAAGACACGTGGTGCAATGACATCGAATGTCTCGGCCTCTTTGACATCCTCATCCGTGATGCCCGTCAACTGGGAAATGAACGGAGGAATCGGTTGGGTCGGACGCACGAAGGCAGACAATTGTTCTGTCAACTGTCCATCTTCAATGACCGCCATGCCGATCTCAATCATCTCATCGCCAGCCTTTATGGAATGACCTGTCGTTTCCAGGTCGACTACGACGTACTTTTTCTTCAACACTGATCCTCCACCTTTTATCCATCCTCTCCATGACCGGATGGCATTTCATTCTTCATCTTAACAAAAAAAGAGACCCGCTGACATGATCGGGTCTCTAAAATTTCATAAGATCGTGTGGGCGATTTCTTGAGACAACATTTGTTTGATGTCGTTCTGTTCATTTAGAACAGCCACTTTTGGAACATGTGTCGCGATTTCTTCCGTGGATAGTTGCGCGTACGCCATGATGATGACCTCATCTCCGACTTGGAAATGGCGAGCTGCCGCACCGTTCAAACAGATGACACCTGAACCACGAGCACCTTTAATCGCATACGTTTCAATCCGTGCACCGTTCTGATTGTTCGTCACTTGGACTTTTTCATTTTCAAGAATCCCGACAGCATCGAGTAAATCTTCATCGATCGTAATCGAACCAACATAGTGTAAGTTTGCCTCGGTGACCCGAGCTTTGTGTAGTTTAGCGTGCATGAATGTGCGTAACATCGTCATGCTCCTCTCGTATATAGTAAATTATCGATCAAGCGTGCCGATGCAAACTGCACGGCGACAGCTAAGAGAATCGTCGTCGTTTGTTCCGTAACGGGTCTTAGTGAGGGATAGTCGATGGCTTCGACGTAATCGATCGTCGTCCCTTCGAATTGAAGTGCTTCGCGCGTCCGATCGAGAACCGTTTCAACAGGCACCCCTTGATCGAGTGCTTGTTTCGCTTGTTGCAACGCCTGCTGGATGCCCGGTGCTTGCGTCCGCTCTGTTTCCGATAGATAGACATTGCGTGACGATTTCGCTAGACCATCCGCTTCGCGAATGATCGGACAACGGACGATCTCAACCGGAACAAAATAATCAGCGACATACGCTTCAATCAATGCGAGCTGTTGTGCATCCTTTAAACCGAAATATGCACGGGTTGGACGGACGACGTTCAATAGTTTGCTGACGACCGTCAACACACCATCAAAATGTCCTGGTCGTGATGCGCCGCATAAGACATCATCACCGGAGCGGACCGTAACACGGGCCATATCCAGCGGATACATCGTCTCGTTCGTCGGATAGAACAGATAATCGACCCCTTCTGCCTCCGCGATCTTCTGATCGCGTTCCGCGTCTCGTGGATAACGATCCAAATCTTCGTTTGGTCCGAATTGTGTCGGGTTGACGAAAATACTCAAGACGACGACATCGTTCTCTTGTCGTGCTTGTTTGAGCAAAGAGGCATGCCCTTCATGCAAGAATCCCATCGTCGGTACAAAACCGATTGAACCGGCTCCCGCTAAACGTTCGCGTAACGTCTGGACGTCCTGGATGATTTTCATTCTTTGGTCCCTCCATAAAGCGCACCAATCAGTTCTTCGTCCATCTGGAACGAGTGTGCTAGTTCAGGGAAAGCACCGGCTTTGACGTCTTTGACGTAAGCAGCGATTGCTTCCGTTCCTGAAGTATTCCAGTCCGTGTACGCTTTAACGAACTTCGGTAAACGACCGACACCATACGTCAAGATGTCATGATAAACAAGTACTTGACCGGCGACGTCTGCGCCAGCACCGATGCCGATGACCGGAATCGAGAGGAGCTCTTGAATGCGTTTCGCGAGCGGATGCGGTACACATTCGAGGACGAGCATCTTCGCTCCGGCACGCTCTGCTTCCAAACTGTCTGCAATCAGTTGTTCGGCTGCTTCTAGTGATTTCCCCTGGACTTTAAATCCTTCAAGGACACCGACGGATTGTGGTGTTAATCCGAGATGCGCGACACAAGGCATCCCAGCGTCCGTCAAACGACGAATCGTTTTTAAGATCTCCCCTGCCCCTTCCAGTTTCAAGGCATCTGCCTGCGATTCTTGGAAGATACGCGCTGCTGATTCAAGCGTGCGATCAAATGAACCGTGATAGCTTGCGAACGGCATATCGACGATCATGAACGTCTGTGGTGCGCCGCGGCGTACCGCGCGCGCATGATGAACCATGTCGTCGACCGTGACAGCAATCGTTGAGTCATAGCCGAGGATGACGTTCCCGAGGGAATCGCCGACGAGCAACATATCAACTCCTGCTGCCTCTGATAGTTTTGCTGAAGGATAATCATACGCCGTCAACATGACGAGCTTCTCTCCAGCTTGTTGTTTTTTGAGTAATGGACTCATTGTGTGCATCGTGTTCTCTCCTTACGTGTGTAGGGAGGACAAAAGGAAAACGCCTTCTTCTCCAAAATAAATGCATGCGGAAAAGAAGGCGGAATAATTGAATATCGTCCTTCTGTCCCTGTCCGTTAAGATCAAGGCAGTTGAAACAGCTAAAACTGGCACCTGTCAATTCGGTATGGTTCCGGCAAGCGGATACCATCCGTGGCTTTATTATACATGACGGGAAAAGCTCTCTGCAAACCGTCTGATTCAAACCCTCATTCTTTTTCCCAGTAAATCAGCTCTGCCGAATGGAAACGGGTCTCCCCCGTTTCCGTCTCAATCCGAATCGTGCCCGTCTCGTCAATACCAAGCAATGTTCCGGAAGCGGTCATCTGACGTGTCCGTAACGTCACTCGTTCATGTAAGCGATCTGCGAGTGTTTCCCACTCGGAGACGAAAGATCCGAACCCTAGCTCGAGCCACTGTGTGTATAGTCGTTCAAATCGATTCAAAAAAGTCGCGACGACCTCCGCACGTCGGAAAGTTCTTCCTGATTCTCGGACGAGCGAGGTAGCACGATCTTTGATCCCTTCCGGAAACTGCTCGTGATGCACATTGATCCCGATGCCAATGATGACTGAACTGATTCGGTCCGCCTCGGTCTGCATTTCCGTCAAAATGCCTGCCACCTTACGACCGTTGATCAAGATATCGTTCGGCCATTTAATCGTAACCGGAACATTGAATGTTTGGAGAGACTGGGCAAGTGCAATACCTGCTACGAGCGTTAATTGACCTGCTTGGTGCATCGGTACATCCGGTCGGACGAGTAGACTCATTGCGATGCCTTCATTTTTCGCTTCATGCCACGTCCTCCCTAGCTGTCCGCGTCCATTCGTCTGGTGATCGCATACGACGAGTGTTCCTTCCTGCGCTTGCTGTTGCGCTTGCTCATGTGCAATCCGCTGCGTCGTGTCCAGTTCTTCGAAATGAAGGATGTGGCGACCAAGACGCGCTGTCGTTAACCATTGTTCAATGGCAATCGGCGTCAGCAAATCGCCTTCATCGACTAATTGATAGCCTAGTTTTTTATTCGAGATGATCTGGTATCCTTCTTCCTTTAAGGTTTGCATATGTTTCCAAATGGCGGTACGTGAAATATTTAATGTCTCTGCTAATTCCTGTCCGGAGTACCACGTCCGCTGACGAAGTGCGATCAAGATTTGTTCTCGGACTGAGTGCGCCATCGCTCTACCTCCTTCAGTAATGTCACGCGGTCGTTTGGGCAAGCACGCGTGACGACACTGTATTCCAAATGCAAAAGTGCTTCCTTGATCTGTTGTTTTTGAAGACCGAGGCCAATCATGTCTTTTCCGTCGACAGAGAGCTCTTTACGACTGCGAATCGGTAAGTCTGATCGCTCTGGATAATCCGTTCCGGTCATTTCCTGAAGGATCATCAGTTCCTCGTCCGACAACTGATAACGATCCCAGTCTTGTAACGGTCGGTGTAACAGAGGTGTTAAACGCACAGCGAGCTGCACTTGATGTTTCGATCGTTTCCAGCGCGTCAATTGATCTTTCGCAAGACCGGCATCGAGTACGAGTGTCCAGACGGCATCTTTTGAGACACCCTGAAACGACTGCTGCGCTAGTCCTTTGACGATTTCTGAAGTCATACCGGGGAGGTAGCGTTCGATTCCTGTCCGGAGCATCGCCTGTAACGCCTGCTGTTTTCCAGGACCAAGTAAGAGTTTCTCGAACTCGATTGCGATCCGCTCAATCGCAACGGCCTCTAGATGCGGAGCGAGTTTAACGATTGCTCGTTCAGTTGCCTCGTCAAGCGAGAAATCCAGTTGGCTCATGAAGCGGAACGCCCGCATCATCCGAAGCGCATCTTCATTAAAACGTTCAGCTGGTTCGCCGACCGTCCGGATAATTCGCTCTTCGATGTCGCGCGCTCCGCCGAACAAATCCACACGTCCGGATGGTCTGAGTGCCATCGCGTTGATCGTAAAATCACGCCGGGTCAAATCCTCTTCCAAACTAACGCCAAGCGTCACCGCATCCGGTCGCCTACGATCGCTATAGGTTGCTTCCGAGCGGAACGTCGTGATCTCGTACGGTATGTGGTTGAGAACGACCGTTACGGTTCCATGCTCGAGCCCAGTCGGAATGACGACAGGGAATAAGTCGATGATCTGTTCCGGTAACATCGAACTCGCTAAATCATAGTCTCCTGGTGTCCGGTCGAGTAACATGTCGCGAACGGCACCACCAACGATATAAGCCTCACCACCCGCTTGTTCGATCGTCTGAATGATATGATGCGCCCCTTCAAGCAAGTTCATGACGCGCACACACCCGTTCATAGACTTGTTCATAACGACGGACGATCTCATTCGAATCAAAACGACGACGAGTATCGCGAATACCCTCTTCTGCCATCCGTTCTCGTAACAACGGATCATCCGCAAGTTCACCGATGCGCGCCGCAGCGACCTTAACGTCGTAAGTCGGAACGATATATCCGGTGACGCCGTCCTGTATGACTTCCGGTAAGCCACCTGCTGTCGAGACGACACTCGGGACCCCAATTGCCATCGCCTCAAGGACGACGAGCCCGAACGCTTCTTTTTCTGACAACAGGACATGAATATCACTAATGGCGAGCAATTGCGCGACGTGTTCCTGTTTACCGGCAAAGATCACTTTGTCGTAAATGCCGAGTTCCTTTGCGCGACGTCTCGTTTGTCCCATCTCTGGACCATCCCCGACGAGCAACAGACGCATCTTCCGGTCTTTCGCTGCAATGGCGAACGCCGCAAGCGTATCATCGATTCGTTTGACCGGTCGGAAGTTCGAGATATGAATGACGACGACTTCGTCCGCTTCGATGCCGTAATGCCGCTTCAAGCGTTCATCCCGCATCGGATAATAGACACTCTCGTCAATCGAGTTCGCAATGACATCGATGTCGTAGTGTGCATTGAGCGTCGCATTCGTCTCAAGTGCTAGACTCTCGGAGACGGCCGTGACCGCGTCTGATCGTTCGATGCCGTATCGAATAGCCGGTTGCATCTCTAAATCTTGCCCGATGACGGTGATGTCCGTTCCGTGTAACGTCGTCACGACGGCGACGCCTTTTTTCTTAGCCATGTTTCGTCCGAGATCTGCACAGACCGCGTGCGGAACGGCGTAATGGGCATGGATGACATCAAGATCGAATAAATCAATGATTTCTGCGACTTTTGATGCTAACGTAATGTCGTATGGTGGATATTTAAAAACGGAATACTGGTTGACTTCAACCAAGTGGACCGTGATGTTTGGTCGATATTCCGTCAGGCGAAACGGCATGCTCGACGTAATGAAGTGGACGTCATGTCCACGGTCCGCAAGTTTCATACCGAGCTCCGTCGCGACGACCCCACTCCCGCCGACGGATGGATAACAAAGAATCCCAATTGCTTTTTTCATGATAAAACCACACTCTCTTTATGTCTTCTATTCGTCTCTATTCTAAGCAATATCAATCGGAATGACCATACTGATCACTTTTCGAATGATTTTCATAGGAAAAGCTAGTCTTTTTCCGACCGTGCCGTTACCCTAGAGAAAGAGTCTTGATTTGAAAGGAGCATACGGAAATGGCACCTCCATTCCAATTCCCGATTCGGATCCAGAACATCCTCTGGATTTTAGTCGGATCGTTCATCTTTGCTTTTGGTATTTATCATTTTAACGTTCAAAATGAGTTAGCAGAAGGCGGTTTCACCGGAATCACGCTGATTCTAAAAGGTCTGTTCGGATTATCACCATCGATCACGAACTTAGTATTGAATGTCCCACTTTTTTTCGTCAGTTATAAAATTCTTGGTCGGACGACCTTCGTCTACACGTTGATCGGTACATTCAGTTTTTCCTTCTGGTATGGATTGATTGCCAAATATTCACCACTCGTCATCGACCTGCGTGACGATATGGTGCTTGCTGCGCTCTTTGCCGGTGTATTCATCGGCGTTGGTCTTGGTATCATCTTCAACAATGGTGGTACGACTGGTGGTGTCGATATCATCGCGCGTTTGACGAAACGCTACTTCGGTTGGTCGATCGGTCGAACATTCTTGATCTTCGATTTCTTCGTCATCGTCGCATCCTTGACGTATCTCGACTACAAGCAAGCGATGTATACGTTACTTGCCGTCTACGTCGGTGCCCGCGTCATCGATTGGATGCAAGAGGGCACGTATGCCGGTAAAGCAGCGATGATCATCAGTGATCACCGGACGGAGATTGCCGACGGTATTCATGCGACGATGAATCGTGGCACGACCCGTCTAATCGCAAAAGGCGGTTACTCTGGACGGGATCTCGAAGTATTGTACGTCGTCGTCGCTCGCAATGAAATCAATCGCTTGAAGACGCTCGTTAAAAGTGTCGACCAGCACGCCTTCATCACGTTGCATGATGTCTATGAAGTAACGGGAGAAGGATTCACGTTCGACGAAAATCGAGTCCCAATCAAAGAAACGTAAAAAAACACGGATCGCTCAAACGAGCAATCCGTGTTTTTCATTTTAGTCATCACTTGACGGGTTGAAGACGAGCAGTGCGAGACGAAGAAACTCGGCGACGGCGACAAGTGTTGCTGCGACGTACGTCCAAGCCGCTGCGTTTAAGACACGACGTGAACCACGTTCTTCTTCAGCGTCGATGATGCCATGCTCCGTCAACTGCGCCATCGCTCGATTCGAGGCATCAAACTCGACCGGTAACGTGACGAGTTGGAAGACGACGGCACCGAGCATCAAGACGACACCAAGCATCGCAAGACCAGTGAACCCAGCGAATAGACCAATCAACAACAGTGGGAACGATAAGTTCGACGTAATCGACGCGACAGGTGCAATCCGGTGACGGACACGCATCATATTGTAATCCGTCGCATCTTGAATGACGTGACCGATTTCGTGTGCCGCAATCGAAACGGCTGAGACCGTCGAACCATAATAGACGTCTTCCGACAAACGAACGACTTTGTTCGTCGGGTCATAATGGTCGGACATCGTTCCACCGATCGGCTCGAGACGGACGTTCGTGATGCCGTTCTGCTTCATGATGAAGTCTGCGACCTGTGCTCCTGTCACCCCACTCTGAATCGGAACATCTTGATATTTTTTATAGGTGCTCCGCACCCGCATCTGAGCCCAAATCGGGACGATCATGATGATCGCGAGATAAATCAAATAGTTTGCCACGAGACATCGTTCCTTTCTTTTTTGTTTATAGGTCTATTTTATGTTCAAGCGACCTCATTGTCAATTGAATCGCGTGCGACAAACAGATATCCTATCAAAAGACATAATCCAGTCAACCAGAAGGAGCCGTAGCCGATCCACTGGATATGCTCCGCAAGCGCTGGGTAACGCGGCCATTGTCCGAGGACATAATCGACGACATCGTTGTGAATGACCCAGATGGCGACGAGAACAAGCTCCTTGACGCGAAATGTCATCAAAGGACTGAATAACAACGCCTGAAACGCCATCGCTCCGTGCGACACCATCAGCATCAGTGCCATCGTTGTTAAGTAGGCGTTTGATGTGCCGAGTTCGTTCAACATCAAGGCATTCATGACGACCGCCCAGACACCATATTTGATCAATGTCACGAATGCGAGCGCTTCAAACAAGCGGGAACGTCGTCCGAAAATCCATAGAAAAACGATGATCGTAAAGAACAGCGATGCGGTTGGGCTATCCGGAATGAACGGATAGAAGTACCACTTCGATGTCGCGAGTTGTGGTTCATACCAGTAGTAGCCGTATAAGGTGCCTGCTAAGTTGATCAATCCGACGATCCAAAGCACGGCTTTATGACGGAGTAAAGTAAATATTCCTTGCAATCGTTTCACCTCATCATCGACAAAAGCCGGAGGATTGCTCCCCCGGCTTTTGGCTTATTTATTGTTTTCGCCGCCTTCACCGTATGAAGCGATGAATTTCGCAAGTTCTTTATGATCGGCATCTGAGCCTTTGAACTGACCAGCCGGCATCGAACCGACACCTTTGACTGCGATATCATAAATCTCTTTTTCAGTCTTTTTCGTTCCGACGAGCGCTGGAGCTGCTGCTCCACCTTCGAGGTTCTTACCATGACAGTTGACACATGACTGGTTCGAATAAATTTCGTATCCTTTTGCCGATGTATCAATTTTTGGTCCTTCGTTCATCGTCAACTCACCTTGCTTGTGGATGGTATCCCAGTGTGTCGTTTGAACAGATTCCCATGTCAAGAAGACGATCGAGACGACTGCGAGGAGCATCATGCTGACGGCGACTGGCCGTTTCGCAGGACGGCGTTCAAGACCTTGGTCGAGCCATGGCGCGACGAGAAGTGCTGTGAACGCAAGACCTGGAAGGATGACTGTTCCCATCAAGATGTATGGACCTGCAGCGAATTGGTATTTCAAGAGCTGATAGAGGAATAGGAAGTACCAGTCCGGAAGTGGAATGTACGACGTATTCGTCGGATCGGCAATGTTTTGAAGTGGTGCTGCTTCTACGATTGTCAGAGTCATGAAGCCGATCAAGAAGACCGCTCCAACCATCCATTCGCGAAGTAAGAAGTTCGGCCAGAACGCTTCCGTTCGACCTGGATATTCCGAATAGTCTTTTGACTTGTTCGGCATCCGGTTATTGATCGACACCCGTGAATCGGTGACGAATTTCATTCCTTTACCACGATGCATCGTGTTCTCCCCCTTTTTTGTTGTCTAGATGATAGTCGGTTTAAAGTGGTCCAGAGATCCCTTGTTTACGGATCATCAAGAAGTGGGCCCCGAGCAAGACGAACAATGCTGCAGGAAGGAAGAAGACGTGAATCGCAAAGAATCGAGCGATTGTACTTGCGCCGACGATTTCTCCACCCGCAAGGAGGGTCTTCGCGATACCACCGATGACCGGGATACTTTCAGCAATCTGAATCGTAACTTTTGTCGCGAACAACGCTTTCATGTCCCAAGGCAATAGGTATCCTGTCAGACCGAGAGCTAAGACGACGAAGAACAAGAGAACTCCGACGACCCAGTTCAATTCACGTGGTTTTTTGTATGAACCAGTGAAGAAGACACGTAATGTATGTAGGAACAACATTACGATAACGACAGACGCACCCCAGTGGTGCATACCACGAACGATTTGTCCGTGTGCGACTTCGTTTTGTAGATAGTAGACGGACGCGTGTGCGTTGATGATGTCCGGTACATAATACATCGTCAAGAACATCCCCGAAAGAATCTGGATGACGATCGTAAAGAACGTCAATCCGCCAAAACAATAAACGAAAGCTGAAAAGTTATGTGCCGGGTTGACGTGCTCCGGTACTTCATGATCGGCGATGTCTCGCCAGAGCGGCGTAATATCAACGCGCTCATCAATCCAATCATAGATTTTTTGCATCATCGCTTACGCACCTCTTTCGACTGGTTTACCAAGGTAGAGGTAACCATCTTTCTGTTGCATTTCATACTCATCGAGTGGTTTCGTTGGAGGCGTACCAGGTACATTCGTGCCATCCTTCGTATACCGTCCGAAGTGACATGGGCAATAGAATTGCTCCGGGTGCGTTGGATCTGCGCCGAAGCTGACTTGGCAACCTAAGTGTTTACAAATCGGTGAAAGGGCCAAAATTTCTCCCTTATCATCTTTGAACACCCAAGCCGACAACGTTTCTTCGAACTCATACCACGCATCTTGCGTTTGTTTCTTGAAGTCGACCCGTTTTGGTTCTGTCGTGATATCCGACAACTTCATTACTTTTACTTTATCGCCTGCTCCTGATTTCTTCAGGACTGGATCAACTGCGAAGTTGACCATCGGCATGACCATTGTCGCAGCCATGAAACCGCCGACGCCTGTCAATGTATACGTCAAGAATTGACGACGTGTTACGTTAGACCCGTTTTGAGCCATCTCGATCCCCCCTTGTGATGTACGCTGTGCCCCAAGACGACAGTACTTCACACAAATTTCTCACATGGTAATAGTATCTTAATAAAATCATTGCGTCAACCGCTTCATAGCGCGGTCCAACGGTTTCCTAACTGTTCGAGAACTTGTCCAACAAAATTCCCGACCATCTGACCTTGTTGGTCACGACTCATCGTCTCAAGAGCTAGACGTGGCACGTAGATAATCTCTTCTGCGGCAGTCTCCTTCCACCTTAAATCAGCGGTGATGAAGGTGATGAAACGGAATTGCCCGGAAGCAGCCGCTTGACGCCATCCTTCCAACTGTTCGATCGACGGTACATCGATGTAGGTCATGGCAGGTAAGAGCAACGCCCGTCCAGATAGCTGGCGTTCGACTTCGGACGCCACCGTCAATGTCATGTCTGCGCATTCCGCATAAGCATGCATCGCCTCATCGAAACCGATCGGAAGCAAAGGCACGATTAGCGTGTCGATATACGCTTGCTCGCTTCGTGTCCGCTGTACGTCGGATGGTTTGAAACGCAAGTCATTTCCCCCTTTCTTTCTTACTTACAATTCGTCACATTTAATGTATCATATCCACATTTCCTCCTGCTCTCTTAATGTGAACGTTTTATGAAATTCCACCCTATTTTTCTTCATATTTTGCACAAATCTTCACATACGAAAAAGACTCTATCGCCTGTTATAAGCAATAGAGTTCTTTGATTAAGGGAGTTGATTTCGAACGAGACGTAACTGTTCGGAAAGGGAGTGGAATCGATGTTGATCGCGTGCATCAAGTGCTTCATCGATCAATCGGACCAACCGTTCTTCTTCTTGTCGATTGACCGTGACAGCGATGAAATGAGTCGCTTCATCTGCTAAACGCGGTTCAACAGCGACTTCCGGACGAAATGGATTTTCTTCCAGTAAAGACAAGTATTCATCGTCCATCATCATGCCTTGGAAGTTTAGCTCGATGTATATATCTTCCGATGTCAAACGAATGTCATGATACGCTTTTTCTGGATCTAGCGTCGTGACGTCCCCTTTTTTAAAAAGAAACGGTTCCGCATCGAATCCATATGTCGTCATGATAATGGCTTTCGGAGCGAAAGTCGCATTTTGAACGAAGTGTACCTGCTCGAGTTTTGCCTCGTTACGCAACCAGTAATCGATGATCCATTTTGATTCCCGTCGCTTTAACGTGTAATAGGTCAAGATGCGGCGTAAGAATCGCTGCTTTCTCTCTATCATCTCAATCCTACTCCCTTCTCCCGTGAAGTCATCCATCCATTCGTTCAACATAGTCGACGAGTTCGTTATCCTCTGGTGTCAACTGTGCAGCGCGTCGTAAGAGACGTTGTCCCTCTTCACGCCGTCCTTCCTCGACGAGTGCAAAACCATACTCTTTCAAGAAAAGCGCGTCTTCCGTGAATGCGCCTTCGACTATCGCATAGTTCTCCATCGCTTGCGTGTATTCCTCTAACGCATATAAAGCGCGCGCCCGGTACCATGTCAGAATTGGAGCCGTGACATGTTCTTCAATGGCTGAGATCGTCTCAATCATTGCTTCATGATCCTCGTCTTCAGCAAGTAACGACAGCAAACGTTCCGCTGCGACGATTGATTCCGGGTTTAAAGCGAGTGCTTCACGTAACGCTTGAACACTTCCTGCGCGATCGCCGAGTTTGAGAAGGAATAAGGCTTCCATCGTCCGTAACTCGTCATTATAATCATCGCGCTCCATCCCTTGCTTGATGACGTTCAGTGCTTCTTTCGTCAGCCCAAGTTCGGCTTGGCTTTCCGCGTACGGTACATACGCTGATGTATAATCCGGATCCTGCGCAATCAATTGTTGGAATGTCTCGACTGCTTTTTGGTGTTGACCGACACGGTGAGCCGTCATCGCAAGACCAAACAGCGTATGCAAGTCGGAACGTTCTGCGACAGCACGTTCATACAGTGGAATCGCATCCTCAAATTGTCCTGTCATCGCGAGTGATTCCGCGTACAGGGCATCGAGCGGCAATTCAGCACGTAACTCTGGACGCTCTGCGATTTCAGCGAATAGTGGTACCGCTTGATCAAACGCACCGAGCGTCATGTAGAGCTCGGCTAATCCGTATGCCAGTAATGGTTCTTCAGGAGCGAGATTACGTGCTTCCTTCAGCTTCGCTAATGCCACTTCGTCAAGACCTTGTGACTGATAGAGGTCAGCGAGTAATACGAGAGAACGGGGACCATATTCCATGTCCGTTGTGTCGACCTGCTCAAGGACAGAAATCGCTTCCTCTTCCCGGTCCAAATCGATATAACATTCTGCCAGTAACAAGGCGACTCCGGCGTTACCTGCGTATTCGACGTAAAGCGGTGCCAATAGATTAACTGCTCGGTCTGATAATCCAAGTTCGATATAGAGATCGGCAACCGCGAGGCGATCCTCATCCGTCCCTGTCTTTTCGAGTTGTTCTAGTGTCGCTAAGGCTTCCGAGGTATGGCCGTGTTCTAGTTCTTCGATGATGCCATTCAATACTTGTTCATTCAAGACAAACGCCCCACTTTCTGTCATCCGCCTATTTCTTACTCAGATCGGTCGGATTGAAGTTTCTTTAAATCATCATAGAACGTTGGGTAGCTGACTTCAACTACTTCGCGTCCATGCACTATAATTTCCGGGTTGATTGTCGCCGCGATCGTCAACATCATCGCGAGTCGGTGATCACCTGCACTGTCAACTTCCGCTGCTTGCAAAGGTGTCGGTCCTTCGATAATCATACCGTCATCCGTCGCCTCGATATTCGCCCCGAGACGCCGTAACGCCGTCACGACCGTCTCGATCCGGTCCGTCTCCTTGACACGGAGCTCTTCCGCATCGCGAATGATCGTTCGTCCCTCTGCTTGCGTCGCAAGCAATGCAAGTAACGGGATCTCATCGATCAAGGAAGGGATTTGTTCACCTTCGACCGTGGTCGCTTGCAACGATGTCGTCTCGACGGTCACATCTGCCGTCTCCTCTCCACCGTCTTCTGAGCGATGATTGATTTCGACACTTGCACCCATCTGGCGTAACGTCTGTAAAAAACCAATCCGTGTCGGATTCATCAAGACGTGGGTCGTCGTGATGCGACTATCCTGCCCGATTGCTGCTGCCGTCCACCAAAACGCTGCTGACGATGGATCGCCTGGAATGTCGAGTGACGTTGCTTGTAAGCGTACAGGACCTTGAACACGAATGTGCCGACCATCCTCACGTTCATCGATCGCTACGTCAACACCGAACTGCGGCAACATCCGTTCCGTATGGTCGCGTGACAGGATTGGCTCGATGACTGTCGTCTCACCCGTCGCATGCAGACCTGCGAGCAACACGGCACTTTTCACTTGTGCACTTGCGACTGGCAACGTATACGTCGTTCCGACAAGCGGCGTTCCTGTGATGTGAAGCGGCGCCGTCTCACCTGTGATGTTCGCTCCGAATAAGGCAAGCGGTTCCGTGATTCGTTTCATCGGACGTCTGCGCAAGGAAGCGTCGCCATCGAGCGCATATGTCGCTTGACCGCCTGCTAGGATACCGCTCAAGAGACGAATCGTCGTCCCCGAGTTTCCGCAATCGATCGTCGCTTCTTGGAACGTATCCGTTCCGGTGATCCGAATTTCCTCTGATGTTCGATCGATTTGTGCACCGAGCGCCTGCATCGCTACTAGTGAAGCAAGACAATCGGCCCCTTCAAGTGCGTTTCTGACATGTGTCGTTCCCTCGGCGATTCCGCCGAACAGGAAAGCACGGTGCGTCATTGATTTATCGCCAGGTACTTGTACTGTTCCTCTTAAGCCCATTCTAGACACCTCACTGTTTGATTGAATGCTTGGCGCAATCGTTCTTCGTTGATCGCTTCTAAAATGAAGCGCCCTTCTTTTTCAAGGACGAATCGAATCATTTCTTGGTGGTTCTTCTTGTCGCGACGCATCAGTTCAAGGTATGTCTTAAACGATTGTCGATCCGGTAATTCCGTTCCAAGACGGTGGAGCAATTGCCCGAGCTGTTTCGCCTGTCCGTCATTTCCTTCCAAGAACTTGACGAAGACGAGTCCGATCCCTACTGCCTCGCCATGCGCAAGACCAGGACTCGCATATTCAACGGCATGACCGAACGTATGTCCATAATTCAAAAAGGCACGCATCCCTTGCTCCGTCTCATCTTGTTCGACGATATCCCGTTTCACATTAATCCCCCGTGCGAGCCAGTCTTCCAAATCGAGTCCTTTGACAGCATCCAGCGAAATATCGAGTAACGAATCCGCAAATGATGGTCGCGCAAGGAACCCATGCTTGACTAACTCAAAGAAGCCACTTCGCCATTCCCGGTCTGGTAATGTCTGAAGGAGCGTTAAATCATACACGACACCACTTGGCTGATAAAATGCACCGACTAAGTTTTTACCGAGGGAGAGGTTAAGACCAACCTTTCCACCAACACTTGAATCGTGCGCTAACAGTGTCGTCGGAATTTGAATGAACGTGATGCCGCGCAAAAAAGTTGCCGCGACGAATCCCGCTAAATCACCAATCATTCCACCGCCAAACGCAAGGATCAGGCTATGACGTGTCATCCCATACCGAACCCCTTCTTCGAGTAGAGCGCCATAAACGGCAAGCGACTTACTGTGCTCCCCAGGCGCAACAGTGCTGATATGAACGTCGATCGACGGCGATACATCCGCTAACGCATCCTGCAATCGATCCATCTGCAAGTGATGTACCGTTTCATCCGTGATGACCCAGATGCGGTCCGCCCCGTTCAGCGCTGAAAGATGCGATAACCGGGCTAATGCCCCATTTCCGATAAGTACTGGATATGACGTGTTCAACCGGATATCAAATTCGATCAAAACGTCCGAACCTCCTCTTTATAAGCAGCGACGGCAGCCTGAAGACGATCGAGTGTCGATGTCCCGAACATTTCAAGGATAGCGACCGCAATCTCAAATGCGACGACGGCTTCTAGAACAACCGATGCGGCTGGAACGGCACAGGCATCACTTCGCTCGATTTGTGCCGTGAATGCTTCCTTCGTCTCGATATCGACTGATTGCAGTGGACGATAAAGCGTCGGAATCGGCTTCATCGCAATTTGGACGCGAATCGGCATGCCTGTCGACATCCCGCCTTCGATTCCGCCTAGATGGTTCGTCCGCCGATGATAGCCGGATGCATCATGAACGATTTCATCTTGGACGGTACTCCCCTTGCGACGACCAAGTTCATATCCGTCACCAAAACCGACTGATTTCATCGCATTGACGCTAATGACAGCTTGTGCAATCCGGCTGTCGAGCTTTAGATCGTTTTGGGTGAAGGACCCGACGCCTGGCATCATGCCTGTCACGACGACTTCGATTTCACCGCCGAGTGTATCCCCTTCTTTTTTGGCCGCATCAATTTCCTCCATCATCCGTTGTCCTGCTTGTTCGTCAGCACATCGAACGGGTGAAGCGTCAATCGTTTCCTGATGTTCGACGGGATCCTTCCACGGTGCATCGATGCCACCGATCGACCGTACGTGCGAGAACACTTCAATCCCGAGTTCATTCAGTAATTGTTTAGCGAAGGCGCCGACGGCAACACGTGCTGCCGTCTCACGAGCGGAAGAACGTTCTAGTACATCGCGTAAATCGCGATGACCGTACTTCAATCCACCAACGAGATCCGCATGTCCAGGACGTGGACGCGTCAACGTCCGCGGGCGCTCCAACTGTTCTTCGAGCGGTTCCGCTTGCATGACTTGTGTCCAGTGCGTATGATCCTTATTCTCGATGAACAAACTGATTGGTGATCCCGTCGTATATCCATGACGGATCCCGCCACGTGCATCAATTTGATCCTGTTCAATTTGCATGCGTCGTCCGCGTCCGTATCCGCCTTGGCGACGTGTCATTTCACGCTGGATGGCTTCGAAATCAATCGTGAGTCCTGCTGGCATCCCATCGATGATGACGGTCAACCCTTTTCCATGTGATTCTCCTGCTGTCATGTAACGCATTCGCTTCATCCCTTCCTGATCAACCGATTTTTTCGTAAAAGAAGCTCTGTTTCATCTTTAACCCAAACCGTTCGGGTTGGAAAATTTGTTCCGTTCCACCAACGAATAGGATTCCGCCTGGCTTTAAGGCCTCGACGAACGAACGATAGACGTGCGCTTTCGCTTCTTCTGTAAAATAAATCAGCACGTTGCGGCAGATGATTAAATCAAACCCCGTATCGTACCGGTCTCCTAACAGATTATGTTTACTGAAACGAACGAGTCGTTTGATTTCTGGAACGACTTCGAACGTTTGCTCTTGCTCGATGAAATATTTCTTTTTACGCGCTTCGACGACTTCATTCAATGCAGAAGCTCCATATCGACCAAGCTTGGCTTTTTCAAGAACGAGTTCATCCAAATCCGTTGCTTGAATCGTAAAGGCGGATGGATCGAGCCGTTCACTTAAAATCATCGCGAGAGAGTATGGTTCTTCTCCGGTCGAACAAGCTGCGCTCCACGTCCGGATTCGTCCATGTGCTCGCGACTCTAGGATCGGTAAGATATCTTGTTCCAATTGTTGCCAACGAATCGGATTACGGAAAAATTCACTGACATTGATCGTCATCCGGTCTAAAAACTCGTCGTATAACGATGTGTCCTTATCCATTGCCTGCATATAAGAAGCAAATGTACTATATCCTTTTTTGTCACGTAACGCCGTCAATCGCCGCTTCATCTGTGCTTCTTTATACTGACCGAGATCAATCCCTGATTTGGTCTTGAATCGTTGAATAAAAAGTTCATAATCTTCCAATTGGCACACCTCGCTCACTCTCGATATCGAATGGTCATTTCCATGACCGGTTCAACTTATTTTCTATAGTAGCATAAAGCTATAGGCATTCCAAAAAGCAATTAGACAATTGGGTCATTCCGTTTTACAAGAACACGACAAAAGGGATTCGATCAAATCGAATCCCTTCCCCGTTGTCTTTCTATTCATTTATTACGCGTTGACTGGTTGTCCTTGAAACCAGAGGGCAAGCTCACGCTCCGCACTCTCGACACTATCCGAACCATGGATGACATTCTCGCTCATCGTGTTCGCGAAATCACCACGGATCGTTCCAGGTGCTGCTTCAAGTGGTTTTGTTTTCCCAATCATCAAACGAGAGACGGCAACGACGTCTGCACCCTCGACACGAAGTGCAACGACAGGACCTGATGTGAGGAAAGTGACCAACTCTCCAAAGAACGGTTTCTCCGCATGCTCTTCGTAATGTGCTTTTGCTAACTCTTCTGTGACGTTCATCATTTTCATTTCACGAATGATGAATCCTTTGCGTTCGATCCGTCCAATGATTTCCCCAATCAATCCACGTTCTACGCCATCTGGTTTGACCATCAAAAATGTCTGTTCCATCTCTAGTTCCCCCTATGAAATGCTTTTAGAAAAGCGCTTACATAGTCAGTTTACTGGCTTTTAAGAAGAACAGCAAGAAATTTTTGACAATCTTCAACCTTTTCGTTTTCCAACGTAGCGCGCGACTTCTTCAAGCGATCGCTTCGCAGAGGATTTAGGTAATGGTTCGAGACGTTTGATGGCACGATGGATGTAATGATCGACTGTTTGTTGCGTTCGTTCGAGAGCACCCGAAGTTTGAAGAAACGACAATAAAGGTGCGACTTCTTCATGTGTTGGCATACTCTCGATTTTTGAAAGACGTTCATAAAAGACAGCATCTTCTGCACCATAAAAGACAGGTAATGTTTTGTGTCCATGACGCAAATCCTCTGCTACGGGCTTACCAAGTTCTGTGCGATTCGCTGTGAAATCAAGCAAATCGTCAGCAATTTGAAACGCAAGTCCGATATCTCGTCCAAACAACCGTAACGCTTTCGTATCGGCTGCAGAACAGTTCGCAACAATGGCACCTAGGTGACAACTCGCTTCGATGAGAATGGCTGTTTTTCGTTCGATCCGTTTGATGTAGCGTTTAATCGACTGTTCCCAATCATATTGGTCATAGATTTGTTCAATCTCACCTTCGCAAATTTCACGCATCGTATGGACCATCACTTGGACAAGTTCCGGTTTTCCGACTTCACCAATCAATCGAATCGCCTCTCCAAACAGATAGTTCCCGGAATACAGTGCGACTTCTTCATCAAAGTATTGCATGACAGTCGGTTTCCCTCTTCGTAGTTCCGCGTCATCAATGACATCGTCATGAACGAGTGATGCCATATGGACGAGCTCAAGACTGGCCGCCACACGAATCAGCTCATCCCGATCTGCTTCACCGAATTTAGACGCTAACAATACGAATGCCGGTCGAATCCGTTTTCCACCAGCCTTCAACAGTTGCTTTCCTGCCGCATCGATCGTTGGTTCCTCAGAAGCGATATGACTGATCAGAAAACGATCGACTAAATTAACTTCCTTCGTGACATCACGGTATATGGAATGCAGTGACATCTCACCACTTCTTCCCAAGGTGCATCGCAGCAGCCCCACCCGCGAATGCCTTGACTTCCACTTGCATGAAGCCTGCCTGTTCGAAGAGTTGTTTCAGTTCGACGCGGTCGAGGAACACTTCCGTCGATTCTTGTAGCCAGTTGTATTGATCGTATGATTTCGCAAGCAATCGCCCGACTTGTGGCATGATTTTTCCGAAATACAATGAATATGCCTCGCGGAAAATCGGTGCCGTCGGTTGACTCGTCTCGAGACAGACGACCGTTCCACCTGGTTTTAAGACACGATGCATCTCTTTGATGACCTGTAGATAATCCGGTACGTTTCGTAGACCAAACCCGATCGTCACATAATCGAACGAGTTATCACCGAACGGTAGATCCATCGCATTTCCGTGAATCAATTCGATGTTTTTCATATCGAGCGCTTCTACCTTCTCCACGCCGACTCTTAGCATGTTCTCTGAAAAATCAAGTCCTTTGATGACACCTGTCGGACCGGCTGCTTTCGCTAGTTGAATCGTCCAGTCCGCTGTTCCACAACAAAGATCGAGACATTTAGCACCCGGGAAGACTTGCATCCGGCGCATCGTCTCGCGTCTCCATAGTTTATGCAGTCGGAAGCTGATGACTGAATTCATTTGATCATAGTTCGTTGATATCGATTGAAACACTTCATATACTTTTTTTTCTTTATCTTTTGCCTGCACACCGTTCACCCTTTCCAAGATCTCATGCTACCGCCATCTGCTCGAGATGCGATAACAGTAATTTCTGTGCGACCAAATCCAATTGTTCTGCCTGTTGTTGAATGATCTGCCGCCCCTGTCGTGTCAGCCATTCTCGTTTCGTGATTGCTGCGAGTCCTTGCATTAATCCGAACTCTGCTGTTAACCATAAGAGAACCCGTTCTTCCGTCGATGCATAATTCATTTCGTGAAGGGCACACTTTGCCTCGTTGACCCGTTGAATCGTCCGTCCGAGTGAAACGAGAATCTCTTTTGGTAACCCAGCTAGCTGTTCGAAAAAGTAGCTCGAGAATAAATCTCCTGCTAATACAAGCAACTGTCGCTCCTTCGAACCGCGTAGCGTTTCATTGACACGCTCATGCAGACGTAGCGCTACTTGTGCGAAATGAATCGCTTTGACGAGTGCTTCCGTATCCAGCGTGTCATGTTGAGCGACATCAATCAACCAACTGATCTGTTCACGATCGATGGAAGGGAAATCCACATGTCGAGCCAATCGTGTCGTTTGTTTAGTGGTGAGTGCAGTGATGATTTCATCCACGCGCAGCTCATGTTGTTCCATGCTTTTACCCCCCGATCTCCAGTGCCATCTCGTTGATGGACGTTCTTCTTTTTTAATATACCATAATCGGCGGGCTTTCACGCTTCTGAATGTCCACAAAAAAGCCGCCCGAGAAAATCTCGGGCGACTATGTAGCCGGATTACTTCACAGCATCTTTCAATGCTTTACCTGGTTTGAAGGCAGGTACTTTACTTGCTGGAATCTCGATATCTTCTTTCGTACGTGGGTTGCGACCTTTACGGGCTGCACGCTCACGGACTTCGAAGTTACCAAATCCAATCAATTGGACTTTTTCTCCAGACTGAAGTGTCTCAGTGATCGATTCGAATGTTGATTCAACAACTTTCGTCACGTCTTTTTTTGTAAGATCTGATTTTTCGACGACTGCTTGAATGAGTTCAGTTTTGTTCATTACTTTCACCCCCTCCCAATCACTTCTTCGAGGGTAATCATACCCCATAAACGTTGCTATTACAACATTTTCGTGTAAATAACGTTCAATTTTCAGATTCTTCGCTCGATTTCTCTGAAAACACAGGTTCGCCTTTTTCGTTTATCGTGTAGCTTTGAGAATAGGCAGGAACAAAAGGTTGATCTTCATAGAGCAAATACCGAATATCTTGACCGACTTTCGGCTTTTTCTTCGCAGTTTGAACAGCTTTCTTCAACTCTGGTAAATAGTTGATGAAGAGGCGTCCTTGACCATCGACATAGATTGACAACTTTTCATCTGAATACGGACTTGGGACAGTCGGTTCTTTTTTGATGAATAGTTTTTTATAGTCAAGCGTAAACTGGTTTTTTCCGAACGATCCTTTAAACGGATACTTTTCGTTCTTCTTCCGATACGCATCAATCCGAACTTGGAGCTTCTGTAACTCTTCTGCAACAAGTAAATCCATCAACTTAACAGTTGGTTTCGTGTCGACATCAACTAACAGATAGATGAATGTTCCGCCACCTTCAAAACTGTTTGATGGTGGGTCACTCATATAACGCGGAATGAGCCGCTCTAATTCGATTTGATAACGCTCCATGAGCGGAGTGTCCGCTTCCATCGTCTTAATGGGTAAAACACCCGTGTCTTTTTGATACGCATCGACAGCATCCTGTACGGTACGTAACTGTTGCGGATACGGTACGCGGTTCGACGGTTTCTGACTGTCTGGAAATAGACAACCTGATAACAACGTCACCGGAATGAGCATGAGGATCACGAACCACTTCTTCATGCGCTTGGTCCCGCCATGACGATGAACACCATGATGATCGATGCGACGATGAAACAGACGAATGCCAAAGTCGATACGAGAATCTGCCATATCCCTTTTAATTTCGTCCGACTGACCGTGACCAGCAAGACACTGATCGCAAAGAGTCCGATGCCAGCGAACGAGATCCACATTTTTATTAATCCTGGACTCAAGGTTTCCACCCCACTCCGTTAATCTTTCGTCGTGAAGAGATGCTCGATTTCATTTTTTTGTGGTCGTTGCATCAACTTTTTGACTTCTTCTTCCGGCGTATGACCATCGAAAAGAACGTGGTATAACGCAGAAGTGATTGGCAGTTCGCACTGCTTCGTCTCCGCTAAATCATAGGCGGCTTGTGTCGCACGAACACCTTCGACGACCATTCCCATGTTTTCTAGCACCGTTTCTAACTTTTCACCGCGACCGATGGCATTCCCCGCACGCCAATTGCGACTATGGACCGATGTACAAGTAACGATCAAGTCACCCATTCCCGTCAATCCAGTAAACGTCATCGGTTTAGCTCCAAGCATCGTACCGAGACGCGCCATTTCGACCATTCCACGCGTTATCAAAGCAGCTTTCGCGTTGTCACCATAACCAAGACCATCCGTCATCCCGGCGGCAAGCGCGATGATGTTCTTCAAAGCACCACCGAGTTCTGCGCCAATGATATCCGCATTCAGATAGACACGGAAGTTTTCATTCGTGAACAGCTCTTGAACACGACCTGCTTCTTCTAAATCTTCTGAAGCAATCGTTACCGTCGTCGGTTTACGTAATGCGACCTCTTCAGCATGGGATGGACCCGTCAAGACACAAATCGCTTTACGCTTCGCTGGATCGACCTCTGCTTCGATTAATTCTGACAACCGAAGATGTGTCTTTGGCTCGATTCCTTTCGATGCATGGATCAAAACGACAGGTTCCGTCAGCAACTCATTTAGTTGACGAGAAACCGCTCGAATCGCGGAAGATGGTGTGACGATCAAGATGTGTGTTGCGCCTTCAACCGCCACTTTAAGATCCGTCGTCGCCTTCAATGATTGTGGTAACATGACACCCGGCAAAAATTGCGCGTTTTCATGATGTTCATTGATGCGGTCGACAGTTGTTTGTTCACGACCGTAAAGCATGACTTCCCGATCATTATCGGCTAGGACGAGCGAGAGCGCCGTTCCCCAGCTTCCCGCTCCGATGACAGCGATTTTGGTCATACTGACTCACCCCATTATTGTTTTTGACGAGCTAAAATCCGGATTGGTGTACCTGTAAAATCAAATGCTTCCCGAATCCGATTCTCAAGATATCGTTTATAAGAGAAGTGCAGCAATTCTGGATCATTGACGAACAAGACGAACGTTGGCGGACGTGACGCGACTTGAGTCGCATAGTTGATCCGAAGACGAACCCCTTTATCCGTCGGCGCCGGGTTCATCGCGACAGCGTCAACGATGACATCGTTCAAGACGCTTGTCTGAATCCGTTGCGCATGGCTGTGCGCTGCTTGTTGAATGACCGGTAACAACGTCTGCAAACGACGTTTTGTTTTCGCTGAGACGAAGACGATGGGTGCATAGTCAAGGAAACGGAATTCTTCCCGAATCTCTTCTTGCATCTTTTTCATCGTCTTATCATCTTTTTCGACAGCATCCCATTTATTGACGACAATGATGACCGCGCGACCTGCTTCGTGAGCATATCCCGCCACTTTTTTATCTTGCTCGATAATGCCTTCTTCGCCATCAAGCACGACACAGACGACATCTGCCCGTTCGATTGCTTTTTGAGCACGCATGACGCTAAAACGTTCTGTTGATTCATAGACTTTCCCGCGTTTTCGCATCCCGGCCGTATCGATGATGACGTATTCTTGCTCATCTCGCGTAAACGGTGTATCGATCGCATCGCGTGTCGTACCAGCGATGTTTGAGACGATGACACGTTCTTCACCGAGAATCGAGTTCGTCATACTTGATTTCCCGACGTTCGGACGACCAATCAAGGCAAACTTGATCGTGCTTTCGTCATATTCTAATTCTTCTTTATCTGGTGCGAGTTCAAGGACACGGTCGAGTAAGTCACCTAGGCCAAGACCATGTGTACCAGAAATCGGGAACAAGTCTCCGAATCCAAGGGAGTAAAATTCATACATTAAATCACGCATTTCAAAGTTATCGACTTTGTTGACAGCTACGACGACTGGTTTGTTCGAACGGAATAACATGTTCGCGACTTCCTCATCCGCTGCTGTGATTCCTTCGCGTCCGTTCACCATGAAAATGATGACATCCGCTTCATCAATGGCGAGCTCCGCCTGATGACGCATCATTTGAAGTAGGGGCTCATCCCCGACTTCGATTCCACCTGTATCAATCAAATGAAAATGACGATTCAGCCATTCTCCAGTTCCGTAAATACGGTCGCGGGTAACGCCTGGCTTGTCTTCTACGATTGAAACCCGATCTCCAATCACCCGGTTAAAAATCGTCGACTTTCCGATATTTGGGCGACCTACGATCGCCACGACTGGAATTGCCATCCCAACACCTTCTTTCTCTTCTCTCGCTTCATAGCCGTTCTATTGTATCAAATCAAACTGTCATATACCATAACAAACCGCATATAAAAAGCGGACACGCTTGTGTCCGCTTTGTGTCATTGCTTATTCTTTCTTATCAGAATCGTCCTCAGTCAAGTCAGCGACCGAGAATCCTTCTGATTGATTCGTATAATCCGAATAATCGTCAGCGGATGATTCTTCCTCTTCAAGGACACGTGTTGATAGCGAAATCTTATGCTCATCAAGACGTACTTCGAGTACTTTCGCCTCGATTTCCTGACCTTCTTCGAGTACTTCCGAAGGTGAACCGATGTGACGGTTCGCGATTTGCGAAATGTGCAAAAGTCCTTCTACTTGCGGCGCAAGTTCGATGAAAGCACCGAATTGGACGAGACGACGTACACGTCCTTTGACGATATCGCCAGCTTCGATCTTCCCTTCCATCTGTTGCCATGGACCAGGTTGTGTTTCCTTGATCGATAACTTGACCTTTTCCGTATCACGGTCGACACCAAGTACTTTGACTTCGACTTTTTGACCTTCCGTGACGATATCCGAAGGACGTTCGACACGGTGGTGTGCCATCTCCGAAATATGAACGAGACCGTCAACGCCACCGATATCAACGAAAGCACCAAAGTCCGTTAAACGTTGGACTGTACCTTCGAGGATTTGACCTACTTCTAAATTTTCGAGTGTCTCTTTTTTCTTCGCGTTCAATTCGCCTTCAACGACAGCTTTGTGCGAGAGAATGACACGGTTCTTCTCTTGATCGAGTTCAACGACCTTGACTTCGATCGAACGACCGATGTAATCCGAGAAATCCTCGACATAATGCCGTTCGACGAGTGACGCCGGAATGAATCCGCGGACACCGATATCAACGACGAGCCCACCTTTGACGATGTCTTTGACGACAACTTCAAAGATCTCACCTGATTTATACTTCTCTTCTACTTGCTCCCACGCTTTGAGCGCGTCGATTTCTCGTTTCGAGACGACAACCTCTTCATCCGTGATTTTCTTGACCTTCACTTGTAGTTCATCTCCGACGTTCAGCACGCCGCGAATATCATCGAGATGAAGACTCGATACTTCGCTAATCGGTAAGATGGCTTCTGTTTTATATCCGATATCAATGAGTGCTTGCTTGTCTTCAATTTTCACGACCATTCCGGTAACTACCTGGTCCCGATGAATTTCAAAATCAGGCATATCTTTCATTTCTTCGACCATTCCAAAACAACCTCCTCACGATGAGTACAAGAAACGCCTGACACATGTCAATGCGTTTATCCTGCTTCTAACTTCTTACAATTCTGACTATTTGTCAAGGTATTAAGCGTGATTGAAGTAGACGGATTTGATTTCGTCCATGATTCGGTCAGAAATCGATTTCGCTGCGCCCCGCTGATCACGTAAATCCGAAATATCAACTGGTTTCCCGATCGCAACATGCATCCGTTTGAACGGGCGGTATGATCCGATGATTGCAATCGGTAAAATCTGAGCATTCGATCGTAAGGCAAAGAAGCCGACACCTGGTTGTGCTGATGTGAATTCACCTGGCGCAGATCGCGTTCCTTCTGGGAAAATACCGACCGTCTCATCTGAATTCAATAGTTCAATCGTCCGTTTCAAAGCTTGACGATCTCCTTGACCGCGACCGACAGGATATGTTCCTGCCGCAATCATTAATTGTTTTAAGGCAGGAACTTTGAACAGTTCTTCTTTTGCCATGTAACGTACCGCACGTTTTGGCGGAATCGCACTGACGAGGAAGACCGGGTCCCAGTTCGAACTGTGATTGGCACAGACGAGTAAGGAACCGTCTTTTGGAATGTTCTCTTGCCCTGTCACTTTCAATCGGAAGACTGTTTTCGCGATGACCCAGACGACAAACCGCGCAATCCGGTAAATGGTATCTTGACGTTTCATTTTAGGACACCCTCTGCTAGCTCCATCAATCGGACGACGACTTCATCAATCGTCATCTCTGTCGTATCGAGATATAGCGCATCGTCAGCTTGGCGCAATGGCGAGACTTCACGCTCACTGTCGCGCTTATCACGCAGTGCGATCTCTTCTTGAAGAATCGTGATGTCGCTGTCCATCCCACGCGCGATATTTTCGCGGTGTCTTCGAGCTGCACGCTCTTCCACAGTTGCCGTCAAAAAGACTTTTAATTCTGCATCCGGCAATACGACTGTGCCGATATCACGTCCATCCATGACGATCCCACCGCGTTCAGCTAATTTCCGCTGTGCCGTGACGAGCGCAGCCCGAACTTCTTTTTGGCGAGCGACGAACGAGACATTATTCGTGATTTCGATCGAGCGAATCGCATCCGTCACTTCGCGATCACCAATAAAGACACGTTGCCCGTTTTCACCTGGTGTTAAACGAATATCAAGCGATTTCATCAATTCGCCGAGCACTTCACCATTGTTGAGGTCAAGCGATTGTTCTAGTGCTGCCAGTGTAACGGCCCGGTACATCGCTCCTGTATCGATATATACATAGTCAAGGCGCGCTGCCAATTGTTTTGCGATCGTACTTTTTCCAGCACCCGCTGGTCCATCTAAAGCGATTTGAATCTTTTTCATCATCCATCCAATCCTTCCATCTTCCCTATGATTGATAGGGATTCATTCTTCCGAACGTTATCATAGCAAAAAAATGCGGTTAGGTGAATGGATTCATGCCCCTTCTTGAACTTTTCATTTGCATTTGATAACAGTGACGCAATACAAGTTCACGACTTCTGTCGGGAATCATCGTAAATTGAAATGCTAATTCATATCGTTCTTCGCGCCGATCAACTCGGACGAGTTCAGCGATGACATCCAACGTACTCGATATGCCCTCACTTGTAGGCAAAATGAATGTCATTTCCACCTCTTCCTCTTTTTGAACCGGTAATTGATCCGACAAGATCATCATCCCTCCAGCCGATAGATCGAGCGTCACCGTTGTAAACGGCTCGAACTGCGTTTTATGAGGGTGTACAGCAACATCGAGTATTTGCGGTACTCGGACGAACTGACGTCGTTGGATGCGTTCGATTTGATCATCCTTCGGTCGTTTCAAAGCATATCGTTGACCGCGAAGTGGATCATTTTGTCGTTCAACGACGACCGTATCAAATCCAAATAATTTGCCCTTCTCCTTAAAAAAATAAAATGAAACTTCTTCTTGCTCTGACAAGATGAATGTTTTGAGTGTCGCGACCTCGCTCGGTGCTTCAATCCAAATCAATCGATTCGTCACAGCCGTCACCTTTGAGCGACCTTGTCGATCCTCACTATTCGAAAGCATTACCAAATCCCCGATTTCCATCATACTACTTCGCTCCTACTCTCTATTCGATGCCATCTGAATGTTGTTTTTTTCGTTTAAATCGCCGATTTAAACGATTGGCACCTCGTACTTGAAATAATCCAATCGTCCATAGGATGACCATGAAGACGATCGGCAAAAAAGATATACCACCATTTTCCAATATTAACAAATTAAATAAGATATGCGCAAATACCGGAAGCGCAATCGAGAGCGACAACCAGCGATAAGGATGAGGCGAGAATTTCGCCATCCCCATGAAGAATCCCATGATGACCGCAAACAAAGCATGACCAGATACGGGTAAGAGTGCCCGAAACAGCATATGTTCGACTGTTCCATTCACCATCAGATATAAGATATTCTCAAGCGTTGCGAACCCAAGTGAACAGGCTACCGCATAGATGATTCCGTCGTAATAATCATTAAACCGTTGATGGATATAGACCGTATAAAAGACGACAAACCATTTGGCGAATTCTTCCGTAACAGCTGTTCGAATCAACTGCACCTCTTCACGCCCACCAAATTCGGTCTGGACGATATAGTCGATGAACATCAAGGGAAAGACGAGTAAAATACCGAAAATGAAACTTCGAAGGATATAGCCGACTGGCTCCGATTCATGTTCGTGACGTAGATAAAAATAAGTTAGGAGTGCGATGCCTGGGGCAACTCCGGAGAAAACGATTTGAACCACGCTTCCTCTCCCCCTTTCTTCCTCATTTATAAGAATAAAGGTTTCTTGGAAAAAAGAAAACGTCCTCGTTGTTTCAAGAGGGAAAAAGGTTACAATATGGGAGAACGAATCGAATCCGTCATAGAAAGTAGGTGAAGGTCTTCTGTCTGTAGACAAGGACCCTTTAGCATGAAATCATTATTACTCATTCATACGGGTGGAACGATTGCCATGGCTCAGGATCATTCTGGTCATGTCTTACCAAACGATATCAATCCACTCGACGCTTCACTCCCGCGAGCAACAGATATTGCCAACATCACGACGCGTCACTTCGCAAACTTACCTTCTCCGCATATGACACCTGACATCATGTTGCGTCTAGCCCATTTCATCGAGAGCGAGCTCAAGAAGGAACATTACGACGGCGTCGTCATCACTCACGGAACGGACACACTGGAAGAGACAGCTTATTTCTTACATTTGACGCTTGGTGCACCTGTTCCGATCGTTTTGACAGGAGCCATGCGTTCTTCTAATGAGGTCGGATCCGATGGTGAGTTTAATCTGATTACGGCACTTCGTGTCGCTGTCAGTGAAGCTGCGCGCGGAAAAGGTGTCCTCGTCGTCTTCAACGGGGAAATCCATTCGGCATTCAACGTCACAAAAACGCACACGTCATCCGTCGATACATTCAAATCCGTTCATTTCGGAAATCTTGGGATGGTAACGAAGGATCATGTCTACTTATTCAATACACCGCTCTTGAAACAAACACATATGGTGACTTCGCTCTCAAAACGGGTCGCCGTTCTTAAAGTCTATGCCGGTATGGAACCCGACCTATTACTTGCTGTGAAACAACTCGGTTATGATGGACTCGTCCTTGAAGTCCTCGGTCAAGGAAATGTACCACCAAGTATCGTGGATGCCATCGCTGAATTGATTACCGTCATGCCGATCGTCATCGTCAGCCGTTGCTTCAACGGAATCGTTCAAGACGTCTACGGATATACGGGTGGTGGACAACAATTAAAAGAACTCGGCGTCATTTTCTCGAATGGACTGAATTCACAAAAAGCGCGGCTTAAACTGATGGTCGAACTCGAAATCGATGCTTCACAACTAGAACTCGAAGAATCATTCCGCGTTGAATAAATGAAAAAAACCTCTTGATTCGGAAATTCATCTTCCAAATCAAGAGGTTTTGTTTATGCTTGTATCGATGCACCACGTAGCCGTTCAACGAGATGGTTGGCAATGTTTGCACCGTGAAAACGTCCATTTTCAATGAATATTTTATTGGCATCATATCCTGCTGCGACGACACCTGCGATATAGATGCCCGGGACATTCGATTCCATCGTCTCTTCGTCGTGACTTGGAATACCTGTTTTACGATCAATCGTAATGCCTGTATCAGCGAACAATCCGACATCGGGTGTGTAACCTGTCATCGCAAAAACAAAATCAGCACGGACGGTCTGTTTATGTCCATCTATTTGATAAACCACCTCTTGCTCCGTAATTTCTTCGATTGACGCTCCAAAAATCATCTTGACCTTTTCCGAACGAACGAGAGATTCGAAGTTCGGCAACACCCATGGCTTGATGGATGGACTATACTCCGGTCCACGGTAAAGGACGGTCACACGTGCTCCCGCTTTTTCAAGTTCAATCGCTGCATCAACGCTCGAATTTTTCCCACCGATAACGACGACATCTTGATCAAAATACGGATGTCCTTCCGTAAAGTAGTGCGAGACATGAGGTAATTCCTCTCCAGGAACATCCATTCGGTTCGGTAAACCATAATAACCTGTCGCAAGCACGACGGAGCGAGCTTCTCGGCTTCTTTTTTCCCCGGAACGCTCCGAGTGGATGATAAAATGATCCGCTTGACGTTCAATCCGCTCGACCGTCTCAAACGGACGAATCGTCAATTGTTTTCGTTTGACGACTTCTCGATAATAGACGAGCGCGTCGAGACGTCGCGGTTTTAATTCTTTATTGATGAACGGTATACCACCAATTTCTAACTTCTCACTACTTGAAAAGAACGTTTGATGCGTCGGATAACGATAGATCGCTTCGACGATATTTCCCTTTTCGAGTACTTCGACGTCTAGTCCCCGATCTTGCATTTCGATCGCTGCCGATAACCCACATGGGCCTGCACCAATTACGATACAATCTAACATTCGAATATCTCCTCTTCCGGTTGCTTTTTTTATATCTTAGCAAATCTCTACCATAGACGAAAGAAATTGCAATGCAAAACGCCCGCTCCTCGCAAAGAAGAAGCGGACGTTCATTATCATATTAGACCCAACCACGGAAACGAGATGCTTCCGCCATCTTCCGGACACCTATCATATAAGCGGCAAGTCGCATGTCGACATTACGCGTCTGCGCTGTCTGATAGACTTGGTTGAACGAGTTCACGAGTACTTTTTCAAGTTTCTCGTGTACTTCCTCTTCCGTCCAGTAATACCCTTGGTTGTTTTGAACCCATTCGAAGTAAGAGACCGTTACGCCACCACTCGAAGCAAGAACATCCGGAACGATCAGGATGTCACGTTCAGCGAGAATTTTCGTCGCCTCGTTCGTCGTCGGACCGTTAGCCGCTTCAACGACGATCGCTGCTTTGATATCGTGCGCATTGTCTTCTGTGATTTGATTCTCGATTGCTGCCGGAACAAGAATATCACATTCAAGTTCAAGCAATTCTTTATTCGAGATCGTATTTTTGAACAATGTCGTCACGGTACCGAACGAGTCACGACGGTCGAGTAGGTATGGAATATCGAGACCGTTTGGATCATGGAGTGCTCCGTACGCATCACTGATCGCGATGACTTTTGCACCTAAATCATACATGAATTTCGATAAGAAACTTCCGGCGTTGCCGAATCCTTGAACGACGACACGTGCGCCTTCAAGCGAGATGCCTTTCTTCGCTGCCGCTTCCCGAATCATGATTGCGACACCTTTCGCTGTCGCTGTCTCACGACCGTGTGAGCCACCGAGGACGAGCGGTTTCCCTGTAATGAAACCAGGTGAGTTGAATTCATCGATTCGACTGTATTCGTCCATCATCCATGCCATGATTTGCGAGTTCGTGAAGACGTCAGGTGCTGGAATATCCTTCGTCGGTCCAACGATTTGACTGATAGCACGGACATATCCACGGCTGAGACGTTCGATTTCACGGAAGCTCATCTCACGTGGATCACAGATGATTCCGCCTTTACCGCCGCCGTATGGTAAGTCAACGATACCTGCCTTCAGACTCATCCAGACGGATAATGCTTTGACTTCGATTTCCGTCACGTTCGGGTGGAAACGAATCCCACCTTTCGTTGGTCCAACGGCATCGTTATGTTGCGCACGATATCCTGTGAAGATTTTCGTCGAACCATCATCCATCCGTACCGGAATCCGGACTGTCAACATCCGGAGTGGTTCTTTAAGTAATTCGTACATCTCGTCTGGATAACCAAGTTTCCCTAGTGCCTCCTTGACGATTTCTTGTGTCGCTTCCAGTACGTTCTTGCGGTGATTCGCATGTTGTTGGTCAGTGATCATTCCAACGTTCCTCCCCATAAGTGGCATCCCCTATGCCGTTTCCTTGTTCGGATAAAGTATACTCTTTTCTCGAACGTAATGAAAGGGGTTACGCCTATATTTGTAAGCGCTTTCTCACTTCTTTTCCTAGGATATCATTGATTTGGTTGTTTTGTTTGACGATGTCGTTCGATCGCCAGTTCCATGAAATATTCAACCAATTCCGGATATTCGATTCCCACTGCTCGTGCACCGTCCGGGAATAAACTGGTCGAAGTCATACCAGGAAGTGTATTCGTCTCCAAGATGACTGGATTTCCGGATTCCGGTACTAGGAAATCAGATCGCGAGTATCCTGCACAGCCAAGGACTTGGTGCGCTTTAACAGCCCATTCTTGAAGTTTTTCTGTCGTTGTCTCATCCAGCTCAGCAGGACAAATATGCTCCGAACCTCCGATGGCATACTTTGATTCATAGTCATAAAAGGCGTTCTTCGGAATGATTTCGATGACCGGCAGTGCTTTTTCTGCACCTTTATGACCGACGACAGGGACTGTCACTTCACGCCCTTTAATGAACTGTTCGACAAGCACTGCATCGTCCGCTTTAAAGGCTTTAGCGATTCCTTCACGTAACATCGTCTCATCTTGAGCAATCGTCAATCCGTTTGATGAGCCTTCTTGTGCTGGTTTGACGACACAAGGAAATTGACCATTCCACTCTACGATTTTTGCTTCGATATCATCTCCACGCTCTAACAGCACATCACGGGCGATCGTAATGCCTGCTTTATCAAAGTGAACTTTCGAACGTGCCTTATCCATCGCTAGCGCTGACGCTAACACACCTGAACCTGTATATGGAATGTCTGCCAGTTCAAGCAATGCTTGTACGCGTCCATCTTCACCAATTTTCCCGTGAAGAGCGATGACAGCCACATCTACATCCAGCTGGAAGAGTTCATGCGCTTGATCAGGGTGGAAATCAACAGCCGTGACCTCATGCCCTTTACTGTTTAATGCTTCCATGATCGACTTTCCACTGTTTAATGAAACCTCCCGTTCTCCTGAAGTCCCACCGTATAATACTGCCACTTTCATCCTACTTCACTCCTTCTTCTTACGTTCAATGATTATCATACCATCCTTCTGACGATGAAAAAATACAAAATGGTGCCACTTCCAGCAGAAGACAAAAAGGTGCGGCATCCCCCTATGAGGGAATGTCGCACCTGATGTTTTACATATTAAACTGTTCAGCTATCGTTGCGACGGCATGTTCCGCCTGAATCGTTTTCCCATACTCCGCCATGACAAGTGGACTTTTCGGGCTCGGTTCACCGTATTCAGATAAAATCGTCGTCACCGTCTGCTCGAGCGCCTCATTCATTCGTTCTTGGAAATAGAGATAATAGCTTCCCTCGAAGAAGTAGAGGCTACCACCTGTCTCTGTACGAGGCATATGTCGCAATAATCCATGACTCGCTTGAATGACGTCTTCTAGCGATTGTAGAGCATATAAGACGTGATGGACGATATCAACTGTCATACGAATTTCGACTTGATCGAACTCCTCGTTCATCTCTTCTGGCAAATCGCCTTCACGACGTACATCAACGAGCATCCCGTCATTCGGAAAGAATGTAACGAAAAATTCGAGTGTTCCCGCTGCTTGAAAACCAAAATTCGATTCGGCTTCTTCTAATAGATTACGCAATAAAGCTTGTCCCTTCCCGACAGCCAACGTTTCTGGTCGAACGTCGTGAAGCGATAACTCCTGCTTTGTGATGAAGACACGAAGGTGTCCTTGTTTCATTTGTTCAAACCTCATATAGACTCCTCCAGTCAAAACCGGAAACCTGATGTCTCCGTTCGCTATGAATCATACTATACACCAGTTGTCGGAGTGAGTCGACTTAACCAACTTTTCCAAGATTGATCGTCTGCACCAAGTAAATGTGGACCATACCGTTCCGGCAGCTGATCGACCGCATAACCTCCAAGACCAATCTCAAGATCCGGAAAATCAGCCATCAAACGTGCCAGCGCTTCATCGAGCAACGGTAAATGATCCGATAACGTGCAGGAAAGAATAACGGCTTTCGGTTGCAGCTGGTGTGTGACCGTCACTAAGTCCTGAACCGGTATACCGGAACCGAGGAAAATGACATCAAATCCAGATTGACGTAAGTAAAGCGTGAAGAAAAGTAGCCCAAGTTCGTGTTCTTCTTCCGGCGCGCAGACACAGACGATTCGCGGTAAAAATGGATTGATCGGCATCTGTAACGACAATGTCGAAAGGCGAGCTCTCAGAAATGCCGTCGCAAAATGCTCATGCGCAATCGTGATCTCACCCGACTCCCACTTCACTCCGATCTCATGCAAAAGTGGACCGACGATGTCCTGAATGACTTTATCGAAGCTAAACATCGAGAATGCTTTATTCATGATGTCATGCGCATGTCGTTCTTCAAAGTTCGTCAATGCCTGAAATAACTGATCTCGCAGTTCGACTCCGTAATCGTGCGGTACTTCAGCCCGATTGACAGGCATCTCATACAACTGGATTGCTTTAGAGACAGATAACCCCTCTTTTTGTTTATCGACGATCCAGCGTAATTTCGCGACATCGTTATCACTATAGATGCGATGTCCGGATTCACTTCGATCCGGATCGAGCACCTGATATCTCCGCTCCCAAGCACGAATGGTCGTCGGGTTGAGTCCCACTAACGCAGCGACTGCTTTGATATTATATTTCCCACGATCCATGCATCGTGCCTCCTTCCCCTTCCTTTCTAGTATACGCTGAAAGGAAAAAAATCTCCGTTCACAATGTGCCCTTACATCATGAAACCGATGGAGACGAAGGCGATGATGATCGTGATCATGAGCACCGTCAACGTGATTGCTAACGGATTTTTTCGAAATGGTTGTTTTAATCGCTCGTTTCGAACGTGTTCGATACGCGAAGAACGCGGTGGAAGTGACTGCCCCTCTTCGTTCTGATGCAACCGTCTCTGATCTTGTTTACTCAATGTTCATCACCTTTTCTTAAAAAATATAAGGATATTGTCTAGTTTACACCGAATCTGGTGATGAAAAAAAGACTTGTTCTAAACGCAATTTCCAATCTACCGGTTGATGCGTCCTTCTCTGCACTGGATTTTCCCACTCAATCGTTCCACATATATCACAACAACGTGGTTGTACGATTGCCTGCTCATCAAAATGATGCAACAACATCGAACGGCGACATTCGTTCCGGTGAACGTAGTCCATCATCTGTTTGATCTCTTGTCGTTTCAATTGTTTACGTTCTGTTTGCCACTGGATGATGCGTTCCTTCGACCACCCATTCTCGAGTTGTGATTTAAGTAAGCGGTATGCCGGATCTTCCGGATTAAAACGAAAACGACTTTCCATCTTGGCATAGGATTCGCCTTGATTCATTCCTTGTTGCAATTGATCGATCCACAAGACGGGCGCATATTGCGTGTCGATCAAGTACGTTTGTAGTTGTTCATCTTGAGTAGCGTAGAGTAAGATCGCAGTCGCCTCTTTACCGTCACGTCCGGCACGTCCGACTTCCTGCATGTAAGCTTCGATCGTCGCAGGCATCGTATAGTGAATGACCGTACGGACGTTACCTTTATCGACACCCATTCCGAACGCACTCGTACACACGAGACAATCAATCTCATCATGAAGAAACTGTTGTTGAACAAGCTGGCGATCTTCTATCGTCAACCCAGCATGATAATAGGTCGCGCCGTCAATGATTTCAGCAATTCGTTCCGCTTCTTTACGGGTTGTCGTATAGATGACGCATGGGCGAACGATGCGTTCCATCCACCGATTGACTGCCGCATCCTTTTCTTCTCGATCAACGCGATCGACAACATATTGGATTTCTGGTCGGTTGACAGAACGACGGATGATTTGTGGCTCATGCATACGCAGTTGTGTTTGAATATCTTGCTCAACAGCACGCGTCGCTGTTGCCGTTAAGGCAAGACATGGTGGAAGGCCAAGTTCTTGTCGAATGTGACCAAGTCTTGCATACTCCGGTCGAAATTCGTGTCCCCATTGGGAGATACAATGCGCCTCATCGACGACGAAGAGCGCGATATTGATCTGTTTTAGCCGAGCCCGAATCTGTGGCAGCGCCAGTTGCTCCGGTGATAAGTAAAGATATCGTAGATGTTCGAGTACAGATAAGATCTGCTCCTTCTCTTCTCGTGTCTCGACAGAAGTTAATTTAGCGACAGATCGCTCCCCTCTGCGCTTGATTTGCATGACCTGGTCTTCAATCAACGAGAGTAACGGAGACAAAATCAACGTTAGTCCTTCATTTTGTACATAAGACGGAAATTGATAACAGACAGACTTTCCTCCACCAGTCGGCAAAATTGCTAGTGTATCTGTTCCGTTTAGGATGGAATCGATGATTTGGCGTTGTCCAGGTCGAAATGCTTCGTAGCCAAAATGACGATGCAATAACGCTTCCATTAAATCCCCTCCCATTTGCTACGTGCTAATACCAATCGAATCTGAAAATAAGATATCTCGGATTGCATCTCACTCTTGATCCGTTTCAGCGCGTAGGTTCCGAGTCGCTGTGCAATCTGTCGAACCTCTTCTTGCTGAGATAACGTAACAAAATGATCCAGTGGAAACGAAGGAACATACATTGCAATCTCAACGAGATGATCTTCCATCGTACTATTTTTTAATCGTCTTCGGATCGCAACCGCTTCAACGGTTAATCCCTGTTGTAATAACTCCCATGTCGTTTGCGCAGACTGGGTCATTTTTGACGTGTGTAGATCAACACCTATTTGCTTTAGAAATGGTGTTTTTTCTAAGTCATCGATGCACTTTCGCCAAGCGATCGTAAATTCGTATTGAACACTCTCCATATCCGTTTTCATCATTTGAGCTAATTGCGGATAAGACCATCCTGCCTGCACGCCAGACAAGCGGTAACTGATTAATGTCGCTTCTCGCTCTGGTAAGCGCTCAAGGAGAAATATCAACTCTTGGTGCATATGATGTAACCATTCTGCTCGATTCGAGATGGTCGGAAGAACACTTTTTACCCATTCACGGATGATGGTTTCCTGTTGCACAGGAATAAACGGCTGTTTCGCTTCTAAACAAACCATCGTTTGAACCAAAAGGCTGAGTCGTTTCCACATCATCTCAGCATAACCACGAAGTTCACCACCTAGTTGATCAATGATCGCACGATCCGTTTGCTCTACTAGTTGCGCGCCTTCGTACGTCAGTCGCAGTGTCTCTTGCCGCTCAATCCAATTCTTCTGCGAAAGTTCAGCCAAGATTGTTTCGAATCGCTGTTTACTGACTAATACAGTACCGAATACCGACTCTAAATCATAAAAATGAGCATCTTGCAGAGAAGTCGCTGATTTCTTTCCTTGAAAAACATGATAAAGACTGCGGTCAGATCGTTCATTTCGAAGGCGCTGGATCGATTCCAGAAAAATACGCTCGAGTAAAGAAACTTCCATATGTCACGCTCCCTCCTGTTGTATGTCGTTTCCAAATCAAAGATGATATGCTATTCCTGTTTCACCGTTACGTTTTAGAGAGGCCGTTTGCGGGCATGTGATGATATATACATTTTCTGCTGTCACTTGTGCTTCGTCATTGAAATGCACCGATGAGTCCGATACAATGACATATAGATGAGAACAGCGTGTTTCAATAATGTTTTCGTATAGAGAGGAGACCGTTCAATGGCTAAATTTACGATTGTCGACAAAGATACTTGCATCGCTTGTGGTGCTTGTGGAGCAGCGGCACCAGATATCTATGATTATGATGATGAGGGTTTGGCGTATGTCATTCTTGATGATAACAATGGTACTGCCGAAATTCCAGAAGCATTATTCGACGATATGATTGATGCATTCGAAGGTTGCCCGACGGATTCAATCAAAGTAGCAGATGAATCGTTCGAAGGCGATGCGTTAAAATTCGAATAAGTGAATAAAAAAAGATGTTTCCTCGCGAAGCATCTTTTTTTATTGGACTTTTTCTCATTCAATCTATCGATCATCTAAAAAAACCGGATGTCACCAATTGGCAACATCCGGTCTATGATTAGTAAAAATTTAGCGTTTACCTTTGATATACGGTACACCGACAGCTTTTGGTGCATCCGCACGACCTACGACTCCAGCAAGTGCTAAGATCGTCAATAAATACGGCGCAATCAACAGATACACTTGTGGAATTTGATCGAGTAACGGCAATTGCTGACCGATGATCGAAATCGCTTGAGCGAACCCGAAGAAGAGGGCTGCCCCCATGGCACCGAGTGGGTTCCATTTTCCGAAGATCATCGCCGCAATCGCGAGGAAGCCTTGACCGAGAATCGTCGTCACACTGAAGTTCAATGAAATCGACGTCGCGTAGACAGCACCAGCAAGACCGCCGAAACCACCAGAGATCATGACGCCGATGAAACGCATCTTCGTGACGTTGATTCCCATCGTGTCCGCTGCCATCGGGTGTTCCCCGACAGAACGTAAACGAAGACCAAATGGTGTCTTGAAGATGATGTACCATGCGACGAACGCGAGAACGATCGCGATATACGATGTATAGTAGACGTTCGCGAAGAACATCTTCAAGACTGGAATATCAGACAAGAATGGTACATTTTCTTTCGAAATCCGGTTTGGAATCGAATCTGTCTGTCCTTTACTGTAAAGTGCACGGACAAGGAAGATCGCAAGACCGACTGCGAGCAAGTTGATCGCTACTCCAAGAACCGTTTGGTCTGCTCGGAATAGGATTGCCGGAATCGCAAGGAACAGTGAGAAGACCGCTCCGACGACGATCGCGATGAGCATCGCAAGCCAAGGACTCGCAGCACCTAAGCCCATTTTCGATAAAGTCAACGCCGTGACGACACCTGTGAAGGCACCCATGACCATTAATCCTTCTAACGCGATGTTGACGACGCCAGAACGTTCACTGAAAATGCCGCCAAGTGCTGCAATGATCAACGGAGCCGAATAGGCAAGTGCGATTGGCACGATGATATAAAGTACTTCAAGAAAGCCCATTACTGACCGGCTCCTTTCGCTTTTTTAGATTCTTTCTTAACTGCGAACTTCTCGATGACGAGACGAATCGCGTATCCAGAAGCCACGAAGATGATGATGAACGCAATGATAATTTTGATCAGTTCCGGTGGAATACCAATCTGTTGCATCGACAGACCACCGATATTGAGTCCTGCAAATAGTAATGCAGCGAGCACGACGCCGATCGGATTATTCGCACCTAACAAGGCAACCGCGATCCCGTCGAATCCAACACCAGTGAAGGACGCATTCAGCGTCATGTTTTGGAACGTCCCAAGACCTTCCATCGCCCCAGCAAGACCAGCGAACACACCTGAGATGACGAACGATAAGATGATATTGCGGTTAACGCCCATCCCTGCATATTCAGCAGCATTCTTATTGAATCCAACAGCTCGAAGTTCATAACCGAGTGTTGTTTTCCAAAGAATAAACCAGAAGACGAGTGCAGCGATGATTGCGATGAAAATTCCGTTATGAAGACGTGAGAAATCCGTGATCTCTTGTAAGAACGGTGACGCAAGTGATGCTGATTCCTTGATTGTCTCCGTCCGCTCATTCGTAATGCCGATGACATGACGTAAAATATCGTTCGTGACGTATAACGCGATATAGTTCATCATGATCGACGTGATGACTTCATGTACGTGGAATTTCGCTTTTAAGATACCAGGAATCGATGCCCAAAGCGCACCTGCTAAACCTGCTCCAATCAAAGCGAGTGGTAAATGAACAACTGTCGGAAAATCAAACTTGATTCCAATCCAGACTGCAACCATCCAGCCGACGAGTACTTGACCTTCGACACCGATGTTAAAAAGTCCTGTCCGAAAAGCAAACGCGACAGCAAGACCCGCGAAGATCAATGGAGCCGCCGCACGCAATGTTTCACCGATGCTGTACGGTTCGCCAAAAATACCATAAAATAATTGATCAAACCCAGCAATCGGATCATACCCACCAATGAGCATGACGATTGCCCCGACGACCATCCCAAGCACGATGGAAAGAATCGGAATGAGGATGCCGTAAAAACGCTCTAACTTCATGAATGACCTACCTCCTCTTTCTTACCGCCGGCCATCAGGAAGCCAAGCTCAATTTCGTTCGTTTCTTTCGGATCCAAGAAGGCCACTGTTTTTCCTTCATATAACACGGCAATCCGGTCAGAGACTTGTAGAATTTCTTCGAGTTCGAATGAAATCAACAAGACAGCACGACCTTTTTCGCGCTCAAGAACCAATTGTTCATGAATGAACTCGATTGCCCCAACATCAAGCCCCCGAGTCGGCTGAGCCGCAATCAGCAAATCTGGAGAACGATCGACTTCACGCGCAATGATCGCTTTTTGCTGGTTACCACCAGACAAGGCACGAGCGAACGTCTCTGGGCTTGGAGTTCGGACGTCGAACTTCTCGATGAGCGTTTTGGCTTTTTCCATGACTTGTTTATAGTTCATGATGCCTGCTTTTGAGTACGGTTGTTTGTAGTACGTTTGTAAGACCATGTTATGTCCAATCGAATAATCAAGGACAAGTCCATGTTTATGTCGGTCTTGTGGGATGTGACCGACACCTGATTCCGTTACTTTCCGTGGCTTCAGGTTTTTAATCGATTTGTTGTTGAGGAAGATTTCGCCACTGTCTGCTTTACGAAGACCTGTAATGGCTTCAATCAATTCCGTTTGTCCGTTCCCGTCGATTCCGGCAATTCCAACGATTTCTCCGGCACGAATGTCGAGATTCAACCCATCGACTGCTTTGATGCCACGACCGTCCTTGACGACTAGATTCTTGATATCGAGGACGAGTTCTTGTGGAGTTGCCTTGGAATACTCCGCATTAAAGTTGACTTCACGACCTACCATCATTTCAGCAAGACGCGACTGTGTCATCGTCTCATCAATATCGACCGTGCCGATATATTTACCACGGCGAATCGTCGTACAGCGATCAGCTACTTCCATGATTTCTTTCAGTTTATGCGTAATGAGGATAATCGACTTTCCTTCCGCAATCAAGCGATTCATGATTTGAATCAATTCTTTGATCTCTTGCGGTGTCAAAACAGCAGATGGTTCATCAAAGATCAAGATGTCTGCCCCACGGTACAACGTCTTCAAAATTTCAACACGTTGTTGCATTCCGACTGAAATATCCTCGATTTTTGCATCAGGATCAACAGCAAGACCATACTGTTCAGAAATCTGGCGTACCTTTTCACGCGCCGATGCACGATCAATCTTAATCCCTGTACGTGGCTCTGCACCTAAAATGATGTTTTCAGTAACAGTGAAATTTTGAACGAGCATGAAGTGTTGGTGCACCATGCCGATTCCAAGATCATTCGCGACGTTCGGACTCGTAATATTGACTTTTTCACCACGTACACGAATTTCTCCAGCCTCAGGCTGATACAAACCAAATAAGACGTTCATCAGCGTCGATTTTCCGGCACCGTTTTCACCAAGTAAAGCGTGAATCTCACCTTTCCGAAGCTGGAGCGTGATATTATCATTTGCGACGAAATTGCCAAACTCTTTTCTGATGTTCAGCATCTCAATGACGTATTCCAAGAAAATCCACTCCCATGTTTAGTTTAAAAGGGGAGTCGCAATGCTAGCGACCCCCGCTTTCATTATTATTTAAGTGACGCTTCGTACTCTTTATACTCGTCGTCAGTCGATGGAACTTTAATGTCACCATCGATGATTTGTTTTTTGTACTCTTCGACTTTGTCGAGTGCTTCTTTTGAGACGTTGTCTTTTGAAGGTGCGATATCGACACCGCCGTCTTTTAGACCGAACTCAACGACTTTACCTGCTGGGAATTTGCCGTCCTTCGTGTCTTTCGCGACTTGCTCTACTGCTGTATCCACACGTTTGACCATTGATGTCAATGTGACGTTCTCTGGCATACCTTCTTCGACTTGGTCACGGTCTACACCGATAACCCAAACATCTTCACCGTTCTTTTTACGGTTTTTCGCTTCTGTGAATACCCCTTGTCCAGTACCACCAGCTGCGTGATAGATGACGTCGACTTTTTTACCGTACATACCTGAAGCGATTGCTTGTCCTTTTTCTGCAGCGTTGAAATCTTCTGCGTATTGAATTTCGATTTCCGCTTTCGGGTTAGCCGCTTTAACACCTGCTTTAAATCCGCTTTCGAACTTTTTGATCAAGTCCGAGTTGACACCACCGACAAATCCAACTTTATCCGTTTTCGTCGTTAGACCTGCAACGACACCAACGAGGAACGAACCTTCGTTTTCTTTGAAGACGATTGACGCGACGTTTGGTTTATCAACGACTTGGTCAACGAGTGCGAAGTTGTTCTTTTTGAACTGATCCGCTACTTTACCGATATCTTCAGCCATCAAGAAACCAATCCCGAGAATTAAGTCGTATTTTGCACGTGCTAATTGCTGAAGGTTCGGTTGATAGTCTGATTGTTTTGCAGATTGGAGATATTTATAGCCAGTACCTTCTTTTAAGTCATTGTCTTTCCCGAACTTTTGGATACCTTCCCAAGCAGATTGGTTGAATGATTTATCATCCACGCCACCTGTATCTGTAACCATACCTACTTTAAAGCCTTCTGATTTGCTGCCGTTACCTGAATCTTTCGAATCGTCGTTGCCACCACATGCTGCAAGGACGGAACTCATTGCTAAACCTGTTGCTGCTAATGCGAGAAGTGACTTCTTTTTCATCTGGAAAAATCCCCTTTCGAATATGGTCATACAAAGTTCAAGACTACGTCTAGCACCTGAGGCTGGCGATGAGGAGCGTTACGTAGGTTTTGACGGGAAGCGCTTTCAGTATTTATCCTAAAACCATGGCTCACACACGTTTACGGATGACGTGGAAATCGAACTTATCTGCTCGGAAATAGTTCGCTGAAAAAAGAACGGAACGGTCGAGCTCATCATAATGCGTTTGACGCAACGCGAGCAAAGGTTGGTCCGTATGTAATTGTTCAGCGATTTTCGGATCAATACGTGGCTCGATGTGCGTCACGGCATGCGTGACACGTCGTCCAAGTTCTTTTTCTAAAGCATCAAATAATGATGTCGAAGAGGTGAACTGCTCTTCATTTTTAATATAATGGCTTGGAATCTTATCGATACAATAGACGACAGGAACATCCCCTGCGAGTCGGATTCGTTCGATTCGATAAACCAATTCATCCGGACCAAGTTGAAAACGCTCTCGGTCGCGCTCAGTCGGTTGGACCATCTCGGATGATAACACTTCTGATGTCGGAACCATACCTGCGCGCGCAATCATTTCTGTTACGCTGTACAATTCTTCGATTCCAGAAGTAAACGGTGGTCTTGCATTGATAAACGTACCGACACCGTGTTTACGGATGACGATGTTCTCATCTTCAAGAATTCGTAATGCCTCTCGAAGAGTAGCTCGACTGACGCCAAGTTGCTTTGAAAGTTCAAACTCTGAAGGGAGCTTCTCGCCTTCCTTGTAAACGCCGTCATCGATGTCAGACTTGATCTTTTCAATCACACGTAAATAAAGCAAACGATGATCTAATTTAATCGACATGACGCATCTCCATCCTCTATCTAGTTATAACCAGTGCTCAGACTTCTGACGTATGAGAACTCCAGCCAAGATAAGTATATGACGCCCAACACAATCCTGCAATCATTTTGTAACAGGTTAGAAGTCTGACTTCTGGCGCTTTTGTAACCCTTTTCATAACGCAATCAATAATGGAAGAAAATAGGGTATTCTACCTAAGAATGCCCCTTCTTTTTTCAACGTTTATTGCTCAGGTACTTCGATTTTTCCAGAAACGACATCTGATTTTGCTTTCTCAAGCGCAGTCAACGTCTTCTTCGAAATCTTTTCAGATGGTACGATATCAACTCCATCTTCTTTCAGACCATAACGAATCGTTTTGCCGCCCTCGAGTTTACCATCCTTCGCTGCGTTTGCTGTATCTTCGACTGCACGGTCGACACGTTTGATGACAGAAGTCATCGTAACATCTTCCGGCATACCCTCTTCTTTTTGGTCTCGGTCGACACCAATGACTGAGACATTTTCACCGTTTTTCTTACGGTTCTTCGCCTCTGTGAAGACACCATTTCCTGTACCACCTGCTGCTGGGAAGATGATATCTGCGCCTTTACCATACATTCCAGCTGCGATCGCTTGACCTTTTTCTGGAGCTGCGAAGTCTTCCGCATATTGGACATCGATTTTAATCTTCGGATTGACGGACTTAGCACCTGCTTCAAAACCGGCACGGAAACGCTCGATGACGTCCATCTTCATCCCACCAACGAAACCGATATGATCTTTTTTCGTCTCCATTGCAGCAACGATCCCTGCAAGATATGCTCCTTCATTTTCCTTGAATGTGATCGACGTGACGTTCTTTCCTTCAACGACGTTATCGATGATTGCGAATTGTGTGTCTTTGAATTGATCAGCAACTGTTTTGATATCCTCATTGAACGTGTTCCCGATTCCGAAAACTAAATCTTCTCCCCCACGAGCAAGACGCGATAGATTCGGTTGATAATCTTGTTGCGATTTAGATTGTAGATAAGAGAACCCTTCATTCTTTTGAAGTTTGTTGTCTTTACCGTACGCTTGCAGACCTTCCCAAGCGGATTGGTTGAACGATTTATCATCGATACCACCCTTATCGGCTACCATCGCAACAGAGAATTGATCTTTTTGATCGGCTTTCTCACCTGAACCACCACAAGCAGCAAGACCAACCGTCGCTACTGACATCATCGATACGATTACCTGTTTCTTCTCCATTTCATCCATCTCCTCTGCAATTATGAGAGCGCTTTCATTATCTATTTGTGAAAAAACCGCTCCCAGCCCTCGTGTTGAAGGTCGGTCACTCATATGACTAAGTATGCCAAAAACACTACTGAAAATCAACAGACGTCTGACAACTATTTTCATGAAAGCGATTTTATTTTTGATACATTTATGAATTTTTCCAGTCATTTCTATTTATACAAAATCATCATGTCTTTTTTTCATATGTCTTTTCTTGTCTTTTCTTTTTTTGAGATACCGGGTTTTCTCTATACATTTTTCTAGAAAAGAAAAGGAAGCCCCGGAATATTCCACGACTTCCTTTCTACTCGATTAACGTCCCATGACGCGACGTGGTTTAGATCCTTCAGATGGACCAATTAGACCGTTTTCTTCTAACGCATCAATAAGACGGGCAGCTCGGTTGTAACCGATGCGGTACTTTCGTTGAATCATCGACGTTGATGCCGTCTCTTGTGTCAGAATGAACTGGACGACCTCATCGTAAAGTGGATCGTCGACCTCTGTTTCGCCCTCTGGTACATCTTTTGGAATCATCGCTTCAACATACTGTGCCTTTTGCTGACTGATGACATGATTGACGACCTTCTCGACTTCTTCGTCCGATAAAAAGGCTCCTTGTACGCGGACCGGTTTGTTCATGCCGTTACCAAGTAACAACATATCTCCTCGTCCGAGCAATTTATCAGCGCCTCCTGTATCAAGAATCGTCCGTGAGTCGGTCGCACTTGATACACTGAATGCGATCCGCGACGGGATATTCGCCTTGATGACACCGGTGATGATGTCAACACTCGGACGCTGCGTCGCAATGACCATATGAATTCCTGCTGCTCGCGCCATTTGTGCAAGTCGCATGATCGCATCTTCGACTTCGTTTGACGCGACCATCATCAAGTCAGCTAACTCATCGACGATGACAACGATGTAAGGTAATCGTTGATGCACTTTCTCCTCTGCGTTCATCTTATCAATCAGTGCATTGTAGCCTTCGATGTTGCGCGCTCCGTTTTGACTGAAGATCTCATAACGGCGTTCCATTTCCGAGACGACCTGTTTTAATGCCTGTGCCGCTTTTTTAGGATCGGTGACGACGGGCGCTAAGAGGTGCGGAATGCCGTTGTAGACATTCAATTCGACCATTTTCGGGTCAATCATCATCAAGCGGACTTCATCCGGTCGTGCCCGCATCAATATCGAGACAATCATCCCATTGATACAGACCGATTTACCGGAACCCGTCGAACCGGCAACTAAGACGTGTGGCATCTTATTCAACTTCGCTGTCACCGTCTCACCAGAAATGCTTCGTCCGAGTGCAACGAGCAAACGATCGCTGTCGGATTGGACGCTCTCCGCTCCTAGTACTTCTCGAAGTGATACCATGGCGACTTCACGGTTCGGCACCTCGATTCCAACAGCCGCTTTACCCGGAATCGGTGCTTCGATCCGGATATCTTTTGCGGCTAACGCTAGCGCTAAGTCATCGGCGAGTCCCGTGATTCGACTAAGCTTGATTCCTTGTTTTGGTTCAATCTCGTACTTCGTAACACTTGGTCCGAGATGAATCTTTAAGACTTTTGCTCCGATCCCGAATGACTTTAAGGTCGCAATCAATTTCGTCGCATTGTCCTTCAGTCGTTTGTTCTCACCGGACAAGTCTTTTGATGTTGGTTCTGCTAACAAATCAAGCGACGGCAATTGATAACCGTCGGGTGTCTCTGTCATCGTCAACGGTCCTTGTGTCTCCGCTGCTTGCGGTTCAACATGATCCGTGAAACCGATGATCGGAACATCTTGAATGTTAACGGAAGGATCTTCTGCTTCCTGTTCCGTTTCGATCGGTTCCTCGACAGTTGCTGGTCGCAACGTCTTCGTTTTTTTCTCACGAACTGGTTTCGCTTTCAACTCTTTTTCGACACGAGGACGTGGTGTTCGTTCACGATTGCGAAACTCTTCTGCACGTTCCCGGAGCCCAAGCCACAGCTCACCATAAAACGATGGGCGTAGGATATGAACGGCCGTTCCGATGAAGAACAGACCAATCAAGAAGGCACCCGCGCTCGAAATATAATAAGCTGCGTTTTGATAGAGCCATCCATTGAGAATGCCACGCGGTGCTCCGAGCAATAGATCAATCCAGACGACTGAACCCATCAGTAACATCGACCATGCCCATTTCTGAGCACGCGACGCATTCGAGAGGAGTAAAAGTAGCACAGCACCGATTCCACCATATAATAAGGAACCGAACTGACCAATTAACCGCTCTCCTCCATCGGCTAGCGTCAGTCCGACTTTCCCGAACTCCCCGAAAGCGAGAACGAAAGCTAGTAATGAGACGATTGCGATGATGGTCGCATATGTACGATACGCAATCGGCTGACGTTGTTTCTTCGCTGCCGGTCGTTTCCGTGGCGGCGTTTTTTTTCGTACAGGTTTTCGTTTCGTCGTCGCCATACGTCATCCCTCCTGATAAAAAAACGGCTCAGTGGACCAGGTATTGGTCAATCTGAGCCGCTCGTTTGTTAAATCTCCATGATGATCGGAAGAATCATCGGGCGGCGTTTCGTCTGTTCATAGAGATAAGCACTCAGTTTATCTCGAATCAACGACTTCATCTCCGTCCAATCCAATTCTCCGTTTAATTTACCTTGTAGTTGTTTCGCAACGATTCGGTTCGCTTCGTTGATCATATCCTCTGATTCACGCATGTAGACGAATCCGCGAGAGATGATTTCCGGTCCCGAGACGATCGTTTTGTTTTTCCGGCTGATCGTAATGACACAAAGGACGACACCGTCTTGCGATAACAAGCGACGATCACGAAGAACGATGTTTCCGACATCACCCACACCGATTCCGTCGATCAAGACGTTTCCGGCGTTCACTTTGCGCGACATCCGTGCTTTGCGCTTCTCGAATTCAACGACATCCCCATTCTCGATAATGAAGATGTTGTTCGCATTGACGCCAACCGTCTGTGCGAGACGACTGTGTGCCTTTTGCATCCGGAATTCTCCGTGAATCGGTAGGAAGAATTTCGGTTTGATCAAGTTTAGCATCAGCTTCAGATCTTCCGCATGACCGTGACCGGACACGTGTACTTTCCGTTGGTTGTAAATGACATTCGCACCGGCACGGAATAAGAGATCGATCGTTTTCGAAACCGACTTTTCGTTACCTGGAATCGGCGAAGCCGCAACGACGACCGTATCGTTCAAGCGAATATTGACTTGCTTATGTGCATTACGCGCCATTCGTGTCAAGGCTGCCATCGGCTCACCTTGCGATCCTGTCGTCAAGATGACGACTTGGTTATCGTCGAGGCGGTTGATGTCAGATAGATCAATCAATGTTTTCTGTTTGAAGCGTAAATAATTCAGACGCTGTGCCACTTCGACGTTATTGACCATGCTACGACCGACGACCGCTACTTTTCGATTGTTCGCTTCTGCTGCCGCAAACACTTGTTGTAGACGATGAATGTTCGAAGCGAATGAAGCGACGATGACACGACCTGGTGCCTCATAGATGACGTCGTTCAGTTCAGAACCGACGATCGATTCTGATCCAGACATCCCTGGTCGCTCTGCATTCGTTGAGTCAGACAGTAAGCAAAGCACTCCCCGTTGACCAATTGCTGCAATCTTCCCGAAATCCGCCTGTTTTCCATCAACTGGTGTGTAATCGAACTTGAAATCCCCTGTATGGACGATCGCACCTTGAGATGTTTGAATACATACCCCGACTGCATCCGGAATCGAGTGGTTGACCCGGAAGAACGTAATAAAATGACCTGCAACGGTTAATTTCGTCTTGGCATCAATTGGACGAAGATCTGCCTTTTTCAATAAACCGGCTTCTTTTAATTTGTGTTCAATCAAACCGAGCGTCAAACGTGTTCCGTAAACCGGTACTTTTAAGTCACGCAAGACGTAACTGAGTGCCCCGATATGATCCTCGTGACCATGGGTAATGAAAATCCCCTGAATCCGCTCTTTGTTTTCTTTTAAATAACTGATGTCTGGAATGACTTTATCGATTCCAAGCATCTCATCTCCTGGGAACATCAACCCGGCATCGATGACGAAGATGTCCTCGTCGAGTTCGACGACGTACATGTTCTTCCCGATCTCACCGGCGCCACCAAGAGCAAAGACGCTTACTTTTTCCGTCTTCTTCTTTGACACAACATGACCTCCTATAATTCATATTCACTTTTCGTGAGCCGTCCACTTATCACTATCACTATTCTAGCCGAATTTTCACAATCTGCCAACAATCGGACTAGGAAATCTAAAAAAAACGTCATTCCTGCCTCATTACTCCAGGAATGACGTTGATCACGTATTCAACAAATCTTCGACTTCTTCCGTTCGTTTCGCTTTTTCCGAACGGCTTGGACGTTCACCAGCCTTCAGTTCGTCGAGCGAATACCCGAACGTCATCTCAAAATGAGGATAGTCGACGAATCGTTTCCAATCGCCTCCCCATTCGAAACCGAGCGCTTTTCCGATATCCGCGACTTCGCGCCAATCACTTTTCCCAGACCGATTCCCGTCATACTCAAGGTCATACGAAATCTGGCCATTCACGAGCTGAACGAAATCGACAGCGAGTCCATAATTATGCATCGATTCACCGCCACGTGCATTCGTGACGACTTCACCTGCCTTAGAACGTCCTTGTTCATAAAGCGCATTCTGTTGCTGAATCGAGCGGTATCCTTGCGTAATCTTGATATCGATATTGTAGCACGAATGCGCAACACGGATCAGATCCTTTGCCCCTGCCTCGACAGCAGGGTGGAGACGCTTCAGGTTCGTCTCGCTTGCATTGATTAAGCGATCTTCCCCCGCTACATCTCGTGGACAACTATCAATCCCGAGCTCCGGTTGATCCATTAAAATCGTCGGCATCCGATTCATGGATGCCGCAAGAAACAATCCAATCGCAAACATCGTCAATAAAAATACGATCCAACCGAAGATTGTTCCCCGTTTCATCAGCGGCGAAGCTTCTTCCGAAGTTTTTGTAGAATCGGTAACCCAGTCTCAAGCAACAGATAGAGCGGACGATTGAGTACATAATCGAACTCACCGATTTTTTCAATCATCCGGCTGCCCCAACCAGATTTAAAGGCGTAGAGTCCCGCGTAATGATCATCCGGGTCTGTCGAACCACTGACTCCACCGAAGTCATAGGAGAGCGCACCATGTTCTTTCGCATATTGCATCATCGTCCATTGCATCAAGTGGTTCGGCATGAACTCCCGGTACTCGTTCGATGAAGCGCCGTATAAGTAATACGAGCGACGACCAGCAAGCGTCAAAAGACCACCAGATAGGATGACACCGTTTGGATGTTTAGCAGCAATCGTCATCAGTTCTGTCTTCGACTTCTCTGCTTTTTCGATTTGTGCTGTCGTCTGCTCCAAGCGATTGTTTAAGCTTTTTAGCTTCTTCTCGGCCGTCTCTTTCTCGAGCTGACGATGAATTTTCGAGAGTTCCTTGTCAGCTTGAAGTAATAAGGCTTCTGTATTCTCAAGCGCACGAACGACATCGAGTTTCGTCAAAAACAAGACTGCATCACCTTTTGGGTGAAGATGATCGTACAGATTTTCGAAATAATCCAGACCGCGGATTGAAAAACCATCCCGTTCGCCCGTCTCGACCATCAGCTTCGCGAATGTCTTTAGCCCTTCACGATCTGCTTGTTCGCATACGATCCCTTTGCGTTCAGCAAGGCGGACGTTGTAGCGGAACTTCGAATGGAAACCGTCGAAGATCTCTTTTTCTGTCCCTACAAGACTCGTCTCCATCGTAAAGCGTGGCTGCGCGTAGTCAAAACCGCCACCGAAGCCATTATGTTTGAAGCCAAGTCCTTGCATCTCCTGCAACAGACCAGGATATTCTTCCCGCTCGACGTTTGGATCAAATTTAATCGCAATTGCCTTCTGTTGTTTTGCGACACGAATCGCTTCGTCACGAAGGGCGCGAAGTGCGTCCGTATCTGTATAATCGACGACGAAACCGCGCGGTGCATAACAAAGCGTGAACGGTAGCTTCGGTACTTTCTTGAACAAAAGAAGACCAACTCCGGCAATCTCACCGGAAGCCGTTCCGACCGCGATCCGTTCATGTGTCCATCCTGTCGCGCTTTTGACTTCTCCCCATGCTGGAAGCTGGAGTAAGTCACCTTTGGGATGTGTTTTTACGAATGTTTCAAATTGATCTATGGTTACAACGATTGGTTGATAAGTCACTTCTGTTCCTCCATTTGCCGTATCATCTCTTTGACGATGACTTCCTCATCGAGAGGGATTTTCTCATCCCCAATGATTTGATATTTTTCATGGCCCTTACCGGCTAAGATGACGATATTGTCTGGTCGTGCGAGTCGCGCTGCGTAACGCACGGCCTCTTCCCGATCACCGATTTCAACGAACTGATCGTGGGTCATCCCTTTGGCGATGCCGGATGTAATCGACTCATATGCTTCATATCGTGGATCATCCGTTGTGATGACGACGGTTCCTGCGTAAGTCGAAGCGAGTTCGCCCATCTTCGGTCGTTTCGTCACGTCGCGGTTTCCACCTGTCCCGATCAGGAAGACGATCTTTTCCTTCGGTACGTCAACGAGTGCTTTCAGACATTGTTCGATGCCGTCAGGCGTATGCGCATAGTCGACATAGACGTTATATCCTTCAATCGGCAAGCGTTGCATCCGACCTTTTGCCGGACGGATTGCTGAAATCGCGCCTGCGATCGTCGCTAGATCGTATCCGCAAGACAAGAGGATCCCTGTCGCAAGCAACAGATTATAGACGTTAAAGCGACCGATGAAGTTCGCCGTGACATCGACTTGTTCTTCCTTGTACAGCATCGTGAACGTCGTTTGTTGAAGCGACTGTTCAATCGCTGTTGCTCGGAGGTCAGCTGCGTTGTCGATGCCGTATGTCATGACACGAGCACCTGTCATCATCTCATACAGCTCACTCGTCGGATCATCCGCATTCAAGACCGCGACTTTCTCTGTCGACAGCCGTTGACCGAGTTGTGCAAATAACAATCCTTTGGCACGCGCATAGTTTTCAAATGTTTTGTGAAAATCAAGGTGATCATGCGTCAGATTCGTGAATCCCGCAACATCGTAATCGACACCCGTTACCCGACCAAGCTCTAATCCATGTGAAGAGACTTCCATGATGACATCTTGGACATCTTCTTCGTGCATCTGATACAGAAAGGCTTGTAACTCGGAGCTTTGTGGTGTCGTATTGCGACTTGGCACGACGCGGTCACCAATCTTGACTTCAACCGTACCGATGATGCCCGTCTTCCGACCAAGGTGCGCTAATATATCACGGACGATCGTCGTCGTCGTCGTTTTCCCATTCGTTCCCGTAATACCAATCATCCGCATCTTTTCAGAAGGATAATCATAGAATTTGCCAGCCAACTCGGCAATGGCACGTGATGTACTACGAACAAGAATGACAGGAATCGACACGTCGACCGGTTGTTCCGCAACGATCGCGACCGCTCCTTGTGCTTCCGCCTGTTTAGCATAGTCGTGTCCATCAACAGTATATCCTTTGATGGCGACGAACAATGTTCCCGGTTTAACATCCCGTGAATCGGTCGTAATGGACGTAACGTCCACTTCTACCATTCGTTCGATTTTTTGCGTCTGTATGACTTGAATCAATTCAGCTAAATTCAACGGTATTCCTTCTTTCTCGACATCGTCATTTCATATGTTTCATCTATTCCGTTCTGCTATCATGCTTCCTCTTCTTCGTCTGCCGGAAGAATATAGGCCTTTGCCGGTTCCTCCGAAAAGATGTGCTCAATCAGCCCTTCGATATCCGATGGACGAATCCGTTCGACATCCGCTAACACTTCTTCAAGTGATGGATGGCGATGTAGATGCAACTCATTTCGGGCGTTTCGATTCATGTGACTCGATGTGCCTTCGTTGCCTAGAATCAGAGAACCTTTCAGCTGTTCAATCCCATCTTCGAGTTCCTTCGTCGATAATCCATCCCGCTTCAAGCGATCGATTTCAGCAGCGAGGACCTGTTCGACCTCTTCGACCGATTCCGGAGACGTGCCGACATAGATCGTGAACGTTCCATGATCGTCAAACGTCGTGTAATAGGAAAAGACTGAATAGGCAAGACCGCGTTCCTCTCGGATGGATTGGAACAAGCGACTCGACATCGTCGCACCGAATGCATTATTGAGTAAGGCGAGGGCAGGCAAACGTGGGTCAGCAGAAGGAATCGCACGGAAATTATAACAAATATGAGCCTGTTCCGTATCCTTTTCCTTGCGAATCACACCATTTTGTAACCTTGGCTCTATCGTCTCGCGTGTCTTCGATCGTGATTCGAGGATCGACATCCGCTCTTGAATCTGCGCAATCAACGCGTCTGAGACGTTTCCGGCAACAGAAATGACGATTTGATCCGGAGCATACGCTTCTTCGAGATACCGCACGATCATCGCACGATCAATCCGAAGCACACTCTCTTCCGTTCCAAGAATCGGACGAGCCATGACATCCTCTCCGTAAGCCGCAACAGCTAATAACTCATGGACGAGATCATCTGGTGTGTCATCGTACATTTTAATCTCTTCAATGACGACCTTTTTCTCTTTTTCCAGTTCATCCGCGTCAAACGTCGATTCGAGGAACATATCCGCCAACACGTGAAAGGCTTCTCCTGCATGTTCATCTAATGTCTTGACGTAATAACACGTTTGATCCTTACTCGTGAACGCATTAATATTTCCACCAAGTCGGTCAAAGTAAACCGCAATCTCTTTTGCCGTATGGCGTTTTGTCCCTTTAAACATCATATGCTCGATGAGATGACTGATACCATGCTCCTCGATCTGTTCCGTCCGACTTCCTGCTTGAATGAAGATTCCGGTCGCGACGCTGCGTGCTTCCGGCATCCGTTCAACGATCAGTCGAACTCCATTTTCTAGTTGTATCCGTTCGATCATAGTAATTCCTCCAAATATAGGAAACAAGGTGGCTCTCGTTGCATTCTCTGCACCGTCGAGCCACCTTGGATTCATTAGTTACGACGTGGTGGACGTTGTCCGTCACGTGGTGGGCGTGAACCCTGATCCCGGCGTGGCGGGCGGTTCTCACGCTCTGTCTTTTTCTTTTCTTCATACGCTGCACGATCTTCTTCGCTTAAGCCTTCGACGAGCAGGACTTTGTGCGAAGCATTGACGCGTCCCTTGTCATCGATTTCCGTGACACGGACTTTTAGCTTATCACCAAGTTTGACGACATCTTCTGTTTGACCGACACGGTTAAGTGCAAGTTCCGAAATGTGGACGAGTGCGTCTTTTCCTTTGAATAACTCGACGAATGCACCGAATTTCTCAACGCGACGGACTGTTCCATCGAACTCTTCACCGACAACGACTTCACGGACGATATCTTCGACCAATTGACGGGCACGATCGATGCCAGCTTGATCCGTCGAAGCGATAAAGACGGTTCCGTCTTGATCAATGTCGATCTTGACGCCTGTCTCATCGATGATACCGTTGATGACTTTACCACCAGGTCCGATGACATCACGGATTTTATCTGGATTAATTTTGAGTGTGACGATTTTTGGCGCGTATTGTGACAATTCGACACGTGGTTCAGCGATGACAGTTTGCATATGCTCAAGAATGTGCAGACGACCAAGACGTGCTTGTTCGAGTGCTTCTTCGAGGATTTGACGCGTGATTCCGCCAATTTTCATATCCATTTGCAGAGCTGTGACACCTTCGTGAGTTCCAGCGACTTTAAAGTCCATATCTCCGAGATGATCTTCCATCCCTTGGATATCTGTCAAGATCGAGTAATTGTCGCCTTCCATGATCAAGCCCATCGCGATACCAGCGACAGGTGCTTTTAATGGAACACCCGCATCCATCATGGCAAGGATAGAACCACAGATTGAAGCCTGTGATGAAGAACCGTTCGACTCAAGAACTTCTGACACTAGACGAATCGTGTATGGGAAATCAACTTCATTCGGAAGAACTGGTAAGAGTGCGCGTTCTCCGAGTGCCCCGTGACCAATTTCACGACGACCTGGTGCACGCATCGGACGTGCTTCCCCGACTGAGAATGGCGGGAAGTTATAGTGGTGCATGAAACGTTTCTCTTCCTTCAGACCAAGTCCATCGATGATTTGAGCGTCACCCGCAACACCGAGTGTCGCAACAGACAAGACTTGTGTCTGACCGCGTGTGAACAGACCTGAACCATGTGCACGTGGTAAGAGACCGACTTCTGAATCGAGTGGACGGATCTCAGCAAGACCACGACCATCCGGACGGACTTTATCTTCTGTGATCAGACGGCGGACTTCGTCTTTGACGAACTTGTTGAGAACGCCTGATACTTCTGCTAGTTGTTCTGCTGTGACTGACTCGTCAGCTGCATACAACTCAATGTATTTTGCGATGACTTCGTTGATGGCAACGTCACGTGCTTGTTTTTCTTCGACTTGAACTGCTTGTGTGACTTCTGCCAATGCTTCTGCTTTCAGGCGATTGACGATTGTCTCATCGAAGCTTGATACCGTATATTCGAACTTCTCTTTACCGACTTGTGCGACGATCTCCTCTTGGAAAGCGATCATTTCCTTGATGACATCGTGTCCAAGCAAGATCGCTTCAAGCATTGCTTGTTCCGATACTTCCTTCGCACCTGCTTCGACCATGTTGACGGCATGTTTTGTTCCGGCAACTTGGAGGTCGATATCGCTAACTTCCATTTGCGCTGAAGTCGGGTTCACGACGAACTCTCCGTCGACGCGACCGATCGTCACGCCTGCGATTGGACCATCGAATGGAATATCCGAGATCGAAAGGGCAATCGAAGCCCCGATCATCGCAGCGACTTCTGGTGAATTGTCAGCATCTGACGAAAGGACTGTCGTCGCCACTTGTACGTCGTGACGGAAACCGTCCGGGAATAATGGACGGATTGGACGGTCGATCAGACGCGAAGTCAAGATCGCACTCTCTCCAGGGCGTCCTTCACGTTTCAGGAATCCACCTGGGATTTTCCCTGCCGCATATAATTTTTCTTCATAGTTCACTGTTAATGGGAAGAAATCTAAGTCCTTCGGTTGTTTTGATGCAACGACCGTAGCAAGAACGGCTGTATCGCCGTAGCGAATCAATGCTGCTCCGTTCGCTTGTTTTGCTAATTGACCGATTTCAATCGTTAATGGACGTCCACCGAGTTCGGTCGAAAACGTCTGTTTTGTTTGTGACATGCACAAATCTCCTCTCACTGCTATCCGTTTTTTCATTCAAATCTAATTATGTAGGTTCTTGCGCAAAAAGTCCATGAATCGGCAAAAAAAAGAAACAGGAGACGATGCTCCTGCTTCCCTACCTCGTTCTCGTCGGGATTAGCGACGGAGACCAAGACGCTCGATCAACGAACGGTAACGTGCAACATCCTTGTTACGAAGGTATGTGAGCAAGTTACGGCGACGACCGACCATTTTCAAGAGACCACGACGTGAGTGGTGATCCTTTTTGTGTGTACGTAAGTGATCGTTCAAAGTTGTGATCTGTTCAGTTAAAACAGCAACTTGTACTTCCGGCGAACCAGTATCGCCTTGTTTCGTAGCATATGCTTCGATGATTTCGTTTTTACGTTCTTTTGTGAGTGCCATTGTCACTCCACCTCCATCTTATGAATGACCGTATTCCCGAGCATCGGATGGTGAGACCAGATGCCAAGCGAATCGGCTGTACGTGATCGTACTGACCTATCATAACGAACCCTGTCCGTACTGTCAAACGCTTAATCGTGCATTTGCCTCTTCACGGTCCCGCGCCAATTGTTCTTTCAATTGATCGATACCATTGAAGGCTTTTTCATCGCGTAAGTAAGCGATCCATTCAAGCGTCAATTCTTGACCATAAAGATCCTCATCAAAGTCAAGAAGATGTGTCTCAATACTGACGTCTCCCGTCTCATAAAACGTCGGGCGTCTGCCGACGTTCGTCATCGCTTTGAATCGACGACCGTCCGCTAAGCGAACGAAAGTCGCATATACACCGAGTTTCGGAATGACGTAAGAAAATTCCGGACGCATGTTGGCTGTCGGGAAGCCAATTTGTCGACCACGTGCGTCACCGTGAATGATTGTACCTTTGATTTGGTAGGGTTCTCCAAGCAAACGTGCAGCCGGTTCGACTTCTCCTGCAGCAAGTAAACGACGAATCCGGGTTGAGCTGATTTTTTCTGCTTCTTCTTGGAACTCTGCTACAACGGTGTGTGTGAACGTGCCCCGACTATGAAAATCAAGCGTCGTCATTTTGCCAGCTCCAAAGCGACCGTAGGAATAATCAAATCCAGCGACGACATGCTCTGCACCGGACGCAATCAGATATTCATCGACGAAAGCTTGCGGTGACAATTCCGAGAAAGGAATCGTGAACTCAATTACATAAACACGATCGACACCAAGGCGTTCGATTTTCTCTAATTTACGTTCAAGCGGCGTGATGTAGCGGACCGGTTCATCCCCTTTACTAAGTACTTGTTTCGGATGGGGATCAAAGGTCATGACAGCCAAAGGCAGGCGACGAGCCTCCGCTTCTTTCCGTGCTGCTGCGATGACTTGCTGATGTCCGAGATGTACACCGTCAAAAAAGCCAAGTGCGATGACAGCAGGGGCTTTTTGAGGCTGTTCCGGATATGTCAAATGTATGATGTCCATGATGCTCTCTCCGATCTTAATCGATTTGTAGCATGACCTCGACGCGTGCTACCTGTTCTTCTGGAAGACGTCGATATAGCGCTAAAGGTACGTCCTCTTCATTATAGACAGTAAACAGCTCGAATTCGACTGGAATGCTTGTCAGCTTTGCTCCGTTCAAGACACGCTGCGCTGTTGCTGCATCAACCGTCAATCGTGGCCATTTTTGGATGACGTGTTCGATCGGTAGGACGTGCTGCATCCGTTCTTCGACCGTCTCATACGATTCGAGTGTTTCGAGTGTGACGGTATCCGTCTCAGCAATCGCACCAGATCCTGTCCGGCGTAAGTCGCTCATGTGTGCCGCATAACCAAGTCGTTCTCCGATCTCGACTGCTAGTGTCCGGATATACGTCCCTTTCCCACACGCGATATCGAGGCGGAATCGGCAGAGACCATCTTCGAACACAAGGTCCGATGTCCGTTCTAATCGATCGATGCGAACGATCCGGGTCGGTCGCTCGACTTCAATCCCTTTTCGTGCATATTCGTATAACTTCTTCCCGTTCACTTTGACTGCTGAATAATACGGTGGTGTCTGCTCGATCTCCCCTGTCAATGCGCTCAGGATATCAGCAATCGTCTCTTCAGTAATACTTTCGGGTTCGACCGGTGTTTCACGAACCGTCTCTCCGTGTGCATCTTCTGTCGTCGTTGCGAAGCCGATCGTCACTTCCGCCGCGTAACGTTTTCCTTCATCCGTGATGAAGCGGGCAAGCTTCGTCGCTCGACCGAGACAAATCGGTAAGACACCTGTTACTTCCGGGTCAAGCGTTCCTGTGTGTCCAACCTTTTTCGTCTGAAACAAACGACGTAGACGAAAGACACAATCATGACTCGTCATGCCGGCTGGTTTATCTAGTGGTAATACTCCGATGGGTTCCACGTGATGTCCTCCTTGAAAAAAGGCAACCACACGCGTGGTTGCCTTAGGTGTTAATCTTTGTTCAAATTCCGAAGCAACTCATCAATGCGTGATCCGTATTCGACAGAAGAATCGACCTCGAACAATAGTTCAGGTGTTTTCCGTAGACGAATCCGCGATCCGATTTCCTTACGCATGAAGCCTTTCGATTTTTCAAGACCGATGCGCGCATCCTCACGTGCTTTTTCGTCACCGAGGACTGAATAGAAGATCGTCGCTTGTTGCAAGTCTCCTGTCACTTCGACACCTGTGACGGTAATCGGCTTGACGCGTGGATCCTTGACATCCTTGATGAGCAGTTGCGTAATTTCCTTACGCACCTGTTCGGCGACACGATTCGAGCGTAAACTCATGTTTGTTCCCTCCAGTTCGGAAGAATGGATTCCGTTCTGTTACTTCCGTTTGACTTCTTCCATGATGAACGCTTCGATGACATCATCAACTTTTATGTCATCATAACGTTCGATCTTAATTCCACACTCGTAACCAGCAGCGACTTCTTTGACATCATCTTTAAAGCGGCGAAGTGTATCGAGTTTTCCTTCGTAGATGACGATACTATCACGAACGACACGGACACCTGCATCACGCGTCAACTTACCTTCCGTGACATATCCACCTGCAATCGTACCGACTTTCGATACTTTGATGACATCGCGGACTTCAGCTTGACCGATGATTTTCTCGACGAACTCAGGATCAAGGAGACCTTTCATCGCTTGCTCGATTTCTTCAATCGCATTGTAGATGATCCGGTGAAGACGAATTTCGACTTTCTCCTGATCTGCCATTGATTTCGCGTTACCATCCGGACGAACGTTGAATCCGATGATGATCGCATTTGCTGCTGAGGCGAGGATGACATCACCTTCCGTGATTGCACCAACACCTGAGTGTACGATGTTAATTTTAACACCTTCGACATCAATTTTCTTCAATGAACCGGCTAAGGCTTCAACTGAACCTTGGACATCACCTTTGATGATGATGTTGAGGTCCTTGACTTCGCCTTCTTTAATGCGGTCAAAGAGATCTTCTAAGCTAACTTTCGCTGAATCGCGACGTTGTGCTTCGATTTCACGTTGGTAACGTGCTTCACCGATTTGGCGTGCTTTTTTCTCATCTTCGAATGCGAAGAATTGATCGCCCGCTTTCGGAACATCGTTTAGACCTGTGATTTCGATTGGCGTCGATGGTCCGACTTCTTTGACACGACGACCGATATCGTTGACCATTGCCCGGATACGACCGAACGTGTGACCGACAACGATCGGGTCACCAACGCGAAGTGTTCCGTGTTGAACGAGAAGTGTAGCGACTGGACCGCGTCCTTTATCGAGTTTCGCCTCGATGACTGTTCCGCGACCGTTCATGTCTGGTGTTGATTTGTATTCTTGTACTTCTGAGACGAGAAGGATCATTTCGAGCAATTCATCGATGCCGTCACCTTTAAGTGCTGAAACGGGTACGAAGATCGTATCGCCGCCCCAGTCCTCTGCAACGAGTTCGAACTCTGTCAATTCTTGTTTGACACGGTCAGGGTTTGCGCCTTCTTTATCCATCTTGTTGACCGCGACGATGATTGGAACGCCAGCTGCTTTCGCGTGGCTGATCGCTTCTTCCGTCTGCGGCATGACACCGTCATCCGCTGCAACGACGATGATTGCGATATCCGTGACATCTGCTCCACGTGCACGCATCGTCGTGAACGCCGCGTGACCTGGTGTATCAAGGAACGTGATCTTCTTGCCGTCGATCTCAACTTGGTAAGCACCGATGTGCTGCGTAATCCCGCCGGCTTCGCCTGCAGTGACCTTCGTGTTACGGATCGAATCAAGCAATGTCGTTTTACCGTGGTCGACGTGTCCCATGATCGTAACGACCGGTGGACGCTCAGACAATTCGTACTGGTCGAGATTCAATTCGTACTGATCAAAGTCCGTCTCATCGACTTGGACTGTCTTCTCGACTTCAAAGCCGAACTCTGTCGCGAGAAGTTCCACTGTCTCGTCATCAAGATCTTGGTTGATGTTCGCCATGACACCGAGACCCATCAATTTCATGATCAGTTCATTCGGTTTTTTCGCCATTTTTTCAGCGAGTTCACCGACTGTCAAGTTGTCAGAGTATTGAACGACGTTTGCCATCGCTTCTTCTTGTGCACGGCGAGCAGCTTTACGTTGACTCGACTTCGAGTTCGGATCCGCTACTTCAAGTTTGCGTGGTTCTGCTTTCTTTTGGTTCGGACGACGTTTGCCGCCACGGTTGTTACGGTTGCCGAATTCTGGGCGTCCGCCTTTGCTGTTACGTGATTGATTACCTGCTGGTTTGTTTGTACTTCCTGGTCGGTTCGGTTTATTATCTGATTTCACTTGTTTTGGAGCCTCCGTCTTTTGAGCCCGATATTTCTCGGGATTAAATACTTGATCGAGTTGCTGTACTGTCTGTTCATCTAATACTGCCATATGATTCTTGACTGGTTTCTCCAGCTTTTCGAGCTGGGTGATGACCTGCTTACTTGTTACATTTTGTTCCTTGGCGAATTCGTATACACGTTTACCCAAAGGATCCACCTCCAATTAGTCGTTCGAGAGGAGTTCAGTTAGCTTTTTCGCAAATCCGGCTTCATTGACTGACACGACAACACGCGCATCCTTTCCTAATGCTTGACCGAGAATCGTCCGGTCGGCGACTTCTAGGTAAGGAACCTGATAACTCGTACATTTATCTGTGACTTTCTTACGCGTGGCAGCCCCCGCATCTGCTGCTAAAAGAACAAGCTTCGCTTGTCCTCCTCGTACTTCTTTCAGTACGAGTTCTTCTCCCGTCGTCACTTTTCTAGCTCGATTCGCGAGACCGAGAAGGGATTCCCATTTACTCATTTGTACCTCCCGCGATTTCAAGCAATTCATCGTATAAGGCATCTGTCGTCTTGACCTTCAAATGATGATCAAGCGTCCGTTTTTTCTTCGCCGTCGCAATGACTGCCGCATCTTTCGATAAATAGGCACCTCGCCCATTCATCTTACCATTTAAATCGATGACGACCTCTTGTTCAGGTGTCCGGACGACACGAATTAATTCTTTTTTCGGTTTCATTTCTTGTGTGATGACACACTTACGTAATGGTACCTTTTTTTGCACGAATTATTCCTCGCCTTCGACTTGGACCGCTTCTACTGCCGGCTCTTCCGTCGCGAAGACATCTTCGAGATCCATCGCTTCCGCTTCAGACTCGCTCTTGATGTCGATTTTCCATCCTGTCAATTTCGCTGCGAGACGCGCGTTTTGACCACGTTTCCCGATTGCAAGCGACAATTGGAAATCCGGAACGACGACGATTGTCGCTTTCGCTGGTTCGTTGACATAGACCGCAACGACTTGAGCTGGGCTGAGTGCGTTCGCGACATATTCTTTCGGATCATCCGAGTAACGGACGATATCGATTTTTTCCCCGTTTAAATCATTGACGATGCGTTGAACACGCGCCCCTTTTTGTCCGACACATGCACCGACTGGATCGATGTCATCCGCTGCGACTGCGATTTTCGAACGGTCGCCCGCTTCACGCGCAACAGACTTGACTTCGACTTCGCCACTTGAAATCTCTGGTACTTCGATTTCAAAGAGACGTTTTAAGAGACCTGGATGTGTCCGTGATACGAGAATCGATGCCCCTGATCCTTTGACCATTGGATCAACCTTCGTGACGTACACCTTGATGCGATCACGAATCCCGAAACGCTCGTTCGGCATTTGCTCGTGTGTCGTCAAGACGGCTTCGATACCTTCTAAGTTGACGTACAAGTTCCGTGCATCTTGACGTTCGACGATACCCGTCATGATCTCGTCTTCACGATCCGCGAAGTGATTGTAGATACGTTCACGTTCTGCTTCACGCATTTTTTGTGTGACGATTTGTTTCGCCGTTTGTGCTGCAACACGACCGAAGTCGCCTGGCGTCACTTCGACTTTATGGAAATCGCCGAGTTCATATGTCGGATCGATCTCGTGCGCTTCTTCAAGCGAAAGTTGCTCTTCTGGTTGTGTCAATCGTTCGACGACTTCCTTAAGCGCGAAGACACGGATGTCTCCTGTCTGCTGGTCGAATTCGACCTTTACAGCCTCCGATTCTTTTCCGAAGTTGCGTCGGTACGCTGAAATCAATGCCTGTTCGAGCGCATCGATGATGATGTTCTTGTCAATTTCCTTCTCTTTCGCGATTTGATTGATCGCCTCGAGTAACTGTGGTCCCATCGTTCTCTTCCTTTCCGTCAGAACATTACCGCAAGTCGCGCAAGTGAAATCTTGTCGACCGGTATCTCAATTTTCAATTTTCTTGTTTTGACACGCACTTCGATTTCAAGCATCTCAGGTGTGTACGCGAGCAACGTTCCTTCGAATTCAACCGCATTCTTTACTGGATCGTGCGTTTTGATGTACACATGTTTCCCAATCGCCTTTTCGAAGTCCTCGTCTTTCTTCAGTGGACGTTCCGCTCCTGGACTAGCGACGTCGAGGTAATACGGCTCGTCGATCGGATCATTGTCATTCAATGCTTCCGATAACTGTTCATTGATTTTGACGCAGTCTTCAAGATCTACGCCACCCTCTTTGTCGATGGAGACACGTAGGAACCAATCCGCCCCTTCTTTGACGAATTCAACGTCGACTAGCTCCATCCCCTCTCGTTCGACGATTGGTTTTGCGAGCGCTTCGACCTTTTCCGTTACGTTCGTCATCTTCATCCTCCTTCAAAAAACAAACAAGAAAGGAGCAGGTCCCCCTACTCCTTCCAAGTCGTAGTATAAAAAACATTTCCTCACTCAATATAGCATAGGAAAGCGCTCAAAGCAAGTGTTCCTAAGGGCTTACAAGTCGAACAAGGAGAGCTGATTCTCGTCTGGTAACCCTTCGAGACAGCCTAGGTTATCGAGCGTCTCGATGATCGATTTCGACAATTTAGCGCGTTTTTGGAGGTCTTCCTTCGAGAGGAATTCGCCGCCTTTACGTGCTTCGACGATTTGCTTCGCAGCATTCGTCCCGAGACCTGTCACGGCATTAAACGGTGGTAACAACGTATCCCCATCAATGAGGAATTCCGTTGCACTTGAGCGATAGAGATCGACTTTTTGGAACGTAAAGCCGCGTTCGATCATCTCAAGCGCGATTTCAAGAACCGTGTACAATCCCTTATCCTTCGCCGTCGCTTCGAAACCTTTGTCCTTGATGTCTTGCAAGACTTTCCGAACGGCAGCAGAGCCTTTATTCATCGCACCGATATCAAAGTCACCCGCACGAACCGTAAAGTACGAAGCGTAGTAATACATCGGATGGTGGACCTTATAGTAAGCAATCCGGACGGCCATCAAGACGTAGGCGGCAGCGTGAGCTTTTGGGAACATGTACTTGATTTTCTTGCAGGAATCGATATACCAAAGCGGTACATCGTTCTCGATCATCGCCTCTTCCATGTCAATCGAGAGTCCTTTCCCTTTTCGGACCGACTCCATGATTTTAAAGGCAAGCGACGGTTCAAGACCGGCGTAGATCAAGTAGACCATGATGTCATCTCGACAACCGATGACGTCTTTTAGTTCACATGTTCCGTTGTAAATCAATTCGCTGGCGTTTCCGAGCCAGACATCCGTTCCGTGCGAGAGTCCTGAAATCTGGACGAGTTCCGAGAACGTCGTCGGTTTCGTCTCTTCTAACATTTGGCGGACGAACTTCGTTCCAAACTCCGGAATACCGAGCGTTCCTGTTTTCGAATCAATCTGTTCCGGCGTCACACCGATCGATTCCGTCGAACTGAAGATTTTCATGACTTCCGGGTCATCGACCGGAATCGTCTTTGGATCTCGTCCTGATAAATCCTGTAGCATCCGGATCATCGTCGGGTCATCGTGACCGAGGATATCGAGTTTGAGTAAGTTATCGTGAATCGAGTGGAAGTCGAAGTGTGTCGTCTTCCATTCAGAACCCATATCGTCTGCCGGATACTGAATCGGACTAATATCATAAATATCCATATAGTCCGGTACGACGATGATCCCACCTGGGTGTTGTCCGGTCGTCCGTTTGACACCGGTGACACCACTGACGAGACGATCGACTTCCGCATTCCGATACGTCAGCTCATTCTCCGACTGATACCCTTTGACATAGCCATACGCCGTCTTCTCGGCGATCGTTCCGATCGTTCCGGCACGATAGACGTAATCGTCACCGAACAAGACTTTCGTATAGGCATGGGCTTGCGGCTGGTATTCTCCACTGAAGTTCAAATCGATATCCGGTACTTTATCCCCTTTAAATCCAAGGAACGTCTCGAACGGAATGTCATGACCATCCTTAAACAACGGGATATCACATTTCGAACAGGATTTATCCGGTAAGTCGAATCCCGAACCAACGGAACCATCATCGAAGAACTCCGATTCCTTACAATTTGGACAGACATAATGCGGTGGTAATGGATTGACTTCCGTAATCTCGGTCATCGTCGCAACGAGACTTGATCCGACCGATCCCCGTGAACCGACCAAATAGCCGTCGTCGAGTGATTTTTTTACGAGTTTATGGGAAATCAGATAGATGACGGCGAATCCGTGACCGATGATCGACTTCAACTCTTTTTCGAGTCGGGCTTCGACGATCTCTGGTAACGTGTCGCCGTAAATCCGGTGCGCCATATCGTACGACAAGTTTCGGACTTCTTCATCTGCCCCTTCGATCTTCGGTGTATAGAGATCTTTTGGAATGATGTCGATGTTCTCGAACTGTTCCGCGACGGCTTGACTGTTCGTGATGACGAGACGTTCAGACACATCCGGTCCGAGGAACTTGAAGTCGTCCATCATTTCCTTCGTCGTCCGGAAGTGCGCCGGCGGCAATTGTTTTCGCATGTTCAGCATGTTCGCTCCACCTTGCGTCCGGATCAAAATCTCCCGGTACGTGGCATCATGTTGATCGAGGTAATGCACATTCCCTGTCGCGACTGGTAAGATATCATGTTCTTCCGCGACGCGGATGATCTTTTTAATCAGTTCGCGCAGTTCGAGTTCATTCTGAACGATTTCCCGTTCGATCAAATGTCCATACATCGCGGGTGGCTGAATCTCGATGAAATCATAGAACTGCATCACTTTCGCTAAATCTTCGTCCGACTTGTTCAAGGCGGCATCAAACACTTCGCCATTATCGCAAGCTGATCCAATGATCAATCCATCCCGGTGCGCGACGAGTTGCGAGCGCGGTGTGCGGACGACACGGTGCACGTGTTTTGTATGAGCAATCGAAATCAATTGGTACAAATTCTTCAAGCCCGTCCGGTTCTTCGCATAGACCGTCGCGTGGTATGGTCGTGCCCGCGAGATATCTTTCCCCATCTCCCTGTTGAGTGAGGCGTGTGTCTTCATGTCGAACATCTCATCCGCCATTTGCAGCAACTTGACCATCAAGTAGCCTGTCGCTTCCGCGTCATAAATGGCGCGGTGATGCTGCGTCAATTCGATGTCAAATCGTTTCGCGAGTGTGTTCAATCGGTGGTTTTTTAGCGTCGGCATCAAAACACGGGCTAGCTCAAGCGTATCAATGACTGGCAAGATCGATTCATCGTGTCCACCGGATCGTAGTGTTGCATTCAAGAATCCGATATCGAATGAGGCATTATGGGCAACGAGAATCGAATCGCCGACCCAATCCATGAATTCCTTGACGACTTGTTCCGGGTCTGGTTTTCCGCGGACCATATCATCGGTGATTCCTGTCAAATCAATCGTCGTCGCCGACAATAGATGCTTCGGATCCGCGAACGCTTCGAACTTATCGATGATATCACCGTCGTGGATCTTGACGGCTGCAAGTTCGATGATCTTGTTGTACATCGCCGATAAACCCGTCGTCTCGACGTCAAAGACAACGAATGTCGCGTCATCTAAGTTACGGTCCACGGGATGATAGGCGACTTGCACCCCGTCATCGACGACATTCGCTTCGATTCCATACAATACCTTGATATCGTTTTTCTTTCCGGCATAGTAGGCATCCGGGAAACTTTGGGCACCCGCGTGATCCGTGATCGCAACAGCAGGATGACCCCATTTCGCCGCGCGTTCGACGTATTTCGTCACGTTCATGACGGCGTCCATCTGGCTCATTTGCGAGTGCGCGTGTAACTCGACACGCTTCTCGCCTGCCCAAGGGTCAGCAGGGGCTTCCATCTTCACTTCTGACAGTTGGGCAATCATCATACAAAGATCGCGCAGGAATGTATCGAACTCAACGCGGCCTGCCGCCTGGATCCACATCCCTTTTTTGATCGCAGAGAGAATCTTGACGTCTGTCTCGTCACGCGCAAACATCTTGACGACAAGGGAGTCCGTATAATCCGTCATCTTAAACGTAAAGATTGTCTTTCCGCTTCGTAATTCACGACTTTCAGCTGAGAAAACGAGACCACGGATCGCGATCCGTCGTTCCTCGTCTTGGATCGTCTTGATTGGGACGATCTCATCTTGAATCGGTTTCCCGATCCGGATCTCAACCGGTCCTTCATCGTCATCCCGCGACTGTTCCCGTTTGAATTGCAACTCGAGCATCCGTTTTGCTTCTTCCATGTCTTCCTGTTTCACCTGATTGCGCAACGCTTCTTGTTTCGATTCGTTGATTTGAACAATCGGTTCACAGTTGAATTTCGGAAATCCGTAAGCACTGTAAAGTAACTGCAACTCACCACATAAGCTACTTTTTAAGAATCCTGCTTCCGGTTCACTCCGGACCGGAATGAATAATTTCTGTTCTTTGAACTCCGGTAAGACCCGTCCAAGTTGTGTCCGCATCGCCGATGAGACATCTGCGAGATCCTGCACGACGTATGGCCAGTAATCATGATACAGGCGTTCGTCTGGTCGACCATCCGCGTATAGGATGACCTTGACTTCGGCGAATTGCTGATACCGACTTATCAAGCGACTCGTAAAGAGTTGATAGACGTTTTGTGGCAAAACCTGTGGCAAGCGGATCTCAAATGTCCAGGTTGCTTTTGCTTTATTGACGCGAAGCTTCTCAAGAACTGCTTCATTAAAGTATTCTTCAATGATACCATTCGGTAATTCCAAGTCACTAAGCAACAGTGACATGCGTTGTTGTGTATCCACTCGCAATTGTGCTGTCTGATCGCTTCACACCGTGACAGCAACTCCTCCTCCTCTTGCGGATTGCCCAAGGGGCGAATGGGTGTGAGACAAGAAAACAGTCACTTTATGAAAAGTGACCGTCTCCATTCTTTATTCTAAACCTTCATAGAGTGAACGAACAGCCTCAACGACTTGTTCTTGTCCAATTTCTTCTGCATCGCCACCACGACGGGCTTTTAATTCGACGATTCCTTCTGCCGCTTTTTTGCCGACGTTCAAGCGAACCGGTAGACCGATCAAATCCGCATCGGCGAATTTGACGCCTGCTCGTTCTTTCCGGTCGTCAAGTAGGACGCTAAAACCTGCAGCTGTCAACTCACGGTATAGTGTTTCTCCGAGTTCAAGCTGTTCCGCATTTTTACCATTGACGACGATCAAATGGACATCGTATGGTGCGATCGCTTTTGGCCAAATGATCCCACGCTCATCATAATGCTGTTCGACGACTGCCGACAATGTCCGCGAGACACCGATGCCGTAACATCCCATGATGAGTGGTTGTGCTTTACCGCCTTCATCGAGGAACGTCGCTCCCATTCCTTCAGAGTAACGTGTTCCGAGTTTGAAGACTTGACCGACTTCGATGCCACGTGCGAATTTAACGTTTCCGTTGCCGTCTGGTGACGCGTCACCTTCTTCGACGAAGCGCAAGTCTGTATATTCTGCTTCGAAATCACGACTTGGGTCGACATGGATATAATGCGTTTCCGCTTTGTTTGCACCACAGACAGCGTTCGTCAAGGCACGAATCGCGTAATCGGCGACGATCTTCATGTCTGCTCCGATCGGTCCGAGTGTTCCAGGCGTTGAGTGAAGCGCTGCTTCAATCTCTTCGTCGCTCGCCATCGTGATGTCGAGTGCTCCCAGATAGTTTTTCAACTTGATATCGTTGACTTCGTGATCGCCCCGGACGAGTGCCATGACAAGCCCTTGCTCCGTCTTGAAGATGACGGTCTTGATTGATTCGTTTGCTGGTAAATTCAAATGTGCGCTGACCGCTTCGATCGTCTTCGCATCTGCCGTATGCACTTCTTCAAGTGCTTCTGGTGCTTTGTCTTGCTTCGGATAGGCATCGATGGACTCTGCCATCTCTAAGTTCGCTGCATAATCCGATTGGTCTGAGTAGACGATCGTATCTTCACCGATTGCTGCTAACGCATGGAACTCATGTGTTCCACTACCACCAATCGCACCTGAGTCAGCGACGACTGGACGGAACTCAAGACCAACACGTGTGAAGATGCGCGAATACGTATCAAACATGTTTTGATACTCTTCGTCTAAGCTCTCTTGTGAAGAATGGAACGAATAAGCGTCCTTCATGATGAACTCACGACCACGTAATAAACCGAAACGTGGACGACGTTCGTCACGGTACTTCATTTGAATCTGGAAGAGATTGACCGGTAACTTTTTGTACGAGTTCAATTCATCACGAACGATTGAAGTGATCAGTTCCTCGTGCGTCGCTCCGAGCGCGAACCGGCGATCATGACGATCCGTCAAGCGCATTAATTCAGGTCCATAGATATCCCAGCGTCCTGTTTCTTCCCATAGTTCAGCTGGTTGAATCGCTGGCATCAGTAATTCTTGCGCACCCGCCGCTTCTAATTCCTCGCGGATGATCGTCTCGATGTTTGCGAGTACTCGTTTTGCGAGTGGGAGATACGAATAGATCCCAGCGGCATTTTGACGCATGAATCCTGCACGAAGCAAGAGTTGGTGACTGATGGCTTCTGCATCAGATGGTACTTCACGCAACGTTGGCATGAATAGTTTTGATTGTTTCATAATGAGTCACGAACTCCTTTGACTGAGTGATTAATTAAAAGAATTTTTGAATGTCGTTCCAAGTGACGACGAGCATGAGTAGCATCAAAAGCGCAAAACCGACGAAGTGAACCAATCCTTCTTTTTGAGGATCAACTGGTTTACCGCGTAAGGCTTCAAGGAAGAGGAACAACAAGCGTCCTCCGTCAAGTGCTGGAAGTGGCAATAAGTTGAAGACTGCTAAGTTGACGGACAACAATGCTGTCCATGTCAATAGCATCGAGAACCCACTATCTGCGACCTGATCGGTCATTTTAACGATCCCGACTGGTCCTGATAATTGATCGACGCCAACGACACCCGTTACGAGATCTCCAACAGCTCCGACGATAAGCGTCGACATCCGCCATGTTTCTGAAACGCCCGTTTGTAGTGCTGTTCCGAATGATTTTTCTGTCTCATTCGTGACACCGATGATGCCAACCTTCTGTTCCCCTTGCTGTTGCACTTTTGGCGTGATCTCAGTTGTCGTCTCTTTTCCATCACGCTCATATTTTACTTCTGTCGCTTTCCCAGCACGATCTTGGAATCCAGCACGTAAATCTTTCCATTTTGCTGTATCCTGTCCGTTGACCGAGATAATCCGGTCACCTTCAACGAGTCCTGCTTGATCGGCAGGTGAACCTTTTTGTACTGTTCCGATGACGCTTTCCCCTGTCGGAGAACCATTATATAAGGCAAGACCGAATAAAATGACGAACGCAAGGACAAAGTTCATGAACGGTCCTGCAGCAATCGCAAGGACGCGTTTCCATACGGATTTCGAACCAAATGTGCGGTCATATGGCGCAATTTGGGTCCGTGTCTGACCTTCGACAAGAAATGCTGTCGGTGAGACAGGATAGCGAACCGATGTCTCGTCTTGTAACCCAACGAGTTCGAGTTGACGCAACAAGTCAATCCGCTCGACAGTAACGACTTGATCGACTTGTGGCTGATCCGCATCGAAATAAATCGTCTCGATGACGCCGTCCTTTAACTGTAATCCAACGGTTTGACCTGATTTGATTTCTACGAGTTCAGGTTCTTCACCCGCCATCTTGACGTAACCACCAATCGGCAACAGGCGTACCGTATACAACGTCTCATTCTTAAACACTGAAAAGATCTTCGGTCCAAATCCAATCGCGAATTCCCGACAGAGAATACCTGCCCGCTTCGCCATTACGAGATGACCCCATTCATGGACGGCGACGAGTACACCGAACATCAGCACGATTGAAATAAAGGTCGTCATTACTTATCCCATCCTTAGTTAGCGAATGTAAGAGACGATACGAACTCACGCGCCCATCGATCAGCTTCAAGGATTTGATCCAAAGAAGGCTCCTCGATAAGCTCATGAGCTTGAAGCGCCGCCTCGACGCTCGCTTCGATTTCTAAAAAGCGAATGTCCCCTTTTAAGAAACGGTCCACCGCTTGTTCGTTCGCAGCATTGAGTACTGATGGCATCGATCCGCCGGCTTGACCCGCTTCAAAAGCAAGTCGTAACAACGGATAACGCTCAAATGATGCATCAGCAAAGTGTAAGCGTCCGATTTCCTTTAAGTTTAACCGTTCTCCCCCTTGGATTTCAAGGCGGGACGGATATGTAAGAGCGTACTGAATCGGTTCTCGCATGTCGGGCATACCAAGCTGAGCCATGACAGCTCCATCGTTGAATTCGACCATCGAGTGGATGATGGATTCACGGTGAATGACGACATCGATATCCGCATAGTCGACATCAAATAACCAGTGCGCTTCAATGACTTCGAACCCTTTGTTCATCATCGTCGCGGAATCAATCGTGATTTTTGCTCCCATCGACCAGTTCGGATGCGCTAGTGCTTGTTCGACCGTCACGTCTGCCAGCTCTTCACGTGATTGATCACGGAAGCTCCCACCTGACGCCGTCAAGATGATTTGACGGACATCTTCTCGCCGCTCACCGTTCAAGCATTGGAAAATCGCCGCATGCTCACTATCGACTGGTAAAATCGTCACGTTTTTTTCGCGCGCGAGCTTCATGACAAGGTGCCCTGCCGTGACGAGTGTTTCTTTGTTCGCAAGACCAATCGTCTTACCCGCCTCGATTGCGGCAAGCGTCGGACGTAAGCCGACAGCTCCTACGACCGCTGTAATGACTGTATCGACTTCAGGATGCGTCACGACATCAAGCAATCCTTCTTCACCGATGACGATCGTCGGCTGATAACTCAACTGCTGCTCGAGTTCTTGACGTGTTGTCTCATCTTGAACTCCGACAAGCATCGGTTGCAAACGATTCAACCACGGTACGGCAACCGTCGTGTTGCGGCCAAATGCAAAACTCGTCAATTCAAAAAGGTCTGGATTAGCCGCAATGACATCAAGTGTCTGCGTACCAATCGATCCCGTTCCACCGATGATACTGATTTTCTTCATAATGAAGCGCCTCCTCAAGCAAAGATATCGAGTACGACGAGGACCGTAAAGACGATCATCATGCTGTCGAACCGATCTAGAATACCACCATGGCCCGGTAGTAACGTTCCAGAATCCTTCACACCATAATGGCGTTTGTAAGCGGACTGGACCAAGTCACCAAGTTGCCCAACGACGGCAACGATGATGGCAAGGACAATGACTTTCCCAAAACCGACTGTCGGTTCGATACTTTCAAACACGACACCGAGTAAGATGGCAAGTAGTACGCCACCGACTGCCCCTTCAATCGTTTTGTTCGGGCTGATTGACGGCCACAGTTTATTCTTACCAAATCGTTTCCCGACGAAGTAGGCCCCTGAATCCGTAAACCAGATCAAGAGAATGATCAAGAGCGACCACGTTAATCCATGTTCGAGTAAGCGGATGTAGGCGAACGATGCAAAACCGACACCGACATAAACCGCAGTCAGCAGTAAAAAGGCGACATCATCGAACGTAAAGACATTTTTCGAAAACACATTCCAAAAGAGACCGATCAATAAAATGATCATTGCCCAAGCGATTGGTGAAAGTCCGATTGGGAGTGTCCGATCGACTGCCTCTTCATAGATACCGACGAATGGTAATAATGTGCCGATCCCGAATAAAATCCGTGGAATGCGCGAACCGCTCCATTGTCGCATCCGGACGAGCTCGGTAAAACCGAGAATCGTTAGTATTGCCATAAACGCTAAAAAGGGAAGTCCACCGATGTACAAAAGCGCCAAAAAGATGGCGCCTGCCCATATCCCTGTGATAATCCGAGTTTTCATAAGCTAGTTCCTCATTTAATCAGACGCCGCCAAATCGGCGTGTCCGTTGATTGTAATCTTCAATTGCTGCCAAGAAAGCATCCCGACGGAACTCTGGCCACAAGACATCTGTAAAATAAAACTCTGCGTACGCCGCTTGCCAAAGTAAGAAGTTCGATAACCGTTGTTCGCCACTCGTTCGAATCACGAAATCGACATCGGTTACGGATCCTGTCATTAGCTCGCGCTCGATCGTCTCCGGTGTAATCGCGTCCGGTGACAATGTTCCTGCCTGAACCTGTGCGCCCAGTTTTTGCATGACTTGCACGAGCTCATCGCGTCCTCCATAATTCAGAGCGAAAATCAGACGAAGTCCTGTATTGTGTTGCGTATCCAGTTTCGCTTGTTCCACTGCCTCACGTGTGAAATGGGGGAGGCGTGACACTTCTCCTGCTACCTCGACTTTGACATTTTGCGCGTCTAACTCTTTTAAATCCGACTCTAGAAATTGTGCCGGCAGTTTCATGAGAAAACTCACTTCTTCTTCCGGACGCGTCCAATTCTCCGTCGAGAAGGCGTATAATGTCAGACTCTTAACGCCGAGTTCATTTGCAACCCGAACGACCTCACGAATCGATTTCATGCCTTCGCGATGTCCCATGATACGCGGAAGTCCGCGCTTTTGTGCCCATCTACCGTTTCCATCCATGATGATAGCGACGTGCTCAGGCACCCGGTCATAGGTTTCGGTTTCTTTCGTCTGATTCAACCATTGAAACATCCGCACTTCCTCCTCTCTCAATTATGAAGAAAGGGACTCTTCGTGTGACAAAGAGTCCCCCCCATGACGATCCGTCGCGTCATACTTCCATGATTTCTTGTTCTTTTTCCGTTGCTGTCTGATCAAGTTGTTTAACGAACTTGTCTGTCAACGTCTGAACATCTTCTGTGTAGCCACGCAAATCATCTTCTGTCAATGCACCATCTTTTTCTTGTTTCTTTAACTGCTCGTTCGTATCACGACGAATGTTACGGAGGGCAACCTTACCTTCTTCCGTATACTTCTTGACGAGTTTGACGAGTTCCTTCCGGCGCTCTTCCGTTAGTGGTGGAATCGCAAGACGGATGACTGTACCATCAGATGATGGCGCAAGACCAAGATCAGCACGTTGAATCGCTTTTTCAATCTCGCTGACCATTGATTTATCCCATGGAGTGATCAAGATCAGACGTGCTTCTGGTGTGTTGACGTTCGCTACTTGATTGAGCGGTGTCGGTGAACCGTAGTATTCGACTTGAACAGGATCTAAAATCGCAACGTTCGCACGACCGGCGCGGAGTGTCGCAAGTTCTTTCTTAAGTGAAAGATGTGCTTTTTCCATCCGTTCTTCGGCTTGTTTTAAGATTTCTTTTGACATATTATTTCCCCCTTACGATTGTCCCGATTTCGTCACCGATGACGACACGTTTGATGTTACCTTCTTCCATCAACGAGAAGACGATGAGCGGGATGTCATTGTCCATACAAAGTGATGTTGCTGTAGAATCCATGACTTGAAGTCCATCCTTTAAGACATCCAAGTAAGAGAGCGTTTCGAACTTCTTCGCTTCTGGATCAACATTCGGGTCAGCTGAGTAGACACCATCAACGTTGTTTTTCGCCATCAAGATGGCCTCTGCTTCAATTTCAGCTGCACGAAGAGCAGCTGTCGTATCTGTCGAGAAGTACGGATTCCCTGTACCTGCTGCAAAGATGACGACGCGTCCTTTTTCAAGGTGACGCATCGCACGACGGCGAATGTACGGTTCTGCTACTTGGCGCATCTCGATTGATGTTTGAACACGTGTTTCAACACCTACATCTTCTAAGCTGTCTTGAAGCGCAAGCGAGTTCATGACTGTCGCTAACATCCCCATATAATCGGCGTTGGCTCGGTCCATCCCAAGTTCTGCACCTGTTTTGCCACGCCAAATGTTTCCAGCTCCGACGACGACCGCTACTTCAACGTTCAATTCAACTAATTCGCGAATCTGTTCCGAGATAGATTTGACGATGACAGGATTGATCCCAAACCCTTGATCTCCTGCGAGCGCTTCTCCGCTCAATTTTAACACAATCCGGTTATATTTCGGTTGCATGACTATGTCCCCCTTGCTAGATTCCGTAAAAAAGGAACACGAACCACTTCCACACGAAAGTGGATTGAAGCATACGTGTTCCTTCTCTTGTCATCAGGATGATCCCGATTCTTATTTTTTAAGTTGGTTCATAACTTCTTCAGCGAAGTTCTCTTCGCGTTTTTCCATACCTTCTCCAACTTCGAAGCGTACGAATGACACGACTTTACCGCCTTTAGATTCTACATATTTACCAACTTTGAAGTCTGGATCTTTGACGAACGTTTGATCGACGAGGCAGATTTCCTCGAAGAACTTGTTCATACGACCAACGATCATTTTTTCAACGATGTTAGCTGGTTTTCCTTCGTTCAACGCTTGCTCAGTGAGGACTTTTTCTTCACGCGCTTTTTCTTCTTCTGTGACAGAAGTACGGTCAACGTAAAGTGGACGTGCTGCTGCGATGTGCATTGCAACGTCTTTTGCAACTGTTTCGTCTGTCGTACCTTCGATGACGACGACTGAACCGATGCGTCCACCCATGTGGAGGTAAGAACCGAAGACTGCGTCATCTGCTTTTGTGAAGAGTGCTACGCGACGGAGTGAGATTTTCTCTCCGATTGTTGAAGCTTCTTCTGAGATGTATGTGTCGATTGTTTTACCTGCTTCGTATTCAGAAGCAAGAGCTGCTTCAGCAGTCTCAGAACCGTTACGGAGAACAGCGTCTGCGATATTTTGAACGAGTGTTTGGAAACGTTCGTTTTTCGCAACGAAGTCTGTTTCTGAGTTGATTTCGACGAGTGCCGCTTTGTTACCGTCAACTGCAACTGCAGTCAACCCTTCAGCAGCGATACGATCGCCTTTTGCTGCTGCTTTAGCAATCCCTTTTTCACGCAAGAAATCTACTGCTGCGTTCATGTCACCGTCAGTTTCAACGAGTGCTTTTTTGCAGTCGAGCATACCTGCACCTGTTTTTTCACGAAGTTCTTTAACCATTGCTGCTGTAATAGCCATTCGATATTCCTCCTTATAACATCCTTAGTTTCAAAAAAAAGGTGATAAAAGGTCGATTCCCTTTATCACCTGGCATCACGAATTACTCAGCGTCTGCTACTACTTCTTCAGTAGTTTCAGGTGCTACGTTATCTTCGCCTTGTTTAACTTCGAGGATTGCGTCAGCCATTTTACCAGTGAGCAATTTGACTGCACGGATCGCATCGTCGTTCGCTGGGATGACGTAGTCGATTTCGTCTGGATCACAGTTAGTATCAACAATCGCAACGATTGGGATGTTGAGTTTGTGTGCTTCTGCAATCGCGATACGCTCTTTGCGTGGGTCAACGATGAAGAGTGCATCCGGAACGCCTGGCATATCTTTGATACCGCCGAGGAATTTCTCAAGACGAGTCATTTCTTTTTTAAGAATGATGACTTCTTTTTTAGGAAGAACTTCGAATGTACCGTTCTCTTCCATTTTTTCGAGTTGTTTCAAACGGTTGATACGTTTTTTGATTGTAGAGAAGTTCGTGAGAGTTCCACCCAACCAACGTTCGTTGATGAAGTATTGACCTGCACGGATCGCTTCTTCTTTCACAGTGTCTTGAGCTTGTTTTTTCGTACCAACGAAAAGAACGTTTCCGCCTTCAGACGCTACTTCACGGATGAAGTTGTATGCTTCGTCTACTTTTTTGACCGTTTTTTGAAGGTCGATGATGTAGATTCCGTTCCGTTCTGTGAAGATGTATTTTGCCATTTTTGGGTTCCAACGGCGTGTTTGGTGACCGAAGTGTACACCAGCTTCTAACAATTGTTTCATCGAGATTACTGCCATGATGAATTCCTCCTTTTGGGTTTTGGATGTCCTCCGCGATGATCGTCTGTCCAGCTAACCTATTAAAGGCACCGCAGCTGGCGATACATGCGTGCGTAATTAACACCGTAGACTAATATAGCATAAAGATTACCGAGGGGCAACCTTCGTTTGATGAGAAAGTTTAGCAATCAAAGCAACCTCGCCCGTCCCACGATTCAAAGACCGTGCAAGCGTCTCAAGATCTGCTCCTTCTCGGAGCGCCTGCTTGACATCCGTTAACGGTGGTTCTTTTGAAATGGATTGTTCGATTTCGACGGTTTCTGATTTCTCGTATGTAGCCGCCTCCACCATTTGTGGAGACGCGTCCGGTACTTGATCAACCTGTTCGTTCGCTTCAATTACGGATGTCTCCGTCATGGCGTTGACGTTCTCCATGAAATGAAGCAACACTTGTTCCGTCTCATTCTTTTCACGTTCCAACCGGGTAATTCGGTCTTTAAGCGCTGCCTGCTGGCGAAACAACACCAGCAGCGCATAACAGACTAGAGCAGCTAATAAAATATAAACGACAGTCATAATTCTTCCTTTCACATGGCGACACGATCTGCTAAGTAGGCACTTCCGAGCGCATTCTTCAACTTACGAAGCGCTTTTGAATGGATTTGTGAAATACGGGAAGTCGAGAGCCCGAGGACTTCACCAATTTCAGTAAGCGTCAATTCTTCATAATAGAACAACGAGACGACAAGTTGTTCTTTTTCGGATAGCCCTTCGACTTCCTCTGCCAGTTTAGCGATCAACTCCCGCATTAATAACATATCTTCCGGTGTAGCAGTATCTGGATCTAAATAGGAGACGGTCATCGCCTTCCCCTCATCCTGTAGCGTGACTGCTTCATCGATCGATAATACATTCGCAAAATAGCTTTCTGCTAAAGCACCCTTGACCTCGTCCGGTGTCATGTCGACGATGGAAGAGACTTCGTCTAACGTCGGCGTCCGTTGCAAAGATTGTTCAAGGATCTCGACGGCTGCCTCGACCCGTTTTGCTTTTTCCCGTAAGGAACGTGGTAACCAATCGATTTTACGAAGCCCATCTAAAATAGCTCCTCGAATCCGAAAGGCGGCATACGTGTCGAATTTATTATTATGATTTTGATCGAATTTTTGAAGCGCATCGTACAATCCCATCATCCCTAAACTTTTCAACTCGTCTCGATCGACACTTTTAGGCAACGTCGCACTTAAACGCTGAACGTGGTATTGAACAAGTGGTTCATAATTGTGAAGTAACAGGTCTGCCACCGCAATATCGCGTGTGGTCAGCCATCGATCCCAAAGTTGTTGTAATTCCTCACGCATGACCATTCCTCCTCTAGATTTCCAGCGTCCCGACATTCACCGTCCGGATGACGAGACGCCCTGATTGTGAGTGGAACTCGATCGTTCGTCCATTCGTGCCGCCAACATCTTCGGCAACGAGTGGAATTTTGACTTGTTGAAGCATTGCTTTGACCGCAGCGATGTTTCGCTCACCAATCCGCATTGATTCATGTTCATACTTAAATTGAAACATCTGAGCCCCACCCGCAATTTTCGCACGTAATCGGATGGCTCCACTTGCTCGTAATTCGCGGGCTACCTCTAGAATTGCCGTATCCGCGAACTTTCCGACTTCAAGCTCCCGATTCCGACTGATCGCTGAATCAGGCAACATGACATGCGACATACTCGATAACCCTCGTTCCTGGTCATAGATGACGACGCCTACACACGATCCAAGACCCGCCGTCCGTAAAATGACGGGGCGTTTACTGATGGCGTACTCCGCAATCCCAATCCGTACGATTTCATCCATTCAAGTCCACACCCAATCGTTCGAAGACCGTCTGAAAGGCGTTCGCTTCAGGCAACAAAAGTAAATGTCCGGTCAAATCGTTTCCTGCACTAGACAAATGCGTGTCGATATAGACAGCCATATTGCCTGGAGTCGTTGATTCAAGTAAGGCTACTTCAAGTAACGCACCAACCATATCAAACGCTGATGCAGGAACACTGACATGTAATGATAAATCAAGCCAATCGGAGATAGCCCGAGCATATGCTCCTATTAAAATATTCCCAATTTCTTCCCAAGCAGAAACCCCCATTTCGTGGGAATCGGAAAAAAAGTGGAATTCCGTCTGCATCAATTGGCTCACGAGCTTCTCTGCATCACGAAGTGGCATCAAAAAAAGTAACGTTGCTTGAATATCGCCAGAAAAACGTAACAATGCACCAGCGGTATACGTTTCCGCCCCTCCACTTCGCTCGATGATCGTCGTGAAATCCTCAAGTTCAGCGGAAGGTACTTCGATCTCAATCGGTTGTCCAAGTAAGGTCGAAAGTGCTGTTGCTGCGTGACCAGCTCCAATGTTGCCGACTTCCCGTAAAATGTCCCGTTCGTTTGGATTAAGCATGAACGATGTCCTCAAATAAGCGATTCGGCTCAATCAACGAAAACAATTGCTGATCGCCTTTTGCGACTGCAGTCAAATACGAGGCATCCTCCTGCTTTTGTTCACTGAGCGGTTCAATCCGAACATCCGTTGATTCGACGACTTCGTTTGCCCGGTCGACGATGAATCCAGCGTCCCCATGCTCCAAAGTGGCGATGATGATGCGTGTTTCTTCCGTTTCTTCCATTAATTCGAATCCAAGGCGGGCACGCAGGTCAATCACGGGAGTGACGACACCTCGCAAATTGATGACTCCTTTGACATAGGATGCAGCGTTCGGAATCCGTGTGATCGGGATGAGCCGTTCGATTGAACGAACAGACTGTACATCAATACCGTATGCATTATCTTCTAATTGAAAAACAACCCATTTTTGTTCCATCTTCGTTCCCCTCACTTCCGTAATAGTGCATTGCTGTCAATGATCAATGCGACTTGTCCGTCTCCAAGAATCGTCGCGCCAGAAATCGCACGGATGCCTTCTAGATAACTACCGAGTGGCTTCATGACGATCTCCTGTTGACCGATCAATTCGGATACGATCAACCCTGCTAATTTTTCGCCACTCCGGACGACGACGACCGAATAGGCTTCTGCCTCATGTTGTGGCAATCCGTAAACTTCATTCAGCGAAATAAGTGGAACCAATTGTCCACGGAAATCAAATACTTTTTCCCGGTGCGCTTGCAGGATCGCCGATTTACGTAAAGATGTCGTCTCGATGATGGCAGTCAGTGGAATTGCATACGTTTCTTGTCCGAGCTCAACGAGCATGGCTGAGATGATCGAGAGCGTCAATGGTAAACTGATACGGAAAATCGTTCCTTCTCCGCGGCGTGTCTCAACGAACACTTCTCCACCCAATGATTCGATCTTCGATTTGACGACGTCGAGACCAACACCACGACCAGACAAGTCCGTGACTTCTTCTGCCGTCGAGAAACCAGGTGCGAATAACAGCATCGAAGCCTCTTCGATCGTTAATTGCATCGCTTCTTCTTCTGTGATCAATCCTTTTTCAATCGCAATCCGTGTGACACGTTCGTGATTGATACCTGCTCCATCATCTTCAATCTCAATGAAGACTCGGTTTCCTGAATGGTAGGCACGAAGCGAAAGATTTCCTTCGACCGGCTTATTCGCTAAAATCCGTTCCGCTTTGTTTTCAATTCCATGATCGATCGCATTACGGATCAAGTGGACAAGTGGATCACCAATCTCATCGATGACTGTGCGATCAAGTTCCGTCTCAGCACCCGTAATGTGTAGTTTGATATGTTTTCCGACATCCTTCGAAACGGAACGCACCATTCGTGGGAATCGGTTGAATACTTGTTCGATCGGCATCATTCGTAACGTTAAAACGAGTGATTGCAATTCGTTCGTGCCCCGTTTGATCCGTTCGACCGTATCTGTCAATTCCGGTGAGCTGACTTCTGCTGCAATACGCTCCAAACGTCCGCGGTCGATGATGAACTCTTCGAACAGATTCATCAAACGATCAATCCGCTCGAGATTGACACGAATCGTTTTCGAAGCGACAGGCACAGATAAATCTGTCTGTTCTGGTGATTCCGGTGAAGCTGTTGGTGCAGGTACTGATGTCGCAATCGGCACTTCCTGTGGAAGGGTGGATGTCGCCACCTCTGCTTCTGGTGTTGCTTCGAACACGTCCATCGTTACTGTTGCGACTTCAGAAACCGAGGCAACCGCCTCTTGAATGACCGATTGCTCTTGTTGCGTCACGAATAAAACAGAGAATGACGTCTCAAAATGTTCTTGCTCCAGTTCATCAGATGTCGGATTCGACAAAATGACATCTCCGAGCTGTTGTAAACGATCAAAGACCATGTAGACACGTGCCGCTTTTAAGATGACGTCTGCTGAAAGTTCGACTTGGACGATATAGGCTTGATAACCGGACGCAATCGATTGTTTGACGACCGCTTCCGAATAGACATCACATTCGAATGTTGATGGTGCAGTTGATGGAGTAACCGAAATGATCTCTTCTTGTTCGGGACGAATGAACTGCTGTAATCGTCTCACTGTTTCCGTAACGTCAAGTTTCCCTTTTCCACCGCGACTGATGTCTTCTACCATCGTTTCCAGTTGTTCAGCAGCAACGAATAGGACATCGATCAACTCAGCTGTAGCGGGTTGTTTCTTTGATCTGACTAAATCAAGGGCGCTCTCCATCTCATGCGTCAAATCAGCGATCGCATCATATCCCATCGTTCCTGCCATTCCTTTTAGCGTATGGGCAGAACGGAAAATTTGATCGATGACCGCTTCATCGTCTAATCGTTCTTCAAAAACCAATAAGCTTGTGTTAATAGCTTGTAAATGCTCCATCGACTCATCGAGGAACAACCCCACATATTCATTTAAGTCCATGACTGATACCCTCCTTTAATCTTAACGGACATGATCTTTTCGTTTTTTCAGACGATGTAACAATCGATCTAAAAACTTCCGTTCTTTGACTTGTACACCTGTTAGAGACGTCGTGATATGATCGAGTCGCCAACTGACGTCACTCGTTCGATCCATCAAGTAAAATGGCATCTGTGCCTTGACTGCTTTGACGACTGTCGGATCTTCCGGCAAAAAACCGGTAAAGCGCAGTGGTTTTTGTAAAAATTGTTGGCTGACGAGCGCCAGTCGATCAAACGTTTCAAGTGCTTCTCCACCATTCGTCGCCCGATTGACGACTACGGAAATCGGAAGATCCGTCGCATGATGGTGTGCCAGTTTGACGAACGCATAACCGTCCATGATTGAAGTCGGCTCTGGCGTGACGATCAACCAGGCTTCGTCTGCACTACTGATAAAATCGAACGTCTGATGATTGGCGCCGGCTCCTAAATCAAGCAACACAAAATCATACTCATAGAAAAATTGGAATTCCCGCAGTAGGAACACGACATCCTCCTTCGTCAGATTCGTCAGTTCCGCAAATCCACTCCCGCCATGAATGAAATGAAGGGATGGAGACTGTTCAACGATTGCGTGCTGGAGTGATTCTCGTCGTTTGACGCATTCCATCAAGGATGACTTCGATGATTTACCGAATAGAATACCAATGTTCGCCATCCCGATATCAAGATCAATCAAGAGTACTCGTTTTTCTTGTAACGATAATGCCACGCCAAGATTCACCGCGACATTCGTTTTTCCGACGCCACCTTTTCCACTCACGATGGCAATCGTCTTCGTTTCCTTGACGGTCACTTTTGATCGTAAGACACGTGCTTGATCTTCTCGCATCATCTCATCCCTCTCTCGACGATCATTCGGGATAACTCATCCGCCGTAGCGAACGTGATGTCTTCTGGCACTTCTTGACCCGTTGTCACGCAATAGATTGGTAACTCCGTCTCTGTCATAAGCCCAAACATCGACCACAGTTCACTTGTTTCATCTGCTTTCGAAAAAACGATCCCTGATAAGGGAATCTTACTGAAACGATCGTGGATCTGTAATAAATCTCGGTATTTCGATGTCAAACTAAGAACTAAGAATACATCCGTATCCTCAAAGTCATGACGACTTCGTAATTGCTCTACATATGCTTCGTCAAGGAAATTCCGTCCCGCTGTATCGACAAGTACGATATCGCATGAAGCTAGCGCCTGCTTCGCTCGTTCGAAATCTTCCAGGTCGTATGCAACATGAATCGGAATACCTAATATGTCGGCATATGTCTTCAGTTGTTCAATCGCTGAGATCCGGTATGTATCGGTTGTGATGAGACCAACTCGTTGATTTTTAATGAGCGTATGATGTGCAGCGAGTTTAGCGATGGTCGTTGTCTTTCCGACACCAGTCGGTCCTGTCAGCATGACATAACGTGCAGTCGACGGCGTCACGCGCAATGCCGACTTCACTTCTTCCGTCAAGAGATCGGTTAATTCCGTTTGCTGCGTTTGATAGTACGCAGTCAGTAATCGCTCATGCAATCGTTCAGACACCTGTTGTAACGCTGGTTCTGCCAACAGCGGCGCATAATGTCGCAATTCTTTTGGCAATGGTCGTTCGCCGATCGTAACGATCGTTGGACGCATAGGGATCGGTTGGATGGTTTCCACAATGTCCTTCCGACTCGTTGCTTGCTTTGAGACGACAGGTTCGCTTGAGACATGTTCATCCACCGATGCAACCAGTTCCACTTTTTTCTTCGCAAATAAACCAAAGAATCCGCCCACTTTGATGTGGCGAGTATTTAATATAATGGCATCGTTCCCGAGTTCGCGTTTGATCCGTTCCATGGCCTCGCTAACAGAATCCGCCGTGACTTTTTTGACTATCATCTCTTAAATCACCCCAATACTCTTGACTTCGATCGTCGGCATTAATTCGTTATAGGACAAAATCGGAATATCTGGAAAATAGCGTTCTGTCAATTGACGAACGAACATCCGGATACTTGGAGAAGTCAGGATGATCGGATGCGCCCCGTATCGTTCGAATTCCATTGCTCGCTCTTGCAACGTCTCGATGAAACGTGTCGCCTTTTCGGGATCAAGCGCTAAATAATTACCGAACTCAGTCTTTTGGATGGCCGACTGGATATCCAGTTCCATCTCACTTGAGATCGTCACGACGTGCAAGACATCTCCTTGCATGACCTGTTCCGTAATTTGACGCGATAAGGATTGACGAACATATTCCGCGAGCAATTCGCTGTCTTTCGTCACAGCTGCATAATCTGCGAGCGTTTCGAAAATCAATGGTAGATTTCGAATCGAGACTTTTTCTTTTAGTAATTGAACGAATACTTTTTGAAGTTCACCGATCGATAACAGCTGTGGTGTGACTTCTTCGACTAGAATCGGATGCGATTCCTTCAAATGGTCGACCAATTGTTTCGTCTCTTCTCGTCCGAGTAATTCAGCGGCATGTTTCTTCAAGAGCTCCGTCAAATGTGTCGCGACGACAGATGGTGGATCAACGACCGTATACCCTGACATCTCTGCTCGACTACGTGTCTGTTCATCAATCCAGAGTGCTGGCATACCAAAGGCTGGTTCGACCGTTTCGATACCTCGAATTTCTGGATCATCGACACCTGGGCTCATCGCTAAGTAATGATCCAGTAAAAGCTCACCACTTGCCATCTCACTTCCGCGAATCTTGATTCGATACTGGTTCGGGGATAACTGCAGATGATCGCGAATCCGAACGGTCGGTAGAACGAATCCAAGTTCAAGCGCTAGCTGCCGACGAATCATGACGACACGATCGAGTAAATCGCCGCCTTGGGCTTCATCAGCGAGTGGAATCAATCCGTAACCGAATTCGAATTCAATCGTATCGACATTGAGTAAGGAAATGACTGATTCGCTTGATCGTAAGTTTTCACTCGGTGCTTCTTCGACCGCAACTTCTTCTTGCATCGTCTTCGTCGTCTGCTTCATCCGCCAAGCGAAGAAGCCGAACAGGGCTGCAATCGGCATCGTGACGTAGTCGGGAATCGCCGTGAACAATCCGAGAAAGAAGATTGCCCCAGCTGCGATTCCGACAAGTAAAGGTGTCCGTGCCAATTGACCGATGACATCCTCACCGAGGTTTCCATCTGAAGTCGAGCGCGTGACGATGATCCCGGTCGCCACCGAAATTAAAAGGGCTGGGATCTGACTGACAAGACCGTCTCCGACCGTCAGTAACGTGTACAGTTCGACTGAATCTGCCATCGGTAAACCTTGCTGAACGACACCGATGATCATTCCGAAGATCAAGTTAATGATGACAATGATGATACCGGCGATCGCATCTCCTTTAACGAACTTCGAGGCACCATCCATCGCACCGTAAAAGTCTGCTTCAGACTGGATTTTTTGGCGGCGGGTCCGAGCTTGTAATTCATCGATCATACCGGAATTCAAGTCAGCATCGATTGCCATCTGTTTCCCTGGCATCGCATCAAGCGTAAAACGTGCCGACACTTCCGAGACCCGTTCCGAACCCTTCGTGATGACGAGGAACTGGATTAAGACGAGAATCAAGAAGACGACGAAGCCGACGAGCGGCTTACCGCCGACCACAAAGTTACCGAAAGCCTCGATGACTTCGCCACCGTTTCCGTTTGACAGGATTGCCCGTGTCGTCGAGACGTTAAGCGCAAGACGAAACAAGGTAACGATCAATAACAATGTTGGAAAGACAGAAAACTCTAGTGCCTCTTTGGCATTCATCGCAACGAGCAATACCATCAAGGCAATGAGAATATTGATGATGATCAAAAAGTCGAGCATGATAGCGGGCAGTGGAATGACGAGCATGAAGACGATCATGATGACGCCTAGCAGGACCGTTAAATCTCTTGTTGATATACTCATGATGCTTCATCCTTTCATTTTGCTTGTTTCAGTTGATAGACAAAGGCGAGTGTTTCAGCGAGCGCCTGATAGAACGTTTCATCCACTGCCATACCAATTTCTGATTGAGCGAACAACGCCCGCGCGAGCGGACGGTTTTCAACAATCGGGACCTCAGCTGCTGTCGCCTTCTCCCGAATCCGGAACGCGACAGCATCTACGCCTTTCGCAACGACGATCGGTGCCATATGTTTACCGTCATCGTATTGGATCGCTACCGCATAATGGGTCGGGTTCGTGATGACGACGTCGGCATTTGGTATTTCTTGCATCATCCGCCGCATCGCCATCTCCCGTTGTTGTTGTTTAATCTTTCCTTTGATTTGAGGGTCACCCTCTGTGTTTTTATGCTCATCCTTTAAATCCTGCTTACTCATTCGGATCGACTTTTCAAAATCAAATTTTTGATATGCGAAGTCCAGAATGGCTAACGCGATCAAGGCGATACTGACCGATAAACCGAGTAAAAATGTTAAATGACCAATGATAGCTAACGCATCGCCAATCGGTTCCGAGGTCAATCTCGAGATCTCGACCTTGTTGTTCCATAAGACTGTTCCGCTTGTTACACCGATCACCAGCAATTTAAAGACCGATTTCAAAAACTCGACGAGTGCTTTGACGCTCACGATCCGTTTGACGCCTTGAAGCGGATTGATCCGGTCCAGTTTCGGCTGAATCGCCTCACCGCTTAAGAGCACACCGATTTGAACGAAGTTTCCGAGAATACCAATCACGACCGCTGTTAAAAAGAAAGGTGCGACTAAAATCCCCATTTGCATCAGCATCTCGATGAGAATCTGTTCAACTCGTCCTTCTTCGACCGCTTGCAGGACTTGACTAGCACTAAGACCATCTTGCAGGACGAGAACGAAACGCCGTCCTAGAAACGGACCAAAAAAATAGAGGACGAGAAACATCGCGAATAACATAAAACTGCTCGTTAAATCTGCTGATTTTGCGACCTGTCCCTTTTTACGCGAGTCATCCCGCTTTCGAGGTGTCGCTTTTTCCGTCTTCTCACCAGCGAAGTACTGAAGATCAAGGCGTAATCGATATGAATGCATGTCCTTAACCTCCTAGTAATCGAATGGCGTCTGCAAGTACATCTTGCAACAATGGAACGAATCGACCGATTCCTGTGATCGTCGCTCCTGCTAATAAAAACAGAATCGCGTATCCCATTAACAGTTTGACGGAAAAACCAATCGCAAAAATATTGAACTGAGGTGCCGTCTTCGCGAGGAATCCGAGTGCGAGATCCACTAAAAATAGGGAAACGACAAGTGGCATCGCCATTTGTAACGCAGTTAACATGGCAAGCCCAACGACCCGGATGACAAGACTCATCCCAGCGTCGCCCGATACCGCAAGCAGACTGCCCGGTGGAAAGATTTGAAAACTCGTGTAGATTCCGTCAAGCAGGATTAAATGCATATCAGAAGCGAGTAGAACAAGTAACGTCAACATGTAATAAAATCGTCCGACGATCGGTGACTGTCCACCAAACATCGGGTCATAAGCGGAAGCCATCGCGAGACCCATCTGCAAATCGATGATCGAACCGGCAATTTGTGGCGCATACAATAAAAAACTAGCAAGTAAGCCAAGCGCTAGACCCACTAAAACTTCCGTTCCCATCCGAAAGAAAAAATCGAAGTCTTCTACTCGAACGTCTGTCTTTACAGCGTAACTCGCAAAGTAAGCAAGACCGGCCGCAAGCGCTAATTTATGTTGCGCTGGTAATTGCTTTGAGGAAAACAATGGAGCCGCGACAAGAAAACCGACGATTCGTCCAAAGACGAGCAAAAAAACACTCAGGAAAGATAGTAACGTCATTTGCGGGAAACCTCAGCGATTTGCTTAAATAAGTCAATCGTAAAAGTCTGTAATTCCTGCATGATCCATGGTCCGAAAAAAACGAGTGCTAAAAATACGGCAACGATCTTCGGAACGAACGATAGCGTCTGTTCCTGAATCTGTGTCGTCGCCTGCAAAATACTGACGAGCAGACCGACGACGAGCGAGACGAGTAATAAGGGAGCTGATACTTTGAGTAATGTCCAGACAGCAGAGCTTGCCAACTGAATAATCATTTCTTGAGTCATCTTCTCTCCCCCTAACGCATACTGACGAGCAGTGATTCAACGATCAGGTGCCAGCCATCGACTAAAATAAATAACAAAAGTTTAAACGGTAAGGCAATCATGACCGGCGGTAACATCATCATCCCCATCGACATCAAGACACTCGAGACGACCATATCAATGACAAGGAATGGAATGAAGATCATGAATCCGATTTGAAAAGCCGTCTTCAATTCACTAATAGCATATGCTGGAACGAGTGCGACGAGTGGGATATCTTCAATCTTTTTCGGTTTTTCATAATTGCCGTATTTTAAGAACAACTCTAAATCATTCGTTCGCGTGTGTTTTGACATGAAGCGTTTCATCGTATCTCCTGCTTTATCAAATGCCTCATCTTGACTGATTTTATCTGCCATATACGGTTTCAAGGCTGTCGTGTTCAATTCTGATAAAACGGGTGACATGACGAACAGCGTGATGAACAGTGCCAGTCCAACGAGTAGCTGGTTCGGCGGCGTTTGTTGTGTTCCAAGGGCAGAACGGACAAAAGACAACACGACGACGACACGCGTAAAACAAGTCATCAAGATCAGTAATGAAGGGGCTAACGACAATAATGTCAGCAATACAAGTAGTTTGATCGATGTCGCCGTTCCTGAAGGAGTATCAAGTGAGATCAGGTTTTCAATCGTGTTCATGAGCGTCCTCGATTCTTTTGCAATTGTTCGAGTTGTTGTTTGAATGTCTCAAGAAACGGTGAAGATCCCGTTTTAGATGAAGACTCTTCAAGATCCATCGGCTCATATCCCTCTAAATCATCAAGTGTATCTAACAACTGTACGTTCTCTCCAACACCGACGACATAAATCTTGTCCTGCACCTTCACTAACTGGACGGATCGATCCTTTCCTAGTGGTACACCACCTAGATGAGTCAATCGACCAGAATGTCTCACACCTCGTGTCCGTTCATGAATGAATCGTGTCACGAGGATGAATCCGCCGATCAAAACGATGAGAACGACGACTCCTTTGAAGATAGTCAACGCCATGGAAGGACTCTCATCGACTTGCTGAGTCGTCGGTGCATCGTTCTTGGTTGGATTTAATTTTTCTTCGACCGTTTCAGCCTGTACAGGAAGTGTCAGCAGAAACAGAAGACAAATCAGCAAAGTCACTTTTTTCATGACGAGACAGTTTTCGAGACCGCTTCAAGCACACGATCCGCTTGGAACGGTTTGACGATGAAATCTTTTGCACCTGCTTGAATCGCGTCGATGACCATCGACTGTTGCCCCATCGCTGAACACATGATGACTTTAGCGGCAGGATTGAATGCTTTGATTTCTTTAAGCGCAGAGATTCCGTCCATCTCAGGCATCGTAATGTCTAGCGTGACGAGGTCCGGTGTCAATTCCTTATACTTCGTGACCGCTTCGCGTCCGTTTTCTGCTTCACCGACGACATCATAGCCGTTCTTCGATAGGATTTCCTTGATCATCATCCGCATGAAAGCGGCGTCGTCTACGATTAATACTTTTGCACTCATATTAGTTCCTCCTTAGAACATCCGAAGACGTTCTTTTGTATTTACGATTTCCGTAATGCGTACACCGAAGTTCTCTTCGATGACGACCACTTCACCCGTTGCGATCAATGTATTGTTGACAAGAACGTCAACTGGTTCCCCTGCCAGTTTATCTAGCTCGATGACAGAACCTTGTGTTAATTCCAATATGTCACGAACGGAGCGGCGTGTCCGTCCTAACTCAACCGTGACGTTCAACGGAACATCATATAACATTCCGATATTTCCTGGCGTGCCCTCTACTTCCATCTCACCTAACTGACTAAATTGAACCGGACTGACACCGACTGGCGTTGCTTTCGGTTCAGGTGGTGGGACGACCGTTCGTTGTTCCATCGCTGGTGCCGGTGCCGGTGTCGGTTGCGCTTGTGGTTGTGGTTGTTCTGGTTGCGCTTGTGCCGTTGCTTGTGGTGCAGGTTCTGCTTGTTGGGTCGTACTCGCGCTAAAGAGTTTTTGAATCAATTGTTTCGAGAAATCCAGTGGTGCTAATTGAACGATTTTTGAATCGATCATCGTGCCAATCTTCAAATCAAACTCGATGATGACCATGTTCTCCCAAAGAGAAAAGCTATCGACGATGCTCTTATCTTGTGAAAAATCAAAAATTTCAACAGCAGGTGGTGAGATATCGATTCGCATGGAGAACACTGTCGACATCGATGTCGCAGCAGCTCCCATCATCTGATTCATCGCTTCCTGTACAGCAGATAGAGCAATCGGATCCATCTCAAGCGATTCATCAATGACACCATCGCCTCCCATCATCAGGTTCGCGATGACAGAAGCATCTCGCTGTGTCAGGATCAGGACATTTTCTCCTTTAAATCCTTCTGTATAACCGACACGCAACGCGACGTGCGGAATCGGATAACGACTTCGTAATTCTTCCATCGAAATCATCCGAACATGTGGTGTCGTGATTTCTACTTTTTGATTCAACAATGCCGATAAGGCCGTTGCTGAATTCCCAAGTGAGATGTTTCCGACTTCCCCTAGCGCATCGATTTCCATATCATCTAATATTTCCTCTGCGTCCGAATCTTGCGGTTCATCGTTTGATGGCGTTCCGCGTAACAACGCATCGATTTCATCTTGCGAAAGCATATCGCTCATGTTATTCCTCCTCAATTCGTTGTAAGACTTGCAAAGCGAGGTGTTTCCCGTTTAGTCCCGGTCGGGCTTTGAACATCTTCCGGTCATCGACGAATACATCGACGGCATCCGAGGCTCGCGTCTTCAGGGATAAACAATCGCCTACTTCGAGGTGTAACAATTCACCAAACGATAGCTCTGTTTGGCCGAGCACTGCTTTTAAATCGACGACGGAACTCATCAACTGCGTTTGCATGTGTTCAGACTCTTGATTATCTGCTGTCGTTCGCTTTTCTTGTTGCATCCAATAATGACTTGATAATTTCGGAAGAACGGATTCAAGGGTCACGAACGGCAAACAGACATTCAACGTACCGCTCACTTCTCCAACCGTTACGTAAATCGAAACGAGGATGACCGTCTCATTCGGAGAAACGAGCTGTAGAAACTGCGGATTGATTTCTAAATCGTCGTACTCCGCCTCGACTTCCGTCACCGACTCCCAAGCGGCGCCATATTGGACGAAGGCACGTTTAAACAATTGTGTCAGAATACGCGTCTCGATTTCCGTCAAATTTTCAATCTTGTTCATCCCTTCACCCGGTCCTCCAAGTAATCGATCGAGCATCGCATAAGCAATGTTCGGATTGACTTCGAACAAGACTTTTCCATCAAGCGGATGAAGGTTCACTAGATTGATCAAAGTCATGTTCGGAATGGAATGAATGAATTCATCGTACGGGAGTTGCTCGACTGTATTGACCGTGAACTGGACGTACGTCCGAAGTTGTGCAGAAAAATGCGTCGTCAACACTCGGGCGAACTGTTCATGGATACGCGTCAAATTCCGTAATTGATCTTTTGAGAAGCGGAGCGCTCGTTTAAAGTCATAGACTTTGACACGGCGCTGCTCCTCTTGGCTTCGGATTTCCTCGACTTCCATATCTCCGCTTGAAATGGCTGATAGCAAGGCATCGATTTCATGTTGGGATAATACTTCGCTCATGCTGCCACCTCACTGGATGATTTTTTTCGTCGTATAGACACGCTGGACATCACCTTCTTGGATGAGCTTCTTGAACTGCATCCGTAACCGTTCTTCGAGCTTTTCCATATCCGCTTTTGAATCTAAGTCCGACTTTTTCATCGCAGATAAATCACCTAAGATGATGTTATTGATTTGAAACTTTCGTAATTCTAAATCATCACGCGTTGCTTGATCGTCTGTAACGATCGTAAATTGGACATTCAAAAAACGTTCATCAGCGATATTCGTCGTCAAGTCGTCTGTCTGAAGACTTCGTGCATCAAGTTCTTCACCCGTCGGCTGTTCGACTTTTGCTTCTGTCGTATCATTAGCTAAAAAGTAATTCATGATCATATAACCTGCCCCAACCATCAGTGCTGCGACAATGATCATGATTAAAGGGATTTTTAGTTTACTCTTCTTCTTTTCCTCGGCCATCTTCGAGCCTCCTTACACTGTTCAAGCCCGCTAATCCGATTTGTTGATAAAAAGCGATTGCGATTGCCTTGACCTCTTCTATTGATTCCTTCACGACATAAATCTGTCCGCCAACGAGTTGAATCGTCGTATCCGGAGTGGAACGGACTGATTCAATCAGAATAGCGTTTAGTACGAGTGGTGCATTACGTAATGTCGTTAGCGTAATCATCGTTTCAGGTTGACCAATTCCTCAAGAACTTGGTCAGAAGTCGTAATGATTCGCGTATTCGCTTGGAAACCACGTTGGGCAATGATCATCTCCGTGAATTCTTCTGATAAATCGACGTTTGACATTTCGAGCGTTCCAGATGTCAATTGACCCATTCCGTTTAAGCTCGGTGTTCCAAGTACTGGCTCACCTGAGTTTTGCGACGCTGCGAACACGTTGACACCTGATTTTTCTAAACCACCTGGGTTAGCAAAGTTCGCGATCGTGATATAACCGACGTTTTGTAATGCTCCTGTCGTATCGACGTAAGTGACGAGACCGTCTTTACCGATTGATAAGTTACGTGCATCCGTTGGTACTTTTAGTTTTTGGAATCCTGCACCACCTGCTTCCGGAAGGGGTACCGGTGGTGTCTCGCCATCTGCAATTGCTTGAGAGTCACTACCAATTAAATAGTTTCCGTCGCCGGTAACTAAGTTTCCATCAAGATCCGTATAGAAGTTACCAGAACGCGTATAACGAATCCCTTCCGCTGTGACGACTTGGAAGAATCCTTCCCCAGAGATCCCGACATCGAGAACGCGACCCGTATTTTGAAGCGCACCTTGGTTATACACATTATCGACTGTTGACATCGATGCTCCCAGACCGACCTGTTTCGGGTTCGTCCCACCGACATTGCCGCCTGCACCGGATGATGAACCGACCGATTGGCTGACGAGATCCTTAAACGTCACCCGTCCTTTTTTATAACCGAACGTGTTGACGTTCGCGATGTTATTCCCGACGACATCCAGTTTCGTCTGGAAGTTCTTAAGCCCACTGATTCCTGAATACATTGAACGTAACATTATTTTTCCTCCTTTGATTGAATCTGCGTCAACTCGTATACACTGATCTGTTTTCCGTTCGATAGTTCGGCCATGATATCCAGCCCATCCCGTTTTACACTAACGACACTGGCTGTCTCTTCGACGGTCGTCGTCTGTTCCGCTCCAGAAGCATCGGTCGTCTTTGACTCTGCTTCATAACTGACGTTCTTACCAATCAGATTGCTGTAGGATAATAACGCCGTCGCATGTTGGTTCAAGACCATCGTGTCCATCGTCTTCCCGATTGCTTGCATCTGTTCAAGTGAAGAAAACTGCGCCATCTGAGCAATGAAATCCTTATCTTCCATCGGTGCCGTCGGGTCCTGATTCGACAGCTGGGCAATCAGAATTTTCATGAACATATCTTTATCCATTGCTTTATTCGTCGGTACTTGTGACTTTTCAGGAAGCTGGTATGAAGTACCCTCTGTTTTGATTGCATCAGTCATCGTCTTCCTCCTCTTCTTCCTCTACTGAAGCGGGTGTTTCTTGATAAGGAGACTCATGCTCCTGCTGATCACGTGTGAAGGACTGTTGAAACTCCCGTGCACTAGAAGCAATCATCCCCGTCTCGATCTTCACGACCGGCGTCTGCTGGTGTAAGGCTGTCTGCAATTTTCCGAGTTGTTGCTCAATCGATTGTTTCGCTTGCTCAGTACTTGCAAACAGTTTGACGGTCAATGCCCCCTCCTTACGATCGAGTTGAACGACGACCTCTCCAAGCTGCTCTGGATAAAGACGAATCGACAATCGCGTTGACCCGTCAGCACCTTTTAAGAACGGTGCTTGCTGAAGTGCGGCTTCGATTCGTTGTTGAATCTGTTCTGGTACGGGTAGCGGTACTGGACGAATCGTTTGCAACGGAGTACCTTTGTAAATCGGCATGCTCATTAGAGTCGGCGCGACTTTTCCTTCTGGATCAACGGGCATGGTCGCTTTTCGCATGAGTGAAGCGAATGCCAACGGAAGCGGTGTCTTTCCTTTTGCCTGCTCAGCTACAGCTACAGTGTCCGACTTGAGCGTTTCGACAATAGGACCAGTTTGCGGGAGCGTCTGTTTCACAGGCAACGCGGAAATGTCTCCTTCAATCGTAGGAAGTAATGGTTGTTTTAAGTTGTTCGTATGATGATCTTTCATTTTGATCGTATCGTTCGTTACTGTCTGCAAGACGACTTGCTGAAGCAATGGTGGCAATTGATCGAACTGATTTTTCGCCTGCTCGACATTTCCCTCAAGCAATTGTTTGACGAACGCTAGTAGTTGTTCCATTTTCTTTGGTTCTTGTTTTAACGTCTCTACTTCCGGTTGTTTCAGTAAAGAGAGAAGCTCGTCCGGTTGATCTACGAGTTCTTGTATCCAATCCGGTAATAGTGGTGTCTCCACTTTTGTCTCGAGTGCTGTCAAATCAGCTGAGACCGGTGACGATGACGTTGTTGGTAACTTCGTCAGATAATCCAGTAACGAAGCAAATTGACCACCAACCGTGGTCATCTCTCCTTTTTTCCCTGTTCCAGTATTCAAGTTCGGGGAGGATGATTGTATTACTTCCGTCATGTTCATCTGGCTTCCCTCCTTACTTCGTCGCGAGTAGCTGTGTTAAGGCCGCCGCTTTTTTAGCATCCATCTTGGCAATGATCGCCGCCTGTTGTTCCGCATCGATGTCCTCGATGATCGGTACGACTTCTGTCGGACTAAGTTCGTTTAAGATGAGCGCAGCATCCTTTGGTGCCATTTCAGCATATACATCCGTCACGGATGCTGTTTTTTTCTTCGTCGTTTTTGTTTGATCCGTTGTTTGCGCAGGTATCTGTTTTAACTGATCCCTCTCAGCAATCAAACGTTCAACTTCCTGTTCTTTAGCTTTTAAAGTATCCGATTGTTCCTTGCTTTGATTGCGTAGTTTCTTGATTTCTTGATTCGCTACTTTCAGACGACGTTCGAGTTCTACTGACGGATTTGCTTGATTCGTAGTCGTTTTTTCCGTTGCGAACGGTAAGGATAGCAATGGACGTCCATTCGCATAATTTAATACGAAATAAGCTGTCAGCAAGATTAAAATCAAAGGGATGATCAATAAAGGTAAGATCCATCCTTTTGACGTTTTATTTTCACTCATATCATCCGTCCTCTTCCAAACTGTAACAATGCCAGTTCATCTAATTGATTTTGTTCCGTCAATGCCTCGATTCGTTTCGTTTCAACCGTATGATTCTCTTGCAGACGACTAAACTTCTTCTCCTCGATCAACGCTCGTTCGAGTGCTTCCTGTGTGCGTTCATAGCGATTTTTCGATTGTGTCACGTACAGTTGTTGCCGTTCGATTTCTTGCTTCACGACATCTCGAGCCCGCTCTCGATATTGCGAAGACGTTAATTCGACGATACCAATCTCATCTTGCGCTTTCAGAAAGGATTCATAACGGACGAGTAGATGGTATAGTTTTTCGACTTCGATCTCATATTGTTTTTTATGAAGGCTCAATTCTTTTGCGACGCGATCTTTCTCTGCTTCAGCCAAAGGAATGATTCGTTCATAAATCGTCTTCATCTTCCGTCCTCCTTACTGAATCGTTGTCATGAGTTGCTGACAAGCTTTCTCGAAGTCACTGTCTTCATGGATTTGTTGTTTTAAAAAACGGATCAGCTCCGGATATTTATCAACGGCACGATCAATTTCTGGGTTCGTCCCTTTTTTGTAGGCGCCGATATTGATTAAGTCTTCCGAATCAAGATACGTCGATAACAGCTGTCGAAATGCGACGGCAGCTGTCTTTTGTTCAGCAGTCGTGATTTGATTCATGACACGACTGATGGATCGTAAGACATGAATCGCCGGAAACTGTCCTTTGTTCGCAAGATTACGATCAAGAACGAAATGACCATCTAAGATCCCTCGTACAGCGTCAGCAATCGGTTCATTCATGTCGTCTCCATCGACGAGCACAGTATAAAAAGCCGTAATCGAGCCATCTTGCGTTTTCCCGCTACGTTCGAGTAACTGAGGAAGAAGAGCAAAAACGCTTGGTGTATACCCTTTTGACGCAGGCGGTTCACCTGTCGCAAGACCAATTTCTCGTTGTGCCATCGCAAAACGTGTGACAGAGTCCATCATCAAGACCACATTCTTACCTTGATCCCGAAAGTGTTCAGCGATAGCTGTTGCCGTATAGGCGCCTTTTAGACGAACAAGTGGCGGTTGATCACTTGTCGCTACGACCAAGATGGAGCGTTTCATTCCTTCTTCACCGAGTTCTGCCTCCACGAATTCCTTGACTTCGCGTCCTCGTTCACCAATCAAGGCAATGACGTTGATGTCTGCTGTAGATCGTTTTGCAATCATACCGAGTAGTGTCGACTTCCCAACTCCTGATCCTGCAAATAAACCAACGCGTTGCCCTTGACCGACTGTTAGTAGCCCATCGATGGCACGGATGCCCGTCGAGAGAACATCACTGATACGAGGTCGCTCCAACGGACTAGGTGGTTTACGAACGATTGATGTCGTACGTAAATTTTCTAATGACTCCCCATCCAGTGGTCTCCCTAGACCATCGAGCACCTTACCGATCAGTTCATCCCCTACAGGGACGTGGAGTGGTTTTCCTGTCGCAAGAACAATCGAGCCTGGAGCAATCGATGTCGTTTCACCATACGGCATAAGTAGGACGTGACCTTCTCTAAAACCGACGACTTCCGCTTCAATCGTCTGCCGTTGTTGAATTTGGATCAAACAACGCTCGCCGATTGCGACAGCCGTTGGTCCACGTGATTCAATCATCAATCCAATCACTTGTACGACCTTTCCGGAATGCTGAACGAGTTCTTCCGGACGAATTTCTCGAACTGCGGCTTGAATCGCATTTACGTTAAACATGATGTAAAACCTCTTTGATTTTGGTTTGTAGGGCTTCAAAGCCACTTGTCAAACCACCTGTGATTGCTCCATTCTCCGAGTCGATCCGATAATCGCGTGCTTTAAGCGCTGGATCAAATCGTAATTGAATCGTCGCATTAGCACCTAGAACACCTTGGAGTTGCTCTTCAAGCAGAACGACCCGTTCAAAATCCGCTGGTGAAGCGTAGATAATGATCTTTTCACGATCTCGGAACTGAATGATCAACTGATGTAATAATTGGTATAATGCCTCTTCTTCTTCATCGTGTAACTGCTCTAGAAACTGATGCGTCACCTGGAGTCCAAGAACACACAATTCATGCTCCAATCGCATCAATCGCTCTTGATTTTGCTCTTCGATTCGTGCAGTAAACGTATTTGTCGTTGCGATTTGCTCTTCGAACGTTGCTTGTCCTTCCGCACGTCCTGTTTCAAATCCAGCCTGGTGTCCTTCTTCATATCCTCGTTGACGTGCTTCCTCTAATGCCTGAAGACGTTCTTGTTCAAACTCACGCTGACGCTGTTCAAACTCTAGAACCATCGTCTGGCGAAGACGTTCTAGTTCAGCGTGACCTTCTGCCATCCGCTCTTCATAGAACGTATCTGGAACGATTGCCAATTCTTCCTGAGCATTTCGGACTTGAACGAGTGTTCGTTCCTGTCGTTCAATCACAGCTTGTCTTTTGATGACGTTAGACAACAATATCATCTCCTCCACCACGAGCCACGACGATCTCACCCATGTCTTCTAAGCGGCGGATGATTCCGACGATTCGACTTTGTGCTTCTTCGACGTCTCGGAGACGAACAGGACCCATGAATTCCATATCCTCTTTGAACGATTCGACCATCCGTTGTGACATGTTGCGGTAGACCATATCCTTGACGTCGTCTGACGATACTTTGAGTGCCAACAGTAGATCTTCGTTCGATACTTCGCGAATGATGCGCTGAATCGCCCGTGCATCGAGCGTGACGATATCTTCGAAGACGAACATCCGTTTTTTGATCTCTTCTGCGAGTTCCGGATCCTGAATCTCGAGCGTATCGAGGATCGTTCGTTCCGTTGTCCGGTCGACCCCGTTCAATACTTGAACGACCGCCTCGATACCGCCAGACTGCGCAAAATCTTGCATACCTGCTTGTGACAGATTCCGTTCGAGAATTTGCTCTACTTCGCTAATGATCTCCGGGTTCATTCTGTCCATCGTCGCAATCCGCCGTGCTACATCGGATTGTGCTTCTGCCGGTAGCTCCGAGAGAATCTGTCCTGATTTGGCAGGATCAAGATGGGCAAGAACAAGCGCGATTGTTTGCGGATGTTCATTTTGAATGAAGTTCAATAGCTGTTTTGGGTCTGCCTTTCGTGCAAACTCAAACGGTCGGACTTGTAACGTCGATGTCAGGCGATAGATGAGTTCCATCGCCTTTTCTTCACCTAGCGCCTTCTCAAGAACCGATTTAGCAAACCCAATTCCACCTTGAGTGATGTAGTTTTGCGCCATCGCTAGTTCATGAAACTCATCGAGAACGACTAACTTATCTTCTGGATCGACTCGTTTCATACTTGAGATTTGAAGGGTCAACCATTCCATCTCTTCTTCCGATAAATGTTTATATACACTGGCAGCGACTTCAGGACCTAACGAAATCATGAGAATCGCAGCCTTTTCCCGACTGTTCATTTCTAGCTTCTTCATCTCATCAATCCTCCGCTAACCAAGTACGTAATAATTTCGCAAACTCATCCGGATTGGATTCAGCGAGTTTTTCAAGCTGTTTGCGTTTGACTGCACCATCGCTCGTATCTTCTGTTGATAATTCCGGAATTTCCGTCTCAATCGGTGTCCATTCCTCAAGTTCTTCGATTTCATTCGCTCTCCGTCGACGCATGAGGAGGATGACTGCTCCAATGACGAGGATTGCCGCTCCACCAAGGGCGAACCAAACCCACACCGGTGTTGCCGTCGTCGTTTTCGTCGCTGCCGTCGTTTCCGCGAATGGTCGAGACATGACAACGACCTTATTGGCAAGTTCTGCATCCGTCAGCGTTGCTTTCGCATCTGTCTTCGTTAATGATGTCCGGATGATCGAGTACATCATCGTCTGTAAGTCCGTTTGTAGTTGTGGATCGATCTGATTCTGACCTTTTGGTGGCTCGACGATGATTTGAATTCCTAAATCACGAATCTCGTAAGGAGCTCCTGTGATTTGTTTTGTGATTCGATTGACTTCATAGTTGATGATATCGTGTGTTTTCTCACTCGTATCACCCGTCGTTCCAGTACCCGCCGGGAAATTCGTCGTCTCATTTTGCCCCGTACCTGCTGTACCAGCATTTGCAGAGCCTGTGTACGCTTCTGCTACTTTTTCAGCAGACGTGACGATCCCTTCGATTTTATCGGGATCTACTGGCTCAACAAGCTTTTGTTCTTCCTGACGTTTCGTGACATCGACATCTGCCGTAACTGAAACGAGTGCTTTTTGTGGACCGAGAACGACAGATAGCATCTGCTGAATCTGCTTGCGTAAATCGTTTTCCGTCGTTTTCTTCAGCGCCATCGGATCGGTTCCACCCGCCGTTTGCGTAGCAGATCCTGGCTCGTAATACGTAAAATACTGATCCATGATCGTAATGTTTTCTTCTTTAAGGTTTGGAATACTCTTTGCAATCAAATGATACAACCCTTGAACCGTCTGATTGTTAAGATTACTACCCGCGCTAGAAGTCAAGACGACAGAAACCGTTGAAGATTCCTTTTCATCAGATAGAAAAACACTCTTCTCCGGGAGAGTGATCATGACTTTTGCTGACTCGATCCCATTAACTTGTGTGATCAAGTTTTCAAGTTCCGTCTGCATCGTATCGCGTTCGAGAATGTTCATCTCTTTATCCGTCGTTCCGAATCCAGCGTTTTCACTGAAGAAGGAATAGTCGATTTGACCGGATTTTGGTATACCAGCCGTCGCTAATTCGACTTTTAAGTTTTCAACGTTTGCTTCTGGAACAAGTATCGTCACGCCATTTGCTTCAGTGACGACTTCCGATGCGATTCCATCTTCATTTAGCTTTTCCGTCACTTGCCCCGCCTCTTGAGGGGATAGCTTCGAATAAAGAGGCGTCATTGTTGGTTTAGATAACCAGATGATCGCAACAATCAACACCGCTAAAACGACGACGATGATTCCTAAAATCGTCGCCTTCTTCGCAAGTGACCACTCTTTCCATGTCGTATTCATTGCTCCGAATCGAGCTTTTATTCGTTCGTTCATTCAACATCTCCCACGCTTTCCTTAACAGTCACAGTTGCATACGCATCATTTCTTGGTATGCTTCGATGCCTTTGTTTCGGACTTCAAGGGCGAGTTGCATAGAAAGCGATGCCTCTTCTGTTTTAATCATGATGTTATGTAAATCCGTCGTCTTCCCTGTCGCGAGATCGACACGAGCTTGAGATGAGGCGTGTTGCGTTGCATTCAGTCCGTTCATCGCTTCGCTGAGCACCTCACTAAAATCACTTGGTGTCGTCTTAGCGACTGTCTGCGTGGGTAGTACCATCTGCATGTTTTGAATAGGTTGAATTGCCATCCCGTCATCTCCTCTACTTATTTACCAATCTCCATCGCTTTGACGAGCATCGCTTTTGTCGCGTTCAAAGCCGTTACGTTCGCTTCGTAAGAGCGTGTCGCGCCCATCATGTCGACCATTTCTTTCAATAGATCGACATTAGGCATCTTGACGTACCCGAGTTCATCCGCATCTGGATGCGTCGGATTATATTCTAATTTGAATGGTTCAGGATCCTTCTTCAATTCACTGACCGTGACACCATTGGCGGTCTCTTTCAACACAGCGAGTTTTCTCGCATACGGTTGCCACTGTCCATTGACGAGCTCACCACGTGTCGTTTGAGCATTGGCGATGTTTGCCGAGACTGTATCGAGCCGCAAACGCTGGGCAGTAAGCCCAGACGCAGACGTATGAAATCCGTTGAACATACTCATCGATTACTTTCCTCCTCGGATAACAGACTGAATGCCAGAGAATTTGCGATTCAACTGTTCGACCAACGCCTCGTACTCAATTTGATTGCGTGATAATTCAGACATCTCAAGATCGATATCGACACCATTTCCATCGTTACGCATCGTATTTGGTCGATCGACGATGCTACCAGAAGTTCCGATTGGTGCATGTCGCTTTAAACTCATTTTCATCTCTGAATCGAGCACATCTCCAAACGTGACACGCTTTGCCTTATACCCAGGCGTATCGACATTCGAGATGTTCTTAGCGATGACTTCCTGTGCCATAACCGTTCGATTGACAGCCTGTGTCATTACGTTATAGTCAGACCCTAACCAATTCATCTTCTTTCCTCCACTCATGGAAACTATATTTAAATTCACGACAAAAAGTAAGTCGTTAGTAACATATCTGAAATAATTGAAACAAATAGGTCAATGTTTGAAAAGAAGTTTTTTGAAAAATAGGGTAATGAGATGTTATTAATCTGTTTTTTATTCCCTTTTCTTATAAAAATGATAAATAATACCTAGTCAAACAAAAAAAGACTTAGTGCTTAGCTAGGTCTTCAGTCTGAAGACAAAGCGTAATTTTTCTCTTAACGAGAAGGATTGCGCTTTTTTTGTTCATCTCGAATCGTTTTCCTGGGACAAGCATCGCGTCGCTTCACTTCGTTGCAGGGGCGCTCCTGCTTGTTTTTCCCTAGGAAGCGATTTCGAGTGAACAACACGCTTCTTCCTTCTTTCTTCTGGGTATAAAAAAAGTAAAAACGAAGAAGGAGGAGGACTTCCAATGATGGGTAAGAGAGATCACCATCATCGATCAGAACATGTCACCATCACATTGGAACAACTGGTCCCGCAGGACCATCTTGTGCGCAAAATTGATGCGGTCATCGATGTCGACTTCATCTACCGTGCCGTCGAGAAATTGTATAGCGAAAACACCGGTAGACCAAGCATCGACCCCGTTCTGTTAATTAAAATGGCACTTCTCCAATATGTATTCAGTATTCCTTCCATGCGACGTACTATCAAAGAGATTGAGACTAATGTGGCGTACCGTTGGTTTTTAGGTCTTGGGCTGGATGAAAAGGTACCCCATTTCTCTACGTTTGGGAAGAACTACGTCCGTCGCTTTCAGGGTACGGACGTCTTCGAAAGTATTTTTTATCGCGTGCTCACCCAGGGGGTCGAAGCTGAATTTGTGGACCCTTTGGTCCTGTTCATCGACTCCACCCATATCAAGGCGAACGCAAACAAACGGAAGTACAAGAAGAAGCTCGTTCGACGCGCTGCCCAACAGTACAAAGACGAACTCGATCAAGAAGTCAACGAGGATCGGATCCTCCATGGAAAAAAGCCCTTCACCCCCAAGACGAAGAGTGTTGAAGAACATCAGATAAAGGAGAGTACGACAGATCCGGAGAGCGGCTATTACGTGAAGGGGGAACGTGAGAAGCAATTCGCTTATTCGTGTCATACCGCCTGTGATCGACATGGTTTTGTCCTAGGGATGATCGTGACACCCGGCAATGTCCACGATAGTGTCGTCTTCCCTTCTCTTCTTCAAACTGTCACGGAACACTTCGGGAAACCATTCGCCGTCGTTGCCGATGCTGCCTATAAGACGATTCCGATTGCTCGCCGTCTTCGCGAACAAGATATTCTAGCAGTCTTCCCTTATACACGCCCCGGAGGGGTAAAAGGGATGTTAAAGGGATGTTAAAGAAGAAGGACTTCTTTTATGACGAATACTATGACTGTTATCTTTGTGAGAACAACCAAGTCCTCCGTTACCGGACGACGACACAGGAGGGATACCGGGAGTATGTCTCTGATCCTCGTATTTGCGAGGCATGTCTACTCCTTTCACAGTGTACGAAGAGTCGTGACCATAGAAAAGTCATCCTCCGTCATCTCTGGCAAGAAGCGATGGACGAAGTCGAGCATCTCAGACATACAGATGTGAATCGAGCGTTGTATCGAAAACGTCAGGAAACAATCGAACGTGTCTTCGCAGACGCGAAAGAGAAGCATGGCATGCGTTGGACCCGCTACCGCGGAGTGAAAAAAACGACGCTTCAAGCGATGCTTACTTTCATTGCCCTGAACCTCAAAAAGCTTGCAAATTGGTCTTGGGATTCCTATGGGAATCCACGTGTCTTTAACATTTTGGTGATCAATACATACAACAAACCCTCATTTCGATCACGAAATGAGGGTTTGTCTACAATCTGAAGACCTAGTGCTTAACTAGGTCTTCTCTCTATAAGCAGCAATTCCCTTTTTAGTTCGATTTAATTCGTTCTAATTCATATAGGAAATTATCGTTTAAGATTTTGATGTATGTTCCCTTCATCCCGAGCGAACGTGACTCGATGACTCCTGCACTTTCGAGCTTACGAAGCGCATTGACGATGACGGAACGAGTAATACCGACACGATCCGCAATCTTTGAAGCGACGAGTAACCCTTCATTTCCTTCAAGCTCTTCGAAGATATGCTCAATCGCTTCGAGTTCCGAATAAGACAGTGAATTGATCGCCATCTGAACGACAGCTTTCTTCCGTGCTTTATCTTCCGCCTCATGAGCCTTCTCACGAAGGATCTCCATCCCGACGACTGTCGCACCATACTCCGCAAGCACGAGGTCTTCTTCGTTGAAGTCTTCCACCATACGACCGAGGACAAGCGTACCAAGGCGTTCTCCACCACCGATGATTGGTACGATCGTCGTTTTCGACGTTTCGAACGTGTCACGGTTATCGACCGGAAATGCCGTATGTTCGCTATCGATGGCAATGTTTGCCGTCGTTTCCGTGACGTTAAATAATTTTTTCGTGTAATCTTCCGGGAATTGGCGTTCTTCCAAGAAACCACGGACCCGGTCATTTTCGATTTGTTGCTTAATTGCGATACCTAGTAACTTACCGCGTCGACTTACGATGAATGTGTTCGATTCCATAACTTCGCTGAGCCGATCAGCCATGACCTTGAAATCAACATGTGTGCTTGCTTCTTGTTGTAACATCGTATTCAGCTTCCGCGTTTTCGCCAATAAATTCATTTTTTCTTCCTCCACTTTATAAGATGAACTGACTTAAGTCTCGATCATCTGCTACTTTTCCAACACGATCCGTCACGTATTGTGGCGTGATCGTTACATCCGTTTCAGGCATGTCTGCTGCTTCGAAGGATAATTCTTCAAGTACGCGCTCCATGATCGTATACAAGCGCCGCGCTCCGATATTATCCGTCTCATCGTTTACCTGTGCAGCAATCCGTGCAATTTCACGAATGGCTTCTTCTGTAAAGGTGACATGAACGTGCTCTGCCCCTAGTAATGCTTTATATTGTTTGAGTAATGCTTGATTCGGTTCAGTTAAAATTTTAACAAAGTCATCTTCCGTCAAACTGTCGAGTTCGACACGGATCGGGAAACGACCTTGGAGTTCAGGAATCAGATCAGACGGTTTCGCCATATGGAATGCACCCGCAGCGATGAACAAGATATGATCCGTCTTTACTGGTCCATATTTCGTGACGATCGTCGATCCTTCAACGATTGGTAAGATGTCTCGTTGAACACCTTCTCGTGAAACACCTGCTGAATCATGTCCCTTTGTCGCAATCTTATCAATCTCATCAACGAAAATGATGCCCATTTGTTCTGCACGGCGGACCGCTTCGTCATGAACTTCATTTAAGTCAAGCAATCGTTCCGCTTCTTCTGCTGTCAAAATCGGACGTGCTTCCTTAACAGTAAGCTGGCGCTTCTTCGTTTTCTTCGGCATGACTTGTCCAAGCATATCCTGAAGATTTGCGAGCCCCTCCATGCCTTGTTGTCCGGAAAATAAATCAACTTGACGTTCTTCAACATCGACCTCGATCATTCGATCTTCGAGTTGACCTGTCAGCAATTGCTGACGGAGTAGCGAACGATCAGCTGTCGCTTCCGATGTATCTGGCTCTTGCTGCTTTTGGTTCCCACCGAACAACATCTCAAACGGATTCGTTCCACCCCCGAGACCAGATGACGCTTTTTTGCCAGACAATGCATCAACGATTCGTTCGTTCGCCACTGCCTCCGCTCGATCCTTGAGCGCTTCTTTTTTCTCATCTTTGACAAGACGCAGAGACGCTTCCACGAGATCCCGCACCATTGACTCCACATCACGACCGACGTACCCTACCTCAGTGAACTTCGTTGCTTCAATCTTGACGAACGGCGCTCGGACGAGTTTCGCGAGGCGTCGCGCAATTTCAGTCTTTCCGACACCGGTCGGTCCGATCATCAGAATGTTCTTCGGTGTGACTTCGTCCCGCATCGATGCATCGAGTAACTGTCGACGGTACCGATTACGTAAAGCAATTGCCACCGCACGTTTAGCATCTGCTTGTCCGATGACATGTTCATTCAACTTCTCGACGATTTGTCTTGGCGTCAATTCATGCATGGTCATTGCCTCCGATCGTTTCTAGGATGATTTGATCGTTCGTAAAGACACAGAGTTCACCAGCCGTCTCAAGAGCTGCGCGGGCGATCTCCTCTGCTGTGAGATGACTTGCATGTCGAGCTAAAGCGCGACCTGCTGCAAGCGCATAATTACCACCTGAACCGATTGCGAGAATGCCGTCATCCGGTTCGATGACTTCCCCGTTTCCGGATACAAGTAAGAGATGTGTTCCATCCATGACGAGTAAGAGTGCTTCTAGTTGACGCAACATCTTATCGCCTCGCCATTCCTTTGCCAGCTCAACTGCTGCCCGTTGTAAGTTCCCGTTATACATTTCAAGCTTCGCTTCGAATTTTTCAAAGAGTGTGAACGCGTCCGCGACACTTCCAGCAAATCCGGCAATGACTTTGCCACCATAGAGGCGCCGTACTTTTTTCGCACTTTTCTTCATGATGACTTGGTTTCCGAAAGTCACCTGTCCGTCTCCGCTCATCGCGGATTGTCCGTTATGTTGAATCGCAAAAATCGTCGTTGCATGAAACATCAATGTTTCCTCCCTTAGGCACGAGGATGTGCTTGTTGATAAACATGTCGTAATCGTTCCGTCGTTACGTGTGTATACTGACCAGTCGTCGACAGCGATGCGTGTCCAAGTAACTCCTGGACCGCTCGCAAATCGGCGCCTCTTTCCAGTAAATCTGTCGCGAAACTATGACGAAGCGCATGTGGTGTCACATGTTTCCCAACGAGTTGTTCCCCTTTTTTCATGATTTTCCGAATCGCATCCGTCGTCAATCGACGCCCTGAATGAGACAAGAACAACGCTTGCTCATGACCTGCGATTGGATCTCGTGATGGTAAGTACAGTTCTAATGCATCTTTAGCAAAGGTTCCGATTGGTGCGATGCGTTCCTTCCCACCTTTTCCATACACATGGACGTAGGAGTGATCAGTAGCGAGATCACGAAGATCTAGTTGAACGACCTCGCTGACCCGCATACCCGTCGCATATAAAAGTTCTACTAACGCCACATTCCGGTTGCCAAGCGTATCACTCGATCGAAAGGCATCGAGGAAACGTTCATATTCCGTTGGGACGAGGAATGTCGGAAGTCCTTGTTGTCGTTTTGGTGCTTTTAATCCATCGAATGGATTAGGCTCATCGGTGTCACGTGTCAAAAAACGACCAAATTGTTTGAGGCAGGAAACTTTTTGTGCAATCGTTGCCCGCGCTAGCTCCTGATCGTAAAGAGCATACAAATAACGCCGTGCACTTGCCAATTCAATCGATCGTAACTGATGATCGCGGCAAAAAGCGGCGTATTGTCGAAGTGTTTGATCATAAGAGCGACCTGTATTCGGAGATAATTGACGTTCAATATGAACATACCGCATAAAATCTTCTAGCAGTCGCTCAAAAGCAGTGTCTATCCCCATGAATGCGCCCCCTTCTGACCATTTCATTCTCGAATCGCCCTTAGCATAGCACAGACCAAGTAGTCTGACAATAGACCAAAAACCGAAAAATTAACGAAATTATCACGCTTTTATGACAAATTAAGAAATGGGGAGAAAGAGCGCTAAATCACGCCTTTCTCCCCATCAAAAATCACATATCCGTGAAATCTTTGATTGCTTCAAGTGCTCGCTCTGCGTAGAGCGCATACTTCTCAGGTTTTTTCATTCGAACCGGATGACCGACGAGTGCTGGTACCAATCCGAAGTTGGCATTCATTGGCTGGAAGTTCTTCCCTTCCGTCGTCGTGATATAGTGCGACATCGCACCCATCATCGTTTCCTGCGGGAACGTAACCGGTTCCGCCTCATTGATGAGACGTGCCGCATTGATTCCTGCTGTTAAGCCGGACGCTGCTGACTCGACGTACCCTTCGACACCTGTCATTTGACCAGCAAAGAACAAGTCGTCACGTGTACGTGTCTGATACGTTGGTTTCAACAAATTCGGTGAGTTAACGAACGTGTTACGGTGCATGACACCATAACGGACGATTTCTGCATTCTCAAGACCAGGAATCAAGCGAATGATCCGCTTTTGTTCGCCCCATTTCAAATGTGTCTGGAAGCCGACAAGGTTGAACAATGTTCCAGCTGAGTTATCCTGACGCAATTGAACGACAGCATATGGTCGTTTGCCTGTCTTCGGATCTTCCAGTCCGACTGGCTTCATTGGTCCGAACAAGAGTGTTTTCGGTCCGCGAGAAGCGAGAACTTCAAATGGCATACAGCCCTCGAAATAAATCTCTTTTTCAAATTCCTTCAGTGGGACGACTTCCGCATTGATCAGCTCATCATAGAAGAGCTGGAATTCTTCTTCCGTCATTGGACAATTCAAGTAGGCAGCTTCGCCTTTATCATATCGTGATTTCAGGTAAACCTTCTCACGATCGATCGTGTCTCCATCGAGAATCGGTGCCGCTGCATCGAAGAAGTATAGGTAATCTTCACCTGTGAATTGTTTAAGTGATTCCGATAATGCCGCACTCGTCAACGGACCCGTCGCAACGATCGTCGGACCATCTGGAATCGCTTCGATTTCTTCATGATGGACTGTAACGTTCGGGTGGTTTTTCAACGTTTCCGTCACATATCCTGCGAAGTCATGCCGATCGACAGCAAGTGCTCCACCTGCTGGAACGCTCGCTAAGTCTGCTGCTTTCATGATCAAGGAATCGAGCTGACGCATCTCTTCCTTTAAGACACCAACTGCGTTCGTTAACTGGTTCGCTCGAAGTGAGTTCGAACAGACGAGTTCAGCGAATTGGTCTGTATGGTGCGCGGGTGTCTGTTTGACAGGCCGCATTTCATATAAATCTACTTGTACGCCGCGTTTTGCAAGTTGCCATGCTGCTTCAGAACCTGCAAGTCCCGCGCCGATTACCGTTACACGTTTCAACGGTTATTCCTCCTCTTGCTCCTGATCGATGCGTGTTTCATGATGTCCACAAGATGTACATTCTACTTTCACACCGTTCTTGATTTTCTTTTGTACCATCATACTACTACATACCGGACATGGTTCTTCGACCGGTTTATCCCATGAGACGAACTCACACTCCGGATAGTTCGAACAACCGTAGAACAAACGTCCTTTTTTACTACGACGTTCGACGATGTCGCCCGTTCTACATGTCGGACACTTCACACCGATCTCGACTTGGATCGGTTTAGTGTTACGACACTCTGGGAAGTTCGAGCACGCCATGAACTTGCCATAACGACCCATCTTGATGACCATCGGATGACCACAGACTTCACAATCTTCTCCAGCCGGTTCATCTTTGATTTCAATCTTCTCGATTTCTGCTTCTGCTCGTGTCAGACGCTTTGCAAAGGACTTATAGATTGGATCGACGACTTCCGTCCACTGCATGTCACCTTTTTCGATCGCATCGAGTAAAGCTTCCATGTCTGCCGTGAACTGGACAGTGATGAACTCTTGGAAATAGTCGCTGATCATATCGATGACGAGTTCACCGAGTTCCGTTGGTAAGAATTTCTTCTCTTCAAGCGTCACGTAACCCCGTTTTTGAATCGTATCGAGCGTCGGCGCATACGTCGACGGACGACCGATACCGAGCTCTTCCATCGCCCGGACGAGACGTGCTTCCGTATAACGCGGCGGTGGTTGTGTAAAGTGTTGTTTCGGTTCGATTGCTGATTTTTTCAACTCTTCCCCTTCATCGAGTGGAGGAAGTAGTCCTTCCTTGACGTCTGAAACCGCCTCATCATCGGTATCTTCGATGTAAACCTTCATGAAGCCTGGGAATTTAACAGTTGATCCGTTCGCACGGAACATAACATCGTTCGAGACAAGGTCAATTTTGACGGTATCGAGAATTGCTGGCGCCATCTGACTTGCGACGAATCGTTCCCAGATCAGCTTATATAAACGGAATTGGTCACGCGATAGATACGATTTAACGAGTTGTGGTTCACGCATTGTCGAAGTCGGACGAACCGCTTCGTGCGCATCCTGTGAGTTCGCTGATTTCTTTTCTTTACGTTTCTCGCTTGCGATGTATTCTTTTCCGTACGCCTGCTCAATGAACCCGTGTGCTTCGAGGTTCGCCGAATCTGACGTCCGTGTCGAATCGGTACGCATATACGTAATCAAACCGACTGTACCTTCTTTTCCAATTTCGATTCCTTCGTATAGCTGTTGTGCGATCATCATCGTCTTCTTCGCTCGGAAGTTCAGCTTACGTGCTGCTTCCTGTTGCAAAGAACTCGTCGTAAACGGTAACGCCGGATTCCGTTTCCGCTCTTTTTTCGTGACGGAATCAACTGTAAAGTCTTCTGAGAGTTGATTCAAGATTTGATCGACTTCTTCTTGCGAATGAAGTTCACGCTTCTTGCCATCGACTCCGTAGAAGTTCGCTTCGAGCTTTTCACCGTTTGCATCGAGTTCGAGTTTGATCGTCCAGTATTCTTCAGGCATGAACGCATTGATTTCTTGTTCACGATCGATGATCATCTTGACGGCAACGGATTGAACGCGTCCCGCAGATAACCCTTTTTTAATCTTCTTCCATAATAACGGACTCATGCTGTAACCAACAAGGCGGTCCAAGATACGACGGGCTTGCTGCGCATCGACAAGATCATAGTTGAGCTTGCGTGGTCGCTTGAACGAATCCTTGATGGCATCTTTCGTGATTTCATTGAAGACGACGCGGCACTCCGTTGATTCATCAACGCCTAATGCTTTAGCTAAATGCCATGCGATCGCTTCCCCTTCACGGTCGGGGTCGGCTGCGAGATAGATTTTTTGTGCTTTTTTCGCAGCTGTCTTGAGTTCTTTTAAGACCGGACCTTTACCACGGATCGTGATATATTTCGGTTCATAGTCATGTTCGACGTCGACTCCCATTTGGCTTTTCGGCAAGTCAATGACGTGCCCCATCGACGCTTTCACGGTATAGTTGGATCCGAGATAACGTTTAATGGTTTTTGCCTTAGCGGGTGACTCGACGATTACTAGATATTTTGCCATTGCAATCGCTCCCTATTAGAGGCGTACTCGTATTTTAATCTCACTTATCATAGTAGTCTCGATTCCCATTTGTCAACGTTCAGCCGAATACTTTTTGAAACTTCTTCCGGATCAAGGAGTGGAATCGCTCCTTCTGCGATCAATTGATTCGTTCCGGTAAAGAACGATTCCGTGGGACAACCCGGCAAACAATAGACATCTTTTCCTTGGTCAAGCGCATGACTGGCAGTATTCATCGTACCGCTTCGTTTCGCCGCTTCGACGATGATCAATGATGAAGATAATCCAGCAATGATCCGGTTCCGTTCTAGAAATTGAAATTTTTGAATAGGAGTTCCGGGTGGATATTCAGAGAGAAGAAGACCGTTCGAGAGGATGCGTTCAAAAAGAGAAGCATGGGAAGTAGGATATAGACGATCAAATCCTCCTGCGAGAACCGCAATCGTTGTCTGCTGATGTTTTAAGGACAAGCGATGGACGAGGGCATCGATACCATAGGCACCTCCGGAAACGGTGGCGAGATCTGGATGAAAGAAGGGTTGCAAGAAACGCATGCGGGAAAGATGGTGCGGTGAGGGGGTTCGACTACCGATGATACTGACGCGTGGAAGTGTTAGGCGGGACGGATCACCGCGGTAAAAGAGGGCATAGACCGGTTGAGGGATCGTCAGTAACACAGTCGGAAACAGTGGATCTCCTTTGACTAGAATCGACTCTTCGATCCAATCAAGCTGTAATGCTTGTTCATACCGTTTTCGAAGACGCGTCGAAACGGGTAATTCATGACTTGGAACGATTCCGAATTGCTCAATCAATCGGACGATCGTGTACGGTACCTGACACATGGCGAAGCGGACATACAGTTCACGTTTCATGAGATCAGCGCTCCTTATTTAAGCTTCTTATTTATATAGAAGAAAGCCGTCCTGATTTGATCAGGACAGCTTCTTTTTTTGATTTATTTGACTGTGCTGTTCGTCACGCACTCGTCATAGATCCCTGCTTCTTTGATGACACGGATTAACGTCTCACCAATGACAGCTGGTGTTTCTGCCACTTCGATTCCGTTTGCACGGAGTGTCTTGATTTTTTCAGCAGCTGTTCCTTTACCGCCAGATATGATCGCACCTGCGTGACCCATCCGTTTGCCGGCAGGAGCTGTTTGACCACCGATGAAACCAATGACTGGTTTCGTCATGTTCGCTTTGACCCACTCAGCTGCTTCTTCTTCAGCTGTTCCACCGATTTCCCCTAACATGATAACGGCTTTTGTTTCTGGATCTTCATTGAATGCTTTGAGCGTATCGATGAAGTCCGTTCCATTGACCGGGTCGCCCCCGATACCAACAGCTGTCGATTGACCGATGCCAGCCGTCGTTAATTGATGGACAGCTTCATATGTCAAAGTCCCAGAACGTGAGACGATACCGACATGACCTGGTGTATGGATGTATCCTGGCATGATACCAAGTTTCGCGACACCTGGAGTGATGACGCCCGGGCAGTTCGGTCCGATGAGACGAACTGGTTTTCCTTCGAGGTAACGTTTTACTTTGACCATATCAAGAACTGGAATACCTTCCGTGATACAGATGATCAACGCGATGTTCGCATCTGCTGCTTCCATGATTGCATCCGCTGCGAATGCTGGTGGTACGTAGATGATCGATGCGTTCGCACCTGTTTTGTCGACCGCTTGTGCGACCGTATCGAAGACAGGAACACCACCAAGTACTTCCGTACCGCCTTTTCCTGGTGTGACACCACCTACGAGGTTTGTTCCGTAGTCGATCATCTGTTCACCATGGAACATCCCTTGATTACCTGTAATCCCTTGAATAATGACTTTCGTCGATTCGTTCACCCAAATACTCATCTTTAGCTCCCCCTTACTTCACGAGCGCAGCAATTTTTTCTGCGCCGTCTGCCATTGATGTAGCTGCTGTAATCGCTAGACCTGAATCTTTGAGAATTTGTTTTCCTGCATCAACGTTCGTCCCTTCAAGACGAACGACGAGCGGCAATTCGAGACCGACTTCTTTTGTCGCCGCAACGATACCTTCTGCGATGACGTCACATTTCATGATTCCACCGAAAATGTTAACGAAAATCCCTTTAACGTTCTCATCCGACAAGATCAGTTTGAAGGCTTCTGTTACCTTCTCCTTCGTCGCACCACCACCGACATCAAGGAAGTTCGCAGGATCACCACTGAAGTGTTTGATGATATCCATCGTTGCCATGGCAAGACCAGCACCATTGACGAGGCAGCCGATATTTCCATCGAGCGCGATGTAGTTCAAATCACTCTTCGATGCTTCGACTTCGCGTGGATCTTCTTCTGTTTCATCACGTAACGCCACGATGTCCGCATGACGATATAATGCGTTCGAGTCGAAGTTCAACTTCGCGTCCAGCGCGAGAACTTCGCCATCCTTCGTCGTAACGAGTGGGTTAATTTCTGCGATTGAACAATCCTTGTCGACGAAGAAATTATAAAGTTTCGTGACCATACCGACGAACTTGTTGACGAGCTTCACAGGAACACCCATTGCGAACGCAAGTTTACGCGCTTGGAATCCTTGAAGACCAACTGCAGGATCGACGACTTCTTTAATGATTTTTTCCGGTGTCGCTTCCGCCACCTCTTCGATGTCCATACCACCTTCGCTTGATCCCATGATGACGACACGTCCTGTCACACGATCAAGTACGATTCCAAGATAGTATTCTTTATCAATCGCACAGCCTTCTTCGACGAGAAGACGTTGAACGACTTTTCCTTCGGGACCTGTTTGGTGCGTGACGAGCGTTTTGCCGAGTAACTCCGTCGCATATTCCTTCACTTCTTCTTGCGATTTCGCAAGCTTGACGCCACCTGCTTTACCGCGTCCCCCCGCGTGAATTTGAGCTTTGACGACTTTAATCGGGCCTGACAATTGTTCTGATGCATCGACCGCCTCTTCGACGGTGAAGGCTGCGATTCCGTTTGGTACGGGTACCCCGTACGAACGAAGTAATTCTTTTGCCTGATACTCATGTACATTCATGAAAAAATCCCCCTTAACCCCTTTAGTTTCGGCTCTTTCATTGTAGTTAAAATTGGAAGCGCTGTCTATCGTTATCGACCGAAAGCTTTATTTTTTCAGAATTCCATCTTGATCAAGACGATATAAAAAGGCGAATAATTCGGCAATGACACCGTATAGTTCTTCTGGGATCTGTTCTGATACTTGAACAGCATCCAGTAACGTCATCAACGTTTCGTCCTGCCGGATCGGAATATCATGTTTTAATGCCTCTTCTAAAATCCGTTCTGCGATGTGTTCCGATCCCTTAGCAACGACTTTTGGGGCATGCATCTGTTCTTCGTATGATAGAGCTATTGCTTTTTTCATATATGAAGATCCACCCTTCCGTTACGCGTTGAGATATCATGCGGTACGCGCTCTTTGGTCTGTTCAACCCAATCGAATCGCGTCAATGCATAGCCTTGTTCCTCAAGACGAGTCTGGATTTGCGGTGTGTAGGCTTGCATGAACGTATTGACGTGCGCATTTGGATGAAAGACGGAAATCGAAACATTTCGGTCTGCGATCAAGACGTCGACAGCGACCTCACCGAGCGTTGGTAATTGAAGATATAAGACGACACGGGCATGATTCGGATCAAACGTCCGTTCGAACGGTGCTTCCATCATGAGATCCACATCTTCGAATGGTCCAAATTGAGGTAATTGAAATAAATAGACTCCTTTCCCTGTTTCGTTCGTTGCTTGGACGAGTTGTTGCGCTAAAATCTGATCACTCGTCTTTCGATCAAGCGTTCGACCTGTCTCGTCACCCTTTGCCAGTTGAACGAGTTCGGTAAGGGCGTGTTTTAACTGCTTCGCTTCTCCTTCCGTCACCGGTTGACCAATTTGCCTTAGGAGTTCCCGTGTTTCCGCAGTCGGTACCGTCTGGCGTTGTAAAAAGGAGTCGAGTAACTGGGGGAGAGCCGACTTTTGCGGAACAGACTCGGTCGAGATGATTTTTAAAACCGGTTGTCCCTCTGCTGAAACGACTTGGAAGCGATACATGTTCCCTTCTTTTAGTTCAGCCGTCGTTCCTGCCGTCAAGACGCGTTGACCGACTTGGAGTTCCATTAATCCGTCGGGCAACAGCTTCAATACTTTACCGACGATGTTTGCGCCTTCCCGTAACGGTAGGTTCGCATGATCGATGATTTTAAATGGAAGTAAGGCACGATGTTCGATTTGCATGCTCGATTCCTCCTAAAGACGTTCTTTGACAGGACGGAATGTTTTCCGGTGAATCGGTGTGACGCCCAGTGTATCGAGCGCTTGTAAATGTATGGGTGTTCCGTAACCTGCGTGTGTTTCAAATCCATATCCCGGATACTCGATTGCGTATTGTTCCATCATCGCATCTCGTGTCTCTTTCGCAACGACACTTGCAGCAGCAATCGAGACACTTCGCGCATCTCCTTTGATAAGAGAGAGTTGTGGTGTATCGTCGTCGAGTGTCATCGCATCGACAAGTAAGGCATCCGGTTGCAATTGGTGTACTGCGTCTTGCATCGCCCGTTTCGATGCTTGATAGATGTTGATTTCGTCGATTTCAGCCGGTTCGATGATGCCGATTGCAATCTCAGCCACTTCTTGCAGATGCTTCAGTGCCGCTTGCCGCTGTACTTTACTCATCTGTTTTGAATCCGTTAGTCCTGGATGATAGAATCCGTCTGGTAAGATGACAGCTGCTGCGACGACCGGACCAGCTAGTGGACCTCGCCCGACTTCGTCCACTCCTGCAATTCGAACGTATCCTTGCTGACGATACTCGTCTTCAAATGCGAGTCGTTCCTTGAAATCGATCCGTTGCTGCTCTTCGTGCGCAAATCGTCGTTCTGTCTGACGAAACAGTGTATGCACCCCTTTTCGCGTATCTGACGCCAGTTCCTGCTTTAACTGAATAAATTCTTCTAGTGTTGCTTTTTGCAATCGTTCTTTTAATTCTGCTATCTTCATACATCCTGCTCCTTTGAAAAAAACTTGGACATCAAAGGATGTCCAAGTCCGTTATGCATGCGTTTCCCACTCTTCGACCGTTTCAAGCGTCACTCGACCTAACTTTTCCGTTCGTAGTTCATGCAGGAGCATTTCGCTCGTCCGCTCGAAATCGACATAGCCACCTGAGACGAAACCACGTTTTTTACCGATTGCTTCGAGTACATCAACCGCTTCTCCCGATACTTCGTCGAGACGATAGCGCTCACGCAATTGCTCCGGATACCGTGTCTTTAGCTCACGAAGGGCAAATAGCGCGATATCGTCGATGTTTAAGATATCATCCTTGATCGCTCCTGTCGCTGCTAACCGATACCCGACGACTTGATCGTCGAACTTCGGCCAGAGGATACCTGGTGTATCGAGTAATTCCATCTCACCTGTCTTCATCTTGATCCACTGCTGGCGTTTCGTCACACCTGGACGGTCACCCGTGATTGCGATATTTCGACCGGCAAGTCGATTGATGAGCGTCGATTTCCCGACGTTCGGAATGCCGATGATCAAGGCACGGATCGCACTCGGGTTCCGACCCTTCTCCCGCATCCGTGCGTGTTTTTCTTTCATTAGTCGTAAAGCGCCCTCATGGATTTGATTCAATCCTTTATTGTGCTTCGCATCAACCGCCACGACATCGACACCATCTGCTCGTAATGCCTGCATCCATTGCTCCGTCACTCGTTTGTCTGCCATATCCGCCTTGTTGAGGACGATCAGTCGCGGTTTACCTGCCGTAATCTGTTCGACCATCGGGTTACGGCTCGACATCGGAAGACGTGCATCGACGAGTTCGATCACCACATCGATCAACTTTAATTTTTCTGTGACTTCCCGACGTGCTTTGGCCATGTGACCGGGGAACCATTGAATCGTCATATCCTTCACCTCTTTCATATATTCCTGGACTTCTTGCTGATCATACGATACATGAAAAAACATCCACTCCCTAGTATACGCAACTTAAGACAAGAAAAGAAGATGAGCTGCTTACTTTTAACGGCAAGCGTCTCATCTTCTTTCGTTTTAATCGACAGAGCGTACATCATTGAATGGATAGAAGACGAAGTTCGTCGTTCCGACGATTTGTTCTTCATCCACGAAACCGATATCACGACTATCTTTTGAATTTTGACGATTGTCTCCCATGACGAATACTTTCCCTTTTGGAACAGTCGTCTCTCCTGTTCGCTCTTCAAGCGTGAAGTCTTCTGTCAATGGCACACCACTCATCTGGGCTTTGTATTCTTTCAGATACGGTTCGGCGACTTTCTTATCGTTGACATACAACGTATCGTCTTTGTAATACATCGTATCTCCCGGAACAGCGATGACCCGTTTGATGTAGTCACGCGTTTCCGTTGCATGGAAGACAACGATATCGCCTCTTTCTGGTTCATTAAAATAGTACGGGACCTTATTGACGATCATTCGATCCGCATTGTGTAAGGTCGGCATCATCGATTCCCCATCAACGATGACAGGTACGAACAGGAACGTTCGAATGATGAACGCGATGACGAGCGCTACGACGAGCGCCTTTACCCAACTGAATAACTCCTTCACGAATTCCACTCCCTTGATTAACGCAATTTCTTCCTAAGGACTAGTATACGCATAAACTGCAAAAAAAAGAAGCTTGTCCGGAGACAAGCCACTTTTTCACATGATTAACGACGAATTTCTTTAATACGCGCCGCTTTACCACGAAGGTTACGGAGGTAGTAAAGTTTCGCACGACGGACTTTACCGTAGCGAACGACTTCGATTTGTGCAACACGTGGTGAGTGGAGCGGGAAAGCACGCTCAACGCCAACTCCGTAAGAAATTTTACGGACTGTGAATGTTTCACTGATGCCGCCACCGTGACGTTTGATGACTACGCCTTCGAAGAGCTGAATACGCTCACGCGTACCCTCGACGACTTTAACGTGTACACGGACTGTATCCCCAGGACGGAACGCAGGGACGTCTGACTTGATTTGTTCTTGTGTAAGTTCACGGAACAATTGTTGTGTGTTCATGAATGATTTCTCCTTTTTTCACCAATGTTCTTATCTTCATTTGCTTCAAGCATCCGACAGCGGAACATCGTTAATGGGTGGCTTTTGCCACATATTTTAACTTATCATAGATTCAGTCGTTTGACAATCCTGAAATCGAGTCTAAATAACGTTGATCTTCATCCGTTAACGATGCATCCACGAGAAGATCAGGGCGCCGCTCATATGTCCGCTTCAGCGACTGTTCCCGTCGCCATTTTTCAATCCGAGCATGGTTGCCTGATAACAAGACATCGGGTACTCGATACCCTTTATATTCTGCCGGACGTGTATAGTGCGGGTATTCGAGAAGTCCCGTCGAGAAGGAATCATCTTCGTGACTCGCAGAAGCACCGAGGACGTCCGGTAAGAGGCGGACGACTGCGTCGATCATCGTCATCGCAGCGAGTTCTCCTCCCGTCAAGACGAAGTCTCCGAGCGAGACCTCATCCGTCACCAACTGATCATGGATTCGCTGATCAAATCCCTCATAGTGACCACATAAGAAGACAAGTTCTTCTTCGTTTGCCCATTCTTCCGCCATTCGTTGCGAAAACCGTTTACCGGTCGGTGTCATGACGATGATTCGTCGTTTTCGTTCCGGTAGACTTGCCATCGCATCGAAGACGGGTTGAGGTGTCAACAGCATGCCGGCTCCTCCGCCATACGGATAATCATCGACCTTACCATGTCGATTCGTTGAAAAGTCTCGAAAATTGATTATTTCGAGTATGACGTGTTGATCGTCTTGCGCTCGCTTGACGATCGAATGATCAAGCGCTGAAAACATCTCTGGAAACAGCGTCAATACACGGATGTTCATTCCTCGATCAGTCCCGGAAGCGGCGTGATCTGAATGCGTTTCTGTTCGACGTCGACGGAAGCGACGACTTGCTCGATATACGGAATCAGGACATCTTTTTTCCCGTCGCGTTTGATCGTCCAGACGTCATTTGCGCCTGTTTCGAGAATGTCGGATACGACTCCGATTTTCGTCTCACCGTCATAAACCGTACAACCGATGATCTCATGATAGTAAAATTCATGCTCGTCTAAGTCCTGTAAGTCTTCTGCATGGACATAGAGTTTCAATCCTTTGTACTTCTCGACGTCATTGATATGATGCATCCCTTTGAACGTCACCATGATGAATTGTTTATGCTTTCGGTAGCCACTGATCGTTACCGGTGTATACGTGCCTTCAGAGCCGAGAAAGACTTCTTTTCCGACCTTAAAGCGTTCTTCCGGAAAATCCGTGCTTGCGAGTAACTTCAATTCCCCTTTTAGACCGTGCGTGTTGGCGATTTTCGCAATTTCCAACCATTCCATTCGTTTCACTTCCTTTCTTGAATTAAAAAAAGGAGGTAAGCTTTCGCTCACCTCCTAACGTCTTACTTCGCGAGTTTCGCGTTGTGGAATTTCTCCATGATACCAGCTTGTGAGAAGAGGTTACGAACTGTGTCCGAAGGTTTAGCACCTTCAGAGAGCCATTTAAGAGCTAGCTCTTCGTTGATTTTAACTTCTGCTTCTGGTTTAGCAACTGGATTGTAGTATCCGATTTGCTCGATGAAACGACCATCACGTGGTGCACGTGAGTCTGCTACTACCACACGGTAGAAAGGTGATTTTTTTGCGCCCATGCGCTTAAGACGAATTTTAACTGCCATTCGTAAGTCCCTCCAAATAGTAAATGATTTTTTCGTTTAGTCAAATTGACAACTTCATTAGTATACAACGTTACAGCAAAAGAGAAAAGACTTTTAAAAGAATGGAAGGCCAAAGCCTTTCTTTTTCCCTTTGCCCATCTGTCCGGAAAATTGTTTCATCATTTTCCGCATGTCTTCGAACTGTTTAATGAGGCGGTTGACTTCTTGGATACTGCGTCCGCTACCACGGGCAATCCGCTTCCGACGGCTCGCATTCAAGATTTCAGGTTCAGTCCGCTCTCGTTTCGTCATCGATTGGATGATCGCTTCGACATACACGAGTTGCTTCTCATCGATTTGGGCGTTTTTCAACCCCTTCATCTTCCCTTTACCTGCCCCAGGGATCATTCCCAACAGTTCGTCGAGTGGACCCATCTGTTTCACTTGCTGCAACTGCTCGATGAAATCATCGAATGTAAACGATGCATCGCGCATTTTGCTTTCTAACTCTTTGGCACGCGTAGCGTCCATTTGTGACTCTGCTTTTTCAATCAGTGTCAGCATGTCTCCCATGCCTAGAATCCGAGACGCCATCCGCTCGGGATAGAATGGTTCGATGGCATCGAGCTTCTCTCCAAGACCGACGAACTTAATCGGTGCTCCGGTGACTGCCTTGATGGAGAGTGCTGCACCACCTCGCGTATCTCCGTCGAGCTTCGTCAGAACGACTCCCGTTACGCCAAGCTTCTCGTTGAAGCTCTCTGCGACGTTGACGGCATCCTGACCCGTCATCGAATCGACGACAAGGAAGATTTCATGCGGTTTGGCGATCTCCTTAACATCAACGAGTTCCTGCATCAGTTCCTCATCGACGTGTAAGCGACCCGCCGTATCGATCAACACGATATCGTGATGATGCTCTTTTGCATAATCGAGTGCACCGGTAACGATTTCTTGTGGACTAACCTGATCTCCCATCGAGAAGACCGGTAACTCCAATTGTTTTCCGAGTGTCTCTAATTGTTTGATTGCTGCCGGACGATAAATATCCGCCGCAACAAGCAAAGGACTACGATTATGTTTTTTACGTAAATGATTGGCAAGTTTACCCGTTGTCGTTGTTTTACCTGCCCCTTGCAGACCCGTCATCATGATGACGGTCGGAGGACGGTTCGCAAGCGTCAATGGTGACACTTCTGCACCCATCAGATTCGTCAATTCATCGTGGACGATTTTGACGACTTGTTGCCCTGGCGTCAAAGACGTCATGACATCCTGTCCGACGGCGCGTTCCTTTACATCATTTACGAATTGTTTGACGACCTTGAAGTTGACGTCGGCTTCGAGTAGCGCTAAGCGAACTTCGCGCATCATCTCTTTGACGTCTGCTTCAGAAATCTTACCTTTACCTCGCATTTTAGCGAGACTGGCTTGAAGCCGTTCCGATAATCCTTCGAATGCCATTAAGAATGCCTCCTACTCTAATTGCTCCAATGTCTCAATGATCACTAGGGCTTCACCCGGAAGGTCGCATTGCTTCAGCTGATCGAGTAACTGCTTTCGCCGTTCGTGTTTCTTGAACAGCGATAGTCGTTCTTCATACTGCTCGAGCATGGCTTCCGTGCGTTTTATGTTGTCGTAGACTGCTTGTCGGCTGACTTCAAACTCATCGGCGATCTCACCTAAGGAAAAGTCATCTAAGTAATAGAGTGACATGTAATTCCGTTGTTTTGGCGTCAAAAGCTCCTGATAAAAGTCAATCAGATAATTCATCCGGTTCGTTTTATCAAGTGTCATTCGAGCACCTCCGCAATGTTAAGTGAAATTCCTTTACAGATAGTATAGTACAGCCCTCACAGTGTGTTGTCAAGTTTTTTTCTTTACATGAAACGTCGCTTATTCCGCGCTTTCTTCCGTGTCGACGTTTTCTTTTTCTTCAAAGACATCGCCGAACAGTCCATATACGAATTGTTCTGCGTCAAATGGTTGTAAATCATCGATTTTTTCACCGAGACCCACGAACTTCACCGGTAGATTCAGCTCGTTCTTGATCGCAAGAACAATCCCACCTTTTGCTGTGCCGTCAAGTTTCGTTAAAACGATTCCGCTAACGTTCGTCGCTTGTTTGAAGGCTTTTGCCTGCACCATCGCGTTTTGCCCTGTTGTTGCGTCAAGTGCTAGTAACACTTCATGGGGTGCGCCTGGAATCTCACGTTCAATGACGCGTTTGACCTTTTCGAGCTCGTTCATCAAATTGACCTTGTTTTGTAGGCGTCCTGCCGTATCACAAATCAGAACGTCGACCTTACGTGCTTTCGCTGCTTGGACGGCGTCATAAACGACAGCAGCCGGATCGGAGCCTTCGCCTTGACGAATGACCGGTACACCGGAGCGTTCGCCCCAGACTTGCAGTTGATCGATCGCACCAGCCCGGAACGTATCTCCCGCTGCTAACATGACGCTCTTACCTTCTTGTTTTAATCGGTTCGCAAGTTTCCCGATCGTTGTCGTCTTACCGACCCCGTTGACACCAACGAAGAGGATGACATTCAGCTCATGATCAAGATCAAGGGCTGTCTCTTCTTCTTCGACTAACATGTTCGCGACGACTTCAACGAGGACATCCCGGACTTGTTTTGGATCCTTGACGTTACGTCGTTTGACTTCTGTCTTTAATTCTTCGACCAAATCCATCGTCGTCGTCACACCGACGTCTGCTTGGATCAACACTTCTTCTAACTCTTCAAAAAAGTCTTCATCGACTTCACGGAAGCGGTAGACGAGATCATTGACGGCACTCGCTAATCCGTCGCGTGTCTTCGTCAAGCCTTCCGTAAATTTAGTCGTGACTTCTTGTGTCGAAGTCGTCAAGCGGTCTTTCAGTTTTTTAAAGAAACTCATCGTTTAATCTCCTTTGGTTCTTCACTTAATGTACGTCGTGCCTCTTCTAGTTTAACGGATAACACTTCAGATATCCCGTTTTGCTGCATCGTGACGCCGTAAAGGACATCTGCCGCCTCCATCGTTCCTTTCCGATGGGTGATGATGACGAACTGTGTCTCGCGTGCTAGCTGATGGACGAACTCGCCGAATCGCGCGACGTTCGCTTCGTCAAGCGCCGCCTCGACCTCATCGAGGACACAGAACGGGACAGGACGTGTCTTTAGAATCGCAAATAATAAGGCGATTGCTGTCAAGGCACGCTCTCCACCGGACAAGAGCGACAAATTCTGCAGTTTCTTACCAGGCGGTTTCGCAACGATATCAATTCCACTCGTCAACAGATCACTCGGGTCAACGAGGACTAGATCGGCTTCACCGCCCCCGAATAACTCGCGGAATGTTTCCCGGAAGTGTTCTCGGACAGCATCATACGTTTGACGGAACAATCGAATGACTTCTCGGTCCATCTCTTCGATGACGCCATAGAGATCGGTTTTAGCAGCGACGAGATCATCCCGTTGCGCGGATAGGAACGTAAACCGTTCATCGACCTCTGCGAATTCCTCAATCGCACCGATGTTGACGATGCCGATTTCTTCGAGTTGGCGTTTGAGCAGATGAATTTCCTCTTTTGCCTCTTCATACGATAAATCAAGTGGTGCAATCAGTTCGAGCAGTAATCCCATCTCTTCCAGCATTTCTTGTCTTGTCTCAAGACGCGTGCTCGTTTTCCCTTGCGAGAGTCGTAGCTGCTCGAGTGCCTGTTTCGTCGTTTGTTGATCGTCCTTCGTCTTCGCTTCGCGGATCCGGATCAAGCGCAGGGATTCTGCTTGTACTTGAATCCGTTGCCCGATCGCGACGAGTTCGGTCTCGACCCGTTGTTGTTCCTGTTCCTGTTCGCGCTGTTCCGCATGCAAGGCATCGATTTTCGCTTCGTCGAATCCTTCGAGGACATGACGCAAGTCACGGCGTTTATGACCACGTTCAAGCTTCGCGTGACTGAGCTGTTCCGTCAGGCGTTCGATCTCTTGCGAAAGTTGCGCTTGTTTCATTTGAATCGTCCGCTCTTCGAGAACTGCTTCTGCTTGTTCCTTCTTCAGTTCGTCCATCGTGACGGCACCACGGGCTTGCGCATCCTTAAGACGATCTAAGGCTTGTCTGAGCTCCGTTTGACGCTCCGTCCATTTTGCGATCTCGACTTCCGACGTCTCGATGATCTGACGTGCTTCCTGTTCTTGTTCGAGTACACGTGCCATCTGTCGATCTTCAACCGACAATTCAGACGTCATGACAGCGAGATGACGGTTCGCATCTGCTAACGTATCGCGCGATTGTTCGAGTTGCCCTTGTAATGTTTGAATCGTTTCTGTCCGTGTCCGAGCCGTAGCATCAAGAGTCTGGATCGCCGCTCTCAGATCTTCCAAGCGGCGCATCTGCTCCCGAATGACCGCTTGTCCGCGCGTCAGTCCCTCTTTTAACTCGTCAAGTTCGCGCGATTGACTGAACAATGGTGTGCCTTTTTTCCGACTTCCGCCGGTCATCGTACCGCCGACGTTGACGACATCTCCTTCGAGCGTAACGAGACGATAGCGATGTCCCGTCGAACGGGCGATTTGGTTCGCCTGTTCAAGTGACTCGACGACGAGTGTCGTACCGAGCAAGTTCATCTTTAATTTCGTCAACGTCTCGTCTGTCGTCACGAGATCACTTGCAATCCCGACGAACCCAGACATTCCACCGACTTGTTCTCGTACTGAACGATTGACTTCGCGTGCTTGGAGTGAGGCGAGCGGCATGAACGTTGCTCGACCGGCATTTAATCGCCGAAGCTCCTGGATCAGACGACGTCCTGTCGCATCGGTATCAACGACGATGTTTTGCATCGACCCACCAAGCGCTGTCTCGATTGCCGCTTCAAACCGCGCCGGAACCGAAATCAACTCCGCGACCGCTCCGTAAATACCTGGGTGCTGATCTCGTTGTTTTAAAATCGTCTTCACGGCACCGAAATAACCGCTATAGTCGGCTTTGACGGATTCAAGGAATTCAATCCGGTCTTCCGTCTTATGCCGACGTCGCTCTAAATCCGCAACGGACTGTTCGACTTGTCGTAACGCATGTTGTTGTTCATTTCGTGCTGCAAGTGCCGTCGTCTCTTCTTCCGTTGCTTGGTCCAACTTCGTCCGGATCGAAGCGACTTCCGCCTCTAGACGAGCTACGTCTTCCTCGAGTTGACGACGCGTCGACTGTTTCGTACCGCTGTCCGCCGTAAATGAACGTTGTTGTTCTTCTGCCTGCATGAGATCTTGCTTCGCTCGATTATAGGCATTATTCGTCGCAGCTAATCGACTCGCCACTTCAAAGGCTTCCGAACGTAATACTTCGGCTTCCTTATCGAAATCACGATCGGTTTGTGTCAGTGCTTGATCGGCTCTTTCCCGTTCAGCCGTGATCCGTTTTGCTTCCTGATCGACTTCTGCTTGACGTTCCTGTAAAGCGGTCAGTTCGAGTTCCAGTTCCTTGACGCGTTCTTCGACGACGGCAACCTCTTGTTCGAGTCGCTCTTTCGTCTCGGTCCCGTGTTTTTCACGCTCTTTCGCTAGGTTAAGGGCACCTTGGATCTCAACAAGTCGCGTCGAGACATGTCGAAGTTGCTCCTGCAACGCGTTTTCTTGTTGTCGTTCTTCTTCGAGCGTCGATTCTTGATTCTCTCGGGACAAGACGGTCTCTTCGTAAGTCGTCTTTTGAGACGCAAGGCGTTCTTCACATTGTGCGATGTCACGCGCTAGTGTTTCGAGCTCCGTCTGATACGTCGTGATTTCATGCGCCAAGATACCACGTTCGAGGACATCATGCCGTTCTCGAGCGACGAGATACTCTTTCGCGAGCGCCGCTTGTTCACGTAACGGCTCGATTCGTCCGCCAAGTTCATATAAAATATCATCGACACGCGATAGATTCGCTTCCGTATCACTTAATTTCCGCTCGGCTTGCTTCTTGCGATGACGATACTTCAAGACGCCTGCTGCTTCCTCGATGACAGCACGGCGTTCTTCCGGTTTACCGGAGATGACTTGTTCAACTCGCCCTTGTCCGATGATTGCAAAAGCATCACGCGACAAGCCTGTGTCCATGAACAGATCAAGGACATCCTTCAGGCGACATGGTTTTTTATTTAAAAAATAATCGCTGTCTCCGTTGCGGCTGACACGCCGCGTGACACTTATTTCCTGATACGGCAACGCAACCGTTCCCGACTCGTTGTCTAAGACGAGCGTCACCTCGGCAAATTGTTTCCGGTGTTCAGACAGACTGCCGGCAAAAATGACGTCTTCCATCTTCGCCCCGCGCAGTGACTTCGCAGATTGTTCTCCGAGCACCCAACGGACAGCGTCCGATATATTTGATTTCCCACTTCCGTTCGGTCCGACGACTGCCGTGACACCCGGAAGAAATTCTAATTCAGTTCGACTGGCAAATGATTTGAAGCCATTGATTTCAATTCTTTTTAAGTACATCTTGATCACCCGTATGTTTAAATTTCTTTTGAATTTCTTTCAGTTTACCATAGCCGAAACGCTAGCAACATGATAGGTTTTAAGGTAGTATCACGCGAAACAAGAAGAAGAGGAGCGAATAACACGATGACGATTGAACAAATGATTGAAGCAATCTTAGATAAATTGAACATCATCAACAAAGGGGTCATTAAAGCAGAACAGTTCGATGGCTCAAAAAACGAGGACTTAAAAGAGATTTATGAGTTCGTCATGATGCGCGACTCGTTATCACTGGCAGAGGTCGATGCGATCGTCGACGAACTGAAATCCCTCAAGACTGTCTAATCAAGTGAACTCCACACGATAAAGGCCGATCATCTCTCACGCATTCGAGAGATGGTCGGCCTTTTGTTGCTTAAAACTGTTTCTTTAATTCAAGTAAGGCTTGTTTTGCCGCCTGTTGTTCTGCCTCTTTTTTCGATCGGCCTGTCCCGATCCCTTCCAGCTCATCCGCGACTTGGACACGCGAGATAAATTCCCGACTATGCGCCGGACCGCGCTCCTCGATGATTTCATACTCGATGACACCTAAACCGACACGTTGAATCGCTTCCTGTAATTGACTCTTGAAATCTGTCTGTTCTTCAAAAAAGCCTGTCGCCACTTTCGGAAAAACCGCTTCGGCGAGGAATCGTTCGGCTGCTTCGATGCCTTGATCAAGATACAAGGCGCCAATGAAGGATTCGAAGACATCCGCAAGTAAGGCTGGACGATTCCGACCACCGGTCAGTTCTTCCCCCTTACCTAACAGAATCATATCGGAAAACTGATAGTGATTCGCAAATTGGACGAGTGACGGTTCACAGACGATTGCCGCTCGCAATTTCGTTAATTCCCCCTCGGAACGTTCCGGGTAGTGTTCGAATAGATAGCGTGACACCGTCAACTCTAAGACCGCGTCCCCTAAAAATTCTAGGCGTTCGTTATCCCCTTCAGACTCGCGTTGTTCATTGACGAACGAAGAATGCGTGAAGGCTTGTTTTAATAGCTCGACATTAGAAAACGTGATATTCAGGCGCTCTTGTAACGCTTCGAATTTCTGCTCGATTTGAGCGAGCGTCCGAGCATCCTTGCGTCGTTTTACATAGGGTCCTTTTCGGACACGACGTCCTTTTTGATTCGTCATAGTTCCTCCTAAACAGCTAAAGCCCACCGCAAATTGCGGTGGGTCAGCTTCAATGATCAGACTTGTGTTTCGATGTAGTTGACGACATCGCCGACAGTCTTCAAGTTTTCTGCTTGCTCATCTTCGATCGTGATTTCGAACTTGTCTTCTAAGTCCATGACGAGTTCCATGACTTCGAGAGAGTCAGCACCGAGGTCGTCTTTGAACGATTTATCAAGTGTGATTTCATTTTGTTCTTTTCCTAATTTTTCTGCGATTGCTTCTTGTACGTCTACTAAGATTTGTTCTTTTGTCATTTTAAAATCCCTCCATGAGTTGAGTATATAAGATGATTGCCGATTTAGCAAAGTACTACCGTTAGTTGTGTTACATCGTCATGCCGCCATCGACGGCAAGAGTTTGTCCTGTGATGTATCGTGCTTCATCTGAAGCGATGAAACTGACGAGTGAAGCAATATCGTCGGTTTGACCGAAGCGTTTCAACGGAATTTGCCCGAGTGACAGGTTCCGCTGTTCTTCTGTCAATTCGTCCGTCATGTCCGTCTCGATGAATCCTGGACAGATGGCATTGACTGTGACGCCTTTACTAGCGAGTTCACGTGCGACGGATTTCGTCAGCCCGATCAGACCCGCTTTCGCTGCGACATAGTTCGCTTGCCCTGGATTTCCGGAAATACCGACGACTGATGCGATGTTGATGATACGACCGCTTGTTTTTAACAACGGACGTGTCGCAGCTTGCGTGACGAGAAACGCCCCTTTCAGGTTCGTATCGATGACAGCATCGAAATCCGCTTCCTTCATACGCATCAGCAAACCATCACGCGTGATGCCGGCATTATTGACGACACAATCCAGTTGACCGAATGTGTCGATCGTCTGTTTGATCATCTGTTTGACAGCATCTGCTTCAGCGACATTCGCTTGAATCGCGAGTGCCTCTCCGCCTGCTTCCTTGATTTCACGGACGACAGCTTCCGCCTTGTCCGTGCTTCCTGCATAGTTGACGACGACACGGAAACCATCTGTTGCCAATCGCTTCGCGATGGCAGCTCCGATGCCGCGTGACGCGCCAGTGACGAGTGCTACTTTACTCAACGAATTCCCTCCGCTTCCAACTGCTCAAGTGTCGTGATGCTGATGATTTTCGCATCTTTTTTGATTCTTTTCACGAGACCGCTCAACGGAGATGATGGACCAAACTCAATGAATGTATCCGCACCTTCTTCGATCAGACGCTCAACGCATGATTCGAATCGAACCGGTGAGTAGAGCTGCTGAACGAGCAAACGAATCAATTCGTCTGGTTGATCATGGAACGCACTGTCGACGTTCGAGATGAATTTCGTCTTCGCCGCTTCAAACGGTGACGAGACGAGAATGTCTTCGAATCGTGGTGCGAATGGTGTCATGAGTGACGAATGGAATGCACCTGAAACATCAAGCGGTAAGACACGTTTTGCTCCGAGCTCTTTTAACTTCGCTGTAGCGGATTCGACCGCTGCGATTTGTCCGGAGATGACGAATTGCCCGGGACAGTTGTAGTTGGCGATTTGAACGATTTCTCCCGTCGCCGCAATCGATTCGACCGCGTGATGGGCTGCCTCGACATCATTCATGCCGATGACCGCCGCCATCGTTCCACCCGTGACTTGATTCATGAGCTTTCCGCGTTCGCGGACGAGATAGACGGCTTCAGACGGTGTGATGACAGAAGCTGCGACGAGCGCGCTATATTCTCCAACACTGTGTCCGAGTACGAAATCAGGTGTATGTCCTTGTGCTGCGTACTGCTGTGCGAGTAATGCACTGTGTGCGACGATGGCTGGTTGAGCAATATCTGTCGCTTTCAATTCATCCTTCGTCCCTGTCGTCATCAGCGTCGTCAGATCCAGACCAATTCGCGTTCCGAGGTCAGCGAGTGCTTGGCGTGTCTCGTCTTGCGTAATGAGCGTTTGTCCCATTCCAGGCGTCTGTGACCCTTGTCCCGGAAACATCCAAACTGTTTTCCCCATCTCGTCTCACTCCTTCTTAACGTGCTTCATTTGCCTTCGCTTGAACGATTTTGGCAACGACTTCTTGTTCGACCATCTTCTCAGCTTGAACGAGCGCTCGGCTGAATGCGTAGGCATTACTTGAACCATGCGCCTTAATGACCGGAGCCGCTATGCCGAATAGTCCGGCACCGCCATATTCTTCATAAGCAAGCAACTGCTTCATTTTTTTCAACTTCGGTTTTAGTACGAGAGCGGCGAGCTTTGATGTCCAAGAGCTCATGAATTGTTCTTTCATGACACCCATGATCATACTGGCAGCCCCTTCTGTACTCTTAAGTAACGTATTGCCGGCAAAACCTTCCGTGACGATGACATCGACGTCACCGCTCATCGCTTCTCTCGCCTCGACGTTCCCAACGAAATGAATCGGTGCTGTCTCAAGTAGCGGATACGTTTCCTTCGTCAGTGCATTCCCTTTACCGGCTTCTGATCCGATATTCAGGAGTCCGACTTTTGGACGTGTGATGCCGCGAACTTGTTCTGCGTAGACAGACCCCATGATGGCATAATCGAGCAAATGCTCTGCCTTCGCATCCGGGTTGGCGCCAACATCTAAGATGACGACACCTTTCCCATTACGTGTCGGGAAAGTCGGGGCAAGTGCAGGACGGTCAACTCCTTCGATTCGACCGATGACGAACAATCCGGCAGTCATGAGCGCTCCCGTGTTGCCTGCTGAAATCAAGGCATCTGCCTCTCCTGATTTCACCAGGTTTGCAGCCACAACGAGTGAGCTATCTTTCTTGCGGCGAATCGCACGTACCGGTTCATCTTCTCCGGTGATGACGGATGCCGCGTGGACGATCGTCACGCGCGGATCCTCGATTGTGTATGAGCGTAATTTCAACTCATCTCCGACTAGTCGGATATCGATGTTTTCGTTTGGACGTTCTGCCAAATAGGCAACGACCCCTTCTACGATGGCACGGGGTGCGTGGTCGCCCCCCATAGCGTCAACTGCTAAAATCATTTCGATTCCTCCTTACTACTTCGATACACCGTGAACTCACCGATGAAGACACATTCTTCACCGACATAACTCTCCACCGTGATGTCAGAACGACCATCTTGACGATGGGAACTGACGAATGCTTTCGCAACGACGCGTTCTCCGACGTGAACGGAGCGTGTGAACTGAACGTTCGCACGTGTCGTCAATGCGAGTTCATCGTCGATGAGCGCAATCGCAAGCGAGTTTGCCTGCGCGAACAAAATATGTCCGCGGGCGATCGCATTCCGACTAAACGCATGTTCCGGCAAAATCTCAAGGATAGAGATCGCAGATGTATCGAGTTTCAGGTCAATCATATCACCAATGACTTCATTTTCAGTCAACGTACGCACATCATCCAGCCGTTCGGTCGCGACGTGTTTAATTCGCTCCCGTAATTCCGGAATCTTTAATTCCATCCGGTCGAGACGAATCGTCTGGATACTGACACGGAATCGTGTCGCCAGCGCTTCATCCGTGATGAACGGATTTTGCTCGATCGTCTGTAATAATTCTTGTTGTCTCTCTTTTTTAGGTACCCGCATGTATGTTCCTCCCACAAGAAGGATGACCACTGTTATTACCTGGTACTAACAGTAGTATATATCCCTTGTTGTTCACTTTCAAGTATTATTCGATTCTTTCTCCTTCAAGTAGCCCTTGTCTTTCGATATAGTCACGCAAGACATCGTATTCCGGCGCTTGCCAAAAGGCGTCCGATCGCAGTAAGCGGACTGCATCTTGTCGCGCAGTTTCCATGACTTGTATATCGAGCGCAGGATCAGTCAAGACGAAGCGCGGTAATCCACTTTGTTCGGTACCGAAGAAATTTCCGGCTCCGCGCAGTTTTAAATCCTTTTCCGCTAGCTTGAAGCCATCGTTCGTCTCCGTCATTGTCTTGATCCGTTCTTTTCCCGTATCGGAAGAGGGATCGGCGATTAGAATACAGTAAGACTGGGCATCGCCTCGACCGACGCGCCCTCTTAATTGGTGTAACTGCGCAAGACCAAAGCGTTCTGCATCATGAATGACAATGATCGACGCGTTCGGAACGTTCACGCCGACCTCGACGACCGTCGTTGAAACAAGGATTTGAACAGTATTCTCCTTAAACGCCTGCATAACCTCGTCTTTTTCTGAAGAAGTCAAGCGCCCATGCATCAAACCGACATGATAGGGCTTGAACCGCTCGGTCAATGTCGCATGTAATTCGATCGCATTTTGAACTTCGAGTGATTCGGATTCCTCGATCAATGGCGTGATGACGTAGGCTTGTCGACCTTGCGACAATTCTTTCTCGACGAACCCGAAAACACGTTCCATCTGTTGCGGTTTCGCCCAGTAGGTCTCGATTTCCTTTCGTCCCGCCGGCATCTCATCGATGATCGAAACATCCATATCTCCAAAGACCGATATCGCAAGCGTACGCGGAATCGGTGTCGCTGTCATATATAATACATCTGCCTGTTCAGCTTTCGCGCGCAACCGCTTCCGTTGTTCGACACCGAAGCGATGTTGTTCATCGGTGATGACGAGGTGCAATGCCTTGAACTGGACAGTGTCTTGAATCAGCGCATGTGTTCCGACCAAGACGTCGATCTCTCCTGTCGCGAGGGCTTCGAGCAAGTGTGCACGCGCTTTCCCTTTAACGGAACTCGTCAGTAGACCGACTCGGATCCCAAGTGGTTCAAGCAATGGGGCGAGCGACGCTGCATGCTGTTCCGCTAAAATTTCGGTCGGCACCATCAAGGCGCCTTGTTTTCCGGCACGAACCGTCGCGAACAAGGCGATGGCAGCGATGACGGTCTTCCCGCTTCCGACATCCCCTTGCAGCAACCGATTCATTCGTTCGCCTCGACCGATGTCGTCTAGAATCTCTTTTGTCACACGTTGCTGTGCACCTGTCAGCGGAAACGGCAGGCTCTTGATGAAATTGGCAATATCCGTTTCATGAAGGGGAAGAGCAATCCCTCGACCTTTCCGTCGTCCAAGACGTAACGCCTGTAATTTCAGCTGGAAATAGAGGCACTCCTCGTAGACATAACTGCGACGAGCAGCCGTTAACTCTTGTCGATTCGTTGGGAAATGAAGCGACTTCAACATCGTCATCCGGTCTTGCAACCGATACGTCTTCCGGATGCTATCCGGGATTCGTTCAGCTAATGCCTCAGTCTCCTTGAACGCCAAGTCGACGACGCGTCGAAACGTCTTCATCCGCATGTCACCCCGGAGCGAGTAAACGGGTGTCAATTCGCCTTCGATTGCCCCGAATTGCAATTCCGTCGCAGAGATCGTCATCCGGTGTAAATCCCACTTGCCACTGACCGTCACTTCTGCTCCGAGTTGCAATTGGTCTTTGTAGAATGCCCGGTTGAACATCGTTACGGTCACACTATACCGTTCTTCAACGAGCAGACGGAACGTTAAACGATTCTTTCCTTTGCCGTAATAGCGCACAAGTGGTTCAGACTGGACTCGACCCGTGAACTTGACTTTATCCTCATGGATTGCTTCCGTTAGACTTCCCGTCACGAAGTCGTCATAACGAAACGGGACGTGCTCGAGCACGTCCGCAACGGTGAGAATATTCATCTCTTCTAGTTTTTTCGCTAAATCCCGTCCGACACCTTTTAATGTCTTGACGTCACGTGATGGATTCATTCGATAACTCTCCGAAGATTTTCGCTTCGAGCCAGCGACCCGTCGGCGTATTCGCGAGTCCACCTTTTGCTGTCTCGCGAAGCGCAGACGGCATCATCTGACCAATCTCATGCATGGCTGAGATGACTTCATCACACGGAATCCGTGACGTGATTCCAGCGAGTGCCATGTCGGCAGCGACAACAGCATTCGCCCCGCCCATCGCATTGCGTTTCACGCATGGCACTTCGACGAGTCCTGCAACAGGATCACAGACGAGTCCAAGCATGTTCTTCAGCGCGATCGCAAAAGCATGCGCTGACTGATCCGGTGTTCCGCCCGCCATCTCAACGATGGCAGCAGCTGCCATCGCTGTTGCTGACCCGACTTCTGCTTGACAGCCACCAGCCGCTCCGGAAATCGATGCATTGTTCGCGACGACGAAGCCGAACGCACCGGATGTGAACAAGAAGCGTAACATCTGCTCACGCGTTGGGTTTAACCGATCTTTGACAGCAAATAGTGTACCTGGTACGACGCCGGCACTCCCTGCCGTTGGTGTCGCACAAATTTTTCCCATCGCAGCATTGACTTCATTCGTTCCGATTGCCTTACTAACGGCGTCCAGTAATAAATCACCGGATAATCCTTTACCCGAAGCACGGTACCGTTGAAGCAAGACAGCATCCCCACCGGTCAGTCCTGTCACCGACTGGACACCGTCACCATCAAGTGAACGAGCGACTGCTTCTTCCATCACTTGTAGGTTTCGTTCCATCATCGCATAGACTTCATCTCGCTCTAAATGACGAACCGTCATCTCTTGCTCGATCATGACTTCCGAAATCGGAATATTTCGTTCCGTCGCGATGGCGACGAGTTCTTTTACGGATTTAAACATGTCTTCACTCTCCCATCATGACGGCACGCTCGACTTGAGGTAACCGATCGATTTCTTCCAACACTTCTGCCGTTATCCGGTCATCAATCTCAATTGCCATAAGTGCTTGTTTTCCTTTTTCATGCCGTGACACTTCCATATGCCCGATATTGATTTCGTAATCAGCCAAAATGCTCGTCACGGCTGCGATCGCACCAAAGCGGTCATGGTGCAAGACGACGAGTGCCGGTCCCCCACCGGACAAACGAAGCGGTACACCATTTAATTCTGTGATTTCAATCGTTCCCCCACCAATTGAAATACCAACCAATTCAAACTCTTCTACTCCATTCGTCAAATGGACACGAGCCGTATTCGGATGATCCGTCAACGCTTCACTCGTCTCGAAATGAATCTCAATCCCTTTCGACTTCGCGATATCGATCGATTGTGGAATCCGGTCGTCAAACGTATCGTATCCGAGAACACCGCCGATGATGGCGACATCCGTTCCATGTCCACGATACGTATCCGCGAATGAACCGTAAAACGTGATGTGGATGACAGTAGGCGTTTCCCCGAATAATTTACCCGCCATCAATCCAATCCGTGCAGCCCCTGCTGTATGCGAGCTCGATGGACCAACCATGACTGGTCCGATGATGTCAAAGACGCTACGATATTTCATTTCTTTTCCCCTCTCTATGAAACAAACGAAATCCCACCTCTATTATCGCAGATGGTGGGATTCGTGAAAAGGCTAGTCGCCCTTTTTCAGTATGATGGTTTTATTCGACGCTTAAAATGTACGAATAAAGTGGTTGTTTGCCGTCGTGGACTTCCACTTCAGCATCCGGATTGACCGATTCGATGTACGCGACGAGTGCGTCAACTTCTTCTGTTGAGACGCCTTCACCGTAAAGAACCGTGATGATTTCGTCGTCCTCAGTGACGAGTGTATCGACGAGTTTCTTGACTGCACCAAGACTTGAAGCGTCCGTAGCGACGATTTGTTTTTCAGCAATCGCCATATGGTCGTCCTTCTTGATTTCTACACCATCGATGTTCGTATCACGTACGGCATATGTGACTTGTCCCGACTTAACTGCTGCAATCGCATCTGCCATGTGCGCTTCGTTCTCTTCGACAGTCGCTTCTGGATTATAGACGATTGTTGCTGCTAAACCTTGTGGAACTGTTTTTGATTTCACGACCGTCACACCACAATTCGCAACAGATGCTGCTTGTTCAGCGGCCATGATGATGTTTGAGTTGTTTGGATAGACATAAACGTGTTCAGCGTGTGCATCCTCGATCGCCTTAACGATATCTTCAGTCGACGGGTTCATCGTTTGTCCGCCTTCGATGACGACACTGACACCGAGTGATTTAAAGAGTTCGCTGATTCCTTCACCCATTGCGACTGTCACGAGGGCTGCTTTCGCTTTTGCCTTCGGTGCAGCGACTGGAGTGACTTGGTTCGCACCTTCTTCTTCAAGGATCGTCGAGTGTTGTTGACGCATGTTTTCAATCTTAACAGCGACGAGTTCACCGAAACGTTGTCCTTTTGTGATGACTTCTCCTGGTGTTTCAACGTGGACGTGAACTTTAAGGAGTTCTTCATCCGCTACGACGAGCAATGAATCACCGAATTCCGCTAATTCGTTACGGAAGTCTTCTTCGCTGAATGGTGCATTCGCAAGCTTGTCATCTTGGAAACGAACCATGATTTCCGTACAGTAACCGTAATGGATTTCTTCTGTCGACATGAAGCTTTGAGCCGTTTTATGATGCTCTGCTTCGACGAGTGCTTCCATGACAGGCGCATGCGGTTTGTCGAGTTCTTTTCCTTCGAGTGTTGCGAGGAATCCTTCATAGATACAGACGAGACCTTGACCACCAGAGTCAACGACGCCGACTTCTTTTAATACCGGAAGAAGTTCTGGTGTACCGTCGAGCGATACTTTCGAAGCTTCGACGAGTTGACGCATCAACTCTAAGAAATCCGTCGTCGTCTCAGATTGTGCGATAGCAGCGACAGCTGTTTCACGGGCAACCGTCAAGATTGTTCCTTCAACCGGTTTCATGACTGCTTTGTATGCTGTATCGACACCTTTTTGTAACGCATCTGCGAATTCCTTCGTATCAATCGTTGTTTTGCCTTCGATTGATTTCGAGAATCCACGGAACAATTGACTTAAGATGACGCCAGAGTTTCCGCGCGCCCCCATCAATAATCCACGTGCGAAGACGTTCGCGACTTCCGATACAGAATCCGAAGTTGATTTACCTGCTTCTTTTGCACCTGAAGTCATCGTCAAATTCATGTTCGTTCCCGTATCACCATCTGGCACAGGGAAGACGTTCAATGAATCGACGAAATCTGCATTTTGATAGAGATTCGCCGCGCCATTTTGAATCATCTTGACTAACTGCGCTCCTGTTAAACGATCTACACTCACTAAAGTTTCCTCCTCTATTCCCGCCTTAGACATTCGTCAAGCGGACTCCTTGGACAAAGATGTTCACAGATGTCACGTCAAGACCTAGTGCCTGACTGAGCGTGTATTTCACGCGACTCTGTACGTTGTTCGCCACCTCTGAGATTTTCGTTCCATAGCTTACGATGATATGCATATCGATATGGACCTGCTCTGAAGCCTGTCGAACGATGACACCGCGTGCAAAGTTCTCACGTTTTAAGAGTTCAGCAAGACCATCCTTGATTTGAGACTGGGATGCCATACCAACGACACCAAAACATTCCATTGCTGCGCCGCCCGCAAGTTGCGCGACGACATCATTATCTACATCAATCTTTCCATAGGTCGTTTTCATCTCGATCGCCACCTGAGTAGCCCCCTTTGAATATTGTATTCTTCTCATAATTCTACTATAAGGACCTACTATTGAAAAGTCGCCGTACTGACTATACAATGAATAAGTGAAAAATAGTAGCGGTCAATTGAACTTTTACCATCATCCTCATCCATTATTTTAAATTTCGAGGTTGTCTGTCAAGTTTTTTTCTTGTCAGCTACTTTTTTTATGTTGCAACCGCCCTGACACCATGCTAAGATAGCAAAGTGTCTATTAGGACGAACGCAAAACAACATAAAAGGAGGCGGAACGCATGGCACGTAAATGCTACGTTACTGGGAAATCGCCAAAGTCGGGTAACAACCGTTCACACGCATTGAACAAAACAAAACGTACTTGGGGAGTCAACGTACAAAAAGTACGTATCCTCGTCGATGGTAAGCCGAAAAAGGTTTGGGTTTCAGCTCGAGCTCTTAAATCAGGTAAAGTCGAACGCGTATAAGGCGCAACCACCGGATGGGAATCTTCCCTTCCGGTTTTTTTATGCCCTCATTTATTTTTCTCATAAACTAATTGTTGCTTTTATTGAAAACGCTTACAATAAGGAACGTACTTTATTTTGTCAGAATTGGGGGAAGTCATCATGCAACTCAAACGAGAGATGACGAGTCGACACCTGTTCATGATTTCACTCGGCGGAATCATCGGAACAGGCTTATTTTTAGGGTCAGGATTAACGATTTCACAAGCAGGACCTCTCGGGGCGGTCCTCAGTTACATCGTGGGTGGGACCATCATGTATCTGACGATGTTATGTCTAGGAGAATTAGCGGTCTATCTGCCGGTCTCGGGGTCATTTCAGACCTATACGACCCGCTTCATCGGACCAGGGGTCGGCTTTGCCGTCGGTTGGATTTATTGGCTCGGCTGGGCCGTGACGGTGGCACTCGAAATTACAGCTGCCGGCAGTTTGATGGACCGCTGGTTTCCGAACGTACCCGTTGTCGTCTGGTGTACCGTCTTTACGGTCTTACTGTTCGGTCTGAATGCCGTCTCCGCCAAAGCATTCGGTGAAGCTGAATTCTGGTTCTCGAGTTTGAAGGTCCTCGCGATCCTGTTCTTCATCATTTTAGGTGGCGCTGCTTGGTTCGGCTGGTTACCGATGGAAGCAGATCGTCCGACATCGTTATTTGCGAATTTTACGGCAAGCGGTTGGTTTCCAAACGGGATTCTCGGTGTCTTGACGACGATGATTGCCGTCAACTTCGCCTTCCAAGGAACGGAATTGATCGGTGTTGCGGCTGGGGAGTCCGACACGCCCGAAAAATCGATTCCAAAAGCCATCCGCAATACAGTCTGGCGGACGTTCATCTTCTTCGTCTTATCGATTACGATCGTTGGTGCATTAATTCCGTATGAATCAGCTGGCGGAGTCAGCAGTCCGTTCATCATGGTCTTTGATGCGATCGGTATTCCGTACGCTGCTGATTTGATGAACATCGTCGTCTTGACGGCACTATTGTCCGTCGGAAACTCCGGATTATATGCGGCGACTCGGATGTTATGGGCAATGGCGCAAGAAGGGATGATTTCAAAGAAATTATCTTACGTCAATGCACGTGGTGTGCCGATGCGGGCGTTGCTCTTTACGATGATGTTCGCGATGTTATCGCTTCTGACCGCATTTTTTGCAGAAGATACCGTCTTCATTTGGCTCTTGTCCTTAGCCGGACTCGGGGCTCAAGTCGGCTGGATTTCAATCTCTGCTTCGCAGCTTGCATTTCGTCGTCAGTTCGTCCGAAACGGACACGATGTATCCGAACTGAAATTCAAGACACCACTCTATCCGGTGTTACCACTGATTTCGTTGACACTTAACGTCGTCGTCCTCGTCAGTCTTGCGTTTCAAGCGGATCAACGAATCGCTCTATACATCGGTGTTCCTTTCTTCCTTGTCATGTGGGGAAGTTATCATCTCTTCGTCAAAGGAAAACATCTATCCGCTCAAAGCGACATCCGTGTCGCCCCTTCTCAACTCGAAGAATAATTTCATCTAAAAAGAGGCCGCGGAGTCATCCACGGCCTCTTTCCTATGATTGTGCTATTCCTTAAGCGTCCGCATCATCAATAGTTCTCCATGATGGAGCTCTACCTTCGCTTCTGACGCACACCATTCATTACTGACGGTCAAGGAACCTCCGACCGGTACTGGATGTGCATCAAGTGGATATTTGACTCCGGATAAGCTTAAAGTCGATGGTACGAGTGGAATGAACGAAAGATAATGATAGCTCCCTGCTTCGACTGCATACGTTCCCTCAGCCAAGTATCGTACCTCTTCTCGTTTCGTCACGAGTCGTGCCTCTGGGTATCGCTTCAATAGATATACATTTTGGACGGTCATGTCGAGCCGCCCACCTGTCGCCCCGATAATGAAGGTATCCTCAAACTGTTTCTTCTCTGAGACTGTACGAAGTGCCAGTTCGAGATCCGTTTCATCTTTCTCGGCCGGATGAACGATTGCCCCTTCTGGTACATAACCAAGAGAATCAAAATCACCAATCGTCAGGTCGCATGTCAGCCCAAACGATTCAATCGTCTGAACACCACCGTCGACACCGACGATAAAGTCACCTGGCTGACAAAACGTCCGTAAATCCGGCGCTTCTTCTCGCGGACCGGCACAGACGAGAATCGCCCGCATCTCAGACACCTCGTGCCGAATAACGGAGTAAGCGTGGCGCAGTCGTAAATAAAAGACCCGCAACGACACCACAAAGAACGTAAGACGGTACCATGTATGTCGCGTTATAAATCAATGAATACGGTACGACTGGACCTTCGGCATACTCGGCAAAAAAGACGATTCCACTGATGACATGACAGATATAGCGGAGTCCTGCGCCTAATAACGTCGCCAGGAGAACGAACGCCATCAAGCTTTTCTTTTGTCCATTGCGCGCGGCTAGTCTGACTTGACGCGCGAACAGACCACTTAATCCGACGACACCATACGCAATCGTATAGTCAAGCATCGGTTGAACAATCGTCAAGACTTGTGGAGCGAACATCAATTGAATCGTACCCACAAGCGCTCCCGTGACGACCCCTCCGACGACACCGTGGCGAAATGCCATGACGAAGATCGGTAACATCGCTAAGCTGATTGAGCCTCCTTGTGGCATTTTGAATGGAATCAGTAAATCAAAGACGACTCCGAGACTGGCGAAGATGGCAATTTCCATCATCACTTGTAACCGTTTCATGCTATTTTCCTCCTTCATTGTACGAGAGGACGCAAAAAGGCAGTACGACGAACGCCGTACTGCCTGCGTGCGCCACATCCCTACGTCCGTTTGAACGGAACAGGTTCGAAGGGTTAAAGTCTAAAAGACTCCTCTCAGCCGCTTTTCAAGCGACACCCCTTGCGGTCATCATATTTCGTTTTCTCGTTCTTATTATACGGCAGCCCCTTGACGAATGCTAGTGATCGCTTCCGCATAATCTGGTGCATTGTAGATTGCTGATCCTGCGACGAGAACGTTCGCACCGTTATCGATGCAAAGCTTTGCCGTTTCCGGATTGACGCCACCGTCAATCTCGATTTCAAATGTCAGACCACGATCTGCTTTCATTTGCGCAAGTGCTGCGAGTTTCGGCATGACACGCTCGATGAAGGCTTGTCCGCCGAAGCCCGGATTGACCGTCATCAATAAAACCATATCGACATCCTCAAGGACGTGTTCAATCGTTGATAATGGCGTATGGGGATTCAAGACGACTCCTGCCTTTGCGCCCGCTGCTTTGATTTGTTGCAAGACACGATGGACATGATTCGTCGCTTCGACGTGGAACGTCACGATGTCCGCCCCTGCTTTGACGAAATCCTCGACGAAACGTTCTGGCTGGTCAATCATCAAATGGACATCGAGAATCATATCCGTCTTTTGACGTAAGCTGCTAAGCACAGGTAATCCAAATGAGATGTTCGGTACGAACTGACCGTCCATGACATCAAAATGGATATAGTCCGCGCCTGCTGCTTCGACTGCTTTAACATCGCGTTCGAGATTCGCAAAATCTGCTGATAAGATAGATGGTGCAATTTTAATCATCTTCAATACCTCCGGGCTCGATTCTTGATTTCGTCTATAAACATACCATAGTTCTCATAACGAGAGGACATGATTTCTTGGGCTTCGACGGCTTCCTTGACGGCACAACCGGGTTCATTCAAATGCAAGCAACCTCGGTATTTGCAATCATCTTGTACAGCCACGAATTCAGGGAAACTCCACCGTACATCCTCGATTTCCATATCATACGGAAAATCGAGGTTCGAGAAACCTGGCGTATCGGCAATCAATCCTTCGGCAAGCGGCATCAATGTGACGTGGCGCGTCGTATGACGTCCGCGTCCGAGTGATTTCGAGATCGCACTTGTTTCTAAATCAAGAGAGGGTTCCAGTGCATTGAGCAATGAACTTTTCCCGACACCGGATTGTCCGGCGAGAACGCTCGTTTTTCCAGCAAGTAACGGACGGACTTGCTCAACACCTGCCAACGTCTCACTTGATGTCTCGATGACCGTATACCCAATCTTCCGGTAAGCGGCAATGGCGTCTCGGACAGCCGGTCCTTTAACATCGTCCAGCAAATCCATCTTCGTCAACAGGATGACGGGTTGAATTTCCTTCGCTTCGATCAAAACGAGAAATCGGTCGAGCAAGTGCGCTGAAAAATCAGGTTCTGCCGCCGAGACGACGAGCAATGCCTGGTCGATATTCGCGACTGGAGGGCGTACTAAAAAGTTGTCCCGCTCCTTCACTTCGAGAATGTACCCGGTCTCACTTTCGATATGAAGCACGACTTCATCTCCGACGACTGGACTGATGCCGCGTTTTCGGAAATTTCCTCTTGCTCGTGAACGAACTTCTCCTTCTGGTGTCATGACATCATAAAAGCCGCCCTGCAGGCGTATGATCGTTCCTTCTCGATTCTCTTCGATGCGTTGTTCCGTCATCCTATGCACTCCTTTTTTATCACATTCATTGTGCGTCTTTTGCTTGATTGTACGTGATGGTTTTTGAACGATACACCGTATCGTCTTTATAGATCGTAATTTTGCCTTCTTCTCCCGGATCAATCGTTAATGGCACGTCGAATGTCTCATCTTGATCAATTGATTCCTCGATGACGGTCCGCTTCCCTTTCGCGTCTTCCGTCTCGATTCGGATGACTTGTTTCGGCGGAGCCTCTTCTTCATCTTCACTAACAGCATCATAGACGACCTTTTCAGGGAACGTCGCCGTCACTGTTTTTTCTTCCTCACCTTTAGAGATGAAGACCGTCACGGAGTCGTTCGGCTCGACTTGTGCGCCAGCTTGTGGGAATTGACGGATGACTTGATCGAGTTTGACATCGCTAGAAAATTCTTGTTCGAACGTTCCGTCTAATCCTACTTTATCGAGATAAGCTTTTGCTTCATCACTCGATAAATTCGTCAAATCCTTCAACTCGAAAGAAGACGTCCCCTCAGATACAGTAATCGTAATCGTTTGTTCTTTCGCAATGACCTCCGTTCCAGCAGAGATCGATTGCCGGATCACATTTCCTCGCGCGATTTCATCCGACTTCTCTCGCTCGACTTCGACTTTTGCGAATCCTGCTTCTTTTAGCGTTGCAATTGCTTCTTTTTCAGCTTCATCCGTCACATCCGATACCTCAACCGGAGCGCTACCAGTAGAAACGACCAAATTGACTGTCGAGCCCTTCTTGACCTGTGCTTTTTCACGAGGCGTTTGACTGATGACATCGCCTTCTTCGACCGTATCGCTACTCCGTTCCGTTGTCTCGACGACAAATCCAAGTTTCTCAAGCTTCGTTTCCGCATCGTCTCCATCCGTCTTGACGACAGATGGTACGGTGACCGTTGGATCCGGCCACATCGCGAACGTCGTAGCCGCCCCACCCAGTAAAAGGAGTAACAAGAGGATGATCCACCAGCGTTTTTTCTTTTTCTTTTCCGGTGTTTTCGGTTGAACAGTTGCGACGGCGGGTGATTCTAGTTCCGCTTTTGATTCTTCTGGCACTTGGACAGGTAATAAAACCATTGTCTTTTCCATCTCATCCTCTTCTGCACCTCGGATGCTTTCACTTGCCCGTTCGTCAGACAACGCCGTCACCATATCTGCCTTAAAGGCTGCGACGGACTGTTGACGGTCATGCGGTGCTTTCGCGAGCGCCTGCATGATACAGTTCTCGAGTGCTTGCGGCACTTTCGGATTCAAGACGGATGGGCGACGCGGTGTATCTTGCAGATGCTTTAAAGCGATCGCAACCGGTGAATCACCTTCGAACGGGACTTGTCCTGTGACGAGTTCGTATAAGACAGCACCAAGCGAATAGATATCCGACTTCTCATCCGCAAATTTACCTTTTGCTTGTTCCGGTGAAAAGTAATGCACGGACCCAAGAACGGACATCGTATGCGTCAGCGTCGCATTCGACATCGCCACAGCGATTCCGAAATCCGTTACTTTGACGGTACCATCTTCTCGAATCAACATGTTTTGCGGTTTGATATCGCGATGGATGATCCGGTGTGCATGGGCGTGATCAATCGCATCACAAATTTGAGCGATGATATCGACGGCCTGCGGCACAGGTAATGCTTGATTTTCACAAAATGTTTTTAATGTCATACCATCGATATACTCCATGACGATGTAATAGATGGCATCTTCTTCGCCTACATCATAGACGGCAACGATGTTTGGATGATTCAAGCTGGTAGCAGCATGCGCTTCACGTTCGAATCGACGAATGAACTGTTCGTCATGCGAAAATTCAGTCCGTAAAATCTTAATGGCAACATGACGCTTTAAAATCTCATCATAGGCTTGATAGACATTCGCCATCCCGCCACTTCCAACTAGCCGTTCTATGCGGTAGCGGTCATTTAATCGATCTCCGTATCGCATATTCAGACCCTCTTTCTTTCTTTGAACCGGATGGCGGCAATCGTAATGTTATCCGCGCCTCCTCGAGCATTCGCTTCTTTCACCAATCGTCCAACGATCTCATCAAGCGGCTCATCCTGTAAGATGATCTGTTCGATGACATCATCTGGCACTTCATCGGTCAACCCGTCACTACAGACGAGGACGAGGTCATAGTCTGGAGCATCTCTGACTTGAATGTCGACTTCGACTGTTTCGTTCGAGCCGACCGACCGTGTGATGACATTCTTACGTGGATGATTTTCGACTTCCTCATCCGAAAGTTCCCCCATTTGTCGTAACATGTTGACGTAAGAATGATCATCCGTCAATTGTTTTAACGCCGTACCTTCAAGGGCATAGACTCTGCTATCCCCAACATGACCGATGACGAGCAACTCCTCGACCCAGCATACGCAGGCAATGGTCGTTCCGACGATGGCAAGTTGCTCTTCTTTTGAAAACTGAAGAATCCGGGCATTTGCCTCGGCTACACGTTGTTCTATCCATTCAGACAATTCCATCGGACGATTTGGCATGAGTGAAAAGGATGCTTCAAATACCTCGCGAACAATTGCACTTGCGATATCGCCAGCAGCATGACCTCCCATACCGTCCGCAACGACGGCAAGACCACGTTCAGCGTTCCCGACGAGTAATACCGTATCCTCATTTTTAGTCCTGACTTTCCCAGTAGTCGAAAGGTGAGCTAACTCCATGACAGTCCTCCGTTCGTGTCAATCTTCTCGTTTTTTAAACGCGGCAATATAGAAGCCATCCGTTCCGACTGTCGTCGGTAACAACTTGAGTTCTGCTCGATCCCCAATCAGATGTCGCACGGATTCTGGCATGCGTGCCGCAAAGGATGTGTCAAAATCGAACCCTTGATCGAGAATGAACGCTGTCTGGTCCTCGTTCTCGGTCGGATCAATCGTACAAGTCGAATAGACAAAGGTTCCACCCTTTTTAACGAGTGGTAAGACAGATGTCAGAATATCTCGTTGAATTTTCGGGAGTTGCTCGAGTTGTTCCGGGCGTTTCGTCCATTTGATATCTGGTTTTCTTCGAATGACACCGAGTCCTGAACAAGGTGCGTCGACAAGAATCCGATCAAACGATTCTACTTCAAAGCGGTCTCCTGCTTTACGAGCATCTAACGCTTCTGCTTGAACAGTCGTAAGACCTAATCGTGTCGCTTGCTGTTCAATCAATTTAATCTTATGTGGATGAAGATCAAGTGCCTGTAGTGTTCCCGTCGTCAAACCTTCAGCAATATGCATCGCTTTCCCACCAGGTGCGGCACAGCTGTCAAGTACATGATCAGATGTTTCTGCACCGAGTGCACGGGCGACGAGCATTGAGCTCTCATCCTGCAGAGAAAGATACCCACGGTCAATCAGATCCGTTTTTTGAACGCTTCCTCGTTCGATTTCGAGACCATCTGGCGCGACCGTAGATGGGTTTGCCGTCACACCTTGGTCGAGTAGAAGCTCGATCGCTTCCTCTCGCGTCGTCTTCGTCCGATTGATGCGAACCGTGACCGGTGCAGGTGTGTTATTCAATTGACAGATTTGAAGCGTTTCTTCCGGACCAAACAGTTCAATCCAGCGTTCGACGAGCCACTGCGGATGACTCGTTTCGACGCTGATTCGTTTTGCAACAGGCTCAATCTCAGCGAAATGGGGCATTCCCGCCCGTAATACATTCCGGAGCACTCCGTTGACGACTTTCGAGACGTGGACTTTCCCACGTTTTTTAGCAATCTCGACAGCTTCATGGATGACGGCATGATCCGGTACACGATCAAGATAAAACAATTGATACACACTCATCCGTAATAATGGACGCATGAACGGATCAAGTTTTTTCTGTTTCGCTAGATACGGCTCCAAAATATAATCCAGTGTCAATTCACGACTGAGCGTCCCGTAGACGAGTTCTGTGAACAAGCCGACATCCGTTGCTGAGATAGCACGCTTTTCAAGCATCTGGTGAACTGTGATTGTCGAGAAGGCACCACCTTGACCAATTTTCATTAGTGTCGCTACTGCTGCGTCACGTACGTTCATGCGTTCTCACCTACTTGTTGTCCGAGTTCAAGCGATTGACCGATCCCGCGCATGAACGTGGCACCATCCATCCGTTTTTTTCCGGACGGCTGTAAGTCGATCAGCTTCAACGCTGTTTCCGAACCTGTCGCGATGACGGGACCATCCGCTTCTAAAGCAATGATTTCACCTGGTCGTCCCGTTCCTTTGACTTTCGTCGCGAAAAAGACTTTCAATCGATCATCACCAAGCATCGTGTACGTACTTGGGAAAGGATTCATTCCTCGGATTTGATCATAGAGTGTCTCACCCGGTAACGTAAAATCAAGCCGTTCCCGTTCACGTGAGATATTCGGTGCAAACGTCGCTTCTGCCTCGACTTGTGCTTCCGGTGTCAATTCACCTGCGAACAAACGCGGTAACGTCTCAAGCAACAGACGCGCTCCTGCGTCCGCTAATTTTTCAAACATCGTTCCAACTGTATCGTTCTCTTCAATCGGAACGATGATTTTTGACAACATATCACCGGCATCCAATCGATCGACCATATACATGATCGTCACGCCTGTCTCTTTTTCACCATCGATGATTGCTTGATGAATCGGTGCACCGCCACGATATTTCGGTAAGAGTGACGCATGGACATTGATCGCCCCAAAACGTGGTGCTTCCAAAATCACCGTCGGTACGATCTGACCGTAAGCTGCCGTGATGATGAGATCTGGTTTTAAATCGAGAACATCTTGATAATCCTCGCGAATCCGTTTCGGTTGCAACACAGGAATATCGTGCTCCATCGCGACGAGTTTCACTGGTGTCGGTTTGACTTCCCGTTTTCGTCCGACCGGCTTATCGGGTTGTGAGACGACACCGACGACGTCATATCCGGCATCGATCACTTCACGCAGTGTTCCTGCCGCAAACTCAGGCGTCCCCATGAAGACGACGCGCGGTTTTTCTTGCTCGACGAGTTTATCCGTGAACAGGACACCGTCTAAATGATCCATCTCGTGCTGGATGGCACGTGCAAAAAAGCCGTTTGCCTTGATTTTGACCGTCCGCCCGAGACGATCTTGAGACTTGACGACGATGCGGTCGAACCGTTCGACCGGTCCGAAAATGCCTGGCATGCTGAGGCATCCTTCGTCATCGATTTGTGAACCATCGGCTTCGATGATTTCCGGATTGATCAGCTCGATCGGTCCTGTCTCATCATCCGTATGGACGACAGCTACACGGATCGGTTGATTGATTTGCGGTGCCGCTAAGCCGACACCATCATATTCGTACATCGTATCGAACATCCGGTCGATCATCTTACCGAGTTTTTTATCGAACTTCGTGACAGGTTCACATACCTGTCGTAATACATCATTTGGTACTTCTACTACTTTATACATACAGACACCTCACATGAATACAAATGGATTCAAGTCGATCGCGACTTGTGTTTTTGATTTTTGACGACGGGCTAAGATATCACGGAGATGTGTCCGGACATCTTCCTGCCCTTTATGTTTAATTAAGACCTGTTGTCGGTACATATTCTTCAGTCGAGCAAGTGGCGCATCGAACGGTCCATTGACGACTAAATCCTCCGATTCGAAAGCCCGCAGCTCAGAAGCAATCTGTTGCGCTTCTGCTTGTGCTTCGAGTGGATGTGTCGCCGAGACCGTGATCAGACCAAGGAACCAGAATGGAGGGTGTCCCCCGAGTTTGCGCAACTGCATCTCCCGCTTATAGAACGTTTCGAAATCATGCTGTTTTGCCGTCTGAATGACGTAGTGTTCCGGATTATAGGTCTGGATGATCGACTGTCCGGCGAGTTGCCCCCGCCCGGCACGACCCGACACTTGCGTGATCAACTGAAATGTTCGCTCACTTGCCCGAAAATCCGGAATACCGAGCGTCGCATCGGCAGCGAGCACCCCAACGAGCGTGACATTTGGAAAGTCGAGACCTTTTGCGATCATCTGTGTCCCGAGAAGAATGTTTCCTTCCTTACGCTCGAAGGCATCGAGTAACTTCTCGTGTGCGCCTTTACGAGACGTCGTATCTTGATCCATCCGGATAATGCGCGCTTCCGGAATCAAATGCGCCAACTCTTCCTCGATCTTTTGTGTCCCCGTTCCGAACTGACGAATCTTCGTCGATTCACAGGACGGACAAGTTTTCGGCATCGCTGCCTCAAATCCACAATAGTGGCACTTTAAGCGATTTTCAGGTTGATGATACGTTAAATTGACGGCACAATGCGGACATTGAAGCGTCTCCCCGCAATCCCGACATAAGACGAAGGTCGTGTATCCACGACGGTTCAAAAGTAATACCGTCTGTTCCCCACGCTCGATTCGTTCTTTGATACCTTCGACGAGCGCGAGGCTGAACGGAGTCCGATTGCCCCGTTCAAGTTCTTTACGCATATCAACGATGTCGACCGGAGGCAGTTCCCCACCGAATCGTTCGCGAAGCGGTAAGTAACGATAGACCCCTTTTTGTGCCCGCGCATACGTCTCAAGTAATGGCGTTGCACTTCCGAGCACGACGGGACAACGATGATAGGCCGCTCGCCATTTTGCAACATCACGCGTATGATAGCGCGGATTCTCTTCTTGTTTATAGGTTGTTTCATGTTCTTCATCGAGAATGATGATTCCGATATTCGTCAGCGGCGCAAACACGGCGGACCGTGCACCGACGACGACATCGACCTCGCCTTGAGCGATTTTGCGCCACTCATCATACTTTTCTCCGAGCGATAGACCGCTATGCAGGACAGCGACCCGTTCTCCGAAACGACGTTTGAACCGTTTGACCATCATCGGTGTCAGACTGATTTCAGGGACGAGCAAGATCGCTTGTCTACCGCGTTCGAGTTGTGCATGAATCGATTCAAGATAGACTTCCGTCTTTCCGCTTCCTGTTACGCCATGTAACAAAAACGTTCCGGTCTCAGCTTCAGCCGTAATCGCCGAGACAGCTTCCTGTTGCTTTTCCGTCAAAGAGGACGGCACAAAGATGTCTTGGACGAGATGTTCGTAAGGATTTCGCCGTACATCAATCGTCTCGACTTCAATGATGCTTTTTTTCTCGAGGGCGTTCAACGTCGCGCTCGTTGCGCCCGTCGCCTGCTTGATTTCACTCCAAAGCGCATTCGGAAATTCTTGGATATACGCATACAGTGCCGCTTGTTGACTCGCTTGTTTCGTAAAAGTTGCCTGTTCCTCTAGGAGACGAATCCGTTTATCCGTCTTTGACGTCTTTTTCTCGCGAATGACCGGTTGAAGCGTCACGTCAGCTTGTTTCGCCGCTGTTAAGATGATTTGTTGGACTTCCGTTGGTAATTGACTCATTTTCTTACCATGATATGCCCGAAGTGGGCCCGACTCGACTATGACCAGTTTATCATAACTCACCTTTAAGGCAGCCGGCAGCATCGCAAGCAACGCCGTCGCCTGAAAACACAAGGTCGTTTCTGATAGATAAGCCGACAGCTCGAGTAATTCTTGCGTATAGGTCGGCGTCTCATCTAAGACACGAACAATCGATTTGACGTTCGTCAAATCAGAGGTTGCTTTCGTTCCGACGACGATCCCAAGCAACGCACGTGGACCGAACGGAACCTCTACGCGCATTCCGGGAACAATCAGCTCCTGCCAGAGTTCCGGCACGGCATAATCAAACGGACGATCGACGGTGGCCGCTGCGACATCGACGATGACTTCAGCTATCATGCCAATGCCTCCGCAAATTGGCGCATGAGCGCTTTAGCGAGCGTCGATTTCAATTGTTGATCGTATCGCGTGACGGAATCATTCTTCCCAAAAACGACGACCTCATTTTCGTCGCTGACAAATCCGATGTCAGAACGAGAGACATCATTCGCGACAATGAAATCCGCTTTCTTTCGGACGAGTTTCTGTTTCGCGAACGTCTCGACGTCCGTCGTCTCCGCTGCAAATCCAACTAATACCTGATGTTCTTTCTGCTCACCGAGCGTCTTCAGAATATCCGTCGTCTCCTCGAGTTCAATCCGCAATGGTCCGTGAATTTTTTTCTGCTTCTGATCGTACTGGACAGACGGTCGATAGTCAGCTACGGCAGCGGACATGATGACGATGTCTTGCGTCTCATAGTCACGTAACATGGCTTCGAGCATCTCTTCTCCCGACTCGACGGCAATCGTTTCGACGCCAGCCGGTAGTCCGATCCGAAGGGGCCCGTGTACGAGCGTGACATCTGCTCCTGCATCTCGCGCTGCTTCTGCTAGCGCAATTCCTGTCTTTCCTGAAGAATCATTCGTCAAGTAACGAACCGGATCAATCCGTTCCACGGTCGGTCCCGCACTGATCAAGACTTTTCGTCCGGCTAGATACTTCTCTTCAAAGAACGTTGAGAGTGTTGCGACTAAATCTTCCGGTTCAGGTAAACGACCTTTCCCGACCCAACCACATGCGAGATTTCCGACTCCCGGTGCAATCACCTGGACACCGTCCTGCTTCAGTTGTTCGATGTTGCGGACTGTCGCCGGATGTTCGAGCATGTTGACATTCATCGCTGGAGCGACGATGACGGGACATGTCGCTGCAAGGATCGTCGTCGTGATGAAATCATCCGCGATCCCGTGCGCGAGTTTTGCAATCAAGTTCGCGGTCGCTGGTGCGACGACGATCAGGTCCGCTTCGTCCGCTAAATCGATATGGGCGATCTTTGACGGATCATGCTCGATGAAGACGTCATCATAGACCGCTTTTCGCGTCAGTGCTTCAAATGTCGTCTTACCGACGAATTGTTGCGCATTACGCGTCATCGCGACTTGAACATGTGCGCCTGCTTGAACGAGTTTGGAAGCGAGTGCTGCTGATTTGTAGGAAGCGATTCCACCGCCGACACACAGTAGAATGTTTCGGTTGGTTAACATGTAGGTGTCCTCCTTATTGAAAAAAACAGCCACGATGACAAGTGGCTGCTTCAAAATTAGTCTTGCGGTTGGTTCGTGACGGATACTTCTTCGAAATAAAGCTCTTCTAAAGCTTTCCCGACCGGTTTATGCGATTTTGGGTTCGTGACTTTCACGCGTTTCCCGTCTTGGATTTGACGCGCACGCTTAGCGGCAACTGTAACGATTGTATATTTCGACGGTACTTTCTTTTGAAGCTTATCAACTGATGGATATAACATATCACTTAACCTCCATGGCTTTTTTATATAGGGACGCGACACGTTCCCGACTGCAATGTTCCGCTGTGACGATCGCTTGGATCCGGTCACAGGCTTTATGAATTTCGTCGTTCGTCACGACATAGTCATAGGCATCCATCATCTCGATCTCTTCCTTAGCGACGAGAAGACGTTGCTTAATGACTTCCTCCGATTCCGTTCCACGCCCTACGAGGCGGTTCCGTAATTCTTGGAGGCTTGGAGGTGCAAGGAATAAGAAGACAGCTTCCGGAAAATGTTCTTTGACCTGCATGGCCCCTTGAACTTCAATTTCGAGAATGACGTCTTTTCCTTCATCTAGGATCTGGTTCACCCATTCGACAGGTGTTCCATAGTAGTTCCCTACGAATTCAGCATATTCCAAGAGTTGATTGTTCGCAATCATCTCTTCGAATTCTTCACGCGATTTAAAGAAATAGTGGACACCATCTACTTCTCCTTCACGCGGTTGGCGCGTCGTACAGGATACCGAGTAATGCAGATCGTTATCCTGATCTTCGCGCAAGGCACGACAGACCGTTCCCTTTCCGACACCACTTGGACCAGATAATACGAGTAATAAGCCACGCTCTTTGAAAATCACTTCAAAACCCCTCCATCTCACAAACTTCACATTGTTTCATATTAGCAGTAGAGACGGGAAGTTCGCAAGTCATCTTTTTTAGCTCGACTGCTTTATCATACCATAACGATGCCATTTCTGTTACCTTTAGAAAGTGAGAACGAAATCAAGAAAGAAGGTAATCGTATGGCTTTTGACGGATTGATGACGACACGCGTCGTCGAAGAACTCCAACCGCTCGTCGGAGGACGGATCAATAAGGTATACCAACCGTATACATTGGATTTAGTATTCCAGGTCCGGGCCGAGCGAAAAAACGTATTGTTGCTCGCCTCTGCGAATGCCATGTATGCACGGATGCACATTACGTCGGAAGCGGTCAGCAACCCGAGTGAACCCCCACTCTTCTGTATGATGCTCCGCAAACATGTCGAAGGTGGGTTCATCGAATCAATTGAACAACTCGAACGTGACCGAATCATCGTCTTGCGCGTCCGCTCCCGGAACGAACTCGGTGATGAGGAAGCGAAAAAAATCTATGTCGAGTTGATGGGACGTCACTCGAACATCATTTTGACCGATGGACAAGATAAGATCCTCGATGCGATCAAACACTTACCACTCAGTCAAAATACCTTCCGGACGATCATGCCAGGGATGACATACCAGCTTCCGCCGGCACAGGATAAAGTTGATCCGCTTACGGGAGATATCGAAAAGACCCTTCACCGAATCGACTGGAACGCTGGGAAACTCGATCGACAGTTACTTGGTCTCTTCAGTGGTCTATCTCCGCAAATCGCAAAGGAAGTCGTCACACGGGCAGGTCTTGCTAACCGGACGAATCTTGCATCTGCCTTTCAAGATGTCCTGAAGGAACTCGATGGTCCTTATGTGTTGCAACGGATGGAAGGTGGTAAGGAACGCTTCGCACCGGTCCGGCTAACGGAAGGATCCATCATCGACGAGAAGACGTTCGAGACGAGTGGTCAAGTCCTCGACGCCTTCTTCCATCAAAAAGCAAACCGCGATCGCGTCAAACAACAAGCAGCCGATCTCGAACGGTTCATCAAGAGCGAGTACGATAAGAATATCTTAAAGCGCTCAAAACTCGAAAAAGATTTAGAAGCGACGTTACGGATGGATGAATGGAAACATAAAGGGGAACTGCTGACGACCTATCTTTATCAGCTCGAACGCGGGATGAAGGAAGCGACCGTCGTCGATTACTATGATCCAGATGGTGCTGAGATCACGATCACGCTTGATCCTCGTTTCTCGCCGAATGAGAACGCGCAACGTTATTACAAACGGTATAACAAATTAAAAACCGCCAAAGTCGAAGTCGCGCGTCAGCTCGAGAAGAACCAAGCTGAGATTGCGTACTTCGAAGGCTTACTTGCGCAACTCGATGTCGCATCCCCGGAAGACATCCGGGAAATGCGCGAGGAACTCGTCGAAGAAGGTTATCTGCGCGAACGACAAAAGAAGAAAAAGAAACCGCAGCTCCCACAACTCGAAGAATACCGTTCTTCGACTGGTCTTCCATTCTTCGTCGGAAAGAACAATAAACAAAATGATTACGCGACGTTCAAGTTCGGACGCAGGTCCGATACGTGGTTACACACGAAGGATATCCCGGGATCACACGTCATCATTCAAAGTGATGCACCGGACGAGACGACGTTGAAGGAAGCAGCGATTGTCGCGGCTTATTTCTCGAAAGCACGTGAGTCGAGCCAAGTTCCGGTCGACTTCACGGAACTACGTTATGTCAAAAAACCGAGTGGTGCAAAGCCCGGATTCGTCATCTACACGGATCAAACGACTCTTTACGTCACACCTGATCCAGATGTCGTCCAATCCTTACGTCAATGATGCTACACAAAAAAGCGCTGTTTCTCCTAAGTGACATTTAGGAGAAACAGCGCTTTTTCATCTTCACTTCATTTTTTCTAACTGTTCCCGGTAATCGAGCAAATGCCCATGGATGATATCCTTCGCCTCGCTTAATTCTTGATCGAATGAGAACATCGCTTGTTTTCGTTCGTGGGAGAAGATGACATCGTAATGATGGCTGAGTAAGAAATCAATTTCCTGACCGAGCGTCTTTTCTTGTTCTTCTGTCATCGGGATATCCCGGTGACTAGCAATGCTTTCAAGCAAGACGAGCAACTTGTCTTCAAGATCAACAAGCTCCTTCAGTCGAATGAACGCTTCACTTTGACCGCTCGCCACTAGTGGATATTTTTGATCCTCTTGAAGCATCAACATCATTTCCTCATGTTTGAGGATTTGTTTACGGACAGTCAGCAAGCGTCCATCATCTTGCACAAGGCTTCGCCAATCTTCCATCAACTGTTGCGTCGTTTTTTTGACGAGTAACAGTAAGCGGTCTTCATAATGTGGCGGGAAGACGATGTAATTGACGAGGACGGCAGATAATACCCCAACGACAGTCAACAACGACCGTGATAAGGCATAGTGGACGTAGTCAGCGGTCGGGCTCTCGAACATCAAGACGATCGCAAAAGCAGCGAACGTCGACATATCCGTTCGTCCAATCATCGAATTGAGGACGAGCGAGACGACGACGGCGAGTCCGATCGTCAGTGGATTGGCACCAAGTGTCGCAACGATGGCGAGTCCACACATCAGTCCGAGTACCGTTCCGAAAATTCGATTGAAGACGATTTTAAATGAACGATGGATCGTCGGTTGCATCGCAACGATGGCTGCGACAGCCCCCATTCCTGAATAAATACCGAATACATACCAAGAGATGCTGAGTGCAAGAGCTACCGCGATACCGGTCTTGATCGTTCGAAGTCCAATCCGAAACTTTAATTTCACTCGAGCGTCACCTGCCCGACTTCACTATTGACTGTCACTTCCGGTTTTTCTTGTTTCGACAGTTCATAAATCGTCTCATCCTTATTCTTTTGTTTCGTATATCGGTCAGAGGCTTTAATATCGCCTCCCGTGTCAATCGTAATCGTACCGGCTGATTTATCTGGTTTTAGCTTCGTCGCGCCGTCAATCGTCGTGACATCAAGACTCAATTTCGCCATATAGTCTGCCAGTGAGACACTCTCGCCTGTCACCTGCGCATGGACGGCGTCCATTTCCTTGACGGAAATCGCACGTGTAGCATTCAGTGTAATCTCATCACCTTTTACTTTATCGAGACTCATCGCTTCTCCGTCCATCTCGATCGTTTTTGCGTAGATGCCCATTCCTTTAAGTGTTCCAGCCTCGACATCGACACGGTTCATATAACTTGGTAGTCCCACTTGAATCGTATAGTCTGCTGTTTTTTCGCTCGGACGATTGCCAAGTCGAGATAGCCAACCATCTCGTCCTGTCACCGTCACCGTATTCGTCGATGTACTGATTTTCAGTCGTTTGCCACTCGACGCACTATCGACGAGCTTGATTTGGACGTTTCCATCTGTGCTTCGAATGAATTGTACCGTTGCGTGCGGCGCCTCGATGGCGAGAGATTTATAGCGATTCGTCGTTTTGAATGTTTCGCCTCGTGATAACAATTCCGTTGAGACGAGCAATGTGATTGAATAGATGACGACAAGTCCGAGAATGACACCACCGTATAAATAAAGCGGTCGCTTCACTGGTCCTTTTTCTCCAATCCGGTTCAACCGTGCATCCATCTTTTGTTTTTGTTTATTTTTTAAGCGTGTGAACGACGATTGTTTTCGTTTCCGCACACTCCTACTGTTATGCTCTTCCATGTCAGCCCCTCCATCTCATGTCTACCATTATTCCGAATATCTGAATCGGCTGTCAACAGCCCCCTTCTTATCATAGAAGAAGTTCACCGTTTCGCCATCGGGCGGAAGAAGGAAGCGTCATCGGATGAACCACTGACATTCCAGAACAATAATCGACAAAAAGGAGAGGAACATTGACGTTTCCTCTCCTTTGCTTAAGAACGGATTATAATTCGAGTGACTCGCCAATCGCGAGTGGATGACCCGTTTGACCTTGCGCTTCAATCTTTTCACAGAATGCGTTCGCATCTTGTTTGATTAAATCAAATGTATCGTAGTGGATTGGTACGACGGCTTTCGCTTGCAACATATCTGCAGCGATCAACGCATCATCCGGACCCATCGTGAAGTTATCACCGATCGGTAAGAAGGCTAAATCGATTTCGTGATGAGCGCCATAAAGGGCTAAATCCCCGAACAGTGCCGTATCGCCTGCATGATAGATTTCCTTTCCTTCGATCGTCAGCAAGAATCCAGCCGGCATCCCCATGTACGTAATCGTCTGTTTTTCCTCATCGATGATACTTGATGAATGGAATGCCTGTGTCATCTTCACTTTACCAAACGGGAATTCAAACTGTCCGCCGAGATTCATCGGATGAACGTTGAGGCCTTTGAAACTCAGATACGTCGCCAGTTCGTGCGTAGCAATGATTGTTGCTCCCGTGGCTTTCGCGATACGCTCTGCATCCAGCATATGATCGGCATGGGCATGGGTTAACAAAATAAAATCTGCCTTGACGTCATCTGGATTCGTCGTCGCTTTTTCATTACCACTAAAGAATGGATCGATGACGAGATGGTGACCATTCGTTTCAATCGTTACTGTTGACTGTCCATGATAAGTTAGCTTCATCTAATTCACTGCCTCTCGATTAGGATTCGGATAATTGATTCCCTTCCCCCCATGCGCATAAACCTTTCATGGCTGGTTGCAGTGTAAATGCCGCTTCTGTCAATTTGTATTCGACATGTAAGACGGCTTCATCATACTCAATCCGTTCATCATTCCGAGACGTTCGAGTTCTTTTAATTGATCCGTCAAGACTTTCCGAGAAATTCCGGGAATGGCACGTTGTAACTCTAAAAAACGTTTCGGACCGTTCTCTAACGTGCAATATAATTGTGGACGCCATTTTCCGCCGATGATGGCGAGCGCCCGATTGACCGGAAATTGTTCTGTCGACATGTTGTTCTCTCCTCCAGAGTAGTTACTTCAAAGTGCGTACTATGCAATCGAGTGTAGCGTAAGTTAGAGTATGCGTAAATCATTTTGCAAAAGGAGTGTTAAGCATAACGTATCCACGTAATTTTTCGCACATCGGTCTTTCTGTACCGAATCTCGACGAAGCCGTCCGTTTTTATCAAGAGGTGATGGGTTGGTATATCATCATGGAACCATCTGATGTCCTCGAAGATGACTCTGCCATCGGTGTCATGTGTACGGATGTCTTTGGTGCAGGATGGAACAAGTTCCGGATTGCTCACATGGCGACAGGTGACCGCATCGGAATCGAGTTGTTCGAGTTCCCGAACAATGAACAACCCGAAAATAACTTCGAATTCTGGAAAACAGGCATCTTCCATTATGCGATCCAAGATCCAGACGTCGAAGGACTCGTCGAAAAAATCGTCGCCCACGGCGGCAAACAACGGATGCCGATCCGCGAATACTATCCGGGAGACAAGCCGTATCGAATGGTCTACTGTGAGGATCCATTCGGTAACCTCGTCGAAATCTACTCTCACTCGTATGAACTCACCTATTCGGAAGGAGCGTATTAAACATGAAAGCATGGTTAAATCACTCAGGTACAGCCATTGATCAATGGACATTCGAAGAGGTCGAAACACCGACGCCAGGAGAAGGTCAAGCCTTGATTCGTGTCAAAACCGTCGCGCTGAATCCCGTCGACTATAAGGCGACCAACAATCCAGCTTGGACGTTCCCGCATATTCCAGGCGTCGATTTAGCTGGTGTCGTCGAACAAATCGGACCCGGCGCAGAAGTGAAAATCGGCGATCGTGTAGCGATTCATACGAACCTGCAACGCGATGGTGCTTTTGCTGAATATGCCCTCGTCGATACACGTGCCCTCGCCCTGATTCCGGAAGACATCTCATTCGCTGAAGCCGCTGCGATTCTTTGCGCAGGCATGACTGCCTATGAAGCCATCGTTCAGAAGATGAACACGACAGGGAAAGAAACGATCCTTATCCATGCTGGTGCAGGTGGTGTTGGTGGCATCGGCATTCAACTCGCAAAACGCCTTGGTCTTAAGGTCGCGACGACTGCTTCGACGGAAAATCATGAGTGGGTCAAGCGACTCGGTGCCGATCTTGCCATCGACTACAAAAAAGAAAATGTCACGGATGTCATCCGCGATTGGACGAACGGTCGCGGCGCTGACTTGATTTTTAATACGGTGGGTCGAGATGAAGCAACAGCTGATCTCGGACGTCTTGCCTTCTCGGGGCAACTTGCCTTCATCGCCGGTGGTCCCGATCAGTCGGTCGTTAAGCCGTTCACGCTCTCCCCTTCGATCCATGAAGTGGCACTCGCGGCTGCTTATGCAAGCGAAGATGACCGTGCCATCCGAAATCTCGGTTATATGGCAAGCGAGTTATTAAAATTCGTCGCAGCAAAAGAACTCGATCCACTCGTTACAGAAGAGATTCCAGCAGCAGACATCGTCAAAGGATTGCAACGTCTATCTGAACGCCACGTCCGTGGTAAAATCATCGCTACATTCAATTGATTTCTCAATTTGACATGAAACAGCCGATCGTCCTTAGATAACAGGATGATCGGCTGTTGTTGTGCATATCAATGTCTAGACATCGAAATAAGAAACTCGATACTTACCGGTAGCGGTCTTGTTTCTTGATATGTAAGGATCGTCCGACTAACTCGAAACCGACATGCTGATAGATCTTATTCGCTGTCTGGTTCGACCAATCAGTGTAGAGCGTCACGACCGGATAAGACTGTAGTAGATGTTCAGATAGTTTGGCGACAAGATAAGAGGCATACCCATTTCCACGCAGTTCTTTCGGCGTATAGACGTAAGAAATCGTAATCCCAGTTTGCGTCGGACGCGTCGCTGCTGCCATCGCGACAAGCACATCTTCACGAAACAGTCCGATCAAGCTTCTTTGGTGGATGTGTCGCGTCATCGACTGATGGAGTTGCGTAAGCTGTCGCTCAGAAGGTCGCGTTTCAACTTCATATAAAAATCCGGACGCAAACGCTAAGGCTTGTTGTCTTTCATCGTCCGAAATCGGTCGGAAGACGACATTTTTCGGAACCTGCGGCATCTCGACCTTCGTCAATGCATACATCCCCTGTTCCATATGTACCTCATACATGGAATGTGGGAGTAACAGCGGCGCTAAGATAGCCTGTTCTCCGACGAATCCTGGACTATCCAGAATTCGCGCAAGCTTTCGGATTCCTTCTTGCGAGAACACATCCCCTGCGACGATGGCTTGCTCCGGTATCGTTTGCAATATGACGAGACGATGATCGCCTTCTTGTGCCGTTGCCATCAAGAGCGGTTCATCCCCACGTTCTAATATGCCAAGAATCAACTGATGGGTATCCGGACGTTCAAGCAAAAACGGGAGGACGACCTTTTTGAACTGTTCATAATCACGATAATGCGTCACCATAGTCGACGACCTCCTTTATTTTTCTAGTGTACCAAAACATTCACTAGAAATCGTAGGGCGTCCGACGGAATCTATCGATTTTAGGCGTTCGCTGTAAAACGTTCGCTCCAAGCGACTGGATCTTTCGACCAATCCGCCAACTGTTTTTGCTCTTCTATAGTAATATCGCCTTGTTGTTGTGCGGTTTCGAGTAACGCTTCGAACGTCAGTAATGCATCCGCTTCGATCTTTGCGTCGCGGAGATTGTTTGACAAGCGCTCCATCCCGTACGAGAAGATCGCTTGAATGCGAATGACATTTGCTCCCTTCGCTTGCAGAGCTTCCGCCGCTTCGATTGCTGACATCCCCGTCGATAATAAGTCTTCGATGACGACGACACGTTGTCCAGGTTGAATGACACCTTCGATTTGATTCCCTTTACCGTGTTTCTTGTTGCCACTACGTACGTAGACCATCGGTAATCCTAGTCGTTCCGCGACGAATGCTGCGTGTGGAATACCTGCCGTCGCAGTTCCAGCAATCACATCGACTGCAAGTCCCTTCACTTTCTCAGCGAGTGCATCTGCAATCAAGGAACGAACTTCTGGGTACGAGAGCGTCAAACGATTATCACAATAAATCGGTGAACGAAGTCCACTTGCCCATGTGTATGGATCGTTTGGCGATAAGGTGACGGCTTCAATACGGAGTAACGCACTAGCGATTGGATTTACCATGAGAATTGCCCCTTCCATTGTTCAAGTAACATCAGATAGATCTGTTCTGGATGTTCTACACGCGTAATCGGACGACCGATCACTAAATCCGTCGCTCCATTTTGACGAGCGTCAAGAACGGTCGCGACCCGCTTTTGATCATCCGCTTGACTGTTCGTCGGACGAATGCCGGGTGTGACGAACCGAAAATTCGTCCGACAAGCTGAAACTAGTTCCGGAAGATCGAGTGCTGAACAGACGATACCATCTAGTCCTGCTGCTTCTGCGAGTTGCGCATATTCACGAACGACTGCCGGCATCGCTCCTTCAATCTTTAAATCGCGTAACATCGCTTCATCCGTCGATGTCAACTGAGTCACGCCAATCAGTTGTGTCTCAGCGTTCGTCTCACGCAGTCCTTCTCGCGCAGCGATCATCATCTCTTTTCCACCAGCAACATGGACGTTCGTCAGTTCGACGCCTAATTGTCCGATGATGCGCATCGTCCGGCGTGCCGTTTCTGGAATGTCGTGGACTTTGACATCGAGGAATACCGCGTGTCCACGCTCGACGAGTTTTCGGACGAAAGTTCCGCCTGCTGCATAAAACAATTCCATCCCGATTTTCACGGCAGGTCGTGTCTCTTCGAACCGTTCGAGAAACGAAAAGACTTCTGCTTCGGTCGGAAAATCAAGCGCGATGTAAAGTTGATTCATATGCTTTCCCCCTGATGTCTAAAATATGATCGATGCCAAGTTCGTCCATCCGTTCTGGTAACTGCTGAATCAATTCTTGACAGATGTATGGATTGACGAAGTTTGCGGTACCAACGGCAACAGCCGAAGCCCCGGCGTAAATCATTTCGAGGACGTCATCGACCTCCATCACGCCACCCATACCGATGATCGGGATCGAAACGACTTGCGCGACATCATGAATCATCCGAATCGCGACTGGTTTGATTGACGGACCCGATAATCCACCGATACGGTTCGCAAGGATTGGCTGTCCCGTCCGGACATCGATTCGCATCCCAACCAGTGTATTGATCATCGTCAGACCATCTGCACCAGCGGCTTCGACGGCACGCGCCATCTCGACGATCGAGGTGACGTTCGGTGATAGTTTGACGTAGACCGGTTTAGTCGAGACTCGTTTGACACGTCGGGTCAACTCAGCGGCAAGCAACGAATCCGTTCCGAATTGAATCCCCCCCGATTTGACGTTCGGACAGGAAATGTTTAATTCCAGTGCATGAATGCCTGGATGCCGACTCATTTTCTCCGCGACGAACTCATATTCTTCCGGTGTCGAACCTGCGACATTGGCGATGATCGCCGTATCGAACGTCTCTAGGAATGGCAATTTATTCGTTAAGATGCCATCGACACCCGGATTTTGGAGACCGATTGCATTCAACATCCCCATGCCACTCTCTGCGACACGTGGCGTCGGGTTTCCGTAGCGTTCTTCACCCGTCGCTGCTTTAATCATGATCGCCCCAAGCTCTGATAAATCATACAACTTCGCATATTCCTCACCGAATCCAAAACATCCGGATGCTGGCATGATCGGATTTTTTAAAGAGAGTCCCGGCAACTCGACACGCAATCGTTCTCTCATAATACGACCTCCTCTGCCCGAAAGACTGGACCATCGGAACATGTCTTAACGTACCCGCCGGTCGGTGTTTTACAGACACAGGCAAAGCACGCTCCGATACCGCACCCCATTCGGTTTTCGATCGACAGATACTTATGTTCGATCGGTTGTTGCTGTAACGTTCGCAACATCGGTTCCGGTCCGCAGGCGAGTAGGACGTCGTAGCTTTCCGGACGTAAGGCTGCCGTGACGAATCCTGTCGTGCCATGCGTTCCATCGACGGTCGTGACCGTCGTCTTACCGAGTGCTTGGAATTCCGCTTCGTAAAAAACGCTTGTTGCCGTATCGAATCCTAGAATCGCTTCACATGTCACGCCCCGGGCGACAAGTTGGCGCATCGTCTCATACAGCGGTGGGACACCGATCCCCCCACCAACGAGGACGACGCGTTGAGTTGGATGGATAGCAGCAATCGGAAACCCGTTTCCAAGCGGTCCGAGGGCATCGATCGTATCATTCGGACGCAAAGAGGCCAGTTCTGCTGTTCCTTGTCCGATTTCTTTAAAGAGAAACGTGATCAAGTCATGATCGACCCGGGCAATCGAGATCGGTCGGCGTAAGAGTGGCCCGACGCGAAGATGCATGAATCGCCCTGGCGCGATGATCTGAGGTTGCTCAAAGCGACAGACGAGTTCTGTCGCACCTTGAGCTACCGTTCGTCGAGAGACGACCGTCAAGAGTTGCTTCATTGGATCACCACTTTCTTTTCATGTGTGAAGGCTTGGATTGCACTGGCTTCAAACGAGCGACTTTCGATGACACGTAGAATTGCTTCCGCCGTATCGAGTGATGTCAGACAGACGACCTGATTCTCGGCTGCTGCCCGGCGAATGATGAAGCCATCTTTCGTGACTTGCGAGTCCCGACTCATCGTATTGATGACATATTCGATCTCCCCTTTTTCAATCACGTCGAGCATCGATTCGGAAGACGAGTCGATTTTGCCGACCGTCTGGACCGGTAATCCTTGCTCCGTCAAGTACGCTGCCGTTCCTTCCGTTGCAAGTAACGTGAATCCAAGTGAGGCAAAGCGACGTGCGAGATCCGTCATTTCTGCTTTATCTGGATCTGCGACTGTCAAGAGGACACGACCGTGCTCTGGAATCGCCATCCCTGATGCGAGCAACCCTTTATAGAGCGCTTTTTCGAGCGTCCGGTCCGTTCCGATGACTTCACCGGTTGATTTCATCTCCGGTCCGAGTGTCGGATCAACTTCTTTAAGCTTCGCAAATGAGAAGACCGGTACTTTGACAGAGACGAGTGGTTCTTCCGGTAGGACACCACTTGTTAATCCATAAGAAGCGAGTGTCTCACCGAGAATGATGTCCGTTGCGAGACGCGCGACCGGAAGTCCCGTTACTTTCGAGATGAATGGCACCGTCCGGCTAGCACGCGGATTGACTTCAAGGACATAGAGAGCGCCGTCCGCGTAGACGAACTGGATGTTGAGTAAGCCTTTGATGCCGAATGCTTTCGCAATCCGTGTCGTGTAGTCGACGATCCGGTCCTTGATGTCTTGGGAGACACGTTGTGGCGGATAGACACCAATCGAGTCACCCGAGTGAACACCGGCACGTTCGATGTGCTCCATGATGCCTGGAATGACGACATCCGTTCCGTCGCAGATTGCGTCGACCTCGAGTTCGATTCCTGTCAGATAGCGGTCAACGAGGACCGGTCGTTCCGGTGAGGCGATGACGGCGTGTTTCATATAATGTTCGAGTTCTTCTTGAGCATAGACGATTTCCATTGCCCGACCGCCGAGGACGTACGATGGACGAACGAGAACCGGGTAACCGAGTGACGCTGCTGCCGTGACCGCTTCTTCGACTGTCACGGCCGTTTTACCTGGTGGCTGTGGAATGTCGAGCGCCGTCAATGCTGCTTCGAACTGTTTTCGGTCCTCAGCCCGGTCGAGATCCTCAAGCGATGTCCCGAGGATTTTTACACCTTCTGCTGCTAATGACTCGGCTAAGTTGATCGCTGTCTGTCCACCGAACTGGACGATGACACCGAGCGGACGTTCATTTCGGATGACTTCAAGGACATCCTCCGTTGTCAGTGGTTCAAAGTAAAGCCGATCGGAGATCGAGAAGTCGGTCGACACCGTTTCTGGATTGTTGTTGACGATGATTGCTTCGTAGCCAGCTTGACGAATCGCCTGAATCGAATGGACTGTCGCATAATCGAACTCAACGCCTTGACCAATCCGGATCGGTCCCGATCCTAGGACGAGAATCGAAGAACGGTTCGTCGCGATCGCTTCATTTTCGCGTTCGTATGTCCCGTAGTAGTACGGCGTGTCGGACGCGAACTCTGCCGCACACGTATCGACCATCTTATAGACCGGGTGAATCGCTTGTGCTTCACGCATCCGGCGAATCTCCGTTTCCGTTTGTCCGGTGATCCGGGCGAGCATCGGGTCACTGAATCCATACCGCTTCACATGCAGGAGTAGTTCAGGTGTCAAACCAGCTGCGACCGATTGCTCGAGCTGCCAAATATGGTGCAACTTCTCGAGGAACAGGCGATCAATCGCCGTCCAGTCATGAATCTGTTCGACGCTGTAACCGCGGACGAAGCCCGCGTACAAGGCGAAGAGTCGATCGTCCGTCGCTTGGCGAATCGCTTGTTGTAAGGCATCATCTGCCATTTCGATGAAGCGTGGCATATACAGATCCGCTGTACCAATCTCGAGTGAACGAACGGCTTTTAGTAAGGCCTCTTCCATCGTCCGTCCCATTGCCATGACCTCACCAGTTGCTTTCATCTGTGTGCCGAGTGTCCGGTCTGCCGTTTCGAATTTATCGAACGGCCAGCGCGGAATCTTGGCGACGACATAATCGAGTGCCGGTTCGAAGGAAGCAAAACTTGTCTCGGTGATCGGGTTCTTTAATTCGGATAAGGCATACCCGACGGCAATTTTCGCAGCCAGTTTTGCGATTGGGTAACCCGTTGCTTTTGACGCGAGTGCAGACGAGCGTGAGACACGTGGATTGACTTCGATGACATAGTAGTCGAAGCTCGTCGGATCCAGTGCGAACTGGATGTTACATCCACCCTCAATCCCGAGTGCACGAATGATATCGAGCGAGACGTTTCGTAGCAATTGATAATCGCGATCCGATAGCGTTTGTGTCGGAGCGAAGACGATTGAGTCTCCAGTATGAACACCGACGGGATCGAAGTTTTCCATCGCACAGACGATGATCGCCTGATTCGTCGCATCGCGCATGACTTCGAACTCGACTTCCTTCATCCCGGCAATCGATTTTTCTAGAAGTACTTGTGTTGCCGGACTTGCCTTGAGTCCCCCTTCGACGATTCGCGTGAACTCTTCTGGTGTGTTGGCGATTCCACCGCCTGTTCCTCCAAGCGTATACGCCGGACGGATGATGATCGGTAAACCGATCTGTTGCCGGAATTGTTGTGCCTCTTCAAGCGTATGCACGATTTCACTGTCCGGCACACCATGCCCGCGTTTAAACATCAGTTGACGGAACAAATCACGATCTTCTGCCTCTTCGATTGCTGACAATTTCGTACCGAGTAACTCGACACCATACTCAGCAAGGACACCGAGACGATCCAGTTCGACAGCCAAGTTCAGACCCGTTTGACCTCCGAGTGTCGCAAGCAAGGCATCCGGACGTTCCTTGCGGATGATCCGTGAGACGAACTCTGCTTGGAGGGGCTCGATGTAGACACGATCAGCGACCGTTGGATCCGTCATGATCGTTGCAGGGTTCGAGTTGACGAGGATGACTTCATATCCTTCTTCCTTCAAGGCTTGACACGCTTGTGTTCCAGCGTAGTCGAATTCAGCTGCTTGTCCGATCACGATAGGACCGGACCCGATAACGAGAATTTTCTGGATATCTTGACGTTTAGGCATGAGAGACCTCCTGTTGTTTCGTGATTTCTTCTAAAAACTGTTGGAATAGACCGTTCGCATCCATCGGACCAGGTGATGCTTCCGGATGGTATTGGACGGAGAAGACCGCTGCTGTCGTATGACGGATGCCTTCGACCGTTCCGTCATTGATCGCAAGATGCGTCACTTCAAGCACGGTATCGCGTAATGACTGTTCGTCGACGGCATACCCGTGGTTTTGCGACGTGATATCGACGCGACCTGTCCGGATATCTTGGACTGGATGATTCGCCCCTCGGTGACCGAATGGGAGCTTGAACGTATCCGCCCCGTGCGCTAGTGCAATCAACTGATGACCGAGACAGATGCCGAAGATGACGACTTTTCCCGTCAATTCTTGAATCAACGGAATCGCCGTTGGGACATCCTTTGGATTCCCTGGTCCGTTCGATAGCATTACACCGTCCGGACGATAGCGTAAGACTTCCGTTGCATTGACATCGTAGGGCACGACGACGACTTCACAGCCGCGTTTGACGAGTTCGCGGACGATTCCGAGCTTCGCACCGAAATCGACGAGAACGATCCGCGGTCCAGCACCTGGAATGATGTACGCTCGTTCCGTTGAGGCCCGCTTGACTTGATCCGTCTCGATAGGTGCGTTTTGAAGATGAACCAGTTCTGCTGCTAAATCGAACTCACCGTCAACGAGTCGTCCACGCATGACACCTTTCGAACGGATGTGCCGTGTCAATTGACGCGTATCGATTCCACTTAATCCTGGAATATCAAGATCCTGAAGTGCCGCATCGAGTGACATCTCACTCCGGAAATTCGACGGCGTCTGACAATGTTCACGGACGATCAGTGCTTTAGCGAGCGGACGCGTTGTCTCATAATCTTCTCGGTTAATCCCGTAGTTTCCGATTAACGGGTTCGTCAACACGATCATCTGATCGCAGTAAGATGGATCCGATAACATTTCTTGATACCCTGTCATTCCGGTCTGGAAGACGACCTCTCCTGTTGTTGTCGTATCTGAGCCAAACGCCGTTCCTTCAAACGTCATCCCATCTTCTAGTATCAGTGTCCGTTTACGCATGTGCTGTGTCCTCCTTGAATACGATTTCTCCCTTGACGAGCGTCATGACCGGGAATCCTTTTAACCGTTCTCCTGCGAACGGTGTGTTCTTACCTTTTGAGCGGAATCGTTCCGGTGATACGATACGCTCCGTTTCTAGATCAAGCAAAACCAGATCTGCTTCCGCCCCCACTTCGAGTCTCCCGTAAGGAAGTTCAAAGATGGCTGCTGCCTTGTCCGTCAAATTCCGAATCAGTGTCTCAAGTGCCATCTCTCCTTCAGCAACAAGCTTCGTATAGAGGAGTGGGAAGGCCGTCTCGAACCCTGTGATGCCGAACGGGGCGCGTTCGATACCGAGTGCCTTCTCTTCTGCCGCATGGGGAGCGTGATCGGTCGCGATGCAATCAATCGTTCCGTCCGCTAACCCCTCGAGCAATGCTTGGCGATCTGCTTCACTTCGTAAGGGAGGATTCATTTTAAAGTTCGGGTCCTGATTCGGTATGTCTTCATCGATCAACACCAGATGGTGCGGTGTGACTTCTGCCGTCACCCGGATCCCTGCTCGTTTCGCGTCACGGATGACACGGACCGATTCTTTCGTCGAGACATGACAGACGTGATAATGACAGCCAGTCTCTTCTGCAATCAGAACATCACGTGCGATGTGGATACTCTCAGCAAGCGACGGAATACCTTGTAGTCCTTCTCGTCGACTGTAGTTTCCCTCGTGCACACATCCTGCTTTTAACGAATCATCTTCACAGTGGGCAACGATCGTTTTCCCGAGCCGTGCCGCTTGTTGCATCGCTGTCCGCATGACTGCTGCCGTCTGGACGCCGACACCGTCATCCGTGAACGCGACGGCATCTATTAATTGGTCGAACGCGACGAGTTCTTGTCCGAGTTGATTTTTTGAAATCGCCGCGTAAGGCAAAACCCGGACGGACGCCGTCTCTTCAATCTTTTGGAACAAAGCATCGAGTGTTTGACGATCGTCTGGTACGGGGCGCGTGTTCGGCATCGGACAAATCGTCGTGAATCCACCCGCTGCCGCCGCTGCCGTGCCGGTCGCAATCGTCTCCTTATGTTCGCCACCCGGTTCCCGCAGGTGGACATGGATGTCGACGAATCCTGGTGCAACGAATAAGCCGGACGCATCAATGACCGTTTCATTCGCTTGCGGTGTTGCTGCTAAATCCGTGATTTTCCCGGCTTCAATCCGAATATCTCCAGTTCGAACTTGTCCCGCCTCGTACCATCTCGCATTCTCAATTCGTGTTGTCATCTGCATCGTCTCCTTTGATTGATTTCGTTGAAAAGCACCATTCCAGAATCGCCATCCGTGCAAAGACACCATTTTTCATCTGTTCAAAGATCCGCGATTGCGGATGTTCGACCAGTTCGTCGGCAATCTCGACTCCCCGATTGACCGGTGCCGGATGAAGCACGATCGCGGAATGCTTCAGACGGTTCATCCGCTCATGTGTCAATCCGTGTGTTGTGTGGTAGACTGCTGGATCAAATCGTGTCGTCCCGTCATGCCGTTCGTGCTGGACACGCAGTAACATCAAGATGTCGCACTGCTCGACTGCTTCATCCATCGGAAGATACGGTATGCCCATCGCAGGGTCGTACCACTCAATAGGTCCTGATCCATAAACGATGGCACCGAGTCGCTTTAAGATGTCCGCGTTCGATCGGGCGACGCGACTATGTTGCAAGTCCCCACAGATGACGACGACTTTTCCTTCGACCGTTCCGTACGTTTCGACCATCGTCATCAAATCGAGTAAGGACTGGGACGGATGTTGACCGCTCCCGTCTCCCGCATTGATGATCGGAATATCGAGTGTCTGCATCAGTTCTTCGTAATATCCGGTTGCTCCGTGGCGAATGACCAAAGCATCTGCGCCGATTGCTTCGAGTGTCTTGCATGTATCGCGTAACGTTTCTCCTTTTTGCACGGAGGAAGTCGCCGTTTCGAACGGCAGTAGATGCATGTTCAGACGATGCTCTGCCATCTCAAAGGAAGAGCGTGTCCGAGTCGAGTTTTCAAAGAACAGATTGACAAGCGTCTTATCGGAATAATCTGGCGCTGGCTCGCCTCGTTTAAAAGCGAGACTGCGTTCAATCAAAGAATTAATTTCTGTCGTGGATAAAATTTCTAGGTTGACGAAATGCCGGTTTTTTAGGATCGTCATCATATCACTCACTCCTCTTCAGGTCATGAAAAAGGCGCACCTTCTAAGTGAAGGTGCGCCGAAAGAAGGCAGAGTGATTCCCTGCATCTTTTCATGGCCTTCACTTTATCGTTCTCTCGGAACGTCTTAAAAGTTGTTAGCTACCGATTGAGTTGTAGAGGTTTCCGTTGTTTCTTCGACCTGCTCTGTCATTTTCGGAAGAACTAGATTCAGGATGATTCCAAGAATCGTCGCTAGTGCCATTCCTTCGAGAGAGAAGTTGCCGATTTTAAGCGCCGCGCCTCCGATACCTGTGACGAGAATGACGGCTGTAATCGTCAAGTTCCGTTTATCGGCAAGATCGATCTTACTTTCCGTCAGCGTCCGGAGACCATTCGACGCGATGACTCCAAATAGGAGGATACTGATCCCACCCATGACCGGTGTCGGAATCGTCTTGATGAACCCTTCGACATATCCGAGGAATCCGAAGCTAATCGCAAGAACCGCCGCGCCACCGAGGACATAGACACTGTAGACACGTGTGATTGACATGACACCGTTGTTCTCACCATACGTCGTAACCGGTGGTCCGCCAAGCATCGACGCGACTGTCTTCGCAATCCCGTCACCCAGTACGGTCCGGTGCATCCCTGGATCGAGGAGCGTCTCGCGCCCGATGATCCGTGATGTCACTTTTTGTTCGCCGATATGCTCCGTCAGTGTGACGAGCGTCACGGGAACGATCAGAAGCAAGGCGGCTGTATTCCACGATGGTGTGTAATTCAAGAACGGAATCGTGAAGTCCGGCACGTGGAACAACGTGGCTTGTTGAAGTGGTGTGAAGTCAATGATTCCGACTGATGCCGCAACGAGATAACCAATCGTGATCCCGAACAGGATCGGAATCGTGCTCCACATTCCTTTTAAGTACGTCATCGCAAGGAGTGTGACGCCGAGTGTGACCATCGCGACGAGGAAGTACAGTCCGTTGTACTTACCATCCGCTCCGTTCATCGCCATGTTGACAGCGGTCGGGGCGAGCGATAAACCGATGACCATGATGACCGGTCCGATGACGACCGGTGGGAGTAAGCGAAGCAACCAAGCAGCTCCCGTGTAGCGGATGAGGAGTGAGACAAGTCCGTAGACGAGTCCAGCGACCATTCCGCCGATTAAGGCATCCTCGACACCCCACCGTTCACTGACGGCAATGATCGGGGCGATGTAGGCAAAACTTGAACCAAGATATGTGGGTACTTTGAAGCGGGTGACGGCGAGGAAAATCAGTGTGCCGACTCCGCTTGCGACGAGCGCGACCGATGTGTTGAGTCCCGTTAAGAGCGGGACGAGCACGGTCGCACCAAACATCGCGAAGACGTGTTGTAAGCTGAGCATCAGCCAGTTTAGAGGGTGAGTAGGTACTTCTTGTACATCAAGTACTGCGGCATGTTTTGCCATATGGATGACTCCCTTCCTGGTCTCTCTGGACCACCTTAAAGGTTTTGAATTTTAGCGTTTAATGAATACTTGATCGGCTTCATCGACTTCAGAAAGCGCGACGACGACTTGTTCCTCACGGGATGTCGGGACGTTCTTACCGATGAAATCTGGTCGAATTGGTAACTCCCGATGTCCGCGGTCGACGAGGACAGCGAGTTGAATCATACTTGGTCTTCCGTGGTCGACGAGCGCGTCCATCGCGGCGCGAACGGTGCGACCTGTGTAGAGCACGTCGTCAACGAGGACGACGATTTTCCCGGTGATGTCTTCCGGTAGATCAGAACCTTTGATTTCTGGTTCTAAACTTCGTTTCGACAAGTCATCCCGGTACATTGAGATGTCGACGACACCGAGTAAGACCGGTTTTCCTTCGATTTGTTCGATGCGCTTCGTAAGTCGACGAGCGAGTGTCTCGCCTCGCGTCTTGATTCCGACAATCATCAAATCATGAATTCCTTTGTTACGTTCGATGATTTCATGGGCGATCCGTGTCAGTGCACGTCCAATCGCGGCTTCATCTAAGATGACGGCTGGTTTCATGTTTTCTCCTTTCATACAAAAGACCTTCTGCGGAAATCCGCAGAAGGTCATCGAAGACAGAATCATGGCATACGTATTGTATGCATGCCTACACACGATCGTGGTAGGTTCTCCCTTTCGCAGCCTCTCCGGACTCGATTAAAGGTGATACTAGTTAGGTAGGATCGTCACTCGGACGACCGAAGTGTCAGTAGAGGATGTCTCGCATCGCTCTCTAGGTGATACTCTACCGTTTTATTAGAAAAACGTCAAGACTCTAATTCAAGTTTTTTCAATTGACCGATTTCAAATGTCATCTCTTCTGGGAGCGGTGCTTCAAAGCGCATCCACTCACCTGTGCGTGGATGTTCGAAACCGAGAACCGCAGCATGCAAGGCTTGACCGTTCATTTTCATCGTCTTGCGTGGACCATATTTCGGGTCACCCGCAAGCGGGAAACCGATATAACGCATATGGACACGGATTTGGTGTGTCCGTCCTGTTTCAAGTTTACATTCAACGACCGTAAAGCCTTCATACCGATCAAGAACACGGAAATGGGTCACGGCAGACTTTGAATTCTTATCCGTTACCGTCATTCGTTGACGGTCGTTCTTATCGCGTCCGATTGGGGCTTCGATCGTTCCGAGTTCGTGCGGGATTTCACCGTGCACGAGCGCAATGTAGAGACGTTCCGTCGTCTTCTCTTTCAATTGATGCGCCAGTGACTCATGCGCTAAGTCGTTCTTAGCGACCATCAACAGACCTGACGTATCCTTATCGATCCGGTGAACGATTCCTGGACGTTTGACGCCATTGATGCCTGAGAGATCTTGACAGTGGTGTAATAAGGCGTTGACGAGCGTTCCTGAGACATGCCCTGCCGCCGGGTGAACGACCATCCCTTTTGGTTTGTTGACGACGATGACGTCCGAGTCCTCATAGACGACTTCAAGTGGGATGTCTTCCGGTAAGATCTCGAGCTCCACCGCTTCCGGGATATGAACGACAATCGATTCCGTTCCCGATAATTTATAGTTCGGTTTGACGACACGACCATCGACTTCGACACGTCCCGCTTTCAACCATTCCTGTACTTGCGAACGCGACCAATCGTTTTGTTCTGCGAGCCATTTATCAATGCGCCCTGTCGCTCCATCCGCTTGTACGGACCATGTTTCTACTTCATTCATTTATCCATCGTTCCTTTCTTAGTCAACCGTTCTTCAAACATGACGCTGATCAGCATCGTGATGACACCAAACGTCAAACAGACGTCTGCGACATTAAAGATCGGAAAATTATAGCCGAACGGGAAGAAGTGGAAGAAATCAACGACTTCTCCTCGTGCCATTCGATCAATGAAATTTCCGATCGCACCACTGAGCAATAACGCGATGCTCCAAGCAAATACCTTATTTTTCGTGCCTTCCTTGTAAAGGAAGTAAATCAATCCAATGACGACGACGACTGTAACGACGAAGAAAAAGCCGAATTTACCTTCGAGCATTCCCCACGCAGCGCCTCGATTTCGATACGAGTTGAGATAAAAGAAATCCGGAATGACCGTGATCGCTTGACCGATCGTCATGTTTTGAACGACGATCCATTTCGTCAACTGGTCGATTCCAACGAGTAAAGCAGCAATCCCTAAGTAAAGCCACATCCTATTGTCCTCCGCATCCAAAAATAATGAGGGACGTCCTGCGAAGTCGCAGTCGCCCCTCCCTTTGTATCATTATAAAGAATTGACGACTTCAGTACAACGTGGGCAAAGCGTCGGATGAGCCGGATCTTGTCCGAGTTCCGTCGAATATGTCCAACAACGTTCACATTTTTCACCGTCAGCTTTTTGAACCGTGATGCCGGTCGTCTCATACATCTTATCCGCCGTTTCCACGAATTCGAGTTGTGAGACTTGGAGTAACTGCTCAAGATGATCGATTGTTCCGAGCAAGGCTTTCGTCTCTTCCTTCGGTGCAAGCAAGAGTTTCGCTTCGAGTGTCTTACCGACGAGTTTCTCAACACGCGCTTCCTCGAGTGCTTTTAAGACATCATCGCGGAACGTCAGGAACGCGTTCCATTTCTCGATGAGGGCAAGTCCTTCTTCTGAGACTTCGACCGTTTCCGGAAGGTCTGTCAGGAAGATACTCTTCGTCTCAACAGCTGGTACGAATTCCCATGCTTCGTCTGCTGTGTGAGGCAAGACTGGTGCCATCAATTGCAACAAGGCAACGACTGTATCATACATGACCGTCTGAACCGCACGACGCGATGTCGCGTCTGCTTTTTCGATATACAGGATATCTTTCGTGTAATCGAGGTAGAACGACGACAAATCAAGGACACAGAAGTTGTGGAGCAATTGATAGACCGCCATGAAGTCGTACGCATCATAAGCCGCTTTTACTTTTCCAACAAGTTGGTCCAGTTTCGTCCGCATGAAACGGTCTGACTCTGGTAAGTCTTCAAATGCGACGCGGTGCGTCGCAGGATCGAATTGATCCAAGTTTCCGAGGAGGAAACGAACCGTGTTGCGGATTTTACGATAGGATTCTGAGACTTGTTTAAAGTTATCCATCGATGCCCGGACATCAGCTTGATAATCGACAGATGCGACCCACAAGCGAAGGATCTCTGCTCCGAATTGTTGCATGACTTGGATCGGTGCAATCGTGTTACCGATCGATTTCGACATCTTGCGACCTTGACCATCCAGAACGAATCCGTGACTGACGACCGCTTTGTATGGTGCTTTTCCTGTCGTTGCGACGGCTGTCGATAGCGACGAGTTGAACCAACCACGATATTGGTCAGATCCTTCAAGATAGAGATCCGCTGGACGTGTCAATTCAGGACGTGTCGCAAGGACACCGGCATGTGATGAACCAGAATCGAACCAGACATCCATGATGTCCGTTTCTTTTTTGAAGATACCGTTCGGGCTTGCTGGATGTGTGAATCCTTCAGGAAGCAAGTCGACTGCTTCGCGCTCATACCAGACATTTGATCCGTGAGCTGCAAATAAATTCGCGATATGATCAATCGTTTCTGGTGTGACGATTTCCGTTCCATCTTCAGCATAGAAGATTGGAAGTGGAACGCCCCAAGCACGTTGACGTGAGATGACCCAGTCGCCGCGGTCTTTGAACATGTTGTGGAGACGTGTTTCGCCCCACTCTGGTACCCACTGGACTCCTTTGATTTCATCAAGGATTTCCGCACGGAAGTCTTTGATTGAAGCGAACCACTGTGGCGTTGCCCGGAAGATGACCGGTTTTTTCGTCCGCCAGTCGTGTGGATACGAGTGTTTGATGAACGACAGTTTTAAGAGAGCGCCTGCTTCTTCGAGTGCGAGACCGATTTCTTTGTTCGCATCCTCATAGAACATGCCTTCGAATCCAGGAGCTTCTGCTGTCATGACCCCTTTATCGTCGACTGGGCAAAGAACGTCAAGACCGTACGCTTGACCGATACGGAAGTCATCTTCCCCGTGACCTGGAGCCGTATGCACGACACCTGTCGCTTCCGCTGTAACGTGATCGCCAAGCATGACGAGTGATTCACGGTCGTACAATGGATGTTTTGCTTTCATGTATTCGAAGTCCGCACCATTAAAGATACGTCCGACTGTTGCGTCTTCCCATCCGAGTGCTTCGATGACTTCAGGAACGAGTGTTTCCGCTACGATATAGCCTTTTCCTTGATATTCGATCCGCGCATATGTCAGTTCCGCACTGACAGAGATTCCGAGGTTCGCTGGAATCGTCCATGGTGTCGTCGTCCAGATGACGAAATGATCCGTCGGCTCTAAGATGTTTTTACCGTCCATGACTTGGAACGCGACATAGATAGCAGCTGACCGTTTATCTTGATATTCGATTTCTGCTTCAGCGAGTGCTGATTCAGAAGACGGTGACCAATAGACCGGTTTCTTCCCTTTGTAGATATAGCCTTTGTTCGCCATATCCCCGAATAAACGAATTTGAGCTGCTTCAAATTCTGGTTGCAGGGTGATATATGGGTTGTCATAGTCACCGAGAACGCCGAGGCGTTTGAACTGTTCGCGTTGGTGATCGACTTGTTCGAGCGCATATTTCGCACATAATTCACGGAATTCAGCGACCGTCATCGATTTACGATCAACACCGGCTTTTTGAAGTGCTGTTTCGATCGGTAATCCGTGTGTGTCCCAACCAGGCACGTACGGAGACTGGAAGCCATTCATCGATTTATAACGAACGATGATGTCTTTTAAGACTTTGTTTAATCCGTGACCCATGTGGATGTCACCATTCGCATACGGAGGACCATCGTGGAGGATGAACGTTGGCTTTCCAGCGTTCTTTTCCTGGACCGCAGCGTAGAGATTCATCTCTTCCCATCGTGCTTGCATATCTGGTTCACGTTTTGGCAAGTTGCCTCGCATTAAAAACTCCGTTTTCATCATCAATAAGGTTTCTTTGTAATCCATCTGACTATCTCTCACCTTTCGCTTTAAAAGTACAAAAAAAGCCAAGCTCATCCCTGAGATAGGGACGAGCTTGGCTGAACTCGCGGTACCACCCTACTAATCCCGCTCGCCAGTTTGACGACGCAGGACCGCTTAAGAACTCGATAACGGGAGTGAGCCGGCATGACTTACTGTTCAGCGAACGTTCAGTCATGCACTCCAAGGGGATACCCCATCTTTTTCGTTGCTCGGGCTTCCACCATTCCCCCGATTCGCTGTCAACCGTCCAAGATGCGACGTGTCCTTGTCATTGATTTTATTTATACGACATCGTCGTCATTATACGCAACTGCTGGAACATCGTCAAGCGCTCCACGAGAAGAGAAATCAAACGCATCCCAGTCATGGCTCGTCAATAATTCCATCTGCGCATCGATCAATACTTTGAATCGATTACGATAGAGTTCGATTTTTTTGCGCATTTGCTCTACTTCGAAGTCTGTCCGTTGTGCCCGGCGTTGCGCCGCATCTTGCAACTGCTCTGCTTCACGTTCTGCTTGCTTTAGGATCAAGCTCGCTTCTTTTGAAGCACTGGCTTTGACTTCTTCAGCCGCTTCCTGTGCGACGATGATCGATTTATTCAACGTTTCTTCCATCGAACTGAAGTAGTCGACACGCGCTTGCATGTTTTGGATGACTTCTTGTTGTTGACGGTTCTCACGTAACAACAATTCAAAATCCTTGATGACTTGATCTAGGAATTCGTTCACTTCATCTTCGTCATAGCCGCGAAACTTTCGTGTGAACTCCTTATTATGAATATCGAGTGGCGTTAATGGCATGATGAATCCCTCCTCCGCATTTATCTTATCCTTTTAAAATACCGTATTGTAGTTTGATTCGATCACGTTTCGTTGATCCGAGGATTGCAATCAACTTGACGCGTCCTGTTCCACGCAAGGAAAGTAAGTCGCCTTCTTCTAGCATGAAGCTCGAATCATCCACTACTTTATAATTGACCTTACTTTCACCTTGTTTAATGAGCGTCTGTGCTTTTTGACGCGAGAAGCCGAGAATTTCACTCACGACCGTATCAAACCGAAGTGAACTGACGAACCCAAGTGTCTCTTCCCACTCTTGATCCTTCACTTTCAAACGGTCTTCCGCCTCAACACGCGAAAGACGAATCTTCGTCTTCCCTGCTCGTTCGACGTTTGCTTCGATATAGGTCGCGACTTCGTCCGCGACGGCAAACTGTACTTGATCCTGAATGATGACGTCGCCGAATTTGGCTCGTTTCAACCCGACGTTCAATAATGTACCGGTGACTTGACGATGAGAAAGTTCAACGAATTTAGTAGGATAATGAATGCGATAGATGGAAATGTCAAAGTCATCCGCGTTGTATTCATAATAATCTGGTGCGAGGATTGCCCGTTTACGTTCAGCGCCTTCGAAACCGCCCTCAAAAAAGAGGGCGCATTTCGAACCGACGAGTTCTTGTGTGATTTGTTGTTCACGTGGATCTAGGAAATCCGTTAATTTGAACGTATAGGTCGCTTCCACATGATCGATCCAGTTCAAAACTGAGTCGACGAATTCCCGCTCGCTTCCACGATAATGATCATATACGCTCATACTAAAAAGATTGCTCGGATACCCGATTGAGCCAAGTTCAAGACGAGGAAGGCTACAATCGGCGAGATATCCAGCATGCCCCCGATAGGCGGGATGATACGACGGAAGGGCGCTAGGAATGGCTCGACCAACATCGCGAGCACTTGTCCGAATTTAGAATCACGGGCATTCGGGAACCACGAAAGCAGGATATAAACGATCATGACGTAACTGTAATACTGTAACAACGTACTTAATGTACGACCAATTGCGTACATCACTTGAGAATCCATACTTACCACCCCTTATGATTAATATCATCTTCTCCAAGAAGATTCGAGATGCTACCAGCTAACTCGACGTTGTTCGGAACACAGAGGAGGGTATTCTGACTGATCGTCGTAATCGTTCCATCGAGAGCGAAGACGACACCAGATAAGAAATTAATCATCTGTCGTGATTGATCTTTTGACATACGCTGCATATTGACGATGACAGCACGGTTCTGACGAAGATGTTCCCCGATTTCCTGGGCTTCGTTGAAGACACGTGGTTCACTCAAGATGACCTGCGATTTCGTTTTTTTCGTCGCATGTAGCGGCACGATATTCGATTGTCTCACGCTGTCCTCCTTTTGAGTAACACTTGCACTTGGGGTAGATTCCTCGTAATACTCTTCGTACTCTTGTTGTGAAGCACCTCTACCTTTATTTATTGTAGCATCATTTTCATATTCGAGTTCATCTAAATCATCGCTGTTGCCGAGAAATAGATTTTGCATTTTTGATTTGAAACCCATATCCATTCTCCCTTCTTCTCGTTTAGGTGTGAACGAGCGTCGTCCCGACTCGGACGAACGTCGCCCCTTCTTCGATGGCGATCTCAAAATCCGATGACATCCCCATGGATAACTCTGTACATGGAGCATACGACAATTTTTTTGCCTTGACCTCTTCTTGCAATGTTTTTAATGACCGGAATACCTCACGTATACGCGTCGTGTCTTCCGTCAACGGTGCCATCGTCATCAGTCCGATGACACGAATCGCGGGATACTGACCGATTTCGTGTAAGAACGACGGTACATCCTCAGGCGCGATGCCTTGCTTCGATTCTTCTCCCGAGATATTGACTTGAATGAAACAATCAATGATTCGGTTCGTTCGTTTATTGATCTCTTCTGCCAAATGAAGACGATCGAGCGAATGCAGCACATCAATAGCATCGATGATCTGACGAACTTTACGCGTCTGTAACGTGCCGATGAAGTGCCATGTACAGGCTGTACGTCCAAGTTCTGCTTGTTTTTCGAGCAGTCCATCCGGACGATTTTCTCCAAGATGCGTTACACCGGCCTCTAATAATTCAGAAGCAACTTGACTTGAGACTGATTTCGTCACGCCAATCAACTGTACCTGCTTTTTGGATGAACTCTTTTCACTCGCTTGTTTTATCCGTCGTGTAACCTCTTGTACATTTTCAAGAATTGACATCCAATGACTCCTTTACGATCAAACTCGCGAACCGACCGCCGTGGTCGCCGTGGCGATAAGAGAAGTAATCTTCCGCCTGACAGTGTGTACATAGACCTGAGTCAAGGACATCACCCACTCCACAACGCTCAGCAAGCGCAGCATTTGTTTTTTGTAGCGATAACATCGCTTTTCCATCTTCCTTGCGTATGTAAGAAGACTCATCGAGTTCAAGTGCGTCGATCGCATCGATGACGGGTTGATCGACTTCGTAACAACAATCACGAATCGATGGACCAATGACCATCTGAATCGATGAGCGACTCGCACCTGCACGCTCCATTTGTTTGACTGTTTCCTCGACGATATTGCCAACAGTCCCCCGCCATCCGGCGTGCGTATTCGCGATGATTCCTGTCGTCGGATCACAGAAGACAAGCGGAACACAATCAGCGAAGAGCATCATCAGTAAGACATTCGAATCAGTCGTCACCAATCCATCTGTACCCGGAATCGCTGTTTCGTAATCCAGAGCGCCGCGTCCGGAGTCAAGTGTCGTCACCTGTTCGACGTGATTTCCGTGAACTTGCTGTGCCCAAATCGAGTTCTCAAGGGAGAGATCAAGCTGACGTGCGATGACTTGTCGGTTCTGGATGACGCCGTCACGATCATCGTTGACATGTAATCCTAAGTTACCGTTTCCATGTGGTGCTGCGAACTTCGTCGTAAAGGCGGCACGTACTGTACCTGTCGGTGTATCCCATTTGATCCATTGTCCAAACATGTTCATGCCTCCTTTGATTTTGACGGTTTGTCAAATTAAGCGCAACACTTCTTCGGAAAAGACCTCGTATGCAGTTTTCCAATCCAAACACTTTCTTGGTCGATTGTTGATTCTAGAAAGTGCGTAATCTAATTCTGTCTTGTTGATCATTCCGAAGTTGGTTCCCTTTGGGAAGAACTCACGGAGAAGACCATTTGCATTCTCATTGCTGCCACGTTGCCATGAAGAATAGGGATCCGCAAAGTACATTGGGATACCAAGAGAGTCCTGTATCCGTTCGTGACAGCTGAACTCCTTACCGCGATCCGTCGTCATGGTTTGAAACGTTCCCGATGGGAAAGAAGAGTAAAGTGTTTGGATGGCATGTTCCATCGAGTGAGAAGAACGGTCGACCATCGGTAGTACGATATAGAACCGACTTTTACGTTCGATGAATGTCGCAACACACGCCTTTGTCTGCCCTCGTCCTGATACGACAGTATCCAACTCCCAATGCCCGAACGTTTCTCGACCCCGGACGTCCGACGGACGTTTACTGATCGGAAGCCCGATGTTGAAGCGACCTCTTGTCTCACGTGGCTTTTGGCGCTTTCCTTTTTGTCGTAAAACGCCTAAATCGCTCTTGATGAATCCTTTATATATCCATCGATAGATTGTACTGTACGATGGTCCCTGTTCGTGAAAGAGCCGTCCGGCGATCTGTTCGGGAGACCATGTCTCTCGCAGTTTCGAAAGGATACATGAGCCAAGCGAAGTGCTGAACAGCGTGCGTGCTCCACAATTCTTTTTTTGCATCTCATAACGCAGTCCGGCGTTGATCGCATTGTAGGAAGGATTCCGTTTGAGCTCACGTGAAATCGTGGACGGCTGTCGTCCGAGATGCTGAGCGATCTTTCGCATTGAAAATCCAAGCTCTAGATAAGTTTCTATTTTGACTCTTTCTGATGTGGTAAGATGAACATAGCTCATAACGAATCCTCCGTTGAATTTGGTGTGGTAACTCTATTCTACACGAGGTCGTTATGGGTTTTTTTTGTGTTTTCAGCTAGGTGTTGCACTTAATATTACAATTCGTCTTTTAAAAAAAGAGGCGCCGCTTTCGCGACACCTCATCGTTTAGCAGTCGTGTCACTGGAACATCGATCAACGATTATTCCGGCGAAGGAAAGATGGGATGTCCATCGTTTCTTCGACATCTGGCTCTTTAGCCGGTTCGGGATTCGAGCTGACAGGTGTCTCTTCGACTTGTGGTTTTGACTCCTCTGTTGGTGGTGGAGTCGCTTGTTTTTTCTTCAATAAATTCTTCATCATTTCTTGAGCGGATGGAATTTCGAAATCGAGTGGTTCGTTTTCGAATTCCGTCGCGATGACTGTAACGATGATTTCATCTTCTAGGTTATCGTTGATGACAGAACCAAAGATCAAGTTGACTTCCTCATCAGCTGCACTCTGAACGATTTGTGCGGCTTCCGTCACTTCGTACAAGCTAAGGTTCGCACTACCTGTGATGTTCATCAGAACACCTTTCGCGCCTTCGATCGAGGTCTCAAGCAACGGACTCGAAATCGCTTTTTTCGCTGCTTCCGTCGCGCGGTGTTCGCCTGTCGCGACACCGACACCCATTAAAGCAGAACCTTTTTCCGTCATGATCGTCTTCACATCGGCGAAGTCGAGGTTGATCAGACCAGGTACGGCGATCAAGTCAGTGATACCTTGTACACCTTGACGCAAGACGTTATCTGCTTCTTTGAACGCTTCAAGCATTGGTGTGTTCCGATCAACGATTTCAAGTAACTTATCGTTCGGAATGACGATCAACGTATCGACTTTTTCTTTGAAGTTCTGGACACCTGAAACAGCATGTTGCATCCGTTTACGTCCTTCGAACATAAATGGTTTTGTGACGACGCCGACTGTCAATGCACCGATTTCTTTTGAAATCTCCGCGATGACAGGAGCAGCTCCTGTACCAGTTCCGCCACCCATCCCAGCTGTGACGAAGACCATGTCAGCGCCTGAAAGGATTTCTGTTAATTGCTCACGGCTCTCTTCCGCCGCTTTTTTACCGATTTCCGGATTGGCACCCGCACCGAGACCACGTGTCAATTTAGCACCGAGTTGTAGTTTTACGTCAGCTTGTGACATGTTCAATGCCTGCGCGTCCGTGTTTACTGCGATGAATTCTACGCCTTGGACACCGTGTTCAATCATTCGGTTGACAGCGTTCGAACCGCCACCACCTACACCGATGACCTTGATTTTTGCTACTTGGTCCATCATTTCATCAAAATGCAACATAAAAAGGGCCCCCTAATATTTTTTACTCATTGGATTTTTTGTAGGCATTAACCAAAGAATTTCTCAAAGAAACTACTGAATGACTTTTTCTCTTTCGGAGGCTGTTCACGTGTTGGCCGTTCGTTTCGCGTAGGTGACGTCTGTTCGTTCATGAGCAGTGCATCCTGTTCATGTCCGTGCGCTACGGCTTCCTTCTCTTCCGCCCGGTCGAAACCTGATTTCGATACGGCGCTTCTTGAGAGCACATAACGTAACATACCGGCTGCGACGGCATACTTCGGATGACGAATACCAAGACTAGCAGGTTGATAGACATTGACGCTCTGCTTGAAGATTCGTTTTCCGAGCTGATCGATTCCCGGTAATGAAGAACTTCCCCCACATAAGATTAAGCCACTATTCATGTGAGCGTATCCTGCTTGCGTCATTCGTTTTTGAATCATCTCGAAGATTTCCTCAAGTCGTGCTTCTAAAACGAATCCAATCTCTGATTGTGGTTCGAAACGATGTTCGCCGTTGATCGTGACGTAGGAAACTTTCTCTTCCGGATCACCGAGTGCTTCGAGTGCAACGCCGTATTCTTCTTTAGCGAGTTTCGCATCTTGGTATTTGCAGTTCATCTTGTACGTCAAATCACGTGTCAGATGATCACCACCGTATGGCAACGTCGTCGAGTAGACGAGATCATTCTTTTCGTAGATGGAAAGTGTCGTCGTCTCATGACCGATATCGATGATTCCGACACCGAGTTCGAGTTCATCAATCGATGCTGCGATTCTAGATACCGCTAAACTCTCCAGCACATATCCAGCAAGCTCTAAACCAGCCCGTTCAATGGAACGTTTAATGCTATGTAGGATCGTCTTCGCTCCGATGATGAGCTTCCCTGTTACTTCGAGACGATAACCGATCATTCCTCTCGGATCAGTGATTTCTGTTTGCTGATCGACCGTAAAGGTCTTCGGCAAGACATCGACGACACTGAGTTCGTTCGGAATTCGCATGACCATCGCAGAATGCAGAACGTCTTTCACGTCATCATCCGTGATTTCATTGTCCTCACCTTTGATCGATGTCATCCCTTGGCAATCCTTCACTTGAATGTGTTCACCGGAAATAGCGACATATACTTCACCAATTGGTTCACCAAGTGTACGTTCCACTTCCGTAACCGCTTGTTTAATGGCTTGTACCGTTTGATCGATGTCAACGATGACACCTCGTTTAACACCCGCGGATGGTGCAGAACCTTCAGCAAGAACGTTCAGCGTTCCACCAAGTAGTTCACCGACGATGAGTTTCACCTCCGATGTCCCAATGTCGAGCGCGGCAATCGTACCTTTCGTTTCCATGGGAGTGACACCTCCACTTTCATAATACTAATCCTTTTTATTCCTAATTATATTCTAGGAATGAGTCAGGCTTCTTCTCGTTTAAGTCTACACTATATAAATACTTACGAAAAGAAGTTATTGCCCGTCTTAGCGTTCGAATAGATTACGATTTGATGACGATTCGAACAAAGGTCGACGAATGAAAACACACGTTTGTTTTTTTATTCGTCAGCCCTTTACGAATCTTCTATTTTTTTCCTTTATATGGCTTGAAATAGATACCGCCATCAATTGTAATCGTTCCCGTCTTTCCTTTTGGTAAGGCAGAAATGACCTTTACGTATTCATTCAAGGAATTTGAAAAGGATGATGTACTGAGTAACACAGTATTCCCATCCGTCATGAATAATTTCAGACCACCCTTGTCCGTCTTATCGTTTGCGACGATTTCAGAGATCCGACTACGTACTTTCGGCTCGATCTTAACGAGTTCCTTCGTCAACCGATTTAATGATTGATCCGTAAATCCAGTCAGAATTGGTGCATCGAACAATTCTTCCTTCGACTTTCCGGGAATGATCGTTCCGTCCGCCAGTACGATCCGGTCTCCTGGTTTATCCTTTGCGTAAGCGATCTCTTTCTCTTCCGTCACCGTCACGCGATATTGATGCAAAAACTGTTTTTGCATCGTTGCTTCCTGAATGCCTGGAACCCTCTCGATTCGTTCAAGAATGTCTTCCTCTGATAGATTAAAGGCGTGTGTCTCATTCACCTTAACTCCTGATGCCTTCAAGATATCTGATGTTTTGACATTAAGATTACCATCAATATCAAATCGAGCGACCCGAGAATAACTCGACTGTAGATAAAAAACGACACCGACCAATAGACCAATCAGAATCAGGACATAGATGAGCCTCCGGTTGGCTTTTTTGCGACGTTGTTCACGGATATAAGGTATCTTATCCTCGAGGCTGCGGACGTTCTCGTCCTCTTGTGGTCGTCCAACCGCTCTCCGTTCCCTCACGTCTCATTCCCCCTCTATAACGTAACAATTCATTTCCCTATCGGTCTTTTCCTGCAATAGTTTAGTTTTTTTGTCCTGTCAGTCGTAACAATTCATCAACTAAGTCCCGTGAAGCGTTCGGCATACCGAGCGCAAGCGCCGCTTCAGACATCATTTGTTGTTGTGCTAACGCTTTTTCGCATGCCTCAAACAACCGATCACCCGTTAGCTCTTGTTCACGAATCAATAGACTCGCACCTGTCTCGACGAGCGATGAGGCATTGACCTCTTGGTGATTTTCCGTCACGTAAGGACTCGGGATGAGCACACTCGGTAAGCCGAGTGTCGTCAGTTCTGCCAATGTGCTTGCTCCCGAACGTGAAATGACGAGTTGACTTGCTTTTAAGATGTTCGGTAAATCATATACGAATGGGCGAAGTTGAATGCGTTCTGGTAAGGAACCAACGCGTGACATAATCGTATCGTAATGAATTTGACCAGTAACGAAGAGGAGCGACCAGCCTGCTTGCTCGACCTTCGGCATCATATCGACGACTGCTTCGTTGATTGCAGGTGCGCCACGACTACCGCCATAGATGACGACGAGAGGACGTCCTTCCTCAAAACCGAAACGTTGTCGCTCTTCAAGCGGATTGATGTTGAGCTCTGCCACTTCAGAAGCACGCGGATTTCCGATTAAAACCGTCTTCGCTTCATTCTTACCGAAGTGATGTCCAGACCCTTTAAAAGAGAGTGCAACACGATCCACATACCGAGCTAAAAATTTATTCGTGATACCAGGTAGACTGTTTTGTTCATGAACGAGTGTCTTGAAACCCATTTTTGCAGCCGTATACAATACCGGTCCACAAACGAACCCACCTGTACCGACGACGATATCCGGTTGGAACTGACGCAGTAGTCGACGAACACGCCGGACGCTCTTGACGAACCGGATACCAGTCTTGACGTTTTCGAACGACAAGGAACGACGGATGCCAGAAATCTCAATCGATTCAAATGGAATTCCCGCACGACGGACGATATCCGCCTCGAGACCATTTTCTGTTCCGATATAGAGGACCTCACACGGCATGCGTTGTTCGAGCTCCCGGATCATAGCGAGTGCCGGATAGATGTGACCGCCTGTACCGCCTCCAGAGACGACGATTTTCATACTGTTGTTCCTCCTACTTCATGTACGGCACGAACGAAATGATCGCCGCGCTCTTCATATGTCTTGTATTGATCCCAACTTGCAGATGCTGGTGATAGAAGAATGATGTCGCCGGGTCGTGACACTTCAAACGCTACTTTCACGGCTTCATCCATCGCCTCAACGACGGTCGACGCATAGCCATTTTCTGACGCAAGCGTTCCGAATCGATGACCCGTCTCCCCCAGTCCGATGACATGTTTGACATGCTTCATTGAATCGAGTAACGGTGTCAAATCCGCTCCACGCTCGAGTCCGCCACATAACCAGATGATGGGTGCCGTAAATCCAGACAACGCCGCTTCTGTTGCCACATTATTCGTTGCTTTTGAGTCGTTGTAAACTTTTCGGCCAGCAATTTCACCGACGAACTGTGTCCGGTGCTCTACACCACCAAACGTTCGTAGAACGTGTTGAACGTCAGATAATGCTAAGTTAAACGGTTCGACGAGTGTTAAGGCTGCGAGAACGTTCTCGACATTATGCCCACCACCGAGAGCTAGTTCACTAACAGGTAAGATACTCGTCCCATTGATTGTCAACGTCTCGTTCATGATTTCTGCATACGCCGATTGACGACGAGAGAACAAGAGTGGCGTTACTTCAGCTGTCTTTCCGAGTGCATTGACGGACGCATCATCGGCATTCAAGACAAGACGATCCGTTTCTTTCATGTTCTTAAAGATCCGGGCTTTCGCTTCGCCATACGATTCAAAATCACCATGATAATCCAGATGTGCTGGTGATAAATTCAAAAATGCTGCCGTATATGGTCGGAACTGCTCGATCCCCATCAATTGAAAACTTGATAATTCAATGACGATGATATCGTCCTGTTTCGCCTGACATGCGATTTCAATTGCCGGGAATCCAATGTTTCCTGCCAAATGTACACGCCGCGTACCGGTTTTCAACAATTCATGGACAAGCGTCGTCGTCGTCGTTTTCCCGTTCGATCCTGTGATGGCAATCCACGTCGCATCGGTTGCTTGATATGCCAGCTCTACCTCTGTCCAAACCGGAATACCGCGTCGCAAGGCTTCTTGTAGCAGATCGATGTGATACGGAATCCCTGGATTCTTGACGATCAAATCAATGTCGTCGAGTAGTGTGAGCGGGTGCTCACCGTAGACCGTCTTAACGTCGAGCGAAGCAAGCGTCGCTTGATCACTCTCGGACGGCGTTTTCCCGTCATTGACCGTTACCTCTGCACCAACACTCGCTAAATACCGAGCTGCTGCGATTCCACTTTTCGCCGTTCCGAGAACGAGCACTTTTTGATCATTCCATTGTCGTTGTTCCATTGTTGAATCGCTCACTTTCTCTCTTCTTTTTTATTACACGAATAGATAGGCGATGAATGCCATCAAACAGCTGATTCCTGCGAATGTACCGACGATCCGCCATTCGCTCCAACCGACCATTTCGAAGTGGTGATGAATCGGGCTCATTTTGAAAATTCGTTTTCCTGTCGTCTTAAAGGAAATGACTTGTAGAATGACGGATAATGTCTCGACAACGAACACGATACCGATTAAGACGAGTAGTAATTCCAGTTTTAAGACAATCGATAGACCTGCTAGTGCAGCACCGAGTGCAAGTGAACCTGTATCTCCCATGAAGATCTTCGCTGGGTGCGCATTGAATAACAGGAATCCGATCAATGCACCGACTGCTGAGAAAGCAAAACAAGCAGCGCCTATTTCATCTGCGATAAACCAACTGTATGATCCGAAGAACAAGAATGTTGGAATCGCTGTGAATGATACGAGACCGTCCAATCCATCCGTCAAGTTGACTGCATTTGAGAAGCCAACTAACCAGAACAAGGCAACAAACGGATAGACGATACCGAAATCAAGCTCAAAATCGGTAAATGGAATCGATAGATACGTCGCCTCACTCGTAAATCCACCACTCAACCAGACGAATAACAATCCGACGACGATTTGTCCAATTAATTTTTGTTTCGAATTCAGACCAAGATTACGTTTCTTGACGACTTTGATGTAATCATCAATGAAGCCGATGACACCATAAGCAAGTGTTAAAAACAGTAACGATAATTGTGTCGTCGATAGATCTCCCATGACGACTGCACCGAAAACGCTGACGATCATCGCGACAAGAATGACGATTCCACCCATCGTCGGTGTTCCGGATTTGACCTGATGCCATTGCGGTCCTTCTTCCCGAATTTCCTGACCGAACTTCAATTGGTGTAGAAATGGAATCGCCTTTGGCATGACGAGTAGTACAACAAGAAATGCAAGAATAAGACTGATGAATAATGTGATCATAGCAGACACCCTTTTTTCAAAAATTAGTTTTCGTTCAGATAGGTTAATATCCGTTCAAGCGCCATCCCACGTGACGCTTTCAATAAAACGATTGTTCGTTCTCCGAGCAATGGACGCAATCGTTTTGCAGCATCCTCGACGGTTGTCGCGAATTGGATTTGGACAGACGGGTCGCTGATTCCTTCAGCAATCCACGCGCCTTTCTCCCCTACTAGGATAGCATGCGAGACAGGTAACACAATCCGCTTTCCGACCGAGGCATGTAATAAGCGTTCTTGGTCCCCTAATTCATACATATCGCCGAGGACGAGAACGCGTGTCGTGTACCCTTCCAGCGCAGTGACCGTCTCAATCGCTGCATTCATTGATGTCGGACTCGCGTTATACGCATCATTGATGACCGCAGTCTCTTCAAAGAGTAATCGTTCCATCCGCATCGGTGTCAATTCAACCGCATCGAACCCTTCTTGAATCCGGGCGTCCGTCACGCCAAGTGCACGTGCTGTCGCAATTGCGTATGCTGCATTTCGGACTTGGTGTTTCCCTAGCACTGGTAGGTGAAAAGCGGTGCCATCGTAAGTAAAGGCCGTTCCAAAGAACGTTGCTTCCTTCGTTTCGATCCGGTACGTATTTCCGATTTGATAGCCGATCTTCTCCGCTTCGACTTCTGCGAGAAGTGGTTCGTCACCATCAACGAATAAATGACCACCTGGTTTGAGTCCGGATTGAATCTCAAGCTTCGCTTTGGCGATGCCACTGCGTCCACCGACTTGCTCCGCATGCGATTCGCCGATGTTCGTGACGAGTGCGATATCTGGCTCAGCTAGATTCGATAGGAATTCAATATCGCCAAACCCGTTCATTCCCATCTCAAGCACAGCAACTTCCGTATCAGCTGGCATCATGAGAATCGTTAATGGCATTCCGATATCCGAATTGAAGTTTCCTTGTGTCTTATGTGTCTTAAACGTCGTCTTGAGTACGCTCTCGACCATGTCCTTCGTCGATGTCTTCCCATTTGATCCAGTGATGGCGACGATTTTCGGCGCAATCTGCAGTAAGTATCGTTTTGCGATTTGTTGCAGGGCAACCAATGGTTCATCGACTTCCAAGAAAACGATATCGATGTCTGGTCGATCAATGCCTTTCTTCCATAAGGTGACGATCGCTCCTTGGTTTTTTGCACCTTCAAGGAATCGATGACCATCGACGCGTGCTCCCTGAATCGGAACATAGAGACCGTCTTCCAGTTGTGCGCGTGAATCCGTTGCAAAATGACGAACGATACGATCATCTTTGACATCGAGATGCAACCATTCAGCGAGTTGCGTAATTGTTAACATGATATATACCTCCATTCGATGACAGCAAAAGAGGACGAATGCAAAAGTCAACGAATGACTCCTGTTCGTCCTCGTCTTCCTGTAGAAATCAGGAAACTTGCTCTACCGTTACTCTTTAGGTTCAGCTAGTTCGACCGTCAACTTTCCATTTTCCTTCACTAGTGTACCAGTTCGAGCCGATTGTTTGGTTACAAAACCTTTACCGATGACGTCGAGCTTCAAATCATATAAGCTGACAAGCTTTTTGACATCCCGTTGCGACCAACCGGTCAAATCCGGCATCTTGAACGTATTTGATGTTTTCAGCAAGACACGTTCTCCGCTGACAAATTCCTGTCCACGGGATGGAATCTGTGAAACGACTTCAGCACCATCGCCTAGGATGATCGCAACTGCCTCTTGTTCTTTTGCTAATTCAGTCGCTTGTCGAGCACTCTTCTTGATATAACTTGGCGTGATCTTCGCTTTGACATCCACCGAATCCTTTTGCGTTTCCGGTTGGATACTACGATACTGTAGTGCCGTATTCATGACACTTTTGAACACAGGGCTCATGATGAGCGGACCAGAAACAGATGATTCGTTTTTCGATGGACGATCGACCGCGATGTACATGATCAATTCCGGATCATCTTTGGGGGCCATACCGATGAACGAGTGAATGAATTGTCCTTGAATATACTTTCCATTCTCAGAAATCTGAGCCGTTCCGGTCTTCCCAATGACCCGGTAATCTTTCAACTTATACATTTGACCTGTACCAAGCTTACTATTGACGACACCGTCGAGTGCTTCGCGTGTTGCTTTTGCCGCTTCAGCGGAGATCGGTTTACCGACGACCTCTGTTTTCGCTCGGTATGGTGCCTTATCCGTATGATCCGCTTTTTGGATGATATGCGGTTTGACCATCTCGCCGTCTCCAGCGATCGCTGTCGCTCCTTGAAGCAATTGCATCGGCGTGACCGCAGTCGATTGCCCCCATGAGGTGATGAGCGCATTCAATGGTTTAGACAAGTCGGATTGACTATTTACTTCTCCCGAGATGTCTATACCCGTTCGTTGGTCAAAATGAAACTTCTTAAAATAATCTTTATACCGTTCGATCCCAAGTTTTTCTGCTGTCAACTTCGAGAACATGACGTTTGAGGAGTGATAGACCCCTTCAATCATCGGAATGGTTCCCCAACCGACATCGTTATAATCCTTGATGACCGTTCCTTTGTAGTTATAACTACCCGATTTATACATCTCATTCGGACGGAAGACTCCCGCATCAATCGCCGCTGCAAGCGTAAAGATTTTCATCGTCGAACCTGGCTCGAATCGTGACGAGACGGCAAAATTCGTGAAATCTTTCATATCACGTAAATTCGGGTTGAACGATGGGCGATCCGCCATAGCGAGGATTTCACCAGTCTTCGCATCCATGACGATACCTGTCGCATTTTTCGGTTTGTACGTGTTGTACATTTTTTGCATCTCTTTTTCAAGCGACTGTTGGATTCGATGATCGATCGTCAAATAGAGATTCGATCCATCCTTCGGTTCGTTCGAGATACGTGACGCACCTTGAATCAGCGGATTACCGCTACGATCCTTTTCAAAGACACGGGCTCCGTAAGATTCACTTAAAGCATTATCATACTGCTTCTCGATTCCCATCTGACCTTGTAAAGCGACCCGACCATTCTCCTCCGTAATCTTTTGAACGAATCCAAGTGTATCGGACAAGAAGATGCCGTTCGGATAGTATCGTTTCGGCTCTTCAATCATCCGGATGCCAGGAAGCTTCAGATTGTCGATCTTCTCTTTTTGATCAAGCGTCAAATCATTTCCTTTTTTTCCGAACTCAATTTGAGAACGGTCTTTGTTTTCAATCAGATAGGTCTCCAGTTCCTTCGTCGTCATCCCAAGAATCGGCGCAAGACCTTCAGCCGTCTTTTTAAAGTCGACGATCGTCTCATCTGGATCTTTGACACCACCAAGTCGATAAACGCCAATCAGATGATAGGATGGAATATTGATCGCAATCGGGGAACCGAGACGGTCGAAAATCTCGCCACGTTCTGCTCCAAGCGTTTCTTGAGACTCCCATCGTTTCTTTTCCGCATATGCAATCATATCTTCACCGTGGAACTGTTTTGTCGTAGCTAAATACAAAAATCGGCCAATGAACACAAAAAAGAGAGTAGCAAATATCACCATGATAAAGGCTACTCTCCAACGGGATTTTTTCAGTGGATTCATTTAGGAATCACCTTGATGTTCCCTTTACGCATATCAAGACCCTGTTCTTTTGCAATCTTATAAATCCGTTCCGGAGAGCTTAAGTTCGTGACCTCTAGTTGTAAACGTTCGTTTTCTTTTTTGAGTGATTGTGTGACTTGGTTCTCTTTCGCTAAATCACGGCTCACATTATACGCTTCGTTATGCGTACTGATCGTCAAACTCCCAAATAACACAAGACCACCAATCATCGCGCTGTATAAGAATTTTTCAAAGGGATACAAGCGATACTTCGGACGGACGGCGACGCGACGCGCGATATCTTCCGTCTTTCGTGGTTCCTGAACAGGTTGTTGACGAACGGGTTGAACCGTTTGGACCGATTTACGAAGTGGTTCTGCCATTGGAATGCTCCTCTCAAGTTTCTTTCATTTTTTCAGCAACTCGTAATTTTGCCGATCGGGCGCGACGGTTATCATCGAGCTCTTCAACACCAGCCGTAATCGGCTTGCGTGTGACGAGTCGGAGTTCCGGCTCCATTTCGACTGGAATCATCGGTAACCCCGGTGGAAGCTCGGGTAGTGATGATTTTTCTTTGATTGCTTGTTTACACATGCGATCTTCAAGTGAATGGAACGTAATGACACATAGACGTCCACCGACCCGTAATAAATCAATGGCTTGGTGTACTGCACGGTCAAAGACATTCAGTTCATCATTGACGGCGATCCGGATTGCTTGGAATGTCCGTTTCGCAGGGTGACCACCTTTACGTCGTGCTGGTGCCGGAATCGCATCCTTGATCAATTCGACGAGTTCGAACGTCGTCTCGATCGGTCGCTCTTCCCGCGCTTTTTCGATTTTGCGCGCAATCTGTTTCGAGAATTTCTCTTCCCCGTATGTAAAGAAGATACGTACGAGATCATTGTACGACCACTCATTGACGACTTCGTAAGCAGAAAGTGGAGAAGATTGATCCATGCGCATGTCGAGACGTGCGTCGTGATTGTAACTAAATCCCCGTTCCCCTTCGTCTAATTGTGGTGAAGAGACACCGAGATCGAATAAGATGCCGTCCACTTTCTCGACGCCATGTGCTGCTAATTGCTCTTTCAGATAAGCAAAATTACTCTTTATTAAAGTAAAGCGACCTTCATACGCCGCGAGACGTTCTGTTGCGTGAGCGAGGGCGACATCATCTTGATCAAATGCGTATAGATGACCTGTCGTCAATTGCTTGACGATCTCTTCGCTGTGTCCTGCTCCACCTAGTGTACAATCGACGTAAATACCGTCGGGTTTAATCGCGAGTCCTTCGATCGACTCCCATTTCAATACTGTTTCATGCTCAAACATGTCCTGCCTCACCTTTCACTGTCCTTGAAGGACGTTACTCTTTTTCAATGTATCACATTCTCTCGTGAAAACGTTACGAAAATGAGACAGTTTCCTTGATTTATTTAACTTTTGTGTAATTTTCGCTAAAAAAGAGAAAAAACCTGCTAGTTTCAGCAGGCTTAGAGGAAAATCTTCAGTTGATCACTCGTATTTGCTTCATAGGCTGTTCTTAAGTCCCGCACAAAATCAAGACCATGGTGATTCAACCACGGGAGGACAGAATGAATCCGCTCTTGCGGCGCTCCATCAGGAAGAAGATGATAAGCGGTCTCTTTATATTGTCGTGTTTGTCGATCGAACCGACGTCGATCTTCTGCCAGTAGACTAGCGACTGCTTGATCGAGCTGTCTCTTGACCTTCTCACTCTTACTCGATGTCCGCAGTAGATTCTGTTCGAGCGAAAGGAATTCGGAGACGAAACTGTCTTTTAACATTGCTGCCGTCTGCATACGTCCTGTCATTTTCTCTTCTGAATAGAGCGGAATCGGAACGCCTGATCGGACGATTTCTTCGAGCGACACCTCGAGTTTAGCAAGACGTTTTTCATCGCTACGACGCACGAGTAACCCACCCATGCGGGGAATCAATAACGGCATCGTCCAATTCAGGTGATGAAAGAGCGGTCGTAAGCGTGTCCAGTATGCTAACTCCCCCGGACCCCCGATATAGGCAAGCGTCGGGAACAGGTAATCCTGCATCAATGGACGTGTGACGACACTGTTGGAGAAACGTTCCGGACTGGCGTACAGCAACGCGATCAATTCAAGCTCCGTATATTGCTTTCCTTGTTTCGTCTCGAATCCGTCTGCTGTCGGATACAGTAACTGACGACCGTGATCATCGACGAAAAGATGCGCCGCTTCCTCGTTCAAGAATGTATCCGGTAACTCTTGCGTCTGTGAAATACCATCCGTCAATGCTCGTCTAAATTCCGCATTGTCTTGAATCAACCGTTCAAAGAACGGAATCTCGAGTTCACGGACAGAATGTGTATCCGCATCAAAGAAGACGACATCAAAATCGATCAATTCACCGATCAATTGTGAGAAAAACATTCCATACGATGTACACGCTTCAACGAGTTGCTTCAGGCGCGCAACTAATTGTTTCGTATGAACCGTTTCTGGCATTGCTCGGAATGCCTCTTCGATGATTTCAAGAAGTGCTGCTTGATCAAAAGAGAGCCGACTGACCGAACGGGCAATCGATTCTGAAGGTGTGACAGCGATTTTACGCGTTTGATAATCCGCTGTCGGAACGTAAACATGGTTAATCTCATCAAAATCGTGATCTTCGGTCGCGAGCCAAAAAATCGGAACGACAGGCCGCCCAAGTGTCGTTTCCGCCTGCTGCGCGACCTTCAGACAGGTCAACAATTTATAGATGGCATATAATGGTCCGCCAAAGATACCCGTTTGTTGCCCTGTAATGACAACTTGAGCTTCACCCGTACGAAGCTTCGCGACACGTTCCCGCAAACGCTCCGTCATGTTCGGATTTTGGCGTTCGAGTTCGTCTGTCAGTGCCGCGAGATGCGGATAGTGACGTTCTTCAAGCAAACGGCTCCTCGACGCTAAACCACTCTCTCCAAGGTGGTCGACATATGTTAAGAATTCTTCTCGTGAAGCACGATGCATCAACGAGTTATCATCGTATAAGGCTTCAAATGGTTGTACCTTCAAACAAAATCCCTTCTTTCTTACCTAACTGGTCAGCTGATGAACAGTTGACGAATTCCGAGTACGAACAGTATGAAATGGACGGGTAATGCCAGCAAGATGATGATCCGCCAACTGTGGCGAATCATTTGTCTCAAATCAACATCAAGTTGACGAATTCGTTGCCAGAGTGCATTCAACGCAAACACCAACAACACGACGATGACGATCCACCCTAAGTAATTTGTTCCGGTCAAGGCAATCAATGCAACATGAATCGCATACAGAACGATGAATGTTCCAAAGTCGAGTGCAAATCGAACGGCCTTCCCATGTTTCCGAAATAGAAGTAGAAAGACGAGATACAACGCAATCAGGCTGAATAAAGGAAAAATGATGAAGACTGTCACTGCGGACCCTCCCTCTGTTTGATCTGTTCATAATAAAAAGATAAACGTGGCGTCGCAGTCGTCGCCTGACGTAATGCGTATCCAAGTATCGGTTCTACTTCCGTTCGTCGTCCATACTCAAGATCTCGTAACATGGAAGAACGATTTTTGCCCGTATTCTTCATGATCCGCTCGATTTCGGAATAAGTAATGTCATGGTGCGGGAAAATCGTCCGCATTTCGTCAAATAATTGACGGGCTTCTTCTCGATAAGGCATCTCTAATAAGGATCCATTCTCAACACCGTAATAAGCCGTCACTGGATTGATGACGACGTTGATGAACAGCTTCGTCAATAAAACGGCTTCCATATCTGACTCAAGTTCAAAGCACAGCTGCTTTGACGACAAGTTCGCTACCTCTTGATTTCCGTAGCGGATGCGTCCTTTTCCAGTATGCTGGACTTCAAACGGTGCAGTACGCATGGCACCATGTTCTACGACACCAAATAAGACATGCGGCAATTGCTCTTTCCATTTCAAATGATCCATTCCATTTTGCAGGAACATGACGGGACACGTCAGCCGTTCAAGGAATGGAATCACACTTTTTATATCATACGACTTTGTCGCGACAAACACCAAGTCTTCTGACTCGAGCCGATCAATCTTCCGGATCCGTACGAGACGACTCGCTTGTCCATCGCGAATGATTGGTCGTTCCTCATCTTGTTCTTGTCGCACATAAAGCGTGACTGCATGATCTTTCGATAAATAAGAGGCAAGCAATAACCCGATGGCACCCGCGCCAATGATTCCAACATTCATCTATTCATATCCCCTTTCATGAAAAAAGCGACCTTAAAACCGATTTCTCGATTTGAAGGTCGCTTTTATACCGATCAATCAGCTTATTTGCTGACGATTTCTTTACCTTTGTACGAGCCACATGCTTTACAAACGCGGTGTGAAAGTTTCATTTCACCACAGTTTGGGCACTCGACCATACCTGGTACACGGAGTTTGAAATGAGTACGGCGAAGACGTTTGCGTGTTTTCGACGTTCTGCGGAATGGTACTGCCATCGTTGTCCACCTCCTTGAAAAAATACACTCGCCTTTACTTCAGAAATCAGGAATCCTGATCTTTTTTAAAGAACTGAGCGAGACCCGCGAGTCGCGGATCGATTTTTGGTTCGGTTTCCTCTGGATCTTCTTCAGAAAGAATCGTCCAGCCTTCCCCCTCAACCAACTGATTCTCTTCATCATCCCCATGCACTTGCACTGGCACATGAAGTAAAATCAATTCTTGCACGAGCGGTCGAAGATCGACCGTATTCCCGATCGGCACGTTGATGTCATCTGCTTCGTTCGAAACAGCATCGACCTCGAGCAGGAATGGCTCGATGGATTCAATCTCGAATGGATAAGCGACGTCATTTAGCGTCCGGGCATCCGGAAGCGTCATTTCGCCGGTAATCCGAAGATTGAATATTAATTGATTCGATGTAAACGATGCATTTGCACGAACGTGCACAGGTTGCACCGCCCGGATATCCGGATGGAGGGCGACTAGCTCATTGAGCTCGATCGTCTCGTTAACCTGAAGTTGACCCAGATTGCGCAATTTATTCAATTGCATCAGGGACCATTTCATCCGAATCACCTCAATTGCAACAATATGAATTATAGAGAGGACATCTTGTTTTGTCAATGTTTTTTCTTTACACTGAAATCGCTAGAGAACGAACACTTTTGGACGTCTTTATCCATATTACCGCACTTAATTCGGTTTGCAAAGGAGAAAGTTTTCATGAGGATGACAGCTATCATTTCAGAGTACAATCCGTTTCATAACGGACACTATTATCAAGCGACGACAGCACGACGGGAAACGGATGCCGACGTCATCGTCGCCATCATGAGCGGGACGTTCATGCAGCGTGGTGAGCCCGCCTTTACGGATAAATGGACACGTGCTCAGGCAGCCGTCGCGAGCGGTGCCATCGATCTCGTTCTTGAACTTCCCTTCTATTTTGCTGTCCAGCGTGCTGATCGCTTTGCACTCGGTGGTGTAACGATTGCCGAGACAATCGGCTGTCAGTCGCTTTCGTTTGGAAGCGAGTGCGGAGATATCGAACCTTTTCTCCATGCAGCAGCGGAACAGATCGAAGAGACACCTGCATACAAGCAAGCGTTACACGATGGTTTGGCATCTGGTCTCTCTTCTGCTCACGCCGCCAGTCAAGCATTCAGGAGCGTCTCACGGACGCTTGATTTGACACAACCGAACAATACGCTTGGCTATTATTACGCTCGCGCCGCAAATACCCTATCGCTTCACACGACGAAACGGATTGGAAGTGGCTACCACGACTTATCCACCGGGGACATCATGAGCGCCACCGCGATACGCGCCCATCATCAAACGCACGGTCAGCTGCTCGCACTTCCTGAACAAACCGAAGACGTCTTAGCAAACGCCTCTTTCGCCAACTTTTCGCACTATTATCCGTGGATTCGACAACGTCTACTAACGACTCCAGTACCCGAGTTGATGCGAATCGCTGGGATCGACGCTTCGTTAGCACCACGACTCATCGAAGGGGCGAAACAAGCAACAACATTCGAGACCTTTCTGAATCACGTCAAAACACGCCGTTATACGCGGACGAGCCTGCAACGTGCCCTGATCTATCTGTTGACCTCAACGACAGCAGAGGAGGTCGCACGGATTGATTACGACCATATTGATTTCGTTCGTCCCCTCGCCTTTTCAGAACGAGGACGACAGGCACTCAAAACCATCAAAACGCGGACTACCGTCTTCAGTACCTTCACGAGTCATCCTTGGCTAACGAAAGAAAGCCAAGTGACAGCTGCATACGCACTGCCCTTGGCTCGCTACGACGCGTTGCTCGAACACCGTCGTTTTCCTTATTTCGCTGGAAGTTCTTCTAAATAATCAATCGCATCTTCGACTGTCTTGATCGGAACGAGCTTCATGTTCGTTCCGAGTTTTTTGATGGATGGTTTTGCTTCTTTGTAGTTCTCTCCTGCTGGCACGAACATGATTTCTGCTCCTGCCTCGTCAGCAGCGACGACCTTTTGCCATGCTCCGCCAATCGGTCCCACCTTGCCGCCTTCTTCAATCGTTCCCGTGCCGGCGATTTTATGCCCTTTCGCCAAATCCCCCGGCGTCAATTGATCATAAATTTCAAGGGTGAACATCATTCCAGCAGATGGTCCACCGACACCTTCGACCTGAAACGCAATCTCAGGATCCGTCGTCACGTTTGAGATCGGAAGCGGTTCGTAAATACCTAGTCCGACTCGCTTGACCTCTTTAGATAACTGATCCACTCGAATCGTCGTCTTCTTGTCTTCCGATTTACGCGTGAACTGAATCGGAACAGCTGTTTTGGCTTTTTTCACTTGAATCGTCTTCATGAAACCTTCAAATGACGTAATCGGTTTTCCGTCAACACTTGTAATCCGATCCCCTGCCTTCAGTTTCCCCTCGGCTGGACCACCGGGAATGACGCCGGAGACGTAGACCCCTTCGAAATCGACATCGACCTTTTGATCCGCCAATTCATACGCTTCGATCGTTGCGTTATGTTGCGCTTCTTCCATATACAGCTTCTGACGCGTTTCATACTGCGCGTCCGACTCGCCGTCGTACAGATAATCACTTACACTCGATGTTTCGGAGAACGGTAGAAATAAGCTTTCAATGAGAAAGTAAGGCGTGGCCCGGCGTTGTGCGATCGTCAGCATCATCAAATCTCCCGGTTCCTTGTCGCCTCCAGACACATCGATCAAATCTTCCGTCGACGTCGCGTCACCCGGATAGGAGATGAAATAGGGAAGCGGTACGAAAAATACGATCAAGGCAGCGATGATTGCTGCTAAGGCAGGTTTCCAAGCTTTCATCACAGTTCTCCTTTCGTATATTTCTGACGTAGTGCTTCTTCGACAGAAGGCGGTACGAGATCGGCAACGGAAGCACCATATTTGGCAGCTTCTTTAACGATCGAAGAACTCAAGAAGGAATACTGATTATTCGTCATCATGAATAGTGTCTCGATTTGATCATTCATCTTCTTGTTGATGGAAGCGACTTGCATTTCGTATTCAAAGTCCGAAACTGCTCGTAGACCGCGTACAATCGCGGTTGCTCCGACTTCCGCCGCATAATCGACCAGTAGACCATTAAAGGAATCCACCTTGATTTGAGGTAGGTGCGATGTCACATCGGCAATTAACTCCATTCGTTCCTGGACAGAAAAGAGTGGTTGCTTCGAAGAATTATTCAGTACGGCAACGATGATCTCATCAAAAATCGGAACGGCACGCTCGATGATGTCTAAATGTCCGTTTGTGATCGGATCAAAGCTACCTGGGCAAATGGCGATTCGTTTCATTCGTGGTCTTCCTCCGCTTCCATGAATTCGTACAATGTAATCGAGATGACAGCGGAATAACGAAGTCGACGCACGACTTCTAGTCGTCCGATTTGGTCCGGCAATTCAACCGCTGAGTCATGTTCACAGACGATGACACCGTTGTCCGTCAGCATATCGTGTTGCTCTATGTACGTGACATGTTCCGTCAATCGCTCTTTTGCATAGGGAGGGTCTAGATAAATCAATTTAAACGGCTCTTCAGATGCGAGTTCCGTTAAAGCGATCGCTACATCTTTTTTTAAAACACGTGCTTGGTCCGTATAGCGCGTCGTTCGTAAATTATCTTGGATCGTTTGGATCGCTTTATGGTGTTGGTCGACGAACACCGCCTCATCGCATCCTCTTGAAAGAGATTCAATCCCAAGACCACCGCTCCCCGCAAACAGATCCAGTGCTCGTCCTCCGTTGAAATAAGGACCGATGACGTTGAATAAGGATTCTTTTACCTTATCCGTCGTCGGTCGTGTTTGATCCCCTGGCACTGCTTTTAATCGTGTACCTTTCCGTTCCCCTGAAATGACTCGCATTTCCTTCATTCCTTTCAACAAAGAAGCGACGAGGATGTCCTCATCGCTCCATGGATTATGCTTCTTCTGGCATTTTACCTTTTTTGTTCGCGAACGTCTCCGTGATGAACGGTCGTTCTGAACGTTTAATCGATTCGACGAACGGGAGAGTCGAAATGACTTCCATCACCTGTTCATGCTGATCTAAATCGACATACAGATGAACGTATCGTTCACGTTTAGACGTAAAGTAGACGTTCCCGTAACGGCGTAATTGACGGGATGCTTTCATCGCATTGACATAGACGATGAGTCCCACTCGTTCCTTGATCACGCCAGCCTACCCCCTTCACCTTCGTTATCCGCTACAGCTACAGCTGCCACCGGTCGAACAACCTCCAGCGCATCCTTGATCGAAGAAAGGATTTCCCGTCGGTACTTTAATTTGCGGTGATACTTCTCCAGCGAGCTTCAGACTGATTTGTCCGAGTAACGTCTCGAGTTGTTTTTCCGCCTTTTTAAACTGCGCGACTTCCTCTTGTAAATCAAGTCGCCGTTTGACTTCATGGACCTTTTTCGTGATCGTCTGATAGTCAGGATGATACCGTCCGAATCGCTGTACGAGTTCGTAGTCCTCCTTGACTTGATGAAAATCGCGAATGACAGCCTGTGCCTCTGTTGACTCTTGCTGTGCTTGTTTCGCACATCTATATGCTTGCCCCGTTTCACTTTGAGCGAGAGATCGAATGAGGTCTTCCGCTGCGTTGATGAGGTCAATCGTCTTATCGGTATATATCACAACGAATCTCCTCCTTAACTTTACCATCTTATCATAACATTTCTCTCCCTCCTAGCCTGTTGAATTGTGTATAATTTGTTCAGAAGGAAGGAATGAACTTTATGCAACTGCTCTCTTTTAATATGTTCCGGACGATTGGAATCAAGACGGAACATGCCAAATCAGATTATCACTTTGATTCCTTAAAAAAAATCGAACAGGCGGATGTCGTCCTGTTCCCGGAATACTGGCAAATCCACTCAATCATCTACGGGATGAAAAAACCGATCTTCCCGTCGGCTGCTACGTTCCACTTAGGTCATGATAAGATCGAGATGACGCGGATTTTTCAAACCGTCATTCCGGATAACATCCCTCGGACCGGCATCTATGGAAAAAATGAATTCACCGTCGAACGTGTCTTACGTGAATTCTCGTTTCCGTTCGTTGCGAAGACAGTCCGTAGCTCCATGGGACAAGGTGTCCATCTCATCAAAAATGAAACAGACTGGAAGAAATACACGGATACACACGAGACGTTCTACATTCAGGAGTACATTCCGAATGAGAAGGACTTACGTGTCGTCGTCGTCGGCGATCAAGTCCTTGCTGCGTACTGGCGCGTCGGTGGTGCTCAGTTCTTAAATAACGTCGCTCAAGGTGGTGTCCTTGATTTTGATGATGTGCCACAAGGGGCAATCGACTTCGTGCTCGCGCTCGCGAAACAGCTCGATATCGATCACGCCGGTTTTGACCTCATCATCCGTGACGGACAGTGGTACGTTCTTGAGTTCAATGTCTTCTTCGGTGGGGAAGGACTCAATCACCTTGGTATCCACGCACCGGATACGATTCTTGAATATGTCGAACGAAAATATGGAAGTTCATGAATTCTTCAAAATGACTTCACATCTTTTACGTCATCGTTTCATTCATTATGGTATGATAGTTTGGAAAGACTAGTATCTACTAGCAAACTGGGGTATAGGGGGATTCAAACATGAAGTTTGAACAATATGGCATCGAAGGCAAGGAACTGAAGTTCGGTCTTCTCGAAACAATCATGGAACATCACCGCTTCGTTCGTGAAGGACAGTGGGATTACGAACGCGCGATGTACGACATGAAATATGAAAAACAATCAACAGGTGAAGTATTCTACCTGCGTGTTCCTGTCTATGCGATCCAAGGCGAGATTGAAGACCGCCATGCTGTCGTTCGTATGATGACACCACTTCTCGGTAAACACTACTATCCACACGGTGTCGAGTATGATGAGACGTTCCCTCCGGAAATCGTTAAAGACTGCGAACGTCGTTTAGCAGCATTGCTCGAAACACTCGAAAAATAAGATCCACACGTAGAGGTTCTAATGAGGAGCCTCTATTTTTTGTTCTTCATTCCAAACAAAAAAGCCAAACAAAAAAGCTAACGACCTCGCATCATCCACGAAATCATTAGCTGTTCTGTCCACCTGATTGTTATTCTTTAATACACGCGAAATCGCTTTTAACGCGCGACGAATTGTACATAAGATACGACATCGTCTCCGAGCTGAATCCCAAGCTGCTCGCGTACATGAAGATAAAGCGCGTGAAGTGACGTTGCCGGTGCATTGACCTTTACACTAAATGCAATCTCTTCCCGGTCCATCCGTTTGATCCGGGAGTGATGGATTCCATAATCCTCGATCGCACAAGCAAGTAATTCCTCGATGGCTTGAATAGAGACGGTAACATCTCCTTGCATGTACTCTTCATAAGTCATCTACCTTCACTCCTTTGCTAATTGTGTGACCGAAGACATGACCTCTTCTAAGTCGACCGGTTCATCCGGTGTCTTCGCCATAGACGAAATCGCCCTTACTTTATTCTCACGGTCCAAAATGAACATTTGTGTTCCGTGTGTCACTAAGCCACTCTCAGCCTTCGAGTAATAGAAATTCAACTGACGTGTCAGACGATCGATGACGACTGGATCTCCCGTCAATACTTTCCATCCCTTAGCATCCGCTTCAAAGTTCGAAGCATACTTTTTCAAGACTTTTGGTGTATCCACTTTTGGATCAACCGTCACAGCGACGAGTTCGACGTCATTTCCGTATAACTCTTCACTCCGAAGCTTCTTCTCAAGCTTTCGGTAATCATTCAACGTCAACGGACAAATATCAGGACAGTTCGAGTAGAAGAACGTCAACACTTTGACTTTTCCGTCTTCCGAATTGAATGATTTTCCGTCTACGGCATTCGTTAATTCAAATGGTGTCGGTTCAGCGATGACAGGTAACTTTTCTTTCATGAAGAAATAATAATATCCCCCGGCTGCCGCAACTAAGATAAGGACGACGGCAGCGACCGTCAAGTAACTATTCTTTTTCAAGTTGGCTCCCCCTTAATGACTCCAGATCGCCCGGAATACGTTCGTCGTCTCACCCGGATCGTAGACGACATATAGTAAGCAATACACGATCACACCGGTAATGGCTGTCAAAAACCAAACGATTGAGGCAACCGGTCCGATTTTACGGTGACGTGCAAAGTTCTTCTTATACGCGTGATAGAGTGCCATCAAACCGAGCACCCCACCAGATGTCGCAAGAAGGATGTGGAAGATCAAGAATCCTGTGTAGTAGGCTTTGACGGACTCTGGACCGCCAAAGGCTGTATTACCGAGCAGAATCGTCCGCAAGGCATACATGATGAAGAATAATAAAGCGAGTGCAGCTGCAATCGTCATCACGGTTTGGTGAGCTTTCATGTTACGACGCGTTTGGGCGATCAAAAACCAGCCAATCGCTACGAAAATCGCACTGATGACAATCAGCGACACACAAATCAACGGCAAATAACTCATGTTCCAACTTCCTCCAATTTAATCCGCTTTTGGTGTGAAGGACATGCCTTCATCCACGGCAGTACTTTTTGAACGGCGCACCCATGTAAAGAAGGTCAGTCCGAAGAATAGACCATACACGAGTTCTTGACCGAGCTTCATGAGGACACCACCAAAGCGTTGGTCCTCTAATAAGTCATCTGTCGTTCCGAGCAATCGTTCCAGGTTCAATCCGCTTAAATCATTGTTCGGCATACAGTAAGCGAGTACTTTCGCGAATGTCGCCGGATCCTGATACGCTTGATACTGAAAACTTTGACTGAAGATCATGAAGGCACAGGCTGGTGTCAACAACACACCATTCGCTACGATGTAGACCATCTTCTTCAGGTCAGAAAGGCTGTCCGCCTCATTGACCGGTGCAATGATCGGATACCACATCGTCATACTCAAGAAAATCAATGTTCCGTGGAACAGACGGTGAACGGTATAGTTCGTCAAGACATAATCAAAAATAAATGGCATGTGATAGAACGTAAACAAGGCATTAAAGACGACAAGTGCAATCAGCGGCTTGATGAAGAAGCGAAGAATCCTACCAAGATACGGTGTATCGAACAAGCGCTTATAAAGCCACTCTGGTATCGCAATCAACAAGAGCGGCGGTGCGACCATATAGACGAATACCATCTGCAGCATGTGTGCTGAGAACGTGATATGTGCTAGCAGGTCTAACGGACTTCCAAAACCGATGTAAAAAACGATCAATGCCGCGAGCATCGAAAACTTTTGCCCAAGCGTTGTTTCCGGCTCATCCGGACGACGCAACTTTTCTGTCACGACAGCATATAGGATATACAATCCAACGAGTATCAACGCATAATACGGACTCCATAAGACAGTCCATTCGAATTGCGAAAGTGCTCCCCTTAAATTGCCTAACATATTTTTTCACCCCGTTCCTTTCTCTTACAAACTAAGATTACCGTTCCCCTATTTCATTGTAAAGGTTTCTCATAAAACGATTCCAAAATAAAAGACCATCCTGCTAAACGTTAGCAGAATGGTCACATTTCTTACCAGATCAACAGACGAAGCGTCGCAACGATCGTCAAGGCGACGAAGATGCCAAGACCCATCATGACTTTGATCCATGTGTTGCCTTTATTGTTCATATGCATGAACATGTAAAGCTGAAGGTAAACCTGAACGATTGCCATGATGATCAAGAAACCACCAGCTGCCCAGTGCGGCATGAGATCAGCCATGACAGCACCGAAAGCGATGAGCGTCAAGAAAATCATGAGTGCGAAACTGATGAGTTGCAGTTGTGTCTCACGACCACGTTCTGCTTTCATCTCAAGCTCGATTTGATTGCGCGTAAGTTGCGGTTCGTGTTTTTCCATCTTATTTCACCATCCCCATGAGGTAGACGACTGAGAAGATAAAGACCCAGACGACGTCAATGAAGTGCCAGTAAAGACTTGAAACATAGTACTTCGGCGCATTCACGACCGTGATGCCACGGTTCCAGTTCCGGATGAGCAATGTCGAGATCCAGAGAAGACCGAACAAGACGTGCGCACCGTGGAAACCGACGAGAGTGTAGAAGGCAGAACCAAATGCACTCGACGTGAATGTATGACCGATGTGGTAGTAGTGATTGAACTCATAAATCTCACCCGCTAAGAATGCTAGTCCAAGAACAAGTGTGATAATTAACCACATTTTCATCTTCTTGACATCATTACGTTTCATCGCCATCATCGCAAGAACACTTGTTAATGAACTTGTGAGAAGGAGCATCGTCATGATAAAGACGAGACCCATTTCGAAGATGTCATAACTGCGTAGACCTTCTTTTGCACCGGAGTTATGGAGACCGATGTATGTCCCGAAGAGAGAGGCGAACAAAGTCGTCTCTCCTCCAAGGAAGAACCAGAAGGCTACATATTTATTCTTACCCTCAAGTGTTGCTTTTTCAACATGATCCGGAATACCCGTGATCGGGTTATTCGGTACTGAATGATGACCCATCTTACTTCGCCTCCTTTTCTGCTTCAAGGCGTAGATCTTCTTCGACGACTGATTTCGGGATGTAGTATCCTTCATCATCGATCCAAGAACGGAAGAACATCGCGATCAATGTCATCGCAAGACCAATCAAGGCAACGACAAGACCAACTGTTCCATAGTCTAGGCGAAGAATGAATCCGAGACCTGCGAGGAATAGACCGACTGACATGACGAATGGCAAGATCGTGTTGTTCGGCATGTGGATATCGCCGACTTCTTCCGATACAGAAACTGTTTTGTTTCCTGCCATTTTTTCAAGCCAATACGTATCCAAACCTTTGACGAGTGGGATTTGAGCGAAGTTATACTCTGGAGTTGGAACTGGAAGTGTCCACTCAAGCGTACGTCCATCTCCCCAGACGTCGCGTTTTACATATTCTTTTGACATCAATGCTGCTGCAATCGAAATGACGAGAACGATCGTCGACACACCCATGAAGGCTGCCCCAATTGATGAAAGTAAGTTCATTGTTTCCCAGCCTTGGTTTGGCAAGTACGTGAAGACACGACGTGGCATACCTGTAAGACCAAGAATATGTTGCGGGAAGAACGTCAAGTGGAAGCCGATGAAGAACAACCAGAATTGAATTTTTCCCCAGAATTCGTTGAGCTGTTTCCCGAACATGAGTGGGAACCAGTAGTAAAGACCTGCGAAGAGACCAAAGACAACCCCACCAACGATAACGTAGTGGAAGTGAGCTACTACGAAGTAACTGTCATGGTATTGGTAATCGGCAGGTGCAACAGAAAGCATGACCCCTGTCATACCACCAACAAGGAATGATGGAATGAACGCGACCGAGTAAAGCATTGCGACTGGGAACGTCAACTTACCGCCCCATAGCGTAAAGAGCCAGTTGAAGATCTTGACCCCTGTCGGTACAGCAATCGCCATCGTTGCTACGGCGAAGATCGCGTTTGCGACCGGACCGAGACCAACTGTGAACATGTGGTGGACCCATACCATGAATCCGAGGAAACCGATCAACATCGTCGCAAAGACCATCGTCGTGTAACCGAAGAGACGCTTACGAGCAAATGTAGGAATGATTTCAGAGAAAATACCGAATGCCGGTAAAATCAAGATATAAACTTCCGGGTGACCGAAGATCCAGAAGAGGTGTTCCCAGATGACGATGTTCCCGCCCGCTGCCGGGTCAAAGAAATGCGCTCCGAAGAGTCGCTCGAACGTCAAGAGGAACAATCCAACCGTAAGTGGTGGGAATGCGAAAACGATCAAGGCAGAAGCAACGAATGCTGTCCATGTGAAGAGCGGCATCCGCATCAGTTTCATACCTGGTGCACGCATGTTCAAAATCGTAACGAGGAAGTTAATCCCCCCCATAAGTGTACCGAAACCAGAAATCTGAAGACCCAACGCGTAGAAGTCTACACCGAGAGACTCAGGTACTGTCGAGAGTGGTGCGTATGCAGTCCACCCTGCGTTCGGTGCAGCGCCGAAGAACCAAGAAAGGTTCAACAAGACTCCACCGAAGAAGAACAACCAGAAACCAAGTGCATTCAAGAATGGGAACGCAACGTCACGTGCCCCGATTTGAAGCGGTACTGCTGCGTTCATGTATCCAATCAACATCGGCATCGCTGCCAAGAAGATCATCGTCGTACCGTGCATCGTGATCAATTGGTTAAAGAGTTCACCGCTGACGAAATCGTTCATCGGTTTAATCAATTGAAAACGAATCATTAGGGCTTCTACGCCACCGACTAGAAGGAAGAACAATCCAGACATGATGTAGAGAATCCCGATTTTCTTATGGTCGACTGTCGTTAGCCAGTCCATGATGCCGCTTTTTTTCTGCGGCATACCCATAGTATGTGTCCCCACTATGATTCCCCCTTAAAAAATTATTGGAGCTTTTTGTCCAATAGATAATCTGCCAATTCGCTCAATTCTTCATCGCTGATCTGATCTTCAGAGAATCCAGGCATTTTCGTACCTTGTTTCTCTTTTTGAGGATCGCGAATCCATTTTTCGAGGTTTTCTTTATCATGGTCGAGATAACCCGCGATACGTTGACGATCACCGAAGTTCGTCAAGCTAGGTGCGACTTTTCCGCCACCATGACAGCTGAGACAGTTCTGGGCATAGACTTTCTCACCAGTCGTCCAGTTCTTTTCATTCTTTTTATCAAGCTGCTTCGTCTCTGCTTCTTTCGCAGCTTTCATATCTTTCAACCAGTTATCGTAGTCGTCTTGTTCAAGTGCAACGACTTTGAAGTCCATCAATGCGTGAGAAGGACCACACAACTCGGCACATTTACCGTAATAAGTGCCTGCTTCTTTTGCTTGTAACCACATTTCGTTCTCAAGACCTGGGTTCGTATCTGTTTTACCAGAAAGAGCTGGTACCCAGAATGAGTGAATGACGTCTTTAGACGTCAAGTTAACAGCAACACGTTTACCGACTGGAATGACAAGTTCTTGTCCTGTCGAAACACCTTTGTCTGGGTATTCGAACTCCCACCAGTAGAGGTTTGCTGTAACGTTGATTTGTTCGTTTTTCTTCGCTTCTTTTGCATCTGCGAGTTCAACCGTTGTTTTGATCGTCGGAATTGCAAGAACGATCAAAAGAAGAATCGGAATGACTGTCCAGATGATTTCAAGCGTATGGTTCCCTTCGACTTGCTTCGGAACCGTGTTATCACCTGATTTACGACGGAATTTCATAAGTACGTAAATATAAATGACGGCTACGATCGCAAGGACGAACAACATGACCCACAAACTAAGCTTGATGATCTCAAGTTGCATCTCAGCGCCTTCTCCGCGAGGCTGTAGCGCAGACAATTCCGGAATTCCACAACCTGATAACATAAGTGCCATCAAGCCGATTGGAAGAAGCCGGAAGAGCATTTTTACTGATTTTTTCACAACCATCCCCACTTTCTTTGTCCCCAATTTTGTCTTTCGTAATGGTGTACGTGAATTATGTCAAATCGTTTTAGAGAGAAACGAGTACGACCGTCACGATCCAAGCCGTGAAATAAAACAGTGAGAAGAAGAACATCTTCGACGCCCATTTGATTTCGGCTTGTTCATCTTGGATCTTCAGACCTTTCAGTCCCATATAGAGCCAATATCCACCGAGCAATGCCATGACGATCATGTAGATGATGCCATAGTGTGCTAAGAGGAGTGATGATGGAATGAGTACTGCAATCCACCATACAATTTGTCGTTTCGTGATCGCGAATCCGTTTACGACAGGTAACATCGGGATACCTGCTGCCCGATACTCCTCTGTCCGTCGCATCGCGAGTGCAAGGAAATGTGGTGGTTGCCACACGAACATGATGAGGAATAAAATCCACGCATCAATGTGAAGCGTCGGAGTGACTGCCGCAAATCCAATGATTGGTGGCACAGCTCCTGATATACCACCTACGACTGTATTGATCGTGTGCGTCCGCTTTAACCACATCGTATAAATCACGACGTAAACGAATGATCCGATCAATCCGAACACTGCCGCCACATGGTTGACAATCAACAACAATACCGTACCGGTCGCAAGAATACCGAGTCCTAGTGCGAGTATCCGTTGTCCATCCATCTTCCCAGTAACGCTTGGTCTTCCCATCGTCCGTTCCATCTTATAATCGATGTCCCGGTCAATGTAGTTATTGAGGTAGCAACTTCCGGCAATGACCAATCCACTCCCGAGAAGCGTCCACAGTAACATCCACTTGGTTTGCCACAGATACAACAGGACATCATCCGTTATGTATGATGCTGCTACGACATACCCCGCGAAGACCGTAATCAGATTGGCACGGACGATCCCCATTTTTGCTAGGGTAATATAGTCCTTGAATGTCGGCTGATCTGCTTGCTCAATCGCCATATCCAGTGCCTCTCCAGTAACTTTCGCCATGCTGTTCCCTCCTTTTCACCGTCTGCTTCCGTTTAGCACCTAGGCTTCACGTAATTTCTTCACAGAAATAACACAGACATGCCACGAAACGCCCTTTTCTCTATAAAAGATACCACATATCGAGGACCGTGACGTATGAAAATACTTTCGACATAATGAACAAAATGTGAAATCTATGTGATTTTCATCACAGTTCACCATATTTACCTAATACTAGAATAGCGTTGTTCTAAAAGATTGCAACCCTTTCAGTACTTTTTATGCGATACTAGACCTATGGAAATCCATGTATTTCGTATTTTTTTAGAAAGGTGGTGTCCAAATCTTGAATCGAAAACTTTCGATGTTTTCAGCCTTCGTCACGTTTACGATGATGATCGTCTTACTGATGGGTGGGACAGTCACAAAAACGGATTCGGGAGATGGTTGCGGAACGGATTGGCCACTCTGTCACGGGGAACTCATTCCGACGAACCCAAGTGTTGAAACGATGATTGAATATAGTCACCGCGCTGTGACTGGAGTCGTTGGACTCTTAATCATCGCCTTATGTCTCTGGACGCTCGTTGCCTTCAAGGATCGATTAGATACGAAGATCTTTGCGTTTCTTGCTTTCATCTTCATGTTGATTCAATCGATCGTCGGTGCTGGAGCAGTCGTTTGGCAACAATCAGACCTCGTCATGGCGTTACATTTCGGAATCTCTTTGATTTCCTTTGCTTCGCTATTGATTTTGACACTGTTGATCATGGAGCGTCCGGGTCAGGAATTCAGGGAATCTGTCCCAGCATTCTTACGGAAGCTCTTGTACGGTCTACTCATCTATACGCTGATCGTCGTTTATACGGGTGCTTACGTACGCCACGTCGGGGCTACATATGCTTGCGTTGGTTGGCCTGTCTGTTCTCAACCTTCCATGACGTTCGAAGCGTGGGTGCAGATGATTCACCGGATCATGGCAGGATTACTGTTCCTGTTCACCTTATTCGTCCATGTCGTTGCGATTCGCTTAAAGCATCGGACGACAACGATTGGTATGGCGTTCGCGACGTTCTTCATCTCGTGCCAAGTCGCCACTGGGGCTTGGATCGTTCTTGGTGGACATGCAACGTATGTGCCGTTACTCCACGCCTTCTTGATCACATGTTACTTCGGGGTCTTATCTTACTTGACGTACCATGCATTCCGAACGCGTAAGGCAAATAGTCGTCTTCAATAAGGTCGTAAAAAAGAGGCTGGGACATAACTAGCTGAATTTAACGAGAAGAAGGAATTGCCATCACTCAGGATGTGCAATTCCTTCTTTTTTCATTGTCTCGCGTCAAGTTGCCCTTCGGGCAACGCTTTGGATGAGCCATTTTCTTAAATTTACGGCCATGAGGATGAAGCCGAGCTCACGCTTCACCTTCGCTTTTCCTCTCACAGAAAAGCGAGTGAAACTCAAATTAGCCTTCAGATATCCAAAAACTGGTTCCACGTCTATCTTCCGTTTCGCATAGAGGGATCCTGTTTTTTGATCTGAAAGCCATTTTTTCATCTGTTCTTTTTGTTCTTCCCATGAAGTGTTTATGTGTACCTGTCGGTGACGACCCTCTTTGGCCTTGGTACAACGGGAGCGAAACGGGCAGCCATCACACCCTTCGCTTTCATACACCTTGAAATCACGCGTGAATCCGTACCGATCTGTTCTCTTGGACATGTAACGGAATGTTACGTCCTGTCCATTAGGGCACACAAAACGATCCGACCTTTCATCATAAGACCAGTTTACTGTGTTAAATGGATCATTGCGCCATTTTCGAGACTTTTCTTTTTCGAACATCGTATAAGGGATGAGTGGAATGCGCCCTCGGCGCATCAGAATATCCTGATAATTCTCCTGACTCCCATAGCCGGCATCCGCAACGATATGCGGTGGTAGTGGTAAATATGAGCTGATCTCATCTAAAAAGGGGAGTAACGTCCGGGCATCCGTCGGATTCGGATAAATATCATAAGCGAGTGTGTACTGTCCTTCGGTCGCGATTTGAACGTTATAGCCTGGCTTGAGTTGTCCATTTTGCATATGATCTTCCTTCATTCGCATGAACGTCGCGTCTGTGTCTGTTTTCGAATAGCTGTTCCGTCCAGCGAGCGTCCTCTTTTGGAGGGCGTATCTCTGTTTCCGCTCGATGAAATCTGTAATCTCCTTTCGAAGGAGACGTGGTTCCTTCCGTTCAGAACGTAGACGTTTTCTTTCTTGAGTATCCGAACTCGCCTCGATTTTTTGGTTGATGGAAGCGATATGTGCGTCTAAAGCTTCACCCATGTGTTCGAGTTCTGAGAGAGTGAGCTCGTCCGGGCTTTCTCGTTCAATTTCCGGTAGGATGTCTTGTTCGACGAGGTTGTCATAGATACGATTCGATTTGTCCACGAGAGACGAACTATGACGTTCGATCGATTTCCGCCAAACAAAGGTGTATCGGTTCGCATTCGCCTCTAGCTTTGTACCATCGATAAAGATGGCTTCTTCATTGATTTCTCCCATCTCGACGAGATGGCAACGGAAGGTAACGAAGGCTTGCTTCAAGATTGGAGTGACTGCGGGATGCACTCGAAAACGGTTGATGGTACGATAGCTCGGCGCATTCCCTTGCGCTAGCCACATCATCCGCAGACTATCGGATAGTAATCCCTCAATCTTCCGACCGGAGAAGACCGACTGTGTGTAGGCACATAAAATAATTTTCATCATCATCCGCGGGTGATAAGCAGGGCATCCCGTCGTCCGCATGAAAGGATCGAAAACATCATCCGGAATGGATTCGACGAGATGATGGACAGCGAACGCGATATCATTTTCTTGAAGACGAACTTCTAAATCTAAGGGCAGAACCAGCTGGTTCATGTTATAATCTTTAAACATAAGGGCACCTCCGATGGTTATGGTTTAGTCACTTTAACTTTATCAGAGGTTGTCCTTATTTGTTTATTCAGAACCGGTTTTTCATCATAGAACAAGGCCCTCGAAACGACTACACGTTTCGAGGGCCTTTCGTTTGTGAAACTGAGTTATGTCCCAGCCTCTTTTTTCATTATTTGAATCGAGCAATCGCACGCTTTCGCGCTTCGTCATGTGCGACGATTGGTTCTGGATAGCCATAATCCTTGCGTTGCTCAGCAGTCGGTTCATGAATATACTGCTTTGATAAATCCTTGATTTCCGTGACATACTTTCGAATGAACTCTCCATCCTTATCGAACTTCTTCGATTGAGTCGTCGGATTGAAGACGCGGAAGTACGGGACGGCATCCGTTCCGACTGATGCTGCCCATTGCCAACCCCCGATGTTTGATGCCGCTTCATAATCAACGAGTTTCTGCTGGAAATATCGTTCGCCTTTCTGCCAATCGACCAACAAGTCTTTTGTCAGGAAAGAAGCGACGATCATCCGTAGACGATTATGCATCCACCCCGTTTGATTCAATTGCCGCATCGCTGCATCAACGATCGGATAGCCCGTCTTGCCTTCACACCACGCCTTGAAGCCCTCTTCATCTTCTTCCCATTCGATTTCCCGATATTGCGTATTGACGGCTTGTCGTTTTGATTCCGGGAAATGCATTAAAATCATGTAATAGAATTCACGCCAGATGAGTTCGGTGATGAAGGTCTGTTTCCCTTTTGATTCTTTTGCCTCCTGAACAGCCGCATAGACGGTCCGAATGCCGACTTCTCCAGTCCGTAAATAGCGAGAAAGTAAACTCGTACCGTCGACAGCAGGAAAATCACGATTCTCTTCGTAATCTTCAAGCGATTGTTCGATGAATTTCTTCAAGCGTTGTTTTGCCTGCTTTTCACCAGTATGGAAGACGGCTTCCGACTCTGCCTTTTTAAAATAAGCGTTGATGAAACTATTATCGTGCTGACGCTTTTGATAATGATCCCGCAGCGTTTGCCATTTAACTTCATATGGTGCAGGAATATCTTTTTTCATGAATGCATTCTTATATGGCGTGAATACTTTATAGAACTTTCCATCCTGCTTTTTAATGTCATGTGGGTGAAGAAGATGCCGGTCTAGTAGTCGCTCCGTCTGACGATCTTTACGCTTTTTAATGATTTTTTCATCTCGCGTCTTGAATGGTTCGACATATTCCGCATTAAATAACAAAACGTCCGCATCACCAGTTGCGTCTAAGAAAGCCTGTTCATCGCCTTCGATGAAACGGATTGGCATCTCTTTCTCTTTGCAGGCATCAGAAAACATCTCGAGCGCTTGGAAGAAATATTGTTGCCGTGCTTCATATTCTCCGATGTAATCCGGATTGAGCCAAAAGACGAACTCGACCGTCGACTTGGGATTTTCATTTAGTAATTCAACAGCACGTGCCAACATGTGGTTATCTTGTAATCGAAAATCACTTCGTACCCAACAAATAATGTTCAATCGTATCCTCTCCCACTACGTATTGAATGAAAAACAGGCAGCCCGCCGAGCGTGCGCCTGTTTTTCGTTGTGACCTTATACGAATTCAATCAGTAAGTCTTGACTTGCGATGGCTTCGCCTTCCTTGACGTGGACGGCTTTGATTTCACCGTCTTCCGGTGCTTGGATCGTCGTTTCCATCTTCATCGCTTCCGTGACGAGGAGTTGCTCTCCTTTACGGACACGTGTACCCGTCTCGACGAGTACCTTCAGCACGCTACCCGGCATTGATGCACCGATTTGTTTCGCATTGCTTCGATCTGCTTTTGGACGACTTGATGAACTTTCCTTAATACTGATGTCTTTGACTTCGACTTCACGAGGAACACCGTTCATCTCATAATAGATCGTCCGCATTCCATGATCGTCTGGCTGACCGATTTGAATCAACTTGAGGTAGAGTGTCTTGCCTCGTTCGATTTCAACCTCGATCGTCTCCCCTAGACGCATTCCATGGAAGAACGTATTCGTATCAAGAACAGAGATATCGCCATATCGCGCGACATACGAACTGTAGTCCATGAAGACTTTTGGATAGAGCGCGTAAGCGAGTGCATCAAATTCTGTAACGGGACGTTCAAGCTTTTCGAACAACTCATGTTTGATCGCATCAAAATTGAGTGGTTCCATCATCTTACCTGGACGTTCTGTCAGCGGAGCAGCTCCCTTGAGAATAGCCTGTTGAACGTCTTGCGGGAAACCATCTGGTGGTGTTCCGAGCTCCCCTTTCATCAGTTCGACGACTGAATCCGGGAAATCAAGTCCACTTGCACGGTGCAAGACATCCTCTTCTGTCAGATGATGTTGAACCATGAAGAGTGCCATGTCTCCGACGACTTTTGACGATGGTGTGACTTTGACGATATCGCCAAACAGCATATTGACACGCGCATACATCTCTTTGACTTCAGACCAACGATCCGCAAGTCCAACCGCTTTTGCTTGTTGCTGTAAGTTCGAATACTGTCCACCCGGCATCTCATGGTCGTAGACCGTTGGATTCGGTGCGATCATATCGAGTTCGAATGCTTGATACAGATGACGAACGTCCTGCCAATAATCCGAAATCTGTTCAAACTTCTGTGCTGATACGAGCGGTTGACGTGGATGACCACTTAAGGCATGAATCAAGCTACCACCCGCTGGCTGACTCGTCAGTCCCGACATGCTTGATGCCGCGACGTCTACGACGTCGACACCTGCATCAATCGCACGCGCATACGTATAAATCCCGTTCCCACTCGCATCGTGTGTGTGGAGATGGATTGGTAGCGATACCGCATCTTTAAGTGCTGATACGAGCGCGTAGGCTGCCTCCGGTTTCAAGAGACCCGCCATATCCTTGATGGCAATGATATGAGCGCCGCTTTCTTCCAGTTGTTTCGCCAGATTGACGTAATACGGCAGGTGATATTTCGGTCGAGTCGCATCGAATAAATCCCCTGTATAACAGACAGCTGCTTCCGCGATTTTACCTGTCGGCAAGACCGCATCGATGGCAAGTTGAATCGACTCCGGGTTATTCAAGCTATCGAAGATTCGGAAGACGTCGACTCCTGCCTGCGCCGCTTCCTTGACGAACGTGTGAATGACGTTGTCCGGATAGTTTTTGTAACCAACACCGTTCGCACCACGAAGCAACATTTGAATGAGGACGTTCGGCATCTTTTCACGTAATTTCATCAGACGAACCCATGGATCCTCCGATAAGAATCGGTAGGCGACATCAAATGTCGCGCCTCCCCATGCTTCGACAGAGAACAGTTCAGGTAGCAGTTTCGCTTCCGCCTCTGCAATCGCAACGAGATCCTTCGTCCGCATCCGCGTCGCAAGGAGCGACTGATGGGCATCACGGAATGTCGTATCTGTCAACAAAACGTTCTCCTGAGCTGCCAACCATTTTGCGACGGCTTCTGGACCTTCCGCATCGAGAATCGCTTTTGCACCTGGTGTATAGTCTGTCGGGAGATTTTTCGGAATCCGGACGTCACGCGCAAGCGGCTTGTCCAATTTTCCGATTCCCGGGAATCCATTGACGGAAACCTCTCCGATGTACGTCAAAAGTTTCGTTCCCCGGTCTTGACGTTTCGGGAAGATGAATAATTCTTGTGTATCATCAATGAACGATGTATTGTAATCCCCGCTGACGAACGCATGGTGCTTCAAGACGTTGCTTAAGAATGCGATATTCGTCTTGATCCCACGGATTCGGAATTCACTTAAGTTTCGACGCATCTTCGCAACGGCTTGATCGTATGTCAAACCATGCGTCGAGATTTTAACGAGCAGTGAGTCATAATATGGTGAAATTTCCGCTCCAACATAAGCATTCCCACCATCGAGACGTACACCAAAACCGCCTGGAGAACGATAGGCTTTAATTTTCCCTGTATCCGGTAAGAAACCGTTCTCCGGATCTTCTGACGTGATTCGGCTTTGGATCGCAAAACCAAGCATCTTAATGTCTTCTTGTTGCGGAATACCAACGAGGTCGCTATGTAACGATTCGCCTTCAGCAACACGGATCTGTGTCTGTACGATATCAACGCCTGTGATCATCTCCGTAATCGTGTGCTCGACTTGGACACGTGGGTTGACCTCGATGAAATAGAACGATTCATCTTGTGTCACGAGAAATTCGACCGTACCCGCATTTTCGTATCCGACATGCTTCATCAATGTGACGGCTGCGTCACAAATCTTTTGTCGACCTTCGTCTGAAAGCGTCACACATGGTGCCACTTCGACGACTTTTTGGTGACGACGCTGTACGGAACAATCACGTTCAAACAAATGAATGATGTTCCCATGGGCGTCACCGATGATTTGAACTTCAATATGTTTTGGTCGTTCGATTAATTTTTCGACGTAAATCTCATCCGAACCAAATGCTTTCAAGGCTTCAGATTTCGCACGTTCGATCATGTCTGGAAGCTCTTCTTCTGTCCGGACGACACGCATACCGCGTCCACCACCGCCAAGCGATGCTTTGACCATGAGTGGATAGCCTGCTTCCTTTGCGAACGCATATGCTTCATCAATGGATGAGATCGGACCATCCGTTCCCGGAATGACAGGAAGACCGGCTTCAATCGCTGTCGTCCGTGCCCGTACTTTATCCCCGAACTTATACAGATGCTCTTCTTGCGGTCCGATGAAGATGATTCCTTCTTCACGGCAACGTTTGGCTAGCTCAATATTCTCAGAGAGGAATCCATAACCAGGATGGATCGCATCACATTCGGCTTTTTTCGCTGTTGCAATGATATCTTCAATATCGAGATAAGCTTCGATCGGTTTTTTCCCTTCTCCGATCCGGTACGCTTCATCGGCTTTATAGCGATGAAGAGAACCCATATCCTCTCGCGAATAAATGGCAACGGTACGAATACCGAGTTCTGTCGCTGCACGGAAAACACGAATCGCGATCTCCCCGCGGTTTGCTACGAGAATCTTCTGGATTTTAGTCAACTGATGCTCCCCCTTTAGTTAATGAGCTCGTGGCACTCATCGAACGTGCAGTCCGCACTTCTTTCTGATAAGCCACTCGATATTTGTTTTGCATGGAAATGTTTGCCATTACACCAAGCATCGTACTCATGACGAGTAACGATGACCCACCGTAACTGATGAATGGCAAGGTAACACCTGTACCTGGAAACAGACCGGACATGGCCGCGATATTGATACATGTCTGGATGAAGATGATACCGGATATCCCGAGAGCGAGCATGCTCGAGTAAAGCGAGACACACCGATTAGCGATGACCGCCCCTTGAATCATCAGATAGAACAATAGACCGAGTACGACAAGAACCCCGATGAACCCGAGTTCCTCCGAGATGATCGACATGATGTAGTCGGTTTCAGGCTCTGGTAGATAGCCATACTTTTGAAAACTATTCCCGAGACCTACTCCGAATAATCCCCCGTGGGCAATCGATATGACGGAGTTGATGAGCTGATACCCCTTCCCTTCTGCGTCAAGGAAGGGATTCAAACTTGCTTGAATCCGTTGCATCTGATTATCCGAAAAATTATTCCATGCGTACAAGAAGATGATTGGTACGGTGACGACACATAACATGATGTAACCACTCGGTAATCCAACTGCGAATAAAATCATCGCCGTGATGAGTAACAGAATGAACAATCCGCCGTCATCCGGTTGCATGCGAATGATGATCGCGTAAGGTGCAAGTAATACAACCATCGGAATCAAGATCCAGTCCGAGAAACTAAGTAAAATCCGTCTTCCTGGAGACGTCGCTGGAATTTGACGATGGATGAAGTGATGGACGATCCCAATCACGCCGTCCATTTTCCCTTTGTGCTTTTGATCAAAATAACTCGCAAGTCCGACGACGAGCACGAATTTACAAAGCTCGATTGGTTGAATCAAGAAGATACCGAAGTTCAACCATGCGCGAGCCCCGTTTAGTGGTGCCGAAAACAGCGTCGCCATCAACATCAACCATGTAATCGCGTACAAGAGTAAACGAATCACTGGTCCACGGAACACCTCATGATTGATTTGTGAAACGAAAAGGAACAGCACGATCGCCATCGCATCAAACATCAACTGCTTCTCAAAGAAGGACGTATTCGCATAATCTCCACCGTTCCACACGCTCGCACTATAGACCATGACCGTACTGATCGCCATGAGGATGAGCATCGTAAAGAAGAGACCATAGTCAAAAAATGCTCGTTTTTCTTTAAACTTCGCTAACATATGTACACGTCCTTTTTTCATTTTCTAAAAAAAAATACCCAAACGCCGCATTTCACGTTTGAGTAGAAAATCAGCACGTCTCCGCATCATGTAAATCAGATAATTGCTGTTCAAGTGATTCGAGTAATTGTTTCCCCTCACCCGCATCAATCAGTTCAAGACGTACCGCAAAATCAATCTGACGGGATAATCCGAACATTTGTGTATCCAATACTTCCTCGTAAAGAGGACATTGTGGCATCGTTAAATTCGCAAGCTGGACCTCGATCAACCGGCGGATTTTTTGTGCATCCGCTTCTAGTAGCTCAAGAGCGCGCTGGCGATGAACTGTCTCGATTTCAGTTGACAATCCAATCCCTCCTCATCAAATGACGCGTTCCTGTTATAGCTAAACTTTACCTTACTTTCGCCAACAATTCAACGTTTCGGTATAATGGATTTGTTGGACTTACACATTTAGGGGGTAGAACAAATGATTTTTCCGATTAACGGTAAAGTACGGCATCAGTTAACGATTGATCCGACAGTCTGGATCTTTGATGAACGAAAGGTGGCAATCGAGAAAATCGGGCAACCAGCCGACACAAGTGAACAAGAAGCGTACTACGCGAAAATGGGGGCTGCGTGGGATAAAGGCATCATGGAAGGCAGTCGTACGGATCACAATCGTCCGATGACACGTGCTGAAAAAGAAGCCGCGCTTCAAGGGTCATTCGCCATTGCGCTTGCACCGTTCATCCGGAATGCCGAGCTCTTACCGGATGCGATCGCTATTCGTTTCGAAGGCGAAGAAACGGTTGAACTTCCACTTGAGCAACTCGACGAGGTGTATCTGCAGTTCTCACAAGACGGCAAAGTGTTAGCAGATGGACCCGTTCATCTATTACACGGACAACGGATCGTCAAATCCGTTCATACGGTTACTGTCATATAAGGAAAACGTGGTGCGCCTGAATAGACGCACCACGTTTTTTCATAGTAAATCGGCTGCGAGGCGTGCCAAGTTTGAACGCTCCCCTTTGACGAGTTTGACGTGTCCCGTCATCTTCTCATTTTTGAGTCGTTCTACAGCGTAGGATAAACCATTGGAATACTCATCTAGATACGGATGATCAATCTGTTGCGGATCCCCGACTAACACGATTTTCGAGTTTTCACCGACACGTGTCAAAATCGTCTTGACTTCATGTTTCGTCAAATTCTGCGCTTCATCGATGATGATGAATTGTCCCGGCATACTACGTCCCCGGATGTACGTTAATGCTTCCAGTTGAATCGTCTTCATTCCGGCGAGAATGTTACCTAGTTCGTCTCCCGATCCCGTATTGAAAAGGTGTTCGAGGTTATCATAGATGGGTTGCATCCACGGACGAAGCTTCTCTTCCATTTCACCCGGCAAGTAGCCGATATCGTTTCCCATCGGTACGACAGGACGAGCAACGACCAGTTTTTTATATTTATGCTCGTCTTCCACTTGCAGGAGACCCGCAGCGAGTGCAAGTAACGTTTTTCCGGTACCTGCCTTACCAACGAGTGTCACAAGTGGTACATCGTCACGTAATAATAACTCAAATGCCATCCGTTGTTGAACGTTTCGTGGAATGACGCCCCAGACTTGATCGACATCGATCGAAAGCGCCCGAATGATTGGCAGGTTCTGATCAACGACGGCGATGGCTGAAGCTTTCGACATGTTACTTTTTAAGATGACGAACTCATTCGGTTGCACTTTTTCTGGCAAGACATCCACTGAAAGCCGTTTGTCCTGATAGAAGGCATCAATATATTCCTGATCGACGGTCACTTCGATGAATCCTGTATAAAGACCGGTCAAATCAGCGATATGATCCGTCATATAGTCTTCAGCGACTAATCCATACGCATCCGCTTTGACGCGGACTAAGATATCTTTTGAGACGAGAATGACATCTCGTGGGGTCGCTTCGGTTTGTTGTTCCTGATGAATCGACCACGCCAGTTCAATGATCTTATTATCGTTTGATTCATGCGTAAACGGCGAACCTTCATAAATGGAGTCCCCGATATCGACGCGAAGAATACCGCCGTTTCCGAGTGGCACTCCCGCATGAAGCTGACCCGTTTCTCGTAATTGGTCTAAAATGCGAGCTGTTTCTCGTGCATTACGTCCAACCTCATCCATGTTGCGTTTTTTTCCATCTAGTTCTTCTAGTACGATCGCTGGTATGACGACGTCGTGCTCCTGGAATTGAAAAAGAGAAAGTGGATCGTGAAGCATGACATTAGTATCAAGTACGTATATTTTTTTCATTCCATCGTTCGCCCCTTTAGAGTCGAGTTTGTGATGAATGTTACGCTTTTAGGATGCGATGAACGAGTTGATCCAACCGTTCAGCTGCCTGTTCATCGTATGTTTTTTCGATAGTTGGTCGTTGTGTGACAGCTGCTCCGTAAAACAAGATGTCACGTACCTCCTCAACGCGTCCCTCATAAAAAGCGAGTGGCAACGGAAGGTCTTCTTGCGGCGTAAACGCCTTGACGTCCGTACATGTTAAGCAGTACGTCGACTGATCTGCAAAAAAGATCAATGTGAAGACCGGATGTTCTCGTAATGTTTTAACGAGATGAGAATCTGCTTCGATTGTAAAACGAATCGTTTGTGAATCCTTCGCATGTACCCAACTGATTGCATGTGTGATGGGCCAATGTTTGGATTGATCATGCGTAATCAAAAAAACGAGTGGTAATTGCGATAGTGCTTCTAGTTGACCTGAGTTGAGCTGTTGTTCAACTTTATTTGCCATGACATCACCCCCTCTATGACTTAGTGATGATATTTCGATATATACTTCTCGTTTCCCTTTTTTACATCTGAATAATCTTCTAATATGATATACTAAGAAAAAAAGGGAGGACCTGGCATGCGAGTGAAATGTACGATTTGCGATAAGCGTGAAACGATTGATGATTGGTCCTTCACGGCGAAGCGATTACGCAATAAACCTGTTCGTGTCCACATTTGTGATGAGTGTCGATCACGCGTAGAAGAACGGACACTTGAACGCCACGCTTCTGGACAATTTCATTTATACCCGACTTGGGAAACGAAACGAAAACACTGGTAAACAAAAGGTCTGCGGGGAAATTCCCTGACAGACCTTTTGTTGTTCATCGATTGATTCGAACGAGTCGATCATCATCTGCCGATGGATTCCCTCTTCCGTCCGTATTATTTGTAATATAGTAAATCGATGTCTCGTCAATCCAGACATCTCGAATCCGACCTTGATTTTCGACGATCGTCTTGACTTGCTTCGTCTCTAGATCGATGGTTTGTAATCGTTGTCCGACAAGTGTTGCAAAATAAAGTGTATTCTCTGCCGTTGCAACTCCACTTGGTGCAACAGATTGTTCTCCTACTTCATACCACGGCGTCACCAGTCCATCTGCTTGTTCTTTCCCTTCAATCGTCGGCCATCCATAATTCTTTTGTTCGATTCGGTTGATTTCATCGTGCCCACTTTGCCCATGTTCGCTTGCATACAGTTGATCATCGACGAAAACAAGTCCTTGTGGATTCCGGTGACCGAGACTGTAGACGTATCCTTTTTGATTCCCTTCGAACGGTTTCCCTTCAGATGTGATACGTAAAATCTTTCCTGCCAACGAATCAATGTCTTGTGCCAGTTCGGGATTCGCTGCGTCTCCTGCTGTGACGTAGAGTGCGCCCTCAGGTCCCCACTCCAGTCGTCCCCCGTTATGAATCGTCGCTCCGGGAATATCATCGAGTAAGACACGTTCTTCCGTCCACTGATCACCCTCTTCTTTTATCGCGATGACGCGATTTGTCGCTTGTCCTTGTTTGGCGTACGTATGGTAGACGTATGCTGTCTTATTGTCCTTAAAATCAGGATCAAGTACCATCCCAAGCAATCCACCTTCTCCTTCAGCGAGGACATCCTCTTTCAGCTGAAGGCGCATCCGTTCATAATCATCTTTTTCTCCTTTGACAATCGTTCCTTCTCGTTCCGTGATGTAAAATACTTCTCCTTCTCGGACAATATTCCACGGAGCGTTTAGCTCTTTAAATACGACGCCTTCTTGCGCTTGAGATGATTGCGTCGCTTCTTGATCACCTGAATCCTGTTGATTGTTTTCTTGTGTCGTCTGATTCGTTTCCTCTGTTGACGATTCTTCTGACGTTTGTGTACACCCCATCAGGATACCCGCTAACAGTAGGGGTATGACATACCTTATTTTCACTGTTTTCTCCCCCTTTTAGTATCATTGTTCCCGCTACGCTTTAAATCATGCATCTGAATTGGCTCAAAAAAAGAACGAACCTCCGAAGAGATTCGTTCTTTTGATTCATGACATGCTTCCGTCAAGAAGCTGTCCGTTCACGTTCACGCTTGACCATCCACATCCGGAAGCGATAAATACCAAGTACGAAGACCATCGCTAAGAGTACTTCAGGAATCGGCCATGTCCAGAAGACAAGCGTCAATGCTGCCGAGAAGACGGCGAGCAAGAGATAGACGATCAGTGATTTCCACCATGCTAGTTCCTTAGCAAATCCTAACTTAAAGACGACAAGCGTCAAGATGACGACGGTGATCATTAAAGGATAAAATCCCGCTTCGATGTTATTCGGATCACTTCCGATACCGAGAAGTTTCGCGATGAACGGAATATCGTATTTCGAGAAATCAGAAGCAACGGCAGCTTGTGCATTCATTGCCAGTCCCCCTATTCGTTCAAGACTTAATCTTTACCTAGACGACGACGTTTTTCTTGCTTTTCACGTTCGTTCTTGTTCAAGACTTGTTTACGGAGACGAACCGATTGTGGTGTGATTTCACAGTACTCATCTTCGTTCAAGAATGTCAACGACTCTTCAAGTGAGAAGACACGTGGACGTTTAAGAACGTTCGTTGAGTCTTTTGCAGATGCACGCATGTTCGTTAATTGTTTTGCTTTAACGACGTTGACAGCGAGATCGACATCACGGTTACATTCGCCGATGATCATACCTTCGTATACTTCAATACCTGGCTCGATGAAGATCGTTCCGCGGTCTTCAAGAGCTGAGATCGCGTAAGCAGTTGCTTTACCTGTTTCGATTGAGACCATAACACCACTACGACGTCCACCGATGTCCGCTTGGATGAACGGACGGTATTCTTCGAATGTGTGGTTCATGATTCCGTATCCACGTGTAGCAGAAAGGAATTCGTTACGGTAACCGATCAAACCACGTGAAGGAACGATGAATTCCATCTTCGTTTGACCGTTGTCCATTGTTTGCATGTTCGTCAATTCACCTTTACGGAGACCGATCGATTCCATGACAGAACCTGTGTACTCTTCTGGTGTATCGATGACGACGCGTTCGAATGGCTCGACTTTGACGCCTTCTTCTTCTTTGATGATTACTTGCGGTTTCGATACTTGAATTTCGTATCCTTCACGGCGCATGTTTTCGATCAAGATCCCGAGGTGAAGTTCCCCACGACCAGAAACGATCCAGCGGTCCGGTGAGTCTGTGTTTTCGATGCGAAGTGAAACATCTGTTTCGAGTTCTTTTTCAAGACGCTCTTCGATTTTACGTGAAGTAACGAGATCCCCTTCACGACCAGCGAATGGCGAGTTGTTGACGATGAATGTCATTTGAAGCGTTGGCTCATCGATACGTAATAATGGGAGTGGATCAACGTGTGAAGTTGGGCAAACCGTCTCACCGACGTTGATATCTTCCATACCAGCGATCGCGATCAAATCTCCAGCTTTTGCTGTTTCGATTTCGACACGTTTTAGACCGAAGTAACCGAACAACTTCGTAACACGGAAGTTCTTCGTTGAGCCGTCAAGTTTCGAAAGCGAAACGCTATCGCCAACTTTGATTTCTCCACGGAAGACACGACCGACACCGATCCGTCCGAGGTAGTTATCATAGTCAAGCATCGTCACTTGGAACTGAAGCGGCTCCATTGTGTTATCGACAGGTGCTGGTGTGTGCTCAAGAATCAAATCAAGAACGTTCGTGATTGTATCTTCTTGTTTTTCTAATTCAGGTTCAAATGAACTTGAGCCGTTGACTGCCGATGCATAAACGACTGGGAATTCGAGTTGATCTTCGTCAGCTCCGAGGTCGATCAAGAGATCAACGACTTCGTCGACGACTTCAAGAGGACGGACCATCGGTTTGTCGATTTTGTTGACGACGACGATTGGTTGAAGTCCTTGCTCGAGTGCTTTTTTCAAAACGAAACGTGTTTGTGGCATACAGCCTTCACGTGCATCGACGACGAGGATGACGCCATCAACCATACGCATGATCCGCTCAACTTCTCCACCGAAATCGGCGTGTCCTGGCGTATCAACGATGTTGATGCGAGTGTTCTTGTAGTCAATTGCAGTGTTTTTCGCAAGAATCGTGATTCCACGTTCCCGCTCGATGTCATTTGAGTCCATTGCGCGTTCTTCGACTTGTTCGTTCGTACGGAACGTACCAGACTGTTTTAAAAGCTCATCGACTAATGTTGTTTTACCATGGTCAACGTGGGCGATGATCGCAACGTTGCGTAAATCATTTCGTACTAATGTTGTCATAGGTGTGTACCTCTTTCTATTCATTTAAATAAATCTTATCATACTTTCGGTCAACTTTAAGAGTATAGCACAGGTAGAGTCCTAATTGGCAATGACTAAGATTCGACATCACTCCGAAAGCCTTTTCATTATCCTTCATTCACGCTACACTATTAACGTACTCACGGGTAGAGGGGGAAAAAACATGCGCCTGCTATTTTTATTACTCGCCATGCTTGCCGTAGGATCCATGGCAGCCATCGGCATCTTCATCGCGGAACAAAACGTTCCGATGACGATCGCCTCTGTCATCTTGATGATTGTTGCGATGGGTGCTGGGTTCGTCTTAAAGGCACGTTTACGAAAACAAGCATGATCGAAAAGGTTCCTTTCGTTCAAAACGAAAGAAACCTTTTTTCAATCCTCTTGTGTTTGTACGAATGTCAAAACATCTTCAACGAACGTCTGGCTCCCTGCTAGCACACTCGTTTGTTCGAGAAATGACATTGATTCACCTGTGATCGTTCCGACACGCCCACCGACCTCTTCAATCAACAACTGACCGGCTGCGTAATCCCAAGGCATATTACGCATCGTGATATACCCGTCAACACGCCCTGCAGCTGTCCATGCGAGTTCAAGTGATGCTGCACCGATTGCTCGTACACCTACCGCGTGTCGCACGAGTGGCGCAAGACGATCCGTATTGATTCGACGATTTGGTGTCACCCAGGTCGCGTTCATACAGATGATTGCTTCTTTAACACTCCGCTCCTCGATTTGTGGTAATCGTATGCCGTTTTGATAAGCGCCATGCCCTTTGATGACATGGAACAACTCGTCCGCCATGACATCGTAGACGAATCCATAACGTAACTCACCATCTATCATGATCGCAATCGAGATGGCAAACATTCGTTTTTGACGGATAAAGTTCATCGTTCCATCAATCGGATCAACGAACCAGATCGTGCCTTCGAGTGTATCGGGTCGAGCGATTCGCCCTTCTTCCCCATAAATATGATGATTCGGATAGCGATCTAAAATACCTTGAATCAATAAATCCTCGACGGCTTGATCAATCTCTGTCACTAAATCGCTTTTTCCGGTTTTTTGTTCGACGTGATACGAACCATCAATTTTTTCACGAATGTACTTTCCCGCTCGTTTGATCAAATCTATCGCATCCAACTCAATCTGCATTTGAGTTCACTCCTTCATCGTTGTTTCCAGCTTCTTCTATAGTAACAAAAAAAGAAAACCAGCGAACAGTTCGCTGGTTGAAGAGTTGATATTTTATTATAAGGTAGAGATCGGAACGTTGAAATCAAGCTTCAAGACGTACCATCTCTTGACGATATTTTTCGAGGCGCTCTTTACTTGCACCAACAGCTTCTGCGTCACTTGCCACCATCGCATCGTGTAATGTAGCAAGCTCATAATCGATTTCGAGACGCAATACAGGAATGCGTTTTTCTGCATCTTTTCTCTTGTATGCTTCTATCACTTGTTTCACAGTAACCACACTCCTTCGCGGGATAAACAGAGGTTTAATTTGTCAGACAATTGCGACTTATTAGTGGATTGAATCTATAATAGTACGATTCAACTTAGATGTAAAGCATCTAATTTTAAAAAATACAGTTTCACATATTTGCAAGACCAACGTCTTGTATGTAGTATATAGCCGCTTCCTTTCCACTTTAAACAAATGTTGATCATTTCCCGCACATTTCCAGTCGGATTAAAAGATAAGACTCCTACGCGATCGCATAGGAGTCTTATCTTCATGATCCAATTATTTCTTCATACGAACAATCGGTTCTTCCTGACGTTTCGCTTGTTGCATCGTCCGATAACTCGAGCAACCGGTCTCTTCCATATAAAACTGATCCCACTGTTTTTCCTCGGATTTCGAGGTGACGATTTGCTTGAATTCACGATACGCTTCAAGCAACCGTTGTCGTTCAACACCTGTCTCATACGCTTGCTCGACTAAATTAAAGAAGTCGATGACTTTCACGATTTCTTCAGTCGACCAATCGGAATTGAGCGGATAATTCAATGCCATCATTCCCACTTCCTTTCTGCACTTTTCTATTTTACACGGAAAAGAAGCATAAAACAGTTGCAACCGTCCGAAAACTTGTTATAGTTAGCTTGTTTGATTGTATTTTTATTCGGTTTTAAGGGGGGAAATCTGGTGCAAACAAAAAGCTTAACACAGCTCGATACACCTTTATTCGATGCGCTACTCGCGCATGCGAAACGTCAACCAATTCAATTTCATATTCCCGGTCATAAAAATGGTCAAGGAATGGATCCAGCCTTTCGATCGTTCATCGGTCAGAATGCGCTCGATATCGATTTAATCAATATCGCTCCCCTTGATGATCTCCATCATCCAAAGGCAATTATTAAGGAAGCTCATCAATTGGCAGCTCAAGCCTTCCATGCCGACGAAACGTTCTTTTCCGTACAAGGAACTTCAACGGCCATCATGGCGATGATCATGAGTGTCGTCGGACCTGATGATAAAATTCTCGTTCCTCGGAACGTGCATAAATCGGTGATGTCAGCTATCGTTCTTTCTGGTGCGCATCCGATTTTCATTCACCCTGAATTCGATGAGACATTCGGAATCGCACACGGTATCACACCAAGCGCGGTAGAACGTGCCCTTGCACTTCATCCCGATACAAAAGCCGTTCTCGTCATCAATCCGACCTATTTCGGCGTTGCTGGTGACTTAGAGAGCATCGTCAAGCTTTCCCATAGTAAAGGTATTCCGGTACTCGTCGACGAAGCACACGGCGTCCATATCGCCTTCCACGAAGATATGCCGCTGTCAGCGATGCAAGCAGGAGCTGATCTTGCCGCAACCAGCGTGCATAAACTCGGTGGCTCACTTACAGGAAGCTCTGTCCTGAACGTTCGTCGCGGACTTGTCTCTCCAGATAAAGTTCAAGCAGTGCTCTCGATGTTGACGACGACATCGACATCTTACCTGTTGCTCGCTTCTCTTGACTGCGCTCGGCGTCATCTTGCGATCAACGGTGAAGCGATGAATCGTCGGGCACTTGAACTTGCGACACGGATGCGCTTTGGATTAGCGAAGCTTCCTTATCTCGCTGTTTTCGGTGAATCCGATCTGCATTCGAGTGCGACGTTCGCCTTTGATCCAACGAAAGTGCTTGTTTCCGTCAAAGGACTTGGCATTTCTGGTCACCTCGTCGAAGAGTTCTTACGTGAAGAACATCGGATCGAAGTTGAACTTTCTGATTTGAACAACATTCTCGTCATCATCACGTCTGGCGACTCAGAAGAGACGATTGATGCCTTTCTACATGCGATGTCGTTACTTGTCGCACGTTATCAAAATAATGGCGCCGAGACGACTGATCATTCGATTGTTCTTCCAGACATCCCAGCGCTCGCTCTCAGTCCTCGTGATGCATTCTATGAAGAGACAGAGACGATTCCGTTGGTCGATGCGGTCGGGCGGATTTCAGCTGAATTCATGATGGTATATCCACCTGGTATTCCTATCTTCATCCCAGGCGAAATGATCACGGCAGACAACCTTGCCTATATTAAAGAAAACATCGAAGCCGGTCTTCCGGTTCAAGGTCTTGAAGATCATTCGCTTGAGACGATCAAAGTCATTCAACAATCGAATGCGATTCGGTGAAGACAAGATAAAGCAGTAATCCTTATTCAATGAGGATTACTGCTTTTTTTGTCATTTCATTCTGCGTATTCATCGTTTGGTGAACAAGGAATGAATGCTGCGAGTGCTTCACCGATTACTTCGACATCCTCTCGTTCAATCGCAAATGTACGAATTAAGACATCTCCATTCAACACATCCTGTTGATCGAGTAACGCTGACTGACCACCGGTTAAACTGACGACAAGTACTTTCCCGAAGAATTGTCCCGTACAGACGACAGCAAAATCATAGCGGGCGAGTGCAGTCGTCCAGCCGACAAAACGAACCTTATCCATTTCCGATACGTAATACAGCTCCTCTAAGGTAGTCACGGATTCCATGTGCGTCCACCCTCTCCGATTTTTACTTTTTCTTTTCCTTTTTTGTATCAAGACCAAACAAAAAAACACCTCATACACGATCGGCTCCCCGTGTATGAGGTGTTTCGATATTATTTAATGATGTGGATTGGGCTACCGATTGCAACTTCAGCAGTTTCCATTGCGATTTCACCGAGTGATGGGTGTGCATGGATTGTGAGTGCGATATCTTCAGCTGTCATACCAGACTCGATTGCGAGTCCCATTTCAGCGATCATATCAGATGCGCCTGTACCAGCGATTTGCGCGCCGATCAAGAGACCATCTGATTTACGAGTGATCATTTTCAAGAAGCCGTCTGGCTCGTTGAGTGCAAGTGCACGACCATTCGCAGCGTAAGGGAATTTAGACGCGATGTAATCGAGTCCTTCTTCTTTCGCTTGTGCTTCCGTGTAACCGACTGTAGCGAGTTCTGGATCTGTGAAGACGACCGCTGGAATCGCGCTGTAGTCGAGGTATGCAGGGTGTCCTGCAGCTGCTTCAGCAGCAATTTTAGCTTCGAATGAAGCTTTGTGTGCAAGTGGTGGTCCTGGAACGATATCACCGATTGCGTAGATGTTTTCGTTTGAAGTACGGCACTGATCGTCGATTTCGACAAGACCACGGTCGCTGACTTTAACTTCTGCCATTTCAAGACCAAGATCACCAGTGTTCGGACGGCGACCGACAGTAACGAGGACGTAGTCCGCTTCAACTGTTTGTGCTTCACCGTTGACTTCGAATGTTACTTTAACGCCATCTTCCGACTCTTCTACACTTTGAGCAAGTGCTTCGTTGTGGATTATGATGTTACCTTTTTGTTTGAGCTTCTTCTTAACGACTTGCGTCATAGCAGGCTCGAAACCAGAAAGGATGTCTTTTGTTCCTTCAAGAATGACGACTTCTGTATCGAAGTTCGCATACGCTGTACCAAGCTCCATCCCGATGTATCCGCCACCGATGACGATGAGTTTTTTCGGGATTTCAGGAAGGTTCAATGCGCCTGTTGAAGAAAGGACGCGTTTTGACCATTTGAAAGCTGGAAGTTCGATTGGAGTCGAACCTGTCGCGATGATACATTTCTTGAATTTGTAAGGAGTCGAAGAATCTTCGTTGATGATACGGACTGTATCTTCTGATTGGAAGTAAGCTTCCCCAACGACAGTCTCGACTTTGTTCCCTTTAAGAAGACCACTAACGCCGCCAGTCAATTTGTTGACGACAGATTGTTTCCAAGATTGAACTTTCGAGAAATCGACAGTTGCATTCTCAGAAGTGATCCCCATATCGCTTGCACCTTTAGCATGCTGGAAGTTATGTCCTGCAGTGATCAAGGCTTTTGATGGGATACATCCAACGTTTAAGCAAACACCGCCGACGTTTTCGCGTTCAACGATTGTTACTTTCATACCGAGTTGCGCGCCGCGGATTGCAGCAACGTAACCACCAGGGCCAGCCCCGATTACGAGTAAATCTGTTTCTTGTGCGAATTCACCTACTACCATTGCTTATCCCTCCATGATGAGAAGTTGTGGGTCGTTCAATAGGCGTTTAACTAAGTTAAGCGCGTTTTGTGCAGTTGCACCATCGATGAGACGGTGGTCGAAGCTGAATGAAAGTGCAAGAACTGGTGCAGCAACGATTTCGCCGTTTTTAACGACTGCTTTTTCAGCGATACGGCCGATACCGAGGATTGCAACTTCTGGGTGGTTGATGACTGGTGTGAACCACTGACCGCCAGCAGAACCGATGTTAGTGATCGTGATTGATCCGCCTTTCATCTCTTCGCCAGAAAGTTTACCTTCGCGTGCTTTACCAGCAAGGTCGTTGATGTCGTCAGCGAGTGAGAAGATCGATTTACGATCTGCATCTTTAACGACTGGTACGACAAGACCGTTGTCTGTATCTGCAGCGATACCGATGTTGAAGTAGTTTTTGTAGACGATTTCTTCGTTTACATCGTCGATTGATGCGTTGATTGCTGGGTATTTTTTAGCAGCAGCAGTCAATGCTTTTACGACGAACGGAAGGTAAGTCAATTTCGTACCTTGAGCAGCCGCAACTTCTTTGAAGTTTTTACGGAGTGCTACGAGGTTCGTAACATCGACTTCGTCCATGAGTGTTACGTGTGGAGCTGTATGTTTCGAGTTAACCATTGCTTTCGAAATCGCTTTACGGATTCCTTTGATTTTCTCGCGTGTTTCAAGTTCAGGTTGAGCAGCAACGTATGGCTTAACTTCTGTTTTTGGTGCAGAAGCAGCTGCAGCTGGTGCTTTTTCTTCTGTTGCTGATGCTTCAGAAGTTTGACCACCGTTTGCGAATGCATCGATGTCTTCTTTGACGACACGACCGTTGTCTCCAGAACCTTGGACTTCACGGATGTCGACACCTTTTTCACGTGCATATTTACGGACAGATGGCATCGCGATGACGCGTTCTGATTTATGGATTTGAACCTCGTTTGGTTTGTCTTCCACTTTTTGATCCGTATCTTGAACGTCTTTCGCGTTGTCTTCAGCTTTTGGTTGCTCTGCTTCTTCAGAAGGAGCAGAACCTTCGCCTTCGACTTCGAAAGTGATGAGGACGTCGCCAACGACAGCTACGACACCTTCGTCAACTTTTACTTCTTTAACAGTACCATCAACCGGTGATGGGATTTCAACGACTGCTTTATCGTTTTGTACTTCAAGAAGAACGTCGTCTTCCTTGACAGTGTCGCCCGCTTTTACGAACCACTTTACGATTTCACCTTCATGAATACCCTCACCGATATCCGGCAATTTGAATTCAAATAAACCCATTTGAATATGCCTCCTTTTAGTTCACTCTTCTAGTCGATTGTTATCTGTAAAAACGGAAGCAAGGAGAGAATGGACCCCTCTCCTTATTTTCCGAAATGCTCTTAGAAATTGTAGACAGTTTTGACTTTCTCAACGATATCTTTGTGATCTGGGATCCAGACGTCTTCACCTTGTGCGAATGGGAAGATTGTATCTGGAGCAGCAACACGAAGAATTGGCGCTTCGAGGTCAAGGATTGCACGTTCTTGGATTTCAGTTGCAACCATTGCAGCGATACCCGCTTGTTTTTGTGCTTCTTGAACGACGACGACACGGTTTGTTTTCTTGACAGAAGCAAGAATCGTATCGATGTCGATTGGGCTGATTGTCATCAAGTCGATGATTTCGACGCTGATGTTTTCTTTTTCGAGCTCTTCAGCTGCTTTAAGTGAAGCGTGTACCATCGCACCGTAAGTGACGATTGTTACGTCTGTACCTTCACGTTTAACATCAGCTTTTCCGAGTTCGATCGTGTAATCGCCCTCTGGCACTTCACCGCGGAATGAACGGTAGAGTTTCATGTGCTCAAGGAATACGACTGGGTCGTTGTCGCGGATTGACGCGATCAAAAGACCTTTTGCATCGTAAGGTGTTGAAGGAATGACAACTTTAAGTCCTGGTGACTGAGCCATGAGTCCTTCGAGGTTATCTGCGTGAAGTTCCGGTGTTTTAACACCGCCACCGAATGGTGAACGGATTGTAACAGGTGCATTGTATGTGCCGCCTGAACGGTAACGTAGACGCGCAAGTTGTGCTGCGACTGAATCGAATACTTCGAATACGAATCCGAAGAATTGGATTTCCATGATTGGACGGAATCCTGTCAGACTGAATCCGACAGCAAGACCACCAATACCTGATTCTGCAAGTGGTGTATCGAAGACGCGGTCTTCGCCGAGCTCATCTTGAAGACCTTCTGTCGCACGGAATACCCCACCGTTTTTACCGACGTCTTCACCGAACAAGAGAACTTGTTCGTCGCGTTTCATCTCGACGCGCATTGCGTCAGTGATCGCTTGGATCATCGTCATTTGTGCCATGGGTTATTTCGACTCCTTTGCTGTATACTCATCAAGCTGCTCTTGCAGGTTTTGTGGAAGCTTCTCAGCCATCACGTTGATGAAATCTGTAACTTTTTGTTTTGGTTCTTTGTCAGCTTGTGCAAGTGCTTCCTTAACGTCAGCTTTAGCTTGCTCGATGACTTCGTTCTCTTTATCTTCGTTCCAAAGACCTTTTGCTTCCATGAAAGCACGGAAACGGACGAGTGGATCTTGTGCTTGATACTCATCATCCATGTCTTTTGTACGGTAACGTGTTGGATCATCACCAGCGAGTGTGTGTGGTCCGTAACGGTAAGTCAATGTTTCGATCAATGTCGGAACACCGTTGAGTGCTTCAACACGCGCTTGTTTCGTAGCTGCGTATACAGCAAGAACGTCCATACCGTCGACTTGGATACCATTGATACCAGCAGCGACAGCTTTTTGAGCGATTGTTTTCGCCATAGATTGTTTTTCGACAGGTGTCGAGATTGCGAAACGGTTGTTTTGAACGACGAAGATTGCAGGTGCTTTGAAAGCTCCAGCGAAGTTCATACCTTCATAGAAGTCACCTTGTGAAGAACCACCATCACCTGTGTAAGTGATTGCGACTTGTTCTTTACCGCTTTTCTTAAGACCGAGAGCAACACCAGCCGCTTGAACGATCTGCGCACCGATGATGATTTGTGGCATTAAGACGTTAACACCTTCAGGGATCTTACCACCTGTGATGTGACCACGTGAGAACAAGAATGCTTTGTAAAGTGGGAAGCCATGGAAGACCATTTGTGGAATATCACGGTATCCAGGAAGAATCCAGTCATCTTTATCCAAAGCGAATTGCGTACCGATCATTGACGCTTCTTGTCCAGCTACTGGAGCGTAGAAACCAAGACGTCCTTGACGGTTAAGTGAGATTGCACGTTGGTCCCAGATACGTGTGTATACGAGACGGCGCATTAATTCCGTAAGCTCTTCATCCGAGAGGTCTGGCATAGCGTCTTTATTGACGACTTCACCTTTCTCGTCAAGAATGCGGAACGTTTCAAAGTTTTCTTCCACGTTTTTAAACATGTTTACGTTCATCTTTTCACCTCATCCTTTCACTGCGTTCAGCGAAATATTCCTCTGACTGATTTGCCCACATGACAATAGTGTCCAAAAAACGAAGTCCCGTGTGACTATCCTTTGAACATGTGTCTGTGTACCTATTCAGTTGAGTAAACTGTATTATCATGAATCGACACGTTATAGTGTCTTGTTCATTACGTTACAAGTATAAATCTGTAACACCTTAAAATCAAAGGAAATGTTTTATTTTTTTCGCGTTTCACATTGTGAATTCAATCACAAAACTAGAATATTCCATCTTCTGTATCATTCGATATTTTCCTACTGTGTTAGTTGTCATCATTCCCCACTTTCCTATGCTATACTTTTTGTAGACGAAAGGAGTGTTGTTCATGATCACCATGAATGAAATCGTACGCGAAGACGTTCCTGCTCTTCACGAACGATCAGTAGAAGTGACCTTCCCTCTCAGCGATGAGGATAAGGAAACGATGCGACTCATGCGCGAGTTCCTCGCCAACAGTCAAGATGATGAAATTGCGAAGAAATATGACTTACGAAGCGGCATTGGACTTGCAGCACCACAAATCGGTGTCAACAAGCGCATGTTCGCGATCCGCTTACCGGATGGTGATGATTTGCTGGAATTTGGTATCTATAATCCAAAAATCATCAGTCATTCCGTTGAGCAGACCTATTTAACGGGCGGCGAAGGATGTCTGTCCGTCGATCGTGAAGTCGAAGGACATGTACCGCGCTATATGCGTATTACCCTAACTGGCATCGATCATAACGGAAATCCTATAAAATTACGTTTAAAAGGGATGAAAGCAATCGTCTGCCAGCATGAATACGACCATCTAGATGGCGTCATGTTCTATGATCGGATTGATAAAAAAGAACCGTTCAAGGAATACGGTCCTGCCACGTAATGCAAAAATCCTCGTTTCCGTTTCGGAGACGAGGATTTTTTTGAATCAGACTTCCATGATGATCGGCATGACCATTGGATGACGTTGTGTTTTTTCTGTTAAATACGGTGTGAGCGTATCATTGATGACTTGTTTGATGTCCGTCCATTTTGTATTACGGTTCGCAAGCGATTGATCAAGCGAACGCTTGAGTAGACGTTCAGCATCTTTAATCAAATTACCCGACTCACGCATGTAGACGAAACCACGCGAGATGATGTCCGGTCCAGAGACGAGACGATTCGTCTTCGAGTCAAGCGTCACGACGACGACGACGAGTCCCTCTTCTGAGAGAATACGGCGATCGCGTAAGACGATGTTTCCGATGTCTCCGATTCCTTTTCCGTCGACATAAACCGCATTCGCTTGAATCTTCCCAGTGATAGCGGCTGCATTCGCATCTAATGCCAGTACTTCACCGTTATCCATGACGAAACAGTTCTCTTCCGGTACGCCAGCATCCATCGCAAGCGACATATGCTTCTTCAGCATCCGGTATTCCCCGTGAATCGGCATGAAGTATTTCGGATTCAATAGACGTAACATGAGCAACTGCTCTTGTTGACTACCGTGACCTGATGTATGGATATCATTCAGTTTACCGTACATGACATCTGCACCAGCTTTATATAGCTGATTGATCGTCTTTCCGACAGAAACGACGTTTCCTGGGATTGGTGACGAAGAGAAGATGACGAGATCATCCGGAATGATCGAGATTTGACGGTGTGTTCCGTTTGCGATACGGCTAAGTGCAGCCATCGGTTCTCCTTGTGAGCCGGTACAAAGGATCGTCAACTCATTTGATTTATAACGTTTCATCTCGTTTGGTTCGATGATCGTACCCTTCGGCGCTTTGATGAAATCAAGTTCTTGACCAATCATCATGACCTTGTCCATGCTACGTCCGAAGACGACGATTTTCCGTCCTGCTTCTACAGAAGCATTGACGACTTGTTGCAGACGATAGATGTTCGACGCAAACGTCGCGAAGATGATCCGTCCTTCCGCTTTACGGAAGATGTCTGAGATCGTTTCCCCAACGACACGTTCACTCATCGTAAACCCTTCCACTTCTGCGTTCGTTGAGTCCGATAGAAGACACAATACGCCTTCCTTACCGAGTTCAGCCATTTTAGCTAGATCAGCCGGTTCACCAACTGGCGTGAAATCGAACTTGAAGTCCCCTGTATGCACGATGTTCCCTTGTGGCGTTTTGACGACGACACCGAACGAGTTTGGAATCGAGTGTGTCGTACGGAAGAACGAGATGCTTGTCTTCCGGAACTTGATGACCGAATCCTCATCGATCTCATGCAGTTCCGCGTTGCGAAGCAAACCATGTTCTTCTAACTTCACCTTGATGAGACCCATCGCAATCTTCCCAGCGTAAATCGGTAAGTTCACTTGTTTGAGCAAGAATGGCAGACCGCCAATGTGATCTTCATGACCGTGTGTGATGAAGACGCCTTTGACCTTATCCTTGTTCTTGATCAAGTACGTGTAATCTGGAATGACATAGTCGATTCCGAGTAATTCATCTTCTGGGAACATGACACCCGCGTCAATGACGATGATCTCATCTTGGAATTGAACGACATACGTGTTCTTCCCGATTTCCCCTAGTCCACCGAGTGCGAAAACGGCGGCTTGATGGTTTTTGACGAACTTCATTCGAACGTCGCAACCTTGAAATCAGGATGTTGTTGTTCGTATGTCAAAAATTCTCCGCTGACTTCGCGGATGAACTCGATGTTGATATCTTTGAGGTGGTCAATCGTTGATCGCACGTCACGAATGCTTTCCCCTTCTACATACATTGTTTCTGTCCGTTCACGAACAGGTGCTTCCGAACGAAGCGGTTGGTAAAATACTTTAAAAATCATGCCTAGCAACTCCTTATCAGTACATTGTTTTTTGTCCTTAGTACAGTATACACGATACACGGACTATTTTTCATCCTTATTCCGCATGTTCCCTTCAGGCAACACGCTTTTGGTTATGCTATACTTTCACGTGAACAGGTCATTTTGACCAATTAAAAAGAGAAGGTGAAACCATGGCAAATCAGAAAGTCGTCTTTTTCGATATCGACGGAACCTTATTGCATGATGGTCATTTTGTTCCGGAATCAACAAAACAGGCAATTCGTAAGCTTCAAGAAAACGGTGTATATGTAGCGCTCGCAACCGGACGTGGACCTGCGATGTTGTCCGGAATCCGTGAATTGCTCAACATCGATACGATCATCGGTTACAACGGACAAATCGTCGTTCATCAAAATGAAATCATCTACAAACGTCCGCAACCGAAGACGGATTTGACACAGTTGACACAACAAGCACGTGAAAACGGACATACACTTGTCTACCTCGGTGAAACAAAAGGCTTCACGACGAAATCGAATGACGTTCATGTCGTTGATTCACTCGGAGAGCTTGATATGCCGTTACCGGTTCACGATGAAGAAGCATTTTTATCGCATGATGTTTTCCAAACACTCGTCTACTGCACAGCTGAAGAAGAGAGCGATTATGTTAAACGCTATGACGCATTTGATTTCATTCGTTGGCACCCACATGCAATGGATGTCATCAATGTCGGTTCCTCGAAAGCAGAAGGGATCAAACAATTCCTGAAATTGACGAATATTCGCCGCGAAGATACCTTTGCATTTGGTGATGCTTTAAACGATCTAGAGATGCTTCGCTACGTCGGAACGGGTATTGCAATGGGCAACGGACTTCCAGAAACGAAAGCTGCTGCCGATTATGTCACGAAACCTATTCTTGAAGACGGTATCGCACACGGATTAAAAGAATTCCAACTCATTTAATTAGGTATAAGTAAATGTAAAGCTGAGGCGCGCCTCAGCTTTTTTTAGTTCTTCACTTTATGAATCGCACGCTCTAGACGGTCGAGATCCTCATTTTCACCAATGACGACGAGATAGTCCCCTTTTTCAATCATTTCATCCGCTTGTAAAGAAATCAGAACGTTTTCCCCACGTTTAATGGCGACAACGTTTGCTCCATATTTACTTCGTAAGTCGAGATCAATTAAGGTTTGTTTTGCCATCTGATCACTGACTTTAATCTCAACGATTGAAAATTCTTGTGATAAGTCTAAGTAATCAAGGATATTCGAACTCATCAATCCGTTCGCAATCCGAACCCCCATATCCCGCTCAGGGTGAACGATGAAATCCGCTCCGATTTTTCGCAATACTTTTTCATGGTAATCATTCGTTGCTTTGACGGTGATCGATTGTACACCAAGCTCTTTTAAGATCAACGTCGTCAAGATAGACGCTTGAATGTTCTCCCCAATAGCGACGATGACATGATCAAAGTTTCGAATCCCCAAACTTTTTAAAACGTTCTCATCGGTCGTATCGGCAATGACAGAATGTGTCGCAATCCCCATGAATTCGTTGACACGTTCCTCATCGGAATCAATTGCCAAGACATCATAGCCGTTTTTCGATAATTCGCGGACAATCGAGCCACCAAAACGCCCTAGTCCGATTACTGCAAACTCTCCATTCATTTTCACAACTCTCCTTCACAATCGCTCTTCCTTAGTAGTGTACCCGATTCAATTTAAAAATACTATAAACGCCTCTGCGAATCGCAGAGGCGTTTATCCATTCATTATTTTGATGATTTTCCACGTACATAATCGTTATCGAACAAGAAGAGCCGTAAAATCAAATACAACGCCGGAATTAAGAGTAAAAGTCCGAAGATGAAAACGACGACGAGTGCGGAAGCCATCGTTTCGTTTACGACTGCTTTGTTGATATCGATATATGGATACAAGATATACGGCAAGTGTGTATATCCGTAACCAAACCACGCGACTGCATATTGTAGCATGACCGCGACGAACGCGATGCCATAGTTTTTCTTCATATAGACGAGTGTCACGGCAATGAGGAAAAATAAGAAACTAGCAGCGAACCACCACCAGTTGCCGTTTAGGATATTTTCATAATGCCATGCTGCTTGGTTCTTCAGTCCAAAGAAGACGAGCGCACAGACGAGGATTGTTGGTCCACTCCAGAAGAGTGCCCATTTCCGAATAAGCGGCGTAGCTCCCTCATCTTTCGCTTTATCCGCGTAGAATAAGAGGAACATCGCGCTGATGTATAAGACAGATACGATAGCGAGCGCTACGACCGTCCACGAGTAAAAGTTCGAAAATAATTTCGTTCCTAAAAACTCAACTGTATCATTCGTTTTGCGGATGAAACCACCTTGACTGATCGTCAATGTCGTCGACATCGCAGCAGGAATCAGCAACCCTGTCGCTCCATATAAAAATGTGTAGAACATGCTGTCATTTGATCCATAATTGGCGAACGCATAAAAACTACCACGAATCGCAATCAAGACAAGAACAATTGACGCTGGTACGAGTAGTGCCGTACCGAAATAGTAAGCGGAGTCTGGGAAGAACCCAACTAGTCCTACGAAGAAGAATACGAAGAAGACATTCGTTACCTCCCAAACAGGAGAGAGGTAACGAAGAATCAATCGATTCGTCAGATGATCCCGCTTCGTATATTTTGAATAAAAGGCGTAAAATCCAGCACCGAAGTCAATTGAGGCAACGATGAGATATCCGTACAGGAAAGTCCAAAGGACCGTGATCCCTAGTGTTTGAACGTCCAAATCGTTCCCTCCTTACTTGTTATCATCCACGAACATTGCTTCACCGCGTGCATGGTGGTTTTCAGCAAGTTCTTGAAGTTCTTTTCCAACCGTGTTTTTCTTAAACATCCGTAATAAGACGACCGTACAAATCGTGCCAAGCAACAAGTACAATGCACTGAATAAAATGAGCATCGGACCAACCGCTGTTGAAGTCGTCGCCGCGTCCGCTGTTCGCATGATACCGTAAAGCGTCCAAGGTTGACGACCAATCTCAGCGTACATCCATCCCGCTTCGATTGAAATCATCGCTAACGGACCACCGATGAACACCCCTCGTAAAATCCACTTATTATATGGATTCAATTTTTTCAATCGGAATGCCAAGATGAACAAAGCAGAGATAGCAGTCAAGTACATCCCAATCGATACCATGATATCAAAGAAATAGTGGACGATCAGTGGTGCTTGATCTTCTTTTGCGAATTCGTTTAAACCGATGACTTCCGTATTCGGAGCCCCACCTGCAAGAATTGAGAGCGCATATGGGATTTTGACGGCTCCTTTGATTTCATAACTGCCGTCTTCTTGCTGATCAAGTATCCCACCAAAAATCAATTCTGCTTCATTTGTCGTATCAAAATGCCATTCCGCAGCTGCTAGTTTTTCTGGCTGGTATTTCGCTAAATATTTCCCTGAGAAGTCACCGACAAGTGCTGTCGAGAACGCGAAAATCAGACCAGCCATGACAGTGAGACGAAGAGCTTTCTTATGATATGCCGTCTCTGCTGCTGAGAGTGTCTTTTTGCGAAGCAAATGGAACGCCGCGATTGCTGCCAAGATAAAGGCAACAGTCAAGTAAGCTGAAACGATGACGTGTGTCGCCTTCGTCGGTGTCGCTGTATTAAACATTGCTTTTAATGGTTCGATTTGCGTCAACGTACCATTGACGATCTTAAATCCTTCTGGTGAGTTCATGAAGGAGTTGACTGTCGTGATGAAGAACGCTGATGCTGTCGCACCAATGACGACTGGAATCCCAATCAACCAGTGCAACCACGGATTTTTGAACCGGTCCCACGTATACAAGTAAATACCAAGGAAAATCGCTTCAAAGAAGAACGCGAACGTCTCCATAAATAGTGGCAGAGCAATTGTTTGACCCGCTACTTGCATGAGTGACGGCCAAAGTAATGATAGTTGCAAGCCGATTGCCGTCCCTGTTACGACACCGACCGCTACGGTAACGACGTATCCACGCGTCCACCGTCTTGCTAATAAGATATAATCTGGATCTTTGCGTTTCAGACCGATGAATTCAGCTGCCAGTACCATGAGCGGTACTCCGACACCAATCGTCGCGAAAATAATATGAAACGCTAGTGTGAGCCCTGTCAACAATCGACTGAGCACTACGGGATCATTGAACATGTATTTAGCCCCCTCTTCCTAAAACATACTTCTCTATATGGTCTATAACCGTATCATAGAGAACATAACCCTTTGTGTCTGTTTATAATGTTTGATGTAACAAATTGTTCACATATACACGTGATTTTTTTCACAAAATGTTCGAAAACTCTTATTCCTACATATATTAAAAACTTTCCCATTCCTGAATTCGAAAGGGAAAGCTTTATATCCTTTATTATTTCGACGAATTGTAATATTAAGTGCAACACCTAGCTGAAAACACAAAAAAACCCATAACGACCTCGTGTAGAATAGAGTTACCACACAAAATTCAACGGAGGATTCGTTATGAGCTATGTTCATCTTACCACATCAGAAAGAGTCAAAATAGAAACTTATCTAGAGCTTGGATTTTCAATGCGAAAGATCGCTCAGCATCTCGGACGACAGCCGTCTACGATTTCACGTGAGCTAAAACGGAATCCTTCCTACAATGCGATCAACGCTGGGCGGCGTTATGAGATGCAAAAAAAGAATTGTGGAGCACGCACGCTGTTCAGCGCTTCGCTTGGCTCACGTATCCTTTCGAAACTGCGAGAGACATGGTCTCCCGAACAGATCGCAAGACGGCTCTTTCACAAACAGGGACCATCGTACAGTACAATCTATCGATGGATATATAAAGGATTCATCAAGAGCGATTTAGGCGTTTTACGACAAAAAGGAAAGCGCCAAAAGCCACGTGAGACAAGAGGTCGCTTCAACATCGGGCTTCCGATCAGTAAACGTCCGTCGGACGTCCGGGGTCGAGAGACGTTCGGGCACTGGGAGTTGGATACTGTTGTATCAGGACGAGGACAGACAAAGGCATGTGTCGCGACATTCATCGAACGTAAAAGTCGGTTCTATATCGTACTACCGATGGTCGATCGTTCTTCTCACTCGATGGAACACGCCATCCGAACGCTTTATTCTTCTTTCCCATCGGGAACGTTTCAAACCATGACGACGGATCGCGGTAAGGAGTTCAGCTGTCACGAACGGATACAGGACTCTCTTGGTATCCCGATGTACTTCGCGGACCCCTATTCTTCATGGCAACGTGGCAGCAATGAGAATGCCAATGGTCTTCTCCGTGAGTTCTTCCCAAAGGGAACCAACTTCGGAATGATCAACAAGACAGAATTAGATCACGCACTTTCTAGAATCAACAATCGACCACGAAAGTGTTTGGATTGGAAAACTGCATACGAGGTCTTTTCCGAAGAAGTGTTGCGCTTAATTTGACAAACCGTCTTTCATAAAAACTTTTAAACATACTCTCGGAAATAATGGTCAAGTAAATCAATCACAAATGGAATCGCGGATTCATCTGGATTCAAGGTTGGTTGATGAAGACCAGATGTCGGATTGTCGACTCCGAGCCAAAACATCATTCCTGGAATTTCCTTCAACATGAATCCAAAGTCTTCTCCTGTCATTGCCGCATCACATTCAATGTAATTCGCATTCATCTTGACGAATGATGAAAATTTATCAACGATTTGTCGATCATTGACGACTTCGTAATAACGATTTCCGAATTGCAGATCAATCTTGACGCCGAAGGAAGCTTCAATTCCCCGGATGATGTCACGAACGCGTCGTTCCAATTTTTCCATGTCTTCTCCATTGAGTGCGCGCATCGTACCGTCAAGAACAGCTCTACCAGCGATGACGTTTTCTCGAATCCCAGCATCGACCTTTCCGATTGTGATGACGCTACAGTTCATCGGATTGATGGATCGGCTGACGATTGTTTGCAGTTGCATGATCAAGGCTGCTTGCGCGACGACCGTATCAATCGTCAAATGAGGAAATGCCGCGTGACCACTTTGACCATAAATCGTGATATGAACTTCTCGAGCACTCGCGAACAAGACGCCGGGACGGCTCGCAATCGTACCGACTGGATATTCCGGTGCAACATGAAGACCATACATCTCACTTGGACGATATTTTTCAAACAACGGACTTTTAATCATTGGTTCAGCCCCGCCCGGACCTTCTTCCGCTGGTTGGAATAAAAAGACGACATCATCCATGACCGGCAATTCAATGATTCGTTTCATCAACCCTAACGCAATCGACGTGTGCATATCGTGACCGCAGGCATGCATGAAGCCTGGATGTTCCGAGCAAAACGGAAGACCTGTCGCTTCTTCAATTGGTAACCCATCAATGTCTGCCCGGTAACCAATCGTCCGATTTCCAGTCAATCCTTTCACTCGAACGAAAACACCTGTTTCAAACGTGTCATACGTGACACGATCTGGTGGATAAGCACGAATTTGTTCCAATATAAAAGCTTGCGTCTTAAATTCCTTGAACCCTGGTTCTGGTATTTTATGAAGCGCGCGCCGCATTTCAATGGCGTATTCCATCTGACTGACTTCCTCCTTCTTCTTTTACGATATCCCAAAATGCTTGAACTTGTTTTAGTTCAAGCATCGATTCCGTAGACAAAATCCATGTATCTCGCTTTAATATCTTTCCAGATGATGTTTTTAACGGAAGCTGCATGACTTCATTTGATTGTTGGATCGTCGATTCGGGTAAAATCGCAAACCCAATTCCATGTAGAGCCATCTGCTTACATGTCTCGATTTGATCGACGACCAGCGTCCGAGATGGCGGACTTGCGAACCGATCTTGCCACCATTCTAAAATTTCTTGATAGTACGTTGAATCACTCTTGAACTGGATGAATGGTCGATCCGTCAAGCGTAACTGTTCGATTGACGTCAACTCACTATCGACTAAATAGAGCGGATCCGAGAAAAGACGTTCTTTGACACCTTTCCAGTCCGGGTTTCCACGAATGATTCCGATATGAAAATGTTCCTCTAACATATGACGCATCATCTCACTGGACCATCCCGTGACAAGCTGAACACGGACATGCGGATAACGCTCAACGAATCGTTTCAAGACACGCGGGAGCCAATATTGCCCCATGATGGAAGCGACGGCAATCCGAAGCGTCCCATAAACGGCACCCTCTTCTGCTGTCAATTCACTTTTTAACTCAAGTTCTTTCCGATTCATCTCTTTTGCGAGACCGATTACTTTTTCTCCTTGTGGTGTGATGCTTAACCCACGCGATGAACGAATGAATAATTTTGTTCCCCAGCGTCTTTCAATCGCAACGAGACGTTGACTAAGCGCAGGTTGCGAGACGAATAATCGTTCAGCAGCGCGCCTCATATTCAACTCTTCCGATAAGGTGATCAACATTTCCATTTCCGACACTTGCAATGTGAGATTCGACTCCTCATGATATAAGATGGCATTAGTTTAACACGTTAGAAAGGACGATACATATGACACGCTATCATTTTATGTTCATCATCTCAACGATTGCAACGCTTGGCAGTCTCTATTTCAGTGAAATTCGCGGATTCATTCCCTGCCCTCTCTGTTGGTGGCAACGACTATTCATGTATACGACAGCCTTTTATTTGCTCATCTCGCTATTCCGGTCAAAAACGATCGATCCGCTCTTCGTTCGCCTGTATGTGCTTGCCGGCTTTGGTGTCGCCTTGTACCACGTCATCCTTGAACGCTTACCCGATGGCGAAGCGTTATGTACGAGTGGCTGTCTCATCAAATGGGTCAACTATTTTGGTTTCTTGACGATCCCGATGATGAGTCTCATTGCCTTTACATTACTCTTGGTTCTAGCGTTCTATCCAGCACGTTCGAACAATGAAGCGTAAGATACAAAAAGAGGCTGGGACATAACTAGCTGAATTTAACGAAAAGAAGGAATTGCCATCACTGAGGATGTGCAATTCCTTCTTTTTTCATTGTCTCTCGTCAAGCTGCCCTTCGGGCAACGCTTTGGATGAGCCATTTCCTCAAATTTACGGCCATGAGGATGAAGCCGAGCTCACGCTTCACCTTCGCTTTTCCTCGCACAGAAAAGCGAGTGAAACTCAAATTAGCCTTCAGATATCCAAAAACTGGTTCCACGTCTATCTTCCGTTTCGCATAGAGGGATCCTGTTTTTTGATCTGAAAGCCATTTTTTCATCTGTTCTTTTTGTTCTTCCCATGAAGTGTTTATGTGTACCTGTCGGTGACGCCCTTCTTCGGCCTTTGTACAACGGGAGCGGAACGGGCAGCCATCACACCCTTCACTTTCATACACCTTGAAATCACGCGTGAATCCGTAACGATCTGTTCTCTTGGACATGTAACGGAACGTTACGTCCTGTCCATTCGGGCACACAAACCGATCCGCCGTTTCATCGTAAGACCAGTTCGCTGTGTTAAAGGGATCGTTGCGCCATTTTCGCGACTTTTCTTTTTCGAACATCGTGTAAGGGATGAGTGGAATGCGCCCACGGCGCATCAGAATATCCTGATAATTCTCCTGACTCCCATAGCCGGCATCCGCAACGATATGCGGTGGTAGTGGTAAATATGAGCTGACCTCATCTAAAAAGGGGAGTAACGTCCGGGCATCCGTCGGATTCGGATAAATATCATAAGCGAGTGTGTATTGTCCTTCGGTCGCGATTTGAACGTTATAGCCTGGTTTGAGTTGTCCATTTTGCATATGATCTTCTTTCATTCGCATGAACGTCGCGTCCGTGTCCGTTTTCGAATAGCTGTTCCGTCCAGCGAGCGTCCTCTTTTGAAGGGCGTATCTCTGTTTCCGCTCGATGAAATCTGTAATTTCCTTTCGAAGGAGACGTGGTTCCTTCCGTTCAGAACGCAGACGTTTTCTTTCTTGGGTGTCCGTACTCGCCTCGATTTTTTGGTTGATGGAAGCGATATGTGCGTCTACAGCTTCACCCATGTGTTCGAGTTCTGAGAGAGTAAGCTCGTCCGGGTTTTCTCGTTCAATTTCCGGTAGGATGTCTTGTTCGACGAGGTTGTCATAGATACGATTCGATTTGTCCACGAGAGACGCACTATGACGTTCAATCGATTTCCGCCAAACAAAGGTATATCGGTTCGCATTCGCCTCTAACTTTGTACCATCGATAAAGATGGCTTCTTCATTGATTTCTCCCATCTCGACGAGATGGCAACGGAAGGTAACGAAGGCTTGCTTCAATATCGGAGTGACTGCGGGATGCACTCGAAAACGGTTGATGGTACGATAGCTCGGCGCATTCCCTTGTGCTAGCCACATCATCCGCAGACTATCGGATAGTAATCCTTCAATCTTCCGACCGGAGAAGACCGATTGTGTGTAGGCACATAAGATAATTTTCATCATCATGCGTGGATGGTAAGCCGGGCATCCTGTCGTGCGCATGAAAGGCTCGAACACATCGTCTGGAATGGATTCGACGAGATGGTGGACAGCGAACGCAATATCATTTTCTTGAAGACGAACTTCTAAATCTAAGGGCAGAACCAGCTGGTTCATGTTATAATCTTTAAACATAAGGGCACCTCCGATGGTTATGGTTTGATCACTTTAACTTTATCAGAGGTTGTCCTTATTTGTTTATTCAGAATCGGTTTTTTTTCATAGAACAAGGCCCTCGAAACGTATAGTCGTTTCGAGGGCCTTTTGTTTGTGAAACTGAGTTATGTCCCAGCCTCTTTTTGTCGTTTGACATCAAGTCCATCGATTGAAGACGCTCACGGCACTTGAGAACGCAAGCTCCGAGAGTTGTCCCGTACCTTCACACCAGTCCCCGACGAAAGCGACACCTGCATGATCCGGAATATGAGTCGCAAGCGGCGTTTGCCCCATTTTCCATTTGATTTCTTGTACGACTGCTCGTTTGATCGTTCGTTCTGCGACGATACGTTGTCGCCAATCTGCAAAATGAACGTCAAGCATCTGTTCGATTCCTGTTCGGACATGTCCAATATATTCAGGATCCTCAAGTCGATCGTGTTCAAGGTAGGCGATTGCTTGAAGGACTTGACCATCCTTCGGTGCAAGACTTGCATCATAATGTGATAAATCCGTGATGAACGCTCGATGCGAACGGTCGTAGATGTATGAATACGGTGTTTGGATATACGGATGAAGTCCAAGATCATACACGAATACTTCTACCGGTTCATGGCTCGCGTACGGTGTAACAAATCGCTGAATGGCAGTGGGAGTCGCCATTTTTAAGATTTCACGCGGTGGGACGGCAAAGATGATCCGTTCGACGTTCCATTCTTGTTTCTTTCGATCACGTACTAAGAATCCTGTAGTAGTCGATTCGACTGCTGTTATTTTTGTTTTTTTCAGGATCTTCCCGTGGTTCTCTAGGATGATCCGTTCCAACTCCTGTACTAACCCTTGCCATCCACCTTCGATGTATGAGACAGGCTTGCGCGTCCGAAAAAGTTTTTGATAATACTCGAAATAGACGTCTGACGGAATTTTTTCGGGTTCTGCCGTAAAAAAGTTCGTTGATGCCAAATCAAGCATCAACTGTGCCACTTGTTCATCGACTCGTTCTGATTTTAACCACTGCCCGATCGATTGTTGCGGATCCCCTCGTTCGACTCGTAAAATCGTTTTAATGATTTCCCATGTGAAACGTACTTTGTTCGTTCCTTCGATGACTTCTGTTTTCAATAATCCCCAGGCATTCGCAGGAACTGCCGTCAAATGACCTGAAAACTCATATTTCGCACGACTCGCTGAGAAATCCAGCCACGTCACTTCGATACCGAGCTGTTTCGTTAGTTTGCGAAGAATCGATTGATCGCGTCCATAAATCGCATGAGCACCGTAATTAAACGTAAATCCTTTTACGGTTTGAGAGGTGGCACGTCCTCCAAGTAATCCCGCATCCCAAAGCATGACCGGCGTTCCTTGTTTTGCGAATAATGCAGCTGCCGTCAAGCCGGATAACCCTCCACCTATAATCCCAATCGTCATACTCTCGCCTCCTCAATCATCGTTTCTCTTCTTTTCCCATAACAATTGAAGAAGAATCGAAGAACATGAAAAAAGGCGTGATTTCAATCTTGAAATCACGCCTCCTTATTTTGGATTATGCTTTCCACCATTCATCGAGTGGTGAGACCGGCATATGATGCTTATGCCCAACACGTTTATACTGCGTCTCTAACTTTTCTTGACTTGCTTCTGAAATCGTCTTTCCTTCCAAATAATCATCAATTTCTTCGTATGTCATTCCAAGTGCCACTTCGTCTGGTAATGCCGGACGATTTTCTTCAAGATCTGCTGTCGGAATTTTTTCAATCAAGACTTCTGGTGCGTTCAAGTAACGTAACAGTTGTTTCCCTTGCCGTTTGTTCAGTCCCGTCAATGGCGTCAAATCACATGCACCATCACCATGTTTCGTGTAGAATCCCGTCACGAATTCAGCTGCATGATCCGTTCCAACGACTAAACAGCCATAATGAGCGGCTAAATCATATTGACTTTTCATTCGCTCTCGCGCTTTCGTATTTCCTTTACTAAAGTCGGAAAGTTCTGCACCTGTCGCTTCTTTGAACGCCTGCATCGATGCTTCGACCGCTGGTTTAATGTTCACACGAAGCGAATGATCCGGTTGAATGAACGTCAAGGCTGTCTGTGCGTCTGCTTCATCTTGTTGTTCCCCGTAAGGCAAGCGGACCGCATAAAATGCGACATCTTTCCCCTCTTCTTTTCTCAACTCTTCAACTGCCAGTTGGCACAGACGACCTGCGAGCAAAGAATCTTGTCCCCCTGAGATGCCCAATACGAATCCTTTTGCTCCTGTATGCTTGAGATACGCTTTCAAGAAGGCTACCCGTTCGTTTACTTCTTGTGCTGGGTCAATGGCAGGCTTTACTCCTGTTACTTGGATGATTTCTTTTTGCATGAATCGCTTCACTCCTTCACATTGTGTTGATCGTCATTTTGAATCAATCATTTGTTGATCCGTCGTTTGTTTTGCACTTGCTCCCTTGAATTGACGGATTGTCGATACGCGAACTTCCGTGCTATCACCTAAAGAGGAGATCGGTAATTCAACCGTATACTGTTTCGTTTAACGTTTCGTGAACGTATCCTTTTCAATCGCTTGCGTGAATACTTGCTCTTTCTCAAAATCATACGTTACGTGTTGTTTCGCATCAATCAATTGAGCCTGAAAACGTTGTGAGGAAGGATACGTCACGTTCACACTGTGATCATTTGGATTCGTTAAAGAAATGTCTAATTGCATCATGTCGTCCTGCTTTGTCGTTTTGACTGCGATTTGAATCGGTTCGTTCGTGGTTGTTGCCTGTTGTTTCTTTTCTTGGCAACCTGCTAAACAAACAGTAAGCAGTAGCAGAATGAAAACGAGACGTTTCATCTCATCCCTCCTTTTATCTCTAATAATTTTATCACAAAAAAAGCGAGAGAGGATTCTCCTCTCTCGCACGTTTATCCGCTTATGCCACAGGTAAAGTCGATGGATTCATCTTGAATGAAAACAATTGCTCTAATCCTGTCGCAAACAGTTCGTCACAAATATCTTCTGCCGCGTTTGCTGGTGCGACTAATGTGATCGTACGACTGTCGATTGTTTCGATCGTTACATATACCCCTGTTTTTGTCCGTTCCTTGTATCCTACTGCTAAATCTGTTTCAGCGAAAAGTAACATATCCCCGATTCTCCCCTTTTCTCATTCATAATGCCCAGCCAAGAGATGACCTACATGATTCGAATTCGTTATTGTAGATTAACTGTACCAAAGGGCAGGAAAAAGAAGAAAATTGTCATTCGACATTTCATTTCAAAACAATATTTCAATTTCATCAGGGATATTTTGGAATGCTTGATTTAGTTGTTAGATGCAAGCGTTTTAATAAGCATTTCCAACACATTTCATTTCGATTTCAAAAAGATGACAACATAATTTTGATTATTTTACCAGCGTTTTTAGACAACAGGGAAAATATACCTAGACAATTGGTGACTCATTTTGTCGAATGATTCTCTTAAGCAATTATTTTTTAAGTTCTTATGAACTTTCATCTATCATTCGATTCATTTGCTGCCAAACCGTTCCTAGTGCTTCTTCCCCACTCTCGATCCGCGTTAATGCGAGTTCGGCTTGTAGAGCCACTTCATATTCCCGGTCTCGGATTGCTTCACGCAGTCTTGGAATCGACTGTTCCGTTCCGACATCAAACAGGAAGCGAGCAGCTCGCCAGCGTACTAATTTATTTTTATCCGCTAACGCTTCCATCATCATTGGTTCAGCTTCTGGCATCGCCCAATCTGAAATCGTATCGCCTGCTGTCCGGCGAACGATCCCTGACGGATCATGCAGTGCACTCGTCAAATACTCTAACAGTTCTTCTCGGTGATCTTCGAACATCCCAAGCTTTACAATCGCTTGACGCCGAATTTGCATCTTCTCATCCTGTAACAGGCGAGCATAAGCTGGAACCCACTCCATCTCAACAGGTAGTTCATCGAGCGCCGCGAATCGTTCTTTCCAATCGGATGATTGAATCGCTTGACCGCTAAACGTAATATCTTCTCCTGCTGCGAGCGACTTGAGACGTTCGATACGTTCGACTGGATATGCAATCTCAATCTCATTCGCTACTTCACGCAAACTTTCGTCAAGGTCTCCGTATCGAGGTGCTTGTTCCACCCAGCGTCGATCGCTAATGACATTCTGAACGAATGGTTGGACGAATAGCGCTGCTTCTCGGAAACGTTCCGACAGCCCTTCTCGTTTTTCTTCTAATCCTTTCACACCTTTGATTTGCATTGGTACGCCTAAAATGAACTGCACGAATAGATGGACAGGCTCATACTCAGCATCTGTCTCGTGTTGTTCAACGTCATTTAACGTTTCACCGAACGCACGTCGTATATCGATGACAAGCGAGCGCCAATCATATTTTGGATAACGCTCGATCGATAAAAAGTCACTGACCTGATAAACGAACTTAACGCCAGGTATTTCAAGTAATCGCTGAATGTGTTCCGGTGCGCCAAAGGCATGCTCAAATGTCTGCCCCTTTTCCGAAAAGACCTCATCAACGATGACTTTCATGTTATTTGGACTTGGTGTTGGTTCAATCGCTACGATTTTCATGTGTATCCCCTCCACTTCTATCATTTCAGATATCTAATCTGAAATGCAAAGCAAATGCCCTACAGACGTGACCGTAGGGCAAAAACTTACTTGAATGCTTCTTCGATGATTGCAACGAAAGCATCCGGTGTCTCAAGCATCCCCATGTGTCCACTGTCTGTTGACCGATGTATGAGATGATCATTCTTTGGTGCAAATGCACTTTCCTCTGAAATCAGTTGATCTTTCGTGCCATGAATGATGAGACCCTTCACGCTTGCTCTCGTCAAGACCTTCGTCATATCTCGCCGATCTCGCATCGCAGAGAGCGCACGAATGGCTCCTTCGACCGTCATCATGTATCCGATCTCAAGTGCTTCAGCGACAGCGAACTCATCTGCCCCTTCAGCGAATAAGGATGGAACAAGACCATTGACGAATTCTCTGACACCGACTTCTTCAACGCGTGTGATGTTTTGATTTCGTTTTTGTTTCGCTTGTTCATCATCTGCTTTAGCTGTCGAATACACAAGACCGTATCCACTAATTTGATCCGCGTACCCTTCAACAATTGCAGCTGTGATGTATCCACCAAAGGAATGTCCGATGATGATCGGCTTGTCGATACCACGTCGATCAAGTTCATGCATGACCCATTCTGCAAAGCCTTCAATCGTATCCGGACCAACATCGAGTCCCTCATGCCCCGGTAAACTTAGTGGTAATACATCAAAGGAATGTCGTAAATTTGCCTCTACCCGATTAAAATAATCTGTTCCTCCTGTAAATCCATGCAGGAGTACGAGTGTTTGTTTTTCCATTGACTACCTCATCCCTTCCATTCAGATGCGAGCATACGGTACATCGTCAAATCCATGAAACGACCATGACTGTATGCATAATCTTCTAGTAATCCTTCTGCTTTGAATCCTAATTTTTGAACCAATGCGTTAGAAGCGAGGTTTTCAGGTGCGACGAGGGCGCTGATTCGATGGAGAGCAAATTCTTCAAAGCCATATGTCAGAACAGCTCTTGCCGCTTCCGAAGCGACACCACGTTGCCAATAATCTTGACTAACTTCAAAACCAATTTCAGCCCGATGGTATTGAGACAGCCAGTTATGAAAACCGATCGTCCCGATCAATTGATTCGTTTGTGCATCAGCAATTGCCCAGCGAATCGCTTTACCTTGCGTGAACTGTTCTTTAAAGTAACTGATGACATTTTTAGCTTCATAGACCGTCACGAGTGGATCTGATCCGTAATAGTACATGACTTTATCGTCCGATAGGATTTTAAACAATTCGCGTGCGTCACGGTTTTCGAGCTCACGTAATATGAAGCGCTCGGTCCGCAATTCCGGGAAAGGCTTTCGCAAGCCCCACATGCTCCATCACCTCTCTTTATGCTTCTCTATGTAGTATGCCCGTTTTCAGAAGTAAATATCCTTTCAGGCAATTCGAAGTTTTGCTACTATTAAATTATGAAGTAGTTAGTCATGGAAAGGAAGCGAAGTGGTATGTCGAGTGCGTTACTTTACTTATATGAGGACGAGGAAAATCAACGATTAACGATGTCAGGAGTACATTTCTCTGATTTCGCTGCAGCCGTCGATTTGAAACGTCCTTTACTCATTTCAGGAAGTGATTTCAAACAGACGAAACAATCGTTTCGAACGATGCTTCATTACATCGAAGCGCATGAGATCGAACAGTTTTCACAATCAACGGATGTCCAGCGTCATCCTTTGACTGCTATTGATATTCGATCTTCCCATTCGCTCGATGTATTGACGGATGTCGAAATCGCGGAATTATTATTTTTAATGCATATGAAACGAGGGACACCGCTTCCTTTCCTTGACTCGATCGAGAATGAACTGGTCTATTTTAGCGAACACGATGGGCTTCATGCTTCTGTTTACTTGAAGGATTGGTCACGGGTAGAACAACTCATCTCTGACCTCGTGCAACGGAAATTTCGTCAGCATGCACGATCTGTCGCCTCGATCGCCTTAACAGCTGAAATCATGATTCATATTCGCCACCTCCTCAAAGAAGGGGTAGTGATTGATTTCGAAAGTGCAAAACGGTCTGTTTTCTCAAGAAACATCACGATTCCCGTATATGTAGCAGGACGCTACGAAGATATGAGCGTATTACATGAAGATTTTGAAGCGGAGAAAGAATCGATCCTTCGACGAGGAACGCTTGTTTGTCGCAAAAAAAAATGGAGTTTTGAGTTAGATTGACCTTTAGCATCTTTTTCTTTTAGAGAAGGATGCTTTTGTTCTATTTGAATTTCACATGATGATTCCCTCTTAACAGGTGTTCCTATCCATATGACAATATTGTTAAAAAATTTTTCGAATTTTCACACAAAATAAGACTAGCATCTGGTGAAGACTTCGCTATAATGAGGATAACCTTTTCAAGATAGAAGTTAGACCCGGTTTTTTATAGGGACAGTACTGGAATCAACAGAAGGAGGAATTCAATATGGATCAGTTAAAAGTGAACGGAATTGGCTCATTCACGAAATTTGCGACAAATGGGAACATCCTGAAATTAAAGGATGCGACACTCGGTGAAGTGAAATTGTCGCTGAATGAGGCGAGTTCAATGACCATCGCCCCTGTCGATGAAGAAAATGGACTTTTCATCATTAAAGGGCAACAGCAGGAATCGCTTGTTGAACTGACGTTACCACGTCAATCCTGTGAGGTCGTTCACGCTTGGCTCCTCCATAAATTGAAACGTCACAAAAAAACGCGCTCGATTGCAACGAGCTGATGTGTAACGTATAACGTCTTGGGTAGAGACCTCATCTCTCCTCAAGGCGTTATTTGTTTTCAAAAATTCGGCGATGAATTTTCAGAAAATATTGTTTTATTAAATTCTTCATGTTATCCTTAGAAAAATTCAAACAGGAGGTTTTAAACATGACACACGCAACGCTCATCCAAGAACGACTGATTGTGATTAAGAGTAGGGACTGAAGATTCATTTCTCGTTTGAGAAAATGAAGATCCAGGCCCTTTTCGTCATTTCGACAAGGCGTCTGAGCAAACGACGCCTATCCACAAACTTAGTGGATGAGGCTTTTTTTATGAAATTAGGATGAATGGAGGACAACACATGTTTAAGACAAAAGATACATTTGCTTTAGGATTTATGATTTTTGCTTTATTTTTCGGTGCCGGTAACCTGATCTTCCCACCGGAACTCGGTGCGCTTGCGGGTTCACAGTTCCTTCCTGCCATCCTTGGTTTTATCGTAACGGGTGTCGGTCTTCCTTTGCTCGGCTTACTTGCAGTTGCCTCTATCGGAGGTGGCATCAAAACACTTGCTGCACCACTCCCTCGTTTTGTAGGTGCTGCCTTGACGTTTGCGCTCTATGTTGCGATCGGTCCCTTTTTCGGGATTCCGCGAACATCGGTTGTCACGTATGAGCTCGGAGTCGTACCATTTCTTGGTGCTCCCTCACAAATGACGTTGATTATCTCATCTAGTCTCTTTTTCCTTGCTACACTTTATCTTGTACTACGACCAGGAAAATTACTTGAGATCATCGGGCGTTTCATCACACCATTATTACTGATTGCTCTTGCTGCATTAAGCATCAGTAGCATCATTTCGCCACTCTCGAGCGTCGCTTCACCGAACGAAGCATATGAGACGACTGGACAGGCATTCATTCAAGGATTCCTTCAAGGATACTTAACGCTTGATGCACTCGGCGCCTTGGTATTTGGTGTCGTCGTACTGCATACATTAAAAAGCCGAGGCGTTCATGAACGAAAAGCACAATTTAAAGTCGTCACTCGTGCCGGAATCATCGCTGCCACTTCTTTGACTCTCGTCTATGTCGGACTTGGAATGATCGGACGTAACACATTTGCCGCTATCGGAAAAGTTGATGGTCCAGCACTTCTTCAACATTATGCAAATACTGCCTTCGGCTCAATCGGTTTAGCTGTACTTGGTCTTGCAATTCTGCTTGCATGTTTGACGACATCAGTTGGTCTCGTCACCGCATTTGCAGAATATATGATGACGATTTCCAACCGTGTATCTTTAAAAGCGGCAAGTATCTTCACGACTGCTCTCGGTCTTACGGTATCCATCGTCGGATTGCAGACATTGCTATCCATCGCCGTTCCGGTATTGATGTTCCTTTATCCAATCGTCATCGTCTTGATCGCTTTGACATTCATGCGTCATCTGTTCCGTCGTAAGTCGGTTGTTTATCAATCAACTCTTGGTGTAACGATTTTCTTCTCATTCTGTAGTGCGTTAAATCAACTTTCGCTTTTCCCGGGAAATCTTAAAACGTTCTATCAATCCTTGCCTTTAGTGGATCAAAGTTTAGAATGGTTATTCCCAACACTCATCGCCTTCGGTATCAGTTCATGGTTTGGACACGTTTCCAGTGCTTCTATCACACAAAAACGCGCTAGCTAGTGATTCCACTTTCATCGCTATGGTATGATGAACAAAATGGTTCTATTAATGGAGGCGTCATATACATGGATAAGATTGCTTGGATTACCGACAGCATGGCTTTTTTTGAGCCAGGAGAGGCTGAAAAAATCGGAGTCCATGTGATACCGACTTTACTCATCTTAAACGGAGAGTCTTACCGGGAGTATGTCGATATCTCGATTGAACAGCTTGATCAAAAAATGCGAGAAGATTCCCACGCTTCACCGACGACTTCTCAACCATCATTCGGTGATTTCGTAACCTTGTATGAACAATTGCTTGAAGATGGTTATGATTATGGGTATGCGATTCATATCACGAGTGGACTGAGCGGCACATATTCGAGTTCTGTCGCTGCAGCTGAAGCCGTCGGTTTCCCCTTATACGCGATTGATTCGTATACAGGTGCTGCGAATCAGCAAGAACTTGTCCGGATCGCACAACGACTCGTTGCTGCTGGTAAAGGTCCAGATGAAGTCATGTCTACGCTTGAGACATTCAAACACAAATCGCATTTTTATCTGATCATCGGAAATATGGAGACGATGCGACGGAGCGGACGTGTCTCAGGAAGTCAATTTTTACTAGCAAACATGCTCAATATTAAACCAATCGCTCAATTTAATGAGGAAGGACGACTTGTCCCATTTAAAAAAGTCCGTTCCATCAAAAAAGCTTTTAAAGAAATGGTCAGTGAAATTTCATCAAAAGTCAGTGCTCATGGTGTATATGATCGGACGCTTTATGTCAGTCATACGCTCGCTCATGCCGCTGCTGAAGAATTATGGCGCTTGATTTCTACAGAACATCCGGAGCTTCAAGTACGCATTACCCAATTTGGTCCTTCCATCTTGGCACATGCTGGCGCTGAGACGGTCGGTGTGTACTGGTTCGATGAGATTCCTTTACCAACAACTTGATATCTTGCACGAAACGATGAAAACCGAACGGTCTGCTTGAGACCGTCCGGTTTTTTCATGTCGTTTCATACTTACGAAATAGTTCTTCTAATAATACGGCTTCGTCCGTCGTCCGTTGAATCGGTTCATGCGGAAGCGTGATTACACTGGATAACGTCTCAGAAGGATATACATCAATCGAAACTTGTTCCATTTCGATGAGATACTCAAGGATGGAATCAAGTGATGTCTCCTTATTGAATTGACGAAGCCAATTTTCATATCGACGATCAACTTTTCCTTCTTTAAGCAAAATCTTTCCATCGTCAATGATTGCCCACTTAGGTGGCGCATCGATTTGAAAGAGTTCCAACTGCTGGTACTCTTCCATCGTTCGTTTCGTCACCGGAACAACACCGTTAATCGATACTAACCGTTTTAATCTGAGATGCGCTCGCATCGTCATGAAACGAGGTCGCCCAGCGACTCGCTCGACAAGCAACGTCGGCTTGTCGATGGAGCGCATCGTCTCTTCATCAAATAATAAACTATGATCAACATCTAACAGTAACATCAAGCCACTCCTTTTTTTCTACGGGAGACGATGAATGCATAGGAGCTACATAAAAGAATCGCAGCAAAACAATATCCACCGATTACATCTGAGAAATAGTGAACGTTTAAAATGATTCGAGAAGCTCCCATGGCGAGAAATAAACCAATCGTCACGATCGATACAAGTACCTTCCCACCTGTTTTAAGATGACGAAACGCAACGACGAGAAATCCAGCATATACGGCAAAAGCCATCGCTGAGTGACCACTCGGAAAACTGTATCCTACGCCACCAACCAATTCATTTAACGAGGGGCGCTCTCGGACGAAAGCGAATTTAACGACTTGATTCAATACACCTACTGATATTGCCATGATCACATACCAGATGCTTGCGATACGATCTCGCCACAATACATAACTCAGTATTCCAAGTAACACCGTCATCGTCATCGCCCCTGGACCTGATCCGAGTTGAGTAAACCAAGAAACGTAATCCCCTGGGACGTGTTGCGACATGTATGACGATAATTGGGCATCAAATAAAAAATAGCCTGTCATCCGAATGGAGACAGCGATGATCACGAACAAGACGACAGCAATGGATGCACCTATCCACGCCGCTCTCGCACCCCGCATCAGTATGTCCCCTTACGTTCTTCTAATTCTTCTGCGGAATAGTCTTCCTTATCTCGCAAGCGATGCGCTAGTCGTCCGGATGCGTTTGCTGCGATGGCCGCGACGATATCATCCATGAACGTGTTGACTTTTCCGTCCCCAAGCTTCGTATCGAGTTCTTTGATAATACCGACCTTTGCTTTATCCAAATAGCCGAACGTCGTAACCGCAATCGAACCATACGTGTTGACGGCACCAATCGCAATCGTCTCATCTACGCCAAATAGCCCTTCATCGCTTTGGATGATGGACAGGAGGGGTTCTGATAATAACCCTTTTTCCGCCAAGATATCTAGTTCTGCTCCGACGAGAATCGCATGTTGTAATTCACGTTTTTCAAGAACACGTTCCACTGAACTGACACATGTTTCAATTGTCAGATCCACTGTGTATGGGGCCTGCATTTGGTACACGATCTCAGCGATTGCATGAATCGTCACCCCTCGTTCGTGTAACTTATCGATAGCTGCCTGTTTGACCTCTTTTGAATGTGTTTTCTTCATGACTATATCCACCTCTCCAACAAAGTACTTCATTAGTATACACGGATTCTGAAGCTCCTCTCAAACTTCTTTGACATCGACGCCAGAATCCGTCATGATTATTTTGTAAAGCGTTATCATTTCAGGGGAAAGTAGGGGATTTTCGATGAACATCGGGGTTGTATTGTTTCCATCGAAACGCGTTCAAGATTTTGCAAATTCATACCGAAAGAGATATGACTCGAAGTATGCACTGATCACACCTCATATCACGCTACGGGAGCGGATGGAAGTCGATGAGACAGAATTAGACCACATCGTGACGGAGTTGAATCGAATCGCGTCCGAAACGAAGCCTGTCAATTTGCACATCCAAGGAGCTCGTTCGTTCCATCCGACGAACAATGTCTTGTTCCTTAAAGTAATGCCTACGGATGAGTTAGAACAATTACATCGCGCTTTGCATACGGGACCACTCGAACATAAGCCGAAATACGATTTCTTGCCACACATCACAATCGGTCAAGAACTGTCGGATGTCGAACTGTTCGATGTACTAGAACGTCTCAAGATGGAAGATATCCGTTTCCAAGAGGACGTCACGAAAATGGCTTTATTGTATGAACTGGAGAACGGTGCTTGGAGTGTCTATGAGACATTCCGCTTCACAGGTCAATGAATGATTAAACTTCCCGGTCGAAGCTTCGACCGGGAAGTTTTAGTTCTGGTAATACACCGTATGCATTTGCCTGTTCTTCTAAAAAGTCGTCCGCTTCGTGTTCGCGGTAAGGGTCAGTTGGGCGTATCGGTTGAACTCGAGCGACTGGTTCAGTCTTTAGCTGTGGATCGACACGTACTTGACGATTGACATATTGTACGACTGTAAAATCGATTGCGTTCATCCTCTGCACTTCCTCTCTCCTTCAACATGTTCATATTTGACACTTCCCCGATCCAGCACAAAAAAAACCAAGCCTCCTTCTCAGGAAAGCTTGGTTCAATCTGTTATCTATTAAAGAATGTGGAATCCACTATCGACGTGAAGGATTTCTCCTGTCACCCCACTCGACATTTGTGAAAGCAAGAACAGTCCACTTTGACCAATTTGTTCTGTCGTCACGTTACGATGAAGTGGCGCACGTTCTTCGATGCTATCAAGAATCGAATTGAAATCGCCGACACCTTTTGCGGATACTGTCCGAATTGGACCAGCTGAGATCGCATTGACACGAACGCCTTGCTGACCGTATTCAGCAGCGAGATAACGAACGCTTGCATCTAATGCGGCTTTCGCAACACCCATGACGTTGTAGTTCGGAACCATCTTCTCACCACCGAGGTACGTCAACGTGATGACGGATGCATCTTCCGTAAAGAAATCTTTCGCCGCTTTGACGACTGCTGTTAAGCTGTAGGCAGAGATATCAAGTGCTTGCGCGAACTGTTCACGCGTTACACCTGAAAACTCACCACGAAGCGCTTCTTTATCCGCGAATGCGATCGAGTGAGCGATTCCCGAAATTTTACCGTGATCTGCATGGATTGTTTGGAAGACCTGTTCGATCTCTTCATCACTCGTGACATCACACGTATAATAAGAAGCCGGTCGTGATAATTCTTGTCCTAATTTTTCAAGTGGTGCCTTGAAACGTTCTCCGACATATGTAAATGCCAGGCTTGCTCCAGCAGCGTCGAGCGCACGTGCGATGCCCCATGCAATCGAACGTTGGTTGATGACGCCCATGACGACGTACGTCTTGCCTTCGAGTGAAGGATAAATATTCATGATAAAGTCCCCCTTGAATTAGTACCTGGTAATAAAACCTATCTTCAGGTTACAAAAACGTAACGCTTCTGTCAACCATCGCTCTTGATATTGCGGATTTGATAAATTACGGTAATATAGAAAGTGATAGAAAGTAGGGATGAAATGAATCGATTCAAATCATTTACACAACGTTATGATCATACGTTGCTTTTTTTACTCGCCTGTCTGATGGTCATCAGTATCATCGCCATCTATACAGCACAACCTTCGCTTAAAGGTGCGATCAGTGCCATCAACTTCTCTGCCAAACAAATTCAATGGTATGTCATCGGCTTCATGGCGTTATCCGTCGTCATTTTCATCGATTATGAACAGTTGAAGCGATTCCACTGGTTTTTATATGGAGCAGGTATCGTATCGTTAATCGGTCTTGTCATTTTCCGTGGTACACCAATCGTCACTGAAATCAAAGGGGCATACGGTTGGTATCAATTCCCGGTTATCGGTACGGTTCAGCCGGCTGAGTTCATGAAGTTCTTTTTGATCGTGACGCTCGCTGCCGTCATTACCGAGCACAATGCGCGTTATGTTCAACATGAAAGAGATCTCTTGTTACTTATCAAGTTAGTCGCGGTTACAGCCTTGCCGCTCGGTCTTATCATCATTCAGCCCGATTTAGGGATCGGTTTGATTCTATGCGTCATCTTAGCATGTGCGATGTTGTTATCCGGACTAAACTGGAAATGGCTTTTGACGATGTTCGGTCTGTTCGCAGGAGCCGTCATCATCTTCTTTTACCTGTTCTTTTTCCAAAATGATTTACTCGCAACCTTTTTCCCAGGTCACGCGATGAACCGGATCATGGCTTGGTTGCAACCGTTCGAATATGCGGATGATCTGTCGTACCAGCTCGTCCAAGCAATCAACGCTACAGGTTCAGGGCAAATGTTCGGCGTTGGATACGGGAAACTGCAAGTGTTCGTTCCGGAATTGCATACAGACTTCATCTTTACGACGATTGCCTCTCACTACGGTTTCATCGGGGCTGCCATCGTCTTGATCGTATTGTTCCTGTTCGTCTATCGGTTGATTCAGATTGCTCTCGAGACAGCGGATCCATTTGGTACCTATATCGTGACAGGATACGTCGCGATGTTTACGTTCCAAATTTTCCAAAACATCGGGATGACGATTGGTGTCTTACCGATCACAGGCCTTCCCCTACCGTTCATCAGTTATGGTGGATCAACGATGATCGTAAACCTCGTCGGTCTAGGATTGATCATGGCAATCGCCTCTCAATCTCGGATTTCCATGTTCGATGAAGACTAAACACAAATAAAAGGCAGTGGACCAAGTCCATTGCCTTTTATTTGTGCACTTTATCATTCCAGTCGGAGATCCTCAGGAAGTGGTGCTTCAAAACGAACCTGTTCTCCCGTCGCAGGATGAAGGAACGTTGCTGACGCACTATGAAGCGCCTGACGCGGGAGTAACGGGTTCCCTTGATACATCGTATCGCCAATCAAAGGATGCCCAAGAAAAGCAAGGTGGACACGAATTTGGTGTGTCCGACCTGTCTCTAGTCGGATATCGAGTAATGAGATTTCTTGGTCAAAGGCTCGAACTAGACGGCTATTTAAGATATGTGTGATGGCTCGTTGACCATCTGGTCGTACCATCCGTTCCATGAAGGAATGATCGGTTTGACCAATCGGTTGATCAATTGTTTGTACCGGTACGTTTCCGGGTGCATACGCTAAATAATGTCGTTCTAATTCATTGGATCGTTGCATGAGACTCATCCGGTGATGGGCAAGCCCGTGTTTCGCGAACAAGACAAGACCACTCGTATCACGATCGAGCCGATTAACGATATGGATCGCATACGGAATTCCTTGTTTTCGGTAATAACCAAGGACATAGTTCGATAATGAGCGTTCCGGATGCAGTCGAGACGGAATCGATGCCATGCCCGGCGGTTTATTGACGACGAGCAACCAATCATCTTCAAACAAAATATCAAGTTCCCCTTCTGTCGCCACCATATCCGGTGCTGGTGTCTCTTCCGGGAAGAAGACATGGACATGATCACCCGCGTGTAAGACGTCGTGGACGTTAACATGCTGACCATTACGCGTAATATCCCCATGATTTTTAATCGATACTAACATTTTCCGCGAAATCCCTAAGCGGGTCGTACAAAAATGACTGACACGCCAGCCATCCTCGATGTCAGTCACCATCTGTTGTAGCTGAAATCCATTCATGTTTCCATTTCCTTTACTTTAACGTCTTTCGTCTGCCAGGAAAGATTCCCGCACCCGTTGCCAGAACGGGAAAGAACGAAAACGAGCAAATTTCACTTTTTTATCAGAGACCCGGCACCGAATCGATGTCACGTTTTGATGAATGATCGAAGCATAGTGGTCATAGGTCATCTGAAAATCAATCGGATTGACGGGACGAATTTCGACATCATGATGTTTCGGTAGCAACATCGGTGAGCCGATCGTCCGGTAGACACGATTGTTGATGGAAGCCATCTCTGTAATTTGAATTGCTTCGAGCGCCGGGTGAACGATCGCTCCGCCGAGTGCCTTATTGTACGCTGTCGAACCAGACGGTGTCGATACACACAGTCCATCACCTCGGAATGTCTCGAAGTAGTCGCCTCGAATCGATAAATCACAAACGAGCGTCTGATTAAAACTTTTAATCGTACATTCATTCAAGGCAAGCAGTTGGTTGTGTGAACCGTCCGCATAATCAATCGAGAGTTCAAGCAACGGGTATTGAACCGTCGCTAAATCCTGCTTCGCGATATGATCAATCAGTTCATCCATTTCTTCAGGGCGCCAATCCGCATAAAAACCAAGATGCCCCGTATGAATCCCAACAAGCGTAATTGTCTCTACTTGATCGAGATACGAATGAAACGCCTGTAACATCGTTCCGTCTCCACCGATCGAGACGACGATTTCCGGTTGGCTGACATCAAGAATACATCCCCGATCCGTCAATGCCTGCTCGAGTTGCTGTTTAAGCGCATGAGATCGCTCATCATCACGAGCCGTGATTGCAAAACGCATGGTCATCCCCCTACTCTTTTAATCGTTCAGACGCCTTAGCGTCGCGTTGAAAGACGAGTTGTGCGTCTTGGATTTCTACTTTCAGCTGGCTCATCTCCGCATCAAGCAAAAATGCTGCCTCTGCTGCACGACGCAGACGCTCACGCGTCTCTTCCGGAATATTTCCTTGGTACTTATAATTCAACGAGTGTTCAATCGTTGCCCAGAAATTCATCGCAAGCGTTCGAATTTGAATCTCGACTAACGTCGGAACTTCACCTTCGATCGTCTGTACCGGATAGGCAATGATGACGTGATACGATCGATAGCCACTATCCTTTTTTTGCGTAATGTAGTTCCGTTCTTCGACGATTTTAAAATCTCCGCGCGAGCGTAACAGCTCAAGGACATGAATGATATCATCGACGAATTGACACATGATGCGTAATCCGGCGATATCCTGCATGTCTTGTTCTAATGACTCACGCGCAATTGCTTTTCGTTCCGCTTTTTGAAGAATGCTCTTTACAGGTTTGACCCGTCCTGTGACAAATTCAATCGGTGAATGTTCTCCCCGTTGCTGAAATTGTTTACGAATCGCTTTTAGCTTAACTTTCAACTCATCGACCGCGATTTGATACGGTGCAAGAAATAAATCCCAATTTTCTTTTGTCATCTGATTTGTCACCACTTTTAATCGAATAGTATTGGTTCACTGCCAGTTCCTACCTCATTCATGTTATCATATTTTCAGACATTCAACTAGAAAGGCGTGATTCCGATTAGACAAGAATTGGAAATCGAATTTAAGAACTTATTGTCTGAACAAGAATATCTATCGTTATTTACCCATTATGCGTCAGCTAAACAACCCATTTGGCAAGCAAACGATTATTTTGATACGCCTGATTTTGAACTTCGAAAAAAAGGTGCTGCTTTACGGATTCGTGAGAAAAAACAAGGACTCGTACTGACTTTAAAGCAACCCCATGAGGAGGGATTGCTTGAAACGCATGTCACGTTATCATCAACTGAAGCAGAAGATCTATTCAAATACGGTCTAATTCATTCCGAAGAGATGAACGAACAGCTAAAGTCATTTGATTTACAGGGATCTTTAGAGCATTTAGGTCGATTAGAGACAGAACGAATCGAAACCGCGCTCCCGGAAGGATTGCTTGTCCTTGATAAAAGTCGCTATCTCGGACACACCGATTATGAGTTAGAGTTTGAGGTCAGTAACTTCGAACAAGGGCAAAAGAATTTCGAGCGAATTCTTTCAGAACACGACATTCCACAGCGCAAAACAAAAAATAAAATCGTCCGCTTCATGGAACGTAAAGCGCTTTCTTGATTTTTCGTGTAAGAATGAACAAGCAAAACCTTTGCTCTTTCTTTTTTTTCGTTGCTAAAATAGGGTAACGATAACAACAGGAAGGGGTGAACGGATGGAACACGCACAATGTAACGGATCTTATTGTTCATTGGACGAACCATCGATTCAACAACCGACGAAACCTCTGGAAATCTATCATTTTCTAGATGTGACACAAACGGATGGTTTACGGTTGATACCCGTTCTCAAGAAGTTAGAACTAGAATATGGTCATCTGTTCCGTCTTCGGACGATTGCAACGATTCCATGTGCTCCATCACGATCCGCATGCGACATGTCACCACTCGTCATTCTAAAAGCAATTGAGCTTCAAGGAAAAACGTTTGGTATGCGATTCATGCGACGCCTTCGAATGCTTCATAACGTCGAAGGAGAAAGTGCTTATAGTCGGCCATCATTGATGCGGCTAGCAGAAGCATTAACGGAGTATGGTTTGGATTTAGATGAGTTCCATCGTGATGTCTCGTCGGATACGATTCAGCAAATGCTCGAGAAAGAAACTGAACTAGTCACCGAATGGGATGTTCGGATTCTTCCAACACTCGCTTTCGTCGGAGACGAAGAAGCGATCAAAGCAGAAGGACCTTATGAGTATTTGGTGTATGTCTCGATCTTAAGTGAATTGCTAGATCATACGATCGAAAAACAACCGAAGCCACCACTCGAACAATTCTTGAGACGGTATGAAACAGCAACAACGGCTGAAATCGCCTTTATTTATGACGCTCCTGAATCCCAGATTGAACACGAATTAAAAAAACTGGTCTTGCAACAAAAATGTGCTTCTCTATCGTACTGTGATGGAAAAGTATGGCGTCACTTAAAAGATTCGGCACACGCATGATAAAAACAATAAAAAGGACAGTTCAGCGTGCTGAACTGTCCTTTTTGTGTTCAATCATAGACAAAAGAAAAAGTCCCTCCTGACGAGAAGGACTTTTTCTTTTGACCACTGGATGGGGGAAAAAGAGAATCGACTGGGGAATGTGACCCTCTTCACAATATAAGTATATCGTGGACTACGCCTCTTTTCCACTCTTTGTTCACTTTGTCACAAAGATGTCACTCTGCTAACAAAGCTTCAAATTCATCTAGGACACGTTCAAATTGACGCAATGCTGCTTCAACTGGCGCTTTTGTTGTCATATCGACACCCGCAGCTTTTAAAACTTCGATTGGATAATCACTTGATCCCGCTTTTAAGAAATTGTTAATGTATCGCTCTACAGCAGGTTGTCCTTCTTCTAGAATCTGATCCGTCAAAGCAGCGGCAGCAGAAATGCCCGTTGCATACTGATAGACATAATAATTGTAATAGAAGTGTGGAATCCGAGCCCATTCTAGACCGATTTCTTCATCTAATACAATTTCGTCTCCGAAGTATTTTTGATTCAACGCATAATACGTTGACGTTAAGAATTCCGGTGTCAGCGATTGTCCAAGACGAGCCGCATCATGAATTGCATGTTCGAACTCGGCGAACATCGTTTGTCGGAACAATGTTCCGCGGAATGTTTCGAGTTGATTGTTTAATAGATAGAGTTTTTCTTTACGATCCGTCACTTTCTTCAATAGATAGTCGTTCAACAATGCTTCATTCGTCGTTGAAGCGACTTCTGCGACGAAGATTGAATAGTCACCGTATGGATATGGTTGAGACTTCCGCGTGTAATAACTATGGACGGAATGTCCGAATTCATGTGCGAGTGTAAAGAGGTTGTTGATATTGTCTTGCCAGTTCATCAAAATGAACGGCTGTGTATCATAAGCTCCAGAAGAGTAAGCTCCACTCCGTTTACCACGCGTCTCCCGGACATCAACCCAACGTTCAGACAACCCTTCTTCGAGGATATGCTTGTACTCTGCTCCGAGCGGTGCGAGCCCTTCAACCATCAATTGTTTCGCTTCCTTGTAAGAGACTTTCATCTCCACCTCAGAAACGAGCGGTGTGTACATATCATACACGTGTAGTTCATCGAGTCCGAGTACTCGCTTACGTAGGGCGACGTAACGATGGAGTAATGGTAAATGCTCATGTACCGCTTCAACTAATCCATCATAGACGGACTCAGGAATCGCATTACCGTGTAACGCTGCTGCGCGTGCCGATGGGAACTTCCGGACATCCGCATAGAAGTTGTCTTTCTTAACTGACCCAGCAAGTGTCGAAGCGAGCGTATTCGTGTATTTCGCATATGTTCCATACATCGCTTTAAATGCGGCTTCACGGACCGAACGATCAGATGATTCCAGGAATGTGATGAAGCGACCATGTGTCAACTCTGTCTCTTCACCGTCTTCCCCTTTGATTTTTGGGAATGTCAGATCTGCATTGTTCAACATACCGAACGTCGTACCGGATTGACCGAGTACTTCTCCTGCCTTTGCAAGAATCGCTTCTTCCGCTTCCGTCAGGACGTGTTCACGCTCTTGATTCAATTCATCAAATGCATGACGATACATCGCAAGATCTGGATTCTCATTAAGATACGTCTCAATCGTTGACTCAGGTACAGCTAATAGTTCTGGTGTCATGAAAGCAAGTGTTGCTCCGATTTGCGACGCGAGTGTTCGAGCACGGTCGTTCATAGCTTGGTAGAAACTATCTGCTGTATTTTCGTCATAACGCATATGCGCGTATGTATAAAGCTTATAAAGACGTCTTGAGACTTCATCTCGTAACTGTAACCCTTCATAGAGCGTTTCTGCACTCTGTCCAAGACGACCCTTATACTCGACGAGTAATGGGAGCATTGCTTTCACCGATTCGAATTCTTCTTCCCACGCTTCGTTCGTTGTGTAAATTGACTCTAGATTCCATGTTTCTGTAACGTCAACATCTTGACGTGTTAATACTTCTGCCATTTCCCTCACTCCTTTAATTCAGTTATACCTGTTTTCTTTTCGACAAACAATCGAAGTGCTCCTGCTAAAACAGCTTATTCGACTCCTCGATCCGTTCCATCCATTCTCTGACGAGAGCATCAATCAAATCTCTTTCAATCGATAGATTCAATTGGTAAAGCAGTTGATTTATGGCATGTTCTAGATGGATTGAAGTATATCTCCCTTTTAGCTTTAAAAAGACTGCGATTTGAAATTCAAAGGGATGGACGGGGAGAAATAATAGACGTGTGATCGGAAGAAAGGCAAAAGAGGGAAGGTTTTGTAGATGGAGACCTGCTTGATACAGTGGGGTCTTGAGAATGCGTGGAGGTAATGAAGGATAAAAAGGACGTCGCTGATAGCGATGAACGATCCCTTGCCATCGAGCGATTGAAAATTTCCGAGGAAATGATGAAGGCTCTGTCGAGAGAAAATCAGATAACGAGAGCGATTGAACCGTGCAATAGACATGGTGTTTTGCAAAAGGAACTGGATGTCGAAATCTCCGGATTTGATTCTCGACGATCAGATCCAAATAATCATTTTGTAAAAATGCTTGTCGCATCCAACCCTGCAATCGCAACGTGACACCATGTGAAGGATGAAATCCGATCCACCGAACCGTTTGTTCTTGTTTCGCATCAAGTCTGGCTCGTCTAATCCATTCCTCTGCCGACATCGGAGAACGTTGAATCTCAATTCCAAGTTTCTGTTCTGGTATCCACAGGTCAAAACGTCTCTCTCCAGTCACCCATTCAATTTCGACTTGGATACCTGCGTTTATTAAAGAATCGGCAATGCGCTTTTTCCAGGACATATGCACACTACTTTCTCCTGAACAAGCTGAGATATGTGCAAAATGTGGTCGTCGTCCTTGCCTGACGCGCAAGGGCTTCAGGCAATACGGACAACGTAAGGACATCGCTTTTAATTCATGGATGGGAAATCTGTGAATCATGATGCGTTTACCAGAAGCATCAATGGCTTCAAACATCTGAATCGTCCCCTTTTTCTAGAGTAACGGTGAGAATAAACGTGAAATCGATTCAATCAATCGACGTCGTAATGGACGCCGATGGAACATATCAGCATCAACTTGTGTCGAATGGCTAAAATCTTCATAAAAATCACGTGTTAGTTCATGGACAGAGTTCGTTCCATATAAGAAAGCATTCACTTCGAAATTCAAATGAAAACTACGTAAATCCATGTTCGCTGTCCCAATCGTTGCGATGGCGTCGTCCACAACGATGACTTTCGAGTGCATGAATCCCTTATTGTACTCGTAAATTTTCACACCAGCTCGTAGCAAGTCATCAAAATAAGAACGGCTCGCGTAAAATACGATTTTATGGTCTGGAAAGCTCGGTAGCAAAATACGGACATCAATCCCTGCCATAGCAGCTGTCTTCAGTGCTGTCATCAGGTCTTCATCCGGTATCAAATACGGAGAAGCAATATAGACTGATTCACGCGCTTCCGTTATGAGCCCGAAGTAAAGTGATTTCATTGCCTCATGTGGCTCATCAGGACCGCTCGCAATGATTTGAACACCCCCTGTTGCTTCTTCAACGTACTCAAGTGGCTCCATGTAAAACGGTGTAAACAGCCGTTCACCTGTCATGTAATACCAGTCTTGGAGAAAAATCAGTTGGAGTTCAGAGACAGCCTCTCCCCTTACGAGAAGATGGGTATCACGCCAAAAACCAAAATGTTGATCGCGACCGATATACTCATCCCCAATGTTGATTCCGCCTGTAAATGCAACCGTTCCATCGATGACGACGATTTTCCGATGATTCCGGTAGTTCGATTTACTCGAAATAAACGGTAAGACGACAGGGAAAAACGCGCGAACCTCAACGCCAGCCGCCTGCATCTTCTTGAAATAATGCTTACCCGTCGAAAAACATCCGACGGCATCATAAAGAAAACGGACCTCGATTCCTTGCTCGGCCTTTTCAATCAACGCTTCCTGTAATTGAAGCGCAAGTTGATCATCCCGTACGATATAGTACTCCAAATGAATATGATGCTGTGCTTGACGAATCTCTTCTAAAAGAATCGGAAACTTTTCCTGACCATTCGTCAAGATTCTTGTATGTGTATTATACGAAATCGGAAGGCGACTGATTGAATCGATAAGTGTCACAACTTTTCCATAATGTCCTTCTTGGAACACTGATTGGTGTACCCCTGCCTTAAACTGGTTACGATACTTAATGTAAGACTCTTCATCAAGCATTGCCTTCAGTCGAAACATTCGTTTTCGACGGTAGTTCTGACCAAATGTGAAATACACGAATACGCCAACGACAGGCAATGCCATCATGACGAGTGCCCAGACGAGCGTTCGTTCTGGGTTTCGATTTTCGAGTAGAATGATGACGAACACGCTCATGACGACCAAGATGATGACGATGGACAGCCAACCTACCATATAGACACTCCAATAGTAGGATAAAAAGGCAATCAAGCCGATGGTCAAGATGAGGGTCATGAGAAGTTGTACACGTCGTAGCATGAATCCCCCTCCTTTTATGTAGGTAGTACAAATCGTATTTAAACTGATGACAGAAAGGAAGCGTTTAAATGGGTACGTATATCATCACTGGTGCAACAAGTGGAATTGGTGAGGCAACTTCCCTTCAACTCATTCGGGAGGGACATACCGTCCTTGCGATTGGTCGCAATGAAGAAAAGGGATCCTCTCTTGAATCAAACGGAGAAGGACGTTTATATTTCTTCCCTGTCGACTTAGCTGATTCCTCTGCAATCGATGCGTTCTTTGAAGAAACACAAGAAGATTTCCCAGAAATCGACGGGATTTTCAACAATGCAGGTACTTTCGGGAAACCCGTTGCACCTGAACGTGTCTCCGATCAACAAAAAGAAGTATTCCAAGTGAACTATCATGCGCCCGAACGAATTATCCAGCTCGCGACGAAACGTTTCTCAAAAGGTGCCTCTATCGTCAATAATAGCGCCATTGTCGGTCACGTCAAGTTTCCCGCCATGCTCTTACCCTATGCATCGTCTAAGAGCGCTTTATTGACACTGACAAAGACATACGCTGCCCGCTTCCATGGCAAGTATCGTTTTAATGCCATTTGTCCGGGACCGGTCGACACATCACTGAGCCACGCATTATATGGCGGGAAAGATAAGTTTGATCTTGCGATGAAGCATCATCTTCGTGGCGAACCTGCACAACCTTCTGAAATCGCAGAAGTCGTTTGTTTCTTACTCTCGAATAAAGCGAGTTACATCAATGGGCAAGCCCTTATCGTAGACGGTGGCTATACCCTCACTTAATGTCAGAATAAAAGGAGGTATCACGATTCGTGATCCTCCTTTTACTCGCGCTTTTAGTTCCTTTAGTTCGGAAAGTGTTTCCGAATAAAGGCAAAGACATCTGAAGCAATGATTTGTTTTCCATATTCAGCGACAGGATGAATCGTTTGTTCGCTAAAGTGAAGATATTCAGCAATTAAACTCATGACATTTTCTTGTGCTTCTACATCCACATCATCTTCGAAATGAACATGTAGTAGATAAAGTCCATCCTTTTGGTAAAGCGCTGTTTCAAGTTCTGCGAAGACAGGAGCATTCGCATATTGACTAAGCGCAATGATATGCTCGAAATCATGCGTTTCGAATAAGACATCCTGGCTTAATTCTGTATCTTTATCTTCTGTCTCAGACATCGCTGATCGTAAAAGTGAATCGAGTTCGTCTTCATCGACTTGTTCACCATCGACTGCATTTTTTGCGATCGTTACAGTGACTTCAAGACCTTTTTCAAAAGCTTGCACTTGTATCCATAGTGGACCTTCGAAGGAGATGGACTCTTTTTCATTCGCTTCGTCCATCATCTGCCAGAATAACTGTTCTCCCCGTTCCCGATTATACCAAATCTCATCTCGGGCAAAACCACGGCGTTCGATGTCAGTATAAGTGATGAAGAACTTGACCGTATTGTCATTGACGCGTTCGATTTTCAATCTGTCCACTCCTTTCTTCTCGTTCCTTATTTAGAATACGAACGAGGACATGACTTGGATTCACACTTTCGAATCCGAAGGATATATTTCTATTCCTTTGTTATCTTTATTTTAACCTTTTTTATCGGTAACAAAAAGCACACTGCTCACGAGGCAGCGTGCTTTTTAAAATTACTCGTTTACAAGACGCTGTGCTTCCAAAAGTTGGAATGTACGCACCTTGCGTGGTAAGAATCGACGGATTTCATCCTCGTTATATCCTACTTGAAGACGTTTTTCGTCAATCAAAATCGGACGACGCAATAATCCAGGATATTCTTGAATTAAATCGTATAGGTGCTGCAACGATAAGTTTTCAACGGAAACATCGAGTTTCGAGAAGACTTTTGAACGCGTTGAGATAATCTCGTCCGTTCCATCTTCCGTCATTCGAAGAATCTGTTTGATTTCATCGAGCGATAATGGTTCTGAAAAAATATTACGTTCTACGAACGGGATTTCATGTTCTTCAAGCCACGCGCGTGCTTTCCGACAAGAAGTACAACTTGGTGAAGTATAGAGTGTTACCATTGAAAAACATCCTCCCCCTGATTTAACATCATTCAACACCTAAGTGAATACATAGATATCGATGATGGTTCTATTACTTGACAGTTTACATCTAATAAAGCAGAAAACCTAGCTTTTTTATAAAGATGAAAGAACTTTTCGTAAAAAAGCTTGTTAAAGCCACCACGTGGCTTTAACAAGCTGGCGTGTGATCAAATGGCTGAGAAATCGTCTCTTTTGCTTTAGGAAGTTTTATTTCTTTTAGTTTTTTCTCTAAAATATCCCGCAAAAGGCGCTTCTTCAGCTTTTTCTTTTTGTCACGTTCTTTCATATTCCGACACCCCAATCGGTCCGAAACAGAACTAACAACCTACGAAAGCAAAATAATCATCTTCTACATTAGTAAGTATACCACGTATATCAATAATCTATTCCTACTTTAAGCAATTAAATATGTGAGATTGTCGATTGAGTAATGAAAAACAGTTGCAATTTCTTTCAATTTTCTGTAGAGTGTATAGAAATATCAACGCTGAGGAAGGAGTTTTTCATTCATGTCATTAACACTCGTCACTATTCTCGATCATCCGATCGCTCAAAAATATTTATCCCGTTCTGGCTTGAATCATGCGATTTCAGTAGCTGAACGCGCTCTGACGCTCGCTACGAAGCGAGGTTTAGATGCGGATACAGCTACGAAAGCTGCACTCCTCCATGACATCGGGCATTACGAATGGTATACCGATGGCACTTGGAACTATGATCTCTATCGTCAAAATGATATTCATGCCATTAAAGGGGCTGAACGCGCCCATAAACTTTTGATTCGCCTTGGTGAAGAACCAGCACGCGCCAAAGAAATCGCACTTGCCGTTCTCTTGCATACGGATTCGTATCTTCCACCTGGTGCAATCAATCGGACACCACTTCAACAACTTGTGCACGATGCGGATACGCTAGAAGAACAACCAGGCGGACTACATCACTATGAAAAAATCGATTTTGATGAAGCCATGCGCCGTCTTGATGCGATTGATTCTGTCGTTCATCGCTTCGCGCATCTTCCACGAATTGCATCAGAAAATTAAAAGGCGTTTCCACGATCAACGTGGAAATGCCTTTTGTTTTAAACAATTATACGAGTTGCGCTTGATATGCTTCCAGTTCTGCATCCGTCATCGAAACAAAATGACCTGGTTCGATTTCACGAAGTGGTGGAATGCTTGAATCTTCATCTGATTTACCAACAGGTCCACTCGTCGGACGATCATAAACGATCCGCTTACGCGTACGCTCGTGCTCTGGATCCGGAAGCGGAATCGCAGACAAGAGCGATTTCGTATAAGCATGGACCGGATTCTCATATAAGCGATCCGCACTACATAGTTCAACGAGGTGACCTTGGTACATAACGCCGATACGATCCGAGATATATTTTACCATCGATAAGTCGTGGGCGATGAACAAGTAAGTCAAACTACGGTCACGTTGCAGTTTTTTCATCAAGTTGACGACCTGCGCTTGAATCGATACGTCAAGTGCCGAGATTGGCTCATCCGCGATGATGAAGTCCGGTTCTACAGCAAGCGCACGCGCGATTCCAATCCGTTGACGCTGACCACCTGAGAACTCGTGTGGGTAACGGCTCGCATGTTCTTTCGTCAAACCAACTGTTTCGAGTAAATCGTACACACGGTTATTCCGCTCGTCTTTCGACTTTGCTAGACCATGAATATCAATTCCCTCAGCGATGATATCACCGACTGTCATCCGTGGGTTAAGTGACGCATAAGGGTCTTGGAAAATCATTTGCATAGCACGGTTGAACTTCAGTTTATCTTTACGCGACTTTTTACCATGAACGTTTTCACCTTTGAACATGACTTCGCCGTCTGTCGCCTCATACAATCCGATGATTGAGCGACCAGTCGTTGATTTACCACAACCCGATTCACCTACAAGACCAAGTACTTCGCCTTCATAGATATCGAATGATAAACCATCAACCGCTTTAACGACACGTCCGCGTCCAATGTTGAAGTGTTGCTTCAAGTTTTTTACTTCAAGTAATTTATTACGGTTTTCCATTATTTCAGACCGCCTTTCAGAAGCGATTTCGCGAATACGCTATCTGGGCGGTATTTCAACGCCAGATCCCGAATTGCAAGTGGTGGCTCAACATACGGTGCTTGTGGGTGGAGCAACCATGTCGCCGCTTCGTGAGTATCTGTAATTTTGAAGAAAGGAGGTTCTTTTTCAAAATCAATCTTCATTGCATATTTATTTCGTGGTGCAAACGCGTCACCGACTGGTGGATGAAGTAAGTTAGGTGGTGTTCCTGGAATCGCCGGTAAATCTTGTGAACGGTCATCCGATGGACGTGGCATTGAACCAAGGAGTCCCCAAGTATATGGATGACGTGGCTCGTAGAAAATCTCATCGACTGTACCCTTCTCAATTAATTTACCTGCATACATGACCGCTACACGATCGGCCATGTTCGCTACAACGCCTAAATCGTGCGTAATGAAGATGATCGCTGTACCCGTTTTTTGTTGAATGTCTTTCAATAACTCAAGGATTTGCGCTTGAATCGTAACATCGAGTGCTGTCGTCGGCTCATCGGCAATCAAGACTTTCGGATTACAAGCAAGTGCGATTGCGATGACGATCCGTTGACGCATCCCACCAGACAATTGGTGTGGATATTGTTTCAGACGTGCTTCTGGGTTTGGAATCCCTACAAGCGTCAGTAATTCAAGCGTACGTTTTTTAGCAGCATCACCTGTCAATCCTTGGTGACGTTTTAAACCTTCGGCAATCTGTTTGTAGATCGTCATTGTCGGATTAAGTGATGTCATTGGATCTTGGAAGATCATTGCGATATCACGACCGCGTACTTTTTGCATTTCTTTATCAGAAAGCTTAACCAAATCGCGACCTTCGAATAAGATCTCACCTTTTGTGATTTCACCTGGCGGATTTGGAATCAGACGCATGATGGCTTTTGAAGTAACCGATTTACCAGAACCGGACTCACCAACGATTGCGAGTGTTTCACCTTTTTTTAAATCGAACGATACTCCGCGGACGGCTTGTACCGTCCCGGCGTACGTATGGAAAGCGACGTTCAGGTCGCGGACTGACAAGATTGTTTCCATTTTGGATGAGCTCCTCTCTAATCTAATATTTGTTAGCGACGTAGACGTGGATCGAACGCATCACGTAATCCATCTGCCAACATGTTGAAGCTGATCATGAGGAGTACGAGCACTGTCGATGGAACGACGAGCAAGAAAGGAAACGTCTTAAGTTCTTTGTACCCTTCATTGATCAGTGTACCAAGCGACGGTTGCGGTGGTGCAAGCCCAAGACCGATGAAGCTTAGGAAAGCTTCGAAGAAGATTGCCCCAGGAATCGTGAACATGAGCGAGATGATGATTGTACCCAAGGTATTTGGAATCAAATGCTTGAAGACTAAACGTGCGCTAGAAGCACCAAGTGTACGTGCTGCGAGAACGAATTCTTGGTTCTTTAGTTTCAGGATTTGACCACGAACAAGTCGACTCATCCCGATCCAACCAGTAATCGTCATCGCGAGGATGATCGTCGTGATTCCTGGTTCAAGAATCAAGATGAAGAGGATGATCAAGATTAAGTTCGGTACCCCTGTCAGGATTTCCGCGATCCGTTGCATGATATTATCGACACGACCGCCGTAATAAGCTGAAATACCACCGTATGTGACACCGACGAGAACGTCAATGAGCGCTGCCATCAAACCGATGAAGAGTGAAATTTTCGTCCCTTCCCAGACACGTGACCAAAGATCACGACCAAGGTGGTCCGTACCAAACCAATAATTTTCTTTTACTTGTTTTTGTTTATAAAAATCGATTGGTGTCTCACCAAGTGTTGCCATACCATCAAAGCCAGCCCACTCTAATCCTGTTACTTTAGGTGGAAGTTTAGCTTGAGTGATTGTTTGGGTATAAGCATCTTTACCAGAGATTGCAGGACCCGCTAATGACATGATGGCAATCACGATGATCAAGACAAGAGAAATGATCGCTGCTTTGTTTTTACGCAAGCGCATCCAAGCATCCTGCCAAAAGTTTAAGCTTTTACCGGCAATTCGTTCACCGGCTTGTTCATTGAACTCGACTTGTTGAAATAACGATGAATCGAACTGTTCCGCTTTTGCATTTGAATTTTGTTCAGCCATTATTTACTACCCCCCAAACGAATCCGTGGATCAACGACACCGTATAGCAAGTCGACGATTAAAATCATGAGAATGAAGATTGCCGAGAAGAACAGCGTCGTACCCATGATAACTGTATAGTCATTTTGTGTGATTGACGATACGAACAACTCACCAAGTCCAGGTACAGCAAAGATTTTTTCGATGACAAATGTACCTGTGATCAATGCAGCAGTCATAGGTCCAAGAATCGTAATAGCAGGAATCAATGCATTCCGAACCATGTGTTTCCAAGTGATTGATTGACCATCTAGGCCTTTTGCTTTAGCTAACGTGACGTAATCCTGACCTGTAACCTCAAGCATTTCCGTCCTTACGAATCGGGCAATCGAGGCGGTGACCCCAAGAGACAACGAAATCGTTGGTAGAATCGTATGCGCCGGACTTTCCCAGAACGCTACTGGCAAAGCGCCCCATTTCACGCCGACATAATACTGAAGGAGTGAGGCAAATACGAAAGATGGTACTGAAATCCCGAGAACCGAGATGAACATTGCTCCGTAGTCGACAACTGTGTTGTGACGAAGTGCAGCAACTACACCAAGTACGAGACCTAAGAGTACACCAAGTACGAGTGCTTGAACTCCAAGTTGAGCCGATGGTCCAATTCGTTCAGAAATTAAATCCGTAACTGGACGGCTGTCATATTTGAACGATACACCAAGGTCTCCTTGGAATAAGTTAACCATGTACGCTGCATAGCGTTGTGGTAGTGGATCATTCAAATTGTACTTATCCCGAAGGATATTCAACTGTTCAGGAGAAAGTTTCTCCTGGTTCTGGAATGGTGAACCTGGTAGCAGATCCATCAGGAAGAAAGTGAACGAAGCGATGAGTAAAAACGTCAATACGCCGTAAACCAGGCGTTGAGCTAAATAACGGCCCATAAGATGGCACCCCCTATAAAGATTTTCTGTTTTTTCGAAACATCAATAAAATCAGTATGACCCACAATTGTCGGAACATTCAAGAATTTTGTTATAAAAATTTAAAATTCTTTTTAATTGTGCTTTGATTCGATGTTCGATCAGACGCTTTTTTAATGTCGTCCAATAGTCAGAATTTTTCGTTTGGTTTCATTATACTTTGCTAACAAAGTAATTAGAACCACTTTTTTACGAAAATTTCACATTTCCGCTAAAAATGAGTTTCCGTTCATTCAAAGTAGTATAAAACAGGAGCGCACCCGAACTGACTTAGGGACGCTCCCGTTCTCGATTACTTCACATCAACATATTTGTATTGGAAATCTGCTCCGAACAATTGACGGTTAAAATCTTTAACCGATGGACGGCTCAAGTATGCAGAACCAGCTTGATAGATTGGTGCGATGGCTTGATCTTTTTCAATCAATTGTGCCTCAGCTTGTTTGAACAAATCTAAACGCTTCGTCAAATCTGACTCGTCGTTTGCCGCGTTTAATAATTTATCATACGCAGCTGATTTGTACTTCACGTCATTTTGACTGTTCGTTGATTCGAAGATGGACAGGTTAGACATTGGATCTTGGTAATCCGGACCCCAAAGTGAGTAAGAGATTTGGTAATCTCCTTTTGCTTCAAGATCGAGTTTGTTCTTGAACGGCTGTTGCTTAATTGAGACAGTGACGTTCGGAAGATTCTTCTCGATTTGACCTTTCATGTACTCACCGATTTTCTTCGCATCTTCACTATCGAACGAAAGCAATTCAATCGTCGTTTTCTTATCGCCATTTGCTTTTTTCCAAAGATCTGCTGCTTCTTTCGCGTCACGATCGAACCAGTTGATGTCGCTCGTGTAGTCTTTACCTGATGCATCCTTGACAAAGTCTTTTGGAATGAAGCTTGTTGTTGGAATTGAACCATTCGCAAGAAGCGTATCCGTGATACCTTTTGGATCGATCGCACGAGCGATTGCTTTACGTGCATTGACATCTTTCATCGTTGCATCTTCGTTATTGAACTTCAGATAAGCGATTGAAGAACGAAGCGCTGTCTTGAATTCAGGCTTCGATTTGTAAGCTTCAACTTGCTCTGAGGTCAGACCTGCGTAATCAATTTCATTTGAATCATACAAGTTTGCGACTGTTGACGTATCTTTAACGACACTGATCGTGACTTCGTCGAGTTTGACAGCATCTTTATCCCAGTAGTTGTCGTTTTTCTTCAGGACACGTTTTGAATCCGTTTTCCAAGATTCCCAAACGAAAGGCCCGTTATAAAGCAATTTATCTGGTTTGAGCGAGAAGTCTTTTTCGTTTTTCTTGTAGAAGTCTTCACTGATCGGTGTATACGTACCGAACGATGTCAGTGAGAGGAAATACGGAGCTGGACGCTCGAGTTTTACTTCTAACGTTTTATCATCGATTGCTTTAACACCGAGTTCATCAACAGGCTTTTTACCTTGTGTAACATCAGCGCCGTTTTTTAACGTGTCAAAGATGTATGAGTAACTAGAACCTGTTTTTGGATCAGCAGCACGTTTCCACGCGAATTCAAAATCTTGTGCTTTGACGGGTGAACCGTCTGACCATTTCGAATCACGAAGCGTGAACGTATACGTCAAATTGTCGCTTGAGATATCCGTTTTTTCTGCAAGTGCTGGAATCGCTTTTCCGTCCTTGTCTAAACGATAAAGACCTTCCATCGTGTTTCCGATCATGTTGAAAGCGACGGAATCCGTAGCTTTCGCTGGGTCCACTGTCGTAATATCCGAAGTGTCCGTTAAACGTAGATTTTTCTTGCCGTCTGTCGAACCTGAATCTTTGTCTCCGCCACCTGTCGAACATCCAGCAAGCACAGCGCTTCCTGCAAGCATGACTGATAAAGCGAGACCGACTGTTTTTTTCTTCATCGGTAAGTCATCTCCTTTTCAATTTCCAAGTTGCCATAATGCCTATGACATCAATAACGTCCCGTCGAAACTGCAATGTATTCCCCAAAATGCATTGACCTAGTTTCAAAAACTTAAACGAAGTGATAAATTGATTTTATGTGAGAATAGCATTAACGTCAAGTGAATAGTCACACTATTTGCTATTTTGCATCATTCGTTTGTTACCGATTCGTAACAGCGTTAAAAGTTTCGTATACTAAGAATATCTATGTACGTAAAGGGGGATTTTCATGCGATCGACGTATTTCCGACCGGTCATCGTTGCGGTCATTCTTGTTCTGCTTTACACGATTTGGGCAACTATGACGGATTCGACTCACAGCATCTTGTATCATCTGTCTGGTGGTTTATTCATAGCAGGATTCTTGTTAGTTGCAGTAGGATTCTTCTCGAATATGTCTGCTAACGGCTTCTTCCGCGGCATGACAGCTGGATTCAAAAAGCAGCGGGAAGCAAAGTTGCGAGAGATTGATGGAGATTATTACGAAGATGAAGACGAGGAGGAAGAAGTGCTTCGCAAAAAGCAACGCCGTGCTTCAGCACGGACGAAACCCTACGTCTCAAGCGGTGTCATCTTCATCGTCGTCTCGCTGATCATCTCCTATTTTTAAACGAAATCAACGTGACGCTCTATCTCAGGTATGGTAAACTCAAACTAATCAAACAAGAAAACACGACGACAAAGAGTAGTAACTTAGGTACATCCCTTTCAGAGAGTCCATGGTGCTGGAAATGGACAGGTGATGCCTACGTGAATGGACTTTCGAGTGGCTGATTCGAATCAAGTAGAGTCAGATGGGTTTGCCCATTACAGCAAATGAAGCGGCTATGTAAATAGCAACTTGGGTGGCAACGCGATGAATCGTCCCTTGATTTTCAAGGGGCGTTTTTTATTTTGATTTTATTATTTGGAGGGATTTCATTATGAAAACGATTTTCTCAGGTATCAAACCAACAGGAACAGTGACGCTCGGAAATTACTTAGGTGCGATGAAACACTTCGTGAACTTACAGGACGGTCATGATGCGTATTATTGTGTCGTCGACTTGCACTCGATCACGGTCGATATCGATCGTGTCGAACTGATGAACAATACACGCGCCCTTGCTGCACTTTATATCGCAAGTGGTCTGAACCCAGAAAAATCAACGATCTTCGTTCAATCAGAAGTCAAAGCCCATGCGCAACTCGGCTGGATGTTGACGTGTCTCTCCGGGATGGGTGAGCTCGAGCGTATGACACAGTATAAAGATAAATCACAAGGAAAAGAGCGGATTGGAGCAGGGTTGTTCGTCTACCCAACACTCATGGCAGCTGATATCCTTCTCTACGACGCGGAACTCGTTCCGGTCGGTGACGATCAAAAACAACACATTGAGTTAACGCGCGATTTAGCCCAACGATTTAATAGCCGCTATTATGAGACGTTCACATTACCAGAACCGATCATTGCTGAATCAGGTGCACGGATCATGAGTTTGACGACGCCAGATAAAAAGATGTCAAAATCTGATCAAAATCCGAAAGGCTTCATCTCGATGCTTGACGCACCAGATGTCATTCGTAAAAAAGTGAAATCAGCTGTCACAGACTCAGAAGGCATCGTAAAATTCGATCGTGAAAACAAACCAGGTGTGTCGAATTTACTTGAGATCTATTCCCTACTCGCTGGTATCTCGATTCCAGCTCTTGAAGCAAAATACGAGGGCTCGAATTATGGAACATTCAAAGCAGATGTCGCAGAAGCGATCATTGCGGAACTCGAACCGATTCAACAGCGCTATTATGAATTGATTGATTCTGAAGAACTCGATCAAATTCTTGACGCTGGACGTGATCGCGCAGAAGCAGTCGCTGCCAAAAAACTCGCGAAAATCGAAAAGGCAATGGGCTTACAGCGGAAGCGTGCCAAAGTAAAAAAATAAGATTTTCTCCAAAAGAGATCGGAATGCTCCGGTCTTTTTTGATATTTCCAAACAAAAAGAGGCTGGGACATAACTCAGTTTCACAAACGAAAGGCCCTCGAAACGTGTAGTCGTTTCGAGGGCCTTGTTCTATGATGAAAAACCGGTTCTGAATAAACAAATAAGGACAACCTCTGATAAAGTTAAAGTGACTAAACCATAACCATCGGAGGTGCCCTTATGTTTAAAGATTATAACATGAACCAGCTGGTTCTGCCCTTAGATTTAGAAGTTCGTCTTCAAGAAAATGATATCGCGTTCGCTGTCCATCATCTCGTCGAATCCATTCCGGATGATGTTTTCGATCCTTTCATGCGGACGACGGGATGCCCTGCTTATCACCCGCGGATGATGATGAAAATTATTTTATGTGCCTACACACAGTCGGTCTTCTCCGGTCGGAAGATTGAGGGATTACTATCCGATAGTCTGCGGATGATGTGGCTAGCGCAAGGGAATGCGCCGAGCTATCGTACCATCAACCGTTTTCGAGTGCATCCCGCAGTCACTCCAATCTTGAAGCAAGCCTTCGTTACCTTCCGTTGCCATCTCGTCGAGATGGGAGAAATCAATGAAGAAGCCATCTTTATCGATGGTACAAAGCTAGAGGCGAATGCGAACCGATACACCTTTGTTTGGCGGAAATCGATCGAACGTCATAGTTCGTCTCTCGTGGACAAATCGAATCGTATCTATGACAACCTCGTCGAACAAGACATCCTACCGGAAATTGAACGAGAAAGCCCGGACGAGCTCACTCTCTCAGAACTCGAACACATGGGTGAAGCTTTAGACGCACATATCGCTTCCATCAACCAAAAAATCGAGGCGAGTTCGGATACTCAAGAAAGAAAACGTCTACGTTCTGAACGGAAGGAACCACGTCTCCTTCGAAAGGAGATTACAGATTTCATCGAGCGGAAACAGAGATACGCCCTCCAAAAGAGGACGCTCGCTGGACGGAACAGCTATTCGAAAACAGACACAGACGCGACGTTCATGCGAATGAAGGAAGATCATATGCAAAATGGACAACTCAAGCCAGGCTATAACGTTCAAATCGCGACCGAAGGACAGTACACACTCGCTTATGATATTTATCCGAATCCGACGGATGCCCGGACGTTACTCCCCTTTTTAGATGAGATCAGCTCATATTTACCACTACCACCGCATATCGTTGCGGATGCCGGCTATGGGAGTCAGGAGAATTATCAGGATATTCTGATGCGCCGAGGGCGCATTCCACTCATCCCTTATACGATGTTCGAAAAAGAAAAGTCTCGAAAATGGCGCAATGATCCATTTAACACAGTAAACTGGTCTTATGATGAAAGGTCGGATCGTTTTGTGTGCCCTAATGGACAGGACGTAACATTCCGTTACATGTCCAAGAGAACAGATCGGTACGGATTCACGCGTGATTTCAAGGTGTATGAAAGCGAAGGGTGTGATGGCTGCCCGTTTCGCTCCCGTTGTACCAAGGCCAAAGAGGGTCGTCACCGACAGGTACACATAAACACTTCATGGGAAGAACAAAAAGAACAGATGAAAAAATGGCTTTCAGATCAAAAAACAGGATCCCTCTATGCGAAACGGAAGATAGACGTGGAACCAGTTTTTGGATATCTGAAGGCTAATTTGAGTTTCACTCGCTTTTCTGTGAGAGGAAAAGCGAAGGTGAAGCGTGAGCTCGGCTTCATCCTCATGGCCGTAAATTTAAGAAAATGGCTCATCCAAAGCGTTGCCCGAAGGGCAACTTGACGCGAGACAATGAAAAAAGAAGGAATTGCACATCCTGAGTGATGGCAATTCCTTCTTCTCGTTAAATTCAGCTAGTTATGTCCCAGCCTCTTTTATTTTGCTTATTTTCCTTCGATTGAAGCCCATTTGTAAGAGAAGTCTGCGCCGAAGTTATGCTCGACGACTCCTTTGACGTATGGTTTAACGAGGAATGCACGTCCACGCTGATAAACAGGTGAGATTGCTGCTGAATCAAGAAGGATTTTCTCAGCTTCTTGTAGTTCAGACCAACGTTTTGTTGCATCTGTTTGAGTTTGTGCATCTTTGATGAGTTTATCGTACTCTTTGTCCGACCATTTACCACGGTTGTATGGTCCGCCCGTGACGAAGAGATCGAGGAACGTCATTGGATCTTGGTAGTCAGGACCCCAGCCAGCGAATGAGAACTCGAAATCACCTTTGTTTTCAAGATCAAGTTTGTTTTTGAATGGTTGTTGTTTGATCGTAACCTTCATACCTGGAAGGTTTTTCTCAAGTTCCCCTTTCAAGAACTCACCGATTTTCTTAGCATCGTCGCTATCGTAGTTCAAGAGCTCAAGATCAACCGATTTTTGACCGATTTCTTTGAGACCCTCTTCCCAGAGTTTTTTCGCTTCATCGGCATTGTATTCGTTGAATGCCGGATACTTGTCGCGGAAATCTTTTCCGTCAGCATCTTTTGCGAAATCTTTTGGTACGAGGTAGTTTGCTGGAAGTGATCCGTTTGCAAGGATGACATCCGTGATTCCTTTTTTGTTGTAACCCATATCGATGGCGCGACGGATTTTTTCATTATCAAGCGCTTTTACCTTTGTGTTGAGGTTAAGGTAGAAGATCGTTGATTCACCTTTTGTTTTAAATTCTTTATTGTCTTTGTACTGAGCAACGAACTCAGAAGTTAGACCTGTACGGTCGATGTCACCTTTTTCGTAAAGGTTAACACCTGTCGCTGTCTCTTTAACGACCTTAACGTTGATCGTTTTAAGTTTGACGGCATCTTTATCCCAGTAGTTATCGTTTTTAACCATTTTCCAGCCTTGTTCACGTGTCCATTCTGTTAACTTGAATGGTCCGTTGTAGAGCGCCTTGTCTGCAGTCGAACCGAAGTCTTTCCCGATTTTCTTCGAGAGTTCTTCTGATTTCGGCATGAATGGTCCGAATCCAGTGAGTCCGAGGAAGTAATCTGCAGGTGCTTTTAACTTAACTTCGAGCGTTTTGTCATCGACTGCTTTAACACCGACAGCATCACGATCGCCTTTTTTCGTATTGTACTCTTCTGCACCTTCGATATTGTAGAAGACGTATGCATACTGTGAAGCGTTTTCAGGATTTAGAACTTCTTTCCATGCATATTCGAAATCTTTTGCCGTAAGTGGTGTACCATCAGACCATTTTGCATCACGTAATTTGAACGTGTATGTTAATTTGTCATCTGAGACTGTATGACTCTCAGCGATACCTGGTGTTGGCTGCTGCTTGTCATCAAGACGGTAAAGACCTTCCATCGTGTTGTTCAACACGTTGAATGAAACTGCATCTGTAGAAGTCGTCGGGTTAAGTGTCGGGATATCCGAACCTTCGATCAAGTTAAGTGTTTGATCACTAGATTTTTTGTCTGAACCAGTGTCGCCCGATTTGTCGCCTGAATCCGTTGTCGAACAAGCTGCGAGGAACGCACTTGATACGAGTGCTACCGATGTAGCTAAAGCAAAGCTTTTCTTCTTCATGTTACGATGACCCCCCTAGGTTTCTAAAAAAATGATACTGTCAGGTTTTTGACCGAAAAAAAAAGAATTACTATATTCGAATCAAACCCTTCGTTACAAATAGTTTACAATGTTCTGATAATTTTGCAAACCTTTTATCCGATTTTTCTAAATATTTTTTCAAAAAAAAGACTGGGACCTTAAGAAATAATGGTCCCAGTTAAGTGATTATTTTAAAATTTTCATCGAGCGGAGTAGGTATTCCGGTCCATAAATCGGTACTTCAATTCCTTGAATCGTATCAGAAACATATAATTTCTCAGTCGTCTGATACAAAGGAACGACGACAGCATCCTGATGGATTAACCGTTTTTCGGCTTGATGATAGAGTGCTTGTTTTCGTTTTATCTCTTTTTCTTTTCGTGCTTTTTCAACTGTCTGGTCGTATACCTTGGATTGATAATTCACCGAATTTAAAGGATTGTCTGAGACGAATTGATTTAAATAGGCTAGCGGTCCTGGATAATCTGGCATCCATCCAGTCAAAGTCATCGCATACTGAGCTAACTGTTCTTTATCAATCTTCTCTTCAATCGCAACTGGTTTAAGAACGATATCAATCTCAGGTATTTGTTTCTCAAGATAGGTTTCGAGTTGTTCCCCAATCCGTTTTGCTTGTGGATCATCAAAATTAAGCATCTCAATTTGTTGTTTACTGTGTTCTTGTGATTTTTCAGGTTTCTCTTGAACGGATTTTGACATCAATACGTTCGTATCAGTGACGACGAATCGATTCGTCGGAATACCTGCATACCCTAAAGGAAGTTGAACCGATTCTTTTTCCATCAAGGCGTAAGCAATTCGTTTTCGGAGTGTCGTATCGCGGAACGTGTCATTTTTTTGATTAAAGGCGATATAAAAGACACCACTCCGCTTTTTTTGATAGGTCGGTCGTGAAACCTGATCACCTTGTGTTTCGACACTTTCTTGTAATGGAAGGATAGCCGCCTTGTTTTTCTTATACGAACTCCATTGCGTCTGATGATCGGGAATGATACGGCTTTCTATTTTCGCTACTGTAACAACGTTTTTCTGATGATACTGATCATTTTTCTTAAGCGTATATCCGCTTTTCGACATTTTTTCTAGTGTAAATGCACCATTTCCAACAAGTTCTTCCCACTTCTTTGATTCCGGTTGTGGATAGAAGACGGACATCGCAAGTAATTCCTTTAGATTCGAAACCGGCTGATTCAACGTGATGATAAGTTGATTGCGTCCTTTCGCCTTTACACCTAAACACTCTGGCTTCATTTTTCCGTCATTGACGGCACGTCCATTTTCAAACACTTCAAATAAAAAACCATAAGGAGAATTCGTTTTATTAGCTGCGACACGTCGGAAACTATCGACAAAGTCTTGTGCCGTGATCGGCTGACCCTGCGCATTTTTCGTTTGTTTGAGTTGAATCGTATACGTCAGACGATCCTTTGAGACTGACATATCCTGTGCTAATCCTCGACGGACGGATGTCCCAGAAGTAAAGACATATAATCCTTCATACAGTTGTGCTAACAGTGTCTGAGAACGACTATCTGTCGCTAACGCAATATCGGATGTCTTCGGGAGTGATGATTCAATTAATTCAACCTTCACTGCTTGGGTCTCCTGATCTGTTTTGGTCTTTTGAGATGATGATAGACGATATATGAGCGTACCACTGAGACCAATCAATAAAAATAAGATCAATATCAGGATTGATGTTTTTCTTGTGATGTTAGTCATAAACGACTCCTTTCTGCGTCAAACACGCATTTCTCTATTGAATCAGAATTTCATCAAAAAAGCGACCCCCTTGATGTTTCAAGGGAGTCGCTTGAGCTTAAGCTTCATACCGTTTGAAGACGAGTGATGCGTTGTGTCCACCGAACCCAAGCGAGTTGCTGAGCGCATAAGTCATTTCGACGTGACGTGAACCTTCTGTCACATAATCGAGATCACAGCCTTCGCTCGGCTGTTTGAGATGAATCGTCGGGTGAACTGTTTGTTCTTGTAATGATTTAATCGTCGCAATTGCCTCGACGCCACCTGCTCCACCAAGTAAGTGACCGATCATCGATTTCGTCGAGTTGACGACGAGTTGTTTCGCTTGTTCACCGAAGACACTGTGGATCGCTTTTGTTTCAAGGATGTCGTTCATTGGTGTACTCGTTCCATGAGCATTGATGTATCCGACTGCCTCCGGAGTGATGCCCGCATCTTGAATCGCCATCGCCATCGCGCGTGCTCCACCGTCTCCGTCTGGATCCGGAGCTGTGATGTGGTACGCATCAGCTGTTAATCCATACCCACTGACCTCAGCATAGATTTTCGCACCACGAGCTACTGCATGCTCATATTCTTCAAGAATTAAGATTCCTGCTCCTTCTCCCATGACGAATCCGTCACGTCCTTCGTCAAATGGACGGCTTGCCGTCTCAGGATCGTGGTTCGTTGACATCGCTTTGTTGGCACAAAAACCAGCAAATGCTAAGTTCGTGATCGGCGCTTCCGCACCACCAGCGATCATGACATCTGCATCGCCCCGTTCGATGACACGAAGTGCTTCCCCGATGGCATTCGTTCCTGAAGCACATGCTGTGACAGAACAGTTATTCGGTCCCTTGGCTCCGGTATAGATTGATACCTGACCGCTTGCCATGTTCGGAATCATCATCGGAATGAAGAACGGGCTGACACGACGGTGTCCACGTTCAAAGTAGATTTTCGCTTGTTTCTCGATTGTCTCCACGCCACCGATTCCTGATCCAATCCAGACACCTGCACGTTCAGCAATCGACTTGATATCAATTCCAGCATCTTTTACAGCTTCCATGCTTGCGACAAGTGAGTAATGAACGAAGCGGTCCATCTTGCGTGCTTCTTTCGCCTCGATGAATTCTGTCACGTCGAAGTTTTGCAATTCGCCAGTGACCTTTGTTGGATATTCATCGATATCGAGACGCTCCATCGGTCGAATCCCGTTCGTTCCTTCTTTTAATGATTCCCAGAATGTATTGGCATCGTTCCCGATTGGTGTCAGTGCTCCGATTCCTGTGACTACAACGCGTTTTCTTATCATCTTATGTGTTCTCTCCTTTAGTCCAAGTAATGTATGCTGCTCCCCAAGTCAATCCGGCACCGAAGCCAGCAAGTACAAGTTTCGTACCTGGTGTCAGACGACCTTGCTTACGTGCTTCTTCGAGTGCGAGTGGGATCGAAGCAGCAGATGTATTCGCATGCTCATCGATCGTAACGATGACTTTTTCTTGCGGAATATGCAGTCGTTCGCACGCTGCATCGATGATGCGTAGGTTCGCCTGATGCGGAATCAAGATATCGACATCTTCAAGCGTGCTGTCTGCTTTTTGAATGACCTTCTCAACGATTTCCGGTAATTTACGAACGGCGAACTTAAAGACTTCGCGACCGTTCATCTCGATTGGTCCATCGATATCCTTAAACAACAGATGGGCTCCACGTCCGTCTGTTCCGAGTTCAAAAGCATTTAATCCCTCTTGCTCAGTTTGTCCGATGACGACTGCCCCTGCACCATCCCCGAATAAAATCGCTGTCGACCGGTCTGACCAGTCAACGATACTCGACATTTTTTCAGCACCGATGACAAGTGCATGTTTCCCTTCGACTGTTGATAACATGCTTGCAGCTGTTTGTAATGCGAAGATGAATCCACTACAGGCCGCACTGATATCAAAAGCGGTCGCCCCTCGTGCTCCAAGACGCTCTTGAACGATACAGGCTGTAGAAGGGAACGCACGTCCTGTTGCCGTTCCGACAACGATCAAGCCGATGTCCTCTACTGTCAATCCAGCATCATCGAGTGCCTTCTGAGCCGCTTCTGTCGCTAAGTCTGTTACATCCACATCATCGGCTGCAATTCGTCGTGCCCCGATTCCTGTCCGTGTCCGAATCCATTCATCGCTCGTATCGAGCGTCGTTGCTAATTCATCGTTCGTCACGCGGCGTGACGGCAAAGACGTTCCTAATCCTACAATCCCGATCTTCATAAGGCATCCCCTTTTGTTATTAGTATCTGGTACTAATATAAAGCGTTAATATGCTTTTGTCAAAGAAAAAAGGAAGAGCATGGTCTCCCTTGCCCTTCCCCCATACCTCATTCTGCTAACGTCCGTACGACTTCCATGACCATTTTAGCGGAATTGATTGACGCAATCTCGAGGAATTCATCAAACGAGAGTGACGCTTCTTCATTGGCGCTATCTGAAATCGAACGCGTTACGACGAACGGAACACCGAACTGATGACAGACTTGTGCGATTGGTGCTGCTTCCATCTCGACGGCTGCGACTTCTGGGAAGTGCGCCTTGATTTGAGCAGAGCGCTCTGAATCGTGGATGAATGAATCGCCTGTCGCAATTAATCCATGAACGACGCGAATCGCATCCATCCGCTCGATGACGGCTTCTGCCGTTGCAACAAGCTTCGGATCTGCTTGATAGGCAGCTGGCATTCCAGGTACCTGACCATATTCGTATCCAAATGCCGTCACGTCGACGTCGTGGTGACGTACTTCTGTTGAGACGACGACATCCCCGACCGTTAAGCCTTCCTTGAATCCACCTGCTGAGCCCGTATTGATGACAGCACTTGGTTTGTAGTGGTCTAGCAATAATGTAGTCCCGATCGCAGCGTTCACTTTCCCGATTCCTGACTTCAAGATGACGACAGGAACGCTATTTAAAAGCCCTTCATAAAAATGATAGTTTGCGATGACTGTATCTTTACGTTCTGATAACTCATTACGCAATAAGTTGACTTCCTCTTCCATTGCGCCGATGATTGCGATTGGCATAATTCATTCCTCCATCAAACAGAAAGCCGGATTGCTCCGGCTCCTGTGTTCTTTATTTGATCGATGTAATTTTTACTGCGTATTCGCCGCCTGGTGCTGGTACAGAGACTTGATCTCCGACTTGGTGCCCCATTAAACTTTTCGCGATTGGTGATTCGTTCGAGATTTTACCCGTGAACGGATCTGCTTCGGCACTACCGACGATCGTATACGTATCTTCTTCGTTATCTTCGACACTTAAGAAAGTTACCGTCGTTCCGATACCGACGACCGAGATATCCTTCTCTTCTTCTGAGATGATGGCAACATTACGAAGCATCTCTTCAAGTTGAGCGATCCGGCCTTCGACCATCGCTTGCTCTTCTTTTGCTGAATCGTACTCAGCGTTCTCTGAAAGGTCACCGAACGAACGGACGATCTTGATGTTCTCGACGACTTCTTTCCGGCGGACTGACTTCAATTCATTCAATTCATTTTCAATGTTCGCTTTACCTTCAAGCGTCATGTAGTATTGCTTTTCTGCCATTTTTGTCACGCTCCTTTTTATTCCACTAGTATAGTATATTCACATCTTTTTTGGAATCAATATCCTCTTTGATCGAGTGCTGAACGATAATCAAGAATCGCTCGAATCTTCGTCACGAGTAAATCGATCGCGACATGATTCTCGCCGCCTTCCGGTACGATGATATCCGCATACCGTTTTGTTGGTTCACAGAACTGCAGATGCATCGGACGAACGACGTTCGTGTACTGCTCAACGACTGAGTCGATCGAACGTCCACGTTCGTTGATATCACGTTGCATCCGACGCAGAATGCGAACGTCCGCATCCGTATCGACGAACACCTTGATATCCATTAGTTCCCGTAACCGTTCGTCTTCAAGCGCTAAAATTCCTTCTACGATGATGACATCGCGTGGTTCGAGACGAATCGTTTCTTGTGCCCGCGTGTGGGCGACATAGTCATATACCGGTTTTTCAACGGCAATGTTTTCACGGAGCGACTGAATGTGCTCGATCAACAGACCATTATCAAAAGCGAACGGGTGATCATAGTTTGTCTGATACCGCTCCTCCATTGATAAATCACTTTGATCTTTATAATACGCGTCCTGCTCAATCATGACGATTGATTCACTTGGGAACGCATCGACGAGTGAACGTGCCACCGTCGTCTTCCCTGAACCCGTTCCGCCCGCTACGCCAATTACTACCGGTTTTTGCATGTCATTCGTTCCTCCATCATTTCGACTTTTTCCGACTGACGGATACACCGTCACCGAGCGGAAAAATCGTCGTATCGTATTGTTCTTGTTCCATCATCCAGACCGTGAATTCCTTGACGAGACGCACGAGTCGACGTCTTCTTCGATCGAATGTCTTCGGATCAGACTCGAGAACATCTCCGTGTAAGAAGAGATTATCCGTATAGAGTACACCGCCCTCAGGAATGAGTCGCCCATATCCTGCAAAGAATTTTTTATACTGTCCTTTAGCTGCATCAATGAAGACCGCATCGAACTGGTCTTCAAGCGTTTCGGCTAATTCTACTGCATCACCAAAAATGATGTCAATCCGGTCCGCCACATCTGACCGGGCGATGAAGGTTTTTGCTTCTTCATACCGCTTTGCATTCCGTTCAATCGTCGTAATGCGCGCATCCGGTAGCGCACGGGCCATCCGAATCGCACTATATCCGATTGCGGTTCCGACTTCTAGAATGCGCTTCGGTTGTTGTAATCGCAAGAGCGATAACAAGACTTCGGAACCTGTCAGTTCGATGATTGGTATATGATGTTCTTCCGCATAACGCTCCATTTCTTCTAACAGAGCATCTCGAGGATGAATCATTGATTCGACATAGGTCGTGAAATCATTCACGCCATTCACTCCCTCTTCCGCATAAACAGGTTGACTTGAAGCGAACTTCCCGCTTCAACCCAACCCGTTGCTCATTGCTCTTTACTCGCTTCGTATTCCACCCATTCCGGCTTATACTTAACGACGTTTCGTTGATGTTCTTCATATGTCTCTTCGTATAGAATCTGTCCTCGTGGATGTTTATCACTTGGTGGACGTGCGAAGAAATAGACATATTTCGTTTTATTCGGATTTAATACGGCAAGTACCGAATCTTTGCTGACCGTTGAAATCGGACCGATCGGAATCCCTTCGTACTTGTACGTATTGTACTTCGAGTTATTCTCAAGATCCTTCAGCGTCGTTAAAGCCGTATTTTCGCCTGTACCATACCAAACTGTTGGATCCGACTGTAACTTCATGCCGTCATCCAATCGATTTTTGAAGACACCAGCGATTTCACGACGATCATCTGGTGTCGCCGCTTCGCGCTCGACCATGGAACCGAGACTGAGCACTTCATGGAAGGTCATGCCTGACTTTTGAATGGCATCCGCATTCTCATCGTAGACTTTTTCTGTTTCATCGAGCATCGTCTCGACGATTTGATCAATGCTTTTTCCTTTATCAAACTCATACGTTGCTGGGAAGAGGTACCCTTCAAGTGCATACAGGACACCATCTTTTTTCACTTCATCCGTCAACATCGGATATTTTTCAATCATGCTGTCGATGAATGTCGCATCCGTCAATTCTTTACGGACCGTCTCTTCCTTGAAGTTCGTTGCTTTCGCGATCAAAGCGATTTGACGATCCATCGTGATGCCTTCAGGTAACGTGATTTTCACATCCGCTGCCTTCATGACCGTTCCCGTCTTTAATTCATTGATGATTTCATCCGGGGACATGGCTTGTGACAGTGTATACGTACCCGCCTGGAATGACGATTCATTCTTATAACGGACGTAATAACGGAAAATCGTCTCGTTCGCAATCAAGTCTTTTTCCTTTAGTAAGGAAGCAATCGTACTCGTCCCTGCTCCTAAAGGAACTTCGACTTTGACGGATTTCGTCGCTGCTTCATCGACTGGTTCAAGCGCATTTTTCAAAAAGACATAGACGACCGCACTGGCAACTAGAAAAATCGTCAACAATACAGAAAGGATGATTAGCGTAATCCGCCGTGATGTCCGGCGTCGCCTTTTTTCGATTTCGGCATTTTGCTTCCATTCGTTCTCCATCGGTTCCTCCTTCTTCTCTTAAAACAAGGTGACATCGTAAGAGAAAGTCTCTTACGACGTCACCTGTCATGAGTCGGGTTAGTCTAACTGATCTTCGAGCGTGTTAAAGACTTCTTCGATTTCATCCCAAGTCGCTGTATCATCTTCATCGATCGGTACGAGGTTGAAGTCGTTGTCTCCATCACCGTATTCGTCAAGTTCGTAAACGAAGATATCGACTTCTTCTGCTTCGTCATAGTCTGCTCCGATTGGCTCAAGGAAGATGTATGTCTTACTCGAACGTGGGCTTTCGTAACGCAGACGTTCTACGAATTCGAAATCATTTCCTTCGCCGTCCGGAATTACGTAACGTGTTGGTTCATTCTGTTGCATCAGTGATCCGCTCCTTTAACGCAAGCTCGAGTTCATCCCAAGTTTGCTCATCATTTTCATCGATCAGGCTCAATTCGAAATCATCTTCGCCTTCTCCATATTCATCGATCTCACAGATGATCAGATCATCTGCTCCTTCGTCAGGGTTACCGATCATTTCAAGAAACAGATAGGTTTTTCCTGTACGTTCACTCGAGTAACGGTACCATTCTTCGAAAAGATGTTCGCCGCCCTCTTCATCTGGAAAGAGATACTGACGTTTTTCTTCAGCCATCGGTTTCTCCCCCTTCATCGGTTCGTCCGATCCAAGTACGATTGCAGGATCATGACGGCAGCCATCTTATCGATGACTTGTTTACGCTTTTTACGGCTGACATCGGCATCGATCAGCATCCGTTCTGCTTGCATCGTCGTCAACCGTTCATCCATGAAGACGACTTCAAGCCCGGTATGCTGTTCGATTTCCTTCGCAAAAGCTTCACTTGCTTCTGCGCGGGGACCGATGGAACCGTTCATGTTTTTCGGAAGACCAATGACTAGGATTTCGACATTGTATGTCTTCATGATGACATCGAGCCGTTTGAAGGCTTCTGGGTAATCCGGTTCCGTCCACTTGACCGTCTCGACGCCTTGCGCCGTCCAGCCCATCAAGTCACTGACCGCTACCCCAATCGTCTTCGAACCGACATCTAGTCCCATTGCACGTTTCATTTTGAATTTCCACTCTCCGCCAAATAAGATTTCACGAGTTCTTCGAGCAATTCGTCGCGTTCAATCTTACGAATTAAATTACGTGCGTCATTATGACGAGGAATGTAAGCAGGATCTCCTGAAAGGAGATAGCCGACGATTTGGTTGATCGGATGATATCCTTTTTCTTCTAAAGCATGATAGACCGTCAACAACACATCACGTGTCGCTGCTTTGTTATCGTCTTCCGGAAAGTTGAATTTCATCGTTTGATCCATCTGACTCACGTTCATCACCTCTTTCATATACACTACGTTTCTATTATGCCAGTGATTGCACGTATTGTGAAGCGTACGCGAGTGCTTCTTCTAATTTCGACGCATCTTTTCCACCAGCTTGAGCCATGTCAGGGCGACCGCCACCGCCACCACCGCAGCGTGTTGCGACTTCCTTGATCAATTTACCAGCATGATAGCCTTGGTCGATTAAATCTTTTGAGACGCTTGCGACGAGATTGACTTTCTCACCTTGCGCACTTCCGAGAACGATGATTGCCGATCCGAGCGAGCTCTTCAACTCGTCCATCATACCGCGAAGAGCATCCATATCTGAGACATCGACGCGTTTCGCAAGCACACGCACACCGTTGATTTCCTCAACATCGTCCTTCAATGAAGCAGCTTCGATGTTCGCGAGTTTTGCTTGCAACGATTCATTCGCCCGTTCCGTCTCACGGAGCTGTTGTTGCAGTGCTTCGATGCGAACAGGAACTTCTGTCATCTTCGTCTTCAAGACAGCTGCTGCTTGTTCGAGTGTTTCCAAGTGTTGATTCATGACACGATATGCGCCTGCACCCGTTACCGCTTCGATTCGGCGTGTACCTGCACCGATCCCAGACTCTGAGACGATCTTGAACAGACCGATCTCTGCAGTGTTTCCGACGTGGATTCCGCCACACAATTCAATCGAGTATGTGCCTGCTGAGACGACACGGACCGTTTCCCCGTACTTCTCACCGAACAATGCCATCGCGCCTTTTGCTTTTGCATCAGCGATGTTCATCTCTTCGATATCAACCGGTAATGATGCCCAGATCGCTTGGTTGACGTCTTGTTCGATTTTTGTCAACTCTTCTTGTGTCACGGCACCGAAGTGTGAGAAGTCGAAGCGGAGACGTTCTGGAGAAACAAGTGATCCCGCTTGGTTGACGTGTGTTCCGAGCGTGTCTTTCAATGCTTTATGAAGCAAGTGTGTTGCTGTATGGTTTTTCGTGACGGCTTTACGTTCTGCTGCTTCGACGTTTGCAACGACGTCTGCAGCTTCCGTTGCGATCCCTGTACGAACGATGACCGTATGCAAGTTTTGACCGTTTGGTGCTTTTTGAACATCTTTGACATCAAGAACGAAGTCTTTGCCTTCGATTGTTCCTGTATCCGCGACTTCACCACCACTTTCAGCGTAGAACGGTGTGATGTCGAGAATGACTTGTGCTTCTTCACCAGCAGCGACTTCTGTGACTCGTTCTCCATCATGCAACAATGCGATGATTTTCGCATCCGCCTTAAGGTCGGTATAGCCGACGAACGTACTTTTATCTTTTAGCGTTGAGAGGACTTCCGATTGCTGTTGCATCGAACCACTCTCTTCACGCGCTGCACGTGCACGCTGACGTTGTGCATCCATCGCTAGTTTGAAGCCTTCTTCATCAACAGACATCTGATGATCTTCCGCATACTCGACTGTCAATTCGAGTGGGAAACCATACGTGTCATACAGACGGAACGCATCTTCGCCACTGATGACGTGCTCACCGTTTGATTTAGCCGTCTGAGCGACCGTGTTCAAGATTGCAAGACCGTCATGAAGTGTCTCGTGGAAACGTTCTTCTTCGTTTTTGATGACACGTTTGATGAAGTCTGCTTTTTCTGGAACTTGTGGGTAGAAGTCGACCATGACATTCCCGACCGTATCGACGAGTTCATACATGAACGGACGTTCGATTCCAAGCATCTTCGCATAACGAACCGCACGGCGTAGTAAACGACGAAGGACATATCCACGACCTTCATTCGAAGGAAGCGCACCATCACCGATCGCGAATGATACGGTACGGATGTGGTCTGCGATGACTTTGAATGCTACATCGAGTTTCGAATCATCACGGTAGATTTTACCGCTGATCTCTTCTGTTTTGTGAATGATCGGCATGAACAGATCCGTATCGAAGTTCGTCGGCACGTCCTGCATGACACATGCCATCCGTTCAAGTCCCATTCCTGTATCGATGTTTTTACGTGGAAGTTCCGTGTAGTTGCCGTGTCCATCGTGGTTATACTGACTGAAGACGATATTCCAGATCTCGAGATAGCGTTCGTTTTCGCCACCTGGATAGAGTTCTGAATCGTTCGGATCGTCTCCAAAAGCAGGTCCACGGTCGAAGAAGATTTCCGTGTTCGGACCAGATGGACCTTCACCGATTTCCCAGAAGTTATCTTCAAGTGGAATGATCCGCTCAGCCGGTACACCGAGTTCAAGCCAGATTTGACGCGCTGCGTCATCTTCCGGGTGAATCGTGACCGAGAGACGTTCCGGGTCAAGACCGTACCAGTCATCACTCGTCAAAAGTTCCCAGCCCCATTTGATTGCATCTTCACGGAAGTAATCACCGACAGAGAAGTTTCCGAGCATCTCGAAGAACGTATGGTGACGTGCTGTTTTCCCGACGTTTTCGATATCATTCGTCCGGATTGATTTTTGTGCGTTGACGATACGTGGATTATCAGGAATGACACGACCATCGAAATATTTCTTGAGTGTCGCAACCCCTGAGTTGATCCACAAGAGCGATGGATCCTCGACCGGTACGAGTGAAGCACTCGGTTCGATCGCATGCCCTTTGCTTTGGAAGAAATCAAGATACATCTGACGGATTTGTGCACCCGTTAATGGTTTTAAAGCTTTCATGAACAGTTACCCCCATTGGTTTTATTTGGACGCAAAAAAGCGATGCCTTCATCCCTGAAAAGGGACGAAAGCATCGCTTCCGTGGTACCACCCTCGTTCGTAAGCAATCCATTGCTTACCTCGAACATCTGATAACGGGGATGACCCGCAGGTGTTTACACCCGACTCCGGAAGGAGCTTCAAAGGGACTCGAGAAAGTGATTGCAGCAGATTCACTTCTCTCTGGACTCGAGTTTTCCTTTTACTTATCTTCCATCAACGTGTTACGTCCATTCATCTATCGTGATTATTACCTATCGTACAGCATCCGTCAAGTCTTTGTCACCCCACCGAGTCGTTCAATCAATCGTGTTCGGCGCCGCGGCTCCTCTTCTTGCGACGCTTTATGAAACGCTCGTGGGTCGCCGAACAATAATAAACTCGACTTCGCACGGGTGACCGCCGTATAAATCAAGTTTCGAGAATGTTTGAATGCCCCCGTGAAATAGACCGGCATCAAGACGATCGGGAACTCGGACCCTTGTGCCTTGTGAATCGTAATCGCGTAGGCATGCGTGAATTGATCCCAGTCACTCCGGTTGTACTCGACTTCCGTCTGGTCGAAGCGGGCGATGATCTTATCCACCTTGTCGACGTTTTCTTTGGCGAAGAAGATATTGACGATTTCGCCGATATCTCCGTTATAGACGTTCTCTTCCGCATTGTTGACGAGCTGAAGAATCTTGTCCCCGGTCCGGTAAATCCGGGTGCCTTGTTTGACTTCGCGTTTTTTCGGTTCCTCCGGATTGTAGACGCGTTGCAAGGCGACATTCAGTTCGTCGATTCCGACCTGACCACGGTAAGTCGGTGCCAAAACCTGAACATCGAATTTCGAATACCCTTTTGCGAGTGCTTTTTCCGCGAAGGCTGAGATGCCGCGTAACGTCTCTTGCGGAGACGCAGTGTAAAAGCGACGATCCGCAAGTGGTGATAACAAATCAGCTGACGTCGTCCGGTTCTTCAAATCGTGCGCGAGCCGTAAAATCGAAGAATCTTCCGCTTGGCGATGGACGACGTTCAAACGAACGACGGGAATCCCTTCCGTATCCATCAAGTCTGCCAGCACTTGCCCAGGACCAACGGATGGTAATTGATCCCGGTCACCGACGAACAAGATTTTCATACCGTTCGGCACAGCACGGAGCAGACTCGATAACAAGTAGATATCAATCATCGACGACTCATCGATGATCAGTACTTTCCCCGTGATCGGCTGATCTTCATTTAATTGGAAATTCGTTCCGTCATACTTCAACAGACGATGAATCGTCATCGCTGGGACGTCCGTTGCTTCCGACAGACGTTTAGCGGCGCGTCCGGTCGGTGCAACAAGGACGTATGGATAGACATCCCCTGTCTTGACGCGACTCTTCTCAAGCGGCCAGTCATGAATTTCTTGCAACGCATGCAAAATTCCCTTGATGACAGTCGTCTTACCGGTACCCGGTCCACCAGTCAAGACCATCAGCGGCGCTTTGACCGCTAACTCGATCGCTTCTCGCTGTTGCGCCGCATATTCCATCCCAAACTGTTCTTCGAGATGCCCGATTGCTTCAAGGATCGTCGCGACATCGACTTCCTGTTCGGCACCGTTTGCCATGACGCGTGCTAGCTCCTTCGCCGCTCGGACTTCCGCATAAAAGATCGTCGGTAAATACAAGCAACCTTCTTCGAGCTTGACCTTATCTTCAGCGAGCAACAGTTCGATCGCTTGTTCCAGCCGCTCTCCCGGATCTTCCCCTAGCAGACGGGGTGCCCGTTGCAACAGCGAGTCGACCGTCGCGAAGGCATGTCCCTCGCCCGCTTCTTGTTCTAATATGTGCATGATCGAAGCAGCGACACGCTCTGGATGTAATCCGACGAGTCCGAGATGTGAGGCAATATGATCGGCTGTCTTAAAACCAATCCCATTCACTTCATACATCAAGGAATACGGATTCTCCCGAATCCGTGCCATGGCGTCGCCCTCGTACGCGGCATAGATCTTTGCCGCTAGCTTCGGTGTGACATCAAACGGTGCTAAGAACAGCATCAACTGATCGACACCGTATAACGTGGCGAGTCGACTCAAGATGATGTCAGCTTGTTTTTGTTTTAACCCAGGCACCTGATTCAGTACCCGTTCATCTTTCAAAATGAGATCCACTGCCTCTTCTCCGAGAGCATCGACGATATTTTTCGCTGTCTTCGGACCAATGCCGGTGAACGAACCATTCGTCAAGAAGCGGATCGTCGCATGTTTTGTCATCGGAACCGATCGTCGAATCAGCTCCGCCTTCAGTTGTTTTCCGAACCGGGGATGATCGACGAGACGACCGAATGCTTGATACGTTCCTCCGAGTTCGATCCCAACCCCAGTACCCGTGATGACGAGCTCGGTTTCTTTCAGTTCAAAGTTCTTTTCTTTGACGGCGACCAATACAATGGAGTGTGCTTCTTCTTCAGAAGAAAAGAGCACACGTTTGACGCGCCCGACGACTTGATGGGGGTGCTCCATCACTCCACCTTCTTTCTCTCTTTTTCATTCGCTGCTTTCATCATAGCATTCGTTTACCGGATTTTAAATCAGGGAAAGATACCGTGAAACATTTCGTTAAGAGGAGGAGTTCAAGGATGGCACGTTTACCGATTGCAGGATTGTGTGAATTAGTACTTGAAGTCGAAGATATGGACCGTGCGGTTGGCTTTTGGAATGGGACACTAGGCATTCCAGTCGTCGAGCAATGGGCACCTGAGGATGCTGAGCCGAGCAAAGAACAATCTAAACAAGATGGGGTCTGGGCAACGTGGCTCTACATTGGCGGCAACACCCGACTCGGTCTTTGGCTGAAACGGGACTTCACGATGGAAGAACGAACCGTCAAACACTTACCGGTCTCCGAATGGGATACGTTGTACGATGAAGGCGGAGTCCATGTCCACTGTGCCTTTTACGTTGAGAAGGACGAGTTCCAGCAAGCCTTAAATCAGCTTCGGGAAGCTTCAATCACCGTGAAGCTAAGAGAATGGGATGAACAGGAGACCTCGAACCAAAAAGAGTATTCCGCTTATTTCAAGGATACAGAAAATAACGTCATCGAACTGTATACGAAAAACATGGATGAAGCCTATGAAGACTTTTCCGGACCTCCGCTTCGTGTCATCCGTGAAGTCGGGAATTAAATAGCATAAAAAAAGACGACTCCGCCTGGAATCGTCTTTTTTTAGATCAATCTGCTTGTTTTAATAACGCATCCATCTTCGCTTTTGCATCTCGTGCAAGCGCGTGTTCCGGCTGATAGGCAAGAACGGCTTCAAGTTCTGCATAACAGGCTTCTTGTTGACCAAGGAAAGCAAGGGCAATCGCATAATTGTATCGTGCATCCGTATGCGTTTCGTCAAGCATCAAGACGTGCTCGAACATCTCGACCGCTTCTTCCAACTTCTCGTTTTGCGCTAAGGCAAGTCCGTATTGGAATGCGATCTCGATATCGACACCGTTTAATTCTGACGCGCGCTGTAGACGAGGTAAGCCACGTACTGGATCACCTAGTTTTTGATACGTCATCCCAAGCATGAAATGGAGATCCGCGTCGTCAAGTCCATATAATAACGCTGCCCGCAATGATTCCTCTGCTTCGACGAGTTTATCGGCAGCAAAGAACAGCGCCCCTTTTGCATAATAGGCACTCGCAAACGTGTTATCGATCATCAGTGCCCGGTCATAAAAACGAAGGGCACGATCAGCATCGTTCATCGTTTGGAGTAATGTTCCAAGATTGACGTACGCTGTCGGATCTTTTGGATTTTCTTCGATCGCGTCGTTAAACGCTTGCGCTGCTAATTCATAATTTCCAGCTTCTAGATGCCGGAACCCTACTTCATTATAGTTCATCTTCTTTTGCTCCTTATGCTAAATAAGCGAGGCGTTCGCCTGCTTTATAGGCTGCATCGATTGTGGCACCACCGAGGCAGATGTCTCCATCATAGAACACGACCGCTTGTCCTGGTGTGATTGCTCGTTGACGCTCGTCAAACGAAACATCGAGTCCATCTTCAAGGACACGAACCGTGACGGCTGTGTCTTGTTGACGGTAACGGAATTTCGCTGTGCAACGGAATGTCTCACCGACTGGACGTTCAGATGTCCAACTGACATCTGAAGCAAGTAACCCTTCCGAATACAATAATTCGTTATGGAATCCTTGATCGACATAGAGAATGTTCTCTTTTAGGTTTTTTCCGACGACGAACCAAGGTTCTCCGTCGCCACCGATACCAAGCCCGTGGCGTTGCCCCATCGTATAGTACATCAATCCATCGTGACGACCCATGACGTTGCCGTCAAGCGTCCGCATCTCACCGGGTTGTGCCGGTAGGTATTGACCGAGGAACTGTTTGAAGTTCCGCTCGCCAATGAAGCAAATACCGGTCGAGTCTTTTTTCTTAGCTGTTGCAAGGTTCGCTTCTTCTGCGATCCGGCGCACTTCTGATTTTTCCATGTGACCGATCGGGAACATCGCCTTCGCAATTTGCTCTTGCGACAATTGATTCAAGAAATACGTTTGATCCTTGTTTGCATCGACACCACGAAGCAATTTATGTTCTCCATCTTCATAGACAGCACGTGCATAATGACCTGTCGCGACGAAATCGGCACCAAGACGCATCGCGTGATCGAGGAAGGCTTTGAACTTGATTTCCTTGTTACACATGACGTCTGGATTCGGTGTCCGACCGAGTTTATATTCATCGAGGAAGTACGTGAAGACCTTATCCCAGTACTCTTTTTCAAAATTGACCGCATAATACGGAATGCCGATTTGATTGGCTACGGCGATGACGTCTTCATAATCTTCCGTCGCCGTACAAAAGCCGTTCTCATCCGTGTCATCCCAGTTTTTCATGAAGATCCCGATGACGTTATAGCCTTGCTCTTTTAATAAATGAGCGGTCACAGAAGAATCGACACCGCCCGACATCCCAACGACGACTGTCGTTTCACTCGGGGCTTTCGCTCGTGTATTCATTTATTTCACCTCTTAGTTAATTCTGAAACGATTTTACGACATCTTGCAAGGCTTGTGCGAGTAGTTCGACTTGCGCGAGCTCATTTCCGTGACCAAAACTGATTCGGACCGATGCTCGTGTCCGTTCATCTTCGCCATACATCGCCGATAAGACATGCGAAGGTTCGACGGATCCTGCCGTACATGCACTCCCGCTCGATACGGCCATCTGGCGCATATCGAGCATGATCAGGAACGGTTCGATTTCAATTTGCGGGAAGTAAAGATTGAGGACATTCGGCAATCCTTCAACACCGTTGACTTCGTAAGTGATGCCACTTTCATCCAAGCGTGTTAGCAAAACGCTACGCAGTTGTTTGATGTGGTCCTGCTGTTGATCGCGCTCTGCGATCATCAGTTCGAGCGCTTTCGCTAAACCGACGATTCCCGGTACGTTCTCCGTACCAGCGCGACGCTTGCGTTCCTGTTCTCCGCCATACGTCTGCGTCGCTAATTTCACACCTGTCCGTACATATAATAGACCGATTCCTTTTGGACCATTGATTTTATGACCAGACGCGGATAAAAGATCGACCTGTAACGCTTCGACATCGATTGCTTGTTTTCCGAACACCTGCACCGCGTCCGTATGGAACAAAATACCGCGTTCTCGTAAAAATTGACCAATTGCCGCAATCGGCTGGATCGTTCCGACTTCATTGTTGCCGAACATGATCGAGACAAGTGTCGTATCTTCCCGGACAGCTTCTTGCAAGGCAGCCAATGAGACGACGCCTGTCGTTGGTACATCAAGATACGTGACGTCATAGCCTTGTTTTTCCAGCTCTTCGAACGCGCGGAGCACGGCATGATGCTCAAACCGTGTCGTAATGAGATGACGTCCTTTTTCACGCGCTGCCTCTGCCGCACCGAAGATGGCATAGTTATCCGACTCCGTTCCACCACTTGTGAAAATCAGTTCGGTTGGTTTCGCGTTCAATTCTTGTGCGATCTGCCGACGTGCTTTGTCAATCGCTGCACGAGCAGACCGACCAGCCGCATGGACACTCGATGGGTTACCATACTGTTCGAGCAAATAAGGCGTCATCGCCTCAAGGACTTCCGGACGCATCGGCGTCGTCGCCGAATGGTCAAAGTAATTCATTCGTTTTCACCTCTCAAATATAGAACATGTATCCTGTATCGTCTTCTTCCGCTAAGTCTTGTAGCGTCGTTGAATCGAGTACTTGATCGACTGCTTGTTGGATTTTATCCCACAGTTTGCGTTTCGTGACCTCGTCACACGCATCACCTTCGACGACGACGAGTGGTCCTTCAAGTAAGCGGATGATTTCACCCGCTGTGATGCTTTGTGCTTCACGACCGAGCTTATATCCGCCGTAAGCGCCGCGGACGCTTTTGACGAGACCACCATTACGAAGTGGTGCGATCAATTGCTCGAGGTAGTGTTCAGATAAGTCATACATCTGCGCGATTTTCTTTAAGGACAATGGTTTAGATTCAGCTTCTTTCGCGAGTGCGATCATGATCGTCAGACCATATCGCCCTTTCGTCGAGATTTTCATCATGCGAAGGATCATCCTTTCTAGTATAGTAGTAGCTAAAAGTGGAAGGAGCGTATGTGTATGGCACATTTATTTGAATCCCAGTCTCCTGCCGGACCGCTCGCGAATCGAATGCGTCCGCAGAATCTGGATGAAATCGTCGGACAACGTCATCTAATTGGAGAGACAACGCTCCTGCGGCGTGCCATCTTAGCCGATCGTCTCGGAACCGTCATTTTTTACGGTCCACCCGGTACCGGTAAGACGACGCTCGCACGTGTCATCTCCAGTTATACGAAATCAGCATTCGAGCAATTGAATGCGGTCACGGCGAAACTGGAACAATTACGGGAAATTCTAAAAGCAGCCGAAGCTCGTCTTCAGTTCGAGGATCAAAAAACGATCCTTTTTCTCGATGAGATCCATCGGTTCAATAAGATGCAGCAAGACGCCTTACTGCCAGCGCTTGAGGCGGGTACGATCACATTGATCGGGGCGACGACGGAAAATCCGAGTTTTGAGGTCAACGCCGCTCTCTTATCGCGGGCAACAGTCTTTCGTTTTGAACCCCCGACGGCAGACGATTTACGAATCGTCCTCGACCGGACCCTAAAAGACGAAGAACGTGGTCTTGGCAAATATCCGATCACGATCACGGATGACGCGATCGATCATTACGTCAAGTTGTCGGATGGCGATTACCGGGCATTATTGAATGCGCTTGAACTCGCCGTCTTAACGACACCGGAAATCGATGGTCAGATCACGATCGATCTCGCTGTCGCCGAGGAATCGATTCAACAAAAAGCATTGAAGTACGATAAGGACGGCGATCGGCATTATGATGTCATCTCCGCCTTCATCAAATCAATTCGGGGTTCCGATCCCGACGCTGCGCTCTACTGGCTCGCTGTCATGATTGAAGCGGGCGAAAGTCCGCGCTTCATCGTACGGCGTCTCTACGTCCATGCGGCAGAAGACATCGGTCTGTCTGATCCGCAAGCGTTATTAATGGTCGATGCCTGCGCACGCGCGTGCGAGTACGTCGGTTTCCCTGAAGCAAGGATTCCGCTCGCTGAAACCGTCTTATATCTCGCGACGGCACCGAAATCGAATGCTGTCATCTCAGCGATCGATCAAGCATTGACACTCGTTCGCCGTTCAGACGGCGGTCCGGTACCGCCACATTTGCGCGATGCCCATCATCCAGGGGCAGCGGCACTTGGGAATGGCGTCACCTATCAGTACCCGCACGACTTCGAACATGCCTATGTGCCACAGAATTACTGGCCGGAAAACCTTGCCCGGACAAAACCGGTCTTTTATCGTCCAAGCCCACGCGGTTTTGAGAAACAACTGCAAGCTCGACTTGATTTTTGGAACAAACAAACAGCCACACATCAGAAAAAGCGACCATAAGGTCGCTTTTTTTTAACGAACGCGTTCGATCGTCACGCCGGCTTCACGGACGATCTCGTTGATGACGTAGCTCGCTGCGATCAATCCACCAACTGATGGAACGAACGCATTCGAACTTGGCGGCATCTTTGCCTTACGAATTGCAGCCGCATCGTTTCCGACGACTTGACGGACTTCTTCGATGATCTTAACGGGCGGTTCATCAGAGAAGACGACAGGAACACCTTTATGAATACCGGCTTTCCGAAGTTTCGTCCGAATGACCTTCGCTAGTGGATCATAACTTGTATCTTTGATGTCAACGATCTTGATGCGAGTTGGATCCATCTTGTTCGCCATCCCCATGCTTGAGATGATTGGAATGTTACGTTTCTTACATTCCTGAATCAAGTGAATCTTGAACGAGACCGTGTCCGATGCATCGATGACATAATCCGGTTGCTGTTCGAAGAACGACTCGAATGTCTCTTCATTGTAGAACATCTTCAAGCGAACGATTTCAAGATCCGGATTGATTAACGCAAGACGTTCTGCCATCGCATCGACCTTCGGTTGACCAACCGTCGGAAGCAAAGCATGGATTTGTCGGTTGACGTTCGTGATGTCGATATCGTCCTTATCGACGAGAATCAAACGACCTACACCACTGCGGGCAAGCGCTTCTGCTGAGAACGATCCAACACCACCGATACCCAGAATAGCGACGGACTTGGATGCCAATGCGTCAAGTCCAGTTTTACCGATTGCTAATTCATTACGCGAAAATTGATGTAACATCTCATAACCTCACAATACTCATACTGTTTTACTCGGAATTATATCATAAAAAAAAACGTCATGCGACGTGTCAAACAATAAAATAATAAGACGATGGGACCCGAAGTGCCGTGTCGATACCTTATTTTTGAACCTGCTGTGCAGGTGGGTGTCTTATCCGATTCCTATTCGTACGTCCTCCTGCTGTGTTACGAGGCATGTACTACTAGTTGGAACGTCAAACTCCCTATCAAAAAAGAGTGGCTCAAAGATAAAAGGCGGCTCTCGTACAATTCAGGAACCCCATCTGATGCATTTAATATAGCATCCTCCCCTCTGAAATGCAACTACTTCCCACTCCAGAAAAAGATGCTTTTTTCAGGTCCAACGTTTCGTGAAGTGTTGATTCGGATCATATCGTTGTTGTTGGAATGCGGGATCGAATCGTGGTGTGCGTGTCGCATTCCCGACACCCGCGATGAACGCCCAGTTCCCATAGTTCGAAGCGACATCATAGTCGATCAACTGCTGTTCGAAATATCGCGCTCCGATGCGCCAGTCCTGCTTTAATTCATGAATCAGATAACTGGCAACGATCTGCCTGCCGCGGTTCGACATCCATCCCGTCTCGCGAATCTCGTTCATGAAGGCGTCGACGAATGGCACACCGGTTTTTCCTTCTATCCAACGTTCGACAGCTAGCTGGTCCGCCTTCCACGTGGATTGACCTTCTTGTAATCCGCTCGCACGGAACAGACGGCTTCCTGTCTCACGCATCGTCAAATGGAAGAAGTCACGCCATAACAGTTCGAAATACAACCAGTACGTCGATTCATTCGCTCCCTTTTTTCGCTCGGCTTCCTGCAATTCAGCCATGACGCGACGCGGCGAGAGTGATCCGTTCGCTAGCCAGGCAGACAGCTTCGAAGAATCATTTCGTAAGAACCCATTCCGTGTTTCTTTATAGGTGAATACAGGCTCAGCAAGGTATTCCTTAAGGCGCGCTCTCCCTGCTGACTCTCCACCACGGAAGGGGAACGCGATTTCGGGATTCGCTTCGACCGATTCTTCTTTTACTAACTGAATACCGGTTGGTAGATCGAGTGGATCGTAGAAGGTCCCTCTCGCCTCGACACGTTTTCGAAATGCCGTAAAGACACGCTTTAATTCATCACTTCCGATATCTTCCCGTCGATGTAATGTCTGTGTTTCAAAAGAGCGGACGGTATATCTGTCTTCGATATACTGCTCACTTGTCGCTTCTTCTGTTCCGGTCATCTTATGGAAATAGACGGTATCATCCGCTTGCAGATAAGAATCGAGTGTCTCAATTGTCTCCCCTTCTACTATATCTAACGTAATCCCGATTTGAGACAGATGGCCCGCTAGGTTCTCTAGTGTCTCTTGTTCGAACCGTGCTTGTTGTGTACCTCTTTTAAAATCGCGTTTCTTTTGGTCTTTGACGTATATGGCACGAATGACGTCATGTTCTTCACACGCACTCCGAAGTGCCTCATGATCATCGACACGTAAATCATGACGATACCAAACGACTGCTCCCATATTGATCGACTCCCTTCTCCTTATACTATGACCCGACCAAGGTAGATAGAAAACCACTTGATGTGCCGATGAGGTTTTAAGACGTTGTTTTCGTGGAATATGATTAGTACAACAAATCAGAGGAGTGAATGAATCAATGGCAGCAAAACGCGGTAAACTTAGAACATTAATGACGCTCGTAACGACGGTTGGTCCAATCGTCTATAAATTCTATAAAAAACAGCAGTCGAAAAAATCAATCAACAACCCTAAATAAAAAATGGACGTCTCCTTATCGGAGCGTCCATTTTTTAACGTTTACTGACACCTTCACTCGCCTCTACATAAAACCGCCATGGATAGGCTGTCGCTTCTCCTGCGTTCGGAATACCGATCCGTGTCGTCTGGACGATCGCATCGACCGGGTCAGCAACGAGTCGGAACCGTGCTTGATAGAGATCCTGACCTGAATCCGCTGTCGTGAGACCGAATCCTTGGCACAGTTTCGCTGGTCCATTGACGAGATTACGCCGTTGCACCCCCGTCAACGCTGCGTAGGAACAACCAAAACGACGTTCCGCGACGAGGTCGTGCCCACTGATGATTTCCGCACCTCGTAGTAAAAGTCCGTATCCTTCCCCTTCATGTCCACAAACGATATTCATGCAGTGATGCATACCATATGTGAAATACACATAGAGATGCCCCGGTGGACCGAACATCGGTGCCGTCCGTTTCGTTGGTTTTCCGGAAAACGAGTGCGCTGCTTGATCGTGAGGACCGAGATAGGCTTCGACCTCGACGATCCGCATCGTCACCTCATCGACGGTGATCTGTGTTCCTAAGAAATCTGGACCGACTTCAACCGGTGAGCGTTCAAAAAAGTGTCGTTCCATCCGTTCGACCTCCTTCATGAAACAAGCGAATCTCCCATACCGGAAGATTCGCTTGTCGTGTCTTACGATTGTTTAACTGCTGTTCGAATCGAGAGATCATTTAATTGCGCATCCGAGACTGGGCTTGGTGCTGCCGTCAACAGATCGCTTGCTGATGCTGTTTTCGGGAAGGCAATCGTATCACGCAAGTTTGAACGTCCTGCGAGTAACATAACGAGACGGTCTAGACCAAGTGCGATTCCCGCATGTGGTGGTGTTCCGTATTCGAATGCTTCCATCAAGAAACCGAACTGCTCGTTTGCTTCTTCTTCTGTGAAGCCAAGCAACTTAAACATCCGCTCTTGGATATCCCGTTCGTAGATCCGTTGTGATCCACCGCCGAGCTCGTATCCGTTCAAGACGAGGTCGTACGCGACGGCGAGGACTTTTCCAGGATCCGTCTCGAGCAATTCGAGATCTTCACGACGTGGCATCGTGAACGGGTGGTGGTTCGCGTAGAAACGACCTTCTTCTTCTTCGTACGTGACGAGTGGGAAGTCCGTCACCCAAAGGAAGTTGAAGACCGACTCATCGATCAAGTCCAGTTCCTTCGCTAATTTCTGACGGAGCGCACCTAAGCTGTCTGCTACGATCGATGATTTTGCTGCGACGAACAACAATAAGTCGCCTGATTCCGCATCTGTCGCCGCTGTCAGGCGAGCAGTTGCTTCTTCGTCGAAGAACTTCGCGATCGGACCGTTCAGTCCGTCCGCTGTCACTTTGACCCACGCGAGACCTTTTGCACCGTAGATCGCCGTGAATTCTTGTAACTTATCGATATCTTTACGCGAGAAGCGCTCAGCTGCACCTTTGACGTTCAATGCTTTGACTTCGCCACCTGCTTTTAGTGCCATGTCGAATACTTTGAATCCTGCACCTTTGACGGCTTCCGCGACATCGATCAATTCGAGACCGAAGCGTGTATCTGGCTTATCCGAACCATACCGGCTCATCGCTTCCGCATATGGCATCCGTGGGAACGGTGTCACGATATCTTTGCCAAGCGTTTCCTTCATGACACGTGTCATCATCGACTCCATCATCGCATACAAATCTTCGATGTCCATGAAGCTCGTCTCGATATCGACTTGCGTGAATTCAGGTTGACGGTCTGCCCGTAAGTCTTCGTCACGGAAACAACGTGCAATTTGGAAGTATCGCTCAAAACCAGACACCATCAGCAATTGTTTGAACAATTGCGGTGATTGTGGCAAGGCATAGAACTCACCTGGGTGAACACGACTCGGAACGAGATAGTCACGTGCGCCTTCTGGTGTTGATTTCGTTAAGATTGGTGTCTCGACTTCCAAGAAGTCTTGCTCATCGAGGAAGTTCCGCATGATGTTCGATGCTTTCGAACGGAGACGGAATGTCTCTTGAAGCGACGGACGACGCAAGTCAAGATAACGATATTTAAGACGTAAATCTTCTGACGTCTGCTCTGCTTCTTCACTGATCGGGAATGGTGTCATTTTCGCTGCGTTCAAGATGACGACTTCATCCGCGACGACCTCGACTTGCCCAGTCGGGATGTTCGGGTTCGGATTCTCACGGCCGATGACGTGTCCTTTGATGTCGAGGACATACTCTGAACGAATCGATTCCGCAAGGCGGTGTGCCTGCTCGTTTTCCGGTTGGAAGACGATTTGGACGATGCCACTCCGGTCGCGGAGATCAAGGAAGATCAATCCTCCTAAGTCACGTCGTTTTTGAACCCATCCTTTAAGTTGAACGTGTTGACCGATGACTTCTTCTGTCACCTGACCGTTCATATGCGTGCGTCCGATCATTGTGCTTCCTCCTTTAATTTCGCGACGATCGTATCAGCGACTGCTGATAACGGAACGTCCGTCTGTTCCCCTGTAGCCATGTTCTTCAGCGCTGCTGCACCACGCTCAACTTCTTCATCCCCGAGGATGACCGTATAGCGTGCTTTCAAGCGATCGGCTGCCTTGAATTGTCCTTTGAACTTTCGACCGAGATAATCCCGATCCGCGACAAGTCCTTCGAGACGCATCAATTGTAAGAGACGTGTTGCCGTCTTTTCGACTTCGTCACTGCCTTGCGCGACGATGAAGACATCGATTTGATCATCGACTGGCGGTAAGACGTTCTCATTCTCAAGTGCCATCAATAAACGCTCGATGCCGATTCCGAATCCGATTCCCGGTGTTGCCGGTCCACCGATCTGTTCGACGAGACCGTTGTATCGTCCACCACCACATAATGTCGTGATCGCTCCGAAGCCTTCTGCTTCTGACATGATCTCGAATGCCGTGTGATTGTAATAATCGATTCCGCGGACGAGCGTTGGATCAACGACATACTCGATGCCGAGTGCATCTAAGTGAAGCAGTACTTCATCGAAGTAGGCTTTTGATGCCGGGTTTAAGTAATCGAGAATCGATGGTGCCGTTGCCATACTCGGGTGATCGCGGTCGACCTTACAGTCAAGGACACGAAGTGGATTCGTTTCGAGACGGTTCTGACAGTCCTGACACAACTCGTGAACGACCGGTTTGAAGTGATCGACGAGTGCTGCCCGGTGTGCGGCGCGACTTTCGTTATCCCCGAGTGTATTGATGACGAGCTTAAGGTGCTTCAATCCGAATGAACGGTAGATGCTCATCGCGAGACTGATGACTTCCGCATCGATCGCTGGTTGTTCACTACCAAGTGCCTCGACTCCATATTGGTGGAGCTGACGGAAACGACCTGCTTGCGGACGTTCATAACGGAACATCGGTCCAATGTAAAACAATTTCGTCGGTTGGTTCGGTGAACCGAACAGCTTGTTCGTCACGAATGAACGAACGACAGCAGCCGTTCCTTCTGGACGTAACGTCAACTGGTCTTTTCCGCGTTTCTCAAGCATGAACATTTCTTTTTGAACGATATCCGTCGTCTCACCAACGCCACGTTTGAAGAGTTCTGTCTCCTCAAAAATCGGCGTCCGAATTTCCTTATAGTTGTAACGCTTACTGATATCACGTAATTGTTGCTCGATGTACTGCCAGCGTTCGACTGTTCCTGGAAGGACATCAAACGTACCGCGTGGTAATTTCATCTCAAATTCCTCCTTTTTTGAATACAAAAAAGTCCTCGTCCGCAAAGGGACGAGAACTTGAAGATCCCGTGGTACCACCCTGGTTGTCAAATCACATTTGACCACTCGGTGCAGTTAACGCCTGCGTACGACCTTCCCTACTATCAGTTCAGGAAGATACCTCGGAAGGGTCTTTCATCAAGTTCGTCTGTTCGCCCTTCCAGCCAAGGGGCGACTCTCTAAGCAGACAAGGTCTTGATTACTCCTCTTCGTCTTCGGTCGTATGAATCATTTGGTTACGTCTAATATTGCCTCGTCTCTCGGTTCCTGTCAAGCGTTTGCTTCTTTTTCAAGAATCAATGTCACCGGTCCATCATTGACGAGCGCGATATCCATCATCGCACCGAACTGACCTGTCTCGACCGTCAGTCCTTGCGCACGAAGACGTTCATTGAACGCTTCATACAATTCGTTGGCAAGATCCGGTTTCGCTGCTTCCGTGAACGCTGGGCGACGTCCTTTTTTGACATCACCATACAACGTGAACTGCGAGACGGATAGAATCTGACCGTCGACATCTTGCAACGAGCGGTTCATCCGTTCTTCTTCATCTTCAAACACGCGGAGTCCTGCGATTTTATCAGCTAACCAGTTCACCTGATCGATCGTGTCTTCGTGCGTGACACCGACAAGCAAGAGAAAACCTTGCTTGATTTGACCGATGACCTCCTGATCGACTGTGACACTTGCTTCTTTGACTCGTTGTAATACGACTCGCATGACTCATCCGCTCCTTACGTCATCATGACGCGATGTACAGCATACACGTCAGAGATTTGTTTGATGCGATCGACGACTTTTTGTAAATGATTGACGTTATTGATCGCGATCGTCATCGTGATTTTTGCTTGTTTACTGTCGTCGCCTTTCCCACTAACGGCAACGATGTTTGTATTCGTCGCAGATACCGACTGCAGGACATCGTTCAATAATCCTGCCCGGTCGAATCCAGAAATTTCGATTTCGACGTTATAACTCTTAACGGCTTTGCCTTCGTGTTCCCACTCGACTTCGAGCAAGCGTTCTGGATTTTGTTCATGAATGACGTTCAAACAATCCGTCCGGTGAATCGAGACACCCCGTCCACGTGTGATGTACCCGACGATATCGTCCCCTGGTACTGGATTACAACAACGACTCATGCGAACGAGCATGTTATCGATGCCTTTGACACGAACGCCTTCTGGATTTTCCTTCTTCGGACGATCGAACGTCTTCATCTCACTAATGGCTTCGTTCAGTTCAAGATTTTTGGACTCTTTGTCTTTGCGTAACTTTTCCGTCAATTTATGCGCGACTTGGGCAGCGGTCAGACCATGATACCCAACGGCAGCATACATGTCTTCTTCTTGCGCGAAGTTGAACTTCCGCGTCACGTCTTCGAGCGTCTTCTCATTGATGACTTCCTTCGGCTCGAATCCGAGTTTCTTGACTTCTGCTTCGATCAGTTCCCGTCCTTTAGAGACGTTCTCTTCGCGTTGCTGACGTTTGAACCATTGACGGATCTTGTTCTTCGCCTGACTCGACACACAAATCTTGAGCCAGTCCTTACTTGGACCATAACTGTGTTTTGAAGTGACGATTTCAATGATGTCGCCTGTCTTCAGCTTATAATCAATCGGGACCATCCGTCCGTTGACTTTCGCCCCGATCGTCCGGTGACCGATCTCCGTATGGATCCGGTACGCATAATCAATCGGAACAGAGCCTTTCGGCAATTCGATGACGTCGCCTTTTGGTGTAAAGACGTACAACATGTCACTAAAGAAGTCGACTTTGACCGATTCCATGAATTCTTCAGCATCCGCTGTATCCTTCTGCAATTCGAGGATTTCACGGAAGTGGGCAATCTTATCCTCAAAGCCTGATTTCGCTTCCTGTTCCTTACCTTCTTTATACGCCCAGTGAGCGGCAATACCGTACTCGGCAATGAAATGCATGTCTCGTGTCCGAATTTGGACCTCGAGCGGCTCGCCTTTCGGTCCGATGACCGTCGTATGCAGCGATTGATACATGTTCGGCTTCGGCATCGCGATATAATCCTTGAAACGTCCCGGCATCGGTTTATATTGCGTATGAATGATTCCGAGAACAGCGTAACAGTCCTTGATTGAATCAACGATGATGCGCACAGCCATCAAGTCATAAATTTCGCTGAATTCTTTTTTCGAGTTTTGCATCTTGTTATAAATGGAATAGATATGCTTCGGACGTCCATCGACTTCCGCTGCGATTTGTACATCATCGAGTACTTCTTTGACCTCTTCAATGACCGAACTGACGAGCGCTTCGCGTTCCGTCCGTTTTTGTTTCATCATTGAGACAATCCGGTAGTACTGTTGTGGATTGATATATCGCAAACTGATATCTTCGAGTTCCCACTTGATCGTCGAAATCCCGAGACGATGCGCAAGCGGTGCAAAGATTTCGAGCGTCTCTTCTGCCTTTTGCACCTGCTTCTCCTTGACCATGTGTTGCAACGTCCGCATGTTATGCAGACGGTCAGCCAGTTTGATCAAGATGACGCGAATGTCTTCTGCCATCGCGATGAACATCTTCCGATGATTCTCAGCCAATTCTTCGCGTTTCGATTTATATTTGATTTTCCCGAGTTTCGTGACGCCGTCAACGAGCATCGCGACGTCGGGTCCGAATCGTTCCGTTAATTCTTCGAGTGTAATGTCCGTATCTTCGACGACATCATGAAGAAGCGCAGCGACAATCGTCGTTGCATCCAAACCAATATCGACTAAGATACCGGCAACTTGTACCGGATGAATGATGTAGGGTTCCCCAGAACGGCGGAATTGCCCATCATGTTCGTCTTTCGCGAATTGGTAAGCCCGTTCGATGTCTTTGACTTCAGCTTGCGTCATGTATTCCGCACATCGAGCGAGAAGGTCTTCTACATTTACGATTTGTTTGTTTGTCATCCCTTTTCCTCACCCAGTCCCCGGGATCGTCTGCAACGGAATCCCTAATATATAGTTCTTATTATCGTGAAATCTTGAGAAGATGTCAAAATAAAAAGAAATACCCCCTTGGTCACCATGTACCAAGAGAGTATATATGCTTTAGTCTTCGTAGCGAATCAATGAGAGAACGTCGTATCCTTCGAGTTTCTCACGTCCACCAAGACCATCGAGTTCAATCAAGAATCCGATTCCGGCAACCGTTCCGCCTAATTTTTCAATCATTTGGATCGTCGCTTCGATCGTACCACCTGTTGCAAGCAAGTCGTCAAGGATGACGACGCGTTGTCCTGGTTGAATCGCATCTTCATGCATCGTCAAGACGTCTTTTCCGTACTCAAGACCATACTCGACACGGACTGTCTCACGTGGTAATTTTCCTTCTTTACGGACAGGTACGAATCCGATTTCCATCGCGTAAGCGGCTGGGCAACCAACTACGAATCCACGTGCTTCCGGACCCGCGATGACATCAGCACCTTTACTGCGTGCATATTCGACAAGTGCATCAACCGATTGTTTGTATACTGGTCCGTTCTGCATGAGTGATGTGATGTCTTTGAAACTGATTCCTTCTTTCGGCCAGTTTTCGACCTCTTTTATATGCTGTTTGAACTCCATGTCTTTTCCTCCTGCTTCGCCGCTTCTACCAAAGTATCAAAACGCTCTTTCAACTGAGCGAGTGACGAATAAATGTATTGTTGCTCGAGCTCTTGACGCGCTTCATGACGCTGGTACGTCGGAGCTTCCGTCAGATCTCGTTTTGCAGCATTTGGGTTTACACCCGGCAGCCCGTCCTCCATTGTAACAAGAAAATCAAGTTCCGAGAATACCGAATGCATAAAGTTAATCGATCGTTTCGTCCATTTTCGCGATTTTGACAAACGTACGAGACCAATTCGGAGCTCGTCGCGTGGACATTTCGCGAAATACTGGAAGTAATGCTTGAAGTCCTCCCGCGATGGAATCGTCTCAAAATAATAGCCCTCGTCCTTAAAGGCACAATAAATCCGCTCTGCCTGTTGGACGTATGGATGAAACGCAACTTCTTCTTCCGGTAGATCGAGGAAGACGATGTTTTGACGAATCGGTCCGTTCAACGGACGTTCCGCGTACTTCTCCTTCACCTCATCAGTAAAGGCGACGAACGTCGTCGTCTCATGCGGTAAGGCGAATAGTTCGCTCAGCGGCCGCTTACCGCCGCGGTAATCGAACACTTGGACATCTTCGACGGCGACGTCTTGAATCATCAATTGTGGTTTACGGAACCCATTCCATTCATTGATGTTCAGACTACCCATCAAGTGAATCTCCGATAAGGTCGAGACTTCATCGACAAGGTCGCCGAAGCCGAAGCCGATCGCATCGAGTTCCTTCCCGTCGCCTGATAGTAGTGCTTTAACATGCGTCAAGTCACGACCAATCCGTTTCATGTCACGGATCTTCGCTTGCTCGATGACGATCCGCGGCGCGGGATTTCCCATCCCGAACGGTGCCAATCGCTGAATATCTTCAATCAACTGGATCGAGACATCACTGACCTGTAGACGTAGATCGACATCGATTGTCGCGATGAAGGCATCGTCTGGCAACGTACTGGCTTGTTCATTCAAACGTTGACGTAACGCCTCGACGTCATCGGAAGAGAGCGTCATACCGGCAGCAGCGGGATGTCCACCGAAATGCGGCAAGATGTCTTCACATTTCGTCAGTTCAGCGAAGAGATCAAAGGCTGGGATTGAACGTCCAGAACCCTTCGCTGTTCCTTTTTCAGCATCATGACACAGCATGATGACGGGACGGTGATATTTTTCAACGAGTCGCGAGGCGACAATCCCGACGACACCTGGATTCCAGTCTGCCGCATCGACGACGAGCACGCGGTCCTCTGTAAAACGTTCTTCGACAAGTGCCGTTGCTTCCTCTGCAATCTGTTTGACGATATCTTGACGTTGTTTATTTTGTTGGTCGAGTTGTTTCGCGAGATGAAGTGCCTCATCCTTACTTTCCGCTAGTAACATCTCGAGCGCTGGCATCGCTGAATCAAGACGACCTGCCGCATTGATCCGCGGACCGAATGCAAATCCGACTGATTCTTCCGTCAGTTCGTCTTCCGTCAAACTACAAACGTCCCGTAACGCAAGGATACCTGGACGTTCACTTGCGTTTAGCGCCTCGATTCCACGAATCGCAAGCAAGCGGTTTTCGCCGACGAGCGGGACAAGATCGGCAATCGTTCCGAGCACGGCAAGATCGAGTAATTCGACTGGTTCACGATCAAGGAGAGCATGTGCGACTTTAAAGGCGACGCCTGCCCCAGCAAGTTTTGAGAACGGATAGTCTGGATCGACACCTGGATGGATCAAGGCAAAGGCATCGGGTAACGTTTCTTTGGCTTCGTGGTGATCGGTGATGATTAAATCGACCCCGAGTTCCTTCAGGACATCTGCTTCGTGGATACCGGAAATCCCACAGTCGACAGTGATGACGAGACTAAACCCTTCTTCCGCTGCCCAGCGAAATGCGGCTTCATTCGGTCCATAGCCTTCCGTGAATCGGTTTGGGATATAACACTCTGCCATCCCTCCGATTTCAATCAAGGCATGCCAGAGAATCGCAGCGGAACTCACACCATCGACGTCATAATCACCGTAAATTAAAATCATCTCACCTTCGTTGACGGCACGTTGAATCCGTTCGACGACTTTCGGCATGTCTTTAAAAGCAAATGGATCGTGGAATGCCATCTGATCGGTTTCTAGAAAATCACGGGCTGCTTCACGTGTCGTGAATCCCCGTTGGACAAGTAGTTGTGCGACGTGCGATGAGATTGTGCCATCCGCCGTCAATTGTTCGATCTGTTCTGAATCGATGACTTTATCAAGCCATGTTTTTTTAGCATGGTACATCTCAAACCCTCCAATCAACTTCCCCATTATAATAGAAAATCCGCACCAGCGATAGCTGATGCGGATACTCTTTTAAGAAGCGCGTTTTGTCCGACCAAGTGTCCGACCTTTCATGACGAGCCAGAGCTGAGCAGCGATGAAGATCGAAGAATACATCCCCATGATCAACCCGACAAGCAGGGCAAGACTGAATCCACGGATCGCTTCGCTACCGAAGATGTAGAGCGCTGCTGCCGTCATGATGACCGTCACGACGGTATTGATCGAGCGAATGATCGTCTGTTGAATCGATTCATTGACGATATGCGCCAACTCATCGAATGAGACTTTCCGTCCGCCCTTTTCAGCAAGTCCGAGATTTTCTCGTACCCTGTCGAAGGTAACGATCGTATCGTTGACGGAATACCCAATGATCGTCAAGATGGCTGCGATGAAGTACAGATTGACCTCGATCTGGAACAGCGAGAAGAAGGCGACAATCATCAATGCATCGTGCAATAGTGCAAGCACTGTCGCAATCCCGTATAACGGTTGGAATCGGAACGAGACATAGATGACGATCCCAAGTGACGCGAGTAAGACGGCATAAATCGCGTTACGCGCGATTTCTTGACCAACTTGTGCCGAAACCGTCGAGATACTCGGTTCTTTCTTATATTCCGTTTCAATCGTTTGTTTCATTTTAGAGATTTGATTTTGGCTGAATTCCCCAACGAACGTGACGTTCGCTAGTTTTCCACCTTGAGCAAATTGGATGCCATCGATTTCCGCAGCATCAATGCCTGACTCTTCAATGACAGAGCGGACATCGGCTTCCTTGATTTGATTCTCAGAAGAAATCTCGACGCGTGTACCTTGCGTGAAGTCGATCCCGAGGTTCAGACCACGGAACGACAACAAAAGGACCGACACGATGACAAGCGCAATCGTGATTGCGAAATAGATTTTACGATGTTTGACGTAATCGAATTTCGTAGGATTAAAGCTCACGGATTTCACTCTCCTTTACACCGAACCATGATTTCTTCTTATCGAACCATCGGCTACTGACAAGGAGTTGCATCAGGTAACGTGAGACAAAGACGTTCGTGACGAACGTGACGGCGATCGAAACCATCAACATGATGGCGAATCCTTTGACCGTACTTGTACCAAAGTAGTACAACACGCCAGCAGAGATTAACGTCGTCAAGTTGGCATCAAGAATCGTACCGAACGAACGACGGTTACCGGCTTTGAACGCGGACAAGACAGATTTACCACTTCGTAATTCATCCTTGATCCGCTCAGCAGTGATGATGTTCGCATCGACCGCCATCCCGACTCCAAGAACGAGTGCCGCAATCCCCGGTAATGTGAGGACAGCATTGATCCCGTTAAAGAAGATCATGACGAGATAGATGTAGAACAGCAACGTAATAATCGAAACGAATCCAGAGACCCGGTAGAACAGTAGCATGAACAAGAAGACCGCAGCTACACCGATTGCTGAGGCGAAGAGCGTCTGATCAAGTGCATCCTGTCCAAAAGCAGCAGAGACCGACGTCGAGTAGATTTCCTCGAGTTTGACCGGCAGTGCTCCTGCGTTAAGGATTGAGGACAATTGTTTACCATACTCGGCATCGATATCGCCACCGGAAATGATTGCCTTATCCGAGTTGATTGGTTGAGTGACCGATGCATCCGAAACGATTTTCGAATTCTTCTTTTGAATCTCTTTTTCGTACGTATCACCTTTTTCGTAATCGAGCCAGATGACAAGGCGGTTCGCCGGTGCTTGCATTTGTGAGACTTTTTGAGTTACTTCATAAAATTTCTGTTTTGACTTCATCGTCAATTCGACGAGTGGTTCATTCGTATTCGGATCATATCCGACTTTTGCTCCTTTAGCTTTTAAGTCTGAACCGTCAAGCAACAACTTATCGTTGATGTCACGGAATGACAATTGTGCTGTCGAAGATAGGATTTGACGCGCTTCCGTCTGATCCTTGACGCCAGCAAGTTGAACACGAATCCGGTTGTTACCTTCGATCCGAATATCCGGTTCAGAGACACCGAGAACGTTGACACGGTTCTCAATTGCCGTCAATGTGGCACTCATCGCATTTTGGTCGATGACGTCTCCTTCTTTCAGTGGTTGTACTTCATACAAGACTTCGAAGCCACCTTTAAGGTCAAGGCCAAGCTTCGTATCCTTCAGCAACCATGACGATGTCGTACCGATCAGCACGAGCAACGCGATGACGACGATGAAGAATGTGGCAAGTTTCCCTTTCTTGATCATGCTACATTGTCCTTTCTCTAGTTCCCAGTATATTTTCAGACAACTTTGTTCTCCTACCCTAGCTTACAAAAGAAATGGTAATCTTAGCAAACGTTTTTCTCATATATAAACAGAAAAGACGCTCCGGAATCCGGAAAGCGTCTTTTCAATGCCTTATTCGACCGTTTCGTCGCCCATGACAGTCGTTGATTTTTTCGTCACTTCTGCCACAGCACTTCGGTTGAATGTCAATTGTGCGTTTCCTGACTTCAATGTCACCGTCGTGTCGTCCACTTTTTGGACAACCCCGTGAAGACCGCCGATCGTTACGATCGAATCGCCGCGTGAGAGTTCATTTTGCATCTGACGCACTTGCTTCTGGCGTTTGTTCTGTGGACGGATCAACAAGAAATAGAACACCACGAAGATCAAGATCATCGGGAGGAATGTCAATAATTGTTGCATCATATTCAGCTCCTTTTATCATTCAAATCACGTTCATTATACCGTGAAAGGATTGATTTGTCAGACGATTTGTTAGAAATTCTTTGCGTTCGGTAAATTGTAACCGTATTCTTCGAAGAATTCTTCCTTGAAATCGAGCAGACGATCCTCACAAATCGCTTGACGAACGCCTTCCATCAACTTGACGAGGAAGTGAAGATTGTGTGTCGAACACAGATGAAGACCGAACGTTTCTTGCGCACGAATCAAGTGATGGATGTACGAACGTGAGTAATTCTTACACGCGTAGCAATCACAGTTCTCATCGAGCGGACGGAAATCACGTGCATATTTCGCGTTCCGAACGACAAGACGACCTTTTGAGGTCATTAACGTTCCGTTTCGTGCAATTCGTGTTGGTAAGACACAATCGAACATATCGATTCCGCGAATCGCGCCTTCAATCAACGCGTCCGGTGAACCAACGCCCATCAAATAACGCGGTTTGTCTTCCGGCATGAGTGGTGTCGTGAATTCGAGCGCACGGTACATGACGTCTTTCGGTTCTCCGACCGATAGACCACCGACCGCATAACCCGGGAAATCAAGCGCAACGAGGTCTTTTGCACTTTGACGACGTAAGTCTTCGTATTCTCCGCCTTGGATGATACCGAACAGCGCTTGATCATGTGGACGTTCATGCGCTGCAAGACAACGTTCTGCCCAGCGGCTTGTCCGTTCAACAGATGCTTTCATGTACTCGTGAGAAGCTGGATACGGTGGGCACTCATCAAACGCCATCATGATGTCTGAACCGAGTGCATTCTGGATTTCCATTGCTTTTTCTGGTGATAAGAACAGTTTGTCACCGTTTAAATGGTTACGAAAATGAACGCCTTCTTCCGAAATATTCCGGAGATCAGCGAGTGAGAAGACTTGGAAACCACCTGAGTCCGTGAGAATCGCGCCATCCCAGTTCATGAATTTATGCAGACCGCCTGCTTCCTTGATGACATCGTGTCCAGGACGCACCCATAAATGGTACGTGTTCGCGAGGATGATGTTCGCGTTCATGTCCTTGATTTGTTCCGGTGCCATCGTCTTGACCGTCGCTTGTGTTCCGACCGGCATGAAGACCGGTGTCTCAAAACTACCGTGCGGCGTGTGGACGATTCCTAACCGCGCTCCGGATTGTTTACATGTCTTGATATGTTCGTATGTTACCGCGTGTTTTGTCATTAGTTTCGTTCCTCTCTCGTTAAGAACATCGCATCACCGAAGCTAAAGAAACGATAGCCATTCGCGACAGCTTCTTCGTAGGCATGCAGAATGTGTTCCCGTGTCGATAACGCGGACACGAGCATAATCAATGTTGATTTCGGTAAGTGGAAGTTCGTGATCAATCCATCGATCCCTTTGACTTCCTGACCTGGGAAAATGAAGATGTCCGTCCAACCTGTTGCTTCGACGAAGTCACCGTGATCACGGATGACCGTTTCAAGCGTTCGCGTCGACGTCGTACCGACCGCGATGATCCGTCCGCCTTGTTTCCGTGTTTCGCGTAGTAGAGCAGCTGAACTTTCCGGCAGTTCGTAGTACTCACTGTGCATCTTGTGACTATCGACGTCGTCGACCGAAACAGGACGGAATGTGCCAAGTCCGACATGTAACGTCAACGGTGCGATCCGGACACCTTTCGCTTGAAGCGCTTCGAGCAATTCCGGCGTGAAATGAAGACCCGCTGTTGGTGCCGCAGCGCTCCCACGTTCGCGAGCGTAGACCGTCTGGTAACGATCTTGATCTTCTAGTTGTTCATGAATGTACGGTGGCAGTGGCATCGTTCCGAGTTGGTCGAGCACTTCATAGAAAATGCCGTCATAGAAAAACTTCAGAATCCGTCCCCCGTCTTCAAGTGCTTCGACGCACTCAGCACGGAGTAACCCGTCACCAAACGACAAAATCGTTCCTGGTTTGACGCGTTTTGCTGGTTTTGCTAGCGTTTCCCACACATCGTCACTCGTCTGCTTCAAAAGCAACAATTCGATTTTCCCACCCGTCTCTTCCTTTACACCAAAGAGACGTGCTGGTAAGACTTTCGTATCGTTGATGACGAGTGTATCACCTTCGCGAAAGTGGTCGACGATATCATGGAAGTGCTGATGCTGAATCGCACCCGTCTCCCGATCGAGAACCATCAGTTTCGAACTCGTCCGGTCGAGCAATGGCACTTGAGCAATTTGTTCTTCTGGTAAATGAAAATCAAATAAGTTTACATCCATTGGTTCAATTTCCTTCTTTCAGTCCTAAATGTTGGCGGGCGAACGGTGTTAAGACGCGTCCGCGCGGAGTACGTTGTAAAAATCCTTGTTGCAGTAGATATGGTTCATATACATCCTCGATCGTCTGCGCATCTTCTCCGATTGTCGCTGCAATCGTCTCAAGACCGACCGGACCACCGGCAAACCGTTCTGCAAGCGATCGTAATAAACGATGGTCGACATCGTCGAGTCCGAGCGCATCGACATGCAAGCGATCAAGTGCACTTGTCGCAAGCGAGGCATCGATTTCGGTTTGATGGGCAACTTGAGCGAAGTCGCGGACACGCCGTAATAACCGGTTCGCGACACGTGGTGTTCCGCGTGAACGAAGGGCGATCGCTTCTGCTGCGAGACGATCCGCTTCGAATCCGAACAATCGTGACGTCCGGGTCACGATGGCAGACAACTCTGACATCGTATAATATTCAAGCTTCAGCGTCACTCCAAAACGATCACGTAGCGGTGCCGACAGCATCCCGGCACGCGTCGTCGCACCAACGAGCGTAAACGGTGGTAAATCAATTCGGACGCTGCGGGCGAGTTCCCCTTGACCGATGACGATATCGAGACAATAGTCTTCCATTGCCGGATATAGAATCTCTTCGATTGATCGACTCAACCGATGAATCTCATCGATGAACAGGACGTCTCCCGGCTCAAGTGATGAGAGAATTGCCGCTAGATCACCTGGTCGTTCGATCGCAGGACCGGCTGTCGTCTTGATGCCGACCCCCATCTCGTTTGCGATGATCGTCGCAAGCGTCGTCTTCCCAAGACCCGGAGGACCGTAGAGAAGCACGTGATCGAGTGTTTCCTGACGAATTTTTGCCGCCTCGATGAAGACACTTAAGTTTCCTTTTGCTTTCTCCTGCCCGATATATTGTTCGAGCGTCTGAGGACGCAGACTCCACTCTTCTTGATCTTCCGCATGGGCGGATTCTGACAAAATGCGCTCTTCCATGTCCTCACCTCACATTCAATAACAACTGGAGTGCCCGTTTAACATATTGATCCGTTGACAGGACTTCTGCCTGCAACGCTTTTTTGACTTTTTCGACTTCTCGATCACTGTAACCGAGCGCCGTCAGAGCTTCACAGGCTTCGTTCAACTCAGCGTTACCTTGTGCGAACAAGCCTTCGCTCGGTACATAGTCTGGCGCGAGCTCTGCTAACTTTCCTTTTAGATCGAGTGTCATTTGTTTTGCTGTCTTTTTGCCGACACCTGGGAACTTGACGAGATAACTTTCCTTTTCTTGTTCGATTGCTTCAACAAGCGCATCGACATTCCCTGATGCGACGATTGCAAGCGCTCCTTTTGGTCCGATCCCTGTCACACCGAGCAACTTCGTGAACAAGGCACGCTCACGCCGGGAACGGAATCCGAATAAGACTTCTTGGTCCTCACGGACATAGTGATACGTATATACGATGATCTGTTCGTCTCCGGTCCGATAAAAAAACGGGTTCGGTGCTACGATCTTGTAGCCAATCCCGCCAACTTCTACCGTCACGAATTCCGCACAGACATAAGCGACTTCGCCGCGTACGAATTCTATCAATGTGGAACGCTCCCATCCTTAAACAAACTCTCGTGTTATTGTAGCATACATCTTCGTTTGGCTTCAAAGCGTTCTTCAGCAAAAATCAATACATACGTTCGCTCTCTCAATCAGAAGACAAAAAGCGTGATCGTTTGCACGACCACGCTCTCACTCTCTATTTTACGAACGCTCAAGCATCCGTTCGAGCGCCAACACGGCATGCCGCGTCGTCTCTGCGTCGACTTTAATGACGTTGACCGGCTCACCTGCTTCGACTTGTTCGAGCGCCCACGCTAAATGCGGCAAGTCAATCCGGTTCATCGTCAGACACGGGCACATGAACGGATTGAGCGACACGATGTCGAGATCCGGATAAGTCGTCGCGAGTCGATTGACGAGGTTCATCTCTGTTCCGATCGCCCACTTCGTTCCAGGAGCAGCCTGTTCGATTTGTTGAATGATGTACGCCGTTGATCCGTTGAGATCTGACGCTGCTACGACTTCATGCGAACATTCCGGGTGAACGAGAATCTTTCGCTCCGGATCCGTCTTACGGAACTGTTCAATTTGACCGACTGTGAATTTCTCATGCACCGAGCAGTGCCCTTTCCATAAGATGACGCGGACGTCTTGGTCCTCCCCGTCAAAAACGAGTTCGTCGCGAATCGGATCCCAAATCGCCATCTGCTCTAACGGAATTCCGAGCGCATGTGCCGTATTGCGACCGAGATGTTGATCCGGCAGGAAGAATAAGATGTCTCGTTCAGCAAGCGCCCACTCGACCATCTGGACAGCGTTCGATGACGTCACCGTCGCCCCACCGTGACGACCGACGAATGCTTTGATCGCTGCCGTCGAATTGACATACGTCAACGGTAAAATCGACTCCCCGAATCGTTCCGTCAAGATCGTAAAAGCACGCTCCGTTTGCGTATCATTTGCCATATCCGCCATCGAACAGCCAGCACGCATGTCAGGCAAAACGACCGTATGCGACGCATCGGTTAGCATATCTGCCGTCTCTGCCATGAAGTGGACACCACAAAAGACTGTATATTCCGCTTCTGTCATCTGCTTCGCGACTTGCGCGAGCTGGAGCGAATCTCCCATCGCATCCGCGAACTGGACGACTTCATCCTTTTGGTAGTGGTGGGCAGGTAAGAATAAGCGACTGCCCATCCGTTCTTTGACCCCTTCGATGATCGCGATCAAGTCTGCTTCTGATTGCTGTAAGTATGACGCCGGAATTCCCTCGTGACGTAATAGATCAAATGACATCTTTTTTTCCTCCTTCGATTTTCATGCTGATATCGAGTGCTGTTGCTGAATGAGTAAGTGCTCCAAGTGAGATGACGTCTGCTCCGCTATCCGCGAAGTCCGATAATGTGTCTACCGTGATCCCACCGGATAGTTCGATTGTGATATGCGGTGGAATCAATTGCCGGAGCTGTTTAATTTCTGCTGGCGTCCGATTATCGAGCATGATGATATCGACTTTTGCAGCCACTGCCTCCAGTACTTCCGCTTCCGTCTCGACTTCGACTTCGATTGGTGTCGTATGACCCGCGACACGTTTTGCTCGCGCCACCGCCTCTGTGATCGATCCCGCGACTGTGATGTGGTTATCCTTGATCATGACGGCGTCATCGAGACGTCCGCGATGACTATATCCACCCCCGACGCGAACGGCATGTTTTTCGAGCATTCGTAATCCAGGGGTCGTCTTGCGTGTATCCGTGATTCGGATTCGTCCTGCTGCTACCTCGACCGCTTGACGTGTCTTCGTCGCAATCCCGGATAAGCGTTGCACTAGGTTCAAGGCGACCCGTTCTCCGCTTAAAATGTCCTGTAACGAACCAGACCACTCGGCAAGGAGTGTTCCTCGCGTGACGATCGTCCCTTCCGCTACATGAATCGTCACGTCGACTTGTAAGAGATGCGCCATCTCCTGAATGATGTCTACTCCGCAAAAGACACCGTCTTCCTTTGCTAAAAAACGACCGGTCCCGCGTTCTTGTCCCGTCAGACATCCTTCACTCGTGATATCCCACTGTCCGATATCCTCGATTAAAAATGCCTCCAGTTGTTGCCGTAACTGCCATTTGTTCAACGTTCTCATCCTCTCCTGTCAATCGACTCCTTGCTCCTTCAAGCAACAGACATGCCGCTACGTGACGTAATCGATTTTCTTCCGCTTCCTGTCCGGATTCGTCTAACGTCCAGCGTTTTAACTCTTCTAAACTATCTTCTATTTGCTTAACATCCATTTCGACACCAATGACCTGCGATAGACGGTCTGTTACGGAACGAAGTGTTCCTGGACGTCGTTTCACTTGTTTTACTGCAAGTTTCGGTAACAACTTAAGCTGTTCTGCTACTGCTTTCCCCATGACGACACATTCAAGGAGCGAGTTCGACGCCAGACGATTTCGACCGTGTAGTCCAATCGATGCTGTCTCGCCGACCGCGTAAAGTCCTTCGACATGCGTCTGCCCCGTCAGATCCGTTTCGATCCCGCCCATTAAGAAATGGATGCCTGGTGCGATTTCAACGAGATCCGGATTTATGTTCAGTTTTTCACATTTTTCGACAAACGTTGGAAACCGTTTTGTCCGATCGATGACGTTTGACGTATCGAGATAGACTGGTTCACGTTTTCGCACCTCATGGATTCGTTTTGCGACTTCATCTCGCGCCGCTAAATCTTGCATCGGATGATCCGCCATAATCCGGTCGCCATTTTTCGTTACAAGCGTCGCTCCTGCACCTCGCAATGCTTCCGTGATCAAACCTTCCGAACGACCTGCATGAACGAGTACCGTCGGATGGTGCTGAATATAACCGAGATCACGAATCGTCGCCCCCGCTTCAAAGGCGAGCGCAATCCCGTCTCCTTGAATCGATGGATCATTCGTCGACGCCGCGAATAATCCACCCACTCCACCGGTCGCGAGAATCGTTGCGCGCGCCACAATCTCGATCGGCTCTCCATGGCTATATCCGACTGCACCTACTACCTGCCCATTTACTTGAATCAACTCTGTGATACGCGTCTGCTCGAGAATCGGAAATGGTACCCGCGGCATCAACGTCTCCATGATCCGTTTACCAGTCTCGTCGCCGCCACAGTGATAAATCCGAGGCAAACGATGTGCTCCTTCACGACCGAGCAAAAACTCTCCTTCGGACTGATCGAATGGAACGCCTTGTCGTAACAAAAATTCCATCGCCTCGGTTCCCGATCGGGTGACGTAATCGACGACGGACGGATTGATATGCCCTTTTGCTGCTTGGCACGTATCTTCAAAGTGACCACGATGATTGACTTCTGCATAAGCGGAAGCAATCCCACCTTGTGCTCGGACGGAATTCGTCTCAAACCGCGAACCTTTCGAGACGAGTAATGCGTCCATCCCTGATGGAAGATGCAGGGCGACTGAAATTGCGGCAAGTCCTGTTCCAATGATCAACACATCCGTCTCAAGCCGTTTATGTAAAGACATATGTTTTACACCTCTATATCTAAATGTTTACTATTGACTTGACAATAAGTTTGGCATACTTTTAGCTGAGTGACAAGACGAAAGGACAGGATTTTTTCATGATCTATCTCGATTACGCAGCGACGACTCCGCTGCATCCACAAGCACTCGATCATTATCAACAAGCCGCTCAGTCGTTCTACGGCAACAGTTCTTCTCTTCATGACATCGGTGGGAACGCTGAACGTTTACTCGAACGAGCCCGTCAGTATCTGATGCAACAATTGGCTCAACAAGAAGGAACCGTCATCTTTACAGGGAGTGGATCTGAAGCAAACTACATCGCGTTGACCCATCTGATGCGACAGAGTAACAAATCAGTTGTCTTGACACTTCGATGTGAACACGACTCGGTCTTGCTTCCGCTAGCGCGCTGGGCACAAGAAACACGGCACCTTTCTTTATTACCGGACGGAACGTTCGATTGGGAACAATTCGTCACAGCTTGTACGGATGAAATCGGCGTTGTCTCGATTCAACATGTCAATTCGGATACGGGGTTTCGTTTTCCGGTCGAACGGATTGCAGCATATTGTCAATCGCGCGGGATTCTGTTTCATTGCGATGGTGTCCAAGGATTTTTAAAAGATGCAATCAACATCGACGCTTTTGATGCCTACACAATGAGTAGTCATAAAGTGTATGGACCAAAAGGATTGGGCGCTTTGTATTTACGGCGTCCGCTCTTCAGCCCTTATTACGAGGGACATCACGAATTCGGAATCCGCCCAGGCACAGTGGACGTTCCAGGAATTGCCGCCTTCATCGCTGCCTGTGAAGCGTCTCGCTTCGAAAATCCAGGAATCCAAGATTCAAGCCGTCGATTTCGTGGTATGCTAAAAAAAACATTGTCTTCGTCTCGTTACACGATCATCGAGTCGCCGACACAACTCGCTTCCATCTGCGCCATCCATACGAAGCAACGGGATGGTCAATACGCATTGCTCGCCTTGAATCGTGCTGGAATCGCGGTTTCCGCTGGTAGTGCCTGCCGGGCTGGAGAAAACGGTCCGAATGCGACATTACGTGCCATCGGCTTTGACGAATCAGCGGCTCACGGGTTGATACGACTCAGTTTTGGAAGACAGACGACGAACGAAGAAATCGAACAGTGCATTGATGTGTTGAACACGATCTCATGACACTGAAGAAAGGTAGGAGACATGATGGGGAAACGCATCTCCGGAGAAGAACGCCGGAAATCATTACTTCGTATGATTGAGGAAAGTGAGCAACCTGTCACGGGAACGGCACTGGCGAAACAAGCAGGTGTCAGTCGCCAAGTGATCGTGCAGGATTTATCATTGTTAAAGGCAAAAGGATATCCTGTCATCGCGACAGCTCGTGGTTATTTCATCAATGATCCGGAAGTCGACGGTTCAAAATTACGTCGCAAGATCGTTTGCCGTCACGGCATCGATCAGTTAAAGGATGAGTGTGACGCCATCGTTGACGAAGGGGTCGTCGTCCGCGATGTCATCATCGAACATCCCGTCTACGGCTTCATCACTGGAGAATTGATGCTAAAGAGCCGCCGAGACGTCCGTGTATTGCTAGAGCAGCTAAAAGAGACGCAAGCCACTCCGCTCTCGAGCCTGACGGACGGAGTCCATATCCACACGCTGGAGGCGGATCATGAAGACGCACTGGAAGCAGCCATTGCGAAACTCGATCGTCTCGGAATTCTCGTTTCAGAGCTCGATGTCTGAACATAAAAAAACCGCCTATTCCAAAGGAATAAGCGGTTTTTTTATCGTTCAATCGGTTCAAGTCGTGTCTCCGGCATCGTAGATGGCGGATCGAACGTTGCTAAGACTTTGCGGACGCGTCGGTTTTCGATATGCAAGACGGTCAACGTGACACGTTCATAACGCATCGCCGTTCCGACGTCCGGTAATTGTCCGCTCCCCTCCATGATCCATCCCCCAAGTGACTGGGCATCGGTGTCCGGCATCGTCAATTGAAATTGCTGACAGAAGTCTTCAATGTCATACTCCGCTAGACATTCGTATTGCTCTGGACCAATCCGTTTCGTATATTCCAACGATTCATCGTGTTCATCCCAAATCTCCCCGACGATTTCTTCTAAAATATCCTCAAGGGTGATCAAACCTGCCGTCCCTCCGAACTCATCAAGGACGACTGCCATATGGGACTGCTTGACTTTGAGTTCCGGTAATAAATCCATCAATCGTGTCTGTAGGACGACGAACGATACCGGTCGAATCCATTCTCGGATATCAACGGAGCCGTTCTTCACGTATGCACGCAGAAAGTCCCGCTCCGATAATACACCGATGACGTGATCAATCGAATCCTTATAGACCGGTAGACGAGAATAGCCGCCCTTCTGGACTTCTGCAAGGATGTCTTCGAGCCGCGCATCGATATCAATCGCTTGAATGTCCATCCGTGGCGTCAACGCATCCTCGACCGTCGCATGTTGAAAATCAACTGCTTGATGAACGAGTTCAGCCTCTGCAAGCCCCATGATGCCCTCTTCCTGACTGATATCAACAAGTGCCTTGAGTTCCTGTTCGGTCACGAGCGGTCCTTTCGGATCTGCTCCAATCAACCGAAGCGCAAACTGACGTAAGCGAAGTAACAGAAAAACGAGCGGTCGAAAGCACAGTAAGAAGAAACGCAGTGGACGTCCGATCAATAACACGTAACGTTCCGTATGTTCACGAGCATACGACTTCGGTATCAATTCTCCGAACAACAGCAACAGGAAAAACAGCGCAAGAAAGGCAACGGTTTGTGTTGCGATCGTCTCGACGAACTGGATGATCCACCAGCCACCAAATAAGATAAAGGCGACGTTGACGATCGTATTCCCAATCAAAATCGACGTCAGTGTCTCTTCGTAGCGTTGAAGTAAACGAAATACACGGGACGCACGCGCGTCCCCTGCTTCCGATTGGTGCAACAACCGCAACCGATTGACACTCGCGAGTGCTGTCTCGGCTGAGGAAAAGAACGCGGATAACATGAGAATCGGAATTAACCAAACGAATGAAATCATGGGCAATGGGTCCACGATGCTTTCACACTCCGTTTCCTAATGGAATGAATCGCTTAGAATGATGACTCGACGAATTCGAACTCGAAATCACGGATTCGAACGACATCGCCGTCGATCGCACCAAGACGACGTAACTCTTCGTCGACACCCATTTGACGCAGTGTCCGAGCGAAACGTTTAATCGATTCTTCACGCATGAAGTTCGTCATCGTGAAGAGTTTTTCGATGCGTGGTCCTTTGATGACGAAGCAATCGTCTTCATCTTTCGTGATCGTAAAGCCAGCTTCTGGTGCTTCGTAACCGTAGACGACACGTGGTGTCGCTGTTTTCTCTTCGAGTTCCTCAAGACCGAATTCTGGTGTTGCATCGACGAGGTCAGCGATTCGGAATAACAGATCGCGTAAACCTTGACGTGTTGCTGCTGAAATCTCGAATACTTCAAGCTCTGGGAAAGCTTCCTTGAAGGCTTTAAGGTGTTCTGCCGCATCTGGCATGTCCATCTTGTTCGCGACGACGACTTGCGGACGTTCTGTTAAGCGGAGATTATAGTCCGCGAGTTCTTTATTGATGATGTTGTAGTCTTCGATTGGATCGCGACCTTCCATCCCGCTCATGTCGATGACGTGTACGATGACTTTCGTCCGTTCGACGTGACGGAGGAACTGGTGACCGAGTCCGACACCTTCACTTGCACCTTCGATCAATCCTGGCAAGTCAGCCATGACGAAACTACGGCTATCTTCCGTTTCGACGACACCGATGTTCGGTGTGATCGTCGTGAAGTGATATGCGCCGATTTTCGGGCGTGCGGCTGAAACGACGGATAACATCGTTGATTTTCCGACGCTTGGGAAACCGACGAGACCGACGTCTGCTAGCATCTTCAGCTCAAGTTTCAAGTACTTCTCTTCTCCTGGCTCACCGTTTTCAGCGTGCTCAGGTGCTGGGTTGGCTGGTGTCGCAAAACGTGTATTTCCACGTCCGCCACGTCCACCTTTTGCGACGATCGCTTGTTGTCCGTGATGGACGAGGTCAGCGATGACCGCATTCGTATCATCATCGTAGACGACTGTACCGGGTGGGACCTTGACGATTAAATGCTCGGCTTTACGACCGTGCATGCCTTTTGACATACCGTTTTCACCTTGAACCGCTTTAAAGTGACGTTTGTAACGGAAGTCCATCAATGTCCGAAGTCCTTCGTCGACTTCGAGGACGACGTGAGCCCCGTGACCACCGTCACCGCCGGCAGGACCGCCGTCCGGAACGTATTTCTCGCGACGGAACGCTACTTGCCCACGTCCTCCGTCACCTGCTTTTACATAAATATTTACCTGATCGACAAACATGTCGGATCCCTCCTCTTACTTCTCTTCCTCAAACGGAAGACTTTCAATCTCAATCACACACTCATTTTCCGTCTGCGACTCGATTTCCATCGGCGTCACTAGATCCTTAAGGCGCGACATATCTAGTAGATCCCGATAGATCTCGATGGTCACGCCCTCGTGGAAGGTCACGGATACTTCTCCTACTCCTACATCAATCATGGTGATGGCTGCTTCGACGAGTTGCTTCAGCCGCTCATCTTCCATGTGGGGTGCTCCGATGACATCATACGTCACAGTTTTGCCTGACCATTCAGCTTGCAGCAACGCCAGTGCGGTTTTCGGCAATCCGATTCGCGCTAGACGTCCTTCCCGAGATGCTTGCTCCCGGTACGCCGAACAGATCGACTCGACTGCTTGTTCGTCTCCGATCGCGCCATACGAACGGACGAGTTGTATCCGGTTCAACCACTCGTGACGAAGAGTCTTTAAAAGATCAAGTACCTGTTGTTCCTCCATCGGTCGTTCCCTCCTAAAAAAACAGACCCTAACCCTCGAAAGTGGCTAGAGTCTGCTTCGTCGATCCTTATGCTGGGTAAACGCTGACTTGTTTCTTGTCGCGTCCGAGACGTTCGAAACGAACGACACCAGTTGCAGTTGCGAAAAGTGTATCATCGCCACCACGTCCGACGTTCATACCTGGGTGAATCTTCGTACCGCGTTGACGGTAGAGGATTGAACCAGCAGAAACAGTTTGACCGTCTGCACGTTTCGCCCCAAGGCGTTTCGATTGCGAGTCACGACCGTTCTTTGTCGAACCTACCCCTTTTTTCGATGCGAAGAACTGAAGATTAAGTTTCAACATGTGGAATCCACCTCCTATACTTGTTCAAGTTGGATAAACTCACCGTAACTTTCAGCGATGGTACCAAGCTGGACCAAAGTCGCCTCCAGTAACAATTGGGTGCGTTCACTGACATCCGGTGCTAAGTCAGCATACGGTTCTACATAAAAGTAGCCACCCTCTTGTTGTTCTGCCATTTCAAGGAGCAGGACCTGCCCGAGTAATGCTTCTATGGCATTGTATGCCCCGAAAATCACCGACGAGACGCCGGCACAGACAAGGTCGAGACCTGGTTCTGCGAACTCGGCATGTCCTGTCACTTCGATGGAGCGGACGAGTTCCGCTTCATCTCGTCGAATCTTGACACGTATCATGGCTTACGCTTCGATTTTCTCGATGCGGACCTTCGTGTAAGGTTGACGGTGACCTTGCTTACGACGGTAGTTCTTTTTCGCTTTCATTTTGAAGACAGTGATCTTTTTCGCGCGAGCGTGTTTGATGACCGTTGCTACGACCTTCGCACCTTCTACGAGTGGAGCGCCGACTTTAACATCGTCACCACCAAGGATCAATACTTCACCAAATTCAACTGTGCTGTCGACGTCTGCGTTTAATTTCTCAACGTAGATTTCTTGGCCAGCTTCAACTTTGACTTGTTTACCACCAGTTTTGATAATTGCGTACATTACGTGCACCTCCTCTTAGGAACTCAGACTCGCCATCACGGGCAGCGGATGCTTTAAAACCCGGTCTGTGCGGTTGTAGTCATTTGGGTGCTTCCAAACGAACTAACGTTATTCAGAATACCAAACGTTCTTCTACCTTGTCAATGCTGTTCTGAAGGATTATTCCGATCGCTTGATGAAATCGAGACAGTCCTGTGACGACCCCGTGAACAGGACCGCTGGATCGCCTTCGAGCACATGGACTTCGAGCGGTTGACGAGAGATGAATTCGTCTTGCAACAGATGCCGTGGTGCGCGAATCACGACCGCTTCCGCATAGGTCGCAATCTCAAGTAACTTCGGTTCAATCAAGCGATAGACACTCAATCGCGTCCACTGCCCGGATTCCTGTGAGCGTTCCTGTAGCGATTTTCCGTGACGTTGTCGTGTCAGTTCACATAAGCCCATCTTCGTAAAGCCATAAACTTCGATTTGTTTCGTCTCGAGTGCGGCTCGTTCTTTGAGAAGTTGCGTCACCCGTGTCTGACCTTTACTAGAGCCACGGAGGAAATCGATCGCAATCATACCACTGATGTTGCGCAACCGTAGTTGGCGCATGACTTCGACGGCAGCCGCTTCATTGATTTGATCAAACGTCCGCTTTTGTTCCTTGACGGAGATCGTCTTCCCACTGTTGACGTCGATGACAGTCATCGTCTCGACCTCTTCAATCAAGAGATACGCTCCCCCGTCAAGCCAGACGACCCGTTGCATCGCCTTCTCGATTGCGCCATCGATCGCTTCCATCTCGGGTAAGCGTCCTTTTCGTAGCGACCGTTCGACGGACAGACCAAGCAATTCCAGGCGTTCCTTTTCCTGACGCGTCATGACGAGCGCATCGGTGACATGTGGAAGTCGTTTTGCTTCCTGAACGATCAGTGCCTCGTCTTGTTCAAGACGCGGTGCCTGCATGAGTTCTTGATGTCGTGTCCGTAATGACTGAAGCTCTTGCTTCAATTCGTCAATTGATGCTTTTGCTGCCTCCGTCCGGTAGAGAATCCCCTCTTCGTCCGTCGTCGTCAATTGCTCCGCCAGTTGACGCTGAACGACGAGATCCAGCTTTCGACTGAAACGGACGCGACGACCATACGGGAAATAAACGAGATAACGTCCACCATAGGTGATGTTCTGCGTCACTTTGTGTTGTTTTGGTGCGACCCCTTCCTTGACGACCTGGACAAGTAACGTCTGTCCGACCTGGACGGCTTGTCCAATCGTTGGTACGTCCGGATAGCGGCGAAGTGCTTCCACCGTCTCATTTAGCGGTAAATAAAGCGGTGTACCGTCAGTCGCGATCAAAAAGGCTGCCCCGAGCGTCGGATGCAACCGATCGACCTTTGCATAGACGAATGTGCCGACCCGGATCTCGTCACGCATCCGTTCATGATATTCAATCAATCGACCGCCTTCGACCAATGCTAATCGTTCAAGCGAAGCGGTCTGTTCACTAATCCATCGCATACTGATCCCTCCAAAAAAATTAGACTAGGCACGACGCTGTCGTCCTAGTCTAATTTCCCATTCTTATTTCATCCCAAGCATCTTCTTCAATTTGACGAAGAAGCCTTTTTGCGGTTGTTCGTTTAAATCAAGCAGTGGCACGGATTCTCCAAGAATCCGGCGGGCGATGTTTCGGTATCCGAGTCCAGCCCGGTTATCTGGATTCATCGTCACAGGCACACCACGGTGGGAAGCGGCGATGACTTCTTCATCATCGATGATCAGACCAAGTAGATCAATCGAAAGAATACGCATGATCTCATCGATGTCGAGCATATCACCTGATGCCATCATGTGTGACCGCACCCGATTAATGACGAGTTTCGGAACGATGTTACGTTCTGAGCGCTCGAGCATCCCGATGATCCGGTCCGCATCCTGAACGGCTGCTTTTTCCGGTGTCGTCACGACGACGGCTTCATCGGCTCCTGCGATTGCATTCATGAAGCCTTGTTCGATTCCGGCAGGGCAGTCGATCAAAACGAAGTCGTATTCAAGTTTCAGTGTATCGATGATTGCCTTCACCTGTTCGGGTGTGACGGAGGACTTATCCTTTGATTGAGCAGCAGGCAACAGATACATCTCTTCAAAACGTTTATCGCGGACGAGCGCTTGGTGCAACTTACATTGCCCCGTCACGACGTCAACGATGTTATAGATACTCCGGTTATCGAGACCAAGCACGATATCCAGATTGCGTAACCCGATATCCGTATCGACGAGACAAACGGAATGTCCCATCAATGCAAGTGCTGTTCCGATGTTCGCAGTCGTCGTTGTCTTACCGACACCACCTTTACCGGATGTGACGACGATGGCGCGTCCCATGTTCGTCTTCGCCTCCATATGTACCTGTTCTTTCACTTGTTCCATATCCGTCACCCTCTTTCACTATCAATCGCAAACTGATCCATCCGCGCGAGCGGAACGGTTTGAAGGCGGGAGAATTCGACCCCGTCTTCACCTAAAAATGCACAACCCATATCGAGAGCAGGAATCGGTGCGTCCTCCGGTTCCTCATGGACGGTGCCAGCGACCGCAATCCACTTCGGTTGCAACACGCTCGCCGCGATGACGGCTTCCGTATTGCCACCTTTCCCGGCATGAACGGTCCCCCGTAACGCACCGAGACAATAGATACTTCCTGTCGCATGGACGACCGCTCCCGGATTGATATCTCCGATGATGACGATCGAGCCTTCGACGTCTAATACGTGCCCACTGCGTGCCGTGCCACCGAAATAGTGGAACGTTCGCTCTCCGTACAAGGCTTTTGCCTCGTCCTTCGTGATGCACTCACTGTCATAACCTTTGAAAGAGAAGGAATCATGTCGCGCGACGATAGATTCGACGGCCGTCAACACCCCTTCATCGACATAACGTCGACCGAAGAAGAAGGTGATCGGTACGGCGCGTCCGTTCTCGACGGATTTGTCCGCAAGCGTCAACTCTAAATCGTCAAGAAATTCATCCACACTGCACCTTTCATTCACATAGACGGCGAGGCCACCACGATGACCTTTCATCGTTACATAACGTTTACGCTCAATCATGACTCATCCTCTTTTCTCGTCAAGGGTCGACTGCACGAGTCGGGTCATCGGATAATACAGGATGATGATCCCGATCAACTGCGCAACCAGACTCCTTGGAATGATCTGTGTCGCGAGTTCCTGGAAGGAGACTCCGACACCCACGACCGAAGCCGTGAAGAAATATATATCGAGTTCATACAAAATGGCACTGAACGTGAACGTGACAAGAATCGTCAATACGTTCTCCTTTACATATTTTAGCACGAAGCTACTAAAAAGCGGAATGGCGGATAACGCAAATAAGTAAATGCCGATGATATCCGAATAGACGAAATCATACAACAATCCGAAGACGAGTCCGAATCCGAGTGCCTGTTCGAGTTTTCCATATCGACCAAGGAACATCAATCCGATCAATGTCGCATGAATGACATATGGCGATCCATCTCCAAGAGGTCCTGCGAACAGCGTTCCTTCCAAGATGAAAAGAAGGAACACGGCGAAAAACAACTTAACGTTATTCACGAGTGTCCCCTCCCTTATCGGTCTCAGCGAAAGGTTCCTTCGCTTCGCGTTCAATCACGAAGACATGACCGAACTGTTCGAAGTCTGCTGCCGGTTTGACGTATGCGATTTTTGAAGCCCCATACTGATCGGATTTCACTTCCGTGATTTTTCCGATGACGATCCCACTCGGATACTTTCCACCAAGACCTGACGTCGTGACGGTCTGCCCTTTTTTCAGCTTCGCGTCGTTCGGAATTTTCGTGAACTTGAGTAATTTCGTTTCTTCATCAAACCCCTCGATCGTACCGAAAACACCTTTTCCCTTCGTATCGTCAGCCGTTGCCGAGACGTTATTCGTGCGACTCGTATCCGACATCAACTGTACGAGAGACGTATAGGCGCTCGCTTGGATGACGCGACCAATTAGTCCGTCTGCTGTTACAACGGCCATGTTCGCCTTGACACCCTTTTGTTCACCGATGTTGATCGTCACGAACCGTTGCCATTCAGATGCCGTCCGACCAATCATCTCTGCCGGTAACAACTTGTAGTCGCGGATCGATCCGTTCAGGTCGAGCATATCCTTCAATTCTTTATTCTCACGCTCAAGATCACGGACTTTGACCGCATTACCAGCATAGTCATTCAATCGTGATTTCAAGTGTTCGTTCTCTTTGTAAACGTCACGCACTTCTCTAATCGAAGTGACCGTATCATCAATCCAGCCAATCGGTGTCGCGAAAAGGCGTTGACCGACGCCCGCGGTATCACGCACGAAGCTTTGATACCAGTGGGATTGGTTACGCCCTTGCAGCGAAATGCCGATCAAAATCACCAAAAGGAGAAAACTAAGGAGTGTGATGAGCAGTTTTCGATTGTTTAAAAATCGCTTCATCGCTCATCCCATCCTTATCTTTTTTGCGAGATGCCTGATTTCGAACGAAGGACATTCATCATCTCGAGTGATTTTCCTGTACCGATTGCGACACAATCGAGTGCATTTTCTGCAACGAGTGTCAAAATACGTGTTTCGTCTTCGATGACAGCATCGAGGTTCTTTAAGAGAGCCCCACCGCCAGTCAGAACGATACCGCGGTCCATGACGTCTGCTGATAATTCAGGAGGTGTCTGCTCAAGCGTGTGCTTGACACCCGCAAGAATCGCATCGACCGTATCTGAAAGTGCATCACAAATTTCGGCACTTGTGACTTCAATCTGTTTTGGAAGACCTGTCACGAGATCGCGTCCACGGATCTCCATCGTTTCATTTTCTGATTCTTCATCGATGCGTGCGTAACCGATTGTCATTTTCAACGTCTCAGCTGTCCGCTCCCCGATCATCAGGTTGTACTTCGACTTGATGTAACGAATGATGGATTCATCCATCTCGTCTCCACCGACACGAATCGATTGACTCGTGACGATACCACCGAGTGAGATAACAGCAACTTCCGTCGTACCACCACCGATATCAACGACCATCGAGCCTGTTGGTTCTGAAACCGGAAGACCTGCACCGATTGCTGCTGCAAATGGTTCTTCAATCGTGTACGCTTCACGCGCTCCCGCAAGTTTCGCTGCATCTTCAACCGCACGTTTTTCGACCGATGTAATCCCACTTGGTACACAGATCATGACGTTTGTTTTTGAAGAGAACAAACCTTTTTTCTTCGAAGCTTGATCCATGAAGTATTTGATCATCGTAGCGGTTGTCTCATAATCCGCGATAACCCCGTCTTTCATCGGGCGTCGTGCTGTCACGTTACCCGGCGTACGACCGATCATGTTTTTCGCTGCGTTACCGACCGCTTCAATTTTTCCTGTATCCGTACGGAAAGCGACGACGGACGGTTCGCGGACGACGATTCCTTGCCCCTTTACATACACGAGCGTGTTAGCCGTACCTAAGTCAATGCCGATTTCACGGCTGAATGATCCAAACATTATTCAAAAAACCCCTCTCTGAGAATACACTTCACTAATTATAACGGAAAAGCCTTCATTGGAAAGCGTTAAAACGTTACAGCTTGTTTACAGTTCGCCTTAGAAAACACACAAAAAAACGTCTGATGGAAAGAAACGAAACTTTCCCTTCAGACGTTATTCTTACATAAATCCGCGCTGTTTCATACTAATAAATTGTCCGTGCCCGATGATGATGTGGTCAAGACAACTGATTCCAATGAGCCGTCCTGCCTCAACGAGCCGCTCTGATACCTCGATATCCTCTCGACTCGGTGTCGGATCACCCGACGGATGATTATGCACAGCGATGAAATTCGCAGCCGAACAACGAATCGCTTCCCGGAAGACGTCACGCGGGTGGACGATCGACGTGTTCAATCCTCCAATGAATAACGTCTTTTTCGAAACGACCTCATTTTTCGTATTCAAATACAGACAGATGAAGTGTTCTTGTTGATAAAGACGCATCTCTTCTAACAACAGCTCCGCTGCGTCTTCCGGTGAACGAATCGTTGGTCGCACCCACTTCGGTTCCGTGACGAGACGACGACCCAGTTCCAGTCCCGCCATGATTTGTAATGCCTTCGCCTTTCCGACCCCTGGTGCTTTTTCGAGTCCTCCGACTCCAGCCGCTTCGAGTTCGATCAGCGAAGGATAGATATGCAGTAATTCTTCCGCGATTTCAAGCGGGGTCCGGTCCCGTGTCCCACTTCGGACAAGACACGCGAGCAGTTCGACTGTCGTCGCTTGTGCCAAGCCTTTCAACTGAACCATATCCTTCGGCCATTCAATCACAGCATCCGACCTCTCTGTTTCAGAATTACGCAAACATCGGCTTGATTTTAAACGACGCGAGACGTTTCGTGATCTCGTGTATGGGCAATCCAACGACATTATAATAATCGCCCTCAATCGCCTCGACGAATAGCCCTCCCATCGCTTGGATACCATAGCCACCCGCTTTATCGTAAGGCTCGTTCGTCGCGATATACCCTTCGATCCACTCGTTTAACAATGCACCAAAACGAACGTGTGTCGTCACGTCGAACGTCTCCTCCTTTTCACCAAAGCGAATCGTCACGCCTGTCACGACCTCATGAGCGCGTCCTGACAGACGCGCAAGCATCGCCCGTGCCTCAGAACTATTTGCTGGCTTCTCAAGAATCATGTCATCAATCGCGACGACCGTATCCGCAGCCAAAATGACGCCGTCTATCGTAATCGCTCGCGCTTTCTTTTGCGATAGATAACGGACGTATTCATGCGGTGACATCGGAAATGGTGCCTCTTCGACGACATTCGCAGGTACGACTTCGTGAGGGATTCCAATTTGCTTCAGAAGTTCCGTCCGGCGTGGTGAAGCCGAGGCAAGGATCAAGTGTGGTTGCGTTACCATTAGTATCACGTTCTTTCCCGTTAATTTCGAATCGGATAATTCGAGTCATCGTATAGTCTAACAAAAAACAAGCGGTCCCTAACAGAGTAGGAACCGCCAAACTCATCTTAATTTCCTGTCACATCGACAAATGGATCTGACTTTGGTGTTTTTTCTTTAAGCGGCGTCTGTTTATCAGGCGTCAACTTCGTTAAATCCGGACGGTAATACGATTCAATTTCGACTGTGAAAGATAGCATTTCGTTTTCCAATTGAATTGCGCCACCGCCAGGTCCTTGTTCTTCTGGACCAGTCAACTGAATCTGGCGAAGAATCGTAATGCGATCTGTTCGCTCAATTTGTTTCAAGAAGGCCATCAATTCAAGATATGACGGTGCTTCAATCGTCAAAGAAGCTGGTAACGGTGTCGCATTTGCTGCGGGAGTAGTCGCTGTAGGCGTTGTCGCTTGATCCGATTCGGTCGCCATCGCTCCATCAACAGCTGGTGTTGACGTTACGGGAGATTGTGGTGTCGTCTCTGTCGATTGACCGAAAGTAATCGACTGCACTTTTACTCCAGCAATCTGACTTGCTGCGTTGATCGCATCGATGACATCATCATTCGATGCCGTCACCGGAACTTTTTGCTGTAGGAAACTCGATTCTGCCACGTCCACTTTTTGCTCATTTGCTTTTGCTTGCTCTAACGCCATTTGTTCTCGCTTGAGTGTCGCTTCTTTTTGTTGCAAGGTTTGATGTGTCATATACGTCGTATATCCAAAATACCCAATGCCACCTAAAACGATGAGGATTGATAAAAAGAGAAGGAGGTAGCTACTATATCGCTTCAATTTTCAGGCACCTCCTCAACTTCTGTCGAGATGACTTCTCCTGAAGGATCATCCGGTGTTTGACCGTCCCCTTCAATTTCTGGCTCAGATGGCTTATCTTCTTTCGGTACTGCCGGGTCTGCCTCATTGGTCTCTCCCTTAACAACCTCCTCAGGATTGACATTCATAGAAAACTGACCGATATATCGCGGTTCTTCTGTCTTCGTGTCATCATTCGGAGTAATTTCCGTCGTTGGAATCTCTTGACCGGTCGCCGGATCAACCGTTGTCGTTGTCACGACATCCGTTTTTTCATTCATCGTTTTTGTCGTCACGCTTGCCAGCGTCGTACCGGAGAACACTTTATCGGTCAGCAACTCTCGGTAAAAATCATTCAGCTCATCGAGTGTCTCAAACTGAGCCGTCATAGCAACGGTATCATCCGCTTCATATGCGTACTGAAGAATGTACCCGCGTTCCGGTAAGTAACGTGTGATCCGCTCAAGTGTTGGAACAGCTGGCTTAGGTGCTTCTTCTAGCGACTCGACCGTCTGTTTCAATTGAACGACTTCTTGTTTAGACGACTGATCGGATTCGGATTGTAATTGTCGGACGATTTGAATCTGATCGTCTACGGATTCCACTCGGTTAGCGAACTGATCCGTTTGCCAATATAAATAACCACCAATCAATCCACCAAATAATAATAAAATCAGCGAAGCGACAAGCGGATATTTCGGTGCCTCGTCACTTTCCGGTAAAAGGTTGATACGATCTGGTCGCGCAGTGGCTAGACCAACGATCGGTAAGTAAATGCGTGGAACCGATTGACTATCGATTGTCATCATGTCCGGTACTTCATCTAACTGAAGATCAAAGTTCGTTCGGAATCGTGTCGCTAATTCATCTCGAAACGGGAAGTCTCCCGCAAGGACAACTGTCTTGATTTCGCGACTTTCTCGAGCGAGCGAGAAACGGTAAAAGTCTAGCACACGCGAAAATTCTAACAGCATTTCATCCAAGACGAGTTCAACTGTCTGATCATCCGATCGATAGCGATAATGCAATTGATCCTCGATCACGTCTACATCCCAAGCATCTGCCGAAAACGTATCCACTGAGCGAATCAGGCGTGGCACACGGTCTTCGATGATAATCAATTGATGGTTCGTTGCGTTTGCATTCCAAATCAGTAGCGTATCGGTATCTGCTGCTGGATAATGCGCTTCAAGACCGAAGTAGGTAGACAGTGGTTGCGGTTCCGCTGCCACTAATCGAAGATGCTTTTGTTTAAACAATTGCGTATATTGTTTCAGTGCTTCGTTCGGTGCCGCATACAGCATGATTTCACGCTTTTCACCGTCTTCAAGGACAGTGTAGTCGAAGTATGGTTCTTCAAAAGGAAGGACAATGCTATGACCAATCTCCATGAATAGATAACCCCGGATCTGATTCGTCGCAATCGTCTCCGGAATATCGAGTTTCCGCGCAAGGACGAGTGAACCATCCAGCGCAAGAACGGCTTTAGATCCGCGAGGAACTTTCAACTTCGTCAATAGACTATCAAAAATCAGATCGAGCGACGCTTCCGGTTGAAGCCATCCACCCTGTAACGTACCTGCTGGAAGAGATACGACAGCACGTCGTTTCAAGACCCCTTTTTTGACAACCGCACCAAAAATAGCGACGTCCGTAAAATTAAAATAAACATATGTACCTTTACGCCGTTGCGTCATATGTACGTTCTTCCTTTCTTAAAGCAGTAAATCGAGGTACCACGACACCCAATCATCCGCAAAATAATATGTAAGTAATGTCCCGATCGCAATGGAGGGAACGAATGGTATCGGTTGTTTTCGTCTGACGCGTCCCGTTCCGAGTAGCGTCAGCCCGATCACTGAACCAACAAATGCTGAAACAAACAACGCGATGACGACGTGAAGCGGTCCAAGGAAAATCCCGAGTAAACCGAAGAGCTTGACATCTCCCGCTCCCATACCGCGTCGTGATGCAAGAAAAATGACGAACAATAGAACGAATCCGACAATTCCTCCAATAATTGGATTATACCAGTTTTCAAGTGGAGAAAGGTAGCGCACAATCAAGGCAATTGGTAAAAAGAACAGTAAAATTTTATTCGGTATGAGCATATAGGCAAGATCAGACATCGTAAGAATAAACAAGAGACTAGTTAGAGTGAGTGTCAACGCAAGTTCCATCGACCAACCGAACTGCCAAAAGGCATACGCATAGAGCATTCCACCGAGTAGTTCAAGCGCTGGATACTTGATTGAAATCGCCTGTCCACAGGAACGACACTTCCCACCGAGTACTACATATCCGAGTATTGGCGTCAGTTCGAGTGGTCCAAGCACATGTCCACAGGTCGGACAATGGGAACGTGGATGAACGATCGACTCCCCGACCGGAACACGCAAACCGACGACATTCGTAAACGATGTGATCAATAAACCTAGCAAGAAAAAATATACCGTGAAGACAATCGTCATGACACGACCTCCCTTTCAAAAAACTTCAGAAAAAAACCCCCGAGGAGGGGGGACGATTACCAACGTTTTAGTTCAGATGGACCTTTATTTGCAAAGTAATCTTCCTCACCTTTAAGGGTTACAGAGTAAGTATACTTCCCACCAGTTTCTGTTACAGATACAAATGCATCTTTATATGGTTTAGGAGAATCGAATGGGTCCTCCATGCTATCGATATATTTATCGAGCACTACACCGTCAGTTGTAGCAAATTTCTTTCCAGCTTTCTCAATTCCCATTACAACCGTTTCCCCTGCTTTGATCGGATTCGAAGAAGTATATAACTTCGCAGCAGATACCAATTGCTTCGCATCCGAAACAACTGCATCTTTACGTGAGTTCTCAATCAATCCACCGATTGCGACGACAGCGATTGCTGCGATGATACCTAAGATAACGACGACGACAAGTAACTCGATCAATGTCAGTCCGCGCTCATCACGCATTTGTTTTGCATCTAACCAGATTTCTTTTAACCGTTCGATCATTTCATTATGCCTCCCTAGTGCTTTTTACTGTTCTTGGTTAGTAAGACTTACTATCCAAACGAATACTATTATAGTAGCACCACATTTTTTGTAGTTTATGTCTTTTTTTAACAACAGGTAAATGTTTTTACAATTGTCAACTTGCTTGAATATCGGAATAAATCTTAAACATTGGTACAACGACGGCAATGACAATGACACCAACGATTGCGGCTAATACAACAATTAATAATGGTTCGATGATCGATTTCAAACGATCCGTCGTCGTTTCCACTTCGGTTTCGTAGAAGTTCGCGACTTCCGTCAGCATCGAATCGAGACGACCTGACTCTTCCCCAATCGCAATCATCTGTGTGACGAGCGGTGGAAAGTACTTGTTTCGCTCTAGTGGTTCGTGCATCGGAATACCGCGCGACATCGCTTCATTCGCACCTGCGATCCCTTTACGAATGATCCGATTCGTAACGATTCGTTCAGTAATATCAAGCGAAGCTAAAATCGGTACTGACGCATTGAGCAATACAGATAGACCACGTGTCATCAGCGCGATTTGTGATTTTTGAATCAGCGGTCCGAAGACTGGAATCATTAACAAGAAACGGTCAAAAAAGAGACGCTGTCGCTCATTCTTGAGGTTAAAATACAACAGTCCGATTAAGCCAAATGCAATCAATAGAAGCACCCACCAATAGGCGACAAAAAAGTCGGAGACAGCGACGACGAGTTTCGTGATCAGTGGCAACTCACTGCCTAACTGATCAAAGATCGAAGCGAACGTCGGTACGACATTCATCATCAGGAAGACAACGACGCCGATCGCGACAAGCGATACGACCGCCGGATAGATTAAGGCCGAAATGACTTTTCGTTTGATCTCATATTGTTTTTGCAGCTGCGTCACGATATTATCTAGCGCCTCTTCGAGATTACCACTCGCTTCTCCCGCCATCGCCATACTAACGAAAAACGTATCAAATACACGAGGATGTTTTTCGATTGCCTGGGAAAACTGAATCCCACTACGCAAGTCATCTTCTACCTCGACAAGCGCTCGCTCGAGTGGTTTTGATTCTGTTTGTTTACGTAGAATTTCTGTTGCTCTAACAATCGAAACACCCGATCGAACGAGCGTTGCAAACTGCCGCGCATACATGACGAGGTGTTCAATCTTCGGTTTAGCACTTAAAAACGTAATCTCGGTATTTAACCCTTTTGATTCTTGCTTCTCAAGCAATGTGACGGCAATTTGATCCGTCCGAAGACGTTCTGCCGCCTCTCGCTTCGTCAGGGCAGTGATCTTGCCTTTTTTTCGTTTTCCGGCCATCGTTCGACCTTCGTAAATGAATACTGCCATCCCTTCACCCCGATATGTATGGTGTTGCAGCAGATGCCGGAATCAAACCGCGGCTGACCAAATCTTGTAAAGCCATCTGCATCGTTTGCATGCCATATTGTTTACCCGTCTGTAAAACGGATTGAATCTGATATTCTTTACCCGTCCGAATCAAGTTGGAGACAGCTGGTGTATCAACCATGATTTCTAAAGCCGCAACACGTCCTGTCCCATCCGATCGTGGCATGAGTCGTTGTGAGATGACACCTGCTAGGACGTTCGCTAACTGTGCCCGAATCTGATCTTGTTGCTCCGACGGAAATACATCGATGATGCGACTGACCGTTGAAGCTGCTGTTGCCGTATGCACCGTCGCAAAGACAAGATGACCGGTTTCAGCAGCCGTTACCGCGGTAGCAATCGTCTCAAGGTCACGCATTTCTCCCAGTAAAATCACATCCGGATCTTGGCGAAGCGCTGAGCGCAATCCTGTCGAAAAACGTGGCGCATCAATTCCAATCTCCCGTTGATCAATTAAGCTCTTTCGATGACTATGTAAGTATTCAATCGGGTCTTCCAGTGTGATGATCCGTTTATACATTGTTTGATTGATTTCGTTAATCATCGCAGCAAGCGTCGTCGACTTCCCGGAACCTGTTGGACCCGTGACAAGGATGAGACCATGTGGCTTCGTCAAAAATCGCTTGATGACTGGAGGAAGTCCTAACTGTTCAAGCGAAGGCACTTCTGTCGGGATCGTTCGAAAGGCCATCGATAATGCGCCTCGCTGATAAAAACAATTGACCCGATATCGTGCTACACCTGTCACACCAAACGAAAAATCAATATCTCGATCCTGCTTCAGTTGCTGATACATGTCTTCCGTGATCAACGAACGAACGAACCCGTCAATGATGACTGGTTTCATCTTCTCGGATCCATATGGTGTCAGTGTTCCATTGATCCGAAACACAGGAGGGGATCCGGCAGTCAAATGAACATCGGATGCCCCTCGTTCCTTCGAGGAACGAAGAATATCTTCGATTTGGGCACGTTCCATCGTTTGATTCATTCTGAAATCACCGTCCGTAAAATTTCTTCTGTCGTCGTGATACCATCAGCTACTTTCGATAGACCATCAGCTAGAAGGAAACGTTGTCCTTGCGATTTAACGTACGCTGTGATGTCACTTTCCGTCGACTGGTTCATGATCATGCGCCGTAAGACTTCGTCAATCATGATGACTTCCTGAATCGCGACACGACCTCGATATCCGGTCATATTACAAGATGAGCAGCCACGACCTCGCATGACAGTCGTCGCTTCGATTCCTTCTTGATCAAACAGCTCGTGTTCCCGCGTTGATAACGAGTGGGCTTCTCCGCAGTCCCGACAAACACGGCGGACGAGTCGTTGTGCGATCAATCCGCTAAGTGAAGCTGCGACGAGAAATGATTCAACGCCCATATCGATCAACCGTGTAATTGAACTAACTGCTGAATTCGTATGGAGCGTGGATAGAACTAAGTGTCCCGTCAAAGAAGCACGGATCGATATTTCTGCTGTTTCAATATCGCGAATCTCACCGACCATGACGACGTTCGGATCCTGACGGAGAATCGATCGGAGACCACTCGCAAATGTCAAACCGATCTTCGCATTCACTTGGACCTGATTGATGCCATCGACCTGGTACTCAACCGGATCTTCGACGGTGATGATATTGCGTGACTCATCATTCAACTCATTTAAGGCTGCATACAATGTCGATGATTTCCCTGAACCGGTTGGCCCGGTAATCAAAATAATACCGTTCGGTCGTTTTAACATTTCTCGGAACTGTGATTCATTCCGTGAGCTAAAACCAATTTTAGAGATGGAAATATTCGAATTGGAACTATCCAAAATTCGAATAACGACTTTTTCCCCGTATACGGTAGGTAGTGTAGAAACACGGAAGTCGTAAGCTAGTCCATTAAAGACATATTTGATTCGCCCATCTTGCGGTAACCGGGATTCCGTAATATCAAGCTCACTCATGACCTTGATTCGTGTCGTTAAAATGCTTTGAATCTGCTTCGGATAATTATTTTCCGTTCGAAGTTCTCCATCGATTCGAATTCGAATCGTCATCGATGTTTCCTGGGGATCCATATGAATATCGGATGCCCGTTGTGCAATCGCATTTTCTAAGATTTGATTAACGAGACGAATGATTGGCGCATCTTCACGTGTCACCACGTCGCGCGACTGGTCCATCTCCGTCATATCATCTGACTCCAACAAATCGCGCAACGATGAATCGATATCATAATACTTCAAAATCGTTCGTCTGATTTCGTCCCGTGTCGCAATACCTACGTCAATCACTAGACCCGTCTGCATCCGTAAATCATCGATTGCAATCAAGTCCATCGGATCCGCCATGGCAATAAATAAACGATTTCCTTCACGGTAGACCGGAACTAACGTATGCCGCTGTGCTAACTCTTTTGAAATCAATTTCGTCACCGCGACATCGACCGGATAATTATACAGTTGAATGATCGGAATCTTTAACTGATGATGGAGCGCTTCTAGTAATTGTTGTTCCGTCAAATGACCGAGGCGGAGTAACGCGTCACCCAATTTTTCAGTTGGTCGTTTTACAGAAAGTGCCTCATCGATTTGACTCTCTGTCACTAAACTCTCTTCGATTAACATTTCACCGAGTCGTTTTCGCTTCATCGCCATTTAGTCCGTCATCCTTCCGCATGCCATGATTCGTCTTCAATCATTACAGTTCGCTTTTGTTTCTTTTCATCAATCAGACTCGTAACGCCTCCCGTTACGACACACAGTAATACCATCCCGATCGCTACTAAGGGATTACTAATCCAATCCAACTGAACACTAAAATAGATCAGTGTCACCATGATAATCGCTGCGATGGATAATACTGACTTCGCCTGAATCGAGGTTACATATGGAATCGTCACCGCAAACATCAATCCACAAATGATTGTCGCAAGTCCGATGATGATTCCAAGTTCAATTGCAATCGTCGTCCAATTCATACTCTTCCCTCCTCGTTTAACCGACCGCTTTACCTGTCGATTCATCGTCTACTGGTGAAGCCGGATCCCCTTGATTGTCCTCGTCTGGTACCGTTGGTGATTCTGGACTATCTGGGGAAGTAGGAGAATCTGGCGTTTCGACCGTACCGTCCATTTGCGAATCCTCAGGGTTCGATTCATCCGGCGTTTCAGAATCCGTTCCGTCCTCAGATGGTGTTTCTTCGGTTGGTGGAACCACGACAGGCGCTTGTTCTTCTTGACTACTCTTTGTAATGACAGCTGGGACCGCCGCATAAAAATCTAAGGAAAGTAGCTTTTTCTTCTCTCCTTTAGCTGTTTTCATTACACGGTAGACTTCAATCGATTTTCCTTCTTCACCGGCTTGTGTATCGTTTGTCGTCCCGGCTGAAAGAGTGGCTGAGTAACGAGTAATGGTTCTAAATGGAATTGTCTTTTCTCCTTCCATCACAACAGTCACTGCCTCTTTTATTGGGGCTCCGCGTAGTTCAATCGTTACGTCGCTTCCCTCTTGCGTAGCGACGAGGCGATAAACTGATGCTTGCGTATTTCGAACAGCAAAATCTGTTTTTTCGTCAATTTTGACATCGTAACCTAGTGTAATATCATCAGGAAGCGTCGCATGTGGCATACGTTCCACGATTTCAAATGGTGTTTTTGCGAACAATTCGTATAATTTACTTCCAACGTAAGAAGCAGCGATTGGATCCATACCATACGTTTTCACATTCATTAATTGATCTGGCTTGATTTCGACGTTTGCCATGCCTGTAATCATCTGTTCTTCTGTTGCTGAACGTGTTGAAAACGTGATACTTGATACGACCTCACCTTCAGCAGACGACTCTGACGTTTGTGAAGGATCAAAATTCCCTTCAGCTAATGTCTTGCTTGTATTCGTTAACCATGTTTTAAACGCTTCCGTTTGCTCTTGTGAATAGCTGACAGGTTGTGTAGATAGAAAACTTTGTAGCATTTCGTCATCGATTGAGAGAATTAAGTCTCCTCCCGTTTTCAGAGACGCTTTTTTTACAGATTCCTCAGAATCAAATGTCACCAATTCAGTTGGTACCGGTAACGTTTCTTCTCCTGTACCCGTCGTCAACGGTGTTTTTTTGGACCATTCCGTAATCGCTTTTTGGACTGCGGATTCAGCTTCTTTACGGCTCATCCCACTTACAGGAACAGATCCAACTTTAGCCGTTTCAGAAAAAGTCGTCTGTTCAGTCGCCTTTCCGGTAAAGGAAATTAAGGCGAACGATGGCACATAAATCAAAACCACGAGTAAGACGAGTAAAAGTGTATGTACAGCAAAACGCTTTGTATTGAGCATCATCTGTTTCCTTTCTGTATGAATTAATCATTTCAGGTGCCTAGTATTTCCATTATAATGAATATCATGATGAAACATAAGTCTATCCTGACAATTCTTTTCTCTAACTGTGAATGTCTGTAGGTTTTTGAACTTCATCCAATTGATGTTTTTTCCGATAGAAATGAAGAGGTGAGCATATGCAACACAAACAAGATGGATTTTCATTAATCGAGGTCCTTGTCAGTATTACGATTCTGTCGATTATCTCTGTCTCATTGATCAGTATCTTTTCGCAATCTCTTTCAGCATCACGCACTAGCACGGAATTGACGTTTGCGAACTATTTAGCTAAAAATGCTACTTCTTACATAAAGCGAGAAGCGATTGAAGCGACAACGAATGAAGCCTTTTCTTTCGTTTCATTATCTCAAGAAGCACTGAAAGCCGTTTATCTGAATGGAAATTATGTGATTCCAGAACCCGCCACTCCTTCTTGTGGTGTATCGGCTATTTGCACGTCAATTTTTACTGATCCTGAAATCAACAATATTTCATTTGATGTGAAGTACAGTGTGACACCTCATAAAATGGAAGGTGAAGTGAATCCGAATCTGCTCGATCTTTATGTATATGTGTATGTAGAAGGAACGACTGAACCGATTACGACTTTGAAAGGATCGATTACGAATGCGACGCTCAACCAAAGTTTTCCAACAACAAAGTGAAGGATTCACACTCGTCGAACTACTTGTCTCGATCGTCGTTGCTTCTATTTTCAGTGCTGTCATCTTGACGGTATTCATTTCCGGAACGAAAAGTTTTCGAGCAACTGGTATCATTAGTGAATTACGTAGTGAAGCGGATAGTCGGATCGGTATCATTTTAAATGAGGTCAGTGGCTTTGATGCGATTCGCATCGATGAATCCAAAACACTCTCTTTTTATAAAAGAACGTTGCCTACGCTGAACAATGAGACGGGATTACTTGAACGAGCTAGTGGATTTCAACCGTTCAATGCAACAGAAGAAGCTTCAGCATCCGCATCTACCGTGAAGCCTGTTACATATACATTCCTGACCGAACAGCAACAAGGCGATAAACTCGTCTATACGTCAGAGCCACAATCAATCGATGAGCAATCCGAACTTTTTCAAACCTTCACATTATCTAGTCCTGAATATCAAACGATCACCGGAAGTACGTATCCTGGTCGTTATGTCATCCATGGTATTTTGACCATCACGACTCGAATCCAGTCAACTGATCAAGAAGAAGTACAGACCTTCACGAGTACGATTGGATTTTAATTCAGAAAGGAACTAATCATGCGTAAATCTGAACAAGGCTACACTTTATTATTCGTACTCGTCACGCTAACGGTACTTTCCGTTCTTGCCGTAGCCACGATTGGTATCAGTCTACAGTCCACACGATTAACTGAGATTCGTGAAACGGATATCGATGTCGAGACATCCACTCAAAATGACTTAGATAAAGCCGTTGCTGCATTACAGCAAATCGTCGTCAAGACGACTGGGACTTCACCTACGACATCTTCACAAGCACTATTCAGTAATTTAAATAGTGCAATCGTCTTACCTTTAAAATCCATCGTTCCGAGTGTCACGGTCGAAGTAAACGAGACCGCCTCGAATATCCGAGTTAAAGCATTAGATTTAACCGCAACAGTCGAGAAACAAAAGGGTGATCAGCCTGTGATTCGCAAGACATATCGCCAACGCGTGTATCTGTCTGCTATTCCAAGCTTTTTGTACTATACGCTTGGTTCGGATAACCAAGTCATTATTAAAGGTGCGCCTTTCATCGAAGGTAATATCTTCTCGCGAAATCCTTTAAAGGCAACCGCTACTCCTTATTTTAAATACAATAATGAAAATGGGACGTTCACGAATACACAAGCACTTCCTTATGTCGCTGGTCAAATTCGGGTGTTCCAAGAAAAAAATCTACCTTTGCTGCAATGTGAAGATTATTTATCTTGTGACCCTAGCATCTTTGATCCAAAAGGATCAACGGACCTCGTCTCAACGAAAGAGGCGCTTGTTCCATTCGACTTCAACTACGCTTTGAATGTCTTTTTAAAGCTGCCGGTGAATACACCGATTACACAAATTACTACCTCCTTAAAGGACTCGGCTATTCCACAATCAGTCTTAACAGGTCCGTTTCTGACGGCACTTGATACGAAACGACAGATGATTAGCCCCGCACCGAACACAAATAACACGATCACGTTGACGGATGATTTAGTACAAGAGACGCTCGAGCCTTTGATCATCAATGGGAATCTGACAATTTCTTCATTGAATTCCGTTGAGCAGCCGTTGGAAATCAAACGGCCGCTTGTCGTCCTAGGTAACCTTCTCGTTCGAGGGAATGTTGGTTTTGCGACAACGATTTATGCGACAGGTACAAGTCGTCTCGATGATGCGAATATTCAAGGTCTCACTTCCTCAACGAAACAAAACACGTTAATTCTACTCAGTAAAGGAACACTAGTCATCAACCGGGTGAATAAATTTTCAACACCCCGAACGACTACGCCTGACTTAAATGCTTTCCTTTACAGCGATGACGATCAAATCAATACGATCTACTCTGTCGGGTCGACGATGAACGTACGTGGTGGCATCTTTACGAAAGGGAAACTAGAAGTAAACGCCTATCGTGGAAAACTCGATTTAGCAGAGAATCAGTTCCCTGCCAATGTGAGGGATTTAGAACGACTCATGATTGCCAATAAATCTGCGGATGCTGAGGCTTCTCGATTACGCATGGCCTATGATGCAACCGTTTTGAAAAATCCAACTTCCTTATTACCTTTAAATCGTTCTGTCCAAATGTATGTCGAAACACCAAAACGTATTCAACAGTAATCATAAGAGCCCCTCATCAACTCGATGAGGGGCTCTCCGTCATTGCTTAGAATGTCGTAGCACGATACATTTTTGCGATCTTCTTTACTTGTTTCGTTTCTACCTTTGCCTTGTGCTGTTTCAACAATTCAAATAAATCTTTTCGATTTTGTTTGACTGTCTCATAGATCGGACGTTCTTTTCCTAAGTTCGGATCGGCACCAGCCCCTAGAAGCAATTCGATGACTGTCTCATTTTGATCAAGTGTGGCATAAAACAAAGGGGTATGACCGTACGCATCGATTCGATTCAAATCTTTAGACGTTGCGCGCTTGACGAGTAAAGCATACGCATCACTGGAACGATTCACACTTGTTGCCACATGAAGAACAGATTGTTTCTTCTGATTTAACTGATTTACCTTTGCTCCTTTTTGAAGCCAAGTAGCGACTGTATCCCGAGGAGCAAATCGCGCCGCATAAAACCAATTCATTTGATTTTGAGATGTCTTAGAATCTAATAGCAATTCAGCCTTTTCAAATGCAAGCGTCTCTTGAAAACGACCAATATAACGATTTTTTTCCGATGTAGACATGTCTGAACTTTTTAACGCGGTTGCTAATTCCATAGGCTTTTCTGAACGTAACGCCTGTTCTAGTTCAGTTTTTCGATTCGATTGGATGACGTAACTTGTAACTCCGACTCCAGTCAAAATCACGATCAAAAGGATGACAACGATGCGTTTTCGTTTCATATCCAACTTCCCCACTTTTTAATATACATCTCCATCCAAGTCGGTTGATCCTGAATCTGAACCAATCGTCACCTTGAATGTTGTACTCAAAGGTGTTTTCTGATCATTTTTCAAGACTTCCAACACATCTTTATTTTCTTTTAGCACAGTGACTTTAATGCGAGCCACACCAGGACGTAACGGTTGCAACGCTTGGCCCGTCGGATCGATTTTGACGTACTCTTTCCCTTGCGTCACTTCCATCCGGTAAAATCGTTCAGTCGTCGTTTCCGGGAACCATCCTAAGAGTGGTCGTTTGTTTTCATCCTTCATCGTCATGATTAAATCATCAGCTGTTACGCTGGTCGGGTTCTCACGGACTCGAACGAGTGTCTTCGCTACCGTATCTGGGAAATCCGTCAACGTGAGTAATGCTTCGACAGCTCCATTTGGAGTACCGGTCTTACCTTTGATCGTATAACCGTTCGCTGTCGGTATTAGTTCAATCGCACTACTCAACGTGGACGTCGTAAATGGTAACGGGTAGTTCGGCTTGAATGTTGCCGTCACATCCTGTTTTGATCCGACCCAAAGTTCGAGATTACTTGGAGCGACCGATAGTTCCGGTAGCTTCACTTGAATCGTATACGTCGTAGATTGAGCAAGATATGTTGAACTTCCTGCTTCTGCCGGAACGACAGCTTTAACTGTGATCGTTCCCGGTGTTTTTCCGGTCAAATCTAATGTGTTTTTCGATAAACCATTCGTTTTGACATGCGAATCATTCGTAATGATCCATTGAATCGGTGTCTCGTTTCCTGAAATCATTGAAGCGAGTCCCGTCATGGATTTCGTTTCACCGACGTACAGTGTATCCGGTACGTTTCTTACAATCAGTCCACCAAATACATCATTGATGACAAGATTAGATGTCGTCGTGAGTTCTTTTCCATTACCTACAGGAACGACTAATTTGATTTGTGTCGTACCGACTTTTTTCGGTTTAATGACTCCTGCTTCATCGATTGAGGCAATCGTCGGATCGACGATTGACCATTTCAACGTTCCGTATTGGCTACCTGTCGGATTAATTTCTGGCAAGACTTTATAAGATGGTGTCGTGATATCCATCTTGACGGATGGAATCTTCGCACTTGTCGCAAATGCCGGTGTCAATGCGTAGCCCAGTGTCGGAAATGCTTGTGGATCATTATTTACTGTCGTTAGTTTATCTGAACGATTTGTTTCATTTTTATAGACATTTTTAGTTGATGTTAGCACATTATCTTTTTTATCGAGCGTGTAAATGCCCGCAGATTCTTTAGCTTTTACTTTTACTTTAAATGTTATTTCTGATTGTTTAGCTACCCACTGCCCTTGGTAAATGCCGTCAAGTGCTTCATCGTATTCAATATTTGGTGCGTAGCCTTTTATAGACTGTCCAGAAATAATAGCATCCTTTAACCCACTAGTTGAAACTACTTCTAAATTACTCGGTAATTTTTCATTGAACAGTATATTTTCCATCGTCACAGAAAATTTCCCTTTGATATAGCCATTCTCCCCAATAGCTTCTTGTTGCTTCATCGGTGTTGTTTTAATGGTATATGAAATTTCAGCCGTCTCACCATTAAGAATAGTAGCCGGATCAATAGAACGAGATAATACGAAAGGAGCAGAAACAGCAGGTCGAACAACTTGAACGGTCCGTGTCTCGATTGCCTTAGCTCCCCGCTGATCCTCTGCTTCGATTCGAATCGTAACATTTGTTTTACCTTTTAATTTTGATTCGAAGGATTGACTGACGAACGAGTTATTCTTCAACTTATTGTTTTCAAAGACTTTCTCATTATCAAGATAGATCCGTGTCTTTAGCTCACGATCTTGCAGATCGTAATCATTGATTTGATACGAGATCGTCAACGGTTCATTCTCGAGGTAACTTGATTTATCCGTTGGTAAGATGTTCTTGATGAGCGGCTTATGGTTTGCACCGATGAATGCGCGATACATCGTGTTCGAGAACAATTCTTTTTCTTGTTGTTGATTAAAGCTCGAAGTATGTCCTGCTCCGGAATACGTAACATTTCCTTTGGTATACATATAATAGTGGTTGCGCGCATCACCAATTGTTCTTCCGGCAGCCTGATTCGAACTACTGAGGTTGTTTTCACGGATGTTATACCATGGAATCAAGTCCGGTTGTTCAAGATCTAGACCAAAGTATTGATTGTGTGTCGTTGCGATAGCAACCGTATCAGCTAAGGCAAATGGATAGGAAGTCATGACCCCGGCATTTTGTTTGACTGCTTGACCAGATTTGCGAGGTGCTGAATATCCCATATTCGTAAAGTTCTTTTGACCAGCGAGATCGGCAAATTTCGTTTCCCAGAACAGCTCTGGTTTACTAGATTGAGCTGGTCTGAAGATCGTGTCGTGCGTCAACATCAATCCTTGACCCGTATTCGTAAAGTCAAGGATGGCATTCGATGCAGGATCACTGAGTGCAGCAGCACCATAAGAATCTTGAAAACCAAAAATCAGCATGTCGTATGCTGTATTGAGATTTTTCGTCGTGTATGTTTTGTTAAACGTGTCCGCAGAAATGACTTCTACATTGAAATCATATAACCCATCTTGTTTTAGTAAAGTTCCTGAGTTCATAAAACCGTTGATTGAACCGTTCGTTCCGGAACGCGTGACTTGTAGAATCTTCGCTTCTGCCACTTGGTCTTTCATCAAGAAGCTTCCTGTCTTATAATCTGTGAGTCCGTCTTCACTTACGATTTTAATCATCCAGTTCCGTGGTCCTGTATAACTCGGTGCATCAAATTGATAGGACAAGGAGCCAGAAACCGTCGCTGGTTTTTCATCGACCTTTTCAGATTCCTCAAACTGGTCATTACTATTGAAATCAATATACAAATGGACACGTGTATTAGCCGTAGTTTGATCAAGCGTAAAATTAAAATCAATTGGTTTATCTGGTGAAGCCGGTGCTGCTTTATCCACCGATGTTAACGATTGACCAGCCTGCGAAACCGCTACTTTGCTTAAACGAGGTCGTTCAATTTTTTCGGATTGTAATCGGGAGACGACCTGTTTTGAATCCGTATAGGCAATCGCAGCACCAGACGTCATGCTTGGCTTAAAAATCGAAGTGAAATTACTCGTTGCATGTGTTAACACATCAGCGTGTAAAAAGACGGGTAATCCTTTTTGAATATAGTTCGTCAAAATCTCATTCGCTTTTAACTGCGTAATATCATTCTCAATTTTACTCGTATTATGTTTTTTGGATGTATCAGATACTGTAATCGAATAACGGTCTGTTCCAGTAAAAATAGATGGATCAAAAACGATTGCATCAAATGCGCCATCAAGTGGAAAACGAGACGCATTTAGTTCTTTGACCGTCATCATCTTGATTTCGTATTGACTGGTATTCAACTCTTTTAACAGTGACAACGAAGTGATTGTCGTTCCCGGATCAATCCGGTTCGTCGTCGACCAGTCATCACGAATCTCTAAAATCTTGAACTTTTCCCCTGTTGCCGCTTTTGAATGCGGTTCATGTATATACGTAAAGCTTGAAAAAATCAGTAAGCTTGCTACTAACAAACGGACCCACTGTCTCATCGCTCATCGTCTCCTCATCATTTCGTTGAAATCCGGGACTATACTTCCCCAATTTCATTATAACGAGCGAAATCGCATTTTCCCTATTTTGTAAAAGAGTTTGTGTACATTTGACGCACTTCACTGATGAAATAAAGTGATCCCGTCACGACATATGTTCGATCTGCGCTTAAGTGACCAAAGAATGCTTCGACCGTCGTTACGTTAGCGCCTTCCTTTTGCAACTCATCCATCGTCCGCGCTCGCGGGAAATCAAATGTCGTTTCGTAAATATCCGGTGTAATGCTACGTAACTGCGTTAGCATCGCTGTCCGGTCTTTGTCACGCAAAATCGAACAAAGTAACGTTACCGGTTTTGATTCCTCTTTTAACCGTTCCACAAGTGCCGTGATGCCTTCCGGGTTATGGGCACCATCGAGAATGATTCGTGGTTTGCGTGAGATAATCTCAAACCGTCCCGGATGTTTTGCTTCCCGTAGTCCTTTTCGGATTGCCGCTTTCGACCACCCGAGTCGCCGCGCACAGATGACAGCATTCGCCGCATTATGGACTTGATGGTGACCTTCTAGACCAAGACGTGTCTCCGGAATCCCATCATATGTCGCCCAGGTACCTGTCTCTTTCAGACGGTAACGGATGATCGCTTCCTGACTCCATTTCAACGTCGCATTTCGGTCCCCGCAATACGCCATTAACGGTACCGTCAGCTCTTCCTGCAGTTTTCCGGCGATGACCGGTGTCCCTTGTTTGATGATCCCGAACTTCTGTAAAGCAATCTCTTGGAGCGTATCTCCGAGAATCGCTTGATGATCGTGCCCGATCGACGTGATGATCGCCGCGACCGGCTTCTTGAAGACGTTCGTCGAATCATACAAACCACCGAGTCCAACTTCATAAATGACGAAATCGGGACGAATCTGATTAAAATAATAGAAAGCAAGTCCCGTTAATGCCTCGAACTCAGTGACCGTACCGAGTGCCGGATCGATATGCTGGATGGCAGCTTGAACGGCGATCGCAGCAGCGACGAGATCATCTTCTGCGATCGGTACCCCATTCAACATGATCCGTTCCTCGAACTGAATGATATACGGCGACGTGAACGTCCCGATGCGTAATCCTTCCGCAATTCCCATCTCACGTAAGAACGCAACCGTCGATCCTTTCCCGTTCGTGCCAGCGACATGAATCGTCGGAATCGCGTCCGGGTCAATCTGTAATTCCAGTAACATCGCCTGCATCCGTTCAAGACCTGGTTTGACGCCGAATGCTAGTAAGCTCGATAACCAATCCAATACATCTTCTCGCGTCCTCATGCTGTTCGCTCCTTTAAAAAAAGTGGCTCAAGGAGACTTGAGCCACTGCTGTAATTAGTGTGAGAGTTCGTTGATGCGTGCTTCGACAGCTTGACGTTTTTCCGTATAATCAAGTGCCTTTGCTTTTTCTTCATCAATGACATGTGCTGGTGCTTTGCCGACGAAGCCAGGGTTGTTGAGTTTTTTCTCGACCCGTTCGACTTCTTTCGTATACTTAACGAGTTCTTTATTCAAGCGCGCGATTTCTTCCTCGATGTTGATCAAGTCTGCGAGCGGGATGAACAATTCTGCTCCCGTTACGATCGCACTCATCGCTTTTTCTGGCGCTGGCATTTGCTCTTCAATCCGGAGTTCAGACGCGTTCGTGAACTTTTGCAAGTACGAGCTGTTTGACGACAAGTCGTCTTGAACACGTGTGTCATTCGTCGAGATGAACAGTTGGATCTGTTTCGACATCGGTGCGTTCACTTCCGCGCGGATGTTACGAACCGAACGGATGACGTTCTGAACCGCTTCAAATGCTGGAACAGCTTCCGGGAAGTCGAGTGACGCCTCGCGTGTCGGCCATGCGGCACGTGTGATCGTCTCACCTTCATGCGGTAAGTGTTGCCAGATTTCTTCCGTGATGAACGGCATGAACGGATGCATCAAGCGCATGATCCGGTCGAGCGTATAGGCAAGAACCGAACGCGTCGTCTGCTTCGCTGCTTCATCTTCCCCGTTGAGCGGTAACTTCGCCATCTCGATGTACCAGTTACAGAAGTCTTCCCAGATGAAGTGATAGAGAATACGTCCCGCTTCACCAAACTCATATTTGTCCGACAGACGCGTCACATCGTCAATCGTCGTCTGTAAGCGTGTCAGAATCCATTTATCTGCGAGTGACTTCTCGCCTGTCAAATCGATCTGATCAAACGTTAGACCATCCATGTTCATCAAGGCAAAACGGCTTGCGTTCCACAGTTTGTTCGAGAAGTTCCATGTTGCTTCGATCTTTTCCCAGTAGAAGCGGAGATCGTTCCCTGGTGTCGATCCAGTCGTTAAGAACCAACGCAGTGAATCAGCACCGTATTTCTCGATGACATCCATCGGGTCGATCCCGTTTCCGAGGGATTTCGACATCTTGCGTCCTTCCGAATCACGAATCAATCCATGGATCAAGACGTCTTGGAATGGACGTTGTCCCGTGAATTCATACGATTGGAAGATCATCCGTGAGACCCAGAAAGCGATGATGTCATAACCCGTAACGAGTGTCGATGTCGGGAAGTATTTTTGATAATCAGCAGCGTCCGTGTTCGGCCACCCCATCGTTGAGAACGGCCAAAGGGCTGAAGAGAACCATGTATCGAGAACATCGTTGTCTTGCTCCCAGTTCTCGAGGTCTGCTGGTGCTTCCTTGCCAACGTATACTTCGCCTGTTTCTTTATGGTACCAAGCCGGAATGCGATGTCCCCACCACAGTTGACGGCTGACACACCAGTCACGGATATTTTCCATCCAGCGTACGTATGTGTTCTCAAAGCGTTGCGGAACGAAGTTGACCTTGTCTGGTCCTTGTTGTTCCTCGAGCGCTTTTTGCGCGAGTGGTTCCATTTTGACGAACCATTGTAATGAGAGATACGGCTCGACGATCGCATCTGAACGCTCCGAGTGACCGACAGAGTGCAAGTGTGGTTCGATTTTGATTAGAACACCTTCTGCTTTTAAATCTTCAACGATTTGTTTTCGGCATTCGAAACGATCCATGCCTTCGTATTTCCCTGCGTTCTCGTTCATCGTTCCATCTTCATTCATGACGAGGACACGTGGTAATTCGTGGCGGTTACCGACTTCGAAGTCGTTCGGGTCGTGTGCAGGTGTAATCTTCACGACACCTGTACCGAACTCCATGTCGACATATTCATCCGCAACAATCGGAATCTCGCGACCAACAATTGGTAACGTGATCGTTTTTCCGACGAGGTGAGCGTAACGCTCATCCTTCGGGTTCACGGCAATCGCTGTATCACCAAGCATCGTCTCAGGACGTGTCGTCGCTAGTTCAACATGACCTGAACCGTCCGTCAGTGGATAGCTGAAGTGATAGAACGCACCTTCGATATCCTTATAGATGACCTCGATATCTGAAATCGCTGTTTTCGTCGCTGGGTCCCAGTTAACGATGTATTCGCCACGATAGATCAAGCCTTTTTCGTAAAGTTTAACGAAGACTTCTTGAACTGCTTCTGACAACCCTTCGTCGAGCGTGAAGCGTTCACGCGAGTAATCGAGTCCAAGACCGAGTTTTGCCCATTGTGCACGGATCGTTGACGCATACTCTTCTTTCCATGCCCAAGATTGCTCGAGGAATTTCTCACGACCCATTTCAAGACGTGATTTCCCTTCTGCTCGCAGTTTTTGTTCGACTTTTGCTTGCGTCGCGATACCAGCATGGTCCATTCCTGGTAGATAAAGGACGTCGAACCCTTGCATTCGCTTCATCCGCGTCAGCATGTCTTGTAACGTTGTGTCCCACGCGTGACCAAGGTGCAATTTACCTGTGACGTTCGGTGGTGGAATGACGATCGTGTACGGCTCTTTTTCTGGATCCTGATCGGCTTTGAAATAGTCACCTTTCACCCAAAAGTCGTACCATTTTTCTTCCGTTGCCTGCGGATCATACTTCGTTGGCATTGATAATTCCTGCATCCTGATCGCTCCCTTTTTGTCCATAATAAAAACGGCTTCTCTCGTCCTATGCTAAGGACGAAAGAAAGCCGTTGCTTTTTTCCGCGGTACCACCTTAGTTCATCCACAATCGGATGCCCTCGAGCCACGTAACGTGTGGAGGACGGATATCGCTCGTAAGACTCACGATACCAGCTCGTGGGGTGACCTTCCTCCTGTTCGCCCGTCACATCTTTCAGCCAAGGATGTGTTCTCTACACCGGTACGAATACAGGACTACTCTTCCCGTCATCGCTGTTGCCATTTTCTTCTTTACTTATTTTAGCCGAGAGTTCAAGCAATCGTCAAGAACTGCTTAACGACCAAATTCAACTTGGAGTTCTTGGAACGTCAATTCGACGGCTTCGATCGTCCGCTCGATGTCTTCGTCCGTGTGGGCGATTGACAGGAAGAGACCTTCGAATTGTGACGGTGGTAAGAAGACACCACGCGCCGCCATCTTTTGATAATACGAACGGAACATCTCAAGATTCGATGTTTTCGCTTTTTCGAAGTTCGTGACGCGCTCATCCGTGAAGAAGACACCGAACATCGCGCCTGCACGGTTCGTCGTCAACGGAATGTTATACTTCGCCGCAGCGTTCAGGTAGCCTTCTGACAAACGGCTCGTTTTCCGGTCGAACTCTGCATAGTGTTCTGGTTTCAATTGTGTCAATGTCGCTAGACCTGCTGCCATCGCGAGTGGGTTCCCGGATAACGTACCTGCTTGATAGATTGGACCTTGTGGTGCGATCTGCTCCATGATGTCACGACGTCCACCGTAAGCACCAACTGGCATTCCGCCGCCGATGACTTTACCGAGACACGTGATATCCGGTGTGACACCGAAATGTCCTTGGGCACAGTGGAATCCGACACGGAAACCGGTCATGACTTCGTCAAAGATCAGTAAAGCGCCGTTTTCTGACGTGATTTCCCGTAAGCCTTCGAGGAATCCTGGTTCTGGTGGCACGAAGCCCATGTTCCCAGCAGCCGGTTCGACGATGACACCAGCGATATCGTCGCCATGTTTTTCAAACGCGATCCGGACAGCATCCAAATCGTTGTACGGAACTGTCAGCGTCATGCTCGCGATTTGCGCCGGAACGCCTGGTGAATCTGGTAATCCGAGTGTCGCGACACCTGAACCTGCTTTAATCAAGAGTGAGTCACCGTGACCATGGTAACAGCCTTCGAACTTGAGGATTTTCGTCCGACCTGTGTAGCCACGTGCGAGACGAAGCGCTGCCATCGTTGCTTCAGTCCCTGAGTTGACCATCCGGACGACTTCGACCGACGGCACCCGACTGATGACGACTTCCGCCATCGCTGATTCGATTTCCGTTGGTGTCCCGTAGCTCCAGCCACGTGTCGCTTGTTCTTGGATCGCTGAAGTGACGATTGGATCGGCATGACCGAGAATCATTGGTCCCCATGACAGGACATAATCGATATACTCTTTTCCATCGATATCATAGAGCTTTGATCCTTTCGCATGATCTGCGAAAATCGGTGTCATCCCGACCGATTTATAAGCACGGACCGGACTGTTGACACCACCTGGCATGAGCGGGAGTGCCCGCTCGAATGCTTCTTTTGATTTTGAGTTCTGGTTAATTAAGCTCATTTCGACCCCTCCAGGTAACGACAAATGTCTTTTGCGAAATAGGTGATGATTAAATCAGCGCCTGCTCGTTTAAAGCCAAGCATCGTCTCAAGGACGATTCGTTCTTCGTCGATCCAGCCGTTCAAGGCAGCGGCTTTGACCATTGCATACTCACCCGATACGTTATACGCAACGATTGGTAGATCGATTCGCTCGCGCACATCACGAATGATATCCATGAACGCAAGTGCAGGTTTGACGATCATGAAGTCAGCTCCTTGATCGACGTCCGCTGTTGCTTCGCGGAACGCTTCGCGACGGTTTGCTGGATCCATTTGATAACCTTTCCGGTCGCCTTCTCCCGGTGCCGAATTCGCTGCATCACGGAATGGACCGTAATAAGCAGACGCGTATTTAACACCATAGCTCATGACCGGAATATGGCTGAAGCCGTTCTCGTCTAATCCTTGACGAATCGCTGCGACGAATCCGTCCATCATCGATGATGGCGCGATGACGTCGGCACCTGCTCGAGCTTGTGAGATGGCTGTTTTGACGTGAAGCGGTAATGACGCATCATTATCGACCGTTCCGTCGGCGACGATTCCACAGTGACCTGTCGACGTATATTCACATAAGCATGTGTCGGCGATGACCGTTAGCTGCGGAGCAACTTTTTTGACGAGACGTGTCGCTTCTTGAACGATCCCGTGATCGTGAAACGCACCTGATCCTTGCTCGTCTTTCAAGTGGTCATGCGGAACACCGAATAAGATGACAGATTCGATTCCGAGTGCGACGACTTCTTCAATCTCAGCCGTCAGATGATCAAGTGATAAGTTGAAGACGCCAGGCATCGAACTGACTTCGCGTTTAATGTCTTCGCCTTCAGCGACAAAAATCGGATAAATCAAATCTGATTTATGCAACTGATTCTCGCGGACGAGTGACCGGAGTGATGCGGTATGACGTAAACGACGGTGACGTGCGTATTCTAATGTGTTCATGCTGATTCCTCCTCAATGATACGATCAATCATGCCGTCCACCGTGAATTCACGGGCGACATGGATCGGTTGAAGTCCGGCTGCTTTTGCTGCTTGCTCCGTGACCGTCCCGATGACGATGAATATCGTCTGTGGGGCTAACGGCGCAATCGCTTCGACAGCGGAAGGACTCTGCAGTCCAATATAGGTGGCAGTTCTGACAAGTGCTTCAGGTAGTCGACGGGTGACGGTTTCATAGGTGATGATATCTTCAATTGTGAATCGATTCAGTTTCCGTAACTGATCGACTGGTGCTTGACGCGACCGATTCCCACGCGCAAAAACGATATGATCGCCGTCAGACAAGTGTGGTCCGAGTTCTGCGACGAGTGCGTCTCCTGTAAAGGTCGACGGACAGAAGTCGGCCGTTCGACCGTACTTCGCAAGTGCGTCTGCCGTCTTTCGTCCAACGACCGCGATACGTGTTGCTGTTAATTCAGGCAACGCATCAGCAATCCGGTGGACACCATTCGGACTCGTCACGATGAGCCAATCCATTCCCTTCGGCAATGTAAACGAAACCGGTCGCGTTTCAATGACAGGATAGTGCACTGACTCGATCGCGACGGCGCGCAGTCGCGCCATCTGCTCGGTCGTCGGTGGTCGGCTGCCCGTGAAGAGTACCTGCTTACAAGTCATCCGGAAGTGTCGCGAGAATCTCACGACCGCCCGAAGCAAGCAGACGTTCTGCAACATCTTGACCGAGTTGCATCGGGTCAAGACCTGATTCGCGCTCGAGTAGGATTTGCTCACCATCGACGGATCCAATGAATCCGACAAGTGTCGTTGACATGTCTTCGTTGATCGTTGCGAATCCACCGACCGGAACGTGACAGCTACCTTCGATCGCCGCTAAGAACGCGCGCTCTGCGTAAGCTACTTTTTCCGTCATCTGATCATGGATCAGGTGCAGAAGGTCACGTACTTCTTGATCATGTTCGCGACATTCGATACCGAGGATTCCTTGTCCGACGGCTGGAATCATGTCATCTGTCGAGAGATATTCCGAGACGACGTCTTCAGACCAACCCATCCGTTGTAGACCAGCTGCTGCGAGCAAAATTCCGTCAAACGGACCATTCTTTAATTTATCGAGTCGTGTGTCGATGTTTCCGCGAATCGATTCGATTTTTAAATCAGGGCGGAGTTTTAGCAATTGCGACCCACGACGTAAGCTACTCGTGCCGACAACTGCACCTTCTGGCAAGGAAGCAAGACCTTCGCCTGTTTTCGTGATCAAGGCATCACGCGCATCGACACGTGCTGGTGTGGCACCGATGATGAGACCATCCGGTAATTCAGAAGGTAGATCCTTCATGCTGTGAACGGCAAAATCGATTTCTTCGTCAATCATCTGTTGCTCGATCTCTTTTACGAATAATCCTTTACCGCCGACTTTCGAGAGCGTCACATCCAAAATGCGGTCCCCTTTTGTGATGATGTTCTTGATTTCGAACTCATACGGCGCGCCGGCTTGTTTCAACTGGTCAATGACCCATTTCGTCTGTGTCATCGCTAGCTTCGAGCTTCGCGATCCAACAATGATTTTTCGCATGCTAAAATCCCCCTGTACAATGATAAAGGGGCGGCACAAGTCCGCCCCATGCATTTTCTATTGTAACACAAATCGTGCTTTGTTCACCGGTTCACAGCTTTTGCAGAAGGTGTCGTCTCTTCTGATGTCATGACATCATCTTCGAGCCCTTCGAACAAGTCTTCGTTTAATGCAAACGTATCCATGAACTGCGCAATCCGCTCATCGGCATCTGGCTTCGCTGCCGCATCTTTAATATAAGACAACGGCTCACGCAACAACTGGTTGATGATTGATTTCATGTGTTTGCCAATGACGGTTTTTTCGCGTTTTGACATATCCGGTAATTTCCGTTCCAAGCTTTGCATCGTTTCTTGTTGAATCCGCAATGCCTGGTCTCGTAATTCCGTGATGATCGGTACGACACCAAGTGTCGTCATCCAACCTTCGAACTCAGCGATTGCTGCTTCGATCCGTTGTTCGATCTTCGCCGCTTCCTTCATCCGTTCCGCCATGTTTTGTTGGACAATCGATGTCAAATCATCGACATCGTACAAATGAACACCCGGTAAATCACCGACGGTCGGTTCAATGTCCCTTGGTACGGCGATATCGATCAAGAGGAATGGACGATCGTGCCGGAACAGCTGTGCTGCCGCGATGTCTTCCCGTTTGATGATGGCACGTTTGGCACCTGTTGAAGAGATGACGATGTCTGCCCGAAGCAAACCGCACTGCATCTCGTTAATCGAATGTGCCGATCCTTCGAACCGATTCGCGACCTCTTCTGCTTTAGCTAACGTCCGGTTAAAGACCGTGATATCGCGTGCCCCTGCTTCATATAGGTTGAGCGTCGTCAATTCGCCGGTTTCTCCCGCACCGATGACGACGATTGATTTATCTTCAAGCGATCCAAGTAACTGTTCGGCAAGCGTGACAGCAGCAGCACTGACAGAAACGGCATTTTCACCGATTCCAGTTTCTGCGTGAGCCCGTTTGGCGAGCGTGACCGCTTCTTTGAAGAGTTTATTGAAGACCGTTCCTGTCGTTTCAAGCTTCTGCGCCATGAAGAAGCTTGTCTTCACTTGACCAAGGATCTGCGTTTCACCGACAATCATCGAATCAAGTCCACTTGTCACGCGGAACAGATGCTTCATCGCATCAAACCCTTCATGAATGAAGAGATACGGCTCGAGTTCCTCCATCGTCAAACCGAACCAGTTTGCAAGGAAACGTTTCGTATAATATCGTCCTGTATGTGGCTGATCCGTCACGACGTACAGTTCCGTCCGATTACATGTCGAGACGATGACACTTTCAAAAATACTTTTTTCATCGCGCAATGCGACGACCGCTCCCTTCATCTCATGCTCCCCAAATGAGACTTGTTCGCGTATTGATACAGGCGCTGTTTTGTTATTCAAGCCGACCACTACGATATGCATGCGCTCTACCCCTTACGTCCAAAGATTTCGTTCCGATCTATCTTTTCGTTCTCTATCCTACATTATAACCATTATAAAAAAGATTCCAATCAATTTATAAACTAAAATGAGTCGAAGTTGTGAAATCTTCTTCATTTTTTCTCTTCTTCTACCTTATCCCTCTCTCATGAAAATCACAAACCCTCTGCTCCTAAAAAGGTCAGAGGGTTACACTTTACTTCAAGGATTCAGGTGATACCGTCACGTCCGGTACGTCGAGACGTTGCTGACGTAAACGATAGATCCGAGCGATATTTTGAATGACGACTTTTGTGACCGCATAGGTCGGAACTGCTAGGATGACACCAATGATTCCACCAATTTTCCCAGCAACGAGCAAGACGATGATGATCGTCAGCGGATGAACCTTGAGTGTTTTCCCTTGGACATAAGGAGAAATCAAGTTCGACTCGATTTGCTGCGCGACGACGATCGTGATGATCGCATAGACGGCTTTGATCGGATCATCGATGAACCCGACGATGACCGCTGGTACAGCACCGATGTAAGGTCCAAGATATGGAATGATGTTCGTGACCGTACAGAATAAGGCAAGCAGTAACGCATATTGAATATCTGAGATGAAGAAGCCAATCAATGACATGAGACCGACACAGATTGAGACGATAACCTGTCCATTGACATAATGCTTCACTGTCACGTGCATATCGTGCAAGATTTTACGCGTTTCTGTTTCATAGCTTTTCGGCAACAGCTTCACGACGGAATCCGGAAACTTATAGCCGTCAAGCAACATGTAAACTAAGATGAACGGCACTAAGACAATGATTAAGACGGTCGAAGAGATGACACCGAAAATCGTTCCGACAGACGTCGAGACAGACTTAAAGACTGTACCAATATACGACGTTGCTTCATTCGTCCACTTGTCAAATAAGTCCGTATTCTCGTGAACCCATGTCGAGATGAAACGATTGTCCATCAATTGATCGCGTAAGTTTAACGTCTGATCGCGCAATTCGATGACGAGCGTCGGAATGCTTGTCGCAAAATCCGTCACCTGCTCGACTAAGATCGGTCCGATCGAAGCGACAGCAATCGTCAGAATCGTGATGAAACCAAGCAAGACGATCAACACGGCAAGACCACGTTTCTTGACGCGTTTTTGCAATGCATCTACGATACCGAGCGTGAAATAATAGAAAATCCCCGCAATGATCAGCGGTGGGAAGATTAATGCCAGCATGACTTTAATCGGCTGGAATAAAAATGAGATCTTTGTACCGACCCAGATAACGAGAAAAATCACCAATACCCAGATTAATGCCTTAAACCATTTATTTCGAAGCAAATCCAAACCATTCACACTCCCATTTATTACATAGTCATTATAGCTATTCTTACACACTATATTACGAAATAATAGTTTTTTCATAAAACATATCTTATGTACCATACATAAAAAAAGCCTACGAAATCTTACTGATTTCATAGGCTTAACATCAATTCATAGTAAGCGATAAATGGCTTCCCACGCTGCATCGACGCCTTCTCCAGTCTCAGATGAGAAAGGAATCAATGTATCTTGACCATCAAATTGCAACTTACGTTTAATCGCCGCGATATGTTTATCACGTTGACTCTTCTTGATTTTATCGAGTTTTGTCGCAACGACGATGACCGGTAGATCGTAATACTTCAAGAAATCATACATCGTCACATCGTCCGCAGACGGATCGTGTCGGATGTCGACGAGCTGTACGACACCTTTGAGGATTTCCCGTTGTGTGAAGTACTTCTCCATCATTTTGCCCCACGCTTCACGCTCCGTCTTTGAGACTTTCGCATATCCGTAACCCGGTACATCAACGAACATGACTTCATCATTGATGTTGAAGAAGTTCAAGGTTTGCGTTTTACCTGGTTTCGAAGATGTCCGCGCGAGTGCTTTACGCTGGACCAGTTTATTGATGAAAGAGGACTTTCCGACGTTCGATCGCCCAGCGAGTGCCACTTCTGGCAACAATGGCTCCGGATAATGTTCCGGATTGACGCCACTCGTAATAAAATCAGCTTTATAAATTTTCATGTTACTCTCCTTTTAATGCATGTTCGAGCACTTGCTCCATCGTCGCGACCGGAATGAATTCCATTCCTGCGCGGACGCTTTCCGGGATATCATCGATGTCCCGCGTATTGTCTTGCGGTAGTAGAACGGTCGTCAAGCCCGCACGGTGTGCTGCGAGTGACTTCTCCTTTAGTCCACCGATTGGTAAGACACGTCCACGCAACGTGATTTCACCCGTCATTCCGACGTCTCGGCGAACCGGACGTTTTGTTAAAGCGGAAATCAATGCTGTCGCGAGTGTGATCCCAGCAGATGGACCATCTTTTGGTACGGCACCCTCAGGAACGTGGATGTGAATGTCTTGCGTTTCGTAGAAGTTCGGTTCGATGCCAAGGGACGTCGCATTCGCTCGGACGAAGCTGTACGCGGTCTGAGCCGACTCTTGCATGACATCCCCGAGTTTCCCGGTTAACTGCAATTTCCCTTTACCTGGAGCAAGGCTGACTTCGATCGTCAACGTATCGCCCCCAAAAGCAGTATACGCTAAACCAGTCACCGCGCCAATCATATCTTCGAGCTCGCCTTGACCATAGCGGTAAATCGGTTTGCCTAGGAAATCGTCCAGATTACGCTTCGTCACCGTCACCCGTTTCTTCTCACCCATCGCGATTTGTTTCGCTGCTTTCCGGCAAAGTGAGCCGAGGACACGTTCGAGATTCCGGACACCGGCTTCTCGTGTATAACGACGGACGACTTCTTCTAGCGCGTCTGCTTTGACCGTCAATTGGCTCTTTTTCAGACCGTGTTCAGCCAGTTGCTTCGATAAGAGATGACGAACGGCGATCTCCGTCTTCTCTTGTTCCGTATAGCCACCGATTTGAATCAGTTCCATACGGTCAAGCAACGGTCCGGGGATGTTTGAGACATCGTTCGCTGTCGCGATGAACAGAACGTTCGATAGATCGAACGGTTCTTCGATATAGTGATCGGAGAAGCTGTTGTTTTGTTCCGGATCAAGAACTTCGAGCATCGCGGACGACGGATCACCACGGAAGTCATTTGACATCTTATCGATCTCATCGAGCAGGAAGACCGGGTTGTTCGTTCTTGCTTGTTTTAAACCGCGAATGATCCGTCCTGGCATCGCACCGATATACGTCCGGCGATGTCCACGAATCTCCGCTTCGTCGCGCACGCCACCAAGTGAGACACGGACGAACTTCCGCTCAAGTGCTGTAGCAATCGAACGGGCAAGCGACGTTTTCCCGACTCCTGGAGGACCAGAAAGACAAAGAATCGGTCCACGCAATGAGTCGGTCAATTGACGAACGGCAAGATACTCAAGGATTCGTTCTTTGACCTTCTCTAGACCGTAATGGTCCTTTTCAAGCTGTTCCGAAGCAGCTGAGACGTTCAAGAAATCATCGGTTGCTTCATTCCACGGCAACGAGAAGAACCATTCGAGATAGTTGCGAATGACCCCATGTTCGGGACTCGTCGCCGGTACGACCGCTAAACGACTGATTTCCTTCTCGACGTTTGCAACCGTCGTTTCTGGTAAATCAAGCATCGCTAGCTGCTCCCGGTATTTCGTCGCATCGCTTTCAACAGAAGCCGACTCGCCACCGAGTTCTTGTTGAATCGTCTTCAATTGTTCCCGCAAGTAATACTCGCGTTGCGATTGTTCAATCGTCTTCTTCGTCCGTTCACGCATCTCACGTTCGAGTTCGACGACTTCATATTCGTGTTTCATGACATCAAGCAACATCAATCCTCGTTCGACCGGATCCTGTTGTTCGAGAAACTCCTGCTTCTTCGAAATATCGATTGGTAGCTTCGACGTAATATAGTCCGTCAATGAATCGAGGCGTTCGTATGTCTCGAACCGGCGACGTTCATCGGTTCCGATTCCTTTGATCCGGGAGACGAGTTGACCAAACTGTTCTTTGATGAGACGAACGAGCGCTTCTTGTTTCGCTCCTTTGATGTCCATCTTCTCGATTGGTTCAATGACGGCTTGATAACCCTCGTCCGTCTCCTCGACGTTTTCGATCCGGACGCGTTCCTTCCCGATGACGCGGACACGGACCGTATCATTCCCGAGTTCACTCATCTTCGCGATTTGAACGAGCGTACCAACCTGATGCAACCCGTCGACAGACGGCTCTGCTTCTGGATCACGCTGTGTGACGACGACGAGATCGATTTCGTGTTCCTTTGATGCAAGTAAGGCTTTCAAGGATACCGGACGCCCGACATCGATCGTCAATCCGATCAACGGATACGCGACGACACCTCGTAACGGTAAAAGTGGATATTGTTTTTTCTTCATTCGAATTCCTCCTAAACAAAAAGACTCGGAAAGGCGTACAAGTAGCCTCCGAGCCGATTTGTCACGGTGTTACGCCGTTTCTTTTTCTTTCCCATGTTCAATTGTACCATCTTTCAACTCAAGCGTTGGACCGCGTTTACCAGTCAACGTTTCTGCTGTAATGATGACTTTCGCGATGTCTTCACGCGATGGGATTTCGAACATGATATCAAGCATAGTTTCTTCGATGATCGAACGAAGACCACGCGCACCTGTTTTACGTTCGATTGCAAGTTTTGCAATCTCAAGAAGTGCATCTTCCGTGAAGTCGAGTTCGACATCATCGAGTTGAAGCATTTTCTTATATTGTTTCACGAGGGCGTTTTTCGGTTTCGTCAAGATTTGAACGAGTGCCTCTTCATCAAGTGGCTCGAGCGTCGCCATGACCGGCAAACGACCGATGAACTCCGGAATCAAACCGAACTTTTGAAGATCTTCTGGTAATGCAGCTGCTAGAATTTCTTTTTGTGTAAGGTTACGGTTCTCTGAATCGTTTCCGAATCCGATGACTTTTTTACCAAGACGACGTTTGATCGACTGATCGATACCATCGAATGCGCCACCGACGATGAACAAGATGTTCGTCGTATCGATTTGGATGAATTCTTGATGTGGGTGTTTCCGTCCACCTTGTGGCGGTACACTCGCAACCGTTCCTTCCAAAATCTTCAGCAAGGCTTGTTGGACACCTTCACCAGATACGTCACGTGTAATCGACGGGTTTTCTGATTTACGAGCAATCTTATCGATCTCATCAATGTAGATGATGCCTTTTTCAGCCTTCTCAACATCGTAGTCCGCTGCTTGGATGAGTTTCAATAGGATGTTCTCGACGTCTTCACCAACATAACCGGCTTCCGTCAAACTTGTTGCATCTGCAATCGCAAACGGTACGTTCAAGATACGTGCCATCGTTTGGGCAAGAAGTGTTTTACCGCTACCTGTTGGTCCAATCATGACGATGTTCGATTTCGAAAGCTCGACATCATCTGCGCGACCACCAGCATTGATTCGTTTATAGTGATTGTACATCGCTACAGACAACGATTTCTTAGCTTTCTCCTGACCGATGACATAATCGTCAAGTGTCGTACGAATTTCATGCGGTTTTGGAACATTTTTCAGCTCGACTTCTTCTTCAGTACCGAGTTCTTCCTCTACGATTTCATTGCAGAGTTCGATACACTCGTCGCAAATGTAAACGCCAGGTCCAGCAACAAGTTTGCGTACTTGTTCTTGTGTCTTTCCACAGAAAGAACATTTTAGCTGACCTTTTTCTTCGTTAAATTTAAACATAAAGGTCCACCCCTTTAACGTGGAAATTGTATGGACGCCTGTAGCATCCCGTCTCACGTTTTACTATTTATGATTGTAGCATGAACAAGGAAAGTCTTTCAAATCCTGGACGAACGATTTACAGTTTGATGTTCTGAACCAAGGATCGTTTGTCCTTGTTTGACCTATCGTACAAAAAAATCGACTCCAAGACCAGAAATTGGGCTTGAAGTCGATCGAAAACCATGAAATGGCTTATTTTGCTTTTGCGTTGTCGACGAGAACATCGATAGCTTTACGGAATTGAAGATCGCCTTTAAGCGTTTCAAGACCACCTTGTGGTGCAAGCATCGTTTCAAGTTGATCTGCAGGGATGTTGTAGAGTTCTGACATTGATTGAAGTTCAGCTTGAGTTTCCTCATCTGTTACTTCGATTTTTTCGTCAGCAACGATTTGCTTGAGGACGAGACGTGCTTTAACGCGCTCTTCCGCTTGCTCTTTCATTTCAGAACGCATTGCCTCTTCTGTCGTTCCAGTCAACTGGAAGTACATGTTGAGGTCGATGCCTTGTGATTGAATACGTTGTGTGAACTCTTGAACCATACGCTCGACTTCGTTTTCGACCATGACTTCTGGAAGATCAACTGTCGCGTTTTTCGTAGCCGCTTCGACTAACTCATCGCGCATTGAAGCATCAGCTTCTTGTTTGCGTGTGTTTTCGAGACGCGTACGAATTTTTGTTTTCAACTCGTCGAGTGAAGAAACTTCTTCATCCATTTCTTTTGCGAACTCATCTGTCAATTCAGGGAGCTCTTGTGCTTTAACTTCGTGGATCGTTACTTTGAATGTAACTGGTTTTCCAGCGAGTGATGCTTCGTGGTATTCCTCTGGGAATGTCACTTCAAGATCTTTTTGCTCGCCAGTTTTTAAACCGACCATTTGCTCTTCGAATCCAGGAATGAAGTTTCCAGAACCGATGACGAGTGAGTAGTTCTCAGCAGTTCCGCCGTCGAATTGGTTTTCCCCATCGAAACCTGCGAAGTCGAATACGACTGTATCGCCATTCTCGATGACGCCATCTTCTTTAACGACGAGTTCTGCACCGCGTTCTTGCAATGTTTTGAGTTCAGCGTCGACGTCTTCGTCAGTAACGTTCGTTTCAACTGCTGTGTACTCAAGACCTTTGTACTCACCGAGTGTAGCTTCTGGCTCGATGACGAACGTGATTTTGAATTCGACTGGCTTGCCTTTTTCGAGTGTTTCAACGTCGATGTTCTCAAGCGCGATTGGCTCGATTCCTGATTCGACGACTGCACCTTCGATTGTGTCCTTGTAAAGGATATCGAGTGCATCTTGGTACAGTGCTTCTTCACCGTACATTTTGTTGAACATTGCGCGTGGCATTTTTCCTTTACGGAAACCAGGTGTGTTCAAAGTCTTAACGACTTTCTTGAACGCTTGGTCTACCGCTTTATCAAATGCTTCAGCAGGCGCTTCATACGTGAGGACGCCGAGGCTACCTGATTGTTTTTCCCATTTTGCAGTCATGCTGAGTCCCTCCAAAATTGTCAATTAGCGTACATGTGTGTACAACAAGTCACATTATAGCACAATCGTTCTGACGATTACCACTGTTGAACGAATCGTTTCCTGATGTCTCAATCGAAGTAAATTTGCTCGAATGCAATGACTTCCGGATAAAGGATATGCGCCGCTCGATATAACCGCTTCGCCAGCGGACTGAGGATACGTTCCGGTTCTTCACGTTCAAATGTCAGACCTGCGAGTTCTTCGCATGCTGCGAGCCACTTCTCCATGTCTGCTCCGATTCGTTCTCGTTCTTCAAGATGGATCAATTGATCCGATCGCAGGACGAGCAACGCTCGAAACGGATCCATTCGCTCTAACGTATGCATCGATGCCAGTAACGCTTGTTGCTCCTGTTGATGTACTAGCAGGATTTCTTCTAACTCTTCACGTGACGAGATCGTCCAGTCTACATCTAAGTGTGGCACATGAATGCTTACCGGATATGGCACGTGATGAAGCACGCTTCCTAATAACTGATCAATGACGAGTAGACTTTGATGTGCTGTCTCTTGCGCCTGAAGGTATTTTTGTGTGATGTATGCAATGAGCTCATGTGTCCGTTCGAATTCCACACCGGTCAATTGGCGCATTTGTTCGACCCAACTGCCGTGTCGCAACACATGCATCAATTCCGTTGCTGCTGTTACCTCACGCTGCGCAACAGGGTTGTTTTGAACTGCCGGCTTTTGTTCGCGAACACGCATCTGTTGTTTGATTTCATCTAATTGAAGCGCGAGCCCATAAGGCAGATACGGTGACGCCGAGCGCAAAGCGAGTTTCATCGGATAACGTTCTCCGAGTTCATAAAGAAAGAGTGCGAGTACTTGCTCGACACCCTCGACTTCAAGAAATCGTTCTGCCACTGTTTCAAATCGTTCACGGTCATGCATTAAGAGTGGTTGAATGACATAGAGCCGGTGTAAGACATCTTCTCCTGTCAATTGGTCAGTCTCTAATTCCATAATCAATTGTTCTTGTTTAGAAGCGGTCAAACGAAGAATCCGCGCTCGTTCTACTTCTAGTTCATGTTCCATCCAGCGCGATGTCCCCATATTCCGGCACTCCTTCATGTTCAACTTCTTATTTCGTAAATGGATCGAGTAAAGACGTCCAGTTCGTGATCGCTTCTTGAAGTTGTCCCGCCTGCTCGATTCCTAATCGATTCAACGTATCTAATGAGACGTCAGCTTCAAGTAATCGAGCGATATCTTCCGATTGATTCACGTACTGCTCGAGTTTTGCACTTAAATTTTGCAATTCTTGCGGCGGATTTTCAAGTCCCGCTAATCGTTGATCGATTTGATCCAGTTCTTGATTGAACTGATCAATCGTTCCGTTTTCCTTCAACTTTTCGATTTGTTGATCGAGTGCCTGTTCAGGGTTCGCAGATTCACGCGCTGTCGTAGCCGCCTCATTCAAGGAAGCCGACAAATCTGACGTGACTTGTGCCGTATCTTTTGCAATGCCTTGAAGTTCTCCAGCGTAATCGACACTATTTTTTACATCGTTGACTTGTTGTTTTGCATCGTCGACTGTATTTGAAATCTCACTACATCCAGCAAGAAACGTACTTAGCATAAGGACTGCTCCAACTTTCTTCCACATAGCATTCATCCCTTTCGAGTTCATGATACCTTAATTATAATCGAAAATCGGAATAAAAAAAAGAGACCACCCTCGTAAGGGCAGTCTCTATTTTAATTATAGCGTCCCAAGAGGGATTCGAACCCCCGACCGACGGCTTAGAAGGCCGTTGCTCTATCCTGCTGAGCTATTGGGACGTGTCAACACGAATAAACTATACTAGAACAATTCTTTCGTGTCAATCACATTACAAACATTGCAATTATTATATTACAAAAATGTTCCGTCCAGATGAAGGGCATTTACCGGGTCACCGTTCACATTAAGAAAATCGACAGAATAACGGTTTTGATCCACTTCAAGAATCGCATACGTCTTGTCTGGTCGATGACGTGGCATCCGGATTGAACCTGGATTGATGAATAACACACCGTCCCGATATTCAGCCTTCGCCACATGGGAATGACCATATAAGACGATGTCCGCCTGCTTTTCCTTCGCATGATGCTGTAAGACATCTAGACTGTATTTGACGTCCTGCCGATGCCCGTGGACACAGAGGATGGTATGACCATCCATTTCCGATACGACTTCTTCCGGAAAATCGTGTCCGTAATCGCAATTCCCTCGCACAACACGATATGGATATAATGATTCGATGTCGCGCGTCAATTGGGAGTCCCCACAATGAAATGCCGCATTTACGTCTTGGTGACGTTCGAATATCGTAAGCAGTTCTTGTTCTAGTCCATGACTATCACTAACGATCAACGCTCTCATCTTCATCACACTCCTAAGAAAGTAGTTAAGTCCTGTTCGAGCTTGCGCAATGCATTGCCACGATGACTAATCATCGCTTTTTCTTCTTTCGTCAATTCAGCAGCCGTCTGTCCGCTTTCTGTGACGAACAATGGATCATAACCGAAACCGTTCGAACCCGACGCCTCAAAACCGATTCGCCCTTCCATCGTTCCACGAACCGTCAATGTCTCACCCGTTGGTTTCGCTAGCGCGAGTACACAAACGAAGCGCGCCGTCCGCTCTTCCTCCGGAACACCTTCTAACTTTTCAAGTAGTAGAGCATTGTTCGCCGCATCCGACTTTTCAAGTCCCGCGAAGCGTGCTGAGTAGACGCCGGGAGCGCCATCTAAAGCATCGACTTCAAGACCTGAATCATCAGCAAGTACCGCGTGGCCAAAGTAGGCTGCTGCCTCTGTTGCTTTTAAAAGTGCATTCTCCTCGAATGTCTCACCTGTTTCATCCGTTTCCGGAGCATCGGCGTGATCGAGTAACGACTCGACCGTATAACCGAGACGACCCAGCATGCTTTCAAGTTCCTTCACTTTACCTGCATTGTGTGTTGCGACGATGACCTTCATCTATGTTCCCCCACTTCTTCTCCTACATACCACCAAGAGACACCGAGTGCCTCACGGCCAGCCTCAATCAGTTCCTTAATACCTTTTTCCCCAAGTTCGAGCATTTCGAGCATCTCTTGACGGGAAAATGTCGACTCTTCTCCTGTTGCTTGCATCTCGACGATTTTACCCGATGAGGTCATGACGAGATTGAAGTCGACTTCCGCCGCAGCGTCCTCTTCATAGCATAGATCGAGCAAGACATTCGACTCGACGATTCCAACCGAGATGGCTGCGATGCCCTCTTTGATCGGTGTATCTGTCAGTTTTCCCGCTTGAATCAATTGATCGACTGCTCGGACGAGTGCCAAAAAACCACCAGTGATCGATGCCGTTCGTGTACCGCCATCTGCCTGAATAACGTCACAATCGATCCAGATTGTTCGTTCCCCGAGCTTCTCTAAATCAACGACGGCCCGAAGCGAGCGGCTGATCAGACGTTGGATTTCCATCGTCCGTCCCGTCTGTTTGCCGCGGACGGCTTCTCGTGCGGTCCGCTGAGCCGTCGCACGCGGCAACATCGAATATTCCGCATTGATCCAGCCCTGGCGTTTACCGCGAAGGAACGGTGGCACCTTCTCCTCGACGGTCGCCGTACAGAGGACTTTCGTATCTCCCAGTTCAATCAAGACAGAACCTTCTGCGTGTTTATTGACATCAATCGATAATTGAATAGGACGGAGATCATCCGCCGTTCGTTGGTCTATCCGCATTTAATCTTCCTCCGTTCCAAGCACGATGCGCTCCGCATGGATGGTCTGATCGAGCCAGTCCGTCGCAATCTGATCAAATGAGCGGATATCGCCTGTCGCGTAATAACGATGTTCCGGAATTTGTGTCACATCTGCTGAAATCGTATTGTAATCAAGTAGTGCTGCTACCTCGAGCGCTGTCTCGTCTCCTGAAGAGATTAGTTGGACGCCTGGTCCGATGACCCGTCCAATCACATCTGCTAGGAGCGGGTAATGGGTGCACCCGAGGATCAATGTATCCATATCGTAATTCATCAATGGTCGTAAGGTATTGGCAACGACACGTTCGACGTACGCACCGTCTGTCTGCATCGACTCGACGAGCGGGACGAACGGCGGGCACGCTAACGATTCGACGACGACTTGTCCTTCGACGTGGCGTAATGCCTTCTCGTAGGAATTACTTGTAATCGTCATCTTCGTTCCGATGACACCGATTCGTTTCGTACGCGTCACCTTGACTGCCGCACGGGCCCCAGGATCAATGACACCGATGACAGGTATATTTAAACGTTCTCGCGCTTCTTTTAAGACGACAGCCGTAGCTGTATTACAGGCGATCACGATCAATTTCACATCTTGTTGTACGAGATAATCAATCATCTCCCACGTAAACTCACGAATTTCTTCTTCTGGACGCGGACCATACGGACAACGTAGTGTATCCCCGACATAGATGATTCGCTCATGGGGCAACTGTCGCATCAATTCACGTGCGACCGTCAATCCACCGACTCCGGAATCCAGTACTCCAATCGCTCGATTCACTCTTCTCCACCTCTTTCTATCAATCTTATGGTAACAAAAAAGGACGACGGTGCAAGACCGGCGTCCGAGAATGTACGATTACAGGATTACTGAGCAAGACCTTCGCTAGTCAGCATATCTGAAAGAGTCGTGATTGCTTCAGAAGCATCGTCACCGTTTGCAACGATTTTGATATCTGAATCTTTCGCGATTCCGAGTGAAAGAACACCCATGATTGACTTCAAGTTGACAGTCTTTCCGTTGTATTCCAAGTTGATGTCTGATTGGAATTTAGAAGCTGTGTTGACGAGCTGAGTAGCGGGACGAGCGTGAATGCCTGAATCCGCGATGACTTTGAATGTTTTTTCCATGATTAAGAAATCTCCCTTCACTAATAACGTACTAGTGAGTCGTTTTCGAATATGTGAACTCATTATCAAATGATAACGGATTCGAATCGATTCTGCAAGGAATTTTTATATGCCTCACTCCATGGGAATGCTTTCCCGGCACGATTGATTTGTACCATCGATGTCCGTCCTGTGAACATCAATTCACCCTGTTCATCAAATGCCGCATAATGGACGTCACACGATGCACTTCCGACATGTACTGGGTACGCATAGACGGCGAGACGTGTCCGTGGATACACTTGGCGAATGTAATTACACTGGGCATCCGCAACGACGATGATCCCGTCTTCTGCAAGCGAGTATCCGGTCTCCTCTAACATCAATGTCCGAACGTCCTCGAAATAGATGAACGGTACCCTGTTATTCATATGACCATAGGCATCCGTCTCTGCAAAACGAACAGCGACGTCGAGTCGTGTTCCATGTTTCATTTGTTCAAGCCATGATTCGAGTTCTGAAATATAAGCTGGTACGCGCACAATCGGTTCCTCCTGTCTGAATGAAAAAAGAAGGAGCAGGCTCCTTCTTTAATAACTTATGAACTAACTGCTTCACCTGTCCGTCCTTCGTCACTACCGAAGAACTTCTTGAATGAGTGAAGTGTCGTCTGACGGTTCATCGCTGCGATCGAAGTCGTCAGCGGAATGCCTTTCGGACAAACCTCGACACAGTTTTGAGCATTACCGCACTGCATGATCCCGCCATCTTCCATCAACGCTTCAAGACGTTCTTCCTTATGGAAGGCACCTGTTGGATGCGAGTTGAATAGACGAACTTGCGAGATCGATGCTGGTCCGATGAACGTCGAACGATCGTTGACGTTCGGACATGCTTCGAGACACACGCCACATGTCATACATTTCGATAACTCATACGCCCATTGACGTTTGTTCTCTGGCATCCGTGGTCCTGGACCTAAGTCGTACGTTCCATCGATTGGGACCCATGCTTTAACTTTTTTCAACGCATCAAACATGCGCTGACGGTCGACTTGAAGGTCACGAACGATTGGGAATGTCTGCATCGGTTGAAGGCGGATCGGTTGTTCGAGTTTATCGACGAGTGCCGTACACGATTGACGTGGCGTACCGTTGATGACCATGGAACAAGCGCCACATACTTCTTCTAGACAACCCATATCCCAGTTGATCGGTGTCGTTTTTTCACCGGCTGCATTCACAGGATTACGACGAATCTCCATTAAAGCAGAGATGACGTTCATGTTCGGACGGTACGGAATTTCAAACGCTTCATCATACGGTTTACCATCAGGTCCATCTTGACGTTGAACGATGAATTGAACCGATTTTTGCGTAGTAGATGATTCGAGTGGTGTCGCCATTATGCTTTCACCTCTTTCTTCGACTTCTTACTGTAGTCGCGTTTCCGCGGTGGAATCAACGACGTGTCGACATCTTCATAGAAGATTTCTGGATGACCATTCGTATATCGAGCCATCGTTGTCTTCAAGAACTGTTCATCATTACGTTCCGGGAAGTCCGGTTTGTAGTGCGCCCCGCGACTCTCGTCACGTTTTAAGGCGCCGAGCGTAATTGCTTCGGCTAAGTCGAGCATGTGATCGAGCTGACGGATGAACGACGCTCCTTGGTTACTCCAACGCGCTGTGTCCGTTGCCGAAATGCGCGTGAACCGATCACGAAGTTCCTTGATTTTCGTGAGTGTCTCTTCGAGCTTATCGTTATAACGGACGACCGTGACATTATCCGTCATGATTTCTCCAAGTTCACGGTGGATCTGATACGCGTTTTCTGTACCTTCCATCGATAAGATATCGTTAAAACGATTGATTTCTTCGATCTTATGCGCTTCGACGACGTCTTCGCTCATCTCATGAACCGATGTTTCAAGTTCATTCATATACGCGATCGCTGACGGTCCGGCGACCATTCCACCATATACCGCAGAAAGAAGTGAATTCGCTCCGAGACGGTTTCCTCCGTGCATCGAATAATCACATTCGCCTGCTGCGAATAGTCCAGGAATATTCGTCATCTGATCGTAGTCGACCCATAGTCCACCCATTGAATAGTGAACAGCCGGGAAAATTTTCATCGGTACTTTTCGTGGATCATCACCGACGAACTTTTCGTAGATTTCAAGGATCCCACCGAGTTTGACATCGAGTTCTTTTGCGTCTTTATGTGATAGATCAAGATAGACCATGTTCTCCCCGTTGACTCCGAGTTTTTGATTGACACAGACGTCAAAAATCTCGCGTGTCGCGATATCTCGTGGGACAAGGTTTCCGTATGCCGGATATTTCTCTTCAAGGAAGTACCAAGGTTTACCGTCTTTATACGTCCAGACGCGACCGCCCTCACCACGTGCTGATTCACTCATGAGACGTAATTTATCATCCCCAGGAATCGCTGTCGGGTGAATCTGGATGAACTCACCGTTCGCATAGATCGCACCTTGACGATAGACAGCTGCTGCCGCTTGTCCTGTGTTGATAACCGAGTTCGTCGATTTTCCGAAGATGACCCCAGGACCACCTGTCGCGAGGATGACAGAATCCGCGGCAAATGCCTCGATTTCCATCGTCCGGAGGTTTTGACAAACCGCTCCACGACAGATGCCATTGTCATCGATGATGGCACGAAGGAATTCCCATCCTTCATATTTTTCTACCAAACCTTGCGCTTCGAACTTACGAACCTGTTCATCTAATGCGTACAATAACTGTTGCCCCGTCGTCGCTCCCGCGTATGCCGTCCGGTGATGCAACGTTCCTCCGAAGCGTCGGAAGTCGAGTAACCCTTCCGGTGTCCGGTTGAACATGACACCCATGCGGTCGAACATATGGATGATCTTCGGTGCTGCTTCTGCCATTTTTTGAACAGGTGGTTGATTTGCGAGGAAGTCTCCACCGTATACCGTGTCATCGAAATGCTGATATGGTGAATCCCCTTCCCCTTTCGTATTGACTGCTCCGTTGATGCCACCTTGTGCACAAACAGAGTGTGAGCGTTTGACGGGTACGAGTGAGAATAACTTAACTGGTACGCCTTGCTCTGCTGCTTTTATCGTAGCCATCAGACCGGCAAGCCCTCCGCCGATGATGACAAGATTCTTGTTCGCCATGTTGTCAGTTCCCCTTTCCTTACAACACGCCTGCAAACGTTAAGATCGAGCGTACGCCTACAAACGATAAACCGATGAATACGAGTGCTGCCACGTAAGACATCGCCCGTTGAGATGCTGGTGACTGCGTGATTCCCCAAGTAATACAGAACGTCCAGAGTCCGTTCGCGAGGTGGAATGTCGTTGCCAAGATCCCGACGATATAGAACGCTAACATGAATCCGTTATCAACGATGTTCTGCATCATGCCCGCATCAACTTCTGTTCCCATCGCAGCGGCAATCCGAGTCTCCCAAACGTGCCATGTGATGAACACGACGAGGAACACTCCGCTAAACCGTTGCAAGACATACATCCAGTTCCGGAAATAAGTATATCGTCCCGCGTTCGCAGAACCCGTGAATGCGATGTAAACACCGTAGACACCATGCAAAATGATTGGAATGAAGATGACAAAGATCTCTAAGAACAATCGATACGGAACGCTCCCCACGAATTCCGCGGCCTTATTGAAGTCTTCCTCACCACGTACGATGAAGTAGTTCGTCGTTAAGTGCGAAAGTAAAAATAACCCGATTGGAATGACGCCGAGCAGTGAGTGTATTTTACGACTCACGAAATCACGATGATTCGCCATCCAAATCCCCCCTTTTGTTTGCCAATCAACCGTTGGCGCATTTTGGTAGAAAAGCGCTTTCATAAGGAAATTCGTCTTTTCATCACTTATTCTACTCCTGTCCTTTTTAGAAGACAACCCGAGCCGTTGCATTTAACTGCAAATTTTTTCAGGAAAACAATGACCTGCTAGAATCATCTCGGTATAATGGTTGGCAGATAGGAGTGAATCATGATGGATGTTACACCAAACCAAACACCACTTTTCGGAATCGAACTGATCCGGGATTATGTGCTGACCGATCTTCTAGGGTCGGATTATCGGCAAGTCATCTACTGGGCAGGTAAACGTCTCGCGCGTCAATTCCCTGTCGTGGATGAATCTGAATTGGCCTCATTCTTTGAACAAGCCGGTTGGGGAATGCTCGAAATCAAGAAACGTAAAGGAACGGTCATCTCGTTCGTACTGTCTCCTCCTGATACGACGAGAGATGAACGGCCACAAGGCTACTTTCAACTCGAAGCCGGTTTCCTCGCTGAACAGTTCTCCCGTTTTAACGGATGTGTTGCGGAAGGATATGCTGAGACGAATAAAGAGCTTGTTCAAATCACGGTCCAAATCGATCCAAAAGATCCACTCGAACCAATCGGTTGAACTTTACATAGAATGTGACAGGAATCTTTATTTTCAACATCGAAATAGATCCTTGAAACTTTTTGCAGTAAGTGATCGTAAAATCATGCGTACACAAATCGCGAGGAGGAACTTTACATGTTCAAAAAACTAGCAGCAGATTTAACGGGATTCAGTGATATCGGACAAGTCATTCATCCTGATGATTTCGACAAGGCAGCCGCTGACGATTATGTTTTACATGAAGACGGCGAAAAAATCTATTTCTTGATCAAGTCCAAATCTGACGAGTATTGCTTTACGAATCTGGCTTTAATTCACCTCGATGGTGAAAGTGCCGTCAGTTCGAAACGCGTTTTGTATCGTTATCCGTACGCACACTATCCGATTCGCCACGTCATGTTCGAAACGGCGGGAACAGTAGATCTTGATGTCGAGATCAAATTCGAGATTGGTGGTAAACATTATTCGATCGACGTCGATAAGAAACAACTCGAACATGTGAAAGATCTTTATAAAACACTTCTTGCCATCGCTGAAAAACAGTATGAAGGACAAAAGATGCTCGAGTTCGCAAACAGCTCATTGAATCATTCGGTCACGATTCTCGGCGGACTTCGTCAAGGTGACATGAACGTGCCGCAAACATTCAAGGAGTTGTCCGAACAATCCTTCGAGTGGCTACAAGGTCACTACCATCAGTGGAACCAGCGTGACTTTGGTTCATACTACGAGAAGTACATCAACAACTAATCACTAAAAAAGCCGCCCTCTTCAAGTGAACTGCCCCATAAAAGTTGGACATAAAATCCAACTTTTATGGGGTGTTTTTTATGGTCAAATATACAAAGGCGTTTAAAGTCCAAGTCGCTGAGCGTTATCTAACAGGACGAGACGGATACCGAGGTGTGGCGAAAGAATTCGGGATAGCGCATAACCTGGTCCGTGAGTGGTCACGTCTCTATGAGCGTTGGGGGGAAACGATCTTCGATCCTTCCTATACAACACACTCGCTGGCATTTAAACTGGAGGTATTAAACGACATGGCGACCAATAAGCTGTCCAATAGAGAGACGGCCGTAAAATACCGAATTTCCTCCCCGGGGATGATCTCGAGATGGCGATCGACGTATGATCGGGAAGGGACCGCAGGTCTGGTCGCCAGACCGAAAGGACGTGCCCCGATGGCGAGACGCAAGAAGAAGGAATTTGAAGAGATGACAGAAGTCGAGAAGCTCAAAGAGCGGATCGAGTATCTCGAGATGGAGAACGCTGCGTTAAAAAAATTGAAAGCCTTGGTTCAAGAAGAGAATGCGCGACGAACCGGATCAAGGCACAAGTAATCGATGAATTGCGATCAATCTATCCCGTTCCGGGACTCCTCCGCGTGCTCGGTATGGCACGAAGCGTTTATTACTATTGGCGGACGCGCCTGACGGGCGAAGACAAGTATGCGGAAGTGAAGGCGGCCATCCATACCCTCTTCCACGAACACGAAGGACGATGTGGCTATCGTCGCATCCACGCACTTCTCGAACGCCAGGGCTTCCGGCACGATCCGAAGACCGTGCGCCGTCTCATGAACGAACTCGGTCTCAAATGTCTCGTCCGCATGAAGCGATACCGCTCCTATAAAGGACGGGTCGGAAAGGTCGCACCGAATCTTCTTCAACGTGACTTCAAGGCCACCGGTCTGAACCAGAAATGGGTGACTGACGTCACTGAATTTCACCTGTTCGGAGAGAAGCTCTACCTTTCTCCGATGATGGACTTGGGAAACCGTGAGATCATCGCCTATACCCTATCGGACCGTCCTACATATCGATTCGTTGGCGAAATGTTAGATCAGGCAATCGGGAAGCTCGACGGAGAGGCGCGCCCAATCCTTCATTCCGATCAAGGGTGGCATTATCAATACAGAGCGTTCACTGGTACGCTCCACGAGCACGGCATTACGCAAAGCATGTCCCGTAAGGGCAACTGTCTCGACAACGCAGCCATCGAAAGCTTCTTCGCCGTGCTCAAGTCAGAGCTCCTGTATCTCAAGGAGTTCGATGACATGGACCACTTCAAATGTGAGCTCGAGCGTTACATCGAGTACTATAACCATCGTCGTATCAAGAGACGACTAAAAAACCTGAGCCCGGTTGAATACCGGACTCAGGTCCTCAAGGTCGCCTGACAAATTATTTATTGTCTAACTTTTTTGGTTCAGTTCACAAGAGGACGGCTTTTTTTCATTCTTCATTCGCTTGACTTAAATATTCAGCGACGGTTTCCGCTAACTTGACAGGTAATCCTGCTTCCGCCAACTGTTCGATCGTTGCGCGTCGCAAGCTACGCATCGATCCGAAATGACGAATCAACTGTTGGCGTCGTTTCGGTCCGACTCCTGGAATCTCGTCGAGCAAGGAACGAGTCATCCCTTTTGAACGGAGCGAGCGGTGGAACGTGATCGCGAACCGATGGACTTCATCTTGCATGCGTTGAAGTAGATAAAACGCACTTGAACGCGGACTTAGTTCAATTAACCGTGCACCTTCTCCGAACAACAACTGACTTGTCCGGTGTTTGTCATCCTTTTTTAATGACCCGACTGGCAGGGATAAACCGAGTTCATCTTGAATGACTTCTAAAGCAGCATTCAACTGTCCAACTCCTCCGTCAATCAGGACGAGATCTGGAAGGCGCGCTCCTTCAAGTAACAACCGACGATACCGACGGCGCACGATTTCCCGCATCGATTCATAGTCATCGGGTCCTTGCACCGTCCGGATCTTGAACTTCCGGTATTCCTTCTTAAGCGGTTTACCGTCTTCAAAGACGACGAGTGCCGAGACGGCATCCGCACCTTGAATGTTCGCGTTATCGATGATTTCGATCCGTGACAGTGGATGAACGTCAATCGCATCGGCGAGTTCTTCGACTGCTTGAACGGTCCGTTTCTCATCTTTTGCTAACAACTCGAAGCGTTCCGAGATCGCATTTTCAGCATTCTTCGTCGCTAAATCAAGTAATTTCCGTTTTGATCCTCGGACCGGAACGTGAATTTTAATCGATAGCGCCTCTTTGAGTAACAACTGATTGACGAGTGGCGGTACATAGACTTCACTTGGCTTGATGTTCTTTTCGTAGAACTGGACGATGAAGCTCTCGAGCTCTTCTGCCGGCGTACCATAGATCGGGAAAAGCGAGACATCACGTTCGATCATCTTTCCGCCGCGAAGGAAGAAGACTTGGACACACATCCAGCCTTTATCGACATGGATCCCGAATACGTCACGTGACGTCAGATCCGCTGTGATCATGTTTTGTTTGTTCATGATTGACTCGATCGCCCTTACTTGATCGCGCAATTCTCCTGCACGTTCGAATTCCATTGTTTCGGCTGCTTCCGCCATCTTGTGCTTCAAGCTTTCAACGAGTTCCTTCGTGTCGCCCGACAAGAACCGTCGGATTTCCGATACGAGTGCTTTTTGTTCCGATTCAAGATTCGGGATTTCACATGGGCCGAGACATTGTCCAATATGATAATACAGACAGAGTTTCTTCGGCATCGGCTGACATTTACGTAACGGATATAAACGATCTAACAGACGTTTTGTTTCGTTCGCTGCATACGCATTCGGATACGGACCGAAGTAATGACCGCCGTCCTTTTTTAACTTACGTGTCGTAATCAATCGTGGATAGGTCTCATTCGTAATTTTCAAGTACGGGTAAGATTTATCATCCTTCAGCATGATATTGTATTTCGGATCATGTTTCTTAATTAGTGTCATCTCAAGCAGCAACGCTTCGAGTTCACTGGCTGTGATGATGTATTCGAAATCACGGACTTCCGCGACGAGACGTTCCGTCTTAATATCATGTGCTCCCGTGAAATAAGAGCGGACTCGGTTTTTGAGATTTTTTGCTTTTCCGACATAGATGACTTCGCCGAATTCGTTTTTGTGTAGATAACATCCCGGCTCATCCGGCAAAAGGGATAGTTTCGCTTTGATATGTTCTTGATGTCCCAAATAAATGTCTCCTTTCACCGTTTTTAGTTTTATTCGTTCGGGTAAATACCATGCATTGATTATGACATACGGAGGATGAAAAATGCGTACATATGATTGCATTGTGATTGGAACGGGTTCTGCTGGAAATCAAGCGGCTTATAAATTCATCGAAAAAGGACTACGTGTTGCCATCGTTGAGAATTTCACTCCAGGAGGTACATGCGCACAGCGTGGATGTGACGCCAAAAAAATCTTATTGACGGGTAGTGAGACGAAAGATGCTGTCGAACGTTTACTCGGATACGGCGTCAAAGGATTAATTTCGATTGATTGGCGCCAATTGATGGAGCGTAAGAATGAATATACACGTGCTATTCCTGAGCAAACACGAAAACGGTACGCGGAAACGGACATCGACTATTTCCATGGAGAACCGCATTTCGTGTCTTCACATCGTCTTCGAATTGGTGAAGAAGAAATCGAAGGGAAACAGTTTTTAATCGCAACAGGTTTACGACCTCGCGAATTATCTGTACCCGGTAGTGAGCGTTTCATAACAAGTAATGAGTTTCTTGAACTGAAAGAACTTCCACGCCGACTCGTCTGCATCGGTGGCGGTTATATCTCGTTCGAGTTCGCCCATCTCGCTCGTATTGCTGGCGCAGACGTCACGATCGTCTTACGTTCTAACGCCTTAAAACAATTCGAAAGTGAATTGGTCGATGTGCTGTTAGAAGCCACACGGGCACTTGGTATCTCGATCATCAAAGAAGCAGAAGTCGTCGCTTACGAAGAGGACTCACTTCGTTTATCGAACGGTGACGTGTTGAAGACCGACGTCGTCTTGAACGCGACTGGACGTGTCGCGAGTATCGATCAGCTCGGACTTGAAACTATCGGCGTTGCACATAATGAAAAAGGAATTCACGTCAATGAATATCTCCAGTCTTCTGTGGAACATATCTATGCTGCAGGAGACGTCGCTGTCAGCGGGAATCCTGCCTTGACACCGTTCGCTGGAACCGAAGGACGACTCGCTGCTGATAACATGCTCGAAGGGAACAATCGGAAACTAGAGCTGCTTCCTGTACCTAGCGTCGTATTCACCGCGCCGAACCTCGCCCTCGTTGGTGAGACGGAAGCTGCTTTGAAAAAAGCAGGTATTCCTTATCGTGGTCGCTTGATTGATACGTCCGCTTGGCAAACGAACGTACGGATCAAGGACAGTTTCGCTCGGGCGAAAGTGCTCGTCGGGGAAGATGATCAAGTCCTTGGCGCACACTTCATCGGTGTCAATGCAGCGGAACTAGCAAACTATTTCTCGTTTGCGATGCAGCACCGGATTCCAAGTACTTCGATGCAACAGACTGGATTCGCTTACCCGACACCTGCTTCAGACATCGCTTCGTTATTCGAGGATTGACAGGAGGCTTTTGGATGATCCAATACGGCTATACGATTTTATACGTTGAAGACACGGCACGGACGCTGGCATTCTATCGAGACGTTCTTGGACTACCCGTCAAGGCGGAGCACGGCAGCTACATCGAGTTCGAGACCGGTCAGACGACACTCGCCTTCAATACGCGTGAAGACGTGCAACAGTTGATTCCGGATTACACGATACCGAGTGGAAAAACACAACAGACGTTAGAGATTGGTTTCATCACGGATGACGTCCCTACTCTATTTCAGAAGGTGGTGGAGGCAGGATATGAGACCGTCCTCGCGCCTGTACAAAAACCATGGGGGCAAGTCGTCGCCTATGTCCTCGACCCCGATGGTCACCTGATTGAACTTTGTACGCCAATGTAATCTAAAAAAAACAGACCGTTCTGCCTGTGCAGAACGGTCTGTTTTGATATGCAGGAAAGAATTAGTTAGATGTTTCAACGAATTCTTTAAGTGCGTCTTTTGGCATGAAGCCCATTGTTTTGTTGACAGGTTGTCCATCTTTGAAGAGAACGAGTGTCGGGATACTTTGAACTTGGAATGCTCCAGCTACTTCTGGGTTTGCATCTACGTCGACTTTGACGATTTTTACATCTTGCATGTCAGCATCGAGTTCTTCAAGAACAGGTGCGAGCATACGACATGGTCCACACCATGTTGCCCAAAAATCAACAAGGACGAGTCCTTCTTGTGTTTCTTCTTTAAATGATTGGCTAGTTGCGTGTACGATTGCCATTGATCATAACCTCCTAATGAGTAGATCGACCCGGTAAAAAAATGGGTGATCTCTTTATTGATTTGAGTATATCATAGCAGTCTCTTCCAACAAACGAAACTGCTCACGCGAAAAATCTGCAAAAACAACCGGCACCATGATAATGGCACCGGTCTTCAAACTCATCCGTGAACGAGCATTTTTTTGAATTCAGCTGTCAATAGTGGCACGACATCGAACAAATCACCGACGATCCCGTAGTCCGCGACAGAGAAGATGTTCGCTTCTGGATCCTTATTGATCGCAACGATCACTTTGGCATTCGACATCCCCGCTAAGTGTTGAATCGCACCCGAGATCCCGCACGCGATATACAAGTCTGGTGTAACGACTTTCCCCGTCTGACCGATTTGAAGTGCATAATCGCAGTAATCCGCATCACAAGCACCACGCGAAGCACCAACTGCTCCTCCGAGAACATCCGCTAGTTCTTGTAACGGTGCGAAGCCGTCTGAGCTCTTGACACCGCGTCCACCCGCAACGATGACTTTTGCCTCTGATAAATCAACACCACCTGTTGCTTTACGTACGATGTCTGCGACGATCGTCCGTAAATCCTTCAGCTCGACTGTGACCGACTCGACCGTGCCTTGTGAACTCCCCGTTTCGAGCGGATCGATGTTATTCGGACGGACCGTAAAGAGTGTCTTGCCTTCTGCGACTTTGACTTTTTCAAATGCTTTCCCTGAATAGATCGGTCGGATGAACGTTGCTTCCGCGCCTTCCCCTTCAATCGCCGTCACGTCACTGATCAAACCGGCTTGCAATTTTGCCGCGATTTTCGGTGATAGATCCTTGCCGAGCGACGTATGTCCGAAGACGAGCACGTCGGGTGACGTCCGGTTCATCAACTCGAGGAAGACTTGTCCGTAACCGTCTGGCGTGTAGTGTAGAAGACGCTCATCCTCGACGACGAGCACCTGGTCCGCTCCGCGTGATGCTAGTGCATCCGCATCCTTTGCAACATCGTGTCCAATCAGGACTGCGATGACTTCGTCAGCGACACGTCGCGCTGCTGCGATTGCCTCAAACGACACATTCCGTAAACTGCCATCCCGTGATTCTGCGAGTACTAATGCTTTTGTCATTCGTTTCTCCCCCTTAGACCACTTTTGCTTCGTTGCGTAATAATGATGCGAGCTGTGCGACTTGCTCGTTTAGTTCACCTTCAAGGATCTTACCGGCTGCTTTGTTCGGTGGTAAGAAACGCTCGATCGTCTCTAGACGTGGTGTGAGTTCGTCTTCATCCAGTTCGAGATCATCAAGTTCGAGTTCTTCTAGCGGCTTTTTCTTCGCTTTCATGATCCCCGGAAGACTTGGGTAACGTGGTTCGTTCAACCCTTGTTGCGCAGTCACGAGTAACGGAAGTGTTGTTTCGATTGTCTCCGTATCCCCTTCAGCGTCGCGTGTTACGACAGCTTTCGTACCGTCGAGCTCTAGTTTCGTGATCGTCGTCACATAAGGGATGTCGAGTAATTCTGCGACGCGTGGTGCTACTTGACCACTTCCGCCATCAACTGCGACGTTTCCGGCGATGACGAGATCAACCGTTTGTTCCTTCAAATAACCAGCGAGCACTTCAGAAATCGTGAAATGATCTGCCTCTTCGATATCATCTTCAATCGAGATGCGAACTGCTTGGTCCGCTCCCATTGCGAGTGCTGTTCGTAATTCCTTGTCCGCATCTTCCGGTCCGACCGTCACGACCGTCACCGTTCCCCCTTGTGCATCACGGACACGAATCGCTTCTTCTACCGCATACTCATCGTACGGGTTAATGATGAACTCAGCGCCATCCTCATCGATTTGACCATTCTCGAGTTGGATTGCTTCTTCCGTATCAAACGTGCGTTTCAACAGTACATAGATTTCCATCTCATGCTCCCCCTTGTCGTCTATTCACCATCATTCTTTGTATCCGCTTACATGATTGTTGTCATGAAAAGGGCTTAACTCAGCCCTTTGATCAACATCCGATGAATCCCGTCACGTGTCTCAAGCAACTCATATTTGAATCCACTTGCCATCCAGCTCGTCACGACCTCATCGATCGTTCCGAAAATCATCTGACGTGCTAATCGATAATCGAGTTCGTTTGAAAACTCACCTGTCGTCATCCCGTGCTTGACGACTCGGTCAATCAGATGCAAGTACGGTTTCAAGACGGCAGCGATGTTTTGACGCATGTCTTGGTTCGATTGACGCAATTCGATCTGCGTGACGACCGCTAAATCATAGTCGACGGATAATTGCTCGAGGTGCGCCTCGATCAATGCTGCCAATTGTTCCGTCGCTGACGTATGGCTCGCGATTTGTCCTTCGGAATATTCGATGAAACTTCCCATTTTCGCTTGGAAGAGCGAAATCAAGAGATGTTCTTTATTCTTGAAGTACAGATAAATCGTTCCATCCGCAACTCCGGCTTCCTTTGCAATGGCAGTCACTTTCGCTCCATGGTAGCCGTTCTTAGCGATGACTTTTACGGCGGCATCAATGATGCGGTCACTCTTTGACATTGTTCGTTTCATTCCACTATCTCCTAACGCATAAAATGAATGATGGTTCATTCATATTTATTCTATCATGCCATTTTATCCTGTCAACTGCTTTCTTCGAGTTGTTTGGCACGTTCTTCTTCAACGAGAACACGGCGGAGAATCTTACCAACGAACGTCTTCGGTAACTCTTGCCGGAATTCGTACTGCTTCGGTACTTTGAACGATGCTAACTGTTTACGACAGAATTGATCGAGTTCTTCTTCCGTGACCGTCATCTCATCCTTGACGACGATGAACGCCTTGACGGTCTCTCCGCGGTAGACATCTGGAACACCGATGACGACCGCTTCTTTGACGGCTGGGTGTTCATATAGGATTTCTTCGACTTCACGTGGATAAATGTTGAATCCAGAAGCAATGATTAAATCTTTTTTCCGATCGACGATTCGGAAGTAATGATCCTCACCGATATATCCAAGGTCTCCCGTATGCAACCAACCGTTTCGCAGAACCGCTTGCGTGTCTTCTGGTCGTTTCCAGTATCCTTTCATGACTTGCGGACCTGTGACGATGATCTCACCAATCTCACCTGGAGCAGCTGGTGTCTCTCCGTCTGCTTTGACGATTTTCGCTTGCGTATCGGGCACCGGAATACCGACCGTTCCAGGAATCCGACGATCCCAGATACAGTTCGTATGCGTCACCGGACTCGTTTCAGACAGACCGTATCCTTCAACGATCCGCCCACCCGTCAGCGCTTCGAATTTTTCCTGCACTTCGACAGGTAGTGGAGCTGAACCAGAAATACAGGCTTCAATCGAAGAGAGATCATACTTCTTCAGCTTCGGATGATTCAATAGACCGACATACATCGTCGGAGCACCTGGGAACAGATTCGGTTTTTCCTTATGAATCGTCTTGAGTACCTGTTCGATATCGAATTTTGGAACGATGATTTGTTCATAGGCATTAAATATGCCGAAATTAAGGTTACACGTCATGCCATAGACATGGAAATAAGGAACGACTGCTAACAGCTTCCGTCCATCTCCTCGATTATATTTATAGAACCAGTTGTCAATCTGTTCGACGTTTGCACTCAAATTGAAGTGTGTCAACATGACACCTTTGGGTGCGCCTGTCGTTCCACCCGTATATTGGAGAACCGCGACGTCCTCCTTCGGTTGAATCGCGACTGGTGTAATCGGCTCATACCCCCGCAAAGATAAAAACGGAATCGAACCTGTCGTATCAATGATGATGTTGTTATCTTTCCGTGCTTTAATCGGATACAGTTTATTTTTAGGGAAGGGAAGGTAATCCGCGATACTTGTCGTCACGACCGTCTTAAGTGTCGTCGCCGCCTTGACACGAGACGCTTTCGGATAAAGTAGATCGAGCGTCACGAGTAGATGTGCTCCTGAATCGACGAGAATCTGTTCAAGTTCACGGTCTGTATAGAGTGGATTCACTTGGACGACGATACCACCTGCATAGAGAACCGCATAATAACTGATCATATACTGGGGACAGTTCGGTAACATCAGTCCGACGCGATCCCCTTTTTTTAGTCCGTGCTCTTGTAACAGGCTCCCAAGTGCGCGGGCCTCGTCACGTACTTCACGAAACGTCATACGTTTTCCTAAGAAACTCAAGGCACGTTGTTCTGGAAAATCGGTCGCTGCCTCATCGAGTGCCTGATAAAGAGGTAATTCTCGATAATCAATCGATGCGGGTACTTGCTCGGGATAATCAGATAACCAAACGGATTCCATACGTTTCCCTCCCAGATAATGAATTACTATTCATTTTTATTATACGTTGATTCCAATTCGACATGCCAGTAAAATCCAAAAAAAGAAATAGAATTTGCTTGTTTTTTGATTCTTTCAATTAGAAATCACGACAAATAAAAACAGTATTCTCCTTTCTCGGTTTCGAAAAAAGGTGAATACTGTTTTTTGATCATTGTTTAACGAGATGGATACGTAAACCCTTCCCCAATGACTTCCCGTACTTTATGAATGACGACGAAGGCACGTGGATCTGCCGCTTCAACGATCTGTTTCAATGGCGCGAGTTGTCGTTTATCGACGATCATATACAACATATCATTTTTTTGTTTCGTGAAATGACCGTGACTGTGAATGACCGTTGCACTACGGCCGAGCGTCTCTGTCAGGATTGTCGCGATTTCCTCTTGGCGATGACTGATGATCGTGACCGCTTCGCGGACATTCAATCCTTCGCTGACGAGATCAATCAAGTACGAACCGATGATGATCGCAATCAACGTATACAGCATCGTCTCTTCTCCGAATAGGAACCCTGATGCGCCGACGACTGCGACGTCGATGATGAACATCGAAACCGCGATACTGAGATTGAGATACTTATTCATCAATCGAGCGATGATCACACCCCCACCCGTCGTTCCTCCAGCACGAATAACAAGTCCGATTCCGACACCAATTAGAATACCCGCATAGACCGTACCAATTAAACGGCTATCCGATGATGTCGCTAGATTTGCTGTCGAAGAGAGGACAAACGATGTGACGGCGACCGAGATGACGGAGTAAAGCATCGTCTTCCGGCTAAGGAATCGATAACCGACGACGAACAGCAAAGCGTTCGCAATCAGGGAAACAAGTCCCGTATCCCAGCCATAGAGGTAGTAGAAGATGACCGTGATCCCGATCAATCCACCTTCTGATAAATCGTTTGGAATCGTAAAGTAATTGATGCCAAAGGCAAGAATGGCTGATCCAATGATGACCCAAAAAATATCCTTCCAAGAAATTAATTGCATTGCTTCAAAAGCACGGAGTCTTGTTTCTGCCGTTGTTGTTTTTCGTACGTTCATATGCGTTCCTCCTTTTTTGATTAGGCGTGGCTTCCAATAAAAATTCCGTACTGAAACGATGTCAGTACGGAATGATCACACGGTAAGACCGGTTCTTTTAATTAAATACAATCCAAAGGATACCGACGACCAAAAAGGCGATCGAAACCCCGAACATGATTTTCGCTAAACGTTCTAACACGGATTCACCCCACTAACGCTGATCCGATGACGTAGGACATGCCGATCGATAAGGCACATGAAATAATACCGACAGCAATGTTGCCGTTCTCGATTTCACGGTCTACCGGCAAATTCGGTGTCAGGAATTCAAAGATCCAGTATGTCGATATCAACAGTAAGAAGCCAAAAGCACTTTCAAGAAATATCGACCCGACCCGTTCTTCCCCTTGAACAGCGAAATGAACGATATTGGCGAGTCCGATGATTTTTCCACCTGTTGCTAACGCAACGGCGATGTTGCCACTCTTGATATGTTCCCAGTTTTTATACCGGGTTGTCAACTCAAAAAGTGCAAGTCCTAAAATGATCAGTAATCCCGCGACCGAATAGAGCGCTGTCGTATAGACATAGACGTTCTCAAAAATGTTCATCCTGCTTTCCTCATTTCAGTTCGATGATCGTCACACCGTGTCCGCCTTCACCTTGACCACCTAAGCGGTGACCTTTGACGTGACGATGACCTTTCAAGAATTCTTGGACACCTTGACGCATCGCTCCCGTACCCAGACCATGGATAACACGAATATGGTCGTAGTTCGATAACAAAGCTTGGTCCATGAAGCGTTCGAGCTTCGATAATCCTTCTTCAACACGGACGCCACGTAAATCCAGTTCAGCTGAAGGCGCCGATTGTTTCGTCACACTCGTACCACCAGAACGCCCTTTTGTTTGAGGACGTTTTGGAGTACTGCCGATCTTCGCGAGATCTTCCGGTTTGACGTTCACTTTCATGATGCCGACTTGAACGGTGTACTCGCCGTTCGCCTGTTGGTTGATGATATAACCTTTTTGATTAAAGGTCGTGACCTTAACTTCTTCCCCTTTATCAAAACGTGGCGTTTGGTCGTATTTCGCTTTAACTTTAGCGATCCGCTTCTCTTGCAAACTCGGCTTCGCATCTTCCAGTTTTTTACGTGCTTCGATCAATTCGTGCTCTTTGACGGCACCAGCATCACGTAATTCCTTCAAGCGCTTAATGACACCTTCCGCTTCTTTTTGAGCACGTTCGACAGCACGCGCTGCTTTTTCTTCTGCTTTTGCTAAAATCTCATTCTTCTCTTCCTGGATCTCGGCTTGTTCTTGCTCGAATTGCTCACGCTCTGCAACGAGTCGTTTCTTCTCTTCTAGCAACTGAGCCTCTAACGTTTCAGCACGCTGTTTCGCCTCTTCCAGTCGTTCGATCATCGTCTCGACAGACTGTGCGTCGCTACCGATTTGACCACGTGCCGCATCGATGATCCGGTCTTCGAGTCCGAGACGTTTTGAAATCTCGAACGCGTTCGAACGTCCCGGTACACCAATGAGTAAGCGATACGTCGGACTGAGGGATTCAACATCAAATTCCATCGACGCGTTAACGACTCCTTCTCGGTTATAGCCGTACGCTTTTAACTCCGAATAGTGCGTCGTCGCTGCAACACGTGCTCCGCGCCGTTTCACTTCATCAAGAATCGCGATCGCCAGGGCAGCTCCTTCTGTCGGATCCGTTCCCGCTCCTAATTCATCAAACAGCACCAAACTCATGAAATCGATTTTCTCCATCATCGAGACGATGTTCGTCATATGCGAACTGAACGTCGACAAGTTTTGTTCAATCGACTGTTCATCCCCGATATCGGCATAAATCGCATCGAAGACACTGAGCTCCGTCTCATCTGCTGCCGGTACGTATAGTCCTGATTGAACCATCAATTGCAGAAGACCGATCGTCTTTAAGGTAACTGTCTTACCACCGGTGTTCGGACCGGTGATGACGAGTGATGTAAAATCGCCACCTAGCGAGACAGTGATCGGCACGACTTCATCTTTCGGGATGAACGGATGTCGAGCTTCCTTCAAGATGATATGGCGATTTTCATTCAAGCGTGGTTCAACCGCTCCGATCTGATGACCATACAACGCTTTCGCCATGATGAAATCAAGTTCTGCTAATACATCAAGATTGATGCGCAGCGAGTCACCGACACTCCCGACAAGTGCTGATAATTGGGCGAGGATTCGTTCGATTTCCGCCCGTTCTTTCAAACGCGCTTCTTGAATCTCGTTGTTCGCAGAAACGACGGCTTGCGGTTCGATGAATAACGTCGCTCCAGAAGCTGACTGGTCGTGGACGATCCCACCGAACGCTTGACGATATTCTTGTTTGACCGGGACACAGTAGCGATCATTTCGCATCGTCACGATGGCGTCAGACAGCATCTTCGCTTTACTACGTAAGACACTATCGATTTTTGAACGAACTTGTCCTTCGAGCGAACGCAACTGACTACGTAACGCTCGTAATTTATCACTTGCCGAATCTTGAACAGTTCCTTGGTCGTCAATGGCATGACGAATCCCCTGTTCGATCTCAACGAGCTTCGTGATCTGTTCGATTCGACTATCGAGTCGTGGTAATCGTAGATCCGGGTGATCCTCATGCAATCGTTCTTGGAACGCCTTCACTTGACGTCCTGAATAAACGACGTCTGCGACGGATAAAAGTTCACTCGTCGAGAGGACCGAACCAATTTCTGCTCGTTTCACTTCACTGCGGACATCTGTCAATCCACCGAACGGATAACGGTCACGCAACCGGTAAACCGTCGTTGCTTCCGTCGTGACGGCTAATAATTCCTTGACCTGCTCGAACTCTTCCGCCGGACGCATCGCTCGAACGAACTGTGCTCCAAGTGAGCTTGCCGTGAACGATAACATGTTTTCTTTTAACTTCTCATATTCTAAGACGCGTAATGCGTTGGCATTCATTTAATCCACTCCTAAACGTTTTCGACCGAAGAAAGCAAGTGCTGCTTCGGCACTCCACGTATTGATGACATCAGACGCCTCCAAATAGGCTTTACGTGCATGGAGGACTCCAAGTTTCATATCTTCTAACATTTCTGGTCGGTGTGTATCTGTATTGATCAAAATTTTCACACCAGCAACCTTCGCTTTTGCTAGGGAACTTGCCGTCAAATCGAATCGTGCCGGGTTTGCATTCATCTCAAGCGCTGTTCCTGTCTCGGCTGCTAGTTCGATCAAGCGATCAACGTTAACGGCATAGCCCTCTCGTCTACCGATGATTCGTCCTGTCGGATGGGCAATCAGAGAAACGTAAGGATTACGACACGCATTCTCAAGCCGTTGCATGATCTCTTCTTCCGTCTGATCGAATTTCGAGTGAATCGAGGCAATGACGTAATCCATCTCTTTTAAGAAATCATCTTCATAATCGAGCGACCCATCAGGCAAGATATCCATCTCGACGCCACATAAAATCGTCATCTCAGGATGTTTCTTGCGTGCTGCTTCGATTTCGACACGTTGCGCACGTAGACGTTCTTCCGTCAATCCATTGACGAACTTCATATACTTACTATGGTCGGTGATCGCCATCCATGTATACCCTCGTGCAGCACACGCATCGACTAATTCTTCAACAGATAATGTTCCATCTGACCATGTCGTATGCATGTGTACATCTGCTTGGATATCCTGTTCCGTCAAAAGGCGTGACAAATCCTGCTCGAACTCTTGACGCCCTGCTCGTAATTCAGGTGCGATGAACGGTAAGTCGTACCGCGCAAACAATTCTTCTTCCGTCTTCGGCTGCACTAATCCTCGCTCGGTCTCAACGCCATATTCAGAAATGCTCTCTCCCCGTTCTTTGGCAAGTTGACGCATCCGGACATTGTGATCCTTCGAACCCGTGAAGTGATGTAACGTTGACGCGTACGCCGCGTCATCGACGATTCGGAAATCAACCGCGATATAATGGACGTCTCGTTTTAAGACGAGTGATACTTTCGTACTGCCGGCAGCAATGACTTCATCGATGAGCGACAGTTCCAATAGTTGCTCCTTGATCCGATCCGGTTCGTTCGTCGAGAGGATGAAATCAAGGTCCTTGCACGTCTCTTCTGCTCGGCGGAAGCTCCCACCAACTTCGAAGCGAATGATTTCATCGAACGACGCAAGGGTCTGATTTAATTCCACAACGACCTTCCGCATGACACCATACGGTAATCGTTCCGGTCGTGTTTCAAACGTTTCGAGCGCTTTGACGTACTTTTCGACCGTCTTCTTACCGAATCCAGGCATCGTTTCGACTGTACCATCCGCTAATTTCTCTGCAAAGGAATCCGCATCAATGACGCCGACTTCATGCAATTTAGCAAGTTTCTTCCCACCAAGACCTGGGACCTTTAGTAAAGCGATCAGTCCTTCCGGTACTTCTTGTTCGAGTTCCGTCAGTGCCGTACTCGTTCCCGTTTCCCGGTACTCCTCAAGAACAGCGGCCGTTCCTTTACCAATCCCCTTCATCGCCGTGAAATCCTCGATTGCCATGAAGTCAGCATCGGATGCTTCGAGGATACTTGCTGCTTTTCGGAAAGCATTGATCTTAAACGGATTTTCCCCTTTAACCTCTAGATAGACTGAGATTCGTTCCAAGTGACGCATTGCATCTTGAATCGTACGCATGTGCAATTCTCCCCTCAAAAAAAGCTCCCATTTAACGGGAGCATGTTTATTTTATCAATCCAACTTTGTCCATCAGCCAATTCGCAAGGAGCGGTGTATGTTGGATGATGAAGCTTGCCAAACTAGAGTCTGCGATCGCATCCTGTATCGACTGAATCGGAACGAATGCCGCTAAGAACAAGAGCAAGAAGATGAAGATATACATCTCGATGAAGCCGAAGACGCCACCTAATAATCCTTTGACTTGTTTTAAGATCGGGACATTCGTCAACGAATCAAACATCGACAATAAGATCGCTAAGATGATTTTTGTACCGAAGAACAGGACGACGAACCAAAAGGCTTTATAGAACACTTCATCGAGTCGTGCTGAACTTGGAATTGCGAACATCGTCAAATCGATTCCCGCATCATCCAGCGTCGACGGATATGGAACCCACAAACGGAATTTCGTCGCCAGTTCCTCATAGAACGACAAGGCGACGATGAAGGAAATGATCAGGCTGAGCAAATGCCCGGCCTGCAATACGACTCCCCGTCGGACACCTGTCATGATGCCTAAGGCGAGAAGTAATAAGATAACGAAAGAAATCATAGTTTATAGTTCACCCAAATTCTTTTTTATTTTTACGTAATCACTACCAATATTAAGCGCCGCTAGGACGGCGATTTGACGAACGTCGAGTTGTGGTGCTTGTTCTCGGATTTCTCGAATTTTCGTATCGACGAGGAGACCCACTTCGCGTACGTGTTCTGGCGACTCCGTTCCGACAATCGTATAATCATTGCCTGCGATATGAATCGTCGTCCGGTTCAACCCTTCTGAATCAGCCATTTTTCTGTCCTCCTCATACTTTGCTTCTTTCATATAGTACCATCATTTTCGTTTTAGGAAAAGAAGTCCCCCATCGGTCTTAAGGATGGTATGCTTAATCCCGGAAAGGGAGGTTATCTCGTGGGAACTATCGTTTTACGCTTATCTAAAGAAAAGCAAGATCTCGTCATACAAGAGTTTAAACAAGGACAGACGAAGAGTCCACCGTATGCTCGTTTCGCCGCTAAAGTACCCGGATGTGTCATCACGATTTACAATTCTGGAAAAGTGATGTTTCAAGGAACCGAAGCCGAAACGATCGCTTCACTCTTCGGCACGGCTACACCGACTAAATCGAAGGAACCACTTGTTTCAACGTTACCAAATGGTTTTGCAGAATGGTCAGTCGCTGGCAGTGACGAAGTTGGAAAAGGCGATTTCTTCGGTCCACTCGTCGTCGTCGCTTCCTTCGTTGATCGAAAGCAGATTGCACTCCTTCGAGAACTGGGTGTACGTGACTCCAAGCACTTGAATGACACGGAGATTCGAAAGATCGCCCGTGATCTTCATGCCGTCATTCCGTACACATATCGTATCCTACACAATCCAGAATACAATCAAATGCAACGCACGATGACACAAGGAAAGATGACTGCCCTGATGCATAATGATGTCCTGCAGCGACTTCTTGACAAACTGGAGACGAAACCAGAAGCGATCTTGATAGATCAGTTTGCTGAAAAGACCGTTTACTATAAACACTTGTCTGGTGTCATCAATCCCGTTCGAGAAAATGTCTACTTCTCGACCAAGGCGGAACAACTCCATGTCGCCGTCGCTGCCTCCTCGATCATTGCTCGCGCCATCTTTTTGAAGGAGATGGACAAGTTGAGTGAAACAACAGGTGTCGTCATTCCGAAAGGTGCTGGTGCTAAAGTGGATCAAGTCGCTGCCTCACTGATTTTACGTTATGGAGCTGACAAACTTCGTGACTGGACGAAAGCCCATTTTGCGAATACGAAAAAGGCACAACAACTAGCTGCGAAACGAAACCGACCATGACCTTAACGGAATGGTCGGTTTTTTAAATGACGGACTTCCCTTCAGACAGTCGTTCTAATTCCGCAAGCAGTATGTGTTTTTCATTAAAAGGAATCGTTTTTGTACCGATTCGTTCTACCTCGTCATGACCTTTCCCGACGATGACGATGCGTTTCCCTTCGTGCGCCAAATGCGCTGCTTGTACAATCGCTTCGTGACGGGATGTATGACACCCTACTAAATGTTCACGTGAAATATCGACGATTAACTCTTCGATGATTCGATCCGGATTCTCTGTCCTCGCATCATGGACCGTTGCGATGATGTGTTCACAATATTTACTTGCGATTCGCCCCATCTCCGCTCGTTTCGTTCGATCACGCTCTCCAGCTGCACTTAAGACGACCGATAGCGACTCTCCGGAAGAAGTGAGTGCCTGCAAACATTTTTCTAGACCATCCGGTGTATGGGCATAATCGATATAAATCTCACAAGGTTCCCAGTCCAGTCGTTCGAGTCGTCCTTTCGGCAATTCCAGTTCTGGAATATGACGAATCAACGTATAGAGGTTGGCATCGCCTGCCCGCAACAATCCCATCGTCGCCGCTAAATTCGCTGCATTGAACTCACCTAGTAAAGCTGTCGGCACACGTGTTGTCGTCTCGTCGATCCCGCACATTGACGGTATCCGTCAGCCATTCGACCGCAATCTGTGACGTTCGGTGGGGTTTCGTCGTATACCAGATAACGGGTTGCAAAGGCGCAGCTTCTCGCATGACGCGACTCCAACCATCTTCTCGATTCAAGACGATGGTCCGACCATTTGACGCAGCGACTTGTTGAAACAACAAAGCTTTCGTCTTTGCGTAATCTTCCATTGAATGATGATAATCCAGATGATCATGCGTCAGGTTCGTAAATGCTGCCGAGTGGAAAGACACTCCCTCGACTCGACCTTCGGCTAGTGCGTGAGAAGACACTTCAATGATGCAATCCGTCACGCCTTTTTCAACCATTTCATATAACAGTCGATGTAAGATGATGGCTTCAGGCGTCGTATTCGGCGTCTCAATGAGTTCCTCGTCAATTCGTGCACCGACCGTGCTGATCATGCCGGCTTTCACACCTGTTGCTCGAAAGAGATCATACGCCAATTTCGTCGTCGTCGTTTTTCCGTTTGTTCCGGTTACACCGTAGACACGCATCTTTTGACTCGGTTGATCGTAAAAGCGATTCGCGACTTGACCTGCAAGTCGTTTCGTATCCGGCACGGTAATGACGGGTACCGGGCAATCCGAAAACGATCGTTCAGCTAAAATCGCCACAGCCCCGTTTTTGATTGCCTGATTGATATAATCGTGACCATCAACCGTGTAGCCGTTGATACAGATGAATAATCCGCCAGGTGTGATTTGTCGCGAATCGGTTGCGATATTCGTAATGAGTGGATTGATTGCTTCCTTTATAGTGAGTGGTAATAGTTCATTCAGAAGCTTCGCTAGTCGATTCATGATGTACTCTTCCCTTCTTGTCTCTTCTCTATGTCAAGATGAATTAGTCAACCAATCACATAAATAGTCGTATCCATTGTTTCAAGTAAATCAAATACTCTTTTACGGAACATACCCGCTTTAAGACCTGCTTAAATCTTTTATCATGCTAGAAAATTATTCTCTTCAATGCATGAAATGAGCGTTTCTTCCCTTGCACCTCTTAATCAGCTTTGATACACTCTTAAAGTTAACTAGTTAACTAAAAGGAGAAATAGGATGCTCTACACACAAGAAGATGTACTCGGACAACTATCAAAAGTCTCACGTCTCGTTAAACGAGAAATTGATGCTACCTTGCTTCCCTACTCGTTACATACGGGTCAATGGGCACTAATAAAAGCAGTCGCATTACTACAACCTGTTTCACAAGTCCAACTGGCCGATTATTTAATCATTGAAAAACCAGCTGTGACGAAAACCGTCTCACGTCTTGAGACGCTTGGTTTCATCACTCGGATAAAAGAAGGACGAACACACTTTGTCTCGTTGACACCTTTAGCCATTGAACGGTTCGACCAAATCGATGCTGCGGTCCAAGAGACCCACCAACGCTTACTCGCCTCCTTCTCCCTTACCGATCAGCAACAGCTTGGTGAATGGATGACGCACCTACTTACTCTACATCGACAGGAGGAATCTTCATGACCGCTCGGTTATTCTCACGTCATTACGTCATGACGCTGATCATTAACCTATTGCTCTTCATCACGTTTTATCTACTCAATGCCTCACTTCCACTACTCGCTGCTAAGCAGTTTCCGGTCTCCGCTTCAGCCCTCGGATGGATTGTGACGAGCTTCATCCTGGCAACCGTCTGTTCTCGTCCACTGATCGGTCACTGGTTAGATCGTTATGATTTAAAGCGTGTCTTAATGGTCTCTGCAAGTCTCTTTACATTAATGAGCCTCTGCTACTTGCTTGTCTTACCACTGGAATCATTCTTCTATTTAATCGTCATCCGTGTCATCCATGGCTTTAGTTTCGGGATGCTATCTTCTTCAATTAGTCTCGCCGTTACGACATTGATTCCAAAGACACGTCAAGGAGAAGGGATGGGCTATTTCGTCCTATCGATGAACTTGGCATCCGTCCTTGGTCCCGTCATCGGTCTAACCTTCATCCAGGAAAAAGCATTCATTCTTTACTTCGTGACGGTTGCCGCCCTAGCAGTCATCGCCTTGTTCTTAATGATGCGTCTACCGCTGACGAGTCAACATATTCCAAGTACTTCCGCGTTTCGTCTAAGCCAATCCCTCTTCTTATCACGTCCGCTTTTGTTGATAGCAACTCTTTTGGCAGGCGTTGCGATTTCTAGTACATCAGCGTTCATCTCACTGTATACGGACTCGATTGGCCATATCGCATATGCTTCTTATTTTTATGCGTTAGTCGCTCTCGGAATGGTCGGGATTCGACCAATTGCCGGAAAATTGTTTGATCAGCGAGGAGCTGCATTCGTGCTGTTGCCCTCGTATGTTCTTTATATGATAGGCTTTGTCATTCTCGGCATGTATCCTTCGTTTGCTGGTTTATTGACTGCTGCCATCATCATTGGTATCGGTTCTGCTTCCATCTTTCCGGGACTTCAAACTGTCCTTTTGAACTTCGCGCCGCCTGCACAGAAAGGGAAAGCCATCTCGACCTTTTTCCTTGCTTACGACACAGGTTTTGGAATCGGTGCCTTGATTCTTGCTACGGTCGCAAGCGGTATCGGCTATTCCAATATGTTCTTGTCCTGTAGTCTGATTGTTCTCATAAGTGGTCTACTGTATTTCACCTTTACGAAACGACAAGCTGCTTCATCTGAAACAGAAGAACTTGCTTCTTGAATCTGTCGTCAAACGAAAAACAGCCGCCTTCCTCTGAAAGGAAAGCGGCTGTTTGTTTTATCCTGATTATGCGCGAAGTTCCGCATTGAACGTTTCTTTCACTGCATCTACGACTCGCTGTTGCGCTGTCGTGATTTCTTCATCGACTAACGTCCGTTCTTTGTTTTGATAACGAAGGGAGAAGGCGAACGATTTTTTATGTTCTCCAACGTTCTCACCCGTATAGACATCGAACAATTCGATCGTCTGTAAAAGTGGACCGGCTGCTTCCGTCATGACATCGATGATGGATTGCGCCGTCACTGATCGCTCGACGACGATTGCTAAGTCACGTGTCATCGATGGGAAACGTGAGATTTCCGAGTAGACCTGTTCCTCTTTCGAACGCAGTGCCATCGCCTCTAATTCGAAGACGTACACTTCTTTTAGACCATACTGTTCTTTTGACAGACCAGGATGCACTTGACCGACGAATCCAATTGCTTCTCCGTCAAACAGAACGCGCGCCGTCCGTCCTGGGTGCATCGATGGAATGCTCGCTGCTTCGAACGTCAACGTGACACCAGACGCAGATGCGAGTGTCTCGACGATTCCTTTCATGACGAAGAAATCTGTTTTGACAAGTGTGCCATGGGCCCGGTGTTGTTCTGAGACACCGACTGCGACGCCGCCGATCATTTCTTGTTCGATCGGAAGTGTCTCAAGTGACGCATCCCGTTGCAGATAAACACTGCCGAGTTCATAAAACGCAACATCGGCATGCTGTCGTGCGACGTTATGTTGTGCGACTTCAAGGAGTCCCGGAATGAGGGACGTCCGCAGTGTCGAACGTGCTTCACTGATTGGCATCGCCAGTTTAACCGGATGCAAATCTTCCCGTTCATTGAATTGCATCGCGCGTTGTTCGCTCGTCAATGAATACGTGATCGCTTGCGAAAGACCTGCTCCCTGCAGTGTCCGGCGTAAATGACGACGGTGGATGTTTCGTTTTGGTAAGAAACCACGGCTCGCTTCAGACGGTAAGCTTGAAGTCAGGGCATCATATCCATAGAGACGTGCCACTTCTTCCGCTAAATCAGCTGGAATTTTCAAATCTTGGCGGCGAGTCGGTACGCTGACCGTCAAGGCATCCCCCGATAATTCAACACCGAGACCAAGACGTTCGAGTAACGTTTGCATGACCGTTCCTTCAATCTCCATACCAAGACGGTGATTGATGTACGAGACACTCGCTTCAATCAAGTGATCGTCAAGCTCGAGCGTTCCTGCTTGAGCGACACCAGCCTGAACCGCTCCACCCGAGAGTTCAGCAATCAAAGTTGCAGCACGATCGAGTGCTAACAAGACACGACGTGGATCGACGCCCTTTTCGAAACGAGCACTCGAGTCCGAGCGAAGTCCAAGAACACGGCTCGTCTTCCGGACGGAAATCGGTGCGAAGTAAGCTGATTCTAAAATGATCGATGTCGTGTTTTCATCGACTTCGGTATTCGCTCCACCCATGACACCAGCAAGCGCGACCGGGTGTTCACCGTCAGTGATGACCAGCATCGAAGAATCGAGCGTCCGCTCTACTTCGTCGAGCGTCGTGAACGACTCTCCTGCGTGCGCTTGACGCACGACGATCCGTTTTCCGAGTTTTTCAGCATCAAATGAATGAAGCGGTTGACCTGTCTCAAGTAAGACGAAGTTCGTAACGTCGACGACGTTGTTGATCGGACGAATGCCGTTCGCAATCAAGCGGTTTTTTAACCAAGTCGGTGACTCTTGAATCGTCACGCCTTGAATTTCTCGTGCCGCGTAGAACCGGCAGTCCTCTGAATCAAGCGTCACGTCGACTGCCATCGCAGTTTCTGCTTCGTTGACTTCAACGACCGGGAAAGTCGGTGTCGTATCGTAAAGCGCCGCCACTTCGTATGCGACACCATACATGCTGAGGCAGTCCGAACGGTTCGGCGTTAATCCAAGCTCGAGGATTTCATCACGTAGACCGAGTAACTCCAAAACGTCTTGTCCTGGTGTGACTGGTTCACGGAACGTATGGATTCCGTCCTGCTCATCTTCTCGGATATATTTCTTTTCGAATCCGAGTTCTTCGAGTGAACAGATCATCCCTTCCGAGACGACACCGCGCAATTTGGCACGTTTGATTTTAATACCTGGCAGGCGAGCTCCGACGCGCGCGACGATGACATCTTGTCCGGCTTCGACGTTCGGTGCACCACATACGATTTGGACCGGTTCGTCTTGTCCGATATCGACCGTCGTGACGTTCAATTTATCTGCTTCTGGGTGTTTTTCTTTCGTTAACACACGTCCGACAACGATGTTGTTTAACGCTTCATCCCGGACATCAACGCCTTCGACTTCAATTCCGCTCTTTGTAATCAAATCAGCCAAATCTTGTCCTGATGTGTGACTGACATCCACATATTCGTTCAACCATTGTTTTGAGACTAACATCTGCGTTCCCCCTTAAAACTGTTCGCTGAAGCGAACGTCATTCGTATAGAAGTGGCGAATATCATCGACACCGTATTTCAACATGGCAATCCGTTCGATACCCATTCCGAATGCGAAACCTGACATTTTCGTGCTATCATATTCGGCCATTTCGAGAACGTGAGGATGAACCATTCCAGCGCCCAGAATTTCAATCCATCCCGTCTGTTTACAGATGTTGCATCCTTTACCGCCACATTTGAAGCACGAGACGTCGACTTCGACGGACGGCTCCGTGAACGGGAAGAAACTTGGGCGTAAGCGGACTTCACGTGCTTCACCGAACATCTGCTTCGCGAAGGCTTCAAGCGTTCCTTTTAAATCTGCCATCGAAATCGATTCTCCGACGACGAGTCCTTCGACTTGCATGAATTGGTGCGAATGCGTCGCATCATCTTCGTCTCGACGATAGACTTTACCTGGGCAGAGAATGCGGATCGGTTCACCTTTAGAAGCGAGCATCGTCCGTGCTTGGACCGGTGACGTATGCGTTCGCATCAAAATTTCTTCCGTAATATAGAACGAGTCTTGCATATCACGTGCCGGGTGATCCTTCGGTAAATTTAACATCTCGAAGTTGAAAAGATCTTGCTCGACTTCTGGACCTTCGGCAATCGTATAACCGAGTCCGACGAAGATGTCTTCGATCTCATCCGTCACCTGTTGCAAGAGATGCGCATGACCGACCTTTTTCGGACGTCCTGGTAACGTGACGTCAATTGCTTCCGCTGCCAGTTTCGCATCCATTTCTTGTTGTTTGACAGCTGTCAGACGTTGTTCCAATTGCTCTTGGATCGCTTGACGAACTGTATTTGCGATCTCACCGACGACTGGTCGTTCTTCCGCTGATAACTTTCCCATTCCTCGTAATACTTCTGTGATTGGTCCCTTTTTCCCGAGATACTTGACTCGGACATCATTGAGATCTTTTTGTGTTGTTGCCTGATCGACTAATGTCAACGCTTCATCGCGTAATGCTTCTAATTGCTCGCGCATCTTTCCCACTCCTTTAGTTGAAGATATAAAAAAACGTCCCTCCGGCAAATGCCGAAGGGACGATGTAAACACCGTGGTACCACCCTTGTTTGACTTTTCAATCGAAAAGTCCTCCAATTGCGCGATAACGGGCGCATCCCGTCACGATCTCTCGTGCGACTCCGGAGTGAATTCGGTTAGCAGATTCACGAAGCAGTTTTCAGTCTACGACCGCTTCTCCCTGATTGAATCGTTCCCTAACGTACTCTGTTCCATCAACGTCCATGATGTATTCCTGATGTTCACTTTAGCATGAATGCTTGCCGGTTTCAATCCACGCTTGCAAAATGATAGAGCAAAATGCCAGCCGCTACTGCCGCATTCAATGACTCCGCTTTACCACGAATCGGGATGTAAGCACGCTCATCACAGTACGAGAGCAACTCTGGCGCAACGCCTTGTGCTTCATTCCCGATGATTAAACCGAGTGCGTCCATCGGTGCGATCCCTTGATAAGACGTCGCCCCTTCTAACGCCGTGCCGATTACCGCAATTCCTTGTTCGTGCAAGGCATTGACTGCCTCTTCAAGCGGCATGGAGATAACCGGTAGGTGGAACAGCGATCCTTGCGTCGCACGGATGACTTTTCCGTTATAGACGTCAACTGTTCCTGGTCCGACGACGACCCCATCGAATCCAGCTGCGTCTGCTGTCCGAATCATCGTCCCGACGTTCCCTGGATCTTGCAGACGATCGAGGAGCAGATAGCGTCCTCGCTCTAATTGTGCCGAAGCTTGTTTCATCTCACAGACAGCGAAGATGCCTTGCGACGTTTCCGTCTCAGCCAGTACTTTGATGACGGCTTCATCGATCGTAAAGACATCGGCATTTCGTTTCCAAGAACCGGGTACTTGGTACGATTCACGCACGATCAATTCCTTGACGATTCCGGCGCGAACAGCTTCTTCAATCAGATGTTCTCCTTCAATCAAGAAACGGTTCGTCTGCAGACGTCCTTTTTTCGTTAAGAGTTTTTTCCATTGTTTAACGATTTCGTTCTTTGCTGATGCGATGTGCTTCATTGTTTTATTACCCCTCGTAGATCGCTTGGACAGTCTCCGCATCTAAACGTTTTGTCACAGCAACGACTAGATCGACGGCTGCTTCGAAATCGGCTTTATGCATGATTGAGACATTCGTATGCAAGTAACGGATCGGTACAGTCAATGCAAGTGATGGAACACCTGTATTCGATAAGTGGAACTTCGCTGCATCCGTTCCGCCACCTGGTGTTAAGTCCAGTTGATACTTGATATTTTCTTCTGTTGCGACTTTCGTCACGAAATCGATCAATCCACGATGTGCGATCATCGACGCATCGAACATGATGACTTGAACGCCTTCACCTAATTTCGACAATGCCTCACGATCGGTCATTCCTGGTGTATCACCCGGGATACCTGTATCGACAGCAAAGGCGATTGATGGTTTAAGCAGGTGTGCGACAGTTTGAGCCCCACGTAATCCGACTTCTTCCTGAACAGTCGCTCCTGCGAAAATCGTGTTCGGATGTCCGTCTGCTTTTAAGCGTTTGATTGCTTCGATTGCGATGGCACAACCAATCCGGTTGTCCCACGCTTTTGCCATCAAGAAGTTCTCATTTTTCATCACAGTAAATTCGCAATGTGGAACGACCGTATCACCCGGACGAATTCCCCAACCATCGACTTCTTCTTTTGATGAAGCACCGATATCGATGAACATGTCTTTAATGTCGACCGGCTTATTGCGCGCTTCCGGTGGTAAAACATGAGGTGGTTTTGCACCGATTACACCTGGAATGACTTCACCAGATGACGTCACAATATTCATACGCTGTGCCAAGAGGACCTGTCCCCACCAACCGCCGAGTGGTTGGAAACGAAGGAATCCTTTTTCATCAATCTTCGTGACCATGAATCCGACTTCATCCATGTGACCCGCAATCAATACACGTGGTGCATCTTCGCCTGCGCCTTTATGTTCAGCAAAGAGACTACCGAGACCATCCTGGTGGAATGCTTCTGCATGAGGTTCTAGATATTCACGCATGAGGCTCCGGACTTCTTTTTCGTTTCCCGGTACACCTGTTGCGTCCGTGAGACGTTTTAGCATATGTAATTGTTCATTCATCTGATTTCCTCCTTAGTAACCGTTGTCTTGTCGCACATGGTTTGCTTCATTTTTAGAAATATAAGCCTTGAAAATCATATCCTGTGTAAAGCCTAGTGTAGCACCTAATGCAAGGTATGCACCAATTAGAACATCATAACTTTGTTCCGTCCGCGAAATCGCAAAGACGTTCGTTTTGTTATAGACGTCTAAAAAAGCATCTGTTGCTGTCAAATAGAAGTCACCTTCTGTAAAATGACTCTTCTTGTACTCAAGCGCTAGACCTAGTGAGAGTAGAAAATGGACGCCATCGACATATTCCTCAAGAATTGTGACTTGAGCGGATGGTCCCTTCTTCGACCAGAACTTAAAGCAACGTGTCTCGTTCGCAAGTTCACCGAGTTCGACCAATAAGGCAAGCAGACGCTCGTCGAATTGATTGCCTGTCAATTGATGTTCTGACTGAATCCGTTTATCCAACTGTTCTTGCATCTCAAAAAGTGTCAACCAATCCATCTTTAATTCTCCTTCTATCTAAAAAAATCATATGACCGTCTCATCGACGTGCCTTCTTATTTTATCATTAAATCGAAAAAAACGTCGGAGAATTAAATTCCCCGACGAATTGTAGAACTTAAGCGTTCAATTTTGCTTTTGCTGTGTCAGCAAGTGAAGCAAATGCAGTTGCATCTGTAACTGCGAGGTCAGCGAGCATCTTACGGTTAACGTCGATACCTGCTAATTTAAGACCATGCATCATGCGGCTGTAAGAAAGACCGTTGATACGTGCTGCCGCATTGATCCGAGTGATCCAGAGGCGACGGAAGTCACGTTTCTTTTGACGACGGTCACGGTAAGCGTACATGAGAGATTTCATGACTTGCTGTTTCGCAACCTTGAAGAGTGTATGTTTCGAGCCGTAGTAGCCCTTAGCTAATTTGAGTTGTTTTTTACGACGTTGACGAGTCGTATATCCGCCTTTTACGCGTGGCATATAAATTCCCTCCTAAATCTGTATACGATTGGATAAATTACTTCGCGATCATGTGACGGATGCGTTTGAAGTCACCCGTAGATACCATGCTAGCTTTACGTAATTTACGTTTCGCTTTTGTTGATTTGTTACCGAACAAGTGGCTTGTGTAAGCACGACCACGTTTCAATTTGCCAGAAGCAGTACGTTTGAAACGTTTAGAAGCACCGCGGTGCGATTTCATTTTAGGCATGAGAGATTCCCTCCTACTTCGATTCGATTAGTCTTCTTTCTTAGGAGCAAGCACGAGGAACATGCTGCGTCCTTCCATCTTCGGTCTCTGTTCCACAACACCGAACTCACTTAAATCCGTTGCGAGGCGTTCGAGAACGCGTCTACCGATTTCCGAGTGAGTGATGGCACGACCGCGGAAACGAATACTCGCTTTCACTTTGTTACCATTCTCCAAGAATTTCTTCGCATTACGGAATTTCGTTTGGAAGTCGTTCTCCTCGATCGTCGGGCTAAGACGAACTTCTTTCATCTGAATCACTTTCTGATTCTTCCGAGTTTCTTTGTCCTTCTTTTGCATCTCGAAACGGTATTTACCGTAGTCCATGATCTTACAAACTGGCGGTGTCGCTTGTGGAGCGACCATGACGAGGTCAAGTTCCGCTTCCTCTGCGAGACGTAGCGCTTCGTTGCGTGATTGGACACCTAGTTGAGCACCATCCGCTCCGATAAGACGAACTTCCCGGGCACGGATGCTTTCATTGATTAACAGATCTTTGCTAATGGTTAGCACCTCCATCGTGCATTGCACGAAAAATGAATGATAGAAAACGCTATAAAAAAAGCGTCGGCAGTTCTTCCCGCCCACACTCACAAGGAACGTCAAAGCATAGCAGTCGCTACACATTGCGTATCTTCATGATGAACCAGTACGAGTCGTCATACATGGTGAGAAGCGGGATGCTTCTGCTTTGTTGTCATTTCACTTTGCTATCATAGCACTTGTTTTCCCGTGATGTCAAGCCGCTTTCTATGTTCTTACAGAACGTTGCTCACATACTTGATTATAATAGCAATCCTTTGACGGATAAGCAAGAAGTTTCTAACCTGTTTTTCACGGGTACACTCTTAACATGAAAAAAAAGATTCAGAACATTCGCAAGCAAAATTGTTTATTTAGAATGATTATTGTTTTATAATCAATTTAATCTTACATAAGGGGGAGAATAACAGATGACTGAAAAACGATTAACGACCAATCAAGGTGTACCAATCGGAGACAACCAGAATTCACGTACGGCTGGACGTCGCGGACCAACGTTATTAGAAGACTATCAATTAATTGAAAAGATGGCCCATTTCGACCGGGAACGTGTACCTGAGCGTGTCGTACACGCTCGTGGATTCGGTGCTCACGGTGTCTTCACTGTCAAAAACTCAATGAAAAAGTACACGAAAGCTGCGTTTTTACAAGAAGAAGGGACAGAAGTTCCTGTTTTCGCCCGTTTCTCGACTGTTATTCACGGCACGCATTCTCCAGAGACACTCCGCGATCCACGTGGATTCTCTGTCAAGTTCTATACAGAAGAAGGAAACTGGGATTTCGTCGGGAACAACCTTCCTGTCTTCTTCATTCGTGACGCTATGAAGTTCCCGGATATGGTCCATTCACTTAAACCAGATCCACGCACGAATATTCAAGATCCCGACCGTTACTGGGACTTCATGACACTTCGTCCGGAATCGACGAACATGCTCATGCATCTCTTTACGGATGAAGGGATTCCTGCAAGTTACCGTAAAATGCGTGGTTCTTCCGTCCATTCATTCAAATGGGTGAACGCTCATGGCAATACGGTTTACGTCAAACTACGCTGGGTACCGAAAGCTGGCATTCATAATCTCTCAGCAGAAGAAGCGACAGAGATTCAAGGAAAAGACTTCAACCATGCTTCAAACGATACGTTCCAAGCGATTGAAGATGGCGATTACCCGGAATGGGATCTGTTCGTACAGGTACTCGATCCGGCTGACGTCGATCAGTTCGATTTCGATCCGCTCGACGCGACAAAAGACTGGTTTGAAGATGTCATCCCGTTCCAACACGTCGGTACGATGACATTAAACAAAAACGTCGATAACTACTTCGCTGAAACGGAATCTGTCGGATTCAACCCAGGTGTCTTGATTCCAGGGATGTTGCCATCTGAAGATAAGTTGTTACAAGGTCGCTTGTTCTCTTACTCGGACACACAACGCTACCGTATCGGAACGAACTACCAACAACTTCCGATCAACTGTCCGTTCGCACAAGTGAACAACTACCAGCGTGATGGTGCAATGCCAGTCGGTCAGCAAACGAGTCCGGTGAACTACGAACCAAACCGTTATCAAGAAGAACCAAAAGAAACACCAGAGTATACGGAAGAAAACCAACCGCTGCTTGATGATAAACACGGTCGTCTCGAAATCGAGAAGACGAACAACTTCGGTCAAGCCGGCGAAGTATACCGTCGTCTGACAGAGGAAGAACAAGCCGCTCTTCTGAAGAACCTCGTCAATGATCTCGAGCAAGTTCGTCATGAGAATACGGTCTTGCTCGCAATCTGTAACTTCTACCGTGCTGATGCTTCACTCGGTCAGAAACTATCAGAAGCGCTTCAAGTCGATATCGAACCGTTCTTGCAACAAATGCGTTCATAACGTAAAACAAGCACCCTCGACGCTAGTCTTGGGTGCTTTTGCTTGGTTTAGTACGGAACAAAGTCATATCGTTCAGCTGTTGCATACGTATATTCGTTTAGTTTCGTAAATAAGACGATTCTATTTAATTGAACATCTTTGGCAGTATTTTGTTGCATGTACTGTTTTTCTGTTTCCGTAAATGAGTTATAAATTGGTGCATATCCATCGCTTTGAAACGGTTGCATTTGAATCGCACGATCGGCGTTTTCGAATGTATTATAGCGAATCGTCCCACCGATGATGCCTCGCCCTAAAATCGTCATTGCTTTTCCGTCTGCCCGGTGTACATCTCGAATCGTATTGTTGATGACGGTCGGATTTTTCCAGTTCATCATCGAAATGGCATAATCCTTCGTCTTTTCGATCAAGTTATTTTCAATCCGGATATTCGTGTGTAAACGATTCTCTGTATATTGATGTGTGCCAATGGCGACGTTGATGTTAGAAAAAACATTGTTTCGAATCGTGATATCCGAATTTGGTGTACCATCTTGAGCAGACCACTTCCACGGAAAACCTTTCGTGATTGGATCCGGTGTATCTAAGTTAATCGATTCATTTGGTCCTGTATTCGCTATCATTGTCGCATCCACGAACTTCATATTTTCAATCGTCGCGTTTTTCGTCGCGTCTAACTCCATCGCATGTGATCCTTTTTGATTACGCACTGTGATGCCACCGATATATAAATTTTGGTTGTGTGCAATCGCAAAGGCAGATCCTCGCGAAAAGCCGTTTAAGTCGATTTGTGCGTTTCCTTTTCCGATGATCCGCGCATTTTTCGTACCATTGTATTTCGACATTTTTTTATTCAGCCGTAACACAGACGGTGCTACTAAATCAAAGACACTCGTTGTCGCACTGATTTTCGACGTCCCCGTTTCAGATGTCTTTTTGATGATGACTCCGTCTTCTAAAATGACCGTCGTGTTCGATGGGATTCCGACACGCAGTGGAGATAGATACGTTCCTTTTTTTAGAACAAGCGTGCCTCCCCCTTCTTTTTCAAGTCTTTCTAAATAAGAACGCATCGTATAATGATTCCGGGTTTTCGCATTATACGTCGTGTATTTTCGAATCAAGGGATCAATAGGCTTTGTTGCAGGATCAATATAATACGTCTTTTTAGTTGTCGCTGCTTTGGGCTGTTCAGCTGAAGTTCCCATGAACAAGAGGGAAGCAGCAAGCGTTACTGTCAGTGTTCGTTTCAATGTCATACGTCCTTTCTACTCATAAACAAATTTATCCATTTCCCATTACATTCTAATCCTTTTCCAAATAAAAATAAATATTTCCATCTTCTTTTTTTAAAAACTAACTCTCTTGTTTATCGGATCTACTCCATTTGTTTTAAAGGATATACAAAAAACCGATCATCCCGTAAAACGGAACAATCGGTATTACGTCATTATTTTGAACGGTTCGCGATTTCTTGCTCTAAATCAGCGACGAATTGTTCAAGTGATGCGTTGCTTGAGTCTTTTGAACCGTAGCGACGAATGTTGACTTCGCGCGATTCGACTTCTTTGTCACCTAGAACGAGCATGACTGGTACTTTATTGACTTGTGCTTCACGAATCCGATAACCGAGTTTCTCGTCACGGAAATCTGTTTCGACACGAATTCCTTTTTTCAGCAAGATCGCTTTGATTTCACGGGCATAGTCTTCATGCACTTTAGAAACCGGAATCAATTTCACCTGGACCGGTGCGAGCCATGTTGGGAACGCGCCTTTGTATTCTTCGATCAAGTATGCGACGAATCGTTCCATCGTCGAAACGACACCACGGTGTAAGACGACCGGACGGTGATCTTGTCCGTCATTTCCTTTGTACGTCAATTCGAATCGCTCTGGTAAGAGGAAGTCGAGTTGGACTGTCGAAAGCGTCTCATCTTTACCAAGTGCTGTCCGAACTTGCACGTCAAGCTTTGGTCCGTAGAAGGCAGCTTCGCCTTCTGCTTCGAAGTATTCGAGTTCGAGCTCATCCATTGTTTCTTTCAACTCACGTTGCGCCATTTCCCAAATCGCATCGTTATCGAAGTACTTCTCTTTATCCGCTGGGTCACGGTACGAAAGACGGAATTTGTAATCCGTGATTCCGAAGTCAGCATAGACTTCTTGAATGAGGTGAACGATGGCTTTGAACTCATCTTTCATTTGGTCAGGACGGACGAACGTATGTCCATCGTTAAGGACCATATAACGAACACGCTGAAGACCAGTCAAGGCACCAGACATTTCGTAACGGTGCATGCCACCAAGCTCCGCGACACGAAGCGGTAAATCACGGTACGAACGCGGTTCGTTCTTGTAGACCATCATGTGGTGTGGACAGTTCATCGGACGAAGAACGAGTTCTTCATTGTCCATCTCCATTTTCGGGAACATGTCATCTTGATAGTGATCCCAGTGACCCGATGTCTTGTATAGATCGACTGAACCGAGAACCGGTGTATAGACGTGCTCATATCCAAGTTCGAGTTCTTTATCGACGATATAACGTTCGACCGTCCGACGGATCGCTGCTCCTTTTGGTAGCCACATCGGGAGTCCTTGACCGACTTCTTGAGAAGTGAAGAACAAGCCAAGTTCCTTCCCGAGTTTCCGGTGATCCCGTTCTTTTGCTTCAGCGAGGAAGTGGAGGTGTTGTTTCAACTGATCTTTTGTTGCCCATGCCGTACCGTAAATCCGTTGTAACATCTTGTTTTTCGAATCACCACGCCAGTAAGCACCAGCAATGCTCATCAATTTGAAGACTTGTAGCTTCGCTGTCGCTGGAACGTGTGGTCCACGGCAGAGATCGAAGAATTCGCCTTGACGGTAAATCGTCAAATCCTGATCAGCAGGAATCGACTCGATCAATTCAATCTTCAACGGATCATTGAGTTCTTTATAGATGGCGAGTGCCTCGTCACGCGAAACGACTTCGCGTTCGATCGGCAAGTTCTCACCCGCAATTTTATTCATCATTTTCTCGATTTCTGGTAAGTCTTCTTCTGTCAGACGACGTTCCATATCGATGTCATAGTAAAAACCATTCTCGATTGTCGGTCCAATTCCAAGATGAATCGTTTCATCCGGATACAGACGTTTGATGGCTTGTGCCATCAAATGAGCTGATGAGTGACGAATCAAGTCGAGCCCTTCTTCTGAATCCGGCATGATCAATTCAATTGTACCGTCCTCTTCGATTGGACGACGGTAATCGATGGCGTGCCCGTTTAGTTTGGCAGCAAAGGCTTTTTTACGAAGACCTGGGCTGATCGAAGCTGCCACTTCTTCAGCTGTCGTGCCGGCTGCAAATTCCTTTACGGCGCCGTCTGGAAATGTAAGTGCGATGTTTGACATGACTGTTTCCCCCTTTTACAAAATAAAAAAGACTCATCCCTAAAAAGGGACGAGTCTTAATCTCGTGGTACCACCCTCGTTCCCGGACCATGCACTGGTTCGGCTCGAACACGCGTTAACGGGCGTGAGGCGCAAACGGATTAGCCCCGTTCGTGCTATGAGGGAGTAAAGACATGAATGATGCCATGAGAAGCTTCCACCGTTCTTCTCTCGCTAGTTTGGTTCATTTCATACTTCATATCCTCAATCGTTGCATCGTCTATTGACGTGTCATTAGTATAACGAATCCGTTGCTTCCTTGACAAGGAAAATTAGTAGCGACGTCGATTTTCACCAAGGAACTCGATTGGTTGCGTCGTCGTCCGGATTCGTTCCATCAGTCGTGCAGCCTTTAATTTATCGCCTTGATCGTTCGTGATCCCGAAATGGAGCTCGAGTTCATCATAAGATAAGTTCGAGCTGAATAATGTCGGCAGACGATGCATCATGCGATACTGCAAAATGATCCCGAACAATTCATCCCGTACCCACGGACTGATCGATTCAGCACCGATATCGTCAATCAACAAGACTGGAATCGTTTGAAATCCTTCGAGGAATGTATCAAACGAGTCAGACCGAATCCTCCGTTTCGCTTCAGCGACAAACCCCGGGGCATGGACGAGAATCGTTGCAATCCGTTCTTTTTTCAAAGCATTCCCGATCGCAGCCAAGAGGTATGTTTTCCCGACACCAAAGCTACCATGAAGGTACAATCCCTTTACATGCTCTTTTGAGCGCAAATGATTGAGGAACTGCGACGCCGCACGTAAAGCGAGCTTCCGGTCCGTCGTCGACAAGTCGAAATCGCTGAAGTTCGCATCGCGCACTTCGTCCGGCAGGAACAGACTCTTGAACTTTTTCTCAAGTGCACGTTCATCTTCTCGGTCTTTGAGCGCTTGTGACTTCTCATACGAAACGACGATTTGTCCTTTTTCGACGTGCAGGATCGGCTGATAGCCTTCGATGACGGCTTTACTTTCGATCAGTCGATTCCCATCCATTTGTTCCGCGTATTCGTTCAGTTTGAGCATTCCCCGCTCGATCATCCGTTGATCGATCTCTGGATGGGTCCGTAAGAACATGACGACCCCCGGATGAGACAACACCCGTTGTTGGATCGCTCGAACCGATTCTGCAACGTCTGGTCGACTTAATATTTTTTCGATAGATGATTGGATATGTTCCATGTCCCGACTCCTTTAGTTCCCCTTCAGTTCTCGTAAGATTCGTTCCATCTCTTCATCGTCTGGAACATCCGCTTCGAAACTCGCTTTTTTAGAGGCTTCATACTGTTGCTGTTTCGCCTTCTCTTCTTGCAACCACTTCGGGTTCGGACCGCCGTTCGTATTGCTGGTCCGTCCCCGACGTCCACCAACGGTCTGACGCGCTCGTTCTTGTTTTTGCTCCTGCTTCTTCGCAATCAAATCATCTTGCTCCTGCGTCTTCGCCAGTGCCTCGGATGCTGTCACGTACCCTTTCTGTTTCCAATCATCGACGATGGATAAGAGGAAGTTCTTACTGAAGCGATTGTCTTTTTTGACGACGAGCGCATAGTAGTAGGCGGCATTGACGATCCCAGACGACATCTCATAATCGATGATCAATTGTTGGATCAACTCTTCATCTCGCTCTGATAACGCTTTGACCTTCCGCAACTTCGCGACATAATGCTTCGGATGGGTGCTTTCCATCGTTTCCGTCGCTTCGACGTCTCCGACCTCGATCGTATCGAGTGAGGCGACCTTCGCTTTTTTCTCGCGGCTGAGTTTTTGTTTCGCTGACAACATCATCTGTTTGCAACGTTCTTGTTTCTCAGCATCGGTCATCGGCAAGTATGCTTCGTGACGGAAACGGGCATTCAACAGTTCCGCCATCAATGCTTCATTCGACTGCGTGACGTACGCAAGCTTTACGAGCAGATGATCGATTGCCTTTGAATAAAACGAGCGTGGCAAAAAGCGATCGGTTTGACGTTTCATCTCTTCTAAATCAAACGAATAATCGAATTCATATACTGCTCGTTCCTGTTTCGCATAGGCCTTCGGCTGATGAGCGGAAGCAAGACCAGCTTTCACATCGAACACTTGATCAAACCGGACCGTCCGATCAACGATATTCTTCGGAAGCGGCTCCGTCCGGAAACGATGCTGGAGTGAGCGGAACCGGATTTCACCGACACGGTAGAATAGCAGACTCGATAACACCCCGTCATTCAAGAAAGTGTTCGGCGCAAGCGGCACCCGGATTTGATAAATATAGCGATACGCGGCTTGGCGCGCTTCGAACGTCCGGATCAACCCGATCCCTTCTAGCTTGAATAACTCTTCCTTGAACTCATCGACGGAAAAACCGAGTAGCGTTCCGAGTTCTGCATGGGAAATATACTGGGATTTCGTTTTCCCTGGGATCATCTCGCTCCAAAACGTTTGATAGAGTCCAAGTGCTTTGACACCAATGATCGGCTGGTACAAATAATATAAAGATTGATAGGCTTCACGGTCGACGACACCATTGCTCATCACTAAGCAAAGATCGGTACCGGAAAGTTCACGTTCTACCATCTGACTCGTCCTTTCCTTAGGGAGAAAAAGAGAGGTGCGCTGACCGGACAGACGACCTCTCTTATATCACGTTCAATTTTCACGGTCATTTTCTTGATGTCGCTCCATCAGCTCAGAGAGCTCTTGGAAGAAGACATTGATGTCCTTGAATTGTTTATAGACACTCGCAAAGCGGACGTATGCTACTTCATCGACGGAAGCTAATTCATTTAACACGAGACGTCCTACCTGCTCACTTGGAATCTCATGCTGAGCCGTCGCCCGCAATGCCTTTTCGACCCGACTGACGACTGTTTCTAGCTGTTCAATCGAAATCGGTCGTTTTTCACATGCACGCACTAGTCCCCGCAAAATTTTATCACGATTGAACTCGTCGCGCGTTCCGTCTTTCTTTACGATGATTAAAGGGGTCTGTTCGACCATTTCGAAAGTCGTAAAGCGATAGCCGCAAGACTCACATTCACGTCTCCTCCGAATCGAACCGAAATCCTGGACCGGTCTTGAGTCCAGTACTTTTGTTCCGTTAAAATTACAGGCTGGACAGCGCATCCCGTACCTCCGTTCACGTGATTTCTTTTGTTCCAATCATTTTTAATCGGTATCCCGCATCAAGTGATGCATAGATGCGCTCGATGTGTTTTTCGAGATCAGGTCCGAGAAGACTTTCACGATGTAAGAATAGATCGACGGCCGTACGTCCGCCCGCCACCATGATGACGGTCGCGAGTCCGTCGACTTCTTTTAATGTAAAAGCGAGTTCTCCACGTTCCGCGTCAACACGACGCACCGTTCCGCCCTCTTGCTTTAAGATATTTTCTAAACCAGCAAACAACATCTCGACTGTTGCCGCATAGTAGTGTGTGCGTAAATTTTCGTTTTTATGTGTATCGGATGTCTCTAGCTGTTTTTGCAAGCGTTCCTTCAGTCCCATGGTCATCCTCTTTTCTTTGTTTCTTCTACTATTAAGAATAACAGACGTCAGACATATTAAAAAGCCCTCGTCTGAACGACGAGGGCTTGACGAATTCGTGTGTGTTGTCAGTTGACGTGCTGGACAGTAGCCGCTGGAACTTGAACTGGTCCCATACCACGTGGAATTTCGACATTTTCACGGATTTTCGCATCGAGCTTTTCAGCAATGTAGTTCGCTGCGATGGCTGGATCGATCCGATCCCCACAAGTAAAGACATCAACCGATGCATACCCGTGCTCTGGGAAACTGTGAATCGTCAAGTGCGATTCAGAGATAATGACGACGCCACTGACGCCGTGTGGTGCAAACTTGTGGAATGCTACTTCTCGTACTTCTGCACCTGCTTGAAGTGCTGCGTCAACGAAAAGTCGTTCAACGAATTCCATGTCGTTCAATTTTTCAGGATTACAATCCCAAAGTTCTGCAATAATGTGTCTTCCCATAGTATCCATTTGTGGATCCCCCCTACATTCAATGGTCTTCAAAGTAGTTGATCACTTACTTTGCGCCTGAGTCGTTCGCACCCACGGGGGAAAGTTAGTCCAGAGAGGTCCTAACCCTTTAAGCTGCGATTGCCAGACCGATTGAAGTTCACGATTTGAATTATAGCGAGTATCAAAAAGATACACAAGGATAAATTTCAAAAATTAATACATTTTAAGAAAAAAAACGGGACAGCCCCCGTCATTGCTGGGATCTGCCCGTTATAATTAATTCAATTCAAGTTCTTTTTCAACGGTTCCCATCGCCTCTAAGTGTGCCGATACGAGGTGTACGAGATCGACGACGCGGCAGGAGTAACCCCACTCATTATCGTACCAAGCGAGGACCTTCACCTGACGACCACCCATGACCATCGTCGAGAGCCCGTCGACGACCGTCGAACGTTCTTCTCCGTTAAAGTCGATTGAGACGAGCGGTTCCATCGTCATTCCGAGAATGCCATCAAGCGCACCGTCTGCTGCTTTCGTGAACGCTTCGTTCACTTCAGCAACTGTAGTATCGCGACTGACTTCGACGACGAGATCGACGAGTGAGACGTTTGGTGTCGGAACACGAAGCGCGAGTCCATTCAATTTTCCTTCTAAGTGTGGCAAGACGAGAGAAATCGCCTTTGCCGCACCTGTCGATGTTGGAATGATCGATGATCCACATGCACGGGCGCGTCGTAAATCCTTATGCGGATTGTCAATATTATTTTGATCGTTCGTAAACGCGTGAACCGTCGTCACGAGACCCGATTCGATCCCGAATGCCCGGTCGATGACTTGTACGACAGGTGCGAGACAGTTCGTCGTACACGATGCGTTCGAGACGATAGCATCTGTTTCATGATCATACATGTCGTCATTGACACCCATGACGATCGTCCGGACATCCCCTTTAGCAGGTGCCGTGATGACGACCTTTTTTGCGCCTGCCACTAAATGCTTCGCAGCACCCGTATCTGAGTTGAACTTTCCTGTCGCTTCGACGACGATATCGATGCCGAGTTCCCCCCACGGCAATAGTTCAGGATTACGTTCACTGACGATTTGAATTTGTCTTCCGTCAACCATCAACGCCCCATCGATGATGTCGACCGGATAATTGAATTTCCCATGTACCGTGTCGTACTTGATTAAATGTGCGAGTGTTTCGACTGGATAACTTGCATTGATTGCTACGACTTCGCTTTTCCCCTCAGCGATCAGACGTCGAAAGACCATTCGACCAATTCGACCAAAACCATTGACTGCCACCTTGACTCCCATGTGCGGATCCCCCTTCAATGTGACGGATGTAGCTCCGTTTACAGATAGAACTATATCATGAAATGTAAGCGATTTCATTATGTTCTCTAAAAAAAGTGAGAGAAGATGGAAACTTCTCTCACTTCACACTTTTCATGTACCACTCTCATGCTTATCGGTGTCATATAATACTAACCATTTATCGATTTGTTGATATAACGAATCAAGACTCCCATCATTGAAGAACACATCATCCGCAAGCTCTTTTTTCTGTTCAATGCTAAGTTGCGAATGAATACGTGCATATGCTTCTTCTTCCGATAGATCATTACGTTGCATCAATCGTCTTAACTGCATGTTTTCCGGACAATAAACGACTACGACACGGTCGAACAGTGTCCGCCAATCGCCTTCAAGTAATAACGGAATATCAAATACAACGAGCGAATGTCCTGAACGTTCATAGGCATCTGCTTCATCAAGCATCTGTCGTCGAATACTTGGGTGCATCAACTGATTCAGCTGTTGTCGTTTTTCGCTATCCTGAAAAATGATTTGTCCAAGTTTTGGACGAACGAGACGTCCTTCCTCGAATGCTTCTGGGAAGGCCATCTTGACCGCCTCATAGGCTCGCCCTCCTGGTTCAATGACTTCTCGCGCAACGAGATCCGCATCGATGACCGCTATTCCTTTTTGCTTCAGATAGCTAGAAACCGTACTTTTACCGGTGGCGATACTGCCCGTCAGACCAACCCTCATAAGGCGACCTGTTGGCACGTCGGACAGAAGTGCGTTCCCCGTCCACCGACTTTGATTTTTTCAATGGCAGTGCCGCAACGGGGACATGGTTCGCCCTTTTGACCGTATACCGCGAGTTGAAGCTGGAACTCACCTTTTCCGGAAGGTGAGACATAACTTCGGATCGTACTTCCCCCTGCTTCTACCGCTTGTCGTAAGACGTCGACACCGGCTTGATGGATGCGTGAAATATCATCAAGCGTCAAGGCACCAGCCTTCGTCAACGGATGGACACGTGCCGCATGAAGGGTCTCATCGACATAGATGTTACCGAGACCAAGGAAGATGGATTGGTCGAGCAATGCCGTTTTGATTGGACTTCTTTTTTTACGAATTAAATTCTCCGCTAACACTTCTGCTGTGAACTCCGGATCAAACGGTTCACGCTCCAGCTGTGCCAGTGGAGCAGTCTGCATCGCTGTTTCCTTATCACGCAATTCCATCGTTCCGAACTTCCGGACGTCATTGTAATGCAGCTCCGAACCATCCGTGAATCGGAAGACGACATGGGTATGTTTATCCCGCTCGACCGGTTGTGGATACGGGAAGTACTTCCCTTCCATCCGCAAATGGCTGACGAGATAAAAACGATCAAAATCAAAGAGTAGGAACTTACCGCGACGTTCGACGCGTTCGATCCGTTCTTGATGTAAGGCATCTGCAAATGGTGCCACTTCCATCCCCCGAATCATTTTCGGGTGGTAGACTTTGACGGAAGAGACTGTTTTTCCAGAGACCGAACGTTCTAAACTGCGGCGAACGGTCTCGACTTCAGGTAATTCAGGCACGTCTATTCCTCCTTGCTTACTTCGTTTCGTACCACGTATGTCCTGCGCCCCCATCGACGCGTAGCGGTACGGATAGTTCGACGGTCTGCTCCATCGCTTGTTTGACAAGCGCTTGTAGCGCATCGAGTTCTTCGTCTGGTGCTTCAAAAATCAATTCATCGTGTACTTGTAGTAACAAACGTGCTTTCAGATCAGATGCCTGTAAGGCAGCATGCACATCAAGCATCGCTTTTTTAATGATATCCGCAGCCGAACCTTGAATCGGCGTATTGATTGCTGTACGTTCCGCAAAACCACGTAAGTTGAAGTTTTTCGAATTGATATCCGGGATGTTACGGCGCCGGTTCATCAACGTTTCGACGAATCCATTCGCTCGTGCCGTCTCAATCGCCGTATCCATGAACTGTTTGATTTGCGGGAACAGCTCGAAATAACGATCGATGAACGATTGTGCTTCCTTCCGCGTGATGTTCAAGTTTTGTGATAGTCCATAATCGCTGATGCCATAAATGATGCCGAAGTTGACGGCTTTCGCCTGACGCCGCATGTTTCCTGTGACATCCTCTGGTTCGACACCAAAGACACTACTTGCCGTTTGAGTATGGATATCCTCATCATGTAAGAATGCATCGACAAGCGTCTGATCCTGCGACATATCGGCCATGACACGTAATTCGATTTGTGAATAATCGGCAGCATACAGTGACCAGCCTGCCTCACTCGGAACGAAGGCTTTTCGAATCTTCCGTCCTTCTTCGATCCGAATCGGGATATTCTGAAGGTTCGGATTGACCGAACTTAAACGACCTGTCTGGGCAATCGTCTGGGCAAAACGGGTGTGAATCTTTCCGTCTTCCTTAATGACTTTTTGTAAGCCTTCAACATACGTCGACTGTAATTTTTGGAGCTCCCGGTATAACATGATGTGATCGATGACCGGATGCAGCGGACGCAGTTTTTCAAGGACGTCTGCGGCAGTCGAGTAGCCGGTCTTTGTTTTCTTGAAGGCGGGCAATTCGAGTTTTTCAAACAGAATCACACCAAGTTGTTTCGGTGAATTGATATTGAACGACTCACCTGCCGCTTCAAAGATCAACGTCTCAAGTTCCGTTAAACGTCCGGCAAGATCTGCTTGCATCGACTGGAGCGTCGCGACGTCGACACGAATCCCGGTCCACTCCATCTCAGCGAGGACACCTGACAATGGACGCTCTAGTGTTTCATACAGCTCATATTGCTGATTCGCCTTCAACTCTTCCCGGACTTTCGGGAACAATAACTCGATCATCCGTGCCTTTTCTGCAAGATAAGGATGTAATACGTCATCCGCTGGGGCTAGACGTTTGGCTCCCTTACCGAGGACTGCTTCTTCGTTCGGTGCCATCAATGCATAATGACCAGCAATTGAAGCGAGCGTCGTGCCGCCACTTAAGTTCAATAAGTAACCCGCTAATAACAGATCCTCATAACCGTTTAAGGTTAAGCCGTGCTTACGCAACGCGAATGCGACTTGTTTGGCATCAAGACAAATCTTCCGATGTTCCGACTCGATCCATTGGCGGAATGCCGGATCCTCGACGAGCGTTGGGGCAGCAACATAGATCGTGTCAGGCGTTGCGATCGCAAACCCGATGATGTCCTCTTCCATGTAATCCTCTCGCAACTGTTCAGCAAGCAACACCGCATCGGTAACGTCTTCAGGAAGTGAAGTGATCGTCACGACGTTCAACTGCTCTTTATCCTCTTCTTTGACGACAGGGGCGAATCGATTCGTCAACGACTTGAAACCGAGCGACTGGAACAACGAATACGGCACTTGGGTATCAACGTCGCGAATTTGCAAATCATCTAGCGTCGTCTCGAGCGGGACATCGACTTTAATTGTCGCAAGTTCTTTCGATAGTCGTGCTAACTCTTCGTTCGCGATGACTTTTTCCTTCTGCTTCCCTTTTAAGTCTTCAACATGTTCATACAGTCCTTCGACAGAACCATATGCGGAAATCAATTTAACTGCCGTCTTTTCACCAATCCCAGGAATCCCTGGAATATTATCCGACTTATCCCCCATTAACCCTTTCAGGTCAATCATTTGAATCGGCTTTAGACCACCATATGTCTCAGCGAACAGTTCCTCCGTCATGCACTGGACGTCCGTGATCCCACGCTTCGTGATCAAGACTTCGACCTTATCCGTGACAAGTTGAAGTAAATCTTTATCACCTGTGACGATCCGCGTCCGATCCGTCGGCATCGTTCGTGCGAGCGTACCGATCAAATCATCTGCCTCATAGCGATGGAGTTCCATCATTTGAATACCGAGCGCTTCACAGATATCCCGGACGATTGGGAATTGCTCACGTAGTTCGGACGGTGTCTTTTCCCGACTCCCTTTATACTCCTGATAGACATCATGACGGAACGTTTCACTCGAAGCATCGAAGGCAACGAGCATATGTGTCGGTTGTTCTTCCTCGAGCAACTTCAATAACATCATCGTAAAGCCATAAGCTGCGTTCGTATTTCGTCCTTGCGCATCCGTCATTGGTGGTAAGGCGAAAAACGCCCGATAGGTCAACGAGTTCCCATCAATCAATAGCAATTTATTTTCCATCATCTACGCCCCTTTAATCGATTTTCTGTTCCTATTGTATCACTCTACACACATTTGTTCGCTAAAAATGACCAAAAAAAGACGATTGACTCACGGGGAGTCAATCGCCAAGGGCATGACGACATGGGAGCTGATCCAGTCGCCATACAGATGATGAAGAAGGTACTTTCATCATAAGATACGTCTATTAAGGAAATGTGAATCCACTGTGAAATTCAGCCATGTTTTGGTAAACGAATCGTAAATGTCGTCCCTTTCTGCTCTTCTGAAGCGACTTCGATTTCACCATGATGAAGGTCGACGATGTGTTTGACGATAGCTAGTCCGAGACCCGTTCCCCCAGAATTGCGGCTTCTTGCCTTATCGACGCGATAGAAACGTTCGAAGATCCGTTGGGTTTCTTTCGGATGAATGCCAATTCCATCATCTTTGATGATGAGCTGGACAGACTCTTCCCCATCCTCGAGCTGAATCCAGACGTTGCCACCATTTGGCGTATAATTCAACGCATTCGCGACCAAGTTGACGACGACCTGTTTCAATCGATTCAAATCTGCCCGAATAAAGACTTCCTCTTCCGTTTCGATATGAATCGTCATCTCTTTTTCTGTTGCTCGTCGGTCCAGGAGTGCTGCCGTTTCCCGAACGAGACTTGTCACATCAACGATTGCTGTCTCGAGTTGATAATTATCCTGTTCAAGACGAGAGAGTTCAAGCAAGTCTTCCACCAATGTCTGCATCCGTTCCGATTCGTCATGAATGATCCGTAAAAATTGTTCTCGGATTTCCGGAACCTCTTGCGCACCATCGAGTAACGTTTCCGCAAACCCTTTGATGGACGTCAACGGTGTTTTTAATTCATGGCTGACATTCGCGACGAAGTCTTTGCGCATTTGTTCCAGTTTTTTGATTTCCGTGATGTCGTTAAAGACGACGGTCGTTCCCTGCACGCGACCGTTCTTATCGAAAATCGGAGCGGCACTGACCATGAACGTCCGACTATTGATGCCGAATCGCACACTCGACTGCTTTCGATTTGGTTTTTCCGTCAGATAGACATCTTCAATCACCTGGCTCATCTTTTCGTTTGGAAGTACACGATAGTACAGCTTCCCGCTAGAAGGTTCATGAATGTTGAACATTTCCCGATACGTCCGGTTGACGAGCAGGACATAGCCTTTTTCATCAATCAACATGAGACCGGCTCCCATGTACTCGATCAAGGATTCAAGACGCGCCCGTTGCATCGCTTCACCAGACGATGCGTTCTCGAGATTGCGCGCTAGTAGATTGATGGAGCGCCCTAAGTCGCGTGATTCGTCGGGTGCCGACAACTCATAGACGCGTGACTTGTAATTTCCATGCGACAGTTCGTGCAGGACATCAGTTGCCTCCGCGATCGGTCGAAGGAATCGTTTCGTCGACCGATAAATCGTCAAGAATATAACCAATAACGACGCAACGAGAGAAAGGATGATGACCGTCCAAATCCGTGAATAAATGACGTTTAAGTCTTTTGCGTAACGAATGAAACTGACGTACACCTCGCCACCATCCGCTGTCGGAACAGGCTTCGTGAATTGGACGACACTGTCATCTGTTTTCGATTCAAACGTCCCCTCATCAGGAATCGCTGAAAAATTAAGAGTCGCGACTTTTAGTTTCGTCACATCAACCGGTGTACCAGCAATGATCTCACCCCGACCATTGAATAAAATCATGTCGAAGTTCGATTCAGCGTACAATTGATTTACGTACTGGGCCATCTCCGAAACATCGCGTCCTTGTAAGATTGTCTCGACAAGAGAAGTCTCATCCATCAATTTTTCTTTTTCATTTTGGACATAGAACTCTTTGAAGGATTGTCCAAGTAAGAAACCGAGTGCAATCAGCACGAGACTGATGAACGAAAAAATTTTAAAGATGAACCGCTTGCGATACTTACTCATTCCGGTTTCGGCTCCTCCATCTTATACCCGAGACCACGAATCGTTTTGATATAAATCGGTTTTTTCGTATTCGGCTCGATTTTTTCACGAACATGACTAATGTGCACATCCACGATTCGTGTATCGCCGACGAAATCATAGTTCCAGATTGCGGATAACAGTTGATCTCGCGTCAGGACACGTCCCTTATTTTTAGCAAGATATACGAGCAATTCGAATTCTTTAGGTGTCAGTTCAAGACGCTCTTCTGCTTTGAAAGCTTCGTAGTTATCTGGAACGATCTTGACATCACCAATCAGAATCGTCCCATCCGTCACTTCTTCCGAAGGTGTTGTCTGATGACTCATTCGTCGTAAAATTGCTTTCACACGGGCGACGACTTCACGTGGGCTAAATGGTTTTGTCAGATAATCGTCCGCACCGAGTTCAAGACCGAGGACTTTATCGAACTCATCATCCTTTGCCGTCAGCATCAAGATCGGCGTATTGATTTTCTGTTGGCGTAGCCGTTTACATACTTCAAGACCGTCGAGTTCCGGCAACATGAGATCCAGTACGATCAGTGCGGCATCTTGTTTTTCCGCTAATTTTAAACCTGACATCCCATCATGTGCCGTTTCGACGATGAAACCAGCCTGTTCTAGATTAAACTTCAATAGTGTTGCAATCGACAATTCATCATCTACCACGATAATTTTATCTTTCAAACCTTGCATCCCCCTCAAGTTTCGTTCTTTCGAATGAGGAATTCCGTGGAATCCGCTTCGTCTGTCTTCATCTTACCGACTTTCACAGGAAAATCACAAATCTTTCTGCTGTTTCTTTACACAATCTTTAAAGGAGATGCCAAATCTAACTAGATCGTTCGTGTAAAAGCTAATAAAACGGGGAAACAATACATATCGTTAATTGTAGGAGGTAGAATGTATGGAATGGAACCATCCCCTTTTTGCAGCCATCACAGCGTGGTTCATCGCTCAAGCAGCGAAGCTTGTCACGAGTTTGGTTCGGACACGAAAGTTCGACCTGGAAATCATGTTTGCTTCCGGTGGTATGCCTAGTTCACATAGTTCGACTGTCGTCGCCTTAGCCGTTGTCATCGGTTTTCAGGAGGGCTTCTCGTCTTCGATTTTTGCACTGGCTGTCATCTTTGCGACAATCATCATGTATGATGCGACCGGTGTCAGACAAGCAGTCGGTGTTCAGGCAAAACTACTCAATGATTATTTCAAAGGAATTCGCCATGAGACTCCTCTCCTGAATGAGCTCGTCGGTCATACCGAATTTCAGGTGTTCGTCGGTCTGTTACTCGGACTAGCCGTCGGTATTCTGTGGCCCGTCTTCTTCTTTTAATCCTATGATGTACAACAGCCCATCCAAAAATCGGATGGGCTGTTTGAGTATGATATAGCTTATGGTTTCAAGACGACCTTGATACATCCATCTGTCCGATCATTAAATGTCTGATAGGCAGAAGCAGCATCATCAAGTGCCACTCGGTGTGTCACGATATCCGTCGGATCAAATTCTTGATTGATGATTTTCTGGAACAGTTCCGGCATCAAATGAACGACTGGTGCTTGTCCCATTTTCAGCGTAATATTTCGGGTAAAGAAATCGCCAAGCGGAAACTGATTATATTTTTTAGCGTAGACGCCTGTCAACTGCACAGTACCAAATTTCCGGACAGCGTCCTTTGCAATGTCAATGGCACTCAACGTTCCACCTTGCAGACCAATCTTTTGTTCAATTTTTTCTACAGGGGACATCTTCCCATCAAAACCGACGCAATCAATTACGACGTCTGCTCCACCTTGTGTTAGCTCTTTAATATACGCACCACTTTCTGCGTGATCCGAGAAATTTACTGTCTCGACTTTATTCGTGACTTTAGCATGATTTAATCGATACACTTGATCATCCACCGCAATGACTCGCTTTGCTCCTTGCATCCATGCAAATTTTTGTGTCATTAGTCCAACTGGTCCTGATCCGAGTACGACGACTGTATCTCCTTTTTTCACACCCGCATGCAGGACACTCCAATACGCCGTAGGTAAAACGTCAGATAAGAACAATAATGCCTCATCTTCTAATTCGCATGATTCAGGAATCACGAGTGGCATGAAATTCCCGAACGGAACTTTTAAATATTCCGCCTGACCACCGGGATGTCCACCAAACTCTTCTGTAAAACCGAAGTACCCACCTGTATCGACATGGGGATTTCCGTTCGAGTTATCACATTGACTCTCCATATCATGTTCACAAAAGAAACAGTGACCACAAGCAACATTAAACGGTAACACGACGCGGTCGCCACGCTTGACCTTCGTCACACCTGGTCCAACCTCTTCAACGATGCCCATCGGTTCATGACCAATGACATAATCTTTGTGAGCCGGCATATTTCCTTGATAGATGTGTAAATCTGATCCACAAATGGCAGTCGATGTGATTTTGACGATGATATCATCGTTTTTATCAATCGATGGATCCTGGACTTGTTTGACTTGAACATCTTTTGCTCCTTGGTACGTTACGGCGCGCATGTGGCATCCCCCTTAGTGGAATAAAATGACGTACCTTTGTCCTTACCCTAATACAATCATCTTTTCTACATGTTTATTAAAATTGGAACTTTTCGCCTATATGTATCGTATGTTGTGAAAAACACACTTTACACAATAAACCTATGAATGAAAGGAGGCACTCACGTGGCACGATGCACCGTTTGTCGTCAATCCTGGTCTGCTCGAACAATCTATCATTTAATCTGGTCTGCTCACGGACTGCCCTGTCCACATTGTCAAAACTCACAACACCTACATATGGAACACCAAGGTTACTTCCTTCGAATCGGATACTTGATTCCTTGGCTGACGTTTCTTCTTATACTGGTCTGCCCTTGGTATGCCAAGTTATCGCACTATGCTTCTCCTCATCGATTATGACGAGATGAAAAAAGACGAGCTTGTCGAAAGTGACAAGTTCGTCTTTTTTTAGAATCAAGATTTTAATAAGTCGAGTACAGAGCGGACTGTAGAGGCAGAGCGATTCAAAGCCTCTTGCTCCTCAGTCGTCAGTTCGAGTTCATAGACATGCTCGACACCGTTTCCGCCAAGAATGACCGGTACACCGAAATACATATCGTCATATCCATATTCGCCTTCGAGATAAGCAATGGCAGGTAGAATACGTCGCTGGTCCTTCAAGATCGCCTCGACCATCTCAGCAATTGCTGCTGCCGGTGCGTAGTAAGCGGAACCGTTTCCGAGTAACTGAACGATTTCACCGCCGCCTTTACGTGTTCGGTCAACGATCGCATCTAACCGCTCCTTGGATATCAGTTTCTCGATTGGAATGCCTCCCGCCTGCGAATAGCGCAGTAGTGGCACCATGTCATCCCCGTGTCCGCCGAGTACGAATCCCGATACATCCTTTACAGAAACGTTCAGTTCCTCTGCTAAGAATGTCCGGAAGCGTGCTGTGTCGAGGACACCGGATTGACCGATGACACGCTCTTTCGGAAAACCAGATGCTTGATAGACCGTATACGTCATCGCATCGACCGGATTCGTCAAAACGATGATGATCGATTCCGGTGCATGCGCAACGATTTCCTTCGTCACAGCTGTCATGACGGCAGCATTCGTACTCACGAGGTCCTCGCGGCTCATACCCGGCTTCCGAGCGATACCGGCAGTGATGACGACGATATCCGCACCGTTGATGTCGGCATAGTTCGATGTCCCTTTTACTGAAGCATCAAACCCGAGGATCGGCGCTGCCTCTTGCATATCGAGCGCCTTTCCTTTCGTCGGATTCTCTTGCTCGGGTCGGTCGACGAGGACGACATCTCCTAGCTCTCGCTGAGCAAGATAGAGTGCTGTCGTTGCGCCCGTAAATCCACTTCCTATGACTGCGATCTTCTTCCGTCTGTTCATCGACTCATTCCTCCTGATCGGATTACATGTTTTTGATGAGTTCGTCCGCGAATTCAGAACACTTCACTTCAGTCGCACCATCCATGAGACGTGCGAAGTCGTATGTGACGACTTTCGATTCAATCGATGTTTCCATCGATTTGATGATGAGATCTGCCGCTTCGTTCCAGCCGAGGTGACGGAACATCATTTCGCCTGACAAGATGACAGACGATGGGTTGACTTTATCAAGTCCAGCGTATTTCGGTGCTGTACCGTGAGTAGCTTCAAAGATCGCATGACCTGTCATGTAGTTGATGTTTGCTCCAGGTGCGATTCCAATACCACCGACTTGTGCTGCAAGTGCATCCGAGATGTAGTCACCGTTCAAGTTCATTGTCGCAACGACATCGAACTCTTTTGGACGAGTCAAGATTTGTTGTAAGAAGATATCAGCGATTGAGTCTTTCACGATCAACTTACCAGCAGCTTCTGCGTCTGCTTGTGCTTTATTCGCAGCATCTGTTCCTTCTTCTTCCTTGATGCGATCGTACTGGTTCCAAGTGAAGACGTGCTCTGCGTATTCACGCTCAGCAAGTTCATAGCCCCAGTTTTTGAAAGCACCCTCAGTGAACTTCATGATGTTTCCTTTATGAACGAGCGTCAATGAAGCACGTTTGTTTTCGAGTGCATATTCGATTGCTGCACGAACAAGGCGTTCTGTTCCCTCTTTTGAAATCGGTTTGATTCCAAGACCAGATGTCTCAGGGAAGCGGATTTTATTGACACCCATTTCGTTTTGAAGGAACTGGAGCAGTTTTGCAGCGCCTTCGCTGCCTTCTGCGTATTCGATTCCTGCGTAGATGTCTTCAGTATTTTCACGGAAGATGACCATGTCTGTATCTTCTGGGCGTTTAACCGGTGAAGGAACACCTGTGAAGTAACGAACTGGACGAAGACATGTGTACAAATCAAGCTCTTGACGTAGAGCAACGTTCAACGAACGGATTCCGCCGCCGACTGGTGTCGTAAGTGGTCCTTTGATTGCGATGATGTGCTCACGAATGAGATCGAGTGTCTCTTCTGGTAACCAGTTGCCTGTTTTGTTGAATGCTTTTTCACCAGCGTAGACTTCTTTCCATTCGATTTTCTTCTCACCGTTGTATGCTTTTTCAACTGCTGCATCAAACACACGTACAGCTGCGTTCCAGATGTCAGGTCCTGTTCCGTCACCAATGATGAACGGAATGATTGGAGCGTTTGGAACTTGAAGTGTACCGTTAGTTACTGTGATGTTTTCGCCTTGAAGTGTAGCCATGTCTAAAAATCCCCCTTAAGTAATTGTAATCTACATCAAAAATCAGGAGAGGATTGTTCCTCCCCGTCCTTTTAACGTTCTTCGATGGACACGTATGTCCGGTGCGTTTCACCCGTGTAGTCTGCACGCGGGCGAATCAGACGGTTATCGCTATACTGCTCTAAAATGTGCGCCAACCAACCTGACATCCGACTTACTGCAAAGATTGGAGTGAATAGTTCTGTATCAAGTCCAAGTGCATGGTACGTAGAAGCGGAATAAAAATCAACATTTGGTTTCAATCCTTTTTCCGATTGGACGATTTCGTCGATCTTAACTGACATCTCATACCATTTCGGCTCCCCGATTTGAGCAGTCAGCTGACGACTCATTTCTTGAAGATGCTTCGCACGTGGGTCGCCGTCCTTGTAGACTCGGTGACCGAAGCCCATGATTTTTTGCTTGTTCTCAAGTTTATTATGAACATACTCGTCAACCTTTTCAACCGAATCAATTTCTAACAACATCTTCATGACGGCTTCGTTCGCTCCACCGTGAAGTGGTCCTTTTAATGCGCCCATCGCTGCCGTCACACCTGAGTAGACATCAGAGAGTGTCGCGACACACACGCGTGCTGTGAACGTCGAAGCGTTCAACTCGTGGTCAGCGTGAAGAACGAGCGCTTGGTTAAAGGCTTTTTCTGCAACTTCCGTTGGCTCTTCACCCGTCAACATGAACAAGAAATTTCCTGCGTATGAAAGACCTGTTTTAGGTGCGATCGGCTCTTGTCCTTTTTTGATACGAGCGTAAGCTGTGACGAGTGTTGCGATTTGTGCCTGTAATTTGATGGCTTTAGCGTAATTCGCCTCAGTCGACATATCTTCCGATGTCTCATCGTAAAGCGCGAGTTGAGAGAGCGCTGTTCGAATCGTCGCCATCGCATTCGCCGACTTCGGTGCTGCCTTCATCGTTTCAAGAACGGCAGTCGCAACCGTTGCTTCGGAAATAAGTGCTTCCGATAGTTGCTTCAATTCCTCTTCTTTTGGTAGACGGTCGTTCCACAACAAGAAGACGACTTCCTCAAATGAGGCGTGCTCCGCCAAATCATCAATCGTATAACCGCCATACGTCAACTGACCATCGATGATCGAACTGATTTTCGATGAAGTCGCGACGATTCCTTCTAAACCTTTAGTTTGCGTCATGACAATAATCCCCCTTTTTTTCCCCAGAAAATTAAAACGCTTTCATTTCCGTATTGAAAAAAAGACGTCCACTCAAGAGTCGTTCCCCATGCTTGTAGCGCTGTACTCTTGAATAGACCATCTTGTTTCTGTTCTTAGTATAAACAAAAATACCCAAAAAGTGAATGAACTTGCATACTATTATCAAAAAATTAATTCAGTTACTTTGCTGATTCAGCTCATCCTGTGAACGCTTTTGCGATGACATCCCACATTCCGATGACGAGCGCCGCGATTCCAGCACCAATCAATGGTCCGACCGGTACCCCACGGAAAAGTCCTACTGCAAGAATCGTTCCAGCTAGCAAGGCTGTCGTCACGAGTGGATCTTCTTTCATCAGTCCAACACCGTGTGCCGCGACGATTGCAACAAAAATTCCTGATAAAAATGAGATGATGCCGATATGTCCCCGAATACTTTGGAGCAACTCCTTAAATCCGATATCCCCTGCTGCAATCGGTACGAGGATCGCTGCCGTGATCAATGTGACGCCCCACGTGATTCCTTTTGCCTGCAAGGAAGGAAACAGTCTACCATCCAGCCCGATTGCCTTGATGATCAGCAGGAAGGCTGCAGCAATGATTAATGATTTATTTTGTGCGATGACCCCGATGAAGACGAGGGCAATCAAAAAAAGATAAGCTTCCATACGTCCTCCTCATACAAAAAAAGACGGACATGACCTAAGTCACGTCCGTCATGAATGGATTATGCGTTATATAGTTTACCTGTCAATGGATCGATTGAGATCATTTGACCGTCTTTGAAGACTGTCAATGCATCTTCGACACCAACGATGACTGGTTTACCGAGTGATGGTCCAACGATTCCAGCATGGCTTGTCAATCCGCCATCAACTGTGATCATCGCTGCAGCCATCTCGATTGCAGGCATCATGTCACGATCAGTTGAGTTCGTAACGAGGATCATGCCTGGCTTCGCTTTCGCGTTTGCTTCTTCTGCGTTGTTTGCGATGACGACTTCGCCAACGACTCCACGCTCACCGATTCCACGACCGTTTGCGATCTCTTTACCGACGATGTGGATTTTCAACATGTTCGTTGTACCAGCAGTCAAAGCAGGGATACCTGCTGAGATGACGACGAGATCACCATCTGTGACGAAACCAGCGTCTTTTGCTGTGTCCGCAGCAAGTGTCAACATGTCATCCGTGTTGTCTGAAAGATGATCAACGACGATTGGGTACACGCCCCATACGATGTTCAACTGACGTGCGACACGTGCGCTTGGTGTAACAGCGACGATGTTTGGCTCTGGACGGTATTTCGAGATACGTGCAGCCGTGTAACCCGATTGTGTCGGTGTCAAGATTGCTTTTGCGTCCAAGTTGATTGCAGTGTGCGTAACCGCTTGAGCGATTGCATCCGTCACTGTGTGCTCACTACGTGTCTGACGATCTTTCAACAAGAGCTTGTAGTCGAGCGTTTTTTCTGTACGTTTTGCGATCGAGTGCATCATTTGGACAGATTCGATTGGGTAGTCCCCTGCTGCTGTCTCACCTGAAAGCATGATTGCATCCGTACCATCAAGAATCGCGTTCGCGACGTCTGATGCTTCAGCACGTGTTGGACGTGGGAAACGTTGCATCGAGTCAAGCATTTGTGTTGCTGTAATGACTGGTTTACCGAAGTCGTTACAAAGCTTGATTAAGTCTTTTTGAGTTGGTGTGACTTCTTCCGTTGGAATCTCGATACCGAGGTCACCACGCGCTACCATCAAACCGTCCGAAATCGCAAGGATTTCTTCGATGTTATCGACACCTTCTTGGTTCTCGATTTTTGGGAAGATTTTGATGTGGCTCGCGTTGTTTTTCTCAAGCAATTGACGAATCGCAACGACGTCTGACGCACGGCGTACGAAAGATGCCGCGATCAAATCGATATCGCTCTTGATACCGAACTCGATATCCGCAATATCTTTTTCTGTCAAAGCAGGAAGGTTAACCTTTACGTTTGGCAAGTTAACGCCTTTTTTCGTCTTGATGACACCTTCGTTTTCGATTGAACAACGAAGCTCACGGTTCGGAAGTTTTTCAGTGACACGAAGACCGATGAGACCGTCATCAAGCATGATCATCGAACCAACTTCGACGTCATCATAGAGTCCTTCATACGTGACTGAGAATTTATCTTTCGTTCCGACGATTTCGTTTGCGTCTCCGCTAACGATGATGACTTCTTGACCACGTTCGAGAAGCGATTTTCCTTCTTCAAACGAATGTGTCCGGATTTCTGGTCCTTTCGTATCAAGAAGAATCGTAACAATTTTGTTTGCTTCTTTCGCTGCGCGGCGGATATCCGTGATACGTGCGCCGTGTTCTTCATAATCGCCGTGTGAGAAGTTCAAACGAGCGACGTTCATTCCTGCTTCAATCATTTCTGGAAGACGTTTTTCTGACGCCGGTCCAATCGTACATACAATTTTAGTTCTACGCATATTCCATAAACCTCCTACGGTGTTTGGCCAAGTTCTCTTGTCCATTCCAATCCTATCGACGTTCGTTAAATCGAAAGCTCTTTTGAAAGCTCGAGAATATCAAGATCCAGCTCATGTTTATTTTCGTCGAGTGCCTCATCGATATCGAGATCGATCATCTTACCACCACGTACACCTACGACACGTCCTTGTTTTCCTTGAAGTAGGATTTCGATGGCATGCGCTCCCATCCGACTTGCAAGTACACGGTCCGCTGCCGTTGGTGCTCCACCACGTTGAACGTGACCAAGAACCGTGACGCGTGTATCGAGACCTGTTTCTTTTGCGATCGCGTCTCCCACGTCCTGGGCACGGCCTGCACCTTCAGCGACGATGACGATTGAGTGTTTCTTACCGCGATTGACACCACTTTGAATGCGATCGAGGACTTCTTTTAAATCTTCAGGACGCTCGGGAACAAGAATCGATTCTGCTCCACCAGCAAGTCCTGCATATAATGCGATATCACCCGCATCGCGTCCCATGACTTCAATGACATACGTCCGCTCATGCGACGATGCCGTATCACGGATTTTATCGATCGCTTCAAGCGCCGTGTTGAGCGCTGTATCAAAACCGATCGTATAGTCCGTTCCAGGAATATCGTTATCGATCGTACCTGGAAGTCCAATTGTCGGGAAGCCAAGTCCCGTCAATTTTTGGGCACCACGATACGACCCGTCTCCGCCTACGACGACGAGTGCATCAATTTCAAATTTCTTAAGATTGACAACCGCTTTTGCTCGTCCTTCTTCTGTACGGAACTCAGGGCAACGTGCTGAACGTAGGAACGTTCCACCTCGTTGAATGATGTCACCGACTGACCCAAGGTTCAACTGGACGATGTCCCCGTTGATTAATCCTTGATAACCGTTATAGACACCAAATACTTCTAAGCCATGAAAAATCGCTTTACGCGTGACAGCACGCACCGCGGCATTCATACCTGGTGCATCGCCGCCACTCGTTAAGACAGCAATCCGTTTTAAACTCACGTTAATCACCTCTCCATTAATCTGAATCTAAAATAGCACGTTGTTTTCTTGTTTTACAACAGGGCAGATTGCATAAACTTTCACTTGTTTTTTCATTACCGATTCCGGAAATGAGGAATATCAATCATGATAGCGATTACATGGTGCTTATGTGCCAATTTGGTGATATTTTTCGGTCCGCTGATCAATGAGCTCTTCCTTGGTCAGGTGAACCAATGATTCGAGCTTCTGTACCAATACAGTTTTTAATTTATCCGCCTGTAATGACACATCGAGATGCGCCCCTCCGACGACTTCTGGAATGATGGCATCCGCGATCCCGAGTCGTAATAAATCAGGTGCTGTGATCTTCATCGATTCTGCCGCTTTCTCCGCAAGACTTGCATCTTTCCATAACAATGCTGCAGCACCTTCGGGAGAGATGACCGAATACGTTGAATTCTCGAGCATCAAGAGTTGATCACACACTCCGATTCCTAAAGCACCACCTGATCCACCTTCACCGATGACGATTGAGATGATTGGAACCGTCATACCAGCCATCTCAAACAGGTTTTTCGCGATGGCCTCACTCTGACCACGTTCTTCTGCTGCACGTCCTGGGTAAGCCCCTTTTGTGTCGATGAACGTAATGATCGGTCGATTGAATTTCTCTGCTTGTTGCATGAGACGTAGTGCTTTTCGATACCCTTCCGGATGTGGCATCCCGAAATTACGACGAATGTTTTCTTTTGTATCTTTTCCGCGTTGATGACCGATGATCGTCACCGGACGACCATTCAGTGTTCCGATTCCACCGACGATTGCCGCATCATCATATCCATGACGATCGCCATGCAGTTCGATAAAATCTTCACAAATGGATTCAATGTAATCGAGTGTCGTTGGACGTTCTGGATGACGTGCCAATTGAACACGATTCCACGCTTTCATATTCCCGTAAATATCGAGTTCTAACCGATGAAGACGTTCTTCAAGAAGTTGGAGTTCTTCCTTGAAGTCTAGTCCTTGTGTTTCCGCCATATCATGGAGCTCAAGAATTTTTTCGCGTAACGCGATGACTGGTTGGTCAAATGGTTGCATGGTTCGTTCCCTCCGCATGTAGCTTTAAGATTCGCGTATAGTACGTTTTCAGATCATGTCGTGATACGACATCGTCCAGTTGACCTGCTTGTAATAAGAATTCTGCTGTTTGGAAATCTTCCGGTAGTTTTTCACGTATCGTCTGTTCGATGATCCGTCGACCTGCAAACCCGATCAACGCCCCCGGTTCAGCGATGTTAAAGTCACCGAGCATCGCAAAACTTGCTGATACCCCGCCGGTCGTCGGATGAGTCATACAAGAAATATAAAGTAATCCAGCATCTGAATGCTGTTTTAAGAAGAGACTCGATTTCGCCATCTGCATGAGACTAACCATTCCCTCTTGCATCCGTGCTCCACCTGAAGCGGAGAAAATCGTGACAGGTAGACGATGTTTCGTTGCGTAACGAACCGCTTCAGAAATCGCAGCACCAACCGCTGCACCCATCGAACCCATCCGGAATCGTGCATCCATGACACAAGCGACGAGTGGGTGACCATTCACATTCCCGACGCCACAGACGATCGCTTCCTCAAGACCCGTTCTGACTTGGTCGCCCTTTAATTTTTCCGGGTAATCCTGGAATCCAAGCGGATCCGCTTGAACTGCCGGTAAGTCGAAATACGTCACCGAACCTTCATCGAATAATTGCGTAAAACGTTCTTGCGCGGTCAACGGGTGATGATACCCACATGAACAGACACGTAAGTTCGCCTCCAGTTGTTTCGTATATTGGATTAATTTACATTTCGGACATTTCGTCATTAGGCCTACTGGCACATCGACACGCTGCTCCTTCGAAGTCAGCGTGACGAACTTTTTAGGTTTTCGAAAAAATGCTTGCACGTACAGTTCCCCCTTGTCATCCTATGGGCGGTTCAAGAGTTGTTCCCGTTCCGCCTGCGTATAGAGTCCCCCTTGACCGAAGCTTTTATGGAAGGCATTGACTTGTCGCCAGATTCGTTCAAACAAATCGTTATCGACCGTCTGAATCAACGTCTCACGAAACGCTGCATCGGATGATACGACTGGTGCAAGCACCGAAAGGTCATCCAGCTGCGCGAGCGCTGCTTGCTCAAGCAAGCGGAGCGTTCCTGCCAAGTCTTCGAACTTCGAATCGCCAGTCACTAAGAATTGAGCGATGATTTGAATATAGGTATGATCGTCACGGTTCAATAGAAAGCTTCCGCCTCCATGTCGTGTCTCGACGATCCCTAAATAAGCGAGCGTCCGTAATGCTTCTCGTACGGACGGTCGACTGATGGATAGTCGTTCTGCCAGTTCCCGTTCCGATGGAATACGGTCTCCTGGAACTAATCCATCTTGTTCGATCATCAATTTAATCGCCGCGATATTGGCTTCAAACGCATTTCGTTTCTTCTCCATATCGATACGGCACCACCTTTCTGACCCTTCAGTCGGTTGCTTCAATCGGCGGCATTGGTCAGACCAATTACCCCTTATTATAACAAATCTTATTACCTAGTACTAGTTTGAGCGGGGGACATTTTTCAGGACGACATGATCCTCGCCAAACCGAATACGTAGCCGAGCTAGTAATTCCTCATCATGCTGCACTGCATAAAGCGGCGGTAACGATTTCGTCTCACGTGAATCCGCGTAGCGGACGACGACTGGAATATCGCCTGGTGCCGCTTCAAGCAATTGTTCGAGTGCGGCCAGCTCATTTTTTGATGTTAACTTGACGAATAGCACATCTTGTCCAAGCGGACGGAGACGTTCCAAAATGAACTGACGCTCCCCTTCGCGATCCTGCACCTTTAGTTCAATCAATAAGACGTTCCCTAAATAAAGTGATCGACGGAATCGTTCATATTGATTCGGGAAGACGACGACCTCTTCATTCGAATACCCGTCGACTGCCTGAATGACCGCCATCGTTTGACCGCGTTTCGTCTTGAACTCTCGAATCTGATCAATATAACAGACTAAATAATGTGTTTCCGAACCGACGCTAAGGTCATGAAAATAAGCAGATTCAACCGGAGCTTTCATTGCTGTCGTCAACGGCGAATACGTCAACCAGAATCCAAGCGCTTCCCGTTCTAATCGCGCCCAGTCGGAATCACTTCGTTTCGATGACTTCTGTGCCCGGCGTTTCCCGAGAATTGCCAACTCGTCTGGAAGTAATGTATTCGATGACTCGGTGAAATACTCGAGCACCTCTTGTTCGGCGAGTCCTCGATCGCCGTGCGTCGCTCGGTCTAGCGCACCACTGTATAGTAACAATTCAATTTTTGCGCGCTCCTTTTTGCCCCATCCAACGTGGGTCAATAGATCAGCAATCGTCGCAGTGTGCTTCGATGCTTCCTTTACACGCTCGAACTCTCGCTCGGAAATACCTTTAATCACATGGATACCGAGTCGAATCCCTTTACCTTCTAATGAAGAACGATAATCGGAAATCCAGACATCCGGTGATAGGACAGGGAGACGTCGTTCGCGCATCAATCGGACGAGACGCTCCGGCTGTTCGACCGAGACGAGCAAGAAAATGTGCGGGAAATGCGCTTTGATGTACCCGAGGGCATAACTAATCTTTGAATAGGCGACCGCATGGCTTCGGTTGAATCCATACCCAGCGAATCGCTCAATTTGTTCATAGAGTGATTGTGCGATCGCATCATCGAATCCATTCGATTTTGCTCCTTCGAGAAAACGAACCCGTTCCTGTTCGAGCGAATCCGTACTTTTTTTAGAAATCGCACGTCGTAATAAATCTGCTTGCGCGAGTGTAAATCCAGCTACTCGACGGGTGATTTCCATGACTTGTTCCTGATAGACGATGATGCCATACGTTGGTGCAAGTACGTCTTCTAATACGGGATGCAACATCTGATAAGGTTGACCAGCTTTTCGTTTCGCGTACAGATCAATGAATTTCATTGGTCCCGGACGATAGAGTGACATCGTTGCCACCAAATCTTCGAACCGATTCGGTTTGACTTCGCGTAACGTCTGTTTCATACCTGTCGACTCGAATTGGAAAATATCATCCGTCTCGGCGCGGGCAAAGACTTGGAATGTCGCGCGGTCTTCTTCCGGAATTTGCGTGAGCGTAAAGGATGGCTGTTCTCGTCGAATCAATTCTTCCATCCGACGCAAACGACTGAGATTTCGTAATCCTAACAAGTCAATTTTCAACAATCCTTGACGTTCCAATGCCTGCATCAAAAACTGCGTCACATACCGTTCATTTGGTCCCGTTTCAACGGGTGTCGTCTCGACGAGCTGTTCAGATCCAATGACGACACCAGCCGCGTGAACCGAACGTTGTCGCGGGAGACCCTCGACCGCTTGCGCCAGTTGCAATAGTTGCCGGCGTTTTTCGCTTCCAGAGAACCAGCGATATGTCTGCTTATTTTGTTCGATCCCTTGTAACGTCGTTGATTTTCCAAGCTGTTTGACTGCAGCATCTAACTCATCCTTCGAAAACTCTAGCGTCCGTCCGACGTCTCGCAGAGCGGCTTTGGCACCGAGCGTCGACAATGTACCGATTTGAGCAACGTGGTCTTTTCCGTAACGCATCACGAGATCCTCTAATACTTCTTCGCGTCGTTCATCTTCGATATCGATATCGATATCCGGCATGGAAATCCGCTCGGGGTTCAAGAATCGTTCGAATAGTAATCCATATTTCAATGGATCCACCGTCGTGATCCCAAGCGCATAGCTGACAAGTGATCCAGCTGCTGAGCCTCGACCAGGTCCAACGAAGATGCCTTTCGCTTTCGCACTACGTACGAGTTCTTCAACGATTAAGAAGTAATCAGCAAATCCCGTCTTATCGATGACTGATAGTTCATAAGCGAGACGTTCCCGCGCTTCGTTACTTTCATGACCATGTGCCAGTAACCCTTCCTCAGCACGTTTCCGTAATAACGCATTCGAGTCTTCCGCGATACGTGGCAGTGGACGTTGTTGAAACGGTAATTCCAAGCGTTCAGATGTCGTAGCAAACTGCTCCACCATCGTAATTTCTCGCTCGGTAAAGTCTTCGAGTAACTCTTCCCGGGTCTTTAAATGCATCAGACGATCTGTCTTTTGGTCTTGGAACGTCGTCGCCTCACCAATCGCACGTATTGCTTGATACGCTGGCGCTTCATCTCGACGAATGTAACGAACAGGATCGACTGGGATGGTCTCAACACCAAGCGCTGCTGCTACTTCGCGGTAACGCGCACGACTCTCTCGTTCGACCGTTGAGCGACTAGAGGTCACGCCCGTATATGTACGCGCTCCTTGAACGTGTCCCATCCATTGAACGAAGGAACGACGTAGACGCGTCGCATCTTCAGAGGCTTGACGCAGTGGCACGAGCACCGCGATCAGTGATGAAACTTCAGTCTCCCCTTGTTGACTGGCTAGTCGATACAGTTGACGCAGTCCATCAGAAGAAAAAGCAAACCATAAGATACAAAATTCTTCTTCTTCGATTCGCTGCTCCCATCCGACGATCGGTTGCATATTTCGACGCTGACATGCATCGATGAATGCGGGAACTCCTGTCAATGTCGTTTCACAGATGACCGCTCGTCCGATGTGTCGACGGACTAGTTCATCGAGATAGGGCTCGATTCGAACTAAACTCTGCAATGGACTAAACTGCGTTCGAACATTTATATGCATCTTCCATTCTCCTTTCTCTTCTGATGGATATTTTTAAAAGTTTTCAGAACATTCATATCTAACTGACTCAAGTACTCGCCATCTGATTTATTATTCGATACAATAAGTATAGAAATATCATGACGGGTACGGAAGGAGCGTTTCTCATGATTTTGAATCGCAGTCAAATCGCACGTGAAAAAGTCGAACAATTAAAGCTCGGTGTTACCGCTTTTACTGAAACGGAAGAAATCGCTGAGAAGATTCGCAAATCTGTCGCTGAACTTCAACTGAATGTCATTGAAGATCACACAGATCGTGGCGTTTGGTTCATTCCGCAAGACGAAACAAAAACGCAATAAGCGTAAAAGGCTGTTCGCTTCGCTTCCTCAATGAGAGGAGTGAGACCGAGCAGCCTTTTTCCATTTAAAACTGGAAGTTAGCAGCGACCTCGTCCAGACGACGGATGACACGTTCGACCTCACTCAACTGTCCAATCGTTGCACCAGACGCCATCGGATGTCCACCACCATTGAATTCTTTTGCTACTTCATTGATGACGGGACCCTTCGAACGAATCCGGACGCGAACCTCCGTGTCCGTTTCAAGGAACAATGCCCAACACTTCATGCCTTTTAAACCGGCAAAACTATTGACGAGCAACGATGCTTGCTCAACCGTCGCCCCAAACTGCTTCAACGTATCTTGTGTCAATACGACATAACCGACACCTTGATCCGTCAATTGAATATGTTGAAGGACATATCCTTGTAAATGAAGCGCTGCAAGTTCTGTTTCGTACATATTGCGATACAACCAGTCCGTATCGATTCCTGCATCAATCAATTGCGCTGCGACTTCAAATGTTCGTTTCGTCGTGCCACGGAATTGGAAACGTCCTGTGTCACCGACGATCCCAGCGTAGAATTGAATGGCAGCTGATGTTGGAATCTCGTATCCCCATTCGTTCAATAAATGAACGAGCAATTCCGATGTCGAACTCATCGTCGTATCGACGAGTTGCACTGGTGCGTATGGATCTTCATCCGGATGATGGTCGATTTTAATGACGTCTTTTCCTGTCATCGCAACCTTCCCGTCAATCCGCGCTTGATTCGCTGTATCCAGAATCACGACTAACGCCTCTTTGTATAATTCATCGTCTACTTGATCGAGCTCTCCCATGAATGACAATGATGTCGCCATCTCTCCGGCCGTTAATACCGTTTTGCTAGGGAATTGATGTTGTAACGTCAATTGCAAACCGAATTGACTACCGAGTGCATCGGGATCTGGACGTTCATGACGATGAATGATGATCGTATCTGCCGCTTCAATCATTTGTTTGATTTGCTCTTTCACTGTGCACAGCTCCTCTAATCTTGATATGATATGAGATGAAGACAAAAAGGAGGTCCTTTTAACATGCAATTCATCCTCATCGCCCTCATCGTTTTCTCGCTTGGTGGGTATTTGTTAGCAAAACGCCGCGCGTTCCATACGAAAAGCACGAACCGAAAATACTTGTTCAATACGCAAGCGAGCATTTGGTTGAGCTTGTTCGTCATCCTATTCGCCGTCAACCAGTTCGTTTCCGGAAACGGATTAACGACACTCGTCGGGAAAATCGTTTGTTCCATTTTAATCATCGTCGGCGTTGCTTCATTCATCGCCGGATTCATCCGTTACAAAAAGATTTATCCGTATGTCGTCCGCGAGATGGAGCAATCCTGAGCTAGATTCAGAGGAACCGAAGTCCATTGACTTCGGTTCTTTTTGATTCATTTAACGATCGATGAGTTGGGATGTCACGAGTGCCTTCGCAACGATTTGTGTGCCTTGATACATCTCGACATCGACTTTCCCGAATTTTCGACCGACGTCAAAGACATTCGCCCGGATCGTTACCGTGCTCTCGATTTGAACAGGTTTAATGAAATAGATGCTGACGTTCTCGATGACAAGGTCACCTTTTTTCATATGGCGCAACATTCGCGTCGCTCCTTCGACTAGAAGCGTCGTCAACACCCCACTCGAAGCAGTCCCCATGAAGTTCGTCATTTGCGGCGAGACCTCAAGCGATAAGTACGGTCCCCGTTCGTCCTCTGCCGCCTTGATCTGTCCTGTAATTAGATCGTCGAACGTCTCTCCGACTTGTGGCTGACGATTCGCGAGTTGCAGTGCCTTGAGGACGTCTTGACGGCTAATGATCCCGAGCAATCGACCGTACTGGTCGATGACCGGTAACATCTCGATTCCTTCCCAGACCATCTGATGCGCAGAATTCGTGACACTCGTTCGAATACCGACCGTGATCGGATGACGGGTCATGACTTTTTCAACAGCCCAATCATGCGGACGGTCAATGATGTCCTTCGCTGTCACGACACCGACGACCTTCATTTGTTCATCGATGACGGGATAACGGTTGTGTTTCGTCTGCTCATTCAACTCGTGCCAGCGTGAAATCGGATCCGTCGTCTGTAAATAGAACGTATCATGCAACGGAATTAAAATATCCGAAACGAGTAAAATCTCCTTTTTGATCAATCGATCATAAATCGCACGGTTGATCATGGTCGCAACCGTGAACGTATCGTAGGACGTCGAAATGATCGGCAACTCCATCTCATCCGCTAATCGTTTTGCATCCTCCGTCGTATCAAAGCCACCGGTAATCAATACAGCAGCTCCTGCTTCAAGCACGAGTTCATGTGCTTTTTCGCGGTTTCCGATGATGACGAGACTATCGACATCGATATAGCGCATCATGGCTTCGAGCTTCATTGCGCCAATGACGAATTTCGTCAGCGTCTTGTGTAATCCATTTCGACCACCGAGCACCTGACCGTCAACGATGTTCACGACTTCCGCGAATGTCAGCTTCTCGATATTTTCTTTTTGTTTCTTTTTAATCCGAATCGTTCCGACTCGCTCAATCGTCGAGACGAACCCTAAATTTTCTGCTTCCTTGATGGCGCGATAAGCCGTCCCCTCGGATACGGTCAAATCCTTCGCGATTTGTCGGACGGAAATCTTTGTTCCGACATCAAGATCTTCGATATGTCGAATGATCTGTTCGTGTTTCGTAGGCATACTGTATCCCTTCTTTTCCTTTTTTCTACTCTCCTGTCATTATACTGTACTACTCTAAAGATGAAAACGTGTACTAGTCTGATTTACGATAAATGTTTTTCGAACCGGACGATGATATACTTATGTAGAAAATGAGTAGAGAGGTGGAATCATATATGAGCGAACGTACGAACCAAATCAGTGAATTCCTGAAAGAACAAGGAATCGACTTAGCCGTCGTCACTTCGAAGGCAAATGTCTTTTATTTCTCAGGAGTCTACGCTGAACCCCACGAACGTGTCATGGCGGTCCTCGTCGATGTAACCGGCAAACATGTATTATTCTGTCCGGCACTCGAAGCAAGTATCGTTGCAGCGAGTCCTTGGGAAGGAGACGTCGTGACGTATGAGGATCACGAAAACCCGTTTGATCGATTAGCAGAATTATTCGCGACATTCGAGCACTCGAATAACCGAATCGGTATCGAAGGGGAACACATGACGTTCAGTCGCTATCAGGAACTAAGCTCACGTCTCGAGAACGCAGCCATTCTTGATATCGGTGAGTCTTTACAAGCGCTTCGTCTGAAGAAAACACCGGAAGAAATCGCTATTCTTCAAGAAGCAGCCGCACTTGCGGACGAAGCAATCGAAATCGGTAAACAAGCGATCCGCCCAGGGATCACGGAAATCGAAGTCATTGCAGAAATCGAATATGAAATGAAGAAAAAAGGTGTCCGTGAGATGTCATTTGATACGCTTGTCCTATTTGGTGCAAACAGTGCTGATCCGCACGGTGTACCCGGCGACCGTGTCATCCAAGAAGGCGATTTCGTCTTATTCGATCTCGGCGTCGTTTGGAAAGGCTACTGTTCCGATATTACACGGACCTTCATTTATGGCGAAGCGAACGAAGAACAGAAAAAGATCTATGAAACGGTTCGCCAAGCACTTGAAGCCGCGACAGAAGCGAGTCAGATCGGCACGACACTCGGTTCATTAGATAAGGCAGCCCGTGACGTTATTACAAACGCTGGCTACGGACAGTACTTCACGCACCGTGTCGGTCACGGACTCGGAATCGAGGTTCATGAATTCCCGTCTCTCGCGTCAAACAATCTACTGACGGCTGAAGCTGGTATCGTCTACACACTCGAACCAGGCATTTATGTTCCAGGTGTCGGTGGCGTCCGCATCGAAGATGATATTCATCTCACTGCGGAAGGTCCAGTTGCGTTAACTCGCACACCAAAACATCTTCAATCCATTCCGTCATCTTAACTCAAGACAAATGAAGCTGACTCAACAGTCAGTCTCTAAAAAATAAGGGTGGCAGAATGATAATCTGCCACCCTTATCTCGTAGATGACGCGTCACACGCCACTCCTACAGGAAAAGCGCATTTATGCGCTGTCAGAGACGAACAAGACCCGCTTTCCTGCTTAAATGAAGCAGGAAAACTGGCTGGTGTCTCGCCTGAGGAAAGGGCGTGAAAAGACGCGTCATTCTTTTTTTGAGTCAACCTCATTTTCTCTTACTTACGGGATTGATGGACGACATTGACGCCACCAGTCACATCGAGGATTGCTCCCGTGATCATACTTGATTCTTCTGCCAACAAGAAGGAGATCGCGCGAGCGATATCTTCTCCGACACCCGTTCTTCCGACCGGCGTCGCCTCATCTTGCTCCGCTTCAGAAATTTGCTTCGTCTTATTGTCACCAACGATGTTTCCCGGGTTGACCATGTTGACCGTGATGCCGTGTTCCGCTTCTTCAAGCGCTACACTCTTCGTCAAACTCACCATCCCGCTTTTAGCAGCAGCGAACGCCGCCCGGCATACCCATCCTGGCGCTGTTGCACTCTCCGGGAAACCGTACGTAATGATTCGACCGTAGGCTTGCTTACGCATGACAGGCAATACTTGACGCAACAGCCAAAAACTAGCTGTCAGATTTCCGGTGATCACTTCATCCCATTCCTGATCGGTGTAATCCACTAACGCTTTTCGTTCAAATATATAAGGTCCTGCATTAAGTATCAACGCATCAATCCGACCTTGCTCATTGATTGCTTGTTGGGTTGCGCGTTCCAATTCTTCTTGATTCGTCACATCTGCTTGAATCGTTATGAGATTCGGATGTGTAAATTCGGGTTCGGAACGATGAAACGCTGTCACTTTCCAACCTTCTTCCAGCAACTGACGTGTCACTCGTTCTCCCAGTCCTTTTGTACCTGCTGTAATTAACGCGTGCCTCATCTTGGCATCGCCCCCTTTCACTGACTCCATCTTACGACGGAACGGAAAGGAAGAACAATTTTTAGAACTCACTGAATGTTTCGTCCGCTCCCAGTAAGAGAATGGTATAATTAGGGTGTACTCATCATATCGATTACGAAGGGATGGATTCATCATGGCAATAGTCTATCATAATGTACTCGTAGCAGTAGATGGCTCAAAAGAGGCAGAACGTGCCTTCGAGACGGCAATCGATGTTTCATTGCGAAATGATGCAAAATTGATCATCGCACATGTCATTGATACACGGACATTCGCGACAGTAGAAGCCTATGACCGCACCATTACGGAGCGTGCCGAATCTTACGCGAAGGAATTGCTAGACGAATACGTCAAGACTGCTCAAGATCGCGGTGTACAGGAAGTCGAAGTAGCGATTGAATACGGTTCACCTAAAGTAACAATCGCTAAAAAACTTGCCCCTAATCACGATGCCGATTTAATCATCTGTGGCGCAACTGGTTTAAACGCTGTCGAGCGTTTCTTCATCGGTAGTGTCTCTGAAAGCATTACGCGTTACGCAAAATGCGACGTCTTGATCGTCCGTTTATGAATCACTCTTCTACAAAAAGCCTTTCTTCCGTCATTTCAAAGGAAGAAAGGCTTTTTGACGACCTATTTAAATAAAAAAACCATCGAACCAATGTCCGATGGTTTAAAATCATTTGTATTTTACTGTAACCGTACGACGACCCCAGTTGAATGCTTCTGAACGAGAGTAGTAAAGGATATCCATCTTCTTCCCTTTAATGGCACCGCCAGTATCAGCAGCTGTATACGTCCCTTTTAATTTCCCCTTGTAATACACTTTCACTGTCGAACGAAGTGGAATGACACGTGGATCAACCGCTACGACTTTCTTTTTCGAGCTTTTGATGTTCCAACCGATTGCTGTCAGATTACCACTACCTGGATCATACGGTGTGTAGGCTGTTGCGCTTACGTTCGTGATTGTTTTCCAACCACCTGTCGATTGTTTTTTCGAACTGCTTGACGTCACGACTTTCGAGTAGCTTGCGCTAAGGTAAGCTGTTTTACCTTTGTAACTTACTTTATACCAGTTACCTGTTTTTGCTTTGTACGATAACGTTTGGTTCTTATATAGAAGACCGAGCTTTTTCGAAGAAGTAGTAGCTTTCTGACGAATGACTAGGCTATCGACTGTTGACTTGACGCTTTTCTTAGTTGCAGCCTCTGCTTGAAGACCTGCAAACGAACTGAGTGCTAACACGACCGTTAAAACACTTGCGAGCATCCGTTTCATCATGTATTTTCTCCTCCATCATTGTTTCGTGTTTGTTAACTGAGATTAATATACATGACAAAACGATGGAGTGCCGTTACATATAGACCACAAAAATATGTCTGTACTATTACTTTTATGTTACAAACGACTCATTTTTTTAAGAAATCGACCTTTTTTGGGTTTATTTTTACAAAGATGACGATTCATTTTTCGTTATATGACAAACAACGTAACAATAGATCGTACGTTTGTATATTTTTTTCGTAGATTTCATCAAAAAAAGGACTGAATCGTTGGAATAACGACTCAGTCCTTTTGAAACGATTATGCGTTTTGAGCAACTAATCCACCAACACGAACTGTATCGCGTGCGATCATCAATTCTTCATTCGTTGGAATGATAATGACTTTGACTGGTGAGTGTGGGTAGTTAATGAAGAGTTCTTCTCCATGAGCTCCATTGTTGAGTGATGGATCCCAGTAAACGCCCATGAATTCGAGACCACGTAGGACACGCTCACGGATTGAATCTGAGTTTTCCCCAACACCAGCTGTGAAGATAATGGCATCAACACCATTCATCTCAGCAGCATATTGCCCGATGTATCCGTGGATACGGTTCGCGAAGATACGGAGTGCCATCTCTGAACGGTGGTTTCCTTCCTTCGCAGCCGTTTGGACGTCACGCAAGTCACTTGAAAGACCTGAGAGTCCGTAGATTCCAGACTCTTTGTTCATGACGTTCAAGACTTCTTCCGCTGTTTTCCCTGTTTTCTCCATCAAGAATGGAATCAAAGCTGGGTCGAGTGAACCAGAACGTGTTCCCATCGTGATCCCTTCAAGTGGTGTGAAGCCCATCGTCGTATCGATTGATTCGCCACCCGAAACTGCTGCGATTGATGCTCCGCTACCTAAGTGACATGAGATCAAACGAAGGTCTTTTAATGGACGACCGAGTAATTCAGATGCACGTTCCGTAACATATTTGTGGCTCGTACCGTGGAAACCATATTTACGGATACCGTATTCTGTGTAGTAATCATACGGTAAGCTGTAAAGGAAGTTTTCTTCTGGCATCGTTTGATGGAACGCCGTATCGAAGACCGCCACTTGCGGCACTTCCGGAAGCAATGCTTGGAATGCCCGGATTCCGATCAAGTTTGGTGGAATGTGAAGTGGTCCGAGTTCTGTATACGACTCGATATCTTGCATGACTTCATCCGTGATCAATACAGAGTCTGCATATTTTTCTTTACCATGAAGAACACGATGTCCGACACCTTTAATCTCATCGTAAGACGAGATGATTCCGAACTCCATTAATTTTTCGAGTGATAACTCGACTGCTTCTTTATGTGTTGCAAGCGGGAGGACATCTGTATACTTTTGTCCTTCACCATATTTAATCGTAAAGATTGCATCGTCTTTACCGACACGTTCAACGAGTCCGACTGCAATCATCGTTTCGTTCGGCATTTCGAGCAATTGGAACTTCAAAGACGAACTACCTGCGTTTACCGCCATAATTTTTGCCATGATTTTTCCCCTTTTCCATTTGAATCCAATGAACATTCACATCTGTTTAGGTTTTCTTCTATTTCTGTTCTACAACTAGAATAGTCAAATTAACGACAGATTTCAATCACTTTGCGTAATTCATTTTAATTCTGTGTTAATCCATTCATCAATCTGTTTCACCATACCACCAAACGCACGGACATCTGTGAAAGATGGTAGTTCAGCAAGTAACGCTTGTTTTGGCATCTTCATACCGGCTAAATGATTACGGACGATCAAATAACTTTTTGCTGCCTGTTCTTGTTTGAACATGGTTAACGGCAATTGTAAAATGCCGATGACGTGCGCTTTTGATTCAAAGTACTGTTTCAACTTGCCTTCCGTATCATGCTGGAACAAACCGTTCGGAATGACAAAAACACCGAACCCACCTGGTTTGACGTATTGCATCGCTTGTTCGATCAATAAGAAATGACTATAGCTCATACCCTCATCTCGTTTCAAGATGTAAGAAGCAGCAGCCTCTTCATCCGGATAATAACCGACTGGGAGATCAGCCATCGCAAGATCAACTGGATCTAGCAACAAAGGTCGTAACGCATCTTGATGCGTATACGTAACAGGGTAGTCGAGTAATTCCGTTACCGCTGCCGATAAACGAATTAACGTCTCATCTACCTCAACTGCTTCAGCAGATGTGCCCGTCGAAAGCTGACTCAAGACAGCGTGCAACATACCACCTGTTCCACTTCCTAATTCAAGTAGTCGGATGTCCTCCTTACCTACCAATTTCCCGATTAGATAACCAGCAAACAAAGCGACGCTGTCTGGCGTCGGCAAATGGTTCGGTTGCGCTTGTTTCATCCCTTCTAAAATAGCAAGCGATACTGCCTTTCGAATGACCTCTTTGTCTACATTTTCAGTATGGCGATCGTTCAACCGGTCAATCACAGTCGTCAACGCTTCTAGGTAAGGCATATCAAGATCACGTTCGATTTGTTTTGTTTGACGTGTTAATTCCTTATATAACTTTTCTAACGGCTCCATGTACGTCATCCTCTCCAAAACGAAACGGCCCCCCGTAGAGCGGGAGCCGTTTCTATCATTAGTTCCATTGTAACGCTTCAGCGTCGTTTGTAAACCATTCTTACTTCGCTTCACGTGCTGCAGCGAGTGCTGCTTCGAAATTTACCTCATCCGTTGATTCTTCGAGGTATTCGACATACGTGATTTCGTTGTTCGAATCTAAGACGAAGACAGAGCGAGCAAGCAGACGTAATTCTTCGATTGCCACGCCGTACTGTGTACCGAATGAAAGATCACGGTGATCAGACAATGTCACGACTTGATCAAGACCACTTGACGCACACCAACGACGTTGCGCGAACGGAAGGTCGTTTGAGATCGTCATGACCGTCACACCTTCGATTTTAGCTGCTTCTTCGTTAAATTTACGAGTCTGTGCATCGCATACCCCTGTATCGATTGATGGGACGACACTGATGATTCGAACACCTTGGTATGTATCACGTGTTACAGGCGATAAGTCGTTAGCTAACACTTGAAAGTCCGGTGCTGTTTGTCCGACTTGAACCGCTGTACCTTGAAGTGTGATTGGATTTCCTTTAAACGTTGCCATATGAATTCCCCTTTTCCCCTGATTGGATATACTGTATTTTCTATTTAACTATAGGAATGATCTGCGAAGATGGCAAGTATTCTGCCATAATTGATGGACTTCAGTACCCGTCTTTCTAAAAAACAGGTATAATAAAAGAGTTCATGAAACGCTTTCAAGGGGGAATTGACCATGGCTCGAAATAATGTCTACCTGTACTACCGAAATACACAAAGACACGAGACGCAGGTGCGAAAGTTGATCGATGTCGGTACACGATACGGACTGAATGTCGTCCAAGATCATCGACAAGCAAACATCATCGTCTCGATTGGTGGAGATGGGGCTTTCTTGCAAGCGGCACGCTTCACAGGTTTCCGTGATGATGCGATCTATGTCGGATTCGCTGAAGGACCAAACTCGTTCTACTGTGATTTTGATATCAATGATCTTTCTGCGGTCGAAGCAATCTTTAAAGCGACGGGCAATCGTGTCTCGGATGGCGAAATCGAAGTACGTCGTTATCCACTACTTGAAGCATCCATCAACGGTGGACCACCGATGCTCTGTCTGAACGAATGTTCCGTAAAGTCGAGCATCATCAAATCACTCGCAATCGAAGTCTATATCGATGACTTCCTGTTTGAGACATTCCGCGGGGATGGAATGGTCATCTCAACACCGACGGGATCTACGGCTTATAACAAGTCACTTTCTGGTGCGATTGTCGATCCATTGATCCACTGTCTTCAAGTCAGCGAGATCGCTTCCGTTAACAATAACCGGTACCGGACACTCGGTTCTGCTTTCCTATTGAACCGCGGACGTAAACTCTCGTTACGCATCATTGAGGACGGAAACGATTATCCGATCATCGGGATGGATAACGAAGCACTCAGCCTGACACGAACGGATTCAGTCGATATCCAGCTCTCTGAAAAAGAACTTAAAACCGTCAAATTAACGAACAATACATTTTGGCATAAGATTCAACGCTCATTCTTATGACAATAAAAAAATCTGCCCTGAAGAGGCAGATTTTTTTATTGCGTCTTCCGTTACGTCACCCCTTATACTCCAATCAAAGGAGGTACACAGATGATGTATTCCACTCAGGAAATCGCCAAACTTACCGGAGTCACAAAACGAACGCTTTATCATTATGAGACGTTCGGTCTCCTTGTGCCAAAGCGCAACGATGCCGGTCACCGATATTATAGCAGTGAGGATCTTTTACGTTTACAACAAATCCTTCTCTATCGCTCTCTTGATTTTCCGCTGTCAGAAATCCAAAGATTACTTACACAATCTGACTCCAGTCATCACACGATGATATTGAAAAAACAAATTGTACTACTTCAAGAAAAAGCTTCGCATTATCAGACGCTCGCTCAACTCGCTGAACAAACATTACTCACTTTAATAGGAGGACTCCCCATGAAAGATGAACAATTATTCCGCGGTTTACGTCACGAAGAGATCGTCATGCACGAAAAACAACATGCAGATGAAGTCCAACAACACTACGGTGACACCGACGCCTATCGAATCAGTGCAAAAAGACAAAAACAACGTACCCCGAATGAGAAAGAACAACTGAGCGCCATGCATAAGCAACTCGATCAGCGCTTGACGACCCTCTACCGCGACGGGCACAAGGCGACAGATCCAGACGTTCAACAAATCGTGAAAGAACAACATGACTTCATCGATACGTACTATTATCCATGTGAGTTATCTATTTTTGCCTCACTCGGCCAGATGTATGTGTCCGACGACCGGTTTCGTGCCTACTACGATGCGTATGCACCTGGACTATCTTCTTTCTATTCGGAAGCTATTTCGCACTATGCAGAAGCAACATCAAATTAAGGCTGCTTCTGCCTGATAGACGGTTTTACCAGCTTGGACAGTCTCCACTAAACGGTTATTCAAGATGGCTTCCCCACGCAAGCGATAGAAGTCTTCTTCAAAGATGACGAAATCGGCATCGTATCCTGGTAGGAGTAATCCTTTGCGTCCATGTGTCTCGGTCGCGAGATGTGGATTTTTCGTAAAGAGTAACAAGGCTTCGTACATCGATAACGTCTCATTCGCCTTATTGACACGTCCCGCTGTTCCTTCCGTCGCTGCATACAGGGAACGCCGAACATCGGGGTCAGAGATCGGTGCATCTGCCCCACCGCATAATAATGCGCCGGTCTCAGCTAACGAACGTAAACGATAACTCCAGTCTAAGCGGTTCAATCCGAGTCGATCGACGATGAAGTCTGCGTCATCCAGTAAAAAGACCGGTTGAACGTCAATCAAGACCGGTAACTTCCGAATTCGTGCAAGCGTTTCTGGTCGAACGACCGTCGCATGAATGATCCGATCCCGCTTGCCTTTTGGTGCTGGATATTTCTCGAGCACCTGTACGAATCGTTCAATCGCTAAGTCACCGATGACATGTGCCGCAACTGTGAACCCGTAACTACGTGCACGCTTGACGAGTTGTTCGAGTTGTTCTGGCGTATGCACTTCGATGCCACGTGTCGTCGGATCATCAGAATAACCACGACCGAGAAGAGCTGTTCGTCCTCCGAGCGCGCCGTCGACGAACAGTTTCATCGCACCGATTGACATCGTTGACGGTAAAGTAGGTTGTTGTTGTACGAACTCATCGATGACAAGATGATGCACGAGCAGATGCGTATGGAACCCTGTCTCTTGCGTCACTTCCTTATAAGCTTGCAAGATGTCCGCGACATCCCCGTGATACGACAAGTCTTCTGTGTGTGCCGCAATGATGCCATATTGGTATAAGTTCTTAATCGCTGACCGAAGGGACGCTTTATTCCGCTCCAAGTTTCCAGCTTGTAACGCATATAAAGGTTCAAGCGCCGCATCGTACAAGAATCCGTCAGCTTCTCCATTATCCGATAAACCGACCTTTCCACCTTCGATGACAGTCGACGCTTTATATCCGAGCTGTTGGAATAAAACATCGTTGACAAGTGCTGTATGCCGGTCTGTTCGTTTCAACAAGGCAGGTGCGTCTGGGAACAACTGATTGAGCCATGCTTTCGTCGGTGCACGATCAAGCTTCGTTTCGTCATAGCCTTCTGCCACATGGATCCCATTGACTGGTTCCGCCTTGAGAAAAGCTTGCCCTAACGCTTCAAGCGTCGTATAGCGCGAGGCATCGACACGATTGATCGCTTCCCCGTAACCGATCAGATGAATATGCGCATCCGTAAAGGCTGGATATACAGCTTTTCCGTTCAAGTCGTGAATTTGATCAATACGTCTACCGAAACGGCGGCGTAGCTTTCCTTCCTCTCCCATCGCGATGATCCGCGTCTTCTCGACGAACATCGCTGAATGGACATCCTCTTCGTGTGCCATCGTTCGAATCAATCCGTTTACGTATAGTGTTCCCATTCCACTCACTCCTCTTTTTACAAAAATAGGGTGACCATGACGGTCACCCTGAATTGTCGATCCTGATTTAAACGTGCAATGTTTCTTCTGGTGCACACGACCGTTTAATACGTTCGATCGCGGCCGGATCGTATTCATTTAGGACACGTTCCGCTAAGACAATCGTTCGTTCATAGTCTCCCGCTAAGAACTTCGTTTCCGCGATCGTCAGCGACATATGTATCTCGTTGTCGTGGCGACGGTACCGGTTCGCATACTGGACGAGCCGTTCGGCATACGTGACTTCGAACACTAATGTATCTAACCGTTCTTGCACATGTTTAAACGTTTCTTGGACGTCTTGACTTTGTGCGACGATCGATCGGACATTAAACGGTAACTCTTCGAGCCGTGTCTCAAGCGTCTGTAGCGAACGATTCGCATTACGTAGTGCTTCTTCGACTTCCGTTGGTAAGTTCGGTAATCCAAGTCGTTTCAGACGAAGACGTGTTTGCGAGAGCTGATGACGCCATTCGACGATCCGTTCGCGCACTTCTGTCTCTTCTTTTCGAAGCGCTTGAAGTTCGACCGTAAAGCGTTCGTACTGAATCATCAACTGTTCCTCTAAGCGAATCGCATCGCGCATTTGATCTTCGAGCATACTGAACGGAATGATTTTCCCAGCAATCGACTCATCGAGATCTTTTGCCGCTTCAAATAGTAGCTCTTCGTCACGTTGGATCGTTTCGTAGTGAATTCCAAGATCTGCTGAGATTTCATACTTTTCACGTAAAATGCTGAACTCTTGTGCTAACTGATGAATCCGTTCGCGCATCCGTAATGCTTTTTGTTTCAAGGATTGATTTTCTTTTTTTACTTGATGACGTGCATCAACTTCACGACGGAACGTATCGTACATTTGATCAACGTCGGCTGATAACTGTTGAATCGCCTCTTCCAAACCATCGACTTCAAGTCTCTCGATTTTTTCAGCAAGACTTAAACGTTGTTCCTCGAACCGTTTAATCTCAGATTGAAGACCGAGGGGCTCAAGTGGATACCCATCTAACGACATTTCCTTATAACCCGCTCCGAGCTGATCAATCCGTTGACGCAATTCATGAGCGAGAATCTTCCATTGTTTCGGTACGAGCTCGACAAGGTGACGTGTCGTCGCTACTTCTTGCTCGAGTAACAAGCTTGTCTCATACGCCTTCGTCACTTCACCTGAAGCTTCGTACTGACACATCTCATTCCAGTGCGCATCGATTTGTTCACTTCGTTCTTCCAGACGCGCAAGCGCCGGACCGAATGAGTTCGCTTGAATCAATAATGATTTCCGAACTTGCCCTGAATCGGCTTCCCCTTGCGCTTTCAGTTCGGCTAGAACCGATTGATTCGTTTTGAACATCGACATCTCGACGAGCATCTCATCGATCAACCCTTCGAGTTCCGCAATCAATTGTTCCGTTACTTCGAGGTCATTCTTGACGGCGATAAAACGATATTTATCGAGCGCTTCCTCCGCCCGGTAAAGGGTCTCATCGATTTGGGCGACGTGGACCGTTAACAACTCTTCCCACGCTTGATGCCAGGAGCTGAACTTCGTCTCCGTCTCACCCGCCATCGGTAGTTGCTTTAAGTCCTGCAACTCCTTCGGAATCGATGCACTGACGATGCCTTGCTTGCGCATATCAAGTTCATCGATTTTCGTGTAGTATTTTTTTCGACTGATCATGCTGAATAGCATGACGAGTAATACGATGACGATGACTCCGATCACCCATGCCCACATTTGTCACGACCTCCACTCTGTCGTACGACTTTAGATTTTCTCTAAATCGCAATAATCTTATCCTTATAATAGTATAGCGCAACCGTTTTGCATAGATTTACAAAGGCTTTTCCTGATTTCTTCCGCTGTTTTGAATCCTTTTTCCAAAAATCAATTGTTTGTCAGCTACACGAAAACTCGTTAAACTAAAAAAAATACGCTTTTTAAGGGAGGAATTTTTATTATGTTCGAAACAAAGACATATGAAGGTGACCGGACGAAACAATATGACATGCTATCAAAACAACTGGATGCTTTATTAATGGGAGAAGACAATCAAGTCGCGAACTTATCGAATGCGAGCGCGTTACTCAACCAGTTCCTTGACCGTATCAACTGGGTCGGTTTCTATTTGACGGATACGGAGCAAAACCAACTCGTCCTCGGACCATTCCAAGGACTTCCAGCATGCGTCCGTATTCCATTCGGTCGTGGTGTTTGCGGAACGTCCGCAGCAGAACAGACGACACAACGCATCGAAGACGTTCATCAATTCCCAGGTCACATCGCATGTGACGCGGCATCGAATTCTGAAATCGTCATTCCACTCGTCAAAGACGGCCAAACGATCGGCGTCCTCGATATCGACAGCCCAGAATTCAACCGTTTCGATGAAGTCGATCAAGCTGGTTTAGAAGCATTCTGTACGACGCTGCTTCGTCATCTGTAATTCTGATTGACAGTCGATTGTCCACACCGTATACTTGTAAAAGTGCAGAAATGATAACGATAGCGGTCAAATCGCTTACGTATCACATTTCATGACTCGGTGAATAACCGGAGGGGCATCGTGTAACTTTGCTATCAAGCGAGGGTGCCACATCATGAAATGGGCGTAACGTGGGTTTGATGGCGTTATTATTTTTATGCAAATAATAACGAACAATAAGGAGGAGTCTTATTATGGCTCGCTATACAGGTCCAGCTTGGAAACTCTCACGTCGTCTCGGTATCTCACTTACTGAAACAGGAAAAGAAATCGCAAAACGCCCTTACGCACCAGGTCAACACGGTAACAGCCGTCGTAAAATGTCTGAGTACGGTCTTCAACTTCAAGCGAAGCAAACACTTCGTCACATGTACGGAGTAAACGAACGCCAATTCAACCGTATCTTCAACGATGCTGGCAAAATGCCTGGTATCCACGGTGAGAACTTCATGTTCTTACTTGAAGCACGTCTTGATAACGTCGTTTACCGTATGGGTATGGCTCGTACACGTCGCGCTGCTCGTCAGCTCGTCAACCACGGTCACATCCAAGTTGATGGACAACGCGTTGATATCCCATCATTCCGCGTGAAACCAGGTCAAACGATCTCAGTTCGCGAAAAATCGAAGAACTTTGTCGTTATCAAAGAAGCACTCGAAGTTGCTCCAGCAACTAAAGACTTCGTTACTTTCGATGCTGAGAAGCTCGAAGGAACGTTCGTCCGTCTTCCTGAGCGTTCTGAATTGAACGATCAAATCCAAGAACAACTCGTCGTCGAGTACTACTCACGTTAATCGATTGTTCCAGCACTCACTTCGGTGGGTGCTTTTTTTATGCCTATGACTAAAATGTATACCTGGTCTTAAAAAAAGAGTGACGTCATTCATTCGTTTGTGTTAACCTTTAAATATACATAGTTAACACAAACAGGAAAGAGGACTTCATTCATGAAAACAAGAGATTTAACTTTCATCGCCCTTGGTGCTGCCATCATCGCAGCCGTCAGCTCTTTGCCACAAATTCAACTCGTCGGCGCTGTTCCAATCACGCTTCAGATGCTCGCGATCATGACGGTCAGCGCGATTCTCGGTGGAAAACGTGGTGGACTCGCTGTCTTAATCTTCTTATTACTCGCAGCAGCTGGTCTACCGGTACTTGGCGGAAAAGGCGGACTAGCTCCATTCGTCGGACCAACCGTTGGTTATTTGATTGCCTTTCCGATTGCTGGATTCTTCATCGGTCTTGTTGCTGAAAAAACGCGTCGCTTCGTTCCCCTCTTCATCGGGATGATCGTCTTTGGTCTTGGTTTAGTCTACCTGCTTGGAACATTCGGTCTAATGGCTGTACTCGATCTATCGTTCAAAGATGCTTTTGCGATTAACTATCCTTTCGTCTTATGGGATACGATCAAAGCTGTCATTGCCACGACGATTGCCGTTCGCTTGTTGCCACTCCGTTTATTCCGAACAGCTTAAAAAAAACGCTCTCTGCATCTAAGTGCAGGGAGCGTTTCGTATATCATCAAGCATGCTCGATGACGAAGTATTTTTTCTTTCCGCGACGTACAATCGTAAAGCGACCGATTGCATCAGCTTCCGTAATTTCTTTCGTTAAGTCTTGCTCGCGTTCTCCGTTTAGGTAGATTGCACCGTTCGTAACGTCTTCACGTGCTTGACGTTTTGACGGACAGATCTTTGCCTCAACGAGAACGTCGACGAGGTTTGTCGCTTCGCCGAGTGTAAAACGCGGCATTCCTTTGAACGCATCTTCGATATCTTCTACTTGCAACGATTTAATATCTCCACTAAAGAGTGCCGTCGTAATACGTTGTGCTTGTGTCAGACCTTCTTCACCATGGACGAGAACGGTCATCTCTTCTGCAAGACGACGTTGCGCGACACGCTTCTCTGGTGCTGCCTTGACTTCTTCTGCGAGCGCGTCGAGTTCTTCGTGCGTTAAGAACGTGAAGTATTTCAAGAACTTGATGACGTCAAGATCGTCAACGTTGAACCAAAATTGATAGAACTCGTACGGTGACGTTTTGTCAGCGTCTAACCAAACCGCACCACCTGCTGTCTTACCGAATTTTTGACCGTCTGCTTTTGTAACAAGCGGTACCGTCAAACCGAATGCTTTTTCTTCATGACCCGCACGACGAATCAATTCCATCCCTGCTGTGATGTTCCCCCATTGGTCACTTCCTCCGACTTGAAGGCGGCATCCTTTGTCTTCGTAGAGTTTCAAGAAGTCAAACGATTGAAGTAACATGTATGAGAACTCAGTGAATGAGATCCCGTTTTGAAGGCGTGAGTCAACAGAATCTTTCGCAAGCATGTAACTGACTGGGAAGTGTTTTCCGATATCGCGTAAGAAATCGATGATCGTCAAATCTTTCGTCCAGTCCAAGTTATTGGCGATCGTGACCGGGTTTTCTCCTTCAAGTGGTAAGAAACGTGACAACTGGTCCTTAATCCGATTCGCGAACTCTTCGACGATATCCGATGTATTCAACGAACGTTCTGTTGCGCGACCACTCGGGTCTCCGATCATTCCCGTTGCTCCACCGACGAGACCTACGACATGGTGACCTGCTTGTTGAAATCGTTTTAAGACTAAGATCGGCAACAAGTGTCCGATATGCAACGAATCAGCTGTTGGATCAAAGCCTGTGTAAAGCGTCGTTGGTGTCTCGAGTAATGTCTTCAATCCTTCTTCATCCGTCATTTGGTTAATTAAACCGCGAAATTCTAAATCCTCTAGTAACGTCATTGTGTCTCCTCCTAAAGTTCACTTTTAACAATAAAAAACCGCCCCTTCGTCTAAGACGAAGGGACGGAAGATTCCGTGGTACCACCCTGATTGCCCTTTACATAAAAAGGACCACTTGGTTCGTCGATAACGGGACGGACCGCTTGATTTCTCAAGAAACTCCCGGAAGCGTAATTCGTAAGTTCACTGTGTCCTAGTTCGCAGCACCACTAGGTCTCTGTCACAGGGAGTGACTTACTACTGTATTCCGATCACTGTTTATCGTAATATATGAAAATAAGATGGTTTCATGATACGTCGAAGGCGAATCCGCTGTCAAGTCCGATTTCACTGGTGGATTTATGGTATAATACGCCTATCTGTGATTTAATATTAATTTACACCTAAGTTTAAGATGCAAAGGAGATCATTTATGCGCGAGAACTGGTTCAAGTTTTGGAATCACCCCCGGACGAAAGCCGTTCGGCACTGGTCGAATATCACATACGATGTTTCGTGGAACATCATTTTATTCCTCATCATAGCAGTCCTTCTCATCGGCAGCTTCTCTGTCGGAGCGGCTGGAGGATATTTCGCTTCCCTCGTCAAAGATACGAAAGCCCCACCTTTGACTGAGATGAAACAAGAAGTGAACAGTTATGCGGTGACAAGTCAAATTTATTGGGGAAGTGGCGAAAAGCTGACGAACATCTCAACGGATGAAGAACGTCAGCCGGTCGATATCAAGAACATCTCCCCTTATTTAATTGATGCGCTTCTATCAACGGAAGACGTAGATTTTTATCAACATGATGGAGTCGTTCCAAAAGCGACTTTACGAGCAGTCTTACAAGAATTGACGAATTCAGCGTCACGCACCGGCGGAAGTACGCTGACACAACAATTAATTAAAAACCAAATCCTGACGAACGAAGTTTCATTCGAACGGAAAGCAAAAGAGATCCTCTTAGCGCTCCGCCTTGAAAATGCGATGTCAAAAGATGAAATTTTACAGGCATACTTGAATGTCGTCTCATTCGGACGAAATTCACTCGGGCGTAACATCGCTGGTATCGAAGCTGCTTCCCAAGGGGTCTTCAAGAAATCAGCGAAAAAACTGACGTTACCACAAGCAGCTTTCCTCGCTGGTATTCCGAAAAACCCTTACTACTACACACCTTATCTACAAGGCGGTGTCGTCAAAAAAAACTTGACGCCAAGTGTCAATCGGATGAAGACCGTGTTGAAGCGGATGTACGTTGCAAAAAACATTACAAAAGAACAATATGAAAAAGCAATCAAACACGACATCACGAAAGACTTCGCGAAACAGTCGAAACGTTCGCGTGACACGTATCCGTATGTCTATGATTTAGCAGAACGTGAAGCGACGAAGATCATGACGAAGTACTTGATGAAACAAGATGGTGTGAAAGAAGACGAAGTCAAACCGTCTGAACTGGCAGAAGTCCGGGCAAACTATCAAGATCAAGCACTGGTTGCACTCCGTCAAGGTGGATACAAAGTTCACATGACGCTAGATAAAAAAATTCATGAATCGATGCAACAACCTGCGAAGAACAATGGGAACTTCCCTGGTGGCATGCAGTACAAACAAGTCGTCGATCCAAAAACGAAAAAAACCGTTTCGAAACAAGATCCAGAAGAAACAGCAGCAGTCATGGTTCAGAATGAGACGGGGCGTATCCTCGGATTCGTTGGTGGACGTTACCTTGATGGAAAAGCCGATGATTTTAACCGAGCATTCCAAGCGAAACGTCAAATCGGGTCAACGGCAAAACCAATTCTCGTCTACTCGAACGGGATTGAAAATCGTTTGATCACTCCGGCATCTACCGTCAATGATGAAGAGTACTACTACCAGACCGTACCACGTCAACCAGGTGATCGTCCGATCAAGAACGAAGGTGGACGTTATCGTGGAAACGTGACGGTTCGTACAGCACTTGAACTCTCATTGAACGTACCTGCCGTTAAGATTTACGAGAAGATGAACATGTCGAACTCGATTCAAAAACTCGTCGATATGGGTGTTGAAGTACCGGATGCGATTCGTTATGCTCCTTCGGCGGCACTCGGAACGATGGAGATTACACCGGTCGAGCTTGCTGGTGCTTACGCGACACTCGCCAACTATGGTGAATTCGTGCAACCATACGTCATTTCGAAAATTACGAAAGACGGAAAAGATATCTATAAAGCAAAACCGAAGAAAAAACGAATTTATGAACCACGAACAGCTTACCTGACGCTTGATATGATGCGTGGCGTCTTCTCAAAAGGTACAGCAACGTTTGCAAAAGATCGATTGAACGTTCCTGGAGATTGGGCTGGTAAGACAGGTACGACGAACGATATCAAAGACTCTTACCTTGTCGGTTCCACTCCTGGTGTGACGCTTGCCGTTTGGACAGGACACGATCAGAACAACTCGCTCATCGGTCCAACGACGTATTACCAACGAACACAAACGCTGTGGTCACAAATGGCGAATGCGACGTATGCCGCGAACAGTAGTTACTTCAAATCCGGTGCCCGCTTCACACAACCATCTTCTGTAACAGCAAACGACTTTAAGAACAGTGGTCGCTTCAAAGAAGAAGATAAGAAGAAAAAAGCGGAAGAGGCAAAGAAAAAGAAAGAAGCAGAAGAAAAGAAAAAAGAAGCGGACGCACAGAAAAAAGAAGAGCAACAGAAAGAACAAGATCAGGCGAAAGAAAAAGCGGAAGCTGATGCTAAGAAAAAAGCAACCGATGACGCCAAGCGTGCTGCCGATGCAAAAGCCGAAGCAGAGGCAAAAGCAAAAGCCGAAGCAGAGGCAAAAAAGAAAGCGGAAGCAGAGGCAAAAAAGAAAGCGGAAGCTGATGCTAAGAAAAAAGAAGCGGACGCTAAGAAACAGCAAGAACAACAGAAGAAACAAGATGAAAAGAAAAACGATGCTGCTTCTGAAAACTAACAAAAAGGATGAATCACCTGTTGCGGTGATTCATCCTTTTTACGTTTAATCTTCCATCGTCGACAGATCACCTGTTTCAAGATTCAACTCCCATGCTTTCAGAACACGGCGCATGATTTTACCACTTCGTGTCTTCGGCAATTTATCCCGGAAATCGATTTCTCTCGGTGCCGCGTGAGCAGCCAGCCCCTCTTTGACGAATGCTTGGATTTCTTGTTTTAGCTCTTCCGTCGGCTCGTAACCATCACGCAAGGCAATGAATGCCTTGATGATTTCACCGCGGACTGGATCTGGTTTCCCGATGACACCGGCTTCTGCGACAGCTGGGTGCTCGACGAGACGACTTTCGACCTCGAACGGACCAACCCGTTCTCCAGCCGTCATGATGACATCATCGACACGTCCTTGGAACCAGAAGTAACCTTCGTCATCCATATAGGCAGAATCCCCTGAGACATACCATCCTTTAAAGAAATACGATTCATATTTCTGCGGATTGTTCCAAATTTGACGCATCATCGATGGCCATGGTGTTTTTAAAGCAAGGTTCCCCATTCGGAATGGCGGTAACTCATTTCCTTGATCATCAATGATCGCAGCCTGAGTTCCTGGAATCGGTTTCCCCATCGATCCCGGTTTGATGTCCATCGACTTGTAGTTACAAATCATCATCGCGCCTGTCTCCGTCATCCACCATGTATCATGGATCCGTTGATCAAAGGCTTCTTTCCCCCAACGAATGACTTCTGGATTCAACGGTTCGCCGACAGACAATACATGACGAAGACTTGAGAGATCATGATGATTTGCAACATCAGCTCCCGCTCCCATCAACATCCGGAAAGCCGTTGGTGCGCTATACCAGACCGTTACCTTGTACTTCTCAATGACACTGTACCAGAAATCCGGATTGAAGCGTCCACCGACGACGATGTTCGTCGCGCCATTCAAGAATGGTGCGAAGATACCGTAACTTGTTCCTGTGACCCATCCCGGGTCAGCCGTACACCAGTAGATATCATCTTCTTGGAGATCAAGTACCCAGCGACCTGTCATCAAGTGCTGAATCATCGCATTTTGAACGTGGAGCACACCTTTCGGCTTCCCTGTCGATCCTGAAGTGTAGTGCAGGATCAATCCGTCTTCACGATCTAACCAGACCGGTTCGAATACATCGGATGCTTGCTCGAACGCTTTGCGGAAATCGAGTAATGTGTCCGATTCTTCGATATCTTCGTCGACAAGTACTACTTTTTCAAGTGATTCCAGTTCCCCAACTGGAACACGTGGGAGCAATGCCTTCGTCGTCACGAGTAACTTCGCTTCAGAATCAAGCAAGCGATCACGGACCGCTTGTTCCATGAATGCTTCAAATAACGGACCGACGATTGCGCCTACCTTCAGTGCGCCAAGCAAGGCAAAATACAATTCCGGTGAACGTGGCATGAAGATGAAAATACGGTCACCCGTTTTGACCCCTGCATCGACTAATACGTTTGCCGCTTTATTCGTCAATCGTTTCATATCTGCATATGTGAATCGTTGTTCCGTCGTTCCATCGAAATAGATCAGCGCATCCTTGTTCGCCCGCTCGCCTTCTGCGTGGCGGTCGATTGCTTCATGAGCCATGTTGACTTTCCCCGTTGTCGCCCATGAAAAGTACTGCTCAGCATCTTTCCAGTCGTACGTGTTCGTTTCATCATACTCTGCTAACCAATGCTTCCCCGGAAGCGCTTTCAAAACTTTCATGTCTCGTTCCTCCCCTTCTATGTTTTCCTCTTTATTATAAGCTAGTTATCCGTCAGTTCAATCCATTTGCCGTCAATTTGTTAAAAAATCCCTCTCTTTGCTCAAGCGCTTTCGTCTATAATGAATAGGAAGGTGGTGACGCTTACATGTTTGAAAAACAATTCAATCATCGGACGCATGAAACATCACTCGGTCCTGTTGACATCGAAGGTCCCGTACCGAGTCAAACACTAGCAACGTATACACTCGATTCAGGGTTGACGGCTTTTCGTCCACCTGCTGAACAACATCAAGCACTCGTTGAGATTGCAGACCTTGAGGAAGGACGGATCATCGTCGCTCGTCAAGGAACGGAAATCATCGGTTATGTGACTTACTTATACCCTGATCCTTATGAAACGTGGAGCGAAGGAAACAATCCGTACATCTTGGAACTCGGAGCGATCGAAGTCTCCTCTCGGTTCCGCGGACAACAGATCGGTAAAAAATTGCTTGAAATCTCTATGCTCGATCCCGCTATGGAACACTATTTGATTTTAACGACTGAATATTATTGGCATTGGGACCTAAAAGGGAGCGGACTATCGGTCTGGGATTACCGGAAGATCATGGAGAAGATGATGAACCATGGTGGTCTTGTCTTCTTCCCGACCGACGATCCGGAAATCGCCTCCCATCCTGCCAACTGCCTGATGGCACGTATCGGAAAGCACGTCTCACCTGAAGTCGTCGCTCATTTTGATGCTCTACGCTTGAGAAGACGCTTCATGTATGACTGAGCTCGAGGAGGAATCGTCATGTTAATCGAACAAATCATGAATACGACGTGCATCACGATGCAACCGACGAATTCCATCGCGCATGCGGTCGAACTCATGCAACGTCATCAGATTCGTCATGTTCTTGTCGTCAATGCCCGCCATGAACTCGTCGGTCTTGTCGGACTAAAGGAAATTCAAAGCGCAAGTAGCATCTTTCATCCGGATACGGCAAAGCAAGACCTACAGTATTCGGTCTCAAGCATCATGATTGAAAGTCCTGTCACGGCTCACCCGCTCGATTTTATCGAAGATGCGGCTGTGCTGTTTTATGAATATCGATTGACGTGTCTGCCAATCGTCCGCGGTCGACGCCTTGTCGGTGTCGTCACGGAAACGGATTTGTTGCGGACATTCGTTCAATTGACGGGTGCACTCGAACCAAGTTCTCAAATCGAAATCCGTGTTGAGAACACTGCTGGAACATTAGCAAAGATTGCCGCACTGCTTGCCAAAACGAATATCAATATCTTAAATGTACTCGTATATCCAACAGACGATCCGTATGTCCGGATCGTTGCGTTTCGTGTCCAGACGATGAATCCGATTCGGATCATCGAAAAGTTGCGCAAAGAAGGATTCGATGTACTTGGACCGGATGTGAGCAGATGAAGGATTTTGCCTATCTGTACAGTCCTGAAGAGGCGACTTATCGGTTTTCGGAGACACATCCATTCAATCCGATTCGCCTCGAATTAACGGTTTCTTTGCTTGAAGCGATGCATCAATTAGATGACATTCCTTGTATTGCGCCACGTCATGCGACTGATGAAGAATTGTCACTCGTTCATGATCAGGATTATATTGCTGCCGTCAAAGCAGCCGGGACCGGAGCATTAACGCCTCTCAAGGCACAGATGTATGGTCTCGGGACAGAAGACACCCCTTTGTTCCAGGGGATGCATTCGGGCGCTTCTCTCCTTGTCGGCGGCACGATCGAAGCATGTGACCTCGTCTTATCTGGTCAATATAAACGGACCTTTCATATCGGTGGCGGATTGCATCACGGATTCCGTGGGCGTGCCTCTGGTTTTTGTGTCTATAACGATACCGCTGTCGCCATGGCAGCCATGATTGAAAAATATCACTGTAAAATTCTTTATGTCGATACGGACGCTCATCATGGCGATGGAGTACAATGGGCCTTTTATAATCGAAAGGACGTCATGACATTGTCTCTCCATGAGACGGGTCGCTACTTGTTTCCAGGAACGGGAATGGTGACGGAACGAGGGTCTGAAGAAGGATATGGATTTAGCTGGAACGTGCCACTGGACGCCTTTACGGAAGATGATTCGTTTTTACTCGCGTATGAGACGGCACTCTTTGAAGCCTGTGAATTGTTCCAACCGGATCTCATCATTACGCAAAATGGTGCCGATGCACACGCGCTTGATCCATTGACTCACCTATCCTTAACGATGAAAAGTTATGAGCAGATCCCTCAAATCGCCGTCGCTGCAGCAAATAAATATACGAATGGAAAAATCGTTGCTTTAGGAGGCGGTGGCTATGACTGGTATCGTGTCGTCCCCCGCGCGTGGAGTCAAGTTTTTGCTGCCATGACCGGACAAGCTCCGTTTCGTGGAGAGATTCCTACTTCATGGCAAGAACGTTGGAGTGGACAAGAAACACCCCCACCAACACACTGGCATGATCCAACACCACTCTACCCCGCCATTCCGCGACGACCTGAAATCGAAGAAAAAAATTGGGAGACTGTTAAACGACTAATTTGGCCGTTCGTGAGCGATGAGCGTAAGAAACAATTGACTGCGACTTCCCCTTACTCCGTTGATTAATCGACTTTATATCTTCACATTTATTTCGTTCGGAGTTCACAACTTGTTGCTATACTAAATATGGAATTTTTACTTAGTAAATGAATAATAGTTGGGGGAATCATCATGAAAAAGGCATGGCTTTATTCCGGTCTTATTCTATCGACAGGGATCGTACTCGCAGGGTGCGGCATTGAAAAACAGGCAATGGATCACGATAACATGCAAGGGTCAGGAAAACCGACGGTCGAGGTCAACGTCAATGTTCCGGCCAAGACAATGGAAGAAGATAAAGTTGTTTTTAAAGCGTCAGCTGTCGAACAAAAGAAGCCAGTCAATCTTGAGGACGTGACATTTGAAGTTTGGGAAGCCGGAAAACAAGACGGTGCCCATCAAAAGTTCAAGGCAACCTTGAAAAAAACGGGTTCTTATCAAGCAGAAGCTAAGCTTGCTGAAGGTGAGTATGAAGGACTGTATCATATCAATGATAAAAAAGGACTCCATCATATGGATAAGATCTCATTCGTCGTCATGGATCATTCACATGAAAAAGAGGAAGCATCGCACGAGCATGGACATGATCACAAAGCCGTCGATGGCCTGTCTGTCCATTACATGGGCGCAACAAAAGCGAAAGCTGGTGCTGAACTTCCCGTCTCCTTTCATGTTTTCCTCGATGGGAAACCGCTAAAAGCGAACGTACAAGTGGAAGTCATTGAAACGGGCATTGAAAAGCATAACTACGTTCCTCTAGAAAAAAAGGGTGATGCCTACAGCGGGAAAGTGACATTGACTGCACCTGGTCAGACGACGGTTCGACTCCATGTCGAAAATGACCAACTCCACCATCACCAAGATGAACTTATTACCGTCGCGAAATAAAAAAACGTCTCTTTTTTCAAGCAGCTTGCTTGAGAGAAGAGACGTTTTTTCGATTAAGGACGTGTCGAATCCCGTTGTTCGATCCGGTGTGGTAACGTGACATCGTTCGTTTCAATTTCTTCTTTATTCAAGATTTTCGTCAATAGACGCATCGAGACTGCTCCGATATCATACATCGGTTGAACGACAGTCGTCAGTTTCGGACGAATCATCGTCGCAAGACGTGTGTTATCGTGTCCGATGACTTCGAAGTCTTCCGGTACACGGTGTCCAGCATCCTGTAAGGCATGGATGACACCAAGAGCCATCTCATCCGTTCCAGCAAAAATCGCGCGTGGGCAATCTTCTCCAAGTTCAAGCAATTGATTCATCGCCTTCATTCCTGAATCATACGTATAGTTTCCAAGGACGACATTTTGCTCGTTAAACGGAAGATTTGCTTCTTCGAGTGCTCGGCGATAACCCGCAAATTTCTTTTCACCATTGATTTGCTGTTCGAGCGGTCCAGTGATGAATCCAATCCGTTCATGTCCACGGTCGATCAAAGACTTAACAGCATCGTGCGCAGCACTCTCATAATCGATGTTGACGGCAGGAAGATCATAATCTTGATTCAACGTCGCAGCAAGAACGATCGGAACTGGTGATGTTTTGAACTCACGAACGAGATCCTCATGCAAACGTCCGCCCATGAAGATGATTCCATCCACCTGTTTTCCGAGTAATGTATTGAGCAAATGAATCTCTTTTTCCCGGTTTTGGTCGGAGTTACATAAAATGATGTTATATTTATACATTGTCGCGACGTCCTCAATCCCGCGTGCTAAATCCGCAAAGAAGATGTTCGAGATATCGGGCACGATGACACCGACCGTCGTTGTTTTTTTACTTGCCAGTCCACGGGCAACAGCGTTCGGACGATAACCAAGCTGTTCGATTGCGTCTTGGACCTTCTTTCGTGTAGATGGTTTGACATTCGGGTTTCCGTTGACGACACGCGATACGGTCGCCATCGAAACAGCAGCCTCTCGCGCGACATCGTAAATCGTAATATTACTATTCAAAACAAATTCCTCCTTTAGTATGATCCATCTCAAGTGTTTTCATTTCGTTTTCATTTTTAGGCAACACGAAAGGAAGACAGGAAAGATAGTTTTCTTTTCCCATTCTTCCTTCATTGTAAAACGTTTTCATTCGCTTTAGGTTACCCTTTTTCGGAAATCATTGAACGTTTAGTGCCGGAAAGGTAGTCGTCAAGTTTTCGATGAACGTATCGAATTCTTGGAAATCGAGTTGTTGGTTCGCATCAGACAACGCAAGTGCTGGGAACGGATGGACTTCGACCATGACAGCGTCTGCCCCGATCGCGTATGCCGCTTTTGCTGTTGGCAAGAGTAAATCCTTACGTCCTGTCGAGTGCGTGACATCGACCATGACAGGGAGATGCGTCTCTTGCTTCAGAATCGGAACTGCTGAGATATCAAGCGTGTTCCGTGTTGCACGTTCATACGTCCGAATACCACGCTCACATAAGATGACTTGATCATTACCACTCGCCATGATGTACTCAGCCGCGTACATGAATTCCTCGAGTGTTGCAGAAAGACCTCGTTTTAAAAGAACCGGTTTATTCGTACGACCGACTTCCTTGAGTAAATCGAAGTTTTGCATATTGCGTGCGCCGACCTGGATGATGTCGACATATGGTAAAGCAGATTCAACGGCGCTCGGTGTCATGATTTCAGTGATGACATGCAAACCGTGCGCGTCCGCTGCTTTTTTCAACATCTTTAGACCTTCGAGTCCTAGACCTTGGAAGTCGTAAGGCGATGTACGTGGTTTGTACGCTCCGCCTCGCATGAACTTCACGCCATGTTTCGCGAGCTGTTCCGCGACCTCAAATACTTGTTCTTCGCTCTCGACCGCACACGGTCCAGCGATCAATTGTTGTGAACCGTCTCCGATGACGGCATCTCCGATCCGGATGATCGTATTCGTCGGTTTTTGTTTCCGTGATACGAGTAATTTCCGAGTCCGATCTTCTCCTTGTAATTCGAGAGAAGCTTTGAAAATTTCTTTAAATACATGCTGAAGGCGTCCTGTTTCAAAAGGTCCATGGTTATTAGCGGCAATTGATTCGAGCATTTGACGTTCTCGAACAGGGTCGTATCGATCAAGCCCTTGTGCTCGTTTGACTTTTCCGATTTCAACAGCAATTTGACCTCGTCTGTTCATCAATTCCAATAATTCTGCATTCACTAAATCGAGTTCATCACGTAATCTTTTTAATTCTGCATGTTGATCCATGTCCTACCACTCCCTAATCAGCATATAGCTCGTAATAGCAACTAATTATAGCGAACTCTTTCCCTGTTGTACATAAAGAAGCTGCATGATTTCTTAAAATATGAAAATAAATTACGTTTTTTCATATAATTTTTTTGTGTTTTCTCTATAAGGAAACATAGAAAAAGAGCCCTCGTGATGAGAGCTCCTCATATATTGATTATTTCTTATGATTCACATCAGACTGCGGATCATTGTCTTCCTCTTGTTCGTCTGCTAACTGTTCACGTAACTCCGAAAGTTCAACGACCGTCTCCGTGTCGATCTCTTCTGCAACAGACGCCCCATCCACTTCGTCGCCGATTTCACGTTCGATGTCACGTACGAGCTGTTCTGCTTCTGCGAGAGCAGCATCGATGCTTGCCTGATCCTTCTCAAAGCCCGCATATTGTGCCGCTTCTTGAACCGTTGAATTGTTCTTCGCTTTTTCAATGACAGGTGCTGCCTTATCTTTCGCTAGTTGAATCCACTCACCTACGAGTGGCTCCGCTTTTTCGCGGACAACTTGTGTCTGTTCCGTCAAACGTTGACGCGCAGGCGCCGTACGCTCGTCAATCAGATTGCGTACTTCACGACCTGATTTTGGGCTAGAAAGGAGAGCTGCCGCAGCACCGATCAATCCACCAACGATGACTCCGGCAAGGAAGCCTCCTCCTTTAGAAGAATCTTGTGCTTGATATGGGTGTTGTTTCGTCATGATTTACGATCTCCCTTCAACTCATCTGGAATGCTTTCGACGTCCGGTACTGACACGACTTCCGGTGTGACCGGCGCCTCTGCCTTTTTCCGGAATCGACGACGTGGCTTTTTCTCAACCGTCGTCGTTGCCGTCGAATGATTTTGAACCGTAGTCTCTGCCGGTTTATTTTTCTTAAATAACTCTACAGCGACTGATCCCCAACGGACTGCTTGCGCAATCTGTTCTTTATTCGTATCCGCTGCACCAGCAACCGTATCGGATACTGTCCGGACAGAATCTGTCACTTTGTTTAAAGATGTACCGAGTTCTTCGATCGAGTTTGCGACAGGCGCAAGCAATTCTGTTTTTTCTTCAATCGTATCGACCAGACGATTCGTCTTATGTAACAACGCTGTCGTCTCCATCATGATACCGTCTAATTGACGTTCAAGTCCTGCTGTCGTGTTGGCTACATTGTTGAGCGTTTTACTCGCAGCACCTAATACACGGGCAAGGAAAATGACGAGCACTACGAATGCGATCGCAGCGACTAATCCGGCGATTCCGCCTAATGTGATTTCCATGGTTCTTGCCTCCAATTTTTTTGCATAGTCTTTTGTTGATAGTTCGACATGTAGCAAGTCGTTCCTGCTACTCCAAATGGTTTATTTCCGTTACAATGATAAATGAAACCTATATAATCCATTTCGAGGGGGAAATTTCATGCGTGACCCACGTCTTACTCAACTGGCAACGAATCTCATTAACTATTCGGTTGCCCTTGAACCTGGTGAAAAAGTATTGATTGAAAACTTCGGCATCGAACGCGAACTGGTCGAGGCACTCGTTGAAGCTGCCTACGCGGCTGGCGGTCATCCGTTCGTCTTACTTAAGGATAATCGTATCCTACGAAAATTATACCGAAATGCTTCAGAAGAGCAACTCCAATTGATGGCAGACATCGAACGCAAGCAAATGCAAGCGATGGACGCATACATCGGACTACGTGCTGGTGATAACATCAATGAATTGTCAGATGTGCCGGCTGAACAGATGAAACTTTACGGTCAAACGATCGGTAAGATGCACACACAAGATCGTGTCAAAGGAACGAAATGGGTCGTCCTTCGTTTCCCAACTGCATCGATGGCGCAACTTGCAAATCAATCGACAGAAGCATTCGAAGACTTCTACTTCGATGTCTGCACGCTTGATTATGAAAAAATGGGACAAGCGATGGAACCACTCGTCGACTTGATGAACCGGACGGATCGTGTTCGTCTCGTCGGACCAGGAACGGATCTAACGTTTTCAATCAAAGACATCCCAGCCATCAAATGCGCCGGAAATGCTAACATTCCAGACGGTGAAGTCTTTACGGCACCCGTCAAGGATTCGGTCAACGGTGTCATCTCATATAACACACCATCTCCGTATCAAGGGTTCACGTTTGAAAACGTCAAACTGACGTTCAAAGACGGTAAAATCGTCGAAGCGACGGCGAACGATACGGATCGGATCAACCAAGTCTTCGATACAGATGCTGGTTCTCGTTTTGTCGGCGAATTCGCGATTGGCGTCAATCCCTTCATTCAGCATCCAATGAAGGATATTCTATTCGATGAAAAAATCGATGGCAGCTTCCACTTCACACCAGGTCAAGCTTACGAAGAAGCCTACAACGGTAATGACTCATCCGTTCACTGGGATCTCGTCAACATCCAACGTCCTGATTACGGTGGTGGAGAAATCTGGTTCGACGACGTATTGATCCGTAAAGACGGTCGTTTCGTTCTTCCAGAACTCGAAGTCCTCAATCCTGAAAACCTGAAATAAGAAAAAGCGGATGGCTCGTCCTACATAGGACGGGGTCATCCGTTTTCTATATCTTATTTTTTCAATGTCGCACGAAGCATCCAAATTTGTTTTTCGATTTCCTTCGCTTGACCAAGTAGATCATCTTCAACCGTCACGTCTTGTGCCTCAAGATGTTCAATCGCATCGAGCATCTCTTTTCGGACTTGTTGGAAGTCTTTGATGACGGAATCAATCATCTCATCTGCCGATAACCCCGATTTCGCTTCTTCAAGCGTCGTTTGCTCTAAATACTCTTTTAGTGTCGCAGAAGGTGTTCCGTTATTCATCAGGAGACGTTCTGCAACGACATCATATTGTTCAGACACCCATGTATAAAGTTCTTCAAGCTTCTCGTGAAGCGTTAAGAAGTCTGGTCCTTTAATGTACCAATGATAATTGTGGAGTTTGACGAACAGTACCCCATAGTTTGCTACCTGTTGATTCAAAGCTGATTTTGCATGATTACTAATCATCCGATATTCCCCTTTCCTGATTTCAAATGACGTTCTATTTCATCTTTATCCTTAAATAACAAAGAATAAACATCATTCTCAGGAAAAGTGCTCTATCGAGGACGCTTTAATCCTTTCAACATATACCCACCTTTGAAGTCGACGGAATCGAATGCGACGAGGAATGCTTTCGGTTCGTATTCTTCGACGAGATTACGAAGCACTTTCATACGTGTTCGAGCCGCGAGCACATCTAACCGATAACGGACACCGTCTCGTCCTTGACCTTGATAATGTGTCACACCAAAACCATTATCGCGAATGACCTGAATCAGTTCCGCTGGAAATTCTTGCGTATGCACTTGAATCATATTGTAACCGATGGCGAGTTTTCGCTCGACATATCCACCGACGAGTATTCCTAGACCAAATCCAAGCGCGTAAACGACCATACCGAGTGTCGTTAAGTCTTGGAATACGATTCCTAGTGCAAAAATGTAAATCAATGTTTCGACTGTGCCAAACAATCCGGCAATGACAGTTCGCCCTTTGACGAGCATGATCGTCCGTAATGTCAAAACAGGAACGTAAATCAACTGGAGCAATAAGATGAGTAAAATCTGTCCCATGGTGTCTTTCCTTTCTGTTAATAACTTCAACACATACACACTATTTCAAACTTTTTTTCAAGATGCAATCCTATTTTAGATTTTCCTCATCGGTTTTTTGAAATTACTATCATAATTCAAAATTACGACAAAAAAAGTGCCACTCGAGTCGAGTGACATTTTGATTCTCGCTTATTTCACACTTTGATATTGATGCTGATACGTTTGGATATCGCCCGCTCCCATGAACAGAAGCACAGCATTTTCATGCTGACGTAGAACAGAAACGTTATCGCGCGTCAGAATAGAAGCTTGCGGGATTTTCTCCTGCAGATCTTCGACGCGAACTTGCCCTTCCTGCTCACGTGCCGATCCAAAGATTTCGCATAGATATGTCGCATCTGCTTCACGTAAAGAAGTCGCGAAATCATCCATGAATGATTTCAAGCGTGTGTACGTATGCGGTTGGAAAATCGCAATGACTTCACGGTCCGGATATTTCTTCCGTGCCGACTCAATCGTCGCGCTGATTTCCTTCGGATGGTGCGCGTAGTCATCTACTAGGATTTGTGTGCCGAATTCCGACTCACTGAAGCGACGTTTTACACCACCAAATGTGGCTAAACGTTCAGCAACGTCGTCTTTGCTCAATCCTTCGTACTGACAGATCGCAATGACAGAGAGTGCATTCAAGACATGATGACGACCGAATCCTGGAATGAGGAACGTGCCGTAGAAATCATCACGTAAATAAACATCAAATGATGTACCATCTGGCGTTGACGTCGCGTTTTCCGCGCGGAAATCATTGTTTTCTCCAAATCCATAATAGAGAACAGGTACATTCGCTTGAATGTTTTGAAGATGCTCATCATCTCCACAAGCAACGATCGCTTGCTTAACCTGCATCGCCATTTCTTGGAATGCCGAAACGACGTCATCGATTCCTGTGAAATAATCCGAATGATCGAAGTCAATATTCGTCATGATAGCGTAGTCCGGCTTGTAATATAAGAAGTGACGTTTGTATTCACATGCCTCGAAGACGAATGCTTTCGCATCCTCTACTCCTGCCCCTGTCCCGTCTCCGATCAAGAAAGCTGTCGGCGTGATACCGCTCAAGACGTGTGAAAGCAAACCTGTCGTCGACGTTTTTCCGTGTGAGCCTGTAATGGCGACCGAACGATATTCATTTGCTAGGTGTCCTAAGAAATCGTAATAATGATGGATGGTTAAACCAAGTTCATTTGCCCGTGCGATTTCTGGATGATCATCTCCAAAAGCATTCCCTTGGATGATGACATAATCTTCTTTGATGTTATCCGCATTGAACGGGAAAAATGGAATTCCCTTAGCCCGTAACGCGTCTTCAGTAAAAATGTGCTTTTCGATGTCTGAACCTTGCACCTCATGATTCATCTCATGTAGTACTTGGGCGAGCGCACTCATCCCTGTTCCTTTGATTCCAACAAAATGATACTTTGTCATATAAAAGCCCTCCAATTCACGTTCCGGTCCGTACCATCGGGCTCGGGTACAAAACCTGTACCATTATAGCAAACCGATTTATTTTTTACCATGTAAATTATTTTGTTCTCGACGTGCGCGATACATCGCCATCAAGTCTTTCGTCGTCATAACGACGTTAACAGGCGGTCCGACCGGTTTTTTCACTTCCGACTGAACAGGCTTATCGACCTCAGTAACAGATGGATCTTGATCTACTTCAATAGCAGATGTATCAAAAGTCGGTGCGAAGCTCTCCGCTTGTTGCTCAGCTTCTTTTTCATCAGCAGACTCTTCACCTGATGTCTCTGTCGGAACAACTAATTGTTCCACCGTCTCACTGTTGGAAGATGTTTCAGTTTCGTCCGTTTCTTCTACTTCGGTTACGGTCGGCACTTCTTCTCTCACGAGCTCTTCGCTTGTGTGAGGTTCCGGTACAAGTAATTCGACGTCCGTTACCGGTACAAGACCAGCATTTGCTTCGTCTGATACGACTTCTGTCGGATCAGCTGATTGTTCCATCGTCTCACTGTCGGAAGATGTTTCAGTTCCGTCCGTTTCTTTTACTTCGGTTACGGTTGGCATTTCTTCTCTCACGAGCTCTTCACTTGTGTGAGGTTCCGGTACGAGTAATTCGACATCCGTCACCGGTACAAGACCAGCATCTGCTTCCGCTTCGTCTAATACGACTTCTGGCGCGATCAGTTCTTGATCCGTCAAAGCAACCTCATCAGTATTTCCCTCTTCGACTGTTTCCGAAACCTGCTCACTCATTTCCGTTTCTTCCGCAGCTTTTACGGTTTCCGATGCAGATTGCTTCGGACGTTGGAATCCATAAATCGGTGAAGGCACATCCGTTAAAACGAAGCGATCTTCACGCTCCTCTTTTTTCGGACGTTCCACCGGCTTTGTCTCACGTTCCCCTGCAAGCTCTCGACGAATCCGGGCAGCCTGCTCTTTTAGTGACTGTTCATAACGATTACTCATACGTTCACCCCTCCATCTTGTTAAAAAATCGGTCGAATCATCGACCGATTGAGAATGCTTCCCCTACTGCTTTTGTATCATCGAGTACAAGAATCCCTTTTTCTTGTGGTGCATCGACAAGTCCGAGCTCACGTGCTGAACAGAGCATACCGCTTGATGGTACGCCGCGTAACGCTGAAGGACGGATGATTAACCCAGACGGCATGACCGCTCCCGGTTTAGCAACGACTACTTTTTGACCCGCCGCTACATTCGGTGCTCCACAAACGATTTGTAAAGTTCCGTTATCTACTTCTACCTGACAGACCGATAATTTATCAGCATCCGGATGCTTCTCGCAAGAAGCAACGAACCCAACAACGAATTTCGGAGAATAATCCACTTGTTCGAGTGACAATTCGATATCTCGACTCGCCAGTTCCTTTTGGATGCGTGTTGCCAATTCTTCCGTCAATTCAACCGGTCCTTGTGTCTCGATCGTAAACATAGTCGAAGCATCAAACAGGTTGTAACCGACGACACGATCACCATGCTTGATAGTTGCTACGTCTCCTTCACGAGTCGCTGTCACTTCCGCACGTGGTGCGTCTTCCAAAATGATCATTAAGACGTCGCCGACGCCCTCTTTATTATAAAACACATTCATTCAATCCATGACTCCCTTCCGTCTTTCTCACAATGCCTATTGTATCAGATTCTTCACTCTTTCGGCTGCTTGTTTTTCGCAAGGACGAAGACCGGCTCCAGATTGCCCTCTTCATATAAGAATGGCAGTGCCGTGACCGGTACACGACCGTTCGAAAAGAAGTCAAACATCAGTTGCTGTAAGACATCATATCCGGCGTCATTCCGAATATCAGCGAAAATCAGGACATCCTGATGCGGAATTCCGACTGCGAATTCTCCTTCGATTTGCGCCGCATAATCTGCTAATAACGTCTTGTTCAAAACACGACTCGCCTCATATCCGTCGCCGAGACTCAAGAAATAAAAGATATTCCCTGCGACTTCGTCTTGTTTAAATGGCGCTTCAAGCGATTTCACATTAAAACGCGCTGCTTCTGATAACTGTTCAGCTGTCCATTCAGCAGACGCCAGTAACTCCTCATCAATCAAACGATACGTCGCTCCTAAATCGAGTGCATACATGATTTTCGTCTCGCCCGTATGTGGTGTACTGACAAGCGTCTTCCCTTCTTTTGTCGTATCGGCAAACGATTTAGCACGAATGACAGGAAAGATTTTTTGCTCTTGTCCAACGAGTGAGATTTGATCCGTTTGTCCGAGTACAGCACGGATATATTCGATCGTCTCTTCGACTGCGATGACACCTCTTCGTTTTGCTTTTGCGACAAGCGGATTCAATCCGACATCAACGCCTGATTTATCGTGCTTTCGCTCAATTCGTAATACAGACTTTTCACGATCGAAATATGTCGCGTACCCTTCTTCTTCAAATGTTTGTGTCATCATTCTTCGGATTTGTTGTAGTTCCATTCGAATTCATCCTTTCTATCATGAAAAAAAGCGAGTCAGCGCTCGCTTTTTTCTTAAACCGTCTCTAAAAATGCTGTCACCTGTTCTGGTGTCTTCCGCTCTTTCCCGACATAACGCCCTGTCTCTTCACCATCGCGGAATGCAACAAAACTCGGAATTCCGAAGATGTCCATTTCCTGGGCAATTTCAATATGATCGTCGCGATCGACGTAGTAAAACTCGAAGCCGTTAAATGTTTGCTCGATTTCCGGCATGAACGGATCTAAGAAGCGGCAATCCGGGCACCAGTTTGCTGAGAATAAAAAGACGGCATTTCCTTGTTTTGCTGTATCGAATTCTTGTTTGGATTGTAATGTTTTCATGATGATTTCCTCCTTTGATTTCCCTAGAAGTCATTGCCCTCATCATAGCATATTCAATTGTGGCTGTGCGTTTTCGTGCTTGGTTTGCTATACTGCAACTAGAAAACACCTGGAAAGGACTTCACTATGGCAGATCAACCAATCAAACATCCGTTCGAACGCTTCGTCGGCTTCGTTGGCATGACGAGTTGTTTACGTTACGGCTATTCCTTCATTGATTCTGAACGAAGCTTACCCGAAATCTTTTTGTATTTGGTCGTCGGTTTTGCGATCATCATTTTACTCGAAGCACTCGGAAAACGACTCGCTCGAAAATTGCCTGTCGTACGTATGCGGTATTTGACTCCGCTTTACCTCATTTACCTCTACGTTTTCTTTACAAGTTTTTATTCAAGTTCATTCGGATTCTCTTTATGAAAAAAGCTGATTCAAAAAGTCATATGCTTGTTCGTCCACCATCCGGTCAAACAGGCGTATCCTTTAGAATCAGCTTTTTGTATTTAATATTCGATTTTTAAATCGCCATCTTGAATCCGACCGAGACGTCGTAATATGCGATAAATGAAATAACTGATGATGCCGGGCGCAAGGAAACAGAGGACAGCGACTGCGAGGTAATACTCCATTTCGAACCCCATCGTCTTTAATAACATCAATGGACCAACAAATCCGCTCGTACCCATACCAGAACCTTCCGGGTTACTCTCAAGCATTAACAAAACAGTCGCAAATGGCGCTAGTATAGCACCGGCTACAGTCGGCGGTAGAAGAATCCAAGGATTTCGAATGATATTTCCTACTTGTAACATCGATGTTCCAATCCCTTGAGCAACCACACCACCGATTCCGTTATCACGATAACTGATGACGCCAAATCCAATCATCTGTGCCGCACAACCGATCGTCGCCGCCCCTGCAGCAAGTCCATCCAAACCAAGCATAATTCCAAGCGCAGCACTCGAAATCGGCGCTGTCAATGCAAGACCCATGACGGTAGCAACGAAAATCCCCATGAATAATGGTTCGCGTTCCGTTCCCCAATGAATCAACTCACCGAGATCCGTCATGCCTTTTCCAATCCACTTTCCTGCGTAACGTCCGGCAACGAATCCGGCTAGTAACGTAACGAACGGCGTCAATAGAATATCGAGTCTCGTCGTCTTTGAAACGAGTTTTCCGACCTCTGTCGCTAGAAGCGTTGCAATGTAACTACCTGCTGGTCCTCCTGCTTCATATCCGAACGCACCAACGGCAACTGCTGCGAACAAGATAAGCGGTGGTGCCTCAAGCGCAAACGCTACAGCCACACCGATTGCTGGCCCGGTCAGTGCGATTGCCTGCTCTCCTAACTGAATGAGAAACTTCGCCTCTACACCACGATCGACCAGTCCTTCACCAATCGTTCGGATGATGAGACCCATGATCAACGAACTAAACAAACCAAGTGCCATATAACTTAATACGGTGATGAAATATACTTTAGGGCTAAGTGAGATCCCTTTTTGTTTGAACATCTTGTCACGTCCTTTTCTTAACATCGCGTATCATTATATCAAATCTCCTTTCTATCCGACTACATTGTTTTTCCAACTGACAAGACAGTTTATGCTTACGCCGTTCTTATTAAACAAAAACAGACAGCGGATTCATATCCACTGTCTGTCATGTCATTCACTTGACTTGTAGCGTCGCGAGCGTCGTCGTATCGAGGTTCGTGACGAGTTTCCGAAGCAATTCCTTCGCCGCATCATAATCATCTGTATGCATGATCGATGCATGCGTATGGATGTAGCGTGCTGGTAATCCAACGACTGTTGTAGGAATCCCATTATTCGAACGATGGATGACACCACCATCGGTCCCACCTGCACCGACATAATATTGATACGGAATCTTGTTCGATTCTGCCGTATCGAGGACGTAATCCGTCATCTCTTTTGAGAGGATCATGACACTGTCTTTAATTCGAAGCAACGGTCCTTGTCCGAGTTGACCGAATTCCGTTTTGTCTCCTGATGCATCATTGGCAGGAGAAGCGTCGACGACGAACGCGACGTCGGGATCGATGAGTGCCGTCGCTGTTTGCGCACCGCGCAATCCAACTTCTTCTTGAACCGTTGCACCCGAGAACAAAATGTTCGGATGATCCGCCGCTGTCGTCTCTTCCAACAATTCAATCGCCATTCCGACACCATAGCGGTTATCCCATGCTTTCGCCATGATCTTCTTCGGATTCGCCATCGGTGTGAACGGGAAGAATGGTACGGCAGGAATACCTGGACGTACTCCAAACGATTCTGCCTCTTCTTTTGAGTCTGCACCGATATCGATGAACATGTCTTTGATCGCCATTGGCTTATTGCGCACTTCTTCTGTCAATAAGTGTGGTGGAATCGATGCGATGACACCAGGGATGACACCGTTGTCCGTACAGATCGAGAAGCGTTGCGCAAGCAACACTTGGCTCCACCAGCCACCGAGCGGTTGAATCCGCAACATTCCGTTCTTCGTGATTTGCGTCACCATGAATGCCACTTCGTCCATGTGCCCGGCAACCATGACTTTCGGTCCTGTCGCATCGCCTGTTCGTTTTCCGAAAATCGAACCAAGTCCATCCGTAACGATCTCATCCGTGACAGGTGTGATGCGCTCGCGAACGAACTGACGAACGTCGTGCTCAAACCCCGGTGCCCCATTCAATTCCGTCAGTGTTCGAAATAACTCTCTCGTTTTTTCATTCATATGTATCGCCTCCTGCTTCTCATTATACAAAAAATTGCTTCTATCACTTAACCTTTTGTTTCTCTCTGAACGAATTATTTGGTACAGTAGGAATAGAACCTGTAAGGAGGGGAATTTTAATGAAAAAACGCTATTGGATTATCGGATTGGCAGCAGCTGTCGTCGCCGCTTTCGCAGTGAAGAAAGCCGTTGATAACAAACAACTTTCTGCCGAGGAAGCGCTCGAAATCACGAAACGCACATTTTCAGCAAAAGGACGTGTCCAAGGTGCATGGATCTCTGCAACACCAGAGGCTTACGCATATGAGTCACGTGACTACCAAAGCTACAAAGGTGGCATCTCGGTCCTTGAAGGTGATGACGAAAAAACGTATCAATTCACAGTTGATGCCGAAACTGGCGCTTTACTCGAATACGCTTAATCAAAAGACCGTCCTTCGATCGACGAAGTACGGTCTTTTTTCCACGTTCATCTGAAGGGGGTATGATTCATGTCGATTCTTGCTACGCTGTTCGTTATCCTCGTTGCTTTGGAACACTTTTATATTTTAGCACTTGAAATGTTCTTTCTTTCTTCCAAAGCGGCTCGTCGAACGTTCGGTTTAACGGACGAAGCTGTTGCATCACAACAAATTCGGACACTTTTTGCGAATCAAGGCTTATATAATGGATTTTTAGCAGCCGGACTAGTATTTGGTCTGATTCGTCAGGATGTGGCTGTCCAATTGTTCTTTTTAGCGTGCGTCATCATCGCTGCGCTTTATGGCGCCGTGACTGCCAATCGCTCCATTTTACTCAAACAAGGCTTGCCTGCCATACTTGCTTTCATCTTCGTGTTGCTTGCATGAGAAAAGCCCCTATCCGATTGGATAGAGGCTTTTTTCTTAATTAACGCGGGTTGTCGTTGCGTTCGTAGATCGGGTTCATGTATTCCGTCGTCGAGTATAGACGTGGAACAACGATGTATAAGATGACTGCTGGTACAGCGATGATCAACAACATCAAGAGCATCGGTAACCAGTAGACGACTTTTTGTTGAAGATTATCCGAGTTACCGTCGATGTATTCTTTTACGCCATCAACTTTTGCAGCATCGGCACTCGTCAACAATTTACCGCTATCGGCATTGAAGAAGTGGATTTCACGTTTGATCGTGATGAAGATGCCGTCACGGACTGTCTCGATGACAGCGATCCCGCCGATGACTTCTTCTCCTTTTTCATTCGTGAACGTCTTCGGATCCTCGATTTCGACCGAACCTTTTTTATAATCGTAATGCGTCGTTGGTAATTCCTCATTCAATGCTTTCGTCATTTCTGAGGTATCAACCGCAGCAAGTACCGATTGACCGATACTTAATGCGAGAAAGAGCGCCGTTACGAAGGCTAAGCTTTTCTGCCACATCCCCAAATTCCCCCTTTACCTATAAGTACAAGTTCTTCAGTCAACAACATTGTACCAATTAATAAGAAAAAAGTGTGAAAGAAATACCAGGAAAATAAGAAAACTTTTTGTCTAAATTAATTTTGGTACGTTGCTTCCATCCGATAAATCGGTTGACCCATTGATGAAAAGCGCTCTTCGTACTCTGTCCGGACGTTATCTTCCGGTTCATTCGCATGTAAATCAAGTGACATCCAGTCGAAGCGCATGCCGTATGCTGACATCGTCATCAAACTCGATTCGAACAACTTCCGATTATCTGTCTTGAAGTGGATTTGACCCTTCGCCGGTAAAATATCTTCATATGTCGAGAGGAATGTTTTATACGTCAAGCGGCGTTTCGCATGACGTGTCTTTGGCCATGGATCAGAGAAGTTCAAGTACACGCGGGACACTTCGCCTTTTTCAAAGTAATCACGTAGGTCTTTTGCATCGACCGTCAAGACGCGAACGTTCGATTGTGGTGTTTCGACCAATTTTTGAACGATCGTCACGGCAACGCTTTCGAATAGTTCGATCGCGATGAAGTTGATATCCGGGTGTTGGTGCGCCATTCCGGTAATGAAAGCTCCCTTCCCTGATCCCACTTCGATGTAGATCGGGTTATCATTCTTGAACTCGCTAGCCCATGCCCCTTTAAGAGATGCTGGTTCTGCTATATAGATCGAGGATTGTTCCTTCATATAATCCTGCGCCCATGGTTTATGTCGTAAACGCACTATCGTTCATCCTTTCCAAACTTAAATTATCCGCAGATAAGTTTATCATGATTCGGGTAATTATATAAGAACTTCTTCGTTTCCTATCGAAGAATGTTCAGCAGTTCGTCACTTGAGAAATAGTGAGCATTCTAATACACTTAAGGTACGTAAGAACCGAAAAGGAGGGCTATACTGTGGATGATTTCTTGATTAGTTGGGCATCTCCCATCGTTCTCGTCTTGGGAATCACTGCTTTGTTCGTCTGGGCGACTTTCGGAAAAGTCGACGTCGAATAAGGGCAATCTCTGTACCTTGTGTAATCATACACAAGGTACTTTTTTTATTTTCTCAATGATTTTAGGTTGGTTTTACCATGAAACAGATGTATACTTTTTTTGAAACAGATAATTTATTACAGCTATCGAACACCAAAAAACGTTGGTAAAAAGGAGAATTGTAATGAACGAAAATAAAAACAGTGATTCAAAAGAATTAGTACAGAAGAAAACAGGTGCGGATCTCGTCGTCGATTCACTCATCGAGCAAGGTGTAGATTACATCTTCGGTATTCCCGGCGCCAAAATCGATTCCGTCTTCAATGTGTTACAGGACCGGGGACCTGAACTCATTGTTGCACGCCACGAACAAAACGCTGCCTTCATGGCTCAAGCCATCGGACGCTTGACGGACAAACCGGGTGTCGTCCTTGTGACATCTGGTCCTGGGGCATCAAATTTAGCGACTGGTCTTGTGACGGCGAACTCTGAAGGTGACCCTGTTGTCGCAATTGCCGGAGCTGTCACACGGGCCGATCGTTTAAAACGAACACATCAGTCCATGGACAATCAGGCACTTTTTACACCGATTACGAACTTTAGTGCTGAAGTGCAAGATGCCGACAACATTCCAGAAGTATTATCGAATGCTTTCCGAACAGCTGAAACGACAGCTGGAGCTGCTTTCGTCAGTATCCCGCAAGACGTCGGGCTAAGCGAAGCGAACGTCACGGCGTTCCGTGCGGTCGAAGCACCAAAGCTTGGTGTTGCACCAGAAGCATGGGTCGATGAAACAGCCCGTCTGATTCAAGAGGCAAAACTCCCTGTCTTGTTACTCGGTATGCGCGCGAGTCAGCCAGACGTCGTACATTCGATTCGTTCGTTACTCAAAAACGTCTCGATTCCTGTTGTTCAGACATTCCAAGCGGCCGGCACGTTATCACGAGAGCTTGAATCGAATTTCTACGGACGTGTTGGATTGTTCCGTAACCAGCCGGGAGATGCATTACTTGCAGAAGCGGATCTCGTTCTCTCGATCGGATATGACCCAATCGGTTATGACCCGAAATTCTGGAACCAACCAACGCACGACCGGACGCTTGTTCACATCGATCAAATGCGTGCTGAAATCGATCATTTCTATCGTCCAGATCATGAGCTTGTCGGTGATATGGCGAAAACCGTCGATGCGATCGCTGAACGCCTACGACCACTCACATTACCTGAAAGCTCTGTTCAGTTCCTTGAAGGATTACATCAACGTCTTGTCGATCGCGATGTTCCTCCTGTCGCGGATTCTTCATTGACGCATCCACTTTATTTCATGAAGACGTTGCGTGAAAAAATTGCGGACGATGTCACCGTCACGGTCGATGTCGGCTCACACTATATTTGGATGGCACGTCACTTCCGTTCGTACGAACCGCGCCACCTCCTCTTTAGTAACGGGATGCAAACGCTCGGCGTCGCACTTCCATGGGCAATCGCAGCTACACTCGTTCGTCCTGGAAAGAAAGCTGTCTCGATTTCAGGTGACGGCGGATTCCTCTTCTCTGCAATGGAACTTGAGACAGCTGTCCGTTTGAACTCACCACTCGTCCACTTCGTCTGGCGCGACAGCGGATTCGATATGGTCGCGTTCCAACAAGAGATGAAATACAAACGGAAATCCGGTACGTCATTTGGTGACGTCGATCTCGTCAAATACGCGGAAAGCTTCGGAGCAAAAGGACTCCGCGTCAATCATCCTTCGGAACTCGCAGCAATCATGGATGAAGCACTCGCGACAGACGGTCCCGTCATTGTCGATGTGCCGATCGATTACCGTGACAACATCGCGCTCGGAGAACAAGTTCATCTCGATCAATTGAACTAAGGAGGATTCACATGGCACACGATAAAACACTCGTCCAGATTTCAACGATGATGGCACTACTTGACGGCGTATTTGAGAGTGAAGTCACGTACGCTTCCGTCCTTGATCAACGTGATTTCGGTATCGGAACGTTTGACCACTTAGACGGTGAGATGATTGGATTCGATGGTCAATTCTATCAACTCCGCTCAGATGGTAGTGCTCGACCGCTCCAACCTGAGACGACGACGCCTTTCGCGACATTAACCCGTTTCGAGCCGGAACAAACTCTGACCGTGACGGAAGAGATGTCAAAAGCGACGTTTGAGCACTGGCTGAACGAACAACTCCCAACGATCAATAGCTTTTATGCTATCCGGATTGACGGAACATTCACGGAGGTTCAGACACGCACCGTCGCACGCCAGGAAAAACCATTCGTTCCAATCACGGAAGCTGTCGCTTCTCAAAGCGCTCGTACGTTCGAGCACACGGAAGGAACGCTTGCCGGATACTATACACCACGATTCGGTCACGGTATCGCCGTCGCCGGATATCACCTTCATTTCATCGATGCTGCTCGCGAAGGTGGTGGTCACGTCTTTGACTACACAGTTAAGAACGTCACCGTCTCATTCGAAGAAAAGCCGCAACTTGATTTACGTCTACCGACGACAGCGGCTTATCGATTGGCAGATCTCGAAAGTCACGATATTGAAAAAGAGATTAAAATCGCAGAAGGTTAATCAAAAAAAGCGTGTCGTTCCCTTTCGGAATGACACGCTTTTTAGTCGTTTGAGTATTCAAGTAGCTGTTCAAGAAAATGATAACTGTCGTCGACATCCGGATGACGCGTATCTTCATACCAGTAGAGTGACAATACTGCTTGCGCTACGACATACCAGTGCATGCGTCGCTTCAAATCGCTCGTCAAAGGATGTCCATAATGTTCGAACCATTCTGGCCAAGCCGCTTCGTCGACATAACTATATAACATCATTCCAAGATCGTACGCACGGTCAGCAATGATCGCATCATCCCAATCGTTCAGATAGAGTTGACCGTCTGCTCCCGTCAACCAGTTATTATGGTTCAAATCTGAATGACAAACGACCTGCTCATCCGTTCTGACCTGCTCCAGATTTTGTTCGAGGTAAACCATCGCATGTTCCACGAGCTCCGGATCCTCTAAATCATCCGGTTGAAAGTACAAACGACATTGTCGCAATAACTCATCAGGTTCGATCGGGCGCTGGTCAAGCTGTTGTAGCATGAACAGTAATTCCTTCGAATCATGGATTTTCCCAAGCAAACGTGCTACTTCAGGACGTTCCATCATTTCGGGCTCCAACTCGTCGCCTTCAATGAACTGTTGGGCGCTGATGACGTCCCCACTATAAATCCGTTTCGTCCATAATAACTTCGGAACGATTCCGTCTGCAGATAAAATCGCCAAAAACGGCGATGAATTTCGTTTTAAGAACAACTTCGATTGTCCGGTTGAAGCGATATACGCTTCTCCTGTGATTCCACCTGCTGGCGTAAGGGTCCAGCCTTCGCCAAGCGCATCTAAAATATCTAATTCCATTATAATCCGCTCAACTTTTTTAGTAGATTTGCCTAAGGCACAATGCTTATCTTAACACGTTGCGATCGTCGTTGACAACGGAAGGACCTGAATCCTGTCGACACCTTTCAGAAGCGGGTCGACCGAGGCCTTATCCCCTTGTACATGCACATTCCAGCGCGAATGATCAAGTGAGACTTCAACGATTTCGCGCGTCGTATTGTAAACGATGAGCGTGCGTTGCCATGCATCATACGAGTGGACCGCTCCAAGTTCATAAGCAATGACACCCGGACGTAAGTCGATGAAATGAAGCAACTCGCGAATCTGATTCGCTCGGTGCAACCGGAATCCGCCATGCATTCTACGAATCTGCAAAATCGTCCTGATGTATGTGACAAGGGACAGATGATCATCCCGCCGTTCCCAATCCATTCGATTGATCTCGTCTGGTGCGTTATAGCTGTTTTCAACACCTTGTTTCGTGCGCAAGAACTCTTGACCTGCGTGAAGAAACGGAATCCCTTGCGCAAACAAGGCAATCGTCTGAGCTAAGCGACTCATCCGCAATAATTGCTGTTCATCTGCCTCTGGACAAGATAACTTTAATTTATCGTATAACGTATGATTGTCGTGCGCCTCGACGTAATTGATGGAATAGGTAGGTTCCGGAAAACGTCCGTACGTTTGATTGTCGATATGGACACTTCCCGCAATCCCGTTTCGGACCTCCCCTTCCTTCCAGCCATCTCCCGCAACGAATCCTCGGTCGAATTCACTGAACGTCGATCCTTTTAACGCGTCACGGAACACATCATTAAAATGGGCGATCCGCGGCATTTGCGCAGCGGAGGCACTCATCGCCTTTAATCGTTCCGGTAACGCTGTCGCAAGATCCCATCCTTCTCCATACACCAGAATCGTTGGATCAATCGCATCGAGCGCCGCGCGAACATCATTCATCGTCTCAATGTCATGAATCCCCATCAAATCAAATCGAAAGGCATCAATCCGGTAGACTCGAGCAAAGTACGTCAAACAGTCAACGATCAGACGGCGCATCATGAATCGCTCAGATGCGGTATCATTTCCGACACCTGTTCCGTTCGATAGTGTTCCGTCTACTTCATAGCGGAAATAATAACCAGGGACAAGCTGTTCGAGAGAGGAGCGTTCTCGAATGAAAACGTGATTCATGACGACATCAAATGTGACACGAATGCCTGCTTCATGGAGCCGCTCTACCATTTCCGCGTATTCTCTGACACGAACGAGTGGTTCAACCGAACTCGCATAACTCCCAGCTAGCCCGAACCAAAGCATTGGGTCGTATCCCCAGTTATATGGAGACCGTGTCCGTTCATCGGTCGTCTCAAAAAAGTGGACTGGTAGCAATTGCAGATGGGTGATCCCGAGATCTAGGAGATAATCAAGTCCCGTCGCATGTCCGCGAGGAGAGCGTGTCCCTCGTTCCGTCATCCCCGCGTATTGACCCGGATGACTTGAACCAGCTGAGTGATCGATCGTGAAATCACGGATATTCGCTTCGTAAATGACAGCGTCTGACGGTTTGACGAACAGAGGACGCGCGACACGCTTCGGGAACCACTTGGTCATCGTCCGTTCGACGTCAACGATGACGCCGTATCGACCATTCTCCGATATCGCACTAGCGTACGGATCGACGACCTCTTGTGTGCCAAGATATGTCGTCACTTCATACCGATACCAGCACTCTGCGATATCTTGTTCCAGTTGAAGATGATAAGCACCTTGCTCTTGTCGCTCCATTTCGTGCTTTCCGAGTAACCGTTCATCTTGATCGTACACGACACACATGATCCGTTCTGCGACCGGTGACCAAACAGCAAAGTGAAATGCTCCCTCTTCTTCCCAGACACCGAGCTTCCCTTCGTAACGGTACTTGCGCTCGAATGCTTCCGTCCTGACTAACCGGTCGGGAACGACGCGGATTGACCGACCTGCTCCAAATACCTCATATCGACATTCTAGCTCGACCGGTTCCAGAACCGTCAATTCATAAATCACCAGTTGTTCCTCACGGTGTGTCTCGACTTGCTGGATCGCAAGTGATTGTCCATCACATTCAAGCGACCAGTGGATTGACGGATTGCCTTCGACCTCGACCCGGATGCTCTGGAACGATAAGAACTCCGCCCGGATCACTGGTATCGCTACTTCTTGATTCGTCATCTCTTTCGCAACGACAATGCCGTCGCTCCCTCCCTTACTCTTGGATTCGAGACTGTCCCTCACTTTGAATCGCCATATGAAACGGAATCGATACCGTCTCTTTTAGGATTTTTTCGCACACTCGCATCTGAAATGCCTTTGTATGAGTCGCATTCGCATTCATCCGTTGCACCCAGTTCGGAAAATCGACTTTATTGACATACGTCGTCGTCGTTTCCTTTGGAATTTGATCAAAATAACCTGAAGGGGCGAGGATGACTCGTTCGATCGGCAAGACGTAATCTCGACCGAGTACGACCCGTAAAATATCTTCTGTCCGCTTTAAACCGATGTTCGGATTCAAAATTTGTTTCGCAGAAGCCTTGAACGGCTGCTCCCGCCATAACTTATCTCGCCGGATATGATAGATACTTTCGTCGCCATCGAGCCATTCCATGATATAGATCGCGGACGGACCGACGACGAACGGACTCAATTCGACTTCTCCGACTTGATATTGGATGACCGCTCGATAAAACATCGCATATTGTTCATTTAGTAGATGCAACATCTGATAGAAGTCTAAATGACGTTTCAATGGAATCCGCCAAATGTCCTCCTCCCCTGCTCCACCAGTGACGTTCAAGAGCTTTTGTAACTCGAGACGTTTTTTGTACCATTTATCAAACGCTCTTCGAGATAATTGTTTACCCGGAAGTTGAATAACTTCACTTTTTTTCATCACTTGCCACCACTTCTTCGGACGGATGAGCGTCTCCCCTGGAAACAACTCTCCTGCTTCCCATCTGCGATAGACATGGGCATAATCAAGTGCCTGGTGTTCACCGAATCGTTTTGTCATCTCTAGCGGATTTTTTTCAAATCGACTATCTAAGTCATATAGTTTCATCAAAATTGCGATGGGGATCACCTCATTCCTCTTCACCTATATGAATCCGGTAAACCGGCTCATACCGCGGTGAAACCTCTGGTCGTACTTCAAATAGAACGAGCTCACGAACAGTCCACTCTACTGATCGGATCGGACTCGTCTCCCATTCAGCTGCCTCAGTACGCCATTTTTTCGCGATCGTGACATGAGGTACGAATGGTCTGGTCGAATTCGGATCAATCTGTTCTACTAATTGAAACAATTCCTCCGATTCCGTTCCGAACCCTAAGACGCGTGGTCGTTCATTCCGACCAAACGTGATTAAACGATCGAATCGTAGCACGAAGGGTTCCATCGTACGCGCGATCTGCTGTAACTGCTGTTTCCACGACTGCTGTTCTTTTTCCTCCAATGGACCGAAAAAACGAAGTGTTAGATGATACTCTTCTAATGTATAAACGTTACGAAAGTGCTCAGGTAGCGATAACCGTTCAGCAAGATTCGCTAAATCTTTAGAAGGGATCGGTAAGGCAATGAAAAAGTGTCGTTCTTGTCTCATCGTCGCGTTCACTCCTTCATACGACCACTGATACCATACAGAATCGCACCTAGGATACTACTACTTGTATATACCCAAAAGACGATATAGATTGTACTCTTCTCGAGTACAAAACCACTCATCAGATTAAACAACGCGGTCGCGAGTCCCGTCGTCGTTGCCATATATGTACTGACAGCTGTTGCGACCATCGTCTCTGGAACGAGCGATCGGACATAATCTAAGGCGACAGGAATCAGCAGACCTACGATCATACCTTGCATCGCAGATAATACCCACAGCATGACGATTGGAAGTTCTAAAGCAATCATCGCCGTCCGCGCAGCCGACAACAAGGAGACGAATACAAGAACCGGAATCGCTCCGAAGCGTAATAACAGACGCGTGGCGATGCGCATAAACGGAATTTCGCACAGAACGGCGACAAAGAATAGTGTTCCGACGAGTGCTGTCGTCTCGCCACGAATCGTGACGTAGCTACCAAAGTAATAATTATTGGCGAAGATGGGTCCGAAGATCAAACTCCCCCCTGCTAGGAACAATAAGAAACGCCGATTCGAAAAGAGCTGCTTTAACGGTACGGATTGCTGATTTGAAACATGGACGCTGCCCGTCTCTTCAATACCGATCAGAACAAGGAAACCGAGAACCCATGCTGCACCGGTTGCATAAAAAATCAGATTTAGTCCGCCATCCTCAGTGATTTGCCCAAGAATGAAAACAGCTAAAGCGAACCCTGCTGAGCCGAAAAGACGTAAAGCGCCGTAATCCACTTTACGCTTTCGCGTGTACTCGATCGCTAATGTATCCACGAGCGGAATATGCGCACACTGGAACAACGCCCAGACACAAGAAATCAACAATAAAAGTAGATAAACAGACGTCAGTAAGTAACTGAGTGTAAAAATACCGGCAGCAAGCATCGCGACGAGCAAAAGTCGTTTCGGTTTCCCGAGTCGATCCGCCGCGATTCCCCAGACAGGTTGTAGAAAAATGGAGAGAATCGGTCCAATCGCAACGATTGTTCCAATCTCTGAAGCCGACAGTCCGAACGCGTCGTTTGAGAAATAAAGCGCGAGGTACGGAATGAGTGCTCCTTGTCCAAAGAAAATAAAGAAATATAAAGCTTGGAAATGATAGGTTTGACGATTTTTCACACGGAACTTCCTTTCAAGAAGCAATCCCCCCATCTTTACGATGCGGGGATCATCAATCATTATTTTGCGAGCTCATAAATCGCTTCTGCATAGATCGCGACAGCAAGCAATAGTTCATCAAAATCAACATATTCATCGACTTGGTGGGCAACTTCAGGACCACCCGGGAAGACTGGACCAAAAGCAACTCCCGCCGTCAACGAACGCGCATATGTGCCGCCACCAATTGCTATCAAATCAGCTGATTGGTTAGTGTGGCGCTCATAAACGGCACTTAGCGTCTTGATCAATTCATGGTTTGGATCAACATGGTGCGGTGTCATATGCGTCCGCGTCTGCAATTCAAAACCATATCCTGCCGCGGCTTCCTTAATGATTTGCAGACGTTCCGTGAAGTCTGCTGTATACGGGTAACGGATATTGATCGATGCCGTTCCTTGCTCTTCAGCGTAACGGAATACACCGCCATTGATCGTTAAGTCACCTGTCTCGTCTGAAGCAGCGACACCGATCGCTACACCGCGAGAATCCCGGAACATATGCGTCACGAGTTGAATGTAACGACGACCGTTAGAATCCAAATGAAGCGTATTGAGGAAACGCGCCAAATGTAAAGCAGCATTTTTACCATTGTCCGGCTCCATCGCATGGGCTGCGACACCATTGACATCAAGTACGAGACCTTCCGTTTCTTGCTTGACTGTTCCTGTCAAACCTTGTTCTTCAAGATAAGCATGGAAATCCGTCTCAAGCGTTCCTACTTCGACGACACGAAGAAGCGCTTGAGCATGACCTGGAACCATGTTCGGACGTTCGCCACCTTCAAAACGAACGAGATGGTAGCCTGTATCAGATGCTTGCGCTGGTTTCCCTTGAATCAATAACCCATCATAGAGTCCTTTTTCCGCATTGATGATCGGGAAGTCGGCATCTGGTGCAAAACCGAGTGTTGGCATCTCTTCATGTTTGAAGTAATGATTGACACAACGCCATTCACTCTCCTCATCCCCTCCTGCAATCAGACGGATGCGCTTCGAGAGTGGTAAGCCAAGTTCTTTGACGATTTTCAAAGCGTAATAAGCTGCCATCGTCGGTCCTTTATCATCAATTGCTCCACGTGCATACAGTTTTCCATCTACAAGCGTCGGGTTGAATGGACCGTATGTCCAGTGATCGCCACCAGCTGGTACGACGTCTAAGTGACAAAGAATACCGAGTAACTCTTCCCCTTGACCATACTCCAAATGTCCTGCATACCCATCGACATTTTTTGACGTGAACCCATCGCGTTCCCCTGTCGCGAGCATCCAATCGAGGGCACGTTTGACTTCATGACCAAACGGCGCGCCCTCTTCGATCGTGGATTCGTCGAGTACACTCGGAATCCGTAATAGTTCTTTTAAATCTTCTAATAAATCCTCGCGACGTGCGAGTACTTCTTCTTTCCAATTCACCATCTGATTTCGCTCCTTCATTACTGGTTTTGGATTCGTTTCCTATACACCTTCCTAGTATAGCGAATATTCGTTCAGATACGAACATCCAAATTCTGTTTTCTTTTTTATTTATTGAAATGACGAACATTCATCTGAAATAAAACTTGAATCGTCGACTTTACAAACCATTTGAATATGTTTTTTATGAAAACGTTCGGTTAAATTACTTGCATTTTAATATCAAAACGTTATACTAAAGGCGAAACAACTGGATATTGCATTGTCTTTTGTCACCCGAAGCTTTAGAACACTATTCTATCCATTGGGGGAGTGGTTATACCAATGAAAGATTCTACAGACCGTATGTTGACCCGGATTAAATCGATTTATCTCTACATCCAAGAGAACGGAGCTACTACGACAGCAGAGTTGGTTGAAGAGTTTGGCATCACTTCAAGGACCGTTCAGCGGGATTTGAACGTGCTCGAATACAACAATCTCATTGTGAGCCCTCGACGCGGTACATGGACGTCGAGCAAGAAACAAAAGCAAGCGGGTTGATCCACTGTTTCACTATGTATATCTTTCGACGACGCGATTCTTCGCGTCTTTTTTTGTTATCTTTTTTAAAACGTGGGGTATAGCTATTGGGAGAAGGAGTTGAGAAGAATGAACATTTTAATCATTGGAGCAAACGGAACAACGGGACGCAAGATGGTCGAATTGATCGCTAAACAAGGTGATCATCAAGCAATCGCGGTCGTACGGGAAGAAAATCAAATCAACGATTTGATTGCACTCGGTGCATCTGAAGTCAGACTTGGGGATTTGACGAAGGATGTCAGTGGTGTCATCAGTAATGCGGACGTCGTCATCTTTGCAGCGGGTGCTGGTGGCGCATCGGACGAATTAACACGCGCCGTCGATCAAGAAGGTGCAATCAAAGTCATCGATGCAGCAAAAGCGAACGGGATCGATCGTTTCCTGATGCTCAGTTCAGTCGGTACAGAAGAACCAAAAGGTGAATTGAAAGTATATCTCGAATCGAAAGCAACAGCAGACGCACACCTACAGGAAAGCGGACTCAATTATACGATCGTCCGTCCTGGTCCACTCAGCTACGACGACCCGGCAGGCACTGTCGAAACGAAAGAGCATTTTGATTCACACGAAGATCGTAAGGTGTCTCGTGACGATGTGGCGGCGCTGTTCGTTCACTTGATTGATCACCCGACACAGTCTCGTGTATTCGAAGTACTCAGCGGTCCTTATCCGATCGCAGAAGCACTACGTAATCAATAATTGAATCCCACAATAAAGAGGCTGGGACATAACTAGCTGAATTTAACGAGAAGAAGGAATTGCCATCACTCAGGATGTGCAATTCCTTCTTTTTTCATTGTCTCGCGTCAAGTTGCCCTTCGGGCAACGCTTTGGATGAGCCATTTTCTTAAATTTACGGCCATGAGGATGAAGCCGAGCTCACGCTTCACCTTCGCTTTTCCTCTCACAGAAAAGCGAGTGAAACTCAAATTAGCCTTCAGATATCCAAAAACTGGTTCCACGTCTATCTTCCGTTTCGCATAGAGGGATCCTGTTTTTTGATCTGAAAGCCATTTTTTCATCTGTTCTTTTTGTTCTTCCCATGAAGTGTTTATGTGTACCTGTCGGTGACGACCCTCTTTGGCCTTGGTACAACGGGAGCGAAACGGGCAGCCATCACACCCTTCGCTTTCATACACCTTGAAATCACGCGTGAATCCGTACCGATCTGTTCTCTTGGACATGTAACGGAATGTTACGTCCTGTCCATTAGGGCACACAAAACGATCCGACCTTTCATCATAAGACCAGTTTACTGTGTTAAATGGATCATTGCGCCATTTTCGAGACTTTTCTTTTTCGAACATCGTATAAGGGATGAGTGGAATGCGCCCTCGGCGCATCAGAATATCCTGATAATTCTCCTGACTCCCATAGCCGGCATCCGCAACGATATGCGGTGGTAGTGGTAAATATGAGCTGATCTCATCTAAAAAGGGGAGTAACGTCCGGGCATCCGTCGGATTCGGATAAATATCATAAGCGAGTGTGTACTGTCCTTCGGTCGCGATTTGAACGTTATAGCCTGGCTTGAGTTGTCCATTTTGCATATGATCTTCCTTCATTCGCATGAACGTCGCGTCTGTGTCTGTTTTCGAATAGCTGTTCCGTCCAGCGAGCGTCCTCTTTTGGAGGGCGTATCTCTGTTTCCGCTCGATGAAATCTGTAATCTCCTTTCGAAGGAGACGTGGTTCCTTCCGTTCAGAACGTAGACGTTTTCTTTCTTGAGTATCCGAACTCGCCTCGATTTTTTGGTTGATGGAAGCGATATGTGCGTCTAAAGCTTCACCCATGTGTTCGAGTTCTGAGAGAGTGAGCTCGTCCGGGCTTTCTCGTTCAATTTCCGGTAGGATGTCTTGTTCGACGAGGTTGTCATAGATACGATTCGATTTGTCCACGAGAGACGAACTATGACGTTCGATCGATTTCCGCCAAACAAAGGTGTATCGGTTCGCATTCGCCTCTAGCTTTGTACCATCGATAAAGATGGCTTCTTCATTGATTTCTCCCATCTCGACGAGATGGCAACGGAAGGTAACGAAGGCTTGCTTCAAGATTGGAGTGACTGCGGGATGCACTCGAAAACGGTTGATGGTACGATAGCTCGGCGCATTCCCTTGCGCTAGCCACATCATCCGCAGACTATCGGATAGTAATCCTTCAATCTTCCGACCGGAGAAGACCGACTGTGTGTAGGCACATAAAATGATTTTCATCATCATCCGCGGATGATAAGCAGGGCATCCCGTCGTCCGCATGAAAGGATCGAAAACATCATCCGGAATGGATTCGACGAGATGATGGACAGCGAACGCGATATCATTTTCTTGAAGACGAACTTCTAAATCTAAGGGCAGAACCAGCTGGTTCATGTTATAATCTTTAAACATAAGGGCACCTCCGATGGTTATAGTTTAGTCACTTTAACTTTATCAGAGGTTGTCCTTATTTGTTTATTCAGAATCGGTTTTTCGTCATAGAACAAGGCCCTCGAAACGACTACACGTTTCGAGGACCTTTCGTTTGTGAAACTGAGTTATGTCCCAGCCTCTTTCGTTTTGCTTATTCAGGTAGCCAATCAAATAACGCCAATTCCTCTTGTGTCAGTTCACGGTAGTCCCCGAGTTCAAGTGCCGGATCAAGCTCCAAGCGACCAATCGAGCGTCGTTTCAAGAACGTGACCTCTTTACCGAGGGCAAGCATCATCCGTTTGACTTGATGGAATTTCCCTTCTGTGATCGTCAATTCAAGCGTTGAATCTGTTTCTGTCGTCGATAAGATGACGAGTTTTCCTGGCTTTGCTTGATAACCGTCTTCTAAGGTGACGCCTTCCGCAATTGCCTCGACGTCTTCTTGCGTCAATACACCTGTCACTTCCGCGTAATACGTTTTTTCGACGTGTTTCTTCGGAGACATCAAGGCATGATTGAACGCTCCATCGTTTGTCAGTAACAATAAGCCTTCTGTATCCTTATCAAGTCGTCCGACCGGAAATGGTTTGAAATACGTCACGTCTTCAAACAATAGATCAATGACGGTCTCATCTCGTTTATCCTCCGTCGCACTAATGACACCCGGTGGTTTATTCATCATCAAGTAGATGTATTTTTGATACGTGACCGATTCGCCGTACATCAGAACCTGTTGCGTCTCGACATCGACATGTTGTTTCGGATCACGTACGATCTCACCATCGACTTGAATTGCCCCTGCCTTGAGCAAAAGTTTTACTTCTTTTCGGGAGCCTGCCCCCATGTTGGATAATAGTTTATCTAGACGCATGACCTCGTCCTCGTTTCAATGAAATTTTACGTCCTAATACGACTTCTGCTAATCCACTCCAAATCGAGAGTCCAGCGAAAATCACGATTCCAACTGCCGCACCAATGATCAGGATCAACAGAGATGCCCATGTCGTCTCTGGTAAGAAGGACACCATTCCCCACTTCACGAGTGCAACACCTGCTCCCATCAATGCACTGATGATTAGAATCAAAGATGTCCGGCGCAAGACCGTACTGAATGGGAACTTCACCGTTTGTGTGATCCGGAAGAACATCAATCCCGTCGCAACGAGATAACCAATGATCGTCGCATAACCAGCACCCGTTCCATCACCAGTCAAATGAATCAACGGCGCATTCAAGAGATACTTCGCAAGTAGTCCAGCAAATGTTGCGATGATCGTGAAGTACTGACGGTTAATTCCTTGAAGGACGGCTGCCGTAACAGAATACAAGGCAAGGAACAACGCACTCGGCGCATAACTTAATAGATAAACCCAGGCCGCTTGATCTTTCGGGAAGAGTACATGGAACGTTTCTTCACTAAGGAGAATCATCCCGACGACTGCCGGAATCGTCACGAAAAAGACGAGTTGATAAATCTGTGAGATTTGAGCCCGTACTTTCCGCATATCCCCTTGCGTAAAGGAGGCGGTCAACAGTGGAGTCGCAGATAATGACAATCCTGTTGCGACCGACACCGGAATCAAGACGATCTTATGACTATCCGCAATCAGATAGGCAGTCGCGTTTCCGGCCGCTTCGAGCGTGTAACCGATACTTTGTAATGCGGCATTCATCGTATTCTGGTCGATGACTTGATAAAGGGGTGTCGAAAGACCGACCATGACGATTGGAATCGCATACGTCAATAATTCCTTATACAAATCCGTTAACGGGCGATCCGGCGAACGGACGGTTTGAGTAGCACGTAGTTCCTGCAAGCCGCTGGCACGTTTGCGGAAATAATAGATCAGAACTGCGACACTACCGATTGCACCAATGAATGCACTGAACGTTGCAATCGTTGCGGCAAATGCTGCACCTGAATCAAAGATATAAATCGCGATGCTGACTCCTGCAAGCAGGAAGATGATCCGGACGATTTGTTCCAAGATTTGCGAAATCGCTGTTGGTCCCATCGATTGATATCCTTGGAAGTAACCTCGGGTCATACTCATCGGTGGAATCAAGAGTAAAGCGAAACTCACGCCACGAATCGTCATCGTGACGGCATCAACGTAGGCTGCTGAATCAACGTCACCACCTGGAATGGCCCGATGTGCTAAATACGGTGCGAGAAAGAATAAAGCGAGGAAGGAAACAATCCCGGTCAAGGACATGATTTTCAGACCAGACCGATATAACCGTTCACTCGTATCATATTCTCCTAATGCATTGTATTTGGCGACGAATTTCGAGACGGCGACAGGAATCCCCGCTGTCGCAAGTCCGATCATGATTGCATAATAGTTATAGGCATAGGTATAGAACATGATGCCTGTCGCGCCGACCATGAACTGAAACGGAAAGAGATAAATCAAACCCAGTGCGCGGGAAATCAGTGACGCACCGGACAGGAGCATCGTTCCACGAACGAATCCTGAATTGCCGGAAGAAGTAGACTGCTTATTACTGACTGTGGACATGGTAACATCCCTCACGCTTTCTAATTTTTAAACTCGACACTCTGATCGTGACTGTCTCATTATACAAGTTCTCTCGTACACAATTGCAAATCATTATACCGCTGTCTATCTTGAATTGAAAGAGACGGTTTGTTTACAGTCGCAACTTCTGCTAAAGTGAAACAAGCAGAATTCTATGAATGAGGTGACCTTATGTACGATGTAATCGTAATCGGAGGCGGACCGAGCGGCTTGATGGCAACGCTCGCCTCTTTACAGGCTGGAGCTCGAACACTCCTGCTTGATAAAGGAAATAAATTAGGTCGGAAGCTTGCGATCTCTGGCGGCGGACGTTGTAACGTCACGAACCGAAAACCACTCGATGAACTCGTCCAGTCGATTCCAGGAAACGGACGTTTCCTTTATAGTGCCTTTTCTCAATTCAATAATGAATCGATCATCGAACTCTTCGAAGGGTTTGGTGTCGCCCTCAAAGAAGAGGACAATGGACGGATGTTTCCTGTCTCGGATAAAGCAGCAGATGTCGTCCGTGTATTGATCGATCAAATCCGCGCGCATGGTGCCGAGATTCAAACAGACGCGCAGGTCGCTACGCTCGACTTCCATCCAGACGGTTCTTTTGCAGCTGTCATCTTAGAAAATGGCATGCGTCTTGAAGCAAAAAGTTGCATCGTTGCAGTCGGCGGACAATCCGTTCCACATACCGGTTCGACAGGTGACGGCTACCCGTGGGCTGAAAAGGCGGGTCATACGATCACGGAACTCTTCCCAACGGAAGTTCCGATTTTGTTAGGTGATACGTTCATTCATGAAAAAACATTACAAGGGCTGTCGCTACGTGACGTCGCCTTAACGGTCCACGGCAAAAAAGATAAAGCAATCAAAACACACACGGGTGACTTACTCTTTACCCACTTCGGTTTAAGCGGTCCGATTGCTTTACGCTGTAGCCAGTACACGATCAAGGAGCGCAAACGTTCGAAGGAGACGATTGTCCATTTATCAATCGATCTCTTCCCGGACGAATCACTCGGTGCGTTAACCGAACGCTTCCAAGCCGCGCTTGCAGCAAATCCCAAGAAAACGGTACGCAACGCTCTCCGCGGCTTCGTGCCGGAACGTCTGCTTGAACTTTTATTTGCTCAAATCGGCTTTGGCGATGAAGTCTGCACACAAGTCAAGAAACAGGACTGGACGGACTTCTTGCAAAAATTAAAGCGATTCCCACTTAAAGCAACGGGAACGCTCGACTTTGATAAAGCTTTCGTCACGGGTGGTGGCGTCTCAATCAAAGAGATTGATCCAAAGACGATGATGTCGAAAAAAGCGGAGCGGTTATTCTTTGCCGGGGAGATTCTTGATATCCACGGCTATACAGGTGGTTACAACATCACCGCTGCATTCGTGACGGGTCATTGCGCCGGTAGTCACGCCGCAGAGATGGCACGTGATACTGTCTTTTAATATGAACAAGACCCGATTCTTCTGCTTAGCAGAGGAATCGGGTCTTGTTCTGTCAGGATTTAATCAATCGGTGTAAACGATCGGCTTGAGAATTTATCCGTGACGACTAATGCGAACAACTCATTATCTTGCACGAAAATCCCTTTCGAACCATATACTTTCGGACTGGCTGTCTCGCCCGTGATCGTTTTGTCCTTTCGATCGATCGAATAGAGATAGAGCGCTTCTGAATCGAGTGTGTAGATCCGACCTTGTCGTTCAGCAAGACCAATCGGACGGAACTCGGACTCGAACGATTTCTTCGCATCACTTCGCATCCCACTCGCCGCTTCAATCTTCTCACGTTTGATGACTGACAGATAAGGCGGTTTCTGTTTTTTCTTCAATGCACGTTTTTTCTTTTCCGAGGCGTCAGGATCAATCTTGATCTTATCCTCTTTCATCGCGAAATAAGTCACCTCGACTCGTCCCAGTGCTCGAATATGATTAATCGTATAGAATTCTTTTTTCTTCGCATCATATCCAAGACCATGGAAACTATCCCGTATCGTCGTTCCTTGTACTTTTTCACGTTTTTCTTCGCTCCAGACACCGTCTTTTCGCGTAATCGTGACCAGAATCTGATTCGACGTCAATAGCGCGACTGTCTCCCCGTCAACGAGCGTCATACCGTCTAAACCAGCGAGCAACAACTTTCCTTCTTCTAACTGGAAAGATGCGTTGATGCGTTCTCCGGTTCCACTGATTTCAAAGAAACGATAATCGTCTGTGACGACGAGGTACGAACCAATGGAATCATCATATAACATGTGTTGGACATTTTTGATTAATGGCTCTTCCGGGTTCGGAATAGCTGAAGGCGTTTTCGGTGGCACCTGTTTAACGGCTGCCTGATGCTTTGATTGCGTCTCGATTTTCGCGAACGTTTCTTGAATACGTGATAACGTCTCCGGCTTCGAGAAGACGAGCAGTACGCAAAGGATCAACCCCGAAACGACAGCAAAAATCGTTGTATAGACTATATAAGATCGTTTCATTGATGGTACTCGCCTTTCTTTCTCGGTTTCTGATTCAGTGTAGCAGAAGGTCGTTGAAAAAAAAAGCGGACTTGCGACGGAAATGAAGAAACCCCCTCCATTCGCATCAAACGAATGAAAGGGGCTATGGATTAGTTTGCCACGATATTGATTAATTTTTTCGGTACGACGATGACTTTACGAACTGTTTTGTCGCCGATCCATTCTTGTGTCTTTTCATCAGCAAAGGCAAGTGCTTCGATTTCTTCTTTTGTCGCATCGATGTTGATTTCGATTTTCGAGCGAACCTTTCCGTTCACTTGAATGACGAATTCCATCGTATCGCTGACGAGTTTCGATTCATCGAATGTTGGCCATGCTGCATACGTCAATGTCTCTTCAAATCCAAGTTGTTCCCAGAGTTCTTCACCAAGGTGTGGTGCGACTGGCGTTAACAATTGGATGAATCCACGAAGGAAGTGACGTGGAAGAACCGGCTGTTTGTTTGCTTCGTTGACGAAGACCATGAGTTGCGAAATTCCGGTGTTGAACTGGATGTTCGCGAAGTCTTCCGTGACCTTCTTGACTGTCTGGTGGTACGTCCGCTCGAAGTCAGCATCGACTTCTGTGACGTCCTGAATGTCTGCTGTCCGTTCGAACAAGCGCCAGACACGATCGAGGAAACGACGCGCCCCGTCAAGACCGTTCTCCGACCAGGCAACTGATGCATCGAGTGGTCCCATGAACATTTCGTACAAGCGTAATGTATCCGCACCATGCGATTTAACGATTTCATCCGGATTAATGACGTTACCGCGTGATTTCGACATCTTCTCGTTGTTCTCTCCAAGAATCATCCCTTGGTTGTACAACTTCTGGAATGGTTCTTTTGTTGGTACGACGCCTGCATCATACAAGACTTTATGCCAGAAGCGCGCATACAACAAGTGGAGAACGGCGTGTTCCGCACCACCGATGTAAATATCGACTGGAAGCCAGTATTTTAATTTTTCTGGATCCGCGATCGCCTCTTCATTGTGCGGATCGATGAAACGGAGATAATACCAGCAGCTTCCGCCCCATTGTGGCATCGTATTCGTCTCGCGACGCCCTTTCATTCCTGTTTCAGGATCCGTATAATCCAACCAGTCTTCCGCAAGCGCAAGTGGTGATTCGCCTGTACCAGACGGTTTGATTTCCGGAATGATTGGAAGTTCAAGCGGTAACTCCTCTTGACTGAGCGTCTTCATCGAACCATCTTCCATATGAACGACTGGAATCGGCTCGCCCCAATACCGTTGACGACTGAACAACCAGTCGCGGAGACGATACGTGATTTTCTTACGTCCGACTTGATTCGTTTCGAGTTCAGCAATCATCGTCTCGATTGCTTCTTGTTTTCCAAGACCATCAAGCATATGCGAGTTGACGTGTTCGCCCTCTCCTGTATAGGCTGCTTCATCGACGTTTCCACCCGCGACGACTTCAACGATTGGCAAGTCGAATTGTTTCGCGAATTCATGATCGCGCTCATCGTGTCCTGGGACCGCCATGATTGCACCCGTTCCGTACGAAGCAAGGACATAATCAGCGATCCAGATTGGAAGACGATCACCTGAGATTGGATTGACGGCGAAAGCACCCGTGAAGACGCCTGTTTTTTCCTTCGCTAAATCCGTCCGCTCGAGGTCCGACTTCGTTTGGACTTGCGAAATGTACGTATCGACGGCTTCCTTGTGATCCGCTGTCGTGATGTCAGCTACGAATGGATGCTCCGGCGCAAGCACGAGGTACGTCGCACCAAAGATTGTGTCCGGACGTGTCGTAAAGACCGTGACTTGTTTTTTGTGTCCATCAATCGTGAAGTCGATTTCAGCACCTTCTGATTTTCCGATCCAGTTCCGTTGCATCTCTTTGACAGAATCCGGCCAATCGAGGTCATCGAGATCTTCAAGAAGACGATCCGCATATTCCGTGATTTTCAAGACCCATTGACGCATCGGGACACGCACGACCGGATGATTTCCGCGTTCAGATAATCCGTCGATGACTTCTTCATTCGCAAGAACGGTTCCGAGTGCTGGGCACCAGTTGACCGCGACTTCGTCCACGAACGCAAGTCCTTTTTCATACAACTTCGTAAAGATCCACTGTGTCCATTTGTAGTACTTCGGATCTGTCGTGTTGATTTCACGATCCCAGTCATAGGAGAATCCAAGTTCTTTCAACTGACGCTTGAACGTCTCGATGTTTTTCGCTGTGAATTCACGTGGGTCATTCCCTGTATCGAGGGCATATTGCTCTGCTGGTAATCCAAACGCATCCCATCCCATCGGGTGAAGGACGTTATATCCTTGCATCCGTTTCATCCGTGCGAGGATATCCGTTGCTGTGTAGCCTTCCGGGTGACCGACGTGGAGACCGGCACCTGACGGATACGGGAACATATCAAGGGCATAAAACCCTTCTTTTTCTGGATCTTCTGTCGTGACGAAGGCGTTGTCTTGATCCCAACGCGCCTGCCATTTTGGTTCGATTTCGCGATGATTGTACGGCATGTCTTTTCCTCCTCTAATCTAAAAAAACCGGTCCTCCGCCCCTAGGAATAGGGACGAAAGACCGGTTTGGCTTCCGCGGTACCACCCACGTTGTCTGTCTATGACAGACCGCTTGATTCACGGATAACGGTGTGAAAGACCGGATTCGCTACTACGACTTCACGAATCGTGCTCCCTGACGAGTTCACGGTTGTTACCGACTGGTTCGCACCTTCCACCAGCTCTCTTGACGGCACCTTTCCCCTACTACTTCAGTTCCATGCAATTGACTATCTTTTCCTAGTGTAATCTGTTTCTTCCTCAAGCGTCAACGCTTCCGTAAAATTTCCTCGATTTCTGCATGCGATCGTGCTACATGATCCGCTTGTTCTAGACGTTGCATCGGCATCCGATCATCGAGAAGCGCAATCACTTCCATGCCTGCTGCTTTTGCGCCGATCATCCCGTTTGCAGCGTCTTCAATGACGAGACAATCTTCAGGCGCGTGCCCGATTCGTGATGCTGCAAGATGAAAAATCGCAGGATCAGGCTTTGAACGCACGACTTCTTCTCCACTGACGTAATGCTTGATTGGAAGCTTATAATGACGGATGACGCGTTCGATTTTTTGAAGCGAACTCGAGGAGGCAATCCCGATATCGTAACCAAGAGACGCCGCTTGCTCGATGACTTGTTTGACTCCCTCTTTTAAACCACATTCCTCCGGTTTTGCATGAATTTGAAACAACCGATGTTCTTCTTCTAGTAACGCACTAGCTGTTTCTTTTAGCTGATGCTGGGCGACAAGCTCTTCCCACATCTCATCACCTGTTTTTCCCATAAACGTCGCATACTGAATCGGATCGAGCGGAATCGATAACGTTTTGAACATCTGCTGATGGACCTCGAAGTAGCGAATTTCACTATCTAAAATGACCCCATCCATATCAAAAATAAGACCTCGTTTTTTCAAGACACATCCCCCTCAATTGATCTATCATGATTTCAGCATATCAAAAAAACGACTACACGATGTAGTCGTTTCGCCTTCTTCATTTAGTTACTGTTTAACTTGTCGCCATTTGGACACTGGTTTGTCGGTAAGCTGGAAAATAATCCGAATCAGCATCTGACCCGTATCGTACACATAACTGATCGTATATGGCTGGTTGAAGAATCGATTTTCCTTGATGATACTCAAATAAACGATACCCGGTGTAACGGCATTTACTCTCAAAGAGACTATCCCGTTCTTGATATCCACCCCCGAGATGTTGTTCGACGAGACCGCGTGCTTTCGCCTGAAGAATCGCTTCGTACTCGAGTCGCTGATTCGGGAACATCTTCGCTTCGTCCCGCTTACACCCAATCAAATGACCGTGGGCATATTCTTTTCCAAGCAATACGAAGTATCCACCAACAGGTTCTCCGTCGATTTCCGCAATCAGTAACAATGGCTCACAGAGTGGATTTGCTTCAAATAATTGTTCAAAATAACTGTCCGTAAAATAGTAATGAGTCGAAGCATTCTTTCGGTCCATCGTTTCATGATACAACGCTACAAAGACAGGTAGGTCATCTCGTGTTCCTGTTCTAACGGTTAAAGGAGAGGCAAGCGATTTGCGAATCATACTTCTCGTCTTCTTATGAAATGTCTGCATGATGTCCTCTATTGAAGGGCGTAAATCGATACTCGTCGTATGACGGATGAAGGAGACTTTCGTCCAATCCCGCATGAAGCGTTCATTACCCGTCAATGGATTAAAGCGAATTATTTCCGAGACGATCTCTTCTCGATCTGCCCATCTTTCAAACAATAAGCGTGCATGCTGCATTTCAGTCGCAGTCAGTTGACCGATGATTTCCGGTCCACCATAGCCATACGGCGTGATGAGATCTGAATAAGGCGTATCAAAAATCCGGCGCTTTAAAAAGGGATAGAACAGTGTTCCTGCATCACCTTCATAACGGAATAGCACCGCTTGCTCAGACGGTCTAGCGTTGAGCGTGACATATTGGTGACTGTAGAAGATATCAAGAGGCTGTTGCTGTACGTGTGTCGTCCAAGTTGCGGCATCTGTGATGAATTGACACCTTTCCATTCGTGCACCTCCAGTCAAAAAGAAGCAACGTTCATATGACCTTTCTTTTTCAAGTTCTTGATTAAAAAGTACCCGTTTCTTTGCCGAAATATTCCATATTATTAAATGTTTATTTTATGATTTTGGAACTAATGACGTAACAAAAGACAGCGGTCATAATGTCCGCTGTCTTACAGATGATGTTCATGATGTGATTTTTGGAATGGCACGAAGGAAGACGACGCCCGCTAACAGAATCAATCCAATCAATGTCAAGAAGACCGCTGACATACCGGATACATCGTAGATCAACCCTCCAACGGTCGGACTGATCATTCGCCCCGCTGAAGCAGCAATATTGACGTATCCTTGGAATTCTCCTTCTTTTCCGATTGGCGCGAGTCTCGCTGCCATGGCAGGAACCGCTGGCCAGATGAACATTTCACCAATCGTCAGGATGATCATCGCGACGAGGAACATCTTGAATCCTCCTGCGAACGGAACGATCAGATAAGACAAGAGGAAGATTCCTGTACCGGTCATCAATTGTCGCTTTAAGTCATCTCCAAACCAACGAAGAATTGGTGTTAGTAAAGGTTGTGCGAACACGATGAGTGCTCCGTTAATCGTCCAAAGAATCGAGTATTCGGAAATCGTGACACCGAGCGATTTCGTGTGTACAGCAAAGGTTCCTTGCCACTGTACATAAACGAACCAAAGTAAGGCATAACCAATCGAGACGAGCAACATCGTCCGTGCCGCACCGCGTGCAAGGGGTGTGCGTGTCGTTTCGATCTCGTCATGGGTCGCATGCATCCGAGCCGGTGCCTGAATCCAGGACAAACCGACGAACAAAATGATGGCAAAAGCGATGTAGAGGACAAGATTGGCGATGAAGATGTACTGAATCGAAAAGGCAGCGATTTGACCGCTGACAGCTGTCCCGAGCGCTACACCAACGTTTTGTGCGACATAGATCGCATTAAAGGCACGACGCCCGCCTTCAGGCCAAATGACACCCGTCATCGCGTAGATCGTCGGAAAAACCATCCCACCGACGAATCCAATCAATCCAAGCATCGCGACGTATCCGAGGTACGTCTGATGAAACAGCAACAAGCCGACAGAAGACAGGACAAGTCCGATGACACTGATGACAAGCGTCTTCTTGCCACCGAGACGGTCAAACGCTTTTCCACCTAAGTAGTTTCCGACGATTGCTAAGGCCGAGTTGACGAACAACGCCATCCCTGCTTTTGTCATCGACTCTCCTAAATATTCATGAATATATAATGTATTAAACGGCCATAAAAAAGAGGATCCCGTCGTATTGATGGCCATCGCAAGGACGAGGATCCAGACCGCTTTTGGTAATTTTGGCATACCTGTGGTCCTCCTATTTCATTCTCAACCTTGCCACTTTACGCAATCCGTCCCCTAGCTGTCAAGCCACTTCGCTTTTCGTCAACGAATCAAAAAATGATATAATGCAGAAAGAATCTTGCACATACTGAACCATTACTAGAAAACAGACCATAGGAACAGGAGTCTATGCCATGTCACTTGCCCGTGTACTACCTTATACGAAACAATTACTCGAGTCCGTTATCGAACCCGGAGACTGCGTCGTCGATATGACTGCCGGAAATGGACATGATACACAGTTTTTAGCAGAACGCGTCGGTCCAGAAGGAAGGGTTCTTGCGTTCGACGTCCAGGCACAAGCCATCGAGGAATCGACGCGACGTCTCGACGAAGCCGGAATGTTAGCACGCGTCGACCTTTATCATGAAAGCCATATCCATGTCGGTGCCCGTCTTTCGGACAAACAACGTCCTGTCCGCGCCGGTGTCTTCAATCTCGGATACCTGCCTGGAAGCGACAAATCAATCACGACGACCGGAGAAGAGACGCTTGAAGCACTCGATGCCCTCCTCCCAGTCCTCGCTCCCGGCGGTCTTGTCGTCCTCGTCGTCTATCACGGTCACCTGGAAGGAAAACGTGAACGCGACGCTGTCCTCGATTACGTCACAGCCCTTGATCAGCAAGATTATGCCGTTCTCCAGTACCGTTTCTTGAATCAACAAAATCATCCCCCGTTTATCATCGCGATCGAGAAAAAAGTGCGCTGACAGTAGAAATAAAGAAGTGATGGCTTCCGCTATGGAAACCATCACTTTTTTCATTCTTCGACTAATTTAAAAAACAACAATAATTTTTCCGCAAACCGTGTATTCAACCGTTCAAAGCTGAAATGCGGGAAACCGTGTAGACGTTGTAAGTAAATCTGATCGCCACCCATTTTCCGGCATACTTCAAGCGTCAGTTTGACGTCTGCGAACTGATCGTCTGGTGCATAAAAACAAGCCAAGTTTACACGAGGCAGTTTTTTTCGTTCCTCGTCATGTACGACGATCTCTTCTTCGATTTCCCGGTACTGCGCATACGTCAGTTCACCGATGCGAACGGTATCTTCCGTACTTTGACCAAACGGCAACGTACCGAGTGGCGCATCGGGACGGAAACGATCAAACGCACTCGCGAAGACTTGTTTGACACCTCCGAGTTGTTTCGACGGATGCCAATCAAACAATGGTGAAACGAACGCAAGACTTGCGACTGGTAGTTCATATTCTTGCAACAGACGATTGACGACGAGTGCGCCCATGCTACAGGCGATGATATGAATCGGTAGCTTTCGTTTTCCTGCTTCGCGTAATGCTTCTTTTAACAGTTGACCGTGCTCTTCAAACGAAATGCGACGTGGTGCGTCGACGAGTAGCACTTCATACTCTCTTTCGAGTACTCGAATCAAAGCTTCACTCGGACGGGCACGCAGTTGTAACGGATAGACTAATACGATGATTCCTGTTGGTTGTTCAACCACAAACTCACCTCTTCACTTCATACTTCCTTTTCACGATACCTTATTTCAAACGCAAACGAAACCGTCCCGAGACGGATTTCACGAGGCAACATGGCGAAGACGAACGACTGATTCCGCTTGCCCAAACACTTCTTCCGTCATCTCACTAAGTTCTTCAAAACCAAATGAGGTCAGGAATTGACGCGCTTTATAGTTACGTGCTTCCACGTATACTTCGAGTGGGACGGCTCCTTGTCGTTCGAGTTCACGGATCAATCGTCTTCCGATTCCGTTTTGCTGATATTTCGGTAAGACGTACAGACGAACGATCTCCCACGTTCCTTCGACATCAACAGCATGAATGAAACCGACGATTTCCTCGTCGATGATTCCGACATAAAAATACTCTCCCCGTGCTTCTTCCGCCGTCCGGATCGCACGAACGACTTCTTCTTGCGGATACGCCTCCTGCACGAAATGCGCTTTCGAACGTTCGGAATAGATTTCTGCATACGTATCCAACCAAGATGTGACGGCAATGTCATGAATATGTCCTGCATCAGCTGGAATAGCTTCGCGTATTTCCATAATCGGAACCCCCCTTTGTATTCATACGAATCGACTCATGTACTTTTACCCTCTTCTAGAAAAAACATTCGTTTCCTGCAAAGTTCCGCGGAAACAAAAAAGTCCGAAAACCCGCGTAGTGATATGCTCCCCAAAAAGTAGACAGTTGAAATAACAAAAACTGTCTACTTTTTGAAGGGAGCTTTTTCTATGACTAAATCTAAGTTTTCGTCAGATGAAAAACTACGAATTATTAAGATGTGTGAAGACCGAATCGACTCGATCAAATCGATTGCCTCGCTCTTCGAGCTTTCAGTCACCACCTTAAATAGATGGAGGACAAAATATCGTACGGGCGGCTCCATGGCACTTCGTAATCGAACAGAGTGGACGCGTTATCCGGAAGAACTGAAGATGAAGGCTATACGTGCAGTACTCGACCAAAAGGAATCGCTTATTAGCGCTACGGCACGGTTTGATATCTCGGATAGAAGCCTACTTGCGAAGTGGATAGAGAGGTATACTAGTCATAGTACTCAAGGGAAACCATTGAAGGAGCGATCCACTATGACTAAAGGTAGAACCACTACATTCGAAGAGCGTGTCCAGGCAGTCATGGACTGTATACAGAACAGAAAAGACTATCAAAGCATCATGAAGACCCATCGGGTCTCGTACCAACAAATTTATAGCTGGGTAAGAAAGTTCGAGAAGGACGGAATCGACGCACTGATGGACCGTCGCGGACGTCAGAAGCCAGTAGAAGAATTGACGGATACAGACCGTTTGGCGTTGGATCTGAAACGACTCGAGAAAGAAAATGAGCGTCTACGCATGGAGAACGATTTCTTAAAAAAGTTAGAGGAGATCGAGAGGAGGTCACGTTAAGTCAAATTCGTCTTCAAGATAAATATGAAGCCATTCAATCATCGGTAGAGCAATTTGGTTACCCGATCATCGCCCTGTGTCACCTCGCTGGAGTCTCGCGCGCTGCCTACTACAAGTGGTTACGCCGGATTGGTATACCACAGACTCGTGAGACGGAGAACATGAAAATCATCGAAGAGATGAACGAGATCCACCTTACGGTGAACGGAATCTATGGCTACCGACGGATGACATTGAACCTGAAACGTCGTTTCGGAAGAAACGTCAACGCGAAGCGTGTCCGTCGCCTGATGCATGTCGCCGGTATTCATTGCGTCATACGCCGGAAACGTCCTTTGTATATTCGTAATCGCCCTCAACAGACTGCAGAGAACATTCTGAACCGTGATTTCAACGCCGCAGGACCGAACCAAAAATGGGTGACGGATGTCACGGAACTGAAGTATGGCGCCTCTCAGAAGGCGTATTTGAGCGCCATTCTGGACCTATATGATGGATCCATCCGTGCCTTCGTTCTTGGGCATTCCAATAATAATCAGCTTGTGTTCGATACTCTTGAACACGCCCTACAGGGCGCATCCGGAAGTCGTCCCTTGCTTCATAGTGATCGAGGATTTCAATATACTTCTCATGCGTTTCGTCATATGACACGCGTGGCAGGCATTACACAAAGTATGTCTCGGGTTGGAAGATGTATTGATAACGGACCGATGGAGTCCTTTTGGGGAGCGTTGAAGTGCGAAAGTTATTATCTACATAAGTTTGCGGAGTTCGACGAACTCCGACTCGCAATCCAGAAATATATTTACTTCTACAATGAAGAACGATATCAACAACGATTAAACGGCTTGGCTCCATTAGAATACAGAGCGCAAGCCGTTTAAAGGATTTTTATTATTTGTCCTGTCTACTTGACAGGGAGCAGTTCATAGGGTTCTCGGACTTTTTGATTATGCGAAACGTTTTGCTTGTTCTTCAAGAACTGCTGCTTTATCTGTTTGTTCCCATGGAAGCTCAACATCTGTACGACCGAAGTGACCGTATGCAGCTGTTTGACGATAGATCGGACGACGGAGATCAAGCATGTTGATGATTCCAGCCGGACGAAGATCGAAGTTTTCAGCAACCAATTCGACGAGTTGCGCTTCAGGAAGTTTTCCTGTACCGAATGTGTCAACCGCGATTGATACTGGGTGCGCGACACCGATTGCGTACGCGAGTTGAACTTCTGCTTTATCTGCAAGACCTGCAGCAACGAGGTTCTTCGCGACGTAACGTGCTGCGTATGCAGCTGAACGGTCGACTTTTGTTGGATCTTTACCTGAGAATGCTCCACCGCCGTGGCGTGCGTATCCACCATACGTATCAACGATGATCTTACGACCCGTCAATCCAGCATCTCCTTGTGGTCCGCCGATGACGAAACGACCAGTTGGATTGATGAAGAATTTCGTTGCTGCGTCGATGTATTCAGCCGGGATGACCGGTGTGATGACGTGTTCTTTCAAGTCAGCTTGAATTTGCTTAAGCGTAACTTCTTCCGCGTGTTGTGTCGAGATGACGATCGTATCGACACGAACCGGCTCGTTGTTCTCGTTGTATTCGACCGTGACTTGTGTTTTTCCGTCCGGACGAAGGTAGTCGAGTTGACCGTTTTTACGCACTTCTGCCAAACGGCGTGCGAGACGGTGTGAAAGCGAGATTGGAAGTGGCATGAGTTCTGGTGTTTCTTTCGTTGCGTAACCGAACATGAGACCTTGGTCTCCTGCACCGATTGCATCGATTTCTGCATCAGACATGCTACCTTCACGTGCTTCAAGCGCTTGGTCTACACCAAGAGCGATGTCTGCTGATTGCTCATCGATTGATGTCAATACAGCACATGTGTCCGCGTCAAAACCGTATTTCGCGCGTGTATAACCGATCTCACGAATCGTTTCACGAACGACTTTTGGAATGTCGACGTAAGTGGATGTCGTGATCTCACCTGCAACGAGAACGAGACCTGTTGTAACAGAAGTTTCTGCCGCAACACGCGCGTTTGGATCCGCTGCGAGGATTGCATCAAGAATTGAATCCGAAATTTGGTCACAGATTTTATCTGGATGACCTTCAGTGACTGACTCCGACGTGAATAGTCGGCGATTAAGGTTTGTCATGTATGACCCTCCCAAAAAAGAATTTGACGGTGTACTCATTTCCCCTAGTTGAGTGGGACGGTAAAATGAAAAAAACCTTTCCAAGTCCAAAAAATGGTCAGGGAAAGGTTGTGCGTTCTTCCTTTACCCTCTTATCGTTCGAAGTGTTTACTTCGCTTCAGGAGAGCACCTTTTCCCTCATTAATATGTGAATTAATGTAGGACGGTTGCCGGGTTTCTTCGGGCCTTGTTCCCTCCACCTGCTCAGAATAAGAGTATCCGTTACGAATTACATGATATAAAGTTGTAACTACTCTGTCAAGCAAGGTTTCAAATTCTAGTCGAAACTTTTTGAAAGAGATGTTAAACTGTTAATGCTGAAAGCGTTTCCAGATAAATAGAAATCAGCACTAGAAAATGATTGCTCTCTCTTTAGTATGTCACATATAATAAATGTGTCATGCTAAATACAGTGAGCCAAAACCAACGTAGGGGAAAGGTGGGGTCAGGATGCCGATAACGGTCCTGAATATCGAAGAACTACTCAAGAAAGAGCATGTGTTCAAACAACTATCTGTTGCTGAACTTGTCGAACATGCGATTCTAAACGAAGAAGGTGTCCTTGCTGAGAACGGCGCATTATCTGTAGAAACGGGGAAATTTACAGGTCGTTCACCAAAAGATAAGTTCATCGTCCGTGATTCTTCCTGCGAGTCTCACATTGATTGGGGTCATGTCAACCAACCAATGGATGGAGACAAATTTGAACAATTGTTGCAAAAGGTTCTTCGTTACATGAACGAAGCTGATCATCTCTACTACACAGAAGCTGCTGCTGGAGCAGATACGCACTTCACCCTTCCGGTCCGTGTGCTCACACAATATGCTTGGCATAACCTGTTTGCCAAACAACTCTTTTTACGCGAGTATCCTGAAGTGGCTGCCTTCGAACCGTTCACGGTCGTCTACGCGCCACATTTCAAAGCAGATCCTGCCGTTGACGGAACGAACTCCGAGACGTTCATCGCGATGTCGTTCGAACACCGGATCGTCTTGATCGGTGGAACGGAATACGCTGGAGAAATCAAAAAGTCGATCTTTTCCGTCATGAACTACCTCTTGCCACAAGAAAACGTCCTTTCGATGCACTGCTCGGCAAACGTCGGACACGAAGGCGACGTCGCCTTGTTCTTCGGTCTATCTGGTACTGGTAAGACCACCCTTTCAGCCGATGATAGCCGTCAATTGATCGGTGACGATGAGCATGGTTGGTCGCACGATGGTGTCTTCAACATCGAAGGCGGATGTTACGCGAAGACGGTCAATCTATCGCGTGAAAAAGAACCGCAAATCTTTGACGCGATCCGTTTCGGAACCGTCCTTGAGAACGTCGTACTCGACGAAGCCCGTCATCCTGATTACGATGATACATCGTTGACGGAAAATACGCGTGCTGCTTATCCGATCACTGCAATCGATAACATCGCTGTTCCGTCACGCGCTGGTCATCCGAAGACGATTGTCTTCTTGACAGCTGATGCGTACGGCGTCTTGCCTCCGATCAGCAAATTGACGAAAGAACAAGCGATGTATCACTTCCTATCAGGATATACATCAAAACTCGCTGGAACAGAACGCGGTGTCACGGAACCAGAAGCGACCTTCTCGACGTGCTTCGGTTCACCATTCCTTCCACTGATGCCTGAAAAGTATGCGACGATGCTCGGCGAATTGATTGATCGTCATGGTGTTACCGTTTATCTCGTCAACACGGGCTGGACAGGCGGTGCTTACGGAACAGGTAGCCGCATGAAGCTATCTTATACACGGACGATGGTCAACGCTGCCGTTAACGGCACACTTGCAACGATTCCAACAGAAGAACACCCGATCTTTGGACTTCATATGCCGCTCGAAGTTCCTGGTGTTCCAAGTGAGTTACTCAACCCGGTACGCGTCTGGTCGAATCCGGACGAATACGACACACAAGCGCGTTCGCTTGCTGAGAAATTCCAGAACAATTTCCTTCGTTTCGAGAGTGCGACGGATGCGATCAAGTCAGCTGGTCCGCGCCTATAAAGTAGAGTTTTCTGACTTGCATCAAAAAGATAGACACCGAATTTACATCAAGTAACTAAAAAATCTGAGTCCGGTCTTCACGGACTCAGATTTTTTAGTTACTCCTTAATCCTTAGAAATTCTTCCTATTAGGCGATTCGAGACGAATAAAAACGTGTAATCCTACTCAGTTAAGAGAATGATTACACGTCGTCTTATGTCTAGAAAAAAGTCTTCAAACTCTTTTTTTAGTTATATGATCGAGTCTGACTCTTCTTGAATATGTTTTTCTCGCTGCATGAGCCACTCTTGACTTTCCGTCAGTAATGCATAGGCTCGCGGAAGTGATACATTTAAACGCTGACTCAGCAGTTCAAACTGATCAAAATCACCTCGATCTGCACTAATCGCAAGCACTAAACAATCCCGAAACGGATGATCCTTTCCTTGTAGAACAATCTTCAGAGAATCTTCGAGTGGCAATTGATCGATGATATCGTCAATATCAACAGATAATAACGCATCGATGTGCGATAACAAGCCAAGCATGTAAGCACTCTCCGGTTGTAGTGTTCGGGTTTCGGTAGCAAAGAGTTCACAGAGCTTCGCACAGTGTAAAGAGGACCGTAATAACTCATTTGACCACTCATAAGGACTAGCAAGCTTCATCTCACGTAAAACAATCAACGAAATCCAACTTTTGAGTTGCGAAAAGCCAAGCAGTGAAATCGCTTGACGAACGGAACTGACGGTATTGCGTAAACCCATTCCTGGAGAATTGATCAGCTGTAACACTTGAATACTAATATAGGGATTCGCTTCAATCTCATCAACGACCTCATCGTACTTTTCATCCGTATCGAGCCATTTCAACATTTTTAACAAAACCGGTAGTTGCGGTGGGACCGCCTTTCCTTTCATCAACATCGGTTTAGCATAAAAATATCCCTGAAACCAGTCATATCCCATGTCAAGACACCGTGTATGATCTTCGTGCGTTTCGACACGCTCGGCAAGCATTCGGATATGAGGATAATTGCGACGGACAATATGGAGGATAGCACTTTGCTCGCGAGGGGAAATCGTCTCAATGTCGATTTTAATTAAATCGATCAACTCAAACAATTCCGCTCCATGCTGTCGGAGTAAATCCGTCACAAAATCATCGAGTGCTAACGTAAAGCCCGCGTCTTTCCAACTATGTAGAACAGACAGCATCTCTGTATCGATCTCAACTGTTTCTAGAATTTCAATGACGAATTGGCTTGGATCCAAATAATGAATCAAGTCACTTTTCAACAGCTCTGCCGTGAAATTAACAAATAGCTTCTTGCCTTCTGCTACATGATTTACTCCCATATGAACAAGTGTATTCGTCAAAACATCCATCGTCGCTAAATCACCATCAAACACACTGATTTGTTCAATCGAACGATACAATAGTTCAAATGCATCAATCGAACCTACTCGATTAACGATGGGTTGACGTGCTAATAAGATATCCATCGTTCTCATGCCCCCTCTATTCTTCTCAGATGTCATCTATTATATCAAAGTTTACTTTTTAGGTGATTATTGTTTTTTACAACATATCAATGTTCTTATTTTTTAATTCTATGCCATTTTCCGTAACACAAAAAAACAGCACGACATTGGTCGTACTGCTTGAACTATCACCTTTCATCCGGATTCCATATACCAGTCTCAAACCAATTCAACACATTCCGCGTCACACGCAACTTGTCATGAATCGGAAATTGATGGGCATAGGCATAAGTCTGAAGCATCGTTTTTTCGGAATAACGTGCGGCATAAGCCGTCGCGTGGCGTAAACGAACGTTCTCATCATACGCACCGTGAATCAATAACACTTCACCTTGAGGTTCGACATGGAGCGGCGAGCGAACCGCGTATTCATCAGGAACCGTATCTGGTGTACCTCCCGTGTATCGCCGCAGCATCTTTTGCATCGTCTTCTGCTCTTCATACGTCCACGTCAACTCCGTCACCCCTGCCCAGGAAACCGTTCGAGCGACTGGACGGTGATGCGCAAGGAGCAGTGCCATCTGTCCACCACGTGAAAATCCAAATGCGTGAACATGCGAAACACGTTGCTGTAACCAGTCAAAGGCGCTGCAGGCGTCTTCGATATCGTGATGTCCAAAGTCTTCTTTTCCCGTGCCGCCTAGATTCCCTCGATAGAAAGGTGCCATGACAAAAAAGCCTGCCTGTGCGAACGCGAGCAATCGAGTCGGTCGGACCATTCCGATCGAACGCGTTCCACCACGCAAGTAGAGAATTCCCTGACCGTTCGCAACTTGCGGGAGTACGATATAGGCACCGACCCGTTCTCCATCCGCTGTGGTATAAAACATCCGAAACGTCCGAAACGGACCTTGCCGCGGAAGTTCAAACCAATCGGCGTTCGCTAAGTACACGGAGCGTCTCCGGAAGGACACGGTCCTTCATCATGAAACTGTATTGTCGATTCGTATCGAGACGTTCAGGGAGTTCCTCGAATAGAAAAGCACCGTCCGTTTCATCCACGGCAAGATGAGACGACAATGATCCGATTTGCGCGAAGTAGATGTTTTTGATGATCGTATCGCCTTTTCCGGCAACCCGATACTGCCCAACATATGAGAGGGAATCGATTTCCCCACCTGTCTCTTCCATCACTTCACGACGTGCAGCTTCTTCCGCCGTTTCCCCTGGTTCAACCTTTCCACCAGGAAATTCATAACCACGTTGCTTATGATGGGTCAGCAACCATTTTCCTTCGTACACGGCAATGACCCATACGTGCAAGGGACGATCCGAGAACGGATGGTCATCAAAACTTAACTCCACTTGATTTTGATAATAATCCAAGAATGTAATCACGTACGTGCACCTCATTTCTTCTTCTAACTTCACTTTACCTGTTTCACGGGTATTCTAAAAGTGAAAACGCTAGGATTACCTGTAAATCTGGAAAATGATAGCCTACTATCATCCGCTAAAGACAAAAAAACAGCCGATGTTCCACTAGGGAACGATCGACTGTCGTTTCATATTACTTCAAACGTGCTTCGAGTTCTGCTTTTTCTGCTTCGAATCCTGGTTTCCCAAGAAGAGCGAACATGTTTTTCTTGTACGCTTCGACGCCTGGCTGATCAAATGGGTTCACTCCGAGGAGGTAACCACTCATCGCACAAGCTTTTTCGAAGAAGTAGAACAGGAATCCGAGGTGATACGGTGTCATCTCTGGAAGTTCGACTGTCAAGTTCGGTACTTGTCCGTCCGTGTGCGCAAGCAACGTACCTTCTGCTGCTTTACCGTTGACGAATTGAATCGACTTCCCTGCAAGGAAGTTCAATCCATCGAGATCCTGAGCATCTTCTTCGATCGTCAATGCATGACGTGCTTGACCGACTTTGATGACTGTCTCGAACAGGTCACGACGACCTTCTTGGACGTATTGTCCCATCGAGTGAAGATCCGTCGAGAAGTCGACTGCTGCTGGGAAGATCCCTTTGAAGTCTTTTCCTTCTGACTCGCCGTATAATTGTTTCCACCACTCTGACACATAATGAAGTGCTGGTTCGTAGTTGACGAGAAGCTCGATCGTCTTCCCTTTCGCATAGAGCGCATTTCGAACGACCGCGTATTGATACGCTTCGTTGTCAGCTAGGTTTTCGCTCGCGTAGCGCTCTTGCGCGTCACGGGCACCTTGCATCAACTCTTCGATTGAAATACCAGCTGCTGCGATCGGTAATAGACCAACCGGTGTCAACACAGAGAAACGGCCGCCGACATCATCCGGAATGACGAATGTCTCGTATCCTTCAGAGTCTGCGAGTGTTTTTAATGCACCACGCGCTTTATCCGTCGTTGCATAAATCCGGTGTTTGGCTTCTGCTTTACCGTATTTCTCTTCCATGAACGATTTCAAGAGACGGAACGAAATTGCTGGTTCTGTCGTCGTACCCGATTTCGAGATGATGTTGACCGATACATCTTTTCCTTCGAGGACTTCGAATAAATCGTGCAGATACGTCGATGAGATATTATGACCTGCATAGATGATTTGTGGTGCTTTGCGATCTTCTTTTGATAACAAGTTATGGAATGAGTGTCCGAGCATCTCGATCGCAGCGCGCGCTCCGAGATACGAACCGCCGATTCCGACGACTAACAACACATCAGAATCCGACTTGATTTTTTCTGCAGACGCTTGGATGCGTGCAAATTCCGCTTGATCGTAATTCGTCGGAAGATCTACCCATCCTAAGAAATCACTTCCTGCACCTGTTCCTGCATGAATCGCATGGTGAAGCGTCTTTACCGTTTCCGCCATATGATCTACTTCATGTTGACCTACGAATTGTAGGGCTTTCGAATAATCAAAACGTACTGTTGACATGCCATCGTCCTCCTTATTCATTCGCAACGAAATGCGACCTTCCTTTTCATTAAAACGCAAGAAGGAAGGTCATTCAAGTCTTTTGTGAAATGAGTAGCAAATGTTACAGATTGTTATAGGGCAGCTGTCACGATTTGACGAACGTCTTCGTTTCCAAGTGATTTGAAGTTTCCGAAGTCGCCGCGTGTCATTGCTGACTTGACGATTGCGTCAACTGTATCTTCTTTGATGTCGTAATCAGCGAGACGATTCGGTGCACCGAGTGATGTCCAGAAAGCACTGATTGCGTCGATTGTCGCGTGTGCTGCTTCCATCTCTGATTTACCTTCCGTATCAACGTTAAAGACGTTCTCACCGAGTGTGACGAAACGATGTGCGTTTGATTCGTCGAGTACGTGGCGCATCCAGTTCGGGAAGAGGATCGCAAGTCCACCTGCGTGCGGGATATCGTGAACAGCTGAAACCGCGTGCTCGATGTTGTGTGATGCCCAGTCTCCACGTGCGCCCATTTGAAGGACACCGTTGAGCGCCATCGTACCAGCGAAGAGAATCGTGCCACGAAGTTCAACGTTCTCGAGATCGTTGACGAGTTTTGGTGCTGCTTCGACGACTGCTTTCATGACACCTTCTGTCATCCGTTCTTGGACCGGTGCATGCGCAGGGTGGAAGTATTGCTCGAGGCAGTGGCTCATCATATCGACGATACCGTAGATTGTTTGATCTTTTGGCACACTGACTGTGTACTTCGGATCAAGGATTGAGAATGTTGGGAACGTAAGCGGGCTACCCCAACCGTACTTCTCTTGTGTCTTCCAGTTCGTGATGACGGATCCTGAGTTCATCTCAGAACCTGTTGCTGCAAGCGTCAAGACTGTTCCGAATGGGATGACTGTTTCTGGTGTTGCTTTGCCGATGACGAGATCCCATGCTTCGCCTTCATAAGGAATACCAGCAGCAATCAATTTCGTGCAGTCGATGACAGAACCGCCACCGAGTGCAAGCAATGCGTCAACGCCTGCTTCACGTGCAATTTTGATACCGCGCTCTGCTGTCTCGATACGCGGGTTCGGTTCGACACCGTCGCATTCGACGTACTCGATTCCTGCCGCGTTGAGTTCACGTGTGACATCATCATAGACGCCATTACGTTTAATACTGCCGCCACCGAAGACGAGCATGACTTTCTTTGCACCGAGTGCTTCGAGTTGTGGTTTCAGTTGGCTGACTTGACCGTCACCAAAAATAAGTCTTGTTGGATTGCGATATTCAAAGTTTTCCATCTGTGTTGCCTCCTCAATAAGTAATGAACACCTTACATTATCCACACATTCCCTTTTCACATCTAATTTAATGCTTATTCTATGTAAAAATCGCATAAAAAAAAGAGAACCGACCGATGTCGATTCTCTCATGTGGCTTATTTTTGGAAGTTTGATTTTTCAATCCATTCTTCCAATTTACCTTTAAGAACGTTGAATCCAGGTGCTTCTTCTTGTTTGAAAGCAGGACCTGCATCGCGACGTCCAGCGTTTTTGCGTGGACCTTTCGCGCGTGCTTCACGTTTTGGAGCTTCCTGAGTTGCTTTGATCGAAAGCTTCATTTTTTTGTTAGCTTCGTCGATGTCGAGAACTTTAACAGTTACTTCATCGCCAACTTTTACGTAATCGTTGATGTCTTTTACGTAATCGTGTGAGATTTCTGAGATGTGGACGAGACCTTGTGTTTGCTCGTCAAGTGCTACGAAAGCACCGAAGTTTTGAATACCAGTTACTTTACCAGTAACGACTTGGTCTTTTTCAAAGTTTGCCATAATGTATACACTCCCTAACTAAATTCATCAACTTATAATAACACACTTTTCTTGTATCGTAAAAAATATTTTTGGAATTTGTTTATTTTTTATTTCACAAGGGAACATTTTAGTAGCAAGACTTCAAGTATTCCCCCTGATTCTGCCGAACTTTCCGAGTTCGGCCCTTTTTTTGTTCTTTTACTCAATTGACCTAAAAAACAGATACCGAAAAGTGATATGAGCGACTTTCAAAACGCTCTAATAAAAACGGACAGTCTCGGTCTGCTCGCTTTCCGCGGACAAGCCCTCATGCCGCTTCAGATGCGTCGCATCTTCAAGGGTCATGATGACTTGTTTTTCCGCAGGAGTCGAGCAGAACCTCACCTGTCCTAGCGTAAAGGAAATATAGAGTAGAAGCAATCATCAATTGATTACTTACAGATCGTCGAATCCATTCGCATCCGTTACTTTCGCATACGAACGTGATTTTTGTTCGAAGAAGTCTGATTTCGTCGCGTTCATCGAATCATCTGAATACGCACGAATCCATGGCATGACGTCTTCGTCGTGCCCTTCATAAAGATCCGACAAACCGATGACGCGAAGGCGTTTGTTCGCGAGATATTTAACGTAGTCACGCATTTCACTGACGTCAAGTCCGTCTAGATCACGTAAGACGTATTCGCTCCACTCGATTTCAAGATCAACGGCACGCTTGAACGTGTCATAGACGAATTGTGTGAATGAGCCATCGGCATCAATTTCCGGATGCTCCGACAAGACAGCACGTAACAATTGACTGATGAAGTACGAGTGTTGCAATTCGTCACGTTGAATGTAGCTGATCATCGTCGATGTTCCGACCATCTTTTGATGACGCGCTAAGTTATAGAAGAAGGCAAAGCCTGAATAGAAGTTGATTCCTTCAAGAACGATCGAAGCAACAAGCGATTTCGCGAAGTTTTCTGGAGTCCGGTCATTTTGGAAATCTTCGTATAAATCAAGAATGAATGCATTACGCTTCATGACCATGTCATCGTCTTTCGCGATATCGAAAATCCGGTTTTGTTCAGCCAATGGAACTAAGCTGGATAAGACGTAGCTGTACGATTGATTATGAACGACTTCCTGTTGCGCAACGATTGCAAGAATCGCATGAACCGATGAATCCGATGTGAACATTGCCGATTCCAAGATATAACGTGTCTGAACCGAGTCAAGGATCGAGAGTAGCCCGATGATTCGTTTGAAGGCATCCTGTTCCCGTTCGCTCAGTTGATTCCACTGTTGCATATCCTTCGACATTGAAATCTCATCTGGAATCCAGAAGTTCGATAACAGTTGTTTGTAAATCGAATAAAACTGTGGATACGCAATGTCGTTCCAGTTGACGATGGCACTCGTTTCGCCACCGATGATCGCTGTCGCGCGATTCGGATGACGTGCATCAAGCAGTTTGATTTTTTGTAGCTGTTCCATGTGCTTCGACTCCTTCTTGCTGTAATTGAAGAATGGTCCGTTTCGTCCATTCCTTGACGAGATGTGGGCGATTGCGTGGTGACTGTTCGATTTTCAACAGTTCTCCAGCAAGCGGTACCCCGAATTTCGAGAGATGATACGCCATCTCATCCACGGCGCGACAATATTTGACGAACATCTTGTCTCCTGTTCCAAAAACAGCTGCCTGCGGAATCGCATGCGAACTCTCCTTCAGAACAGTTCTAAGACAATCGCGCATATCGTCGGGTAGTTGCCCATCTCCCCACGTATACGAACCAAAATAGACGATATCATAAGGCATTAACTGATACGTCGTCACTTCGTCTGCAAACAACATCGTCGGCTCGATTCCCATCTCAGAACACGTCTTCGCGACGAGTTCTGCCACCTCCTCCGTGTTTCCACTCAATGACGCATATACGATTGCTGCCTTCATGATATCGTCCTCCTTATCTTATGATGAACACGATTCACATTCGTCGATCTCAACCGTCGTCGAACGCGTGTAGTAGATCGTCTTCATCCCGAGTTGCCATGCTTCCATGTGCATCTCGAGTAATTCTTTCGCCTTGACGTTATTTTTCACGTACAGATTGAAACTGATCGCTTGGTCGATGTGACGCTGACGCGAAGCATTTTGACGAATGCTCCATAGCTGGTCAATCTCAAACGCTGATTTATAGAACCAGTTCGTTTCCGGTGTCAAATCTGGAACAGTGACTGGAATCTTATAGTTTTTCTTCTCTTCCGAGTAAACTTTTTTGTAGATTGGATCAATCGATGCTGTACTACCCGCAATGATCGCCGTCGATGAGTTCGGTGCGACTGCCATCAAGTATGCGTTACGCATTCCATACGCCGTGATGTCGGCTTGGAGACGATCCCAATCGAGTTCATCCGTCGTTTTGTAGTGGCGACGTTTGATGTACTCTCCTGTTTGCCATTCCGAACCTTCGAAGAGACGGTACGCGCCCTTCTCTTTCGCAAGTTGCATCGACGCATCGATCGTCAAGTAAGCGATCTTCTCGTAAAGACGGTCTGCGTATTGTACCGCTTCGACCGATTCCCAACGGATGCCTTCGAGTGCGAGTAGATGGTGCCAACCGAACGTCCCAAGACCAACGGCACGGTATTTTTGATTCGTCAATTGTGCTTGCGGGACATCGATCGTATTCAAGTCGATGACGTTATCAAGCATCCGCATTTGAATCGGAATCAATCGCTCGAGGACGTCAGAACGAACTGCACGCGCAAGTGCGATCGATGACAAGTTACAGACGACGAAGTCCCCTGGTGTCTTCGTGACGATGATCTTACCGTCTTCCGTGTATTCTTCCGTCACGGTCGTCGGGCTCATGTTCTGCATGATTTCCGAGCAAAGGTTTGACGAGTAGATCATCCCTGCATGTTTATTCGGGTTCGCACGGTTAACGGCGTCACGGAAGAACATATATGGCGTCCCGGTCTCGAGTTGCGAACGCATGTAGCGTTTGACGAGATCGATTGCCGGAACTGTTTTTTTGCTGAGACGCGGTTCGTTGACACACGCTTCGTATCGTTCCGTGAAGCTGCCCCCTTGTTCCGTCTCATCGAAGTAATCTTCAAGGCTGAAGCCCATAACGGTACGAATTTCATGTGGGTCAAACAAATGCCAGTCTTCTCGTGCTTCGACGGCACGCATGAAGCGGTCCGGTAAGTTGACACCTGTGAACAAGTCGTGTGTCCGAAGTCGCTCATCCCCATTATTGAGCTTCGCGTCCAGGAATTCGAGGATATCTTTATGCCAGATGTCGAGGTACACCGCGATCGATCCTTGGCGCATACCGAGCTGATCGACGCTGACTGCTGTGTTGTTCAATTGTTTCATCCACGGGATGACACCGCTTGAGACACCTTTGAATCCTTTGATGTCTGAGCCGCGTGAGCGAATCTTACCCATGTAGACGCCGATGCCGCCGCCACCTTTAGAAAGTGTCGCCACGTCCGTATTCGAGTCGTAGATGCCGCGTAGCGAATCATCGACTGTATCGATGAAACATGAAGAAAGTTGACCGTAAGACTTACCAGCATTCGAAAGTGTCGGAGTCGCAACTGTCATGTAGAGATTCGACAATGCCCAGTAAGACTCTTTGACGAGTTCTAAACGACGTTCCTTCGGTTCGTTCTGCATCAGTGTCATCGCGATGACCATGAACCGTTCTTGTGGTAGCTCGTACAAGTTTTTGACGTGATCACGTGCGAGATACCGGTCTGCCAATGTTCGAAGACCAATGTATGTGAACAAGTGGTCGCGGGATGGATCGATCGTTGCCGACAGTTCGTTGATGTCTTCCTTCGAATACGCATCTAGTAAATGTTTCGTGAAGATGCCGATCTCTGTCAGTTTTTCAATCAGCGTATACAGCGAACCATACCGTTCTTCTGCTGCATATCCGCGATTTTCACCTGCTTCAAGGTATAACCGATTTAAGTAAGTCGCTGTCGCTACGAATGTCCAGTTCGGCTCTTCTGCCTTTAACATATCGAGTGCGTGCATCGTTAACAGTTCATAGACTTGATCGGCTTGTAGGGATTTTCCTTCAAGCGCTCGGATGGCACGTTCAGTATAGCGGTCGATATCAAGCTCCGGATACGTTTCCGTTGCTTGTCTAATCACGACATATACATCTTCTATTGTCATTGCACCCTTAAAGATGCGTGCTGTATTCAGTGGAGATGCCACTATGAACCACTCCTTCTGTTCGTAAAAATAAGTCGCCAGACGACATTACAGTTTTTAAAATTCATAAATAAATTTTTTTAAAATACAAAACAATTTATTTATATGAATTATAAATTTAAGTACCGCTACAAAGAGAACCCGTCATGACCGGATATATAGTGTTTTTATCACTATATATCCGGTCATGACGGTCTTTAAACACATTTCTCTATATATTGACCCTAATAAACTGTAATTCGTCTTCAAGATACAATATGTAGATTAAACGTAGATTTTTTTTTATACAAACCTTGACTTTTTTAAAGTGAGAGAGGATAGCGAAATACCGTTTTGCCTCTCCCCTTCACAGAGCGATTTAACGTCACATTAAGATATCATAAAATAAGAAAATATTTTATTTTCAAGTTCATTCGAACTGATTATGAACAATCGTTTTTTCACTTTTTTTATAACTGCCATAATCGTTTGTAATTCAAGTAAGTTTTTAGTTTAATATCAAAACAAAAAAAATCATTCGGGAATACTAAGTGAACAAAATGTATCCTTGAGATATCTGCTATACTAAACTTATTGAAAGTTTATAATCAAGTTAGATTACTCAAGCAAATTACTTTATTATAAACTGCTAAATTTCAAACTAATGATACTGAAAGTAATACCTATCATCTAAACATGGATGTACGTTGAAAGGAGCTTACCTCATGCAAGTCGATTACACACCAAATCCGAATTCCGTCAAAATCACGCTTGAAGAACAGCGCTTCGGTGCTAAAAGTACGAGTGTCAAAAAAGAAGATACACCTGAAGATGCGTTGCTCGCATCACTGATCGCCCTTGATGGCATCGACAATCTGTTCGCTTATGGCGACTTCGTGACGGTTACGAAAGAACCAGAAGCAGAATGGAACGAACTGCTACCACGTATTGAAGCAAACATGTAAAAAACCAGAAGACACCTGTTCCTGGACAGGTGTCTTTGTTCAAGGAGCGATCACTGATGCCAACCGTATCCATCATCATTCCGACGTATAATCGTCCTCGTGAATTAGCAGAAGCGCTAGAAGCATTGACGCGTCAACACTATCAAGACTTCGAAGTCATCGTCTTAAACAATAATGGAGACGATATCTCAGCAGTGACGGCTGCCTATCAGGACCGTCTTCAACTGACCTATGTCGCGTTACCTGAAAACCATCATGTTCGTGCTCGAAATCATGGTGTCACGCTCGCTTCCGGTCGGTATATCTTACTTCATGACGACGACGACCTCTTATTACCGAGTCACCTCGAAGAAGCGGTCGGCGATCTCGAAGCTGGTGCTGATCTCACCTATACGGACGCGGAACTCTTTACGTATCGCTGGGAAGGCGATCATCGGATCGCACTTGATTCTGAGCCGTTCGCATATCCGTACGATCCGGAGACGATTCGAGAAGACTCGACATATATTCCGTCCGGGTCGCTCTACCGTAAATCGCTCCACGATCAACTTGGTCTGTTTGACGAAGACGTCTTCAATTACTGGGACTGGGACTGGATTTTACGCGTCGGCAAGGATCATTTAATACTGCACCCGGCGCGCGCGACCGTCTTATATGCTTTCAATCCATCAGGTAATCATGAATCCGCACGTCAGGATGCAGCGCGACGCGTCTTTTTTGAACGCCTCGTTGAAAAACACCAACTTCCGACAAATGAAATGAAGAACTTCCATATCGTCCAGGCTGAGCGACGCGAACGATTGCGCCAGACCCGCCGTACCTTCAATGGTCAATTGACAGAAAGTGAGTGATCCCATGTACACCGAAAAACAACTCGAATTATTAGCATTATTAACACAAAATGGTCCGATGGACTTGGACTTGCTTGCGCAAATGCTCGACTGGGAAGCGTCAGAAGTAGCCGCTTCGATTGAGACATTCAAACGCGACGGTGTCCTACTCGGTTACACTGCTGTCATCGACTGGCAAAAGATTCATGCCCATCATGGCGTGACGGCTTTCATCGATGTCAAAGTCACACCGAAACGTGGACGCGGTTTTGACGAGGTAGCGGAGCGGATCCATCGTTTCCCGGAAGTGACGTCCCTCTATTTGATGTCAGGCGCATATGACTTACAAGTCGTTCTTGATGGCAAATCGCTACAAGAAGTCTCTCAATTCGTCTCGGAAAAATTATCGACGCTCGACTCCGTCATCTCGACGACGACCCATTTCCGCTTGAAGACCTACAAGCACGACGGTGTCCTCTTCAGTCAGGATGATGACGACAAACGATTGAAGGTGTCTCCATGAAGTCTCTATCTGAACGTGTCGAACAGCTAGCCCCATCCGGCATCCGTCGTTTCTTTGATTTAGCAGGATCGATGGAAGATGTCATCTCCCTTGGTGTCGGCGAACCTGATTTCGTCACGCCATGGAATGTTCGCGAAGCGAGCTTCGCAGCACTCGAACAAGGCTATACAGCGTATAGTGCCAACGCCGGCTTACTAGAACTACGTCAAGAAATTGCAACTTACATGCAAGAAAAATTCGCTATCTCCTATTCAACGACGGAAGAGATCATCGTCACGACCGGTGCCTCAGAAGGACTCGACCTTGCGTTTCGTAGTTTGATCAATCCAGGAGATGAAGTCATCGTTGTTGAACCGGCATTCGTCTCGTATGCCCCTTTGATTGAACTTGCTGGAGGCATTCCCGTCGCTGCTGCGTGTCACGCAGAAGATGGTTTTGCGATTCAACCGGAAACGATCGAACAGTTGCTAACAGATAAGACGAAAGCGATCATTTTCTGTTTCCCATCGAATCCGACAGGCTCGACGATGTCGCGTGATCAATTAGCGGACCTAGCGTTACTCGTCCAAAAGCATGATCTATATGTCATCAGTGACGAGATCTATGCGGAACTTTCCTACGAAACGGAAGCGATCTGCTTCGCGACCCTTCCCGGAATGCGGGAGCGGACGATCATCATCAACGGCTTCTCGAAAGCCTTCGCGATGACAGGCTGGCGGCTTGGTTTCACTTGTGCACCACCTGCAATCACGCAATCGATGCTGAAGGTCCATCAATACGGCATGATGTGTGCCCCGACACTCGTTCAATTCGCGGGCATTGAAGCACTGCGTTCTCGTCATAAGACGGTCCCTGACATGGTGACGAGTTATCGGCAACGCCGGAACTACTTCGTTAAGGCGCTAAACGATGCGGGTCTTCCGACACACTTACCAGGTGGCGCTTTCTATGCCTTTCCGTACATCGGTCATACCGGACTGACGAGTGAACAGTTTGCTGAGCAACTGCTACTCGCTGAGCGCGTCGCCGTCGTTCCAGGATCTGTCTTCGGAGCAAGCGGTGAAGGTTATGTCCGGGCAAGTTATGCAAGTTCGATTGAACAACTCCAAGAAGCGATCGCTCGCATTCAGCGCTTCATGAAAAAATGGCAGACTCAAGATGAGGCAGCATCGTCTCGTTCACATTAAAAATAAAAGGTTGACTCAAAAGTCAATCTCCACAAGATAAGGGTAGCAGAATGATAATCTGCCACCCTTATCTCGTAACAAAAAGAATAACCCGTCACACGCCACTCCTACAGGAAAAAGCGCATTTGCGCTGTCAGAGACAATCAAGACCCGCTTTCCTGCTTGAATGAAGCAGGAAAACTGGCTTGTGTCTCGCCTGAGGAAAGGGCGTGAAAAGACGTGTCATTCTTTTTTGAGTCAGTCCCTTATTTATTTAATCGATATAGAGAACAAGGAACATCCGATGATCGTCTTCTGCGTGATACGGCGAGATCGGACCGAGTTGTGGCGCAAAGACTTCTAAGCGATACGGTGAATCCTTGAAGTCAAGCGGTGTCCGCTCTTTGATCAAGCGTCCCATTTCGTCCGCTAGTTCTTTCACTTCAACCAAACTACGCGAGCGTTCCATCGGTGCTTCGAAGACGAATGCCTCGATCCCCTCAATCGACGCACATCGGAGGAAACGCCGGAGTGACGGCAATGCTGCTTCCATGTTATCCTCGATCGTTTGGTTCTCCTCGTACACAGGGGCTCCCCAGAGGCGTGCCTCGCTTCCTGTCGCACTTCGGAAATGATCAATCGTCTCTTCCGTGATGGGATCACGCGTCAACGCGAAGCGTGTTTTATCCCGCTTCAGATTCTTTTCATTCGTCCGGTCGATTTCTGTCAGTAAATCCAGTTGAAGTGGTCGTGCTAACCGAAACAATTCGCGTTGCAGACGTGCTAAGGAATGACCAATCGGAACAATCGTATCTTTCGCTTTCGGCGGTTTATCGCCTTCATATCCGTTCATGACACGTGCGATTTGTCCGGCCTCATGCACGAGTCGATAAAACGAACCGTCTTGATCATCGTTTGCTGTATCAAGCGTCTCATGCTGTGTTGCAAGATCCGCCACGTATTGATTCGCAAGGCAGGTCGAGATCATCAAGACATCGACCAGCTCCAAGCGAAGGGCTTCTAAATCATTTTGTTCCAGTGCTTCACCGACCTCACCGACTTCTTCCGTCAGGCGTGCGAGACCAGACAACGGTCGAAAATAACCGCCGAGTGAGCGAATCGTCGCATCAACCTTTTGTTGCAGTGTCTTCATCTGTTCCATCGGTCTGACCCTCCACGATTGCCTGGCGTACGTGCATTTCTGTCTCCTGTTTAACGTGTTGCGTAAATGCCTGGTTTTTCTTCCATTCCCGGATTACGACAGATGTCGCAGCAATCAACGCAGCAATTAGTCCAATTTCTCTTTTACGCATCGAGATCTCCTCCTTTTGAATGACTCGTAACCTATCTAAACATGATATGATGATATCAATTAATTCTACATAATCCAGTAAGAGGTGTTGCTTGTGTCGACTGAACGTCTTTGGCAAATGGCCCGGTTCCTGACGGTGATCTTCGCCTTCTTAGTTGGTGGATGGTTACTCATCCGCCTATCGTCCATTTTGTATCCGTTTGTCTTTGCGTTTCTGCTTGCCCTTTTGAGTCGACCACTCGTCGATTTTTTCCAAAAGCGGTTACGAATCACTCGCGGATGGGGTGCGTTGTTGTCCATCATTTTGATCAGTGGCTTATTAGTTGGTTCGCTCGCCTTGATCATCATGCAGTTAATACGTGGTCTTGTGTTCGTCGCCAATCAATTACCGGCGCAAATTCAAGAGTTAAGCCTGTATTTTCAAAAGCTGTACAACGAAAAACTGGCACCCATCTGGAACGATGCTTCGGAAGCCTTACGTTCACTGGAACCATCGCAACAAAATACGGTTCAAAACAGTATCCAATCCCTCGGTAGTTCACTTGCGAGTGCGATTGGCGAAGGATCAAAAAGTATCGCCATGATGTTGCAGACGATCCTTGCGACATTACCATCGATTGCATTGATTTTCGTCATCGTCTTACTTGCCTGGTTTTTCATCGCAAAAGATTGGCACCGGTACGAGATGCGATTGAAACGTTATGAGATGCTCCCTTGGTTCGCTCGTTTCGAGTCGGTCTTCCTGAGCTTACGATCTGCCTTATTCGGCTATCTCAAAGCACAGCTCACCTTGATCACGATCACGTTCTTCATCGTCTTGATCGGTTTGTTCATCATTGGTGTCGAGCATCCGTTTGCAGTTGCGTTTATTGCTGCCTTTTTTGATATTTTACCGTATCTCGGTACCGGTTCCGTCTTCCTGCCTTGGATCACCTACTCGATCATCACGGGCGATACGACTCTTGCAATCGGACTCGGTATTCTCTACGCCCTCGTCATTCTTCAACGCAACATCATGGAACCAAAAATCGTCGGCGACAACATCGGGATTCAACCGATCACGGCATTGATCGCGCTGTTCGTCGGAATTCAATTCTTCGGTGTCTTCGGACTGATTCTCGGACCATTGATCGCTGTCATCTTAAAAGCACTCTACAACGCCCAGATTTTCCATTATATCTGGGACTTCGTCAAAGGATCACCCACACCATTTCGGTGAGGGTGATTTTTTTGGTACAGCCGCATGTAACGGATATCCTTCCGTATCCACTGGTCGACTCGCCGGCAAGTAATCACATGGGAAACGGGCACCTGTCGCAAGCAGACAAGCGTCGAGCCAATCATCGATCGCAACATGCGGCTGACGCTGTTCCCAAAGCGGAGGGCAATCAAAACGCTCGAGCAATTCAATCCGTTCCGCAATGCCTTCGGTCGTCTTCTTTGAAAAACGTGCCGGATGACCGGCGAGTCGCGCGAAACAGACTTCCGGATGTGCTTCGATCATCTCCGTTCGATATACGCTGCGGACTTCTCGGATTTTCGGTAAGAGGTACCATGCTTGTTTCGAAAGCCCGATCCCCGCATGTTGTTTGGCTAAATCATTTGCTTCCATATAGGTAGAAGCTGTCAGCGCACTAAGGAACGGTGCATTAAAGACACTGCTCGTCCGCCCAGGTCGTAGTTCCTGTCGCAATAACTGATCCGTTTCGCGTCGTCCTTCCGTTAAACCAATCGGCATGTCGATCCAAATCCGGTCAGCTCTAGGAATATTTGCAAGCGTCGGTTCGACCGATCCCGTGTAACGACCGTTTTCGTACATAACGACGACCCACCCCGCCTTTGCCGCATCAATTCCGATGACGTGCATTCGTCTTCTCCCGGAAAGAACGCAGTAGTGATAAGACGGTGAAGATACCGATGAACGTCGCGAGACCGAGCGATAGACGATCACGCGCATCCAAGTACCAGACGACGGCAAGAATCGTCAACAAGACACCGAGTAAATTCCAGCGTCTCATTTTTCTTGCTCGACGAATCGATACAGACTACGAACCATGACACCCGTTGCTCCTTTTGGACCAATCTCAGACGCTTGATTCTGTTCCGATGTTCCCGCGATATCGAGGTGCAACCATGGTGTGTCACCGACGAATTCACCGACAAACGCACCACCGAAGATCATATGTCCCATGCGTCCTGGTGAGTTGTTCAAGTCTGCGACTTCCGAACGGCGGACTTGTTTAATGAACGCATCGACATACGGCATTTGCCAGACCATCTCATTCGTCTCTTTCGTCACCTGTTCAAAGCGTTCGTAAAGTGACGCATCGTTCGTCAACGCACCTGTGATTTCTGTTCCAAGCGCGACAAGGACACCACCTGTCAACGTTGCGAGATCGATGATCGCTTTGGGTTGATACTCTTTGACGTACGTGACTGCGTCAGCGAGGACAAGCCGTCCTTCCGCATCCGTGTTCAAGACTTCAATCGTTTTTCCTGCCATCGACGTGATGACATCATCCGGCTTGAAGGCATCCCCTGAAATCATATTGTCCGTTGCCGGAATGACACCGATGACGTGAACATCTGGCTTCAGTTGACCGAGTGCTTCGAATAAGCCGAGAACGGCTGCTGCGCCCCCCATATCACCTTTCATTCCGACGATCCCGTCTTTCGGTTTGATGGAATAACCACCTGTATCGAACGTGACGCCCTTCCCGACGACCGCGATCGGTGCTTCTGCTGATCCTTTATATTCAAGGACGATCAATTTCGGTGGAATGACGGATCCTTGGTTGACAGCAAGCAAGGCGCCCATCCCGAGTGCTTCCATCTCTTCCTTATCGATGATCCGGAGATCATGCCCATGACGTTCCGCGATGAAACGTGCTTCGTCGGCAAGCGCTGGCGCCGTCAAAAGATTCCCGGGCATCGTTACGAGACGACGCGCTAAGTTCGTCGCTTCACCTAAGACCGTACCACGAAGGACGGCTTCGTCATCAGAAGGTAAGACCGTCAGTTGTAACGTGTACGCTTTCGAAGGCGACGTCTTATAATGTTTGACCTCATATGTAGCGAGGGTGAATGTCTCAGCAATCAGCTCGACTGGTTGCCCTGGGAATGTTGTTGCATCAACTGTGACATGTTCTAAGCGACGTGCTTTGACATGCTGTGCCGCTTTTCCGAGCAAGCGACGTAACTCGTCTTGTGAGAGCTGATCGACTTTCCCGAGCCCGACGAACAGCACACGCGCGATGTCGCCCGTTAATGTTGGCAATAGACGCAGTTCTCCGCGTTTCGTTGAGATATCACCTTGGCGAACCCACTCTTCTAGTTTGTCACCATACAGTGCTTGTAACCGTTCATCGAGCGGTTGATTTCCAGAAATCCCGACAACGAGTACATCTACGGATTGATTCGTTTGCATATAAAACTCCCCCTTTGACTAGTATCTATTAGTATGAAGTGTTTTCAGTCATTTTCCAACTGATAGCCTCTCGACTTACCGCAAACGCTTTCACTACTTCTGTTCGACAATTTGTCGAAATGCTTGGTTTCAAACAATTGTTGCCCGTTTCACAATATGATAGGATTATACAGGTGAAATGTTGAGACACTTCAAGAAACGATGCGTTTGCTGTTCCGGGAAATGTCTACGTTTTCATTCAAGGGAGAGTGCGCAGAAGGCTCGTTAAGAGAGAGGCGTTTATGGGTATCTATAGATAGCTAAGAAACGAAGTCGTCGCGTTAAAAAAACTTACTGAAAAGAGGGTAATGCACATGGCACAACATATCAAGGGAATTGGCGCTTCTGCAGGGATCGCGATTGCAAAAGCATTCGTGATGGAAACACCGGTCTTTGAGATTCCATCGCACAAAATCGAGGATGCAGCTGCGGAAAAAGAACGTTTCCAAGCGGCAATCGCAAAATCGAAGACGGAACTCGAAGTCATTCGTGAAAATACCTTACAAGAATTAGGTCCAGATAAAGCGGAGATCTTCTCGGCTCACCTTCTCATCTTAGAAGATCCGGAAATCGTCAGTCAGGTGAACGCAAAAATCGAGGACGAGCAAGCAAATGCTGCAAAAGCACTCGATGAAGTCGCAAACATGATGGTCATGATTTTCGAATCAATGGATAACGAATACATGCGCGAACGTGCAGCAGACGTTCGTGACGTCACAAAACGGACGATGGCTCACCTTCTCGGTATCACGTTCGTCACTCCAGCTCAAATCAATGAAGAAGTCATCATCATCGCGGAAGACTTGACTCCTTCAGATACAGCTCAATTGAACCGTAAATATGCTAAAGGTTTCGCAACGAACATTGGTGGCCGGACATCGCACTCTGCCATCATGTCACGTTCACTCGAAATCCCAGCAGTCGTCGGTACAAAAGTCGTCTTGACGGATGTTAAACACGGCGATCTCATCATCCTTGACGGTGCAGAAGGTGACGTCATCGTCAACCCAAGCGAAGAGCAGGTGGCTGAGTATGAAGCAAAACGTGCAGCATACATCGCACAAAAAGAAGAGTGGAAAAAACTCAAGAACGAAAAAACAATGACGGCAGATGGTCATCACGTCGAGCTCGCTGCAAACATCGGTACACCAAACGATGTCAAAGGCGTTTTGGATAACGGTGCAGAAGCAGTTGGTCTCTACCGTACGGAATTCCTTTACATGGATGCAGAGACGTTCCCAACGGAAGACGAGCAGTTCACAGCTTACAAAACGGTTCTCGAGTCAATGGGCGATAAAAAAGTCGTTATCCGGACACTTGATATCGGTGGCGATAAAGAATTGTCGTACCTTGATCTCCCACACGAGATGAACCCGTTCCTCGGTTACCGTGCGATTCGTCTCTGTCTCGATCAAACAGATTTGTTCCGTACGCAATTACGCGCACTTCTTCGTGCGAGTGCATACGGTAAACTGGCTGTCATGTTCCCGATGATCGCAACGATCGAAGAGTTCCGTGCTGCAAAAGCACTTCTCCTTGAAGAGAAAGCAAACCTCCAAGCTGAAGGCGTCACGGTATCGGAAGACATCGAAGTCGGTATGATGGTCGAGATTCCAGCAACAGCGGTCATGGCTCGTCAGTTCGCAAAAGAAGTCGACTTCTTCTCTGTCGGAACGAACGATTTGATTCAATACACGATGGCAGCAGACCGGATGAACGAAAAAGTATCATACCTGTATCAACCGTTCAACCCAGCGATCTTGAACCTCTTGAACAACGTCATCACTGAAGCACACAAAGCAGGCAAATGGGTCGGCATGTGTGGTGAGATGGCAGGAGAAGAATTGGCTCTTCCAATCCTTCTTGGTCTTGGTCTCGATGAGTTCTCGATGTCAGCATCATCTGTCCTTCGCGCACGTAGCTTGATGACACGCCTCAACAAATCAGAGTGTGAAGCAATCGTTGAGCAAGTACTCGATATGGATACGGCAGAAGAAGTCGTCGACTTCCTCAGCACGACATTCGACATCAAAAAATAAGTGTTGTCAGACGAATCTGGAGCAATCCAGGTTCGTCTTTTTTTGTCTAATTCAACAAAAAAACAACGCCCCTTTTTAATAAGAAAGAAGACGTTGTTAAAACGGTGATTATTGAACTTGTTTCTTCTTCGCTGGCGTTGCTTGTTCCGACAGAATCGGACGCTCATTCCCCATCAAGAAGATAAAGATGACACCGAGTACTGCTGGAATCAACGCCCAGAAATAGACGGTTGAGATTGATTCTGCAAGCGACGTCTTGATTGCTGTCGCAACTTCTGGTGGCATCTTCGCAAACGCATCAGCCGTTGGGAACTGTCCACCGGACGGCGCTCCGTCTTGCGGCAACCGATCCGTTACAGCCGACGTGAACGTCCGTGATTGAATGATTCCGAGAACCGTGACACCAAGCGTCATCCCGATTGTCCGGAATGTCGAGCCCATCGAGGTCGCTGCGCCCCGACGTTGCATCTCGATGCCATTGATACTCGCTAGATTCAACAGAGAGAAACTAAAGCCGACACCGAAGCCAAGAATGATCATATAAATCGTTACCGCTGTCCGCGATGTCTCAAGCGTCATCGTACTAAGGAGATAGACACCGAGTAGGAAGAAGACCGCCGAGACGATCATGACGTTCCGGAATCCAAACTTGTTCGGCAACTGTCCACCAAGTTGCGCCGAGATGACTGAAGCGATCAACATCGGCATCAGGATCAGACCGGAGTTCGTCGCACTGCCACCAAAGACACCTTGCACGAAGATTGGAATGAATACACTCGCCGAGATAAAGACGAATCCATAAAAGAACGCCACGCCCTGTGTTGCTGCAAATAAACGACGGCGGAACAGGCTGAACGTAATGACGGGATCCGCAGCACGTCGTTCAGCAAATGCGAAGGCAAGGAACGCGACGAGTGCTGCTCCGAACAGACCAAGAATTTGTGGCGAAGACCACGCATATTCCTTCCCACCCATTTCAAGTGCGAGTAAGAATAACACTAGTCCAGCGACAAGCGTCAAGGCACCGACATAGTCGATTTTCTGCGTCCGGTGAATCGGTGATTCCTGATAGAAGACCGTCACAAGACCAAGGGCAATCAAACCAAGTGGAATATTAATGTAAAACACCCAGCGCCAGTCGAGGGAATCCGTCAATAACGCCCCAAGCAATGGTCCGAAGATACTCGAGATACCGAAAACTGCTCCGAACAACCCACTGACTTTCCCCCGTTTTTCCGGCGGGAAGATATCAAAGATGATTGTAAAGGCAATCGGCATCAACGCCCCACCACCAAGTCCTTGCAAGGCACGATAGGCAGACAATTCAATGATCGAGTCTGCCATTCCACATAAGATACTCCCGATCATGAAGAGGAGCATTCCAAAGAGGAAGAAGCGTTTTCTTCCATACATGTCACTCAGTTTACCGAAGATCGGCATCCCAGCAACGGTTGCGATCATGTAAGCCGACGTGACCCATGCATACTGATCAAACCCATTCAGTTCAATGACGATCGTCGGCATCGCTGTCGCAACGATCGTGTTATCCATCGCCGCGACTAAAATCCCAATCAATAATCCGATGACGACAGGTGTCGTATTTGTTTTTGTTGTAGTCGAAGACATCGACGCACCTCATTTCTCAAAAAATTAGCTAACTCTTATAATAGCTAACTCATTGTATCATCATATGTGCAAAATCTCATTATCAAATGTGCTCTGTGATCATTTCACACAAAAAAGACGGATCGCTCAGGGCGATCCGTCGCTTTTTCTTCTTTACTCTACTCGATACGAAATCGCTTCTCCGGCTTCGACCGTCCGTCCGACATCAACGTCGACTTTTCGATCGCCGCTGTTCGTGACGATGATCGGCGTCAGTAATGATGGTACGAGTGGTCGTACTTGTTCAAGATCGACATTGAGAAGTGGTGTCCCCGGTTCGACACGATCGCCGGCTTTCGCCAACGCCTCGAATCCTTTTCCTTCGAGTGACACCGTATCAATACCGATGTGGATTAAGATTTCATCTCCATTATCCGCAAGAATACCGATCGCGTGTTTCGTTGGGAAGAACGTCGTGATCTCACCAGAAACCGGAGAGACGACATATCCTTCCGTTGGTTCGATCGCATATCCGTCACCCATCATGCGACCGGAGTAGACTTGGTCCGGTACATCATCGAGAGAACGAATGATACCGCTTAGTGGTGCAACATATCCATCTTCAGGCACGTAAGCCCCGCCACGATCCCCAGCGAGTGGACCGGTATCTGCTGTAGTTCCAGAAGTCCGTGCTTCGTCTCCCGTTGGAACTTGTGGAATTGGATCTGCTTCTGGTGTCTCTTTCGGTTTATAGTTTGGATCTTTCATGATGTCTGCCATCTCTGTCTTGATCCCGTCGGATTTCGGTCCAAAGATCGCCTGGACGTTATCTCCGACTTCAAGAACACCGGCAGCGCCAAGTTCTTTCAAGCGCTCTTTGTTGACGCCTGATTTATCATTGACCGTAATCCGCAGACGCGTGATACAAGCATCTAAATGTTTAATGTTTGATGGACCACCGAATGCTTGTAGAATTTCATACGGAAGATCGCCTGCTTGTGCCGTTGAGGTAACGGCACCTTCTTTAATCGCTTCGCGTCCCGGAATCTTTAGATCAAACTTCGTGATGACGAAACGGAATCCAAAGTAATAGATGACGGCGAAGACAAGACCGACTGGAATGACGAGCCACCACGAGGTTCGGTTCGGTAGAATCCCGAATAACGTGTAGTCAATCAATCCACCGGAGAACGTCATCCCGATCTTGACGTTCAGTAAATCCATGATCATGAATGAAAGACCAGCAAAGACGGCGTGAACGGCAAACAAGAGTGGTGCAACGAAGACGAAGGAGAACTCGACTGGCTCCGTGATACCAGTCAGGAAAGAAGTCAACGCAGCTGAGAAATAAAGACCTTCGACGGCTTTACGACGATCTTTTGCGACCGTGTGGTACATCGCAAGACAGGCTGCTGGCAGACCGAACATCATGAATGGATACTTCCCGGTCATATATGTCCCTGCCGTAAATGGTACACCGTCCTTCAACTGTGCGAAGAAGATCCGCTGATCCCCATTGATGATTGTTCCGGCTTTATCCGTATATTCCCCGAACTGGAACCAGAAACTTGAGTACCAGATATGGTGAAGACCAAACGGAATCAATGAACGTTCGACGAGTCCAAAGATAAAGGCAGACAACGGTTCGTTCGCTTCGATGATTGTTTTCGAGAACGTATTGATACCTGTTCCAATCGGTGGCCAAATGTACGATAAGGCAAATCCGGCGACAAGACTAAATAAGGCAGTTGCAATCGGAACAAAACGTTTCCCTGCGAAGAATCCGAGGAAATCAGGCAGTTTGATTTTAAAGAATTTATTATAACTGTACGCTGCTATCAAACCGGCAATGATCCCTCCAAATACCCCCATTTGCAAGGTCGGTATCCCGAGGACCGTCGCATACGACAAGTCACTCGCTTTCTGTGCTTCCGTGATTTTTTCTGGTGTGATCTGTAAGAATGAACTGATGACCTTGTTCATGATCAAGAAACCGACGATGGCTGCTAGACCGGCAACCCCTTCCCCATTCGCAAGACCAATCGCGACCCCGACGGCAAACAGTAACCCAAGGTTCGCAAAGATGATGTCACCCGCATCCTGCATGACCCGCCAGATGACGACTAGCGAATCGTTCTCGAGGAACGGTAAATATTGCGTCAAGTTCGGGTTTTGAAACGCTGTCCCGAACGCGAGCAATAGCCCCGCTGCCGGCAAAATCGCTACCGGTAACATCAGGGCCTTACCGATCCGCTGTAAGACACCAAACACGTTTTTCCACATGCGTATATTCCCTCCTTTTTTTAAACAAACTACTTAGTTCATACCCTAAAATATTCTAGCGCAAAACGATTCTAAAAGATTTTTCCAAAAAAAATGAGCCCTTCCGCAGAAGGACTCACTCTAAAAACTTTAGACTGTTTTTTCTTGTTTACGTGATGCGATGACGGCTTGGATTTCAGACTTGATGTTGTCTGATTTCGGTCCGTAGATCGCTTGAACGTTGTTACCAACTTCAAGGACACCAGCAGCACCTAATTTTTTCAACTCATCTTTGTTGACTTTCGATTTGTCGAGAACTTCGACACGAAGACGTGTGATACATGCATCCAAGTGTTTGATGTTCGACTCTGAACCGAGTGCATCAAGGATACCTTCAGCGAGTTCAGAACCTTGAGCAGATGAAGTCTCTTGCGCTGCATCTTCACGACCTGGAGTTTTCAGGTTGAACTTGCGGATTGCGAAACGGAATCCAACATAGTAGATGACAGAGAGTGCAAGACCGACGACGATGACGAGCCACCACTGCGTGCGTCCTGGAAGAACACCGAAGAGAAGGAAGTCAATCAAACCACCAGAGAATGTCATACCGATCTTAACGTTCAACAATTGCATCGTCATGAACGAGAGACCTGCGAAGACTGCGTGAACTGCGAACAAGATTGGAGCAACGAACAAGAACGCGAATTCGATTGGCTCTGTGATACCTGTCAAGAATGCTGTAAGTGCTGCTGATCCAAGAAGACCACCAACGACTGCACGGCGCTCAGGACGAGCTTCGTGGTACATAGCAAGAGCTGCTGCTGGAAGACCGAACATCATGAACGGGAATTTACCAGTCATGAATGTACCAGCAGTTAATTCAACGTTATCTTTCAATTGAGCGAAGAAGATCGCTTGGTCACCACGAACGACATCACCTGCTGCATTCGTGTACGAACCGAATTCGAACCAGAATGGTGCATAGAAGATGTGGTGAAGACCGAATGGAATCAACGAACGTTCGATGAGACCGAAGACGAATGCTGCGAGTGTTGGGTTTTTCTCCATCATGAAGTGGGAGAATGTGTTCAATCCGTCCTGTGCGAACGGCCAAACGAATACAAGTACAAGACCTGCGAACAATGAAACGACAGCAGTGACGATTGGAACGAAACGTTTACCAGCAAAGAATCCGAGGAACTGCGGCAATTCGAGATTATGGTACTTCCCGTACGCCCAAGCTGCAATCAGACCGATGATGATACCACCGAATACCCCAGTTTGAAGTGTTGGGATACCGAGTACGTTTGCATACCCTTGACCGTTAGCAACCATTTCTGGTGTAACGCCGAGCCAAACGCTCATTGTTTTGTTCATGATCAAGAATCCGACGATTGCCGCAAGTCCGGCTGCGCCGTCCCCTGCAAGACCAATCGCGACACCGACCGCGAATAAGAGTGCTAAGTTACCGAAGATGATATCCCCGGCTGCTTCCATCAATTTTGCAACCTTGATGATTGCATCATTTTTTAAGAACTCGAGTTTTGACGTCAAGTTCGGATTTTGCATCGCGTTACCGAATCCGAGTAGGATACCGGCAGCTGGCAAAATCGCTACAGGAAGCATCAACGCTTTACCGACACGTTGAAGAACAGCAAAAATCTGTTTGAACATGTGTGTTTCCTCCTTTTCCTGTTAAGAGCGAAGTATGATGAATAATGCCAATGATTGAGACGAAAAAAGTCAGACATCTGACCGATTTTTTACAGAAAAAAATCAGGCACGAGCGGATTGTAGACAATAGACTTATCCCGTTGCATAACGGAAATAAAGCTTCTTGCCCGACATCCCACTCATGCCTGATCGTATCAGTAACACGTAGTCCGTGCGGTCATTTACCTGAATCGTACTGCACTAAGCGTTGCAGATGCATCGTAAGATACGTCGCCTCACCGCGCGGTACCGCTTTCTTCAACTGACGTTCCATGATGGACATCAGCTCCCAAGCAGTATCATAGCATAGCGGATATTCTTCACGCAATAGCTTTTCTACTTTTTCTGGAGCCTCTAGATACTCCCCATTGGAAACCCTTTCAATCGCTGAACGAAGGTGCCGAATCAGACGCTTGTAATCAAGCGATTTTCGGTCGATTTTAATCTCCAGTCGCTGTTCGATATGACTAGCAATTAAACCGACGAGCTGATGATGGCGGTTAACTTCAAGTACGTCTTTGAAGTTCGTCGCAGAATGAATATGAAGTGCGATGAACCCTGTCTCGGCTGGAGGCAGGTAAAAATTCATCTCGGCACTGATGAACTCGACGATTTCTTCTGCAAGTGCGTACTCTTCCGGATACAAGGCTTCCGTTTCGGCAAGAAACGGATTGGTGACTTCCATTCCTTGTTCCAGTCGTTTGAACGTAAACGTCAAATGATCCGTTAATCCGATATGGATATGTTCATCGACTTTTTTCCCGAACCGTGTCTCGATCATTGAAACGATTTCATTCATCAACGCGATGAAATTTTCATCGAGGTGACCGACGAGCGCCTTATATTGATCCTGTTCTTCTTTATCCTTCAACGTGTAGACTTTTTCCAACTTGTCGAGATCTGTCAGTTGATCGCCTGGCTTCCGACCGAAGCCAATCCCTTTCGCGAGGATAATGACTTCCTGATTCGCACCAGTTGAACAAATGACGACATTATTATTCAATACCTTGATAACGTGGTACATTTGTTTATCCATTCGCTCTCAACCCAATCTGCTCTTACACATTTATTTAAAGACATTGTTTTTATTATAACGGTTTTTCAAGCACGAAAAAAGCCTACTTACTCAAGTAGACTTTAAAACATTTGGTAACCGCTCTTACGCAAGAAGCGAATCGATAGACCGGCGATGATGATTCCAGCAAACCCAGCTGCGAACATCGTGATATCCGCTGCCTGCAGTCCAGCAATCCGGTCCCCAAGATTCGGAATCGCTTCACGAGCATTCGTGAAGTATTCGAGCGTCGATTGGTTGTCGATCATCATGATGAGGATGATCGGATAGAGTACGAGCATCACCCATGTACTCCGCAACAACATGTTTAAGATGAATCCGATACTAAAGAACATGACGAGATAAAGCACACTCCCGATCACGGCTTGAATGATATGCATACTGTTCCCCCTTTGAATCTCTTCTAGTATAACCGACAAAAAAGGCAAATGCACGAGTGTACATTTGCCTAAAACGTGAACTTAGAACTTCCCTTTTTTGATCGCAAGACCAAGTTTTTTCAGTTCAAAGAAGTGTTTGTTGTCGATGACTTTTTTCATGAACGATGCGTTACGACCGTAAATCTTCTTGCCGAAGACCATGCCGATACCATCTTTATGACCAAGTGAAGCAACCGTTCCTTTGTTCTCGTACGTGAACGTCGATGTTTGACGACCCGCGATGAGTGCTGCGATGTTCTCAGCGACTTTGTGTGCTTGTTGTGTCGCGATTTGTGCAGTCGGTGGGTACGGACGGTTCGAACTTGGATCCATGACTGCTGAACAGTCACCGATCATGAAGACGTTATCGTGTCCTGGAACACGAAGATCTTCTTCGACGACGACACGGTTACGCATCGCTTCGAAACCAGATGCTGCAACGACAGGGTTACCGCTGACGCCACCAGTCCAGATGATCGTGTTCGCTTCAATCGTCTCAGTCGTGTCGCCTTGAAGCGGACCGAACGTGACGCTTCCTGGTCCACATTCCTTGATGCCGTTACCGAGTTTGAACTCGACGCCTTGGCGCTCAAGCCATTTGTGTGCGTAGTTGACGAGATCAGCATCGAATCCTGGAAGGACTGTCGGTGCTGCCTCGATGTTAACGACACGAACGAGTTCGCGTGGGATATCATATTGTTTGCACAGTTCTGGAATACGGTTGACGAGCTCACCCATGAACTCGATTCCTGTGAATCCAGCACCACCAACAACGATCGTCAAGAGTGAACGATCTTGTGATCCTGTTGTTTTGTACTGTGCGAATGAGTAATCGATATGTTCCTTGATTTTACGGGCGCTGTTCAACGAGCTGATCGTCAGAGCGTGTTCCTTCAATCCTTTGATACCGAATGTTTCAGGAACGCCACCGAGAGCAACGACGACGTAATCGTAAGGAACTGTTCCGCCATCTTGTAAGAGAACCGTTTTAGCAGCCGTGTCGACTTTCTCAACGATACCTTTGACAAGTTTGACGCGTGACGGGTTGATGACATCATTGATGTAGATGCGTGCTTGCTCCGCAGACATCGTACCTGCAGCTGGTTCATGCAACCAAGTTGTTTGGTAATGATAGTCGTGTTTATTAATCAACGTGATGTTCGCTTGATCGACGCCGAGTTTCTTTTGAAGGTTGACTGCTGTGATCAATCCACCGTAGCCCGCTCCAAGAATAACAATGTTAGGTGTGTTCATGTTCTGATACTCCTTACGAATCGTAGTTTTGTTGTGATTTTCTTCACATTCAATTACAGACGAATGCTCAAAAATTTTGTTCAAATAATGTTCACATGTCTATAAGCCTATTGAAACACTTTTCAGGAATGATTGCAAAAGAAAAATGTAATTTCCCTTAAAAAAATGTGAGATGTTCCGTACTTGCACCTTCACCCCCTACTTCCTATATAATGGACCTATCCAACGCTAGGAGGGAATCAGATGCACCAACCATATGATGTCACGATCATCGGCGGCGGTCCGGTCGGACTGTTCACCGCGTTTTATTCAGGGATGCGCCAGATGAAGACGAAGGTCATCGAGAGTCTACCTCAATTAGGTGGTCAACTCGCTACGCTTTATCCTGAAAAATATATATACGATATTGCCGGTTTTCCGAAAGTAAAAGCTCAGGAACTGGTTGATCGGTTGCTTGAACAAGCGAACGAATTCGATCCGACCTATGTACTCGGTGAGACCGTCATCGCTTATGAACGGATGGATGATGGGATCATCCGCCTCGTCACGAACAAAGGCGAGCATTATACGAAGACCGTCATCTTGACGGCAGGAAACGGCTCGTTCGCGGCACGTCCACTCGGCGTCGCTGACGCAGAACGCTTCGAAGAAACGAACTTACACTATTTCGTCAACGATATGGAACGTTTCAAGGATCGCCAAGTCGTCTTACTTGGTGGCGGTGACTCAGCAGTTGACTGGTCATTGATGCTTGAGCCGATCGCAAAATCCGTCACGCTCGTCCACCGTCGTGATAAGTTCCGTGCCCATGAACATTCGGTCGAATTGTTACACGATTCGTCCGTCAACGTCATGACGCCGTATACACTTGAATCAGTTACAGGTGAGTCGCACATCGAGACGCTGACGTTCAAACATGCTGAAAGTGGTGAAGTCGTCGTCGTCGCTGCGGACGACGTCGTCTGTAACTTCGGCTTCGTCTCGTCACTCGGACCGCTCAAAGAATGGGAAGTCGAATTCGAACGCAATTCGATTCGTGTCAATTCGAAGATGGAGACTGCGATTCCGGGCGTCTTCGCTTGTGGTGATATCGCAACTTACGAAGGACGCGTCAAACTGATCGCAACGGGCTTCGGTGAAGCACCAATCGCCGTTAACCAAGCGAAACTTCTTGTTGATCCATCTGCTCGTCACCCGCAACACTCGACGAGTCTGTTCGAAAAAGTAACGAATCATTCTTGATCAGTCACTTGACAGTCCATCTTTACGGACCGATCCAATATTCTCGCTTTCCTCAGGCGGGAGATAAGCCGAGGTATCCCGCACTCCGTGCGGCTTTCCGGGTCTTATCTATCCCTGACGGAAGCACATAACATGCTTCTTTTTCCTGTAGGAGTCGAGAATATATGATTTCGCCCGTATCATGAATAATAAAGAACCTTCCAGATCAGCTGAACTGAACCAAAAAAGTTAGACAATAAATAATTTGTCAGGCGACCTTGAGGACCTGAGTCCGGTATTCAACCGGGCTCAGGTTTTTTAGTCGTCTCTTGATACGACGATGGTTATAGTACTCGATGTAACGCTCGAGCTCACATTTGAAGTGGTCCATGTCATCGAACTCCTTGAGATACAGGAGCTCTGACTTGAGCACGGCGAAGAAGCTTTCGATGGCTGCGTTGTCGAGACAGTTGCCCTTACGGGACATGCTTTGCGTAATGCCGTGCTCGTGGAGCGTACCAGTGAACGCTCTGTATTGATAATGCCACCCTTGATCGGAATGAAGGATTGGGCGCGCCTCTCCGTCGAGCTTCCCGATTGCCTGATCTAACATTTCGCCAACGAATCGATATGTAGGACGGTCCGATAGGGTATAGGCGATGATCTCACGGTTTCCCAAGTCCATCATCGGAGAAAGGTAGAGCTTCTCTCCGAACAGGTGAAATTCAGTGACGTCAGTCACCCATTTCTGGTTCAGACCGGTGGCCTTGAAGTCACGTTGAAGAAGATTCGGTGCGACCTTTCCGACCCGTCCTTTATAGGAGCGGTATCGCTTCATGCGGACGAGACATTTGAGACCGAGTTCGTTCATGAGACGGCGCACGGTCTTCGGATCGTGCCGGAAGCCCTGGCGTTCGAGAAGTGCGTGGATGCGACGATAGCCACATCGTCCTTCGTGTTCGTGGAAGAGGGTATGGATGGCCGCCTTCACTTCCGCATACTTGTCTTCGCCCGTCAGGCGCGTCCGCCAATAGTAATAAACGCTTCGTGCCATACCGAGCACGCGGAGGAGTCCCGGAACGGGATAGATTGATCGCAATTCATCGATTACTTGTGCCTTGATCCGGTTCGTCGCGCATTCTCTTCTTGAACCAAGGCTTTCAATTTTTTTAACGCAGCGTTCTCCATCTCGAGATACTCGATCCGCTCTTTGAGCTTCTCGACTTCTGTCATCTCTTCAAATTCCTTCTTCTTGCGTCTCGCCATCGGGGCACGTCCTTTCGGTCTGGCGACCAGACCTGCGGTCCCTTCCCGATCATACGTCGATCGCCATCTCGAGATCATCCCCGGGGAGGAAATTCGGTATTTTACGGCCGTCTCTCTATTGGACAGCTTATTGGTCGCCATGTCGTTTAATACCTCCAGTTTAAATGCCAGCGAGTGTGTTGTATAGGAAGGATCGAAGATCGTTTCCCCCCAACGCTCATAGAGACGTGACCACTCACGGACCAGGTTATGCGCTATCCCGAATTCTTTCGCCACACCTCGGTATCCGTCTCGTCCTGTTAGATAACGCTCAGCGACTTGGACTTTAAACGCCTTTGTATATTTGACCATAAAAAACACCCCATAAAAGTTGGATTTTATGTCCAACTTTTATGGGGCAGTTCACAGCTTCTGGAAGGTTCTTTATTTGTTCGTAGCTCTCGCAATGTATTCATCAGTCTATCTCGTTCTTAGTTGGATAGGCATCCGATAAACCCGTTTCACGAGTTCCACTCCACCACGCTCAATCATCGATTCTTTGAAGACCTGACCACCGAATCGTTCGTAAAACTGGCACGCCGGATTATCCCGCAAGACAGAAACCTGCATTGCCTCGTATTCCGCCAAGTCCTCGATGATACGTTGAAACAATGCCTTCCCGAGCCCCTGCCCTTGAGAAGCTCGCAAAACATAAATCGCGTAGAGTTCTCCTTCACGCGCATCCCTTCGATTTGGTCCACCTTGCGCAAAGCCAACGACTTCGTCTTCTAACTCCACAACATACACACGCTGATCGATTAACGCCTGCTCCCATTGTTTCGTCCGTTTCTCGTAAGACAACTGTGCTAAATAAGAATCAGGGATGATCCCTTGATACGTCTCCCGCCAGGCATCGATATGAACGCGCGCAATGGTCGACGCATCTTCAAGACGTGCTTCACGAATTCTCATAACGGGATAATGAAGCGACGTGTCTCGCGTCCATTGCGAACAGTTGGTTCGATTTCCTGTCCGCCGTTCGCTAAGATGACACGACGTGATGCGAGATTATCAACACCACACGTCAATAGCACTTGATCAAGTCCACGCTGACGCGCTTCTTCAAGCGCAAGCTGAAGACCTGTCGTCGCATACCCTTTCTGACGCTCGGATGGTCGGATCCCGTATCCGATATGTCCGCCGTACAACTTCAAGTTCTCCGTCAAATCATGCCGGAAGTTCAGTGCACCGACAATTCGTTGTCCATCAACCATCCAGTACGTCGAATGCGTGACAAGACCTTCTCTGACTCTCGTTTCCATTTCTTTAAGCTCCGCGAAATAGGTAGCGAGCGGTTCATACGTATCCCCGACCGCTTCCGGTACGATCGTTTCGCCTGACTCTCGCCAGTCTTCTAAAAAGGCGCGGTACTCCGTTTCCCACGCAAGAGTTGGTTTCATCAACTGCATCATTGGTGATTGCGCACCTCCTCTTCAATCAAACGATCGAGCCAGTCATCGATATGTTGAAACAGATAGCCCGCTTCTTTCGCAGCTGTCGTATCCATATAGAAATCGCGTTCTGGCGCAAGTGGCGATTCATCCTCTCCTTTTGTGACGATTTGGCTCGTCGTTCCCGCAATACGGTCGATTTTATCCATCAGGTCTTGAATCGATAGGACGCCGTCACTCGCAGCGTTGATCGGTCCTGTCAATTCCGAACGACCACACCACTCAAGAAAGGCAGCGGCTTCGTAACTTGAGATGTAGCCCATCTTCGCATAGTTGTTTTCAGCGATAATCGGACGACCGTCAAGCGCGCGTTTGATATGGAAGACAAGTCGTTCCGTATAATCGTCTGGTCCGAGGACAACAGGAAAACGAATGGCAACGACAGGGAAGGTCGCACGTTGGAAGAAATAACTCTCCGCTTGGCGTTTCCCTTCGCCATACCCATGTTCCTTCTCAAGATCATATTTCCCGGGAAACGGATTGTAGGCGCGTTCCGAAATATTCGCACCACCGTCTTCATAGACAGACATCGTCGACGTCAACACGTAGCGCCCGACTTTCCCTTCAAACGCGTCAATCGCAAGTTTGGCTTGATACGGCGTGAAGCAAATGTTGTCATAGATGACATCCCAGTGCTGTTGGCTTAAATCCTTCATCGTACTACTTGACGTCCGGTCTCCTTTGAAAAATGTCAAGCCCTTCGCGACTGGTGGCGTATGCTCACCGCGTGTGACGATTGTCACGTCATCCCCCGAATCGGCTAAGCGAATTGCAAGCCGGCGTCCGAAATAGCGCGTTCCCCCGAAAATCAATACTTTTCTCATCCTGAAGCCCTCCCTGTTCGTAGTAGCATTCACTCTCTTAATATTTCGAGTCAACGGAACAGGTCTCCTGTATGCGGACAATAAAAAAATCGTGGACGATGTCCACGATTGGATTCATTAACAGCCACCCGGTGTCCCGGCATTCGTTGCCGTCCGGAACGAAGTCCCGCAACCGCATGTTGCGATGGCATTCGGATTCGTGATCGTGAATCCGCCGCCGAGCATCGACTGTTTATAATCGATTTCCAGTCCTTTGACGACCGGATAATCTTTTTCGTCCACGATGACGGTCACGCCGTGCTGTTCGAAAACGAGATCCGTTTCTTTCTGTTGGTCGAATCCCATTCCGTACGACAGACCACTACATCCACCACCTTGGACGAGCATCCGAAGATTCCGTTCATCTGCTGGTGCCTGCGCCATCATGTCCTGGACTTGTAGCGCTGCTGCCTCCGTTAAATGGATCATGTCATCACCTTCCTTTTCTTTAGTATACGCAACTTCTGAGCGAATCGAAACCTAGTTGCTTGAAACTATCTTGAATTCGTTGTATAAATGGTATGTACAACAAAATAATCGTTCCATCTTCAGGGCAGGGTGAAATTCCCGACCGGCGGTAAACAACTCTTCTTGAGTTGAAGCCCGCGAGCGAATAGGGCGCTATTTGCTGATTCTGTGTAATTCAGGAGCCGACAGTACAGTCTGGATGGGAGAAGATGGCGGCATGAGTTTGAATTTGATCGATTTTTGCAACAATCGATTAGGTTTATTTAATGCGGACTTCTCCCCTGTTGATCTCATCAATAGGGGTTTCTTTATGGACGCAGTCATGCCAATACTTCATCGAGAGGAACGAGCAAAAGGAGACAATACTCGTATGAAACGCACACAAAAAATGGTCACTCTGTCAATGTTAGGTTCAATCTCATTTGTTCTTATGCTTATCAATTTTCCACTACCGTTCTTACCGAACTATCTGAAGATTGACTTCAGTGATGTTCCTGCTCTCGTCGCAGCGATCATGTTCTCACCGGTCGCAGGTGTCATCGTCGAAGCATTGAAGAACGTGCTATACTACATCTTCCGCGGAAGTGGTGTTCCGGTCGGAGAATTCGCGAACTTCGCTGCTGGTGTCGCATTCGTGCTTCCTGTCAGCTGGTTCTACCACAAAAAGAAATCAACACAAGGTCTCGCAACTGGTCTCGTCGCTGGTACGATCACGATGGCACTCGGTCTTGCGATCCTCAACTATATCTTGATCCTTCCAGCGTATGCATGGTTCCTCGGTATGGACTACATGGCGGATCCAGCTGTCAAATGGACAGCGATCACAGCCGGTATCTTACCGTTTAACGTCATCAAGGCGTTGTTCATCTCGGCACTCTTCATTCCACTGTTCTTGAAACTACGCCCATGGATGATGCGCCGTCAACAATCTGCCTGATCCGAAAAGCTGCGCCCGCTGACGGACACGAATCCCCTCGTTCAGACGAACGAGGGGATTTTTTGGCTGTCCATGCTCACAGCTCATTCTCTTCGATTTTCAGGTAAATCTTTTCAAGCAACTCTTCCGGCGTCTCGCCTACGACCGTCTCACCATCTACGAGACAAAAATGGTCAAGCGAACAAATCCCGCAATAACCGAGGCAACCGTATTCGACGACGTCAACATTCGGGTCACGTTCAAGTTGCTCCATGACGACCTGTGTACCAGCCGCTAAGTTACTAATACAAAATTCAATAATCGGATTCACTTTTTTTCCTCCTTCAAGCAGGAAACGACCTGCCTCATGTCGTATTATACAAGGTCAGACTGATTTAGGGGAACTAAGGGGGATTTTACGTTATGAAGCAATTGGTCGTACTCGGCGGAGGTTATGGTGGAATGCGGATTTGTGAGCGATTCAAGGACGAGGAAGTTGCCGTCACGCTCGTCGACCGTCTACCGTACCACGCACTCAAAACGGAATACTACGCACTCGCAGCAGGTACATTATCAGATCGGGATGTCCGGATTGAATTTCCGGAGGGGAAACATCTTACCTATAAATATGGACATGTCATCAAAATCTCACCAGAGACGAATACGGTCCATCTGCAGGACGGATCAGAATTATTCTATGATGACTTAATCATCGCCCTCGGTTGCGAGGATAAATACCACAACATTCCGGGTGCTCAAGAATTTACATACAGCATCCAGACACTAGAAGAATCACGGAAGACACAACAAGCGATTTATGGTCTGTCACCGGAATCCGTTGTCTCGATCGTCGGTGCTGGTCTATCTGGTGTCGAACTCGCCAGTGAACTGCATGAGAGCCGGAAGGATTTAACGATTCGTCTGTTCGACCGCGGTCCATCCGTCTTGTCGTTCTTATCCGATAAAGTCTCGTCTTACGTTCAGGAATGGTTCGAGGAACATGACGTTGAAGTCATCAACAACTCGAATGTCACGCTCGTCACAGCGGACGATGTGCGAAACGGCGACGATACGTATCCATCCGACTTAACGATTTGGACAGCTGGTACGCAGCCGGTTAAAGTTGTACGCGATCTCGGCTTTGCTGCGGACAGTGGCGGTCGGATCAAATTGACGGAACATCATCACGTACCGGAATACGATAACGTCTTCGTCATCGGTGATTGTGCAAGTCTACCGTATGCACCAAGTGGTCAACTCGCAGAACATCAGGCAGAACAAGTCGTCGATGTCTTACAAGCCAAGTGGCAAGGAAAGAAATTACCGAAGCTGCCAGAAATTAAACTGCGCGGGATACTCGGTTCACTCGGAAAATCAGATGGTTTCGGAATCGTCATGGGCAAACAAGCACTGACGGGGAAAGTCCCACGTCTCTTGAAGTCCGGTGTCTTATGGAAACACAAAAAGATTAAATGAGCAAAAGAGGTGTCCCAAGCTTTGGGATACCTCTTTTTCGTTCATCCCGTCTGATTCAGCTTCGCATCGATTGCCGCTGTGATCGTCTTGAGTTTGACGTACCCCTCATCAATCATCTCATCATCGAGCACGATCAGTGGATAAAAATAAACATCCTCTTTCAGCGCTTCCGTCCATTGATCTGATGTTGCTGTCTCGAAATCAACATAGCGAAGCGTCATCGCTTGCTCATATTTCCGCCCGAGGACGGCTTGTAGCCAACTGAATGTCTCTTCCGAGCTAGGTGCCCCGACACAACTCGGACAGGTGACCGCTGTTCCGTAAACCGTGATTTCCATCTTGAAGTCCCCCTTTTCAATTCACTCCTCTTTAGTATACAAGTTTTCCAGATTGAGAACATTTTTCAACCCTGTTACAATGAAACTATACGAAAGGATGTGTTTACGCATGGAAATGTTTGATCAAGTGAATGAAGTTCTTGAAAAATTGCGTCCGTTCCTTCTTCGTGATGGAGGAGACGTTGAACTCGTAGATGTAGAAGACGGAATCGTAAAACTCCGTTTGATGGGAGCTTGTGGTAGCTGCCCAAGTTCAACAATCACATTGAAGGCCGGTATCGAACGTGCCCTTCTTGAAGAAGTCGCTGGCGTCGTCGAAGTCGAACAAGTCTTCTAATACATGAAATCCCGAACGAATTCTCGTTCGGGATTTTTTGATTCATAGAATCCATTCAGCTAACGTATCGACCATGTATGTCGGTTGACGATCCTGCCCTTGAATGAAGACTGGTGTATGGACGCCAGAATTGACGTGCATCGTCCGGATACCTCCATTGATCCCGAAAAGAATGTCCGTATGGTAGTTGTCTCCGACCATGATGACGTCTTCTTTTGACAGACCAATCATTTCTGTCGCGATATCGACCATGACTGGTTCTGGTTTACCGATGAAGAACGGTTCCTTCTCCGTCGTCACGCGCAGGACGGACGTCAAGGCACCATTACCTGGCAGAAAACCACGTTCGGTCGGAATCGCGATATCACCGTTCGTTGAAATAAACCGGGCACCGGCGCGAATCGCAAGTGCACCAACAGCGAGTTTTTCGTACGTGATTTGACGATCGAGTCCAATAACGACGTAATCTGCCGCTTCGGTTGCGACGACGTCTAACCCTTCTCGTTCAAGCGCGTCGATCAGTCCTGTTTCTCCGATCGCATAGACGCGCGCTTTTGGTGACAGGTCAGCAATATAACGACCAGTCGCCATCGCACTCGTCAAAACGTGTTTCGCATCGGAATGAACACCCATCCCGCGTAGTTTCTCCGCCACAGCTTCTGCCGTCATCGATGCGTTATTCGTCACGAACAAATACGGAATGCCTTCTGCTTGCAGACGATTGACGAAATCGACCGCTTCTTTTACCGGTTCCGTTCCGTTATACATCGTTCCATCTAAATCAAATAAATAGCCTTTTGCCTTCATCCTGACTCACTCCTCGTTTGGTAAAAATGCAGACACCGGTCCGAGTTCTGTTTCGATATACCGGCGAATCGCTTCCGGGAAACGACGTAGTTCTGCTTCCTCTGTCTCAAGTACCGCCCGAATCTCCGCCATACTCGACTGTGTGAATGACCGGACGATCAACGTACGTAACGCAACGAGCTTCTTCAGACTCGTCGCGAGCGGTCCATCGATGACCTTCTCATCTTCTAAAATGAGAATGATATCTTCATAACTTCCCGGATCCCGCATGATGAATCCATCAATCATACTGTTTCCGATATCGATGACACTTTCGATGACTAAAAAACCGATCCGTTCCATAGCCAGTGCCGTCGTCACCGGATCCCCCGTAACTTCCTTACTTTGTCGAAGTGCCGTCTCATAACAGACGACCGTCTCTTCGATTTTTTGACGATTGACGAAATACATCTTCATTCCCCCTCACATCCTCCATTTTATCGTTATCCGGCAATCCTGAAAAGCAGAAAGGTCATTTGCATCACATTCCCAAATGTGTTATCCTCAATTTAGATTTTTGCTGAAAATAGTATGTCACATTGGTGACGTGGAGGTTATATACATGGAACGGGAACTCGCACTGGAAATCGTACGCGCTACGGAAGCAGCAGCACTAGCTTCTGCTCAATGGATTGGTCGCGGTAAGAAAAATGAAGCGGATGACGCAGCAACGACTGCGATGCGCGAAGTCTTGAACACGGTCAACATGAACGGAACGGTCGTCATCGGTGAAGGCGAGCTCGACGAAGCACCGATGCTCTTCATCGGCGAACGTGTCGGAACAGCGAACGGTCCAATCGTTGATATCGCCGTGGATCCGCTCGAAGGAACGAACATCGTTGCCAAAGGTCTCGGTAATGCGATGGTCGTCATCGCCGTCGCCGATCAAGGCGCCCTGCTCCACGCACCCGATATGTATATGGATAAATTAACAGTCGGACCGAACTTGAAAGGGCACGTCTCACTCGACGACCCGCTTGAAGTCATCATCGAAAAAGCAGCTCAATACAACAATAAACGGATCGAGGACGTCACGGTCATCATGCAGGATCGCCCGCGTCACGATCACTTCCGCGAATCAGCCATGCGGATGGGCGCACGCGTCCGTCTGTTTGAAGACGGTGATGTCTCAGCTGGAATCGCACCACTTTCTCCTGCGACAGGAATCGATATCTTCATCGGAACAGGCGGTGCGCCTGAAGGTGTCATCACGGCTGCTGCCGTCAAAGCGATGGGTGGCGATATGCAGGCACGTTTACATCCGATGAATGAAGAAGAAACAGCTCGCGTCATCCGGATGGGACTTGAAGATCCACTTCAACTCTTAACGCTCGACGACCTGATCAAAAGCGACGACTGCATCTTCGCAGCAACAGGCGTCACGACAGGCGAAATGCTCGATGGCGTGAAGTTCTTGACGGATGATATCGTTGAAACGACATCTCTCGTCATGCGTTCGAAAACACGGACAATCCGAAAAGTGATCGCCGAGCATAGCTTATCGCGTAAACCATACTTGCAAAAAGTCCCCCAAACCCTTTAATCTGAAACAGACGTTAGGGAAATGAGGGAAGCTGAATGATGGAAGAACGTGATTTTTTATACGATGATGTCGAACAAACGAAGACACGCTTCGTCAGTTGGATTGGGGAAGCAAGTCGCTTTGATCTCGCCATCACGCATTCGGAACATTTTTACGGTAAGATTCTCGTCTTGAATCTCTTATCGAATCGGTATGCAATCATCGGCGCTGATGATTTCGATGAACCCGGCTACATCGCAACGGCGTTTGACGTCGAAGACGATGCGGCAACGGAACTCGAAATGTATCTTCGCGCTTATATCGGTCTATGAAAAAAGCCTTCGTCGCGGGACGAAGGCTTTTTTGTCTTATAAGAGACGATCGTTTCGTTCATTTAGTGTGTTCGGTCCGCTGAAGACATTCGTATTATCTGACTCGTCATGAGCGCGGCGCTCTGAATGCTGATCCGCTTCATCACCGACAAGTAACACGAACTGACCACTTTCGACTGCATGATTCGCACGATCGACGTCTTCCTTCGTCAAGCCATTTCCGTGGATGGCATCTCCATGAGAGACCGATTCATCTTTTTTGAAGATACTCTTGATTTCCTGCCATAGATTACGATGATCTTCCTGCGACAGACGCGTGGATGTCTGTTGGTTGTTTAGATCCGCCAATTCCTCGATTTGTTCGAGATCGTATTTGTCGTGCGCTAAGACTTTTAAATCAGTCGAGACGACACCCGCAACACGGAGATCGTGCACGGCACTGACGACTTCTGGTACGGATGAGTAAATTCCAACGATTCGCATGGATAGTTCCCCCTATAGGTACGTGATACTTATAGTAATAGCCGAATTTCTTCCACTAGAAACGCTTTTCTGTATGACAGTTTGATTACTCGCCTTCCGTCTTGTCTGGTGCAGGTGCGAACTTCCGTTTCAACTTCAACGTATTGGATGAAGAACCGTCGAAGCGAGGTGGTGCTTCTTCTCCTTCTACCAATCCGACCTTCTTGACGATGAAATAGGCACATCCGAAGTTACAGTATTCGTAGAGATAATCCGCCACATGCGAAATCTTCGTATCGAATGTCGCTTTCTCGTGTTGATCCTCATAGAAGCCACGTAGTCGTAATTGACCGTGCCCCCAGTCGCCCACGATATAATCATATTTCTCAAGGACATCGCTGAAACGACCGATGAAGGCTTCTTCATTAAAGCCTTCCCGTTTCTCTTCGACGACTTCATAACGTTCCCGATTGACTTGTATCATTATTCCCACCTCCTGCTGTTCTTATCATAGCATATTCCATTTCTCCTGACAGACGAAAAACCGTCCGAGTCAGCTGCTCGAACGGTCGTTGATCGTTAGTCGATCGGAAGTGCTGTTTTATTCTTTTTCGCTGCGTTGACTTGCTCATCTGCATGATACGATGAACGAACGAGTGGACCAGCTTCACAGTGTGAGAAGCCTTTACCAAGCGCAATCTGTTTCAGTTCAGCGAATTCTTGCGGTGTATAGTACTTTATGACGTCGAGGTGCTTTTTCGTCGGTTGGAGATACTGACCGATCGTCATGATGTCGACGTTGTTTGCGCGAAGATCATCCATCGTTTCGAGAATCTCTTCCCATGTCTCACCAAGACCAAGCATCAAGCTCGACTTCGTTGGAATTTCAGGTGCGAGCTCCTTCGAACGACGAAGGAATTCAAGCGTCCGGTCGTATGTGGCTTTTGCACGAACAGTTGGTGTCAGACGGCGAACCGTCTCGATGTTATGGTTCATGATGTCTGGTTGTGCGTCAATCAATGTTTTCAGAGCTTCGAAATTCCCACCCATGTCTGAAGGTAAGACTTCGATTGATGTCTCCGGGTTCATCCGACGAACTTCACGAACCGTCTCAGCGTAAACGCCTGCTCCGAAATCATTCAGATCATCACGAGCGACCGCTGTGATGACCGCGTGCTTCAGGTTCATCAAACGAACGGATTCCGCGACACGTTTTGGTTCTTCGAGATCGAGTTCGTTCGGACGTCCTGTCGTCACGGCGCAAAAACGGCACGCACGTGTACAGATACTTCCGAGAATCATGAACGTCGCCGTCCGGCGTACCGCCCAACACTCGTGGATATTCGGACACTTTGCTTCCTCACAGACAGTATGTAGCTTTTTCTCGCGCATCATACTTTTTAATTCTGTGTAGGTTTCATTCGTATTCAGCTTGATTTTCAACCATTCCGGTTTACGTTGGATTTCTCCGCGTCCCATGGTTTCGCTTCCCCCTTCATCCCCAAAAAGTCAATTAATATCTGCTTTAGTATAACAAACAATCAGGGTTTGCGAACAGGCAATTCATTATATTCCGACTTCTCCGATAAGCGTTCAAACAATAAATCCCGTAACAATTCCGGCATGAAGTATTCTTTTGGCATTTCTTTGATCGCTGGGAAGAGTGGACCGAACGTGAACATATCCGGCAAGACGACCGTATAGTTTCGCGTTGGCTCAAGCGGTTGATGTTCCGCCAAACCAGCATAATGCATCCGCCCCATCAACTTACCACGGAAACCGAGACCACGAACCTTTAGTTGTTCGAACTGATCTGTTTTGACTTCGTCGAGGAAAGTTTGGACTTCCACACCGGTCATCGTCACCTTACAGGGATTGATCGGGTGCGGGCAGAGTCGATGTAAATCAAAGGCAGAGACAGGACCTGGTGGAAGTGACCCAAGCAGAATGCCTGCCGGGACACAAGCGATATCCGCATCACACCAGTCGCGCATCGTCTCGACAAGCAATTGTGAGAATGGCGACTCGCTGAACCAGTCATTGGCTAGACCCGATGTCTCGCCAATCGGCTCCTTCATCTGTTGTTCCGCAAGATACTGTTCCCGGTCGAGCAATTTTGCCGTCGCTTCATCCTCGGCGTAATCGTGCAAGGAGTGAAGGACCGCATCCTTCTCACCCGTATCCGTATTCATGTAGATCTCACCTGCATATTGTCCATGTTTTCCCGCTTGGGTGATCAAGACACCGTTCTTGACGACACCGTCATCAAGGACATGGTGCGTATGCGCACCGATGATCAAATCAAGTTCCGGAAAACGCATTGCGAGTTCTTCGTCTTGATAGAAACCGAGATGACTTAAACAAATCAAGACGTCGACTTCTTGACGCAACCGCTCGATTTCACGCGCTGCGACGTCAAACGGTTCTTCGATCGTCCAACCGAGTAAACCGTATAGTTCAACATACGGTGCCGTCAGACCAAAGACGCCGACTTTGCCGGTCGGTAATTCGTGAATAACCCCTTGTTTGGCAAACGGTGCTTCTAAATTCGAGACGAGGACCGGAAAGTCCGCTTCCGTGTAGAGATTCGCTAACCAGTCATGTGGAAACGTGATGCCTTCATTGTTCCCGATCGTCACGGCGGTTGGCATCAACGCATTCAGTAGATGCGTATTGATCTTTCCTTTTGTTGCTTCCGTCGCTGGATCCACACGGTCCGCATGATCGCCGAGATCAAAAACGAGCGAATCGTACGTCCGGTGTTCCTTGACGAAGGACATGTAGCGAGGCCACATATCGAAGTGTGAGTGCAAATCATTATAGTGAATGATGTGTAACTTCATGCAGAAGCCCCCCTTGATGATTTAGAACAAAGAGATTTGTCGCGGCGCGAGTTCATAGTCGAGATCGAGAATCTCGATTAATCGTTTCGCATTCGGGGCAGCATCTCCTGCTGAGTTGTTATTGAAGAAAACATAGACATCTTTTGCTTCCGCTGCAACGTCGCGGACGTGACTTGCGAGTTCTTGTAGCTCGTCTTCCGAATACCGATAGAGACAGCGGACTTTTCGCCAATCTTCGCTGCTTTGACCGGGTTTCTTTAACCAACCGGCCTTGTTTCGTCCATGTAATCGAATGAATGCCGTCTCCTGCGTCACGACCGGTACGAACGGCACCGAACCATCTTCGGTCTGCGGTTCATCGCAAATCGTATGGATGAACTGATGTTCCTTCAAAAAACGGAGCGTCCGCTCACGATAAGCTTCCGAATACCACGATGGATTTCGGAATTCGATCGCGACTGGCAGTCCAGCAAGCGATTTTCGGATCGTTTGCAAGTATTCCAAATGCAATTTACTGACATCGAACCATGGTGGAAGTTGGACAAGGATTGCCGCAATTTTTCCACTCTTACGCATCGGTTCGATCGACGCGATATATTGTTCAAAAATTGGTCCGAGCGGATTTTTATTTTCCCGGTCGTGCCCACTCATCGCGCGGTGGACCTTAACGATGAAGCGGAACCCGTCCGGTGTCTCAGATGTCCATTTTTCGTAGTTTCGTTCCGGTTGAATCGCATAGAATGTCGAGTCGACCTCAACTGCTGGAAAATGCCCAGCATAGGCAGCTAGTTTTTCTTTTCGATCTTGCGGGGTCAAGTAGAGACTATCATGATCTCCCCAGCCCGTGACACCGATATATATCATGCTCTCTTCCCCCTCGCGTGTTCTATTCTGCCTATTCATCATAGCATAGCAGAATCCGGGATTTCTTCTTCAATGCTTCAATTTAAACGTTCATATTCAAGTATGATACATCCTGATTCGAAGCGTTGTGTTTTGATCATTTTTAAGTGTTGCGGTTGATCAAATACTGGAAACATTCGTTTTCCACCTCCGAGGAGAACCGGGTAAATCACGACATGATAACAGTCGACGAGTCCAAGCTCAATCGCTTCAGCAGCAAGCGTTGCCCCACCGATCGCAATCTGTTTGCCAGGTAAGGCTTTTAGTGCTTGAAGTTCCTCGGCAAGCGACGTGGTCGCTAGACGCGCTTTTCCTTCGACAGCGTCGAGCGTTCGCGAGAATACGATCTTCTCAAGCGCCTGCCACGTTTTCGCATACTCAACGATGATCGGCTCGTCTTCTTGATCCGCTGTCTCCCAGTACTGCATCATTTCATACAAACGACGTCCATAGACATGGGTATCGAACGCTCTCTCATAATCATTAAAGTATTGATGCAGTTCCGCATCCGGTGAAGCGAAATCGATGCTGCCTGACGCATCCTCGATATAACCGTCAAGTGAGACTTGAAAGGAATAAACGATGTCACGCATAGTAACCCCTCCTTTTTCCCTCCTATACCCGTTTTCCTCCAACCATGAAAAAACTCCCTCATCCGCAGATGAGAGAGTAAGACGAATTATCCGATTGAACCTTCCATCTCGAACTTGATGAGACGGTTCATTTCGACCGCATATTCCATTGGAAGTTCTTTTGTGAACGGCTCGATGAAGCCCATGACGATCATTTCCGTTGCTTCCTCTTGTGAGATCCCGCGGCTCATGAGGTAGAACAATTGCTCTTCCGAGACCTTCGAGACTTTCGCTTCGTGCTCGAGCGAAATGTTATCGTTGAGGATTTCGTTGTACGGAATCGTATCCGACGTCGATTGGTTATCCATGATGAGCGTATCACATTCGATGTTCGAACGTGCACCTGTCGCTTTACGTCCGAAGTGAACGATACCGCGGTACGTGACTTTACCACCGTGTTTTGAGATCGACTTCGAGACGATCGTCGACGATGTGTTCGGTGCCAAGTGAATCATTTTCGCACCCGCATCTTGGTGTTGACCTTTACCTGCGATTGCGATTGACAATGTCATACCACGTGAACCTTCACCTTTGAGGATGACGGCTGGGTATTTCATCGTCAGTTTCGAACCGATGTTACCATCGACCCATTCCATCGTTGCGCCAGCTTCACAGATCGCACGCTTCGTAACGAGGTTGTAGACGTTGTTCGCCCAGTTTTGGATCGTTGTATAACGGCAGTAAGCGTTTTTGTTGATGAAGATCTCAACGACCGCTGAGTGAAGCGAGTTCGTCGTGTAGACCGGTGCTGTACATCCTTCGACGTAATGAACCGATGCTTCGTCATCAACGATGATCAACGTCCGCTCGAATTGACCCATGTTTTCCGAGTTGATCCGGAAGTAGGCTTGAAGCGGCGTGTCGACTTTAACGCCTTTTGGTACGTAGATGAACGATCCACCTGACCAGACCGCTGTGTTCAAGGCTGCGAACTTGTTGTCTGTTGGCGGGATTAATTTTCCGAAGTACTCACGGAAGATATCTTCGTTTTCTTTTAAGGCTGTATCTGTATCTTTGAAGACGACACCGATTTCTTCGAGGTCTTCCTTCATGTTGTGGTAGACAACTTCTGACTCGTACTGAGCCGAAACACCTGCCAAGTATTTTTGCTCTGCTTCTGGGATACCGAGCTTATCAAACGTACGTTTGATTTCTTCTGGTACTTCATCCCACGATTTCTCTGCACGTTCAGACGGCTTGACGTAGTACGTGATATCGTCGAAGTTCAATTCTGAGAGATCGCCACCCCACGCTGGCATTGCTTGTTCGTTGAAGATCTTGAGTGATTTCAAACGGAAATCAAGCATCCATTGTGGTTCTTCCTTCATTTTCGAGATCGTTTCGACGACTTCAGTCGTCAAGCCACGTCCAGAACGGAAGATCGAGATATCGCGATCGTGGAAACCATATTTATAATCGCCAATTTCCGGCATGTTCTTTGCCATGTTCATTTCCTCCTCTTACTTGCTTGTGACCGAAGTTTACTTCCCTTCTTCTACGCCGCGTTCGAGCGCCTTCCAGGCAAGTGTCGCACATTTGATGCGTGCCGGGAATTTCGTGACACCCGAGAGTGCCTCGACGTCCCCGAGGTCGAACGATTCGTCGTCATAGTCTTTTCCTTGGACCATGTCCGAAAAGATATCCGCGAGTCGTAAGGCTTCATCGATAGTCTTACCTTTGACGAGTTGCGTCATCATTGAAGCAGACGCCATGCTGATCGAGCAGCCCTCCCCGTCAAATTTCGCATCACGGACGACATCGTCTTCAATCGCGAGCTGGAGACGAATCGTATCGCCGCACGTCGGATTGTTCATGTCGATCGTGACGCCCCCCTCGATCGCACCGCGATTTCGGGGAGTTTTATAATGATCCATGATCACTTGACGATACAAGTGATCGAGATTGTTAAAATCCATGACTGAAATACTCCTTCGTTTGGCGAAGTCCTGTCACGAGTGCGTCAACCTCTTCTTTCGTGTTGTAGAGATAGAAGCTAGCGCGAGCCGTCGAGCTCGCTCCGAGCCAACGCATCAGGGGCTGTGCACAGTGATGACCGGCGCGAACCGCGATTCCCTGCATATCAAGGACGGTTGCGACGTCATGTGCATGGACATCACCGAGATTGAACGTGACGAGTCCAACGCGTTCTTCCGGACCGTAAATCGTTAGTCCGTCGATGTCACGCATTTGTGCCATCGCGTACTGCGCGAGTTCACGTTCGTGTGCTTCGACGTTCTCTAAACCAATCTCTTCTAAGAAATCAATCGCTGCCGATAAACCAACAGCGCCTGCGATGATCGGTGTACCCGCTTCGAAACGATATGGAGACGGTTTGAACGTCGACTCTTCAAGACCGACGTAATCAATCATTTCGCCACCGAACTCAACAGGTTCCATCGCATTGAGTAATGCCTTTTTCCCGTAAAGGACACCGACGCCTGTCGGACCACACATCTTGTGTGCAGAGAAGGCGAGGAAATCACAATCGAGATCCATGACATTAATCCGTTGATGCGGTGCACTTTGCGCGGCATCGACGATCATGACGGCTCCTCGAGCGTGCGCAAGACGAGCGACTTCTTTGATCGGATTGATTGTCCCGAGAACGTTCGAGACGTGTGCCATCGCGACGATTTTCGTCCGGTCAGACAGTTGTGCTTCGACCGCTTCGACCGTCACGCGACCATCCGCTGTCAAATCAACGTATTTCAACTTCGCTTTTTTGCGTTTAGCGACTTGTTGCCACGGAATGAGATTCGCATGGTGTTCGAGGTACGTGACGACGATTTCGTCGCCTTCTTCGACATGCTCCATACCGTAGCTTGACGCGACGATGTTGATCGCCGTCGTCGTGCCGCGGGTAAAGATAATTTCTTCATGGTGTTGCGCCTGGATGAAACGACGAACGTTCTCACGCGCACCTTCGTACGCATCCGTCGCTCGTGTTCCGAGCGTATGGACGCCACGGTGCACATTCGAATGAATCGTCTTATAGTAGTCGTCAATCGCATTGATGACGACGAGCGGCTTCTGCGAAGAGGCCGCACTATCGAGATAGACGAGTTTCCGGTCGTTGACCTGTTGGTCGAGGATCGGAAACTGATTGCGGATGGATGCATCGATTCCCATATTAGTTTACTTTCCCTTCGATGACTTGAACGAGACGTTCTTTCACCGAGTCAATCGCAAGTTCCGAGACGACCGGCTGGAGGAATCCGTGAACGACGAGGCGTTCTGCTTCCTTCCGTGAAAGGCCACGGCTCATCAAGTAGTAGAGTTGTAGTTCATCGACACGACCGACAGATGCCGCGTGTCCTGCCATGACGTCATCCTCATCGATCAAGAGGATTGGGTTCGCATCACCACGTGCCTTTTCAGACAACATGAGGACACGTTCCGTTTGAACGCCGTTTGATTTCGAAGCGCCGTGATGGATCATCGACGTTCCGTTGAAGATCGATGTTGCTGCGTCTTTTTGGACACCGTGGATTAAGATGAAACCTTCTGATCCTTTACCGAAATGGTCCGTACGGACGTTGAAGTTTTGTTTTTGCTCTCCACGACCGACCGTAACGGCTTTCGTATCTGAGAACGAATCGTTTCCGACGAGGTGTGTTTTTGTTTCTGTAACCGTGTGACCGTCATTCATGTGACCGAGTGCCCATTCGAGCTTCGCGCCTTGTTTGACGACACCGCGACGGTTCATATACGTGATGGCACCCTTAGATAGTGTATCTACACCACCAAAGAGAACTTTTGCGTTGTCTTCGACGAATACTTCTGTGACGACGTTGACGTTATGCGCTTCGTCACCGTAAGAGACGAAGTTTTCGATATACGTCAATTCGCTGTCAGCATCTGCGACGATGATTGCGTGATGGTAAAGGGCAGCGCCTGATTGCTCAAGCGTGTAGATTGCTTGCATCGGTACAGACAGCTTGACGCCTTTTGGTACATAAAGGAACGTACCGCTGTTACGAAGTGCTGCGTTTAATGCCGCAAGACGATCTTCGTTGACTTGAACACCTTCAGTCATGAAGTACTTCTCGACGAGTTCCGGGTGTTGTTTTAATGCGTCTTCGAGCGTCGTGAAGATGACGCCGTTCGCCGCTTCACTGTTTTGCGCGTGGACGAGTTGTCCGTTACGCGTGACGAGCATGTGATCACGGTTTTCGCCGATCAATGCTTCGATATCTGAAGAAAGACCAGTGACGGTTTCAAGTTCCGTCGTACCTTCTGTGAAGTTCCAGCCTTCGATCTTGATTTTTTCTACTTTTGGCAATGCGAGCGTTGGGGCAAGATCAAGCGCGTCTTGACGCTTTGCGACCATCCAAGATGGTTCCCCTAAGCGAGTCGCACGTTCTGCCACTGCCTCGCGATTTACTGCAAGATTCAGTTCTACAGTCATCATGCTTCCTCCCTCGTCTTACGCTTTTGTTTCGATTTCGACGTCTTCGATGCCGAGTTCTTTTTTAACCCAGTCATAACCTTCTGCTTCGAGACGGTGTGCGAGTTCTTTACCACCAGACATGACGATTTTTCCGCCCATCATGATGTGGATGAAGTCTGGCTCGATATAGTTCAAGAGACGTTGATAGTGCGTGATGATCAAGCAGCCGAATTCAGGTGAACGCATTTCGTTGACACCTTTTGCGACGACTTTCAATGCATCGATATCAAGACCTGAATCGATTTCATCGAGAATCGCGATTGCTGGTTTAAGCATCATCATCTGAAGAATTTCGTTACGTTTCTTTTCTCCACCAGAGAAACCTTCGTTGAGGTAACGGTGTGCCATTTCTGAAGGCATCTCGAGAAGTCCCATTTGTGAATCAAGTTCACGGATGAATTTCATGAGTGAGATTTCATCGCCTTCTTCACGACGCGAGTTGATCGCTGAACGAAGGAAGTCTGAGTTCGTGACACCACTGATTTCGCTTGGGTACTGCATTGCGAGGAACATACCAGCTTGTGCGCGTTCATCGACTTCCATGTCGAGAACGTCTTCGCCGTCGAGTGTGACTGAACCAGATGTCACTTCGTACGATGGGTGACCCATCAATGCTGATGCGAGTGTTGATTTACCTGTCCCGTTTGGTCCCATGACCGCGTGGATTTCCCCGCCTTTGATTTCCAAGTTGACGCCTTTCAAGATTTCCTTGCCGTCGATCGCGACGTGTAGATCTTCAATCTTCAAGTGTGAAGCCTTCATGTTAGAATCCCTCCATCTATTCATTTCGTGACTGACGATTCAGAACACGAGCGTTACTAATTTAGTATCATTCTAATCTTAAAGAAACATGGCGTATTATTCAAGCGTCATCGCTCGTTGTTTTTTCTCAAAATCACGCGTTTTGTTGAGAATCATTCGAAAGTTTCACCGGTTCCTCGAGTTCCTCGATCGTCGAAGCCCGATGAATCCGTTGTGACAGTAAGAGCAGTGGTATTCCGAATAATGTCAAGCCCGCTAATATCCCGAAAATCGGTAACGGACGGTCCGCTCCATATAAACTTAACAAATGTCCTCCGGCGATCGGACCGATTGATTGTCCGATCGACGTCAAGCCCATCGCTCCGAAATAACTACCCCGTAATTCCGGCTTCGCGAACCGATCGGTCAAGATGTCGGTCATCGTGAACATCATGACTTCCCCGCACGTGAAAATGAACATCGCGACGATCATCAACCAGATCGCGTTCGCATTTCCCATGATGAACAATCCGATCGCAACAGTCGCAATCCCGGTCGTGATCGAGACGAGTGGTGACGTCTTCATACCAAACTTCATGATCGGATATTGGACGATTAAGACGGTGATCGCATTGATCGTGATCAAGATCGCATAGAGTGTCTTACCGCCTTCAAGGAGTGACGTCTCCGTCAAGAACTGTGGCAAGGTCGAGTTGAACTGGCTGTAGCCAAAGACGCCGAAGATGATGCCGGCAAGTGCCAGTGTAAAGGCGATATCCGTCCGCAACAGACGAACCGTTGCTCCAAACGACACCTTTTTCCCACCATGCGTCTCGGTGATCGGATGGCGTTTGAATAAGATACCAATCATCACCCCGTACACGATATAGACGAACGCCGTGATGTAAAACGTCGCGGACGTGTTCCCTGCACTCAGCAGTAAAGCGATTCCCGGTCCGATCGCTGCTGCGATGTTGATCATCGCGTAACGGATATTGAAGACGAACAACCGGTTCGCTTCATCCGTCGTATCACTGATCAAGGCACGAGCAGATGGCTCGAAGATTGAGCGACAGACCCCGTTCAAGGCACTGAGCGTAAAGAATGCCCAGAACGTCTCGACTTGTGCCAGCGCGATGAAGACGATCGCGAATCCGATCGTTCCGGCAAGCATCATCGCCCGGCGACCATACCGATCCGACAAGGTACCACCGATGAAACTCATAATGAGGCTGGCGATCGCTGAGATACTGAGGACCCAGCCGACATCGACCGGATCAAACTTCAAGACGGTCGTCATGTAGATGGCGAAGAACGGCATCGTGATGAACGTTCCGAGACGCGAGAAAAACGTCCCGAACAAGACCCCGAGTGTCAACGGATGCAGTTGACGAATGCGTTGCATATGATTCCCCCTAACCCCTGTTTCAGACAAATGAAAAGCATCCTTCCATTATATAGGAAGGATGCCGGATTCGGTAAACTTATTTGCTGACTGGAACGACTGCACCTTTGTACTTGTCGAGGATCCAATCTTGGTTTTTCTTTTCGTGCAAGACATCGAGAAGTGTCGTGACACGCTTGTCTTTCTCATCGCCGTCACGTGTGACGATGATGTTGACGTATGGTGACGACTCATCTTCCGAAGCGATCGCGTCTTTCAATGGGTTCAGACCGTTATCGATCGCATAGTTCGTGTTGATGAGGACGGCGTCACCTTCATTGTTTTTGTAAGCTTGCGGAAGAAGTGAAGCTTCGATGTTCGTCTTGAACTTGAGTTTCTTCGGGTTCTCTGCGATATCACCGAGTTGTGCATCTGTCGTTTTACCGTCTTTAAGCTTGATCAACCCTTCGTTTTGAAGGAACGTCAAGACACGACCGCGTTCCGCGACGTTTGAGCTCGTTAAGATCGTTGCACCGTTTGGCAACTTATCGAGTGACTTGTATTTCTTCGAGTAGATACCGAGTGGTTCAACGTGGACGCCACCTGCGTTCGCAAACTTATACGATTTGTTTTCTTTCTCTTGTTGCTCAAGATACGGTACGTGCTGGAAGTAGTTCGCATCGATTTCTTTTGAAGCGAGCGCTTTGTTCGGAAGTACGTAATCTTGGAACTTCTTGATTTCAAGCTTGTAACCTTTTGCTTCGTATTCTTTTTTGACGTGCTCAAGAATCTTAGCGTGCGGTACGTTTGAAGCACCGATGACGAGTGTTTTGTCGTCGCTACCTGATCCTGATGATTTTTCGCCACATGCAGCAAGGCTGATTGCTAAAACGGATACAGCGGCAGTACCTACGAATTTTTTCCAAACTTTCATGAATGATTCCTCCAATATGAATAAAATTTGAATTAACGTTTATCGATCGCACGGATCAGCAAATCACCAATGATTTGGATGACGAAGACGATCGCTAAGATTAAGAGTGTCGCAATGACGATGACATCGTTTTGAGAACGCTGGAATCCTTCGATGAAGGCCATGTCCCCAAGTCCACCTCCGCCGACTACTCCGGCCATTGCCGTATAACCGACAAGTGAGACGAGTGTGACCGTGATACCAGAAACGATGGCAGGCAATGCTTCTGGGATTAAGACTTTATAGATGATTTGGAACTTCGTCGCGCCCATCGATTCCGCTGCCTCGATGACACCTTTATCGACTTCGCGTAACGCGAGTTCAACCATCCGACCGTAAAATGGTGCAGCACCGAAAATCAGTGCCGGTAATGCTGCCGTTGGTCCGAGGAACGAACCGACGATCGCTGTCGTAAATGGAATCAATAAGATCAGTAAGATGATGAACGGAATCGAACGGAAGACGTTGACGATCAAGCTCAACACTGAATAGAACGCCCGATTCTTGAACAATAACTCTTCGTTTGTCGCATACAATAGTAAACCAATGATCAAACCGAGAACGAATGTTGAAAACCCAGCGATTGCCGTCATATAGACGGTACTGCCTGTCGCTTCCCACACCATGTCCCAATCTAGGTTGTCAAAGAATGAAATCATCGGTGATCCACCTCCACTTCAACATCACTGGCTTGAAGCTTCGTGATGACCGCTTGTGTTGCTGCTGTTTCCCCGATCAACTGAATGAACAGTGTACCGAGTGCCCCTTCCTGTGATTGACCGACGTTTCCGCCGATGATGTTGAACAGGACCGGTGAATCCTTCATGACTTCCGCGAGGATCGGGCTTTCCGCTGTTGATCCGACGAACGTCAACTGAACGATTTTTCCGGTTGGGTACCGTTCGCGTAGTTTCGCGAACGTCAACTCGTTTTCCGAAGGCGACGTCAATTGTTTGACGAACTCCTTCGTCATCGCTTGCTTCGGATGACGGAAGACCTCTGCGACCGGTCCTTGCTCGACGATTTTACCGGCTTCCATGACGGCGACCCGGTGACAGATTTTTTGAATGACGTGCATCTCGTGTGTGATCAAGACGATCGTCAGTTTCAGTTTTTCATTGATGTCAACGAGTAACTCAAGGATTGAGTCCGTCGTCTTCGGATCGAGTGCACTTGTTGCCTCGTCACATAAGAGAACGTCCGGGTTCGATGCCAGTGCCCGAGCGATACCGACACGTTGTTTTTGACCACCGGATAATTGTGACGGATAGGCTTTTTCGCGTCCGTCCAAACCAACGAGTTGGATCAGTTCCGCTACCCGTTCCTTGCGGTGTGCTTTCGGGAAGCCACCGAGCTCGAGTGGGAACATGATGTTCTCTTCAACTGTTCGTGACCACAATAAGTTGAAATGTTGGAAGACCATCGAGACATTCTTACGGACGCCTCGTAATTCCTTTGGTTTTAGTGATGTCATTTCAACACCATCGATTTGGATCGAACCACTCGTTGGTGCTTCAAGCATATTCAGCAATCGGATCAAGGTCGATTTCCCTGCTCCGGAATAACCGATTATTCCAAAAATTTCACCGCGTTCGATTGTCAGATCGACATTCGCGACAGCTTCGACCGCTCCGCGCTTTGAGCGATAAATCTTTCCTACGTCTTGTAAACGAATCACAACTGTCCCTCCTAAAATAAAAAAAGTGCGCGCGTTTTAGAGCAAACGCGCGCACTTTTCAGTACACAAAACCATTTGCTCTCATCTCCCAGACTTTTGTCTGCTGGAATTAGCACCACTTCGGATTAGATCCGCGGTTGCCGGGTTTCATCGGGCCAGTCCCTCCACCACTCTCGATAAGAGTTTCGGTATTAAGTTTGTAGAATATATTCTGAATATTAGCAGGGGTTATTTTTGTTGTCAAACAGTTTTTTCAGAAACTTTTTCGAGGAACGTGAAAGCACGTGTTAAGTCTTCTTTCAAATCTTCCGCGTCCTCAAGTCCAACTGAAATCCGAACGAGACCGTCTGTGATGCCGAGTTCTGCCCGACGCTCTGCTGGGATCGACGCGTGCGTCATCCGTGCCGGAACGGAAATCAGACTCTCGACGGCACCAAGACTCTCAGCAAGTGTGAAGAAGTGTGTCGCCTCGACGAGTTTTTCTGCATTCGCTGCTGAACCAACATCAAAGCTGATCATCCCACCAAACCCAGTCGCTTGTTTCGCTTGGATGTCGTGACCAGGATGCGATGCAAGTCCCGGGTAGAAGATGTTTGAGACAATATCTTGCGCTTGTAGGAACGCAACGAGATCATGTGCTGTCTCTTCGATCGCATCCATCCGGATACCGAGTGTACGAAGACCACGGACGAGCAAGAAGCTGTCTTGCGGTCCAAGTACGCCGCCTGTCGAGTTTTGGATGAAGTGAAGCTCTTCGCCGAGCGCATCATCTTTGACGACGACAAGTCCAGCGACGACGTCCGAGTGTCCGCCGATGTATTTTGTTGCACTGTGCAAGACGATGTCTGCACCAAGCGCGAGTGGTTGTTGATGATATGGAGTCGCGAACGTGTTGTCGACGACGAGTTTAAGATCGTGACGTTTGGCAATCGTTGCGATGGCTGCGATGTCCGTTACTTTCAACAACGGGTTCGTCGGTGTTTCGACGTAGACGATCTTCGTGTTGTCTTGGATCGCTGCTTCCGTCGCTGCAAGGTCCGTCGTATCGACGAATGTCACTTGGATGTTGAACTTTGGTAAGACGCGTTGCATCAAGCGGAACGTACCACCGTAGACGTCATCCGTCATGACGATGTGGTCGCCAGACTCAAGCAAGTGGAAGACGGCATGGATCGCTGCCATCCCAGAACCGAAGGCAAAACCACGTGCGCCGCCCTCGAGATCCGCAATCAATCGTTCGATGCTCGTCCGTGTTGGGTTCGCTGTCCGTGAGTATTCGTATCCGTCCTTAAGTTGACCGATTTTATCCTGCTTGTATGTGCTTGTTTGATAGATCGGAGGTGTGACGGCTCCTGTTGCCCGGTCGACACCTGTTCCTCCATGAATCAATGCTGTCTTCTTACGCATGAGTTTCGTCCACCTTTTCAAAGATTTGTTGGCTTAAGTAGCGTTCGGCACTGTCTGCGAAGACGGTGACGATCGTACTGCCGGGGTGACGCTTCGCGATATCAAGCGCAGCAACGAGCGCTGCACCTGCTGAACTACCAACGAGTAATCCTTCGCGAGCAGCGAGTGTATGAACCGCGTCAAATGCATCGCGGTCAGAAATCGTATGAATCTCGTCGACGAGTTCACGCGGAACGAGACTTGGCCATTTCGCTGTTCCAATGCCTTCTGTCTTATGCGGACCGGCTGGACCACCATTTAAGACGGAGCCTTCCGGTTCGACGATCGCTGCTTTTGTACCGAGACGTTGTTTTAAGAAGTCCGCTGTTCCGGCGAACGTACCACCTGAACCACAACCGGCAACGAACCAGTCGATGTGCGGCAAGTCCGCAATCAGCTCAGGACCGAGTGTCCGCTGATACGTGACTGGGTTCTCTTCGTTTTCGAATTGTAACGGAACGTAACTGTTCGGAATTTCCTGACCGAGTTCTTTTGCCCGGTCGATAGCCCCTTGCATATCGAGTTCAGTCGGCGTGTTGACGACGGTTGCGCCGAGTGCCCGCATCAACGTCTGTTTTTCCTGACTGAATTTTTCCGGAACGACACAGATGACTTGAAGATTGTATTTTTTAGCGGCGAGCGCCAAGCCGATGCCGGTATTCCCGGCTGTCGGCTCAATGATCGTACCGCCTGGTGTCACATGTCCGTTTTCGATTGCTGCATCAACGAGTTGAATGCCAAGGCGGTCTTTGACGCTGCCCCCAGGGTTCATCCATTCGAGCTTCGCCAAAATGCGCGTACCAGCAGGCAAATCGAATGAAGTGATCTCGTAGAGTGGTGTGTTTCCGACGAGGTCGCGGACGTTGTTCGCGATCATCCGAAGACGATGTCCCATTCATCACGACCGGCAAGCATTTTCTCGGCATAGTGCTTCGCTCCTTTGAGGTCATGTGCGCTCGCAAATCCACATTGGACTTCGTTTTGCGCTGGAATCTCCTCTGCTGCAAGGACGTCTTTCAACGTCTTCTCAACGAGTTCGCTCATTTTTTCGACAGAGTCGAAGTTCATCATCGCCATGTAGAAACCTGTTTGGCATCCCATCGGCGAGACATCGATGACATCATCCGAGTAGTTGCGGATGTTTTCAGCAAGTAAGTGCTCGAGTGTGTGCATCGCACGCATCGGCATTTGCTCAACGTTTGGTTGTGTGAAACGGATATCGTATTTGACGACTTGGTCGACTTTACCTTCTTTATAACCCGCGACACGGATATAAGGTGCTTTGACTTTCGTGTGATCCAGGTTAAAGCTTTCGACGTTCATTTTTTGAAGTGCCATGATTTATTCCCCCATTTTCTCGGCTTCTACGAGCCAGACGAAGTGATTGTATTGTGTGAAGTTAACAGTGAATCCCCGTACTGTAAACAATTCTTCCATGACTGGAATCAACGGGTAAAACTCGCGTTCGAGATCGTCCGCTAACGCATCGAACCCTTGAGCGCGTGCTTCGCGAATCGTTTGCAGGCGTGCCTCTTCTGAGACGAACATCGTATCCGCGTAGACGATTTTTCCGTCTGCCGGTAAATGTGATGCCATCAGTTCGATTGCTTCTCCCTTTTCCTCATCTTTTAGATGATGAAACGCATACGTCGAAACAAAACTGCGTGCTTCCTTCGCCTCGAACGAGAGGAAGTGACCATCCTGTACATCAAGCGACGGAATCTTTTCCGTCAGGATTGCCCGCATCTCCGGACTTGGTTCGACGGCGAGTACGGCGTCGTGACGTGCCAGAAGACGTTGTGTCAGGTTCCCTGTGCCTGCTCCGAATTCAATGACCGGCGACTGCGCTTTATCCGCTACTGTATCCAAAATCTCATCGTATCGACGAAAAACCTCTTTATACTCCGGATCATGTCCGGTTACTGTCTCGTCATACGTTGATGCCCATTCTGTGAAAACATCCATAAAACGTACTGTCATGCCTTGTCGTCCTCCATCTCACCAGTTAATTCCGAGTAATCGGATATGAATTAAAGTAATTTTCCTTATTCGCATTGTAGCAAGGAGATTCTATCCTGGCAAGCGACCGGCTCGAAAAAACTTCCAGAAAACAAAAAAAAGGCGTTGCCGGCGAACCGACAACACGAATAATGTGGTTAGAAATGCTACGAAGGAAAACCCAGCTCCATTCGGAATTGTTCGCTCTTCCGCGTGGAGGACGGCGCCTGTTCGACATGATCGCCAGCTTACGTTCACTTCCTGATCGGTCCTTTCGATCCACCACCCGTTCATTGCACCGCTTCGTCTTTGGGGGACGACTTAAGGGGAAACAATACACCGGCTTAGGATGGGAGAAAGGGTTCAGGACTTGAATCGTATTGAACGATCATCTCTGCTAGACTTCCTATAATGCATTTCTAGAAGTTGTTATGAATATACCATTCATATTTCTGCGTTGTCAACGGATTATTGTAAATATTCCGACAATTTAACAAAAAGAAAAATCCAATCGGACTTTTCTTACCGTTCTTGACAGAAAGCAAAGACGTTTTGGACAGACTGGAAAGCATAAAGTCGCTCTACGACTTGGTTTTCTTCAATTCGCAACAACGCAGGAACACTCATGACACGGGCTTCTTCTAAGAAATCCGGAATGAAATTCCCGTTCGCCTTCTGAATCGATTGACCTGATTCCGTCGCTTCGACGATATCGAGCATACGTTCCGCGATGGCGCATGTCCCGCACATCGGTGCATAGACATACAATAGCCCGTTTTCTGGGACGGTCGTGACTTCTTGCATCGGGGTCGCTCCTTTCTTCGTGGTATCTGTCGTCAGTATACAAAAAAAAGAGAGCGGACGAAACGCAAGCGCCTCGTTCACTCTCTTTTCGTTAAGTATTACTCGTTGATCATCGATTTGTATGCTGCAGCATCCATCAATGCTTCGACTTGTGAAGCATCTTCGATTTCGATGTCGACCATCCAAGCGCCTTCGAATGGTGACTCGTTGACGAGTTCTGGGGAATCCGAAAGGTTTTCGTTGATGGCAACGACTTTACCAGAGATCGGTGCGTATAATTCCGAGACTGTCTTGACCGACTCGACTGAACCGAATGGCTCGTTTGCTGAGATCGTATCCCCGACTTCAGGCAATTCGACGAAGACGATATCCCCGAGTTCGTGTTGCGCGAAATCCGTGATTCCGATACGCGCCTTGTTTCCTGATACTTCGACCCATTCATGTTCTTCCGAATAGCGTAAGTTGTCTTTTACTTTACTCATTTCCGATTCCCCCTGTGGACTAATTTGGACTAACGTGTTCAGTATACCAAAATCGCCTCTGAACTTAATACCATTTTCCTTGATACATTTCTTCTTTAAAGCCAATCGTGACGTCTTTCCCGTCTGTGACAATCGGACGCTTCAACAACATGCCGTCACTTGCGAGCAACTTGTATTGCTCGTCTTCCGATAACGTGGGAAGTTTGTCCTTGATTCCTTGCGAACGATACGATTGACCGCTCGTGTTGAAGAATTTCTTCAGTGGCTCTCCACTCTTTTGATGAAGTTCCTGAATCGTCGTTGCAGATGGTGTCTCCTCGACAATATGTTTGTAATCCACTTCGACACCGTGCTGTTCGAGTGCTTTTTTTGCTTTGACGCACGTACTACATTTCGGATAGCCGTACATCGTGACTGTTTTTGTCATGTTTCTCACCTCACCTTCAAGAGTAGCAGATGGATCACTTCTGCTTCAAGCGTGCGAGCGCCCTGTCAATCTGATCTTGATGATGGGCGTCATGGGCAACGAACGATTCGACGAATTCTTGCGGTCGGAAATTCTCATAGGTCGCCGCAAATTGCTCATCAGACAGACGATTGAGGTGATCGACGATATCACGCCGGACGCTGATCGCTTTTTTTAACAAAGCAAGCGGATCGATATGATGCGCATATTCGACCGCCAGTCGATTGAACTGATCAAAATCCGTCTCGACCAGTGTCAGCGGTTCATCCGGTAACTTCGAGATGGCATGATCGTAATAAAACCGGTCCCATAAATAGAGGTGGCTGACGCACTCAAGGACAGTCCACTTGTTAAGGGCAAGCGGCAGATCCCATTCTTCCGGCGACAAACGTTCAAGGGATTGATAGTAGGCAATCGCAAATTGCAGTTCAACCAATTCTTGGCGCATCTCGTTTTCCTCCTCCAACCAAAAACTTCGCCTTTACAGAGATTTTCCCTGCAAAGGCGAAGCGGTAAACCTGACTTAGACCGTATATTTGTTTGACTCGATGAGGCGTTTTGCGATGTCGCGTTTCGTACCGATGACGTTGATCGGCTGGTAACGGCTGAATTTTTTGAGTGCCGAGAGCAACATCCGGAGTTCGTCGCCGCTTGCTGCCGCGTAGAGTGTCTCTTTCGCATCACGCTCGACAGCTTCGAACGCTTGTTGTGCGAAGACTTCCGTGTAACGGACTTTCAGTTCGCTCTTCTCGATTCCTTTGTCGGCAATCGCTTTGTCCGTCCGGACGATTGCTGACTCCAGCGCATAGATCGCACTCATGATGTCAGCTGTATTCGCTAAAATCTCTTGCTCGCCTTGGAGTTTGTCCTGGTATTTCTGGACCGCTGTTCCGGCAGTCAACAAGAAGATCTTCTTCATCATCGCGAGTAAGTGGCGTTCGCGATCAAGTGGTGCTGTTCCGATTTCTGTCGGCATGAAGCTCATCACTTCTTGTTGCAGACGCTGTGCTTCCGCAAGCAACGGCAACTCGCCTTTCATCGCTTTCTTCAGCAACGTTCCTGGAACGAGAAGACGGTTGATCTCGTTCGTTCCTTCGAAGATCCGGTTGATCCGTGAATCGCGGTACATGTTCTCGACTTCATATTCTGCCATGAAGCCGTAACCACCGTGAATCTGAACCGCTTCATCGATGACATAATCAAATGTTTCCGAAGCAAAGACTTTGTTCATCGAGCATTCAATCGCATACTCCGCGATGGCATCGGCGATTTTCTTACCGTCTTTGCTCTCTTCTTCCGACAGCTGATCAAGGCTATCTTGGAACAAACCACCCGTCCGGTAGACTGAGCTTTCCATCGCATACGTCTGTGCTGCCATCGTCGCGAGTTTTTCTTGAATCAATGGGAACGAGCTGATTGGTGTTTTGAACTGCTTACGTTCATTCGAGTACTGGACTGCGAGATCAATTGCTCGTTTTGAAGAACCGACAGCACCGACAGCGAGTTTGTAACGACCGACGTTCAAGATATTGAAGGCGATGACGTGGCCGCGTCCGATCTCACCGAGGACGTTATCGACTGGTACTTCTGCATCTTGTAAGATCAATGTCCGTGTCGATGACCCTTTGATCCCCATCTTCTGTTCCTCGACGCCTGTCGAGACGCCTGGATACGATCCTTCGACGAGGAAGGCTGTGAACTTGTCACCGTCGATTTTTGCGTAGACGACGAACAAGCTTGCAAAACCAGCGTTCGTGATCCATTGTTTTTCACCGTTCAGGATATAGTGTGTCCCTGCTTCATTCAAGACAGCTGTCGTTTTGGCACCGAGGGCATCCGAACCAGAGCCTGGCTCCGTCAATGCATAAGAAGCGATCCACTCCCCTGAAGCGAGTTTCGGCAAGTATTTATGCTTTTGCTCTTCGTTACCGAAGAAGACGATTGGCAACGAACCGATTCCGACGTGTGCGCCGTAGCTGAGGGCGAATGAACGACCACGTGCGAACTTTTCCGTAATGATTGAAGACGAAATCTTATCCATCTGATAGCCGCCGTATGCTTCCGGAACGTCTGCACCGAGTAGACCTAATTCGCCTGCTTCACGGAGGAGACCGACTGATAATTCGAACTCGTGTTTTTCGATTCGGTCAAGGACAGGAACGACACGATCTTCGACGAACTTCGCTGTCATGTCACCGACCATTTTGTGTTCTTCCGAGAAATCCTCTGGTGTGAAGAGACGTTCTGGTGCTAACTCATCTAATACGAAACTGCCACCTTTGATTAATTCGTTTGTCGTTTGGCTCATTGTCCTGTTCCTCCTTCAACTAGTTCGAATACACCTGCTGCGCCCATTCCGCCACCGATACACATCGAGACGACACCATACTGGACATTCCGGCGTTTCATTTCATGCAAGAGTGTCAATGTGAGTTTTGTTCCTGTACAACCGAGGGGGTGACCGAGGGCGATCGCTCCACCGTTGACGTTGACGATGTCTTCGTTTAATCCAAGCTCGCGGATGACACCGAGTGACTGCGAAGCGAACGCTTCGTTCAACTCGATCAATCCGACGTCCTCAAGCGTGATGCCTGCGAGGTCCAGTGCCTTCGGAATCGCGACGACTGGTCCGATCCCCATCACTTCCGGACGGACACCACCGACCGCGAACGATTTGAACTTACCGAGAATCGGTAACCCTTGGCGTTCTGCTTCTTCTCGTTCCATGACGAGGACAGCTGCGGCACCGTCTGACGTCTGCGAAGAGTTCCCTGCTGTGACGCTGCCGCCGAGGCTGAACGCTGGGCGAAGTTTTGCAAGACCTTCCGGTGACGAATCCGGGCGAACGCCTTCATCGTGTTCGACGACGAATGTCTTCTCTTCGATTTTCAGTTCATCATTGACGAATTGTTCCGTCACCGTTACCGGGATGATCTCGTCTGCGAACTTACCGGCTGCGATTGCGGCCGCTGCTTTTTGGTGACTCTTCAACGCAAACGCATCTTGATCTTCCCGTGAGACATTGTAGGTCGCAGCGACTTGCTCCGCTGTATGCCCCATGCTCATGTAGTACTCTGGTGCCGTGTCGACGATCGACGGATTAGGTCGGACGACGTGACCTGGCATCGGGACTTGACTCATCGATTCGAGTCCACCGGCGACGACAGCGGTTGCTTGCCCCGTCATGATCTTCATTGCCGCGTCAGCGATCGATTGTAATCCACTTGAGCAATACCGGTTGATCGTGATCGCCGGTACCTCATGGGATAATCCACCGAGGACTGAAGCATAGCGAGCGATGTTCATCCCCTGCTCTGCTTCAGGTAAGGCACATCCGAGGATGACGTCATCGACCGCTCCCGTGTAGCCGGACCGTTTCAACGTTTCCTGGATGGCGATGCCTGCTAATTCATCTGAGCGCATTGACTTGAATGCGCCCTTTTTTGCTTTTCCGACCGGTGTTCGTGCACCGGCGACGATTACTGCTTCCTTCATCCGAATCCCCCCAGTCCTCAGTTACGAAGCGGCTTGCCTTTGACGAGCATGTGCTGCATCCGTTGTTGTGTCTTCATCTCACCGATCAGGCTCAAGAAGGCTTCCCGTTCGATGTCGAGCATATATTGTTCATCGACGTGGCTACCGAAGGCGACGTTTCCACCGGCGATGACGTGTGCGAGTTTACTGGCGATTTTTAAGTCATGCTCCGAGATATACCCGCCGTAGAACATTTCGCGTGTTGCGAGTTCAAGCGTCGCTTTCCCCGCACGACCGACGACTGGAATCTTCGCTTTCGCGGGTGCCGTATAGCCAGTCCGGTCGAGTTCGAGGACGAGTTGTTTCGCATCATACGTCAAGTGATCGCGGTTCATCGAGATCTGATCAACGGAGCGGACATATCCGAGTTCCCGCGCTTCAAAGGCTGATTTTGAGACTTTTGCCATCGCGACGTTCTCGAACGTTTTTTGCGCTGCTTTCTCGATGTTGACGAGTCCGTCCGGTGTGTTTTCTAGCAGTCGACGGTACGTGTTGACGTTTCCGCCACCTCCCGGAATCAGACCGACACCGACTTCGACGAGACCCATGTACGTTTCAAGACCAGCTTGCAGACGAGCTGCCGGAAGCGAGATCTCTGTACCGCCACCAAGCGTCATTCCTTGTGGGGCAGCGACGATCGGACGCGATGCGTAGCGAATCTTTTGAATCGATTGTTGGAACTTGTTGATGATCCAGTCGAGCTCGAACCAGTTCTCATCTTCCGCTTCCATCAGCATCATCGCTAGGTTCGCACCGACACAGAAGTTCTTGCCATCGTTTGCGATGACGAGACCGCGGTGATTTTTCTCGACGAGATCGACCGACTGTTCAATCATCTGCATGATGTCGACACCGATTGCATTGCTCTTCGATGTGAACTCGAGGACTGCGATGTCGTCGCCGATATCAAGCAAGCGTGCTCCGTTGTTCTCAAGTAAAACACCGTTTGACTTCCGGACGTCGCGGAGTCGGATCTCCTTCGGATTGACCGTTGCTCCGACGTAGTCTTTCGTTGCAACGTCATAATGACGACCGGACGCATCATAGAAGCTCGTTTTTCCTGCTGCGAGCATCTCATCGACCCATGCCGGTACTGCGTAACCGTCTTGTTTCATCTTTGCGACCGTCTTCTCGACACCGAGTGCGTCCCATGTCTCGAACGGTCCCATCTTCCAACCGAAGCCCCATTTCATTGCTTCGTCGATCGCTTTGATGTCGTCTGCGATTTCTCCCGTCAGCTGAGCCGAGTAGAGCAATGTTTTCGCATGGATCGGCCAGAGTAAGGCACCGACACGATCTTGTGCGAAGACGACGGCTTTCAGTTTGTTTTTTGCGCCCGGAAGTGCTTTGGCTTGTCCGATCGACGGTTCAGTAAGCGCTTTCTTTTCGACGTACTCAAATGTCTCGAGATCAAGTTCAAGGATCTGTTTTCCGACTTTCTTATAGAAGCCTTGACCTGTCTTCGCACCAAGTGCTCCTTGTTCGACAAGGTGACGCATTTCAGCCGGAACCGCGAACGTCTCCTTCTCTTCGCCTTCTGGCAACAAGTCATAGACGTTGTTTGCAACATGAACGAACGTGTCGATGCCGACGACGTCGAGTGTCCGGAACGTCGCTGACCCTGGGCGACCAAGGAGTGGGCCTGTGACCGAATCGACCTCCCCGATCGAATAGCCACCTTTTTTCATCTCATCCATTGTCACGAGGAGACCGTATGTCCCGATCCGGTTGCCGATGAAGTTCGGTGTGTCCTTCGCGATGACGACGCCTTTTCCGAGTCGTTCCTCAGCGAATTGTTTCATGAAGTCGACGACACGTGGATCCGTGTCTGACGTCGGAATCAACTCAAGCAACTTCAGATAACGTGGTGGGTTAAAGAAGTGTGTCCCAAGGAAACGACGGTTGAACGATTCCGAGCGTCCTTCACGCATCGCTTCGATCGAGATGCCCGATGTATTCGAGCTGACGATCGCGTCTTCCCGAATGAACGGTTCGATCGTTTTAAACAATTGCTGTTTGACATCGAGTCGTTCGACGACGACTTCAACGATCCAGTCTGCTTCTTTTAGACGCTCTAAATCGTCTTCTAAGTTTCCGACCTCGATGAAGTCGATCAATTTTTTCGATGCGAGTGGTGCTGGATTTTGTTTCAAGAGTTTTTCGCGATTATCGCGTGCGATGCGGGAGCGGACGCGCGGATCACTCAGCGTCAAGCCCTGCTTCTCTTCTTGTGCTGTAAGTTCTTTTGGTACGATATCAAGCATCAATGTCCGTATGCCAGCATTCGCAAGATGTGCTGCGATGCCCGCACCCATCACCCCTGAACCGATGATGACGGCGAATTGGATGTGTTTCGTCAACTGGATTGTGGTCGGCTGACCGATTTGACTCGCCATGATATACCCCCTGATTTTAAATTGAATGAACAACCATTCATTATACTGACAAAAAAAGAAGCCGAACGACTTTGGTGTGCTTCTTCTACATCTTCATCATAAATGAATAATGATTCAGTAGCAATAAAAAATCAGTCAATGGACAAATTTTCCTGTTAGACTGAATAAAAGGAGTGGTTGAAAATGAGTCAAACCGAGCATGTATGGAATCAAAAAGCCGCTGACTGGGCGGATCGTGCTGACGATATGTGGACGAACGGCAGTCGGAAAACCGTTTTGCCGTTCTTACGAAAAACGATCACCGGTGGTCGTTTGCTTGATCTCGGTTGCGGTGATGGGGCAGCCTGTCGCTTACTGACACCCGACTTTCAGACAGTCGGACTCGATGTCTCAGATGAAATGATCCGGATTGCCCGTGAGAAGTCACCCGAGCAGACGTTCATCGTTGGAACGGGTGAAGCATTGCCATTCGCCGATCATGCGTTTGATGTCGTCCTCGCCGTCAACTCGCTCGAATGGTCGACACATCCCGTAAAGGTTTTAGAAGAAATAGAACGCGTCGCCCCGCTTGTCGTCATCAGTCTACTTGGTCCGACAGCCGCACCACGGCAACTTGCTTATCGTCGTCTCTACGGTGAGGAAGTCGCGATGGGAAATACGATGATGCCGTGGGAACTGTTGCAGCTGGCGAAAGAACGGGGCTGGACGTTACTCGATGAAGCGGTCATCCAAAAGGAAGGAGCCGTCATAACGGGGCATCGGTTACTGGATCAAGCCCATGCTTTCTCGTGTTTATTTGCTTTTCAGACGACAGCTGTGAGGGAAAGATAGGATGTCGTATACAACTTTTTATACGTTCATATTAGTAGCGTTAGGTATCAATCTGTTGTTTTATATCGATTCACTTGATGTTTTAGAGCGGTGGCAATATTTCTTATTGTACATGGTCTTTCTAATGGGTATACCTGAACTCGGAAGACGCATTTTTCGACGATATCAAGAAAAGCGATTCCACCCGCAGACTTCTATCTTTCTTGTCATTCTTGTATTTGCAGGCATGTTGTTTTTAGGAAATGTCATTTTGCCGTAATGATCGATGAAACTCCATCATCAGTAACCTCACTGTCTTCTCACCCGCTTTCCTCAGGCGAGACACAAGCCAGTCTTCCTCATCCCTCGGATGACGAATCCGGGTCTTGTTTGTCTCTGACAGCGCGAGATGAAGCGTCGCGCTTTTTCCTGTAGGAGTCGGGTGAAGACATGTGAGGAGAATGCACTCATTTGTTATCCAAAGAACTCAAAAGCGATCGATTTCCGTCAATAGAATCGATCGCTTTTTGATATAAGTTCATCTAAGACGAACCGGGCATCTTCGACTCCTACAGGAAAAGGAAGCATGAGCCATGCTTCCGTCAGGGAAGAGGAAGACCCGGCAAATCGCATGAAATGCGAGATGCCGCGGCTTACTTCCCGCCTGAGGAAAGCGAAGATGCTGAGGACGTCCGGTGTACTATGCATTTTTCATACAAAAAGACGATGCAGCGTTGCATCGCCTTCTCTTCTTATCCTTTGACCATTCCTTTGAGAACGAAGGCAACGTTTGCCGGTCGTTCTGCTAAACGGCGCATAAAGTAACCATACCAGTCACGTCCATAAGGGACATAGACACGGACTTTATAGCCTTGTTTGACGAGTTCGAGTTGACGCTCAACCCGGATGCCGAACAACATCTGGAATTCGAACTGGTCTTTTTCAATCCCGTTTTCTTTAGCGTAACGGATAACTTGCTCGATCATCGCATCGTCATGTGTTGCGACGGCAGCATAGTTTCCGAGTGATAATTGTAACTTCACGAGCTTGATGTAGTTATGATCGACATCTTCCTTCTCTGGAAATGCCACCGTTGCCGGCTCTTTGTATGCCCCTTTGACGATCCGGAGATTCGTCTCGAAGCGTCCGACACGTTTGATGTCATCTTCCGACCGGTAGAGGTATGACTGGATGACTGTTCCGATGTTATCGAAAGATTGGCGCAATTCTTCAAACAATTGAATCGTCTTTTCACAACGTGGCTCATCTTCCATATCGATCGTGACGAAGACACCGAGTTCTTTCGCCCGTGTTAAGATCCGTTCCATGTTCGAGCGAATCAAGTCGTCCGAGATATCGAGTCCGAGTGATGTCAGTTTCAACGAGAGTTGCGAGTCTAATTTTTCTTCCGCAATCATCTCAACCGCACGAATACATTCTTGTGTCATCATCTCTGCTTCCGCTACCGTCGAGATGAACTCCCCTAAATGGTCCATCGTGACGCATAACCCTTTTGCGTTCAATTCCTGGATCGCCCGTTTTGATGCTTCCAATGAATCCCCTGCCACGAAGCGACTTGCTCCGAATTTAAGCCCGTATCGCTTGGCGAGACCGTTCAATGTCTTGTTTTGCGATAAGAAGATAAAACCATCCCGTAGTACTTTTTCCATCACTCATGATTCCCCCTAAATAAATGCTAGGCTGTTTTACCGTATCGGTTCACATCTCTGCCTTTATATTATGACATAAAGCGCTTACATACGCTCTTTCTTTTGTTTATTTTTGAGAATCTGTTGTGCGACAAGTCCCACGGCAAAGAATAAGACATACAGACCGATCGCGAGGAAGAACTGCCACGAGAACGGATCACGAAGGCTTGAGCCGATATTGTTGTAAACGAATGCACCGGGAATGATCCCGATATAGTTCGCGATGGCGAACTGTTTAAAGCGGATTTTTGATAATCCGGACGCGTAGCTGATCGCGTCAAACGGAAATAGCGGAATCAACCGGACGATCAAGACGACGAGAAAGCCGTTCGTTGCAATCCGTTCGTCGAGTACGTTCAGCTTCCCTTTCCCGATCAACTTCTCAACTCCACGGCGACCGAGCAACCGGGCGATCCAAAAGCTGAGTAATCCACCCGTACCGGCACCAATAACATCAAGTAATGTCCCGAGCCACGGACCGTACGTATAGCCGCCAAAGACGGTCAAAAGACTCGCCGGAAAAAAGACGAGTGGTCGGACGGTATAAGCGAGCACATAGAGCAACATCCCTGTCAGACCTTGATTCCGTACCCAATCCGATAATGCTTGAATGTCGAATTGCTCCAACATTCCCGACATCCGGAAATACAGGAGCAATCCAAGTCCAAACATAAAATACAGCGTGATCGGGAGCCAGTCCCGGAGCCGTAGTTTCTTCATGACATCGTCGCTGGAGCAACGTAATAGAAAATCGACAGGAAGATCAACACACTACCAGCAAGGACGAACAGATGCCAAATCGCGTGGTTATACGGCAAGCGTGCCCAGACGTAAAAGATGACGCCGAGCGAGTACGCAAGTCCACCACCGAGGAGCAGTAAGAATCCTTGTAATCCAAGTGCTTCATAGATCGGCTTGATCGCAAACAGACAACACCAGCCGAGGATCAGATAAGACGCATTCGAGATCCAGACATATTTACCGGTCGAATAAAGCTTCCAGATGATGCCGAGCGTTCCGACACCCCAGACGATTCCGAGCAATGTCCAGCCGAGCGGACCACGGAGTGTGATCAAAGCGAACGGTGTATAACTACCGGCAATCAACAAATAGATGCCAGCATGATCTAAAATTTGTAGAACCTTGTTTGCTTTCGTATGCATCAGCGAATGCATCAAGGTCGAGAACAGATAAAGGAGAATCATCGTTGCCCCGAAGATACTGACAGCAGTGACGTTCCAAGCGCTGCCGGATTTCGTCGCCTGCAGGATCAACATCACGAGCGCGACGATACTGAAAATGACACCCAATCCGTGTGTAATGGCACTGGCGATCTCCTCTTTCAAGGAGTCACCTTTTGCGAGTAGCTCTTCGATCGTTTCTTTCGATTGTTGCTTGATCGTTTGCTTAAGTTCTTTTTTGGTAACCAACCGAACACCTACTTTCTAATGACACAAGACTAACACTTTGATTATACGCTCTGAAGCGACAGCGTGCCTATCGAAAAATTCTGTCGATTTGATGACAACCGTCATCTGTTTGTCTTTTCCCGCTTATACAAAAATCCACACCGCCTTTGCGATGTGGATGTCGTTTACCATTGTTCAATATCCGGGCGATCCTTGAACGTCGATTTTGTACCGTGACGTTCGTTAAGGACGGCTTCGACTTCTTTGAATGAGACACCGCGCTCAGCGAGCAAGACCGTTAAGTGATACAACAAGTCTGCTGTCTCTTCTGCTAACGTATCGTTACCAGCGAGAACGACTTCAAATGCCTCTTCGCCGAACTTCTTCGCGATCTTCTCATATCCAGAAGCAATCAAATAGTTCGTATAGGATTCTGCTTCTTTCGCGTCAATCTTCGCTTTGACCGTCTGTTCCAGTTCGTATAACATCGGGCACCTCCACTTCCGTATAGAAACAACTACGATTTCCTGTATGGCATGTCGGACCATTCGCTTTGACCGTGATCAAGAGACTATCTTGATCACAGTCAATCCACATCCGTTTGAGTTCAAGCGTGTTCCCGCTCGTTTCCCCTTTCGTCCAGAGACGATTCTTCGTCCGCGAGAAGAAGGTGACAAGACCGGTCGCAAGCGTCTTATCATAAGCGGCTTGGTCCATGAAGCCGACCATCAAGACATCGTTCGTCTGCTCGTCGACGACGACGGCAGCGACGAGTCCTTTTGAAAAATTCAATGTCGTCATCGGACTTCGACTCCCCGTTCTTTGAGGTAAGCTTTCGTTTCCGGCATCGTGTATGTCGCTTCATGGAAGATTGAAGCAGCAAGAGCCGCGTCAGCGCCTGCCTCTAGTCCTTCCGCTAAGTGATCGAGCGTTCCGACCCCACCGGAAGCAATGATCGGCACGTTGACGACTTCACGCAGACGACGGATTAAGGCGAGATCATAGCCGTCTTTTGTTCCGTCAGCGTCCATTGAAGTGACGAGTAATTCACCGGCACCCAGGGCAACGGCTTCCTGCGCCCACTCGATCGCGTCACGTCCGACGGGTTGTGTTCCCCCGTGTGAGAAGACACCCCATGAGTCGCCGGTCTGTTTCGCATCGATTGCGACGACTGTCGCTTGGACACCGAACAGGCGGCTGACTTCTTGAATCAGTTGTGGATTTTGAAGCGCTGATGAGTTGAGTGAGACTTTGTCAGCACCGGCACGAATCAAGCGTTTCGCGTCTTCGATCGTCTTGATTCCGCCACCGACCGTAAACGGCATGTAGATGACTTCTGCGACGCGTTCGACGATATCAAGCATCGTCTCGCGCCCTTCTTGTGTTGCTGAGATATCAAGCAGAACGAGTTCGTCCGCCCCTTGCTCGTAATAGTATTTCGCGACGGCGACCGGGTCACCAAGATCACGTAAGTTCTGGAATTTGACCCCTTTGACGACACGTCCTTCCTTGACGTCAAGACAGGGAATGATCCGCTTCATCAACATACGCGTAACACCTCTTTTAAGGCGAGTGATCCGTCGAGTAACGCCCGACCGACGACCGCTCCGTCCATCCCGATCTCTTTGAGGCGCGCGACGTCATCGACTGTCGTCACACCACCAGAAGCAATCAATTCGACCCCTTCCCGTTTCAAGCGATCGAGTCCATCAACGTCCGGTCCCATCATCATTCCGTCACGCGAAATGTCTGTATACAGGAACGTCTTGATGCCTTTGCCGATCAGGTGTGTCATTGCCTCTTCAAGCGTCCAACCGCTTGCTTCGAGCCAGCCGCGTGTTTGAACGATACCTTCTTTTGCATCTAACGCAACAGCCAGTTTATCACCAGCGAGAGCAATCATCTGCTCGAGTAACGCTTCGTCTTCTAGGGCAACCGTGCCGACGAGAATCCGGTCGATTCCGGCACCGACGTACGCTTCGACGGTCTCGATGTTACGGACACCACCACCAGCTTCGACGAACAAACCGGTCTCCTTTTTGATGTCGGCGATCAAGTTCAAGTGCAACGGTTCGCCGGCTTTCGCGCCATCAAGATCGATCAAGTGGATCGCTGTCGCCCCATCTTCCTTGAAGCGCTTCGCAATCGTCAACGCATCACCGAAGAATGTCTGTTGGTCAAAATCTCCTTGCTTCAGGCGTACGGCCTGTCCGCTCATTAAATCGATTGCTGGGTAGAGTTGCATGTCGTCTCTCTCCATTCCTTCAGTAGTTTCAGTCCGACTTCGCCACTCTTCTCTGGGTGGAACTGCATCCCGGTGACTTGTCCTTTTTGAACGATCGCTGGGACGAGACGTCCGTATTCGACCGCGTCGACGATCCATTCTGGGTCACAGACAGCGCCGTACGAGTGGACGAAATAGACCGCTTCGCCGTGGTTCGTCAGCTGGTGCCAACCCATGTGCGGCAAGCGGACGTCGCTCGGTAGTTTTTCGATCGTTCCCGGTAAGATCCCGAGACCTTCCGTCAAGCCATCTTCGTCACTCGATTCAAAGAGCAGTTGCATCCCGAGGCAAATCCCAAGAAACGGTTTCTTTTCCGCTTGTTCTTTTAAGAAGTCGACGAGTCCCGTTTCCTTCAGGCGCTCCATTGCCGGTGCATAAGCACCGACACCCGGTAAGACGAGTGCTTCTGCTTGGTCAAGCAACTCCGTGTCACTCGTAACGATGACTGCTTCGCCGAGCTCCTTTAACGCCCGCTCGACATTCGCGATATTCCCGACGCCATAATCGACGATTGCTATCATTGATCAATCAACCCTTTCGTAGACGGTACGCCTTCGCTCGTCACGGCGACTGCCTGACGGACGGCTCGACCGAGTGCTTTGAACAACCCTTCGATCATGTGGTGGGTGTTCGAGCCATATAAGACTTCGGCATGGATCGTCATTCGAGCACTCCGTGATAAGCCTTGGAAGAACTCTTCTGCGAGTTCCGTATCAAAGTCACCGAGCTTCGGATTTTTGAAACTAGCACGGAAGACCGTGAACGGACGACCGCTGAAATCGAGTACGACCGACGCGAGTGTCTCATCCATCGGTACACGCGATTCACCGTAGCGTTCAATCCCGGCTTTATCGCCGAGCGCTTCCGTCAACGCTGCCCCGAGAACGATCGCTGTATCTTCGACCGTATGGTGCGCATCGATCCACGTATCACCTTTTGCTGTCACCTTCAGACCGATCCGGGCCTGAAAGGCGAATAACGTCAACATATGATCAAAGAAGCCGACACCGGTCTTGATTTCAACCGGACCTCCTGCGAGATCGACCTCGACCTTGATGTCTGACTCTGCACTTACTCGTTCGCTTGCGCCACGCCGCATCGTAATTCCTCCTCTACACACGTTTCTAATACTTGCATCGCTTCTGGTGATCCACAGCTGACACGGAAGGCTTGGTCAAACAAACGAATCCGTAATCCGGCGTCAGCACAACGCTGCGTAAAGCGTTCAGCTTCCGGATACTCGACATAGACGAAGTTCGCTGCACTCGGATACGTCTTGCCGATTGGCGCGAGAATCCGTTCGATTGCTTCACAGCTCGCATACGTTTCCTCTAAGACCCGATCGAGTTCCGGTTCTGCCATGATGGCGATACCGACAGCTGCTGATAGACCAGAGACGTTGTACGGTGATTTAATCTGTTCGATTTCTTGGATGATTTGTTCGCTCGCGATGACAAAACCAAGTCGGAGCGATGCGAGTCCGAACGCTTTCGAGAGCGTCCGTAAGATGATCGCTTTCGGATATTCCTCGAGTAAGTGAAGCATCGATTGTTCGAGCGCGAAGTCGATGTACGCCTCATCGATGACGACGTATTTGCCACTGTCGAGCAAACGACGGATGTCCGCTTCCTTGCGGAGGACACCGGACGGATTATGCGGGTGACTCAAGAAGATGATCTCACCAGGAGCTGCGATCAATCCCTCAACGTCAAGCGCCATCTCGTCGAGTAACGGCACGCGTTCAAACGGTGCCCGTGCGCGGTCAGCATAGAACTGATACATGACGAAATCCGGTTCTGAGGCGATGACCGGCATGCCGGGTCCGCCGTAGCGGGCACATAAGTAGCCGATCAACTCGTCCGAGCCGTTTCCGGCGACGAGTTGCGTCGGACGGACACCAGCGTACGTCGCGTACGATGCCTTGACTTGATCGATGATTTCGACAGGATATTCGTTTAATGGGAACGTTGCGATCAATTCCTGGATCGCTTCGATCCCGACTGGACTGTGGGTCGTGAATCGTTCGTTTTGGTGTAATCGCATTAGTCTTCCCTCACTTCGATGGCTTGTGCGTGTGCTTCGAGTCCTTCGACCCGGGCAACGGTTTTCGCTGCGTTCGCGAGACGTTGTACGCCTGCGCGAGTGGCTTCGAGCATCGTCTGGTGACGCAAAAACGTCCGCGCTGATAATCCAGACGCAAAACGGGCTGTCCCGGATGTCGGTAAGACGTGGTTGGTTCCAGCGACGTAATCGCCAAGCGTTTCCGGTGTTTCGTGACCGAGGAAAATCATCCCGGCGTGACGGATTGATTTGACGACCTCTTGCGGATTGGCAACGGCAAGTTCCAAGTGTTCCGCTGCGAGGCGATTCGCTTCTTCGATTGCTGTTTCGAGTGGAGCGACGAAGACGCCACCGTTTTCCATCGCGCGACGGGCAATCTCTTGACGCGGCAATTGCTGTAAGCGTCGCTCGATCTCCGTATCCACCGCTTGTTTCATCTCTTCCGTTGGCACGAAGGCGATCGCGACAGCGTCACGGTCGTGTTCAGCTTGCGCAAGTAAGTCGGCTGCGATCCGGTCCGGATGCGCCGTTTCGTCCGCGATGACGACGACTTCCGATGGACCGGCGACCGAGTCGATACCAACGATGCCGTAGACTTGGCGTTTTGCTTCAGCGACGAAGCGGTTCCCGGGTCCGACGATCAAATCGACGGCTTGGATGCTTTCTGTTCCGAATGTCAGCGCAGCGACAGCTTGTGCTCCACCGATCGTATAGATTTCTGTCACACCAGCGATCCGTGCTGCAACGAGGACCTCATCACTTAAGTTCGTCATCGGTGTCACCATGACGACGCGTTCAACCCCAGCAACTTTCGCTGGAATGGCGTTCATCAAGACGGTCGATGGATAACTGGCTGCACCACCCGGTACGTAGATCCCGACTGAATCAACGGGAACGAAGCGTTGACGTCGTGTCACGTCTGCTTCGACGAGTTCGATGTCGGACGGCAGTTCCTGTTCGTGCCATTCGACGAGTCGTGTCGCCATCAACTTCAACGAGTCGATCAAGTTGGCGTCTGCCTGTTCGAACGCTTGTGTGATCCGTGTTTCACTGAGGCGGAAATCCTCGAGATCGACCTGATCGAATTGGTTCGTATAATCGCGGACAGCAGCGTCACCGTCTGTTGCGACGCGTTCGAGAATCGCGCGGACCGCGAGTTCTGTGTCGCGATCGATGCTGAAAGGTTTTGTCGGTGTCATGATCGTGTCACTCCTTCTGTCAATTGCTCCAGCAAGCGGATGACTTCAACCCGCTTCCGTTTTAACGTCCATTCGCTCGTAAAGAATCGAGCGCTGATATCGATGATTTTTTCGTATTCATTTAGTCCGTTTGCCCGTAACGTCTCACCTGTCTCGACGATATCGACGATTGCATCAGCAAGTCCGAGTAACGGTGCTAACTCGACCGAACCGTTCAACGGTACGATGTCGACGTCGACACCGAGTTCGCTGAAGTAGCGTTTTGCGATGACCGGATACTTCGTCGCAATCCGGACGCGGCGTCCACCTTCGAATTGTAGCGGTTCTTTCGCACAGACGGACATCCGGCAGACACCAAACGGTAATTCTGCGAGTTCCGATAGTTCTTGATCCGATTCGAGTAAGATGTCACTGCCGGTGATTGCAACATCGAGAACTCCTTGAGCGACGTACGGGATCAGGTCCGATCCTTTCATGAAGACGAATTCGTGCTCGCCCCGTTTGACGATTAGTTCGCGTTCAATGGCTCCCCATGTCTCGACGCCAGCTTCTTTTAGATAACGTTCTGTCGCTTTCGACAGCCGTCCTTTCGTAATTCCGATTCGCATTTAGAGCACCTCCGCCAACCGTTCGACCGAGAATCCGATGCCGAACGCCTGTTGTTCTTGTCCGAATTGTTCATAAAGCCGGTCGTAGCGTCCACCGACGAGGATGGGTTCCGTCACACCTTCGATGAAACCGTGGATCGTGATCCCGTCGTAATACGTCTGTAAGCCCATTTGACCGAAGTCGAGATCGGCATTGACGGCTTCCGCGAGATCAAGCACGGCATTGAGTCGTGTCTCGTCGACGTACGGTAGGATCGTCTCTGCCCCTTCACGTCCGAATAATAAAGGAAGTTTCGCAAGTAAGGCATCATCGAGTTGACCCGCGATTCGCTTCAGTTCGATGACGTTACGTAAACGGAGCATCTGTGTCACTTGGTCGCGTAAGTGGTGATCACCGACACGCGTCTCGATCAAATGCTCGATCAGACCGGCATCACCGATCGAGAGTGTGACTTCTTTTCCTGTCAGTTCTTCGACGAGTCGGACCGCGAGTTGAATCGCTTCGACTTCTGCAATTTGTCCCCGTTCCTCGAATCCGACCTGGAACTTCTCTTCCGGTTGAAAGACCGAGCCACTGTAGAAGACACGTTTATATTGTTCGCGACCCCGTTCGCTAAGTGCACGCGCGACACTAGTCGTAAAATCCATTCGAATCTGTTCCCGTCCACCGATTTCCTCAATTAAGGGGGTGATTAATCGGGTATAGTTAGATTGTTCGAGTCCATCTTCGAGCTGACGGATGACCTGCTGGAGCCGCGTTGCCGAGGCACCGACATAGTCCGTCGCTCCATCCTTGAGTCGAATCGTAGAAAATGATTGCATACTCCCGCTCCTTTATCTTGTTATCACTGTACCAAGCTAAATTATTTAACGATAAGATACCGCGTTTTGGGCACATTGTCAATCGCTTTGCTTGCCAATTCTAAAAAATCGGAGGGTTTATCATGCAATTATTGAAATGGGACGGTCACGTCCACAGTCCATATTGTCCACACGGTACGAAGGATCCACTTGAAGCCTACATCGAGCGTGCGTTAGAGCAAGGCTTAGAACGGATCAGCTTCACGGAACATGCCCCTTTACCTGAAGGTGTGGCGGATCCTGCGCCAGATAACGATTCCGGAATGTCGTTCGCGACAGCCGATGCCTACCTGAAGGAATTAACGCAACTCCGCGAGACATACAAAAATCAGATCGACATCCGGATCGGGATGGAGTTCGACTACTGGGAAGGACATGTCGACGGGACGCGTGATATCATCGCTCGCTACGCTGACGTCTTGACCGACGGCATCCTCTCACTGCATTACTTATACATCGATGAGCAGTATTACGGCGTCGACTTCAGCAAGGAAAGCTTCGGTGAGATCGTCACGAAACTCGGAAGCGTCACGGCGGTCCACGAACGCTATTATGAAGGCATCCAAGCCCTCGTCATGACGGATCTCGGTGCACACCAACCGAAGCGACTCGGTCACTTGACGTTACCGACGAAGTTCATCCAAGCCTATCCGCTTGAGTCGAACCCAACGAACCTCGACGACACGTTACGGAAGATCCGTCAGGCAAACTTCACACTCGACGTCAACACGGCAGGACTCCGTAAGCCGTTATGCGGTCTTTCCTATCCTTACCCGGAACTCTTGCAAGTCACGCAGTCGTTATCGATTCCGCTCGTCTATGGATCAGATGCCCATCTCGCAAAAGATGTCGGTGCTGATTTCGATTTCAAATGGTAAAACAAAAATCCGGATGCCGCAGCGTCCGGATTTTTTTGTTTAGGAATATGGAAAATCAGCAGCTTCGACAGGAGCAATCGATCGTGCTAATTTTTTTAATTGTGCTAGCGACACGTTACCGGACAGGAGGACGATTTGGTTGTCCTCGACGTAATAGAGGTTCGCTCTCCCTTGTTTCTGCTCGAAATAAGCCGTCTGTCCGTTCGCAAGTGTCGTTTCCTTCCAGTCCTCGCCTTGAACGTCTTGCTTCGGAACAACGGTTAGAAGAATCGTTTGGGACTTCGTGTGGAAGAACCAAACACTATCGTCCCCATTAGGAGTCGAACTACTCATAATCGCTTGGAATGTTGAGAACGGTAAATTCAAACCGCGAGTCGAATCATCATCTTTTTTAATATTTTGAACGTCGTCATGTAAACCGCCTTTTAAAATCCAGTTCTTCTCTTGCTTGGTATACTCTAATACAGCAATACGATCTGCTCCTTTTGGATAATGAAGCGTCACGTAAGCATGATTCCCGAGGGCGACACTACTCCAGATATCGCCTTCAGTCGGATGCGCTTTTGTTCCATCCTTAAAGTAAAACGTCACGTGACGACGGAAATCCGCTTCAAACGAATCCTGTTCTGAAAAGTCTTCTGCTTTAATACGTTGTACGATGGCATCCGGCTCAGCACCATCCTCAGCAGTGATATCATCAATCCATCGCGTGTGAAGCTGATTCAAAGGCGGAACTTGGTCTGGTTCTGCACAACCGGTCAAAATACTTGCAGCGAGTAATGCACTGATTACAACAATCCGTTGAAATCGCATGACAATCTCCTTTTCCTCTTTTTTCCTTTCTTTGAGTATCGCATGCTTCGAGACTACGTCTTCAAGAAAATTACGAAAAGAGGGTAAGAAGAATTTCTGATTAATACGCATTCATACGTGGAAGATATATAGACAAAAACAGGTCAGCCCCCTTCTATTGAAGAGAACTAATCTGTTTCATCTGTTTCATATGTTTCACTCTAAGTTGGCATGTTTCCCGTACATCGTTTGCGAATCAAGCTGCTTCTCTTCCATGATCTGCAGAATCAAGGCATCATAGAACAACAACATCGTCTGTTCGAACAACGAGCCCATCGGTTGCACCGTCTCGTCCGCTGATGCCGTTTGTTCTTTCGGAACTCCGGGCAGTTGGACGACTAAGTCTGCTAATCGTGCTAACGTCGACGTCGGATTGATCGTGACGACGGCCACCGTTCCACCGAGTTGCTGTGCTTTCTCGACGATCGGAATCAAGGTTTTCGTCTCACCTGATCCGGAACCGACGATTAACAAGTCACCCTCGCGTAAATTCGCCGTGACCGTCTCGCCGACGACATAAGCATCGAGTCCCATGTGCATCAGCCGCATGACGAACGCTTTCCCCATCAAGCCGGAGCGACCGGCTCCTGCGAGAAAGATTCGGTTCGCTTGAAGCACAGAGTCTGCCAGTTCTTTCGTCTCCGTCGCATCGATCGCTTCGACCGTCGATGTCAGTTCTTTGATAATCGTTTGGATATGTGTCATTTACGCCTCTTGCAGCATCCGGTGCATCGTTGACGCTGTCTTTTGTTTATCATCTTGTCCCGTGATCCCGCCACCGACGATGATCAGATCAGGACGTGCAGCGATGACTTCCGGTAACGTCTCCATCTTGATGCCACCCGCAACAGCTGTTTTTGCATTTGTCACAACTGACTTGATTGTCGCAAGATCTTCAAATGAGTTTTGACCGACTGCTTGGAGATCGTAACCTGTGTGGACACAGATGTAGTCGACGCCTAACGCATCAAGTTCTTTCGCCCGTGTTGCGATATCTTTCACAGCAATCATGTCGACGAGAATCTGTTTGCCTGATTTTTTCGCTTCTTCGACTGCCCCTTTGATTGACATGTCTTCCGCCGCACCAAGGATCGTCACGATGTCGGCACCATGTGCGACAGCTTGGCTGACTTCGTAACCGGCAGCGTCCATGATCTTCAAGTCAGCGAGGACCGTTAAGTTCGGGAACGCGGCTTTCATTTCTTTGACGGCGCGGAGCCCTTCGTTGATGACGACCGGTGTTCCGATTTCGACGATATCTAAATTGTCTTCCCCGATTTCTTTGACTAAAGCAATCGCACCTGCTGTATCGACTAAATCAATTGCGAGTTGTAATTTCATTTTGTATCTCTCCCATTCTTCTCTATATTGTCGTACCTGACACTTCCTTCGGACGTTCATGAAGGAACAAGACTAAATATAATCCGCAGGAGCATTCTTGAGAAGTACGCACTTTTAATTTACATAGTGCGGTTTTTCATACATAGTGCAAAAAAGTATACTGTCGATTGGAAGAAAGACTATACTGGAGCAGGAGGTGGAACGATGCCACATTTTGAAGACCGTCAGTTTAACTGTGAGAAGGAATTGACACTCTCGATCATCGGGGGAAAATGGAAGATGCTCATTCTTTGGCACTTAGGCAAGGAAGGAACGAAACGCTTCGGGGAACTGAAAAGTCTGATGCCTGGGATCACGCAACGGATGCTCGTCAATCAACTGCGCGAACTCGAGGACCACCATATCATTCACCGGGAAGTCTATCCGGTCGTACCACCGAAGGTCGAGTACTCGTTGACGCCACACGGTCATAGCTTAATGCCGATTTTAGATGCGATGTATGATTGGGGTAAGGATTATGCGAAAAACGTTCTGGAGATTGATTTCGAACAACAAAAGGTATCGCCATAAAAAAGATGCTCGCGGTCTCGTCTCTTTTTAGAGGTAAGTCCACGGAGCATCTTTTTTTAGGATTCTTCGGTTGTATAAATCTTCGACATTGCCAGTTCATCAACGTATTCGCCATCGATGAAGAGTGATGCAATCCGTGTTCCTTCGATGTTGAAGCCAAACTTATGATAGAGCTCGATTGCCCGCAAGTTATCCTTGCGAACCGTCAACTCGAGTCGGATGAGTCCAGCTTCAATCGCAAACGCATCCACCGCTTCAAGTAGTCCCGCACCGAGCCCACGGCCCGTGTAGGCATCGAGCAAGCCGATGACGAGGTTCGCCCGGTGACGAATCCGACTCGGTTCACCACCGACGACGAGCACATAGCCGACGAGTTGCTCATCGACGTCCACGACGAAGATGTCCGAGTTCGCAGCCTGACCGAACTTCTCGATGAACCCCTCCGCCTGTTCTGTTGACAGGACGCGTTCCTCCGGCTCATACAACATATATTTCGTTTCCCGATCAATGCGTCGCATCAAGTCCGATAAGGCTTTTCCGTCCATCAACGTGGCACGTCGTATCATGTTTTACACCTCATTAATCTAAAATTATAATTAGTATTAAAATATACGACTAGTTTTTTAAATTTTGTCCATACATTTCTTTGTTATCTTTAAGCCTTTTATTTACTTTATACCAATGTCTTTTTACTTGTTGCCTAATTTGAACATCTACAGGAAGTGCCTTCATTATTTTTTCTGCTTTATAAGAATATGAAATAAAATTTCCATAGCCTTTATAATTCATCCCTAAATGAGTATATAGACCATAAAGACTTTTCATATAAGCATTTCTGTTGTAAACATGGTGTTTCTTAGCTAAAACCCTAGTTTTTCTGTAGGCACGATTATAATATTTAAACAAACTTTTCTCCCTAATCTTTATTGAATTACCATCGAATACAAATCCTAAGTAATCTAACTTAGATGATTGCCCCTCGAGAGTAGTCATTTTTTTATCAGAGTAATTAAGCAATATAGTTTTTTCTTTTTGTAATTTTAAGTCTTTATATCTAGAAATTTTTTCATAAATTTCATTTTTTATTTGATCCATCTGGTGTTCGTCGACATCAGGAATTATCCAAATTAAGTCGTCGCAATATCTTCTATACAAACCCTTTAATTTTTTAGTCCATTCATTCATTTCTATATCAAATTGTATCAGTCTAATATTAGAACAAACGGAACTTACTCCAGAACCCTGAGGAATACCAAACGTTTTTATGGTTTCAGGATAAACTTTTAGTTGATTAGATTTAATTAAATTTCTAAAAGTATGCATACTCATATAGTTTTTTATTTGTTTCTCATTTATTAAATTATCTATATCTATGTCTTTTTCATTTTTTAAAGATAGCAAATATCTATCAAGGTCTTCTTTTTCTAAATACCTAAATTTTGTAATTGATTTGAATACATTATAGATATCTGCAGGTAACTCTCCGACATTCAATAATTGTTTTAAAGATTTTTTTAATTCGTCATGAGATATATTGTCGAAAAAAGAAGAAAAATCTAAAGCAATAATCAATGCATTTTTTTGTTTTAAAATAAACTCAAAAACTTCTTTAGAGAAATGTATATTGTTTTTTCCTTTTTTATTATCTCTATAAGCAATCGAGCATTCATCAATATTATATTTTATAGCAAAATCGTTATAATACGTATTCAAAAGTTCACCATAGTATTTATATATATAACTATCAAAATGTGATGCATAATAAATCTCTCTTTTTTTGGGCTTTATATATTTATATTGTCCTTGATTAAATTCATTACTACTTGTTTTAAGTACTTTTAAAGTTTTATTATTATGACCTTCTATAAATGTATATTTTTTCAAATCTATACTGTAATGTATAAATGGTAAAAAAGCATGCTTTTGAACATATTCTTTATCTTGAATCAGTTCAAAAGCACGCCTTCTTATTGTTTTATTATGAGTCGGAGTGTACATGTTTCCAATAAAAATTTTTCTATCAATATGTAAATAATTTTTTGGATGATAATTTTTAAATCTTTCTAAAGTTTCCATGACTACAGGCTCCTTTAATTTAGAGCTAAGAAGGCATTAACCGGGTCTATTAAAAATCGCCTTCTCAGCATAAATAAAAATCAATCACTATTCTAATCATTAGGATGAAAACAGCAATCGGACCCAAATAAACAATTATTGTGTAATCATCATGTGATACTTGTGATGAATATAGGAGATGATTCAGAAATGACGAACAGAATCTTCTACTGGGTCGCCGCCGTGTTGCTTGACGTCTCAGGAGACTATCTGGTTGACAAGTTGAAACAATTCCTTTGCGTTTCTAATCAATACGCAACACTATTATTTTACTTTATATCCATAAAAATCACAAACTGTGAATAAAGATTTTATATTTTTAATTTAGGTACTTAATTTAATAAATGTATTTGTATTTAATCATATGTATTAATAACTTGTATTTTTATGATAAATCTAAAGATACTTTAATTTTCAAGTAAAAAGTGCCACACCTAAATTGGTGTGACACTTTTCTTGAAATCCGCTGATTTCGTCGTATGGAGACGGTGGGAGTCGAACCCACGTCCGAAGGCATCGTATACTTAAGCTTCTACGTGTGTAGTCAATTTATTGGGATCTCGTCGTCAGGCTGCCAATTGACAGGCGTCCGTCCGACCAGTCTGATTCTATCTCTTCTCTTTCCCTCCAGACGGAAGGGTCCAAGCGTAGCCTGTTTAAAGTGAGACCCTAGAAATCAGCCGACCAGGCGACAGCTGCTAGGATCCGCAGTTGCTATTACGCTGCTGCGAGTTGTGTGTTAGTTTTGCCAGTTATGGCTGGTGCGTTTTAACGAGGCCGACCCCTCGACACGCCACAGAAGACCGAACTACCCCCGTCGAATCCGTAACGTCCCCAAGATATAAAATTGGGGCTTTCCGAATACTAATATTCTAGCAGAAAAGTGTTACGGGTTCAATACTTTTGCTTATCGCGTAGTGCTCGCTCGATATCACGCTTCGCATCCTTCTTCTTCAGGTCGTCACGTTTATCGAATTTCTTCTTCCCGCGTCCGAGTCCGATCAAGCATTTCGCGTAACCGTTCTTGATGTAGACCTTCAGCGGTACGATCGTATAACCGTCCCGTGAGACTGCCCCGATCAAGTTCGCGATCTGTTTCTTGTGCAGCAACAGTTTCCGCGGACGGAGCTGTTCATGGTTATAGCGGTTCCCCTGTTCGAAGTGGGCGATGTTCGAGTTCCAGAGAATCGCTTCTCCCCCGTCGAACCGGACGAACGCGTCCCCGATGCTGATTTTTCCTTTACGGACTGATTTGATTTCCGTTCCCGTCAAGACGAGACCGGCTTCAATCGTATCCTCGATCGCATAATCGAACGAGGCCCGTTTGTTGTTCGCTAAGACTTTCGAATCTGTTCCCTTTGGCATGTTCGTTCACCACATTTCCGATGCGGAAGCGCTTATTTGCGCTTCCGTTTCTTATTCGAGACCGCCTTATGGAACGGCGGTTTATCTTTCTTATTCTTTAACGAGAATCCTTTTCCTTTGCTTTGGTCGCTCTTACCTGACCGTTTCTTGCCACGACGATCGTCCTTCTTCTTGTCGTCACGTTTTTGTCCCGGACGTCCACCGCTTGAGCGGATCGTCTTCGACTCGAACCGTTTCTTCGGCTGCCGCTCTGGCATTCCGACGACGCTGAAGTCGATCGTCCGTTCATCGATGTTGACGTTCGTGACCTTGATCTCAACGACGTCCCCAATCCGGAACTGTTGCTTCGTCCGCTCACCGATCAGCTGATAGTTAGCTTCATCGTAACGGTAGAAGTCATCCGTCATCGCTTGGATGTGAACGAGTCCTTCGATCGTGTTCGGCAATTCGACGAACATCCCGAAGTTCGTCACACCACTGACGACACCTTCAAATGTCTCACCGATGTGTTGCTCCATATACTCGGCTTTCTTCAAGGCGTTCGTTTCCCGCTCCGCATCAACGGCGCGACGCTCGCGTTTTGACGAGTGATCAGCGATCTCAGGTAAGATTTCCGAGTAACGGTCTTGCGTCTTCTGTGACTTATCGTTGTAGATGACGTACTCACGGAGCAGACGGTGAACCATCAAGTCCGGATAACGACGGATCGGTGACGTGAAGTGCGTGTAGTAGTCCGTCGACAGACCGAAGTGACCGATCGGTTCGATGTCGTATTTCGCTTGTTGGAGCGAACGGAGCATGACCGTACTGACGACGGCTTCTTCCGGCTCGCCTTCGACGGCGTTGAGGATCGATTGCAACGTTTTCGGTGCGACTGACTCGCCCTTGCGTTCGACATTGATGCCGAAGTTACCGATGAACTTGAAGAACGTATCGAGACGTTCAGCTTTTGGCTCATCGTGGATCCGGTACATGAACGGCAGTTTTTGACGCTGGATGTGCTCCGCGACCGTTTCGTTCGCTGCGAGCATGAACTCTTCGATCAACTTCTCAGCGACCGACCGTTCCCGGAGGATGATCTCACTCGTCTTGCCTTCTTCGTTGACGAGGACCTTCGCTTCCGGGAAGTCGAAGTTGATCGCCCCACGACGCGAGCGACGTTCGCGCAGGATTGCTGCGAGTTCTGCCATCTTGTCGAAGTACTCGACGAGATCTTGGTACTTCGCGATTACTTCTTCGTCTTCACGTTCGATGATTTTTCGGACGTCCGTGTACGTCATTCGTTCCGTTGTCTTGATGACACTCTGGAAGATCTCATGGTTGACGACAGCACCGTTCGCATCGATTTCCATGATACAGCTGAGCGTCAGACGATCAACGTGCGGATTGAGCGAGCAGATCCCGTTCGATAGACGGTGCGGAATCATCGGGATGACGCGGTCGACGAGATAAACACTCGTTCCGCGCTCACGCGCTTCTTCGTCGAGTGCTGAATCTTCTTTGACGTAATGCGAGACGTCGGCGATGTGGACACCAAGCTCGAAGTTACCGTTCGCTAACTTTTTGACGTGAACCGCATCATCGAGGTCTTTTGCGTCTGCCCCGTCAATCGTCACCGTCAATTCGTTCCGTAGATCAACGCGTCCGACTAAGTCTTTCTCATCGATCTGATCCGGTACAGCGTTCGCTTCAGCGATTGCTTCCGATGAGAAATCGACGTTGATGCCGTGCTTATGGACGATCGACAAGATGTCGACGCCTGGGTCATTCTTGTGACCGATGATTTTTAAGACTTTTGCCGTTCCGGCGTAGCGACCGTCTGGATACTTCGTGATCCGGGCGAGGACTTTATGGCCATCGACGGCACCGAGTGTATCGTCGTTCGCGACGACCGGTAAGAACGTCAGCTTCGTATCATCCGGTTCAATGTAAGCAATCGATTCAATTCGTCCTTTTGGACTGACGAACGTTCCCACGAAATCAGCTGGTCCGCGTGAGAGAATCTTGAGCAGTTTCCCTTCGCGACGATCGCCGCCGTTTGACTCGGCAAACACTTTGACGAGGACACGGTCGCCGTTATAGACGTTCTTCAGTTCCGGTGCCGGTAAGAAGATATCGCCTTCTGAGCCGTCTTCCGGTGAGACGAAACCGAACCCGCGTTGGTGGACGGAAATCTTCCCAGCGACTTGACCGATTTGCGCGAGCGTTCCGTACTTGTTCGAGCGTGTCCGGGCGATCAATGCTTCGTCTTCCATTGCGTTTAGCGTCCGGATCAATTCCTTGAATGTTTCCGTATCCGCTAGTTCTAGTTTTTTCGTTAATTGATCAATCGACAACGGACGTTCTTCCGTCGTGATGACCGTTAGTATTCGTTCACGTAATTCCAACGTGACACCTCCAGTTACTTGCTCCAGTTCAATGACTCCAGGAAGTCCAAGATGTCAGAGTGGAGCTGGTCTTTTTCTTTGTCGAGCGTAATGACGTGACCTGAGTTCTCATACCAGATCAGCTCTTTTTGGAAGGCACTGACTCCATCATGGATGATGTTCGCGGAGTCGGTGTTGATCATGTGGTCGTTGCGCGCTTGGACGACGAGCGTCGGTGCGTAGACGTCCTCGAGCGAATCGCGTGTCTCGCGCAGCAGTTCCTGTAAGTCCTTCAAGGTCGGCATCGGTTCGAAGGACGCCATCTCGTGGTCGATCTCTTCTTGTGATTTGCCTTCTCGCTTCTTGAATTCTCGTGCGTACTCGGTGACTCCTGCATACATGACTTCTTCACTTTTGATGTAGGCGGGTGCACACATCGGGATGACCGCTTTGACCGGACGGTTCATCGATAACTTCAGTGACATGACACCACCGAGCGATAGTCCGCAAACAGCGATTTCGTCATAACCTTTATCGACGAGTTCCTGATATCCGGCAAGGACATCCTGCCACCAGTCGGCTGGCCCGGTCTTCGTCAGCTCTTCGGGTGGGGCAGCGTGCCCTTTATATTGTGGTGCTAGGGACGTATAGCCTTGTTTTTGCAAGTAGCGACCGAGGATGCGGACATCCGCGCTCGATCCCGTGAATCCGTGTAATAGTAAAACGGCACGTGGGCCGGCTTCGAAAAAGAATGGTTTCGGTAAAGTGATTTTCATAAAATGATTCCCCCTCTAACTCTATACCCCATATCCGGAAAAATTGAATATCGAGAAATACAAAAAACGACAGCGCGATCATACGGCTGTCGTTTCAATGCTCACTTATAAAAAGCGACGAGTAACGCCAAGATGAAGAGTAATGCTCCTAAGATAGACGCCACACGATTTAGGACCGCATCCAAGCCACGAGCTTTTTGGCGACCAAATAATTGTTCTGCTCCACCCGTCAATGCTCCGAGTCCGGTCGTACGACCCGACATCAATAGAACGACGATGATGAGAAGAACGGAAACGACGATGAGGCCGACAAGAGCCACGTTATGAATGATCATCGATGATCCTCCTTCAGTAATATACGCTTCTTTCATTATAGAGAAAAACAAGTACGGGAACAAGGAATAGATTTAGGAACTTTTTCCTGCCTACTCTACCTGACGAAAAGAGACACCTGAATCGTCGACTCAGGTGTCTCATCTCCTTATTGTTTGATCAATTCGAGATCAACTGGGATGTTCTTCTCGACTGTTTCACCTTTTAAGTGCTTAATCGCTGTTTCGACACCCATCTTCCCGATCTCAGTCGGTTTTTGAGCGATTGTTCCTGCCATTTTTCCGTCTTTGACAGCTTTGACGGCATCATCCGTCGCATCGAAGCCGATGACTTTAACATCATTCAGACCCGCTGCTTTTAATGCTTCAACCGCACCAAGTGCCATCTCATCATTGTGTGCGAAGACTGCTTTGATGTCTTTGTTGTTCTGAAGGATGTTCTCCATGACCGACAACCCTTTTGCCCGATCGAAGTTGGCTGCTTGTTTTGCGACGACGTCAAGTTTACCGTCGACTGCTTCATGGAACCCTTTACCGCGATCGCGTGTTGCGGATGCTCCTGGAATCCCTTCGAGCTCAACGACTTTTGCTTTATCACCGACGAGTTCGATCATGTACTCACCTGCTTGTTTCCCACCAGCGACGTTATCCGACGCGATATGTGCAACGACGTCGCCTGCTTCTGCATTGCGGTCAACCGTGATGACGGGGATGTTCGCATCGTTCGCTGTTTGGACGGCTGCACCGACTGCTGCTGAATCCGTTGGGTTGATCAAAATGAGATCGACTTTCTTTTGAACCATGTCTTCGATATCGCTTGCTTGTTTTGCTGCATCATCTTGTGCATCTGCGACTTGAAGTGTTGCGCCTTGTGCTTTTGCTTCTTGTTCTGCCCCTTCTTTTAACGAGACGAAGAATGGGTTATTGAGGGTTGAAATCGAAAGACCGATCTTGAAGTCCTTCGTCTTCTTCTTCGTATCACCGTTGCTGCTGCCTGGCTGTTCCGTCGAACAGGCGGCTGCGAAGACCATTAATGCCATCATGACGACTGCAAGTAGTTTTTTCATCTGTAGATCCTCCTTTTAGAGTGTGGGTTACGCTGCTTGTTTCCGGTCCGCGAGTACCGCGAACAAAATGACTAAACCTTTGACGACGAGTTGGAAGAACGAGGAGACACCAAGCAAGTTGAGACCGTTGTTCAGTGTTCCGATGATCAAGGCACCAATCAAGGTACCGACAATCCAGCCACGACCACCTGACAGGCTCGTCCCACCAAGGACGACCGCTGCGATGGCGTCGAGTTCGTATGATGTCCCCGCCGTCGGCTGCGCCGAGTTCAGACGGGACGTCAGGATGATGCCGGCAAGTGCTGCCATCAAGCCTGAGAGTGAGTAGATCATGATTTTGACTTTATTGACTTGAATCCCCATCAACTTCGCTGCTTCTTCGTTCCCACCGATCGCATACGTATAACGACCGAACGTCGTCTTCTTCAAGATGAAGTAGAGGACCGCGAAGGCGATCAACATCGTTAGAACCGGTACAGGGAAGATCCAGAAGTAACCGCGTCCGAACAATTCGAACCAGCCACCTTGGCTCAGACCAGTGATCGGCTTCCCATCCGTATAGACGAGCGTCAAGCCGCGGAAGATCGTCATCGTCGCAAGTGTCGCGATGAACGGTGCAACTTTCCCGAGTGAGATGACCATCCCGTTCAAGGCACCCATGACGGCTCCGACGATCAATCCAGCCAGAACGGCGATCAACGCTGACGTTCCGTCCGTCATCAGACCCGCGACGAAGGCTGACGAGAGGGCGAGAATCGAGCCGACCGATAAATCAATCCCACCTGTCAGAATGACGAACGTCATTCCGAAGGCAATCAAGGCATTGATTGAGACTTGTCGTAAGATGTTAAATAGATTGTTTAATGTTAAAAAGTCCGGTTCCATGACCGAGACGACGAGGACGATCGCGAACAACCCTGCGAGTGGTCCAAGCTTTTGTCCGATCCCAAGACGTCTCGGTTTTGCTTCTGTTACCTTGCCTTGCATCAATTCCATATCATTGTCCTCCTGTCGCAAGTGTCATGATGCTTTCTTGCGTCGCTTCCTGTCGTGTCAACATGCCGCTCATCTTGCCTTCGCGCATGATGTAGACCCGGTCGCTCATTCCGAGAATCTCCGGGAGATCCGAGCTGACCATGATGATCGCGACACCCGCCGCAGCGAGTTCGTTCATGATGAGGTAAATCTCTTTCTTCGCCCCGACGTCGACACCACGTGTCGGTTCGTCGAGGATCAAGACTTTCGGTTGTGTCCCGAGCCATTTCGCGAGGACGACCTTCTGTTGGTTCCCACCGGACAGTGACTTCGCCGGCTGGTCCATCGAGCTGTGGCGGACCGAGAGTGACTTCAAGTATCCTTCCGCGAAATCGCGTTCTGCCTGATCCTTGATGACACCGGATTTTGATAACGAACGAATCGTCGGCAGTGAGATGTTCTCGCGCAGTGAAAAGTCGAGGAACAAGCCTTCGCCTTTGCGGTCCTCGGTCAAAAAGCCGATGCCCTGGCGAATTGCGTCGTAAGGTGTCTTAATCTTCAGCGACTGTCCGTTCAGTTCGATCGTCCCATCTTTCAGGCGATCGACACCGAACAATCCGCGCATGACTTCTGTCCGCCCGGCACCCATCAAACCAGAGAAGCCGATGATTTCGCCCGCCTTGACGGAGAACGAAACATCGTCGAACCGTTTCCCGCTCGCCTGTTTGACCTCAAGGACGGTCGCACCAATCGAAACATCACGATCCGGATACCGTTCACCCATCTCACGACCGACCATCTCCCGGACGATCTGTTCGAACGATGTCTCGGGAATCGCATGCGTCGAGACGGAGATCCCGTCCCGTAAGACCGTGATCCGGTCGCAGAGCTCAAAGATTTCCTCCATCCGGTGCGAGATATAGACAATCGAGACACCTTGGTTGCGCAGTGCCGTCGCGACGCTGAACAAGGCACGAATTTCCCGCTCCGTCAGTGCCGCTGTAGGTTCATCCATGATGATGACCTTCGCGTCCGTCATCAAAGCTTTTGCGATCTCAATCATCTGTTGCTGACCGACCGATAACGTCCGGGCAAGTTGATCAACGTCCATGAAGACGTTCAATTCGGCGAGTTCACGTTCTGCCTGCCGCTTCATCTCGCCTTGCTTGAGAATCCCGAAGCGTGACTTCAACTCCCGTCCGAGGAACAAGTTCTCCGTCACCGTCAAATCCGGGAGGATGTTCAGTTCCTGGTGGATGAAGGCAATTCCCGCTTCCTCGGCAAGCTTCGGATTCTTATATTCGACGTCCTGTCCATCGACGCGGATCGTACCTGCGTCCGCTTTATGGACACCGGTCAAAATCTTCATCAGCGTCGATTTCCCGGCACCGTTCTCTCCCATCAAGGCGTGGATCTCACCCGCAGCGAGTTCGAAATCAACACCTTTCAGGACGGGAACAGGACCGAATGCTTTTTTGATACCTGTCATCTCGATACGCATCGCATGACCCCCTTAAAAGATTACGCCGGAATGGAAGATGACATTTGCGTACGGTGTCGCTTCTCCGGTCCGGATGATGACCTTCGCCTGCTGTGTCTGTTTCTTGAACTCTTCATGCGAGACGAACGTCGTTTCGATCTGCATGGCTTCTAGTTGCTCGAGGACGTCCGGATTCGCTTCCTTGATCTCTGTTGCCAGTGTCAGCTGTTCAATCGCCATGTCACTGGCGACGACACGGACGACGTCGAGAAATGATGGTGTGCCGAGTTCCAGTGCTAAATCGATTCGTGCGACCCCGTCTGGAATCGGTAAGCCACAATCAGCGATGACGATCGTATCGGTATGACCAAGATCAGTCAGGACTTTGCTGATATGACTGTTTAAGATACCATGCTTCTTCATGCGTCTCCCTCCATCTGTTCCCGTGTCGGCATGCCGCCTTGTGCGCCAAGCGCACGGATGGATAAGCCAGCTGCCCGGTTCGCGAAACGAATCGCTTCAACGAGCGGTTGTCCTTCCGTTAACGCAACGGCTAAGGCACCGTTGAACGTATCCCCTGCTCCTGTCGTATCAACGACCGTCGTCTCGATCGCTGGAATCGTCACGATCGACTCACCGTCGTAGAAGCGTGCCCCGCGACTACCTTCCGTCACGATCAATTTATTCGGGTATTCCATGAGCCAATGTTCGATTGGTTGGTCTTGTCCGAAGATCAAGCCACATTCATGTTCGTTTGGCGTTAAGTATGTGACGTGTTCAATCAATTCCCGACTGAGTGACATCGCCGGTGCTGGATTCAAGACGACTGGAATGCCGGCTGCATATGCTTCGCGAGCAACGGTCTCGACCGTTTCGATTGGAATCTCGAGCTGGAGTAAGATGATTTTACTCTCCGAGAGAATTGGTGTAAGTGCATCACTCGTAAATTGCACATGTTGATTAGCAGACTGAACGACGACGATCGAGTTATCGCCTTCAGCGAGCGTGATATGTGCCGTTCCCGTCCGTTCACCTTCAATCGTTTGCAAATGTGTCGTCTGCACCCCTTGTGTTTTAAAGTTTTCGCGGATCGCGTCTCCGTTTGCATCACTGCCGACACAACCGATCATTTCGACGGTACTGCCGAGACGCGCGATTGCCACCGCTTGGTTCGCCCCTTTTCCGCCCGGTATGGTATGAAAGGCATCCCCGATGACCGTTTCGCCTGCGCCTGGACGGCGTTTGCTTTCGACGACGAGATCCATCGAGATACTGCCGATGACACTGATTTGTTTCATGCTTCCTCATCCTTCCGTTTCGTCGTTTCCCGTTCGATGATCTCAACTGTCAACTCATGATGAACGGCGGCAATCGGTGTGCCTTCAATCCGCTGAATCAAAAGTTTCGCCGCCAGTTCTCCCATTTGATAGATCGGCTGCGCAATCGTCGTCAACGGTGGTGAAATCATTTGTCCGAGTTCGATGCCGTCATAGCCGATCACTTGTAGCTCGTCCGGAATCGTGATCCCGCGTTCCGCAGCGACTTGCACCGTTGCTGCGGCAATGACATCGCTCGCAGCAAAGATTCCGTTGCAGTGATAGTGATCAAAGAGATAGTTCGCGGCATCGAGCGCTCCTTGAAAGTGGAACGGTGACTCGATGCTTGCGACGAGATGGGTTCCGGTGACTTCCTCAAAGCCGTCCCGGCGTTTCTTGATCGTCGGGAGTTTCGAAGGACCGCTGATGACTGCGAGCTCCGTCGCACCAGAAGCAAGTAAGAACGAAGCTGCCTTTTTCCCACCTTCGTATCCGTTTGAGGTCACCGTCGGAATCGCTCCTTGTAACACGCGGTCTAACGCTACGACCGGCACTTCGAGTTCTTCATAGTTCGGATTGTTTGAGTAGTTCGTTGTGATGATCAATCCGTCGACATGCATCGCCTCGAGTGACTTGATATATTCGCGTTCTTTCTGAAACTGTTCGTCTGTGTTACACAAAATGACTTGAAAACCATGTTGATGTGCCATATCTTCCACAGCTCGTGCGAGTTGTGGGAAAAACGGGTTCGTGATGTCTGGAACGATCAATCCGATCAGTCCGGACCGTTTTTGGAACAACGATCGCGCGACCCGGTTCGGTCGATAATCCAATTGTTTGATTGCCTGAAGCACCGCCTTACGCGATTTCTCACTGACATAACCCTTTTCGTTCATGACGCGTGAGACCGTCGCGACAGAGACATGGGCCGCTTTCGCTACTTCCCGGATGGTCGACATGTTTCGCCACCTCTTTCTTTTGATAACGCTTACAAGAATCATCATATTGTGTAACCGGTTACACATCAATCTTTTTTATATAAAATATATTTTATTTTTTTTCGAGTTCTTGGATTGGACCATAAAAAAGAAGCCTGACGCGGCGTCAGACTTACGATCACTCCATATGATCATGCACTTGAACACTCTGAATCATGTCTTAAATAAAAACAATCAGTGAAAGACCAATCAAAATATTAATGAATCCTAGCCCATCCGTCGCTTTCGTGTACAATGACGGTTTATCTTTTTTGACACTGTCATTCAGAAACATTAATGTCAAGGCAATGACTGTCGTTACGCCGAGTGGCGCATTGAGAAAACTATCGGAGTACGTAAATAAGTTATTCATAATGTAGACACTGTTCAAAATGGACAAACCAAACAACACTTTATGCATGAAACTCACCCCTATAATCACCAGGATCTTACGAAACCGACTACTATCTAATTTAGCTTCTCCTTCATTATAGAATATTCTTGTGTAATGCAGAATAGGAGTGCAGACTTGTGCGACGGAAACGTACACAGTTCTGCACTCCTTTTGCGAAAAAAGAAAAGGACTTGCCAGCACCCACAACTTCATCCTAACGTTTAAGTTGCGAAACAAGAACGTTAAGGAGATGAAAGGAATGCTAACAATGTCCGAAATCAATTGTATCAAATTTTTAAGGAACCATAAATCCTATTCCATCAATAAAATCGCGAAAGATCTTAACCTGAACTGGCGAACTGCTAAAAAATATGCCGATGAGTCTTTTCTACCAAAAGAAAGTTCTTCTTCCAAGCGAGGCATGATGTATGGCACCCGTTGGGGCGAGATGATTGAGGACTGGCTACAGGAAGATGCGATGATGAAAAAGAAACAACGGCGAACCAATAAAAAACTATATGAGACCTTATGTACATATGGATTTGAAGGGTCCTACCGGACCGTCTGTCAATTTATAAAAGAATGGCGACTAGGTCGCGATGTAGAAAACGATAGTCGATTCGAACGATTGGCCCACCCTCCCGGAGAAGCACAAGTAGATTTTGGTGTCATGGAAGTCGTGAAGGATAGTCATGCGGTCGATGTGCATTGCTTGATCCTATCCATGCCATATAGCAATCGAACAGCTGCGGTTGCATTACCAGCAGAGAACCAGGAATGTTTCCTGACCGGATTGAAGAGACTGTTCGAAGAAATCGGAGGCGTGCCGCAACAATTACGAATCGACAATCTCCCGGCAGCTGTCGCTAAAGTACGGACAACAAAAGAAGAAGCCGTTTATACGGATGCCTTTCAGCAATTCGTGGCGCACTATGGTTTCCAGGTTCAAAGCTGTAATCCGTACAGTGGGAATGAGAAAGGAAGCGTCGAAAACAAGGTCGGCTATGTCCGTTACAACTTCCTAGTTCCTTCTCCTATCATGAATGACTTCGAGTCGTTGAATCGGCGCCTCGCATCATCCCTCAGGGATGACATGGAACGTATCCATTACGAAAAGAAAGTACGGATCAAAGATCTCGTTGTGGAAGAGCAGAAGCACCTCCTTCGACTGCCGGAAGAAGATTTTCCAGTGTTTAGAGAGGAACTCTTGAAGGTGAACAAATATGGAGAAGTGACCATCGATCAAACAAAGATTCTCGTTCCATCGGGTTCCCGACATGGACAAGTGAGAGCAATCCTAAAATGGGACGATATGAAAATCATTTCTCGTCATGGAGAAATCCTGTACGAAGAAAAACGACCTTATATGATGACGAAACGGGCGTTACCTTGGGAAAGCATTCTCAACGAATGGTACAAAAAGCCACGTAGTTATGGTCATTCACGTCACGCGGAGTACCTCCCTGGACGAATTCGAGAGTATCTGAACATCCAAAATCTGATGATACGTAGAGAAAGACTGGGATGGCTACGGTCTAGATTAGTCCTGCATTCAATCACTGAAATCGATGAACGATTGTATGAGCTACTGAGCCAAAGCGATGCCTATTCTGACATCGAAGAGCACCCCTACGATGTCGACTGGAGCAAGTATGACAGTTTGAATCGACCGTGGCAGAGTGAGGTGCAGTCGTGAATCTAAAAGAGATGTGCAAATCCCTTCGGCTCGCTTACGTCGCTGAAATTTACGAAACGATTCCGATGGAATCGTCCGAGACGTTTCTCCTGACACTTTTTGAAATGGAGATGAGGCTTCGTGAAGAAGCGAAGGCAGAGCGACTTATAAAAAAAGCAAAGTTCATCAATAACAAATCGCTCGAAGACTATCGTTGGCATGACAACATTTACTTTCCCCGTCATCTCAAGAAAGAAGAATTAATGTCGCTCTCTTTCATCGATCATCAACAAAACGTGGTGCTCACAGGTGCCCCTGGCACTGGGAAGACACATCTTGCGATTGGTTTAGGACGGGAAGCCTGTCGTAAAGGAAAGGAGGTGCGGTTTTTTCGTGTTTCGGAGCTCGTAGAGCAACTCACCAAAGCATGGCGTGATGGAAAGCTGAGTAGCTTCCACGCACGTCTCGATTCTGCGGACCTGATCGTCTTAGATGAAATGGGCTATCTTCCATTATCCAAAGAGTCAGCAGAGCTCCTTTTCCATCTCATAACAGACTGGTACGAAAAGAAAAGCATCATCATCACTTCAAATCTAGAATTCAGTCAATGGAATCGTGTTTTCGCAGATCCAAGATTGACGTCAGCACTCGTCGATCGCGTGATCCATCATGCGCACATTTTAACCTTCACGGGTGACAGTTATCGTGTCACTCACGCATTATCAAGAAATTGAATGCCTGGCAAAGTTCTGTACTTTTTTCTGCAATTCACTGCACAAACCTATTGCAAAATACAATTCTTCCAGTTACTCTTCCTTACACTATTGAAAGAAAGTAATTGGATGCATACGCAAATACACCGCAAGACAGCGTCACGCCATCTTACAGTGTATTGATTGTCAGATTAGATAGCACTAGACGATTGATTTTCAGAAAAGACGGAGACTCCTGCGGGAAAGCTCTTCATCTTTTCGCTTTCTCGCCTCTTTTTCGCTCCAAGAACAAACGTCGAATCAAAGCAACAACGAACGCAAAGATTGCCAGCGGCTCAAACAAATAAATCAATAGGAACGTGACATCGATGACGGCATCCTCCGGATTATAACGGATGATATAGAGCGCACCAGGTAAGATGGCAATCAGTCCGCCAATTCCGAGTGCCGTTCCAAAAATCAGACTCTGACGTGAAAACCGGCTCGTGATTTGATACAAACCGATGAATAGTATGAGTTCCGTAAAATAGATGAGGCGCAACGGGATGTCACCAATCGACGTATCAAGCCCTAAAAACAAAAACCGAAATAGCATGTCGATTCCCCCTTCCCTCTAGTTCTACCCCGAACAGCGTCCTCGTAATGCTTGATTTCCAGTTTCCCTGCATATCCTCGCTTCAATTAGGGAATAGCTAGAGAGTTACAGTCACATACAGAGAGTTGGGATCGGATGAAAGAAGAACACTCGATGAAGGTCGTCAGTTGTCTGAATGATTATTTCGAACGTCATCAGCAGCCCCTTCAGGTCGATCTCTTACGAGGTCTACCACCTATTGTGCTATTGTTGCGCGATGACGCGAAACGTGCCTTTCCGAAGGAAGCGAACTTGCACGATGAACTGTTACAAGACATCAAACGTTTGATTCAGGAATGTTTGGATCCGGATACACTGCGCGAATTGGGAATCGATGTCGATCTCCCGGACTTTTTCATGACCCATGCACCGCTTCATTCTGCCCATCATTATCTCGTTACATTCATCGAAGACTGACTTCATGTTAAAAGCAGCTATTTCTTCTTTCACAAAACATGTGAAGCAAGAGATAACTGCTTTTTTAGTGATAATAAAAAACCGATAGCGCCAAAGCACTACCGGTTTTACTTCCCTTCGCGTATGGTAAAGACGACTTAATTCTCAACCTCAAGAATCGCTTCGATTTCAGCTTCTACTTCTTTGTTGACCATTTGCGAACGTTTTTTACGTAATTCGAGATCCATCTCTTGATCGATGAACTGGTTCGTATGCTTATCGAAGCAATCAAAACAGATCGGATAAAAATCTTTTACTTCTTTGTTCAATGAGTTGAATTCCCACGTGTCGAGTTCCAAGTAACTGACTTGGTTGTTCGTTTCAGTTCCACAGATTTCACACTTCATCTTCATTCCCCCTTACGCGTCAATCTTCGCTTTTTCGAGTTGGCGCTCTTGACGTTCCTTGATACGCTTCAAACGTCCATGATACTTCATGATGTTCGCTTGAGATTGTTTCGCTTCTTCGCTTGTCGGTTCTAAATCAGCGATGCCCCAGAATTTGACGACGACGTCTAATACTTGGTCGAAGTATTGGAGTGGTCCATAGTTCGTATCAACAGCAATCGTCTTCATCCGTTCCGTGAAGTCCGGCATGACAGCACCTGGCATCGAGAAGTTGATGATGACGTCTTCGAAGAAGACGATGAAGTTCGGATCGAGCTCTAGGTGTGCTTTGACCGTGTCACGATAGAACGCGTAATGCAGTGCTTCGTCCTTCGCTAGACGACGGAGTAGCGTTGCTAAGTCTTTATCGTGTGCCCCTGCGATTTTCGCGACGTTGTTATAGAAGACGAGTGTCGCTAACTCTTGCAGTGACGTATATGCCATTGTCGCTAACGGGTTCGTGAAGTCCGGGAACCAGCCGTTTTCAACGACGCGTCTTCTTAATTGATGAAGTCGCGTTGGATTGACGTTTCGCGTGACGAGTAAATACGTCTCGAGTAAGTTCGAGTGCTGATCTTCTTCTGCTGTCCATGTCCGGACGAAGTCATTGATGACTTCCATCGAGTTCTTGAACGTATAGTCTAAGTGCGACGTATACCACGGTAAGTTGACCTCTGTCAGTAAGGCCGTCTCGATTGCAACGATGACACCTTCCGGAAGCGTGACTTGGCTTTCATCCCAAGGAACGCGTTTGAACGACATCGCCTTATCCCACGGAATGAATTCGTGGTAGCTCCAGTCGATGTTGGCTGAACGCTCCTTGTGTAGTCGATATAACTCTTGAATGCGTGGTTCTAAACGGATATCTAAATCTGAATTTAGCATGATCGTATCTCCTTTAGACGTATTTGTCATCTTCATCGAGCAAGATGTAATTAATGCCTATAACTATTTAATTTGCACTTATTTATGAGTATAACATTTTAGTCATCTACTAGGATGAATCAATTTTTTGACAGTTCAGTATAGTTTTAATGACAAAAGTGCTTTTCATGTTTGACATCGCTTGATACACAAAAAAACCTCCTATCCGTGTGTACGTATCACACGAATAGGAGGTTTTCCTTATGCTTAGTTTAAACCATCAACCTGAAATTACTTCTTGAGGTTGTAGAATGATTTGATTCCGTCGTAGACAGCAACGTCTGAAAGCATGTCTTCGATGCGGAGAAGTTGGTTGTATTTCGCGATACGGTCTGTACGTGAAAGTGAACCCGTTTTGATTTGACCAGCGTTTGTCGCAACAGCGATGTCAGCGATCGTTGAATCTTCAGTTTCACCAGAACGGTGAGAAACGACAGCTGTGTAACCAGCTTTTTTAGCCATTTCGATTGCGTCGAATGTTTCAGTCAACGTACCGATTTGGTTAACTTTGATGAGGATCGAGTTAGCGATGCCTTTTTCGATACCTTCAGCCAATTTCTCAGTGTTCGTTACGAACAAGTCATCCCCAACGAGTTGAACTTTGTGTCCGATACGATCTGTAAGAAGTTTGTGACCATCCCAGTCGTTTTCGTCACAGCCATCTTCGATTGAGATGATTGGGTATTTGTCGACGAGTTGTGCGTAGAATTCAACAAGCTCTTCTGTTGAGAGAACTTTGCCTTCGCCAGCGAGGTTGTATTTTCCAGCTGCTTTATCGTAGAACTCAGAAGAAGCGACGTCCATTGCAAGGTAAACATCTTCGCCTGCTTTGTAGCCAGCTTTTTCGATTGCTTCAAGGATAACTGTGATTGCTTCTTCGTTTGATTTCAAGTTTGGAGCGAATCCACCCTCGTCACCAACTGCTGTGTTAAGACCCATTCCGCTAAGAACTGATTTCAACGCGTGGAAGATTTCAGCACCCATACGAAGTGCTTCTTTGAATGTTGGAGCACCGACAGGCATGATCATGAACTCTTGGAAGTCCACGTTGTTGTCTGCGTGTGATCCACCGTTGATGATGTTCATCATTGGCGTTGGTAATGTTTTCGCGTTGAATCCACCGAGGTATGTGTAAAGTGGAAGACCAAGCTCATCAGCAGCAGCACGTGCAGCAGCCATAGAAACACCAAGGATTGCGTTAGCGCCGAAGTTACCTTTGTTTTTCGTACCGTCGAGATCGATCATCTTTTTGTCGATTCCAGCTTGGTCGAAGACATCGTAACCGATGATTTCTGGTGCGATTTTTTCGTTGACGTTGTCAACAGCTTTCAAAACACCTTTTCCGAGGTAACGTGCTTTGTCGCCATCACGGAGTTCGACTGCTTCGTGCTCACCAGTTGATGCACCTGATGGTACGAGTGCGCGACCGAAACCGCCATCTTCTGTATAAACTTCTACTTCTACTGTTGGGTTACCGCGTGAATCAAGAATCTCGCGTGCGTAAATCTCTGTAATCATTGACATTTAAATTCGCTCCTTTTGTGTGTAAGAAATATGTGCTGTAGCTACTTCGATCGACGGGATTATTTCTTCAATACGATCGATTTACCAGTCATCTCTGCTGGTTGGTCCGCTCCGAGAAGATCAAGGACCGTTGGTGCGAGGTCAGCAAGTGCACCTGTGAGTGGTTCAAGGAGTTCAACGTCCTCGACCGTCACGATACATGGAACGGGTTCTGTCGTATGCGCCGTCATCTTACTGCCGTCCGCATTGAGGACTTTATCCGCGTTCCCGTGGTCAGCCGTGATGACTGCCGCGCCGCCTTTGCTGAGAATCAAGTCAACGACTTTCCCAAGACACTCATCGACAGCTTCGATCGCCTTTTTCGTCGGCTCGAGCATACCCGAGTGACCGACCATATCCGGGTTAGCGAAGTTGAGGATGATCGCGTCGTGTTTGTCCGAGTTGATTGCGTCGACGAGCGCATCTGTGACTTCATAGACGCTCATCTCCGGTTTCAAGTCGTATGTCGCGACTTTTGGTGAAGGGATCAAGATCCGATCTTCCCCTTCGTATGGTTCTTCACGTTGTCCGTTGAAGAAGAACGTGACGTGCGGATACTTTTCCGTTTCCGCGATGCGTAGCTGTTTGAGACCTTGTTTTGACAATGTCTCACCAAGCGTGTTCTTGATGTCTTCAGGCGGGAAGACGATGTCCGTATCGATCGCATCCGAGTACTTCGTCATCGAGACGAGCAGCAGGTTCTTCGGTGCGTTGTCTGGAAGTTCGAATCCGTCGAAGCCACCTTTTTCTTTGTAGACTTTCGAAAGCTGAATCGCACGGTCAGGACGATAGTTGAAGAACACGATCGCATCGTTATCGTGGATCGGTGCGACTGGCGTACCGTCTTCCTGCACGACAACAGTTGGTTCGATGAACTCATCCGTTACGTCTTGTTTGTACGAAGCTTCAACCATGCCGATTGGATCCTTCGTCGTTGGACCTTCACCGAACGTGATGGCGTCATAGACTTTCTTGACGCGTTCCCAACGGTTATCGCGATCCATCGCATAGTAGCGACCAGAGATACTCGCGAATTGTCCAACATTCAATTCATCCATCTTCGCTTGCGCGTCACGGAGGAAACCAGCGCCCGATTGTGGGTCGCAGTCACGACCGTCCGTGAAAGCATGGAGGTAGACTTTTTCGATTTCGTGAAGTTTCGCGAATTCGAGCACCGCATATAAGTGGTTGATGTGACTGTGGATTCCACCGTCAGAGACCAAACCGAAGATATGAAGCGCTGAACCGTATTTCTTCACGTGACCTGCCGCATCGTTCATCGCTTGACGCGAGAAGAACGAGCGATCCTTGACCGCGTTGTTGATTCGGGATAGCGATTGATAGACGACGCGACCTGCACCGATGTTGAGGTGACCCACTTCTGAGTTCCCCATTTGACCTTCAGGCAAACCGACGTATTCGCCTTTCGCATTCAACAACGTATGCGGGTATTGACCCCAGTAACGATCGAAGTTCGGTTTGTTCGCCGCCGTAACGGCATTTCCGAACTCCTCGTCACGCATACCAAAACCATCAAGGATGATCAGTGCGACTGGACGTTTTTTCATTTAAATCGCCTCCAACAGTTTGAGGAACGATCCTGTCTCAAGACTTGCACCGCCGACGAGCGCGCCGTCGATGTCTGGTTGAGCCATATATTCTTTGATGTTTTCCGGTTTGACGCTACCACCGTATTGGATGCGGACAGCTTCTGCTGCTTCAGCACCGAATTCAGCTGCAACGACGTCACGGACGAATTTACAAGAATCTTGTGCATCTTGTTCTGTCGCTGATTTACCTGTTCCGATTGCCCAGACAGGCTCGTATGCGACGACGAGATTTTTCACTTGGTCGACAGTAAGACCTTTAAGGCTGTTTGCTGTCTGTTCACGGATGACGTCTTCGAACTTGCCGCCTTCACGCTCTTCCAGTGTTTCACCTACACAAACGATTGGAACGAGACCGTGCTCGAACGCTTTTTTCGCTTTGCTGTTGATGAACGCATCTGTTTCGCCGAAGTACTCACGACGCTCAGAGTGACCGAGGATGACGTATGTCACGTCGAGTTCTTTGAGCATGAGCGGGCTGATTTCACCAGTGAACGCACCGCTCTCTTTGTCGTACATGTTTTGAGCACCGATCTTAAGATCCGTACCAGCTGCTGCTTCTGTCAAGTGTGCCAAGAATACTGCTGGCGCACAGACGGCTGCGTCGACTGTCGTCGAAGCAGGTACAGCTCCTTTGACTTCCTCAACGAATGCGACTGCATCCTTGAGCGTCAGATTCATCTTCCAGTTACCTGCGATAATTGGTTTACGCATTGAGAAACACTCCCTTGTGAACTTAGATTACTTGTCGTTTAGCGCTTCGACACCAGGAAGAGCTTTCCCTTCCATGAATTCGAGACTTGCTCCACCACCTGTAGAAATATGGCTCATTTTGTCAGCAAGACCGAATTTCTCTGCCGCAGCAGCTGAGTCGCCACCGCCGATGATTGAGTACGCATCGCTGTCCGCAAGAGCTTGCGCGACACCTTTTGTACCGTTTGCGTATTTATCGAGTTCGAATACGCCCATCGGTCCGTTCCAGACGACGAGTTTCGAGTTCTTGATTGCCTCTGCATAGAGTTCAACCGTTTTTGGACCGATATCAAGTGACATGTGATCTGCTGGGATCTCTGTGATGTCACGTGGTCCGACATATGTTTCTTCTCCGAATTCCTTCGTGATGACACAGTCGATTGGCATGAGGAACTTAACGCCTTTTTCTTCTGCTTTTTTCATGAATTCCTTCGCTTGGTCGATTTTATCGACCTCAAGAAGTGAAGTACCGACTTCGATACCACGAGCTGTGAGGAACGTGTACGATAAGCCGCCACCGATGATCAACGTATCGACGATGTCGAGTAAGTGATCGATGACACCGATTTTATCCGCTACTTTCGAACCACCGATGATTGCCGTGAACGGGCGATCTGGGTTAGAAAGAGCTTTACCGAGAACTTGAAGTTCTTTTTCGATGAGAAGACCGGCAACTGCAGTGTCGACATGGTGTGCGATACCTTCTGTCGATGCGTGTGCACGGTGTGCTGCGCCGAACGCGTCGTTGACGAAGACGTCAGCGAGTTTCGCGAATCCTTTAGCGAGCTCTTCGTCGTTTTTCGTTTCACCAGGGTAGAAGCGGACGTTCTCTAAGACGACGACATCGCCGTTTTCGAGTTTGCTGACTGCTTCTTCTGCAACTGGACCGTATGCTTCTTCAACGAGCTTGATGTCTTTACCAAGCAATTCGCTGAGGCGTGCTACGACTGGTGCAAGTGAGAACTCAGGGTTCTTTTCGCCTTTTGGACGACCCATGTGGCTAGCGAGAATGACTTTTGCTCCGCCGTCGATCAAGTGTTTGATCGTTGGGAGTGCAGCACGGATCCGTGTGTCATCCGTGATTTTACCGTCTTCCAACGGTACGTTGAAATCCACGCGTGTAAATACGCGTTTTCCTTGTACATCGATGTCGCGAATCGATTTCTTATTCATACATTCGTCCTCCGTCTCTTACGTATAGTGAGGGGCGAATGCCCCTCCCGCTTTTTTCCGCAATAAGAGCGGAGACTGATATCGTTTCCGCTCTTATTCAATTGCTATTTAATTGCTCGAATTACTTAGCGATTTCTGCGAAGTGTTTGAGTGTACGAACGAGTTGGCTAGTGTAAGACATTTCGTTGTCATACCAAGCAACTGTTTTAACGAGTTGTTTGTCGCCGACTGTCATGACTTTAGTTTGTGTTGCATCGAAGAGTGATCCGTAAGAGATACCAACGATGTCAGAAGAAACGATTTCGTCTTCAGTGTAACCGTAAGACTCGTTAGCAGCTGCTTTCATTGCTGCGTTAACTTCTTCTACAGAAACTTTTTTGTCGAGTACAGTTACGAGCTCAGTGAGTGAACCTGTAGCGACTGGTACACGTTGTGCAGATCCATCAAGTTTACCTTGAAGTTCTGGAAGAACGAGACCGATTGCTTTTGCAGCACCAGTTGAGTTTGGAACGATGTTTGCTGCTGCCGCACGTGCACGACGGAAGTCACCTTTAGGGTGTGGAGCGTCGAGTGTGTTTTGGTCACCAGTGTAAGCGTGGATCGTAGTCATGAGACCTTCAACGATTCCGAACTGATCTTGGAGAACTTTAGCCATTGGCGCGAGACAGTTTGTAGTACAAGAAGCACCAGAGATAACTGTTTCAGTTCCGTCAAGGATTTCGTGGTTCGTGTTGAAGACGACTGTTTTCATGTCGCCAGTTGCAGGTGCAGAGATAACGACTTTTTTAGCGCCAGCTTTCAAGTGAAGCTCAGCTTTTTCTTTGTCTGTGAAGAAACCAGTACATTCGAGAACGATGTCAACACCGAGCTCGCCCCATGGGAGTTCTTCTGGGTTGCGGTTAGCAAGTGTTTTGATTTCTTTACCGTTGACGAGGAAGTAACCGTCGTGTACTTCAACTTCGCCGTCGAAACGACCTTGAGTCGTATCATATTTGAGAAGGTGTGCAAGCATTTTAGTGTCTGTAAGGTCGTTGATCGCGACTACTTCGATTCCATCGAATTGAAGAATTTGACGAAGTGCCAAACGTCCGATACGTCCAAATCCGTTAATACCAACTTTTACTGCCATGATAATTTTCCTCCTTTTAATGTAAAGCGAGTTATCTATTATTCAAAAGGGGGTTACCCTTTCAAAATCGAAGCTGCTGCGCCTTCATCCGTGATCAGGATGATGTCTGGCGACTGTTTGACATAGGCGTTGATCGCTTCTGCCTTCGAATGACCACCTGCGACGACGATGACGTGTTCGACTTGCTTCAAGTCAGCCAGTTGGAGACCAACCGTCTTGACCCGGTGCACGATGTTCCCGTCTCGGTCGAAGTAATATCCGAATGCTTCCGCTACTGCCTGTTCATGTTCCAGTCGGGTCAGGAGATCCTCAGACGCGCGACGACGTTTTGCCATCGTTTTCGCCTCACCAATTCCATGTACCACGATTGAAGCACCTTTAATCATTTGAAGCACATTTTTTATGCTCGGCTCTTCAATCATCTTGACGAACGTCTCTGTGCTGACCATGTCCGGGATGTGAAGCAGATGATAATCACTTTGAGCGCGTGATGCCATCCGTGAGCATACTGTGTTCGCTTGTAATTCGAGCGTTTCTCCCAGTCCTCCGCGTGCCGGAACGAACGTCATCGGACGGTGTTCCTTGTCTGGCGACATCATCGCCGCGACGGAAGCCATCGTCGTACCGCCTGTGACAGCGATCGTATTGTGATGGTCTGAAGAAAGCTCTCGTTTGAGTCGTGCGACGGTCGCCCGCCCCATGTCTCGTTGTACCCAGAAGGTCTCATCGGAATCACCCGGTACGATGACGACGTCCCGTACTCCGAGTCTCTCTTTCAAGGCTTTCGCCATGTCTGAGATCCCTGCGAGTTCTCCCATGATGCTGTGCATGCTGCGAAGAACGTTTCGTCCTTCATCCGTCAAGGACATCCCTTGCGTCGCGACCTCTAGGAGGTCTTGCTGCTTCAAGAAGTCGACTTCCCGCCGTAAGACGCGTTCCGTCAAGCCAAGGCTTGTCGCAAGCGTACGTCGTCCGATCGGTTGCATCAGTCGTACGTAATGAAGGATGTCGTAGCGTGTCTGCATTTCTTCGATCAGATCAGGCACGATTCGTTTTTGGATCTGGACTAACTGCCGAATCATGTATTTCCCTCTCCTCTCAAGTAGCTGGACGCTTTCTGTCCCGCATGTCATAACGTGTCCCACTTGGTACACCGTTATCATAACAGTCCATTTCTCGCCTTGCAAGTCTCGTTTCTCAAGTTTTTTGAAGTAAGCGGTTTCTTATCGTTTCCGTCTCGAATTTGCCATAACTCCAGATTTCCTCGTCATGCATGACGACCGGAATCTCGTATAAGAACCGTAGACTGAGCGCTTCATCCTGATCAATGTTGACTTCCTCGAACGTCCATTCCGGAAACTCATCGAGTACGAAGTCGAGTAAGATGGCGGCCTCTTCACATAGCGTACATCCCGGACGTGAATAGAGTGTTAAGTGTCTGTGTCGTTTTAATCCCATTCTGATTGCGCCTTCCTTTGCTGCATCGTTTTTTTCGTTAAACCAAGTGCTGCCCGGTACTTCGCGACCGTCCGTCGCGCGACTGTCAGACCGTCTGCTTGCAGACGATCCGTCAATTGCTGATCACTTAACGGACGATCGCTGTGTTGAATGTATTCGGCGATCCGCCGTTTAATCAAAAAACTCGAATCTCCGGTTGTCGTCCGTGAGACGAACAAGTCTTCTAAAGCAACGAGACCATGGACCGTCTCGACATACTTCTCAGCAATCGCTCGACCAATCGTTGACGGATGATGTCCCGTTGCTTCTGCGACTTGTTTTTTCGTCAATGGCTCAAGATGCAGTTCTCCCTTAAACCAGCGTTCTTGTCGCTCAAGCAAGACCGAGAGGATGGCATGCATCGTAACACGACGTCGTTCGTACGCGCGCAAAAAAGGCGTTGCCTCTTTTAATCCGAGCCACGTCTGATCCGTGTCGAGTGTCATCCAGTCGATCTGAAGTTTTCCATCTAACAGGTGAATCCGCGCTTCTGCCATGACCGATTGTTCCTCTTTAGGAAGATCCGGTGTCCGGCTCAGCCGCGTCAATCGTTTTCGCAATCGCGCTCGATCCTGTTCACTGTACTGAGCGAATACCTGACTCGCCGGAGCATGCCGCAACCGATCCGTCAGTCCGATCAATTCCGTGTCGTCTAGCTCGATCGCCTGTAACCATTGGCACTCGCGTTCCGAGCGGGCAGCAATGCCGACTGGTTCACATTGTTGTAAGAGTGTCCGTGCTTCTGTAATCGTTGCGATATCGGTCGAGAAGGATGCAGCGAGCTGCTCGTCCGATGTCCGCAATAAACCGTCCGCTTCTAAATACACGATGAGTTGTTCCGCCATATATCCTATTTCCTGTCTGACTGATTCTAAACGTATTTGCGCAAGAAGCTCGTCTTCATAGGATGCCAAATGTCCTGCCATCTGCTCGACCTCTAGCGAAACCTGATTCGGGTAATGACGATACAATCGTCGTTTCAACCGTCGCCACTCCTCCTCAAGCTCAGCTGCTGGTTGCTCAAGCACATGTAATTGATACTGTTGTGACGCCGATAACGTCATCTGTTGCGTCTGTTCCTGGCGTTGATCCATCGATTCCCCCTCCTCCACTTCTTATTATAGAAGAAACGTTTTAAAAAACATGCTCTGAACCTTTCTCCAACCGCTCAGGAAAAGAAAAGTCATCCTTCCCTATTGCTTTTCTGAAAAAATGTCGCTATACTATTAATTGTTCAGTACATCAGATGCACCCGTAGCTCAGGGGATAGAGCACTGGTTTCCGGTACCAGGTGTCGGGAGTTCGAATCTCTCCGGGTGTACCATTTATTCAACCACAAGGCAATGCCAACAATGGCGTTGCCTTTTTTCTATATTGATATGTTTCATTTGCCCTTGTAATGGAAAAATACCTAAAAGTCGCATCGTATCTTTTGACCAATATTGACCAAAGGATTATGATAAGGATAAGTCGAATAGGAAGCTACATACCAACTATAAGGAGGCAAAGACTATGTTAATTCCAACAGTCATCGAACAAACAAACCGCGGGGAACGTGCTTACGATATCTACTCACGTTTGCTAAAAGACCGCATCATTCTTCTCGGGAGCGCGATTGACGACAACGTCGCCAACTCAGTCGTTGCCCAACTTCTGTTCTTAGCAGCAGAAGATCCAGATAAAGAAATCTCGCTTTACATCAACAGCCCAGGTGGTTCGATCACTGCCGGTATGGCGATTTACGATACAATGAACTTCATCAAGCCACAAGTCTCAACGATTTGTATCGGTATGGCAGCATCGATGGGTGCGTTCTTGCTCCAAGCAGGCGCAAAAGGAAAACGTTTCGCGTTACCAAACGCTGAAATCATGATCCACCAACCACTCGGTGGTACACAAGGTCAAGCATCGGATATCAAAATCCATGCGGAGCGTATCATCAAAATGCGTGAGCACCTCAACAAAATCATGGCTGAAAACACAGGACAACCACTTGAAGTCATCGAACGCGATACAGAGCGTGACAACTTCATGTCAGCACAAGCTGCTGCTGATTACGGTCTCATCGACCGCGTCATGGAACGTGCATAAGTCATCCAGAGTGTCTCCTACGGGAGGCACTTTTTTTGTATTCATAGAAAAGCAAAGCTCTGTCGGTTATCGTTACATACAAAAAAACCTCCCGTTCCTTATAGAACGAGAGGTCGATGATCAGTCGATCAAGTCTGTGATGTCTGAAACGATGTCGTGGTTTTCACGAATCAGCGAGTAGATCGCGTTCGCATGTGGCGAAAGCTCTTCTTCTGCTTGTAATTGTTTCAGGAATAAAGATGTTGCGAACGCAACGAGTGTGCTTTTCGGTACACCGATTGATTTCGCTTTTTTTGTTAACACTTCATCAAACTTCGCATCGACTGTCAGCGAAATACGTTTCTTTTCGTTAGCCATTTCAAAAACTCCTTAATTCGAACATTTAGTTGCATCGACTATATATTATAGTAGACTATGGTTCATCCCGCAAGCGACCCTCTTATAAGGCCCCTGTCATCGACTCTCCATTTCGTACTTTTTCAGCGATTTGATCAATCTTCCGTAACCGGTGATTGATCCCTGATTTTGAGATGGAGCCGCTTTCGACCATCTCGCCGAGCTCTTGTAACGTGACGTCTTGATGTGTCACGCGCAAGATCGCGATCTCCTTCAACTTATCCGGTAAGACATCGAGCCCGACCGTCCGCTCGAGGAACTTGATGTTTTCGACTTGGCGTAATGCCGCACCGACCGTCTTGTTGAGGTTCGCTGTCTCACAGTTGACGAGACGGTTGACCGAGTTACGCATATCTTTTAAGATCCGGACGTCCTCGAACCGCAGCATCGATTGTGTCGCATCAACGAGCTTGAGGAAATCGGAGATCTTCTCGCTCTCCTTGATGTAGAGGATGTGTCCCTTTTTCCGTTCGATCGCTTTCGCGTTCAAATCAAAGACGTTCGATAGACCACGGAGCGCTGCATTATGTTCTTCATATAAGCTGAAGATTTCTAAGTGATACGACGACGTCGCCGGATTGTTGAGCGAACCCCCGGCGAGGAACGCCCCTCGTAAATACGCCCGTGCTTTTCGTTCATCGTTGAGGATCGTGTCACTGATTGAACGAATCATCGTGAACCCCTCTCCGAGGATTCCGAGGTCTTGCAAAATCTTATCCGCCTGTTGTTTAACGCGGACGATGTAGACGTTATTCTTTTTCAGACGCATTTTCTTCCGCACGAGCAGATCGAGATGGACTCCGTATGCTTTTTTCAGCAATGAGTAGATTCGACGGGCAATCGAGGCATTCTCGGTCGAGATATCGAGTGTCAGACCACGTCCGAGACCGAACGAGATCGCACCGTTCATCCGAGCGAGTGCCGCGAGTTCCGCCTTCATCTCGTGATCGGTGATCGGAATCTGCGTTAATTCTTTTTTGACTTCTGAGGCAAAGCTCATGTCAGCTCCTCCTTTCCTTCGAGTTGACGCATCCGTCGAATCGACAACACTTTTCGCATGACGAGGCTTGCGACGGCATCTGAGTCATGACGGATGAAGTGATGATTGTAATCGACGATATCGTCTGCTAGCACTTCAACGCCAGCGAGCTCGAATTGTTTTTCATTATAGGTGACGATGTCAGCGTGATCCTTCTGGTATTTCTTCAGGTAACTCGCATCGATCGATTCGTTGTTGACGATGATCGTATCAACGACGCCTTGTCCGAGGAAGCGTTCCAGTGCCGCTAAATGTTCATTCGCTGTGAACGCCGTCGTCTCGCCGGGTTGCGTCATGACGTTACAAATATAGACGACCGGAGCCAGTGATTGTTGGATCGCTTCCCGGATCTCATCGATCAGGACGTTCGGGATGATACTCGTATAGAGGCTACCCGGACCAAGGACGATGACATCGGCGTCAAGAATCGCCTGAATCGCTTCCGGTACCGGACGGACGTCTTGTTCGTCAAGGAAGATCCGTTCGATTTTCTTGCCGACCTTCGGAATCAACGACTCGCCTTTGACGATCGTCCCGTCCTCAAACTCGGCACAAAGCGTGATCGTCCGTTCCGTCGCCGGATAGACTTTTCCTTCCGCGTTCAACAGTTGCCCCATGACACCGATTGCTTCAACGAACGAACCATTACAAAGCTGGGTTGCTGCCGTCAACATCAGATTTCCGAGTGAATGACCATGCAGTCCTTCCCCGGTCTCGAACCGGTACTGCATGATCCGGTCCATCAATGTCTCTGACTTCGATAAGGAGACGATGACATTGCGAATATCGCCAGGCGGCAACATGTTGAATTCCGTCCGCAAACGACCAGAACTGCCCCCGTCATCAGCAACGGTGACGATGGCTGTGATGTCAAGCGGGTAATGTTTCAGTCCACGAAGAAGCGTCGAGAGTCCTGTTCCACCACCGATAGCGACGACTTTACGTTCCCATTTCATCACTTCTCCCCCTTCGCATACACATAATCCCGGTGATTCGTCTCAATATGATACTGCGTCGCAAATTCTTTACTGATCGCTTCTGCAAACGTGATCGAGCGATGTTTCCCACCTGTACAACCGAGGGCGATGACGAGTTGCGACTTCCCTTCCCGCTCGTATTGCGGAATCAGGAATTCGAGCAGGTCGACGAGTTTTTTATAGAACAGCTTTGCTTCCGGCCATTGCATGACGTACGATGCCACTTCCTCGTCAAGTCCAGTTTTTGGACGCAACTCTGGAATGTAGAACGGGTTCGGTAAGAAGCGCAGGTCAAAGACAAGATCCGCATCAAGCGGTAAGCCATGTTTAAAGCCGAACGACATGACGTTGACCGTGAACGGAATCCGTGTGCCTTCCGTGAACTCCTTTAAGAGACGTTCTTTCAGTGCAAGCGGCTTGATGTCACTCGTATCAATCAGCATCTGTGCCTTATCACGGAATCCTTCGAGCAACGTCCGTTCACGTTCGATTCCAATCAATGGTGAATCCGTCGGTGCAAGTGGATGCGAACGACGCGATTCCTTGTAACGGCGGACAAGGACATCGTTTCGTGCATCAAGGTACAGCATCCGGATTTGTAAGTCCGTTTTCTTTAAATCCTCATAGACGACAAAAAAGCTGTCGATGAAATCACGCGCGCGGGTATCGATGGCAACGGCGATTTTAGGACGCACTTGTCCGATGACTTCGATGAGATGCGGCAGTAACGTCGGGGGTAGATTGTCGACACAAAAATAGCCTAAGTCCTCAAAACTGTTCATTGCGACAGTCTTCCCAGCCCCACTCATACCCGTGATGATGACAAGTTGCGGTTGATTCTGTTCCATCTTTTCGCCCTCCAGACAACAGTTCCGTGTGTATTTTTTCGCTTCTTTTTCAGTATATCATAAAAAAAGAGCCAGCTTCACTGAAGTCTCCTTCAATGAAACTGGTTCGATATTATGCGTGTGAGGATTCTTGTAATTCTTCAAGCAACGCTTCAATGAAATGCTGTGCATTTTGTGCTGCGATCGAACCATCGTTCGTTGCTGTAACGACTTGGCGCAATGTTTTTTCACGCACGTCACCAGCAGCAAAGATTCCTTTGATGTTCGTTTCCATCGCTTCGTTCGTCACGACGTAGCCTTGGTCGTTCAAGATGCCGAGATCTTGGACGTAACCAGTGATCGGGTTCATCCCAATGTAGATGAAGACACCATCGATTGGATGTGTCGTTACGTCAGCTGTTTTTGTATTGATCAGCTCAATGCCGCCGACTTTCCCGTCTTGTTCGTTGATCTGTTTAACCGTATGGTTCCAGATGAAGTCGATTTTCGGGTTGTCAAACGCACGTTTTTGAAGAATCTTTTGAGCGCGGAGCTCGTCACGACGGTGTACGATCGTGACTTTTTTCGCGAACCGTGTCAAGTAGACGCCTTCTTCCACCGCAGAGTCGCCTCCACCGATGACGAAGAGTTCTTTTTCTTTAAAGAACGCGCCATCACAGACAGCACAGTACGAGACACCGCGACCGCCGAGCTCTTCTTCACCCGGTACGCCGATTTTTTTATATTGTGCACCAGACGCGATGATGATCGCCCGTGCGTAGTAATCTTTGTTGTGTGCATGAATCGTTTTGTATGCTTTACCGTCTTCGATGCTTCGAACGTCTCCGTACGCATATTCTGCGCCGAATGCTTTCGAGTGGTCGAACATTTTTTGCGAGAGATCTGGTCCGAGGATGCTATCGTATCCTGGGTAGTTCTCGATATCTTCTGTGTTCGCCATCTGACCGCCCGGAATCCCGCGTTCGATCATCAATGTCGAAAGGTTCGCACGTGATGCATAAAGTGCGGCTGTCATCCCAGCAGGTCCTGCCCCGATGATGATGACGTCATAAATTTTTTGTTCTGTTTCCGCCATGATTCCACCCCATTTTTAAATTTCATTGTAGTTTGAGTATAGGTGAGAATCCCCTAAACGTCTAACACTTTGCTTGTAGCGGTGCCAGCATCCGTTCATGTGTCCGAATCATCGATGCGACGTAATCGAACGAACAATCGACGAGTGATGCACATTCCTCGATCAACATCCCGTCCCGTAAATCATGGAACAGATAAAGCAGTGATGCAGCGGATGCTTCAATCGAATCGAACGACTCCCCACTTAAGACGAGCTGTGCGAAGCGTTCATAAAAATCACCTTCGAGACTCATCCGTTCTTCATCTGAAACGAATCGTTCCGCAAGACGGATCGTCTGCAATGCCCGGTGAATGCGTTCATCCACGACATCAGTCCGTCCTTCCATCTCGATGACAATCTGTTCCGTCAATAACAGGACGTCTTCCTGATCTGTCACTTCTGGCATCATCGACAATGCAAGCCGTGCTTCAGCATCGTTTAGTTTACCAAGAAGAAGTGCCGTGAAGATCCGTGAGACATCGTCTTCCGTCTTCAATGCTTGGATGAGTGCCGAGCGAAACTGCAGGTTGTGGCGGATGTCATACGTATCCGTCTCTTCCTTTAACGCTTGTGCTTCGTCCGACTTCAAGAAAGCCGCTGCTTCTTCGACGTGTCCCGTCTTATAGGCAGAGATCGATAACCAGTGACCAAAGAGTGGGTCTCCCCGGTATCCACGACGCTCGAGCAACTTCAACTCTTCATAGGCGATATCGTATCGACCGATGATCGCTAACGTCGACGCGACCTTATAACGTGTCTCAAGGTGCACGGAACGGACGTGTTCGAGCTGACGAGAGAGACGATGTGCCTCTTCGTCCTGTCCCATCTCGTGTAGCAAGACGAGCGTGTTACAGAGGGCATGCAAATTCCCCGGATTCCCTTCAAGGACCCGTTCGAGGGAAGCGAATGCCTGATCGTTCTCTCCTAAATAGAACTCGACGATCGCAAGGTTGTTGTAGGCAGGCCAGAACGTCGGGTACTGGGCAATCAGTCCAGTCAGCGTCTCCTGTGCCGCGAACAGCATTCCTTTATCGATCTGGCGTTGTGCCTGACCGTGCAGACGAATCAATTCATCCTCTTCGTCGTCTTCCATCTCTTGTTCGAGATCAATCAGTTCCACGAGTGCGGCCGATGCCTCCGCGTGTTTGCCGTTTGGTGCTTGCTCTAAATATTCCATCGCATGTTGTCGCGCTTCTTCATAAAGTGAGACGTGTGCGTAGTTATTCGCTAAATAAAAGAGTGCTTCCGTATTTGATGCGTCGAGTGCGCGTACTTGTTTCAAGACATCATTCGCATGATTGATTTCTCCTGTCTCGAATAAGACACGGGCATAACGGAGCAAATAACGGATGTCCGCTGGCTGAAGCGTCGTCGCCTCATCTAAATGATAGACGGCTTCGTCCAGTCGCCCTTCCCGGTGCGCCTTCCGTCCGCGGAAATAAAAAAGTTCCGCTTGGCGCGCTGTTATCGCAAAGGGGTCTGCTTTGTATTTGGTTAATTCCATCATGATTCAAGCCCCCATAAATAGTAAACTGGTTTCGTAGTTGCAGACACAAGAATACCCTATCTCTAGGAGGCATGCAACAGAAAAAAACGCCGGAGTTCATCCCCAGCGTTTTGCATAAATCGATTCCAGTTCTTTGTAATTCTCTAAGCATTTTCGTACAAAAGCATCCGTCTCTGGATTCAGTCCTTCAAGACGTGCCACGTCTTTGTCATATGCCTGCCGTAAGCTCGTCGCATAATCCGGAATCTCTCCGTCATACGCATAAACGACTGCGGGCGAAACCGTGATCTTTTCGTGCTTATGCAAGGCGGTCCGGATATGGAAGAGTGGAACATCGACTTGGTTCGGTTGGTGAAGATCTCCTTGAACGGGATGCTTCTCAACAGCCAACACCTCAACGACGAGACCTTGTGGACGTTCGGCGAATAATCTTCCGAAATACTTTCCTGTCTTATACGTAAAGCGGATGTGCGTCATCTTTTTTCCTTCTTCCTTCTCACAGTTTTGTCACATTTCGTGCCGGCGAAGCGGCTGACTCGAGACCCGTTCGTTCGGTGCAATGTCTCGGTGAACGATTGATCCGGCACCAACGACGGCACCATCTCCGATCGTTACGCCCGGTAGGATCGTCACGTTCGCACCGATCAAAACATTACTTCCGATGACGACGTCACCTAAACGATACTCCGTCGTCAAATATTCATGACAGAGAATCGTCGTATTGAAGCCGATGATCGTATTGTCACCAATCGTGATTCGCTCCGGGAACATCGTGTCTGGCATCACCATCAAGGCAAGTGCCGTCTTCTCCCCGATCTTCATCCGAAGACATGTCCGGTAGAGTGCGTTCTTAAAACGTAGCGACGGAGCGAACCGCCCGATCGCGATGATCGTAAAGCACCACATCACTTTAAAGAACGACACCGTACGGTACATGTGCCAGAGTGGATTCGTCGTGCCGACCTGAAACCTATCAGTTCGCCGTGCCATTTTGTTCCTCCAGCCAAGCCGCAAGATGATCCATCGAATCAATGATGACGTCCGGCTCGAGGGCTTCTAAGTACGCGCGACCTTTGATCGCCCAACCGACCGCGACCGTCTTCAGTCCCGCGTTTTTGCCACCAAGAATATCCGTATCATTGTCACCGACCATGATCGTTTCGTCTGCTGTTGATCCAAGCAACTGCATCGCTTTTTCGAACGGCTCGACGGCTGGTTTTTCTTCCGTTACGTCGTCGGCTGCGATGACCGCGTCAAAGAGTGACGTCAATCCGAACAACTCGATACCGCGGAGGGCGACACGACGACTCTTCGACGTCACGACCGCCATCTTGTAGCCTGCTTCATGCAGACGACGTAATCCGTCAAGCACACCTGGATACTCGAGCACGAGCGCGTCATGCATCGCGATGTTGTAGCTACGGTAAAAAGCGACCATCTCTTTCCACTGTTCCGCATTCATCGCTGAAAATGATTTTTCTAGCGTCGGACCGATGAACGGAAGCAGTTCCGCTTCCGTGAACGTCCGATCCGGATAATAGTAACTGAGCGTATGCTCGAAGCTTTTTAAGATCAACGGATTCGTGTCGATCAACGTTCCATCTAAATCAAATAGTAGCGTGCGAATCATCGATTACTTCGCCTCCTTTTTCGAACCGTCCAAGTAACGAACGGCGTTGCGGCGAACGACCATCATGATCACACCGAAGATGATCAAACAGATTGAGACGATTTGCGCCGTCCGGAGTCCATCTCCCATCAATAGACTGTCCGTCCGGAGTCCTTCGATATAGTAGCGTCCGATCGAGTACCACACGAGGTAACCGAGGAAGACATACCCACGGCGTGGATTGAACTTCATCCGCCAGACGATCAACAGAATGACACCGATGATGTTCCAGATGCTTTCATAGAGGAACGTCGGTAAATAGTATGTTCCATCAATGTACATCTGATTAACGATCCAGTTCGGTAAGTGCAGCGTATCTTGTAAGTACGACCATGTCGTCTCGCCACCGTGTGCTTCTTGGTTGAAGAAGTTACCCCAACGTCCGACGGCTTGTCCGAACAAGAGCGACGGTGCCAAGATATCGGCGATTTGCCAGAAAGAGATCTTTTTCTTACGCGTATAGATGATGACCGTCAAAATCGCCCCGATGATCGCACCGTGAATCGCGATTCCACCTTGGCGGATGTTGATGATTTGGTCAAGATGTTGACTATAGTAGTTCCACTCGAACGCGACGTAGTAAATCCGGGCACAGATGATACTGATCGGAATCGACCAGATGACGACATCGACCGCGTACTCTTCGTTGAAGCCGATCCGCTTCGACTCGAAGATCGCAATCAGGAGACCAACGACCGCACCGAGTGCGATGACGATGCCGTACCAGTAAATCGGTACAGGACCGAGTTCAATCGCCACGCGGTCAAACGTCGGTTGTACAGAGGCTAAAGTTCCCATCAAAGACCACCATTCCCATCTTCAATTGCTTGCGCGAGACGTCCCGCGAATTCTTCTGCTGTGTTGATGCCCATGTTCTTCAGACGATAGTTCATCGCTGCGACTTCGATGATGACAGCAAGGTTTCGTCCGGGACGAACAGGAATCGTCAGGAACGGAATTTCCGTATCGATGATTTGGAGTGTCTCTTGATCCAGACCGACGCGGTCATAGACTTTCGATTGATCCCAAATCTCGAGGTTACAGACGAGGCTGATCTTCTTATGCGAGCGAACCGCACCTGCACCGAACAACGTCATCACATCGATGATCCCGATTCCACGAATCTCAAGCAGATGTTGAATCAACTTCGGTGCTGTCCCAACGAGAATCCCGTCACCAGTTTGACGAATCTCAACTGAGTCATCTGCCACTAGGCGGTGACCTCGCTTAACGAGTTCGAGTGCCGTTTCCGATTTACCGACACCACTTGCCCCTTTGATGAAGACACCGACACCATAGATATCGACGAGGACACCATGCATCGCTGTCGTTGGCGCAAGTTCCGCTTCGAGGAAGTTCGTGATCTGTGACTCGACCGATGTCGTATGCCCTTTTGTCGTCAACAGTGGCACGTTCGTCTCGTCTGCGGCTTGGATGATCGCTTCCGGTACTTCAAATCCACGTGTGATCAAGATACCAGGTGTTTCATCCGTACAGAGGACATTCGCTCGTTCGCGTTGTTCCTCGTACGTTAAATTATTGAAGAACGTCAATTCTGTTTTTCCGAGAATCTGGAGACGTTCTGCCGGGTAATAGGCATAATAACCGGCAAGCACAAGGCCAGGTCGGCACAAATCAGCCGTCAGAATCGGACGATGTAAGCCCTCTTCTCCCGTGACGATGTGGAGATTGAATTGTTTTACGATTTCAGCTGTTCGCACTTTTGGTTGCACGCTTCGTCAGCCCCTTTCACTTGAAGTATTGTACCATATTTTTATTCGATTCATGGAATTGGATTAGAAGCATGATTTCTTGGGAATGGAATAAAGAGTTAATATTTTGAAGGAGGTTTTGCCGTGATGTCAGGCGGTGGTATCGGATTGATTTTAGTCATTATCTTATTTGCGGTTCTAGCGATTGCTGGTTTCGTCTATCTCATTATCTCACTGATTGATATGTGGAAAGCGTATTCGCGTAACCAAGATCAAACTGCCCTCTTATTCTTCATCATCTCGATCATCGGAATCTTCATCAGTGGTTCATTCATTTCCTACGTCCTCGCGATCATCTTCTATTGGAATCGCGCACGCGGAAAGAGTTGGCTCGGAATCGGTCTGATTCTCGTTTCGATCGTTCTTGCAATCATCGGTGTCATTGCCTTACTCTCGTTCGGTTACGATATGAATAATATCGAGAACATGAACTTCGACGAGCCGATGATGGATCAGGATTACGATTATTGATGTAGGCTACACCCATCCTTTTCAGTGAGGATGGGTGTTTTTGTCTATGCAGCTGACGAAGCCCCGCTCGCGTGACTCCTACAGGAAAAAGCGCGGACATCCGCGCTGTCAGAGACAAACGAGACCCGGCTACTCGTTCCTAGAACGACGTAGCCGCGGCTTGTGTCTCGCCTGAGGAAAGCACGCAAAGCGGATGCGACGTCATAAGAAAAGCGCAACCTCTTTTTCAAGAAGTTGCGCTCGTATGCTTATAACGCTTGTGGGCTGAGGTGAACACCATGCGTGACCGAAATTGTACCTGTCTTCGTATCGGCTTCAACCTCGATTTTTGGTGAGCGACCGCGACCTGATATGAAATGGAGCTTCCGGTTGACGATCTCTTTTTGATCCCGGATTAATTCCATGTCATCGAGGTTGCAGTTGAGACCACCGAAGTTCGTCTCAAGCTCCCCGTACACTTCAGCACCATGCGGCAACATCAAGGCGATGCTTCCAGCAAGCGATGACGCTTTGACCTTCGCGTTTTGCACGGTCTTCAGCTCGCAACGGACGTTTCCGTTCGCCGTTTTCAGTTCTGAACGTTCGAAGACACCTGTCGTGATGATTTGTCCGTTGGCTGTCTTCGCTTTCAAGACTTTCAACTCCGACTCTTCGATTTCGATCGAACCGTTCGCTGTCGATACTTTGACATCCTCACTGAACAGATCACGGACGTTGACTCGACCGTTTGCTGTCATCAGTTGAGCGGATGTCGTATCGAGCGACGTCAACGAAATTTCCCCGTTCAACGTCTGTAAGACGAATGATTCGTAATGACGGCGTGGTACTTTCAGATGGACTGTCGCACGGACACTCTTATCCTTCAAGCGGATTGAGAGTGTGTTCGCTGAGACCGCGTGTTGGACGGCAGCTTGGAGTTGCTCAAGTGCCTGTTCTTCCGTCACCTGTTGGCGGCGGAGTGGACGTCCTGTCACCGTCAATTCGCATTCTTCAAGATCACTCGGTTCGACGACCAAGTTCGCATTGAACAGATCGACGTGAACCGTCTCACCGCTGAACGGGAATTGTTTGACGTAGGTGACGTTCGGACCGGACGCCTGATTAAGCGAAAGATCACTGTCCTTGATCCGGCTGACGAGATTATCGAACGCTGACATGACTTTCGTCGTCAGCGAATCGACGGAATACTGGTCGACCCGATCATATTGTTCTGGTTCATCGACGTACTTATGTTCACTGGCAGAAGTTGCACGTTCGTCGATCGCTTCGAGCCGCTCGAGTTTATCGAGTGCCTCATCAATCGTTAACTTTCCTTCTTTGACTTGCTCCAATATCAATTGACGCATATCTTGCTTCATGAACCGTTCCCTCCTATTCTTGAACCTCAAACGTGTGTTACATGATACTTTCGTTTAAGTTCCCTTAGTTCCTTCCTACGAATCCTCATCCACAAAAGTTTCACGATTCAATTCGTGCCGCATCGCGTTCAAGGACCGGAGCGAGGTATCGTCCCGTGTAGGATGCTTTAACTTCAGCGATCTGTTCCGGTGTCCCGGCAGCAACGATCGTTCCGCCACCGTCACCCCCTTCTGGTCCGAGATCAATCAAGTAGTCTGCCGTCTTGATGACATCTAAATTGTGTTCGATGACGAGAACTGTATCACCATTGTCGACGAGACGTTGTAAGACTTTCAGGAGACGCGCGATATCGTGGACGTGGAGTCCTGTCGTCGGCTCATCGAGAATGTAGATCGTCTTCCCAGTCGAGCGCTTATGCAACTCGGACGCGAGTTTAACACGTTGCGCTTCCCCGCCGGACAGTTCCGTCGCGGGTTGACCGAGACGCATGTACGTCAGACCGACGTCAGCGATCGTCTGTAATTTACGCGTGATCTTCGGAATGTTCTCGAAGAAAGCAAGGGCATCTTCAACCGTCATCTCAAGCACGTCGGCAATCGTTTTGCCTTTATATTTCACTTCGAGTGTTTCGCGGTTGTAGCGTTTCCCGTGACAGACTTCACACGGAACATAGACGTCCGGTAAGAAGTGCATCTCGATTTTGATGATTCCGTCACCGCGACACGCTTCACAACGTCCACCCTTGATGTTGAAACTGAAGCGTCCTTTTTTGTAACCACGGAGTTTCGCTTCGTTCGTCGAAGCAAAGACGTCACGGATGTCATCGAAGACACCGGTATACGTTGCTGGGTTCGAACGTGGTGTCCGACCGATCGGCGATTGGTCGATGTCGATGACCTTGTCGATTTGATCCAGACCGGTGATCCCTTTATGAGCACCCGGTTTTTCTTTCGCCCGGTTCATCTCGTGCGCGATCGTCTTATAGAGAATTTCATTGATCAACGTCGATTTCCCGGAGCCCGAGACACCGGTGACGGCGACGAACAGACCAAGCGGAATATCGACATCGACATTCTTCAAGTTGTTTTCCGATGCTTTGTGGATATGGAGCATCCGACCGTCTGGCTCTTTGCGTGTTGATGGAACAGGAATGAACTTCTTCCCGGACAAGTATTGACCAGTCAACGAGTTCGCATCCTGCATCAACTCTTCCGGTTTCCCGGCTGCCGTGACGAATCCACCGTGATCGCCGGCACCAGGTCCGATATCGATCAAGTAGTCGGCTGCCATCATCGTGTCTTCATCGTGTTCGACGACGATCAACGTGTTGCCGAGATCACGCATCGCCTTCAGCGTATTGATCAGACGATCATTATCACGTTGGTGTAACCCGATCGATGGTTCATCGAGAACGTAGAGGACGCCCGTTAGACGCGAACCGATTTGTGTCGCAAGACGAATCCGTTGCGCTTCCCCACCGGACAATGTCCCCGCTGCGCGTGAGATCGTCAGGTAATCGAGACCGACGTTCTCAAGGAACGACGCCCGTTCGTGAATCTCACGGACGATCATCCGCGAAATCGTCTTATCCTTCTCACTTAATTTCTCCGGTAGTTCGTCGAAGAACATGACCGCTTGTTTGACAGACATCTTCGTCACTTCACCGATATGGTGGTCAGATACTTTGACGGCGAGCGATTCCCGTTTCAAGCGGTGTCCTTTACACGTCGGACATGCTTTCTTCGCCATGTAGCCTTCCATCTGTTCCCGAATATAATCAGACGACGTCTCCTTGAAACGACGTTGTAAGTTATTGAGGACCCCTTCGAAGTAGAGGTTCGTATTTCGGACCATCCCAAAGTCATTCTCATAACGGAAGTGGATCTCTTCCTTCGTGTTTCCGTTCAAGATCGTTTCGCGATGTTCTTCTGACAATTGTTCGAACGGTGTATCCATATCGATCTTGAAGTGGTCACAGACCGCTTTGAGTAATTGTGGATAATACTGCGAGCTCGTTGGTTCCCACGCCACGATTGCGCCTTCGTTCAATGACTTATCAGGATGCGGCACGACGAGATCAACATCGACCTCAAGCTTCGTTCCGAGACCATCACATGATGTACAAGCACCAAACGGTGAGTTGAACGAGAACATCCGTGGTTCGAGTTCGCCGATTGAGAAGCCACAAATTGGACAAGCATGATGTTCACTGAACAACAATTCGTTGCCGTCCATCGTATCGACGATGACCCGACCATCCGCGAGGCGAAGTGCAGTCTCAAGTGAGTCCGCAAGACGGGCTTCGACATCTGGTCGCACGACGACACGGTCGACGACGACTTCGATCGAGTGTTTCTTGTTTTTCTCAAGCGTGATCTCTTCGGCGAGATCCATCGTCTCTCCGTTGACACGGACGCGGACGAAGCCTTCCTTCTTCAAATCGTCGAGCACCTTGACGTGCGTTCCTTTTCGTCCGGAAACGATTGGCGCGAGGATTTGCAGACGAGTCCGCTCCGGTAACTCCATCACTTGGTCGACCATCTGACTGATTGTCTGGCTCGAAATCTCGATTCCGTGATTCGGACAAATCGGTTTACCAATTCGTGCGTACAATAGACGCAGATAATCATAGATTTCTGTGACCGTTCCGACCGTCGAACGTGGGTTTTTACTAGTCGTCTTCTGGTCGATTGAAATTGCTGGACTCAGCCCTTCGATCGTGTCGACATCCGGTTTATCCATCTGTCCGAGGAACTGACGGGCATAGGCAGATAAACTTTCGACATAACGTCGTTGTCCTTCCGCGTAAATCGTGTCGAAGGCAAGCGATGATTTCCCTGACCCGGACAAGCCCGTCAAGACGACGAGCTGATCGCGAGGGATTTCGACATCGATGTTTTGTAGATTATTGACGCGAGCGCCTTTGATGATAATCTGATTCTTCTTTTCTCCCAACTTAGGCACCTGCTTTCAATTCTAATATGAGGTCGCGGAGCTCAGCAGCTCTTTCGAACTGCATGTCTTTCGCCGCTTGACGCATCTCCTGGTCGAGCTGCTCAAGCAACGTTTCGCGCTCCGGTTTTTTGAGTTTGTTGAACTTCTCGAGTTTTTCGACGGTGTCGTCGCTCTCGATCGTCGTACTGATGACACCACGAACGTCTTTTTTGATCGTCTGCGGTGTGATGCCATGTTCTTCGTTGAACGCCATCTGGATCGCGCGACGACGTTCCGTCTCATCGATCGCCCGTTGCATCGAATCGGTGACTTTATCGGCAAACAAGATGACGTGTCCTTCCGAGTTTCGCGCCGCCCGACCAATCGTTTGAATCAGCGAACGGTCCGACCGGAGGAACCCTTCCTTATCGGCATCAAGAATCGTCACGAGTGAGACTTCCGGAATATCCAGTCCTTCTCGTAACAAGTTGATCCCGACGAGGACATCGTATTTCCCGAGTCGTAAGTCACGGATGATTTCAATCCGTTCCAGCGTCTTGATCTCCGAGTGCATGTAGTTGACCTTGACACCATTCTCTTTCAAGTAATCGGTCAAATCTTCTGCCATCTTCTTCGTCAGTGTCGTCACGAGAACACGTTCGTTCTTCGCGACCCGGTCACGGATGTTATCCATCAAGTAATCGATTTGTCCTGTGATCGGATGGATCTCGATCGTTGGATCAACAAGACCGGTCGGACGGATGATTTGCTCGACCATCTCTTTTGAATGTTCGAGTTCATACGGTCCTGGTGTCGCCGAGATATAAATCGCCTGACTGACTTTTTCCTCAAACTCCTCGAACCGTAACGGACGGTTGTCTTTTGCCGACGGAAGACGGAAACCGTGATCGACGAGGACTTGTTTCCGTGCCTGGTCCCCGTTATACATCCCGCGAATTTGTGGCAATGTGACGTGTGACTCATCGGCAACGAGTAAAAAGTCCTTCGGGAAGTAATCGAGCAATGTATACGGTGTTGCCCCTTCCGGCATCAAGTTCAAGTGACGCGAGTAGTTCTCGATTCCGGAACAATAGCCCATCTCCCGCATCATCTCAAGATCGTAGTTCGTCCGTTGTTCGAGCCGTTGCGCTTCAAGCAACTGATTGTCTTCACGTAACTTCGCAAGCTGCTCTTCCAGTTCCTTCTCGATGTTCGCGATCGCTTTCTGTAGACGGGTATCCCCCGTCACGAAGTGGGACGCCGGGAAGATCGAGATGTGCTCGCGGTCCGCGACGATCTCACCTGTCAGCGGATCCATGTCACGGATCCGTTCAATCTCGTCACCGAAGAACTCGACCCGGACACACTGTTCGTCGCGTGACGCCGGGAAGATTTCGACGACGTCTCCGCGGACGCGGAACCGTCCGCGCTGGAAGTCGATGTCGTTACGCTCATACTGAATGTCGATTAGACGACGAAGCATCTCGTTTCGCCCCATCTCATTGCCGACACGCAGTGACAAAACGTGGTTGTTGTACTCTTCCGGGTTACCGAGACCATAGATACACGAAACGGACGCGACGATCAAGACGTCTTCCCGTTCGAACAAGGCGGACGTTGCCGAGTGACGCAACTTATCGATCTCATCGTTGATCGAAGAGTCCTTCTCAATGAACGTATCCGTCGATGGGACGTACGCTTCCGGTTGATAATAATCATAAAAACTAACGAAGTATTCGACCGCATTGTTCGGGAAGAATTCCTTGAACTCCGAGTAGAGTTGTCCCGCTAGTGTTTTGTTGTGGGCAAGGACGAGCGTCGGTTTCTTGATTTCCTTGATGACGTTCGAGACCGTGAACGTCTTCCCGGTACCGGTCGCCCCAAGCAACGTCTGATGTCGTTCGCCTTGTTTTAGCCCAGTCACCAATTTTTCGATTGCCGTCGGTTGATCACCGCCTGGTTCAAATGGTGAAACGAGTTCAAAATCCATCGTTTGCTTCCCCCTCATCACGTTAAAAAATCTATTTCTATTGTATCACTTTACGAACAAACATTCGATTATGAAGTGCTCCTTTTAGGAAGTTACCCTTTTTTCGAAAATGCAAAAGTTTCTTTTTGCTTCGAGTGCTGATCTTCGATTTTTCTGCCGACAAAAAAATCCCCGTCACGGCTGTTCCGTGACAGGGATGTACTAGTTTAATGCAAAGAGCGTACCTTCGTCCGACCGTGGACCGGTTCGTTGACGAAGAGGATACCGAGCTCATGATGATCTTGTTCATAAAAGGCACGTTGCGCAAACCGGATGTCACCGTTATGGTTCATGACTTCAAGACGCAGATACGGTTTGTGTTTTTGGATGGCTTCGTAGAACGATGCTTCCGAATCGACCTTCTCACCATTGACCTTATAGATCGCTTCACCTGGAATCAAGCCCATCTCAGCAGCCGGTTTATCGGGTAGCGTTCCAAGGATAACGGCACCACGCGTTCCATTGAGGAACAACGGCGTTTGCGCCCGGTTCAAGCGTTTGACCCGCTGGTGCAACAAAATGTGCAGGACGAGCAACAAGACGATTCCGTAGAGCCATTCAGCTTGACCGGTGACGTACGCAAGAACCGTCAATAAAACTGCAACAAGACTCGTGATCAAACGTCCTTGAACGAGCGGACGCATCAATTCTTTCGGCAGCTTACCCGTGAAGAGGAAACTGAAACCGATCGGTAACCAGAGAACGACCGGAACGAGTTCCGGGAAGCTGTAACGTGGCCACCACGTCTCGAGCACGTCGCCCGGAACAAAGACGAGCAAAGGCAATAGCCAAAGTTTATTCGCTGACAGCCCACCGATGAAGCGACCACGCTTCGAAACGACGAGTGACGGTGACAGGCGTCGCTTTCCGCGCCACCAGACGAGGAGACATTCCGCGACGAGCGTTAACGTCGCAAGCAATAAAATCATTTTCGGCTCAACCGTTCGAACCGGATCAAGACGTGAATCCATTAGGAACCAGCCGGCAAGTCCAAGCAAGACGATCGGCCAGAGTGGCAGGTTCAAACGAACGACACCAATCAACAGCAAGACGCTCGAAAGTCCAAGCAACAGTAGAGAGTACTGCGGTGTCACTGTCAATCCGAGCCATCCGCTGACGATGGACAAGACGAGACCGACGAGTAGACCAGGTAAAAGTGTTTCGAGGACATCGCTTCGTTTACCGTGTGTCCGGGAGCGAAACAGTCCGCGTTCCCGTTTGACACGCCGGATGCCGATGACCCAACTGACAAGGAGTGCTAACCACAAGGTCGGACTGGCGATGAGACTAATCGCGGTCCAACCAATTTCATCGAGTAATTCCACGCGCATTCAGACCTCTTTCCATTCCTTATTATTGTGCAGCGACCTCGAGTGCTTTTTTCCGCTGGACGTCATTTTTGTCGTCTTGGAGTTTCTTCAGGAGACGCGTCTCCATCTCACCCGCTGTCTGCTGATCGATTTTTCCAGTGACGTCAAGTTTCGCGTCCTTTTGCAAAGCCTCGACAGCTTGTTTCATCGTGTCACCGAAATAGCCGTCCTGTCCTTTTGGCTCATAACCGATCGCTTCGAGGACAAGGTGGGCGTTCTCGACTGATTTTCCATAATCACCGACTGCAAGTGACTTCTGATCAGTCAGGATCTTCGTAACGTTGAAGTACGCCGGTTGTTTGACTTCGATCGTTGGCTCGACCCCTTTTTTGTGGATCCAGTTGCCGTCCGGCGTCAGCCATTTGTTCGTCGTCAACTTCAAATCACTACCGTCCTTTAAATCATACGCACTTTGGACGATGCCTTTACCGAACGACTTCGTACCGACGACTTCGGCGCCAGCTCCTTCCTTCAGTCCGGCTGCAAGGATCTCGGACGCAGAAGCGGATCCGCCGTCTTCGAGCACGACGATGTTATATGGTTTCTTCTCGTCTGCCTTCCCGAATTCCTGCTGGCGCTCGCCTTTATTGTTCTCGACTTGATAAATCGGCACGTCTTTCGGAATGAACGGAGCGATCATTTTCGAGACAGCCGTCAAAAGACCACCCGGATTTCCGCGCACATCGATGACGAGTCCATCAATGTTCTGACTCTCGAGTTTCGTCAACCCCTTCTCGAACTCTTCTGCTGTCGGTTCCGAGAACTGTGTTACTTGTAAGACACCAATCTTCTTGCCGTTGACATTCTCCGTTGACGTATAGACCGTCTCGATTGGAATCGTATCGCGTTTAATCGTGATCTCCATCGCGTCTTGTCCGCTACGCTGAATCGTCAGGACGACATTCGTTCCTTTTTCACCACGAATTTTTTTAACGGCTTGATCCGTCTTTTGACCTTTTGTCGACTTACCATCGATTTCTAGGATGACGTCGCCTGGTTTGATACCAGCTTTTTCAGCAGGTGATCCTTTGATCGGCGAGACGATGACGATCGACTCACCTTTTTGTTCAAGCGTCGCACCGATCCCTTCAAACGAAGACGACAGATTCGTATTAAACGATGCCGTTTCCGACTCATCCATATAAACGGAATATGGATCGTTAAGCACTTCTGTCATGCCAGATAACGCACCATCGAGTAACTCTTTATCTGTCACGTCTTTTAGATAATTTTGTTCGATCATCTGCCGGACCTGGTCGATTTTTTTCCAATCACCCGTCGCATTCGCCGACGACGATGACGTCGAGACAGAATCCGTTCCGCCAGCCGCTAGCATCCCGACGGCGCCTGCCCCTAAACCAAGCCCGAAGGTACTGACCGCGATGACTGCTGTTGTAGATTTTTTCACGCTTGATTCCCCACTTCCGTTAAAAAACGCAGTATTTTTTTCAGTATAGCAAAAAAAGATAGGTTACCCTATCTTTTCGGTATTCTATGGGATGTCAAAAGATGTACGGTGCCGGGTCTACTGCATTCGGTTGTCCGACCGCCCACTCTCCCTTATGCAATTCGAAATGCAGATGCGGTCCTGTCGACCAGCCGGTTGAACCAAGCGTCCCGACCGTTTGACCGGGCATGACCGTTTGCCCCGCCGACACACTAATTGAGTCAAGATGCGCATAGACGGTCGTATAGACCTGTCCATCGATCAAATGCGTCACCATGACGACATTCCCGTAACCTGTTGCACTACCAGCACGGAGGACGATCCCACCAGCTGCCGCATGAATCGGGGTTCCTTTCGCATTGACGAGATCGATGCCCGTATGCAACTCCGGTTTCCCTGTCAATGGATTGTTCCGCGGACCAAATGGTGACGACACATAACCTTTGACTGGTAAATGGAATGGTCGACTGACGTCGACATCAACACTCGTATCCGGTGTTGCACTTGGCGTCTCAGTCTCAGGAACCGACGTCTCTGTTTTGGGTGTCTCTGCTTTCGGTGCTTCTCCTTGTTTCTTTTCCTGCGCCGCTTCCTCTCGTGCAGCTTCAGCAGCTTCTGCCGCTTCCGCTTGACGTTTTGCTTCTGCTGCCCGCGCCACTTCTTCCGCTTTCCGTTTCGCTTCTTCTTTTGCTTTCCGTTCGGCTTCTTGCAGGGCAATCAATTCGTTTTGAATCAGACGGCGCTGATCCGCGAGAATTTCTGCTTCCTCGGCTTTAGAGAACTGCTCTTGTTGCAGTTCCTTGACCTTCGTGTTCAACTGGACGACGAGCTTTCGCTTGAGCTCAGATTCCGCAATGATTCGTGTCTGGAGCACGAGCAACTTCCGTTGTTCCCGTTTCATGCTTTCAAGCAATAGTGCTTGTTCCGACCGTTGTTCGCTCAGTTGTTTGACGTTCCCCTTGTAAGCTTGTAAGACATGATCATCTTGTTTGATGATCTCACTGACCGTACTGAAGCGCGAAATCAAATCACCAAAGTCTTTTGCGTCGAGCAAGACCTCGATGTATTTGACGTCTCCTTTTTGTTGGACGGCACGCAATCGGCTTCCAAGCAACTCTTCTTGTTGATGCAGTTCCTTGAGCGTCTCGGAAATCGCTGCTTCCGTCAGACGCAATTGTTCTTTAGATGCAGCAACAGCCGCTTGTTGATCGGCTATCTTAAGCGCTAAATCATCCAAACGGCTGTTGACTTCATTCAGTTGCGCACGGGCTTCCTTACGCTCCTGTTTCGTCAAGATCAACTTCTCTGATGTCTGATTCTGTGATCGTTCCGTCTCTTTCAGACGGCTTTCGACCTCCTGTTGTTCCTTCAGCAAATCTTCTTTCGACGTGGCATCAACGGACACACTAGTTCCAATCAAAGCTAAGCTCAGGACGGCAGAATAGAATCGGACTTTCATGAGAAGCATCTCTCCTCTATTTTATTTTTGGGTAACTGATTTAAATCTTCAAGAAACGACCGAGTGATGTCGTTGATCCCCATACACCGATGAATGCACCGAGTCCGAGCAGGATCAAGACGACTTGTGCCGACAGTTCACCTGGCGGAATCAGCGAGAAGATTCCCGCATTCACAGTGGTCAGTTGAGGTTGGATCGCATTGTAGGAGACTTCGTAACCGAAGTAGACGACGACGATCGGGATGATGGCACCTAATATGCCCATCAATAATCCTTCGACGAAGAACGGTGCACGGATGAATCCGTTTTTCGCTCCGACGAGGCGCATGATCTCGATTTCCCGGCGACGGGAGAAGATCGTGACTTTGATTGTGTTCGAAATGAGGAACATTGCCATGAATGTCAAGCCGACGATCAGGATGATTCCACCGATCCGAACTCCTTCAAGGAAGTTAAACATCTTTTTAACATAGTCCTTACCATATTCGACACTATCTACATTTTCCATTTTTTTGATGGAATTTGCAAGTGTTTCTGTCTCTTTTGGTGAGGTAGCTTTGACGATATATCGGTCGTGAAGTGGATTATCCTTTTCAACCGACTGATAGGCTTGTGAGCCTTCGCCAAGTTGCTCCTTGAAGCGGTCCAGTTCTTCTTCTTTCGAACTATAACGAACAGAGTTGACACCCGGCATCTGCTTGAGGGAGTCACCCACTGCATCAATCTTCGACTGGTCTGCTTCTCGTTCGACGAACACTTGAATTTCAACGTCTTTTTCGACGTTATCGGAAATCTTGTTGACGTTGAACATGAGCATTGCGAATATTCCTACGAGAAGTAAAGTGACGGTAACAGCACTGACAGAAGCGAATGTCATCCAGCCGTTCCGGACGAGACCTTTTGCCCCTTCCCGTAAATGACGGAATCCATTAAACTTCATAGCCGTACATTCCTTTCTCTTCGTCTCGGACGATTTTTCCTCCGTCGATCGCTAAGACACGATGACGCATCTTGTTAACGATGTCTCGGTTGTGTGTCGCCATTACGACCGTTGTCCCACGGCGATAAATTTCTTCGAATACTTCCATGATCTCCCATGCTGTATCCGGGTCCAGGTTCCCAGTCGGCTCATCGGCGATGACGAGTGACGGACGATTGACGATGGCTCTCGCGATCGAGATCCGTTGTTGTTCGCCCCCAGATAATTCGTCCGGATAGTTACGCTCTTTATGTTTGAGCTTTACGAGATCGAGGACCTCGAGGACTTTCTTCCGAATTTGTGATTTGTCTTCTCCTACGACTTCTAGCGCGAAGGCGACATTTTCATAAACCGTCAATGACGGGAGTAGTTTGAAATCTTGGAAGATGACGCCGATTTGGCGACGAAGTTCGGGGATTTGACGATTCTTCAGCTTACCGACTTCGATTCCTTTAAATAAAAATGAACCGCTCGTTGGTTTCTCTTCGCGGTACATCATTTTCATGAATGTTGATTTACCCGCACCCGACGGACCGACGATATAGACGAATTCGCCTTGATTGATCGTCAAATCGACCTCACGGAGTGCCGTGACGCCGTTCGGATAAATCTTACTGATTCGTTGCATCTTGATCACGTACTTCACATCCTTACTTATTTACTGATGCTGAATGGATAGGTCCAAAAACCTACCGACCACCATTATAACAGGGACAAAATTGAACGCACATTACAATCAAATGTCATTTCAGGCGATTATACCACAAAAAAGAGGCACGAATGACGAACACATGTCGTGTGTGTCATCTCGTACCCCATCATATCCCATAATTACTTTTTCTCCGCGAGCCAGTCAGCAACGGCAACGATTTCTTCATCCTCTTTGAGGATTCCAGCAGGCATTTGCCCTTTCCCGTTTTTGATGATTTCCTGGATTTCTTCTGAAGAATACTTCGAGCCGACCTTCGTCAGGTTCGGTCCGACATTTCCTTCAAGGTTGTTCCCGTGACACGATGCACAGTTGTTCGCGAAAATTTTTTCCGCATCAACAGCTGTTTCCGTCTTCGACGAATCATCGTTCATCGTCGACTCTTCCTTCGTGCTTGACGAATCGCTAGAGCTTGAATCGTCACTACCACCACATGCTGCGAGCGCAAGTGTCGTCCCTAATCCTAACGCGAGTAACAAGTTTTTCAGCTTCATCCGGATATCCCCCTCTGTAAGTATCTAAGTAAACGCTTCTGACCTAGTTAGAGTATAACCGTTATCCGGAAGAGTTAAGCGTGATTTCACAAAAACTTCACGAGTACGGAACAATTACGGCACATTCCGGTAGCGTTTGTCGTCCGTAAAACCAAGTCCCAGTACTTCATGGGCTTCACTGACGACGAGAAACGCTGACGGGTCGATGTGTTTGACGATCTCTTTGAGCGTCGTGATCTCCCCTTGACGGACGACGACCATCAGCATCGGTTTCCGTGTTCGTGTGAACGCACCTGCTGCCTCGATCTCCGTCGCCCCACGATCGAGCGTCTCGAAGATTTCCTTCACTAACGCCTCCCGCTGATCAGAGATGATATAGGCGAGCTTGTCGTTCGTGATCCCGAGCTGGACGACGTCGATCATCTTGATCGTGATGAACAAGGCGACGAGCGCATACAATCCGATCTCGAGCGAGAAGATCGTCGCCGCACTGATGACGATCGTTCCGTCGAGCAAGGCAATACAGAGATGGAGCGGCAACTTCGTGAAGCGATGCAAGATTTGCGCAATCAAATCCATTCCCCCGGTCGACGCTCGTCCCCTGAAGATCAGACCGAGTCCGATTCCGACCCCGGCACCACCGAAGATTGCAGCAAGCATCGGATTCATCGTCGCAGCCGGAACATCGAACCGCTCATATACGAGGATGACGACCGGTAAGAAGATCGACCCGACGAGTGATTTGACCCCAAAGCCCATCCCGAGGATCATCCAACCGATCGCAAGCAAGACGACGTTCGCGACGAGTTGGAACAATCCTGGCGAGATTCCGAACAAATCGTTCAAGACGATCGATAAGCCACTGACCCCTCCCGAGGCGAGTTGGTTCGGTGCTAAAAATAAACTAAAGGCACTTGCGACGAACAAGGACCCGATTAACAAATACGCATAATCGCGCACGACTTCCTGACGTGTCGATGTCATGACATTCCATTTCCCCTTATCAATTGATTCTCGTGTTTCATTTTAGCGGAAAAGTCAGACAACGACTAGACAGGCGGAACAACTCACAGTGTTCCCTTTATACCGCACTAAAGGCTGGACTGTAGCGAACGATACCGCTAACGCCACGTAATCCATTCCGTTCGAGTGCAAGAACGAGAAAGACCTCCGGCGGAACGGGGAACGGCGGCTTGATACCGTAGTCAATCGCCCGTCCAAAGCCGAACTGTGGATAATAGCTGTCGTGACCGAGGACGACGATGTGTGATTCCCCGGCGTCACGCGCATCCTCGATCACTTGACGGATTAATTCAGAGCCGATACCCTTTCGCTGCCAAGCGGGCAGGACACCGACCGGCGCTAAGGCAAGCGATGGGATGTCATCGATATGGATCCGGCTCAACAGGACATGACCAACGATTTCTCCTTTATCAGTCACGGCGACGCGACCGAAGACTGGTTGCGCGGCTTCCTCCTCGCGTAACGCATCAACGAGATTCGCTTCGTTTGGTTGTTCGAATGCCGCTTCATGGACGAGCCGGATTCCCGTTGCGTCCTTGAAGCCTTCTTTACGAATAATCATTAGCTGTTGCTCCCTTCGAGTGGTTTCGTTGCGAAAAGCGTGAACTCGGACGGGATATTCTCACCGTTCCAGCCACGATGCTCGTCGAACCGTTCTAATGTGAAACGTGTCGCGATGACGCCGTTTAAGATCTCGCTCAGCGTAAAATAACGGACGGAGACGTCCGGAAAATCGGTTTGTTCCGAGTCCGTAAAGTGCGTCTTGTACGCCAAATCACCCGCTTGTAACGCTTGATCGAAATAACACGGTCGATACGTCAAATCCGCATCAATCCAGCGTCCGACCGGGTGAAAATCACTGAGGATCAACTGTCCACCGGGTCGCAAGATTGTAAACAGAATCTGCAGAAAACGCTCGAGATCAGCAAAATAATGCAAAATGCCACCTTCTAAGTAAAGGAGATCAAACGTATCACGATATCGTTCAAGATCGATCGCATAAAGATCGCCGACGACATAGTGGATTGATGTCTCAGCATGGTGCGCCAGTTCAAGCGCATACTTGGCATTCTCCTCTGAGATATCAAACACCGTGACGTCCGCCCCGAGTAACGCTAACGGCACCGCCTTGCGTCCGTTCGAACCACAGATGTTCGCGATCGTCTTCCCGGCGACTTCTTCGAAATGATGACGATGTTTCTTCAAACATGCGGCGGGATCTTGTTTGATGATCGCAGCATATTCCGCCGGTGTTCCGTCGCGTTTCTCCCAAAATTCATACGCCCGGTACTCCCACGCTTGTTTGTTGATCCGACTTTGCTCCTGCATGACTGTTCCCCCTTTGACGGTCAAAAAACCAGTCGAACATCGTCCGACTGGTTGGTTGTCTTACATATTCATGAGACGGAGGTACGCATCGATGAAGCCCATGATGTCACCATCCATTGCTCCTTGCGTATTCCCGACTTCATAGTTCGTCCGGTGATCCTTGACCATGCTGTATGGGTGGAAGACGTACGAACGGATTTGGCTACCCCATGCGATATCCGATTTTTCACCACGGATCTCGTCGAGTTTCTTTTGTTGCTCTTCGATTTCGCGTTGGTAGAGTTTCGCTTTCAACATCTTCATCGCCGCTTCACGGTTTTTGATCTGCGACCGTTCTTGTTGACAGGAGACGACGACGCCTGTCGGAACGTGGGTGATCCGGACAGCGGAGTCCGTCGTATTGATGTGCTGACCACCGGCACCAGAAGCACGGTACGTATCGATCCGCAAGTCTTCCGTGCGGACTTCGATGTCGATGTCATCGTTGAATTCTGGCATGACGTCACACGAGACGAATGATGTATGACGACGGCCTGACGAGTCAAACGGTGAAATCCGGACAAGACGATGGATCCCTTTTTCGGCTTTTAAGTATCCATAGGCATTGTGCCCTTGAATACGGAGCGTGACCGATTTGACACCTGCTTCATCACCCGGTTGGTAGTCCATCGTTTCGACTTTCCAACCCTGCTTGTCGCAGAAACGTTGGTACATACGCAGTAACATTGATGCCCAGTCTTGTGACTCGGTACCACCCGCACCTGGGTGTAACTCGAGGATTGCGTTGTTTGCGTCATACTCGCCGTTCAAGAGGATTTGTAGTTCGAAGTCTTCGAACTTCTTCTTAAGGTCGCCAAGTTCTGACTCGAGCTCTTCTTGAAGATCCGCATCCGGCTCTTCCTTGATCAATTCGTACGTCAAAGCAACGTTTTCGTGACCTGCTTCGAGTTCTTTGTATTTGTCGACCATCGCTTTTAAGCCGTTCGACTCATCGATGACTTTTTGTGCCGATTCCTGGTTGTTCCAGAAGTCTGGGTACGTCATCTCGTTTTCAAGTTCTTCGATCCGGGCAATCTTCGACTCGAGGTCGAGTGATGCCTTATATTCGTCGAGTTTCTTTTCCATCCACTCGGCGGTGTTGCGAATTTCTGCTAATTCCATGTGTTCCACCTTCTCTTTCCGTGAAAAGAGGCAGGAATCTCCTGCCTCTCTTTCAGTCGATTCATCACTTATGCCTGACGGCCGTGACAGTTCTTATATTTCTTACCAGATCCACACCAGCACGGATCATTGCGTCCGATTTGGTCGTTTGGATTTTTCCGGACCGGTTTTTTCTTGACCGCTTTGTCTTCCTTACCCGAAACGGCGACTTCGTCTTGAACGACTTTTTCGCGTTTGAGGTTCGGGTCGAGATCCGCCCGAAGGACGAATTGTGTCACTTCTTCAGCGATCGCAGCGTTCATCGCATCAAACATCATCGAACCTTCCGATTGGTATTCACGGAGCGGGTCGTTTTGACCGTATGCCCGAAGGTGAATCCCTTCACGGAGTTGATCCATTTGATCGATGTGGTTCATCCAGTGTTGGTCAACGGCACGCAGGACGATGACTTTTTCGAACTCATCGAATGCTTCTGCTGGGACTTCTGACCGTTTGTGCTCGTAGTGCGCGAATGTGCGCTCTTTGAGCAACTCGATGATCTCTTCGCGTTCTTTTCCGAAGAGGTCGCTTTCCGTGACCTTCTCTTCGATTGCAAGTGTCTGGTTTGCCCACTCCGCAAGTGCACCGATGCTCCATTCTTCCGGTACGAACTCGACCGGCGTGTACTGATGGACGCCTGCTTCGATCGTCTGCTCGATCATCGGACGGACGATATCTGAAACGGAACCGGCATCGAGAATCGCTGCCCGGTCCGCGTACATGACTTTCCGTTGATCTGCCATGACGTTATCGTAGCCGAGGACTTGTTTCCGCGCATCAAAGTTATTTCCTTCGACGCGTTTTTGAGCCGATTCAACGGCACGAGACACCATCCGGCTCTCGATCGGTTGCGAATCATCCATTCCGAGACGATCCATCATCGACTGCAGCGAATCAGAACCAAAGCGACGCATCAATTCATCTTCAAGTGAGAGATAGAATTGTGATGCACCTGGATCCCCTTGACGACCGGCACGACCACGGAGCTGGTTATCGATACGGCGTGATTCGTGACGTTCTGTCCCAAGGATGTAGAGACCACCTTTTTCTAAGACACCTTGACCGAGCTTGATGTCGGTACCACGACCAGCCATGTTCGTTGCGATCGTGACCGAGTTCGCTTGACCCGCATTCTCGATGATTTCCGCTTCACGTGCGTGGTTCTTCGCGTTCAAGACTTCGTGACGGATGCCACGTTTTTTGAGGATGTTACTGAGCAACTCCGACGTCTCGACAGCAACCGTACCGACGAGGACTGGTTGTCCTTCACGGTGGGCACGTTCGATTTCGTCTGCGACAGCAGCAAACTTCCCGTTCATCGTCTTGAAGATCAAGTCCGGCATATCGTTTCGGACGACCGGCTTGTTCGTCGGAACCGGTACGACGTGCATGTTGTAGATGTTACGGAACTCTTCTTCCTCCGTCTTCGCTGTACCGGTCATTCCGGCAAGCTTCGTATACATCCGGAAGAAGTTTTGGTACGTGATCGTCGCAAGGGTCATGGATTCGCGTTGAATCTCGACGCCTTCCTTCGCTTCGATCGCTTGGTGCAGACCTTCCGAATAACGACGACCTTCCATGACACGACCTGTGAATTGGTCGATGATCATGACTTCGTCTTCGCGAACCATATAGTCGACGTCGCGATGCATGACGGCGTTCGCCCGCAGTGCGAGGCTTAAGTGATGGTTGAGCGCGACGTGTTCGAGACCAAACAAGTTATCAATACCGAAGTATTTTTCAGCACGGTCGATTCCTTGCTCCGTCAACAGAACACTCTTCGTCTTGATGTCGACCGTGTAGTCTTCATCTGCCTTCATGATTTTCGCGAACGCATCGGCTTGCGAATAGAGCGCTGTCGATTTCTCGGCCGATCCTGAGATGATGAGCGGTGTCCGCGCTTCATCGACGAGAATCGAGTCGACTTCATCGACGACAGCGTAATGGAGCGGTCGTTGAACACGGTCTTCTTTATAAAGGACCATGTTGTCACGCAAGTAGTCGAAACCGAACTCGTTGTTCGTTCCGTACGTGATGTCACAGCTGTATGCTGCTTGTTTTTCCTGACGCGACATGCTAGAGAGGTTCAAGCCGACCGAGAGACCAAGTGCTGCATAAAGCGGCTCCATGATGTCACGGTCACGTTTTGCGAGATATTCGTTGACGGTAACGACGTGGACGCCGTTGCCAGCGAGAGCATTCAAATAGACAGGGAGTGTTGCAACAAGCGTCTTACCTTCCCCGGTCTTCATTTCGGCGATGTCCCCATTGTGCAGGACATATCCACCAATCAACTGAACGCGGTAGTGGCGCATGCCGAGAACGCGTGTTGACACTTCGCGACAGACCGCGAAGGCTTCCGGTAAAATATCATCTAAGTCTTCTCCGTTAGCGAGACGCTCACGGAATTCAACGACTTTTCCTTCCAGTTCTTGATCCGATAACGCACCGATTTGTGTCTCGAGCGCTTCTACAGCGTCTGCTGCTTTTTCGGCTTTCTTCAGGACACGTTTCGTTGGTGCAAATAATTCTTTTAGAAAATTAGCCATGCCTTACAGTCCCCTTACTTCGAACGATTCTTTGAACGAACAGAATTCCGAGATTTTTCCTTTATTCAGTGTACCGAATACGACGTCAAATTTCAACAAGCGGACCAAGTAGCGGTCTCGGTCTTTTGTCGTAGAGCAAACGTACCTTGTTTAGAAATAGTTTTCCATCATATCAAAAAGGGACTCGCCCGTAAGAGCGAGTCCCTGTTGCATTCATTATTCTGGTTCAATCAAACCGTAACGACCATCCTTACGACGGTAGACGACGTTCGTGTTGCCCGTTTCTGCGTCTGAGAAGACGAAGAATGCGTGTCCGAGCATGTCCATCTGAAGAATCGCTTCTTCCGTGTCCATTGGTTTGAGTGTGAAACGCTTCGTCCGAACGACTTCGAGTTCTGCCTCGTCCTCTTCATAGACTGGCGCTTCCGCTTCCGGTCCTTCGAGCGTTTTGAAGTACTCTCCGATGCCGCCTTCTTTAGCGCGCCCTCTCCGGTTCAATTTCGTTTTGTGTTTCCGGATCTGACGTTCGAGCTTATCGACGACGAGGTCGATTGCTGCATACATATCGCCATTGACATCCTCAGCACGGAGCAAGAGGTTTGGCATTGGAATCGTTACTTCGACTTTTTGTTTCTCATTATTGACTTTGAGATTGACATAAGCCGTTTGCGCTTCCGTAGGAGTTGTAAAATAACGAGTTAACTTTTCAAGCTTTTTCTCGACGTAATCCTTGAGAGCATCTGTGACGTCCAAGTTTTCACCGCGAATGTTGTAGATCATGTAAACTCCTCCTTAAGTAACCGGTTGAACCTATGAATTCGAGATGCTCCAGTCGTTTCCTTCTGAATATTCGAAATTCTTTGGTTCGTTTTTATTATAGCACGATAAGTGAAGGAAGACCATGAGAACAATGACATTCTCATGAACGTTCGCTACTGTTCTTAGCGTACGATAATATTGAAGCATGTTGATGTTAACGTATATACCCGTTTTGATCGAACTCAAAACAAAAAACCGCTTTTAGGCGAATAGCCTAAAAACGGTGGCGGCTGCTATTGGATTAGATCTTTGAAACGTTCGCAGCTTGTGGACCACGATCGCCTTCAACGATTTCAAATTCCACTTCTTCGCCTTCTTCAAGTGATTTATAACCATCGACTTGAATCGCTGAGAAGTGTACGAATACGTCTTTCGCGTCAGACGTTTCGATGAATCCATAACCTTTTTCAGCATTAAACCATTTTACTTTACCTTGTTCCATTCGAATTCACGTTCCCTTCGCAAACCAGAGTTCGAGAGCAAGCTCTCTACGGCTTAGTCTATCAAAAGAAGGAATTATTGACAATTAAAAATTCTGATTACTTTGAATTCATTCTAAAAAATGAATAATATTCCCTACTTATTGCTCTATATTTTAAAAAATTACATTGTCATTACAGTTGTATTATTGTATTATATCGTTAGTAATTACCTATTTTATCCATTGTCCTATCTTAAGGAGGATGTAGTCGAATGCGACCATTCCATAATGACGAAAAGTATCGAATCACGAAACGGACGGTGGCGATTCTCCCGTGCTACGATATGATGAAGCAATCCATCATCGTACTCGAGGATGGCTCGACCATCATGACCCCGCTTCGACCGTATCAACTACTGCAGCTTTCCTGCAGGCAATACAACAGTTCCATTGAGGAACGCATCGTGACAGCAAAACGTGTCGCATCTGTAAAAGGAAAAGTCCCAGTCGTCATTGAACCGACACTTGGCCTCGTGTTTTTCCCAACGAAATCACCGAAACGTGATGATTGCGAGTGGTATGCTTGGAGCCACATGTCTGAAGTCATCGAGGAAGACGGACAGACGAAGCTCAAGACTCGTAATGGCATGATCCTTCCCGTAAACGCCTCTCCTTACATCGTCCGCAACCAAATGAAAGCAACTGGCGAGCTGATGGCTCGTTATCAACAATTGAACGCGATGACATTAGAGGAACGCTTTAATGCAATCAAATCTTAAAGAGTAACCGTAAAAAAATCAGGGTTGGGCGATGAATTCGCTCAATCCTTTTTGGTTTCTGCCGATATATAATGAGATGACAGTTTTAAAAAACAAGGAGGCTTCTCGATGAACATCCAATTGAATCCGGCACGTCCGGCACAATCCCCTGGTCAGACGCCGCTTTTGGACACAAAGACCTATAAAGGAACGGTCCTTGAGCAGACTGGTCCGCATACGGCTCTCGTCCAGGTCGGTCGGGATAAGATCGAGATGACCTTCACAGGCGACGTTCCGACAGGTGATTTCCAGTTCAAGGTCAAAGGACAGACAGCAGAAGGTTACCTGATTGAACAACTAACACCAGCGACACCAGATGCGGAAACGCCACCTGTCCTGTCTGTTCCATCAAATGTCAATCCCGCTTTGCTTGAAGGTGTACCGGCTGAACTGAAGCAAGCCGTCGCGAAGTTACTCGCAAGCGGTCAATTGCCGCAGACACCGGAAATCGTCGCCCAGCTTGTGACGGCACTGCAAGGAACGTACAAGGACTTAGCACTCGAACTCGTATCGCGACCGGATACAGCACTGCCCGTTGACGCCGACGTCTTGATCGCAAGTCTCCTTGCGACGACGGAAGACTATCGAGACGTCCTACCGGAACGCGACGCCTTAACGGAGCAACCGACGTTCGAAAAAGCCGTCGCCCTTGACGTCGCCCGTGTGACGCTACCGACGCAACGCGATATCGAGACAGCGTCACCCCTACATATCCGGCAATACATTGAACACATACCAGCAGAGAAACGCCCGGTACTCGTCGCAACGCTCGAACAAGGCGAGATCGAGACGGTCCGTAAACAACTGGCGCCCTATTTCCCGCAAACACCGCTTGAACCGAAGACGAGTGTCCGTGAGCAATTGATCGGTCTGACGGCACGGGCAAGTCAATCGGAACCAGTAACAGGGCAACCGGCACCGGTCCGCTCTGCCTTGACGCTCGTCCGCGAAGTGACGCCACGGCTTGCTGAGATCACGAATGATTTCAAGAGCCAACAGCGAACGATCGTCTCCCAACTTCGCCAGATCGAACCGCTCGTCGAGACACGTCCGGCCCAGATGGTCGCTGTCATCGAGAGTACGGCGCAACGCTTAAAACAAGTCTTCCAGCAAACGGATGCTTTGTTACATACCTCGATGAAGGATGAAAAACAGCTAGTCCACTTTTTATCGAAACTCGAACGGGGTGCGGAACTGGCGTTACTCGGGCGTGGAACGGAAGCAAAAGCCGTCTTACAAGAAGTCCGGGTTGCGTTCGAAGCCTTCCGCTATGCGCCAGCAAACGTTCGTCCGACTTACTTACCGGAGATGCAGGGACTGCCGCCGCAAGCACCAACAATACCAGCGCAAGTCACAACAAAAGCCGTGCCATATGAGCCGCAACAGAACAGCCCCCGTCTTTTGCAAGAGACCGTCCAAAAGACGCTTCAGCTTCAGACGGCGGAACTGAAACTGAGTACGCTGGCAGCAAATCCGGAAGCTGCCAAATTGCAAACATTCCTTGCAGCACAACAGCAAGTTAATAAACCGGACAGTCAGCAACAGTTGAACCAAATTCTGCTCGCACTACCGGTCCAACTTATTGAAGCGACGGCAGGACTCCACGTTCACTTGCAAAATAAACGTCCGGACGAAGTAATCGACTGGGAAAACAACACATTGTACGTTCAGCTCAATACTCCACGCCTCGGTGAAATCGGTGTCCGCGTTGAGACCGTCAACCGAAAGATGCAAATTACGATTGAAAATGATTTCCCAGTTCTTGAACAACTGGCGACCCCGTTCCTCGACCGAACGACGGACGCCTTACAAGCGACTGGTTACCAAGACGTCCGGATCCAGTTCCGTCCTTTCACGCGCGAGCAAGTGACGGAGACCGTCAAGCAAGACGAGACGCCACGTGGCTACGACTACCGTATCTAAAAAGGAGAGACCGTTATGTATCAGAAAATCGATTTAACCGGACGCAAGACCGCTGCCGTCCTCCGCTATGATGAAGCATCCGGTCAAGCACCGGTCGTCGTCGCTCGTGCCAGCGGTCAAGCCGCTGATCGAATCTTACAAGAAGCACGAGCAAACGGTGTCGCGATCGAACACGATACGTCTCTGCTCGGTCATTTACTTGATCTCGATCTCGGGACAGCGATTCCCCCGCAACTGTACGACGTGATGGCAGAATTGCTCTTACTGATCGAAGAACTCGACAACGCGAAAGGACGACAAACATGACAGAACAAGAACTTTACGCGATGACCCCACAACAGCTGACGGAAGTCATGTTGACGGGACTCGTCCTGCAATACGATCGCGCCATTCTCGCGCGAGACGCGAACCGCTTTGACGAAGTCAACGAACGCTTACAAAAAGCCTATCAGTTACTCGACAAACTGCAGGCAGGACTGCATGACGACGGTGGCATCATCACCGCACAGCTCGATGCGCTCTACCACTACCTCGCCGAGCAGACGTTGCAGGTCTACAAAACACCAAAGGTCTTAGACGAACTGCTCGAACTGGCAGAAGACTTACGCGTCACTTGGCAAGCGGCACAGACCGTCGATCGGCCACTCGTGCTCGCCGCACATCATCAACGATACGAAGGGATGGAATACGAATGAGAATCACGAATAACGTCCAAGCGTTAAAGGCTTATCGCAATCTCAGCATTAATCAGACGAACGTCAAGACGACGATGGATAAACTGTCGAGCGGTCAAAAAATCAATCGAGGTGCGGATGATGCCGCCGGTCTCGCGATCTCGGAGAAGATGCGTAATCGCTTGAAGGCACTTGATAAAGCAGAACAGAACGTCCTTGACGGTGTCTCGATGATTCAAACGGCTGAAGGTGGTTTGAGTGAGACGCATAACCTGTTGCAACGGATGCGCGAACTCGCCGTCCAAGCTGGGAACGGAACACTCGCGACGGAAGACCGGACAGCGATTCAAGAAGAAATCAACCAGCTGACGAACGAGGTCTCACGGATCGCGAAGACGACCCAGTTCAACGGCAAAGAATTGTTGAGCGGCAAGTTCAACGATGCCGACAGTGCGCTGTTCATCCAAACGAATGCTGGGGCAAACGAAGGGATTTCGATCACGATTAACGACATGCAAGCTCTTGCGATTGGTGTCAGTTCAACGACACAAACCGATTCCTTGATTCGTCCGCTTGATTTTCCGAGCGGTGACGCACCCGAATATGCTCTTAGCGTCATGACGGCAACGGACGCAAATGATGCGATCAGCCATTATACAAAAGCAATTGATACGATCTCTCAGCAACGGGCACAACTCGGGGCGATCCAGAACCGGTTCGAAGCGACGTCTTCCGTCCTCAGCGTCAGCGTCGAGAACTTGACGGCGTCGGAATCACGGATTCGCGACACCGATATGGCACGTGAGATGATGGAATATGCGAAATATAATATCCTCAACCAATCGGGGATGGCGATGATCGCTCAAGCGAACGCCTTGCCGCAAGGCGTCTTACAACTACTCAATTAAGGAGGCAGACCCGATGGATATCCGCCGCATCCAAGAAACGCAACGACTCCAGTCCTTAAAGGGCAGTCCGCGTGAAGTCGAGGCGTCGACGACCTTCTCTGCCTTGATGCAAGAGAAACGCGACCATAAAGGCTATGAGCGCTTGCAACAAAAGCTCGCGCTCGTCGAAGAACACGGGCAACTGCTCGCTGAAAGTCAGACGATCGAGCACCTCGAAAGCTATAAAGAAAAGATCAAGGACTTCCTAAAAGATGCCCTCGACCAATCACAACAACTCGAAGAGAAGCGCGGCTTCAACCGCCGTGGTCGGACGAAGATCTATAAAGTCGTCGAGCAAGTCGATGCGAAGCTCCTTCAGTTGACGAATACGGTCATCTCTGGCGAATCGCGCCGGCTTGATATCCTCGATCAAGTTGGCGAGATCAAGGGAATGCTCGTCAACGTCTTCGTGTAATCTAGATTAGAGGAGTTCCCCCACATGCCAGACTTATATCTTAAAAAATGCACCTGCCCCTACTGCTTGAAGACGACGGAGACGAAACGTGTCCTGTCGCGACATATCCGTGTCGCCTCGACTGACTTTGATGGCTTCATCCGCCATCAAGGCGTCAACGTCTACCTCTATGAACCGGTTCAGTGCAGCCATTGTCGGTTCTTCTTCCACGAGTCGTTCGGAAAGTTGTCGTCGGACGTTCGGGCGACCTTGCAAAATCACATCCTGTCGACGCTTCCCGTATTGCCGTTCGCTAGCACGGAGCGGACGATCGAGCAGGCAATTCAGCTTTATAAGCTTTGTCTCTACACGGCTCAAGTGACGGAGCAGAAGCCAGCGATCCAAGCAATGCTCGGCGTTCGTCTGTCCTGGTTGCATCGCTTAACTGGTCAACAGAACGAAGAACAACTCTGGGCGAGTCGAGCGATTGAAAAATATGTACTCTTATACGACAACTACACGTCCGTCAAGGAGAGTGGGATTCCGGAAGACGTCCTTCTATTGCGGATCGCAGACCTATATGCTGTGACGAAAGAGAAAGATACGGCTCGCCTCTGGTACAGTCGTTTGTCCCAAAGTAAGACAGCGACCGATAAAATCAAAAAAGACGCACGGACCCACTGGGAATGGGTGCAAGAGCAGGACTGATCCTTGTTCGTCATCAGACGGAACAAGGATTTTTTTCACTGCTCGCAGTCGCGCGGAGACGATTACCTACGCCGAGAACGTCCTCCTTCGCTTAAACGATCCGTTTTTCTTTGACTCGACCGCGATGCAGGTCACACCGTCGCTTGGCATCGCTCGTTACCCGGAGGATGGTCGAACGACGAGTCTATTATTGATTCGCGCCGATGAAGCGATGTATACCGTTAAACAGGAAGAGAGAACGCCTACCGCTTTAAATGAACGGCAAAATGCCCCGTCCAAATAAGTGGACAGGGCATTTTTCATGAGCTTACGACTCACGACGATATTTTTCTTCTTCATAGGCATCCGGTGCATCGGAGACAGGGCGTTCGAACTCTTCCCATGATTCCGATTCGACGTCCGGTTCAATGAACTGATCGTACGAGCCGTCCGATTGGAAATACGGCTGTGGTACAGGACGCTTCTTGTCTTCCCGCTTGGTCACGAAAGATCCCTCCCTCACACAAGAAAGTTACTGACGAGAATCAAAATACGGTGAAAAACTATGATCGACTTCTTCGTACGGATCAACGTACGATTTACGACTCGTTTGCGTCTGACGCAACTGACTGATTTGTACCCCTAATTTAGCCGTTTCTGCTGATAATTTCAAGTCGATTTTCCGACTATCAGCGACGAGTTCCTGGATGACGGCTTGATTGGCACCAGCTAGCAAATTCGAGTGTGCCGCGATGAACGCTTCCCGTTCGTTCAGCAGACCTTGAATCTTCTCAATCCATTCGTCATACGTCTCTTCATTCGGCGTTTGATTAAGCAGTTCAATCAATCGTTTCGTTTTCAGGCGAAGCGGATCGAGCGGACTCATCGTTGCCGTGCGAGTTTCATCGCTTCTTTCCATGTCTCGCGGAATTCTTCCGCGAAACCGATCACTTCTTCAATTGCAACCAAATCATTTTTTACGTTGGCATCAATCAGCCGTGTTTGCATGTAGTCATACAGACTGTTCAAATCCTTTGATAAGGCGATCGATTGATTCAACGTCAATTGCAATTCGGTAATGATCGCTTGTGCTTTTTGAATGTTCGTATTTTTTTGTTCAATCATCTTCTGTTCGATCGCTCGTTTCGCAAGCATCGAGAATTTGATCAAACCTTCGTATAGCATCAGTGTTAAATCTTGAGGTAACGCTGTCGTTACCGAGTTCGTTTGATACGTCGCATAAGGGTTCATCGCGTTTCCTCCTTTTTATTGTCCTTGTCCGAGATAGCCGGCGAGAGTCGAAGACTGACTATTTGCTTGGTTCATCGCTTGTTCCATCGCCGCGAATCGGCGATAGTAACTGTCTTCTTTTCGTTTCAACTTGTCTTCCCATGACAGCATGCTCTTATCGAGATCAGCGAGTGATTTCCCGAGTCGATACGTCGTCGCAACCGCTCCATCCCGTCCGGCAACACCGGAAATCTTATCACGGAGTGTCGTCGCAAATCCTTGAATCTGACGGACAAAACCATCAAGTCCATTCGGATTTGGAATCGTGTTCCCTTGCGCATCCTTCGCCGGTTCAGGGGCATCAGCTGTAAACAGTTTATAGACACCTTCCGGTTGTTCTTCGAGCATCTTCTTCAATTTCGTTTCATCGATTTTCAGCTTCCCACCATCCCGGAAGTCACTCGTTGAAGTGATCCCGATTTGCGACATGTACTGGAGTTGAATCGTATCTGTTCCTGACGTGTACGAATAACCGGTATCGATTTTCGACGAGATCGCACTCCGGAACTGATTCAGCCCGTCCTGTAAGTAGCTATCGTTCTTCAGCACACCACTCATTGCTTTTTCTTCCCACTTCTTGACTTCATCCTCGCTCAGTTCCTTACGTTGAGCATCCGTCAATGGTTGGTAGTCACGATATTTTTCTTCACGAACCTTTTTGTTCATTTTATCGATGACTTCATTGTATTTATCGACGAAGTTCTTGATCGAATCAAAGTTTTTCTGTGTATCGAGCGTCGTATTAATCGTCATCGCTGTCGTTGAGACGTTGTTCAACGTGATCGTCAAACCGTTCTGCGTAAACGTATTCGTCGTCTGTTCGAGTTGTTGTCCACCAATCGTATACTTGGCGTTCTGTCCTTCCCGACCGAATGTTAAGTCCTGCGAACTGACCTTTGCGGTGTTATTCGAAGCATCAACGATGGAAATGTCTGCTCCTGCGGGATTTAAATTCCCGGTACTTGTTTTCGTTAAGACGAGTTTTCCTGTTAAATCGTTGAAGACCGCGTTCATACCAAGACTAGTTTTACCGTTGATCGCCGCTGTCAAATCTGAGATTTTTTGTGTTGCATCCAGCTGCAAAGTTTCCGTCACTGCAACACCTGTTGCATCGAATGTATTGATTTGGACGTTAATTTTGCCATTCGCATCCTTCGTGAACAATCCACTCTCTTCAAGTGTGGCGTCACTCTTTTTCCCACTTGCTGCGACCATGGTTACCGAAGCGGTACTCGCGAGCTGATCGATACTATCAATCGTCACACTGCCAGCTGACGCCCCCGGACTTGCTGTTACCGTCAACGCCGTTGGATTGGAACTGGTGACAGTTTTTGATTGATAGTTCTTCGATAACAACATATCGCTTGCCGCTGTCCGGAAGTCAAGTAACGCCCGGTTCATCTCCCGGTAAGCATCGCGTTGCCATGTCAGCGTCTGTTTCTTTTGTGATAAACGATCGACCGGTGCCCGTTCCGCCTGCATCAATTGTTTAATCATCGTTTCTGTATCAATTCCACTTGCTAAACCGCTCAGTCGAATACCTGCCATCCAATCAGTCCTTTCTGTTAAATCCGTTTATCGATTAATTGATTAAATTCCATGAATGCCGCAAAGAAATCGAGTTCTTTTTTACTCGGAATTTCCTGGACGACGTTATTATTCGTATCAACAACTTGAATGTAATATTCGTTTAATTTTTCATGCTTGACGAATTTAAGTCCTGTCCGTTGCAGTTCTAGCTTGATATTCGCTTGTTCCATCGCTGTCTCAAGTTTCGTAATGTGTTGCGGTGTCGGTAGGACAACGACTCCTTCTTCTGCTAGCGCTTCCTGATTCGCTTCCACAAACACATTCCGTGTCGCTTCGTACGGTAGGACGTTCGAAGGTAGATGAAGGCGAATTTCCGTATTGATGGAATTCATAGTCGGTCACTCCTTTTTCTTCTCTATGTAGTATATCGGCTAAATCAGCTATTTTATAAGTATTAATTTAAGGAACTTGATTTTCGGGTATAAGGAACATATGTTTCTATAAAAAGGAGGAACATTAATGCTATTGCTAAACAAGCTATCAGCTTCACAACAAGCTATTTTATTAGCTAGTATTCTCGGAGATGGAGAAATAACAAAGTGTTATCCAGGTTCTAGGCGAAAGAACAACAGCTATCGTGAACACTTTGGAGAGTCACAGCGTTTTTATCGGGAATGGAAGAGACAGCAACTTCCTGGTTTGTTATATATTCGTCAAAACAACTTAGTGTCACGCTCACTTCCTTTATTTACGGAACTTTATCCTTACTTTTATCCATTTGATCAAAAAGATGTTCCTATCGCCTTACTTCCCTCGTGTAATCACCCACTTTTCTTATTGACTCTCTATCTTGACGACGGTTCACTTATTGTCTCAAAGCGCTTTACATCCAAACAACAACTGATCGTTTCTCCTACAATCGCACTTTATCTTCAGTCCTTCTCGAAACAGTCACTAACACTTTTTTGTGAATGGTTAAATCATAATTTCCGACTCCATTTTAGAGTAGCGAAAACGTCGAATGGTTCCGGATATTTCTTGCGAACAACCCTTTTTGAAGATACGATGCAGTTTCTTGATTATTTGACACCCTATATAAATGAGTTACCTGACTTTTCGTATAAACTCAATTGGGATATTCGAATGAAGCAAATACAACAGAATTACCCACATGTCCATGTCTTAAGTACAAAGCCGAATCGGTACTTCAGTGCATCAGAAATGGAACAATTGATGAATGATGTATCTAATCAAGTTCCTGTATCAGAAATCGCAAAACGCTTAAATCGGTCGACGTGGTCAATTTACGCCAAACTTAATGCCATCAAAAAAGGTCACGGAACGAGTCCGTGACCTGAACAATCGATATGTGCCAATTACGATTAACGGAGTAATTGGAGAACGCCTTGCGGCTGTTGGTTCGCTTGCTACGCGCATTAGCTTTCGCTAATGATAAGACTATATCTTCATCCTAGATTTACTAGGAGCTGGGCACTTCCCCCGCCGTTTACGGAGTACGGATTTCATAACCATCGGACAAGTCCATTAGGTCGTCTATCCTAGTCGTTGAACCTTCACCAAGGTTTCCCTACAGGTGCTTGGCTGCTGATTGTCCAATCCTTAATGTTTTTCAGAACGATCACGCTCACCGTTTCCAGCCACGTTGTCGTACATCAAGGCTCTCAGGAGTTCCAGCAATTCACCCAGTCATGATCTAATCCGTTACCAGATTAGACGCCCGGTAGTATCAATCATCGGAGGAGTTGAAGAACGCCCTGCGGTGTTTGATTCGATTGAGCCAACATTGCTTGTGCAGCTTGTGCAAGAATCGAGTTCTTTGTTTGGTTCATCATTTCTTTTGCCATATCAACGTCACGAACGCGAGATTCAGCCGCTGTTAGGTTTTCAGAAGATGTTTTGAGGTTGTTGATTGTATGCTCTAGACGGTTTTGGAATCCACCTAGTTTTGAACGTTCTGCTGAAACGTTTTTAATAGCATTATCAATAACTTCGATTGCTTTCGTTGCTTTATCGTGAGTAGATACATCTAGTGCCGCCTCACTTAACGAATCTGTAGTACCGTTCGAAACACTATTAGCTGTTGTAAAGCTAGCACCGACTGTTGCATTTGTGCTGTTCTCCACATCGCTAACACCGTTTGCAACTGCACCAGCAGTACCTGATAATCCTAATGAAGCTGCTCGCATATCATTAACTGAAATAACAAATGCTTGTCCATTATTAGCTCCAATTTGCAAACGCGCTGCTCCACCAGTTCCGCTAGAACCTTCAACAACATCACTAATTGTGGCTGCGCGACCCGACTTAAATTCGATGCTATCTTTACCAGAAGTTCCCGCGAAAGCACCTGTAGAGTTAGCAGTTATTTTTAATTTATTTGCATCGTTAGTGAAAGTAAAGTCTTTAGTTGACAAAGTAGGATCTGATCCTCGCATGTCGTTAAAAGCCTTAACTAAGTCATTTGTAAGTTGCGTAGCTGTTGGTGCAATCCCTGCTCCAGTACCATTACCAGTTTTAACGGTAATTGTTTTTGCTCCCGCATTAAAAGTAGTTGAGTTTGCAGTGTAGTTTGCGTCAGCCTCAAAGTTAATTGTATAGTCAGAACCACCAATTGTTAATGTAGTAGATCCAGTGTTGTTAGCTGAAATTCCAAAATCAAATGTAGCTGAAGCATTTGCTGCACCTACTCCACTATTTCCTTTAACATCTCCGTTTAATAATTTTTTTGTATTAAACTCTGTAGTGTTACCAATGCGGTTGATTTCAGAAGTCAACTGATTGATTTCTTTTTGAATTTCAGAACGGTCAGTAGTTGTATTTGTATCGTTTGCTGACTGTGTTCCTAATTCGCGCATCCGTTGAAGAATGTCATGTGTCTCGTTCAACGCACCCTCAGCTGTTTGAATCAATGAGATACCGTCTTGTGAATTTCGTGAAGCTTGATCCAGTCCACGAACTTGAGCACGCATTTTTTCAGAGATCGCAAGACCAGCTGCATCGTCTCCTGCTTTGTTGATACGAAGACCTGAAGCCAGTTTCTCCATTGACTTACTTTGTGCTGCAGTAGCTGCAGACAATTTGTTGTGCGTGTTGAGTGCTGTTACGTTGTGATTGATAATCATTGTAATTTCCCTCCATAGGATAAGTTTTTTGTCTCTTCGAAGATCCGTCTTCTCCGAGATGTGCCCCCTGGCCGGCCCAAGGGTGACACGGTAGAATTAGTCGATGACTGCTTCCACCCTATATATCGTCGTCCACTCGAAATGTTTAACAACTTTCTTCAAAAAAATGCAAAAAAAAATCGTATATCCATGTCGGACGTACGATTTCCTCATAGTTTAAAGACGCGTCGCACCCGTCTCTTCCTGTAATTGTTCTGCTACGGCTACAAGCTCTTCCATTGCTCCATTGACTTCACCAAGCGATGCCGCTTGATGACTAGACGCTTGTAAAACTTGCTCAGCGTGCTTCGATGCTTCCTCGACCATTGCGAGGATATTCGCTGTCGTTAAACCGACCTGATCAATCTCTTGATCTGATTTAACGACGAGCTGGTCAACCGATTTCACGCGTGAATAAACATTCTCTGTCGAATGGTGAATCTCTTCGAATGACGAACCTGCCTGCTCAACGAGTCCGACACCTGTCGCGACTTCACTCTGAACATCGGTCATCGCATTCGCTGTATCGTTGACGAGACGCTTGACGCCAGAAATCAAATCGGTGATTTCTTTCGCGGATGTCGCCGTCTGTTCCGCGAGTTTTTTAACTTCTGCTGCGACGACCGCAAAGCCACGACCTGCCTCTCCTGCGCGTGCCGCTTCAATCGATGCATTCAAACTAAGCAAGTTCGTCTGTGCTGAAATATCACTGATGACATCGGTGATCCGCGAGATTTCGCCTGTCATATCCGTCAGACGACCATTGAGTGTCGCCGACTGTTCCATCTTCTTCGAAATCATATGCATTGCTTCAACAGAATCGGTTGCGAGTGTCTTCCCGTTCTGGGCTTCCGTCTGCATGACCGTCGCCGATTTCAACGCTTCATTCATTTCTTTCGCGACTTCATCCATCGTCCGTTTGACGGCACCGAGGGCATCCATCGATAGGTACGCTTGATCGACGTTCTCGTTCATCTTCGCTGATAGCTCTGCCATCGCTGAACGGATACTTTCACCCGACGCATTGCCTTCTTGGACTGCTGCTGCGATTTCTTGCGCGGACGCTGTCAGCTTATCGCTTGAGCTTCCCATCTGTGTCGCCTGTTTGCGGATATGTAAGACCATGACTTCGAGTTCGTGCATCAATTGGTCGACTTCATCCCCGCGCTTCGCTTCCTCAAAATCGACGTTGAAGTTGCCGTTTGCGACTTCGCGTGCCGTTTCTGTTGCTTTTTCGATCGCTTTGATCGGTTGACGTAGAATCAACTGCGTCAACGACGTTCCAATCAACGATAACAATAAGCCAATCCCTGCTCCAATCCAGATTGCGTTCGTATCCGTGACATCAAGTCCACGATGGAGATAGAGCACGAGCTGAGCTGAGATACCACTCGTGATGACTGAGATGGCTAAGACCCAAAAGAATAACCGTACCTTCAAGTTGCTTCGTAATTTACGCATAACCGAAACTCCCTTTCCTGTATCTTCTTTCACCGTCCTCTCTATCGGTTTCTTTTGTAACCGTTTTAAGTCAGTTGACCCGATTTTCAAAAACGATTCCCAGCGATATGACAAAATACATCAAAAAGAGTGATAGACCAAATCGTCCATCACTCTCTTTCTTATTTCCGCTCGATCTCTACATACTTATATGAGATATCCGTTCCGACATTATGACGGGCGAGGTTCTTGACTTCCGTGTTTTGCAGGAAAGCATTCTTCCGTTGGTAGACCGGTGAGATCGCTTGATCGTCGAGCAACAGGCTTTCTGCTTTACTGAGTAAGGCAAGGCGTTTGTCTTGATCGAGTTCACTTTCAGCCTGTTTCAAGAGACGGTCATACTTTTTGTTCGAGTAGTCCATCATGTTGAACGGGTTACCCGTCGTGAACAAGTTCAGGTATGTCGTTGCATCCTGATAGTCCGGAGCCCAGCTCGCGAGTGACAGGTCGTAGTCCCCTCGTCCTTCACGGGCGAGACGTTCTTTCTTCGGAAGTGATAACAGTTTCACGTCGACGTTTTGTTTCTTCAATGCGCCTTGGATATACTCCCCGATTTTTTTCGAGACGTCGTCATCTTCGATCAACATCGTCAGCTCAAGGTTTTGCTTGGCCAACACTTTGTTTGCCGCTGTTGCATCGTACGACGATTCGATTTGACGCGCACTATCGTACTTCGGATCAAGTTCTTTCGGTACGATGTAATCCGCAGGGAGTGATCCGTTTCCGAGCAACGTTTCCGTCATCGCTTTTTTATCATATGCTGCATCAATCGCTTGGCGTGTTTCTTTATCTTTCAAGGCATCTGTTTTTTCGTTCATCCGTATGAAGAACATCCGCGAATCGCTGAACGTGTTGTAGTCTTTTTGATCCTTGTACGTCACGACGTTCTCCGAGTTGAGTGGTGCGACATCGAGTTCACCGGACTCGAATAGGTTGATCGCAAGCATCGGATCCTTGATGATTTTGACGTCGACTTCGTCGATCTTGACGTTTTTTCGGTCTGCGTACTCAGCGTTTTTCGCGAGTGTATAGCCTTGTTCGGCTTGATATTTCTTGAATGTGAACGGTCCGTTGTAAACGTTCGTCTTTGGATCCGTTCCGAACTGGTCGCCTTCAGCTTTGACGATATCTTCCCGGACTGGCATATACGTGCCGAACGTCGTCATGCTGAGGAAGTATGGCGTCGGACGTTTCAATTCGATCCGGAGCGTCTCATCGTCGACCGCTGTCGTTTTTTCGACTGGCTCGAGCAAATAAGCGAATGGTGAGTTCGTTTTGATGACGCGCTCGAATGCATAACGGAAGTTCTCTGCTGTGACGGGCTTTCCGTCAGACCATTTCGCATTCGGATCAAGCTTGAACGTATAGACTTTTCCGTCTTCTGAGACGCTATGTGATTTCGCTGCCGCCGGAACGAGTTCGTTGTTCGCGTCGAAGCGATAGAGTCCTTCGTAGATTTGATTGAAGATGTTTGACGTGATGGCATCTGCTGGGTCAACCGACAGAAGGTCGTAACTCTCCATCGTATGCAAGACCTTCTTATCTGCTTTTTTATCCTCTGCTGGTTCTGTCGTTGCACATCCTACGAGTAAAACTGCCGTGCTCGCCGCTGCGATCAATGTCTTTTTCATGTGTAGTGCCTCCTGAGAAATGTGATGAGCGTTGGATGATTCGGCATTTGACGTACAACAAAAGGCGCCCTCTACGCATAGCTAACAGCTAATGCATAGAGGACGCCTTTATCCGCGCGGTGCCACCTCTGATTGAGACGAAAAATCGTCTCCACTTGTCGCTGGTCCAACAACCAGCTAGCCCGGTAACGGGGGCAACCGTCCTGTCTACTCGAAGGTTCAACAGGCTCTCAGCGGTCCATTCTCGTTCAGCTTACCGTGTCAGACTCTCACCATTCCTGACTCGCTTGGTCGGCAGTGTTGACGTTACTTACTCCGCGTCGTCGATGTAATTGATATGGCTTAACTTGTTGTTTACTTTACACGGCTTGTTTTTCGCTGTCAACGAAAAAAACTCAGAACGGATGGTCTTCTTGTTTTTCTTGTTCCCGACGGACCGGTCGTGGTTGAATCGGTTCGACGTGCTTGACATGTGTTCGTGTAACGATTCGATTGCTGAATGCTGCGTCAAGTAAGATTGTGATCGCTGCTGCCATGTGCAAGAACATCCCGACGACGGGAATGACACCGACTGTTGATGCGACAATCCCGACGATGTTCCCTTTTGAGACATTCCCGGCACGTGCCGTCAATACAACGACAACGATGTGAAACGCGAGCATTAACCACAGGGCATTGTAACCTGAGAAAATGACGATTGAACCACCTAAAAGCGGAATCCCGAGCACCGCTTCCATTCCACCTGATACCCACTTCAACGTCCGCAATGAATCCTGTCGACTCTCCATGACGTCGCCTCCTCTTTTTTTCCATATGTCTAGTATACGACGGATTGCAGAAAAGGTTCCAACGTTTTTGTTTAGTTTGTAAAATAACAAATAAAAAACGATCGGCGAATGTACTCAAGTCTTGCTCCCTTTCCTCAGGCGAGACACAAGCCGCGACTCTTTCGCTTCAAGCGAAGAGCCGGATCTTGTTTGTCTCTGACAGCGCAACTGCGCTTTTTCCTGTAGGAGTGGAGCACCTTGAGCATCCAGCATGCACTGGAATATCCGTCAATCGCTCATTATTTTAAACCGCCAACACGTGGAACTGATAGCCACGATGGACGACGAATCCTGCCTCTTTATAAAGATCAAGTGCCCGGTCGTTATCCGTCTCGACGTCGAGCTCAAGTTGTGTCCGACCTGTCCGGAACAATGCTTGAACCATCAGCTTCAGCATCTTCTTCCCGTAACCATTACCTTGGGCTTCCGGACGAACCGCGAACGCATGGATGCTCGCTTGTGTATCGGAAGCGAGATAGGCACGGATGACACCGACCGGTTTGCCGCTTGCGACACCGATGAACGTAATCCGGTCATCGGATTCGATCGCTTGATAGATCGACTCTGCTTCTTCGTCCGTGTTCCCGAACGATTTGCCGAGCGTCTCAACGATGAACGGACGGTCGTCTGCTGTCGCTTCGCGTAATTCAAAATCCGGATCGGCTTTCAAGAATAACTGCGCCTTTTTCAAGATCATGTTGTACTCGGTCATCCGGTACTCAGCACCTAACCCTTCGAGGACAGCTTGACCGGACTCACTCGCATCGTCAATAACGAACGTGAATGCTTCAACGCCTGCTTCCGTTGCCCGCGCCCGTGCTGCTTCAACGAGTGCCGTGAAAACACCTTGTTTCCGGTAATCCGGATCAACGAAGACGTTCAATTCCCACTCCGTCGGTAAGTACGCGAAGGCTTGTAAATATCCAATTAATTGCTCGCCATCATAGATTGCGAAATCGTTCTCGCCGACCCAATCGGCTGCGACTTTTAATTCAATGCCATCGTGATCGTTGACACATTTTTCGAGTTGTAATACATCTGTTGTTTGTTTGACGTCTGTGACGTTCCATTCCATATTCATTCACCTCATTTTCAACTATACCGAACGAACAAAAGAAGCACTAGCAAAAGCTAGTGCTCATTGCAGTTTGAATGTCTTCATCATCTGCGGGACGTCCTTGACGATCAAGTTCTCGATCGCTTTTTTGCCGACAGCACCTTTGACGGCTTCCGTCGGTAAGACGTAGTAATACGTTTTACTACCTTTCGTCCCGAGATATGTACCATATCCGATTTCACGGTCGAACTGTTTTTTCGAGAGCTTCTTCGGCTCGTAGTTCAAGTTAACGAGCAGCTGATCCGCTCCCTTAACTTTATAGTACAACGCGAACGTGCCGCTCCGCGTGACGACACCGTATTTCGATTTAACCGTCTTGTTCTTAACGAGCTCGACTTTATCTTGTTGGATCGCCTTTTTTAACACGTCCGTCGTCTTGACGGTATAGCCGAACGTCTTATTTTCGACGACCCCTTTACTATACGTCACGTTGCTTGCAGCAAAACCCGTCACCGGAGTCAGACATGCTCCGAGTAAGACTCCTGTCATTGCGATTCGTTTCATGCTGACTCCCCCTAAAATGATTGATAGTAATGGATTCCCTTTTGTGAAATAGGTAAACTCTATTCTCGAAAAAGATTTGACGGAATTGTCTAAATTTCTTACGATAGGGATAACGAAACGAAATGGGGTTAAAGCGATGACTGAACAAGAACAATTAACGCAAGAACAGCTCGATAACTTGCTCAAGAATGCGTTTGCAATGCAGGTTCCGATCCTCGAGAAGTTCATGAAGGATACACACGATCGTTACGCACTCGCAACGACGTCATTCAAGCGTGACATGGAAGCGATGAAAGAGACGGAATGGCATCAGTTCTTCGCAAGTAAACTATTACCGCACTTCTTCCTCGAGCACCTTGGATTTGGTGCCTCGTTCCGCTTCAACGGACACGATAAGGAAGTCGATCTTCCAGAAAACGTCGTGCCGGTCCGTAATGATGCTGATGAGCAAATCGACAAGGTCGTCCTCGGGGTTAAAAAGGCGATGCAAGATGAGCACATCAAGAATCACGATCTCGTCGCGAACTTCTATAAGGAAACACTCGAACTCGCTTGCCAGATGGGCAGCCGTGTCGGGATGAGCGATGAGTTCTATACTCTCGTCAAACCAAGTCTCGTTCATGCGAACGAAGGCGAATGATCTTTAACTTCTACCAACATTAATAGGAGAACAGTTTCTGTGTGATACGGAAACTGTTCTCCTTTTTCGTGTCCCTATTTCAGAACGAAGTAGCTCATCCGCGACTCCTACAGGAAAAGAAAGTGCCAATAGCACTTTCGTCAGGGACTAGTAAGACCCGGCAGATGGTACGGAGTGCAAGATGCCGCGGCTTACTCCCGCCTGTGGAAAGCAAGGATGACGGAATCGTTCGTCAGAATCCCCTACCATTCTATCCCATCAAAATCGAACGTAGAACACCGCTCCCCCACCACTTCGGTCGCGAACACCATAGTCGAATTGATGACTATCGAGAATCATCCGACTGATCGCAAGACCGAGTCCATGCCCGGCACTGCCTTCTTGTTTGACGTAGACGTCCCAGATCGTCGCCCGGTCTTCTGTTCGGACACCCATTCCTTCATCCTCGACCGTCAATTCGTCATGCGTTAAACGAACGGTGACCGTTCCACCGACGGGTGAGGCAAAGCGGGCGTTCATCAAGAAATTGATCAGGACACGTTCGAACATCCGTGGATCAAGGGATTGCCTCACCGGTTGCAGCTCCATCGCCAGCGTCAGTCCTGCCTGTATGAACGTTCCACGCAGACGTTCAACTGTCCCAAGCACGAGTTCATCGAGTGCCACATCCGTCTTTTCAAGCGGCATCCGTCCACCGGCAAGCTTCGAATAAAGTAACGTCTCGTCAATCAGATGACCGAGTCGATCCGTCTCCTCGATGATGCTCGTCGTCACGTCGGGCAGTTCGGCGACGGGAATGACACCTGCCGCGAGCGCCTCGGTCTCGTTTCGAATGATTGCGAGCGGCGTCCGCAAGTCATGGGTGATACCGGCGATGAACGTCTTTTGCAGATGATCCTTTTGTTTGAGTTGTGTCTGCATCTCATCGACGGCGTCAATCAACTCCCCGACTTCATCCTTCGGTCGGGCTGGCAGGACGACGTCCGTTTCGCCAGCACCAATCTTTTGGGCAACGGAACGAAGCGTGACGATCGGTCGTGTCAAGTGTCGTCCCATATAGTAAGCAAGTAATGATGCGAGTAACAGCGTCACGAGTAACGCAAGTCCGATCGCGAGATAAACACCACTCAGCGCACTACTCGCCAGTGGTGCTTGTCGGACCGTCGTGATGCGCGTTCCATCAACGGTCAGCTGATATGTCAGCAACCGTTCGTCTTGCACTTCGATGACGTCTTTTTTCTTCAGCCCATCTAAAAGTGGTAACCGTCCCGCTGGTCCACGCGCACCGATCCGTTGCGTTAATCCATCCGTCGTCAAAAAACCTTGAATGTCACGTGGAATCGGCGTGTCAGCTTCAAGCGCTTGTTTGATGATGTTCGCTTCCCGCGCGAGTTGATCGTACCGTTCGCCTTCCGCGAACCGATTGACGAGGAACGCCGTCAAGACGAAACTGAGGACGCCCATCACGAACAGCGGACCGACGACAGCGTATAAGAACTTACGCATCAAGGGACGTCGTTTCATTCAATCGCCTCCAATCGATAGCCGACCCGGTGCACCGTCTTCAATTGTTGTTTAATGACGGGTAGCTTATCCCGCAATTGTTTGACGTGCGTGTCAACCGTCCGGGTATCGCCACCGAATGCGTAACCCCAAACGTCGTCAAGAATCTGATCCCGGCTCAGTGCCTCATCGAGATGTCCGATGAAGTAGAGCAACAGTTCGAATTCCATCTTTGCGAGACTGACTGCCTGTTCTCCCAACTTGACTTGGCGTCCCTTCTCATCGATCGTCAAGTCACCGAACGCATGGCGTGCGACCGGACGGACTTTTAGTGCCCGTTCAAGCCGGATCGTCAACTCCTTCAGGACGACTGGTTTGACGAGATAGTCATCGGCACCGAGTTCGAGTCCGAAGACACGGTCATCGGCTTCCCCACGCGACGTCATCATGAAGACGACCGGTGGCTGGACTTGTGATTTGATACTTGGCACGAGTGACCAACCGTCACCATCCGGTAAGCGGACGTCGATCAAAACGGCATCAAACGCCCTCGTCAGGCACTGCTTCGCCTCCGCTAATGAACCGGCAATCGTCACCTCATACGCATGATGCCGGAGGAAGCGTGCCGTCACCTGCGCTAATTTTTGTTCATCTTCAATCAATAGTACGTTCATGGTCATCCCTCCACTCTTAGTGTAGCGCCTTTTTGCCTACATTTGCCTTTCTTCGCAGTTTCTTTGCAACTTCCTCACAACTTCTCTTTCGTCACCCTCTACCATAAAAGGTGAAAGGAGTGATCATCCCATGACATTCAAAAAACAATGGATCACTGCATTGACAATTAGCGCATTAACCGTCGGAGGCGCATCAGCATACGCTGCGACGAACGACGACTCGAGCACAACAAAACAAGCGAAACACGGGCACCACTTCGAAGGTATGAAAAAGCACGACATGACGTTACTCTTGAAAAAATTGAACCTGACACAAGCCGAGGCAGATGCTGCCCGTGAGAAAGGACAATCGATCGCTGATCTCGCAAAAGCAAAAGGCATCTCGTTCGCTGATTACAAGAAGGCAGAACTCGCAGCAGCGAAAGAACAACTCGCAAGTCTCGTCAAATCAGGCGACTTAACGCAAACGCAAGCAGACGACATGTTGAAGCGTCAAACGGAACGCTTCAGTGGCGTCAAGAGCTACGATGAACTCAAAGACAAGATGCCGATCGGTCGCCACGGTGGACCTGGTTTCTTCAACGAATCGTTGATTGCTGACGTCCTGAAAGCACTCGGACTGAGTCAGTCGAAATTCGATGCAGCGAATCAATCGCTCGCTGCTTATGCGAAGGCACAATCGATTAAGTTCGCTGACTACAAAAAAGCGTTGCTTGCAGCTCAGACGAGTGAACTCAATCAACTCGTCAAAGACGGGAAGATGACGAAAAAACAAGCAACAGAAATCAAGTCTCGTCTGACAGAGGAATACAAGGACGCGAAGAGCTATGATGATCTTCCGGATCGCGAACACGATAAGCGCGGTGACCATGGACCAGGTGGTGTCTTCGGTGACGCGACATCAGCGATTCTAAAAGCACTTGGACTCGATGAAGCGAAATTCAAAGCAGCGGATCAATCATTGCCTGAATTTGCGGAAGCGAACAAGATTGCTTACGCGGATTTCGAGAAAGCTGTCCTAACAGCGCAAAACGCTGCGATTGATCAACAAGTCAAAGATGGCAAGCTGACAGAAAAACAAGCGAAACAGATCAAGGAACACATCCAGTCACGAGCGGATGCGGTTTCAAGCTACGCTGATTTGAAAAAAGGACCAGAGCGCGATGGTCATGGTCGAGAACACGGACCTGGTCCGGATGGTGACATGCCGGGCGCACCGGATCAAGGACCGGATGCGGATCCGAATGCGAGTGCTACATCCGTCGATTTAGCGATTTAAAGATTAGACCGAGGCTCTTTCATCAGAGCTTCGGCTTTTTTTGTTCACGTTAGGACAATTGTCTTTTAATCATGAATTTCATATACTGGTTCACTTTTTTGAAAAATAAGTCTATTCCTTGAACGAATGTTGCAATTTCCATTTCCTACACCCGATACTAGTAGAGAGAACGTTAGTATCGTAAAGAGGTGACGTGGATGGCTTTTCATGAAGCGATGAATCAGATTCGTCAATCCGACACAGCCCCACTCTATATCGGTGGACTTGAAGTATCCCGTCCGGAAACGGCGGAAGCCTTCTTTCAACAACAAACAGATGCAATTTTTTTATTTGATTCCTCTGGAACAATCATTTATTTCAACGAACAGTTACAGGACATGCTCGGCTATTCCGCTGAGACGCTCTATGAGCACTTTGCTGTCTTCAATCCACCTGATCAAGTCGAAGCGGTGACATCCTTTTTCAATCGTGCGCTACATGGTGAGACCGTTCATTATACGGCACAAGGACTCCATGCCGATCAACACCGGGTTACGTTAAAAATTACGAACATGCCGATCGAACAAGACGGACAAGTCATCGGCGTTTACGGGATCGCCCGCGATATCACACATGAGAAACAACTCGAAGAAGATGTCTCGTCGATTCGCTCTCAACTTGAACTGACGGAACAGATTCCAGAACTCGTCGTTTTCCACTTCGACGTCAACACGCAAACGATCGAGTTTTCTCCCGCTTTGTTTCATTTTTTAGGTCTTTCAGAAGTCGACGCGACGACGCTTGATCAAGAACAGTTATTCAGTCGGATTCATCCACGTGACTTCGATCCGCTCCGGTTCGAGATGGAACGTTTGATTGCGGGTGAAAAAGAACGTTTTGAAATGGAAGTCTCCCTGCTGACGGCTGACGATAACTATCAACTGTTACGCTTGAAGGCCTTTCACCGTCCGCATCATCCGGATCATCTGTCGGTCGTCCTCTATGACTTATCAGAAGTCGACGAGGCGCGGCGTCAACTCGTCACGGAACGGGCACAGGCACGTGAAATCTACGAAGCCGTCAATGCCGCGATCTCACAAATCGACTTGTTCTCGGGACGAATCCTGTTTCATTCGCAAGGATTTCTGCATATCTTCGAAGAATTGCCAGAGAATTTAATCCTTAGTCGCGAGTGGTTGTACGAACGACTAGACGCGCGCGATCATGCTGCAATGAAACAATTCATCGGACGATTGGTGGACGGTCAGGCTGATATGATCCAGTACCGCCTTCACTTCCCGGATGGTCGCGTCAAATGGATTGAGGACCAACAGATCCCCGTCTTCCAACTGGACGGTACGATTGCCTATACGAATAGCATCATGCATGATATCACGCTTCAAAAAGCATACGAGGAACAATTGCGGCAGCTCGCTTTACGTGACGCCGTGACACATCTGCCGAATCGGCAAGCACTCATCGAGACGATTGACGCGTGGCAAGAAAAGAATCAATCGTTCTTCGTCCTCACTGTCTCCTTCAACCGGATCGCTGAGATCAACAACGCCTTCGGACACGGTTCCGGTGATCAGTGGCTACAAGGAACGGCTGCCTTATTACAACAAACAAAGTCAGATGGGACGTTTCTCGGACATCTTGGTGGTGATGAGTATGCCCTGCTCGTACCGACAAGCGATAAACAGGACGTGACGGCATGCGCCGAGGCACTACTCGATCTATCGGAAACACCGATTTCGATTGAACCATACGCCTTGTTCGCTCGTATTTCCGTCGGGGTCAGTCGCTATCCGGAAGACAGTACAGACGCCGTCGAATTGTTAAAGCATTCCTATACCGCCTTACGACGATCGCGTCGTGAAAATCACAGTACGATACACCACTACGCATCGAATCTCGATATCGATTATTACCGGCGCTACCGGCTCGAGCAGGACTTACATTACGCGATCGAACGTAATCAACTGTTTCTCGAATATCAGCCAAAGGTCGACAGCTGGACGGGAAAGATTGTCGGTTTAGAAGCACTGATTCGCTGGAAACATCCGGAATGGGGACGGATTCCACCGAACGACTTCATTCCGCTTGCCGAAGAGAGTGCCTTACATGTCGCGATCGGGGACTGGGTCGTCGAGACAGCGTGTCGTTCGATGCGACATTGGAAGACGACCGGGGCACAGCTTGTTCCGATTTCCGTCAATGTCTCACCAAAACGGTTCTTGATCCCCGGTTTCGAACACCATATCGAGCGAATGCTGTCGACGTATCAGTTAGCGCCCGAATTACTTGAACTCGAAATCACGGAAGCCGCCTTGATCATGGATGACCCGATGACGAGTCGGACGCTCGAATATGTCAGTCGGATTGGTGTTCGGATTGCGCTCGACGACTTCGGGAAAGGCTACTCCTCGATGGTCTATCTGCAACGGTATCCGATCGATGTCATCAAGATCGATCGGCAGTTCGCGACCCACATCACGGATGACGCCAAAGCCCAAGCGATCGTCAAAAGTATCCTCTACATTGCAGGTGAGTTCAATCTGACCGTCGTCGCAGAAGGCATCGAGACACTCCGTCAGCTCGATACGTTCCGGACGCTCAATTGTCCGAGTATCCAAGGCTACTTGTTCAGTCGCCCGGTCCCAGCGGACGTCATGGAATCGTTCCTCCTGCGCGAGATCTTGTATCCAATCGAAGCCTGTTCCTTGTCGAGCGATACCGTTCCCCGCTTCTCCGTCTTCGGGAAAATTCGCATGCTGACACATCATACCCAGTCGTTCGAACTGCCCTTTTCAGACATCGAAGCCCATCAGACGAGCACACGGGCACTCTATTTTTCAACGAAGACACCGTTACCGTTGTCAGATGCAACGTTTGAGATTCGCTTGAGTGAAGGCGTTCAACTCGTCTCCTGCACAGTGACGATCACCGGACAACAAGATCATCAATACATCGGTGAATATACGAATCCGATAGAAGCAGAACAGATCATGCGTTTCTTCCAGTCGTTACGTTATCGCCCTTGACCTCTCCACGAAGACGTTCACACACGTCTTCGTGCTTTTTTGTTATAGTAATCCTAAAGCGTTTTACTATAGAAAGGAGGAATGGCATGCAATCACCACTACCTACGAAACATCATCGTCGCTCTACGAAAGGTCAGCTTTTTCGACGATTGTTGATGCTGACGATCGGTGCCATCATCTTCGCACTTGGACTGAAAGGATTCCTTGTTCCCAATAACATCATCGATGGCGGGATCGTCGGAATCTCGATTATCGGCTCAAAGGTGACGGATACGACGCTCGCTTTGTGGCTGTTCTTCTTGAACACCCCGTTCATCTTTTTCGGCTATAAGCAGATTGGAAAGACGTTTGCCCTGTCGACGTTATATGCGATCTTCGTCATGGCAATCGCAACGAAACTCCTCGAACACATCGGTCCATTGACGAGTGTTGATCTGCTCGCGACCGTTTTCGGTGGCTTAATTCTCGGAATCGGCGTCGGGATCGTCATCCGTTCGAGTGGATCACTCGACGGAACTGAGATTCTTGCTGTCTCTTTCAGCCGCTCGACACCGTTTTCAGTCGGTGAGATCGTCATGTTCTTCAACGTCTTCATTCTCGGTGCTGCTGGATTCGTTTTCGGTTGGGACCGAGCGATGTACTCGTTGATCACCTATTTCGTCGCCTTCAAGACGATTGACGTCGTCATCGACGGACTCGATCAATCGAAGAGTGTCTGGATCATTTCGGAGAATTACGAAGAGATCGGTCTTGCGATCATGGACCGACTTGGTCGAAGCATGACGTACTTAAACGGGGAAGGTGCCTTTACCGGTGACGGCAAAAAAGTCATTTTTTGTGTCATCAGCCGGCTCGAAGAATCTAAACTGAAGGACATCGTTCGTGACTTCGATGAACAAGCCTTTATCGCGATCGGCAACATCCATGATGTCCATGGCGGTCGCTTCAAGAAAAAAGATATCCATTAACCGAACGAAAGGAAGGAACGCGGGTGTGGAAAAAACATCGTAAGAAAATCATCGGCGGCGTAATCGTCATCGTGACGCTCGCTGTCATCGTCGTCATCGGGATCTCCGGTTATGTCGGATCATCGTTGACGCAACCGGAACGCGAAGGCTTGACGACGACACCCAAAAAAGCAGAAGGACTTGACTATGAAGATGTCACCTTCCGTTCTTATAAAGACCGGACACGTTTGTCTGGCTGGTGGATGCCAAGCGAAGATGCGAAGTTGACGATCGTCTTCGCCCACGGCTATGGCAAGAACCGGGAACAAGATGATGTTCCTGTCTTCCCGCTATTTAAGAAGTTTCACGATGCCGGATACAACGTCTTGACGTTCGATTTCCGAGGATCGGGTGAATCGGACGGGAAACGCGTTACGGTTGGTGCCAAGGAACAAGATGATCTACTGACAGCTGTTCGTTACGCGAAGTCACGTTCTTCAAAACCGGTCGTCCTCTATGGTATCTCGATGGGCGCAGCAACATCACTCGTAACGGCACCGAAAGCGGATGTCGTCGCTGTCATCGCCGACAGCCCGTTCAGCGACTTAGAGAATTATCTCGCAACGAACCTGCCCGTCTGGAGCGGGTTACCGAACTTCCCGTTCACACCGATCATCCTTGAGATCACGCCACCGTTGACAGGTCTTAATCCAGAACGAGTCAAACCAGTCGAAGCGGTCCGGCGCATCGAGTACCCGATTCTGTTGATTCACGGGAAGGATGATGATGCGATTCCCGTCACGGAAAGCATGAAAATCCAAAAAGCTGCTCCGCGCTCCGAACTCTACGTGACGGAAAACGGCGGACACGTCCAGTCATACGCGCATGACCGGAAGGCGTATGAAGATAAAGTGTTGACCTATCTGTCTGACTTGCATTGATGGAAGGAGAGACACATGCAACAGCTATCTGTGTTCTTGACCTGGTTCGTCGCGTTGACGGTGATGACGATCGGACTACTCGTCTCCCGTCGCGCTGGCTATCGTTTGTCCTATGGACGGACGAACGCTTTGATTTGGACGGGTTCTGCCTTGATTGGACTCGCATTTTATCTATTACGTTAAAAACAGCCGCCCGCTTCCTTGACGGAAACGGGCGGCTGTTCGTTTGTGCTTATCGTTTTAGTACGGCGGCGCCGACGATCTTCAAGACTTCCGGACGACTCAGTTTTTCTTTCCCTTTTGCAAGGGCATCCAGCGTTCCATGTGCGAGTGCAAGTGGAATGTGACAGAATTCATAAATCGTCGTCTCCTTCGGAATGGACGCAAGGTACGCATCGGCTTCTGCAAGGTTCTCACGCGCATAGGCGAACATCGTATCCGTCGTCCAACCAGGTGGGAAGTAGCCGACACCACGCTCCGCATCTTCCTGTTGGTTACGAAGGATGTTGACGGCTTGCAAACCACGACCGAATCCGATCGCTTGCTGTTTATCGGTGACGATACCAGCCTTCCAGTACCAGATATCGGATAGCATGACACCGACAAGTCCCGCGACATAGTATGTGTACTCATCAAGATCCGCTTCCGTCTCGACCGTCCAGTCACGCTCAGCCCAGACCGCCATGCCCTCTGCCATCTCAGCCGTCGAATCGAGCACTTTCGGACGAATCGCAGCCGGACAATAGGCGATCCACTCCGGTAGACGAAGGGTCACTTCTGGTAGGTGTGCCGTATACGGCGCAATCAACTCAAGATAGGCGGTAGCGGAAAATGTGCCCCGCATCAACAATGCCGTCTCCCGAAGCAACATCGTCTTGACGTCCGTCGCCAAGTCCTCATGATCTTCAATCTCATCGATGGCGCGCATGCATAAATAAGCAGCACCGACCGCTTCCTGTAAGTCTTGCGATAGTCGACTAATCGGGATATAGAAGGTGCGACTCGTCGCTTTCAATACTCGGTTCGCGTCTTTTTTCAGCTGCTTCGTCTCATTCATTCCTGACAACTCCCTCTTTGGCTCAAAAGGTTTCTTTTCTCTCCATTACTATACACGATTCAACGCGTTTCAGCATTTGTTTCATGATAAGAAAGACTCCCTTTGCGCTAGATTCAGGCAAAGGGAGTCTTTTCATCCTCGTTTGAAGCGTATCGTTCACAAGAAAAATACGTTCCGATGACATTCAAATGGAATCATTTTTCCTGTTGTTTCAAGAGTTGTCCGATCAACCCTGTGCTACGGGAGGCTTCCGTGTTCTCTTCTTGGATCGACAAGTAGACTTCCTTCCGGTGGATGTCGACCTGTCGCGGTGCCTTGATACCGAGCTTGATTTGATCGCCTTCAATCGCAAGAATTGTCAGTTCAATGTCGTCACCAATTTGAATCGCTTCTCCCGTCTTTCGTTTGAGTACGAGCATCAGCGACCACCTACTTCCGTCAGGCTGCCGATCAGATGACGATTCGTATAGGTATCGTCTAAGATGATTTGTTTCGCAAGTCGTTGTTTCGTCTCCATGACGAAGGGTGCCCGTAAGTTCGTCGTCGACGTCGTGAACGGATCCCGTAATGTGACCGTCGTGTAGACAGCGACTTGCGCCGTATCCTCGATTCCGAGTTGCTCTTTTGCTGCCTCCGGTAACTCGAAGACATATTCCGGATCAATCCAGAACGGGTTCGTCACGACGAAGGCACACTCCGGCTGATCAATCGATTGAAACGACCAGAACGGAACGCCTTCTCCGAACGGGAGTAAGATGAAGCGTTTTGCTTCCGGAAAACCTGGTAATTCAGACGCGAAGGTGATGATTTCCGTCTCGTCAATCTTAATGGTTCCAAAAAAATCCGTTTCGATCTGCATGTCGTTATCCTTCCCCATCGAATATGCCGCCAACCGGCCACATATTCAGTTGATTTTGTTCTTGTAAGTAAATCTCGACCTGACCTTCTTTTACGGTCAGTTCCGGTCGATGCGTTTCGACATCGATCTTCGGACGATTCGCGGTATAACTTAATCGTACCTCAGCCGGTGTATAAGTCGTCTTGACTCGATCGAGGCTCCGCGGAATGAATCCGAGAGTCGTCACTTCAGCAGGTGGTGTATCATTGGCTTTCGCAATCCGCGCGACAGTTCCACCGCCCTGCTCGATCCGCATCAGTTGATCGCCTTCAGAGGCTCGTTTCGCGACAGCTTCCTGCCCTTTTTGTCGTCCATAAGTAGCATACTGCCGAACGGATTCGAGCGCAGGAACACGCCCCATCTCGATCCAGGCTTGCGTCGAATCGATCTCAAGACGCGCTGCGACGGTTTCAATCGATAGTTCCCCACGTGGTTGTTCGATCGACAGGGAGGCAGGTGTCTGCTTCTGCTCGATTTGCGGACGCGTGATGTTCATCCCGATTCGTGCTGCCGTCTGACGCATTTCAAGATGCGGAAGATTCATCTGCCTTCACCCCTTATCGTAGGAAATCGAGTAATGTCGGCTGAATGATTCGTGCCCCGGCGCTGAGTGCTGCGCGGTGTAACGTCTCGTATGACTTCAGCTCCATGATGACTTTTTCTGCCTCGATGTCTTCGTTATCCGACATGACCGTCTTCGCGATGATTTCTTGGTCCTCGAGCCGTGATGTGTTCAAATCCATCCGGTTGACCCGTGCTCCGAGATCTGCACGTGTCTCGACCGTTCCATTGACCATCTCATCGATATCTTTCAACATCCCGGATAAGGTAGCCCCGTTGTTATCAGCGTTCGTACCGAGTGCATCATAGACTTTTTTCAACGTTTGGAACGTTTCCGGTCCAAAGACGCTGAGTGGTGAAATGTTAACTTGGACTTCGATACCAGAAGAAACTTCATAATTGATGGATTCCGTCTCCTTACCTGTCGGATCCCCATCCGTGAAGACACCGTCAACAGGACCAGTTGTACTCGCTAAGTAATCACGCAATCCGTCCATCGAGACGAATGCCGTATCCGTCTTCGTTCCGTTGAAGATGCCTTTTTCATTGTATTTCGTATTCGCGAGCGTTCCGATGTGTTCAATCAATTGACCGACTTCGCTTTGGATCGCTTTACGTTGTGTTGCATCATACGTATCTGTCGCCGCTTGTGTCGTCAACTCACGAATCCGACTCATCGCTGATGTGACTTCGTTAAGGGCAGAATCCGTCAAGTCCATCCAGCCCGTTGCTTCGCTGGCATTTTTCTTGAACTGTTCGACTTCTCGTACTTCCGTCCGGTAACGCACGCCTTGCATCGCAACGACTGGATCCTCAGACGGACGTTGAATCTTCTTCCCACTGATCAATTGTTCCTGAAGCGTGCTCAAGCGCTGATAGCTTGAGGATAAGTGCCCGATATTCGTTTTCGTCAACATCGTTTGTGTTACTCTCATCTATTCATCACCGTCCTACGAGTCCCATACCGTTGATGATTTTATCAAGCATCTCATCGACGGTCGTAATATTTCGTGCTGCTGCATTATAAGCGTGTTGATACTGAATCATCATCGTCATCTCTTCATCGATCGAGACGGCAGACATCGACATGCGGCGCTGATCCGCACTTTCCATCAAGACAGCAGCACTCTTACCCAGGCGTCCGACCTGATCGGTCGAGACTGCCATGTCGCCGATGACGTTCTGATAGAACGAACCGATTGTCGTCGTCGTGTTTGACTTCACGAACGTGATGCTCGCTGTCTTCATCTTCGCTAGATTCAACGCCCCTTGGCTATCCCCGATGTTGCCGTCCGTTGACGTCGCAATGTTATCAAGACTCGCCTTGATCTCCGAACCGACGGAAATCGTTGCTGCCGTGATTTCTACACTCGTTGACGTGAAGAAAGCATTTGTGCCATTTGTGCCGTCTTTTTTCGAGTTCTTTGCGTGGACAGCATTAAATGCATCAGCGAATGTTTTTGCCATCTCATCGAGTTGACTTTCCATCTTGACGTATTCCCCGACGGCTTTTCCGTCTCGCTCTTGCCCGTACATCTCGATTAGTCCTGATAAACGTCCTGTTGAGAAGCCACCAAGCTGATCAAACGTATAGGTTTGTGTCTCAGACTTAAAGCCGGTGTACAGTCCCTGTTCGTTCGTCGTGAACGTCAGTGTGCCCGCTTTCGGTAAATCGGAGTCGACAGCAAGCAGCTTGTCCCCGTTCGGAAACTTGATGTTGACGTCAATGCGCCCTTCCGCATTACGCAACGCATTCCCCATTTGTCCTGTTTCGATCGCCTGAGCATCTACTGTCACTTTTTCGAAATCGACATATTGAGCAAGCTCATCGAAGTAACGATCTCGCTCATCGTAGAGTGCGTTTGGTAAAGCACCAAGCGGCTCGACAACGTGGATTTCCGTATTGATGTTATGAATTTTTTGTAAGAGGTCGTTGACTTTTTTCGTCGAGACCTCAATTTCACTTTTTAAGTCTGTTTTGACTTGATTGATCGCTTTTGCCATGTAATTGAAGGTCTGCGTGAGAGTCTCCGCCTTTTGTCGAACGACACTGCGTGCACCTGAATCTTGCGGATTCGTCGACAAGGTCTGGAGTGATTCCCAGAATCCATCGAATGCTTTTGCAAGACCGGTGTCAGACGGTTCGTTGATGATATCTTCCATCCGCCCGAATGCCGCTTGTTTCGTACCGTAATAAGAGACCTTCGTCACTTCATCCCGGTACTGCTTATCAAGCATGACGTCTCGAATTCGCTCGAGCATTTCTCCGCGGACCCCAGTTCCGACTTGTCCATTTCGTCCAGATCCAAGTGAAATCGAAAGTTGTTCCGTCGTTCCCATGACGAGACGCTGGCGAGAGAATCCTTCCGTTCCGGCGTTCGCAATATTATTTCCAGTCGATTGCAGAGCCCACTGGTTCGTCGTTAATGCCCGACGTCCTGTCTCAAGCCCCATGAAAGTCGATCCCATCCGTATTCCTCCTTACGCGTTTCGATTGAAGTGTGTCTGGTTCAGTGCGGACTGTCCGTATGTGAAGTCGTCCGCTTCTGGAATCAATAGTTGGAGATGCCAATCCAAATAGTGCAACGATTGCTCGAGCAGCTCTGCGTTCTGTGCATTCAGCTGCCGCAACTGACCGATCGTCTGCAACAACGTTCGGAGTGAGTCGACATCTTCCGGATGCGTCGCGATCCATTCCGTCATCGTCACGCTCCCCATCAGTGCGAGCCGCTCTTGTTCTAGTCCTTCGATCCGTTTGATATGTACGGGTTCTTCTTTAACGATTTCAGACAAACGACGCATGTCATTTGCAATCAAGACTTGCTTCTTTTCTTCTGCGAGCGCAAGTAAATGAGCATGCGCTTCGTTAAGCTGATTGATGAGTTGCATTCGGTTTCTCCTTCCGAATTGAAAAGGTTCCATTCATATAAAAAACGACCCGCGCATCCGTGCCCCGAGTCGCCTCCATTTTCTACGATGTTCCGCTTACAGGTTCAAGAAACGTTCCGCGATTTTTTTCGCGTCCGGTTTATAGGTTCCATCCTGGATCGCCTGCTTGAGGGATTCAATCTTTTCAGTCCGTGACGTCTGTGTCTCATTAAAACGCGCGCGCGCTTCTGTTGAGATACTGACTTCGTCCGGACGGTTCGTGCGTTGGTTTTTTGTTCCTTCTACTGATTGAGTTCTTTCGTACGTTTTGGGCATGTTCACCCATTTCGTAGAATCAATTCGCATGTGAACACCTGCTTTCTAGACTACAAGATTCTTAGTTCAAGTCCGATACGTCCTTGGTTTCGAAGAGTCAGAAGAGTCAAGCATCGCCTGGGCGAGGTCACGTCGTAAACGATCACGACATGCGGCACAAATCGTGCCTTCACGGGAGGGCTTCCCGCAATTCTCACACATGATTTCCATCTGGGAAATCTCGGAGATCAATAAGCGCCCTTCCTTGATGTAACGGAAGACGGTATCTCGACTGACACCCGTTCCGATCTCGACATCTTTAGGTGAAGTCCGGATTTTTCGTCGTTCTCGCAGAAATTCGCGCACCTTCTCAAAATCCGTATGATCCTTTCGTATGCAATCAATACACAGTTCTGAAGATTGACGCACGACTAACTTTCCGCAAGATTTACAATTGATGACATCCATTTCTTTCACCTCATACAAAGTATCGGCAGGATTGTCGCTTTCTTAAACACTTCGAAATAAAGTTACAGCAGAAATTTCTTTTGCGCCTGCCTCCTTCAGTCGAAACATCGCTTGCCGAAGAGTCACACCTGTCGTGTAGACGTCATCGACGAGCACAATGTTCTTCCCTTTGACGTCATTTGTCACGCAAAACGGATTACTTCGCGCAAGCCGAGCTTGTCGTCCTGCCTTACTTTGGGCAGGACCCTCCAAACGACTTAAATACGGCGCGATTTTCCCACGCATCTGGCGTGCGATCAACTCCGCTTGATTGAAACGACGGTCTGCGAGACGCTCGGTGCTTAACGGTATCGGAACAAGAACAGCTTGTTTGATTCTTACCTTTTTCAAGTCATCGGTAAACATCTCAAGCAACGCAGTATCTCCGAGAAACTTGAACCGACGCATGAATTCCTTGGCTGCATCATTGTATAAATAAAGAGGTGTCGTCTGGAGCGTCAGCCCTTGTTGCCGCCACGCCGTACAATCTGAACAGCATGGCGAGCCCGGCTTTCCACAATCGACGCATTCCCCTCTTTTTACAAACTTTATTTTACAGGTCGGACAGGTCACTTGCCTAGTCCAGAGATTTCCGAGTTCCCAACTAGGTAGATAGACCTCTTGACAGAATAAACATCGATTCATGGTTGCACGGCATTCGCTTTTTTAATGTGATGGATCGCTTCATACATCGCATCACTTCGGTCATTGGCGCAAAATAAAATGTCACCATCCGGGTATGCCGACGATCGTCCGACTCGTCCGCTGATTTGAATCAGGGCTGCCGTACTGAACCCTTGATCAGCATCAAGAATCGCGACTTGAACGTTTTCGATCGTCACACCCCGCTCAAGAATCGTTGTCGTCAGTAAGATTCCTGTCGACTGTCGAAAACGCTGGACCTTCTCGACTCGTTCCGAGTCTGCGGCATGGACGGTCTCGACGTCATAGCCTGCTGTCGCGAATCGGTTTTGCCATCGCTCGAGCTCCGCGATTCGTGAGACGAAGACGAGCCGTGGTACAGCGCTATGACGCGCCAACCAATCGAACACGATTTGTTCGCTATACGGTACGACAAGCTTTGGGACCGGTAACGGATAGCCATGATAGCGTCGCATCAGCCGAATCGTCGGAAACCGTCGATGCCAAAACGAAGGGGTTGCACTTAATAAAATCAGCGCGGCATCTTTCGTCATCGCGCGCTTGACGTATCGATGTAACGTCCGGTCGAGCCGGTACGGAAACGCATCGACCTCATCCAAAAAGACGACGTCGAAACAATCCCGGTAATGAATCAATTGATGTGTCGTACTGACCGTGATGTCCCCCAGTTCAAGACGATCCGATGAACCACCATACAAGGAGACGATGGAAGCGTTGGCGAATGCCCGCTTCAAATGTCCCGTCAATTCCCGGACGACGTCTGCCCGTGGTGCCGCGACAAGCACACGGCGTCCGCTAGCGAGAGCGTCTGCGATCCCCGGGAAAAGCATCGGTGTCTTCCCGGCACCACACACGGCATGAACGAGAAGCCGTTTGTTAGTTAGAACCGTTCGTTGGATTGCTTGAGCAACGCGTAGTTGCGCCGGCGTCAACGTCAATGGTCCATGTTGTGCCGGTGTCACCGGATCAAGTGCCCGCTGATCCGTCACGAGTCGTCCACAGCTTCTCAGTTTGCCGTAAGCAAGACATTTCCGACAATAATAACAGGCTTTACCACATGTACAGTCCCCTCGCACTGGAAGCGCGCCACATCGTTGGCAACGCCATGTCACGGCTGGTCTGAATCGGTATGTCACTTGTGGTGTGTCTATCCATTCAACAGGCACGAGTCGTCCTCGAAGATCCATCGTCATCTCTCCTTTTCTGTTTCGTCTCTTTCTCGCGGACGTCCGTCATCTCCTTGTGAGCGTTCCACTACTCAACTTGAGCTTTTGACTCGCAGAATTCGAGGTAACGTCATACGTTACGGTTTCAACAGGCGTTTCCATATAGTCATCCATGATTTTTGAGGATTTTGACAAAACAAAAGCAGCAGGTATCCTCATGAAGAGAATTCCTACTGCTTCCGCTCTTATCTTATTCTGCTGCGTGATACCATGTGACACCAATTGCTCCTGGTCCGAGGTGTGTACCGATGACGGGTCCAAAAACACTCATCTCGATGCGTGCCTGCGGGAAAAGTGCCTTCAGTTCAGCAATCTCTGCTTCTGCTTTCGCAGAATCCTCGGCATGGATGACACCGATGACATAACCGGTACCGTCACCGCGAATATCTTCCTTCATCATTTCCTCAATCCGATTGACTGCCCGCTTAAACGTTCGAATCTTTTCAAACGGAACGATTTTTCCATCAACGAAATGAAGGACCGGCTTGATTTTCAGGAACGAGCCGACGAATGCTTGCGCGACACTCAAACGTCCTCCACGCTGGAGGTGTTCGAGATCGTCGACGACGAAATAAGCTCGAATCTGTTCCTTTAATGTCTCAAGACGCTGGACGATCGTCTCTGCCGTCGCTCCTGCATCTCGCAAACGAACGGCTTCTTGGACGAGAAACGCTTGCGGCATACAGGAAATACGTGAATCGACTGGATGGACGTTGACATGATCCACCATCATATTGATCGTATGTAACGCTTGGTACGTTCCGCTGATCCCACTTGATAGTGTAATACCAATGATTTCCGTTCCTTCTGGCAACTGCTCGAACGACGACACGAGATCACCGATGTTTGGTTGTGAGGTCGTCGGGAGACTGCCCGTCTGGATGCGTTCATAAAATTCCGCTACCGAGATATCGAACCCTTCCCGGTAGGCGTCACCGTCGAAGATGACACTAAGTGGTGCGACGTGCACTTGATGTTCTTCACAATAGGTAGTTGGCAGATAGGCTGTGCTATCCGTTAAGATCACAATCTGGCTCATCCGTGAATTTCCTCGCTTTTATAGTTCCGTCGTGACGCTGCCAAATGTGACACGCCACAATCGCTTTTAAGTGTAGCATTTTTTATTGGATAAAAAAAGAAAGACGGAAGCGGGAGCTCCTGTCTTTCGAGATATTAAACGACGACCCATCCACGACGGATTGATTCGACGACAGCACCGGTCCGGTCCGGCACATTCATCTTCCGGAGGATCGATGAAACGTGGTTCTTGACCGTCTTTTCACTGATGTATAACGTATCACTGATCGCACGGTTCGAGAAACCGTCCGCTAACAATTGCAAGACTTCGCATTCGCGACGCGTCAAGACGTGGAGTGGTGCTTCCGCGACTCGTTTTTCAACAGGTTGTGACGCCATCGTTTGTTTCATCTTCATCAAACGACGGTATTCCTGCAATAAGTTCGGTGTGACTTTCGGGTGGACGTATCCGCCTTCGCGGTACACGGAACGAATCGCATTGACGAGTTCATCCGTCGCCATTTCCTTTAAGAGGTAACCGACTGCACCGGCACCTAGGGCGTGCATGACATACGTCTCATCATCATGAATCGATAAGATGATGACACGCACGTCCGGATAGACTTCCATCAGACGTTTTGTTGCTTCAACACCGTTGACTTGCGGCATGTTGATATCCATTAAGACGATATCCGGTTGATGGGTTTCGACGAGCGAGATGACTTCTGCTCCGCTTTCCCCTTCCGCTACGACGACGAATTCTTCTTCGAAATCAAGAATTCGTTTAACGCCTTCGCGGAATAACTGATGATCGTCGACGATGACTACTTTCACTTGCTCGTTGTTCACAGTGTTTCCCCTCTCGCTTCGGATTCCTCGATTGGAATCTTGACCTTGATGACCGTACCTTTTCCGGGCTGCGTCTCGATATCGAATTCACCATCGATCAATTCGATCCGTTCACGCATACCAACGAGTCCGAATGACTCGTCGCACGATGCGACGATGGAATCGAAATCAAATCCAACGCCATTATCATTCACATGGATTCGTACGGAATGTTGATATTGTTCTATGATAATACGAATGTCACTCGCTTTGGAATGCTTAACTGCATTTTGGACGGCTTCTTGGACGATTCGGAAGACGGCAACTTCATACGTCGAATCGATCCGTTCACCGCCTCCTAGATAATTGAAGTGGACCGGAATATTCGAAATTTCTTGAATATGACGAAGATAGCGTTCAAGCGTCGGAACGAATCCGAGATCGTCAAGCGTCATCGGGCGTAAATCGTATATGATGCGACGAATATCGGCAAGTCCATCCCGAATCAACGTCCGCAAACGGTGAATCTCTTCAAAAGCTGCCTCTGCCCCATTGTGCTGGTGAATCTTTTCAATCAAATCCGCCCGGATCAAGACGTGGGCAAGCGTCTGCGCCGGACCATCATGCATGTCGCGCGACAAGCGGCGCCGTTCATTTTCGGCGGACTGGAAGACTTTTAGACCCATCTCCTGTTTTTGCATCGCCTTTTCATATTTTTCATTCATCATCTGCATATCGTCCGTCAAGAAGTTCAAGACGACCGAGACGCGTCCAATCAATTGATCTGCTCGTTCAATCGTCTCATCGAGCTGAATCAGTCGGCGTTCGAGCTCATCGCGACGCTTTCGGCAATTCATCTCGTCTCGTTGATTGATGAACGATTCGAGTTGCAACGCGTTCGCTGTCTCATAGGCCGACCGGACATCCTGTTCCGAGTAGCTGTCGAAGTTCTTACTGACGACGACGAGTCGCGCCTTCGCATCCTTGATATGGCGTTCGAGTCGTTCTGCTTCTTTTATATAGTCGTGCACCCGAATCTTCAGGTCGCGCAGTTCTTGCTGGATTTCGGCATATTGTTCGCGAGAACTTTCCGTGATCCGGACGATTTCTTCCCGACTCTCTTCTACGACGCCGATGATGTTCTGTACGATATCATTCAAGGATAGCCGCTCCCTCATCTCATTCGTCATGGTACTCCCTCCATTCCTTGCCAGTCGTCTACGGTTGTCTCTCTCTTGGAACGTCGTTATGCTAGAAAGAACTAGTTAACGAGGAGGACATTTTTGATTATGACATTATCTAATTATTATACAGTAAAAGAAAACGGTTTCCACGAAATCATTATCCAAAAGTCACGATTCATCACTTATTTAGCTCGCGCAACGACGGAAGAACAAGCCCAGGCGTTCATTTCCGAGTTGAAAAAAAAACATCACGATGCGAACCATAACTGCTCTGCCTACGTCATCGGTGAGCGTAATGAGATTCAAAAAGCGAATGATGACGGTGAACCAAGTGGAACGGCTGGTGTTCCGATGCTTGAAGTATTGAAGAAGCGTGACTTGCGCGATACGGTCGTCGTCGTGACACGGTATTTCGGCGGCATCAAGCTCGGTGGTGGTGGATTGATTCGCGCGTATGGTTCGAGTGTCTCTGAAGCACTGAACGCAGTCGGTGTCGTCGAACGGATCGAACATACCGTTGTTTCCGTCAACGTCGACTATACATGGCTTGGAAAGCTCGAGAACGAACTACGGGCAAGCGTCCATCCGATTGATCAGATTCATTACCTCGATCAAGTCCAGATCGACGTCCTCGTCAAGACAGCCGATGTTCCCGATTTTCTCGACTGGATGACGAACATGACGAACGGTCAAGCCAATTTGTCAAGCGGCTCTACTCGTTACCTCGAACGTGACATTATTTTCTGAACTGATATACTGATTGTAAAGAATTTTAAAGTTTTTTAAAAATTCAGTTAAAGTTAGGAGTTAATGAACGTGGAAGAGCGAACCCGCAGTAATAAAAAAAAGATAAAGAAAAAACGTTCTTGGTTCAAGGTGTTCGTGATCAGTTTTCTGGTCGTGCTCGTGGGTGGAGGTGCTACCTTCGCTTACGTCGCGTATAAGACGTTCCAGACTGCAAACGATGCAAACGTCGATTTAGCGCGCGGTGACAAGTCCGAGAAACGAGAAGCAGCCATTGATTTGACGAAAGATCACTTTTCCGTTCTGCTCGTCGGAACGGATGAACGACCTGGTGATACCTCATCCCGTGCTGATACGATGATCGTCGCAACATTCAACAAGGACGATCAGACCGTTGATATGGTCAGCATTCCCCGTGATTCACTCGTCGAGATTCCTTCTGTCGGTTACGAGGATAAAATCAACCACTCTTATGCCTTTGGGGGCATCGATTCAACGATTGAAACGGTCGAGACGTTGCTCGATATTCCAATCGATTATTATGCATCGATCAACTTCAATGGTGTCGTCGCGATCGTCGACGCATTGGGCGGCATCGATGTCGACGTCAAGTTACCAATCGATACACTCGACTCATCCGATAAGCGCAATGGCGTTAAATTGGAACCGGGTCAACAGACGTTGAACGGAGAGGAAGCACTCGCCTATGCCCGAATGCGTTATCAAGATCCTGAAGGAGATATTGGTCGGACAAAACGTCAACAACAGATCGTCGAAGCCATCGTTGATCAGTCGACATCGTTCGGTTCAATCACCAAATTAAATACCCTGATGGACGCGATGGGAGACAATTTCCGGACGAACATGTCGTTGACGGAAGCGTTCCAACTGCAACCGTTCATCAAAAAAATCGGTTCCATCAACCGGATCGATCTTAAAGGAACGGACACGAAAATTAACGGGGTCTATTACTACCAGCTTGATCAAACTTCATTGGCTGACGCGAAGACGACATTGAAGGAACAACTCAATTTGCCAATCGATGAGACGACAGACAGCATCACGTCGGAGGCTGCAGATGATTCGTTCACTCCAAGCAACTGATCATGCGTCACTGCTGGAAGTACAACGTCGCGCTTATCAGATAGAAGCCGCATTACTCAATGCGACTGATTTCCCGCCCTTACGCGAAACGATCGATGAGATCGACGTTGAAGCGCCGATCGGTTTCGTTTACGTCATTGATGACGACATTGTTGGTGCTGTCACGATTGCTGATGGAACGATCACTCGACTCGTCGTTGATCCGGCATACTTCCGTCAAGGAATTGCACAGTCCTTACTGCATCACGTGATAAAGCGACATCAGTCCAGACATGTCATGACCGGTGCACGTAATCTGCCAGCGCTTTCGCTCTATACTCGTTTCGGCTTTTCAGAAGTCCAGCGCGAGTGGCGTAGTGGGATCGAACTTGTCTTTTTGATGCGCACCTGACTTTTAGGAACAACAAAGAAGCAGTAGACACCGAGTCTACTGCTTCTTTGTTGTTTAGAAGAAAAGGAATCCGAGAGCGGCTCCGATTAACACGATTCGTAACGGCGACTGTTTATAAAAACGAAGTAAACAGAACAAACCGAAGGCAATCAAGAAATCAAGACCACTCTTGATGCTTGACGTAAAGATTGGATCATAAAGAGCGGCAAGCAAGATACCGACGACGGCAGCATTGACGCCGATCAACATGCGTCCGACTGCTTGATTCTTCCGAATACGATCCCAGTACGGTAAAACACCGATGACGAGTAGGAATCCTGGCAGGAAGATCGCGAGCGTCGCAAGAAGACCGCTGGATACACCAGAGACGATCGTACCGAGATACGTTGCGAACGTAAAGAGTGGTCCCGGTACCGCCTGTGCAGCGGCGTAACCAGCAAGGAACGTATCCGTGTTCATCAGCCCAGGTACGAGTGTCTGCTCAAGGAAAGGCAAGACGACATGTCCGCCACCAAAAACGAGGGCACCAGCACTGTACATGATACTCGTCAGTTGGACGGTTCCCGTCGCAGATTGCGCGAGAAACGGTGTGACGGCAAGTAAGACGAAGAATAAGACGAGTGCTGTGATGCTAAGTAGGCGTGGTACGCGAATCGACAAGGATCCACCCGTCTCCGTCTCTTCTTTGAACCAGAAGAACGCAAGAAGACCTGCGAGCAACAAGACACCGACTTGCGCTAATGGATGTGCGATCAAGAGTACGCCTGCTAGCGCTAGTAGCATCAACGTCATCCGTTTGACTCCTGTCGCAAGTTTCATTCCCATGCCAAGGACAGCGTCAGCAACGATTGCGACCGCGACGAGTTTCAAACCATGAATGAATCCGGCTTCCGCAACATCGAATTGTGTCGCAAGAATCGCGAATAGAATCAAAGCGATACTCGACGGCAACGTGAAGCCGACGAAGGAAATGATCGCCCCTGCTACGCCTCCACGGATCAGACCGATTCCCATTCCGACCTGACTCGAAGCGGGACCCGGTAGGAATTGACAGAGTGCAACTAAGTCAGCATAGGCTTTCTCATCAATCCATTTTTTCCGTTTGACATATTCTTCATAAAAATATCCGAGATGGGCGACCGGACCGCCGAATGATGTCAATCCGAGCTTAAATGATACAAGAAAGATTTCAATTAAACGATGCATGTTTCACCTCCATCCTTCATTCTACACAAAAGATGTTAAGTTCTTGTGAACTTCAACGTTTTTTCTTTCCATAAGTCCCTTTTCGCCACAATTTCTCCATGGGACCTTGTGGATGAGACTGGAGATATCTGTTTGAAGCAACACCTTGTGCGATCAAAAGCAGGAAAACGAGTAACAGTCCTTGCCATAACGGTGTTGTTCCATGTTGTCCACTGAAGAAGACGAACACGGTAAAGACGACTGTATGCATCAAATAATTCGTCAATGCCATCCGTCCCAGTCCAGCAAACCATTGCATACGCCCAGCACGAACGAGTAACGCAACGGCACAAGCATAGGTGATCGCAAGCGTGCGTCCTGAGAGCCAAACGTAAAATAGATTGATTGATCCGTCTGGTACATCAGCATGCGCCTGCATGATTCCAGCGAATGACGGAAGTGTCAGTAGTAAACTAATTCCAAGTGTCCACCACAGGAAACGATTCGTTGGGGGCGCTACGCTGAAGCGTTCCATCAAATAGGCTCCGATCAAGAACAGGGATAGAATTTCTGGCCAAATGACACCGGAATTCATGAGGGCTTCCGGTAATTGAACTGTCGCGTGATGCGATAAAAATCCGAGAAGATCGCGCGATGCGACGAACGACTGAAGTGTCTTATCCAGCTCGACGACGGGAGCGTCGCCAAATTGACGAGCCCCAAAGAAAATAAGTAGATAGAGCAGAATGGCATAGATTTGAAATGCTATCGCAAACAAGAGTTTCGTGACCGGCTTTGTCTTGGCGAACAATAACAAAATAAAGCCCGTCAACGCATACGTATGTAAGATATCTCCCTGCCAGACAAGCAGGTGCAAAAGACCAATGATGAGCAGAATTCCAAGTCGCCTTGCGAAGATCGTCATCGGTAGACCACGTTGTCGCAACCGATTGATGAACAGATAAAAACCGGCTCCGAACAAGACACTAAACAGGGTATAGAATTTCGTCTGGATGAAGAGATCAAAAATGAGACGAATCGATTGATCCACCTCCCCCATCATCGCATTCGGTCGATCACCGAGAAAACTCGGCATGTTGACGAATAAAATCCCGCATAGTGCAAAACCACGTAACACATCTAAATAGACGATGCGTTGATTCAATGATTGATTCATTCCAACACTCCCTTTCTGAAAAAAGACCGCTCACACGGATGAGCGGTCTTTTTTGATATACGTTATTTCGATGTAAAACGTTCCAACAAATTCAACAATGGTCGATAACGTTCGCCAAGCAAACCGAGCGACTCGACGAGAATGTCAAGAACGAGCAATAACATGACGAGTGAGACGAAGGCACCGATCGAATTCGTCTGCGAGAATAGAATCGCCGTCATTCCGAAGATGGCACAGAGTCCATAGATGACGAGCACGGCTTGGCGCATCGTAAAGCCGAGATCAAGCAATCGGTGATGCAGATGGGCCTTATCCGGCGCAAATGGTGGTTTTCCTTGCAATACCCGTCGAACGATCGCAAACAACGTGTCGGAAATCGGGATCCCAAGCAAAATGACCGGAACGGCAAGCGAGAACAACGTCACGTTCTTGAATCCAAGGAGTGATAACACACCAAGCATATAGCCAAGGAACAAGGCACCGGTATCACCCATGAAAATCTTCGCTGGGTAGAAGTTATGAAACAGAAAACCGAACGTACTCATCAATAAGAGAATCGCGACGATCGTCACGTAGACGTTTCCTTGAATGACGGCAAGACTGATCAATGTCAACAAGACGATACTCGAGACACCCGCTGCTAATCCGTCTAATCCATCAATCAAGTTGACGGCATTCGTGATCCCGATGACCCAAAGGAACGTCAGCGGAACACTCCACCATCCGAGATATAACTGCTGGTCAAACGGTAGATTGATGAACTCGATCCGGATCCCACCGTTTAGGACGATGACGGCAGCAACGATTTGCCCCATCAGCTTCAAACGGGCATTGAGTTGGAATCGATCATCCAGTGCACCGGTCAAAATGATAACGAATCCACCGACTAAAATGTGCGTCGCGTACGGACTCGAAGGTTGTAAGATGAAATAACCGATCATGAAGGCGATATAGATCGCTAATCCGCCAAGTCGCGGCATGATTCGGACGTGTACTTTTCGCGCGTCCGGACTGTCAACGGCACCGACTGCAATCGCAAAGCGTTTCACGACGGGTGTGATCAGTAAGGCGGCGATAAAACAGACGATGGACGCAGTCCATAACATAGTAACATCACGCTCCTGCGCGAATTATATCATAAAAAAAAAGAGCCGACGAGCGGCTCTTACATGAAGATCGGTACTTCAGCAGCTGGATCATATGTATAGATACCGCGTCCGACTTTTTTGATGGCAGGGTTTGCCTGTTCGACTTTCGCCATCAATTGGTAGATGTTACTAATTTGGTGACGGTAACGCAATTCAAGCTCCATTTGGATGTCACGTGCTGTCATCGATTCACGCTCGCGCATCAAATCGCTGATTTGGTGCACATAGACTTCTAGTGGATAACGCTGATTGACGCGACGTTGCTTTAACGGACGCTCATGTGTGACGGCGACTTCTTGCGAATGTTCTCCCGTTCCACGGCTTAATTCCGAGATCAAATACTCGGCACGCCGCTGTAAACGACGGTATTCCTCTTCGATTTCCATTAGTTCGCGGTAAATGTGTTCACTGTTACCCATTCCTTGCCCCTCTTTCCTTTTTTATACATTAATGTTTCAATCGTGTTTCATTTGTATGTATTTTGAAATATCTTAAACTATAATTTGTCTTGATAATATATAATTTCTTTAATTATTTAATTATCCTGTAATATTTTCATATCCTTACCGATAAATTAGCTACACCTCATATTAACAGAAAGGAATGAAAACGGAACATATAATTTCGACATTTAACTATTTTAATAATACTTAAGTTCTACTAATTCAATATATATCTTTCTTATTTTACCGAAAAGGAGACTGGAAATTTAATGGGCAAATTACCTAAAACACTTCGGACCGCTCTAGTACTTTCGTTGGTATCCGGTTGCTTCGCCTCTACTTCTACTGTATCGGCTGCTTCTGGTACAACCTTTACGAAAACTTCGTATCAGACGACGGATGCTTTGAATCTACGTAGTTCGAACTCGACGTCTTCTAAAAAATTGCTGACGATCCCGAAGACGACGAAAGTCACGTCGAGCTATCGAAAAGGCTCTTGGTATAAGTTGTCATATAAAGGAAAGACGGGATATGTGACCGGATCTTATCTGAAAAAAATCGAGAGTGGCACTTCTTTTTCAAAGACGTCTTATAAGACGACGGATGCGCTATCCTTGCGCAGTGCGGCAACGACCTCTTCTACTCGATTACTGACAATCCCTAAAGGAGCCGATGTACAATCGAGTTTCAAAAGCGGGAATTGGTACAAAGTGACCTATGCAAATAAGACGGGTTATGTTTCTGGTTCTTATTTAAAGAAAGTGACTACACCAGCCAAAACGACGGTCTATACGACGACGGATCGCTTGAATTTCCGTTCGTCTCCTTCGACATCCGGAAAAGTCCTGACGACGATTCCGAGCGGGACTGCCGTCAATTCCCTCGCCGTTAAAGCAAACTGGCACACGGTCCAGTACCAAGGGAAAACGGGGTATGTCATGGGAACGTACCTGAAAAAAGGGACTTCCGTTCCTGCCTCGACGACTGGAAACGTTGATTATAGTGGATCAAAGATGTATGTGTTGATCCCGTCAGGCAATAGTGTCGCGCTTCGTGCGAGCGCGTCGACGCTCAGTGGTCAAATCGCTCGTCTTGGACGCGGTACTCCTGTCGTCGTCACGAATTCACGTCATCAAACGAAAGGGTTCGTCGCCGTTCGGACGGCAAGTGGTCAAAGCGGTTATGTCGATGCGACGTATCTGACGTTGTTCCAACCAGCACCATCGAATCGCCCACTTCTCGTCCTTGACCCGGGTCACGGCGGACACGACGCAGGTGCGGTTCGTTACGGTGTGACAGAGCGTGACATCGTCCTTGCTGTCACGAAACAAGTCGCCGAGCGTCTTGCCGGAAAAGTCGATGTGACGATGTCACGCTATACGAACGACTACTATCCGTCACTTGGAGAGCGAAGTGCCCTTGCGAACAGTCATGCGACGACTGCTTTCGTCAGTGTCCATATCAATGCTTCAACGAGTACGCAAGCATACGGAGCAGAGACCTTCTACTATAAAGGCGCCTCTTCGATCAACCTCGCTCGTAACGTCCAGCAACGCCTCGTCTCATACGCTGGCATGCGCGACCGAAGCGTCCACTATGCGAACTATGCCGTCATTCGTGGTACGAAAGCACCGTCGATTCTAGCGGAACTCGGTTTCCTCTCGAACAGCGCGGATCGGGCGAAACTGACGAACGCATCGTATCAGTCACGTTACGCGCAAGCAATCGCGGACGGCATTCTTGCCTCACTTTAAATCAACGCCATATCAAAAAGGATCGCTCAGGGAAGCGATCCTTTTTGCATACACATAACTTTCAAGGAATGTCCTTCACCATCAGGGAATGGTTCAGACAAGGGAGCGACTAGCGAGGATTTGCTCAAGGGATAGCAAATCTGTCGAATCGACACGATAGTCTGCCTCATGGAGCGCCGACTCCGGTCCAACTCCGACGGCATACATGCCGGCAGCGTGGATGGCAGTGATGCCAGCTGTCGCATCTTCTACACCGATGCAACGACTCGGTTCGACGTCGAGTGCTTCTGCAGCACGGAGAAACACTTCAGGGTGTGGTTTCGATTGTGCAACGGTCGCAGCGTCTACGATGTCATCGAAATAGTGTCGGACCTTTAGTGCCTCGACGACCATCAGCGCATTTTTAGAAGCGGACGCCATTCCGATCTTCAGCCCAGCGTTTCGGATTTCATCGAGGAATGCAGTGATTCCAGGAAGAAGATCCTGTTCAGAAATATGTTGGATCAATGTGACGTAGTGTTCATTTTTCTTCGCAGCAAGTGCTAGCTTCTCTTCCTCCGAAAAAGCGTTCTGTTTTCCGCCGAGCGCAAGGATACGCTCGAGTGAATCCATCCGGCTGACACCTTTTAATGTCTCATTGAATTCCCGGTCGAACGGGATATCCAAATCCTCTCCAAGTTGTTTCCACGCTAAGTAGTGATACTCTGCTGTATCGGTAATTACGCCGTCTAAATCAAAAATGACCGCTTCGATCGTTGGTGCCATCCGACATCCATCCTTTCTTCCATCGTCCATGAAAGGCAAGAAATCGAATGACTTTGCGCAAACGATTGCACTTGCCTTATGAATAATTTTACTGGTTCTTCCGAATCTTTGCAAGCGTTATCAAATATTTCTGATTTTCTATTTTTAAGCGTGAAACATGTTTATTTTGATAACGCTTTCAATTTTAAGGGAATGTTTTACTTATTTCGTTCTTTACTATTCGTTTTACATTTTTTAACTGCTATAATGAATCTCATAGCATATGAGGGAGTGACGAAGATGTTTCAACGTGTTAAACAGTTGTTGAATGATCAAAGTCGAAGAATTCATCGTTATGAGAAAATCGTAACGACGATCAATAGCCTAGAACGAGAAATGGAACAAACATCCGATCAAGCGTTACGTGAATTGACCGCCTCATTACGTGAGCGGCTACAAGCCGGGGAACGAATCGATGCGATCACACCAATGGCATTCGCCCTTGTCCGAGAAGCGAGTAAACGAACGATTGGCTTACGGCATTACGACGTGCAGCTCATGGGCGGTCTGGCATTACTTGAAGGACAAATCGCCGAGATGGCGACCGGTGAAGGAAAGACGCTCGTTGCTTCACTCGCGAGCTTCACTCAGGCGCTTCATGGAAAAGGTGTTCACGTCATTACCGTCAATGAGTATCTGGCACAGCGCGATGCTGAGCAAATCGGTCAGATTCACCGCTTTTTAGGGTTGCAGGTCGGAATCAATTCAGCTGAAGCTACGTTTGAGGAAAAACGGATTGCCTACGCAGCGGATATTACATACGGTGTCGGGACTGAATTCGGATTCGATTACCTGCGTGATCATCTGATCATAGAGCCGACGGAACGTCTGCAACGTCCGCTTCATTTCGCCTTGATCGACGAAGTCGATAGCATTTTAATCGATGAAGCGAAAACGCCACTCATTATGGCGGAACGAGACAGTGTCCACGAAGGGTTACAGCAACTCGTCCGTCATGTCGTCCAGACCTTCGAAGACGAGCGGGATTATACGTTCGACGAAGAGATTAAAGCGGTCGCCTTGACTGACCAGGGAATCGAGACGATCGAGGAGGCGTTTGCGATTGATCATCTGTTTGCTGCTGAGCACTCCGTCCTTTTCCATTACGTCATTCAAGCCTTACGTGCTCATGTCGTCCTCAAACGGGATGTCGACTATATCGTCAAGGATCAAAAAATCGCGCTCGTCGACCTCTTCACGGGTCGTCTGATGGAAGGACGCAGTCTATCCGACGGGTTACATCAGGCACTTGAAGCAAAAGAAGGTGTTCCCGTCACGGAAGAGAACCGGACGACGGCACAAATCACGATTCAGCATTATTTCCGTCTTTATCATCAGGTAGCAGGAATGACGGGTACAGCGGCGACGTCACGGGAGGAGTTCCAAAAGACGTACGGGATGGATGTCGTGACGATTCCATCGAATCGTCCGAAAATCCGGATCGATGCGGAGGACGTCATCTTTGCGACGCGTGACGAAAAATTAGAGGCAATCGCGCTGGCGACGAAATCGGCACACGTCACGGGACGACCGGTTCTGATCGGTACTTCGTCGATTGAACAGTCTTTACGCGTCGCGAAGACACTTGATACACATGAACTCACCTACGAGATCCTGAACGCAAAAACCGTCGATCAGGAAGTCCGGATCATCGCTTCAGCCGGACAAGCCGGTCGAATCACGATCGCCACGAACATGGCTGGTCGCGGAACGGATATCTTACTTGATGAAACGGCACAACAACAAGGCGGTTTGTTCGTCATCGGAACGGAACGCCATGAATCGATCCGGATCGATAACCAACTCCGTGGTCGGGCAGGTCGCCAAGGCGATCCCGGATTGACGCAATTTTATCTCTCACTCGAAGATGAACTGCCTCGTCGTTTCGCGCGCGACCGTCTCGCACGCGTGCAACAAAAAGTACGGGATGCTTCCGGTCCATTGGCTTCACGTGACGTTCGGGATCTATTGCAGTTCGCTCAGTCGACGTGTGAATCCGTCAATCGGAGTGTTCGAGATGAACTCGTCCAGCTCGAAGAAGTCATCAGTGAACAACGGCAAGCGATCTATCATCTCCGGAACAGAATCGTTGATGCGACGTCACTCGAGGACATCGTTCAGCCATTTGCAGGACGTGTCTTGCCGTCGATCCTCGACCAAACACTCTCTGACGATCTCGTTCCAGAAGAATGGCCACTGGCTCTCGTCATGACAGAACTCGAGCAACTGTTACATCAACCAGTCACGTTAGAACGACTGGAGACGATCGACGAGATGAAACGACAACTCGAGCCGCTGATTGCTGAAACCGAAGCCCTACTCGTTGCCCATGTTGCGGCTGAAAAAGAGACCGTCAAACGCTTCATCCTCCTTGCACTCGATGAGCAATGGACGCGCCACTTAACAGCCATGAACAGCTTAAAAGAAGGAATCCACCTCCGGAGTTACGGACAAGAGCAACCGGTCCGCATCTTTGAGCGGGAAGGCATGGATTACTTCGAATATGCCATTGCGAGTTTCGAAAAGCAGGTTCTTTCTGGTATCTGCCGCGCCGAACAGACACACGATAGCGAAGGAGAACTGCACCATGCACACGTCGAATGAAGTGTTCCGTCCCCCGCTCTATTTCACGGAGGACATGCCGATCGTCAAGGAAGACGAATACGTCTTTCGTCACGTCGCGAAACAACTACCTGAGTTACAGGTCAATCAGATGGCGATCCATCTGTTTCAAGTCTTATCGCGTCGTCCACTTCAAGTCATCGCCTTATTCCAAAACACGTTGTCTCGGTCGTTCCATCTGAATGATCTCGTCGTCCTTGCGCTCTCCGGTGACGAACTCGTCGCTCGCAAAGTCCTCAGTATCGAAGAAGTTCCCGTCATTCTTCCGATGGCGACGTTGCCGCTCTGGTTGACGTTTGAAGAAGACGACTGTTTCGTCGACCTCGAACAGTTGACGGAACCGCTGCAACTCGTCTTCTCAAGTGAGACACTGACTGAGCTGTTCATCGACGATGACTTCACGGAACCCGAGCAACGGATGATTCGTCAAGTCGCTTATTCGCATCCGACACCTCCAGCAGATGGCTGGTCTCTCTTACCGGTCTCGATCATGCGCGAGCCGGATACTGTGACCGCGACCGTCCTCGTCCGTAATGCCAGCGATCAGACACTGACGCTCGAGGCGCTAGCGTTCGAACTGATGAATGGCGAGACGCCACTCGCAGACGTCATCCATCCTGGATTGTCTTTACCCGCTCATAGCCAACATGCGATTCGTCTCCGTTTCGCCTGCACCGCAACAGACGTCCCTGCATTCGGTCTCCGTTATCTTCCTCCCTCTTCCTAAAAAAACGTCTCGGCACACAAGATGCCGAGACGTTTTGCTTATCCTTTTAAGAGTCCGATGACGCGGACGTTGATCGCTTTTGGTTGGAACGCGAGCATGTTTTCCATGTCTTGTGCGATCCTTTCTTGGACTTTTCCAGCTGTCTTGATGATCGACATGCCGTATTTGATATGCACGGACAGACTGACCGTGATGTCGCCACCGACATCTTCGACTTTTACGAGTTTGACCATCTGTTTTTCCTGCAATTTCGAATCATCTGCTGTAAAGGCGATGCCTTCCGTTTCTTGAACGGCTACCCCTGCGATGACCTCGATGACTTGTTGCGAGACGTTCACGACACCGTCCGCATTATTTAAATTATATGACATACCTTCCACGCCCTTCGTCTAGTAATCCATCTATCTTAAAGTGTAATGCATTCCGCCTTATTTTGAAAGGTCTTCCCGTTTCTCGACGATCGGGCGAATGTCGATCTCAATCAAAGGACGGAGGACACGGACGACGAGCGGGTGTATGATGATACCAACGATCAACAAGGCGACGCCAATCATGATCAGTAAGGCAAGCCATGCTTGTGGAACGAACGCATCCGTCACATATTGACGCCACGCCATGACGAAGAAGACATGGAGTAGATAAACGTAGAGGCTGAGTTCCCCAGCTCGTGTGATGAGCGGGAGGCGACGCATCGGAATCAACATCATGAAACCGATCGAGGCCGCGATCGACAAGACATAGATGACGCTATGCTTGAGTACCCCAATCCACGTGTCACTGTCATACTGTTCAGCGTACGGGAAACGATGCTTGAAGGCATTCGCGAAATCGACGATCTCTTGCGGTGTGTCACGCCACGCCTCGAACAATAAGAAGCCCATGACGGCTGCGAACGTCACACCACCAATCAAGCGGACGTTCATCCGGCGCTTGAAGTTCTTCGGCATCTCGAAGATGCGGATGAATTCGTGTTCCGATAGGTAGTTCCCGAGCAAGAAATACGGATAGAACATGATCAGCTTCCGAAGTGCCAAGAATCCCGTGTTCTCGAGTTCGAATCCATACAGCAAGGCGAAGGCAAGACCGAACCAGACATATCCACGCAAGTGAACGACATATGGCGTCACGATGTACCAGACGACCATGACGAACAGGTACCAAAGTGCCCAGTAGGGACGTAGGAGATGCGTACCGATGTTTTCACCGGAAAAGAGCGGCAATCCTTCTCCAAGCGTCGCCCAAGATCCAATTAAGATTTGCCAGACACAGTAGACGGCAAATAGTTGGATGACACGTAAATACTTGTTTTCGCGGAAGAAATAACCGCTTAAAATAATGAATAATGGCATATGAAACGAGTAAATCAACAGATAAACCGTCTCAAGCAACTTTCCGTCATAATCAAACCGTAAATCCGTCAGCATGTGACCAATGACGACGAAAATGACAAGAAAACCTTTGATATTATCAAACCACGGATTCCGATTCATGTTACACTACCCCTTATACTCCCTCGAAAGGAACGAATGTTTATGAAAAAGACACTCCTGATTCTATCTGTCGTCTTGAACGTCGTTCTCCTTGCATTGTTACTGGGACGTAAACCTCTCGAACTATTCGAAAGCGTCTTACCTGCAACGAGTACGACTCCAGTCACGACATTCCAATACGATAAGAACCCGAACTATGTCCGTTTGAATAGTTTATTCCATACTTATCGATACCCAAAATCAGCGAACGCTGTCATGTTAGGTGACTCGATGACGAATTTTGCCGATTGGCGCATCTTGATGGAGGATCCGACAATCATTAATTTCGGGATTCCTGGCGATACGACAGAAGGCTTTTTGACTCGCCTCGACTTGATCATCGAGATGAAACCAAAACGCGTCTTCCTGATGGGTGGTATCAATGATATTCGTCACTATACACCGATTCCGCAAATCACTGAGAACATGACGACGATTGTGACGACACTTCGAAAAAATAACATCGACGTCGTCATTCAGTCAACCGTTCCTGTCGCACCGAAGTATTCGGATTCCGTCCGAATCAACCGTGATGTCGAAGCGTTGAACCGGAATTTACAAAATCTCGCTCAATCGCTTAAGGTTCCATTCGTCGACTTACGACCTGTCTTGACGAATAAACAAGGATATCTTCAGAATCGCTTGACGTATGATGGATTACATCTCGTCGGTGGCGGTTATCTACGCTGGAGTGATGCGCTGAAACCCTATGCGCTGAAAACCGATTTGACAGCAAATAACTAAACGAAAAAGCGGCTCATCCCGATTTCCGGGATGAGCCGCTTTCGATTATTAGTCTTCTTGGTTTTTGACACCCATGTACGCTGCGACGCTCGATGCTGAGAAAACTGCAACGGCAACGATACCGACAGCAATCCAAATCACTTGATCCATCATTTCTTTATATCCCCCTTTATGTAACCGCTCACTTCTACATTTAGCGTACACGAATTTCGTCAAGAAAGAAACACATTTTCCATGTCTAATGACTAGACGATTCGGGAAAAAGTAACTATAGTAGAAGGACAACTAAAAATTGTCAGAAAATTCGATTATTTAACAAGGAGGTGTTTCTGATGGCCACTTCATTGCTTACGCCGAAAGTGACGTTACGACATCGAAGTACTCTCAACTTTGGATATTGGCTTGTCATCGGATGCATAGGATGGGGGATGCTTGCCCTCGTCACGAATGTTGGTACTATTATTAGTCGTCTTCCTTTATATGAAAGCATTCCCCTCGCCATCCTTGTACTTGCCCTCACAGGTGTCGTACTAAAAATGGCGCGTGACGAGTGGTGGATTCGTTATCTTGAACGTCAGACCCAGTATTACATCGGACACGAAACCGTGACCGGTTGGTGTACCACGATTGATAGCATGTGGCTGATCCGTAAGACGATGCGCCGTGAACTTCGCCTGCTCTACCGGCAGCTTGCGCAGACGAAAGCATCGGAAGAAGTGAAACAGACGCTCGCCCTTCAGCTCGTCGAGCGTGGTGTGCTCATCGTCTATTCTCGACCAAAAAGTGATCATCCTGCTTGAAACGAAAAGAGGACTGCCCCATCATCTTCTATGAAAGAAGGAGATGGGGCAGCCCTTTTTTTAATGTTTCAGCCAATCCGTTGCCGCTTCAATCGTTGGCATGACCAGTTGGTGACCATGATTCGACCACGTGACGTCGACTGATGCACCGGCTTGCTTCAAGAGTGCTGATAATTCTTCCGTTTCCTGAGCCGGACAGATTGGGTCATTGCTTCCGGCGCCGATGAAGACGCGCACGTCTGATAAATCAGGTAACGTCACACCACGACGTGGTACCATCGGATGCAACAGAATCGCTTGTTTGAACAAGGCTTCTTCGAACAACATATTCGCCGCGATGTTCGCACCGTTCGAATATCCGACTGGAATCAGACGATCGAGATCAAAACCACGCTCCGCTGCCTGGTCACGTAAAAACTGAATTAAACGTGCTGTCCGTAAAGCGAGGTCTTCTTCATCGAAGACGCCTTCTGCGAGTCGTTTGAAGAATCGTGGCATCCCGTTTTCCGAGACTTCCCCGCGGACGGACAAGTAACCTGCTTCCGAATCGAGCAACGAGACGAGTCCGACGAGATCTTGTTCCGTTCCGCCTGTGCCATGTAAAAATAAAAAGATGGGTGCGTCTGCTGTTTTTGGTGCTTGGTATAAATGAATCATACGAGTCTCCCCTTCGGTACAGTAATAGGTGTTACATGATTTGTGATCGCCGTACGATGTGCTTCGAATTGTTCCGGCAACTTCAAGTCTTCTCCGAGCATCTCGAACTCTTCATCGATTGCGAATCCTGGATTGTCGGTCGCAATTTCATGGAGGATCCGACCGCGGTCATGGAAATAGATCGATGTGAAGTAATTGCGGTCCTTCACTTCAGTGGTCAGCAAACCGAACGCGTTGATGGCGTTCATCCAGTCGAGTTGTTCCTTTTGATCCGTCGCCCGCCACGCGATATGGTGAACCGTTCCCGTTCCCGGACGACCGACTGGCATTTGACCATGAACGACGTCAACGACATTCCCGAACTCGCCTTCTGCGATGTACCGGTCAACGGTTTCCGTCCGTTTGCTGAGTGTCAGGCCGAATGTGTCTGTCAGTAATTTTGCTGTGTCTGATGGATCCCGTGACAGTAACGTCGCTCCCGCGAATCCTTTAATCGCGACCTCACGTGTGATGCTGTCGATTTCATAGCGACTGTTCGGTCCCTTGCGTTCGACGAGTTCAATCTGGAGACCATGTGGATCTTCGAAGGCGATCTGTTGCTCTCCGAAACGAACCGTCTCTTCAAACGAGACGTTTTTTTCTGTCAGTCGCGCTTTCCAAAAATCTGCTGCACCGACCGGAATCGCGTAAGCTGTCGTTCCGACTTGTCCGGCACCGACCTGTCCTTTTGCCATGCCTTTAAACGGAAAGAACGTGATGATCGTTCCCGGTGCTCCGGATTCGTTCCCAAAATAGAAGTGGTACGTTCCTGGATCATCGAAGTTGACCGTTTTTTTGACGAATCGTAGTCCGAGAATGGTTCCGTAAAAATCGAGATTTTCTTGTGGATCGCCGACCATCGCTGAGATATGATGAATGCCTTGCGTTTTCATATGATGCGTTCCTCCTTCAGTCGTATCTATTAACACAATAATAGTAACTAATGTACAAAAAGTAAACCGATAAGCCTTTTCATTACTGCTTTCTGGAACCTTTACCCATTTTTGACCGTAGGACACTAAGTAACAATGATACACTTGTCGTGCAACAGACGTCTTTAAAGGAGGTTCTTATGTTAGAAATCAAACACATCACGAAGCGTTTCGGCGATTTTACGGCCGTAGATGCTTTGACGATCGAGGTGCCACGCGGGCAAATCTTTGGTTTGCTTGGTGCGAACGGTGCTGGAAAGACGACGACGTTCCGGATGCTGCTCGGTCTACTGCAACCGACTGAAGGATCGATCACCTGGAATGGAGAGCGTATTCCGACTTCAAAAATCGGATACCTTCCGGAAGAACGAGGTCTGTATCCAAAAGTCCGCGTCGACGAACAACTCTTGTTCCTCGCAGAACTCCGGGACATGAAACGGAAGGATGCGAAACGAGCCTTGACGGAATGGCTCGACTATTTCCAAATTCCCCAGTATGAAAAAATGCGTGTCGAACAACTCTCAAAAGGAAATCAACAAAAGATTCAGTTGATCTCTGCCGTCCTACATAAACCTGAACTGCTGATTTTAGATGAACCGTTCAGCGGACTCGACCCGGTCAACGCTGAACAATTAAAACGTGCCGTCAAAAAGTTAACCGTCGACGGAACGACGATCGTCTTCTCAAGTCACCGGATGGATCATGTCGAAGAACTCTGCGAACACGTCGCGATCCTCGATCACGGAAAACCCGTCGTTGCTGGCTATCTTCCTGACATCAAAGCGGGATACGGAAAAACACGTGTCCTCTTGACGACAGATGCCCCGCCACTCCTGTGGGATAGCTTGCCAGGTGTTCTACAAGTCGAGTCAGACAATAATGGACATATCGTCCAAGTCTCTTCAAAAGAAACGGCTGATCAACTTCTTCAACATATCGTCAGCCATGGACACCATGTCGATCGTTTCGTCTGGGATCAGTTATCCCTGCAAGATATCTTCATCGAGGAGGTCGGCAAACGTTATGAACCGTAAATTCCTGACTTTATATCGCTTCAATCTACTTCAAAAATTACGTGCTAAAAGCTTTTTGATTTCGACGGTCCTGATGGTCCTGTTCCTTGTTGGCTTTGGCAATATCGAACGGATTCTCGACTGGTTTTCGGGTGACGATCCAAAAGTTGCTCTCGTCAGTGAATTGTCGACCAATCTTCGTCCGGCCTTGAAGAAGGCTGGTGTCACTTCAGACATCACGACGAAGGAATATACGGTCGCACAAGCACGAAAGGCAGTCGACCGCGGTACATTCGATGCCGTGGCAATCGTTCAGGATTCGTATGACGTGACACTCGTCAGTGCTAGTCCTGAGTCTGAATTACAGACACAGGTCGCAACAGTCGTCAAACAAGTCCGCGATCAAGCCGTCATCACGGATGCTGAAATCGATCCGAACGTCCTTGCTTCGCTCGCTGAACCTGTTCCTGTCAAACAGGAGTTGACGTCGACGGGTGGGAAAAGTGAAGATGAACTCTTTGCTGCCTCGGCGCTCGTCTATGTCTTGTTGTTCTTGATGTACTTCACGATTGCAATTTACGGCGGGATGATCGTCACGGAAATCGCGAACGAAAAGTCATCCCGTGTCATGGAGTTGCTGATTTCAGCAGCGAGTCCAATTCAACATATGCTGGCGAAGATCCTCTCGATCGCTACGGTCAGTCTCGTACAATTGTCGATTCTCGTTGGTGTCGGCTACTACAGTGCTCAAAGTAGTAGTTTATTCGATCAGTTATCACTCGATTCCTTGAGTGCTCGGACGATCATTTATCTGTTCGTCTTCTTCCTGCTCGGATACTTCCTGTACGCGACGCTCCTCGCGGCACTCGGTTCGCTCGTCAGTCGGGTCGAGGATGCGCAGCAAGTGACGTTACCGGTCATCTTGTTGATCGTTGCTGCCTTCATGATTTCGATGTTTAGTCTGAATGCACTGACGAACCAAGCTGTCGTCGTCCTGTCATTCGTGCCGTTCTTCACACCGATGGTCATGTTCCTGCGCGTCATGTTGACCGATGTATCGCTATGGCAAGTGTCAATTTCGCTCATCTTGATGCTGATCAGCATCTCGCTTGCCTTATTCGTCGGAACAAAATTCTATCGGGGTGGTGTTCTGTTCTATGGATCGAATCCACTCAAACAGTTGCGCCGGATCTTAAGCGGTCGCCGGTAACAGTTTACAAGACGAATCGTTTCCGCTATCGTTAGGTGAGAAAAAGCCTTTAGGAGGAACTACGTTATGCGGTCTCGTTTTTGGGCAGCGATCCTTTTCACAGCTGCTGCCATGGTCTCGTCACTTGTCATGTTCACGAAATTCCCGCAAGCGAGTGCGACATGGGAACTCGTCCTTGCCTATGGAGGCATGGCGTTCGTCTCTAGCCTCTTTTGCTGGTCCTTCGTTGCGGTGCGCCGCCACTCTTCCCGTTTATACGGAAGCTGGGTCGGTGTCTTCATCGCCGGACTGACTGTCTTACTCGTCTGTATCGCGCGATTCGTCTTGCGTGGTGATGTGATGATGATTTTCAAATGGCAAGCGATGCTTGGTAGCTTAACTCTCAATTTCGGCTATGTCGGTTGGGTACTTGTCATTGCAAATGCGATCATTGGTTTCATCATCGGTCGGATCCGTCAAAAGACGCGTCGTCCACGCCCGATGCCACAACGTTAATAAAAAGTCGCTGTCTTCTGAACGTCAATCAGAAGACAGCGACTTTTTTTATTTACGATGGTAGCGGGAACGACTTTTCCGGTCGCTGTAATCCGCATAATAGGTCGAACTGGATAAAGAAACACCGTCCGTCATGCGATCGAGATATTCATCGAGTTGCATCATCGATGGTAATTTATCCTCGAACAACTCATACGTCTCTTCCGCTTGATCGCGTTGCAATTCCCCTGCTTCCATCACGGCTTCGACGAGCTCATGGAAGATCCGTTGCTCGGTCGCACTCATCGTCTGCTCGATCCGTTTGACGTCCTCATCATACATTAAATCAAACAGGCGCATTCGCTCTTCGAGCTGTTCCTCGACCCACGTTCCATCTTGTCCGAGCGTCTGTTCATAAGCAAGCTTCATCTCTTCGAGCGGTGTGTTCTGTTGCATGATGAATTTCAACGACTCCCCCGTCCAGATATGCCGTGCCAAATAACTAGCGTCGATGTTCAAGACGTCCGCCAATGCTTCGATGTAGGGTTTGGTTGGATAGACTTCGCTGAGCTCCGTCCGGCGGATGAAGTACGGTGCGACGCCGAGTCGTTCAGCCAACTGTTCGATCGTAATCCCGGCACGCTCCCGTAAAATACGAATCCGGTCACCGTAACCCCGATATGGTGAATGGTCTAGCATACGATTCCCTCCCTTATTCCTATGGTATCATCATACCCTTGAATCCGGTGTCGGATACATCGAACTTTCGGATGAATTCCGGAACAGATGCCGTGGGTAACGCAACCAAATCGGTAGGACACTTAAGAAGTACCCGACCGTGACGATACTGATCCAAAATACAGCTAAGTTAAGAAATGACCCCGTCTGTAGTCCGGCTTGTGTGACGACGACTTGGAACAATAAAAAGGCATGAAAGACAGAAATCAGATATGGTATCAGCAAAACAGCGCCATACTTCATTAACAAGTAGCAGCGGATGTTCCCCGAACCGAACCCTAGTGCAAACAACGTCTTCATCCGCTTTTGTTCCTGTTCCGCCGTCATTTGCATCCACACATGCAGAAAACTCGCATTGATGACGAACAACCAGATCGTCAGGAGAACGACGACGAACGTGACGAGTCGTACGATTCGGATCCCGTCGATCTCATCTTCCGTCTCGTTGATTAACTGATAGGGAACCGGTTGCTTATCATCTAGCTTTGCTGCCGACTGGATGTTGCGGACGATTTTCATCCACTGTTTCCAGTCCTTCGTTCCATAATCATGATAGGCTGGCGTATCGAAGACGACGATTTGGCGGACGGGTTGCTTGAGTGTTTGAAAGACGGCATCACTGACGACGAAGATCGTCTCGATTTGATAATTGTAACCAAATACTAAATCGTGAGAAGCAGCGGGAAGTAATTCAAAGTCGGCTTTCTCCATCGCCTGTTTCGCTTTTTTCATCGTCGGTGTGTTCTCTTCGAGTTGTACCGGACGTGCAGGTACAAAGAAACTTTGGCGTCCCGTCGCTGTCCGCTCCTTAAGATGCAGTTGCCGCATCATCTTGTTGTACGACGAGATCGGTAGGAGGACGCGCGTTCCTTCTGCCTTCACTTGGATATCCTGCTGATAGCGATCCGGGAATGCCTCCGTCATCGTCTGCTTGATATCCTTCAATCGTTTCGTCGGTTGAGCGGATTCTTCGTAATAGACGAGACCGAATTGATTTTGGGATGATAAGTCGAGTCCAATCAATTGAAACAAGAAGACCAGTCCGACTGCCGTTAGCGCACACGATGTCAGAATCGTTCCGAGGGCAATGAGCGTACTATTCGTTCGCAATTGATTGGCGATTTCCGAGACGATCAGCTTCCGCAGCGACAAGCGACATGGTCGATATAACTTGGTCAACCATGGTAAGACATATCGACAAATAAAAAACGATCCGATGAAGATGACAAGTGGGAAAAATATATAAAATCCTTCCGTCCGAACAAATGCTAAGGCATAACCATAGATCAACAGGAGTAACGCTCCGATTTGCGTCAGAATCCAGACTCGTTTTCGAAATAGCGAACGGGAACGAGTCGGTCGATCGGGACGAAAGCGGTAGATCGCAAGGACCGTTGCCGTCAGCAAAACAAGGAAAGCGCCACCGATCAAAGCAAGAATCGCATAAAAGGATAATTCGAATTCGATTGCTGGTAAGAACATGACCTTGACAACGGACAGCAACAGCATCTTCGTCAAGACATTACCTAGAATCATCCCCGCAGTGATGGCTAGACCACCAACGATCAAGACTTCAATTAAGAAATACTTTAAGAAGTGTGACAATCCACTGCCAAGCGTCCGCATCGTCCGCAAATCATTCTTACGGTGCTCAAGCATCGTATAGGTCGTCGAATAGATGAACAGGACACTGAAGAATAGGATGATCAGCTCCGCGATGAAGACGAAGAAAATCGTCATCTCGATGACTTGATTCAATTGACTGAGGATTTTAGCGACGTTTTGGAACGATCCATTCGTCAACAAGTTCCAATAACTCGTCACGATCGTCATCGCGATGATGATCGTCAAGGCATAGCCATAATACAACCGCTGATAACGCCGGATGTTACGTAGGGCGTATTGCAGATAATTGATGCTCATCCCCTCCTAGCAGCGATAGTGATTCGATGACCCGTTGGAAAAAGATACGGCGCGGTTCATCGCGGAACAACTCCGTTTGAATACTACCGTCTTTTAGGAACAAAACATGATTACAATACGACGCGACTTGTGGATCGTGTGTCACGATGACCATCGTCATCCCCGTCGCGTTCAACTCGGCTAGGACATCCATGACGTGTTTCGTTGCTTGGAAATCGAGTGCTCCCGTCGGTTCGTCCGCAAGCATCAGACGTGGTGTATGAATCAAGGCACGACCGATCGCGGTCCGTTGTCGTTGTCCACCACTGACCTCATCGACCTGTTTATCTAGCAGATCATCAATTTGTAGACGACGTGCCAACTCCTCCATCTCTTCCCGCGCGAGCTTCGTCTTTTTCCCCGACAGCATCAACGGGACGAGCATGTTCTCACCGAGCGTCAAAGAGTCGAGTAAATTGAATTCCTGAAAGATGATCCCGAGCGTCTCACGCCGGAAACGTGTCATCTCTTTTCGCTTGAACGTCGCTGTATCGACGCCATCGATCAGGATTGACCCCCAACTCGGTTCGTCGAGTGTTGCAAGCAAGTTGATTAGTGTTGATTTGCCGCTACCGGATGGTCCCATGACTGCGACCATCTCACCTTCTTCGACTCGGAAATTGATATCCGTCAACGGTTGTTCCGTCACCTTTCCGGGATAGACCTTCCCTAATTGTTTAACCTCAATCATGTGCGCGACCTCCTACTAATCGAATCCGGCATGTCGTACCGACCCCTTCTTCACTCTCGAGTTCAATCTCGTGCCCGAGCTTCAAGCAGACCTGCTGGACGAAATACAACCCCATCCCGGTCGATTCTCCGTAACGTCGTCCGTTTTCGCCCGTAAAGAACGCATTAAAGACACGTGGGACGTCTCGTTTTGGAATCCCTACACCGTCGTCTTGAACCGAAAGGACGACTTGCCCGTTTGTCACTTCTGCCGTCAGAACGACTTCTCGACCATGTCCCGTCGTGTACTTGATGGCGTTCGTCACGAGCTGTAGGACGAGGAAACGAAACCACTTCGCATCCGTGTAGACGTACACGTCGTCAGCGATATCGAGTTTCGGAAAGACCTGATTTTTAACGAATAATCGTTTCTCTTGATTAATGATACTCGTGACGAGCGGCTTCAGTGCCAATCGTTCCGCCTTCAAATCTGTCTCGATCGCTTCTAAACGTGACGAATAGAGCATCTGGTCGAGTCCACTGCGCAATCGATCGACCTCTTGACGTAAATCCGCTTGATAGTGTTCTCCTGGGTGTTCAAGGATCAACTCGATGACGGATAACGGTGTCTTCATCTGGTGAATCCATTGATCGACATACCGATGCCGTTCCTTTTCTTTTCGTCGCTCAGCAAACAGACTGTTTCGAAACAATGTCTGTTGCCGCTCTAAAAATTGTTCGACGGCAACGGAAATCGGTTCTTCACTATCACTGCGAATCGGTTCTGCGACCGATTGAACCGGCTGTTGCATCCGTCGTAGCAACGGAAGCATGCTGAAGAAACGATAACTGAGATAGATCAGAAGACCGATACTGTTCAAAAGTACGATATAAAAGAAGGCTGCTGGGCGATACAAATCATAGAGCCATAAGACGGCATATAAAATCAGCATTTGTCCGGTAAAGAAGATGATGCCTGGTATCGCGTGCCGTAAAAAGAGCTTCATGGTTCAAGAACCAGTTTATAACCGACACCTCGCACCGTCTCAAGTCCGGCGACACCGATCTCGGCAAGTCGTTTGCGGACACGCGTGATATTGACGTTCAACGTATTCTCATCGACGAACGCTTCGTCATCCCAAATCCGTTCGAGCAGATCGCCCCGACTGACGATCCGTGGACTTGCCGTCAGCAGCATCTCAAGGATCAACCCCTCTTTTTTTGACAGTTCGATTGACTGTTCCCCGTACTCGACGATATAACGATCTAAGTACAACGTGACACCTTCTTTCGTCACCGTTCGCTCATCCGTCTCGTTCGACAGCGTGCCATAGGCTCGGCGAATCTGACTTTTAATCTTCGCGATGACGACCGCTCCTTGGAACGGTTTGACGATGTAATCATCCGCTCCGTATTCGAGCGCCATGACTTGATCCATCTCCCCGACCCGTGCCGAGATGAACAGGATCGGTGCCCGTGTCTTCATCCGTAACTGCCGGCACCAATAGAAACCGTCAAACTTCGGTAAATTGACATCTAATAGAATGACGTCCGGATTCGTCTCTTCATAGACCGCGACGACATCCCCTCGCCCATCTTCAACGACGACTCTAAAATCATAGCGTTCGAGTAGTTCTTTCAATAGTGTAGCAATCTTCATATCATCTTCGACTAATAAAATCGTATGCATCGTTTCTGTCAACTCCTTCTCCCTTTATCATAACGAACTCAAAAAGGACTGGAAACGATTATTCCGTTTCCAGTTCTGTGTCCCCCTATTTAGTTCATCACGTGACGATGCGGCGATACGCACGGACCGTGACGATATAGTAGATCAGATAGACGATCGTATAACAAACAATCGCAAGTAATGTCGGACGAACGATGTTGTAGTTCAACAGTTTCTGCAAGACCTGCATCGCCACTAAACTATGAACGAGTCCGAGCACGTACGGTAAAGAGAAGACGAATCCAACAAGGCGACGGATGATGCCTGTCTGTTCCTTCTCATCGACACCAATCTTCTGGATGATGGCAAACCGTTGTTTCGATTCTTCTGCTTCCGCGAGCATCTTGAAGTAGATGATCGAACCTGTCGCAAGCAAGAAAACGAGTCCGAGGAAGCCGGCAGCAAACGCGAGTAAGCCGGTCGTTGCCGTCGTCATCGCGTAGACAGGATAATAAGCCGCCATCTCCGTGTCCGCTTGTTTTCCATATAGTTGTGTCAACTGTTTCATCAATCCATCGTCATGACGTTCATCTGAGAACTGATAATTCGTCAGCGTGAAGCCTTTTTCCGGCATCTTCGCGAACGCATCATCGTTTACGACGAAGGCAAGTCGCTGTTTCTCATAAAGTTGAGCGATTGGTAGATTCGTCGCAGCGGTGATACGAAAGGAATCATGAACGTCCTTGATTTTAACACCGACCGGCGATTTGACTTTCATCTTTAACAAATCGTTTCCTTTGAACGTCTCAAGGACGATCGCTTCGCCTTGTTTCGGTTCTTTGATGACCGTTTTCCCGTTCGCTTTCGCGAGCTTGACGTAGTCCGAATAGTTGACGTAGCTGAATTGTCCCGGTTGGTCTTCATATGCATACGTCGCGTAGTAACGTGTAAACGTCAAAGGGTTCGGCAGATCGGTCATCTCATGGTCGACGTTCTTGACGTTGACCATCGTCCGGCTGTCGATCTTCTGGTCAGACTTCGCAATCAGCTTTTCCGCTTCCGCTTGTTTACTGGCAATCGACAGACTGTACGGGACTTGCTCCTCGACCGTCTGATCGATGAAGTAATAAATCGATGTCGCTGTACCGACCGTCGTCAATGTTACGGCAGTGATGACCGTAATCGTCGACAGCATGACGGCATTCGATTTGATCCGTGACAACAATTGCCCGTGCAGAATTAAGTTCGTCCCTTTAAAGTGCCGCGCTTGATTACTTAAGACGCGCAATAAGAAGATCGTGAAATAACTCATCGTTCCGAACGTCCCGAGAATGACGCAGAGCATCAAAAGCGGTGCGACGATCGTAAAGTGATCCATCAATGGTTGTCCCGTTAAATAGTAACCGACACCGATCAAGACGACCGAAAGAACGGCTAGAATCGGATGAACTTTCGGAAGGGATTCCGCTTGTTGTTCTGCCTTGAACAATTCGATCAATGTAAAACGATAAATCGTTCGTGCCGAACGTAAAGCGATGATTAAGAAAATCAACAGGAAGACACCGATCGTCTGTATGACGGAAGCTCCGCTGATCGTAAAGGTCGCATCGACTTGCATCGCCATGACGGAAGCCAGCAACTGCACGAAGTATTTCGAAGCGACGGTACCGATCGCAATCCCGAGGATCAGACCAATCACCCCATACCCCATCGTCTCAAGGAAGATCAGGCGAGCAATCTGCCCCCGTTCTAAACCAAGCAATGCATAAAGTCCGATTTCCTTCTTACGGCGGCGCAAAAAGAAGTCACTTGAATACCAGATGAAGATGGCAGAGAAAAGCGCTAGAATGACACTTGCTCCGGTAAAGACTGTTCCCAGTTTTCCGTACAATTCGTTCGCCTGAAGCATCGCTTCATTCGATCGAATCGCGAGGAACGTATAGTAAATCAGAATCGCAAATGTGACCGCACCGAGGTACATCACGTTTTGACGAATGTTCTTCAAATTTTGAAACGCCAGTTTAGACAAGCTCACGGACGGCACCTCCGAGTTCACGCTGGACTTCCATGATCTGTTCGAAGAACTCCTTCTGCGAACCGAAGCGATGGACTTCCTTGAACAGCTCTCCGTCCTTGACGAACAGAATTCGTTCCGCGTAAGACGCCGTCATCGGATCGTGTGTCACCATCAAGATCGTCGCGCCTTCATCATTCAGTGATCGCATCGCTTCGAGCAATCCGGTCGCGGACTTCGAATCGAGCGCACCGGTCGGCTCGTCGGCTAAAATGAGCGACGGATCATGAATGATGGCACGCGCGGCAGCTGTCCGTTGTTTTTGTCCACCTGATAGTTCGACCGGACGTTTATCGAGTAAGTCGTGGATACCAAGTTGGCGCGCCACACGATCGACACGTTCTAAAATTATTTTTTTATCAACGTTCGCGAGTGATAGCGGTAAGGCGATGTTTTCCCGGACCGTCATCGTATCGAGGAGATTAAAATCCTGGAAAATGAAGCCGAGTTGTTCCCGGCGAAAGCGGGCCAATTGTTTTTCCTTCATCGCTGTCACATCTGCTCCGTTGATTAAAATCGAGCCGTCCGTCGGCTGATCGATCGTCGATAATAAATTGAGTAATGTCGATTTCCCGGCACCGGATGGACCCATGATACTGACGAACTCTCCTTCGTGAACACGGAGCGTCGTCGGACGCAGTGCTTCGTGGCGCGCGGTTTTCGTTTGATAGGTTTTTGAGATTTGTTCTGCTTGTAAGATTGCTTTCATCTGTAATGCCTCCTGTGTTTGATTCATTACACTTAGTCTAGTCCTTCCATGCTTTTCTCAAAATGGACTTTGCTTTCACTTCTCTTACAAAACGGTAAGACAAGGGAGGAGACATCAAAAAAGCCCCCATCCGCAAGGGATGGAGGCGTATCGTATCTTATTTATGAGTTGCTTTGAAGAGCTCTGTGTCACCTGCGACAACAGAAGTTCCTTCAGCTGGTACAGCTGAAAGCGTGAATTGATCGTGGTTTGTCACGATGATCGGTGTGATCGTCGATGGTGCGTTCGCACGGATGTAGTCAAGGTCGAACTCGACGAGGACGTCTCCTGCTTTGACTTTGTCACCTGACTGGACGTGAGCCGTGAAGCCTTCGCCTTTGAGGTTAACGGTATCAAGACCAACGTGGATCAAGAGTTCAAGACCATCTTCACCTTTAAGACCGATTGCGTGTTTCGTCGGGAAGATCGTTTCGACCGTCGCGTTGATCGGCGAGACGACTTTACCTTCTGTTGGTTCGATCGCGACACCGTCGCCCATCATTTTTTGAGAGAAAACTTGATCGGGTACGTTCTCGATGTTGACGATTTTACCTGTAAGTGCAGAAGCGATTTTCGCGTTTCCTGCGTCGTTACCACCAAACAATTTTTTTAAGAATCCCATGATACTATCCCTCTACTTTCTCGATCGTTTTTCTTCCGAATGGAAGTTTCGATTTTTTATAGGAGTAAGCTGTTAGACAGCTCGCTCACGTTCTCACAAAAAGCATACGTTTGTCCCTCTAGTTTTGCAAGTATTTTTGTGTGATAATAGTTAGAAATCATAAGGAGGCGCTTACATGTTACCATTTTCAGAAATTACATATGTCCGTTTTGACCTTGCCTTGCTTGAAACATCAATGAATCAAGCGATCGCTCGACTGACGGAAGCCACACAGGTAGATGAAGCAAACGCAGCCATCACTGAGATTAATACCCTCAGAAATCAATTTGAAACGGCAAGCCAGCTCGTCGAGATCCGTCATACGATTGATACACGTGATACGTTTTACGAAACGGAGCAAGGATTCTTTGATGAAGCGAGTGCAATCTATCAAGGATATGTCTCAAGCTATTATCAAGCGTTGACGACGCACCCACTCCGTAGTGAACTCGAACAGACGCAAGGCAAACAGTTATTCCTAATTGCTGAAGCGAGCCTGAAGACGTTCTCGGAAGAAATCATTCCGAAACTCCAAGAAGAGAACCGTCTCTCGAGTGAATATACAAAACTGATGTCTTCTGCTCAAATCGAGTTCGATGGCAAGACGCTCAACTTATCGCAGTTCGGTCCATATCTTCAATCCCCTGATCGTGATGTCCGTAAAGCAGCTTCTGAAGCACGCTATGGCTATTTAAACGAGCATGGTGAAGCAATCGATACGATTTACGACAAACTCGTCCGGATCCGGACAGATATCGCAAAGACACTCGGTTTCCCATCGTTCGTCGAGCTCGGATACGCACGGATGCTCCGCGTCGATTATAACCAATCAATGGTCGAACAATACCGCGAACAAATCCGCGAGACGATCGTTCCACTCGCGACACAACTCAAAGAGCGCCAGCAACGACGGATCGGCGTCGATCAGTTGTATTACTACGATGAAGGATTTGCCTTCAAGTCTGGGAATGCGACACCGAAAGGCGAAGAGTCGTTCATCATCGAAGGCGGCAAAAAGATGTATGCGGAGATGTCACCGGAGACGAACGAGTTCTTCAACTACATGCTCGACCGGGAAGCACTCGATTTAACGGCGAAGCCTGGGAAAGCCGGCGGTGGGTATTGTACCTACATCGCAGACGAAAAACTCCCGTTCATCTTCTCGAACTTCAATGGAACGGCAGGCGACATCGATGTCCTGACTCACGAAGTCGGGCACGCCTTCCAAGTCTATGAGAGCCGTCACCTGACAGCTCCAGAGAGTGCTTTCCCAACGTATGAAGCGTGTGAGATCCACTCGATGTCGATGGAATTCTTCGCTTATCCGTGGATGGAAGAGTTCTTCGGTGAAGAGACAGCGAAATACAAATTCAATCACCTCGCAGGAAGCGTCACATTCCTTCCGTACGGCGTTGCGATTGACGAGTTCCAACACGTCATCTACAACCAACCGGAATTGACACCAGCTGAGCGTCGCGAAGCATGGCGGACGATCGAGAAGAAATACCTACCGCATCGTGATTACGAAGCGAACGATTATCTCGATTCAGGTGCATGGTGGCATCAACAAGGACACGTCTTCGGTAGTCCGTTCTACTATATCGATTACACACTTGCTCAAGTCTGTGCCTTCCAGTTCTATGCATGGATGGAACAAGACCGGGAAGCGGCTTGGAAGTCGTATCTCGATCTCTGTCGTGCCGGCGGATCGGAAAGCTTCCTCACGCTCGTCGAACGTGCTGGATTGAAGTCTCCGTTCGCACCAGGTACGGTCGAGGCAGCGGTCGCACCGGTCAAAGCGTATCTCGAACAAGCGGACGACCTCGTGCTCGATCGCGTTTAATTATTCGATTTCCTCAATTTATCCATTGAAAAAGGTGAGTTTCCGTCCGGAAACTCACCTTTTCTATTTTAAGAGACCTCAATCTTTAGACTGTAACTAGTGATTCATTCAGATAAAAGCGTTTCATGATAATTTCCGTACCAGACGCGGAACTCGTCTGCCGGGATTGGTCTTGAATAATAAAAACCTTGTGCATACTCGCAATCCAGCTGTTGCAGATGATTCGCCTGCTCCAGTTCCTCGATGCCTTCGGCGACAACATCATATTTCAATGTATGCGCCAGTTTAATGATCGTCTCGATGAGCGGTGCGTTCGAACAGGCATCCGGACCACTGATGAATGAGCGATCGATTTTCAGTCGCTGAATAGGCAATCGACTCAAGTAGGATAAAGACGAATAACCAGTACCAAAGTCATCGATTGCCAGACGATAACCCATTTGGTGTAACGTCTGAAGCGCCTCAAAGACACGTCCGTCCGAAAAGACACCGAAAGATTCCGTGATTTCGAGTTCCATCCGGTCTTCAATTCCAGGATGAATTTCTCGGACGCCCGTCAGGTAATCCACAATCCGACCAGAGACGAGCTCTTTTACGGATAAGTTTGCTGAGACGCGAAGCGATCCGAGCTCCGTTTCTTTCCACGCCTCTACTTGGCGAACCGTTTCAGCGACGACCCACATCCCAATCTCTTCGATGAGCATCGATCGCTCGGCAATCGGAATGAAGACTGCCGGACTGATCATGCCACGTTCTGGATGGAACCAGCGCAAGAGCGCCTCACAACCATCCACCTGCCGTGTCGCAAGGTTGATTTGCGGTTGGTAGAACAATTGTAACTCGTTCTTTTCAATCGCATCCCGTAACTCCCCTTCCAATACGACCGATTCCAGATATTCCGCGCTCATCCAAGGTTCGAACCAGACCGGTCCACCTTCTGTCTGTTGTTTCGCATGCTGCATCGCGATATCGACAGAGGATAATAACGAAGTGACAGCTACTGCATCGTCCGGATAGCGGACCATACTCATACTGATGCTGACGTTCACGAATTCTCCGTTAATTTCATAAACATGTTCGATGACTTGCTTTAATTTCTCGTAATCAACGATATCCTGTTGCGCGACTAATACAGCGAATTCATCTCCACCAATACGTGCTGCTTGCCCGGTTCCGATGAAATGATGCTTCAGTCGATTCGCGAGATCCTTTAAAATCTGATCTCCTGCCCCATGACCGTAAATATCATTGATTCGGCGGAATTGACGAATGCTGATAGTGACGAGCTCGCCTGTTTGTGGTGCTCTCAGTGCATCCTGCATCTTTTGTTCAAATCCATTTCGATTCAGTAACCCCGTCAACATATCAAAAAGCGCAAGTTGTGTAATGCGTTCTTCTCGCCGAAACTGATCTGTCTCATCATGACAAGAGAGATATAAGGCAACACCTGTTTCATCCTCTTTGTTCGGAACGCGAATGATGTTGACGAACATATTTAAAATATCTTCGTCAAATAACATTTTACAGCGAATCGTCTGACTGTTCCCTTCGATGGCTTGTTGAAGTGCTCGTCGCATTCGATTCAAATCAGCTGGATGCACCAATTCTTCAATCGTCCAACCCGAAGTGGCATGCGTTAACTGTCGAAAACGATCGTTTCCATTTAAAATCGTATAGTCCGACGATAAAGCAAGAATTGGATCTGTATTTTGAGAAAAGAGAGATTCGATTTCGGCTTTCTTCTGCTTAATCTCTTTTGTATTCGCATCACTATGATCGAGTAATCCAGCTATGATTGCTGTCATCGTCCTGAAAGCTTGAACGACCGGCTTGAAGTCATTTCTTTCGTGTACATGATACCCAGATTGCCGTCGATCCTCAGCAAACGTATTCGCTTCGTTTTGTAGTAAGGAAATATCTTTTCGAAAAGCACGTAATAATAACCAATTCAATATTAATAATGCCGCAATGACAAGAATGATTGTTGCAAATAACAACCAAGCATTTTGAATGATTTGCGATCCTCGGTGCTGCATTTCTTGTTGTACCTGTTTTAACTTTTGATCATATATCTGGTACATGCTTGTTTCATATTGTTTAGACTGATTAGCTAGTTTCGCATAGTTTTGATCGTTTGATGTACTCAACAGTTCATCTAGCGTTTCTGTGTAATTTCGCATTTGACTTCTCATGTTTGCAATCTCTTGGCGCCCTGTATCGTCTTGTAACGAAACTACCTCATACAAGGCATTCATGAGCGATTGTTGTCGAATGGGCAAGTCGATCCGCATTTGTTGGATGCGTAATCGATCAATCGAACTAATTTCGTTGTCCCGACGTGCTTCTCGTAGAATCTGTGCCGATTTCCCAAGTTGCTCTTCCATCATGATAAGATGCGAGAACACATCGTAATATGAACCAGTCTCTTTACTTAAGACGAGTTGATTAAAAATCACTTCACTTTTAAAATTCGTAGAGGCTGTGAAAAAGCGATGATTGGACTCGTATCCTTGACGCTCTAATTTCGTGAGTTCTTCCAACAACTCTTTACGTGCTGGGCCAGTCGCTTGCTCTTCCTTCAGCTGTTCATATAAGTGGGAGAGAGAGGTTTCTGCTTGTTTTGTTACTTGTGGTTCCTCAACCTGTTTCTCTAAGGAAGCAAGATAATAAGACGTTAAATCTTGAGTCGCATGATTTGCTGGGATCACGATGTCAATCGCTTTTGCCGCCTCTTCGAAGCGTTTTCCTTCTTCGAGTGTTTTGTTCAATTGGTGTAACGCAACGATAATCGCAAGTAGACCGATGACTGCAATCATCCACGAGAACGTTTTATAGTAGGATCGTCTTCGAAAAGCTTCTTCGATGAAGACTGGTGATAAACGTCGCAACACATCGTCCTCCCTAAAATGTCATTATGCTTCTATATCGTCTCTTTTTGCTGGATGTTGAAGTCGATTTAAGTCAATAAAAAGCACTTCTTCTCACATTTCGTGAAAATAAGTGCTTTCTTTACTAGTTTTATATTTTTTAGTAACTGACATTCTCGCGCGCTACTTTTTTCGCGAAATAATCAATGATATCCCGACGACGAATGATTCCAATAAAGTGCTTTCCATCATCGATGACAGGAACGAAGTTTTGGTCCGTAATGACCTCAATCATCTCTTCCATTTGCGCAGTAATCGAGACTGGTTTATAACGAACACGTTGTTTAATATCCGTTAATCGTGTTTGCAAGACGTGATCGTAGTCTGCATGCTCTAGATTAGCCTCGAGCGCCCACAAGACATCCCCTTCCGTTAATGTCCCTGCATATTTACCTTTATTATCGACGAGCGGAACGGACGTAAATCGATGATGTTTCATCTTTTCTAATGCCTGTCTGACCGTCGATTCAGGATCTAAATATTTCACCTCATCTTTTGGTAGTAAGAAAAAAGCAATGTTCATTTCTGTTCCTCCCTAGCCACTCTGTGACACCTTCTTCATTTTATCACGAAGCCTCACTGGATTCATTTCTCAAATGATGAAAATCTCTACATAATTCCTTCATATTTATCCGTACCCTTCCGATAGTCAGAATAGACAGATTTTAAAGACTATTTAGGATAGGAGAATTCATCATGCGCCTCCCGATCACCCGTCGTTTGTTCATCGGGCTTATTTTGTTGCCTGCTCTTACTCTCGGTGTTTCCACTTGGTTTTCGTATGACCAAACAAGCCGAACTGTCGATCAACTGGTCGACTCGACATCCCAAACTGCTTTAAAGCAACTCGAACAATCGTTTTCCCGCATCATCGATGATACTAAAAAAGATACAACACTCCTTGCCGGACTCCCTTCCAACCGTGAAGACGGTACTCTACCGAACTACATAGATACAACCAAACAACCCGATGCTTCGGAGGCTCCTTCTCAAAAAGCAACAGATATCTATAATGTCCTTGAGAAATATGGCTCCTCAAAAATCGAAAATTCATTTATCCAATACGCTGATACGAAAGGCGGCTATCTTAACTGGCCAAAACAAGACGTCGCACCTGGATACGATCCTCGAAAAGAGATTTGGTATAAACAAGCGCTGGAGAATTCAAGCACTGTCGCCATGAGCGAGCCTTACTATGATAGCGCGACGAAATTATCCATCATCGGTTTCTCTAAGGCGACACTAGATGCTCAAGCGAACATCAAAGGTGTATTGTCTGTTTATAAAAGCATCAATCGTCTTGCTGAAGATATGAAACGGATTGAAATCGGACAAAAAGGATTTGTTTTCAGCTACACACAAGACGGTAAGGTCGTCACGCACCCGAACCGAAATTATTTCTTCAAAAAAATCAATCAACTACGTGAAGACGGAAAAGCATATTTCTCTGCTCCAAAGTCCATGTTAGAGCAAGAATCCGGTACGAAGATCATGGACGTCGCCGGAAAAAAATCGGTCGTCATTTGGCAAACTTCTTCGAAAACAGGATTCAAACTAGCCGTCGTACTGGATTACGCTTCCTTGTATGCGCCTAAAGAAGCCATGCTCAATCAGTCATTGATCAATTTCGTCGTTGCGATCGCCCTCGCGACATTGTTCGCTTGGTTGATCGGGCGTTCGATCAATCGCCCGCTGTCGATGCTCCGTCGTGAAGCATTAGCAATCGCATCAGGTGATTTGCGAACACAGCATCGTCCTAAACGATTCATCCGGGATGAATTAACAGACCTCAGTGCAAACTTCGACGCGATGCGCGCGCGCCTGCGACAAACGATTCTAGCGATGACTACATCCGCTACGACCGTTCGCGATGCGTCAGAAGAGCTCTCAAACAATGCGACTCATGTACAAAAGGCTTCACGTCATATCGGACAGACAATGGAAGAAATCGCTGCTGCTGGTGAAACTCAAACGAAACAAGCCGAACGTTCTTCCCATGCTGTATACGGTGTCAAGGAACGTTCTACAGCAATGCAACAGGTCGCATCCACGACACTTTCTGAAGTCGCTTCCGTCGCTTCCGCTGCTACACGAGGAAGTGACGTGACGAAACAGACGATTTCTGATCTATTGAGCCATTCGGACTCATTGGAAAAAGAAATCGAGAACACTTCTGATTTCTTAGGCAAACGTTCTGATGAGATCGGAAAGATTCTTGGAACGCTGCAAGCCATCTCGAGTCAGACGAATTTACTCGCCCTCAACGCAGCAATCGAAGCCGCACGTGTTGGTGAACAAGGACGTGGATTTGCTGTCGTCGCGAGTGAGGTAAGAAAACTGGCCGAGGAGAGCGACGAATCCGCTAAACAAATCAAACAGCTCCTCGATAATATTCAACAAGAAACACATACTGCCATGAGTGCGATGCACCATGTCATGAGTGATTTGAAGCTGTCTCTTGAGTCTGTCAAAACGACAGGCGATGACTTCGAGCGCATCGCAGGATCCGTACATCATGTCTCGAATCGAACAGAAGTATTGACTGGTGACATCGAGGCGCTGACGCTTGCTACGGAAGAAGTATCCGATGCCATGGGAACCATTCTTGCTTTAACGGAAGAGAATGCAGCAGGTCTTGAGACAAGTGCTGCAAGTATTCAAGAAACAAACGCAACACTTGAATCCGTGACGACGGCAGCGGCTCACCTCGCTCACATCGCAGGTGATCTCCATGCGCTCACATTGGAATTCCAGTTAGACGAAACCGTATCTGAAAAACATTTGATCGAAGAACAAGAAGACGTCCTTTCATCAGAACCCGACACAAGCCATTCTGCTGACGATGCCTACGCGGAAGTCGCAAGCACAGAATTGACGGAGCACGATATCGAAACGAATGATCTTGAAGTCGAGACGGGGCACGAGGAGGATCCAACACCTGAGTCCTCTCCGTCTCCTACGAATCCATAAGCCTATCGATCCGGAGTCTTGAAGAAAGACTTCGGATTTTTTCATTCCCTACTCGACTATCGATTGCCGAGCACATACACTAGATACAATCGATGCATCATTCGAAAGGAGTCGCTTCATGAATCCCTTAAGCCCCTCAGACTTGACACAAATCGCGGAACATTTGTTTGGGATGACTGGTTTTTTTATTTCCTATCAAAATCAAGAGCACGTCTCAATCGAGTTACGTCCTTCCGCACCCAAGCATCCAGCTAATCTATTGATTGAAGATACGTGGCCTACTTTAAAAAATCATCGCCCTCTACTTCATACCTTAAAAGACGGAACGGCTTATCTGTTCGTAGACGTTCCTGACCAAGGCATGTACCGGATCGGTCCCGTTCTCTTACAGTCAGCACTTTTTCGGGCTCATATTCAAGATGAGACCTATCATCAATTTTATAAAGTTCTACCCCGAACGACGGAAAATCGTCTGATCGACTGTGCCCATTTGCTCTATCGCCTTCTACATGGTGAAGGATTGTCCTCTCGTGACATCGATCATGTTTCAGATATACAGGAAGAGGAAATTCCTTTAGTGTCTGAAGCCCCTTCGCACACAGGTGTGACCGCCTATCGAAAAGCTTGGCAACGCGAGCAACAAATCATCGACTGGATCTCATCCGGACAGAGCGAACGGTTGGCGACGACCTATTCTCTTCCCGCATACGGTGAGTTCGGAACACTCGCACGTCACCAACCACTCCGAGCAGAAAAGAATCTACTTCTAGGAACGGTTCTTCTAAGCGCACGTGCCGCTATTCGTGGGGGACTCGAACCAGACGAAGCCTTTTCGCTTAGTGATCGGATGATTGAGACGATCGAAGCTGCGACGAGTATTGCAGAATTGCGAAATCGTCACGTTCGGATCACGGTATCTTTTGCGGAAGCCGTCAAAGAAATACAGGCGTTGCGTCATTCGCCACACGTCTTAGCTGCCATTCGATACATTCAGCAGCATCTCTATGATCCTTTATCGGTCTCGTCCATCAGTCAGGCGATTCACGTATCCTCCAACTATTTATCCGTTTTATTTAAAGATGAAACGGGTTTACCGCTGGCTCGTTACGTCATTCGTGAACGGATTCGCGAAGCGAAAAGATTGCTACGTTCATCTGACGACTCGCTATTGACGATTTCAAACCGACTGCACTTTTCAAGTCAAAGTCATTTCAGTCAGGCCTTTAAACAAATCACGGGCGAGACGCCTACTCATTACAGACAAAAGACAGATTTTTAGGAACACTGCTACCTTTTTCAGATTTGTGATATCCTATTCAACAGAATACAATTTTGCCGAATCGAATCTTTTTCGATTCTTTCATCAAAAGGAGAGTCAACATGAATTCAATTAGTGTGATCATTCCAGTCTATCAAACCGAATCTCAAGCAAAAGCTGCGATTCAATCCGTTCTCGACCAACACGTTTCGATTCCTGTAGAAATCGTCGTTGTCTTTGATGGACCAAGTTCTTATGTCGATGATATTCGTGCACTATATCCAACGTGTACCATCATCGAACAATCACATCAAGGTGTGTATGCGGCTCGACGTAATGGAGTTCAAGCTGCTTCAGGAGACTATGTCATCTTTTTAGATAGTGATGATATTCTTGCTCCCCGTGCGCTTTACACATATATCAAGGCATACGAGAAGTCTCGTGGGGAAGTCATCATCGGTAAGATCTCCCCTGTCTATAATAAGAAGAAATGGCTGATGCCAATCGATGACGATCGTTACTTCTTTTACTCGCGCACGAAGTTTAATTCGCGTCACTTGACGACAATCCATGGATGGATGATCAAAAAAGAATTGCTTCAGACATTGCCTAGCTTCGAAACGACATGGTTTGCGGATACGCTCATCGCCCATACTGTCATTTCGCAGTTAACGAACATTACTTCCGTCAACTACATCGTGTACGGACGGAATTCAAGAAGTACACCACTGGATGGTCAATCGCTCTTCCAACTACGTGACATTACGACACTCTCAGATATCTCTCGAATTTATGGCATATTATCAGCAGAGACAAAAGATGAAGAAGTCCAAAAATTCTTAAATACGTGGTATAAACGGTTCATTTCAAAACGTGGACGTACATTACTCGAACGGAGTTCATCTAATACTCAACAAGCAGAAGTCTTCAACCATGTCGCTTACGACTTAAAGCGGATGCCATCAAAGAGTAAATATCTACAAGCTTGGTCAACGGGATCGTACGCGATGTTCAAGCTGTACATTACTGCTGTCAAAACAAAACGTTCCTTACGTACGGCGCGTCGTAAAAAAATTAAAAATGGTCTTATGCTATATCGACTATTCCAGAAGATGCCGATCAAAGACAATCTCGTCTTATTTGAAAGTTTCTTAGGGCGGAGTTACTCTGACAATCCGAAGGCACTTTACCTTCACCTAAAAGAAAAACATCCGGAACTAGAACTTGTTTGGATTTTCGCTCAAGAACCTTCTGATGAAGTGAAGGAAGCATGTCCGAATTGGGTACTTCGAAACAGCTTTACGTACTATCAATACATGGCTCGTGCGAAATACTGGATTTTCAACACGCGTCAGCCGCTCAGCTTGAAAAAACGCGAAGAAACTATTTATCTTCAAACATGGCACGGTACGCCATTAAAACGACTCGGTCTTGATATGGAAGATGTGCATATGGCTGGAACGAATGCGATTCGCTACAAAAAGAATTTCTATAACCAAGCGCAAGAATGGAACTATCTGATTTCGCCAAACGCGTACTCGAGCGAAATCTTCAAGAGCGCATTCGGGTTCCAAAATACGATGCTTGAAACGGGCTATCCTCGTAACGATCTCTTATATGCCGATAATCAAGCGGGTCTCATCAGTGAAATCAAAACACGCTTAAATATTCCGGCTGATAAAAAGATCGTCCTTTATGCACCGACATGGCGAGATGATGAGTTCATCGCGCGAGGAAAATACCGATTCGACTTGCAATTGAATTTAAATGAGATGCAAGCACGCCTCGGTGACGAGTACGTCGTCCTTTTACGGATGCACTACTTGATTGCTCAAAACATGGATATCAGTGGACACGAAGGATTCGCTTACGATGTCTCTTCATACGGTGATATCGCAGAACTCTATCTGATTAGTGACATCCTGATCACGGACTACTCATCTGTGTTCTTCGACTATGCACACTTGCAACGTCCAATGATCTTCTTTACGTACGATCTAGAGAAGTATGCTTCAACGTTGCGCGGATTCTACTTCGATTTCGAAGAAGTCGTCCCTGGACCACTTCTGAAGGAAACAGATCAAGTCATCGATTATATCGAACAAATCGATACGAAGTCCGTCGCTTACCAAGAAAAATACGATCGCTTCCTCGAACGGTTCTGTAGCTTAGATGATGGTACGGCGAGTGAACGCGTTCTTGCTGAATTGTTCCCAAGTACAGCACAATCAACGGTCGAGGACGAATCAACAGAAACGGAATGATAAATCAAAAAGTGCCTCCTTCCTTAACTGGAAAGAGGCACTTTTAATTTAGTTACGGACGAACAAGGCAACGCTCTCGACGTGTGTCGTATGCGGGAACATATCAACAGGCGTCACTTCGACGAGTGTATACCCGAGCTCTGTCAATAGCTTCGCGTCACGCGCTTGTGTCGACGCATTACATGAGACGTAGACGATCCGCTTCGGTGCGACATCTGCAGCAGCACGTAAGAACTCTTCGTCACAGCCTTTACGGGGTGGGTCGACGACGATGACGTCTGGTTGAATACCGGCTTTAACAAGATCTGGCATGACCTTCTCAGCTGCACCATACTCGAACGTCACGTTCTCGATCCCGTTCGCTTGTGCGTTCCGACGTGCATCATCGATCGCTTGCGGTACGATTTCGATGCCGTAGACGTGCTTCGCTTGTTTAGCGAGTGATAAGGAAATCGAACCGATCCCACAGTAAGCATCGACGACTGTCTCATCGCCTGTCAACTGAGCGTACTCGAGCGCTTTCGCGTAGAGTTTCTCTGTTTGCAGCGGATTGACTTGGAAGAACGAATGCGGTGAGATCTCATACGTCAATCCAGCGATTTGATCGCGGATGACGGACGGTCCGTACAAGACGACGTTCTTTTTCCCAAGAATGACGTTCGTATCATCCGGGTTGATGTTGTGCTGGATCGACGTGACGTTTGGTAACGCCTTTAAGATCCCTTCGACGATTTTATCGATACCACGAAGTTGTTTGACTTTCGTGACGAGCACGACCATCAATTCGTTCGTATGGTAACCATGACGTGCCATGATATGACGGATGACACCTGCTTTTTTCTTCTCGTCGTACGCTGGTACTTTTAAGTCAGCAAGGACTTTACGAACCGCTTGAACAGCTTCGTCGTTTTCTTTGTTTTGAATCAAGCAGTAGTCCATATCGATGATCCGGTGACTCCGTTTTTGGTAGAAACCAGCCATCAATTTGTTCGATTGGAAGGCAACCGGTACTTGCGCTTTGTTGCGGTAACCCCACGGATCTTCCATACCAATTGTCTCGTGGACTGGAATTTCAAGACCTGCTAGGCGCGCGAAAGCGTCACGGACACGGTTGTGCTTGAACTTGAGTTCTGCATCGTATGACAAGTGTTGCAATTGGCAACCGCCACACTGGTTGTAAACCGGACAAGGCGGCTCGACACGATCGACACTCTTCGTCTTTTGACGGATGATACGACCGAATCCGTAAGACTTCGTCGTTTTCGTGATTTTGATCTTGACCTGCTCCGTCGGCAATGCGCCCGGGATGAAGACCGTATATCCATCGATGCGCGCGACCCCTGATCCTTCATGCGTCAGGTCGACGATCTCGACGACGTGTTCATCGTTCTTTTGTACTGGAATCATGAATATCCTCCTTAAAAACCTCGCTTCACGCGAGGTTCGTTTCTGCTTCTTGTAGTTGTGTATTGATTTGTTCCATCTCTTCGATCCGGAACTTTGGTGTCATGACTTCGAAATGAGAGCGAAGATTCGTCATCTCGCCTTCGCAAATGCCGCCAAATTCACCATCGATGTTCAAGCTCATCTCTGATGTATTCTTCATGCGGACGAATGAGGTCGTGACATGCTCGATGCAAGGGTCCGAGAAATGATCCCCTTTTAAGGCAAGACGCATGACACGAATCAGTTCGACGAGGTTACATTTCTTGAGAATGAAGAGATCGAACCGACCGTCATTGAGTGACGCGTTCGGTGACAATTTCTCGAATCCGCCGACGGAGTTCGTATTGGATGTCAAGAACAGCATGACTTCTCCTTTGAATATACCCTTTTCATGCTCCAGTTCGACATATGTCGGTCGGATTTGCGGAAGTTTCTCTATCCCTTTGACGTAGTACGCGAGCTGTCCGAGTGCCGTCTTCAGCTTCGAAGGCACTTCGTACGACAGTTCTGTCATGATGCCACCGCCAGCGATGTTGATGAAGTAATGGACGCCTGTCGATCCTTCGATCTTACCGATATCGACCGGCATCGTATGTCCTGTGCAAATGACATCCATCGCTCCTTCGATCGTCAATGGAATACGCATCGCCCGACCAAAGTCATTCGTCGTTCCAACAGGTAATACACCAAGCTTCGGACGTTTGTTGTAGGCAGCCATTCCGCTGATCACTTCGTTCAACGTACCATCACCGCCTGCTGCGACGACGAGATCAAAGTCTGCTTCGCATGCTCGTGCTGCTTCATACGTCGCATCTCCGACCGCTTTCGTCGAGTAGACAGATGTCTCATAACCCGCTGCTTCGAGTCGGTCGAGGATATACGGTAAATTTCGTTTAACCATCTCTTTCCCGGAAGTCGGGTTATAAATCACGCGCGCTCTAGGTCTCATAAGATTTTCTCCTTTTTGACTCAACCGTTCATTTGATACATAACTGTTTTATTTTACATGAACTCTCGAGACATTACAAAGCCAAAAAAGACAGCGTCCGTTTCCTCGCAGAAGTAAAGGAGGAACGAACGCTGTTTGATCAGGTACTTATTTTAATTTTTCAAGCTCTTCATAGAAGAGTTGATCCAGGAGGGCAGGGTTCGCCATTCCTTTTGTTTTCTTCATGATTTGACCGATGACGAAGCCTTTCTTCCGGTCACGTCCACCGAGTAATTCCTCGACAACGGCTGGGTTCGCTTCGAACATCTCGACGATGAGACCACGTAGCAATCCTTCGTCTGAAATTTGTGCAAGACCGTTTGCTTCGACGTATGCACGTGGCTCGACACCTTCTTCGATGACGGCTGTGAAGACTTGTTTGGCGATTTTCGAAGAAATCGTACCGCTTGCGATCAAGTCGATCATCTCTGCCAGACGAGCTGGTGTCATCTTGACTGTTTCAAACGTTTCCGTCGATTTATTCAAGTGACCTTGGATCTCACCGATCGTCCAGTTGGCTGCTGCTTTTGGCTCTGCGCCTGCTGCCAGTGTCGCTTCGAAGTACTCTGCCATCTCACGTGTAACTGTCAATTGCTTCGCATCATACGCCGAAAGACCGAGTTCTTCTTGGTAACGAACGCGACGTGCATCTGGAAGTTCCGGGATACCGGCACGAATCGCTTCTTTCCAGTCATGATCAAGTACGAGCTTGACGAGGTCAGGCTCTGGGAAGTAACGGTAATCCGACGCCCCTTCTTTGACACGCATGAGGACGGTTTGTTTTTTCGTCTCATCGAAGCGAAGTGTTTCTTGGCGCATCACACCACCAGCAAGCAACAACTTACGGTGACGATCTTCTTCGAACTCAAGACCTTTTAAGACGTTTCCGAATGAGTTCAAGTTCTTAAGTTCTGTTTTTGTACCGAACTTCTCTTGTCCGTATGGGCGAACGGAGATGTTACAGTCACAACGAAGTGATCCTTCTTCCATCTTGACGTCCGAAACGCCTGCATATTGCAAGACTTCCTTGAGACGTTCGAGGTAGGCGACTGCATCTTTCGGTGAACGCATGTCCGCTTCACTGACGATCTCGATGAGCGGCGCACCTGTCCGGTTGAAGTCGACGACTGAGTGATTAGCACCCGTGTGGTTCATCTTACCAGCATCTTCTTCCAGATGGACACGTTCGATTCGGAAGCGTTTCGTTTCGCCATCGACTTCCGCATCAATGTAGCCATCGAAGCCGATCGGTTGATCGAACTGTGAGATTTGATACGCTTTTGGCGTATCTGGGTAGAAATAGTTCTTCCGGTCGAATTTCGTTTGATCGGCCACTTGGCAGTTGAGTGCCATTGCTGCACGCACAGCGAGCTCAACGGCTTTTTCGTTGATTTTCGGCAAAACGCCTGGGTGTCCAAGACAAATCGGACACGTTTTCGTATTCGTCTCCGCGCCGTATTCCCGCGCACAACCACAGAACATCTTCGTGTTCGTGCTCAGCTCGGCGTGGACCTCGATCCCGATGATCGTTTCAAAGTTCATGATACATTCGCTCCTTATAACTTCGGAAGCGCGAATCCACCTGTCGCAAGCTCAAACGCATGCGCAGCGCGATAGATCGTCGCCTCATCGAAATGTTTTCCAATGATTTGTAAGCCGACTGGAAGACCGTCGACGAATCCAGCTGGAACCGAAATCGCTGGAACACCTGCTAAGTTGATCGGAATCGTCAAGATGTCATTCGCATACATCGTGACCGGATCGTCGAGCTGTGCACCGAGTTCGAATGCTGGTGTCGGTGCTGTTGGTCCGATGATGACGTCATAGTTCGCGAGGACATCGTCGAAGTCTTTTTTGATCAACGTCCGAGCTTGTTGTGCTTTTTTATAGTAGGCATCGTAGTAACCTGAGCTGAGCGCGTACGTTCCGAGCATGATCCGGCGTTTGACTTCGTCTCCGAATCCTTGTGAACGGGAATACTTGAAGACATCTTCAAGTGCATCCGCTTCCGCACGGACTCCGTAACGAATGCCGTCAAAGCGCGCGAGGTTCGATGATGCTTCTGATGAAGCGAGTAAGTAGTACGTCGCAAGCGCATATTTCGAGTTCGGAAGTGACACCTCATCGACCGTCGCACCGAGTGCTTCTAGTTTTTGGATCGCTTCACGGATGTTGGCTTTGACGCCTTCACTGACACCCTCACCGAAATATTCTTTCGGAACAGCGATCTTCAACCCTTTGATATCACCTGTCAACGCTTGTGTGTAATCCGTTGTTGCGACGTTCGCAGACGTCGAATCCATCTCACAGTGTCCTGCGATCGCGCTCAAGAGATACGCATTGTCTTCGACTGTTCGTGTCAACGGACCGATTTGGTCAAGAGACGACGCAAACGCAACGAGACCGAAGCGTGAGACGAGACCGTATGTCGGTTTCAACCCGACGACACCACAATAGGCAGCCGGTTGACGAATCGAACCACCTGTATCCGAACCAAGGCTGAACAAGACTTCACCTGCTGCGACAGCTGCTGCTGAACCACCCGAAGAACCACCTGGAACGTGTTTCGTATTCCATGGGTTACGGACTGGTTTGTACGCTGAGTTCTCGTTTGAAGAACCCATCGCGAACTCATCCATGTTCAATTTCCCGATCGTGATCGCCCCTGCTTCATGCAGACGCTCGACGACCGTCGCATCATGAGCTGGCACGAAGTTCTCGAGGAATTTCGAACCACATGTCGTCGTCATCCCTTTCGTGACGATGTTATCCTTGACGCCGATTGGAAGACCAAACAATGGATTTGCTTCATGTTTCGCGACATCATCCATTCGTTTTGCTTGCTCGAATGCTTCTTCGTTCAATGAAAGAAACGCACCGATTTTTCCATCGACGCGGTCGATTTGATCAAAGGATTCTTGGACGAGTTCAGAAACTTTGACTTCGCCATCCTGAATGAGTGTGTGTAGTGTTTTGACACCATGTTCAAAAAGTGACATCGGGTCATTTCCTCCTTATTCGAACACCGCTGGGACGCGGACTTGTCCGTCTTCCCAATCGGGTGCGAGTCGTTCTACTTCCGTACGCGGAAGTGATGGACGTACTTCGTCCTTACGTAGGACGTTCTTTAAATCGAGGACATGAGTCGTCGGTTCGACGCCTGTCGTATCGAGTTCATTTAATTGTTCAGCGAACCCAAGAATCTTCTCGAGTTGTCCTGTGAATTGTGCTACTTCTTCATCTGTCACGGCAAGGCGTGCCAAATGCGCCACGTGGCGGACTTGCTCCTCATTAATCTTTGCCATGTCATTCCACCTCCGGAACTTTTGCGATATATTTTACACTATTTCTAATCATAGCACTTTTCGTCCAGACAAAAAAGACGATGGTGCATCGGGGGGAGGTCCGCACCATCGTCCTTATAGGGGTAGCAAAGCTTCCGGGCGGAAAGCTTCTAGTTATGAAATACCCGCTTTAAATCAGACGAAACAAAAATACTGAATATTCATACTAATACATCGACGAGCAGATAGACATTGAAGACGATGACAATCGAGACGATCACCCAGGCCAACGCGTTCATGAACCGACTATTCCGGTGTTCTCCCATGTACCGCTCACTCGCTGTCGCCCGAATCAAGGGAATCAAGGCGAACGGAATCCCGAACGATAAGGCGACCTGACTAAGGACAAGTGCTCGTGTCGGATCAAAACCGGAGAACAGCAACAAAATTGCCGGCAACATCGTCACGGTCCGGCGAACGAACAGTGGCAGTTGAAGATGAAGAAAGCCGCGCATGATCGCGTCCCCTGACATTGTCCCGACGCTTGAAGAAGCGAGACCCGAGACAAGTAAAGCAATCGCAAACAGATACGGTGCGCTACCACCGAGCGTGACATGAAGTCCCTCGTAGATCGCTTCAAGCGAACCCGCTTGATACGTCGTGCCGTAAAACACACTGGCGGCGATGACGAGCATCGCTCCGTTGACCGCTCCAGCAATCAACATCGCTCCCCAGATGTCGAAGCGTTGGATGTGTAACATCGACAATTTATTCGCAACGTGTCCCATCCGGCGTTTCGTTAAATCGGAATGGAGATAGATCGCATGCGGCATGACGGTCGCTCCGAGCATCCCGGCAGCGAGGACGATGCTCGACGTACCTTCAAATCCCGGTAACAATCCTGCCGATAGATCACGAAAGACCGGATGAACTTCAAATACTTCAATCGCAAAAGCAGCGGCGATGATTAAGACGAGTACGGCGATGACAGCTTCGAAATGCCGGAGTCCCTTCTGCTCGAAGCCGAGGATGACGAACGACAAGACTGCCGTCAATAATGCTGCCATCCGTAAATCGATTGCAAACAGTAAATGAAATCCGAGTGCGGCCCCGACGAACTCTGCGAGATCGGTTGCCATCGCGACGAGCTCCGCTTGTACCCAGTAGAAGAAGCGCGTGACCGGCGATAACTCCTCCCGGATTACTTCCGCTAAACTGAGATTGCTGACGATTCCAAGCTTGGCTGACAGGAACTGAATGACGACCGCCATCAAGTTCGAGGCAACGATGACCCAGAGCAACAAATATCCGTACTGGGCGCCTGCCGTCATGTTCGTCGCGAAGTTTCCCGGATCGAGATACGCGACGGCAGCAACGAACGCCGGTCCGAGATATGTCCGTTTTCTTGGTAAATCTTGTGTAAGTGGCTGTGTCGCCATCTCGTTCACCTCACTTTTTGTTTTCATTATACGCTCATTTTGCACAAGAACAACAAATATGCTTATGGTAAATAACAACGTATGAAGTGAATTAAAAAGGGATGTCTCCTGTAATCAGGAAACACCTCTTTTTGTTAATTAGACGATCTTCCGCTCAGGCTCCGCACCTTTTAGCTGTGCTTGCACTTGATCGAATTCATCATAGATCGCTTGACTCGGTTCCTTCGTCACGAGACTACCGACGACGAGCGCAACAGTCGAAGCGAAGAAGGCTGGAATCATCTCGTACATCTCAGAAATGTAGAATGGCAACCCTTCGACATTTTGTTTGATGAGAATCCAGGCGATGACGACGACAGATCCCGTAATCATCGAAGCAAGTGCTCCTGTCTTGTTCATCCGGCGCCAAAGCAAGCTGAACAGAACGACTGGTCCGAACGCGGCACCGAAACCAGCCCACGCATAACCAACGAGAGTCAAGATCGACTTCTGTGCACCGAACGATAAGAGAATCGCTAGAGCAGCGACGACAAGGACCATCACGCGCCCCATGACCATCAATTCACGATCAGAAGCATCACGCTTGAAGAAACGTTGATAGAAATCATTCGTTGCCGCACTCGAAGAGACGAGTAGCTGTGTCGAGATCGTCGACATGATGGCAGCAAGTAAGGCTGCAAGCAACAGTCCCGTAATGAAACCAGGGAAGAGATCGCGTGATAATTGAATGAAGACATTCTCTGGTTCTCCTAAAGGACTATTTTGTTGCGTGAAGTAGGCATATCCGATCAAACCTGTCACCATCGCTCCAACGATCGAGAACGTCATCCAGATCATCCCGACGCGACGTGCTGACTTCATCTCGTGTAAGTTCCGAATCGCCATGAAACGAACGATGATATGCGGCTGACCAAAGTAGCCGAGTCCCCATGCGAGTAGCGAGACGATTCCAATGACCGTCGTACCTTTGAATAACTCGAGCTTTGAACCGTCCGTCGACCGAATCGTTTCGAGCGTCTCGTTGATCCCACCGCTTAAAGCGAGGGCAACGCCTGGTACGATCAGCAACGCGATGACCATGATCATCCCTTGGACGACGTCCGTCCAACTGACGGCAAGGAAACCACCGAGGAATACATAAGCGATGACGACGCCCGCTAAAATCCAAAGACCTGTCGTATAATCCAGTCCGAAAACCGCTTCGAACAAACGACCACCAGCAACAAAACCACTGGATGCGTACATTATAAAGAATATTAAGATAACTCCAGCTGAAACAGTACGCAAGACACCACTTTTATCGTGGAATCGTTTTTCGAAGTAATCGGGAATCGTGATCGCATCCCCTGCATGTGCCGTATACGCACGCAGACGCGGCGCGACGAGTAACCAGTTGGCGTATGCGCCAAGTAACAATCCAACGACGATCCACCCACTGGACAGACCAGTTGCATACATCGCACCCGGTAATCCCATCAACAACCAGCCACTCATGTCACTTGCTCCAGCAGAGAGCGCCGTGACGACGGGACCAATCGTACGTCCCCCAAGCATGTAGTCATTCATGTTCTTCGTCCGATAATACGCAATGACGCCTAGTGCGACCATCAGTCCGAGATACAACAAAATCGCAAACCACATTCCGTTCACCCTTGCTCCCCCTTTTTCCATGATATAAGAAAAACGGGCATGCAGGTCGCACACCCGTTTCATCTATTAAACACCATTTCAGAACATTTCTGAAGTTGTTTTTGCTTGAAGATGTAAAGTCAAGTAATCTGGTCCGCCCGCTTTCGAATCCGTTCCAGACATGTTGAATCCACCGAATGGTTGGTAGCCAACGATTGCGCCTGTGCACCCACGGTTGAAGTAGAGGTTACCGACGTGGAAGTTCGCACGCGCGTACTCTTGGTTCGTCCGGTCTTGCGTGATGACAGCACCTGTCAATCCGTATTCCGTGTTGTTCGCGATGTCGATTGCTTCTTTGAAATCTTTCGCTTTCGTGAAGGCGACGACTGGTCCAAAGATCTCTTCTTGCATCAAACGATCCGTTGGTTGAACGTCCGCGACGACTGTCGGTGAGACGAAGAATCCTGTTGAATCATCTGCCGTACCACCTGCGACGATGCGTCCTTCTTCTTTTGCGACGTCGAAGTACGACGTGATTTTCTTGAATGCTGCTGCGTCGATGACTGGTCCGACGTTGTTTGAGACATCCGTCGGGTTACCGATGCTGAGTTTGTTCGTGTTCGCGACGACTTTTTCGAGCAACTCGTCATAGACAGAGTCGAGTGCGACGACACGTGAACAAGCTGAACATTTTTGACCCGAGAATCCGAATGCCGCTTTCGTGATCATGTCCGCTGCGTAATCGAGGTCGGCCGACTCATCGATGACCATCGTATCTTTTCCGCCCATTTCCGCGATGACGCGTTTGAGCCAGATTTGACCTTCGTTTAGTTTCGATGCCCGCTCGTTGATGCGAAGACCGACATCACGTGATCCCGTGAAGCTGATGAAACGTGTTTTCGGGTGATCGACGAGGTAGTCACCAACTTCTGCCCCTGAACCTGGTACGAAGTTCAAGACACCAGCTGGAAGACCAGCCTGCTCCATCACTTCAACGAATTTCGCTGCGACGACCGGTGTCGTCGATGCTGGTTTCAAGAGGATTGGGTTCCCTGCCACGATTGCTGCGACGGCTGTTCCAGCCATGATTGCGAGTGGGAAGTTCCATGGTGAGATGATGACACCGACACCGAGTGGAATGTAATCGTAACGGTTGTATTCGCCTGGACGACTCTCGACTTTTTTGCCGTCTTTTAAGACGAGCATCTGACGTGCGTAGTACTCGAGGAAGTCGATTGCTTCTGCTGTATCCGCATCCGCTTCATTCCAAGGCTTCCCTGCTTCTTTGACGAGGTAGGCAGAGAACTCATGCTTCCGCTTACGGATGATGTTCGCTGCTTTGAATAGGACGTCCGCACGTACAGACGGATTGACGAATTTCCATGTTTCGAAGGCTGTGACCGCTGCTTGCATCGCTTCTTCTGCATGTTCCTGTGTCGCTTTTGAGACACGTCCGACGATTTCTTCTTTGTTGGCCGGATTGACGGAGACGATTTTATCTTCCGTCGTCACATGTTTTCCACCGATGACGAGCGGATAATCTTTGCCGAGTTCTTGCGTGACGAGTGCAAGTGCCTCTTCGAACGCTTTCTTGTTTGCTTCTTGTGAGAAGTCCGTGAATGGTTCGTGTTTGTACGGAATCATCTCTATTCCCCCTTTAATCTCTACTTTAAATCGCTTACATTCTCCATTGTACAGAAGCATGAGTCCGCTTACAATTATTCTAGTCAAAAAAATAAAGGAGCGACCGATTCGGTCTCTCCTCGTTCCTCTATCATTCCTTCGCTTGTGAAAAAACAATCTCTTCGTTTTCGATCGAGACTTTGACGTCTTGTCCTTGGAATAACCAGTCATCTTGGTCAGATACGACGAAATGAATACCGTCGACGACTTCCTCGACCGCTGCCCGTTCGACTTCTTCCATATGAACGCCGACGGAGAAACCTTGCGTTAAATCCGTTGATCCACCATATTTTGCGAAAAAGCGAATCGTATCGCCCGATTGTGCTTCCATCTCATTTTTAAAGTATTGCAATGCCTCGTCTGTAATATGAATTTTCATACCTATCACTCCCCTTTCGTTTAGTGTACCGATATCCTACTCAAAAAAGCGAATTTCCTGTATGGTAGAGACAAGATTAGCTATGAAATCATCACGGAACACCCATCTAGGAGGAATTCGAATGAAACGATCGCTCGTAGTGTTGCTTGCGACCAGTCTCGTACTCGTCGGTTGCGGAAACGATTCCCCGTCTTCTACAAATACCAAATCCCCGAAGACGACGGAAACGAAACAACAGAAGGCTGAACAAGCCGTTCTCGATATCTATCAAACCTATGAAAAAACGCTCGGTCAATCGGGACGAGCAGATGCGAAAGACCTCGCATCGATTGAATATACAGGTGACGCAAAACAACTTGAACCCCTCGCCGTTGGTGCGAAGAACTTGAACGTCATTCCCGGTAAAATCGTCAAGTCGTTCCAAAAGGGTGACGTCGCTTATATCATCCATGAATTCAAGGATGCAAAGGGATCCATTCTCCCGAACCGCGGATCGAAGCTGTTATTGAAGAAAGACGATGAATGGAAGATCGTTCTGACACCGACGACGTTCGACCCGGCCGTCTTCTCGACGCTTGGTGACCTATTCACTGGGTTTAACGCCGATGAGTATGGTGTCAATGCGAAAGCAGCAGACGAAATCGGGAAAACGGATGAAAAAGAACAGGATGCCGTCTTCTCTCGCGTCAATGCACAAACGGATTATATGGCGCTTGAGATGAACAGTAACATTCTGATGATTTACGGTGAGGCGCTGAAGAATGAAGGAAACCCAGAGACGCTCGTTGATTACTATCAAGACTACGCAGACTGGTATGAAGAAGAACAGCCACTCCTCATGAAGACGGCGAAAGCCGGTACGGATTATGAGAAGTACTTGATTGCCCTCGATCCTTTAAAAGAGAGTCTTCAAAAGAAGCTTGAGAAATATGCGGATCAATTAAACATGGAATTAGGATAAGGAGGAATTTTCATGCAAGCACCAACATTCACCCTTCCGAACGCACAAGGAGAACCGATTTCCCTCGAGGATTATCGTGGAAAAAAAGTCGTACTCTATTTCTATCCGAAGGATTCAACGCCTGGTTGTACGACCGAGGCATGTGATTTCCGTGATGCGACGCAAGCGTTCGAAGAAAATAACACCGTCATTCTCGGTGTTTCTGCTGATAGTCAGAAACGGCATCAAAACTTTATCGCAAAATACGAATTACCGTTCCAATTGTTATCAGATATCGAGCATGAAGTGTGTGAGCAATATGGCGTCTGGCAACTGAAAAAGAACTACGGTAAGGAATATTTTGGAATTGTTCGTTCAACTTTCCTAATTGATGAGTCTGGTGAAATCGTCAAGGAATGGCGCAGTGTGAAAGTAAAAGATCACGTCGCAGAAGCACTTCAGTACGTCCAAGAGCAGAAATGAGTTCAAGAACCAGTTGTTTTATACAACTGGTTCTTTTTGTATTAAACCCTTTTAAAAACTCCTAATTTTATCCTTCAACAAAAATAATTTAATAAAAAAACCATTGGTATTACACACAAATTTAATGATTTTGAAATAATCTGAAAAGATTCTATTGATTTTTCTGAATATTGTATTTATTATTGATAACAAGTTGATCCGGTGCTTTCCACAGCTTAAGAATAAAAGGCGATGACCCCTCTTATTTTTAGTCGGACACCGGATCGCTATCCTATCGGTTCTTATCGTTTCACCAGATATATCTATTTCTTTTGGGAGGGATTTACTTTATGAAGAAGAAAAAGGCACTTGCACTCGTTGGAGCACTGACAATCGCTGGATCAAGTCTTGCGGCATGTTCGACGACAGATGAAGGTAAAAAAGAAAGCGGTTCGACATCTGGAGAGAAATCTTCAGACAAACAAATCTTAAATTTAACGAGTGCTTCAGATATTCCAGCACTTAGCCCAACCGTCGCAACAGACTCTGTTTCTTTCACAGTGTTAAACAACGTCCAAGAAGGTCTATTCCGTCTTGATGACAAACAAGAAGCTACACCTGGTGTTGCTGAAAGTGTTGATGTTTCGGAAGATGGACTTACATACACGTTCAAGCTTCGTGATTCGAAATGGTCGGATGGCAGTGATGTCACAGCAAAAGACTTCGAGTATGCATGGAAACGTGTTCTTGATCCGAAAAGTGGTTCGCAATATGCGTATATCATGTATATCATCGATGGCGCAGAAGCGTATAACACAGGAAAAGGAAAAGCTGACGATGTTGCAGTCAAAGCTGTTGACGACAAAACGCTCGAAGTTAAGCTGACGCAACCGGCTGAATACTTCAAATCATTAACTGGTTTCGGTTCATTCATGCCACTGAAACAAGAGTTCGTCGAAAAACAAGGGAAAAACTTCGCGACAAAACCAGATACATTCCTCTACAACGGACCGTTCGTCCTATCAGACTGGAAAACAGAAGTCGGTTGGAGCTACAAGAAAAACGATCAGTACTGGGATAAAGACAACGTTAAACTCGAAGAGATCAACTACAAAGTCGTTAAGGAAACATCGACTGCAGTTAACCTTTACGAAAAAGGTGATATCGATTCAGTTGGTCTGACAAGTGAGTTTGTTGATCAGTATAAAGATAACGAAGACTTTGATACGCGTCTTGATGCGTCGATGTTATATATCCAAATGAACTTCAAGAATGAACTCTTGAAAAATAAAGACATCCGTAAAGCAATCGACTCTGGATACGATAAAGAGCAAATGGCGAAAGTTCTCTTAAACAACGGTTCTATCCCAGCTTATTACTACGTCCCGAAAGAATTCGCAAAAGGTCCAGACGGTAAAGACTTCCGTGATGGTAACGAAGGCTTCGGTTCATACGATGCTTCTTCTGCAAAAGCATCGTTCGAAAAAGGTTTGAAAGATATCGGTAAAAAATCAGTCAAACTCGAGCTTCTTTCATACGATGATGATAACTCGAAGAAAATCTCTGAATACCTAAAAGGCGAGTGGGAGAAAAACCTTCCAGGTCTTGAAGTCACGATCAAACAACAGCCGTTCAAGAACAAACTTGAGCTAGAATCAAAAGGTGAGTTCGAACTATCATTCGCAGGATGGGGACCTGACTACCAGGATCCGATGACGTTCCTCGATATGTGGGTAACAGGTGGACCATACAACCGTGGTAAGTACTCAAGCGATAAATATGATTCACTCATCAAATCAGCTCAAAAAGAAGTAGATGCTGAGAAACGTTGGCAGGCACTGAAAGACGCTGAGAAAACTCTCCTTGAGGACGATCAAGCGATCTCTGTTATGTATCAGCGCGGAGCTTCCTTCTTACGTAAGCCGTATGTCAAAGGAATCGTCAACCATAAAGTCGGTGCCGATACTTCGTACAAATGGGCATCAATCGAAGGAAAATAAGTTACACCAAAAGACCAGATTCGCTGACGAGCGTGTCTGGTCTTTTTTTCCACCTGTGTCATTTGTCCTATTTTTCTGAATAGCATTAAAATTTCGTGTCATTCTGTTTTCATTTTTATATCTTCGTTTTATACTATCAAAGAATCCGATTCACTATATTTACAATATTTTGCGGGAATTATTCATAATTAATGGAAATGCACCGATATATCTAATACAGAGGACTTTTGCCTCAATACTACATCGAACTGGGAAGGAGGACTCACTCATGAAGCAACGTGTACTTACGAGTCAACAGAGTTATACAGAAGAGCAGCTTGAGATGATTGAAGCCATCCGTGCGGTCGGTGAACTCATCCAGGACCGTCCACGCCGTACTGTCTATCGCCGGTATGCTTTAGTGAATGACTGGCCACAACCGGAAAACATCATTCGTCAATTTGGATCATGGCCGGAAGCCTTGTCTGCTGCTGGATACGAGTGGAATGTCGATCAACAGCCGGAGGAGCTCGAGCGGGCACCGAAATATACGAAAGACGAAATCTTAAAGTCATTCGAACGGTACGCACAAGACGTCGGTTCTACGATCACACTCAAGAAGTACCAGATGTGGCGTAAATCAGTCCATCATGCACCGAGTCATTATCACATCGTCAAGATGTTCGGTTCATGGCATGACGCCTGTACCGCAGCAGGACTCGAAGCAAGTGTCACCTATTCAAAAGCTGAACTTGCTGCTTCCCTGCGTCAAGCAATCGAAGAAGTTGGCTTCTCCCTCTCCTTTGAAGCATATCGAGAATGGGCAAAGCGAAACAACAAACCATCGACGAAAGCCTTACTTCATCGCTATGGGTCTTGGTCAGCCGCGATCCATGCGATCGAAAACGAGATTCGCCTTAGTAAACAACAAGCCCAATGAACTTATACCTTCTTCAATCCTTCTCGTTCATTTGAACTGGAAGGATTTTTTACATCAAAAAAGAAGGTGACGCATCCGCCACCTTCTATTCGCTTCTTTAAATGACCTTCTCTTTCCACTCCTGATACGATGCGACACGATCGCGTCCTTGGAACTTGGCACCGACGTACATCGCCCGGTCCGCATTTCGAATCAGACTCGCAAGATCCCCAAGTTCCTTTAACGTATCGATTCCGATACTTGCTGTGATTTGAAGGGTGTGACCTTCAACTAAAATAGGATGCGCATGTAACGTCTCACGAATCCGTTCTGCAACGATTTGTGCGGAATCAAGATCCGTATTTGGTAGCAAGATGACGAATTCCTCTCCCCCGTAACGCGCAACGAGATCCGTGATTCGTGTTGCTTGCATCAATAACTTCGCGACTTCAAATAAAACGACATCTCCGACTTCATGACCATACGTATCATTGATTTGTTTAAAGTGATCCAAATCAATCATCAATGCAGAGAACGGATACAGATCGCGTTGTTTAATACGACGATCGCCCCACTCTTGTAGCGCACGATAGTTTGGCAATTTTGTCATCGCATCTGTTCGACTATCCGTCAGTAACCGTTCTCGCTCGTGCGCTCGTTCAACGGCCCACGATAGAACACGTAAAGCACGGTATAACTCGTATCCGAAATCCTTCGTGAACTCTCCACTCGCATGGGACGCAAGGAATAAGGAGCAGTTAATCGTCTCCGTCGCCTCCGGTTGGATGAAGAGGACAGACTGTGTTTCTTCTGGCAGACAATCGTACAGACGAATATCCCATTCCTGTTGCATGCCGTAAAGAAGGACTTCTTCTTTTTCGATGATATCTTCAATGATTCGTCCTTCGACATGATCCGCTTTTAACTTTCGTCCATCCTTCAACGAATAGTAGACAGTCTGCTTGCCTTCTTCAAAATCAAACTTAATCCAAGCGATATCCGGTTTGACGAATTGGTTGAGCTGTCGCAGATATCGCTCGATGATGAACTGTGCATCGCCGTCCTTCCAAGCTGCTTCTTTCAATCGCTCGATTTGCTCCCAATGTTCGATACGATCAGACGCTTCGACCGAACTCCCGAGTGCTCGTTTGATGATGAACAATGCAAATGCTGCCATGACGAGTCCACTATTCCCATTCCCTTGGACGACGAGTGTACTGAAGATCCCATATAACAGTTCTGCCGTGATGACAACTGCTTCAAAGCGTAAGAGCTGGAACATGACGTCACTCGGAATGTTTTCTCCGAGAAGAAATCGAGATAACTGGTATTGTAACAAGAGTACGATCCAAAGGATCGCGACCATCGCTAGTAACGGAACGATGTTTTCTGTCAACAGGAATGCGTCTCCGTGTGTTCCACCTAGGGCATTATAGGCAAGACCTGCTGGCACGATCAGAAACAACTCGAGCGCGACATTGAACGGATAGTTGTGCAACATCCGACGACGTCCGATCGGCGTATGGATCGTCCGCAACTGATAGATGAGCATCGTCAGTTGACCGACGAAAATCGCTGATAACAAACCATATGATAAGAACGTGAAGAGAACAAATCCAAAATGAAAGGTAAAACTCATATGACGACGGCGGACAGGATCGATGACGAAAATCGTCGACAAGGCGGTAATCAATAAGAACGTAAACAAATCGATGCTGAGATTATAATCCTTTGACTTCGCAAAAAGATCGATGCCAATGACGATTACGAAAAAAACGACCCAGCTTCGGAGGAGATATTGTTGAAAACGACGCACAAAACATTCCCCTTCCTCTTAAGTATATATTTGTATATTAATGGAAATCGATATGTCCATTATTCTACTTTTCAAGCAAAATGTCGAACTTCGATAGTATGCTTTGATACAATTGATGTGAGGTGATATTTTTCATGACAAACACATTCACGCAACATGCATTTGATACATTTCAGATTGATGGATTAGAACCCCGGATGAAGGCGATTCGTGAACGGATTCAGCCTGTCTTCCGCGACATCGGTCAAGAAGTCGCACCTGACTTGACAGTCGCAACAGCAGAAGATGTCCATGTCCACATCGCGCAACATGCTCGGCGGAAGGTCAATCCTCCGAAAGATACATGGATGGCATTCTCACCCGATAAACGTGGATATAAAAAACATCCGCACTTTCAAGTCGGTCTATTTGATGATCACTTGTTCATTTGGCTCGCTTATATTTATGAGTTACCGAACAAACAACAATATGCATCAAAACTGTTACAGCATACGGAACTGCTGACGACTCTTCCGGATGATTTCGTCGTTTCTTATGACCATATGAAAAAAGACGCGGTTCCTGTTCACGCGACGGATCTTCAAAAAGGTTTACAACGTTTCCACGACGTCAAAAAAGCAGAGTTCCTTGTTGGTCGCCATATTCCGGCAGAACAAGTTCATCAACTGTCACGCGAAGAATTACTCGAAATAATTCGAAATACCTATTCACATCTCGTACCACTTTATAAAACGATTAAATAAAAAGGATGGCCGAATCGGTCATCCTTTTTCGTTAGTTATATTTTACTAGAATTGACATGACTTGTGTACGGTCGGAATTTAAATTTAGATAAATGTTGACCTGTTTCGAGGAAACAGTCATGACGTTGAATGTTTTATCGAGTTTCGCTGTCGGATATGCTTTTTTAGCTTCTTTGACCGTCACCGTCCGTTTGATTTGCTTTGGATCATAGACGATGGCGCTAACTTTAGCTTTTGTGTCCTTCACACCATACGTTGAACAGTAATGTAGGGAGCGATCTGCTGAAGCAAGACCATTTCCACTTTGACACCAATTGGAGTTCTTTTCCCCTTTGTACGCTTTATGTACTTGTGCAAGTGTCGTTTTTTCAAGTACGACTTTTCCATCGAGTGAGCGCGCTTGTTTCGCTTGTGTTTGAATTTCTTGAAGCCATTTGACGTCTGATTGTTTTGATGCCTCGACCGGTTGCTGTTTATATGAAGTTCCTGACACGATGCTGACAGTGAGAGCGGCAGTTAAGATGATTCCTAAAACTTGTTTCATGATGATGTCCTCCCCGGTGCCTGTAAAAAGGCGTTGATAATAAACTCATTCCCCTATTTCAAAAAATTATTCAGTTTTTACAGTTTTTTTTGGGAACTTATATTTATTTTTATGAAGAGAAATAAAAAAAGAACCTAGTGCCCCTAGCACTAGGTCTTTCCTCATTTCTTATGCATCTTAAACTCTAAGAACAACTCATTGTAATGCGCGAGCATCTTCTTCCCGAGGTTCTCATAGACTTCAAGCGTATCAGTGACTTGTTTATCAGGATAGAATCGTTTATCCGTCCGAACCGACTTGTCGAGTAACTTTAAGCCTTCTTTGTTCGGTGTCGAATAACCGACGTAGTCCGCATTTTTCGCTGAAATATCTGGGCGTAACATGAAGTTGATGAACTGATGTGCTCCCTTGACGTTTTTAGCTGTCTTTGGAATGACGATATTATCGAACCAGACGTTTGAGCCTTCTTTTGGAATGACGTAGTCAAGTTTGTCGTTCTCACTCATGATCTCGTTCGCATCTCCAGACCAGACGACACCAAGTCCTGCTTCTTCGTTTGCAAGCAATAACTTGATTTCGTCCCCGACGATCGCTTTGACATTTGGCGTCAAACGCATCAGGTTCGCTTTTGCTTCCTGTAGCTTCGACTCATTCGTCTCATTCAAGGAATAACCGAGACTGTTCAAACTCATACCTATCACTTCACGCGCACCATCGGCAAGTAGAATCTGGTTCTTCAGCTTCGGATCCCATAGATCCTTCCAGCTCGTCGGTTTTTTTCCGATCAAGTCTTTGTTGTAGACAATACCGACCGTTCCCCAGAAATACGGAATCGAATACTTATTTTTCGGATCAAAGGATAGATTCAAGAAACGTGAATCGATATTTTTGAGATTCGGGATTTTTTGATGATCAATCGGCAGGACGAGCTTCTCATCGATCATCTTTGCGATCGCATAGTCGGATGGAACGGCGATATCATACGTCGTTCCTCCCTGTTCGATTTTCGTCAACATCGCTTCGTTCGAGTCGAATGTCTGATAGACGACCTTGATGCCGCTCTCTTTTTCGAACTGTTTGATCAGTGCCGGATCGATATAATCGCCCCAGTTATAAATGTTCAGGACATTCTTACCTGAATACCCTTGTGTCTCGTTTAACTGATTCAAGGTGAATAGGATGACACCCGAGATCAAGAAAATCGCGACGAATAATTGAATCAATTTTTTCAACGGTCATTTCACCTCCGGTCGCGAAAGCTTCGTAGCAGCTCGTTGGTTCAAGAAGTAGTAGCCGATGACGAGCAGGAATGTAAACAAGAAGATGACGGTCGACAACGCATTGATCTTCATCGAAATCCCTTGGCGGGCAAGTGAGTAGATTTCGACAGATAACGTCGTAAAGCCGTTTCCTGTCACGAAGAATGTCACCGCAAAATCGTCAAGTGAATACGTCAATGCCGTAAAGAATCCAGCAAAGATACCGGGTGTGATGTACGGCAGGACGACCTTCGTTAAGACATCCCAGCGACTCGCGCCTAAGTCACGCGCCGCATCGACGAGCGTTGGACTCATCTCCTGTAATTTCGGCAAGACGAGAATGACGACGATCGGTACCGAAAATGCGATATGAGAGAGTAAGACTGACGTAAAGCCAAGCTGGATTCCAAGCATCGTAAAGAAGATCAGAAACGATGCTCCGATGATGACATCGGGGCTGACGATCAAGATACTGTTGAGCGTCAACAACGACGTCTCGACACGTTTCTTGCGGACCGCCTGGATCCCGATCGCTCCGAATACTCCGAGAATCGTCGAGATTGCAGCTGACAACAACGCGATGACGAGTGTGTTCAAGACGATGATCAACAAGCGTGAATCTTGGAAGACTTCCTTGTACCAATCCCACGTGAACGAATCGAAGTTCGTCATGTTATCAGCGCTGTTGAACGAATAGAATGCGAGATAGAAAATCGGAGCATACAAAATGATGAAGACACCGATCAAATAAAGATTTGCTAGTTTCAGACGTTTCATCAAGTCGTCGCTCCTTTCTTCCGTTTCGTACTTGTCAAGGCAAGGATGATTGCCATCGCGATGATGAGGAAGACGGCAATCGTAGCGCCCATGCCCCAGTTCTGTGTCACGAGAAATTGCTGTTCAATCGCCGTACCGAGCGTAATGACGCGGTTCCCGGCAATCAAACGCGTGATCATGAACAGTGACAATGCCGGAATGAAGACAAGCTGACAGCCTGATTTCACACCGTCAAGTGTCAACGGAAAGACGACACGACGGAATGTCGTGAAATTTGAAGCTCCGAGATCACGTGCCGCGAAGACGAGCGATGGGCTCAGTTTTTCTATCGCGTTAAAGATCGGTAGGATCATGAACGGAATGAAAATGTAAACCGAGACGAAGACAAAACTGAAATCGGTAAACAGGATTTGCTTCCGTCCGATTCCGATCGCTTCAAGCGTTTGATTTGCGAGACCATACGTACTGAACAATCCGATGAAGGCGTAGGCCTTCAACAATAAGTTGATCCACGTCGGCAAGATGACGAGCAACAGCCAAAGTTGTTTATGTTTCGTCTTCGTCAGCAAATAAGCCGTCGGATAACCGATCAAGAGTGAAAACAAGGTGATCAAAAAGGCATACCAGAACGAACTAAGCGTCATCGTTAGATACGTCGATGTGAAGAAGTTCCGGTAGTTCTCAAATGAGAAATTGCCATCAAGATCAAGGAATGAATAATAGACGACGAGCACAATTGGTGCGATGACGAATAAGGCGATCCAGAATAGATACGGGATGAGATACCAGTTACGTGATTTCTGCATCATAACACCCCGTCGTAGGATTCCAGACGCTTATCAAATTCTTCTTCCGTCTCATTCAATCGCATGACGTGGATCGCTTCCGGATCAAACGTCAGACCGATTTGTTCACCAACCGTTGCTTTTTTCGTACTGTGGACGAGCCATTCGTTTCCGACTTCATCCATACAGGCGATTTCATAGTGCACCCCACGGAACAACTGTGAGTCGACCGTAACCTTTAGTTTTCCTTGTGTCACGTTCGTGATTTCAAGATCCTCGGGACGAATGACGATTTCGACCGGTTCGTTCAGCTCAAGACCGCGGTCAACACATTCGAATTCTTTTTCTGCGAACCAAACTCGATAATCTTCGATCATACGTCCAGGAATGATATTCGACTCGCCGATGAAGTCCGCGACGAAGCGGTTGATCGGTTCATCATAAATATCTGTCGGCGTTCCCGATTGTTGAATGACGCCGTGATTGAGAACGAAGATTTCATCTGACATCGCGAGTGCCTCTTCTTGGTCGTGTGTGACGAAGATGAACGTGATTCCAAGGCGACGTTGTAAGTCGCGGAGCTCATATTGCATCTCTGTCCGCAATTTCAAGTCGAGTGCCGAGAGCGGCTCATCAAGCAAGATGACTTCCGGTTCATTGACGATTGCCCGGGCAATCGCGACACGCTGCCGTTGTCCACCCGACATCTCGGTGATTTCCCGTTTCTCATAACCGGACAAGTTGACGAACTTCAATGCATCGGTCACACGTTGTGCGATTTCCGCTTCCTTCACCTTCTTGATCCGAAGACCAAAAGCAATGTTTTCGAAGACATTTAAGTGTGGGAACAGTGCGTAATCTTGGAAAACGGTATTAACTTGACGTTTGTTCGCCGGCACATCATTGATCCGTTTCCCGTCGAAGATAATGTCTCCCTCTGTCGCTTCCGAAAAACCGGCGATAAGTCGTAAGATCGTCGTTTTTCCGCACCCCGACGGTCCGAGTAACGTATAAAACTTTCCGCGTTCGATTTCAAAGCTGACTTGATCAAGAACGGTCTGATCGTCATAACGTTTCGTTACGTCCTTGAATTGAATGATCGTAGTATCTGCCAATCTAGTTCCTCCTTTATAGGTATGAGTCGGTTGCGGTCACGAGGACCTTTGTCTCTTGCATTGACTCATTGCGTAATTGATGAATTTCTGAAGCCTTATAGTAAAGTGTCTCCCCTTGCTTCGCTAAAAAAGACTGACGTCCGAGCATCAATGTGACGTTCCCCGCGAGCACATAGACAAATGTTTCCGCCCCCGACGGTTCATACGTCTTGAAGGCTCCCCCTGGCGCAAGTGTCAGCAGGACCGGTTCCATCTCTTTTTCATTCGATTCCGGAATGAGCCATGTGACATGATACCCTTGTTCTTCGTCCGCATATGTTGTGACATCTTCTTCTCCATAGACGACTTTTTGATTGAGTGCGTCCTCATCAAAGAAATCCTTCGGTGAGATGCCAAGGACTTCAAGGAGATGAAACAGTGTCTCGATCGATGGGGAACTGATTTCCCGTTCGAGTTGCGAGATGTACCCTTTACTCAGGTCTGTTCTTTCCCCGAGTTCCTCTTGCGTCAATCCCTTTTGAAGACGGAGGTTCTTGATTTTTTGTCCGATTGAGTACAATCGACGTCCTCCTCTCATCGGCTTAGTTTAGTATAAGATGACTAAAAGTTTACTAATCACGTACCGATTATAGCGTATTTCATTATTTAATCAACTAAAACGTTTGATATTTTTTAATGTTCATTTGACAGCGAGAACGCTTACACCTAGAATTATTATCAGGTACTAAATTTAGGAGGAACTTGTAATGCGGATTGCTTGGATCACTGATAGTACGACGATTTTACCGGATACGATCGCAAAGCGCGACGATCTCTCGGTTGTCCCTTTACTCGTCATGAAGGATGGCGAAAGTTTCATCGATGGGGTCGATGTAAATGCGGAAACCGTCTATAGCTGGATTGATGCAAAACATAAAGTGACGACGAGTCAACCTTCCATCGGTAGTTTTACCGAACACTACGAACGACTAAAAGAAGATTACGACATCGGTTTTGCTGTCCACCTGTCGAGTGAACTGAGCGGAACGTACAACGCTTCCGTCCAAGGCGCAGAAATTGCCGGCTTCCGCTTGATCGCGATTGATTCTCGTTGTGGGATTTATCCGGCTGGTCAGCTCTTAGCAGAGGCAATGGAGCTCGTCGAAGCGGGACACTCGATTGAATCCGTCGAACAGATCATTCTGGAGCGTCGCTTCGACCACCATATCGAATTCACTGTCGCGAACCTCGATCAATTGCAAGCCGGTGGACGGATCTCCTCGACGAAGGCATTCGTCGGTAACTTGTTGCAACTCCGTCCGTTGTTCCACTTCGAAGAAGGAAAGATCGTTCCATACCAAACCGTTCGGACGTTCAAGAAAGCCTATTCGAAGATTTTTGATCACCTTGTTTTGATTCTCGAGCGCGGTCAAGTGACGGACATCTCGTTGTTCCACGCGACAGCGTATGAACTGGCGCTCGATTGGAAAAATCGACTCGAAGCACAGTTCGACGTCCGGGTCCGAATCGATGATTTAACGCCGGTTCTCGGTTCACATACCGGAAACCCCGCCATCGGCATGTCCTTTTTGAACCCGACGCGTCGACCATGATGACTAATGAAAATGATTTTTGGGTAAACCTTCTTTAGAGAATAAAGGAGGTTTTTTGTTTGAAAAATAAATGGATTTGGCTTAACTGGGTCGGCTTCATCTTTACGATTGCTGTGAACGCCCTCGATGGTGGAAAGACAGGACGGATTTCTGACTCCATCTTTACGTTATTCAAACCGGCTGGTTATGCGTTCTCGATTTGGGGATTGATCTATACGATTTTACTCATTTGGTTGATTCTCCAAACGATCCCAAAATTCAAGGAACATGAACTGGCGAAAAAAATCGGACCATGGTTCCTGATCAGCTGTTTATTCAATGCTGGCTGGATTGTCTCATTCACCTTCGAATTGTTCGTAGTATCTGTCGTCGTCATCGTTGGTCTCTTGCTGTCATTGATCGTCATCTACTCGAAAATCGACCGCGAGACGAAAGGCTTACGCTTCAAGCTACCTTTCTCGCTTTATCTCGGCTGGGTATCGGTCGCAACGATCGCCGACATCTTCCTAACGATCAACGCAGAGGGCGTGACATCGTGGCTTGGAATCGGAGATGCCGGTTGGACGATGATTATGCTTGTCGTCGGTGTCATCGTCGCCCTTCTCTTCATGTTCGCAAACCGCGATCCGATTTATCCGCTCGTCTTCGTCTGGGCGTACATCGCAATCAATTTCGAGTCGGATAACGGTCTCGTCGATACGGCGGTTCTCGGTAGCGTCGTCTTATTGTTAGCCGGGTATATCTTCCTTCTTGTACGGATGCGCCGTCGAGTCAGCGTGAGCAAGTGACGTTCCTTTCTCATTCGAACGGCGTATACTAGAGAAAAGGAGTGAATGACCATGAACATCACATTTACACCATCTGCTCAGGAACGAATCAATCAATTACGCGGTGAAGTATCCGGTCAACTACACCTCTACTACGATACAGAAGGTTGCGGTTGCGGAAACTCTGGTATCTTCAGTATTCGTCTCGTCGATGAAGCGACCCCGGAAGACATGACGATCGACTCGAATGTCGGACCCGTTCTTGTCAAACGATGGTCGAGTCATTTCCTCGATCAAGACATGACGCTCGATTACAACGCGGAGAAAAAAGCGTTGATCCTTAAAAGCGATGGACAATACTTCAATACGAACGTGCTCGTTACGGATCAGACAGGCTGTGTCCTCACGGTTCGTTCATAAGCACAGACGAAAAAGGCAACTTCCGCGATGGAAGTTGCCTTTGTTTGTGTTCGAACAGACAGATGCTACGTTAAAAGCTTGGATGGTCTGAGTATGATTGAATGTACTAGATGTCTGTCTGCGTCGTGCACAAGCTGGTGAGAAAATCCAGCGCTTTGCGTCCCCCCAGACGTCGCATGCATCATCCTCGCATGCTTATCTAGTATACGAACGAAAGTCGTGTTTGGATTGCTTTATCCGACATTTAGAACGGTCTCTTCAATCATCCGCTGATTCAGATCCTTCACATGCATCGGCTTACTGTAATAATAACCTTGTCCATAATCACAACCGAGACGTTTCAGGAAAAGATGCTGTTCGAGTGTCTCGACGCCTTCCGCGACGACTTCGATCCCGAGACTCTTCGCAAGCTGGATGATCATTTCCGTGATTGCCGTTCCGCGTTCGTCATGCGGGACTTCATCAATGAACGATTTATCGATCTTCAGGATATCAATCGGGAGATGCTTCAGGTGTGTCAATGATGATAGACCCGTTCCGAAATCATCAAGTGCGATCGTCAGACTGAGTTGTTTCAGTTCACCGAGCATCATCATTGCCCGGTCGAGGTTCTCCATGACGGATGTTTCCGTGATTTCAAGCTGTAGCTGTAGTTCGCTCCCATTCTTCAATGAATGGTGGACGATTTCCTTAATCATTAAGTTGTGTGACTCGGACCGGAAATGCATCGCCGATAAGTTCACCGAGACTTGGCGAATGAAATAATCTTCCTTCTTCCAAATCTCCATCTGGGCGACGGTCTCTTTGAGTACCCACTTAGTTAAACGGTGAATCAAACTGTATTTTTCTGCAAGCGGGATGAACTCCGCCGGTGAGATGAATCCAAACTTCGGATGATTCCAGCGGATCAAGACTTCCGCTTGATCAACTTTTCCCGTCGCAAGGGCGATCTTCGGTTGATAGACGAGGGTGAACTCCTTGAAATCCGTCATCGCCCGGCGTAAGGATCCGACAATCAATTGCTCTCTACGATCCGAGTGTAGTGAGTCATCATACACGATGAAGCGATCACGCCCCTCATTTTTGCCAGCCCGAAGCGCACTCTCCATCTGACCGATCCGCATCTCAAGTGATTCCTTCGCATTCGGGAGGATGACGCCCATCGTTGCTGTCAAATGAACCGGTTGATCTTCGAGATCAATCGGAAGACGTACATCGTCTAAAATTTGTTCGAAGACATCCGTCATGTCTTCTTGTGAGACACGTTTGATGAGGAAGAACTGCGTCCCGTTATAACGAATACACGCTTCATCTTCCTTCAACGTCTGTAACATCCGTTCTGCGAATTGGCGGATGACCGCATCTCCCTTATCGAATCCGAATGTGTCATTGACCCATTTGTATCCATCAAGATCAAGTAACGCCATCGCCATCTCCTGCTTAGCACGACCATACTGGGCATCGACTCTTGTCATGTGATGATCGAGCCATCGTCGGTTGTGTAATCCCGTCAGATGATCGGTATACGCCATCATCTGCAGTGCACGACGTTCGAGGTGAATGTAGAGACCTGCAATCAACACGAGAATCAAGAAGACCGGTATCGCGACTTCGTTCAAGATGTTCGACGTGATTGGAGCATCACCGATAAGTCCGGCATCTGAGGCTGGAATACAGAACGATGTGCCGAGCATTCCGACATAATGCATCGAAGAGATGGCAAACCCCATCACGACTGCGATGGGAATCAAGATTCGTTTCTTAGCGACATGTCTCAAGCGATGAAGCAGTAGCAAGGCGATATAGGCGACAGTGACTGCAATCAGGACGGATAAAAAAAATAAACTCTTCTCATACCGAACGGCTCCACCGAACTCCATCGCCATCATGCCAAGGTAATGCATCGTAGCGATTCCGCACCCCATCAGGGATCCTGCTAAAATGACCTTCTTTCGCGTAATCGTCGACGAGTACAACAAATGAAAGGCAATGAAAGCAGCCAAAATAGCGGGAATGACGGATAAGAACATTAAAAACCAATCATAGCGAACCGTGACGGACAGAGAGAATGCCCCCATCCCGACGAAATGCATTCCCCAGATCGATAACCCCATCGTCAACGACGAGAGGAACAAGGCACGCTTCTTTAAGGAAGTCGCTTTCGCTAGACGACGATTTAACTCCAGTGAACCATATGAGCCGAGGATGGCAACGAGCACCGATAACACGACCAATGTCACTTCGTAGTGTTTCGTTAAGATGATCCATTCATTCATTGTATGAGGTCTCTCCTTATGAAATGTCATTCTCCTAACTATCGTCTGCTCTGACTCTTTTTTTCAGTGAAATTTAGAAATTCGTTTGATTTCTTATCATTCCATCACTTTTTTACCTAATCCACTCGACATCTTACACAAAAACGGATCCGCTCGAGACGGATCCGTTAAACATCATTTTTAGAGTGCTACCGATGCGACGATTTCACCCGTCGGTTTTTCTAAATCCGGTTCGGGTTCGACCGTGATGGCGACGGCATCAACTTTTCCGTCTCCTTTAAGCGGGAAGACAGCTGCTGCCTCTCCATCTTTTTCGATGACACCGTTCGCAGTAGGTGTCTCTCCTTCGAGCGTCCACAATTGATAGAGCTGACCTTTTTGAAGCGGTGGTAAATCTTTCAGTTGAACGAGCATATACGATTTATCGTTTTGCGTGAAAATCATGCTCGATCCTTTAATGGACTCGGTACTTTCAAAGTTCCCCATCCCTTTGATCTCATCCATGGCTAACGTCTCTGGTGTATCTGTGCTCTCTTCCTGTGACAGGAAGTAGGCATTCGCACCAAGCGAGAGAATCAAGGCGGCGGCGATACTCATCAACCAACCGAGTGGCACACTCTTCTTCTTCGTTTGTTGCTGACGTGCTTGTTTAATGTCTACCGGAGTAGTCATCGGCGCTTCCTTCGGAGACGCTGCCTCTGCTGAACCAAGGACTTCTCCAAGAATTCGTGCTTTCATACCTGCAGGAACGGGTCGCTCCGGAAGCGATTCAGCGATGGGAAGCATGAGTTCTTCCATTTCTAAAAGCGCTTCACGACATTCTTCGCACGTCGCAAGATGCGCTGCGAACGCGTCGCGATCTGCTGCGGATAATGTTCCATTGAAATAATCGATTAAGTCATGACAACGTTCTTCCATCTCGTTCCCTCCCATCCATTCGTTTTCGTAATGCTTGAATCGCGCTCCTGATTCGCGTCTTGACCGTTCCAAGAGGTAAATCGAGTCGCTCTGAAATCTGTTGCTGCGTCATACCCTGGAAGTAAACGAGTTCAATCAGCTCTTGCTGCTCTGGCTTCAGTTCACTGACTGCGTCGCGCACTTCAGCAGCCGTTTCCCGCTGCATGACCGTCCGCTCGACCGGCTCGTCGTATCCACCATCCCGCTCTTCGACTTCGATCGTCGGTTGTCGTTTTTCACGACGGAGACAATCGAGTGCCGCGTTACGTGTAATCGTTAAAATCCACGATGAAAACTTTCCTTTTTGTGTATCAAAATCAACACGACCGTTCCAAATCTTCATCCATACTTCCTGTATGACTTCTTCGGACAACCGGTCATTATTCGTAAAGCGATGGGCGAATGAAAACAATAACCTCTCGTACTTATCGTATAATGTCTCGAGAGCTTGCTCGTCACCGCTACGCATCAGATGATAAAGCGATTCATCGGATTGAGTGTGCATCCTTCTCCTCCTTCTGACGTCAGCCCTATCATATAGTATACGCAAGCTGACACCAAATCGTTTTCGATTTCACCCATTTTCTAAGTAAAAAACTTCACCACATCCATATTCCCTCATTCTATGAAAAGTATAGCTTAAAATTCTGCTGAATTGACAGCGATACCGTAATGGGCATAGCATAAAGATACTACATGACGTCAGGTCAACGGGAATCGGAGGAATAAAGATGGATTATGATCGGAAGATGAAAAACCGTGTTAGTCGGATTGAAGGACAGCTACGAGGTATTTTACGGATGATGGAAGAAGGGCAAGATTGCCGCGATGTCATCACCCAGCTCTCCGCTGCCCGTTCTGCGATTGACCGGACGATCGGCGTCGTCGTTAGCTCGAATTTGATCGATTGTGTCAAGGAAGCAGAACAAAATGGCGATGGACAAACAGAAGAACTCGTGAAGGAAGCGGTCAACCTATTGGTGAAAAGCCGCTGACGTCACGTTCATACCGATAGTCTGCTTTGGAAGCAGGCTATTTTTTAACGTTTCTTTTCTCAAAGTCGTTGCGAGTGTACACCTTGACTTAGGTTTGATTGCGTATCAAAACAGGTATACTAAATTGTTATTACTTGGACAGCATGTAGAGCCGTCCGCTTAGGAGGAAGAGTACTCATGACCGTTTCCCTATTCATTGATATCACCTGCAAGACAGGTGAATCCCCTGTTTACGACGCAAAAACAAAACGCTTTTATTTCGTCGATATTCCGAATCAACTGCTCTTTTCATATGATCTTGTTACAGAAGCACTTAAACCATATACGTTGCCAAGCGCTATTACATCGATTGCCTTGACGGACGCTCCGGACTTATTGCGTGTCACATCAGCACATGGCTTTGGCACGTTCGATCTCAAGGAAGGACATCTGTCTCTCGAACATCAATTGTCATTACCGGATTCTGATCGGATGAACGATGGCAAGCTCGATCCGACCGGACAATATGTCGCTGGTAGCATTAATGAAGAAGACGGTAAAACAGCTGGGCTGTTCCGCCTGCGTCATGACGGTTCCATCGATGTTTTACACGAAGACTTGACGAACTCCAATGGACTCGTCTGGTCAGAAGATGGCAAGACGCTCTATCATATCGATACACCAACGAAAAAAGTCTATGCCTTCGACTACGCTCCCGATGCCCCACTTTCGAATAAACGCGTCGCCGTTGATCTCGAAGAGGAAGAAGGATTCCCGGATGGTATGACGAAGGATGCTGAAGGTCATGCTTGGATCGCACATTACGCCGGATCATGTATTACACGTTGGAATCTCACGACGGGCGAAAAACTGGATCATGTCGACTTCCCTGTCTCGAATCCGACATGTCCGATTTTTTACGAAGATCGCTTACTCGTCACAACAGCTGCCAACGGAGATGATGCACCACATGCCGGTGCTGTCTTCGCGGTGACATTTGAATAATTAGCAAGGGAGGGATCATCTAGTAATAGATGGTGCCTCTTTTTACACATAATCCGTCTAGACGCCTATTCAAAAACAGACGATACTAAAGAAGAAGTCTATTTACTTTTTGAAGGAGTGAAGCCGATGCGTGTCACGATCATCGAACGTTTACACCAATTGCAGACGACCCCATCCTTTTTCCCGGTCAATTGCTACCTGTTTGAAGAAGCAGACAGTTTGACATTGATTGACGCCGGACTCGGAATCAACGCAAAGGCGCTTTATCACTATATTCGAAAGCAAGAAAAACCGCTCGGCGCAATTATCCTGACACACGCACATGCCGATCATGTCGGCTCGCTCGATTTCCTTGCGAATGCCTTTCCTCTCGCTCAAGTCTGCATCAGTTACCGTGATGCCGCATTGCTCAGTGGGGACGAGACGCTACGCGAAGGCGAAACGACCCCTTTAAAAGGCGGTATTCCGAAAAACATCAAAACACGTCCAGATCGATTGCTCGAAAGTGGTCAACAAGTCGGTAGCCTCAGCGTCATCGCTTCGCCAGGTCATACACCTGGTTCGATTTCTCTTTGGCATGAAGGTAGTCGGATGCTGATCGCCGGAGATGCCTTTCAGACACAAGGGGGACTCGCTGTCTCCGGTGACGTCCGTTGGCAATTTCCGTTCCCAGCACTTGCGACATGGGATCCGGACGTTGCTCTTCGCTCCGCTGATCAATTAACGGAACTGTCTCCGGATATTCTTGCCGTCGGACATGGTCCCCTCATCCTTGGACCAAGTTACGAGATGCGCCAAGCCGTCGATCGATTCACGCACGTCTTACAGACGAAAAAATCGTCACCTTTCAAATAACACACGAAAAAACATCCGTACGCGTTCCTGACACGTCGCGGATGTTTTTTCGTCCAGTAGTTCAATTCTGTTCTGTAACAGCATATCGATATACACGTGCTTCATAAGGACGTAGTTCATCCGAGACATCTGGATAGTTCGACACAAGCAACTTATCTTGCGATAAAACGAAGGCAGTTTGCATCGGTTCGTCATGCACGTTGAGAACGATCCGCCACACTTCTCCCTCTAGTTCCCGCTCATAGATGTAGAGATACGGATCATGAAGAGCTAAGTCGCGATACGTACCATAGACCATGATTGGATGATCCTTTCGCATCTGAATCAATGCTCGGTAAAAGGCAAGGACGGATGATGGATCGGCTTCTGCTTGCGCGACATTGATGTCCGTGTAATTCGGATTGACCGCTAACCACGGTTTCCCACTCGTAAAGCCTGCCGCGTGCGTACCGTCCCACTGCATCGGCGTGCGGGAGTTATCGCGTGCGAGTAACTGCATTGACGAGAGTACGACCTCCGGATCCTCGCCGCCAGCGACGCGCTCCGCGTATCGATTTTGAAAGGCGACGTCTTGATAGAGCGACGGATCCGAGAAGCGAATCCCCGTCATCCCAATCTCTTCTCCTTGATACACGTATGGAATGCCAGGTAATGTATGCAACATCAAACCGAGTAGTTTCGCACTCTCGACTCGGTATCGTTCACTGCCGAAGCGGGTCACTTGTCGCGTATGATCGTGGTTGTTGAGAAACTGTGAATTGACACCTAATGGGTATAAGACGTCATACCATCGTTTCTGAATTTCCTTGAATCGTAAAAGGTCCATCGCCTCCATGTCGTCCGCGATTTCGAAGTGAAACAGCGTTCGAAGTTCTTCACGTTCTTCACTGACATATAACAGACCGTCTTCTGGACCGACGAACGGAATCTCACCAACTGTAAACAAGTCTTTCCCGGCAAGGACGTTCGCATGCATTTCCTGAAGGAAGTCGTGCACACCTGGTTGATTCCCGAGATACGATAGATTAAACGGATTGACGACATCCTCAAGCGAACGTTTTTTGATCAAGTTGATGACGTCCATCCGGAAACCGTCAATCCCTTGAGCGATCCACCAGTTCATCATGTCGTAGATCGCTTGCCGGACAGCCGGTTGTTCCCAGTTTAAGTCCGGTTGTTCTTTCGCAAAGGAATGGAAATAATATTGTTCGCGCTCTTCACTCCACGTCCACGGGTTCGGCGCAAAGTAAGACCGCCAATTGTTCGGGGGCGTCTCTTTCGTTCCATCTTTCCAGATGTACCAATCATCCTTGTCGTGGATTCGGTCCCGCGACTGACGGAACCAGTCATGCTGGTCACTCGTATGATTGACGACCAAATCAAGAATTATCTTTAAGCCGCGTCCGTGAGCCGCTGTGATCAACTCTTGTAGATCGCCCATCGTCCCCGCCTTGTCCATGATCGTGTAATAATCGGCAATATCATAGCCATTATCGATGTCTGGAGAACGGTAACATGGATTTAACCAGACGATATCGACACCAAGCGATGCGATGTAATCTAGCTTGTCGATGACACCTCGCAAATCACCGATGCCGTCCCCATTCGAATCCTTAAAACTGCGCCAATAGACTTGATAGACGACTGCTTCTTTCCAGCTAGCTCGCTTCATCTCCTCACTCCTCTCCCTACTCTCTATTCCCGCTCCACATATCTGTACCTGTTTATTGGACGATTTTTTTGAATTTCAAAAAAGTTCTTTTCTTTTGACTGAATATTCGTTATCCTTGACGACAATACTACGAAGGAGGCACACATCCATGAAACATTTCGCTCCATCCATCGCCATCGATCGGCTTCCTGCTCCCGTTTTCGCTGAACTTGCGAACCGGATCGGTGCTGTGAAAGCTGCCGGACATGATGTCATTACCCTTGGTCAAGGAACACCCGATCAAACGACGCCCGTACATATTCTCGACGCCTTGAAACAGGCGATCGATGAGCCAACAAACCTTCAATATCCACCATTTCGTGGACATGATTTTCTAAAGCAAGCCGTCGCGAGCTTTTATGCGAACGAATTCGGCGTCACGATCGATCCGGCAACCGAGGTCGCAATTCTTCTCGGTAGTAAAGCCGGAATCGTCGCCTTACCACAAACGATCGTCAATCCTGGAGAAGGTGTCATCGTCCCGGATCCGGGGTACCCGGATTACCTGTCTGGAGCAGCACTTGCTGGTGCTTACCCGATTACACTTCCATTGCTTGAGAAAAATAACTTCCTGCCGGATTACGATTTACTTGATACGACAGATGTCGAGCGCGCCCGGATGTTGTTCCTCAATTACCCGAGTAATCCGACAGGTGCGACAGCGACAGCAGAAGCCTTCGAACAGACCGTTGCCTTCGCGGATGCCCATGATATTTGTGTCGTCCATGATTTAGCCTACGGCGGCATCAGCTTTGATGGTCCCACACGAAGCTTCTTGCAGACGGAAGGGGCGAAGGAGGTCGGAATCGAGTTGTTCTCACTCTCGAAACGCTTCAACATGTCTGGCTTCCGAATCGCTTTCGCGATCGGAAATCCGTCCGTCATCTCAAGCATCGAGACGTATCAGGAACATCTCTACGTCAGTGCCTTCACACCGATCCAACATGCAGCGACCGTTGCCCTGACGAGTGACCAGACATGTGTCCGTGAGTTAAGTAGCTTATACGAAACACGACGTAATGCCTTGTTCGCTAAACTCGATGCAATCGGTTGGAGCGGACCACGACCGGGCGGTTCCTTCTTCGTCTGGCTTCCGGTGCCTGAAGGATACACGTCCCAAAGCTTCACCGATCACCTGCTTGACGAAGCACACGTCGCTGTAACCCCTGGATCCTTCTTCGGCGAATACGGTGAAGGCTACGTACGGATCAGCTTGATTGCTGACGTCGAACGTCTAGAAGAAGCCGTCGATCGAATCGGAACGCTCAACCTGTTCCGGACACCTGTTGCGGAATAATTCTGAAAAAACATTTGACAGATGGGAATCATTTCCGTTAAAGTAAATCCCAACAGCATAACTACTTATCGAGAGCGACCGAGGGATTAGGCCCAACGACGTCCGGCAACCACCTGTAAGGAACGGTGCCACATCCTACAGAATGATTTTCATTCTGAGAGATAAGTTACGAAATCTTACACTTTCGTCGCTTTTTTCTGGTTGCTCTGCTACTAGGAAAAAGCGACTTTTTTTGTATGAGGAGATGAGCGGATGATTGAATTCAAACACATTACAAAACGGTTCGTTCGAGACCGGACCCCGATTTTTGCATTACGGGATGTCGATTTGACGATCCAAAAAGGAGAAATCTTTGGGATCATCGGTGAATCCGGTGCCGGTAAAAGTACGTTGCTTCGCCTAATCAATGGGCTTGAGCATCCGACACAGGGAACCGTCAAGGTCGACGGTGTCTCGCTCGGCGGGATGTCAAAAGCAGATTTGCGTCAACTTCGCTTGCGGACAGGAATGATCTTTCAGCATTTCCAATTGATTCAGTCGCGCAACGTCGCGGATAACATCGCTTTTGCGCTCAAGGCCGCTGGCGTCAAACGAGCAGATTTCCCGGAGCGAATTCGCGAACTCATCTCGCTCGTCGGACTTGAAGGATTTGAGACGAACTTCCCGAGTCAGTTGAGCGGCGGACAGAAACAGCGCGTCGGGATTGCCCGGGCACTCGCGAATGATCCAACCGTCTTGTTATGTGACGAAGCGACCTCTGCCCTTGATCCGGTCACGACGCTGCAGATTTTAGATTTGTTGAAAGATTTGAATGAACGACTCGGATTGACGATCGTCCTCATCACGCATGAGATCGATGTCGTCAAACAGATTTGCCATCGTGTCGCGGTCATGTCTCAAGGGGAAGTCGTCGAAGTTGCCTCTACATACGATTTGTTCAGTCAAGCCAAACATCCGGTGACACAACATTACGTCGACACGGCACTCCAGATCGAGCTACCGGAACGCATCTTGCAAGCGACACCGGGAAAGATCATCCGCCTACAGTTCACGGGCGAGAAGACCGGTGAAAGTACGTTGTCGGAAGCCATCCGTCGATACGATATCTCGGTCAGCATCCTGCACGGAAAAGTCGATTACATCCAAGACGTCGCTTTTGGTGTCCTAATCGTCAGCTTGACGGGATCCTCCGATCAAATCGCACCTGCCCTCGACTGGCTCGCGACGGAACTTCATACACTCGAGGTGATTCAGGATGTGGCTTGATCGTATTCAAACGATGTTACCTGAGCTCTTGAAGGCGCTCGGTGAGACGGCGTGGATGGTCGGAATTTCACTTGCCTTCGCATTGGTCGTCGGGATTCCGCTCGGGATTCTCTTGTTCGTCACCGACCGCGGTTTATTCTTTCAAAACATTGCCATCCGACGTGTCCTTGACTTCGTCGTCAACATCGTCCGGTCCTTGCCGTTCATCATCTTGCTTGTTGCCCTCATTCCATTAACGAAATTTTTGCTTGATAATACGATTGGTCCGACAGCAGCATCCGTCAGCCTCAGTGTCGCAGCGATTCCGTTTCTCGCACGACTCGTCGAAACATCACTGCGTGAGATTCCACCTGGTTTGATCGAAGCAGCGGAAGCGTGCGGTGCGAAACCATTACGGATCATCGTCAGTATCCTTTTACCAGAAGCACTCCCTGGCATCATTCAGGGCATCACGCTAACGACGATCAGTTTGATCGGCTTCTCGGCAATGGCTGGGATCGTCGGCGGCGGAGGTGTCGGTGACCTCGCGATCCGTTTCGGTTACTATCGCTACGATAATCTCATCATGATCGTGACGATCGTCGTCCTCATCGTCATCGTCCAAAGCATTCAAGCACTTGGGAATCAACTGGCGCGAAAAACAGATAAACGCTAATCATACATACAAAGGGAGAGTGGAATCATGAAAAAACGATACGCCTTTTTAGCAACAGCCTTACTCGGTGCAGGAGTCCTCGCAGGATGTGGAGACAGCAGCGCTGATGAAAAAGACAAGACGATCAAGATCGGGGCGACAAGCGGTCCTTATAGCGATATGGTCAAACAAGCGATTCAACCACAACTTGAAAAGCAAGGCTACAAAGTCGAAATCGTCGAGTTCAGTGATTATATCCAACCGAACATCGCGCTCGGTAGCGGCAATATCGACGCTAACTTATTCCAACACTCGATTTACCTGAAGACATTCTCTAAAGAAAAAAATCTCGACCTAAAAGGACTCATCACCGTTCCGACGGCACCGATGGGACTATATAGTAAGACGGCGAAGACACTTGACGACGTCAAGACGGGTGCTGAAGTCGCGACGCCGAATGATCCGACGAACCAAGCGCGGGCGTTGAACTTACTTGCGGAACAAGGCTGGATTGAACTGAAGCCAGATGTTGATCCACTGACTGTTTCAGAGAAAGATATCGTTAAGAATCCGAAGAAACTCGTCATTAAACCACTCGAGGCGGCTCAACTACCACGCGCCGTCGAAAGCGTCGATATCTCAGCCGTTCCAGGGAACTTCGCTTTGGCTGCGAAATTCGATTTACTCGATGCGTTAGCGCTCGAGACAATGGACGAGAAGTACCGGAACCTCGTCGCTGTCCAAACGAAAGATGCGGACTCACAAGTCGCAAAAGATTTGAAGGCAGCTGTCGAATCGGATGCGTTCAACACAGTCATCGAAAAATCATTCAAAGGCTTCAGCAAGCCTGAATGGGCAAACTGATAAAAAACAACCGGATTCCAAAGAGACAATCTCTTTGAAATCCGGTTGTTTTGTGTTAGAACCGATACCACATCAGCTCTTCATCATGATAGGTATCATCGACTTTCAGCGCCCGTGGTTCGATCGCGTATGATTCAAAACCAAGTGATCGATACAACGCTTTAGCAGCTTCATTCGTCCGGACGACCGAGAGATGGACTTGCTCAATCACAGGATGCTGCTTTAATGTACATAATGCCTCTTCTACGAGTTGTCGTCCGACCTGTTGTTTTCGGGCGCTTGGCGTGACGTACATCGCAAACAAATTCGCTCGATGTCGCATTTTGACCGGCCCCAGGCAGACGATAGTGACGACACCGACGAGTTCATTTTCATGAAACGCACCAAACGTCATCGACTGTTCGCTTTCAAGACGAGTTGCGTACCGTTCGATGGGTCGATCTTTTTCTGCTTCATAATCAGAGCCGAATGCCTCAGGATGGTTTCGTAAGGCTTCTAACCGCAGTGCTTTGTAACGAGTTGCATCATCAACCGTCAATTGACGTATTTTCAACTGCTCCACCCCCTGCCTGTAGTATAGTACAAACCGTTCCATGAAAAAGAGGACGACATCGAGCGATATCGTCCTCCATTCTTCTATTAAGGTGTTCGGAAATTAATCGTGAAGTACGGTGAATCATCTCGGAATGCTACACCGACATCTGCCTGCTTGAAGCTCTTTTGAAGGATGTTATCGCGGTGTCCTTTCGAGTTCATCAAGCCCCAATGCGCAGCAAAGACGTTCGGATAGCCCATTGAGAGATTCTCACCGGCTCCCATGAACTTGATACCGCCTTGTTCCATTCGATCGAACGGGTCACGACCTTGTGGATCCGTATGCGAGAAGAAATTATTCTTCGCCATGTTTTCGCTGTGACCTCGTGTGACCGGCTTCAGTGCTGTGTACGGTGCTAACGGATTTAATTTATAGTCGGCTCGTTCCCAGTTCATCAACCGAAGCATCAGTTTCTCATCTGTCGTTCGTAACGCATTCGACGCAGTACCGTAGAAGCCCTCTTTCTTCGATTCGACGTCTTTTGGAATCGCAAGCGTCGCTTTGACTTTATTGCCGTCATGTTGATCGAAGAAATATGTCACGTAATTGCCTTTCTTCTCGTAGACGGCGGCATGATCCAGATTCAACATGTAGTTCGTGTTGCCTTTACGATAGGACTTCACTGCGGTCCAACCTTTTTTCTTCAAGGAAGATTCCGTATCCTTATTCAAGACCGCGCCTTGCGTCGTCACGCCGTTCTTGAAACGATACTTCCCGTAGTCCTTACCATCCTTCGTCAAGGCGACGAATTCCTCCGTTGATGTCCGTCTGACTTCCCAGTCGTATCCCGGATATTCACTGCTATATCGATCAATCAGCTTGCCGCCGCTTTTCGGGTAATCGGCTTCTGCTTGTTCCATTGGAATGTTTTCGTAGCCGAAAAAGGCTACTGCTGCTACTCCGATGATTAGCCATTTTTTCATGCCCTCGTTTCGCCTCCTTCTATTTCATTACCTTTATTTTAAAAGAAAATCATTTCTTCGAACAGTCATCGGCTCTCATTTGTCTAAATCACATCTTTCGTCCATAAATCCGACACATTTCATGAGAACGCTCCCATTTAGACCAAATGCTTTTGTTTAGTCGATTCTTGAAAATATTTAGTACACATAATAAATGATTTTTCCCTTTTATTAAAATGTGTGAACATTCTTTTATTTCGTTCTCAGCGATTTTTGATTGCTCTCCGATTCTCGACTCGGTATCATTAGAATTCGTAAGCCAAACTTTCAATGCTTTTCCAAATAACATAATGATATGAAGGAGTTGACCTATGGTTTTACTGTATTTCATTTATGAATCCATTGCTTTTTTACCGATTCAACAATACTTATTTTCCGGCTGGATGATTCTTGTCGCGTTGACCGTATCGTTTAGCTTGGCTAATGCACATGAAGATGTCCGCCTGAATCAACGGCTCGGTTTCGAGTTGCTCGTACCCGGATCAGGTATGCTTCTCTCTAAGAAATTCATTCCTGGTCTTGCTATCATCCTTTTTTTAATCTTGATCCACTTCACTTATATGTTCCGTGTCATCCCTCTACCGATTGCTTTAATTTCTACGCTTTCCATCAGCACGCTCTCACTTCTTTCGCTTTTAATTCCAGCACGCAAAAAAGCGGACCGCTAAGTCCGCTTTCAAAAAAACAACGGACCTTCTTCGTCAAAAAGGTCCGTTGTCATATTATTGATAGTTTTTCGTTTCTTGTAATTTATAGCCGTTCGCTAATTCAAGCCACAGCGTTTTACCTTTTTTCGTTTTCACTTGGATAGCTGGGTTGTCTTGTGATACACGAAGAGCGAGAAGATTTCCTTGCTGATCAGCATGTGTTTCTCCAACCTTCTCCCACTTCGAACTGCCTTGACGTTCGATGAAGATATGTTTTCCTTTTTGAACAGCACGCCAGTTTCCGACTTCTGCTTTTCCTTTGACCGGTACGACCGTCTCTGCACCTTGAATCGAGATAATCGCTGGATCATGGTCACTCGCGCTACCATCTGCTTCCATATACTCTGAGTTGATATTGACAATATCAGACGACGTATACGACTTCAAGTTATTCGAGATCAAGATATGGTCGAGCACTTGAGCGTTTCCGTTATAGACATACGAGTACCGCTCTGATTCTGGAAGATCGTCGACTGTGTTCCACAAGTTATCACCTTTTAAGATATCAAGTGTTTTCGAGAACTGGAAGTCGTTCAAGTCACCGAGAACGACGACATTCGAGTCTTTGACTTCCGTCTTCAATTCAGAGACGAAGTCCTGAACGATGTTCGCAATCGCATGACGCTGGACTTCACTTTTACGCACGACCGGTTGGTTTTTACCAAAGTCAGCGCCGTCGCCACCTTTTGAGTTGAAGTGGTTGACGATGACATGGTACGAATCACCGTTGAAAAGGAATTCTGCGACGAGCGGTTTCCGTGAACTCGCGAAGTTCGGATCCGTCGGTTGGATACGACCCGGGTTTTTCGTTAACTTACCATTTTCCACCGTAACGGCTTCCGTCGCGCCACCTTTTTCACCTGGTGCGAGCGATACACGTGCTGGATTGTAGAGGAATCCGACACGGATGTTTCCGCCCGGCTGTCCACCATCCTTCTTGTCTTCTGGTGCGATGTCCGTATAGGCATAGCGGACACCCGTTTTCGCTTCGATCGCGGCGATCAATGTCTCAAATGATTTCGAAGCATCGACCGTGCCGCTATCCGTCGCACCATCGTTATCCTGCATCTCTGTCAAACCGACAATGTCCGGCGTTTTCAAGAATGTTGCGATACCTTCTGAGACACGATCGACTTTTCCAGCGTCTGCTGTTGAAGCGAAGTTCTCGACGTTGTACGAAGCGACAGTCAGGCGTGATTCACCTGTTTCGATGTTCGTCGGCTGACGATCCGCTTCACGCGCAACGAGTTTCGGAAGGTCCGCTGCTTTTGAAAGTACTTTATACGCCGAATAGTTGTAGCTCATGACCCCTTCGATCGTTCCGTCGAACGTATCACCAGCTTTTGCACGGAACGACGAGCTACCCATCTCAACGAAGAGACGTTCCGGGTTGACGTTGTCCTTCGTCAGGATTGGAGTTCCGCGTTTCGTATAGACCTTATTCGCCGTCTGCGTCCGAACTGGAATCGTCCGGTTTGCTTGCGGACCTGTGACGATTGCATTCGGTAAAGCGACACGCATGCCTTCTAAGCTTTCATACAAATCAATCGCGTCTTCTTCTGGGTCAAACTGAGAAAAAGAGTCGTTATCAACGACTTGTGTCGGAATCAAAACCCCTTCATCACCGAGAACGATACTCGCTGGTAACCCTTCGTTGAGTGCACCCTTCACAAGATTGACCGTACTGATTTCCGTGACTGCTAAGTCAGTATCGAACTTATCGCTGTAGCCGCCAAGCAACCACTCTTTGACATATCCTGTCGTCGCGACTTTTTGTCCAACAGCAGCACCATGGTTTTTCGCATAGACGAGAATCCCTTCTGATGTCCGGCTGTCGTTATCCGGATTTGGATCCTGCATGTAGAAGTTGTTCGCATCGACGACGTACGTGACGACACCTGTCGTCCGGACGAGTTGATCTGCGTAAGGCGACGTATGCGCAACGCCTTGGATGTTGCTGATTTTCGTGATCGGTGGTGCGATATAATACTTGAATGTCGAAACCGCTGACGTTTTACCGTCCTTGACGGCAACTGCTTGAATCGTCACTTCATCGTTGATCGTGATCGGTGACGTATACACCGGACTGTCGACAGTTGGTGTCGTGCCATCGACCGTATAATGAATCGTTCCTTCACCTGATAATGTCACTCGATCTCCACGTTCAACTTCACCGACCGGAGAAGCTGTAGGTGCTGCGAGAACGTCGCCCGCTTCTGTCTGATGACTGCCGAGATTCGTCAGTGTATCAACCGGGAAGCTCGTCCACTGTGATGGTTCGTACGTTTTAGCGCCAGACGCGACGCTAGATTTCCGGACAAGTGTCGTATCTTTTGCGAAATCCGTCGATGAACCGAGTGGTCCGATGATATCAAGAACGACATCACCCTTTTTCAATGCGATCGGATCATTCCCGTTGAAGTTCAATGATCCCGTCGTCAATTGTGCTTTTGCTTTGATATCTGCATTCGCACTCGAGTTCGCGATGACGAACGTCTTCCCTGGATCCACTTTCCCCGATAGTGTGATTTTCGCTTCTGACGGTCCACCATTCGTATACTGAACGAGTGTATAGTCTGCTAAATCAATGATTTGCCCCGACCCATTGTATAGCTCGATTGCCTTGTTATTGCTTGTTCCTTCTATGTATTCAGACAAGATGACGCCTTCGCCTTCTGCCCCGACAAGACCCGCTTGTGGAAGGATTCCTGCTGTTAACACTCCGGCCAATGCCCACTTTCCAAACGTACTGCCGTATTTCATGATGAGACCCCCTATTGAATTTTCTGACACTTCTTAATAATATCAGATTATATTCTCAACAGTGTATATTTTTTGTAAAAAAGATACCATCCTTCGTAAATGAAAGAAATGGTATCGCTTACAACTTTTTATTGTTCGTCTTTGTGACTTTCGTACCATTTTTCAGCTTGCGATGTCGCGATCGGAATGGCACGTCCCTCTTCATACCCGTCTTTTAATAACGCATTCGCGATCTCGATTGCTTTCTTTCGAAGTGGCGGATCAAAGTTCTTGAATGACTCCGGATAGTCGTTCTCATTCCATGGCATGTCGTCACCCCCTTCTTTCAGCCTTACCCGAAAAAAGGCACAAAAAAAACGCCTCATCAGCGTGTCGTTGTTTTGGTTGTCATGAGAATCGAGGATTACAGGTGATCAAAACACCTGAAACGACGAAAGCCCTACCTCTCTTTCGTTGTTACGGCTCCTTGGCCGCGCCAGCTGAATCAAGCATTTTAGCAAGAATCGTGATGCGTCTGCAACGGACGCATGATACTGGGATTTTTAGAAATAGCTCGGGAATGAGCGGAAAAGTATCGATTGGAAGGTTTATCTTGCTGGGTCAACTTCTCCTCGTAGTATGAAGAAGGACAAAATAAAAGCGATGACTTATGTCTGACTCATTTGTCAGTAGCGGTCTAAAAATCCTGACCTGTCGATTTAATTGTATGATATGGATTGAAGATTCTCACATGAGTGATCATCCCCGATTCATGACTTATATAAATCTATCACACTTTCTTTTATAAAGTCAATCTTTCTTTTGAAAAATCGTTTTCTCCTGTCTCAGAATTGGAGTTGCACCTGCCGTAAAAGCCGAGTATCGTGAAGAGGACTCTTTATTATAGAAGAAACGAGGGAAATCCATCATGTCGAATCGACTTATCCATGAAACGAGTCCCTACCTCTTGCAACATGCTCATCAGCCTGTCGATTGGTACCCGTGGGGCGAAGACGCCTTCACTGCCGCTCGGGAAAGCGGCAAGCCGATCTTTTTATCGATTGGTTACTCGACGTGCCATTGGTGCCATGTGCTGTCTCATGAGAGCTTCGAGGATGAAGAAACGGCACGACTCTTGAACGAACGCTACATCGCAATCAAGGTCGACCGGGAAGAACGTCCTGACATTGACCACTTGTATATGACGGCGGCTCAAGTCATGAACGGACAAGGCGGCTGGCCACTGAGCGTCTTCATGACAGCGGATCAGCAACCGTTTTACATCGGCACGTATTTTCCGAAGACGCCTCAGTTCAACCGTCCGAGTTTTCGTCAGGTGACGCTTCAGCTCAGCGAGCAATTCCGCCGTTCACCAGAAAAAATCGCACAAGTCGGTCAGAACATGTCCCAGACACTTCGCGACGTGTTACGACCTGCTTCATCAACCAGTACTTGGGATGAATCAATCATTCACGAGACCTTTGATCAAGCGATGCGCCAATTTGACCGTCAACACGGTGGATTCGGAGAGGCACCGAAGTTTCCGTCGCCAGCCCTGCTTCGTTTCTTGCTTGATTATTATCAATACGCGGAAGACGAGACGGCGCTCCATATGGTCATGCGATCATTGATCGCGATGCGTGACGGTGGGATGACCGATCAAGTCGGCTACGGTTTGTTCCGCTATACGGTCGATGCCGAGTGGCAGATTCCTCATTTCGAGAAGATGCTGTACGACAATGCTTGGTTCGCGACCTTATGCATCGAGACGTACCAAGTGACCGGACAAATTCGCTTCCGGCGCTACGCGGAAGAAATACTTACATTCGTAGAGCGTGAGTTGTCTGCACCGGACGGCACCTTCTACGCCGCACTGGATGCGGATAGTGAAGGAGGCGAAGGACATTATTATACCTTCACGGCAACTGAACTGACGGACTTACTCGGACCAGACGCACTGTTCCCGCGCTTTTATCATGCTTCACCATCAGGAAACTTCGAAGGACGAAATGTCTTTTACCGGACGGGACGAACACTTGAGGCATTCGCACGTTCTGTTCACTTGTCGCCTGCTGAGACAGCGGCGCAACTCGAACGCGAGCGCCAGCTTCTTCTTCGTGCGCGCAATGAACGTCCGCGTCCGTTTCGTGACGATAAGCGCTTGACATCGTGGAACGCGATGATGATCTCGACGTTCGCTAAAGCCGGTCGTGTCTTTGGTGAACCGCATTATACACGTGTTGCAACGCGTGCGATGACATCACTCGAACGATTCGTTCGTACCGAACAGCAACTTGCCGTTCATTACCGCGAAGGACAAGCGACCGGACACGGATTCCTCGATGACTATGCTTATTTGATCGACGCACATCTTGAACTGTTCCAATCAACACGACGAGCGCTTCATCTAAAGGAAGCCTTAGTATTTGCAGATGTGCTACAAGATCAGTTCCAGACAGCAGATGGCTATTTTTATCTAACATCTTCGCGCTCCGACGAGCTACTCGTTCGTCCACTCGATCTGTATGATGGGGTTACACCCGCCGGAAACAGCGTTGTCTTGAACGCCTTCTTCACGCTCAGTCGTCTCACCGGGCGTCTCGTCTATCAGGAGAGTGCCGAACGGGCTCTTGCGGCATTAGTAGAAGAAGTTGAGCAACAACCAACAGGCTTTGCCTCACTTGTCAGTACTTTCACCTATCGGCAGATGGAACCGAAGGAATTGATCATCTTGATTCCTGAAGAGTCGGAGATCCCAATCGAAATCATTCAACTGCAACAGATGCGCTTGCCAGAAGTCGCCTTGTTGATTGGGACGAAGCGTGATCTTCTACCGCTTGTCCCACTGCTCGCAGATTATCCTGAACCCAACGTACCTATCGCTTATCTCTGTCATGATTTTTCGTGTGAACGACCAACGACAAATCTGACAGAACTCCTCGCTCGTCTCAACATCTGATCATATCCCCTCCTGTTTAAACAAACAGGAGGGTTTTTCAAAAAACCAGACCCCTTTTTTCAAAATAATTCAATATCTTATTCATAAAAATCCGATATTGTCGATAGTAAGGATAGGCAATAGATTCCACAACTTAGACTTAGACATCCTAGAAGCCGATTCCGTCCATCTGGACGAATATCTACTAGGAGGAAAGATACTTTGAACACAACATCATTCTCGAAGACCTTGAAGGTGTTCGCGAGCTTTCTTATCGTTTTCAGCATCGTTTTAACATCTTTACCAGTAGCTGAAGCAGCGACGACGAAAGCGACGATCTACCGTCTGTCTACCGATAGTTATCTGTACGACAAGACGGCATCTTCTCGGAAACGCTTGTTGATGATCAAGACCGGAACTGTCGTTTCATCCACGTATGCTTCTGGAGCATTCAGAAGAGTGACATACGCTGGAAAAACGGGATATGTCGCGTCGAAATACCTCACGCTGTACGAAAAGAAACAAACCGTTTCTGGACAGCGCTACCTCGTCCTCAAAAAAACACCGATCAAAAAGACGGCAGTGGATACTGCAACGACGATCGGTACGTTGAACGAAGAGGATGTGTACTACACGTCACAACATGTGACGAATCCACTCGGTGAAACATGGTATCAAATATCGAAGGAAGGTAAGACCGGCTTCGTATTAGCGAATCAGGCAACACCTATCGCTTACGAGTCACAATCAAACCTTTCATTGAAAACAACAGCCGCAACAACGATTCGCTCGTATGCAGGTCCATCATATGCAACAGTGCAAACGATCCCGAGCAATACGGTCATCAAGATTTCTGGACGGATCGGCAATTGGTACCGGGTCAGTTATAACGGTAAAACGGGATATGCTGCTTCTAGCACCTTTACGACGCTTGCAACGAAGCAGAAAATTGCAGGTGCACGCTTTGAGCTTGAAAAAGCGGTTTCGATCAAATCTTCACCAGATGCAAAAGCATCCACGCTGACAACACTACAGAGCGGTGACATCTACTACACGACACAACTCGTGACGTCAAACGGTCAGCAATGGCATCGTGTGAGCAAGGATGGAAAGACTGGCTACATTCCTGTCGGTCAAGGGAAGAGCGTTCGTTATCAATCGGACCGGATCGTCATGCAGACGACGACTTCGACGCCTCTACGTTCATATGCTGGAAACACTTACGCGACCGTCAAAACGATTCCTTCTGGTACAAGCATCACGGTCACTGGAATGATCGATGATTGGTATCGCGTGACGTACAACGGGAAAACAGGTTATATCGCTTCACGTTACGCTAAGGAAAAAGTCATGACGCAATCGATTCCATCTTCTTCTTATCGCCTTGGACGTAGCGTCGAAGTAAAAACGTCGCACCAAGCGACAGCTGACACTCTCGTTCGCCTCTCTTCTGGAGACGTCTACACGACGAATCAAGTCGTCACGACTGGTCGTTCGGAGCAATGGCATCGCCTGACGGTTGACGGGAAAACCGGTTACATTCAAATCAATCAAGGTTCACCTGTCACATACGAAAGTGTCAATAACCACCGCTATCAAGCAACGACGGATACGACACTCCAGTCGGATGCCGGTTCAGCTTATGCGACGGTGACGAAGCTGCCAAAAGCAGCCGTCGTTCAAGTAACAGGTAGTCTCGATCAGTGGTTAAAAATCAGCTACGCTGGTAAAAACGGTTACGTTTTAAAATCAACACTGACACCGTACACGGAAACGAAAAAGATTACAGGTGCACGTTTCTTGGCGAATCAATCACTTGTCGTCAAACAAGCACCGGACGATCAAGCAGCAACTGTAACGACACTCTCGTTCGGCAATGTCTATTACACTTCTTCATTGATCACGTCGTACACGAACAGTTCGTGGCATAAAGTGACGATTGATGGCAAAACGGGTTATATCCGGACTGGTCAAAACACGTCATCGATCAAATACGAAGCAAAACAAAAATTGTACGTACGGGCTACATCAAACGTTGCTTTACGCTCTTACGTCGGTAGCTCATACAATGTCATCAAGACGATTCCTCAAAATCTCGTCGTCACCGTCTCTGGTCAAATCGGTGATTGGTATAAGATTTCCTACGACGGAAAAAGTGGATATGCGTATAAGGGGGCGTTCGTGACGACTTCTTCTAAATTAAACGTCTATAACTCCGTCGCGACACCGTATACATTCGATAGCTTCATCAGCGCACAGATGAAACTGAATCCACCACCACAAACGGATATCTATAAAAACAAATTGATGTACGTCAGTACGGGTTACGTCCGTCTCGGTGGTGCACTCGATCCAGTCAATGGAACAATCGCGACTGTTACAGCGACGACACCGCTCAACATTCGTTCAGGCGCTTCGACAGTCAGTCACGTCTACGGTCAGTTCCAGCCTGGTCGGATGATTCGCGTCTATCAATCCGTCAGTGGCTTCTATACGACGTACCCACGTGTCTATTCGAACGCAACGAATTATTCGACGATCCAGTGGTTGAATGCACTCGAAACAGACGTCCGTAACGCTGCTGACCCACTCAAGGTCGACCGAAATTCTTCAGACTTCTATCAGTTCCTTGATTTATCGAAAACAACAGGTGCGACACCTGCGACACTCGATAAGATGTTAGCGAACGTGACGAAAGGCGAAGGAATCTTCAACAAATGTAGCAATGGTAGTTGTGGTCAAGCGTTCATCGATGCTGGTCAAAAATACAGCGTCAACGAAGCTTACTTGATCTCCCACGCTTTGCTTGAGACAGGTAACGGAAAATCGACACTTGCGATGGGTGTGACATGGAATGGACGCAAAGTCTACAACATGTACGGCATCGGTGCATATGACTACGATGCAATCAACACCGGTGCTGCTTATGCGTATAGCCAAGGTTGGTTCACTCCGGAAGCTGCGATCGTCGGTGGTGCTGAATTCATCAGCACGAAGTACATCCACAATGTCTACGGACAAAATACGCTCTATAAAATGCGTTGGAGTCCGATGCGCCCTGGTAGCCATCAGTACGCAACAGACATGGGTTGGGCCGTCAAACAGACGTCACGAATCTATTCACTCTATCAACAGATGGATAGCTATACAGCAACCTTCGATATTCCAGTTTTCGCTCGCTAAGAGATAGTTAAAAGCATACACGCAAAGGAGTAGTTCTTCTCTTGATAGAGAAAGACTACTCCTTTTTCGTAATGTTGATCCATTTAAAATTCTTCAAGAGTGAGAATCGAAAATAAATAACGTCACTCTCATTTTTATGGCGGACGTTTCCGACATCCTCGCTTTCCACAGGCGAGAGGTAAGCCGTGATATCTCGCAATCCATGCGATTTGCCGGGTCTCACCTATCCCTGACGGAAGCGCTAACCGCACTTCCTTTTCCTGTAGGAGTCGAGGATGTACGGTTGCGTCCTACTAAAACATAGCGAAATGAAATCGATAAGCGCATTGTTTTTACGGATAAAGTGATTCTACAAAACAAGGTGTGCCGATGTGATGGCGATCTCTCTTATCTATCATAAAAAGTCCTTCTCTCTCTTCGTTTCTACTGTTTATACCCGAAAGAAAGAAACGCGATTTGTTCATTCGAAATCGCTTCCTAGGGAAAAACAAGCAGGAGCGACCCTGCAACGAAGTGAAGTGGCGCGATGCTTGGCCCAGGAAAACGATGCGAGGTGAACAAAAAAAGCGCAATCTTTCTCGCTAAGAGAAAAACTGCACTTTATCTTTAGTCTGAACGGTACTACGTCATACTACGGAATGATACGAAGAGAACCCCTGCATTTACGCGGAAGGGCTCCCCTAGCGTTCCATGTCATCGGCAACGATTTGGATATCGATCCCGCGGACATGACGCATGATTTCATTGATGATCGACCCGCGCCGGACTTCCTGCCAACGGGTCCGTGCAGATTGACCGAGGACGATTTGAGTAATGCGATGATGCTTGGCAGCTGCTGTGATTGCTTGGGCGATCGAGCGCTCGCCTTGGATTCGGATTAGCACCTCTGCTCCGAACAAGGAGCCACTTTCGCGTACCATCGCAAGCACTTCTTTTTGTTTGGCATTCAATTGATTCTCTGCCGTCGGTAAAATCGTCAGCACATAAAGATCCGCTTTCAGACGACTCGCCATGCGAAATCCGCGATAGATCAACTTCCGCGCGTTGCCATTGAGCTGGATACAGACGAGGATCCGTTCCTGTAGCGACGCTGGATCCTTTTCAATCAACAAGCGTGATTGATAGACTTGATCGTCGACTTCGTCCGCGACCTGACGTAACGATAGCTCACGTAAGCTCGCAAGATTCTGAAGCGAGAAGAACGAATTCAAGCTTTGTTCAATCTTTTCCTTCTTATAAATCTTTCCTTGCTCGAGTCGTTCCCGTAACGTCTGTGGCGTGACGTCGACGAGTAGAATCTCATCGGCTTCACCGAGAAACGGATCCGGGATGCGTTCCCGAACCTCGACACCCGTCACTTCTTTGACCTTAAAGAGCAAGCTTTCGAAATGCTGGATGTTGACGGCCGAATAGACATTAATTCCTGCTTCAAGCAGTGCTGCTACATCTTGATAGCGTTTCTTTCGTACCGATCCTGGCGCATTCGTATGCGCCAGTTCATCGATCAGTACGATATCCGGGCGACGGGCAATGATCGCGTCCACGTTCACCTCAGGGAATGTCTTGTCCTTATAGACGACTTCAAGTAGCGGAACTTGTTCGAGTTGCCCGACCATCTCCGCCGTCTCTTTTCGACCGTGTGTCTCAATTAGACCGATGACGACATCCTTACCTTCAAGCGTCAACGTTCGTGCATCGGCAAGCATCTTATACGTCTTTCCGACACCAGGAGCTGAGCCGATATACAGCTTCAGCTTTCCTCGTGTCATGACTTACTCCGATCAAGGGCTAAGTTCAAGCGCAGGACGTTGACGTAATCATGTGTTCCTGCTTCCTTCGTGATCAACTTCCGCACTTCTTCACGCGACAGGTCGCGCGCGATTGCGATACGCTTCGCCTGAACCAAAGCATAGTCGACTGAGATGTGCGGATCGAAGCCAGAACCGGATGTCACGAGGGCATCGTCCGGAAGCGAAGCGCCGTCCACTTGGTTCTGTTTCTGTAATTCCGTCATCTTCGTGCCAAGCTCCGGGTTCGATGCTGCTAGGTTATCCCCAGCAGACGCTCCCGCTAATTGATCGACCGCTGATGGACGTCCATGAAAATACTGTTTCGACGTGAACGGCTGGGCAATCAATTCCGATCCGATGAATTTTCCGTTTTCTTGTACTAAAGAACCTTCAGCTTTATCCGGTACGAGTAGTTGACCGAACAGGGTCAATAAAGCGGGAAAGACGATCCCGCATAACGCCGTGACGAAGACCGTCACACGAATGGCTTGTTTCATGATTCGTTTTCTCCTTAGAGGATGCTCGCAAGCAAGACATCGATGATTTTAATCCCAATGAATGGAACGACGACACCGCCAAGACCATAGATCAGTAAGTTACGACTGAGTAATTGATCCGCCGTCATCGGTTTGTAGGTAACTCCTCGCATCGCAAGCGGAATCAACATCGGAATGATGATCGCATTGAAGATCAAGGCAGACAAGATCGCGCTCGTCGGGGAATCAAGACGCATGATATTGAGTACTTCCATCTGCGGGATTGCGACCATGAACATTGCCGGGATGATCGCAAAATATTTCGCGATATCGTTTGCGATCGAGAACGTCGTCAAGGCACCCCGTGTCATCAAGAGCTGTTTCCCGATTTCGACGACTTCGATGATTTTCGTCGGGTTCGAATCAAGATCGATCATGTTCGCCGCTTCTTTTGCGGCTTGCGTTCCGCTGTTCATCGCGAGTCCGACATCGGCTTGAGCGAGTGCTGGTGCATCATTCGTTCCGTCTCCTGTCATGGCGACGAGGTGACCGGCTGCTTGTTCCTGCTGGATGACACGAATCTTGTCTTCCGGTTTACATTCCGCGACGAAATCATCGACGCCTGCTTCGCGGGCGATCGTTGCTGCCGTCAATGGGTTGTCTCCCGTACACATGACCGTCTTGATACCCATCTCACGCAACCGATCGAATCGTTCGCGCATGCCCGGTTTCACCGTATCTTTCAAATAGATGACGCCAAGGATCGTTGCGTCGATCGCAACGACGAGTGGTGTGCCACCAAGACGAGAGACCGCATCTACTTTTTCTTGCAAATCATTTGGAATGGTGCCGCCTTGTTCCTTGACCCATTCTTGAATCGCTTGCCCCGCCCCTTTACGCACACGGCGTCCATCTCTTAAGTCGAGTCCGGACATCCGTGTCTCTGCTCGAAACGGTACGATTTCCGCGCCATCTAACCAATGTTGTTCAACCGTCATCGCACGAAGTTCCGCGAGCTCTAAGACCGATCGTCCTTCAGGTGTCTCATCAGCGAGTGAGGCGAGGATCGCCCCCTCGAACGCCTGCTCGGCAGTACGTCCGCCGACTGGCGTGATCTCTGACGCCATCCGGTTTCCGAACGTGATCGTTCCCGTTTTATCTAAGATGATCGTTTGGATATCCCCTGCTGCTTCGACCGCCTTCCCGCTCATCGCGATGACGTTGAAGCGGGTAACGCGGTCCATCCCGGCGATGCCGATCGCGGACAGCAAACCACCGATCGTCGTCGGAATCAAACAGACGAGCAAAGCGATCAAGATTGGACCAGAAAGATTGAATCCAAGATAGTTCGTAAAGACGGGTAACGTCATGACGACGAGTAAGAAAATCAATGTCAAGCTCGTCAACAGTGTTGATAAAGCGAGCTCGTTCGGTGTCTTTTGACGGCTTGCGCCTTCGACAAGCGCAATCATCTGATCGAGGAACGATTCCCCTGGATTACTCGTGATCCGGACTTCGATTTCGTCACTAACGACGAGTGTGCCGCCGATGACCGAGGAGAAATCACCCCCCGCTTCCTTGATGACGGGTGCCGATTCCCCTGTGATCGCCGATTCATCAATCGAAGCAAGACCTTTGATGATCTCACCGTCACCTGGTACATATTCACCGGCCCGGACGAAGACGATGTCGCCTTTCCGGAGTGTCGCGGACGAGACGCTCTCAATCAATTGTCCGACACGTTTACGAGCCATGACGTCCGCTTTCGATGCTTTTAGCGAGTCTGCTTGTGCTTTCCCTCGTCCTTCGGCGATCGATTCCGCGAAGTTCGCGAACAAGACCGTCAAGAAGAGAATGATACTGACCTTCAAGTTAAAGCCTCGCATCTCGTCAATGAAAATCGTGTAACCGATCGCGAGCAAGCAGCCGATCCAGACGACGAACATGATCGGTTGTTTGACCATGTTGACGGGATTAAATTTTTTAAAGGCATCGATTGTCGCTTGACGCGCGATCGAGCCATTGATTGCTGATTTGGATTGGTGTTCCGGCTCCCCGTTCGGTTGGTGTTCCTCGGGCGTCGGATGCATGATTCGTTCCATCATATGCTTTTATCTCCTGTTCACATCGTCAGCCAATCCGCGACTGGTCCAAGTACGAGCACTGGCAAGAATGTCAATGCACCGACAAGTACGACCGTACCGAGGAAGACTGTTCCGAAGAGTGGTGTGTCTGTCTTAAACGAAAATTCATCTTGCGGGACGGATGGCTTCGCTTTAAGCGAACCAACGATTGCAAGCATCAAGATCAATGGGATGTAGCGTCCGAAGAACAACGCGAATGACGTCGAGACGTTCCAGTAGACGTTTGCGTCGCCGAGTCCTTCAAAACCTGATCCGTTGTTCGCCGTCGCGGACGTGAACTCATACAAGACTTGCGACAGTCCGTGATAGCCTGGGTTCGAGATGCCAGCGACGCCTGGTGCAGCGTACATCGAGATCGCCGTTCCGACGAGAATCAGGAATGGCGGCACGAGTAGCGCGATCGCGATCATCTTCACTTCGAACGTCTCGATTTTCTTCCCGAGGAACGTCGGTGTCCGACCAATCAAGAGACCTGTCAGGAAGACGGCGACGAAGGCATAAAGCAAGACGTTCAAGAATCCTGCACCTGCTCCACCGTAAACGACGTTAAGCATCATATTGCCGAGCTGGATCAATCCAGCGAGCGGATGCAGTGAGTCGTGCATCGCGTTGACCGCACCGGTTTCAGCTGCCGTCGTGATTGAACTGTAGAGCGCCGTTCCGATTTGACCGAACCGTAGTTCCTGACCGTGTGCCGTTGGATTCGCAAACAAGCTCCCTGCCATCCCGACCGTCATCATGATGAAGAGAAGCGTCATGACACCAAGGAACAGTCGTCCTTGTTTCGCGGAACCGATGATTTTTCCGTAAGCGATTGGAAGTGACATCGGAATCAGCAACATCAAGAACATCTGGATGAAGTTGACGAACTGGTTCGGGTTCTCGAATGGGTGCGCTCCGTTGGCACCAAAGAAACCACCACCGTTGTTACCAAGCAGTTTAATGACTTCGAATGCAGCGACCGGTCCGCGGTAGATCAACTGTTTCGCTCCTTCGAGCGTCGTGACGCTGACCGCACTACCAAATGTCTGCGGTACGCCGAGTAAAATCATCAACATCCCGAACAAGAGTGAAATCGGAATCAGGATCCGGAAGATGAAACGAACGAAGTCGGCGTAGAAGTTACCGAGTGGTTTGTTCGCAAGACCACGAATGACAGCGATACAGACCGTGAACGCCATCGTCGGAGCGACGAATAACATCGTTCCGAGGACGAACGTTTGCGAGAGATACGAGAGTGCCTCACCCGAATAGTGCTGCTGATCGGTATTCGTCATGAAGCTGATCGTCGTATGCAGCGCCGTCGACCAGTCGAGATTCACAGCACCGTTCGGATTCAAGGGTAGACTGCCTTGGAAGCGAAGTAACAAATATCCACCGATGAAAAATAGCAAATTGACGAGCAAGAGGCTCTTCGAATAGCCGACCCACGATTGATCGTGTTTCTTTTCATCGACGCCGAGTAACGACAGGAGTCGTCGTTCGACCTTACCGATTTTATCGACCCGACGTTCTGCGACAGGTGCGAAGTATATCCCGATGTAGCGACCAAGCAAGACCGCCGCGCAAAGTGCGATGACGAGTAGGATCCAAAATTGGATCATGAATTGAGTCCACATGTTTTTCTTTTCTCCCTATGCGATTAGAATTTTTCTGGATACATCAGACAATAACCGAGATACAAGAAGACGAGGCAGCCCGTCGCCAGTAAAAACCACGTCATTTACGGTCACCTGCTCTCCACTGGACACGCTCGATCAGATGAATCATCCCGAACGTCGTACCGAAGAAGAAGGCAAGCAATACGATACTCCACAGTTCTCCCATTATGAAAATACCCCCATATTATTCAATATTTTTACAATTAAACACGACAAAAAGACGATGTGAGGCAATAAACGGCCCCAGCATCGCCTTTATACTTTGGCATACTGAAAAAGAGTCGTTCCCTCCTAAAAACGCCTGCGAGGTTAGCTGTCGGATTCGGGCATACCTAGGAATTCGCCCTACCTTTCCCGTTCGGAAAGGATTCACCCCGTGTCACGTGTTGTGACGGTTGGGTCCCCCGCTTCAATCATGAATTCGGCGTACTTTGAGATCGAAGCATTAACATGTTAGTGTTCGTTGATGAGATGGATATTACTCCGATTTTTTCGGGTTGTAAATAGAAAAGTTGAAAAAAAATAGTCTGATTTTTTAATGACTTACTTTCAAAAAATAGCGTTTTTCCGCCCTATGCTATAGAAGAAAAAAAACCGCAGAAATCGATTCCTTCATTTAAAATGGAGGAGCTCCATTTTAGCGAGAATCGTTCCGCGGTTTCATGAACGAACAATGATTATGATTGCTGATTCATTTTGGCATGTACCGTCAAAGGAGCTAGCATCGTCACCCATAGGGCAACCACTCCAGAAACAAGAATCACAATATCGCGTTCGAATCCAAGCGTCAGTAATGTAATACAACTTCCGACGAGGACGAGACAAAGCGTCGCTGACACCCGATTGTGATGTTTCTGTCATCTCGCAAGTAGCGATAGAAGACGACGGGAAAACGGATTTGTTACACTGGAGAAGTACTTAAAAAGGGGGAATCGATATGTTACAAGATCATTCATTTCAACGCGTCGACGGAACGTCGGCATCTTTAAGTGACTACCCAGCTCAAGCATGGATGATCGTCAATACAGCCAGCAAATGAGGCTTGACGCCACAGTTCGAAGGACTCGAGCAATTGCATCAAGACTATCGTTCGCAAGGATTGACCGTACTTGGTTTCCCATGTAATCAGTTCGCGAATCAAGATCCGGGAACGGACGAGGAGATTCAGTCGTTCTGCCAAATCAACTACGGCGTGACATTCCCCGTCTTCTCAAAAATCGATGTCAACGGTGAGCAAGCACACCCGTTATTCGAAGAACTGAAAGCACAAGCACCAACGACGGACGGTACAACAGACATCGAATGGAACTTCACGAAATTCCTCGTGACCCGTGATGGTGAAGTGACGCGGTTCTCACCAAAAACGAATCCAACTGATTTGACGGCAGCGATCGAACGATTGCTCGTTCAAGTCTAAAAAATAAGCTTCCCTCCTTCTCTCTTGAAGGAACGGAAGCTTATTTTCATGTTGTCCCCGGCTCGAGATGACGGCTAATCATCTCTTCCGCCAATCGTTTGACGTCATCGATATCGCGCATTTCCGTGAACGGATGCCCCCAGACGATCAGCTCTTCGATTTCCTCGATCGGTTGCGTCGTGTATCGTGTACCATCGGCGACGAACTCTTGCGCAATCGTCGATTCAAAGGCAGCATACTTTAGGAGCCACGGTTTCTCACTCAAGATTTTGTGGGCATGCTTCACCTGCTTGAACGTCACATCGCCGACGAGGACGACGGGATCGAATCGTTCATGGAGCGGATGCGTATATTGAACAGAGATCAGCAATCCATGTTGGTTCGTTTTTTCCTGTTGTCGGACATACGTCCGCGTTAAGAAATGTGGAACGAGTGACTCCGCACTCTCTTTCGTCTGATGGATGCTCAAACCATGTTCCGTTTGGACGACATCCGGTAGGACCGGTTCGTATCCACGATTCGCTAATTGTTGATCGAGCTCTTTAAATAACAGCAAAGTATGTTCGACAAGCGCTCGAACTTGGCGAAACGATAATTGGATCGATTGATTGATCATAGGATGACCTACTTTCTCTAAAAGTATGGCAATATACAGTTATTTACCCAAACTTTTCCGACTTCATCCCTGTTTCAGCGAAAGTTCCTCGAGCCACTTACGTGTTTGCTCCTGTAGGCGCGTTTTCGTCTGTTCCGGATCGAGGGTGATCTTCTGATCGACATGAATCGATCGACAATCAAGTGCCTGCGGGATGTTTTCTTCGACGATTCCTGCAAGGATCAGACAAGGGACGCCAGCTGTTCTCGCCATCCGCGTGACCTCACTTGGCAATTTACCGATTTGGCTTTGACGGTCGATCCGTCCTTCCCCTGTCCAGACATAATCCGCTTGTTGCATCCGCTTTGCTACACGAAGGTGTTGCAGGATCGTCGATGCGCCCGGAACGATCCGTCCACCAAGCGCATACACGGCTCCACCGAGTCCGCCGGCTGCCCCTGCTCCTTTGACGCCCTCTAATCCAAGTAACTTTCCGATTTGTTCGAGTTGTTGATCGAGTTTTGTGATGTCATCCGGAAGTAGTCCTTTTTGTGGACCAAACAGATAAGCCGGACCATCTAGACCATGATAAGGAGCTGTCACATCTACGAGGGCTTCTAGCTGAACCGGATACGTTGAACAATGAATGGTCTGCGTCTCAAGTAACGGATTCGTATGGAACAAAATCGGCTTACCCGAGGCATCTTGAATACGACAACCGACTTCCGCGAGTAAACCAAGTCCCCCATCCGTCGTACCTGTCCCCCCTAACGCCAGTCGGATACGTGTTATTCCTTGATCGCGTAACTGTTCCATCAAACGCCCGACACCACGCGTATTCACTCGAACAGGATCATCTCCGCTTTGACGCATGGGCAGTCCACAAATACGCGCGACTTCGATGACGGCGTCTGAATCTTTTACGGCATACTGTACTTCACACGGACGACCAGCCAGATCAATCGTCACGGCCGTCTTTTCCTTATATCCAAGCGCGAGGTAGACTTCAAGCGTTCCTTCCCCACCGTCCGCGACAGGCGAAGAATCAATGATCGCTGTCGGATCATACGCTCGAATCCCGGAGGCGACAGCTTCTGCTGCCTCCTTCGAAGAAATACTCCCTTTGAACGCATCCATTAAAATCAAGTGACGTGCCATCTGTAAGTTCCCCCTTCAAAAATCTCATATCAAGTTTTGATTGCGTTTCCAATTAATGTTACGATGATACTAATTTCAAATTACCATTACCTTATCTGACATTTCATTTTACATACACAGGAGGTCTTATTTCATGGAACGCTGTTCGTTATGTGGAACACCACTTCGTCAATTCGATACGACTTGTTCGCATTGCCAACATCCTGTTATCAAAAAAGAACAACCAGCTGAACCACCTGTTCCGTCTTCTTCACGGACTTGGCTCATCAGCACCTGTCTTTTGCTCTTTCTCGTCGGAGGAGCCGGTTTCCTGTGGTATTCGCTACAAGATCCCGTTTCCCCTGAAGCCGGTCAGACGCCTAGTGTCGAAGCACTCGCGCTTTCGGAATGGTCCGATGACCAAACAGCGTACAATCAAACGTATTCGAAAGACCGTCCTCCAACGTCCTATGATGTCCTTCGTTTCGTCCGCCAATACACTCGGACGATTCCAGAGCTTGCGACGTATTCAAAGAAATACGATTCCATCGAAACGTTTTCCGCCATCCAGTTTACGACCTTGAAGGTGTTCGAATCCGAGTTCGACCATCTCGAGCAGTTGACGAATGCCGTTGATGCTCCTGTCGCTCCAAGTGTTCTTGCCGTGACATTCCAAAAATTCACGTCAAAAGGTACCACATATCACTTGCGTACACAGGAAACGTACCAAATCACGACAGCAACGGGTTCAAAGCCTGTGACCTACCGTGTCCATTATCGTTTGAAAGTGCATACGGATCATCTGCAAATCATTGATGTCAATCGAACGGAGGTGACCTCATGAAACGAGTGCTCCTCTGTCTGCCCCTTTGTCTCCTGATAGCGTGTTCGCCCGAAACATCCAAGATTCAAGATCAACTCGAACAGCAAACTTACACCCGCGCCGTCGAACAATCGAAACAAGACATTGACGAACCGGCTGCTCGGCTGATGGTTCAGCTTGAGCGACAGCTTGCCGGTTATCAACTGCGTGATGTCTTAAAAACGGCGGAGGCGATCGAACGTCTTCAACTCGCAACGGATCATCCTGTCCGAAAACGAGCAGAAGCCATTGCCCTCAGTGCAAGAGAGACGTTGCAACAAGTCAAACAGTTTGAAGGAACATACGAAGTCGAACGAAGCACACTTGAAGATGAGCCGTTCGACGGAACCGGACGCATCCATGTCTCTTTTGACGAGCAAGATACATTCATCGTGACGCTTCGCTTTGATCAGTTCGGTCTCCCGGACGCGCTCCGAAACGATGAAGAGATCGTCCGTTTCGAACCCGATTTCTCCGCTCGTGTCAGTTTATCCGGAGGACAAGTCAGCTACCGTTTCGTTCGTTCGACGCTCCGCGTGACGTTCGAAGGACCAGGCGGTAAGCGAATCTATCAACTCAAACAACTGTCAGATAAATAACCAGTAAAACGCCGCTTTACTTGAGACGATTGAACTGCTCCCTGTCAAGTAGACAGGACAAATAATAAAAATCCTTTAAACGGCTTGCGCTCTGTATTCTAATGGAGCCAAGCCGTTTAATCGTTGTTGATATCGTTCTTCATTGTAGAAGTAAATATATTTCTGGATTGCGAGTCGGAGTTCGTCGAACTCCGCAAACTTATGTAGATAATAACTTTCGCACTTCAACGCTCCCCAAAAGGACTCCATCGGTCCGTTATCAATACATCTTCCAACCCGAGACATACTTTGTGTAATGCCTGCCACGCGTGTCATATGACGAAACGCATGAGAAGTATATTGAAATCCTCGATCACTATGAAGCAAGGGACGACTTCCGGATGCGCCCTGTAGGGCGTGTTCAAGAGTATCGAACACAAGCTGATTATTATTGGAATGCCCAAGAACGAAGGCACGGATGGATCCATCATATAGGTCCAGAATGGCGCTCAAATACGCCTTCTGAGAGGCGCCATACTTCAGTTCCGTGACATCCGTCACCCATTTTTGGTTCGGTCCTGCGGCGTTGAAATCACGGTTCAGAATGTTCTCTGCAGTCTGTTGAGGGCGATTACGAATATACAAAGGACGTTTCCGGCGTATGACGCAATGAATACCGGCGACATGCATCAGGCGACGGACACGCTTCGCGTTGACGTTTCTTCCGAAACGACGTTTCAGGTTCAATGTCATCCGTCGGTAGCCATAGATTCCGTTCACCGTAAGGTGGATCTCGTTCATCTCTTCGATGATTTTCATGTTCTCCGTCTCACGAGTCTGTGGTATACCAATCCGGCGTAACCACTTGTAGTAGGCAGCGCGCGAGACTCCAGCGAGGTGACACAGGGCGATGATCGGGTAACCAAATTGCTCTACCGATGATTGAATGGCTTCATATTTATCTTGAAGACGAATTTGACTTAACGTGACCTCCTCTCGATCTCCTCTAACTTTTTTAAGAAATCGTTCTCCATGCGTAGACGCTCATTTTCTTTCTCGAGTCGTTTCAGATCCAACGCCAAACGGTCTGTATCCGTCAATTCTTCTACTGGCTTCTGACGTCCGCGACGGTCCATCAGTGCGTCGATTCCGTCCTTCTCGAACTTTCTTACCCAGCTATAAATTTGTTGGTACGAGACCCGATGGGTCTTCATGATGCTTTGATAGTCTTTTCTGTTCTGTATACAGTCCATGACTGCCTGGACACGCTCTTCGAATGTAGTGGTTCTACCTTTAGTCATAGTGGATCGCTCCTTCAATGGTTTCCCTTGAGTACTATGACTAGTATACCTCTCTATCCACTTCGCAAGTAGGCTTCTATCCGAGATATCAAACCGTGCCGTAGCGCTAATAAGCGATTCCTTTTGGTCGAGTACTGCACGTATAGCCTTCATCTTCAGTTCTTCCGGATAACGCGTCCACTCTGTTCGATTACGAAGTGCCATGGAGCCGCCCGTACGATATTTTGTCCTCCATCTATTTAAGGTGGTGACTGAAAGCTCGAAGAGCGAGGCAATCGATTTGATCGAGTCGATTCGGTCTTCACACATCTTAATAATTCGTAGTTTTTCATCTGACGAAAACTTAGATTTAGTCATAGAAAAAGCTCCCTTCAAAAAGTAGACAGTTTTTGTTATTTCAACTGTCTACTTTTTGGGGAGCATATCAGATTCCCGAGTGAAGCAGCGTTTTTTTTATGATTTTAATTTAACGTGTTGCTTGAACGTTCTCATACACCTGCTGACATAATTCATGTGTCGCCAGGCTATCAGAAGCTACGACCGACTCGGACGGTTCCCCTTTGACCGTCCGAAGGAATGCATCCAGCATATCGACGAATCCACGGCGCTTTAGCGTCGCTTCCCAGTTATCGAGCGGATACCGAAGCGTGCCTTGTTTCGTCAATTGATCGAGTGTCGTCACGTCCGTTGCGATTCGTTTTTCTTCCGGCCCCATCACTTCGACGCGTTCTTCCGTGATGCCGTTATTGCGGTTCATGACACCAATCGCCGTAATGCCGTTTGAGACGAATTGAATCGTCACGTGATGCAACCCGCTTGCGTCCTGCTTACTCTTAACGTGCAAATCTTCAATCTCACCGCGTCCTGTCAAGAAACGCAGCGTATCCGCGACATGAATGAAGTCGTCGAACAGAAACGGCTTGGCATCTTCGATGAACGACGTCCGATTCTTTTGCATGAGGACGAGATTCGGATCGTTGACCTCCAGCAAGCGCTGATGCGCTGAAGCGAAGCGACGGTTGAATCCCGTGATGAACGGTAACTGTTTCTCCTCTGACAGACGTGTCAGTTCACGAATCTCTTCGATTTCCATCGAGACCGGCTTATCAACGTAGACGGCGATTCCTGCTTCAAGCGCTTGCCGTGCCTGCTCGGCATGGACGACAGTCGCTGAATGGATCATGACCGCATCGATCCCCTCCTTTACGGCGTCAGCAAACGTCGCGTATGTTCCTGCAAAGCGATAGTCTGCTCGCAATCGTTTTGCTTTCTCTTCATCTCGCGAGATCAGATACACCTCGATATCAGATCTTTCAGCATAGACCGGTAAATAGGCTTTTTGAGCGATATCACCTAGACCAATGACGGCTAATTTCATATGAACTCCTCCTTTTCCACTGTTGCTTACATTCCCTATGATACGTTAATTGACACGAAAAGATGAGAAACAGCCCTTTACAGGCATCAAATTCCTTTTTTTGAAAAGAAGTGAATTTCCTTTTTTTGTTTTATGATAAAACCATATTTGAACAAGGAGGGAATGAGTTTTTATGAAGCGCTTGCTCCGTACTAGTCTTACGCTCTTATTATTGTTCGCTTTGTGTCTTCCCGCCATTCCGGCTCAGGCAGCTAGTTACCAAGTTGTCGTCACTTCGACGATTGGAGCGAACATCCGCTCGAAGCCGAGTACAGCCTCGTCTGCGACGATCGTCCGACGCGCTGCGTACAAGGCAAAATTCACAGCCGTCTCGTATACGAATGGCTGGTATAAGATCAAGGACGGAGGTACATATCGTTATCTATCGAACCAAGTCGCTAAAAAAGTGTCGAGTAGCTCCGTAAAAACGTACAAAATCGTCGTCTACTCGAAAGCTGGAGCGAACGTCCGGACATCACCAAGCACGGCCTCATCAAAGAACATCAAACGACTCGCATCCTACAACTCGAAGTTCAATGCAGTCTCGTACTCGAACGGTTGGTATAAGGTCAAAGGGAAAGTCAATTATTATTACGTCTCTAGCCAAGTTGCCCGAAAAGTGACGACGAGCAGCCCTAAACCATCGAGTGGCAGTTATCCGGTTGCATCGATGCGGTATTTCAAGCTTGGATCGTCAAGTTATCAATTGACGAAAGAAAGCTTCGTCCGCCGTTATCCAGCGAGTACGACGAAACTGTTGACGGGAATCGTCGCGTATGACGAAGCAGCACGTAAAGGCACGCTTGATCAAACGTTCACCCTGACGTCTTCGATGTTATCTGTCCCTGCTGGCAGTAGCGTAGCGGGTTTCCGTGTTGGCGATAAAGTCACGATGCGTCAACTCTTGAACGGGATGCTGATCCGCTCTGGTAATGATGCAGCAAAAGCGATCGCTGTCCGGACAGCAGGTTCTGAATCGAAGTTCGTCTCGTACATGAATAACCGCGCCCGTTCAATCGGAATGAGTGCGAGTCATTTCATGAACCCACACGGTTTCTATCATCCAAGTCATTACACGACAGCTGCTGATATGCAAAAACTCGCGAATACATATGCGAAGTACAGCACGCTCATGACGATCAGTGGACGCAAGTCGTATCAGACGACCGTTAAAGGACCGTATGCACGGACATTGACGTGGTATCATACGAATACGTCGCTTCCAGGAGATACACGTGTTTATGCGAGCAAGACTGGTTACACACCGGAATCTGGCTACACACGCGTCTTCTTCATCAAAAAAGGATCGACACGATATGGTCTCGTCACACTGAAAGGAACGTTGTCCCAAACCGAGACGACACTTCGCTCCGTCTTAAATAAATAATCAACTCATCAACAGTCTGGTTTTCCGTTTCGGGATCCAGACTGTTTTCTTTTTCCTTCAAATTATACTTGCGCTGAAAGCGAATTCATCTTAGAGTTAACTTTAGAATCAGACGTCTGACGTCTTAATGAAGGAGAGTTTTTACGTGGGAAATGTCAGTTTGTTATTTGGGGGCGTTGCGCTCTTTTTAAATAGTTTGACCTTGTTTGGAAAAGTCGATCTCCGTAGTGCTGGTGTCTTCAGTCTCATCACGGGTCTACTGCAAACGTTCATCGCAACGTATCTTGTCATCGGTGCTGTCGGTGATCCGGCGTTAACGTTCGGTTACGCGAGCATTTACTTGTTTGCCTTTACGTATGTGTATGTCGGCATCACATTTCTGTTCAATCTTGACGGAAGCGGTGTCGGTTGGTTTTCCTTGTTCGTTGCGATCGCCGCTTTGTTTTATGCATTTGTCAGCTTCACGACAGCAGACATCATCGGTGGGATGACATGGTTGTTCTGGGTATTGCTCTGGAGCCTGTTTTTCCTTGGGATGGGAATGAATCGTCCGATTGACGCGATCACTGCCCGCGTCGCCCTCGTATTAAGCTGGTTGACGTTGATCGTCCCGGCACTGATCGGTCTTCGGTTTGGCTACTTCAGTACGGCATACCAATGGTTATGGAGCGGTGCTGCCATTCTGACTGTCGTCTATTTCCTCTATACGATGATGAAATTCTCGATGCTTCGGACGATCCGCTCGTCGTGACATGCTAATCGATTCATCAAAAAAAGATGTCTATTTCCGGTCATGAATCGGAGATGGACATCTTTTTACTTGATAGAAAACGCTATTGTTCATCTGCGACTCCTACAGGAAAAGAAAGTGCCATAGGTACTTTCGTCAGGGATGAATCAGACCCGGCAAACTGCATGAAATGTTGGTTGCCGCGGCTGATTTCCCGCCTGAGGAAAGCGCGGATGAGAGGAGCGTTCGTTTCGTTATCAATCAGTCCTGCTAGCGCATTTTTTCTCTCCATGCCAATCACTTCAATGCATTCTGCAGCTGTGCTTGAACCTCTTTCAACGACTTGTTCGTCGGATGCCAGTAATAGATGCCGTCCGATTCGATGCCACCTTTTCCGTCGAGTGATAAGGTCTCGACATTTCGTAAGGCATCCCGGTAGTCCGTCACGACCGTCCGGGCAACGGAAAATGGTACGTTCGTCTTGACGTTTTTCCCGAGGGCGTCGAGGACAGCATTGAAGCGACGAATCGAGAAGTCCTCTGTCATTTTATCGGCGACTGCCTGAACGACTTGCCGTTGGCGGATTTGTCGTCCGAAGTCCCCACGTGGATCATCGTGCCGCATACGAGCATAGGCGAGTGCTTCCTTCCCGTTCAGTAATAGTTCTCCTTTTGGGAACTGCATCTCATAGTACGAAAAATTGATATCGTTCTTGACTCTGACCCCATCCACCGCATTGACGAGATCCGTAAAGCCCGCTAGATTGATCTCAGCGAAATAGTCGATTCGAATCTTTAACAGATGACTGACCGTATCAAGCGCCATCTGTGGACCACCGAAGGCATAGGCATGGTTGATCTTATCATTTGAACCATTGCCGATGATGTCTGTCTTTAAGTCGCGCGGGATGCTGATCATCTGACTGGTATTCGTTTTCGGATCAATCGTCACGACGATGATCGTATCACTCCGTCCTGTCTCATTTTTTCGTTGATCGACGCCGAGTAAGAGAAACGAGAGTCTTTTTTTCTGCTCGACGGTTTTTTCCGTCTCAACGCTTGCTTTGACCGGTACCTGGACTTCTTTGAGCGTCTGACTCGCTTTATGATACACATATCCGCCTGAACGAAAGAGAAGGAGCAGGCAAATCCCCGTAAGTGTCAGTACGATCCATTTCCATTTCTTCATCACCCATTCTCCTTTTCTTCAATTCGAATTCAAGACGGTCGTTTTGCTTCGAGTACCAGTAAAGCATTGCGCCAGCTACCGAACAAGGCAGTGATGACTCCGATGCTTGGCGCATCACGTCCGATACTGAACCGTTGATAACTTGCGATCGTCAGATGCTCTGTTTCCCGAGCGGCTTCAGCAAGTACGTCGAGCACTTCTTCTTCCCGCCAGCGTTTGCGCGGGAATTCGATCCCAATGATTTCAAGTGCGTTTGACCAAGAGCCGTACCGGCGGGCAATCGTTGCGACGGTCGGACGATTTTGACCAGCCGCCCACTTCGTGTAGGTCTGACTCGTCAAGACCGGCAAGACCCCTTGCGCTTCCAGTAATGACTCGATGATCCGTTGTTCCATTTCCTGGACGCGTTCCTTTAAGATATCCGCTTCTGACAATGCCTGCTGCCACGAGTTGAATTGATGGACGATATCCGTCAGGCTTGGTGCTTGTTTCTGTTGTGCCCATTCGCGGTACGTCGCACTCGTGAAAGGATGGAGTTCCTCACGTGCCTGACGCAAGGCGTCAATGATTTCCGATTTCGTGAACGTCAAGCGGGCATGCCCGATGCCTGCTCGTTCCAAAGCGATTTGCCACGATCCAAACAGCATCAGGATTTCCGCGACGCTTGGATGAGTAGTGTGGAGTTGCCAGCGGAAATAGGTATTGGCCGTCAATTCATTCTTCCCGTCCGCAGCGAGACGGAGTGCGTGGATCGCTTCCTCCATATCGCGCATGACGATGTCCCCTTCCCATATATTCATGACTGGACGTTCCGGCGTACGGTCGTCTGTAAAGCATGACGAACGTTTCGGATGACGACGGCTTGTTCAGTGAACGTCATTTGTGAAGCAGACGGAAGGCAGATACCGTCTTCAAACAAACGACGGCTGACGTCAACCCCTTCTGCTGTGACGAATGGTACGTCGCGATAGACGGGTTGTAAGTGCATCGGTTTCCAGACCGGGCGAGACTCGGCATTCGCTTGTTGCAGTGTCTGAATCATCGCATCGCGTTGCGCTTGACCACCCGGTAAAAGAAAGGCACTGAGCCAGCGGTTGGCGAATGTTCCAGGCTGCTCGGCTTGCGACGTGACGCCGTCCGGGGCAAAGGCACGGTCGTAGCGATCAAAGATTTTCCGCCGTGCGTCGACGCGTTGATCGAGGACTTCGAGCTGTCCCCGTCCGATCCCGGCAGCGACATTACTCATTCGGTAATTGTAGCCGACTTCCGTATGCTCATAATGCAAGACCTGCTGTCGCGCCTGTGTTCCGAGATAAAAGGCACGTTCGATCAGAGCCGGATCATTGGCGACAAGCATCCCGCCGCCTGACGTCGTGATGATTTTGTTGCCATTGAATGAATAGATTCCGAACGTTCCGAACGTTCCGGTCATCCGCCCGTTGACACGAGTCCCGAGTGATTCTGCAGCATCCTCGATCAACGGAACATCGTACTCTTCACAGATCGCAGCAATCTCCTCGATTTGCGCGGCGACACCGTACAGATGAACGACGATGACAGCCTTCGGAAGTCGACCACGTGTTGCCGCCTGGATCAACGCCCGCCGGAGTGCGACAGGCGACATGTTCCAGGTCTCTTCTTCCGAGTCGATCAATACAGGTCGCGCTCCGACATACCGAATCGGATTCGTCGAGGCAATGAACGTCAAGGACTGACAGAAGACATCATCCCCCGTCGTGACACCAAGTGTCGCGAGCGCCAGATGGATCGCTGCTGTCCCACTGCTCGTCGCAAGCGTTGCACCAGCTCCTGTGTACGCTTGCATATCTCGTTCAAAGGCATCGACATTTGGTCCAAGAGGGGCGACCCAGTTCGTCTCGAGTGCCTCGGTGACATAACGGGCTTCTTGACCACTTAAATGCGGGATGGAGAGTGGGATGTGTTTCATGATGTTTCCTCCCTTCGAGGTGACAGATGACGAATCGGTGTCCGGTAGAGCGGGAACCAGTGACCCATTTGAGTTTCCGGATGTTGTCGTTCGAATTGTCGCGTTAGACGCTCATAGATCGTGGCATCCAGAATCGACGTGCCGAGTCCAAAAAACGTTTGATTCGCACTAAAGGATCGTTTGTAGGCAAGCAAGCTATCCGTATTCGATCGTGTCGTGCCTCCACCGAGATGAAGCGCTTGAAAACCGGCTTGTTTTGCCCAACGAATCATCTCCGCGAATAACAGATGGTTGGGTCGAAGGACTAAGGATGCGGGATCAGACGCACCGAGGTGATAATGCGCGAACTGGCGACCAGTCAAGACGATACATCCGGCGATGATCCGTCCGTCATGTTCAGCAAGCAACAGGACATTTTTGATTCGTCCGTCCGCGAAGTGATCGAAGTAGGTCTGATCAAAGTAATACCGGGCATCGGCTTGATGTTTGTCCATCGTCATCTGATAGAGACGCGCGAAGTCCCGGTATTCTTCCGGGCGTCCCAGACGAATCGTGACGCCTTCGCGACGCGCCTTCCGGATGTTGCGTCGCGTCATTTGCGAAAAGTCGCTTTCGATCATCTCGAACGGGTCCGTTAGTTCCAGTGTCACGGTCGGCTGCAGGATCTCCGTTTGATGGCACCAGTATTGACCCAGTTCTTGATTGTGCAAGAGTGGATGGAAGCGAACCGTCTCTGTGACGATTCCCGTCTCATTGCAATAGCGTTCGAATCGCTCGCGCGCTTCGCGAATCTGATCGAGTGACCAGATGCCTTTGAAGGAAGGACCCCCATAGCCGTAAGGTGTCGTGATGTCCTCAAAGAGTGTGCCTGGAATCCGTCGCCGCAAGTACGGATAGATCAACGTCCCAAACTCCGTCGGATAATAAAATAACTCAGGAATCTCGTCGTGTTCCTTCGCGAGTTCGAAGTAAGCATGTTCGTAATAACAATCGAGCTGATAGGTCGCGACGAGTGCATCCCATTCGCGCGGATCCCGGATCAACCGTTCATCGCTTAACGACATCATGGGGAACACCTCCGTCGAGACCCTTGAACTCACCCATCCCAGTCTGATGAGCTGTCGAGTTCCCTTCTGACGAGATGACCATCTTGAACGTCTTGAACAAGATATAGAGATCGAGTCGGAATGTCTGATTCGCTGCGTACCATTGATCTTGCTCGAGTCGTTGTTGCCACGTCGTCGCGTTCCGTCCATGAATCTGCGCCCAGCCCGTCAGACCAGGAAGGACATCATGCCGTGTCATCTGCTCCTTCGTATAGTGGTTCAAGTAACTGACGAGTAACGGACGCGGCCCGACGAAGCTCATCTGTCCGCGGAGAATGTTAAAGAACTGCGGAATCTCATCAAGGCTTAAGCGACGAATCCACTCGAGTGATGCGGGAATCCGGTCTGCATCCGGGAGAAGTTTTCCCTCAGCATCCGTTTCGTTCGTCATCGTGCGGAACTTGTAGATTTTGAATAACTCCCCCTTGTAACCCGGGCGGACTTGATTGAAGAAAATCGGACGACCGAGCTTCGTATAGATGACTAAGGCGACGAGGGCGTAGACGGGAATCAGGATCAAGATAGCGATAAGACTAACCGTGAAGTCGAATGTGCGTTTCATGATGACGTCCTCCTTTTACATGGCTGAAAAGAGATCAAGTTGTCGTTTGATGACGTCGGCTTCGTTGAAATGTTTCATGGCACGGTCAAATCCGTTCCGTCCCATCTCGTTGGCACGGTCAGGATGTTCGACGAGTGTGTTCATCCGTTTGGCAAGCTTCGTGATATCGCGGACTTCGATGAGATAGCCTGTCTTCCCCTCGACGACTTCCTCACGACAGCCGCGGATGTTTGTCGCGATGACTGGTTTTGCGCTCGCCATCGCTTCGATGATTGATCGTGGTACGCCTTCGCGATGCGACGGTAAGACGAAGGCATCGACTTGTTGGAACAAACCCGGTACGTCTTCGACGAATCCAAGGTAGTCGACGTTTGGAATCTCGCGGATCCGCCGTAAGAATAAGTGTTTCGTCTTCTGATCGCGCTCGCTTGCCATCATCTCACCGGCAATGACGAGACGGGCTTCCGGGTGACGATAGACGACATCCTCGAATGCATCGAGCAGTTCGAGAATTCCTTTCTCTTCGACGATCCGACCGATGAATAAGAACGTAAACGGCGCTCCGGCTTCACGTGGTCGTGGGTAGAAGCGGGTCAAGTCGATGCCATTTCCGAGATGCATCAGCCGGGTATTCGCTTTAAAGCGTTTGCGCTGGGCGAGTTGATAATCTTCCTCGCTTTGAAGGAGCAGATAATCGGTCGCGAGACGTGCCAACCACTTTTCGACTGAATACGTTAGCTGATACGTCATCCGCCCCATCTTCTCGTGAAAGTAAAAACCGTGTGCCGTATAGACGATATGCTTCGTCCCGGCACGTTTGGCGGCGACCCGTCCAAGGGCAGCGGCGACTGGTGTGTGGACATGGACGGCGTCGTAACCATCCTCTTTCAAGATTCGCGTGATTTCACGGATCGTCCGCCAGTTACTCGTCCAGTCGATTCGCCGCTCGATCGGAATGTCATGCATCCGGAATCCCTTTGCTGCCAGTTTCACCGAGGCACCCGTGTCGGCACAGGCGATGCCGACGTCGTGCCCCGCATTTTGTAAAGCGAGTAAGAGCGGCTGCAACATCGTCTCTGCCGTCGTATCGAGAGCACAGACTTGAAGGATTTTTAGAGGCGCCATACGTGGACCCCCTCCGGTTGTTCTGCTCGTGGCAACATGCCTTTGATGTCGACGACGATGCCGCGACCGACCTTCAGTAAGTGTTGTGCCAGATTCCAACCACCTTCAACGTATTCTTCGTGTGAGACGGCAAAGATGACGACGTCGGCTGGTTTGAGTTCACTCATCTCGAGTAAGTCGATCCCGTACTCACGTTTTGCCTCACTCTTTTCGACGAGTCGGTCCGTCACTTGGACGTCGATTCCGAACTCTTCGATTTCATGAACGAGGTTCGCAACTTTCGAGTTGCGGATGTCGCTGACGTTTTCTTTGAACGATAATCCAAGAATGGTGACCCGGGCGCCGAGCACCGGCATGTTCTGTTTGATCAGGTTCTTGACGAGCGCTGTGGCGATGAAACGCCCCATCGTATCGTTGATCCGGCGACCGGCAAGGATGACTTCCGGATGGTAGCCGAGTGACTCCGCCTTCATCGTCAGATAGAACGGATCGACACCGATACAGTGACCGCCGACGAGACCCGGACGGAACGGGAGGAAGTTCCATTTCGTACCGGCTGCTTCGAGGACTTCGAGCGTATCGATGTTCATCCGGTCGAAGATGATTGCGAGTTCGTTCATCAAGGCGATGTTGAGGTCGCGTTGTGTGTTTTCGATGATTTTTGCTGCTTCCGCGACCTTGATCGATGAGGCACGGTGGACACCGGCTTCGACGACAGCTTCATAAACTTCCGCGACGATATCCAGTGTTTGTTCATCTTGGGCGGAGACGATTTTTTTAATCGTCTTGAACGTGTGCTCATGGTCACCCGGGTTGATCCGCTCCGGTGAGTAGCCGACGAAGAAGTCGACACCAGCGCATAAGCCGGACGCTTCTTCAAGAACCGGGATACAATCTTCTTCCGTAGCTCCTGGGTAGACGGTCGACTCGTAGACGACGATGTCGCCTTTATTGAGCTGGCGACCCACGAGGTGCGACGCCCGTAAGAGTGGTGTCAGGTCCGGCTGGTTCTGTGCATTGATCGGGGTCGGAACGGCGATGATGATGAAGTCGCTCGCCTGCAGTGCCGATGGATCTGAGACATAATCGACGGTTGCGTTCTTCAACGTGAAGGGACTCAGTTCGAGTGTCGCGTCGATGCCTTCTTGAAGTTCTTGGATTCGTTGTTCCTTGATGTCAAAGCCGATCACGCCCGTCTTTTCACCGAACGCAACGGCAACGGGAAGTCCGACGTAGCCGAGTCCGACGACGGCAATCGAACGGTTGGCAATGGGAAGTGCACCCGTATGGGCTGCTGTCGTATCTACGATGTGTTTGACTGCCTTGTTCATGTTGGGTTCCTCCTATTTCATCGACTGTTTGACGATCAATGTTTTTCCGTTCGGTTCTTGTTTGACGTGTTCGACGGGTTCGAGGACGATTTTCATCTCGGAGCCGAGTAACTTGCGCATTTCGTTCAAGAGAATCTGTTCGTGCTTCGGTTGGAAACGTTTCGCATCCGGAATATAGCGGAGTGTCACGTGATTGAGCGCATGCTGCTCGACTTGGAGCCGTAAGACTGAGTTCGGCAGTTCCCGGGCAATCGTCGTGATGTCTCCTTCGAAGACTTTGCCGCGCTTCTCACTGACGATGTAGCTCGTTCCCCGTCCGTCGATCGAAGCGATGACAGGACCATTCAAACCGCAATTGCATGTCTCGTCACTAAGTGTCATCCGGTCACCGATCCGGTAACGAATCAGCGGTGTGCCGCGTGTCGTAAAACAGGTGACGACGACTTCTCCGTCCTCTCCATACGGTTCGATGATGCCAGTTTCGTGGTGCAGATGCAGTTTATGATGGCGACACTCTGAGATGATTGGTGCCCCTTCCGAGGAACCGTATTGATCAAAGACCGGGACGCCGAACGCTTCCTCAAGGATGGAGCGCATCTCCTCCGTCACCGTTTCTGATGTCGGGAAGATGGCAATCAGCGGGATATCCAGTTTAATGTGGTGTTTCAGCATATAACGGGCGATTTCGACCATCGCCGTCGGTGTTCCGTCGAGTGCGCGTGGTTGAAAACGATTCAGCTCCTCGATATAAGCTGGGAAGTTCTCTTCCTTCATGTGAAAGATCGAGACGAGCAACTGATTGAGTGGCCGGTTCATCCGCCAGAAGATCGGTTTCGTTTGATCGACGGCTGTCAGCGTCCGACCGGTGAAGCTTGCCCGGCGCATTCCGGCCTTGAAACCGTGGAGTTCCTTGAAGTAATCAAGATGGGCCATCCGTTCCTGGACATCCTCGCGCATGAACGCGACTTGGAGCGACTTTCCGCTCGTTCCTCCTGTCCGTCCGCGGACCGGCGCATCGACACGGGACATGAACGCATCATTGTTTTGGCGAAGCGTCTCTTTTTCAAGGATCGGAATCGTCTTCAGCTGCTCGAGTGACGTAAACGGTAACTGGATGTCATGTTCGTGAAAGAGTTGTCTGTAATACGGTGTATGCGCCACAACAAACGCGAGAAAGGCATTCAGACGTTCGAGTTGTTCCGCTTGGTAATCCCGCGTCCGGTCCTTCATCCGGAGCTCCTTCATCTTTTGCTCATAGAAGTGACCGTAGCGTTCTTGCATCAACTTCCGACCGTATAACGAGGTCAGCCAATTTTGGATGAAAATTGGAGAGCGATAGTAGATATTCTCTTTAAGCGCCATCTTGGATTTCCTCCTTCATCAAGTAATGGCTCTCGTACCAGTCGATGAATGCATTGACACCAGCTTCGACCGTCGTCTGTGGTCGGTAGCCGATTGTCTCAAATAGTGAGGAGACATCGGCGAAACTTTCCGGGACGTCACCCGGCTGTAACGGCATCCCGTTCTTGATCGCCGTCTTACCGAGCCGTCGTTCAATCAAGGCGACGAATTCACTTAAGCGAATCGGGCTATGACTACCGATGTTGTAGACGCGATACGGGACGTTACTACGATCCGGTAAGGGATTTGACGCGTCAAACGTCGCGTCGACTTCCGGTTCAGTCTGGAACAGACGATAGATGCTTTCGATGATATCGTCGACGTAGGTGAAGTCCCGTCCCATCTCGCCGTAGTTGTAGAGATCGATTGGTTCGCCCTTCGCAATTGCCTCCGTGAATTTGAACAGTGCCATATCCGGGCGCCCCCATGGACCGTAGACGCTGAAGAAGCGAAGCCCTGTCGTCTTGATGCCGTAAAGGCTGCTATACGTATGCGCCATCAGTTCGTTCGCTTTCTTTGAAGCGGCATAAAGACTTAGCGGATGATCGACGGCATCCGTCGTCGCGAACGGCATCTTCGTATTCGATCCATAGACGGAACTTGAGGAAGCGTAAATCAATTGTTCGACGGGATGATGGCGACACGCTTCTAGAATCGAGAGAAAACCGACGATGTTTGATGTCATGTAGACGTCTGGTCGGTCGATGCTGTAGCGTACGCCTGCCTGTGCTGCCAAGTGGAGAACGAGATCAATTGATTCCTGTTCAAAGATTCGCGCGACGTCTCCCGTCTCTTCGAGCGAGACCCGGTAAAACGTGTAGTTCGTGCCGAGTTCAGCAAGTCGGGCTTCTTTTAACGTCGGGTCGTAATAGTCGTTTACTTCATCGAGTCCGATGACCCGGTAACCCTCCCGGATAAAACGACGTGCGGCATGAAATCCAATGAAGCCAGCGATACCAGTGATTAAGATCGTTTTATTCGGCACGGTGTTCGACCTCCTCGAAGTAGTGGCGCGCTTGCAGGCGCATGTAGTGAACGGATGTATAGACGATGAGTAACATCGGGAACAACTTATACCGGTGTCGAATGGCCGTTCCGACGTTGCCGGTTCCAAGACCGAAGATCAACGCGTTGAGTGCAAAAAGAAGGAAAAAGAAGAAGAGGACGCTGACGAACGGATGCTGACGAATCAGTTTGAACGACCGAATGATGGCAAAACAACCGATGAAATAGAAGACGGCGTCAAGGAAGAAAATCAGGATGTTCATGACACTCGACCACTGCCACGGGAATGGTGAGAACAGGAAGTAGATCATCCGGATCGGTGAGTAGAGAATCATGTCGCCTGGACCTGTCACCGTCAATCCGTTCAAGTAAGCGGAGCCGCCACGATCGTAACTCATCCCGCTGAACAGCTGTCCGTTTTCCGAGACGTGGGTGAACTTCGCGAACAAGACGTCTTGGAAGCTGTAGACGATGAAGCCGACGACGAGTACTTGGAAAATTAGTCGCTGTACCTTGGTCGGTTCAAAGTCCATGCGTCGTGTCTCATGGCTATAAAACGAGAAGTAGACGAGTAAGACGACGATTCCAACGGCAAGACCGGAGTGGAACATCGTACTGACGAAGTAGCCGAGATACGCGAGAATCATGTACCTGCCGGACTTCTCTTCCGTCCAATGCACCATGTAATAAAGCGTGTAGACGATACCAAGAGCGACGATCTGATCCCGTAAGAGAATCGGTGAGAGCAACAATCCTTGCGGGAAGAACGCGAAGATGAGTGTTGCACCGAAGACGTATCGTTCCGGTAAACGTAATCGCTGTAACGTCTTTGCTAGAATGACGACGGCGACGACGCCAAGGATGACGTTGAAGAACTGAGCTAGGATTCGTTCCGGTCCGAACATCAGATAGAAGATTCCGAGAAACTTGGAATAGGTGCCGCGGACGACATCATTGAAGGTCGACGGGTCGGTGAAGATTTGGACACCTTCGAGATGAAAGGCTTCCGTATCGTCCCCACTGTGCGGTGGTAAGCGGAACAGTTCGAGATCGATGAACATCAAAACCAATCGGACGAAGAAAGCGGTGATGAAGACAAGATAGAGCGGCGTCGTCTCGGCTTGGCGGAGTAGGTAATAGAGAAACAACACCGAGTTGATGAGCAGCAAGGCGGTCACGTACGTGTCCGGGAAGAGCGACCGGGCGAATTGACAAACGAGCGCTTCAATGACGATGAGTAAGAGAATGGGTCGCATCTTCTTCCCTCCTTAACTGCTTTGTTCGACGACGAGGGCGACGTTTCGTGGATACAAGGAGCGATAGAGCGCGGGTAACAGTAGGACGATTTGAGTGACCGCGCAAAGTGTGTATGAAATCGTCGCCCCGTATAGTCCGTACAACGGAATCAAGAGGCTACAAGCGACGAGATTGACGACGACACTGCCGAAGATCGAGAGTGTCTGGATTCGAAACTGCTGGAAGCCGGTCAGTAGTGCTTGAATGACGGTCGAATTATAGAAGAACAACGACGCGACCATCATCAAGACGAAAATCAGATGATATTTGACGAACGACGCATTGTAGAAAATCGTCAAACCCCACTTTCCGAAGAAGATTGCTCCAAGAATCAGGAGGATCCCGACGACGTTCGTCATCAGTAACATCGACCGTGTCAGCTTGCGCAGTTCCGGTAAACTTTGGCGTTCTCCAGTCTCTGACGAGAAGTTCGGCAATAAGACAGCAATCAAAGAGTGGATGAACAGACTACCAAGTACGAGTAGATAGGCGATGCTGGCATAATATCCGAGCTCTTCGGTGCCGATCGCATGTCCAACGAATAACCGTGGGATGTTCGCGTTCAAGGCGATCAGTAGAGCGACGAACCCGAGTGGCATCGCTTTAAGGAACAGCTCCTTACCGGATCGATATCGTAAGTCGAGCGCTTGATTGTCAAAACCACGACCGACCCGGCGAATCGTCGGGAGATCGTAGACGAGTAACATGATCAAGTTCCCAGTGATCAAGGCGATGACGAATCCCTGGATCGAATGGGTCGTAAAGAGGACGAGTGCTGCGCCTGAGACGTTCAGGAGACTGCGAAAAATCTTCGAGATGGCGACTTCCTTGAAGGCAGTGTGTCCCTGTAAGAAGCCGTATCCGAGATCAGCGAACGACTCCATGTATTTATTGAGATAGACGAGTAACGTCAGCAGTAAGATGTTCGCTTCACCGAAGAAATAATAGACACCAAGGAGGACGAACACACCTGCCGAGAGGAGCGAAAAACGGGTCTTGATGAAGAGCCAGAAGTTCGTCAGTCCAGCCCTCTCTGCCGTCAGGATCGTACTGGCATTCAACCAACAGAACATGACGATTGGTGCGGTGATGGCAAGGGCGTAATTGAAGTAGCCGATATTGAGCGGTGTACTCCATTTGATCAGGAGCGTCAAAATCATCCATTGATGCAATGAATATGCTGTATCCGCAATGAAAATGAGATTGAAGCGAGACAGCCGGACCGTTTTCATCGTTCTCCCCCCTCTCTATTTACGAGCGATCCGCATCGTCGGCGCGACTGGGTCGGCATCAGTCTCGTTCGTCACTTCTAATAAATACTGGCGAAGTGTCTCGTCCCGATCGAGCGCTTGGGCGATCTCACGCAAGTACGGATCGACGGAGCCGAACGGGCGTGTCTTTCCGACGAGGATCTTCTCGAAGACGAGTTCGTCATGCACCTCATCACGAGCGAGCAGTTCCTCGTAAAGTTTCTCCCCTTTTCGAATCCCGCTATAGACGATCGGGATCTGTTCTTCTGTAAATCCACTCAAGTGAATCAAGTTTTTCGCAAGTGTCGTGATGTGGACCGGTTCACCCATATCAAGGACGAACACTTCGCCACCTTTTGCGAGGACACTCGCTTGAATGACGAGACGACTCGCTTCCGGAATCGTCATGAAGTAACGTGTCATCCGGGGATCGGTGATCGTGATCGGTCCACCTTTCGCGATTTGTTCCTTGAAAAGTGGGATGACGGAACCGCGGCTTCCGAGGACGTTGCCGAACCGGACGACGGCGAACGTCGTTTCGCTATTTCTTGCCATCTGCTGGATGACCATCTCAGCGATTCGTTTCGTCGCGCCCATCACGCTCGTCGGGTTGACTGCCTTATCGGTCGAGATCATGACGAAGCGTTTGACTCCAGCCGCTTCTGCTGCTCGGGCGACGTTACGTGTTCCGTAGATATTATTCTTGACGGCTTCGCTCGGATTATCCTCCATCAGCGGGACGTGCTTATGGGCTGCCGCATGATAGACAAGGTCCGGTTCGAAGCGTCGCATGACTTCAAGCATCCGGTCACTGTCCTGTACATCGGCGATGACGGATTCGAACTGGATGTCCTGGCTGAGACACTCGAGTTCCCGGCGAATCAGGTAGATACTGTTTTCACCGTGTCCAAGAAGAACAAGTCGTTCAGGACGAAAACGAATCAGTTGCCGGCAAATCTCGGAACCGATTGATCCACCGGCACCGGTGACGAGGACCGTCGCTCCATGCACGCTTCGTTCGATTTCCGTGATATCAAGCTCGACTGGTTCCCGTCCGAGTAAATCAGCGATTGAGACTTCACGGATTTGTTGAATCGAGACCTTACCGGAAGCGAGTTCGACGAGCATCGGTAACGTATGCGCCTCGACTTGCGTCTGTTTAATTCGATTCAACAGTTCGATTCGTCGCGGATACGATAAGGACGGGATCGCGAGGACGACCGCTTCAATCTTTTGTTCCTCGATGATGCATTCAAGTTGCTCGATCGCTCCGATGACAGGAACACCGTGAATTCGCATCCCGCGTAGTTCAAGCGAGTCATCGAGTAATCCGACGACGTTTAAGATATGCGATTTCTTTTGTTTCAGTTCTTTCGTGATCATCTGTCCGGAAGCTCCGGCACCGATGATTAGCGTTCGTTTGCCGAGCGTCTTATGCTCCGGAACGAGTCTGAGACTACGGCCACGAATCAACAACCGGACGAATAAGATACCGTTCAAGACAAGTCCTGTCTGCAAGAAGATCGCCCGTTCGACCGCAAAGTCGAACAACGCATATTCAAGACCAAGTAAAACGAAACTGCTGGCAAGGACGACGACGAGGAGAACGGCGAGATCACGTAAACTCGCGTAGCGCCAGATGATTTGATAGAAACGCATCCAATGAGCGACGAAGGTGAGGGCAATCCACTGGATGAGTGCGATTTCGAGCGCATCCTGTAACTCGAAATTGACGGTGAGATGGAGCGGATTAAAGAAGTAGAACGTTACTACGGTTGCGAGTGCGATGACTCCGGCGTCGATCAGGCGAAGGAGTCCAATCTTCAACTGCCGACGATACGGGGTAAGCGGGGAATGCTGCATGATGGTGTCTCCTCTCCTCTCTCATGAGTGCGTCCGGGGAATGACTTTCGGATAACTGTCGGTCGCTTCACGTGTCACTTCTTTTTTGCTTAACGAGCGCGAATAGACGATCAGGAGTCCGAGCATTAAACCAAGGACACCACCGATTCCCGTATTCATCAAAATGTTCGGGGATACGGGCTTCGTTGGAATTCGTGCACTGGAGAAGACTTCCGTCTTACTCGTGTTAATCAGTTGCGGGAGATAATCCTGGAAGACTTCCGTCATCGTATTTGCCTGAATGGCTGCCTGCTCCGCTGAACGATCCGTGATGGATAAGGCGATGACTTGCGAATCGAGATTGCTCGAGACCGTCAGACGATCCGTCAAATCGAATAATCGCTTGTCGGTGACGTTCATCTTTTGGGCGACCTGATCGACGACCTCTGGGCTTCGCAAGATATCTTGATAGGTACTGACGAGTGTCGGCGTCGATGTCGCCTCTGCGTTTGCTTGAGGAACGACGAGGATGTAGGCCGTCGCTTCATATGTCTTCGGAATGACATACGTGCTGAGTGCATATCCGGCACCTGCGAAGAGCATCGTGAAGAGTGCCAGTAGCCACCAGCCGCGTCGGAGTGTCGTCAGATGATCTCCAAAGGTTTTTCTTTGATGCATCGAGCTCACTGTTGTTCACCTCTTTCTAGCTTGACCGAATGGATGGACATTGGTTATGTCTACACCTTATTTCCAATCGAATTCCAAAACAATTAGAGCTTGGTGAAAATGATTATATTTTTTTCGGTAGCTATCTCGTTTGCGTGACGCGAGTTCACAGCAGGAATTCATGTCACAAAAAAAACGCGATTCACGAAAAAATGATTGCGTTTTTCTTAATATTTTTTCATTGGTATGCATGATTTTTTAAAATATGAGGGTAAATACAAATTTGACGATTAAAAAGTATTTGAATCGGTAATAAGTCCTATATGAAGGGTGGATAGTCTTTAGAAATCATGTTAAAATCAGTCAATATACCCACATCGTTTGCCTTATCCATCCTAGTCATTTGGATCATGCTCGATGTTTGGATTCGTCCTCTATCCTTTACGGACGAAGTGTTACCTAAACAGTGGTCACTTTGGTTGCTTCCTGCCTACATCGTTCTGTTCAGCGTCTGTTGGTTCATCTTACGACCGTTCTATCGCGTCAATCGAACAACTGGACATCAAATCGGATTTATTTTTCTGATTTATCTGACATTTCATATTGTATTTTTCTTTTTTAACGCGAATACGGATCGTGTCCTTGCTTCGCTTTACCTCATTTCGACTTGGCTTTTCGTCGGCATCGTCTCTTCGCTCTCACGTACATCGATCGATCAATGGCATCGTCTTCTGTATTACTTCCTTTACGGACAAGCCGTCTTTCTCGCTTCCTACGCACTCATCGTCTCGTTTGGCACAGAGTATGTTCCGGTCGAAAACCTACAATGGCTTCGAATCGGTCCTTTGTCGTTTCCTCAGCTGTATGTCGGAGAGCAAGGTTCATTCCTTCGCCTTGCTGGACTGATGAACAATCCGAATACGTTCGCAGCGTGGCTCGTTCCGGGAGGACTGCTTGCTTGGGTCTATCTACTGCGACAGTTTCCACGTTGGCAAAGTCTTCTGCACGCTGTTTTCTTACTCCTGATCGTCATTGCTTTGCTAAGGAGCGGTTCGCAGACAGGAATCTACTCCTTCGTCCTCCTGGCACTCTTGACGAGTATTCGAATGGTTCCGGGAACGAGACGCCGGATGCAGGTAGCTGCCTGTTATGTGACAGGAAGCCTGATCTTATGTGCCGTCTTCGCATTTCAAGGTCTGCTTCCTCGTCTGCTCAGTCTTAACGGACGATTTACGCTTTGGCAAGCAGGATGGCACGCTTCCGCTGACGCGCTCTGGTTCGGTCACGGGATCGGAAGTGCCCCGCGTGGAATGCAGGAACAACTCGGGGAACGGATTCTTTATACATTTCACAGCACACCGATCACGTTTCTCTACGAATTCGGTCTCATCGGTTGTCTGTTGTACGGTGCAGTCTTTCTGTATCTGTTTTATCGACTGCTTCGCATTCAGACGACGGATCTCGCTTTCCTCGCGCTCTTGCTAGCCAGCTGGCTCGGGTTACTCCAATTCACGGAAAGTGTTCTCGTCAGACCGAGTGGATTTTATTTCATTTGGCTCAGCCTTCTCGCTTATGCGTCGCTTCGTCGACCTCCACCTCACGACAGTACCCACACCTAGACGCACCTACACGAAAGGGGTATGACATCATGAAGAAATGGACAGAACAACAAGTCATCGATAGCCTGATCGAAGCTAGTATCGAATATCCCTCTCTCGACGCAAAGACATATGCGCGCTGGTCGGTCGGAAAAGACATTCCATCGATCACGACGATCATCAATGTATTCGGCTCTTGGCGTGAAGCACTCCAAGCCGCTGGTCTCTCATCGATCCGTCCGTATTTTTCAGATGAAGAGATTCTTACTTTCATCAAGGAAGCATCGACACGTTTACATCCCTTCCATAGTAATAGCTACCGGGAGTGGGCAAAGGCCAAACACGGTCCATCCTTGACGCTGATCAACTTACGTTTCGGCTCTTGGTCACGTGCGCTTGAAGAAGCACAGATCGAGATGACACGCTCCATCTCGATGACGGAAGAACGGATCATCACTGCTTTACTTGAAGCTTCCGATGTCCTTCCGCGTCTGACAACACAGACGTATGCGATTTGGGCACAGGAAAATGGACATCCGACAGTCGCGACGATTGCCCGTAAATATGGTTCGTGGGCAGATGCTCTCGCTTGCCTTGACATCGCTCCACCTCGCCGGAAATGGGTCGAAGAAGACGTCCTTGAAGCACTGCGGCAGGCACAAGAAGAATTACCTTCTCTCAGCATCATCCATTACCGAAAATGGGCAGAAGGTCGCTCGGTTCCGAGCACCTCGACAATCAACGCCCTCTTCGGCAGCTGGACCTCCGCCGTGCAATGCCTCAAGCGTGCACGCGTTTCTCTTTCCTAATCCTTTTCTTCCATCTAAAAAAGAGTGACCCGGTACGTTACCGGATCACTCCTTTTTCGTGCGTATCATGATTTTTCGATCTGCTCAAGTAAAGATGCCGGCAATAGTGTCACCGTATCGTGCTTCAACAAATAGATGTCTTCCGTATACGCCCCGATCCGTCGAGGATTGCGTTGCCCGTGGAGATTGTTTCGGATCGCTTTCGGAAAATTGACCCCACACTCATAGGCATGAAGATACCCCCCACCAAATCGTGGATTGATTTCCGACAAGTAGAGCGTTCCGTCCACATCGAACAGATCAAAATCTAGTGGACCGACGAGACGAGTTCCCGCTAAGACCTGCTCAATCAATTCAAAGACGTCGTCGCGTTTGACCGAGCGACTCTTATCCGTTTCTCCTGCGCGCATGACGAGTTTCTCCTTAATGAAAATATCCGTCACTTCATGCGTCAGCCAATCGACATACACATCAACGCCAAGCTCTTGTCCTCTTAAGTATTCCTGAATCAATAAATTCGGATGGACAGCGAACAATCCTTCGACGACCTGAAGGGAGGAGACAACCTGGACATGAAGACTAGCACTGCCGTTACGTGGTTTTACGAAGACTGGAAATGCGACTTCCCCTTGCGCGAGCGCATTTTTAAATGCGTCGAGCGTCGCATATGTCCGTGCATGGGCAATCCCTTCCGTGACACAATACGTATACATAGCGTATTTATCAAAGCATAACTGGCACGCATCCATCGGTGAGACAAGGACCGTGACACCGATCGCTTCAAATCGTTCCGTTGCCGCTGCGAGCAACTCCAGTTCGGGATCGATCAATGACAACAGCGCCGTTACGCCTTCCCGCTGACACAACTCTAGTAGATGATCGATATACCCCGGTGCGTCGATGCGCGGGACAAGATGATGACGCTCCGTCATATAAAGACCCGGTGCAAGTGGATTACAATCCGCAGTACTGACGTGACCGTCCGGCATCTCACGAACGAAGTACTCGACCAGTTTCGTCCGGCGACCGACGCTTGTCATCAACAAATGGGCAGTCTTCATAGGGCCATCTCCTTCGTTAAAAGTGATGCCTTTTCTTTTCGTGCCAGAAAGAAAGACTTCCTGCTTGGCGCTGTACTTTTTTCCTACGAACGAGCAGATAGCATCCGATTCCGATCAATGCTCCGGTTCCGTCGAGTAACACATCTTGGACGAGACCAGTCCGGTCACCCGTTAAAATTTGATGAAACTCATCAAACACAGCGATGGTGATTGCTAATGAGTAAGCGAACAAGACGGCAAGACCCGGTGTCAAACGACGACGCGTCAAATCAATCAAACCGATACCTAATACGAGAAACGTCGAGACGTGCGCTGCTTTACGAATGAAAAATTCAATGAATCCACTGCGTCCGAGCGCCGCTACACTGACTTCTCCATGATACGAGAAGGAGATGAATCGTAGATGATCGACGAATCCTAATGGGATATAGCGAGATAGACCAGGTTTGATCGATTGCTCCTGATAGGGCATCGAACTTGAGATGAAGAGGATCAATAGGACGGCAAAGACGACATAGCCGGACCAGGTGATTTTTTTCATGAAGACACTCCCTTATGTGATATCACTTTAGAATAGCACGGACAGAAACGATAGGCGATTATCTCCGAAAATCAATTTCTATTTTAACCCAGTTCATTTTTTTAGTTTCCTTGAAAAACGATATTTTACATTTATCAGGTTTCTTTTATACTGAAAGTGGTTAATTAGTACTATAAAGAATGAGCTGAAGAATAGGAGTGGAGTGCCATGAATCGTGCACTAGGTAAAAAAATCATGCAATTGCGCAAACAACACAAGTATACTCAAAAATTTTTAGGTGAACGGTGTGGTGAATCAGCAACGGACATTTCCGCTTACGAACGTGGTCAGCGCATTCCCTCTGCTCAAGTTTTGGAACGATTGGCTCTTGCTTTAGACACGACGATCATTGATCTCATCGATCCGAAGTATGTACAGCATCCTTCATTGAGTGAATTCATGCAACAAGCGCTTGAACCATCGCAACCGCTTGATCTAAAGCTCATTCTTGAAGATTTACTGGTTCATCTCAGTCTATCGAAGGAAATCTATTTTGATGGTCGACTCGTCTCATCACCTGTCCGGGATGAGATGGCAACGTCCATTGATCAAGCATTAAAGCGGGGTCTTTCTTCTATCGAAGCGTAAAAAGAGATCAAAATCAGCTGATTTTGATCTCTTTTTTTATTCTGTTTGGACGATATGATCGATGTATAATTGATTGTCGTCATATGTTGCTTCTAATAACTGACGAAAAAACGTATTTTCGCTTGTTTTCTCGGATACGAATACACGTGTGTAATGCTTATGCGCCTGCTCGAGTACAGTGAATTTCAAAGTACGGGCAGGTGAAGCGAAAAACAATTGACGACCGGGATAACCAAAGGCGTCCATCGCTTTCGATTCTTCTAAGAAATGAAAAGGTTCGTCTGGAAACAAGGTCTCAATGAACGATAGACAACTTTGTTGAAAGGTACTTCCGCTCTGATTTTCCATGATACATCCGGCTCCTCTTTCTTATGATGTACTTTGAATCGTGCAAAGGAAACTACTGTATCTCATTACCCAGTCTTTAGACCTATTCAAACCAATATATTACATATATTTTTTATTTTATTATTACATTATATTTTGCATTTATTGTTTTTCGAACTCCAATACCATCATTGTCTTTCCTTCATATAGAAATTGTCCATGATAACGCGATAACGTCGCAAATTCAAACAGCGTTTTTGGTTCGTATAGATATTCGACCGCATAACTGACTTTTTCCTCTTGTCCGGATTTGAGATAAGCGTTGAACAAGAGACGTTCCCCATCGATATGATAGCCATAGAAAAGTAATGTCTTTTGAAAGCGTCGTGTCGCAATCGGATGGACAATTGATTTTAGGTGATCGATGTGATGCAAGGACACGAGCAAGCGTCCACCCTGTCGTAGCAACTGACGGATGTTGCGGAAGAACAACAGCAGTTCTCCGCGTGTATAACGTAAAATCGTCGTTCCCGGTAAGATGATCCGGTCAAAATACTCAGGTCCGACGACGTCCGTCACGTCATGACTCCAGCCGTAGATCTTATGTTGATAGCGCTCCGCGATCTGTTTCGTCCGCGCAGCTTCCGGTTCGATCAGATAAAGGTCATACCCCTCGTCCGACAAAAGATTAAACAGGGATGGATCAAACGTTCCGTAAAATAGGATCCGCTCTCCTTTTTGTAGATAACGTCGATAGAGCATCAACTCATCGACTTCATTTAACTGTTGTGCTTCTTGGTACAATCGACCAATTCGTTCATCTGCCTGTACATGATCGAGCACTTGGACACGGGAGTAGCTACCTTTACGCAAAAACGGACCAAATAAGACCTCACCCATGATACATCAACTCCTTGTAATGCTGAATCGCTTCCGCATAATCTGCGCCGAGTCGCTCTGGCAACACGTCGAATTGTTCCTTTTGATCCGCTTCTAAAATCCAGAGGAACGCTTCGTTCGTCTCGAACAGACGTAACGTCGTTCGATCGAACGCAAAACACCCTTCCTCATTTTGAATGCCGATCAATGTTAACGGTCCAATCCGTCCAGACGTCCGGGGTAATTCAAGATCCGAGTAAGGGGTGATGAAACGGCTCGTCCCTTGAAACGACCCTGCCAGTTGATACAACAACGGAAACAACTCCAGTTCCGTTTGCGACGCGAGCGCCTCCGGTTGCGGTTGCTGTTCTCGAAGACATTCAATATCGCTTGAAATATCCGCACTCAACTGAATCGTTTTTTGTCGATCAGCGTAAATCCCGTCCGCAAAAAAGAACAGGCGATGCGAGACGCGTAATCCGCTTACTGTCGCATAATCGAGAATCCCCATCGATTGATCGTTTTGAATGCACCCCGTTTGCTGCCAGTCTTGTAACCGCTCGGCAAGTGCATCGCGAGATAACACTGTCAGCTGTGACGCAAGTGACGGAGATAAACCATCTGAGAACGTCAACAAAATCGGGGTCCTGCTCATCAGTTCGATGATCGGCAGATCGTGCCGCATCGGATGGTCAAAATAGATGACACTATTGATTGTCATCAATTGAAAACTGTCTACTGGAATCCGGTCCAACAATGAGCTGTCCTCGATATAGACATGACGCAGCGGTTGCGGATGGTGCGGCACGGATGCCGGATAGACACCCGTCATCAACGAAAGGAGAGCATGATGAACAGCCGGAACGGATGCCGAAACCGGTATCTCTTCCTGCGGTAAGAAGAGACCGTTCAGGAAATCCGGTTGACCGAACAGAACCTCCCCGTTCTGCCGGATCAAATGAAACTGGACGTGTAGCATCTCGTGTTGCAAATAGGCAACGAGACGCAACGTACGCTCCCCTTCTCCTTGGAGGACGAAGACGTAGTGCTCATATTCCTGAAAATCCATGTAATCGAGTAAATCATGAAACGTATGCGTATCATAATCAAAGGCATCGATTGAAATACGATGTCTCTCACAAAAAGTCTGCATCGCGGTAGATGGCAAGGAACGTTGCAGCCAGCCGTCTTGTTCCGATAAAAGTGATAATCCGATCATGTCCTCTCTCCTTTCTCGTCAAGTGATTGAAAAAAGGGCTTCATTCTCTACGATCCGAATGAAGTCCTTTTTGTGTGTATTAAGCCGATTTAACAGTTGCTTTTGGTTTCGTATTAGTCCGGTCCATTTCCCGATGAGCGAGGGGGGCGACGGAGACGGTAGCAGGATTGAGACACCAAGCGCATGAAGTCATGTTACGTCGCGTTTCTTTTAAGATGAGTGTCATGGTTGTACCCCTTTCTGAATCAAGTGAGATGGTCGTTGAAACATTGATACGAAATCTAGTAAATCAGTGGTATCCCGTTCAGTTCGCTTCTATAATAGAAATTGGTACCCTGTACCAGTTCAATCTTTACGAAAGGACGAGGAGCCGATGGATCAATTCATGTCACCGCAAATCGGCTTAGCATTACGCCGACTGCGAAAGAAACATAATCTGACACAAAAAGATTTATCAAACGGAATTTGCAGTCAAGCAGAGATCAGTAAGATCGAGAGTGATACGCATTCGCCGACAGTCGAATTATTGTATGCTTTATCAAAGCGATTACAAGTTCCATTGTCAGCGTTCTTAGACCCTACAAATCAACAAACGAATTTACGAACGATTGACGAAGAATTACTTTATAAATTTAGAAATCAGGACTTTGAAGGCATTTATAAACAAAGTAAAGTCGCACTATCTAACGCTAATACTTCATTTGAACATTCATTATTATATAAATATTATTTCTTCATTTGCTCGTATAGACTAGGAAAAATCGATTACCGTACATGTATAGTAGAGCTCCAAAATCTATCTAATGAATACTCCACTTCATATTATTCACCGAATATGCTAATTCGAATTAAATCTGCGATTGCGAATCTGTATTCTGAAAATAGAAGTTTTCAATACAGTATCAATGTTTATGAAGAAATATTAAATCTCAACTTTGACAATGATGATTTAATCGTCGATCGAATTAGAATTTCGTATAATTTTTCAAAGATTCTTTTAGAATTTCAAAAACATAATCGAGCACTTACTATAATTGATGAAGCAATTGAAACAAGCTTAAAATTTAAAGATATGTCGTTACTCGGACAATTGTACTCTCAAAGAGCTGCTTGTTTAGATAAATTAGGTGCTCCATCACAAGAAATTATTAGAACTTTTGATAAATCATATTTTTTGTTTGAATTATTAGGAATGAAAGAGTATCAAAAAATTATTAAAACGATGAAAGAAGAATATCTAGCCAAATAGCTGTATCAATATACGAATTTCAATTAAGCTCGTTTTACTGCGTACTCAAGTGGAATTCCATCAATAGCCACATCTGTTTTTTGTGAATACTCTAAAGGCAATCCTTTGATCGCTACATCGAAAGCTGGAGCATACTCAAGTGGTAATCCTTTGATCGCTAAGTCTGTTCTTTCTGAATACTCGAGTGGCAGTCCTTTAATCGCTAGGTCTGTTCTTTCTGAGTACTCGAGTGGCAATCCTTTGATCGCTACATTAGTTTCAAGCTGACTAGCAACGCCAGCACCAACAGTAACAGACAATGATAAAGCTGCAATCGCTAAACCTAATTTCTTTTTCAAGTTCATTTAAATAACCTCCTATTATTTTTCGTATGGCTTCGTAACAACATCATATAACCTTAGACCCCCTCTAAATATTCGAATACGAATATTTATGGTATTTTACACATTATTTTCACTTTCTATTACTTTTGGCGCGGGTCATATGTCCCGAATACTGCATTTTTTTTACAAATCATCCATCAATATGTCGAACTTGTGTATGAAAATAGATTTTTTTGAATATTCCATCATGATGAAATTTCGTAACAAACAAAAAAGAGAGCTGGTTCAACTCACACGAGTCGAACCAGCTCTCTTTATTTTGATGATTGTCGTAACGCGATGACATAAAATATACCGAGTATGAGAATCACACCTAGTAGTATCGAACTAATTGTTGTCCGAGTCGACGTATCCGGCATCCATATCCCAAGTCCCAAATTGATTGCTGCGATAATTAGGACGAGCCAAACGATCGTACGTGGTCGCATACCGATCTCCTTCCTGGTCTCCTCTGCCGTTCGCTCACCGAATATGCTATGGTGACAATAACAAAGGAGGTTCTGTTCATGAATAGACTTGCAGTATTTTGTGGTTCTAAAGATGGTGCGCATCCAGTCTTTCGCGAGGCTGCTGAGAAGCTTGGTCTAGCGCTCGCCGCTCACGGCATTGGACTCGTATACGGCGGTTCCCGCGTTGGGACGATGGGAGCTGTCGCGGATGCTACGCTTACGGCTCAAGGTCAAGCGATCGGTGTCCTCCCCCACTTTCTACAAGAAAAGGAATTAGCACACCCGGAACTGACTGAATTGCACCTCGTCCACTCGATGCACGAGCGGAAAGCAAAGATGTCAGAGCTGGCCGATGGCTTCATTATTCTTCCAGGCGGACCCGGAACGATGGAAGAGTTTTTCGAAGTCTTCACGTGGGCACAACTCGGTCTGCATGAAAAACCGTGCGGTGTACTCAACATTGACGGGTACTATGACCCCTTGATTGCCCTGTTCGACACGATGGAACGTCAAGGATTCTTGATTCCCGAACACCGAGCGATGCTGGTCGTCGAGTCGGATCCGGATCGTCTCTTAGAACGCTTCGCCACATATGAAGCACCACGAGTCAAAACGTATATGGATCGCTCACAAACCTGATGAAAGCGGAGTCCTCGACTCCGTTTTTTTTGATGCATTCGCATACTCTTCCGATATTTCTTCTCTCACTTACTAGTTTTCTCCACTCCTTTTCAGGATTCCTACTCTTTGGGCACAAAAAAACCAGATGCACAGAGGCATCTGGTAAAACGTTAGAAGAACTTCATGATTGCGTCGCTAAGATTCGTCAAAGATGGTGTCTCATCAATGACCATCAAACTACCTGCCGCAATCGCGAGTAATCCGAGACCTGATAAAATCCAGCCAGGATGTTTTACGTTGACGTCAGCATCGACGTTTTCTTTTCCGGACCGCGCATTTGCTGCTTGTTCCTTCAAGCGATCGCGACGGTATTGATGTTGTTCCTCTTTTGACCATTTCTTATATTCTGCGAGGAACTTCTTATATTCCGGTAAGACATCCTTCGTCGTCCCGTCGAGTCGAACTTGACCGTATTCGAGCCAGACGACACGCTCACAGAAACTCTTGATTTGTGAGAGCGAGTGACTGACGAAGATGATCGTCTTGCCTTCGTCCTTGAATTCGTTCATCTTATCGATACAACGGTTATAGAAGGTTTGGTCACCGACCGATAATGCTTCATCGACGATCAAGATGTCGGCATCGACATTGACGGCGATTGCGAAACCAAGTCGTGACTTCATCCCACTCGAGTATTTCTTGATTGGCTGATCAATGAAGTCACCGATATCCGCGAAATCGATGATTCCAGGCATCCGACGTTCGATTTCCGCATCGTCCATCCCAAGCAGGAGACATTTCAAGCGAATGTTCTCGCGTCCTGTCAGCACGTTCTTCAATCCTTGGGACACGGCGATGATTGCGACTTCTCCGTTGATCGCGACGTTTCCTTCGTTCGCGTAGATGATTCCTGAAATCAGATTCGAGAGCGTCGATTTACCCGAACCGTTGATTCCGACGAGACCGACGACTTCTCCTTTTCCGATCTCAAGTGAGATATCGCGTAAAGCTGTAAAGGTTTTAACGCTCTTGCTTTGATTTTTGAACAAGAGCTTGAATTTTTCTTTCGTAGTCGTGACCATGTCGAAGCGTTTCGTGACATGGTCGAGTTTAATCATAGACATGGCGATTTCCTTCCCTTAAACGAGCTCAGTGAATGATTTACGGAACTTGATGTGCAAGAACGTTCCGGCTGAGAATAAGAGGAGCGTGACACTCCAGAAGTACAGACCCGTTGGCCATTCTTGCCAGACCCAATGTCCGCCGAGCAAGCTCGCCCGGTATCCCTCGACGAGGTAGTAGACTGGATTCAAGCGTAGGACACCATGCAAGACGTCCGGGAACCGCTCGATGTTCCAAAGGATCGGTGTCATATAAAAGAGCATCCGCATCATTGATTGCAAGAAGAGCTGGATGTCCTTGACGAGTGTGACGAGCGTTGAAAAACAAAGCGAAAAGGCATAGACGAAAATGTAGGTGGCAATCATATAATACGGCAATTGAAGCAGTTTCCACGTGATCGGAATACCGTTCGCAATGATGACGACGATGACGATCGCAAGCATCGCGAAATGTTGATACATCCGTGACAAGATGACATACGATGGAATCGCACTCATCGGGAAACGCATCTTCGTTACCATCGCGAGACGGCTGTTGATCGAATTCGAACCCCGAAGCAAGGCATCGTTGATGAAGAACCAGACGACGATCCCGCAAAGGAGCCAGACGATGAATGGAATGTTTCCATCGACGTCTTTATTTCCGCGCAGACCGACCCCGAAGACGAACCAGTAGATGAAGATTTGGAGACCCGGATTGAGGAGCTCCCATAAAAGGCCAAGGCGCTGCTCTGCATGCGCTGATTTGATTTCATATCGCGCCAACCGGCGAATCAGGGGGAAATTATCGACCTGTTCCCGGATGATACTTCTCATTTCTTTCAGCATAAGTGTAAGTTCCTTCCGATTCATGATACATGTATTTTATTTTCATATTCGTTGATTCCACTCAAAAAAGACGGATGCCGTCCGCGATTGCTCAAACGAACGCTCCCTCCGCGTGAACGGGACCATGCCCGGTCGATTCTGACTCGCCTCCTTCTTCGTTTACTCGTGCATGATAGAAGCAATACTTCCTATATACACTTAATCAATTCTAGCCATCGGGAAAAAGCGTGTCAATGTATTGGACGAACCGACACCAAACTGTAGTTTTTCAGACACGAAAAAACCGGCGGGTAACCACCGGTCATCTCCTAGTTTGCTTCCTTCATGCGTGATTAAAATGTGGAAATTCGATCGTCGTCGGTGGCGAAGCAAGCCCCCATACGAGGAGGACCGTAATCACACAAATAATGCCGACAAGAACGCCTCCTCGAATCGTATCATTCATCCAGCGTTGCCCCTTTTCATCCAAACTGCTTGTATACTGATATCATACAATATTTAGCAATTTTCGACCACTAAAAAATCGACATTTAATGGAAATGTTTAACGATTGTTCATATTCTTTCGTTTCATTTTTATCCAAGACAAGATATAATGAAAGCGCTATCATTTAAGCGAGAAAGCGAACGTTCGGATTTGAATCCTATCAAACGAACGACTCCCATGGGTTGTCATGTTGTCGGACCTAAGAATTTACGTTATTTACAAAAGGTTCATCCCACGAAGCTTTCCAAACCCTTTATAGTAGAAGAAGAGGTCAACGATCGCAGCTCGACCTTGCATTCATACCCCACTCTTGAAGGAGGATTTTTACGTATGTACAAATCAAAACCGCTTTACGCGGCAGCTGTGGCTGTCGCCCTGACGACATCGGCAATCGTGCCGGTTGCCCAAACGACAGTTTCGGCTGCAACGCATGTCAAAGTCAAAACGGTCAAACTCAAGTCACTCGTCTTCACGAAAGGTGCTCCGGTCAAACTCCCTGCTACATATAAAGGTGAGAAGATCACATGGAAATCGTACGATCGCCATGCGTTCAACCGTTACCAAACGGTCAAAGGCACATACGGTAAGAAAAAGAATCCGATTGAGATTAAAATCTACATTCAGAACTATGCTGTAAAGATCATTGAAAAAGTGGAAGCTCAAACAATCTATGTCGATCAAAAACCAGAATTGCCAAAAACATTAGGTATTCTTTATGCTACAGGTCGTATACATGACAAACCAGTCCGTTGGTCGAAGGTCGATACGAGCGAAGCGGGTGTGAAATATGCGGTCGCAAGTTATACACGCCTCGGAAAGACAATTACATTAAAAGCAAAAATCACAGTTCTCGACGTCAACACGGATGACTTCTCGATCGGTTTGATGCATACGAACGATACGCACGCGAACCTCGATAAGACACCAAAACGTGCGACAGTCATCAAAGAACTTCGCGCAGCTTACCGTGCAGAAGGTAAACCATCGCTTCTATTAGATGCAGGTGATGTCTTCTCTGGAACACTCTACTTCAACAAGTTCCTCGGTCAAGCGGATCTTGAACTGATGAACTATATGAAATACGATATGATGACGTTCGGTAACCATGAGTTCGATCTTGGGGATACAGACAATAACATCGCCTTGAAGAACTTCGTCACTAAGGCGAAATTCCCGTTCATCACGGCGAACGTCGATTTCAGCAAAAATAAGTCGTTCAAGGGTCTACAAAAGAAAACAATCACTGCAGGGCCGGAGCGCGGCAAGATTTATCAAGGCATCATTAAGGAATACAAAGGTCAAAAAATCGGTTTCTTCGGTCTGACGACAGAAGAGACGAAAGATATCGCAAGCCCAGGTACGGTTGCGTTTGCAAACTATATTGCTAGCGCTAAAGCTGCTGTCAAAAAGCTTGAAGATCGTGGCGTCAATAAAATCGTAGCGTTGACACACATCGGTTTTGATGACAACGAAGCAATCGATAACGATCAATTGCTTGCACGTAATGTCGACGGGATTGATGTCATCGTCGGCGGTCACTCGCACACGAAACTTGAAAAACCGGTCGTCGTTGATGAGACGGTCGTTCCAGGCAAAGCAGAACCGACAATCATCGCTCAAGCCTACCAATACGGTGATTTCCTCGGAAATCTTGATTTGACGTTCGACTACAAAGGAAAATTGACTGAGTATAACGGTTCATTGATTGATGTTTCTACAGCAAAAGAAGATGTGCGTGCGGCTGAAATCCTTAAGCCATATGCAGATCAAATCGCTGAGTTGAAAAACGAAGAAGTCGGTGCGAATATCGTTAATGCCCTTCCAAACCCACGCGGCGAAATCAGTGTCCGCAACAGTGAAACGGCTCTCGGAAACTTGATCACGGATGGTATGCTCAAAAAAGCGAAAGAATACAATAAGGATACAGTCATCGCGATGCAAAACGGTGGAGGGATCCGTGCTGCCATTGATGCCGGACCACTTACTGTCGGTGAAGTCTTAACGACGCTTCCATTCGGTAACACGCTCGCGACAGCGAAGATGACCGGTGAAGAAATCAAGAATCTTCTTGAAATCAGTGTTGGGGTTGCGCCAAAAGAAAACGGTGGTTTCCTCCACGTCTCGGGTATGAAGTTCGAATACGACAGCACGAAAACAGCTGGAGAGCGCGTCACGAAGATCGAAGTCAAAAATGGTGACACGTACGATCTTATTGATCCAGCGAAGACTTATGTTCTCGCAACGAATGCCTTCACAGCTAAAGGCGGCGATGGTCTCACACCATTCGCAACGGCTTATAAAGAAGGCCGTGTCACGGACCTCGGTCTCTCTGACTGGGAAAACCTACGTGATTTCACGAAATCACTCGGTGAAGTCAATTACAACATCGAAGGTCGTATCGTCGACACATCAAAATTATCAAACTAATTCAATACAACAAACAACCGCAGGTCTTCTCGATCCATTCGAGAGAGCCTGCGGTTGTTGTTTTATAACGTTTGCGCGGAGTGCTGTTTCAACAGATCAATGATTTCATCGAGTTCATACTCCTGTGCCATCATCAGCGGCGTGAAGCCATCCGCATTTTTGATCGACGGGTCGGCACCGCGCTCGAGCAATAGCTTGACTGTCTGTTTCCCCTCACCCTCGACAGCATGATGAAGCGGCGTGAACTGATCGTCATCTTGTTGGTTGATTTTCTCGCCTCGTTTCAAATACAGATCGACGAGTTCATCGTTATTGCTGAAGACAGCTGTAATGAATGGTCGCTCGCCAAAGTCATTGACGGCATCGACATCACTCCCTGCTTCTAGCAGTTCCTTAAAGATCGATTCAAGCCCCTTACTCGACTTCCGGTAACCGAGATAATGCAGTGCTGTATCCCCATCTGCATCGACTGCTGTCATATCACTTTCCGGAATCAAGCGATGGATATCTTCAAGCTTTCCTTTTTGAATCGCTGCCATCAATTCCGTCTCATTTAAATTCTGATCGTTCGTTTTTGCCGTCGCCGTATCGTTACTGGCTGCCGTTTGCGTTCCCGCTTCGTTCAGCAAGATCCCTGCCCCTGCACTGACGAAGAACATGACCGTCAGAACACTAAGCGTGATGATGATTCCTTGACTATAACGTAGGAAAGGACGGGGTTGATCGAGCGGTTCACCCGTCAAGCGAAGCCGTTCCAGCATGGATAGATTGGTCTGTAGCTTCTCATACAATAAGACAGAAAACGTCCGTTGCTGACGCTTCTCCGCCGTATAGGAAACGATATCCGTCGTCGCAAGAAGTGTTGGTCCGAGAATATCCTCAAAGATCGCTTGCCGGGCACACTGGTTGGATACAAGCGGTAGAACCATCTGATAACGAGTCCGTTCGCATGCCCGCGTGTAAGCCGGACGTAAAAATGGAACCCAGCTCCCGATCCAAAGCAACACCTGCTTTTCTTGATGATTTCGTTTAATGCGTGCAAGTTCAAGCAGTAACTGGAATCGCCGTACCTCTGTCAATTCCAAATATGACGTCGGAAGAACGATCAAATACTTTTGAAATAATCCGATGACATGCGGTCGTTTCACGTCATCTTGGAAATAGATTTCTGGCATCCGCCATAGTTGCAACTGTTCTGTATGTATACGGATTTGCTCGAACAACTCTGGGAACTGCTCGGCACTCAAGCGAACCCCTTCACTTCGAATCCGGGACACTCGTTGCCACTGTCGTAGCCAGAGTATCAACAATAGGATCACAAGACCCACCATCACATAAATACCGGCCTGCCCTGTTTCAAACACTAATCCAATAATGGCACCGACCGTCACGATGGCGATGCCTAACAACAAACTAAAGTAGACGGTTTCTTTGCGGGTCACCGCTTGCCTGATCCGGTGCGCGGGATCGATTCGTTCATGCATCTCCTGCTCCATGTGTCATCTCCCTCATCTGTCACGTAATTCATCGTTTTCTCTTCCTTCTTATCTTAACGGTTATTCCATCAAAGTTCCAAGGGAATCCTTTCCTGACATACCAAAAGAATATTCAGATAAATTATATTTTCAGACACATCTTGATATCGTAACTTTTTTCCTGAATATTCATTATATATGTAATAAAATTTCTAAAATTCTATTTTAGAGCGTTTTTTGTTGATTTTTTAGCGTTTATACGCAATTCGAACAATAAAGCAATCTGCTATTTGAACCACTAACTTTTTATTGACAGGTGGGACAATAGTCACTCTTTTATATTGAAGAAAAATCTGGAATCCCATATAATAACTAACAGGAAGAAGAATATGGGAGTGATAAATTTGGGATTATTTAATTTAACAAAAAAGGACTACACCGTCCAGTATCACGTATTACGCGGAGATGAGATCATCGACACGGATCGATTGAATGTTCGAACAGGCGATCATACGACAGCACGAAAAAAAGCCGACAACATGTTAAGAAGAGAATACGGACGCACTCAGTACAAAATCGAGTGGGTACAACGGTTCTAATCGCTAAAATAACCCATCGCCTCAGTCATGATGATTGAGACGATGGGTTATTTTCATGCATGCTTTTGTTCTTGCTCCCGTACGATTCGATCAGCTTTTAAGTAAAGACGAATCGCTGTGTACAATACGATGCCAATCAATGCACCACTTCCATCGATCAATACATCACCGACGAGTGGTGTTCGTCCGCCCGTCAACAATTGATGGAACTCATCCAACACACCGATTGTCATCGCTGTCGTGAAGGCAAAGAAAGCAGCTGGTAACGCTGCGTACCCTCGACCGCGCAAAAAATGAACGAGACTGACCCCGAGGACGAAGAACAGACTGGCATGCATGCCTTTCCGAATGAAGAATTCAAGGAAGGCTGCAGGTCCGAGTGACGCGACGCTGATTGGAACTTCATAATGGAACGACACGAATGAAAACGCATAGACCCAGTCGAGCGGCATATGTTGTGTCAAAAATGGAATCAGGGATTGTTGCTGATAGGTCATCGAACTGAAGACGAATAAGGAAAGTAAGATGGCTCCTCCTACATAAGCAGCAATGGGTATACGGCGCATCATGCACGCTCCTTTCTCTTTGTACATCCTACCATGGATGCTTATCGTGAACATACGCCAAAAGACGGACATACACTGCTCTCATTTACTCTTCATTCCCTCTTTTACAACTGATACAACAAAAACACCCCATCCATATGGATGAGGTGAAAAGCTTACAACGATGACGTCTTTGGTTCGCGTAAGAGGTGTTTGATGTCATGGAACGTCACAAACGTTCTATTCTTCGCATCGTATAGTTTATAGCGAAGCGACTTCAGACTCGAGAATAAACCAATCTTCGTCGCCTTCTGAAGCGGAGGTGTCGAGACGTGTGCTTTTTCGAGATGATAGTTCGGAACACGTGGGCTGAGATGGTGGACGTGGTGGAAGCCGATGTTTCCTGTCACCCATTGCAACACCTTCGGCAACTCGTAATACGAACTACCTTCGATTGCCGCCTTAACGTAATCCCATTCACTTTCATCCTCGAAGTACGAGTCTTCGAACGTGTGTTGAACGTAGAATAACCAGATTCCAAGTACGCCTGCTGTGAACATCGTCGTTCCTTGGATGATCAAGAAGGCTTGCCAACCAATGAAGTAGATCAAAATACCGTACAGGACGATAAGCGACGCATTGATGACATGTGTGTTGATTCGTTCTTTTTTGCGCGCATCCTTCCGGTTGAAGCGGCTCGAGACGAGAATCAATAAGAGCGGTCCAAGACCAAACATGACGAGTGGGTTCCGGTACAGACGATACTTGAGACGTGTAAAGCGTGATGCTTCGATATACTCCTCAATCGTCATGACCCAGATGTCACCGACACCGCGCTTATCGAGATTCCCACTTGATGCGTGGTGGATCGAGTGCTCCCGTTTCCATTTCTCATACGGGAATAACGTCAAAATCCCAGTGATCGTTCCGACGATGGCGTTCGCCTTCTTATTTTTAAAGAATGAACCATGGGTACAATCATGGAAGATGATGAACATCCGGACGACGAATCCTGCAGCGAGGATCGCCAACGGGATCGCGAGAAACACAGATAGTTTCAGGGCCTCATATGCCAGAAACCATAGGACGAGAAATGGCAGGATCGTGTTGATCATCTGCCGGACGCTGGCTTTGATGTCCGCCTTCTCAAACGGCGATACATGTTTGCGCAGCTGGGCAATCTTTTCTTTACTCATAGTGGTGCTTCCTCCTCGGGTTGTTTCAGCGTTCACGACGCTAAGTAAAATAGTGAAACTAAAGTATGAAACCAGTGAGCGGTGGTCGTGACGGTGCCTCTACAACACGATTCAAAAGCGGCACTCTAATTGTTTAGCGCTAAAATATTTTTGTTACCAGGTAATTATATCACATATCATAAATCGTCCACGGTTTATTTTTAAAATTAAAAAAGCAGAGACAAGCGTCTCTGCTTACTCGATCGATTTGAGTGGGTTGACGGCTGGTCCTTCTAGCACCTCTCCTGTCGGACCGAATCGTGAACCATGACACGGACAATCCCATGATCGTTCCGCCTCATTCCATTTCGTATCGCATCCCATATGGGTACAGGTCGTCGAGACGAGATGAAGGTTCCCTTCCGAATCCCGGTAACCACCGACCGTCTTGCCGTGATGGGTGACGAGTCCACCTTCGTCCGGTTGTAACTCGTCGGCACTGCGACGCGCTTTCGTCAGCTTTCCTTTGACCAGTTCGATCGCGACGTCCGCATTGTTCTTGACGAACTGCGTCGCATCCTTTGTTTTTAGCTTCGAACGATTCGGATCGAACAGATGCCGAAAACGGTTTGGTGTTCCCGTCAATAAGTCGCTGAGTAACAGTCCGGCCGCGATACCATTCGTCATCCCCCACTTCGCAAAACCGGTCGCGACGAACACGTTCGGATCATTTGGCGTCATCTGTCCGATGTAGGGAATCTTATCGAGCGTGATCAAGTCTTGTGCTGACCAGAACTGTCCGAACGATTCGACGTGAAATTCATGCTTTGCAAAATCCGCAAGATGCTGATACCGCTGCATCGTCTCTGTCTCGTGACCAGATAGATGATTCTCACCGCCGAAGAGACCAAGCAGACGACCGTCTTCAGTCCGTGTGTGACGCAGAGAACGACTCGGTTGATCGGCACTCATAAACATCCCGTCCGGAAACGTCTCATCGACATGACCTGACACGATATAAGACCGCTGGACTTCAAGTTTTGAGAAGTACAAGCCTTTGAAGTCATGAAACGGAAAATGGGTCGCGATGACGACCTTCTTCGCCTCAATCCGGTGACCGTTCTCTAGGATGACTGTCGGCGTCCGGTTCGATTCGAGCGATACGGCACGTGTCCGTTCGTATAAGGCACCCCCTTGGTGGACGATTTGTCGGGCGAGTCCTTGAAGATATTTGACGGGATGGAACTGCGCTTGATCGCGCAAGACGACAGCACGTTTGACATCGTACGGCAACTTATCCCGAACTTCTTGCGTCGCTTCTCCACCGTTCAGTCCCAATCGTTCATAGGCTTTTACTTCTCGTTCCATCGCTTGCTCTTTTGATGTCGAAGCGTAGAGATACGCGTCCTGCGTTTCAAGTTCACAAGCTATGTCGAGTCGTTCTACCTGATGACGTAAAAATATGATGGCTTCCTCGTTCGCTTCATAATACAGTCGCGCTGACTCCTCGCCGACGGTGCGAATCAGCGTGTCATAGATCAAACCGTGCTGTGAGGAAACTTTAGCCGTCGTATAACCCGTCGTGCCGGCAGCAACGTCACCTGCTTCGATTACGGCGACATCATATCCTCGTTCCGTCAATTGCATTGCCGTGACAAGTCCAGCAATACCAGCCCCAATGACGACGACATCATGCTTAGCATCTTGATTCAAAGCGGGATAAGAAGTAGCAGGGGCACTTTGTTTCCAATAAGATGATGGAAATCCAGATAAGTAAGGCATCAAAAACTCCTTTCGAAAAATACGACAGATCGACATGGTTAATCGTTCCCTGAACGACGCAAAAACATGCATGAATCATATTGTTTTAAAAAGAAGCTCTAATTTATAGGAATTAATTTACTTTAATAAAAAATAATATGGAATAATTAGGTTTATCATTGTTTATACTACAGTTAACAAGCATAAGAGAGGAGTTTACTTCATGAAATTGGGGCGCCATATAATTGAGACCTTTCGTCGTTTTGCGCTTGCAGCAAGTATTGATGAATACAACCTTGCAAGTGTGCTGACAAAGGAAATTCCAGAGCTGACAGATATCTGCGTTACGATTCGCCCGACACACCTTCACCTTCAAGCCGCTGTACCGTTGACACGTTATGGTCTAGAGCGTGACTTACCAGTTGAATTAACGCTCCAATTACGGGCAGTCGATAAACGCACCATCACATTCGAAGTCTTTGATGTTTGTCCTCACGATACCGAATCCTTTAATGAAACCTATCTCATTCGTCCACCTTATCTGCGTTATGAAAACCGACTTCTGACCGTCGATTTTTCCTTCTATTTTCCTTTTCGTCATGCCCGTTACCGCTCGATTCGTCACGTTAAACTGGAAGAAGGTTTTCTGTTTGCTTATTTGTCTCATTAAAAGAGCACCCTCTCCTAAATTAGGCGAAGGTGCTCGTGCTTGTTAAGAACTCAACTTATCCGCTTGACGCTCTAGCAGTCCGAGGCGACGAATCTTTTTCTCCTCGACGACGGCAACGATCGCGAGGGCGATCAAACCGAACAGTAACGCCGCATTGAAGATGACAAATGTATCACTCCAGCCGTGTAACGTAACCGAACCAATTGTTAGACCGTTCGTTTCCGGATCAGCGATTTTCGCTAGACCGACTTTTGCGATTGAATCACCGAACAAGTAACCGAACGTACCGACCATCCCGTTCGTGACCGTCGTCGCTTGTTTTGGTGCGAAGCTGATGACCGAGACACCGATCAAGAGCTGTGGTCCGTAGATGAGCGCACCGAGTGCAAATAGTGACGCGTAAATCATAAGTTCACTCGTCCCGTAACGATAACCGAGGACCGCGACGGCCGTCAGTAAGAGACAGATCGCTGCGACGAGCGCCCGCCGTCCTTTCAGTAAATCGGACACGTAACCCCAAATCATACTGCCGCATAATGCGCCGATCTCAAAGAAGAAGATCGTATTGACAGCACTCTCCGTACTGAAGTGTAAGTGTTCCGTGACATAGAGCGGCGCCCAGTTATCAATCCCGATTCGGACGATGTAAACGAAGACGTTCGCGATACAGAGCGTCCAGATCCAGGGGTTCGAGATGACGTACGTTTTGAAGATTTGCCATTTCGTCATACTTTCAGCAGCAATGTTTTCCGGTTCGATCGGTTCCTCGAAGATTTCTTCACTCCGATTCCACCCGAGTTCCTCCGGATCATCCTTCCCGATGAACAGACCGACGATTCCGATGACGAGCGCGATCGCAGCTGGGAAGATGAACATCCCGACGACACTTCCGTTGAAGAAGACGTTCGCTCCCCACAGTGCGAGACCACCGGCAATCGCTCCACCGATGTTGTGCGAGACATTCCAGAAGCCGAGGTAGCGCCCACGTTTTTCAAACGGTGTCCAGCGGGCGATCGTCGAATATGACGATGGTCCCCCGACCGATTGGAAGAACCCACTGAGTCCCCATAAAACCATCAAGAGACCGACCGGACTTCCGCCGGCACTCATCAAGAGCCCCATCGCGGTGACGATCAAGGACGAGAGAATTAATAAGAACGAGATGACGCGTTTCGTATTTTTCCCGTCAACGAAGTAGCCGAGCAACGTTTTCCCGATTCCGTATGTAATCGAGAAGGCGAAGCCGATATAACCAAGTTCCGTCGTCGTAAAGCCAAGTTCCTCTTTCAAGAGCGGTTGCGCTGCTTTGAAGTTGTTTCGGATGAGATACATCGCCATATATGAGAAGAAGACGACTAAGAATGCCTTTAAGAATTGCTGTAACCATTGTTTCCGTTGTACTTCGATTGGTATGCCGGCATTCGGCAATTTTTTGATGCTGAAGAAGCCCATCTTCCATTTCCCCTATCTGAATCAGAGTCTTCGCATCATTTGTCCTGGAGCTGATTGAATCGACGGAGATAGTCGCGGTAATCGGCGACGATATCCTGTCCGACATTTTGCTGGATCGGTTGTGTCTTCGCGATCGCATAGGTCGGCGTACCGAACGAGACTTTCCGCAGGATCGCCTGACCGTCCGCTGAGAGTACGAAACGCATGAAGGCGTTCGCCTGCTTTTGTTGCGTCCGTCCTTTCAACTTTGAAATCGCGTTGATCGAGTACGTATCGAGTGGAATGCTTTTGACCGGATAATACTTTTCACGCAGCGATTGTTGATCCCCGATGAAATTGACCCCAAGCATCGCTTCCCCACTGGCGACGTACGACGTCGGTGCAAAGCCGTTCGCCGTGAATAGTCGCGTTCGCTCGATTAGCTCGCGTAAGACATTTTCCGCTTTCGTCCCGTATCCGTCAAAGACCGCTTGCAGGATCGTCGCACCGGTACCGGAATGGTTCGGATCCGGCAAAATCAACTCGTCCTGATACCGCTTCGCTGTCAAGTCAGCGAGCGTCTTCGGATACGGTGCTGCCCCGAATCGGTTGTTCCAGACGTCCGTATTGATGACGATCGCGAGGCGTTCGACTTCGTAGCCGATCCAGTAGCGATCCGGATCCTGCAGTTCCGCTTGATCCATGTCGTTCGGGAACGGTGTCGACAACCCGCGTTGCTTGAGCGTCTGGTGAGCGTCCCACGTTCCGCCGATAATGACGTCGGCGCGCGGATGATCTGCTTCCTTCGTCACGCGCCGGACGAGTTCTTCTGTCGACAGGCGGACGAACTCATACGTACAACCTGCTTGTTCGCAATACGATGACAGTAAGGCACGCCCGATATCCTCTTTCGCAGAGACATACGCCGTCAAATGCGGAACGGTTTCCCGCGCGGCTGTCCCTTGCTTCGTCTGTTCATTGTTGCGGACGATCCAAATGCTCATGAGACAAATGATACTCAGCAAGAAGAGCATTCCTTTTCTCATCGATTCGCCTCCTTCCCGATCGGCAGGAGTTGTCCTTTTAAATAGAAGGTGTTTCCATTGTCATCATCCATGTACTGGACGCTGAACAATGTCTCATAAACGGCAATATTCATTAAGGTGGCACGCGTGTTCTGCTCATTCTTGAACCGCTGAAGCTTGAGAATGCGCGGCTGTCCCTGACTGGTATCGAGTGCCTGACCGACTTCTTCATAGTCCGTCATCGGCTCCGCCTGCGTCAGGCGACGCTTGACGTCTTCTCGCTCACGTGCCGTCAAAGAACGAGACCGTCCTGCTGCATACACGGTCACGACTTCCGCCTCGGCGAACTGACGCGCGAGCTGTTCTGGTTCGTGATAGGCGTTTAAGAATCGTGCTTTCAGTGTCGTCGTCTGAGTGCTAGGACGTTGCGCGACACATTTTCCATTTAGCGTCATGCTTTCCCCGAGCGAGAACGTCCATGTCGTTCCGTTCAAGAAACGGAGCGTTCCGGTAAACGTCGCCGTTCCCTCCGGACAGGTCCCGTTTGCCACCGTCTTCATTTGCTTCAATAGCGTCGTGATGCGCTGGACTTCCGTTCCGTCTTCTACCGTCTGCTCCCCCCATGCCCGGTGACGTAACGTCAACTCGGTCGGGAGCGAGTCATCGGAAGCATTCAGCCGTTTTGGTCCATCGAGGACATGTAAGCGTCCGAAGACCGTCTGCTGAAGCAAAAGAAGACCGAGGGCAAACAAGATACCCATCAGGAAGAGATAAGCGATAGTCGATGCTTTCATGATTCCTCTCCTTGCTTGATTCTTAGATTACGGGGCAATTGTTTCGTAAATCCGGTCGAATTGTTTCGTAAATGTATCATTTGTAAGCGATTACATCATGTCTGATTCGCTAACCGGAAGGTCAATGTGATACGTGTTCCGCTTACATCGCTTTCAAGTGCAAAATCGCCACCTTGTTCCTGCATCAGCCGTCGGCAGAGCGGTAGACCGAGTCCATTTCCACTCGCCGTCGTCAGACTATGTTGCTCCTTCTCCCATTCGGCAAGCACCGCTGGATCAACGCCGATTCCGTCATCCGCCATGATAAGTCGGAGGGTCGTATCCGTACTGACGCCCGAAAACGTCACTGTCATCGCGTCACTGTATTTGACGGCATTCTCGAGAAGATTCAACAAGATTTGTTTCGTCTGGTCCGGTTGCCCGAGCACGTAGATCGACGGAACATCCTGCTTAACTTGAATTCCTTGTCCATCGAGACGCAACTGCATGATGAATAAGGTATCTTCGAGCAAGGTATCGAGCGCGAACATCGTCGACGTCACGTGACGTTCGTTCCGTTGTTGTTTCGCCTGTTCGAGATTATGCGAGACGAGTCGCAATAAGCGCTGGCTCTCGACCTCGATGTAGTGATAACAATGTGCCGCTTCGTCTGGCGGCAGCTTCGGAATCAACTCGACATAGCCCATGATGGCCGTCATCGGTGTCCGAAGTTCATGGGTGATGTGATTGATGAACGTTTGTTGGTCGCTTCGCTGTTGTTCGAGCTGCCCGATGTTGTGCTGGATCGCGTCTGCAAGCGTCGAGAAGTCTGCCGCTAGTCTGTTCAGTTCCTCGTATGGATAGGCCGGTAACGCGTGCGCATAGTGCCCTTTCGTCAAGGCATGCGAGACACTCCGTAAATCATCGATTGGCCCGATCAACGTCTTTGCCATCCGACGCGCCGTCCAGACGACGATTACGATCAACATCAGAAACACGCCCGTGAAGACATAGGTGAATTGCCGCAGCAGTTCGGCTTCCGTCCGTAGATCGACGAGAAAACGGACCGAACCGATGACGTCTGTCTTACCGTACAGCGGGCTTGAGAAGAACAGCACCGGGACATCGGTCTCCTTCAGGAACAGATAACTCGATTTTCCTTTTAGGGCTTGATCGATATCTCCCGCGAGGAGCGGTAATTGATCGCGTTCGGAATCGGCGAGCAGTTCCGCGTTTGGTCCAAACAGTTGAACGCGCGCGTCGAAGCGGTCCGCGAGATAGGAAGCGATCGGAACTGCCGTATCGGCGAGCGAGTCCGTCTCTTCACTTGCAAGGTAGTTCATCGTGTAGAGTTCCGCTTCCCGACTCAGTTTTTGGACGGACTCGACGGCGTTCTCATATAGGTTCGATTGGATGAAGGCATAAAGAATCAAGAAGAGGACGAGCAGTGCCGGAACGAGGAGCAAGACGAAGTTTTCCGTAATGACTTGGCGTAGCTTCATGCGTCGATCCACTTGTAGCCGACACCGTAAATCGTCTTGATCCGTTCGCCTTGCGCTCCGAGTTTCTTCCGCAAGCGTTGGACCATGATATCAACAGCACGAGTCTGACCGGAGAAGTCAAAACCCCAGACCTGTTCGAGCAGTTCATCTCGCTCGAAGACCCGTTTCGGATGCGTCAGGAAGAGTGCGAGCAACGCATACTCCCGGTACGTCAGTGGTAACGGGTGACCGTCGAGCCGAATGACTCGTTCTTCGGGATCAACCGATAAGAATGGATCGGTCACGACAGGTACGGGTGGCGCGACCGTCTTCGTGCGTTTCAATAAGTTTTTGACACGCAAGACGAGCTCCGTTCCATTGAACGGTTTAGTCATATAGTCATCCGCTCCGAGCTGCAGCCCGATGATTTTATCGTTCATCTGATCACGCGCGGTCAGCATCAAGATTGGTAAGTCAGGCGTCGTCTTTCGCAGCTTAGGAATCAAATCGAAACCGGTCGTATCCGGTAGCATCAAATCGAGGACGATCAAATCAAAGGGTTGTGTTGCCTGCAAGGCGAGTGCTGCTGCTCCGTCGGCTGCCGTCTCGACCGTCTGACCATCGAGCTCGAGTTGCAGTTTGACGAGATGCCGGATGCTCGCCTCATCATCGATGACAAGAATATGCATGGGAATTCCTTCTTTCTGGACAGGTTTTTCTGTCCCCTAGCGTATCATGAAATCGTTTGCAATCACACCAGCAGGACAAATGAAAAAACCAGCTCCCGAAGTAATCAGGAACTAGCTTTTACTTATTTCACCGTAAATTTCACCGTGACAGAGTTGTCATATGCGTCTGGTTCGAACATCCATTTTTCAACACCCGTCTTCACCGCTTTAAATCCGTACCCATCAAGTTGTAACTTCCCTTCTCCTGATGACAGTGCCCGGTAGACATATGGATTCGTATCCTTCGTCGACTTACGAACGATTCCGAAACGTTGCCCTTTTTTGAGTGTCATTGACTTGCTACTCGTCAGATGTGTACGACCACCATAATAATCGAGCGTCATGTATTTCGATACTTTCCCAGCAACTGTCCGATCATCTGCTCCCGTACCGACACGATGCTTTAACGTCTTCCCTTTATAGGAGTAGACATCATGAACGATCGTCATCGAACCAAGATAAAGTTTTTTGTCTTTAATCAACGCGCGACCGAACGGATACGCTTCTTTTGCTTCGAACATCTTTTTGATCGCCTTACCATCCGTTGATCCGATGAGAATCGGTGTTACATAACCACCACTCCCACCAGCGGGTCCAATGACAAGTTGTTCTTTTTTCGTATCAAGGAGTTTTCCTTTCGCCCGAACATCATAGTAGTCCGTATCTCGATCCGTATACGTGTAAATCGTCGTCCATTTTTTCTTTTTCGCATCATACTTCTGCGCTTTACCGATGACATCATTCATATACGTCTTCGAGTTGAAACGTTCATACAGCGTAAACGTCTCAGGATACTTGCCACCAAGTAGATAAACGGACCGGACATCGATCGGTTTATAGCCACCAGATAGTTTACTTTTCTTTAACGCCGCGATTTGACGATCAACGATCGATTTTTCTGTCTTACTGAGTGCTGCTACTGAATCATTCGCTACTGGTAAAGTACTGATGATGAGACCAAGCGCTGTTGCAATGACTACTTTTTTCATCTAAACTACCTCCTTAAATTTTAATATGTCGTCGTATCGTTATGACTGAAGCTTTTCAATGGTTGCGAATCAGTAATGTACCAGCGTTCGTCATTTAGATTGTATTTCAAGAAATACTTGAACGGTACGTCTTTTCCCGGATTAGACTCTTCGAGTGAATCGTCGTCCTCTTTATAATAATCGCCTTCGTAATAACAAAGTGCTTCAACTGTCGCGGTCAAATCAGTCGCGACTTCGCTGACAGTAATTGACGCTGGGGAATATTCGACTTCATCCAGATATCCATCCCAGTAGACCCCTCTTTTATTCATACTATCGTAATAACTTTGTTGTTTACTCAAGTACGCAGACGACGTGAACAACGTGAAGGCTGACGTGTCTTTATCCATGTACGCCTGTTCCCACTCCTTCGCATGCTGATGTACGGTATCGATGATGTCCCCTTTGACCGATTCTCGGACTTCCATGCCTCTACCTGTCGCTGAATCCGAGAGCGACTTCCGTTGATCGACGAGCCAGTCTTGACCCGATTTCACAAGATTTAGTTCCCATACGATCGTGCTGCCATCCGGACGTTCGTGTAGATACGGCTGATAAGACCGCGAGGAATAGTCGACCTTTACTTTGACCGTCGCCTTATCTCCTTTAATCGTAATATCGTTTTGAGGAATATCGTTGACCGTCAGTTCACCATCAAAGATGTAACCTCCTGTGACGAGATCGTTCAAACTGCTTTGGAAGTTCTGATTGTAGGTGTTCGTACTGACAGACAATCCTTTGACGCTCCGCTCTGTCAGAGCGTCTTCGAGTTCTCGGAAAAAGAGCGTTGAAATATCCTGGATATTCTTATAATCCTGATCGGACACTTCCTTCGTATCTGACTTTTTCGCCGCTTCCGTCGGTTTCGATTCCGATTTGTCCTGACTCGTTTTCTCTTCTTCACCAATGACGAATGAAGCATCCTGCTTCTTTTGTTCGACCGCTTGAGGCGTCTCTTCCTGGTTCAAAAAGAAATACGTCCCACCGCTAGCAGCGAGTAAGAGGAGCAGTACGCTAATCCCGATCGTTCGCTTATTGCGTTTGTTCTTTTGTTTCTTTTCGTACTTGATGACGACGTACGCTCGTTCGATTTCTGTCCGTTCCTCGGATTCCTCTGGATGTGCTTCTAGCTTCTCAGCATACGCTCGCTCGAGCTCTTTCATCGATGAGGTACGCGATATCCCTAATCGTTCATATGGATCCATGATTCCCTCTCCTTTTTGTTCAAAAAATTGTTATTTTTATCTTTATTTTACATTATAATGACGAAGTTAAGAAAGGAGTGCTTTTTAATGTCACATTGTTCGAATTGTCGAACCCCGATGAATGACCAGATGATCTATTGTCCAGTTTGTGGTCAAAAAAATAGTCACACGCAATCCCGTTCCTCCAAAAAAGCGTGGTTCATCGGATTGCTGATTCTGTTGCTTAGCATCGGTGGAGGTACGTTCGGTTATCTCAAATATCAAGCGGCACAACCGTTATTCAAGACGAGTGAACTGACACATACAGCGGCTGATATCGATCAAGTTTTGCCGGAAGGTGCCTCAGCGATACAACGTAATCAACTGGCTGATGAAGACCTCGAGGATTACCTCATTTTTGATGCTGCCTCACCCGATTCCTTGTACGAGTTCCTGAACAGCTATGCCCAGCGCCTCCCCTTGCTCAACAATGGAGAAGATGGTGGTTGGGATTATTACGATCCTACCATCGAGGACTACAGCTCTTATGCTGATCTATTCTACGGTGAAGACGATTTAACAGAAGATGAGCGAGACCGTTTCGGCGATCGATTGAAGGTGTCTGAAGAAGATCCATATAGTTACCTCACATTAAAGGACATGACCTTCGATCGGATGGAAGCCATCAGCGAAAATGAATTCAGAGTCGAAACGACCGAGACTTATGCTCGTGTTCATTTCAGTAATGATGAAGACGAGAAACGATTCCATCGCGCCATCGTCGAATATGAGGTGACGTTCGATGACGACCGATACAGCATCACCTCTGTGAAACGAACCTTTAAGAAGGAGACGACATCATGATGCCACGCATACTTCCTTTTCTTTTAACAGCTAGCATACTAGGTGGTTGTAGTAACGACTCAGCGGATCTCTACTTGAAGCAAAGTGCTCAAAGCACGCTCGCTGGAGACCTTTTCGAAGAACAACAATGGCGCGAAAAAGCTCGGACGGAAGGTGCGACAGATAAGCGTCTGATCGCGCTATCACAGCAGCAAGAGGCATTTCAAGATTTGAAAGCCGCCTTGTTCATGAATCAGACGACGGACGCCCTTCGTCACGCGGAACGAGTCATGAATCAGACGTTCGGTGACAAAGCACTCGCGGATGAAGCAGCTCGTTATCACCGCACTCTTGGTAAGGTCGAAAAAGCATTTCGTGACGTGGCAGGTACCTACACGTACTCGACGAGTGATCAGGGCGAAAACGAACAAGATTATAGCGATGCGACGATTGATGTCGTGACGTATCCGAATCGTGAGGCGACACTGACAATCCATGATGCTCGAGATTATGAAGGACAACCACTTGATGACTTTACGTATAGCGGACGTTTTAATTCCGATAATAGCCTGATGCTATATTTCTATGAGTCTTCTTTAGAAATCGAGTTTGATGACGACGGCGGTCTGACCTTCCGCGATTCCGGGATTGAAAAAGACTCGACGATTGATTTTGAACAGACGACCAAACAATCCTTATGATAAAACGCTTGTCTTCGAAAACGGAGACAAGCGTTTTTGTTTGGAATCATCCTTTTGTATCTTTGAAGCGGTTCAACCCATATCCCACTAATCCACCGAGGAATGGGAAGAGGAAAAGCATGAATGCATTCCACCATGTCAAAGTGGAAACAACGACACCGGCTAGGATATCGTTATCCCATTGCAGTTCAAACCGCGTTTGTGTGAAGTACGCTAAAATGAGTCCACCGACCATAAAGACCCCGGCATAAATCGCAACATTCGGTAACGTCCGAATCCAGCGGAACCCGATTCCGATGTGGATGATGAACATCAGAATAAGAGCAATCAAGCCGTACGGAGCAATACTTGAACTAAGCAATTGTTCTTCTTCAAACGAAGTGGACGCATTCGCGATTTGTGCGAATCGTGTCAGAAGTCCAACATCCACCGTTTCATCAAAGCGTGTCACTTTCGGATCAAGCGTTGGATCTTCTCCATTTTGAATCTGATTCCCGATGATTCCTTGGATTCGACTCAGATTCGAAGCTTCTCCCGCTTCTTCCACTGGTCGTTGCAGATCATTCAAACGGTCTTGGCCATATAAGGCAGCACCTAAACGGAATTCTTCCGTCAAAACGGTCATCTTGAAATCGACTTGTCCCGCTTGTGACATCGCGTAAAGCGGAGATGCACCGCTCAAGAGAACGAGACTCGCCGATTCCCCAAATTCGACTTCGTCCATTTCATCGAGCTCGTTTAGATAATACACTTGTCCGAATGATGTCAGTAGGACACCGAACAAATAAACGCTCATCAATGTTGTCGCAGCGATCCGTCCGACTTGCCAAGAACCGCTTAGATTCGTTTGACCGATGAATTGGAATAATAGAACACCTGCGAACGCTAGAAGGAAAATTCGAATCATTCCTGTGATCAGATGTAGATCGAAAACGCCGAAATCCGTCGCAAACAATCCGACAACCAATGTAATCACCGATAATGTCAGGGCAAAAACGACGGCACGTTCAATTCGTTCATTCCACGATGTCGCCTTGATTCCGATGACACCACCTCGTTCGAGCAACCATGCGCTCCCGATTAATAGGATCAATCCCGGCAAGGATAGTAAGAAATGCCCTGAAAAAATATGAAAATCAAGTTGATTGATTGCTTTTTGAATATCAGAGAACCGATCCGCATCGTTACCTATCACTTCGGTCAGGAAGCGTGATTTCAAGTCTTCACTTGATGTGAGATTTAGACCAGCAAGGGCGACGAAAGCAAGGAAGAAGAACATTCCGAACGTACTAAAGTCATTCCCTACGTTTTCTTGAACAGTCTTGATTCCATCTAATGCTGAGTTATCACTGAGGAGACCGAGCATGACGAACAATAAGACGACGATTGCAGCAAAACAAATGATGGCAGCGATACTACCGATCGCAAGACTCGGATTCCCAAACGAGAAATCGAATCGTGATATAAATGCGCGTCCACGCTCTTTCAACGGGAGATTCACGTTCCAATCCTGCGACTTCCACTTCTTACGAATGTCGTCCATACCTGGAAGACGATCTACAAGTGAGCCTTCTGACGTCGCAGCGATGAGGCGCGAATGTCCACAATTCGGACAGTACGACGCACGACCATCCATTTGTGTACCACACCCGACACAAAAATGCGCAGCTTGTTCGAAGCGAATCGGACGGGCTTGCTTATCGAGCGACGTCCCGTCTACTTCGCAATACTGGGCGTGTGGAGCATGTGCTTGACCACAGGTCGAACAATACTTCATACGCGTTGCCCCATTTCCGATCCGCAGCATGTACAGAAATGCTGATCATTACGTTGTGGTGTATGACATGTCGTACAGGCGACTTTCGTTTGTTCGTTCTCACGTGGAACGGACGTGCCGCATTTCCCACAAAACTTCGCGCCTGGCTCAAGTGGCGTCCGGCATGACTTACATTGCTTTTGTGCAGCTTCGACTTCCATCTCGTCAATCCGTGACAAGGCACCGAATACGAGTACTTCTTGTGCAAGAATGTCCTCGATTTCTTGACGATGCCCTTCGCTCCGCAGCTTCATGTAATGACGCTCTCCGATTTCGTACAGCAAGCGTCCTTTTTCACGTCGTGCTTGCTCCGCCTGCTCCTGTAATTCTTTTGCTGTCATCCCTTGAAAACGTGATCTGACTGATTGCCAATCCATCATCTGTGTAGCCTCCCTTGTTCTTATTTAATACTCGTTGCCTGTTGAATCCTGAAACTTTCCTCGTAGCTATCCTCACTACTTTCATACGTGAACAAGTAGCGGAAGAGCGACTTCGATGTTGTTTTTCCTGGCGATTCACTATCAGGCGTATACATTTCACCCCGAATATAGGTTGTCGCCATGACTTCGATACCTACCGAATCCCCATATTCGACGAACTTAGCTGAGGGACGATCAATCGACGCATTCATGAACTCTCCGTCCCACTCCAAGTCCTTTCGGCTCCAATCGTCATAGTTCTTTTGTTGTTTCGCAAGATAGGAAGCATCATCAACGAGTGAGAAATAACTTGTATCTTGATAAGTTGCCGCATCAACCCAGTCAGAAGCATGCTGCTCGACGGCTTCTTGCAGTTGGTTCAAAACGTTTTCTGATGGTTCGAACGTGAACATCGCTTTTTTCGTATCTGGTTTGACGACAACCTCACCCGATGTTTCCTCACCCCAGGGGAATGAATTTTCAATCGAGAGTTTAATGCCGTTCTTCGGGATTGGTCCATAGTTCTTCAAATCTGATACTCGTTCTGATGTCGATTTTCCATCAACAATCAAAAAGGCATCCGGATACGTCTGGTCGAGTTCGACCGCATTTCCTTTTAAAGTGATTTCGTATTTCCGATCTGCAGCGTCAAGCGTCAACGGATTGATTGTCACATCGCTCGACTCTTTTCCGTATTCGCCATCATACGCGATCTTGGCATCCGTCAATCCTGGATAGACGCCGTCCATCATGATGCCCTCCGCCGACGCTTTACTACTTTCCGTTCCGACCGGATTGACGAGCGTCACCTTCGTTCCTTTAAAATTACTGATTACTTCCGTTTTGACACTATCGAGGCGCAGGCGATAATCCTTGAAGATCCCGAGCTGGCGACCACTCGCTACGATTTGACCAGGAACATCACTTTCGTTTTCTGCTTGAATCGACACACCGGCCATCAATAAATAATCCATGAATGATTTCTTTTGTTCCGGTGTCTCTTTTAAGGCATCTAAAAAGCGTTGCGCCATCTTCTGATCAACCGGTTTTCCGTTGAACTCCGTATGCTCAGCGAGTAATGTAGCGTCACCAGAGCGAATCGCATCACGGACCTTATTCGTCGTCGCTTCGACCGTGAACCATTGTGTCGCGAGTCCATAATAGGCACCACCTGCTACGACCAACAATCCAACTGTTAAAAGAACGGCTTTTACAGACTTACTCATTTTCTTAGGACGAATTGATCTGACGTCGCGTTCTTTCTCTACAGGTTCTGCATGTTCTACATGCTGTTCTAAGGCATCACCGCAACTCGGACAGAATTTCAATCCACGCTTTGCAGCATCCGAACAATTCACACATGCCATTTCTTCTACTCTCCTTTTGTTTTTTAATTTCATTTAAGCGAAAAATATCCATTAAAAAGATAACATAATATTCTACAATTTACTATTTATGTAAAAATAATTGTGTTTTCTGAATGTTTGTTGACCATAATTAGTATTCACTAGAATATTTCTCGTTTTATTCTGAAGCCAAAAATGGATTCAGTGATGTGAATCTCACTCGAAACTTCAAAGAGTATAGCTTCTTAGTGAATAAATGCATCTAAATGACTATTAAATATCCTTTTTACAGGTATTAGATTAGCGGTCTTACTTACAAATGACTCATTCAACAAAACGGATAAAGAGAAAAATCAATAAAAAATTTCTACTTCTATGTTATTATTATAGAAATTATGGAATTAAACGGAGGACAAAATATGAATATTTTAGTAACTGGAGGCGCTGGTTATATCGGCAGCCATACATGTCTCGAACTTTTACGAGAGGGTCATGAAGTCATTGTCGCTGACAATCTAAGTAACAGTCATCGGAATGCCCTTGAACGTGTCGAACAGCTTGCGGAACGATCTGTCACATTTTATGAGATAGACGTTCGCGATGAATCATCATTAGAAAACATCTTCCAAAAGCATTCGATTGATGCCGTCATTCATTTTGCTGGTTTAAAAGCAGTTGGTGAGTCCGTATCACAGCCGTTATTCTACTATCAAAATAATCTGATCAGTTCACTTGTCTTACTAGAAGTGATGAGTCGTCACGACGTTAAGAAGCTCGTCTTCAGTTCGTCCGCAACAGTCTATGGTGTGCCTGAGACGACACCGATTACAGAATCTGCTCCGCGATCTGCAACAAATCCTTATGGTGCGACAAAACTCATGATTGAGCAGATTCTTGAAGATATCGCTCAGGCTGATCCAACGTGGGACATTACGTTACTCCGCTATTTCAATCCAATTGGTGCGGATGTGAGTGGTCTCATTGGTGAAGATCCAAATGGTATTCCGAACAACCTAATGCCTTACGTGACGCAAGTCGCTGCAGGTAAATTAGATATCCTTCAAATATTTGGAGATGATTACGATACGGAAGATGGCACGGGTGTCCGAGATTATATTCATGTCGTCGATTTGGCAAAAGGGCATATCAAGGCGCTATATCATGATCATTCTGGTATTGAGGCATTCAATTTAGGAACGGGTCAAGGCACAAGTGTCCTTGAACTTGTTGCGACGTTCGAAGACGCGACTTCCCTGCAAATCGATCGAAAGATTACGACCAGACGACCGGGAGATGTTAGTTCATGTTATGCGGATGCTTCAAAAGCAGAACGCTTACTCGGATGGAAAGCAGAGAAAAACTTATTTGAGATGTGTAAGGACGCTTGGCGCTGGCAGTCAAATAATCCAGACGGTTATCAAAAATAATGTATACGACAAAAGATTTTGCTCTACAAACATAAAAGGAGATCAATTTCCGAATCCATGTCGGAAATTGATCTCCTTTTTAAATAAATAAAACAAATGTTAGAAAACTTTTTTAGGCTAACTTCACATCCAAGAGCGGTTCAATCGTTCACTCCAGCGGGTGAAGCGCATCGATCGTGACGGTAACGTCATTCGACAAAACGTATGATAATCAATATCCGAGACATACTGGATGAGTCGTATCAATGCAAACGCGAACGTCAAGGTCGATCCGATCGCAAAGCTAAGACCGTATCCAGAAGCGCCGAACGGTGCAATCAATAAGGCTAAGATTCCGTTAGCAAAGAAAAAGATGAACGAACTCCACGCCGCTCCTTTTTGGTCTTCAAAATATAGTAACAGTAAGGTCAGGACGAGAACCATCGCATTCGAAAAAGCACCAATTGTCGTCATCTGGAAGATACTGATTGTCGCTTCAGGTAATGCGAGGTAACCGAGTAACGTCGAGGCGAACAACAAGATGAACAACGTGAACAATCCTTGGTTCCGAAACAGTCGCTGTAATTCCTGGCGTAAGACGAGTAACATCGCATCTTGCGCTTTTTCGACCTGATCTAGCGTTCCGCCTTCATTCGCGTATCCATAAAAAATACGATACCGCTCATAGAAACGTGTCTCGACGGAAACGACGAAGATCGTCATCGTCGGGATAACCGTCAAATACGACAAAAAGATTGCCGTATCGTACAACGGATGATAGCGGAATGTTCCGAGATGCACGGCACCTCCGTCCGCGAACCAGATGATCCAGTTCCCGACCCAAACACCAATATTGTAGAGAAAACTCGTCCAAAAGAGTGCCGGGTGACGATCAAAGTAACTCAAATAGGTAAATTGGTTTTTCGTTCCGCGATGCGGAAACGTCAGCAACATCGAGGTAAATAGACCGAACAACGTGATAATCATGCCGAATGTGAAGCCTGCCGTCAACGCAATGCTTGGTGTGAGGAGACCAGTCAGATAGTTCATCAGATACCGATCAATCAGTAAAACCGAACCGACGGCTACGGTGCCACCAATCAAAAAGCTATATGCGACGGACTGATAGAACTTCGCGGCACTTAAGAATAAGAAATGCACCCAAATCAAATTGATCGTCATGAATAGAATGAAGATCAGTCCATTCAATAAGAATGGGAGCTTCGAAAAACTGAGAAAGATTAGAAAGACAATACTACCTAACGCCATCGTCATCTTCGTCATGCCTAGAAAGGCAGGAAACAAGTCTTCATATCGTTTCTCGTAGAAACAATCCGCCAAATACCGGGTGACGACGAGCTGCTGAATGCCAAGCAGTACTTGTGAAAAAATGAAACTGTACGAGACAACCAGATTGAACGTCGTCCGTTCTTCAAAAGAAGCAATTGACAGGAACGTCGTCAACCACTGGGTCACGGCGATCGTTAAGATAACGATCAACCAGGGACCGGACGTGACAAGTCCGGCAAAGGCATATGCTTTTAGTCGTGATGAAAAATAATCTTCTTGAAATAACTTTTGAAGTTTAAACCCGATGCCCGCCATATGTCACCCCCCTCTCTTGATACAATGTCTGATACTCCGAGATGAAACGTCGTGTCTGATAATACGCAAGTGCACGTTCTTTCCCATTTTGTCCAAAACGAATCGCTTCTTCTGGATGTGACTGGAACCAGGCACAACGCTCCGCAATTCGTCGCGGATTGACTGGAGGTACGACGAATCCCGCCGGTCCGTATGGATCATCCTCACGTCCGTTGATCAGTTCGGAGCATGCACCGACATCAGTGACGACCCACGGAATGCCTGCAGCCATCCCTTCTAGGACAGCAAGCGGTTGACCTTCTGAAATACTCGTCAATAAACAAACATCAAATGATGGCAGATAGCTCCGAATATCAACCTTTCCGACGAGTTTCACACTCGCGGATAATTCAAACAGATCGATTTGTTCCTGACATTCACGGGCGTATTCCGGATCTTCTTCAAGCGGACCCATGATCGTCATTTCGAATGGAACATGCATTTCCTGTAAGACCTTCGCAGCATGAATCATTGTCTTGATATCTTTAATCGGAACAATCCGGACGATGGCACCAATCCGGAGAACATCTTGCTTTGGAAGATGACCTAACGCAGCAAGTCCCGTCGCATCAATTCCGTTCGGGATGACACGAATTTTTTCAGCAGGTGCACCGAGTTCACGCTGCAATTCACCATTTCGGTCAAAGAGCGTGATGATATTGTCTGCCCCTTCGTAGGCTTCGCGTGATAAGTGATGGAAGAACTGAACCCAATGCATGCGGTATTCTTGCGGAATCCACATCGCTTGAACGAGTTCTTCCTCTCGTTCACGGGAGTAGATCCCGTGTTCCGTTAGGACGAAAGGAACTTGTTGGCGCTGTTTAATCGCTGCTGCGACGAGTCCCGCATATCCCGTCGACGCGGAGTGGATCAGGTCGACGGTCGGCAATTCTGCTTGAAGTAGTTCCAGAACAGGCGCATACATGCTACGCCACATCCAGAGATAATCGATGAAAGAGTCAGCCTGTTGTTCTTCCCGGTAGCTCGTCTTGACGAGATCAAAAAAGAGCCGGCTCGTAAAAAATTGTGTCGATGTTCCGATGGCTTGACCGAAGAGTGGGAAAATCGATGTGTTCGTCGCTTGAAATCGCATCCAACGTTTGATATCCTCTTCCTGCTCCGGTGTCAATGTCTGTTTCAACGGACGCATCTCATGGGTTTGATCGAGTGGAAGATTAGTCACACCGACGACGTTCACCGGAAGGGCGTACCGAAATTCTGCTTCGGTCATCCGTGTAGGTGTAATCGTGATCAGCTCGAACTCATGCTCTGGAATTTGTTGAATCAGCATATGTGCCCAACTGGCGACTCCACCACTAACATAAGGATAACTCCCTTCTAACACTAAGCCAATCTTCATTGAGACACCCCCAATACTGGTATACGTGCGAAATTCTTCTTGAGTTCTACTTCGTATAAATCGTCCGCATTTCCCAATTTTCGTACCTCACCATACGCAAAGGAGCCCGTCGCAATTTTCCCATCATTGACACGAACCATCATTTTAGAAGGAAGAAGCATCTGACTTCCTGAAATCTCAATCGCCGTTTTAGAATACCGGACATCGATCTTCGATTCTTGGTATAGCTTCATTTTTTTGTAGCCATCATACTGCGTCATGCTCTCGAGATACGGATAGTCCGTATGAATCGTTTGGAACATCTTTTCAATTGAACGTTCCATCTTCGGCCATCCTTGTCCTTTCGAACGTTGTTCGTCAAGGACGTCATCTGGGTGGATGAAATGCGAGACTAGTCCGAAGTTGGCTACAGCGTCAGCTAAGACGAACATGTCTTCAGGCGATTCATTATATCCGCTTGTGATCCGTGGGAAGTTGTATAAATTCTTATAGGTCGCGTCTGGCTCGAATTCTTGAATGTAGCTTCCTTTTGAAGCATCCCCGTTATAGAGTGATGCGATGATTAGACCATCCGGGAAAGCTTCATTCAAAACGGATAAACCGGTCGGTCCGATGATGTTCGAAGGTGGGACATAACTACGTATTTGTTCTTTCGGGAAGAAATACTGATGTGCCACTTTGACTTCTTCAATCCCTTTCATCATTTGAGAACGATCGTCCCATGTGGTATAGCCGAGACTTGGATCCATTGTTTCCCCGTTAATGACGAGCGGTTGGTGGTTATATCCATGCAGTCCTAGTTCTCCGCCCATTTTTAATAATCTACGTCCAAAGTTCAACATTGGAAAACGAATATTTTCAATCAACTGCTCTTCCATGTCATCGATTGCATTTCTGTAACTTCCGATGATGAATCCGGAATAGATTATATCTTGTTCTTTTGCGATTCGTTGCATGTCTCTCAACCAAACATCCGCAAAGAAATCTTTAACCGTCAAATCATAGTTCTTTTGAATTGCTGGATTGGAGGCATCTGGTACAGGCGCTGGGAAATCATCGAAGTGTGCTAACTTAATAGCGACTTGTTGGCTAACGAACGTCGGAAACAGTAAAGAAAGTGACTGGACGAGTAAGCCGCGTGAGTTTTTTTCAAGCAACGAAGAAGTATTCCAAAACAAGACCTCTCCTTTTCCATACTCATGTGTCCATAGAATCGGGTTTCCTTCTGCTTCGATTTTGACATCAGCATTCTGCAATGTCACATCCGCAATACTGTGAACGAACAGTGTAGACGACTTCGATAAATCGATGTACCCGGGAAATAAATCTTTTTTAAACGTCATACCTTTGACATTTTCCTTGAAGTCACCAAAACGTTTCACACCAACCAAGTCCCCCCACTTCGGATCGATGAATCGACCCGCAACATAGAGTTTCCCTCCTTTTCGGACGAACTTTCGAATGGTTTTGTACGGCCATTCCTTCGTGTGTTCACCCGATAAAACAAGGACTGTTCGCTCGCTTGGATCAAGTGTCTTGATGTCAGATGTACGAATACGCTGATAATCGATTTTCGCGTATTTCAGCGCATACGAAAAGTTTTGAATGACGCCTTTTGACAGATCACTATCATTTTGGAGCAAGTAGACGCGCAGTGCCTCTCCTTTAGCTTCGGTTGTTTTCGTATTTGTCGTCTCGAATGAACGAACCTTCGTTTTTTCAGAAGGAATCAGTCGATGTGGATAATCGAGACGAAACAATTGCACGATGCCCATTGCTACGAATAGAACGGCAAACAACCCAATGAGATAGCCGTAAGTTTTCTTATTCATCGGTCTCCTCCTTCCAAACGTTTCAAAATAAAGCGATGTTCTTCTGGTATGTCTTCCTCTACCACCGCTGTTCTTAACTGATGAAGCACCGGTCCAATCGAAGACCAGTTATTTCGTTGAAAGTAATAGCGAACCAAAGCGAGGTACCCGTCTGGTAAAGTCGGGTGAATCTGAATCATCTCTTCATACGACGCAATCGCCTTCTCATCATTATCTTGACGTATCGCCATTTCTGCTTCCGCTTCGATCCGTGTGAGATCCGTCGGATAGAGGACGCGCATTTGCTCAAGTACTCGGTGAAGTCGTTCATCGAGTCGGCCAATGCCACCTTCATCTAATAGACCGCTCTCAAGAAAAGTTTTACATTCTTGAATGAACAGATGATACGTCGTCACGTCGACGGGATTGAGTTGTTGTTCCCGTAAACGAAGATTGGCTTCATATCGATCAAACAAGGAATTTCGGACTGTCGCTGCATAATGGACGGTTTCTGAATCATCATGATCGAGTCCGTATTGCAGATATTTTCCACTATTTTTCAGAGACGATGTCGTTAAGTGGATCATTGACTGTTTCCGGCGCTTCGCATCCATATTCAACGCCTCCTTGATTGGAACCATTTCCATGTTATCGGCTGCCTGTTGCTGCAGTCCTTCAAGATTCATGACATCAAATTGCACATATTCATCGTAATCCAGTAACGTATCTGATGACGCAAATCGTCTCGAAATCAAGTAAGCGATACCCCCAAGCACTTCACCAAAAAGTGGCAGGAGAGCACTGAACAGGCAGATGAACGTCAAGATTCCCCGCTCATGCTCTGGCAACCGCAAGACGAGTAAACGATAGGTAAACACGACAAGCAGAAGATGGAGTACATATAGAACGGATAGAAGTGTCATCATTGGACACGTCCTCCCTTTTGTACATACACAGCTTTTATTCGTTCGAGGAATCGGTTCGCATGTTCTTGAGGTGTTCCCGGTAGTAAAAATTGTAGTTGTTCCGTACTTTCGTCAAAACCGATCAAGTCAATTTCACGCATCGATTGCCGTAAGATCAGTTCTAGTTCGATCAGCGAGAACGGCGTATCACGAATATCAAGCTGAACGAGACTGTATGGTTGACCGTAATGCTCGCGTCTGTATTCTTGATATTTCACTTTTTCCTCAAAATGCTCTCGTTTAACGATGCGCGTGCCTTCAATCAATTCATGACGCGTCTCGATCCATTCCATCAACATCGCTTTTTCAATTCGTGATCCTGTCCAATCGACGATCAGTTGCATGACGTGCATCTCATAGTTTGTCAATCGCTCGAAGGCGATCGATTGAATGACGACGACTTCTTGGATACGACCATCATAACGAATCGGTGCAATCAGTAACGGCACATCCGTCTCATCGATCGTCCGGATGGCGATTGCTTGCTTTTGGAACATCCGTTGATAGATTCCTTGTTCTGGATCAATGAACATCGTTTGTGGTAACTGTTCTTTATCACCGAAACGAATGTGTAATCGTAATGTACGTCGTGACGTATCGACGTGATAGATCGCAATCTCCTTCGCATCAAAAGAGGCTTGTAAGATCTGTACGAGTTTATCACGTACGATGTCCGCGACAGATTGATCGAGTTCTGTTCCGATCCGGTAGATGTTCGTCAACGTATGATTGGATTCAAGTACCTTATTTCGCATTGCTTCTTGAGCGACACGTAACTTTTCGAGCGTTTCACGCAGCTGTTCGTTCTCGACCACAACTTCTTCTTGACGCAGACGCAAAGATAGATAGCGCTCCTGAAACGACGTACTGAATATGCCGCAAGAGATCGCGACTAGAAAATGCAGGATAATCCATGACATCTCACCCCGATCATAGACAAAGAGTAAGACGTCTTCTCCCCCCCATGCGAGCGAACTCAGATGGTAGATCATCGTAAACAGAAAGCTCGCGAAGGCTCCTAGTAGTCCGTAACGAAGCGAAAAAAGTAAAATATAAAAAATAAGTGGATCAATCGTCCATTTTAAGATCGAAAGATTAAACATATAGTCCAAAATGCCGATAATAAGGATACTAACGATCATTTCAATCCATTTAATGCCTTGTCGGTTCTGAGTATATATCATTTCTATTCACTCCTTTTATTTTTTATCGGTATGATAACGGAAGAAATGTATCGTTAAATCACTACAATTTCATATCGAGAAGGGCAAACTTACTGAAAAGTAAGGGCGCAAAGACATGGGTCGTCGATCTTCGGATACCGATCGCCAGTCTGCAATGCCGCGGCCGCTCTCTGATAATCAATCAGGAGGCTATCAACATGGGTATTATCTCACTCAAGCGCATGACGTCTATTTTGTGCATTCTTTTACTGGGAGTGTTCTTCATGTCGTCATTAGACGCGAAAGCAGAAAAGTCAAATCCACTAGACAATGCGAAGTCGTATAAAGTTTACTACGACGCACCGTCAGCAGCGAAAATCAAGAAGATGCAACAGTATGATGTCATGATCATCGAACCCGTCTTTTATTCAGCTGCACAAATCAAACAGATTCAACAAAATGGAACAAAAGTATACGGCTACATCAATACGATGGAAGCAGATAATTGGAATACAGATTTGATGGGGCAACTCGTGGAATCTGACTTTTTCCACCGGAACGGTCAACGTATTCATTACGCTGAATGGGATTCGTACTTAACGGATATCACATCGAAACACTATCAAGCTGTTTTAATGAAAGAAGTTGAAAAACAAATCGTCCAAAAAGGACTAGATGGTGTTTTCCTCGATACAGTCGGTAACATCGATAACGAGCATGCCGACCAACCTGTCGTTCTCGAACAACAACGAATAGGAATGAAGAACTTCCTAAAGTCACTGAAAAAAAAACACGCCTCTTTATCACTGATCCAAAACTGGGGATTTGGAACGTTGAAGTACCGTACGTATCCTTACGTCGACGGTATCATGTGGGAGAACTTCAATTATTCAACAGTCGCCAATGATCAGTGGTCAAAGGATCGGATGACAGACCTCCAAAAATTAAATCAATCTCAAGACATCAAAACACTGACGATTTCTTCCGTACAAGGCACAAAAAGTGAAACACTTGCTCAAAAGAACGGATTCCTTCATATGAAGTCAAACATTGATTTAAATTACAATAAATTCTAAACATTTTCATATACCACTTTATAAAGTGACAGCAAATCCCACTACCTGTCAAGCACATGGCATATATCTTATTTCGAAAATGAAGTACCAATTTCCTCTACAGCACGAGGAAATTGGTCCTTTTTATCTCCACAAAAAACCATCATCTCAAATGCTAATATACAGTATTTGACACTAATCGTTTTTAATTATATATTTTAGAAAACTATTTGTATAGATTGGACGTCTTAAATATGATTCAAATTTGGATACTTCAAGGGTCGATGATGTTTGGGTTGACGTATCTCCTTTTAGCCACATATCAATTAATTCGTAGCAAAAATAGTGAAATTGTAGGTACTTTCATCATCATCCTATGGTTTGGTAGCTACCTGTTGATCATCGATGTCTTATTTTTATCATATGAATTAATCTGGCAGGTCATCCCTTTTGTTTTACTAGCCTATCATCGAGAAAAAAGAGCATTCATCAGTGTAGCACTCATCGCTCTTATCAATATGTCGGTGACAGCAGATACTGAATAAATGCTCCTCTCGGTAGCGGGTATTGCGTTTCTCTCGTTTCTCTTACAAAAGAAGACACATCTCGCTTTGCGCTTTGCCGTGCTTCACCTTCTCATCGGAAGCTTCATAATATTCTTTCAATCGGATCACACGCTATCCACGATTATTTTTAACGGAAGTCTCACGTTATTGATGTACAGTATATTTCTTTATCTATTGCCGCTACAGTATCGCTATCGAAAGCAACTTGAGACCTATCAACAGTTAGCGGAATATGATGCGCTGACGGGTCTCGCCAATCGACGAGTGTGGGAATTACGCGCCAAAATACTTGCTGGTCAATCTTCGACCTATCATTTGATCACGCTTGATTTAGATCAGTTCAAACAAGTGAACGATCAATATGGTCACTACAACGGCGATGCTGTGTTGGAGCAGTTCGCGAAAATACTGAAGCGCAATACACGTCCGGAAGATTCAGTCGTTCGGATGGGTGGCGAAGAATTCCTTGTTCTCCTAATCAACCTGACAGTCGAACAAGCAACCACCATCGCCGAACGAATCCGCCAGGAAGTCGAGCGAAATACCTTTCATTTACTCGACGGCTCCTCGATTCATGTCACGACATCAATCGGTCTTTCTTCTGGAAAGCGAGACATTCCTGTTCAGCAGTCGCTAGAACTATCCGATCAAGCTCTCTATCAAGCGAAACGATCGGGACGAAATATCGTTCAAAATGCTAATCAGCTGTCATGAAGACTTCGACTCATATACGAACTCTATCTTACGTTGAGAAATTCGTCTAGCGTGTAAGATGGAGTTTTTGTTGTGATTTACGATTTACGAAAAAATGGGGACTCTCTTTTTGTTACACATACGTATTTCAGTGTTCTTCATCGATATTCAATCATTATCTAAGCACAACCAAGTTTCTTATTAACATGATGAAGAATTATCTCGAAAACAACAACGAATCGTTCGTTTCGTCACCCAATCTCCACCAGCCTTTTCCCTTGTTGTTTAATCGCTTCGTCATGCGTGACGAGAATAATCGTCTTTCCTTGATTGTTCAATTCTTGTAAGAGCACCATCACCCGTTCAGCGTTCGCTTGATCGAGCGAGCCCGTCGGTTCATCCGCTAAGATGATGTCACATTGCTTCAGCATCAATCGGGCTAATGCGACCCGTTGCTGTTCCCCACCTGACAACATGAAAACTTTTTGATTGATTTTGTCACTCAGTCCAACAGAAGTCAGCACTTCTTCGATCGTCTTGCCCGAGCGATAGCGTTTTTGAACGATTTCGAGATTCTGCCGGACCGTTTTTTGGTCGATGAGTGCGAAGTTCTGAAATAAGAAGCCAAGCTTCGTCCGGAAGTATGCCAGTTGATTGCGCTTGTTCGTGATATCCTTTCCATCGACGATGATCGTTCCCGTAGCAATTGGCTCTAGCGCCCCAATCATGTTGAGCAACGTCGTCTTCCCGCACCCACTCGGACCAGAAAAGATGACGAAGTCGCCCTGAGAAATCGTTAACAATAGGCTTTCGAATAAGATTTTTCCTTGAAACGACTCGGTCAGTTGCCGGATTTCAATCATAGATTCCCCCCCTTTAAAATGCGCTGGACATTTGCCCGTTCAATCTTTCGAATCAGCCAAATTAGCAAGACGCCTTCTGCCACTAGTAAGAGTCCTCCGCCAGCTAACAATAGCCCAGGTGAAGAAAACTCAAGGATATAGGCAGTAAGCGCTACAGCCAGTGTACTGACAAGCGTAATTCCCATTGTCGACACGATCAGGCGTCGGTTTTTCTGCCAGATGCTGTACCCTATCACCTTCTGAACCGATAACTCGATCGCATTCACTTGATACTCGAGTCGTAGCACCGTCCAGATGACGAGTAACTCCAGACTAAGAATCAGTACGACAAAGATCAGATTCATATTCATCAATCGTTTTGCTACTTCCCAAATGCCAAGATACTTCTCCCACGCATTCGTCTATAAGACGAGTTCGTTCGTCATCTGTTTCTCCGCCACATAGTCTTGAAAGGCTTCTTGGTCCAGGTCATACATGACGTCAGCCAGTAAGACATTGGACAGTTGTTTTGGTGCTTTCAGTTGCTTTGCTTCATTGACGACGATGAGTAACGGATCATCGATGAGCGTACTGCCGCTAGTAAGATTTTGATCGATCGCGACGGTTTTGAAATCTTCCTGATAGCGGACGATCGGATAGGTGTCTGCGAGATACGCCCCGAGTCCGAGTTCACGAAGTCCACTATCAATGATCGACTTCACTGGAATTGCAATCCCCTCTGGCGCAAAGAACGTCAGCTCATGCTCTAAAACGGAGGCACTATTTGCAAATTGCCCGGCAACTTCATTAAATGCCGTCCGGTTCATCAAGACGGTCGGTTGATCTACCGTGAAGCTGTTAACTGGGGTATTCATTGTCACTTTAAAGTCATCATAAAAGCGTGTGTACAGTTCCGTCTGGATTCGTTCCGAGATGTCGGAACTTTTTCCATCCGAATAGCGTGGAAACGTTACTTTTTGACCGATGTAAGTGTACGAATAATTTTTCTTCGCTTCAAAGAACGGACGCTGTTTATAAATCGTTACCGCTTCGGCGATGACCGTGATACTGCTCGAGAGCATCAAAATCGTCAAGAACGCTGTTGCGAATTTCATTCCATATGTAAAGACAAGTAACTTATTCGACCGCTGACCGTTTGAGAACGCTTCTTTGATCGTCAAGCGTCGTAAGCGGAGATAGACGAGTCCGTTTACGACGAGCAATCCAATCATCAATCCACTGAACAGCATCAAGTGCGGATCAATCGGTGTGAACGAACGGAGTGTCAAAAAGCTGACGATGAATGCAACTAGTGCGAATACGCCTAAGATACGGTACCGTTCTGCCGACTCGTTATAACAAGGTTACGGATGATTCCCCGCGTATGTATCAATCAATTCCATCTTAAACGCCTTTACGGCAGCGGCTGAACCGATCCCGGAGAAGTTCGGCGTATAAGAAACGGCAGGATGTTCGGATAACGGCTTGAACTGGAACGTGATATCACCGAGGAAGACACTTTGGTAGACCTGTTCTTCAATCGAGCGGGTAGCAAACATCGCATCGGTACCAGCCGTCTCGTAAATCGTCTTCGTACTGGAGAGCGTTCGATTAGGCGTCTCTTCATAGGTGAAGACATCGACTTGATGTTTCGTCGTGGCTCGCTCGATATCTGCTAGCATCTGTTGTTCCGAAATCTTCGGATTCGGATAGATCGTCGTCGACACGAATGGTTCTGCGAATCCTTCAAGCGTCAGCATCCGACTCTCTCCAATGATGAACAGACTCGTAAACACCATTACGGTTAGCATCATCAATTTCAAGCGCTTCATCCGGTTTCCTCCCATCTTTTAGTAATACGTTCAGATTACCTTGAAACACGAATAACCAAAAGATATAATTTCCTAACGCAATCCAACAAAACACGTCCTTTAAAAACAATAGCCATCTATTCCTTAAAATCAGTAGACTCACTTCTCTTTTGCGAATAGGAATCTAAGGACTCTAAGCGAATTAGGAAGATCGCCTCTTTAATTTTCTTTTTTCCATGACTTACTCCCTATCTTTCGATTGGTAGAACGATACTGATTTTTTTTCGAACACCCCAGCGGATAAGTAGAGTTATCCTGAAGACATTCGCTTTAGAATGCGGGTTTAACTGAAGAGAACTGGTAGATTGACGAGGAATTGCATCACTTACGCTACTTAAAAGTTAAAGAAACCGTTGGCATGATTGAAGAAATGGAACGTTGCGCTCGGCGGATAACTCTACTTATACTAAAACTACCGCGGAATACATACCAGATATGCATATCTGAAGAAACGGATACCCATGAACGACTTACTACGCAACTGGATTCCCCTCGTCAACTCCCTCCTGTCCCGCCTGTCGATCCACCCGAATGAACATGATGAATGCCGGCAAGCCGCCCTGCTCCGACTTTGGAAATCAATTGAAGAAGGCAAGGTCATGACCGTCACCTTCGCCCGGATTCGGGCAAAGGGCGCGATGCTCGACTACCTGGCAACCCGCAACCGGACCCTTGCGACCGAAGTCGCGGTCGAGACGATGCCGGAGCTTCCTCGGACACCGAACGTCTCCTTTCATTATCTCCTAAGCGAACTCAAACGGGATCTGTCGAATAAAGAGTACACGTTTCTCGAAGCCTTGATGCACGGCACGGAAGAGACGCTCGGTTACTCACCGGCGCGACTGCGTTCATTAAAGTCGGAACTCCGGCAGAAAGTCCAGCTCCTTCTCGGATGATGACCTATTACCAAGAACGCTTACTCGCAATCATCGAACAGGCGGACTATCGTCCTTTGACGAAAAAAGCCTATCGCTCGGACGTACAACATCTCTGTCGCCACGTCGAACGAATCGATGTTCCGTCGCTGCAACGCTATGGTAAGTTTCTACGCGACACGTACGCCCCAGCAACTGCCGCTCGACGACTACATGCTCTCTCCATCCTGTTCGATCAACTGGTCGCGGAACGTTCACTCCCGACAAATCCGTTGGCTCGCGTCAAAAAACCGATTCCTGCACCCTACCGACGACTTGCCTTCACGTACGACGACGTCCACCGTGTCCTCGAGACGATTCGTGATGAGACCGTCTACGCCTTTAGCTTTCTTCTCCTGCACACGGGGCTGCGGTTTTCGGAAGCCCGTGACTTACAGCTCGCAGATATCGACTTTGCACGCGATCAGTTACTCGTCCGAAGCGGTAAAGGCGATCAATCACGTCAGGTTCCGCTGCATCATGCGTTACGTGATGTCCTGACGCGCTATATCGAGACGATTCGTCCTAATGCACTTCCATTATTTTGCGAAGACAGTGGACGACCGGTCAATCCGGCAAAGTTTCGCCGTGTCCTAAAAGAAGCAAGTGAACGATGTCTTGGACGGATCCTGCGGCCGCACGATATCCGGGTGACGTTCGCAACGACGCTCTATCACGTGCATCAGACGGATATTTTAACGATCATGCGCTTGCTTGGGCATAGCGACGTCCGGACGACCCAACACTACGTCCTACCGTCGCACGACATTGCTCATTTGTCGGTTAATCGACTCAAGCGGACAGACGATTAAGAACGTCCCGGACGTGATTCGTCTGGCTACGGATGTATCCTTCCGTCGTCGAGATGCTGGCGTGACCAAGCAGACGTTTTATATCAAGCAGCTTCAAACCGGCTTGTTGATAGAGATAGGTCGCATAGGCGATCCGGAGCATATGCGGACGAACGTGACGTCCTAGATACGTGAATCCTACCTCGCGAAGTGCTTTTCTCACCGCATGTTCATTGATCTTCCGTCCCGTGACAGACTGAAACAAATAGCCGGTCGTACGACCCGCTAGAAATAGAACGATCTTATCGCAAAGTGATTCCCCGATCGGAACCGTCCGTGTTCGCCCACCTTTGCCGTGACGAATGTACAGTTCATTCGTCACCACATTAAAATCCTGTACCGTCAACAAACGGGCCTCCATGAAGCGGAGGCCTGTTTGACTGAGCACCTCGAAGAAGAGGCGATAAGTTGGATTTTGAATCTGCCGGATTACCGGAATCAACTCTTCACTATCGTGATACGTCTCATCCTGCAAACGTTGGTGGACAATCGGACGGATCTCGATCATCGGATTCTTTTTGATGCGTTTCTGCTCGACGAGAACATTACCAAGCCGACGCAAGACATGGTAGCGTCGCAAAATCGTCGATGGTTTATAGCATGCCTTCATCCAGTGAAAATAACGCTGTAAGGATGCAACCGACCAATCGACGTGATGACTTCTCATTTGCCGAAGGTCGCTCCGGTACGCCTTAATGGTATGCGCCGCATATTTCGAATGCGTCAACAGATACTGATCGAGATAGTCATAGTGTGTCATGGATGGTTCCTCCTTTAGATGGCGACTGGCGCAATGAATAATAAAACCGCACGACCAATTTCCAATAGATTATCAAGAATCGCTTTCCCAAAACACTTAATGAGCGAACAAAAAAACAAGGAAAAAAGTTACAATCTTATTGAATCCCTTTCCGTTTCGGATAGGAGAAACCACGTATATGTACTTACCCCGATTCACCCATCATTGATTCCACCCAAAGGAGCCTATTTATGAACACGGATCACGATTATCTCGGTAACCCCTCGGATATTCTCGTCACCACTCATGTCTTGGAAGAAGATTTACGTGACGTCATTGCGATTGAATTTAAAGACTTTTGGCACCCGAAATTACGGATCACCCCCAACGAGCTCGTCATCACCGGTTCGACTGTTTCAACAGAACATCGATTCGCCCACCATAAACCGTTCACCCTCACGATCGCCCCGTTTCGCATCTGTCATAACATCATCTCTTTCCACATCTACGATATCAGTCCGGCATCGCAAGAGCAGACAATTCTGAACATACTAAAGGAGCATCCGAATGTGTCTTACAGCTACCACATGATTCATATTCAACTCTTACCATGTGACTTCGGCAATGAATTCTTCCACACGCTCCAGTATACGAAACTACTCGATCATAAAATCCTCGTCGGTCTCCATCTGTAGCTCACTCCCAACACATTTTTTATTTGAAATTAAAGTACGATTAGGTGTTTTCCCCAAAAAAATCAACTTAAAAATAAGGGCGACACACCGATTACTCGCTAGTGTGTCGCCTTTCAAGCATCATTCTTCGTATTCACCCAAAACTGACTTACTTGATTAACACATGCATCGTTTCCGTGTGAGCGGGTCGTTGAACATCCTCATAAAATATCGATTGTGATCTGATGTGAAAAAAGTAAGTACCGGGTGAAGTTGTTTTCGTTCTAATTCGTAAAGCCACCGGTTTATCACCATCTATTCTTATATATTGGTTACGTATTAGCTTTTGAACACCTTTTGAATCTATTCTGTACATCAAAATTCCTGTAGATTGACGTTTATCAGTTTGATAAGGAGACTTGAGCGAAAACGTGTGGTACGTCGTTTTACCAACACGCTCTTGACTCCAAGTGTAGAAATGTCGTCTAACATCTTTATTGTATCCATTCCCGTTAGGAAAACTTAGTTGTGTGTATCCCATCGCTACGATTTTTGCATCTACTTTAGGAGCATGGAAGAATACACTTGTGACACATACACTGATTAGCAGGATTACTTGAATAATTTTTTTCAAGATTCATCCTCGATTTTATTCATTAGCAATATGTTTATATTTTAATCGCCACATAACTTCAGTCTTTACGTTGGATACAGTTAAAAATCAGTATGCGTTATTTTCCAAGTTCAACTTCCATGATACTTACAGAGACTCACATTCATCGACACAACAAAATAGCGGAACTCCTGTTGGGGAGAACCGCTATTTGCGTTTAATACTATGCATCGAACAATTAGAGAGTAACTACTATTCGTCATCATGCGTTTAATATCCGCAATTTCATACGATTTCATCAATCACATTCGTGTAAACATCGCTCTCGTTACCATGTAGCGTCTACTTTATTTCAAAACGAAAAATGAATCTCTTTTAGTTGACGAATCCGTTCTGTATCTTCAGCATACTCGCCTGCTTCATGCCAAGATCCCGCCTCTCCAAACTTTCCTTGATTCGACAAGAAATTATAGCTACCTATGACTAAATAAGTCTCATCACACATCAAGAGTTTGAAATGGGTATTCGAAACATGTAACTTCACTTTTCCTGGGTAGCCTTTTTTCAGCCATCTATTCTTCAAGTCTTTCGCGACCTTTTCAGACGTGACTGCTCGATCGTCCCGCATTCCTTTATCCATTCCAATACCATAGACGATTTTGATATCCACGCCACGTTTGAGTGCCGCCTCTATTTTATTCTTCAGGTTTTTGTCTCTCAGTAGCCAATTCCCTAACCACGGACTGACAATACAGATGTCAGAGTGTGCTTCATCAAAAGCGCGATAGAATAAATCCTTCATCTGTTGGTTTTCAACGTAGTGCCGATTCATGGGTTTCACATCTTTCAGTTGTAAATCCTGAATGATTTGCCGCATCGTCTCGACGTCTAATCCGTCAGACGACTTTTCTTTCAACAGTTCCATGACTTCTTGTAATGTCTCATCTTTGCTTTCATGAAGACGAAGAGCCGTCTGTAAATCAGCCATCATGGCTTCCGACTGTTCAGCTGTCACGTCTGCATTTCGATCAATCTTCCCGTTCAATCCTTCAAGATCTTTCCTCATGTGCAGCGAATGGCTTTCCATCATGGCGTGCAATTCAGCCATTTTTTGATTGGATGACGCTTCCGTTTTTTGCATGACGTTCTCCATCGTTCGCAACACCTGCTCCATGTAATGATCCATCTGCATCATCAGTGCTCGTGTCAATTCGTGTTCTTGACGTGCCACGTCCATGGTAGGCGTTGATTTATAAGCAACTATTTCCGTAGCCTCAGGAGCAACCTGTACTTGCTTTGACAAAAGATTGATTACGATAAAGCTCATACATAAAAGGACGACATAGATTGCCGACAGCAATTGATCAAATAAAAAGAAATGGAACATAGTCAAGAGTGTCATCACGGCAAGTGTCATATAGGCGGTTCGTTGATCATAGTCGCGCTGTATGTACCAGATATAGACACTGATTAGACCGAGGATCAGTAACATCACTAAACTGATTCCCGCGGGAAATACCCATGGTAAAAAAGATACCAATACATTGACGATGAGTAATTGTCGTTGTGTCATGAGCGTCTCCTTCAATCTACTAAAACTTTATCAATGATGAGTTCGAGTTCATCTTGATAGACATCGACGGTCGCTACGACACGAATCGGAAAACGGGAAGTCATCGCATTTTCAATGCGCTCTTTTCTTCCCTTAATTTCATCATTGTCGGCTTTGAATAAGACTGCTTTGATTTGTGAATCGTCTTGCGTCAACTGCAAGAAGAGATGTCCTTTCTTCTCCGTCACTTGCTCGACCATTCCTTCGACGACGACTTGTGATCCACGGTCTGACGATTTGATGGATGAAATCTGACGTGTTTGCACCGTCTCTGCTTTTTTATTCGTGACCTCCACGTCTCCTAACGTCTCCGGTACGAGCTCTAACTCACCTTTGTATTCGGTTACTTTTCCTGTGATTATGGCTGTAGCATGAACGGGGTACGTCGTAGCATCTGGTTGTAATGTCGAAAACAACGGAACTTTCAGTGATTGTCCATTTTCACTCTCGACCGTCAAGAAAATATGTCCCTTCGGATGAACATATTTCGAAACAATTTCGGCAGAGATCGTCTTTGTTTGTCCGATGTCGTCATTTGTGAGACGTTCGCTTTCTTTTGTCTCCATCACGACGAGATCTTTTTGTGTTTGGGGAATGATTTCAATCTTTCCTTGATATTCATCCACTTCTCCTGTAACAGTAATCTTCTGACCGACACTCATTTCTGTCGCGTCAATCGCTTTGTCTTTAAAAATAGGGACACTGATCGTTCCACTCGTATCTTTGACTTTTAGAAAGACATGCCCTTTATTCATGGACCGCTCTAGAATCGTTCCCGTAATAGTTTGTTGTTGCCCTTTCATCGAGGAATCGAGCGTTGCAATCGTCGTCGTTTGACCCGCTTCCGTCGTTTCGTCCGCTTTTACAGATGGGACGGGCTTTGTTGCGTTGTTTGAACTCGAATCAAACAGATTTAACTTATAGATCGCTCCCCCGACGAGTAATATCAGTATGCATGCAGTCACTACGATGAACGTTCCTTTTGATTGTTTCACCTAAATTCACTCCTTAAGAATCTATAGCTAATATTTATTTTTGTATTATATTTCTAATTTTACACAACCACCCAAATCCTCATATTTATTTTCTGTACAAGTGGTCAATGTCTATTTTTTCAATACAGTAACTTTCAAAAGTTCATTCTGCAGATGTTTTTTAGTTTAATACCTGTCCACATCTTTTATTATTAAGTAAGTCTATCTAGCGGAAGGTATCTTCGGTATCACTAGTATTATTTCCTTGGCAATGATTTCAGTAAAAGAAGACGAGTGATCGCTGCATACGAATGAACCTTACTCGACACACAGCACTTCACTTTTGGATGAACAATAAAAAGACATCATAATAAGCCTAAATCGGCTTGTTATGATGTCTACAGCATCCATGGGCACACTTTTATCTCTTCTTCAATGAAATCATCAGTGGAATGGTTAGAAAAAGAGCGCCTAACGCTACGTATATAATAGTCAAAGCCTGCATCGCCTCAACGACAATACTTCCTGAAATACCATACGCTAGCTGCAATTGATCTAATTCTCGATACATGTTGAAAAAGACGAGTGCAGATAGCAATGTAATACTAAACGGGATGATCCATACTTTTTTCTGATTCGTTTTAATCGATGTCGAGAGGAAAACAAACTGTATCACCACAATAAGAAGAATCGGCACGAATACCGACATCACGTTCTCTTCGCTTTGGAAGAAAAATCCTCGATTATGTTGCTCTTTAAAGTATGCAGAATAGATCCACAAGCTGATCAAGTAAACAATCAGACTTCCCCACATCATAAGTCTAATCAACGGACCATCTGATGTTCTGGTCACGATGTTTTGCTGCTCATAAAAATTAACCGGCTTTTCTTCGTTCAATTTTTTGAGTTCTTCATATTGAACCTTGTTTCCGCACTTCGGACAATACTCATACTGTTTTTGAATACTCGTTTGGCAACTCGAACATGTCGTCATCTTCCTGTCCTCCTCATCCTTATTAAAGATACGATTCATTATTCAGGAGCTGACTCAAACAGATGCAAATATCGGACATATCCTTTTTCATCGTAGACTACTTCTAAAGCATTCTTCTTTTTGACAGTATAGAGACTGATTTTTTTGATTTGATGTTGATCAAGCGCGCTGTTCCCTCGCATCAATTTCGAAGACAACGCCGGGTCGAATCGGTAAGACTTCTTCGGTTTTCCGAAAACATCCATTATTTGTTTTTCACTAATATCGTTCCGTTTTTCCGTACTCATCGGTAAAAGTATTTCGTCCACAGTTTTCTTATTGCGATATGTTCCGTACAAGGCATTCCCTTTAAAAATACCACTCGTATAGACTTTTCCTTGGTAATAGAACTTTCCATTCGTTCCTTTTACTTTAGAGTAAGAATCATACAACTTATGCGAAGCCTTCACGAACGTTCCGGTTTGATTCAACATATTCTTCTGAGACGTTAACCATTTCACGTTCGTTGTGTTTGATGCTTTTCTGACGGTTAATGAAAGTGTGGCCGTGTACCCTTCATATGTCCCTTTGATTGTTACTTTACCAGGCGATTTTCCGATTAACTTCCCATTTGAGAAGTAAGCGATTTGTGAATTATCCGAGCGCCACGCGACTTGATTCGTCAATTTCGTTTTCGTACCGTCTTTCGCTATTGCGACAAACGTCGGCGTCATATCATTTCGAACAATCAATGAATTAAAGTCTGTACTAATCTGTGCGTTCACAGTTCGCTTTTTTAAGTTTTTCGTATCGTAGACACGAACCGGGTCACCTGTCGTAATGATTCTAGACGAGTTTTCGTTAAAGGCAATCCGTGACTCGTCTAGATTTGTATAAATCCGCTTCGCTGTTTGCATATCATATAAGATTCCTTTAGAAGTACCAAGGAACATGCCACTCTCGTCTAAATCAATATCATCGTAGGTTTTCAGTGTCGAGAGGACCGACTTATTGTATGGACTCTTAGACTGATAGATACGGGAGCTATACGTATTAAAAACAAGCGTATTCGATTGTGTCAGATCGTATGAGATGATATTTTCTGATGGTAACACTTCCGTTATCAAATCTAAGTTATGGTTCATGACACGAATCGAGGTGTTATCACCAATCATGATGTAATCATTCGATACTTTTAGCGCACCATATGTGTCAATCCCGCGAGCAGCTAATACCTTTTCACTATTCAGGTCATATAAAAAAATATGGTCGTCAGATGCGATGACGAGTTTCGAGGAGTTCGGCAAAAAGTTCACTTTGATCCCGCTATTGAATCGATACGTCTCTCCATTGTATTCAAGACTGTCAATCGTACAAATTTCATCTCCGAACGCATCATAAATCGTAAAGTACGTGTGCCAAAATTCTTTGGCGATGAATTTCGACTCGTCCTTACTAACATCTAGCAATGTATCCCCCGTAGGATTTTTCCGTAACAATATACCTGTTTTTAAATCAAAGAGCTTCGTTCCTTCGTAATCAGAGTGATACATCGTATTGCCTCGAATGATCATGTTATTTCCAGTCACATCGTTTTCTTTAATTTGAGCGACAGTTGGCAGACTGACACTTGCTGATGCTGACATTCCAGGGTACAACAGCGAAATCACTACAGCTCCTGCTATCATTTTTTTCATTTTTTCATCTCCTTATTCTTCAACGGATATCCTACATATTATAGAAAAAGTAATAAAAATAAAGGATTAATTTGAAATATAAGGAAATAATATTATTGAGTGCGGATTTTATATACTTTACTAAATAGAATTTAACAATAAATTGTAATAATGTTTTTTATTGTATAATATATAGGCAAGATACAATGTTTCGCATGGATCAAAGGATTTATTTGGACACTTATTTCAATAGAGGAGGTCTTGTATGAAAGGACTACACACCGTTGTATTTTGCAATAGGTTTGTGGTTCTTACGCAATGTTAGTGAACGTTGACGGGTATACTCCCGAATAAACAAAATCGTTTTCTTACAATATTAAAGCTTCGGATCTGGATTACGACAGAGCACTCGAATACGGAGTAGATCGAAGTTAGCACGCCCATATATGAGGCGTTCGATCATTTTCAATCGATTGACATTACCTTCCACGTAGCCATTGTTTTCTTCGTACTGACAGGCTGCCAAAATGACCGGAAGATCTTTTTTGAGGCGACGTACAAAACGAGCGAGCCTCGGATGCGCCATGACTTTCGGGTTCATAATCAATTGGAGCAGCTCCTCGCTATCTCGCACGCGTATGGCTTCTCGGAATCCTTGGATGAAGCAGAATGGGATTGAAAGATCCGGATATTCGCGCAGCAACTCTGAAACATCTGCGATGTCTTTCTCATTCTTTTTCGGCCATTGCCAAAGTAGTCGACACGCATCTTTACGCGAAAAAAAGAGCGGATTTTCCAGAAGCAGCCCCCTACGAATATCTCGAGCCTGATAGCGGATAGCCCCGTAAGATCCCTTATACCCTAGACCTCTGAGCAACCGTTCGATTTCCTTCAATGTCAAATGGTTCATACGTACTCTCTTAAATGGTCCATATAGCGATCAATTGAGTGGGGACGCTTCGGTCGTAGTAACGAGGTTTGATCATTAAGCTCACTATACTTCTTGACAGTTCGCCAATTCAGGTGAAGAGAACGAGCGATTGCATTCAGGGACATGCCCTTTCGATACATGGCTTGAACAAAAGAGACAAGTATTTGACGATTAGAATCGATAGGCAGTAAGTCTGTGATAGAGGACGGAAGTTCCTCTACCGCAGACTGTTTCTTAGGGATAGGCAGGCGACCAGGTAGCACACGTCTACAAACGGTAACGAACAACTCCCACAGATTGTGGATCAGGTGGAAACGATCACTCACTACTGTGACGCCTTTTTTCTGAAGTGTTTCCTGATATCCTGGGAATCTGTCTGAAGACGCTCGGACAGGCTTTTCGATGAGTCGATCCATCCATGCGATCAGCTCGTCGGGATTCCGTGAACGGAATAATTCGATTGGACGATGGGTCTGTGCATTGCAGATGATTGTTCCATAACGACGTCCTTTTTTGAAGGCGAAGTCGTCAATCCCGATGATACCTGGCTGTTCCGAAGGAACAGGGACGCGTCTCAAAATCTTGAGAAGTGTATCGTGACTGATCCTTATACCGATCGTCGGGCAAACACGTGCCGCTTCCTTAGCATTCATGGCAAGCATCAATGTCGTCAATACATGGTTGGTCCGATTGGTCCGTCTAGAATAAGGTATCGCCCACTCGAGGCGTTCAGTAAAAATGATGCGTTCACAATTCGGATTATCGCAAAACCATTTCGGAACCCGGAGCGTGAGTCGGATACAATGCTGTATTCTGAACAGGTCACCAATCCTTCTTCAAGTGAAACCATGCCTTCTGTCACAACGTGCACCGCAGTCCGGACAGTGGCTAGTGGATGAGACAAGATGCGCCATAAGGTGTGTTTCGTGATCAGTCTTCTCCATCGTCATGATGCGAATACGCGGATCCAGCTCTTCGATCTCGTACATAGGAATCAGTCCTTTTTAACTCTATTCCCATAGTATTGAAAACATTACCTCACTAACATTGCGTAAGAACCAGGTTTGTGCAGTAAACTGCAGAAAAAAGTACAGAACTTTGCCAGTACATATTTAATTTCTTGATAATGCATGTGTGACGCGGTAACTGTCACCCGTGAAAGTCAGAATGTGCGCATGATGAATCACGCAATCGACGAGTGCCGACTTCAATCTCGGGTCTGTGAAAATGCGATTCCATTGACTGAATTCTAGATTTGATGTGATGATGATACTTTTCTTTTCGTACCAGTCTGTTATGAGATGGAAAAGCAGCTCAGCGGACTCTTTGGATAATGGAAGATAGCCCATCTCATCTAAGACGATAAGATCCGCGGAATCGAGACGTGCGTGGAAGCTACTCAGCTTCCCATCACGCCATGCCTTGGTAAGTTGCTCTACGAGCTCCGAAACACGAAAGAATCGTACCTCCTTTCCTTTACGGCAGGCTTCCCGTCCTAGACCAATCGCTAGATGCGTCTTCCCTGTGCCGGGGGCACCTGTGAGTACGATATTTTGTTGATGATCGATGAAGGATAGTGACATCAATTCCTCTTTTTTGAGATGGCGGGGAAAGTAGATGTTATCATGCCAACGATAGTCTTCAAGCGATTTGTTATTGATGAACTTTGATTTTTTTATGAGCCTCTCTGCCTTCGCTTCTTCACAAAGCCTCATCTCCGTCTCGAAGAGTCGCATGAGAAACATCTCGGACGATTCCATCGGAATCGATTCGTAAATTTCAGCGACGTATGCGAGTCGGAGGGATTTGCACATTTCTTTTAGATTCACGGCTGCACCTCACTCTGCCACGGTCGGTTCAAACTGTCATACTTGCTCCAGTCGACATCGTAGGGATGCTCTTCGATGTCCGAATACGCATCGCTCTGGCTCAGTAGTTCATATAATCGTTCATCGATTTCAGTGATGGAATGCATGACTAATCTAGAACGTAGCCACCCCAGTCTTTCTCTCTGTATCATCAGATTTTGGATGTTCAAACACTCTCGAATTCGTCCAGGGAGGTACTCCGCGTGACGTGAATGACCATAACTACGTGGCTTTTTATACCATTCTTTGAGAATGCTTTCCCAAGGTAACGCCCTTTTCGTCATCATATAAGGTCGTTTTTCTTCGTACAGGATTTCTCCGTGACGAGAAATGATTTTCATATCGTCCCATTTCAGGATTGCTCTCACTTGTCCATGTCGAGAACCAAATCGAACGAGAATTTTCGTTTGATCGATGGTCACTTCTCCATATTTGTTCACCTTCAAGAGTTCCTCCCTAAACACCGGAAAATCTTCTTCCAGCAGTCGAAGGAGATACTTTTGCTCTTCCACAACGAGATCTTTGATCCGTACTTTCTTTTCGTAATGTATACGTTCCATGTCATCCCTGAGGGATGATGCGAGGCGCCGGTTCAACGACTGTCAACAGCGGTTTAAAATCCCTTCTTAATAACGGATTAAAAATCCCTTTTTTACACGTTACTCTTGGAAACTATCGACACGGGTCGGCTGGATGCCGGCCCGTTTCTTTTCCCTCATCCGATATGAATCTCCCCGAATGTTAAAAGTGGTCGCATGATGAAGAAGACGATCTAAAATTGCGGTTGCCAAAACCTCGTCACCAAATATTTGTCGACGTCAAGTAGAAATTGACGTTTTCTGCTCGATTGATATTTACACTTCTGTTGAAAATAAATTCTTACGATTTCTCATGCGATGACTGTCGTCATCGCTATGAATCACTTCGACACGATGTAAGAGACGGTCTAATATTGCAGTTGTGATTCCTTGATCACCAATTAGTTCGCCCCATTGATCCGGACTTTTATTCGAGGTTAGAATAATTGAGCTTCGTTCATACAGATGATTGATAAGATGGAAGAATAGATTAGCTTCTCTCTGATCCATCGCCATATACATCAAATCGTCAACGATGACGAGATCGGATTCTCTCAAACGCTTTAGTTGAACTTTAGACTTATTAGAAAACTCCTCCGATTTCAATAAGTGAATCAACTCACCCATCGTAACGAAAAATACTCTGTATCCACGTTGGACAGCTTCTAATCCCAAGCCGACTGCTAAAAACGTTTTGCCGACGCCAGGCGGACCGAGTAGGATTAAGTTATAATGCTGCTCGAGCCAACTCAATTCGATCAACTGCTTCAATTGTCGGCCCGTCAGGGCCGTTTGTTCATCAATTTTAAATTCTGATAATGGCTTCAAAAAAGGGAAGCGAGCCCATTTCATACGTCTTTCTAAGCTCTTCGCTTCTCGTTTCTCCCGTTCATGACGTGTGATGGCTTCGAGAAACTCTAGATACGTCCAAGATGATTTCTCAGCTTCTCGTAAAATCTGTGGAAGCGCATCGGCGGTCTCCGCCAATCTCAACTGTCTGAACTGCTGTTGTAAGTCTGTCACGGTCTGATTCATCACACGTCTCCTCTCAAGATACTGACATACGTACTTAACGGACGTGTGTTCACTTGGATATCAGAAACATGTTTTCCGATGGAATGGACACGTGATTCCGCGATCGGACTCGTATTCGAACTCAGGTAACGTGCGACGTCTCGAAAGTCATTCGCGCTGTATAGCTTCTCCTGTGTACATTTCTCGAGTGACTGGTCCAATTGCGGACCATAGTCATGGATGACATTTTCGATGATCGCTAACTGCTCACGCTTGTAGCGCGGAAATTTTTTGCAGAGTTCTTCCAAGTAATGCGTGGCTTTTTCCTCATCCGTAAAGTGGCCGGTCAGATGTTGTTTAAGCTCGTCGATGCCATGTGAACGATCCCTTAGATGATGACGGCTCTGAATCAATTTCCCTCTTTCTGAACTGACGGGATGATCCGCAATCACTTTCCCTTCCGGCTGTGTCCGGATGAGCAGTCGGTTAGCGTCAGTCAACTCGATAAAGACGGTGTTGGCCGCATAGGAAGAATAGGTCCCGAGAGGGACTGAATAACGATTGGAACGGTATCGAATCGTATTGTCCTTGCTAACGTTCCTTGCTATACTCGACACATGGGTACTTTCATATGAGAGTAACGAATGGACCGGTTGTAAGTGTTGTTTTTCGAAGGAGAACACTTCAGCTGGTCTTTTTTTCGTTGTCTGATGGACATTATGATTTCCTGTCCGTGCTAGCCACTGCGACGCCCGTCGATTCCAATCTTCGATGTTCGAATACACACGGCTATCCGCAAAGTTTCCTTTGATATACTTGACGACGTTCTCGATCATTCCTTTAGATTCTGGGTCCGCACGCCTGCACAAATGGACGTTGAATTTTCTTTGCTGCACATATTGTTGGAATTCAGAGGTCAATAGGAGTTCACCTGCATTTTCACTGACCGCAATCAGATGATCTTGATCGTAGACAATTTCGGTTGTCCGTCCGCCGTAAAACTGGAAGGCATTCTCATGACAACGTATAGCGTCTCGTGTCGTGAATGGTCTGTTCTGCCACTCCATATACTTCATGCGAGAGTGAGCGAGCACGAAAGCGATGAAGTATAACTTGATTTCTTTGTTACTCTTCGTTCTTTGCTTCGTTTCTCCCCAGTCAACTTGGAGTTGTTTTCCCATCGGTTGTTCAGGAATCGCCTCGTATTGGCGTACCTTCCGTTTTTTATCGATTTGATTTACTTCGCGTATTTCTCTGACATACGTCCTGACGGTGCTTCCACCGACTAGAAGTTCCGGATATCTTTCCAGTAACCAATCATGGATTTGAGCGCTGCTGAGGTGTGGGAACTCCTCTAACCAGGCTACTATCCAGTCTTTGTACGGATCCAACTTTTTGACCCTCGATTGCGATAACTCTTCTGAATGACTTTTCACTTCTTCGAAAGTCATGTTCAAATACTTATAGACCGTAGGTCTTGAGATTTTAAGTTCTTTTGCAATTTGAGCAATCTTAAATTTTTTTGATGTGACTGATGGATTTTGATATGTAGCATTAACTTTTCCTCCAACGTTTTTCCTTCCAGATCAAATAATGACAGTCACTATTTTACTAGAGTTCTAAATAAATTGAGCAAAAGTGTAAAGCGTCATCGAGCAAAAACCGTCAACTAAATTCTAACGGTTACAATCCCGTCTCGTCAGAGATGGCTTTGATTGTCCATCCTTTGCTTCTTAACTCACGAATCATAAAAAAATCCCTCACTTCGGATCATGTCTCACACTCCATTTTCAGGTTGTCAGAATCATTATCCGTTAATTTGAGGGATTTTTAATACATTGATACAAGGGATTTTAACAGCGTTGATTACAAGCAACATCGATAAGTAAATCTAAATCACGAAACATCCGTAGCCCAATCGAATGATAAATTTTTTGTCCAATGACGGGTCCCTTCAAATAAATTAAAGGGATATCATTAGAAGAAAATACTTTAACAATAAAAATAAGCTCTTTAGTCAAATTCAATAGTTGAAAATATATCATTTGTTTCTCAGTTTTTATATTCGTTTTCCTCTCAAAATATGGATAATCATTTGCAGAAAGTAAAGAATGTAACCTATGGTAAGTAACTAATTCAAAAATATCATTATTTTTTTCAATATTTTATTTAACGCCCTAAACAATTTCTCGACATCTGTATGGCTATACATCATTAAAAATCTCCTTTAGTTAATATAGTCGTATATTCCTATATCACTTTCTTAAAAGATTTATAGAATGCCAGTAATAAAAAAATTTAGGTAGTTCTAACTGTAAATGTAAAATATATTTTTGTTAAACTTGAGAGAGCGTAAAATATCTTGTGTAAATGAATAAATAGAAAAAGGAAGACCTTTTCTTGTAGAATTAAGTCACCACAACCCATTCACAGAAAAGAGGCCTTCCCTATGACTCAGTTTACAACAGATATCATGCAAGCTCTAGTAAAAAAAGAAGACATCTCCGAAGTTTTCCGCAAGCATCTGGAGACAGCGGTCAATACGCTCCTTCAGACCGAACTCACAGCTTTCCTGGATTACGAAAAATATGACCGCATCGGCTTCAACTCCGGCAATTCCCGGAATGGCGTCTACACGCGGACACTCCATACGGAGTACGGGGATTTAAACCTGTCGATTCCACGTGACCGGAACGGCGAATTCAACCAACAGACGGTCGCTCCATACAAGCGCTCAAACGATACGCTGGAATCTTTCGTCATTCACATGTTCCAGAAAGGCGTCACGATGTCCGAGATCTCGGATCTGATTGAGAAGATGTACGGCCATCACTACACCCCGCAAACGATTTCCAATATGACGAAAGCGATGAGTGAACAGGTCGAAGCGTTTAAATCTCGTCCGTTGGATAAGCGCTATGCCTGTGTCTATCTGGATGCGACTTACATTTCCCTCAAGCGCGACACCGTCTCCAAGGAAGCCGTCTATATCGCAGTTGGCATCCGGGAGGATGGCTCGAAAGAAGTCCTGGCTTATACAGTGGCGCCCACGGAATCCGCGTTCGTTTGGGAAGAAGTCCTATTGGACTTAAAGGAGCGCGGTGTCGAAGAGGTGCTTCTGTTTATCTCCGACGGCTTGAAAGGCATCACCGATCGCATCTTTGCGGTTTTTCCGGATGCCAAGTATCAAGCGTGCTGCGTCCATCTGTCGCGCAACATCTCCCACAAAGTCCGTGTCGCTGACCGGCCAGAAATCTGTGAAGACTTCAAATCGGTGTACCGGGCGGAAAGCCGGAAACTGGGCGAAGAGGCACTGAAAGCCTTTGTCGAGAAATGGAAAACCGCCTATCCGAAAGTGACAAGATCATTGGAATCCAATCCCTTTATTTTCACCTTCTACGACTTCCCAAAATCGATTTGGCGAAGCATCTATTCGACAAACCTCATCGAGTCGTTCAATAAGAAAGTGAAGAAATACAGCAAGCGCAAGGAGCAATTCCCGAACGAAGATTCCTTGGACCGCTTCCTGGTTTCCCAATTCGAAATCTATAATCAGAACTTCTCCACCCGTTGCCATATCGGATTCGATCAAGCTCGTGCAGAGCTGGTTGAGATGTTCAAACAGGCTTAATCAACATATATACAAGAAAAGGATTTACTTATTTACACATAATTATTGACGGTCTCAAACTTGAGTAAAAAGAATCAAAAAAAACACATATGATTGATGTTACAATTATCTCTATAAATAATCATAAAGAAGGTTTTTTAAATTAAAAATACTTTTATAGATTTATCTAACGATGATGTAAAAAAAATTCAGACGTTAATGTTAGCACATCTAACATATTTTTTAGATGACAATGATATCTCTTATCACATTATCGCTGGAACATTATTAGGTGCAGTAAGACATAAAGGATTTATACCGTGGGATGATGATATTGATATTGCGATTAAAAGAAAAGATTATGATCGATTATTGAAAACATTTAAAAATTGCGATTTATTCTTTTTACAAAGTTGGCATAGTGACGAAAATTACGGACAGCCATTTTGTAAGTTGAGATTAAATAATTCTATTTATCAAGAATATTCTGCTAAAAAAACTGATATTCATCATGGTATTTATATTGATATCTTTCCACTTGACGAAGTTTCTCAAAATAAATTTGTATATATGTTGCAGAAATATCTAGGTTCCTGCCTTCAAAAAATCATTTCAATTAAATCTAAATATATATATGAAGAAAGTAAATTTAAAAAAGCAATTAAGTTACTTATTTTTTATATTACGTTCTTAGTTAAGAAAAAATGTTTGATTCAATCTTTCGAATTTATTAATAAGTATTTATCTAGATATAATTCTTCAAATAGATTAGTTTGTACAGGTGGATCTTATGGTTTCAATAAAGAAATTGTCTATAAAGAATGGTTTAATTCTTTCAAATTAATTCCTTTTGAAAACATAATGGTTAAAGCCCCCTGTAATTATACTGACTATTTGAAGAATTTATACGGTGATTACAATAAACTTCCTTCTGTAAATAATAGAGTGGGCAGACATCGTGTACTCGTAAAAAAAATATCAATTAGTCAATATAACTTATTGAAAAAATAAATAGTTGATTATTAAACTAGTATGTAAATATGTCGTTTTATAAAAATTGAGTGCAAACCTCTTCCAAAATGGAACCTTACGCTGATTCTAATAAAAATACTTCCGCTAAGTAGATTGTTAATTTTAAAATGTCCTATTCGCTTTGAATCATTAATTAAATAGTAGCCTCCTTCAACCTAATTAATGTCTTTCTGCATTGATAGGGTTGAAGAAAACTATATGATTCAACTTACGCAATGTAATAAATGTTTAATGTCCAAATACTTAAAGATAAATTTTACTAAAATCAAAATGTTTACACTTTATATTTTCCTATAAATTCACCTTTAATTTTTAGTAGTGTTTCAACACTTAAATCAAAACTATTTTCTTTTACACTAAAGTAAAATTTAATTTTTGGTTCTGTACCGGATGGGCGAAGTGTAATCCATGCTTCATCTTCCAGGTGTATCTTCAATACGTTCGATGTTGGCAAGTTGATACGAGTAATTTCGTTCGTCTTAAGATTAATGCTTTGACTTAGTAGATAATCCTCGACCATCACGACTCTTTTACCTGCAATTTCATTCATAGGTGCTTGTCGGACTTGTTCCATCATTTCTTGAATTTGCGTTGCACCATCTTTACCTTTTAACGTCAATGAGATGAGATCTTCTTGATAGTACCCATATTGCTCCATTAAGTTAAGTAAGGCATCGTACAATGTCATTCCTTGTTCATGATAATATGATGCGACTTCTGCAATAAATACAGCTGCTTGAACAGCATCTTTATCACGAACGAATTCTTTAATCAGATAGCCGTAGCTTTCTTCATAACCAAATAAGAACGTATTTGAAGATTGTTCTTCAAATTGTTTAATCTTTTCTCCGATGAATTTGAATCCAGTTAATGTATCAATTGTCTCCATACCATAATCGGTAGCGATCTTACGACCAATTGTATTTTGCAATAGGTTTGTGCAGTGAATTGCAGAAAAAAGTACAGAACTTTGCCAGGCATTCAATTTCTTGATAATGCGTGAGTGACACGATAACTGTCACCCGTGAAGGTTAAAATGTGCGCATGATGGATCACGCGATCGACGAGTGCTGACGTCAATCTTGGATCTGCGAAAACACGATTCCATTGACTGAATTCTAGATTTGAAGTGATGATGATGCTTTTCTTTTCGTACCAGTCTGTTATGAGATGGAAAAGGAGCTCTGCTGACTCTTTGGATAATGGAAGATAGCCCATTTCATCTAAGACGATCAGGTCCGCAGAATCGAGACGTGCGTGGAAGCTACTCAGCTTTCCATCACGCCATGCTTTGGTGAGTTGCTCTACGAGCTCCGAAACACGAAAAAACCGCACCTCCTTTCCTTTACGACAGGCTTCCCGTCCTAAACCAATCGCAAGATGTGTCTTCCCAGTGCCAGGGGCACCTGTGAGCACCACGTTTTGTTGATGATCGATGAAAGAGAGCGACATTAATTCTTCTTTCTTGAGATGACGGGGAAAGTAAATGTTGTCATGCCAACGATAGTCTTCGAGCGATTTGTTATTGATGAACTTTGCTTTTTTTATAAGTCGCTCTGCCTTCGCTTCTTCACGAAGCCTCATCTCCATTTCAAAAAGTGTCAGGAGAAACGTCTCGGACGATTCCATCGGAATCGTTTCGTAAATTTCAGCGACGTAAGCGAGCCGAAGGGATTTGCACATCTCTTTTAGATTCACGACTGCACCTCACTCTGCCACGGTCGATTCAAACTGTCATACTTGCTCCAGTCGACATCGTAGGGGTGCTCTTCGATGTCAGAATAGGCATCGCTTTGGCTCAGTAGCTCATACAATCGTTCATCGATTTCAGTGATTGAATGCAGGACTAATCTAGACCGTAGCCATCCCAGTCTTTCTCTACGTATCATCAGATTTTGGATGTTCAGATACTCTCGAATTCGTCCAGGGAGGTACTCCGCGTGACGTGAATGACCATAACTACGTGGCTTTTTGTACCATTCGTTGAGAATGCTTTCCCAAGGTAACGCCCGTTTCGTCATCATATAAGGTCGTTTTTCTTCGTACAGGATTTCTCCATGACGAGAAATGATTTTCATATCGTCCCATTTTAGGATTGCTCTCACTTGTCCATGTCGGGAACCCGATGGAACGAGAATCTTTGTTTGATCGATGGTCACTTCTCCATATTTGTTCACCTTCAAGAGTTCCTCTCTAAACACTGGAAAATCTTCTTCCGGCAGTCGAAGGAGGTGCTTCTGCTCTTCCACAACGAGATCTTTGATCCGTACTTTCTTTTCGTAATGGATACGTTCCATGTCATCCCTGAGGGATGATGCGAGGCGCCGATTCAACGACTCGAAGTCATTCATGATAGGAGAAGGAACTAGGAAGTTGTAACGGACATAGCCGACCTTGTTTTCGACGCTTCCTTTCTCATTCCCACTGTACGGATTACAGCTTTGAACCTGGAAACCATAGTGCGCCACGAATTGCTGAAAGGCATCCGTATAAACGGCTTCTTCTTTTGTTGTCCGTACTTTAGCGACAGCTGCCGGGAGATTGTCGATTCGTAATTGTTGCGGCACGCCTCCGATTTCTTCGAACAGTCTCTTCAATCCGGTCAGGAAACATTCCTGGTTCTCTGCTGGTAATGCAACCGCAGCTGTTCGATTGCTATATGGCATGGATAGGATCAAGCAATGCACATCGACCGCATGACTATCCTTCACGACTTCCATGACACCAAAATCTACTTGTGCTTCTCCGGGAGGGTGGGCCAATCGTTCGAATCGACTATCGTTTTCTACATCGCGACCTAGTCGCCATTCTTTTATAAATTGACAGACGGTCCGGTAGGACCCTTCAAATCCATATGTACATAAGGTCTCATATAGTTTTTTATTGGTTCGCCGTTGTTTCTTTTTCATCATCGCATCTTCCTGTAGCCAGTCCTCAATCATCTCGCCCCAACGGGTGCCATACATCATGCCTCGCTTGGAAGAAGAACTTTCTTTTGGTAGAAAAGACTCATCGGCATATTTTTTAGCAGTTCGCCAGTTCAGGTTAAGATCTTTCGCGATTTTATTGATGGAATAGGATTTATGGTTCCTTAAAAATTTGATACAATTGATTTCGGACATTGTTAGCATTCCTTTCATCTCCTTAACGTTCTTGTTTCGCAACTTAAACGTTAGGATGAAGTTGTGGGTGCTGGCAAGTCCTTTTCTTTTTTCGCAAAAGGAGTGCAGAACTGTGTACGTTTCCGTCGCACAAGTCTGCACTCCTATTCTGCATTACACACCAATCTCAGAAGTAACGATTGTTTTTAAGACAGCACCATCCATAGGAAGACTTCCTGCTCGCTTTTTCTGCTCCAAAATGTAGTGTAGCATTAGTGCGCCCGCTTGATTTCCTGTTAAGACTTCATATTGTCCTTTAGCGTTCTTCACAGCAACACCAAGTCGATCTGCATCTGGATCAGTTGCGAGTAATAAATCCGCATCGTGCTCTTTTCCATAACGAATCGCATATTCAAAGGCCGCACGTTCTTCTGGATTCGGCGAATCGACGGTCGAGAATTCTGGATCTGGAGTCATCTGCTCTGTTACCAAAATGACATTTTCAAAACCAAATCGCTTTAGCCCTTCTGGAACAAGATGATGCGCCGTTCCGTGAAGTGGCGTAAATACGATTTTCATATTTGCCTTTGTAACTTTTCGCAATTGAAGTGTGTCCAGTGCAGCTAGATATGCTCGATCAAACTCGTCACCAATCATTTGCAACAAACCGGTTTTCAAAAGCGTTTCGTACTCCACAAACGGAATCGTTAATTCGTTTTCAATTTGGTTGATGTACGAAGTAATGACATCCGCCATTTCAAGCGGCATTTGACCACCATCTTCTGCATAAATCTTAATTCCATTGTATTCAGGCGGATTATGACTTGCGGTGATAACAATCCCTGAAAATGTATTCAGATAGCGAATTGAGAAAGATAACTCTGGCGTCGGACGTAGCGCGTCGAAAACATACGATTTGATATTATAATGTCCTAGTACTTGAGCAATTTCCATCGCAAACTCTGCTGATTTGTGACGCGAATCATACGCAACGACTACTCCACGTTTCATTGCTTCTTCGCCTTGTTCAACAATATAACGGGCAAGTCCGTCGATTGCTTTACGAACAGTGTAGATATTCAAGCGATTTGTACCGACTCCTAGCTCACCACGCATCCCACCTGTTCCGAACTCTAACGATTTATAAAAGCGCTCTTCTAATTCTGATGTCTGATTTAAAATAGAATCCAATTCTGCTTTCAATTCAGAATCAAGATGGTTATATGTATTCCATTGTTGTGCCTTTTCAAGATAATTCATATTGTCCTCCATAACATTTAGTCACTGTTTATGACCGACTTCACTTGTAATCCATTCCATTTGCCCTGAAGTAACAATGATGTTACTCGTCTTTTTAGTAACGATTAAATGATCACCTTTAGTTACTTCTAATGACGCTTCATCAGTTTGAAGAATTCCTGACCCTTCAATAATTGTCATTAACGAAAAGTGAGTTCGTTTTGGGTACACATATCCTTCATTTACGCGATGATGATACACGTCAAACTCGGGTGATTGAACAAGCGTACGAATCATTCCCGCATGAACTAATTGTTCAGATGGTTGCGCAAGCACCGGGATATTAGGAACCGTTGTCACAGCAAGTGCTTTCTCTAAATGAAGTTCTCGTTTATTCCCCTTATCATCCGTTCGATCAAAATCGTATACACGATATGTAGTATCACAAGATTGTTGCGTCTCAAGAATCATGATTCCCTTGCCAATTGCGTGAATCGTTCCACTTTCGACAAAAACAAAATCACCTTTCTTGACGGGTTGTCTTTTGAGCAAATCAGACCATTTTTCGTTAGCAACTGCAGTTTCTAGCTCTGATTTGGTCTGAGCAGTATGTCCAAGAATGAGTTCAGATCCCGGATCAGCATCAAGTACATACCAACATTCCGTTTTACCAAATCGTTCTCCTTCTAAACTGTACGCTTGTTCATCATTCGGATGAACTTGTACAGACAAATCATCTTTAGCATCCAGTATTTTAACGAGTAGAGGAAATGTCTCATGAGTGAAATCACCAAATAGTTCTTGACGATGGTTTGCCCAGAGTTCAGATAATGTATGACCCGAATAAGTGCCATTAATAATTGTGTTTTCGCCATTTTGATGCGCCGAAATTCCCCAACACTCACCGATCGTACCGTGAGGAATTTCATAATTAAACTCTTCTTTAAGTCGTTGACTTCCCCAAATACGTTCTTGAAAAATAGGTTCTAATTTTAGTATCATGTCTTCTCCTTATGTATAATATATTAATAATTTCTCATCTGATAGTCACAAGCAGTTTGAAGGACTTTCTGACAGAAGGTACTTCAGCGCTCCATAATTTTTTTGCTTCATTTTCTCTGTATGGCTAAAAGATATTTTTAACGCTGATATTTCACTCAAACCTATACTTATATTACTCAACTAAATAAAAATATTATTTATAAATGTATTTTAAAATTTCTTCTAAATCATCGATTAAGTAGTCGAGTTCTTTATTAATCGGCTTAAGTCGAATCATTTCCTTTAAATAATTTATGAGAGTTGAATTGAAAATTAATTTTGAAAGGTCTTCTACCGAAAACACTTTACAGTAGTTTTCTGTTTCTAGTTTTTTTATAGTAGCTTGATCTTCGATGAGGGAAGTCCGATTTATAAGTATTATTCTACTTTCACCACAAATTGCTTCACTGACTGTACTCCATCCTGGCTTAGTAATAGTAAAATCAGAGGCAGCTATATAATTCTGTGTTTCAGTATAAGTAACTGGTATCTTGTAAACATTTGGATGATCAATATCTATATGTGAAGACACAATAAATTTACAACCTTTAGTTGACCATATAGGAGACTTATTACTAAATTGGTAACTGTGATCAATTTTCATTCCGAGCCCAAAAAATATGATTGTATTTTTTGAAGTAGCATTTAGTTCATCTTTTATTCTTCTTACGTCTCGCATATTAATTGCACGAGAAAAATAACCGTAAGTTTTTGTTGAATTAATGTTCCCCTCTAATGGAAGATAATGACTCATTTTCTTATATGCATTTTTCATGACTCTCAGTTTTGACTCTTCAATTATGTTTTCATACACATCGCTCCATAAGAAATTTGATATCCCAATGCTTAGAATATTTAATACATCTGCCGCTTCGATCGCATTTGCGTATATATCTGTTATGACACAAGCTATATGGTTTTGCTTCAAAAAATCCATTTCATCTTTGATTTTTTGAGGACGTGAAGATAAATATTCTTCATACATTTCATTCATTTTCTCAGAATCCAGTTCTAGAGTATCTGAATTTAAAATATATCCAATATCTGTAGGTACGGCTCGAAATTTTATTCGCTTGTCATCAAAAGAATTCATTAATAACTTGCTAGCAAAACTATGACAAATAGTAATCGTTATCTTTGAGTTTTTTTTCAATAATTCTCGAATGATTGCAATACTACGAGTAGCATGACCATATCCGTAATCTGAAATATAATAAGCAATATTCATTTTTTCCTCCAAACAAAATAGGAGAGAAGTGTTAATTCTCTCCCTGAACAAACAATTAATAAATCACACGCGAGTCAGATTGATTAAAGCACGAAAGTACATCCGACCATTTATAATAAATACGTACAAAATCCTCTTCTGTAATCTCAAGACCAGTCTGTACCTCAATAAACTCTAATTCAGACAGTGCGTAAATACCGTGTTCTTTGCCAGCCGGTAAATGAACGATATCTCCAGCTTTGACTCGAGTAATTCGACCGTCTACTGCCAAATCTCCCTCACCTCGAACAATCGTCCAAACTTCATCTCTTAAAATATGACGATGATAAGAAGAATTACGTCCAGCATAAATACAAATACGTTTTGTGACCATTTCTTTTTGTTCATTGTATTTTGCATAATCAAGTGTTCGTGTCCACCCCCACATGCGTTCTTCATACATTGGTGGTTGATCATATTGCCCAATATAATCTTTGATTTTTGGACTAGCCTCTTTTTCGGATACTAGAATTCCATCAGGGCTAGCTGCAATGACTAGATTTTTCACTCCAATGACTGTTACAGGAATATCAAGTTCATTAATAAGATGTGTATTCGTACTATCTTTTGAAATAATACCTTTACCAATTTGAGAAGTCGCCATCTCTTCTGTCAAAGTATTCCAAGTCCCAAGATCTTTCCAATATCCATCGTAAGGAATGGCGATGATATTGTTTGTATTTTCAACCACTGCGTAATCAAAACTAATTTTAGGTAACGTCGCATAAATGTCGAGTAATTCTTGATAATCTAAAGGCAATCGATTTACTTCAAGTGTTTGAAGTAGATATCCTAAACGAAAAGCAAATACGCCACAGTTCCAGAGCGCACCATCTTCAATCAATGTCTTTGCTTTTTTTTCGGGAGGTTTTTCTGTGAACTGTTGAACTTCAATATACTCATTCAATGTTTTAGTAGATGCTTTAGGAACCATGTAACCATATTTTGAAGAAGGATACGTTGGTTTTACACCGATAAGAGCTAAATCAGCTTTTGAAGAAATCAGTTTTTCTTCTAATACTTTAACTTGTTCGAAAAACTGATCATCGACATAAGGATCAACTGGTAGCACGACTACAACTTCGTCTTTATCTACGTTTTGAACAGAGTACAAATGACTTGCAGCTAAAGCAATTGCTGGATATGTATCACGGCGCTCAGGTTCGATGATCAAAGGGACGTTTTCTCCAATTTGAGTATGAATCATATCTCGTTGCATTTTTGAAGTTGCAACCATTGCATCATCCGATAAACCTGTAGCTTCAAGTTGACCCCATACACGTTGTACCATTGACTGTTCCTGTAAATTATGGCTTTCAAGAACTTTCAAAAATTGTTTCGAACGTGTATCGTTCGAAAGGGGCCATAGGCGTTTACCAGATCCTCCTGATAACAGAACAAGTTTCATATACTACGTCCTCATTTCTATCTTTATTGACTATTGATAATAGTAGTTAAAGTTTCTTTATATTTATTTAGTGATAGTTCTTTTCTCAAATATAAATCAAGATATTGACGACCACGCATCCCCATTTCGTGCCGTTCTTCGCATTTCATATCGTAAATATCTTTGATATTCTCAACAAATTGCATGTAATCTTGTGGTTCTGAAACTAATCCAGAGTGACTTGTTGAAATTAAAAATTCCGCTTCGCTACCTTTTTCAAGAACTCCCAAAATAGGTTTTCCTGCAGCCATAACTCCATAAATCTTACTTGGAACTGAAACTCCTTTTATACCTTTTTGATTTACTACAAGGTGGACATTTGCCACATTTAAAGAATACTTAATAAATTCTTTGGGTTGGTACGGTAAAAAAGTAACGTTTTCCAAGTTATGTTTTAATACGTAATCTTGCATTTCTTTTTTTGACGCACCTTCACCAATGTATAAAAAATGAATATCTGAAAAATGCCTTAACTCCGAAGAAACTTTAATTAAGTTTTCCAGATCATAGTATAAACCTAAGTTTCCAGAATACATAATAATGAACTTACCCTCGAGATGATGCTTTTTTAAAAATGATAATACATGCGGATTTTTTTTAGATAGAGGAACAATTTCATTTTCATCCGTCCAATTATTTATTACACTATGGCTGAGCTGATGATTTTTTCCAAAACGATTCTCTAATGTTTGTTTCATATCATTTCCAACTAAAATAATATGATCAGAATAAAGACAATTTAGTTGATCAATTTTTTTAGCAATCTTATATACTGTTCCGCCAGTATAGTTTACAGCTGCAGCTTGTTCTGGATTAAAGTCTTGAATATTGTAGACATGCTTTGAACTTTTTAATAGCTTACCAATTGTTCCTATTAAACCACCTAGTACAGGTGGTTGTGAAATTGTATATATCAAATCTACATTTTTTTCTTTTAACAATGCAATATTGGCTAGCATGAAATATTGTATAATATATTTCATTCGGCTTAGCTTCGATCGCTTGTTTACTTTTGGTAACTGTACACGAATGATTTTCATCCCATTCCAGTACTCAATTTCGATTTTCTTTTTACCTTTTTCTTTAAAAGTTTCTTCACTATATCCTGGTTGTGCTGCAATTACAGTAATTTCGAAATCTTCTTTAAGGTGCATACAAAGTTCGGTCATTAATTGACCAGTTGATGCATAGTCAGGATGAAAATAATTAATTACAAATACTATTTTTCTCATATTATTTCTTTCCCACCTTCAATATCTGCTAATTTTTTCTTAACAACAGCAGGAATACCTGCCACTAGAGTATCAGAAGGAACATTCTTAACGACTACGCTTCCAGCTCCAACGATTGTGTTTGAAGCGATTTTTACACCAGCAATTATAGTAGAATTTATACCAATCCAACTTCCAGTACCAATAGTTATATTAGCTAGATAGCCTTTACCGGCTCTTCTATCTTTTAAACCAATTTCGTGGGTACCTGTGCAGATTTTACAACAAGGTGCAATGTCTACATTATCTTCAATTGTTACAAAAGAAGGACTTGAATTGTAAATCCTCAAGTTGTCGCCAATCCATACGTTATTTCCAATCTTCAAATTAGTAGACAATATAAATATCTTTCCTGATATAGAGATATTTTCACCACATTCTATACCTGAAAAAATTAATAATCTTCTTTTCAACTCAAACAATCTACAAAAAGATAACTTATTAATGATATATAAAGAAAATAATAGTTTCAATTTTTTTAATTTCATTCTACTGTTCCTTTCACAATATCTGTCTTATTAATAATTTTAAATTTAAAAAAGCATAATATAGTTATAGTCATGTAAATTACTATATAAAGAACGAAAGTAATAAGATTTTTTTCAACATCAAATATAAACATTAAAATTTTTTGTATAACTAACAAAAAAAGTAAATTAATCCCGATAATTTTAGTTAATTCTATATATATATATGATCCTAACCTTATATTATGTTTTTTGTTAAGACTAAATAATAATAGTATCGTTGTAAAAATCGAAGCTATACTAGTAGCAAGAATTATTCCAGATAATCCGTAATAGCTTGATAAAATTACACTGAATATGATATTAAATATAATTGTAAAAAAACCGTTTATAAAAGGTGTTTTTGTATCATTCAACGCAAAAAATACACGATTTAATATTTCACGAAAACCTAAAAAAATCATTCCAATTGAATAACACTTTAATAGTAATGCTATAGTTTTAGCATCCTCAACTGTAAGAGAGCCTCTTTGAAGTAATGTAAGTATGATAAAATCACTATGAAAAAAAACAATAATTGATATTGGAGCAGTCAAAATTGCTACAATTTTCATTGAATTAGTTATTGTTTTATCAAATACTCTTCTATTTTCAATACTACTTCTAGATAAGATCGGAAAAACAACAGTTGCAATAGAGGTAGCAACAATTCCAAAAACAAATCCATTTAGTCGATCTGCATAATTGATAGCTGTAATACTACCAATGGGAAATGTAGATGCCAAATATCTATCAACAAACAAGTTGATGTTTTGAAAAGATGTAGAAATAAACATAGGAATCATAGACACTAAAGTAATTTTAATATATTTTTTTTCATCTTCATTTTCAAAAAAATGATTTACTAATTTTATTTTAAAATGATTTTTTGTTGAAAAGTAATATAAAATAAAAGATTGTAATAAGAAACCAATTAATGAAATGAAAACGATTACCTTTAAATTAGGTTGATAAACTAAAATGGTGAATACGAGTAATAAATTAGAAGGTATCATTGAAGATACTGTCAATAATGGCTTATTTATTACTTGAAGGTAGCTAGAAAATACTGCAGTAATCATGAAGAAACCAAATGAGATTAACAGTATTTTTAAGTATCCATTAGAAATTTCTTTACTTTTTATACTAAGACCTGGAGAAATAATATCTATAATATTTTCAGAATAAATAATTGTGATTACGCTCAAAATCATAGAAAAAGAAACTAATATTAGTAATAGATTATTTGTGTAGTTTAAAGCTTCTTTTTGACCTTTTTCGATATTTATTTTTGAATAGATTGGAATAAACACGCTAGATAATGCAATCGTAAATCCTGAAAAAATCAATAATGGTACGGAAGTAGATAAAAAGAAAGCGTCTGTATACTCATTAGATCCATAAGTATAAGCAATAGCTATTTCTCTGGAAAATCCAGTGATTTTACTCAGTAATGTTAATAAAATCATAAATAAAATACTGAGACTTATTTTTTTTGTTTTCATATCAATCAGCCTTTTTATTCTATCATTTCAAAAATATAATCAATGTATTTTGTTTTTAATTTTTTGTTATTTATCCACTTTTCTGTACTAGAAACTTGCTTAGTCTGCCACTTATTAATTACACTCACAATTTCATCTTCATAATCAGAATCAAAGAAAAAAGCATTTGTTTCTGGTTGAACTAATTCTTTTGAATATTTTGAGGATGAGAGTATTAAGTCTAAACCAAATATTTGAGCTTCAAGGATAGGTAATCCTAAAGATTCAATTTTAGATGGAAAAATTAACGCATCTGAACCGTTATAGTATCTTCCGATTTTTTCATAAGGAATGTTATTTGCAAAGGTTACATATTCATCACTTTTACCATCAATTGTGATTATCAAATGTACCTTATTTTTTATATCTTTACTCTCACCAATTTTTTTTATAGCACTAATTAAAATTTCATTTTTTTTATATTTTTCTCTATTTGTTGGATAAAATAAAATTTTAGTATTTTTATCTAATTCTATTTTTTGTTCTTCTAAAATTAAGCTTCTATCGTTTTCTTTAGAAGAAATATTCCAGCTTTCTTTTATTTCTGGGCGTACAATTACTGACTTAATTCCAAATCTATTCTCTGCTTCTTCTTTCATCCAGTCAGTTTGTACAAAAAATTTCGTTATTTTATTTTTCTTTACTTGGTATTCAATGATTTTCCTCATCAATAATTGGTATTTAAGTATGTTTTTTATTTCAATTAACTTTAAATTTACTTTTTCAAAAATTAACCCTTGATGTAATAAAACATATTGAGGAATATCAATATTTAAATTCCCGATGTTTTGCATAGAAAAATAACTTTGTATATTATTATCAACACAAATTTCTTTCAGAAATCTTGACTCCTTAAAAAGTCTTTTCAATAAATTTCCTTTAAAAATAATTATCTTAAGGTTTTCATTTTCATATTTTTTAAATTCTTCTAATCGCGTTACAAAAAATACTTTAATGTTCTTTTTTTTTAGATCTTCTTGTTTATTAGTCAATTCATGTACAAATGACTTGACTAACGTATAAGAGCCTCTATTACTCAAAGCAATTGAATTAACTAGTATGTTCATGTTTTAGTCCCTTTTATTTATAGTTTCTATAACTTTTCCATAACTTCTTGTTGACTGAGTAAAGCTCCAATTTTTTATAATTTCTTTTGATGCTTTACCAAGTTGAGTATATAAATTATTCTCATCGATATCTTTCAGAATATTTGTAAGGGCATTAATATCTCCTTCTTTGTATACATATCCATTACCTTTCACAAGATCTAATGAAGAACCACACTTTTCTGTTACTATAACTGGTAAACCCGCAGCCATTGCTTCGTTTACTACAAGACCCCATGGTTCGTCACTCGAAGGCAAAATAAATATGTCACCTGCGAAGTAATGCTCGAATAGTTTTTCTTGATCTGAAATAAATCCGGTGATAATTATATCAACTGCTAATTTTTTTGCGAGGTTCATTAACTTTTCTTTTTCTTCCCCATCACCCATTACTAATAAAGTAAATTTAGAATGCCCTATACTTTTCATTGAATATAAAATATGTTCAACATTTTTTCTTGAAATCAATCTGCCACTATAGATTAAAACAATATTTTCAGCAGAGATATTATACTTATTTCTTATCTCATTTCTAAAATTTTCAGATGAATTTCCTAAACTAAAAATTTTTTCGTTATCAATACTTAAATATTGATTTATAATTTTATCCTTATCATATGAAAATTTTTCAGTAAATAATTTTTTTGAAACAATCCCGTTCCCTAAAATAATTGAAGCGTTTGAAATAACGAATTTTTTTATCACATATTTATAAAAACTATCTTTTTTACTTATCTTAGTTGGATCAATCCCATCGTATATTAGAACATAGGGTTTTTTTAATACTTTGCATAGTAATGATAAGAGCATATATTTTATTCTTTCATATCCCCCTATAAAAATAATGTCGTTGTTTTTCAATAATTGAAAAGTATTAATATTATCATGTTGTTTCTTTATATAGCTTAATTTTTTCTCATCAACATTCTCGATTTTTTCAACATTCCATTTCCGCCCTATTATGTTGTTGTCAATATATGCTACGGTAATATCATGATGAGTATTTTTTTGAAAATCTTCGATTTGTAGCTTTCTATAAGGCGATCGAATATTCGTAACGATTGCGATTCTCAAGAAACTATCCCCTTTTTTGAATTTGCTATATAAAAACCTATTAATAACCAAAGTAACAGGCTAATTATTTCACTAGGTACCATTAAAGTTATCTCGAAAATAGCATAGTACATACAACTAACAAATATAGAATATACATATATATTCATTTTAATAACATTTTTATCTTTGTTTTTTCGAAAGTCTTTAATAAAGTATATAAAAAGTGATATTAATAATATAACCATTACAATTATCCCTAATAACCCCAAAGTCATATATGTATATATATACCAATTGTCAGTTATTATAATTGTATTGATATTATCATAAAAATAGCTAATATTTACAAAACCAGTTCCTACTATAATATTGTTGAATTGATTTATATAATCAAATGTATTTACCCATCCATAGTATCTATTACTATTTTCTAAAATAATTGAATAGTTTAAATTACTATAAATCAAATAAGTAAATATAGAAAAAAGTAAACTAATCCATAAAAGAATAAAATAAACGTTTTTAAAGCGTGTTCTTAAATTTTTTTTATAATGCTTGTATATCAGTACCATCCAAAAAATTAATACTCCAGTTAACGCGGTTCTACTACCAGAATTCAAAATAATAATTATTGGAACTACAATGCCTAATAAATATACTAAAAAATTTTTTTTATTATCAAAATACATTTTATAAGTACAAAGCAATATTCCTACGAATCCTATGAGTCCAGCAGTGTTTGCGTGCTTTAATCCAAAATCTTGTCTTATTCGATCATCTAAATTAAAAGCATTTTTTATATCTGAAATATTAAATAGAGAAATTTGTGTTGAAAAAATTAAATAAACTAAATAAATTAGAGTTATATAGAAAAATAGTGTGATTAGCTTACTAACTAAATTTTCTTGTGTAACTACACATGTCATTAAATACAAATATAATATATAAATAAAATACAAAGCCATATTATAAAATATTTGGATATTAGAAAAATTTATCAACCCAATTATAGGTATTACACAAAAAGTTATAGCCAATAACATGTATATAATTTGAATTAGGATTTTTTGTTTTTGTACTTTATAAAAAACCAATATATATATACATATAATCATAAATATTATGTATTTTAAATTTAATATGAATGCGAATTGATTTTCTTTCTGATATGCAAAATAAAACGCTAAAAATAATAATCCATTCAAAATAATCAATATCTTATTTTTCATTTTCTCTCCATTAATTTTTGTATTTGTTGAAAACAAAGATGTTTGATTTAATCAAACATCTTTGTTTTTTCAAATTCTTTCTCTACTTTATTTAAATCATGTTGAACCATAATTTTTATGAGTTCCTCAAATGATGTTTTAGATGGATTCCATCCTAAAATATTTTTAGCTTTTTCTGGTGTACCGAGTAATTGTTCCACTTCTGCTGGACGGAAAAATTTCGGATCTACTGAAACAATTAATTCTTTTGTTGCTCTGTTATAACCTTTCTCTTCCACTCCTGTACCGGACCATTCTACTTCAATACCTGCATATTTGAATGCAAGTTCAACAAATTCACGAACTGAATGCATTTCACCCGTTGCAATGACGAAGTCTTCTGGCTTATCATGTTGTAACATTAACCACATACATTCAACATAGTCTTTCGCGTATCCCCAGTCGCGTAAAGAATCGAGGTTACCTAGTTTTAATTCCTTCTGTTTGCCTTGTGCAATACGTGCTGCTGCTAATGTGATTTTACGAGTTACAAATGTTTCACCCCGACGTTCTGATTCATGGTTAAAAAGAATTCCGTTTACAGCAAACATGTTGTAGGATTCACGGTAGTTCTTCGTGATCCAGAAACCATACATCTTTGCAACACCGTATGGTGAACGTGGATAGAATGGTGTTGTCTCCGATTGTGGAACTTCTTGCACTTTTCCGTAAAGCTCTGAAGTTGATGCTTGATAAATTCGTGTCGTTTCAGTGAGACCAAGAATTTTAACTGCTTCTAGGATCCGTAACGTCCCGACAGCATCGACGTCAGCTGTGTATTCTGGTACGTCAAATGATACGCGGACATGCGATTGTGCTGCTAGGTTGTAAATTTCATCTGGTTTGATTTCGCTGATCAATCGAATGACGTTTGATGTATCTGTAATATCTCCATAATGAAGGTGGAAGTTTTCATTATTGTACATTGACTCCGCTTCATTCTCGTTCATAACGTCTTCTAGTCGCTCCTGGTTATAAGACGAGCTACGACGAATGACACCGTGCACTTCATAGTCCATTCCGAGTAAAAATTCTGCTAAGTACGATCCATCTTGACCTGTAACACCTGTGATTAATGCTTTTTTCATGTTTTTCGCTCCTTGAATTAAACTTTTTCTAATTTATCTGTATTATTTAAGAACCAATCATATGCTTTACAAATTCCGTCTTCTAACTCTACCTTAGCTGTCCAGCCCAGTTGATTGATTTTCGTCGTATCAACTAGTTTGCGAGGTGTTCCATCTGGCTTTGTCGTATCAAATTTCAATTCACCTTCGAAGCCAACCACACGTTGCACCGTTTCAGCGAGTTCTTTAATTGATACGTCTTCTCCCACTCCAATGTTAATGATGTCATCTTCATTGTAATGATTCATTAAGTACACACAGGCATCTGCTAAATCATCTGAATAGAGAAACTCACGCTTCGGTGTACCCGTTCCCCATACTTCAACTGACGATTGGTTCGATAATTTCGCTTCATGGAACTTCCGAATCAAAGCTGGCATGACGTGAGAAGATTGAAGATCGAAATTATCATTTTCACCGTACAAGTTTGTTGGCATCGCTGAAATGTAATTTGTTCCATATTGTTTATTGTAGGATTGACACATTTTGATTCCAGCAATCTTCGCTAATGCGTAAGCATCATTTGTCGGTTCAAGTGGACCAGTTAATAAATACTCTTCTTTTAATGGTTGCGGTGCTAATTTAGGATATATACAAGTACTGCCGAGGAACAATAATTTTTCAACCTGATTTCGATACGAAGCATCAATCACGTTCGTTTGAATCATTAAATTGTCGCGGATGAAGTCCGCAGGGAATTCATTATTGGCAACGATCCCCCCTACTTTAGCCGCTGCAACGAAGACAAATTCCGGCTTTTCTTCTTTAAAGAAACTGTCCACTTGTCCTTTATCGCGTAAATCAAGCTCTTTGCTCGCCCGTACGACTAAGTTCGTATAACCATCTTTCATCAATTTCCGATGAATAGCAGAACCAACTAAACCACGATGTCCTGCAATGTAAATTTTCGAATTTTTATTCATAAGTATGTCGTCCTTTACGTTTAATAGGCGTCTTTTGAACCAATCATCACACCGACTGTTTTAATGATGATTTTAAGATCCATCATAAATGTGCGTGACTTAATATATAAAATGTCCAAATCTACCATCTCTTTGAATCCAATATTACTTCTACCACTTACTTGCCACAATCCAGTACATCCTGGAGTCACGCTTAATCGCTGTAAATCATATGAAGTATACTCGGCGACCTCCCTTGGTAAAGGTGGTCTTGGACCTACTAACGACATATCACCTAACAATACATTCCATAGTTGAGGAAGTTCATCAAGACTTGTTTTCCGGATAAAACGACCCACTTTCGTTACACGTGGATCGTTCGACATTTTAAACATCGCTCCTGCAATCTCATTATGCTCTAACAGATTATTTAATCGTTCTTCCGCATCAGATACCATCGATCGGAATTTATACATCCGAAATCTCTTTCCATTCAATCCTACTCGATCTTGTGCAAAGAAGATCGAGGCTTTACGATCTTCCATTTTAATGATGATTGCAAGAATGATGAGTAACGGTGATAAAACGAGTATTCCTAAAAATGAGCAGATAATATCAAATACACGCTTCAATACTAAATAGTATTTAGATTCGTCAAGTGAAACAGGTGTGACGACAAACGTATCTGGAACTTCACTGTATTGAATATTTTCAACATTTGCGATACCAGAGTCTGGATTTTCAAGCGTTGTAATAGCAGTTTCTTCTTTAATCAAGGACGAATCATTCACACTTATCCCTCCAAATGATTATTCAGCTAATGAAAGCTTCTCTTGTAATAGTTCGTACATCATTTCCCGAACTTCCTCACCCAAATCTTCACGATTTAATGCAAACTCAAGTGTTGTACGAATGAATCCTAATTTTTCTCCAACATCATAGCGCTTCCCATCAAATTCATAAGCAAAGACCCGTTGCATTTCATTAAGTCGTGTAATCGCGTCTGTTAATTGAATCTCACCACCAGAACCAACATCTTGCGTTTCTAGATATTTAAAGATTTCTGGCGTTAATAGATAACGTCCTAAAATCGCTAAGTTTGATGGAGCAGTTCCCGGTGCTGGCTTTTCAACGAATGATTTTACTTTATGTAACTGCGCTGAGATGCTTGTACTTGGATCAACGATTCCGTAACGATTCGTATCCTTTTCTGGTACTGGCTGTACACCGATAATCGAACTATTCGTGATTTCATACTGCTCAATCAATTGTCGTGTACAAGGTACGTCTGCTTGAACGATATCATCCCCGAGCATAACGACGAATGGTTCGTTACCAACAAATGCTTTTGCTTGAAGAATTGCATCCCCAAGACCTTTCGGCTTCGATTGACGAATGAAATGAATGTTAATCTTCGTTGTCTCTTCGACTAAGTAAAGTAATTCTGATTTATTCTTTGAAATCAGATTCGCTTCTAGCTCTGGTACGGAATCAAAATGATCTTCAATGGATCGTTTACCTTTTCCAGTAATAATTAAAATATCTTCAATTCCCGATTCAATCGCTTCCTCGATAATGTATTGAATCGTCGGTTTATCTACAATCGGTAGCATTTCTTTCGGCATCGCCTTAGTAGCTGGTAAGAAACGTGTCCCAAGCCCCGCTGCCGGAATGACAGCTTTTTTAACTTTTATCATCATCATTCTCCATTCAATAATTTTAATGAAATATATAACTAAAGTTCCATTCTTTATGTAAATTAAGATAACACATAAAAGATGGATTTTTCTATATTGTTTTCCATATTTTCATAATGTAAGCGTTAACATAGAAAAAAGAGAGTGCGATTTCACTCTCTTTTCCTTACCTTAACAAAAAATGTTATACCCATTGCCCTTTCCAATTCTTTTCAATTGGGTTTGGAGGGTTAATCGTAATTAACTGATTTAATAAAACTGCTTCATTGTTTTCATAAATTTCATCAATCAACCAGTCTTCTAATTTTTTTTCAAGCACTCGTTCACATTGCTTCCAGTAAAACGGACGTTTCTCGATATGGTGCGCATCACTAGCGATGAGATGTGCTTGTGCATTTTCTAACAGAGCCAGCGCAAAGCGCTGCACATCCTTACCGTACTTTCCAACTAAACTAGCACAAGTGACTTGACTGATCGCACCATTCGAAATCAATTCAAATAATAGGGACGGATTTTGAATAATTGCCTTGTTCTTTTCTGGATGCGCAACAATCGGAATGTAGCCATCTGAAATCAATTCAGCGAATACTTGACGCGCGTACGATGGAATCCCGCTCGACGGAAACTCAATCAAGATGTAGCGCGACTCATTCAACGTCAACGCTTGCCCTGCTTCTATGGCTTCCATCAACTCACCAATCAAACGAATCTCATGTCCTGGATAGACAGTGATTGGAATACCACGTTGTTTCAATAACACGTTGAACTCATTCACTGTCAATTGTACGTCGACGTCTTCTGTCTCGAATTGCGGATGATAGAGATGTGGTGTCGCGATGATCCGTGATACTCCCTCGGTAGCAGCTTGTTCTGCTAACTGTAACGCGTGCTCGACACTAGACGGACCGTCATCGACGAGCGGCAAGATATGACAATGGATATCAACCATGTGAATGTCCCTCACTCATAAGAATAGTAGTATTGATATGCTGAATCATCTGTCAGTTCACGACGGTTCAAGACGACGCCAAGGATTTTTGCTTCAGCGAGATCAAGTTGTTCTTTTGCTTTTAAGACACGTTGACGATCTGACGTCGTACAGCCGACGACGAGTACGACACCATCCGTGAGCTTCGATGTAATGCGACTGTCTGCTACTTGTAGCAATGGTGGTGCATCGAAGATAATCACATCAAAGTCTGCTCGTAGTTGTGATACAAGGTGCTCCATCGCGCGTGACGATAATAACTCTGCTGGGTTCGGTGGAATCGGACCTGCTGTTAAAATGGATAAGTTATCAACCTTTGTCGGTAAAATTGCCTTTTCTTTTTCTGCTTGACGCGTTAAAAGACTAGATAGACCTAAGCCGTTCGCAACTTTAAACGTGTAGTGTACTGTTGGACGCCGCATATCCGTATCAATGATCAAGACTTTTTTTCCTTGTTGCGCGTAAGCGACTGCAAGATTGGACGAAGTCGTTGACTTCCCTTCCCCTTGCGTAGCAGATGTAACAAGAATGGCCTGAATCTCACGATCGACAGCCATGAATTCAATATTCGTTCGAATCGTCCGATATTGTTCAGCAACGGGTGATTTTGGTTGTGTCACTGTAATCAACTTCCGTGCGTCTTTATTCATTTTACTTTTCTTAGCCATATTGTTTGACCGCCTCTCGTTTGGCTGTTTTTGATGAAGACTTGAATACTTTACTGTCGATATCTGGAATACTACCGAGGACCGGTAGATCAAGGATTTGTTGGACTTGTTCTTCTGTACGAATGCGGCGATCGAGTACTTCACGTAAGAAAGCGAGACCGACACCTAATAAGAAACCTACTACTGCAGCAATCGCTGTATTTAAGATAACGTTCGGACTGACGGGTGATGTTGGAATACCTGAAACTGATAACACTTTGACGTTATCGACATTCATCAACTTAGGAATATCTTCACTAAATACATTCGCAACAGAGTTCGCAATGTCTGAAGCGAGTGCTGCATCTTTACTTTGAACAGATACATTAATGACCTGAGAGTTCTGTTCACTTTCGACTGTGATCATATTATTAAGTACAGATATACTTGACGGGGCATTCGATACTTCTTTCTGAACCTTTTCTAAGATGGCTGGACTTTTAATAATGACACGATATGTATTAACGAGCGTCACCGATGACTGGACTTGTTGTGCATCAATGATGTTGTTTTCTTGTTTCTTCGGTGTGACAAGGATTTGCGTTCCTGCCTGATACGTCGGTTTAATTAAAAAGCTACTGACCGCAAACGAAATCAAGGACGCTACAATCGTTAGCGCTAGAATTCGCCAAAACGATTTACGTAAAATTGAAAATAATTCCTGCAAGCTAATCGTTTCATTCATGGTTTAATTATTCTCCTTTATTTGTCTAATTCAACGTTTTCTAACACAACTAAAAGTTAGTATAACAAATTTTTGGGAAATGGTTGATGTTTTTTTAGGAAATATCATACGTTTTTTGAAAAACATTGCGTATAATAAAATATGAATTGTTCCAATTTTACATTCATTCCTGCAATCAGACATAGGAGGATTTTTTATGCACCGCTCGCTTCAAGCCTTACAATTTTATACCTCTCACTCGGCTGAGGATATTTCTCGGCTGCATGAACGGATCCGTTCAAGTCTTGCTTCGACGGAATCCCTCACCGATACGATGATTCGTATCACGGGTCAACCACCGCTCATTCCCTACGAAGAAGATACGGTGACTGCGGCGGAATGGGAAGCATATCTCGGTGGAAAACATCACCCCGTTCTCGCTGATTTTTATGGTACGCTCGTTGCTCGTCCTCTACTAGATGAAGATGGTCCGCTTCCAGATGAAGAGGAAGAAGTAATTCCTACACTCTCACGAAGTCATCGGGAACCCGAATCCAAACGTCGTAAAAAAGAGAAGGATATTCCACATGCTGGTGCAAAAAAATCAGTTCCATGGGGCTGGATTGCACTATTGATTCTTTGTTTCTTGCTTGGTGCCGGTGGAACATACGTCTACTCGACATACTTCGCTCATTCGGCAGATACGACACCTAAAGCAACAGTCGAAAAACCGGTCACCGTCGAGAAAACAAAAGAACAAAAACCTAAAGCAACAGAAACTGCTTCTCCTGTCGATGATGTACTGTATGTCAAAACGCGTTCGAGCAATATCTATCAAGAAGAATCGATGACAACGTTACTCTACGAAGCTGACTTTGGCGACGGATACCGGATTGTCGAGAAGAAAGACGGTATCACAGAAGTAGAACTATCCGATGACTTAACAGGATTCATTAAAACATCTGATACAACGAAACGTTTGGAAGGTGAACCACTTGCTGACGAAACACTCTTAACTTGGGTGAACGATCAACTCGATACAAGCTTCGTCACAGGTACACTCATTGACCTTATCGGTAAAACAAGTACAGAGTTGAATAGTCTTTATGGACAAGCTGATCGGACATTCGAAGATGAATTACATGATTATGTATTTTATGGTGATCATTTCTTTGTTTTAAAAGATGACCGCGTCATTGCAATTGATTGGACGAACACGGATATCACGAACGCACAACTCGCTTCGCTTGCTCCGCTTCAACTCGAAACGGAAACAACGGGACTCATCACGAGTAACTCGTATCGACTGCAACGCTTTGAAAAAGAAGGTAAGGTTAGCCGCATTCGCCTAGCTGAACAATCGTTTTAAACGAAAAGCACCAAATCCTCGTGGATTCGGTGCTTTTTATCATTCCATATCAAGTGAATACCGCAATGCTGTCTGTGTTTCTTTCAGTGAATCATCTGTCGGATGCCAGTAGTAAATGCCGTCACCCTCTTTTCCACCTGTTCCTTCAAGCTTTAAGTTCTTTTGGTTACGGAAAGCGTCCATATAATCAAAGGCTAGCGTCCGCATCGGTTTGAACGAAACGTTCGTTTGAGCGTTCTTCCCGACGACGTCCATGATCGCATTGAAGTTACTAATCGACACATCTGAAGATAATTTACCTACTACTTGCTCGATGACTTGACGTTGACGCATTTGTCGACCGAAGTCACCACGTGGATCTTCGTAACGCATCCGCGTGTATTTAAGAGCATCTGCTCCTGTTAAATTGATTTTCCCAACAGAAAAATGTGTACCAGCACTCGTAAAGTCTAAATCATTATAAACCGTTACACCACCGACTGCATCAACCAAGGACGTGAACCCTTCCATGTTGATTTCTGCATAGTAGTTAATTGGGATATTAAGAAACTTTTCGACTGTCTTGATTGCCATCTCCGGTCCACCAAATGAATAGGCATGGTTGATTTTATCATTTGTTCCTTTTCCGACGATATCAACCTTCGTGTCCCGGGGAATACTGATCAATCGACTTTCATTTCGTGTCGGGTTCAATGTCATGACCATGATTGAGTCACTACGCCCGCGCTCGCCTGGACGTTGGTCGACACCAAGTAACAGAACCGACACCGGCTTTTGCTCTTCGACGACTTTGTCTCCCGTATTCTTGACGGGTGATTGAATTTTTTTGACCGTTTGGTCGACTTGATAATATGTATAGCCGATGAATCCACCGACACCGACGACGAGGACAAGCGCAATCAATAGCATGATTTTCAGTGGCGTCCAGCGTTTTTTCATCTTACGTCTTTTTTTGACTCGTTCCAACTGCGTCCATTCCCTTCTGTGTTTTGCTTCTCGTTAATATCGGTTGTGTATGAAAAGACTTACAGTCCGAGTATAACGAAATTTAAGCGTGATTTGTCAAAAACGGGAAAAGATGAAAAAAAGAGCCTATCGTTCAGATAAGCTCTTTCGTTCATTAGAGTGATGTTTGACTTTCTACCGTGTATGTTTTCTTTTCATAGTCATAGTTCATAATGACGAGTTTACGTTGAGTTGTCGAAGTCGGGAATACGTATGTTTTCGAGAGTGCTTTAATTCCGAGTCCATAGTCCAGTTCTTGTTTCGATTGAATCGATGTCCAGTCAATCGAATCCACTCCTGTCCACTCACCAAGACCAGTTCCAGATAATACTGCATCCAATTGTTTCTCCGTCATACCCGTCTTGATTTTCTTTCCTTTGAGCAATTTCATCTTACTTTCACGCGCACCTGAGTAAGTATCAACACGAAACAGATCTAACGACTTTCCTGTCAGACGATAAACCGAACTGTTCTTTTTCGTCATGAACTGGAAAACAGACATATTCGTGAAGTTCTTTTCATCAGAGAACGTGTATGCCGTTGTTTTTTGACCTTGTGAAACGGTTGTATACTCTGCTTTTTTCTTTAGTACCGTCGAACCACTCTTTTTCGTCAGCTGCTTCTTATATTCTTTCCCATAGATGACTTTTGCCGCTTGCTCGATTGTCATCCCCGCTTTTAATGCTGTGTAACGGTCGGTTACTTTTGTTTCGTCTTTTGTCGCTGCAGAGGCTACTCCTCCGAATAAAGTTGTTCCTGCGATTACTGTTGCTACTGCAACTTTCGTAAATGTCGTTTTCATGTTCCTATCCCCTTTTTAGAATGTCTCGTGATTTTCAATAACGTAGGCTTTCTTTTTCGTGTCATAGCTCAGCTCAACGTAAACGCGTGATTTCGTTGATTTTTGGAAGACATACAATTTTCCTTTAAACGCTTCAATCTCATATGCTTTGATTTCTTTCGCACTGAAGACGATTCGTGCATCTTCCTCAAGCAATCCAGCCCACTCCCCAAGACCAGAACCTGAAAGCACAGCATCGAGTTGTTTCTCCGTCATTCCCGTCTTGATTTTAGCGCCCGCGTTTAATTTCCGTGTACTCTCGCGGTATTCAGAATATGTATTCCGTCCCATTTCGACTTGTTTCGAGATAAGACGATAGACGGAATCGTTCTTTTTCGTCATAAAACCGAGCGACATCAAAGTCGGAGGAATCTTTGCCTTCCGATCATAGATTTCGTAATAAATTTCTTTACGCTTATCTTCAACGTCCTTAAACTCTTCTTTCGTCTTTAGTACTTGTGAACCGCTTTTCGTTGTTAATTGCTTTTTGTAGTCTTTGCCGTATAAGACTTTTGCGACTTGCTCCATCGTCATACCCGCTTTAAGTGCTGTGTATTGATTTGTCGCTGTTGTCTCGACTTTCGTCGCCGCCGATGCCGTTCCACTAAAGAGTGTTGATCCCGCGATGATTGTCGCCACTGTGATTTTCATGAAGGTCGTGTTCATACTTTACTCTCCTTTTTAATACTGACTATGATCTTCGACACGATACGCTTTCTTTTCCGTGTCATAGATAAAAAAGATGTATTGCCATTTGTTTGTTGCCGTCGGAAAAACGTATGATTTCGTATGAATGATCGTCGCTTTCCCTGCTTTGACTTCTTTTTTTCGAAGAACGGATGTCGTATCGACGTGACCGAGTGTTCCGAATGCCCCGAGCCCTTTCCCTGTCAATACTCGATCGACTTGTTGTTCCGTCATTCCGTTTTTGATTTTCGCACCTTTGATTAGTTTGCGATCACTCGTCCGGAATCCGGCTGCTGTGTCACGCTTGAACTCCATTTGTTTCATCGTCAGCCGATACTTCGTTCCGCCCGTCTCCGTCATGAACATCAGGACACCGATTGCTGATGGGAATTCCACTTTTCGATTCACGAGATCATAAATTAGGACGTTCCGATCCCATTCCTCCATCTCGATTTCTGTGTTCAATCGTAAGACTTGTGAACCGTTTTTCATCTTCAGTTGTTTTTTATACGTCTTGCCATAGAGGATTTTGGCGACTTGCTCCACTGTCATCCCCGGTTTTAAAGCACGATATTGTTTTGTCGCGATCGTCTCAGCTTTCGTTGCAGCACCCGCCGTTACTGGATTGAGGCAAACTATTGCGATCAGTACCATGAGAAGCCGTCGTTTGACGTTCCACTTCTGCATCCATTTCACTCACTTTCTGTTGCACGTGCTTTAGTTCTTCGCCTTAATCGTCCGCATGTCACTGATTTCGTAGGTTTTCGCTTGTTCGTTATACGTCAACTCGACATGTTTCCATTTGTCTATCGTCGATTTAAAGACATATTCTTTGATCCGAGACACTTCAGCAAACCCACGTTTTTGTTCGTCCAGCGTATAAGCAGACGCTGTATCCATATGACCGAGCATCGTCCAGTTGCCAAGATCCTTCCCCGTCAATTTCGCATCGAGCTCTTTTTCCGTCATCCCGTTCTGAAGCGCGGCACCTTTGACGAGCGATCGTGTACTTTCGCGATACCCTGTCTTCGTCTTCCGTTCGATGAACAAGCCTTTCGTCACTAAGCGATACTTCGTACTCTTCTGTTTCGTCATGAATTGTAAGACCAGTTCAGTCGGGGGATGTGTTGTTGTCGAATCGGAGAGGACATGGATCAATTGCTTATGTCCTTCTTCATCCCCTTCGAAGTTGATTGGAAGTTTAAGAACAGTCGATCCGTTTCTTTTCTTCAGGTGTTTCTGATACGACTTGCCATACAGGACTTGCGCGACTTGTTCCATCGTCATTCCATTTTTCAAGCCCTTGTACTGTGTCGTCGCAAGCGTTTCTGCTTTTGTTGCTGCGGATACTGTTCCTGGAACAAACAGACCAAGCAACAGTACTAAACAGAGTGACACTATCATAATGCGTTTCATACCTGTTTCCTACTCCCCTCGATGACTCCATGAATCATCATTATTCATTTTTCATACTTCAATGAAATCCCGATTTCTGTATCCACCTCATATCGCTTTTTCTGCGTGTTATAGGACAAGGTGACGACCTGCATCTTTTTCGAATGCGACCGGTGGAATTGATAGATTTTATAGCGTCCATTTTTCATCGGACTTTTTTTAATGACGGACGAAACGTTCCAACTCAAATACATCGACACCTGTCCGAGCTTTTTGCCGGACACCAGTTGGTCGAGTTGTTTCTCCGTCATCCCGTGGCGTAATGACGCCGGCTTCATGAGTGTCCGGCTATTTTCATACAAGCCATTTTCCGTATCGGCTTGGTAGTACAGCGCTTTTTGTGTCAGATAATATGTCTTCTGGTGCTGTTTCGTACTAAATTCAAGAAGCGTTGTCGTTGGAAGGTCTTTGGAGGGGCGATCCAGTACGTATCCGAGGGACCGATACCCTTGTTCGTTATCGGTCGTTCCCGGTTTTTTCGTAAAGACGACGCTACCATTTTGTTTCTTGATGTATTTCCGGTACCCCTTTCCATATATTGTATTCGCGACTTCCGTTAGCGTCATACCGAACTTAAGTGCTTTGTACTCTTGTTTGATCTGCAGTGCTTCCTTTGACGCTGCTTGTCCTTCGAGTGTCCCACTGAAACAAAGGACACCAATCAGGAAAACACATAGAATACGTTTCATCGTTCGACCTACTTTCCTTATTTCACGAGCTGAACGGCACGATCAGCATTCAAGCGACCGTATCCGTACGTCGTGTCGCGACCTTTTTTGCCGAGGTCCTTCGCTGACTTCCGAAGAATCGATTCGACGTCCGTCACTTTGATACTTGGCTTTAAGCTATAGAGGACACTCGCGACACCTGCGACATGCGGTGTTGCCATCGATGTGCCACTCCAAAAGATCGATTCGCCGTCTTGCAAATAACTCGCGATATCTTGTCCCGGTGCGACGAGATCCAGTCCTTCGCCATAGTTCGAAAACGACGCTCGTTTATCGAATCGGTTCGTCGCCCCGACCGAGAACGCATATTTCGAACGTGCCGGATAGGACAGTTTCGATGCGCCTTCATTGCCGGTTGCTGCTGCGACGAAGATTCCTTTTTTGCGCGCTTCTGCTAAAGCATCTTCAATCGCTAAGGAGACACCGCCACCACCAAGACTCAAGTTGATGACTTTTGCCTTTTGTTTCACAGCGAACAGAATGCCTTTCGCGATATTCGAGTTCGAAGCGTAGTTATTGCGCGAAATGACCTTAATCGGAATGATGCTCGCCCGATCATTGATCCCCGTCATCCCGTAACCATTGTTCGATGCTGCGGCAATGACACCCGCGACGTGTGTACCGTGTCCATGATCGTCATAAGCGAGCTGTCGCTTATGAACGAAATCGTATCCGAGATCCATCCGGACGCGTCCGGCGAAATCCGCATAGGTCGGATTAATCCCCGTATCGACGACTGCTACACGAACGGTCGAACGTGACTTGTTGGCAATCCGTTTGACCATCGCGTGATAACCGATATCGGCTCCTTTAACGCCTCCGCGTTGTCCGGTGTTTTTTAATGCCCACTGGACCGATTGGAACGGATCGGTACTGAGTAACTTCATCGGTTGATCGAGTTCGACGTACCGGACGCTCTTCGTTTTTTCCAGTTGGCGTTTGGCTGCCATCGCTTGGATGAAGCTGTTGTAGGAAAACTTCTCGAGCCGTAACGTACTATCAATCGTTTCGTGATCAGTAGCCCGTGACGTCTGTGACAACGTACTCGCTTTCGTCGCCCCGTTCAGACGAACGACGAGACTCGTTGCCTGTCCGGTTGTCGTTGATTTTGTCGCGTATTCGCGAATGGGTTCAAGGCGTTCGAGTTTATAGGGAATCGTAAAAGCTTTATTCTTCGCCCCCGTCACTTCGATGTATTGTCGCCCACTCCATGTCAGTGGGAAAAAGAGTGTTTGTTTACTATTCGCATACCGCGCATATGGATCTTTTTGTTTGTATTCCGTCTGCGACGTATAAACGGTCGCTTTTTTGGAAGCGTCAAAGGCGAACTTCAAGTGTGTTCCACCTGACAGATACGTCTTCGTATCAAAATAGAACAAGGCTTTCCCGCTCGCATCGAACGTTCCTTTGATGTAGCCTTTTTTCGTTTTCGCTTCGATGGCTGGGACTTTTTTCGCCGTTGTCGCAGCCTCTGTCGTATCCCATGTATATGTACCAAATGCACTCACGAGGAGAGCACTGACGATGACCTGTTTCATTTGATTTCACTCCTTATCGTTGTATCCTTTTTCATTATAATGGAAAAAATTGATTTTCCTAGTTCTTTTTACCTCTATCAATCAATGAATTGACTGAAAAAAGAAGCCCTGTTCGCACAGGACTTCTTGACTGCATTAAGGGATTAGTTTGACGGCGTTATCGGTATTCAAACGACCGGCACCATAACTCGTATCATAGCCTTTTTTACCGAGATCCTTCGCTGATTTCTTGAGGATACTTTCCACACTACTTGCCTTCAAGGACGGCTTCAGACTGATCATAAGACTCGCGACACCCGCGACGTGTGGCGTCGCCATCGAAGTACCACTTCCATATAACAGCTCCCCATCTGCAAGGTAGCTTGGGATCGAGACACCTGGAGCGACGAGGTCCAGTCCCGTTCCGTAATTCGAGAACGAGGCTTTCGTATCTTTTCGTCCGGTTGCACCGACCGACAAGACATATTTCGAACGGGCCGGATATGCGACCGTTCCGCGTCCTTCGTTCCCGGAAGCAGCGACGATCAGGATGTTCTTCTTGACTGCCGCTGCTAATGCCGACTCGATCGATTTCGAAGAAGAACTACCGCCGAGACTCATGTTGATGACTCGGGCACCTTGTTTCGTTGCATGCTGGATGCCTTTGACGAGTCCCGACACCGAACCAGCCCCTGACTCATCGAGCACCTTGATCGGAATCAACGTCGTCATCGGATTGATGCCGGTCATCCCGTACGTATTATTTCCACCCGCTGCAATAATTCCGGCGATGTGTGAACCATGTCCGTTGTCATCCCACGCTGTCTTATCGCCATTGATGAAATCATAGCCGAGATCCATCCGGACTTTACCTGCGAAGTCGGCATACGTCGGATTGATGCCGGAGTCGAGAACTGCGACTTTCGTTGCAGACAGCTTCTTGCCTTTGATGCGTTTTTGCATGGCGACGAAGCCGATGTCTGCTCCTTTCAGTCCCTTCTTTTGTCCCGTGTTCTGCAGCGACCATTGATGTTTTTGATAGGCGTCGACACCGAAGGCTTGAATCGGTGCATCGAACTCCGCGAACGCCACGCTGTTCGATCGCTCGAACTTTTTCTTCGCTGCTTCAGCGTCAGCATAGGAATTATAGACGAGTCGTTCGATGCGGAGCTCAGACGCTAATGATTCGACTTTTGAGGCCCCGAACGATTGCGCCCGCATTGCACCAGAACGTGTCTGAACAAGTAACGCCGGTTTGACTGCTTTGACGGCAGCCGTCATCGATTCCTCAATCGGTTCATAACGCGAGACGTAGGCGGGAACAGAATAACGGTCGCCCGGATAGCCTTCGAGGACTAAGTACTGCCGTCCGCTCCAACTGAGTGGGAAGTAGAGTGTATCGTCCGTAACTTGATAGTAGCGGTTGTAGACGCGACCTGCTTCCGCGTCGGCTTTGCTGGCGAACATCGTTCCGTACGTATCGTAGTCGAGTTCGAACTCAAAGTGCGTCCCTTTTGCGACAAACTCCTTCGCATCAAAATACCATACGGCAAATCCATCCGAGTCGAAACGACCTGTCAAAGCACTCCCAGCTTGTTTCGAAAACGCTGGAACTTCCTTTGCCTTAATTAGTGTTGCCGGACGAATCATTTCCTGCTTTTCAAGCGCCTTGACTGGTAGCGTACTACAGATCAAACCAAGCGCTAAGCTCCCTGCTATCCATGTGCGCATCATCGTTCCTCCCTCTAGGTCTTTCTTACCAATACCCGGATTAGATGGAATTATGTGGAATATATTGAAACATTGACGCAAATCATAAAAAAACACCACTCTCGTGTTGAGAGTGGCGCTTGATGTTACTTGACTGTAACTGTGAATGTTTTAACGACTTTGTAGTTACCCGCTGTCGTGTACGTGACACGAATCGTCGTTTTGCCTGCTTTAATGCCTCTGACGTTACCGCGTGACGAGACTTGTGCGACTTTTTTGTTTGCTGACGTATACTGAACGGATTTGATTTTATCCGTTGCTGAAGTATAGGCAATCCGTGTCGTCTGGTTCTTCTTCAGTGTTGCTTTTGTTGCTTTCAGCGTGACGCTGTTTGCTTTTGTTTCGATTGGTAAAACTGTTTTCAAGACAAAACCGTCTTTTAACGTAACCGTTGCTTCGACTGTCGTCTTACCTGTTGCTTTACCTGTCAGGCGACCTTTTGAATCAACTGTCGCTTTTTTCGTATCCAGGACACGGTAGCGTGTTGACGCAACTGCTGCTGTCGTGTTCGTAACTGTCGTTTTCAAGTCGAGTGCTTTTCCTTGATAGACCGCACCGGCTTTGATCGTTGCGACTGGTGCTTTTGTTGTTTGTGGGACGAAGACGCCGACGTAACCGTTGACTTCAGCTGTTTTGATCCCTTTGACTGGAACCGTCAAGATACCGTTCTTATCTGTGACGAGTTTCGTTTTCGTAACGCCACTAGCATCGACGAAGACTTGATTCGCGTGTGTTTTACCCATGTTGACTTGAACTGTCGTATCCAGCGCTGCATTTTTCCCGATGACTGTCGCGACACCTGTGTTGCGGTCTTTTCCGAAACGGACGCTTGAGATCAAGTCTTTGCCCGCTTCTTTTGACGTGTTCGATGTGTGGTACGCAACGTGCTGTTTACCGTATGCATACTGTTTACGGACTTTTAGGAGATTCGTGATTTCGTCATAGTACGGTGTCGTTTTCGACATGTACGATGCATCCGTCTGATAGAGATCACCGTAGTAGACCGTTGGGACCGTATTTTTGTTCGAAAGAAGGAACGCGTATTGCGCGACGACGTTTTCCGTCGAGTATTTCTTCGTCGGACTTGCGAGTTCTTTGTTGTAGATCGCAAGTGCCTTCGCTTCATCTTCTTTATTGTAGAGCTTCTCGAACGATTTCGGCTCGCCGTCTTTTCCGTACTGCGTATTCGTTTTGATGCCGTAAGTATCAAGCATGATTTGGTTGATGCGGTTTTTCTCTTGGTCATGGTTGTTGACGAATGACCAGTTCGCTTGAACGTTCGTCGCGCCGTCACCTTCACGGTTAACGACTGAGACTTTCGCTAAGTCACGGAGTGCACGTTTGTTTGATGGCGTAAGTGCTGAACGGAGCGTGAAGTAAAGCTCTCCGTCCATGACGAGTTGTTCGTTATTGTTTGCTTTCATGTAAGCATTCTGTTCTGTTTTATAGCTCTCGATGTAGCTGAGGTAATCTTTTTTACCGAAGTGCGCTTTTGACACTTCTGCTTCTGCATTCAAGATTCTCGTATCATAGTGTGATGCTGCATCGATCCGGAAACCGTCGAACTTATATGTTTCAAGCATCCACTTCATCCAGTTCTTTTGTTCCTTGATGACTTCTGGGTTCGAGTTCGCCAGGTCGACACCAACCAAGAACTCATCGTTGTTCGTCATTGTTTTGTTGTATGCCTGCGTTGGGAAACCAGTCTCATCGACGAAGAGGAACTGATCTTCGATGTCGATGCCTGAGTTATCGTTTTGGTATGAACGTTCTTCTGATCCATAACCGTACGCAGCTTGTGTCTTCATGTATTCTTCCGTCAACGAAGCAATCTTGCTGTTTTCCGTTGAAGTAAGCAAAGCTTCTTTTGTTTCGAAGCCATTTTGTTTCATGTACTCGAGGTATCCTTCATCCTTCGCATATTGCGAAAGCATCGGCTTCCAGTTCTCTGGTGAGACTTCATACCAACCATCTGCTGCGAGGTACGTATCGACGACATTCAAGTTCTGTGTCTTCGCTGCGTCAAGCAACCATTCTGGTAAGTAGTTCTTCGCATCATCTTTACCGAAGTAACGGTATGGTTTACCGTCTTTGTCCGTCATGACGCGGCCCATCCCCTGCCCTTGCAGTGATGTCCCATTGATGAACGATTTGTTCCACTCTTTGAGGTAACCGTATTTTGCTTGTCCCATACCGCCACCTTTTGTGTAAGCGAGGTAAGGCGTTGCGAGGGTCTTCGTTTTTTCTCCACCTGTGTATGGGTTTGTGAACGGCTCACCTGAGCTTGTCGCACGACGAACGAAAACAGCTTCACGTTTGTTGAGACCGAGCATTTGGTTCGGAACGAGATCCATCTGGACTTTGATGTTGTCGTCATGCAACATGTCGACCATCATCTCGAGTTGTGTGGCTTTACCGTATTTCGTCGCAACCGCTCCACCTGGTCCTTGTGGGAATTCACCGAGGTCATAACGGTCAGCGATTGCATAGCCTTCCATGTAACGTGCCATATCGAATGAACGATACGCAGGTGGCAACCATACATCTGTTACACCCCACGAGTTGAGCAAATCACCTTTTTTAGCAAGCGTCCGGTACATATTGCTTTCGTACGGTTGATACAGGCTGAAGCTTTGGAAAATAACGCGATTGTCGAGTTTTTCACTTGGTGCGAAAGCCTTTGCGCTTTCTGGTGCATACGTTAGTCCGCTTGTCGCGACCAATGCCGCAAGCAAACCTGTCGAGACTTTTTTCGTCTTGTTCATGAGTCTAATCTCCCTTTGAGTAATATATATTTCTGATTATTTATACCTAAAATTCCAAATAACATAACATAATTTAACATCTTTTTTCAAAGTAAAGACAGTTGTATTTTTTAAAAATAGGTAAATGAATTTATCTAGATGCAATCGATTGCGCTATTTTGTCACAAAAAACTCTCCCTACCGAAGTAGGAAGAGATTTTCATTGCTTAGTTCAGTCCGAGAAGAACTGCTTTCTCGTAACCACCAGTCAAGACAGAGTTGTCATACGACTGAAGCTCTTTGTTGACCGTGATGACGTTCGACAATGTTTTAAGTGTTCCAGCTGGAACTTTGATCTTAACGATGTCGAGACCGTTCGTGATATCATCATCCGAATCAGCAAGCGAGATGCTTGTGCCGACTGGGAGATTTTTTCCGTTCAACGTGTACTGTGCAGTGTTCGTTGCATCGTACATACCAGTGTATTGTACACCTTCTGTGAACTTGATACGGATGACATCTTTTTCATCTTTTGCGTTAGCTGTGACTTTAGCGATTTCGAATGGCGAAGCCACTGGTGTGACTGGCGTTTTCGAAACTTTAAAGTCGTGTGTTGCTGTAGCGACCGTGTTACCGACATCGTCAGAAAGTGACTTGACGACGACTTTCCACTCTTCTCCATAACCGTCTTTGTCGACGAGGTACTGGAGGCTATCGTTCGCTTTAACGCGGAAGTTCGAATCCGAACTGTTCGTGTAACCGACGACTGATCCGTCGATCGTAACGGTTTTACCATTTTTATCTTTACCGATGAACTCGACAGTCGTTTCAGGAAGATCAACCAATCCATCTTTACCTTTTAACGGCGTATCGTACTGGTCGAGACCTTTCAATTTAACCGGTTCGCTCATCAAGACGTTGAAGTCATTCGAGAGAAGGATACGGTCGATTGCAGTGATTTCCGCACTCTTCAGATCTGGAGAGTTGAGCGGTGAACCAGCATAGTTGAGTTCAAGTGTCAACGCATCGTTCTTCTCACCGTTCGCTTCTGCTTTGACAGCATCTTTTGCGAGCGAAAGTTTAAACTTATCGTTGTAGTAGTTCTCTTTCGTGTTGACCGTATCGTAAATTTCCGTCCAGTCCTTATTGAGTTCGACGAGAACTTCACCTGTTTCATCGTTGTAGTATGTCACGTCAACATACTGACTGAAGTCTTCGTACAGCTTCGTGCTTGAGTTATAACGCTCGAGTTTCAACTTCTTCGAAGCAAGCAATGCTTTGACTGCGTCGAGGTCGAGACCTTTCAGCTGTTTGCTGAACATGATACGGAATTGTTCTGGCGACTCAACAACGACGCCTGCAGTTGGCTTGACTGTATCAGCAGCAACTGTGAAGTCGAGGTTTTGTGTTGTTCCGATGTTCGACTCATCCGAAAGGGCTGCGAAGTCCATCGTGTTCCAAATTTGGAGTGAGTGTTTACCAGGCGTGAAGTAGCCTTTCTTCGGTCCTGGGTAAGCTTCTTCTGCTTTTGCACCCATCATCATCTGCTCATCGTTCAACGTGATGATGACTGTATCACGGCGATCGACGCCTGTTTTGTTATCAAATCCGAGGTATTCGACTTTGAAGTACTTCTCGCCGTATTGACCATCGATTTTGAACTTCGCGCCCGCGATTGCTTCTGAGAATTTCACTTCAAGTTGGTTCAGACCGACTGGTTTGACCGAAGTGACTTCCGGCTGACGTGCATCCGTCAACTTGAAGCTTGCTTTTGACTTCACTTCTGTATCCGTGCTGCTTGTGATTTTCGCAAGCACTTTAACAGTTGCGTTGTCTTGGAGTGGTGTTTCTTTATCAAGGATCAATTCGAATGCTTTTGGATTCGAAGGAATCGATTTGATACCGATGACGCGTTTCGAACCATCGAATTGCTCGATTTGGATGTTGTCGTTTGCAAGGTATTCGCTCTCATCAACCGTCGGTAATTTCTTATCGAGACCGAACGATTTCAAGAGAAGATCACGTGAGACGGCTTTATCGAGGAAGATCGTCACACGATCCGCTTGGTTCGATTCCGCTGCAAGGACGTTGATCAATTCAACTGGTGCTGGTGTAACCATGACCGTGCTGAATTTGACTTTCGCTTGTCCATCGATTTTACCGATCAAGTCTTTGTACTCACCGTTGACTGTCTCGATGATTTGCGCGTCGATTGTTGCTTCGATGTCTGTGTTGCTGAACTCAGACGTCAAGAGAACCGTCGCTTTACCATCTTGGATCGTAACGCGTTCTTTCGCGAGTGATCCGAATGATGTCGATAATTTCAAGACGATATCGTCTGCTTTCGTATCGACTTCACCTGTCGCTTTGTTTTTCAACTGGAATGTGACTTCCGTGTTGTCTGATCCGTTTGCAAGGATCGAAGACGCTTTGGGTGTCACTTCAAGCATCCAGATGTTTTCGACGCTTTGCGTCATGAAGCTGAGTGAACCGAGGTCTTTTGCAACGCCACCGATTAAGATGCCTTTTGCGTCAACTGAGTAGTCCATGCCGTACTCGAGTCCTTCGACTTCAAGAACTGCTGACTTCTTGTCTGCGCTAAGTGTCGCTGACTTGACTGTCGCACCTGCGATTTTGAAGTTGTCTGCTGAGACAGAGTCAACGGCACGCGAGAATGAGACTTCGACTTTCTCTTTGCCGATTGCTTTTGCTGAAGCGAGAACTGTGTTTGCAATCGTGAAGTCCATCGGAGCTGATTTGACATCGCCGACTTTGACGACGTAGCTGTGTGTTCCTTCTGGAATGCCACCTTGTGATGCCATGAACTTCCCTTTCGAGAGCGTTCCTTTTGCAACGATTGGAGTTGCTGACATGTCTTTTCCTGGGTAGATCAAGAGTTCTGCCATTGCGCCGACTGCCGGGTACATGACGTCTGCTTTGACTGAAAGCATCTGATCATCGACGCTTCCCATGACGTTCGAGATGCTTGCTGCCTTGACTTCGTAGTTGATGTAACCTGTTACGACAGAGTTAGCACCTTTGTACGAGTAAGCCAGTTTATATTTTCCTGCTTTTGAAGTCGATGGAGTTTTGAGATTGAACTTGCTGATTGGGCGTTTAACGATGATACCTGATTTGTACTGGATGCTGATCGTGCTTGGCAATTGAACTTTTCCGCCAACAGCGATCGGCTCGAGGACTGGTTCGAGAACATCAACTGGGTAGTTTTGAAGTTCGACTTTGAGGATCGCTTTTTTCGTCGTACCCGCTACCTTACCGTAAAGGACTTGGTATTTGTTGATGTATTTCTTTTCGAATTTGACAGAACCGCTCCATTTGACTGAGCGCATTTCGTACTTGCCGTTTGAAAGTTTGACTTTGACTTTCGTCGGAAGCGTCAATTTCTTGACTGCATATTTCGAACCACCAGCGTGCTTCATCAAGATTGGAGAGATGTATTTAACCGAGACCTTCGATGCTGCATCAGCAGCAACCGGTGCTACGACAGACGCCGTGACTGCAAGCGCAGCTGCAGCAGCGTACAATTTGTTCGTTTTCTTCGAATAACCCATGTTTACTATTCCTCCTCTTTTCTAACAAATCAAGAGCGCAAATCCCAATTTTAAATCTACAATATAAGTAAAATATAGAAATATTTTACTTTAAAGCAGTTAAAAAATTCTTTAGTCGTCTTAGGAGGAGTACGTTCTGTTTCACGTGCGACTTTTCGTCTATCATCAAGACGATCCATGCGTGAGCCATTATGTATCCGATTGGGATGAACTAAAGAAACTGCCGAAATCGCTCCAAGAAGCCATTTCTGATTGTAGATTCGTGCGTTCCATCGTTTCGTTTTTGAGAATCGGTAGAAACGCTACAGGTCAAATATACAAAACTGGGAAGGACGCTACAATAGCTTTTTTGTAAAAAATAGGTGAATAGTAGTAAGATAAAATATATTTATATGGGCTGTGCATGGAAATTAATTTTTGGATTCACCCCTTTAAAGAAAACGCTTACATTTTATTAAGTTTTTGCCTTATTTTCGTTTTATTAAAATAAAGTTTTGATTTCACGAGATAAAATGATCTGCTTTTTCGATTGCTTGAAGGAACGATTCCCGATGCAAGCGATGGACATCATCAGCCCACATTTCAATCTTCTCTCCACGTCGTTTGAGTTCAATCGGTAATCCGCGACTAATCCAATCGAGCTGTCGTTGCAGGACATGACGTTTTCGTCCATCTTGTCGCTCCGCCTCCGTGAACTGGCGCAGATACTGTAAGACATAACCGAATCCGAACTCGATCGGAATCCGCAGTTCCGCTCCTTTGTCTCGTATCCGGATGATCCCGGCTCCATAATGGATGACTCGAAACAATTCCTCATTGATGCGCTGATACCACGTTCCTTGTGTCAGACAGTGCGGCTCTAGTGCGCCTTTTTTCCCACTCGGTAAGACTGCGAAATAATCAATGACCATGTATCTGCTCCTTTTTATCAAAAATAGGTGAGTCCGCGAGGGGCTCACCTATCATGACAGGTCAAACGGTTCGATTGTTCGAAAATGATTTAGCCGGTCGTCCAATACTTTCGTATTGAACATCTCCCAGTTGATCCGTGAATGACCAACAGTTACGTCCATCAACGACACGGGGTTGACGCATCTGACGAACGAATTGCTCTGGTGTAATATTACGGAGTTCTTCCCATTCCGTCATGATGACCGCGACATCTGCATCCTTCAATGCTTCTTCTACCGTTTGTTTTTGGTCGAGTAACGTCCGGGCAACTGGATCATAGCCGGTTACACTGACGCCAAGTTGCTCCAGACGTGTTGCGAGGCGTAGTGCTGGCGCGTCTCGTAAGTCATCCGTTCCTGGTTTAAAGGCGAGACCGAGTAGCGCTACGCGCATTCCCGTCTGCGGTTGGATTTTTTGTAAGACATAATCCAGTTGAGCTTCATTCGTTTTATCTGCTGCTTCAATGACATGAAGTTGTTGCTCATGCTCACGGGCAAGCGTCGTAAGCGCTGCGATATCTTTCGGGAAACAAGACCCTCCGTATCCGGCTCCAGCTCGCAAGAACGAGGAACCGATCCGTGGATCGAGACCGATTCCTTTTGCAACATCCGATACGTCAGCCCCAACAGCATCCGCTAGTCGCGCGATTTCATTGATAAAACTGATTTTCACTGCCAGAAAACTATTCGCCGCATATTTCGTCAACTCAGCCGTCGTCGGGTCGACTTCAACAAGAGGTGCTGTCGTCGCAAATAATGTCGCTAGTTCTTGCGATAAATCGTCATCGTTGGTTCCGATGACGACTCGATGAGGATTCCGCATATCAGCAAGAGCCGTACCCTCCCGTAAAAACTCAGGGACCATCGCAAAGCGTAGCGTCGGATACTGCAACGCTAGTTGCATCGTCGTACCAGGTGGAACTGTCGATTTAATAATGACAGCCGCAGTTGGTGCGATTCGTTCAATATGAGCGACGACAGCTTCTACTGCCGACAAGTCACAACTCCCGTCCGCTTTCTCCGGTGTTCCGACAGCGACAAGATATGTCTTTGCGACTGGGTATTCCGTCGTGAATGTCATTCGTTGTTGATTCGCGACTAGCGCTTCTTCGATCCCCTCTTCTTTAATCGGCGGGATCCCTCGTGTCAATTGCGCCATCCGTTCTGCATTCAAGTCAACGCACGTTACGTCGTGTCCGTTTTCCGCCAGTCCAATTGCGGTCACGAGACCGACATATCCTGTTCCAATCACTGTCAGTTGCATTCCATCACGTCCTTCGATAGTTTCTCTGTCTCCACTATACGGGAGAGCAGAAGATTTGTGCATCGAAAAAGCTTTCCGAATACGCTATACTGGATTACGGGAATGGGAGGAATGCTCGTGGCTATCATTATCTTTTGCCTCGTCTGTCTCATTGCGTATCGGATCCGCAAGCTTCCCGAAGCACTACGGACGATTTTACTCATCCTCGGTTTGATCAGTGGATGGTTCGCGCTCTTTGAGATGATCAGCTTCATCGAAGCTAACCCGTACTTGGCTGCAATCCCGATTGGACTGGGACTTGCTTACTGGTACTGGTACCGTAAAAAGAAACAAGCAAACGACAAAACCCCTTCCGACTCGTGAAGTGGGTTTTTCTTATGGTCGAACGAAAAAAAGCGATGTCTCCTCAATTGGGGACATCGCTTTTCGTATTCAGGACTGAACTTTTCGTTCGATTGCTGCGATCTTTTCTTCGATCTCAAGCAACTTCAGTTCGTGCTCAAGTTCGAGACGACGTTTTTTGCGTTTTAGACGATCGAGTTCTTCTGCGAGTGACTCGTTCGATGCTTCCGGCTTCGGTGGCGCTTGCTCCATCGATTGACGGAGTGGGTCAAACAAGTTCGATTTCGCGAACTGAGCCGCTTCTGGTCCGAACATGTCTTGGATGAGTGGGAGAATCTTGTTCATCGCGGTTCCTGGAATCTGTGACTTCTCATCGACGAGACGTTTGAGCGCCAATTCATCGACGAGATAGCCTTTTCCGTCCTGTTCGGCATGCAATTCGCCTGTCCGGATCCAGCGACGGACCGTTTCTTCTGAGACACGTAACAATTCACTGATCTGTTTTGTCGTTAACATCGTCATCCCTCTTTCCTTCTAGTAGTATCTTTACTATACACACATGTGTGCGTGTGTGTCAAAAGATACACACATCAAAAAAAGAGACCTTCTGATTGAAGGTCTCTAATCATTATGCTCCCCGACGAACGAGTAACCAAAGACCGACGATGGCAAGTCCTGCTCCCGTTGCTGCATATGGGAATGGCTTGTCTTCCCCAGCTTGTGGTAATGTTCCCGTTGCTGATGTTGTCGACTGTTTTGTCGCAGCATCGACTGCTTTGACCGGCGTTTTTGTTGACGTTGGTGTTGGCGTCGGTTTCGCGACCGGTTCTACTTTCGCAATTTCTGCGAGCAAGATCGTACCGAAGCTATCGTCTTCAATCGTCACACCTGCTTCCGGTGATTTCCGCTCAAAGTACTTCAACAACTCATCGACCATTTCTTGTTCTTCTGGCGCCAAGGCTTCTTCATCGCTCGCCATCAATTTCATCGCTTTTGCTTGCTGGGCGAATGACTCATAGTCTTCATACATTTCTTCATCCATATCTTCCATCAAAGCATCCATGTCCAGGTGATGCATCGCTTTGATCGTATAGCCTTCTGCGACTTCCGTCTTGACTGTGTACGTACCTGGATCGAGTTGGATCATCATCAAGTCATCTTTTGAAATCTTCTCTTGATAGACATCTTTGCCTGTGATGGCATCGGTCACCGTATACGTTGCAGGAACCGTTTCTTCATCGTAATCCGGTTTTTGATTCCCGTTCGCATCCAAGAAGTTGACGACAGCTAACCAATGCTCGAACATACCATCGAGCTCTTCGTCGCCGTAGAGACCAGCATCGATCACTTCCGTTTGTCCTGCGACGAGACGGACTTTTTTCGTTCCCATGTCTTCGTCGACATCGGAATCGATCGTCCGGTCGTCACCGACGTTTTGCTCGGAATAGAAGTAGTAACCCATATCATATCCGTCGACTTCCACTTCATACGTTCCTGGCTTCAAATTCTTGAAGCTGTATGTGCCGTTCTTCGTGTAGGCTTCATCGATGACATCTTCGTTCCGATTCATCAAAGAGACGAGGATATCATCGAGACGTGTTTCCTTCTCTTGACGGATCCCGTCCTCGTTCTCATCGAACCAGATCGTTCCTTCGATCGTTGCCGTCGTCGGTGTTTCGACTGGTGTCGGTGTCGCATCATCACCCGTCTCTGGCTCGTCTGTCGTCGGCTCTTCCTTGACCGGTTCTTCCTTGACTGGATCTTCCTTCACAGGATCTTCCGGTGTTGGTTCTTCCTTGACGGGTTCGTCAGTCGCTGGTTCTTCTGTGACTGGCTCATCCGTCTTTGGTGTCTCTGTCTTCGGTTCGTCTGTCGTTGGTTCGTCTGTCGTCGGCTCATCTGGTGTAACGACTTTACCGAACTGGACGAGAACCGTCCGCTGGCCATCTGCTGAGACGACCTTGACGACAGGTGCCGTCTCTGCCGTAAACGTCACGACCGGTGTTTCTTCGATGTTGACGTCTTTTCCTGTCACGCCCTCTTCAAAGATAAGTGCTGTCTCCGACGTGATATCGACGATGCCTGCGCCCTTAAACGTTAACGTATACGGACCCGTGCCCGTTCCTGTGACATCCCACTCGACAGTTTCCGCGTAGACCGGTAGCTTCAGACCAAACGCAACAACGAGTGCCATCAAAAGTAAGCTTAATTTTTTCATAAGGGTATGTATGCTCCTATCGTGTTTTAATATTACCTCCCTAAATAGTAAACAAATACGCCAAAAATAACTAGAAAAATCTTGAATTTATTCTATTTTTTTATATTAAAAAAGGGGCTGACTCATATGTTGTCCTCTACAAAGATAAGGGTGGCAGAATGATGATCCGCCACCCTTATCACGTAAAAAAAGAATGACGCGTCACACGCTACTCCTACAGGAAAAAGCGCATTATGCGCTGTCAGAGACAAATAAGACCCGCTTTCCTGCTTGAATGAAGCAGGAAAGCGGGCTTGTGTCTCTCATGAGGAAAGGGCGTGAAAAGACTCGTCATTCTTTTTTGAGTCGGCCTCTTTACACAAGCTGACTACATGCTTGCGCGCATTCTGTACATGCTTTCGCACAAGCTTGGCAATGGTCATGATCATGTTTACTACACTCAGCGGCACATGCTTCGCATATCTCCTGACATGCTTTTGCAAGGACCGCGACATTTGCACTGTTTCGAGTGATCGCTTGCAGCAATAAGCTACAGATATCGGCACAATCGCGGTCGAGTCGAATACAATCTGACATATGTCCGACATGTTCCTCGTTCAGGCAGGCATCAAAACAATGATTACAGGCGAGAATACAATCCGTCAGTCGTTGCTGTACTGCGTGATCCATATTGATTCCTCCTTTGTATAGGTTTTGATTACCCTGATGACTTGAAACAAAACAAAAATAAGACAGCATCTGGAGCAAAATGCTCACCATGCTGTCTTATTTAACGATCTCAAGCGGAATCTCGATCCCACGCCCTGCTCCTGCATCAATGATGAGGACCGGAAGACGTTGGTCATCGAAGACTTCTTTTTCGATCGTCGTATTGGACGTATAGGTCCGGATTTCCCCCATCTTCTTCGCTTCGAAGGAGACGAACGGAAACGGAATCGATTGATTGGCGACTTCGAGCCGAATATCGACCTGTTGGTCATCGAGTCGAATGTCATTCGCTGTCCGGATAACGAGACGCATCCGGTCATTTTCCGTCAGAGTGACCTGAGCGGAAATGTTCTCGGTCTGTCCTGCACGCTTAACGGGATCTACGATGACCGTCGGGGAAGCGGTCTTCGCTTGTTCTGCGCGCTGACAACCAGGAACGACGAGTAAGGAAATCGCGAGGGGGAGAAGCCAGCGTTTCATGTTCGCTTCACTTCATAGCAAACGTCAGTTCAGCGACACAGGCGACTTCCCCATCGACTGTGGCTGTGGCACGACCTTTACCGATTGGTCCGCGGACCTTCGTCAATTCGACTTCGAGGCGGAGCTGATCCCCGGGTACGACTTGACGTTTGAAGCGGCATCCTTCAATTCCTGCGAAGAAAGCGAGCTTCCCTTGGTTCTCTTCCATCTTCAATACGGCGAAGGCACCGACTTGCGCGAGTGCTTCGACGATCAAGACGCCGGGCATGACATTGTATTCTGGAAAATGGCCATTGAAGAATTCTTCGTTCGCCGTGACGTTCTTGATTCCAACGGCGCGTTTTCCCTCTTCGACTTCCAAAATGCGGTCAACGAGTAAAAACGGATGCCGGTGCGGAATGACTTCCTTGATTTGTTCGATCGTATACATATTCGACAGCTCCCATCACTGATTAAATTAAGATTTCATCCAAAAATCGGTGATGCGGGTCCATGTGTCGAGCTTTAACACATCCATTGCCTCGCCACCACCAAACGTCGCATAACCCACCATTGCGCCGACGATCAGTGCTACGACGATGAGAACGAGAACGATCAGTACGCGTACGATGATCGGAACTCGGCGTGTCGAGTACGCACGAAGACGTCGCTCTGATTTGTGCTCCGGATTGCCGGTTTCCTGGTTCGAAGGCTGTTGCTTCTTCAGGCGTTCACGCGTTGGCTGATCCGTGCCTGTTTGGTTTTGTACCATCTTGATCACCTTTCATTGATTCAGTCTGAGAACAGTATAGCATATTAGTACCTGGTATTAATTAGTTCCAAATTCGCTACAAAACGTGTTCCGCAACTAGTGTAACACGACCAGACAGGCAATTTCTCTAAAAAATTTTAGTTTGTATATAAGGAAGCAGAAAAACAGTTTCCCACGATCTGCGGGCTTTTACGATTTTTTTAAATCCAAAATGAACTGCTCGGCGTAAGCTTTCCAGAACGACGCAGCAACGGTCCACCGGATGGCATGAAACATCACTTCGACAGTCTTTTGAAAAAAAATAAAACTTCATGCAATCCAAATCGACCAGTGATGCGTAAGCTATTCAGAACAGGCAAGAAACACTTACCAAATAAACCAAAAACTGAGAGGAATGATTTAAGATGAAACACACGAAAAAATTCGCAGCATCAGCAATGGCAGCAGCACTCGTACTACCAGGAACGGCAGCATTCGCTTCCGGTGGCGGAGAAGACATGAAACAAGATGCACCGAAAAACGTCACGGTCAAAACAAAAGCCGCTGACCTTCGTGCAACACTCGATCAATTACTCTCTGAGCACTTCGTCCTTGCCGTCATGGACATGAAGAAACAATATGACGGTTCAAAAGACGCACAATATTACGAAGCAGCACTCAAACAAAACGCACTCGACATGACTCCAGCAATCGCTTCAGTCTATGGCGAAGAAGGCGCGAAACAATTCGAGAAAATCTTCGTTGATCACAACAAATATACGACAGACCTCGTCAAAGCTGTAAAAGCGGACGACCAAGACGGTATCAACGCTTCGAAGAAAGAAACAGAAGAGTTTGTTCAAGATCTCTCAAGCTTCCTCGATACAGCTACGGAAGGTAAACTCCCGAAAGCAGCTGCTGAAGAAGTTCTCCGTGCTCACGAAGCAGACGTCTACAAAACATTCCAACAATATGCAGCTGGTGACTACGAAGGATCGTACAACACGTTCCGTGAAGGTTACAGCCGCATGTACGATATCTCAAAAGCACTTTCTGTTGCGATCACAACACAGATGCCTGAGAAATTCGACAACACGAAAGCTGATTCAAAAGCAGCAGATCTTCGTTCAACACTCAATAGCCTTGCAGCTGAACACGTTGCTCTTGCAAACCTCAGCATGACAGCTGGTGTCGATCAAGCGAAAGATTACGATGCAGCAAACTGGGCTGAAGATATGCATACAGCTGACTTCAAAGCAGCAATGAAATCAGTATACGGTCAAGCCGGTGCAGATCAGTTCGAGCAAGTTTGGACGAAAAACCACATCGAAGCACAAGCTAATCTCGTCACAGCAGCAATCAATGACGACAAAAAATTGATGGGTGACGCACAAGATATGCTCAAAATGTTCTCGAACGACTTCGGTGCATTCCTTGGTGCAGCTACAGAAGAAAACCTTCCAACAAAAGCAGCACAAGAAGCCGTATCAGGTCACGAGACTTACGTCCAAGATACGTTCATGCAGTATGTTGAAGGCGACTACAAAGGTTCTGTCGACACATTCCGTGAGTCTTACGCTTACATGTACGGCGTAGGAGCTAACCTCGGTGATGCAATCGTTAAACAATCACCAGAGAAGTTCATGGATGGTACTCCAGGATCAATGCCTAACACAGGTAACGGTGGAATGAGCGACAACAACTCAGCTGCAACAACTGGTGCAATCGCAGTATTCGGTCTTGCACTCGGAGCAGTCGGTCTTGTCCTCGCACGTAAACGTCAAAACGCCTAAGAAATTGGGTATAATCAATAACAGGATAGCGACATGCTATCCTGTTATTTTTGTACATAGAGGGAATCCCTTCTCTCGGAAAGGAGATACGCGTTTATGAAACGTTGGTTATTACCAGCGAGCATTCTTTTGATGGTCGCATCGGTCGGAACATTGCTGTTCCTCTTATTCGGTCAACCAAAACCGGACACATCGAACATCACGCAAGGTGATGTTAAAACAGAATCCGCGGCCTCTTCCGAGACGAAGGAAGATCCGCTCAAGCCGTCAGAAATCTTCAAGAAGGAGTTCAAGGATCTCTCGACGACGGAGGTCGAGCTCCCAAAACAACTCTTCATCCCGAAACACGACATCAAGACGAAGGTCGAACAAGTCGGACTTGATCAAGACGGCGCCATGGCAACGCCTAAAAATGAACAACAAGCCGGGTGGTATAAGTTCGGTCCGCGTCCAGGTGATGTCGGGAACGCCGTCATTGACGGGCACACCGATACGAAGACCGGTCCAGCCATCTTCTATAAACTGCATGAACTAAAAAAGGGCGATCCAGTCGAAGTGACGGACGCTTCCGGACGGAAGCTCGTCTTCCGCGTCAAAGAGCTCGTCCAGTATGATCACTTAAAAGCACCACTGAAGAAAATCTTTGGTCCAGCCGATACCCGGAACCTCAACTTGATCACGTGTATCGGGACGTATAATCAGAACCAAGGCACTTATGATGACCGACTCGTCGTCTTCACGGAACTCGACGAGAAAGCATCGGGTCCAGTCAAGACGCCACCAAAACCAGCGACGAACATTCGTGTCAGTGGTGGATTCATCAACTGGTATGCGTCAACCGATGAAGACGTCGTCAAATACAACGTCTATCAAGAGAAGGATGGAAAACGCAAAAAACTCGGTACGACAGAATCGATCGAGCGTAAAGCGTTCCCACTCCCAGAAGATGCAACAGGTCGTTTCGTCGTCACAGCGGTCAATAAAGCAGGAATCGAATCAGAAGACGCGTTCAGCGCCGTCCAAAAATGATAGTAGAGCAGGAACCAACGGATGATTTGGTTCCTGCTCTACTTTTATCTGCTACACTTCAAGTTCTCTCGTTCAGAAGCATTGAAGAAGACATGCATCGCCTTGTTTTGACCCGGTTCTTTCCTACGCATGCCATTTTTATAGGAGGATCGCTTCAAAACACGCAAAAAAGACCTCTGAGCAGCTGCTCAGAGGTCTAGAATCCTGCTTTTTAATATCGGATATGCTGTTTACTCCACCGGATCGATTCCGTGAATTGTCGGACAAGGTCTTCTGCCGGTGCCGTCAAATAATAGGCCAGTCCATGCACTTTTTCAGACATCTGCTGGATGACGAGTCCGTCTTCAATCAGCTCCTGCAGTTGCTCGAGGATTTGCCCGTGCGACTGATCAATCCGTTGCTCGAGTTCCCCGATCGTCAATGCGCCATCACGCAAGAGATAAATGATGCTCGACTTGAGACTGTTTTCGAAGTTGTGTTGAAATTTTTGCAACGCCAGTAGATCGGCTTGTTCTTCGGTATGACGTGAATCCATCTGATTCTTGCCCCCTTCTCTTAGCTACCTCTTCAGTATGACGCACTTTTACATGAATTTCAAAACTCAATCGCGCTCGGTGATGATCGTATCGAACGTCTTTTCTTCCTCCGTGATGACCATCTTCTTCTGCGATCGGAGGTGATAGAGACGACGGATGTTTAGAATGACGACCTTCATGACAGCGTAGAACGGTACACCGAGCAAGACTCCGAAGAAACCGGCGATGTTCCCCGCGACGAGCAAGACGATGATGATCGTCAACGGGTGGACATCGAGTGTCTTCCCTTGTACAAGTGGTGACATGATGTGCGAATCGATCTGTTGCGCGACCGTCATGACGATGATCGCATAAATCGCAAGGATTGGATCCTGGATGAACCCAACGATCAATGCCGGAATGACACCGAGAACCGGACCGAGAAACGGAATGATATTCGTCAGTGTCGCAAACAAGGCGAGTAACAACGCATAATCGATTCCGATGATGAGATATCCGATATAGGCGATGATCCCGACACCGATACTGACGATGACTTGCCCGCGGATGTAGCTCATGATCGTCACGTGGACGTCCCCGAGGATTTTTTGCGTTTCCTTATGGTACTCATACGGCATCAGCTTAACGAGATTGCCTTTAAGCTTATCGCCGTCAAGCAGCATATAGATCAACATGATCGGAATGATGATGATCGTCACGACCGCTGTCGTCAGGACACTGACGAACCCACCGACACCCGTACCGATGTTCTTCAGGAACGTCGATGCGTATTCCGAGATGTTCCCTGAGAACTTATTGAACAAGTTATCTGGTCCTGATAGGAAGCGTGAAAAGGCTGCACTGTTTTCGAGTTGATCCCGGACGTCAATCAATTGGCGCTGGAACTGTGTCGCGAGCGTCGGTATCGAATTGACGAACTGCGTGACCTGCTCCGACAACATCGGACCAAAGATGAAGCCGAGTGTCGTTAAAATACCGATTAAACCGACGAGCACGATTAAGACAGCAGGTCGCCGCTTCATCTTTTTCTCGAGCAACTCGACGATTGGCAACAGGACATAGTAGAGAATCCCAGCGATTGCAAGGGGTGGTACGACCATTTGAAGCAGAATTGCGATTGGTCGGAACAAGAACGTAACATGATCGCCAATCCAGACGATGATGAGCAATGTCATGACCCACCATGCGAATCGATACCATTTGTTTTCAAACATTTTTTGCATCTAACCACTTCCCTACTTAAAATGATGAAGTTCAATATCTTCTATGGTTTTTCCTTAAAACATTGCTTCTTAATCCTTATTCTTAAAAAATGTATCATTTGATATCAATTAACAAATATATGATATATTTGTTTTAGTGGTTTTTGCAGATTCAAATTTGCCGAGACCTTTAAAACTACGTAAGATGAATATATTCGGCATTTAAGCAATCTTTTTCATACATGTAAAACAGAATACGGAGGATACCCCAGTGAAATGGATTAATCGTACCATCGGTCGTCAATTGATGTTCGCCTTCTATATGGTGTTCGTCGCGCTTAGCATCACGTCTGCGATCGTCTATTTCTATACGGAACAGAAGATCGATCAAGCCAATGCAACATTTGATGATTTACGTGAACGGCGGACGAATGCGAATGCACTCGCTAACGAATGGACCGTCGCGCAAAGTAACGTCAAATCTTACTTATTGACTGGTTCACAGGAAACACTTGATCAGGTGAAGACGAATCAGCAGGAAATCAATCGTCTGACGACGTGGTTCGAAAAGTATGCAATTTATGAGCAAGGGAAAGAATATGCGACAGCGACTCGTCGCATTTATGACGATTATTTCGGCACATCTCTTCCACTTCTCAACGAATACGTCGAAGGAAAAAAGGACGGGAAGATCAATGAAGACTTTGTGACTCCTGACACGCTCGCTGCTCTTTCCAACGGGAAAGACTTGTTCACCAAAAATGGGACGTTACGCGGGTCGGTCAGCTTATCAGAAGCAGACGTCGACATGACACGGATTGATACGTTGCTTTCAGATTATCTGACGTTGATCGAAAAGAAGGAAGTGGACGCGAAAAACGATCTTTTAAGTGAGATGCGTGTCGCGCAGTTCATCTGGCTGTCGAATCTCGTCGTCTTGATTCTCGTCCTCTTATCTCTCGTTCGCCCATTCATCAGCCGCGTCACGAAACAGGTCAATACGCTATCCCACGACAGTGCTCTACTTGCATCAGGGGAAGATATCCAAGCAATTCCGTTACCGAAACGTAAGGACGAATTGCATACGCTAACGGCATCGTTCAATCAGATGGCGACTTCGATCGCGGATAACAAGGTCCATATGCTCGCGAAGAACGAAGAACTCCAAGCGCAACAGGAAGAACTCGTCGCGCAGCAAGAAGAATTGCAAGCGCAGCAGGAAGAACTCGAGGAAGCACTTGATATCACGCTTCGGAGTGAACAACACCTCAAGTATCGTAACGAACTGACTGAGACGCTTGCTTCTCGTGAAACGTTGACGGCTTATCCAGAAATCATCGAGAAACTCGTCTCGATCACGCATTCTGAAATCGGTGCCCTCTTGTTCCTCGATCATCAGGAAGTCCGCTCGACGATCGATTACGGGATGACAGAAGAGATGGTCGGTCGTCTCGTCTCTGATGATCAGTCACTCCTGCACCGGGCACGTCTTCTGAAGCGTCCTGTGCACTCATCGAAACAGGTAGCGCACGATAGCCCGCTTCCGTACCCGTACTATATGTATGAGGTCGCGGTTCCGGTCCTTGATCCGTCAAAAGAGCATATGATCGCCTGCATCTATCTCGTTCGTTATCGTGATGCCTTCACGACGGAGCAGATGAGCGACATCTTGTCGTTCTCGCATCAATTGTCGCTCTCCCTCCTACGGATGGGGATCTATGAGGAAATGATCCGCGAGAAGAACAAGACGACGCAACTGTTGAACTCGATTCGGGAAGCTGTCGTCTACATCGAACATGAGACGGATGAGTTGCTCGTCAACGAACCCCTCATGACGTTGTTTCCGGAAGTCCCAACAACGTTCGAAGACGAAGAACGCTCTGCCTTCGAACAAGCGATGCAGGCACTCGCTGACATCATTGACGAACCGGCAGCGTTCGAACGTTACATCGAACAAATCGTCGAACTCGATTTACCGAAAGACAGCTTGATCGTCTCGATCCGCAAGCATAGTACTTACATCCAGATCTACGCTGAGAAAATCGAGGTCGATGGCCTGTGGGTCGGTACGATGCTCGTTCTCCGCGACGTGACGAAAGAAACGGAAGCCGAGCGAATGAAGGAAGAGTTCGTCTCGACCGTTTCGCATGAGTTACGGACACCGCTCTCTTCCATCTACGGCTTCACGGAGTTGATGCTCAACAAACGGTTCGAGGAGGAACGGCAACGGAAGTACCTCCAGACGATCCACTCCGAGACTGGTCGCCTGACGACACTCGTCAACGACTTCCTCGACGTCCAGCGCATGGAGTCGAGTGAACACCGTTATGAGATGACGACGTTTGATGTCGTCGAACTCGCTCAGGACTTGATCGAGTTCTATGATGTCTCGCATGAGACGCATACGATTGATTTTGAGGCCCGTGGACCGATCATGATCGACGGGGATGCGGAAAAGATGAAGCAGTTGCTGAACAACCTGCTCAGCAACGCCGTCAAGTACTCGCCGAGCGGTGGTACAGTCTTGATACGGATTACAAATGAACTTGGTTTCGCTCAAATCCGTATCCAAGATGAAGGCATCGGAATTCCGCAAAACGCCCTTCCCAAATTGTTCGATAAGTTCTATCGTGTCGATAACTCCGAGACACGCAAAATTGGCGGAACCGGTCTTGGTCTGTCGATCTGTAAGGAGATCGTCAAGCACCACAACGGAACGATTGATGTCGAATCTGTCGTCGGTGTCGGCTCGACCTTTACGATTCGTTTCCCAATCGCCGTCATCTCGACCATCCTCACGTATGAAGATTAATCACGCGACCGTTCACATCATGTGGACGGTCTTTTTTGTCGTTAGATTCAGCGAAGCGCGGGGTATAGTCAAAAGCGCATCATGATAAGGAGGAATCGACATGCAACTCGGATGGATCGGTTTAGGACATATGGGTGTACCGATGGCAAAACGTTTAATTGATGGTGGTCATGATTTGCTCGTCTATAATCGGACGTATGAAAAGACAGCTCCGCTGACTGAACGAGGAGCAATAGCTGTTAAAGAAGCACAGGACGTCGTGCGTCAAAGCGATATCATCTTCGTCATGCTAGCGGACGGACCTGCCGTCGCGTCCGTTCTCGAAAGTATCCAAGAGAACCTCACCGGTAAGACAATCGTTAACTTAAGTACAATCTCACCGGAAGAAACGAAGGAGATGGCTCGTCTCGTCGAAAAGAATGGCGGGACGTATCTGGAATCGCCTGTCTCAGGCTCCGTTCCGGTCGCAGAAAACGGTCAGCTCGTCCTGCTTGCCGGTGGTGACGCGAACGTCGTCGCGACTTGTCAGCCGTATCTTGAGCTACTTGGCAAGGAAACGATTCATTTTGGACCACATGGCTCAGGCAGTGCGGCGAAACTCGCCATCAATTTATTGCTCGCAGTCGTCGGTCAAGGGGTCGCGGAAACATTACTGCTTGGGGAAGGTGCCGGGCTCGAAAAAGAGAAGCTGATCCAGATGATCAGTGCTTCCGGGATGAACACTCCCCTCTTCAGCGGTAAACGTGACATGTACCGGAAGAACGACTTCCCGTCTGCTTTCCCGCTCCGTCTGATGGCAAAGGATCTTGGACTCATCACGGCAGAAGCGAGACGCCAACAGCTTGAGCTACCCCTTGCGCAAGCAACGGACGCTAGCTACACTAATGCGAAACCCGCTTACGGCGACGCGGACATGGCTGCGATCTATCTTGCGTTACAGGAAAAATAATGAAAAGGGTGATACCTCTCTTGCGAGAAGCGTCACCCTTTTGTGATGTTTTATTTCAGTGACGTGACGATCCCCATCATCTGATCACTCGTCATCAACGCTTTCGAGTTAAACTGATACGCCCGCTGGAGTTGCGTCAAGTTCGTCATCTCAAGCGCCATATCGACGTTCGATGTCTCAAGCCGACCGACCGTCAACGGATTCCCTGTCGCATTCTGGTATTGTCCGGTTGCTGTGAACAAGCCACCCCCGACTTCCGTCAGCTCTCCGTAGTTCGGGATGTTCGCGACACCCACTCGAGCGAGGACACGACGATCCCCGTTTAAGATGCCGGTGATGTTGCCGTCCTTGTTCAGTTCAATCTCGGTCGCGTTCGCCGGTAAGACGATTGGATCATTCGCCTGATTGATGACGGAGCGCCCGGCATCGTCCGTCAACAGAACTTGTCCGTTCGCTTGCGGCGACAACTGGAAGTTTCCGTCCCGCGTAAACTTCGTCACGCCATCCGTATCGATGACACCGAAGAAATGGTGCGGGTTTCCGAGTGCCGCATCGAGTTTTCGATCCGTCGTCCGGAATGTTCCGACGCCAAAACGTGTCGCTTCGTTCGCGACATAACCACCAACGCCGAGTCGAAGACCCTCTGGCGTCGTCAAGGGACCTGGTGTGAAGCCTGTCGCTTGGTTATTGATGTTACGGACGAGCAGTTCATTGAACTGAGCATCCCGCCGTTTATAGCCGTTCGTATCCACATTGGCAAGGTTTTGCCCGGTCGTATCAAGCTGTTTTTGCAATTGTCCCATCGTACTTGCGGATGTATAGATTGATTGCATCATATCCTCCTATTAGCGAACGCGTCCGATTTCGGAAACAGCTTTTTCTGCTGTCCGGTCGTACGCTTGAATGACTTTTTGATTGGCTTCGAACTGACGTAGACCAGCATTCATCTCCGCCATCGTCTGTTCAATCTCGACATTTCCGAGTTCGAGTACACCTTGATCGACTCGAACGTTTCCGGCATTCAATGGATTGGCTGACCGGAACAAACCATTTCCTGTCCGTTCGAGCGTCTCCGGTTGATCCGTTACGACGAGACCAAGGTTTCCGATTGCTTGACCATTTCCATCCGTGACGGCTCCGTCCGCGTCAACTTTGAAGTCCTCATTGACGACGTCGAGTGGTTGTCCGTTCGTATCAAGAACGAGATCATTTTCTGTCGTCCGGAGTAACCCGTCTTGTCCGACGGCAAACTGTCCGTTCGTCGTATAAAGCGTCTCTTCCTCTCCTGTCAATGGATCCCGGTGACGAATCGTGAACAGCGGTGCTCCTTCAAGTGAACTGATTTGTAGATCGGTCGCATTGCCTGTCTCCGTGATCGAACCTTGCGTGAAGTTCGGGGTCGCTGCCTGCATGAAGACACCGGTCGCGAGTTTCCCGACCGTCGCGACTCCTCGCACGCCCGTCCGTTCATTGTTTGCTGTCTGCTGGATCAGCATCTCCGGAAACGTCCGGAGTGACGCTTGATCAGCGCGGAAGCCCGGCGTCCGCGCATTCGCCAAGTTGTTACTGAGCATTTCCTGTTGACGTTGTAATGCCTGCATCGCATTCGACGCCGTATACATTCCTCGTAGCATGCGTTCATCTCCTCATTGACTTCATGTTCAATTCTTTCCTTTCAGTATATCGGTCGACTGAAGAGGAATTATGAGCTTTTTTGAACAAAACGGTAATATCCAGCAGAGATGCATCGAAAGACCTACCTCAATTACATAATTCGCTTTTCCATAGTTTACATATTGAAAATTGACAAATTTTGTTATACTTTAGATAATAATTTAAAGATACTTAAGGTGAATCCTATGAAAAAAAGCTTCCGTTCCCCAAACACAGTCTAGGAAATGGAAGCTTCTCATTAGTTATTCGGATTTTTCTTTAAAACAGCCGTTTGTGTTCGCTCTAGCACCGCATTCGTGATGACGATCAAGCCAGTAAAGAGGAACAGCGCTTCAAAACCAAAGTGACCGGCAATCTGTCCACCTGCGAGTGGTCCGAGGAAGTTCCCCATGAACTGCGCGGACTGATTATATCCAAAGATACGTCCTGATGCATTGGCTGGCGTATTCTTCCGGAGCAGTGCCTGTACCGACGGCATCAGTGCTGCTGTCGCAAAACCGATTCCCATCCGTAAGACGATCAATTGACTTGTATCCGTGACGAATGCTTGCGGAATCAAGAAAGCGGCAAAGACAAGTAATGCAAAGAATAAGACACGCTCTGCGCCAATCTTATCGGAGAGACGACCGAGCCGTTGCGCCGCAATCAAGGCCGCGATACCAGGTGCCGAAGCGACGATTCCGGATAGTAACGCCAGACGTTCTGTTCCAGGACTGAGTTCCCGGACATAGAGCGACAGGATCGGACTGATCGATTGTGCCGCGAACTGAATCAGGAACGTCGTCAAAAAGAGGCTTAAGATGAGTTCCGGATGACGAAGCGACTGGATGATTTCCTTCGCGGACGCCATTTTTTTGACTTCCATTGGGACGAATTCTTCTTTGACTAAGAAGTAGGTCACGAGGAAGGTAATGAAGAGCGGAACGCTCGTAAAGAGAAAAACGGGTCGAAGCCCAACAACGTCGGCGAGGAATCCTCCAATGAGAGGTCCTAGCAATCCACCGGCAATCCCACCGGTCGACAGGGTGCCGAGCGCCCAGCCACTTTTCTCTTTTGAGGTTTGGGAAGCAACGAGTGTGATACCGGCTGAGATGAATCCGGATACGGCTCCCATGACAAGACGTAGAAAGACGAGTTGATAGACGTCTTGAACGAAACTAATCAAGAACATGACGATCGACATACCAAGACTTGCGCGAAGCAACATCAGCTTCCGTCCTTTTCGATCGGCGAGACGTCCCCAGATTGGTGAGACGATCGCAGCGACGAGGAAGGTTGCACCAAAGGCGATACCAGACCAGGTCGTAATATCTTGTCGGCTGTCGACACCGAGTTCTTCAATGAATAAAGGCAAAAACGGTAATACGAGACTGAGGGCTGCGGCGGTCAAAAAACTACCAAACCAAACGACGACTAAATTTCTTTTCCACAATGGCATTGTGGCATCACTTCCTTTTATTTTACAATTCGTTTCAATACAACAACTTTTAATATACACTTCACATTATGAAATGTCTAGGATTTGAACTGTCAAAGTGTAGAACAGGACCTTTGATGCATATAAGCAACTACTTGACGACCGATAGTAAGGTAATCCACACGAAGGAGTGAAATTGAAATGAAACGCTTTTTGATTGGCGTAGTCTGTCTGTCGTTGCTTCAATTCGGACTACCACTCAAGAGTTCAGCTGCCGTTTCCGTCACTCGTCACACGGTCATCTGGTCCATCCCAAAGGCCAACTCCATTTCAACGAAGATCAATCAGCTGGCAAACAGACAGATGAAACGTGTCTATCTGCATGTCGCTGTCGAGGGTGACCGTACTCTCTACCGAACGTTCGTTGAAAAAGCGCATGCTGTCGGCATTGAAGTGTACTTCCTATTCGGACAGCCGCGCTGGATCACAAACGAAGGAACGACAGCTCGACCAAACGTCGAGGATCCGTTAGCCTGGATTTCGACCTATCAGCAGGAAACGATCAGTCATCCGGACGGCATCAGCATTGATCTCGAACCGTATGCCTTACCGGAATGGGAGACGGACCAACCACGTGTCATCGCCTCCTACGAACGGATCTTACTCGCCTTTCGCGAGAAAGCCTCTACTGAAGGACTACCGCTTCAACTGTTCCTCCCGTTCTGGTTCCATACCGTACAGGATGCGAACGGTCGCCCTCTCAGCGAGTGGGCAATGGATCTCGCCGACGAAGTCACATTGATGAGTTACCGGACCGTTTACGGTGGCGGTAACGGACTTGGCGCCATCACGATGACGGATGCACTGTATGCGGCGAGTAACGGATATCGTTTATCGTATGCGATCGAATTCACGGAGCTTCCGGAAACACCAGACATTACGTTCTACGGCAAAACACGGACTCAGCTGAATCAGCTCGTCAATCAGACGATGGCAAGTTCGTTGCCACCAAGCGCCATTGTCTATCATGATTTTGAAGCCTACCAGGCTTTCATGCGTAGTACGCGGTGAACTATCTTCATCTGTCTGCCCCCCCTTTCATCCGCTTTCCTCAGGGGAGACACAAGCCAGTCTTCACTGTTCGTATAACAGTGAAGCCAGGTCTTGTTTGTCTCTGACAGCGCAAAATCGCGCTTTTTCCTGTAGAAGTCGGATGAAGCACAAGGAGGCACATAATCATTTAGTACCATGGCATTGCATTATGTTTAAAATAAAGGGAGTCCAGTTTCCGATACGTACTTCGGAAACTGGACTCCCTATTGGTTTGATTCATATCGAACGAACCTGTCCATTCTCGACTCCTGCAGGAAAAGAAAGTGCAAGCAGCACTTTCGTCAGGGATAGGTAAGACCCGACAACTCGCATGAAATGCGCGCTGTCGCGGCTTACCTCCCGCCTGTGGAAAGCGAGAAGGACAAGACGGTCGTTATAGGAATGAATTTTTACGAAAAATCATATCCTTTACGCTGACACGCTCTTACTTCCCAAGATTGTCGAGCATGATCCCTGTACCGCGTGCGACACATAACATCGGATCTTCTGCGATCAGAACCGGTAGGCCGAGTTCTTTTGCAAGTAACTGGTCGATTCCGTCAAGAAGTGCGCCCCCACCCGTCAGGATGATGCCACGGTCGATGATGTCCGCTGCAAGCTCTGGTGGTGTCTTCTCGAGCACACGCTTCGTCGCTTCGACGATCTCCATCGCTGCTTCTGCGAGTGCATCATGCATCTCTTCTGATGTCACCGTGATGTTGTGCGGTAAGCCCGTCACGAGATTACGTCCGCGAATTTCCATCTGTTCCCGACGTCCGTCTTCTGAGACCGTCGCGACCGTCGTCTTGACGGCTTGCGCTGTTCGCTCCCCGATGATCAACTTATGCGTATCCTTGATCGAGCGGATGATGTCGTGGTCAAACCGGTCGCCTGCGACTTTGATCGTTTCACCGCAAACGATATCACCCATTGAAAGGACGGCAACATCCGTCGTTCCACCACCGATATCAATGACCATGTGCCCTGCTGGCATCCAAATGTCCATACCGGCCCCAACTGCTGCGACCTTCGGCTCGACTTCAAGGAAGACCGTCTTCGCACCTGATTTTTCACCAGCTTGGCGAATCGCTTTTGCTTCGACCGTCGTGATGCTTGCTGGTGTACAAATCAACATGCGGACTCCACCAAACATCTTACGGACCTCAATCTTATCGATGAAATGGCGTAGCATCGCTTCTGTCATTTCGAAATCGGCAATGACACCGTCTTGAAGTGGTCGAATGGCTACGATGTTCCCCGGTGTCCGCCCTACCATCAAATGTGCTTCCGTACCTACCGCATGAATCTTACCTGTTGCCTTATCGATCGCGACGACCGATGGCTCATCGAGGACGATGCCTCTCCCTTTGACATGAATGACGACGTTCGCCGTCCCTAAGTCGATTCCGATATCTCTTGAAAACATCTCGTGTGCTCTCCTTTACCCACTGGCTATTCTTCCAAAATATAGAACGTCGTTTGGACGTCTAACCCATTTATGTATACATACCTTTCAATTCTAGCATATGCCCCCTCATGAAACGACTTTCTTTTTCCCCTTTTCGGATTTCATTGTCGTCATTTTCAAAAGACGACAAAAAAGAGCACCATCCCGCAAAATGGGATGATGCTCTCATATAAGTGCTTAAAGTTTTGTAGCAGCTGTTTCTTCAACGACTGTCGCTTCTTCTGTCACACGTTCTACGTCTGCACCAAGTGCTTGTAACTTCAAGTGGAAGTCAACGTATCCACGGTCGATGTGGTGAAGCGCACCAACGCGTGTTTCGCCTTCAGCGATCAATCCTGCTGTGACGAGTGCCGCACCTGAACGAAGATCCGTTGAAAGAACTTCTGCGCCTTGTAACTGTACGCCACCGTTGATGATCGATGAACGACCTTCGATCTTGATGTCAGCGTTCATGCGACGGAATTCTTCAACGTGCATGAAGCGGTTTTCGAAGACCGTTTCCGTGATGACTGATGTGCCGCCTGCTTTGAGGACGAGCGCCATCATTTGTGCTTGAACATCTGTCGGGAAGCCTGGGTGTGGCATCGTCTTGACGTCGACTGCTTCGAGTTTCGCTGGACCGACGACACGGAGACCTTCTTCTGTATCCGTGATCTTAACGCCCATCTCTTCCATCTTCGAGATGAGTGGACGAAGGTGTTCGCGCTCTGCGCCGATGACTTCGACGTCACCTTCTGTGATCGCTGCTGCGATCATGAACGTACCTGCTTCGATCCGGTCAGGAATGACGTAGTGTGTTGCACCGTGTAATTTCTCGACGCCTTCGATGCGGATCGTTTCTGTACCTGCACCGCGGACTTTTGCGCCCATTGCGTTCAAGAAGTTAGCAAGGTCAACGATTTCTGGTTCTTTTGCGACGTTTTCGATGACTGTCGTTCCTTCTGCGAGTGTTGCAGCCATCATGATGTTCTCTGTCGCACCGACTGATGGGAAGTCGAGGTAGATTTTTGCACCTTGGAGGCGACCGTCAACATGCGCTTCAACGAATCCGTTTCCGATGATCGTTTTTGCGCCCATCGCTTCGAATCCTTTCAAGTGAAGATCGATCGGACGTGATCCGATTGCACATCCACCTGGCATTGCGACACGTGCGCGCCCGAGGCGTGCAAGTAATGGACCCATGACGAGAATCGAAGCTCGCATCTTACGCACGTACTCGAGTGGTGCCTCGTCTTTGAGATTCGGCTCTGCATTGACCGTCACCGTGTTTGCTTCTGCGTCGAATTCGACTTCCGCGTTCAAGTTTCGTAAGACGTTATTGATTGTATAGACGTCTGCTAGACGTGGTACGTTTTGAAGAACTGATTGTCCCTCTGATGCAAGCAATGTCGCGACGAGTGTTTTTAAGACCGCGTTCTTTGCACCTTCTACTTTGACTGTTCCAGCTAATTTACGTCCGCCACGGACAACGATTTTTTCCATTCTCCCTACTCCTCTGCTTCGTTTCTGTTCTAGTATGTTCAATTCGTGATTGGTGAGGATCATAGTTGGAATTCAACGAATGTTAGAAAAGAAACTTCCCTATAGTTGATCTCTTACTCCAAAGCCAATACGACGTTTCGATTGTAATGTTAGATGATTGCTAAATGACTGTGTTCCTTCATTGAAAGAGCAGTGTCCTGTTCCATGGTAAAACAAATTACCATTTCAGGGTTTACAATGCAGTTACAAGTTCACCCGATTAAAAACTGAAGACGTTGTGCAAAACCGGCATAATCCAGTAAAAAGCGCGCTACGATGGATCCGAGTGCAATCGCAAGAATCGTTCGTAAGGCTACCGCATGCGGTCCTTTAGGATGTTGCAGGATTTTCTCCCATTTGACTGGTAACAAGGACCACCAAGCGAGCAAAATCGCTACGATATAGACCAGCATACTAACTAACGCACTCACACCAATAGATGTCACTTTCGTTGCACCTCTTCTTCATAGTTTCTTCAACTCTACTATGATTTCACAAAATGAATGATTGCGCAAACAAAAAAGAACACGCTGAATTAATTTTAGCGTATAAAATATATTTATTGAAGATAAATTTGGTCTTCTACTGAAAAAAGGTTGAAGAATTCGTGAAGACGAGGCATATAGTGTACTTTTACATATTTGCAGTATTTTAAACCTGTATCCTTCATCGTGTTGCGAAAACGGTTGCCATTCGAAAAATCATTGATGCGTCGTACAAAAAAAGACCCGATTCCTTAAAGGAAATCGAGCCTTTTCATCAAAATCAATCGCGACCGTAGTCTTTCAAGCTGAGACGGTTAACTGCTCGTTTCAGTGAAAGTTCAGCACGCTTGAATTCGAGTTCTGATAATTTCGTGTCCTGGAGACGACGTTCTGCACGAACCTTCGCAGCTGCAGCACGGTCGTAATCGACCTTGTCTGCTTGCTCCGCAGTTTCCGCAAGAACCGTTACAGTATCCTGGCGCACTTCCATAAAGCCACCGCTGATAGCGATCAACGTGCGTCCGCCATCTTCGTGGCGCAACTTCAAGATGCTGATGTCGAGTGGTGTCACGAGTGGGACGTGGTGCGGGAGAACCCCGATCTCACCAGAAATCGTCTTCGCAACGACCATACGGACATCGCCATCATACACTTCGCCATCCGGGGTGACGATATTGACATGAAGTGTGTTCATCTCAAGTCCCCCTTATGCTTTGTCACTTAGACAAGCGCCTTCGCTTTTTCAATCGCATCTTCGATCGGACCGACGAGACGGAATGCTTCTTCCGTTAAGTCATCGTGTTTACCTTCGAGGATTTCTTTGAAGCCGCGGATCGTGTCCTTAACTGGGACGTACGATCCTTTTTGTCCTGTGAACTGCTCAGCTACGTGGAAGTTCTGCGACAAGAAGAACTGGATACGACGCGCACGGTGTACAGTCAATTTGTCGTCTTCTGACAACTCGTCCATACCGAGGATCGCGATGATATCTTGAAGTTCTTTATAACGCTGAAGTGTTTCTTGAACTTGACGTGCAACACTGTAGTGCTCTTCGCCGACGATTTCCGGTGAAAGGGCACGTGATGTCGAAGCAAGTGGATCCACGGCAGGATAGATCCCCATCTCAGAGAGACGGCGCTCAAGGTTCGTCGTTGCATCTAAGTGAGCAAACGTCGTCGCAGGAGCCGGGTCAGTATAGTCATCGGCTGGTACATAAACCGCTTGGATCGATGTAACCGAACCTTTGTTTGTTGATGTGATTCGCTCTTGGAGCATACCCATCTCTGTTGCGAGTGTCGGCTGGTAACCAACGGCAGATGGCATACGACCGAGAAGGGCCGATACCTCAGAACCCGCTTGTGTGTAACGGAAGATGTTATCAACGAAGAGAAGAACGTCTTGTCCTTGCTCATCACGGAAGTATTCTGCCATTGTCAAACCAGTCAAGGCAACACGAAGACGTGCACCCGGTGGTTCGTTCATCTGACCGAAGACCATCGCTGTTTGTTTGATAACGCCTGAATCCGTCATCTCGTGGAACAAGTCATTTCCTTCACGCGTCCGCTCACCAACACCTGCGAATACCGAGATACCGCTGTGCTCTTGGGCGATGTTGTTGATCAATTCCTGGATGAGGACGGTCTTACCTACACCCGCACCACCGAAGAGACCGATCTTACCACCCTTGATGTAAGGAGCGAGCAAGTCGACGACTTTAATTCCAGTCTCGAGAATTTCAACTTTCGTTGAAAGGTTATCGAAAGTCGGTGCTTTTTTGTGGATCGGAAGACGTTCCACGTCAGCAGCGATTTCTTTTTCATCAATTGGGTTGCCGAGTACGTTGAAGACGCGACCAAGTGTCGCTTCTCCGACGGGTACCGAGATTGGAGCATTCGTATCGATTACTTCCATTCCACGGCGTACTCCATCCGTTGAGTCCATCGCAATGGTACGGACGACGTCGTCACCAAGGTGCAGGGCGACCTCAAGCGTCAAGTCGATAGCCACTTCTTCTACAGTTTGCGGCGTATATTGAATACGAAGCGCGTTGTAGATGTTCGGTAAGTGTCCTTCGAACTTAACGTCGATGACAGGTCCCATGACCGCGACGACGCGGCCTTTTAAACCGAGTTCGTTCATCGTGTTTCCTCCTACCTATCGTTACGTCAGTCGGGATTACTGCTGTGCAGCAGCCCCACTGACGATCTCTGTGATTTCTTGCGTGATTGCAGCTTGTCGAGCTCGGTTGTAGACGAGAGTCAATCGACCGATCAAATCATCTGCGTTATCTGTCGCACTTTGCATTGCTGTCATACGTGACGCATGTTCTGCTACTTTCGCGTCAAGAAGCGCACCGAAGATCAAGCTCTCCGCATAACGCGGGAGGAGTTCCGCAAGGATTTGTTCCTCGCTTGGCTCGTACTCATAAGTCGTCGAAGACGAAGCTTCGATTTCTCCGAGTGGGAGAAGAGTTTCGACTTTCACTTCCTGGCTGATGACAGATAAGAAGTGGTTGTAGCACAGCTTGAGCTCGTCGATTTCGCCGATCGTGAACGCACTCACTGTGCGCTTCACGATCTCAGCGACGTCGACATACGAAGGAGAATCGTTCAAGCCTGTGATCGCATCCGTGACCGTGATTCCGCGTGAACGGAAGAACTGGACACCGACTTTACCGACCACGAAGAGAACGTAACTGTCCGTAGTATGCTTTTCTTTGATTTCCCGGTAGACTTCACGCAGCACGTTGGCGTTATATGCACCAGCTAAGCCGCGATCCGATGTGATGACGATATAGCCCGTCTTTTTGACGGGACGTTTCTCGAGCATCGGATGGCTCGCACCTGTCGTGCCATTCGCAATGGTTCCGAGTACCTCTTGCATTTTCAGCATGTAAGGTTGGAACTTCGCGCTATGTGCTTGAGCGCGGTTCAGTTTCGACGCCGAAACCATGTTCATCGCTTTCGTGATCTGTTTCGTACTTTTCGTCGAGTTGATCCGCGTTTGTATCTCGCGCAACGATGCCATTTCGATTCACCACCTTGTTAGTATCAAGAGCGTTCCGCCGGATTAGACCGTCGCTTGGAACGTTTTCTTAAATTCTGAGATTGCTGCTACGATCTCTTCGTCTGCTGGAAGGTTACCTGTCTTACGGATCTCATCGCAAAGTTGTTTGCGGTTTTGATCGAGCCAGAGGTTGAGTTCCTTTTCAAAACGACGAATATCCGTTACAGCAACATCATCAAGGTGACCACGAGTCAAGGCATAGATGATGATGACTTGCTTATCGACAGTAAGTGGTTGGTTCAAGTCTTGTTTCAAGACTTCAACTGTCCGCTCACCACGGTTAAGCTTCGATTGAGTCGCTTTATCAAGGTCAGATCCGAACTGAGCGAATGCTTCAAGCTCACGGTAAGATGCGAGGTCAAGACGGAGCGTACCCGCTACCTTCTTCATCGCTTTTACTTGAGCCGAACCACCTACACGCGATACCGAGAGACCCGGGTTGATCGCGGGACGGACACCTGAGAAGAAGAGATCCGATTGAAGGAAGATTTGACCATCCGTGATCGAGATAACGTTCGTCGGGATGTAAGCTGAGATATCCGACGCTTGTGTTTCGATGAACGGAAGGGCAGTCAAGCTACCTGCGCCAAGCTCGTCGTTCAACTTCGCCGCACGCTCAAGAAGGCGTGAGTGGAGGTAGAAGACATCCCCTGGGTAAGCTTCGCGGCCTGGTGGGCGTTTCAAGAGAAGTGAAAGCTCACGGTAAGCAGCTGCTTGTTTTGAAAGATCATCATAGATGACAAGAACGTGTTTGCCTTGGTCCATGAAGTGTTCACCCATCGCGACACCTGCGAATGGTGCGAGGTAAAGAAGTGGAGCTGGCTGTGAAGCCGCTGCCGAAACGACGATCGTGTAATCGAGGGCACCGTTTTTACGGAGCGTCTCGACGACGCCACGGACTGTTGATTCTTTTTGTCCGATTGCGACGTAGATACAGATCATGTTTTCTTCTTTTTGGTTGATGATCGTATCGATGGCGATCGACGTTTTACCCGTCTGACGGTCACCGATGATCAACTCACGCTGTCCACGACCGATTGGAACGAGGGCATCGATCGCCTTGATTCCTGTCTGAAGTGGTTCGTGTACCGATTTACGCGCCATGACGCCAGACGCCTTACGCTCGATCGGGTTGTAGTGTTCTGTTTCGATTGGACCAAGACCATCGATTGGCATACCGAGTGGGTTGACGACACGTCCGAGGAGTGCGTCTCCTGTTGGTACTTCCATGATGCGGCCCGTACGGCGAACAGAGTCACCTTCTTTGATTTCAAGGTAGTCACCGAGGATGATGATACCGACGTTGCCTTCTTCTAAGTTTTGCGCCAAGCCCATTGTGCCGTTAGCGAATTCTACGAGCTCTCCCGACATGACGTTGTCGAGTCCGTGTGCACGAGCGATACCATCACCGATTTGGATGACCGTACCTGTCTCGTTCACTTCCATCGTAGAACCGTACTGCGCGATACGCGCTTTAAGCAGGGCGCTGATTTCTTCAGCTCTAATGCTCATGCGTTTCACCCCTATTTTCTTACGCTTTTAACAGCTCACGCTCAAGGCGCGTTAGTTTAGTTTCGATCGTACCGTCATATGTCGTGTAACCGATTTGAACGCGAAGTCCTCCGATGACACTCGTGTCGACGACGTTCTCGACTTCAAGCGTTTTACCTGATTTTTGGCCAAACGTCTCTTTCACTTTCGTGAGTTCCTCGTCTGACAATTTGTATGCACTCGTGACGATTGCCGTCGCGACATTGCGGTGTTCATTCAACAATGCAATGAAGTGTTCCGGTAATGTAACGATTTCTGCCGCCCGGTCGTTTTCGACCATGACGAGCAACGTGTTCAAGACGATCGAGTTGAAGCCAGTGAAGCTTGTTTGAAGAACTTGCTTGAGCTCTTCAGCAGAAATCGATGGGTTATCTAAAACCGAAGCGAGCTCTGGTGTTGCGTGGAGCACTTCGCCGAGCGTCCGCACATCAGCTTCTGCTTGCTCGAGCACATGGTGCTCAAGCGCAAGATCGAAGAGCGCTTTTGCGTAGCGTCCCGCTACGTGATCACGCATTAGTTCGTGCCCTTAGTATCAGCAAGGAATTGATCGACGAGTGCTTTTTGAGCGGCTTCGTCTGTCGCAAGCTGTGTTTTCATGACGTGGCGTGCTGCAGCGATTGCTTGAAGAGCGACATCGTTCTTCAAAGCAGCTTGTGCTTCAGCGCGTTCACGTTCGATCGCACGGCGAGCTTCTTCCTTACTCATTTCGGATTCAAGACGTGCCTGCTCCATCGCACGTGCTTGCTCTGCTTCTGCCTGACGGCGTGATGCTTCTAAAAGATCGCGTGCTTCCGTACGCGCCTTGTTTAATTCTTCGCGTTGTTGTTCTACGTAGACTTCAGCGTCTTTACGGCTCTTTTCAGCCGAGTTGATCTCGCTAGCCACATGCTCTTCCCGCGCTTTCATCATGTTGACGAGCGGGCCCCATGCGAATTTCTTCAAGAGGATGAGGAGCAAGAGGAAAACGACGATCGTGACGATCATGTTGGCTAATAAGAGATGGTTGCCTTCGCCACCAGCCTCTGCCGCAAGATACGTTAGATTCATTCGATTACACTCCCCTCGTGGTTGGTTCAACTTCAATATCTACATAAGGGAGCCTAAGCTCCCGTGACGGTTCACTCAAACGTTGAACGAATAGCGCCCTATGTAGTCCGTTCTCGTTAATCGTGGATTAAGAGTTGAGAAGAAGGAAACCGACCGCTACACCGATGATTGGAAGTGCCTCAACGAGACCGATACCGATGAACATTGTTTGACGAAGTTCGTTTTTGAGTTCTGGCTGACGTGCTTGACCTAATACTGTACCGTTTACGATAAGACCGTTACCGATACCTGCGCCGAGTGCGCCGAGTCCGATGATGATCGCTGTTGCAATAAGATTCATGATAAATTGCCTCCCTAGAGTATGTTCATTGATTTGTCGTGCTGTTATCGGAAAAGCGGATGCTTTACCTTCGAATTAATGGTCGTGCGCTGCCTTATGTCCGATGTAAACCATCGTCAAGATAAGGAAGATATACGCTTGGATACCACCGATGAAGAGTGAGAATCCTTGCCAGATCAACATCGGGATACCCGAGATGATCGCGCCGACTGGTCCGAGGAATTGGAAATCGTTCGTACCAGAGACGATACCGATCGAAAGAATAATTCCGATCATGATTTCACCAGCGAAGATGTTTCCGTAAAGACGAAGACCGAGCGTCAACGTGTTTGCAAACTCCTCGATGATGGTAATGATAAACATCGGTGTCATGAATGTTTTCGCATAAGCACCGAAGCCTCGCATCTTCACACCGTAGTAATGACTTAAGACTACTACGAGAGATGAAAGTGCCAGTGTCACGTAAGGATCTGCAGTTGGTGAGTTGAACCAAATGTAGTGTCCCGTCACGACGTTGAATGGGAGACCCATGATGTTGGACACAAGGATGAACAGGAATAATGTCATTCCGAACGTAAGGAAGCGACCCCCTGTTTTCCAGTCCATCGTGCTGCTGATGATTCCGCGAACGAATTCAAGGAACATCTCCATCACGTTTTGAGCACCGGTTGGCTTCATCACAAGACGTCGCGTACCGGCCACGGCAATCAAGAAGACGAGAGCAGCAGCAATCAATACTGTGATCAAGTTCGTCCAGCTACCGTACAGAACGAAGTCACCCCAGAGTGGGATTTCGTAAAGTGGCATTTCGTGGTTCATTTGACTATTCACCTCTTTTCCCGCTTGAGTTCGTGAGTCAAGAACTCACAAAATTGTATGACGTGGCCGGCGAGAAGGCCTATTACCACCGCAGTTAATGACAATTCAGTTTGATATTTCAAACCGATCATCACACAAAGTACCGCGACCGCCATGCGTGAAACGGTCCCTCGAGACACTGGCTTACGCCCGGTCTCAATTACACGATACATACGATCGACGCTGAGTCGTTGAAGCGTCAAGATCAGAAAGCTGCCAGTTCCACCAAGTGCTAGTCCATAAATGACCGGGTCACTCGGGCGTCCGATGAGCAGCAGGACAGCCAGGATTCCATAAAAGAGTCCAAACCATCGTAAGTACGCACGATACAACGCATCTTGAAGGATGATGTTCATGTCTTCTCCCCTAACAAGTGCCTGATCATGGCGATCATGCAAAGAATGCCGATGAAAATCCCGATGAACACGGCGAACGTCGCACCCATTTTTTCCCACCATTGTTGTTGTTCCCCATAGTTCCCAACCAAAAAGCCAATGACGATCGGTGCAGCCAGTGCCGTCGAAATTTGCGAGGCCATGACCATACTCTTCGCGAGCCCACTTTGGCGCACTAGAGACGACCCCCTTTTTTCCCAATTGTGAGTTCTTTTTCTTTCCCACAATTTGCGGATTTTCATACTAGTCAAGAATACAATGAAGCAGCTTTCATAGTCAAATGAATTCACAATAAAAACAGAGCCGAAAAACCTATACATATCAACGATTGATAAGGTTTTCACAGATGTCTTACATGCAAGTCATTTCACGAAGATGTGAAGAAAATATGTAGTACTATCAACGGTTAAAGAGATTGTTCATATGGTGAACAAAACCGTTGAATAGTAACGTTATATCGTGCCCGTTAAAGCGAAACAAGCCCTCTAAAATTGATTTGTGTCGATTTTGTGAAAAAACATTTTTTGTTCACAATTGAAAACGCTTCCGAATCGGGACATAAAAACAGCTCTGACATCTGTTTGTAACAATACATTTCAGCGATTTCCATTTTTTTAATCGTGCGCTACGTCACAGCTTGAATCGTCATCGCTTCCCTTCCAGTTTCAAGGTCATTTGGTTTTACATTTTCTAAACAAATGGGCTGATTTTAGTGGAAATGGTAAGATTTAAAGATATTATCCTCCTAAATCAACTATTGCGATTACACGAAATTCAAGACATAACAAAGAATCGCTCACATCACGCGACTCCTACAGGAAAAAGCACGAGTTTTCGTGCTGTCAGAGACAAGTGAGATCCGACTCCTCGTCTAAAGACGAAGGAGGCGCGGCTCACGTCTCGCCTGAGGAAAGCAAGTGAATGCAAGCGATTCGAGGATGATCGTTTTTTATTGCGTGAGTAACGGTGCCGGTGCTTCTCCTTGACCGAAGTGATGCAGAATTGCTTGGACGATGCGTTCGGACGCGTGACCGTCTCCATACGGGTTTGAAGCATGCGCCATCTCCTGATAAAGTGTTTTGTTCGTCAAAAGTTCTGTTGCCATCTGATAGATCGTCTCTTCTTCCGTTCCGGCAAGCTTCAACGTTCCGGCAGTAATCCCTTCCGGACGTTCCGTCGTATCGCGTAAGACAAGAACAGGAACACCGAGTGATGGTGCTTCTTCTTGTACGCCACCCGAGTCAGTTAAAATCAAATGGGCACGGCTCGCGAAGTTATGGAAATCGAAGACGTCGAGTGGAGCAATCAACGAAATCCGATCATGTCCTTCAAAAACCTTCTTCGCGGCTTCTTGAACGACTGGATTGAGGTGGACCGGATAGACGACGTGCGTCTCCGGGAACGCATCGACGAGGCGACGAATCGCCCGGAACATTTGGTGCATTTTCTCGCCTTGGTTCTCACGACGGTGCGCTGTCATCAAGATCAACTTCCGGTCCCCGACCGTCTCGAGCATCGGGTGGACGTAATCGGTTTGGACGGTCGTTTGCAGGGCATCGATTGCCGTGTTTCCTGTGATGTAAACACCGGCGTGACGATTTTCGGATGCGAGATTCGCTGCCGCTTGCGCTGTCGGAGCGAAATGTAAGTCCGCGAGCGTCGACGTCAACTGACGATTGACCTCTTCCGGGAACGGAGAGTACTTATTATAGGTCCGCAGTCCCGCCTCGACGTGACCGACCGCGATCTGATTGTAATAAGCAGCAAGGCTTCCAACGAACGTCGTCGTCGTATCCCCATGGACGAGGACGAGATCCGGTTTGATGTCCTTCATGATGGCATCAAGTCCTTCAAGACCACGCGTCGTAATGTCGACGAGTGTTTGACGTTGTTTCATGATATTCAAATCATGATCCGGTTCGATCTCAAACAGATCGAGCACTTGATCGAGCATCTCGCGGTGTTGGGCAGTGATCGTAACATGAACATCAAAAGCAGGGTGTTGCTTTAGGGCGTTGACGAGCGGTGCCATCTTGATGGCTTCCGGTCGTGTCCCGAAAATCGGCATGACTGTAATCGGCATGGTGACTTCCTCCTGATTTTTTATTTTTATTAATCTTTAATCCAATTTTTACTGAACTCATCGCTTTTTCGAGTGATTTCTTCAGCTAAAGAACATTCTCTAAGTAATTTTTCTTTAGTATCATTTAATAAAAATCGACTCGAAACATTTTTATATAAATATGCATTTTCTGTTATGACTAATAATCCATGAAAATTATTAAAAATATTTATATAGCAACTAATTCTATTTTTATTTTTTATTAACAGAGCAATATGAGAATGAGACCGTCAATAATTATGTGTAAATAAGTAAATCCTTTTCTTGTATATATGTTGATTAAGCCTGTTTGAACATCTCAACCAGCTCTGCACGAGCTTGATCGAATCCGATATGGCAACGGGTGGAGAAGTTCTGATTATAGATTTCGAATTGGGAAACCAGGAAGCGGTCCAAGGAATCTTCGTTCGGGAATTGCTCCTTGCGCTTGCTGTATTTCTTCACTTTCTTATTGAACGACTCGATGAGGTTTGTCGAATAGATGCTTCGCCAAATCGATTTTGGGAAGTCGTAGAAGGTGAAAATAAAGGGATTGGATTCCAATGATCTTGTCACTTTCGGATAGGCGGTTTTCCATTTCTCGACAAAGGCTTTCAGTGCCTCTTCGCCCAGTTTCCGGCTTTCCGCCCGGTACACCGATTTGAAGTCTTCACAGATTTCTGGCCGGTCAGCGACACGGACTTTGTGGGAGATGTTGCGCGACAGATGGACGCAGCACGCTTGATACTTGGCATCCGGAAAAACCGCAAAGATGCGATCGGTGATGCCTTTCAAGCCGTCGGAGATAAACAGAAGCACCTCTTCGACACCGCGCTCCTTTAAGTCCAATAGGACTTCTTCCCAAACGAACGCGGATTCCGTGGGCGCCACTGTATAAGCCAGGACTTCTTTCGAGCCATCCTCCCGGATGCCAACTGCGATATAGACGGCTTCCTTGGAGACGGTGTCGCGCTTGAGGGAAATGTAAGTCGCATCCAGATAGACACAGGCATAGCGCTTATCCAACGGACGAGATTTAAACGCTTCGACCTGTTCACTCATCGCTTTCGTCATATTGGAAATCGTTTGCGGGGTGTAGTGATGGCCGTACATCTTCTCAATCAGATCCGAGATCTCGGACATCGTGACGCCTTTCTGGAACATGTGAATGACGAAAGATTCCAGCGTATCGTTTGAGCGCTTGTATGGAGCGACCGTCTGTTGGTTGAATTCGCCGTTCCGGTCACGTGGAATCGACAGGTTTAAATCCCCGTACTCCGTATGGAGTGTCCGCGTGTAGACGCCATTCCGGGAATTGCCGGAGTTGAAGCCGATGCGGTCATATTTTTCGTAATCCAGGAAAGCTGTGAGTTCGGTCTGAAGGAGCGTATTGACCGCTGTCTCCAGATGCTTGCGGAAAACTTCGGAGATGTCTTCTTTTTTTACTAGAGCTTGCATGATATCTGTTGTAAACTGAGTCATAGGGAAGGCCTCTTTTCTGTGAATGGGTTGTGGTGACTTAATTCTACAAGAAAAGGTCTTCCTTTTTCTATTTATTCATTTACACAAGATATTTTACGCTCTCATGAGAATCTGGATGAGCAAAATTTGTCAGAAAATCTTTTTTATCATTAACCGATTCAACATTTCCGATCAGTTTGTCTAATTTTAGTTCATTTGATAATATGTAATTTCTTATTTTGGTTGCCATTTTATCATTAAGATAATCTTTACCAAGCCAAAAGTAAGTCATTTCATAAATAATTTTGATTATTGCTTTTTGATAACTATGCATATCTAATTCCATTTTAATATTCACTCGAGGATTTTCTATTTTTTCGTATTTTGCGCTTGAAAATACCTCTTCTTTTGTCATAGACTCCGATCCGTTTCTTTTTAATACTTTATTTACGGTTTCAACAAGTTTATCAGGTTCGCTTGCATCTACCATTACTCTGTACTTTCCGTCATTATTAGGTATTACATTTGGAACAACATAAAGAGTCTTTGGTATTCCATCATTCGTATGTTTATATCGTAAAGTCATATCTGGATCATCTATACTTTTTCCAACACTTAAGGGATTAGGAATAGTTCCCTTTTTACCTTTTAATCTTTTAGCAAATCTAGCTAATTGCATTAATCCATGATCAACTAAATGATAATCAACCTTCCCACCTAACTTATCATTACATTCTTTACATACATCGTGTATTACCAACAACCCTCCTAAAGAATCAGGAAAAACATGTTCTTTTGATGGTGTTTTTTCTTCTAAACAAAAAATACATTGAATAGTACTCATTTTTACCTCCAGTAAAAAATTATTTTTACAAAAACTAAAATAAAAAGTACTTTTCATGCCATTAATTTTTATTAAATTTAAATCTTTTATCAACAGTATGCAAATTACTTACGATTTTCTCTGTAAAAATCATAAGTAATTTCGCTTAGCTTAGCTTGAAAAAAAGCTGCAGACAAATAAATTGTCCACAGCTTTTTCTTTCAAACTTTCTCTTACTTCGTTCCGAAGAGACGGTCTCCTGCATCACCGAGTCCAGGGACGATGTATCCGTGGTCGTTCAACTTCTCGTCGAGTGCCGCGAGATAGATGTCGACGTCTGGGTGTTCTTCTTGAACGCGTTTAACGCCTTCAGGTGCTGCACAGAGACATGCGAGCTTGATGCTCTTCGCCCCTTGTTTCTTTAAGGAGGAGATGGCGTCTGCCGCCGAACCACCTGTCGCAAGCATCGGGTCAACGACGACGAAATCACGTTCTGCGACGTCTGTTGGGAGCTTGAGGTAGTATTCCGTTGGCTCGAGTGTCTCCGGATCACGGTACAAACCGATGTGACCGACTTTGACGTTCGGCATCATGCGGAGCATCCCGTCGACCATACCGAGACCGGCGCGGAGAATCGGGACGATCCCGAGTTTCTTGCCTTCGATCATCTTTTGCGTCGTCTTCGTGACCGGTGTCTCGATCGCGACATCTGTGAGTGGAAGGTCACGTGTGATTTCATATGCCATCAATGAAGCCACCTCGTCGACAAGTTCCCGGAATTGTTTCGTTCCTGTTTCGACTTTACGCATGATCGTCATCTTGTGCTGAATCAATGGGTGATCAAATACATGTACTTTACTCATTGTTTGCATCTCCTCTCCATTCTCTTTTCGCATTGTACTCTAAAAACGTACTGCTTGGGAACTGTTTTTTCGTCAGTTCCCGAGCGTACTCTTCCCTGATAGAATTGCTTTTGCGGCGTAAGACCATTCATTGTCCGGTTGTTTCGCGAGTTCTTGTAAGGTCGCACGATAATCACCTTTTTTATATTTTTGTTCATAGACCGCTTGCATCCAGAGGACGTCACTCATGTATCCGGACTTCGGGAAATCTTTCCGATAGGCAATATAATCCACCTGTGTCGTCTGCTTGAGCTTTCCGGCAGTGATCAACTTATAGAAGCGTGCCATACCTGCTGTCTCTTTGTTCGTCAAGACGGATCCGGTCAAGACACTGTCTGCTCGTTTGTAGTCTTTCGCCTGAACGGCAGCAACCCCTTGCTCGAGTGCTTCTTTCGGAGGTAGTTGCGTCTGCTTTGTTTCGGAAGAAGTCTCCTTCTTCTCTGGCTTAATCGCTTTCGCTTTTTCTTGCTCACTTGCCAGCTGCTCGTTTTTTTCTTTTAACTGTTCGACTTCCGTTTGCAGCGCTGCGAGTTGTTGCTCGACCTCTGTTTGTTTCGTTGCGACTGGTGTTGCGGGTTCGCTATCCAACTGTGTCCAGACGAGAACGAGAGAGACGACAGCAACGGCTCCACCAATCCACCATGGATTCAGTTTTCCGAGTCGCTTCCAGTCTTTCAATTGCGGATGATTCTGAACCGTCATGGGAAAGGATGCCAATCGCTTCTGGGCAAGACGCTTCCCACCTGCTTTTCCTGCGATCGCCAGGCGATAACGATAGACTTCTGCTGGCATCGGTAAGGTCTTCCACTGTTCAAAACGAGCATCTGCCTGTTCATAAAATCCTGCCTGTTGCATGATGACGATTGCTTTGAAATCTTCGAGCATCCGGTGATATTCCCGGCGCTCGTGGCTTTTATGGGTGAACCATTCTGTCAGGCGTTCCGTTTGAATGGCTTGAAGTTCTGATTGGATCAAGGTTGATAAGTTCACATTTATTTCCACCTTTATCTTTTTTTACTACGGTTAAGTATAGCAAAGATAACGCTTCCGCAAATGGTTCGTTTCCCCTATCTTCTTGACGAAGCATTGAAAAAAAACCTCTTGTTTTCGTACGTCGATGTACGAAAACAAGAGGATGAATCGTTTAACGATGAGAATAGGATCGGAATACTTTTGTTTCCGTGATGCGTCCGTCTTCAATCCGCCAAATCCGGTCACAGACATCAAGCATCCGTTCGTCATGCGTGATGACGATGACGGTCTTGTTAGAAACATGCGCTTGTTGTTGCAACAGCTCCATCACCCGGCGACCATTCGGATAATCGAGACTTGCCGTCGGTTCATCCGCGAGTACAAGTCGTGGTTCATTGACGAAGGCTCGGGCAATCGCGACACGTTGTCGTTCGCCACCTGATAAGGCGTGCGGCAAATGGTCTTTCCGGTGCTCGAGTCCGAACACGGCGAGAGCCGATGTCACGTCAACGGTTCGCCCCGCTTCCTGCGCGACCAGCTCTAGTTGCTCTCCTGCTGTCAAAAATGGTACGAGATGCGATTCTTGAAAGATGAATCCGACTTCCTCAAGTCGCAAACGACGACGTTCTTCGTCCGCTGCTTCACTGACGCACGTATCATCGAAGTAGACGGCACCCTTCGTTGGTGTCTGTAACAATCCAAGCAACTGGAGCAATGTACTTTTCCCGCTACCACTTGGTCCGACGAGGGCAATCAACTCACCCGCTTCTGCTTGTAAGTTGATGTCATGTAAAACCGTCATCTCACCATAACTTTGTTCAATCTGATCTAATCGGATCATCCGTTCATTCCTCCCATCGCATCTGCTGCCTCGAGTTTTTTGACCATCCGTAACGGAACGAGCGCACCGAGGATTGCCGTTACGAGTAAAATGCCCCCGTACATCAGACTGGTCGACCATTCAAAACGGAATGGAAGATCCGACGGTAGGAAACGACTCGTCAGATAGGTGATGGCGACGCTGACAGTAAAGGCGAGGCTCGTCAAGAGGATGACTTGTACGAGTAGACTCGCACCCATCGTCCGTGTCCGGATACCGATTGCCTTTAAGACACCAAGCTGTTTCATCTTCTGCATCGTCAAAATATAGAAGAAGGCTGTCAGGATCAATGCTCCGATGACGACGAGCGCGACCCGCATCATCTGAAAGGAGTTTTGCTCCGCTGCATAGCCTGGTACGTTCTCAACGACTGCTTGTTTTGAGAAGACCGCTTGATCCGTTTGCAACGACTGACCGATATACGCTGAGACGTATGATGCCCCCATCTTCGATTGCCATGCTTGCCACGATTCATCCGTCATCCAGAGAACGGGTGCATGACTATAACGACCGTCCGTCACTGTACCGGCAATCTGGAACGTCTCCTTCGTTCGAAAATCCGTGATCGTATCGCCGACGCGCGTTCCGCGTTGCTCCGCATACGCAGCATCAACAAGTACCTCCCCTTTTTGCAACGATTGCAGCTGTTTGGGACCATATTTCGTAGTCTGTGATAACGCAAAGACCGTTACGTCGTCCTTCGTTTTATTCTTCTTCTCAAGCACCATGTTCTGGACACCGAGTGCTTCCGCGCCCTTTGGTGTCTCATCCGCCTGTAAGAATGAACGGGTCAGCTGCCCTTCTGCATCTTTACTTAGCGCAAACTGTTCGACCGGCAGATTACGGACGGCTGCCCCATTGTCATAAGCTAGTCCATCTGCAAGACCGGTGATCATCAAGATCAATAAGACGATCAACATCGTCACAATCGTCATCCAACTGAATCGCCCTTTCATCCGGACGAGTTCTTTCCATCCTAGTTTCATTGTGTGTTCCCTCCTGTATGTTCGCTACAGGATTGATGATACAGCCACAATATGAACGGAACATGAACGCAGGTGTCACGCGCGTAAAAAAGTTAACGTTACGGTTAGACCCGATGAAGCGGACGACAAGCTCGCATCCCCGCCGAGTTGACGCATCGTCTCTTTGACAATCGCTAGACCAAGACCCGTTCCGCGCGTCGTCCGGGATGCATCGCCTTGATAAAAGCGTTCGAAGGCATGTTTCATCTGTTCATCAGTCATGCCTGGTCCTTCATCCTTGATTCGGATGATGATCTGATCCGCTTGTTCCTCTGCTTGAATCTGGATCGTCGCTCCGTCTTTTGAGACCGAGACAGCGTTTCGGATGACATTTTGGAAGACATGTTCCAACGCACTGACATCCGCTTGTATTTGTATCACCGTCGGAACATCGAGTGCGACAGCGATTCCTTGCTCATCCAGCTGGAAGGCAAGTGTCGTGAGTGTCGCCTCAAGAGTCGTCCGCAGATTAAGTGCTTGTCGTTTGAAGCGTCGTCCTTCATCGAGCTTCGCTAAGATCAACAGTTGACGCGTCAGCTCCGACATTCGCTCCGCCTCTTGACGGATGACCGTCCGTTTCCTGACGTCTTCTCCCGTCACATCGAGTTGTCCCGCGTAACCAGCAATCGTCGTCAGCGGCGACTGGAATTCATGCGAGACGTTCGCAACGAATCGGCGCCGTTCCGTATCAGACGCTTCGACTGCCGTTGCCATTTCGTCAAACCGCCGGGACAGCTCACCAATTTCATCGCGTGCCTTCGTTCCGACGCGGATTCCGTAGTCACCGTCTGCCATCTGTTCCGTCGCTTTTGTCAGGCGTCGGATCGGACGAACGAGATAGCGGATTGAAAAGACAAGCAAAAGGAAACTGATCACGACAAGCAGTCCGAGGAACAGACCGACGAACAGATGCAACTCACGGATCTGACGACTCAAGTCCGGTCGGACGAAGATCGCGTCCGTGCCTTGCGCCGTCTTGACCGACGTGCCGTACGTATTGATGACTTCGTTATCGAACAGACCGAGCAAGAAGAGATGGAACGGATATTCACGCATTCCGTAATACGGTTGACCACTCTTCACTTGCTCGACGACCCGATTCGAGAGCGCTTCATTGCGAAACGGGTTTCCGTAACGCTCGATTGCGTCGTCCGTGCGCACATAAAGTTGAAAGCCGGTCGCTTGTAACATCCGGTAAAACGACTCCGTCTTTCCGTCCCCGTGCGTTTCATAATAATCGATCGCCGTCTCGACCGCTTCCTCGACTTTTTGGCTATAGCTGTCCTGCCAAAAGGAATAATAGGCAATATTACTAATCAGGAGCGCCAGTAGTGCCGACACGAGTAAGACAACGCAGACGAGTCCGACGATTTTCGTATAGAGGGATCTCATGCGTTGACCTCCAACCGGTAGCCGAGTCCGCGGACCGTCTCAATCTTCACCTGATTCGTTTCCTTTAAGCGTCCACGGAGACGTTTGATGTGAACATCAATCGTCCGGTCATCCCCCATGAAATCGAGTCCCCAGACATGTTCGATCAATTCCTCGCGGCTGAAGACCCGTCCCGGGAAACTCGCCAACTGATGCAACAATTCGAATTCACGTCGCGGGAGTGTCCACTCGGTCGACTGAATCGTCACGAGCTGACTACGTTTATCGATCGTGACATCTCCAAGATGCAAAACAGGTTGCGCCGCTTTTTGATAGCGCCGAGCCACAGCGTGGAGGCGAAATATTAATTCTTCCGGATCAAACGGTTTTGTGATGTAATCATCGGCACCTGCTGCGAAACCGTCCCGTTTATCTGTCAGCTCCCCGAGTGCCGTCAGCATCAAGATCGGGATGTCCCCGTGTTGCCGTAATCGCTCGCATAAGACGAGACCGGTCTGTCCGGGGAGCAGGACATCAAGTACGGCTGCTTCGAACGTCATCTTCTCGATCCAAGCAAGCGCTTCGTTTCCGTCTGCTGTCGCTCGGATGGAATGCCCGTCGGCTTGTAACGTTGACACGACAAGGGCTTGGATATGAGGATCATCTTCTGCGACTAGAATATACATCGTACTCCTCCTTTTTTAGACAAACAAAATCCCCTTCCCCCTTCTCAAAATGAAAAGGATGAAGGGGATGACAGTCATCCGCGCTCTGGGTAGAGTGGGAAACGACCTGTCAACGCAACGACACGCTCACGTGCTTGTGCGAGAACGTCTGCTTCTTCCGGGTGGTTCAAAACGAGTTCGATCAACTCGGCGATTTCTTTCATCTCAGCTTCCTTGAATCCGCGAGATGTCATCGCTGCCGTTCCGATCCGGATACCGCTCGTGACGAACGGGCTCGCTGGGTCGAACGGAATCGTGTTCTTGTTGACCGTAATGCCAGCTTCGTCAAGCGCATGCTCGGCGAGTTTACCTGTGATACCGAGTGGTTGCAAGTCAACGAGGAGCAAGTGATTGTCCGTTCCGCCTGAGACGATCCGGAGTCCACGCTTCGTCAATTCCTCACCGAGGACTTTTGCGTTCGTGACGACTTGACCGATGTAGTCCTTGAACTCTGGTGCAAGAGCTTCACCGAACGCGACAGCTTTCGCGGCGATGACATGCATGAGTGGACCACCTTGGATGCCTGGGAAAATGGCTTTATCGATTGCTTTCGCATGCTCTTCTTTACAGAGAATCATCCCACCACGTGGACCACGCAACGTCTTATGCGTCGTCGTCGTGACGAAGTGTGCATGCTCGACTGGGTTCGGATGTTGACCTGCTGCGACGAGTCCAGCGATGTGTGCCATGTCGACCATCAAGTAAGCACCGACGCTGTCTGCGATTTCACGGAACCGCTTGAAGTCGATGACGCGCGGATACGCCGATGCGCCCGCTACGATTAATTTTGGTTTGTGCTCTTCTGCTAATTTCGCGACGACGTCGTAGTCAATCATTTCTGTCTCTTGATTGACACCGTATTCCACGAAGTTGTACTGGACACCGGAGAAATTGACGGGACTACCGTGCGTCAGATGACCACCGTGCGATAGGTTCATCCCGAGGACCGTATCGCCCTGTTCGAGAATCGTGAAGTAGACCGCCATGTTCGCTTGTGCACCCGAGTGTGGTTGCACGTTCGCGTGCTCCGCACCGAAGATTTCCTTCGCGCGGTCGCGTGCTAAATTCTCAGCGAGATCGACATACTCACAGCCACCATAATAACGACGACCTGGGTAACCTTCTGCGTACTTGTTCGTCAAGACACTGCCTTGTGCTTCCATGACAGCTTGCGAGACGAAGTTCTCGGATGCGATCAATTCGATGTTATCCCGTTGACGACCTAGTTCCTGGCGCATTGCCGAAAAGAGTGCCTCATCTTGTTGTTTCAGATACGTAAGCGGTGTTTGTTCCATCTGAATTCCCCCATTTCATTTCGATAGACCTATCTTAACACGAATGTTTCGTTCCCGGCATCCCTAAAAACAACATCAAAAAAGCAAGGGGTGCGCAACCCCTTGCATCAATCATTCGTATTTAGCACGTGCCCCACCGATTAATTTCGGTCGTGTCACAGCTGCCGTCACGTGTGCCTCACCGATTTCCTTGTGCGGCAAGCGCACTGGAATCGCAACAGCTTTCAAGTGCATGCCGATGAACGTATCACCGATATCAATCCCGGCGTCTGCCTGAATCGCTTCGACGACGATCGGTGCCGAGAAGCGTTGGTAGGCAGCACTCGCCATCGATCCACCGGCTTCCGGAACCGGAACGACCGTTACTGGATCAAGCCCGAGTCGTTCTGCCGTTTGCCGCTCAAGCGTCAGCGCTCGGTTGATATGCTCACAGCCTTGGAAGGCAAGATCGACTTGGTGCGACCGACGAAAGGCATCGAAAACGTCGAACAACGCGTCCGCGACTTCCGGTGAACCCGCCTTGCCGATTTGTTTGCCGATGACTTCACTCGTCGAACAGCCGATCACGAGCAATTTTCCTTTTAAGGAAAATCGTTCATCCAGAGCGTTCAGTGCTTCTTCTAAATCGTGCTGGATGCGTGTCAAGTCCATTACTTCACCTCATAATCTGAGATTTTGCAAACGCGGTTCTCATGACGTCCGCCTTCGAATTCCGTTTCAAGCCAAAGTTGTGCGATCTCACGAGCCAGTCCTGGACCGATGACGCGTTCGCCCATCGTCAAGATGTTCGAATCGTTGTGCTGACGCGTCGCTTTCGCGCTGAACGTATCATGGACGAGTGCTGCTCGGATGCCCTTGACCTTGTTCGCTGCGATTCCGATCCCGATACCTGTTCCACAAATCAAGATGCCACGATCAAACTCTCCGTTCGCGACTGCCTCAGCGACTGGAATCGCGACATCTGGATAATCGATTGAGTCGGCTGAATGCGTACCGAAGTCCGTATAGTCGATGCCGAGCTCTTGTAAGAGGTCGTTGATTTCTGCCTTTAACTTAAAACCGCCATGATCCGCGCCGATTGCTACTTTCATCTTTACTATTCCCCCGTTTGTTTAGGTTGTTTTTTCGGAAGTTTCCGTGTATCCGGAGCTTTTCTTCCGTTTCCGTTCTGCGTTAATTTTAACACAAGACGATTGACGAGGGGTTCGAGTTCATTGCGTACTTGGCGATAGACGTTCATCGATCCGCCGTACGGATCGTTGATGTCCCGTTCAAGCCCTGTCACATATTCATATAGAGTGAACGTCCGTTCCTTCAGTTCCGGGTACCGTTCACCGACTTCCTGCTTGTGCTGACGCGTCATCGTCAAGATGATGTCAGACCAGCGTCCGAGTACATCATCGAAGACTTGCGTATAGTGCTCGAGTTCGATGCCGCGTTCGCGTAACACTTGCAGTGCGTTCTCTGACGCATCGAATCCTTGCATCGAACGTAGTCCTGCTGAACGGACGTCAAATTCCTGATCAGCGACTTTCGAGCGTAGTAACGCCATCGCCATCGGGCTACGGCATGTATTTCCTGTACAGATGAATAAAACGCGACGTGTGCTCATCTCCGTATCCTCCTTCTTCAAGGGCGAATGACCCGACCACCTGCTGCTTTATGGAGGCGGTTGCGGACCGCAAGCCCCACCCCTTCTTCTGATAGGTCTCGTACAAAAATCTGATCCACCGTCGTCTGATCAAATCGCCGTAAACAATCGTAAAGACGTTGTGCCGCTGTCTCCATCGAATTACCAAGGGAGCAGCGAACATCTGCGTCGACATCCTCCCCGTCGAACAGGAGAACGCCCGTCTTGTGTCCGGTTTGTCGTGCATCATCGATGAGTTGCTGTAAGAATGAAAGATCTCCCTCGACTACGGAAAGTGTTGCTTCCGGCGCATAATGGGTATATTTCATTCCGGGTGCCTTCGGTGTAACATCTTTCATCGATAAGGCAGGATCGAGTGTGACAGGACCGATGATTGCCTCGATTTGTTCGCGTGTCACGCCGCCCGGTCGTAAAATCGCCGGTGGCGTCATCGTACAATCGATGACAGTCGATTCGACCCCGATGCCCGTCTCCCCTCCATCGACGATCGCAGCGATGCGTCCCGAGAGGTCATGTGCGACGTGCGCAGATGACGTCGGTGAAGGTTTTCCGGAACGGTTGGCACTCGGTGCTGCGAGACCCAGCCCTGTCGCTTCAATCAATTGAAGCGCAAGCGGATGGTCTGGCATCCGTAATCCGATCGTATCTAGTCCTGCTGTGACGAGTGTGGATGCGGTGCCGTTCGATTCGAGGATGATCGTCAAGGCTCCTGGCCAAAACGCCTCCATCAAACGTGCCGCGACATCTGGAATGTGCGTGACGAACTGATGTGCCTGTTCTACGGATGCGACATGGACAATCAGTGGATTGTCGGAAGGTCGACCCTTCGCGGCGAAAATTCGCCGAACAGCCGCTTCGTTTGTCGCGTCCCCCGCGAGACCATAGACGGTCTCGGTCGGCATCGCCACGACCTCTCCTTCCTGCAATAACCGAACTGCTTCATCCATCGTCTGTAAGTCAATCATTTCCGTCTTCACGCTGTACAATCCTTTCGTTCCGCATACACGATACGGTCTTTACCGTTTATATCTTTTAAAATACCCGTTTCCGCATTTGGATAACGTTCTTTTAACATCATTTGCACTTCCGGTCCTTGATTGTGTCCAATTTCAAACGCAATCAGTCGGAAATCGTCGCGTAGGACCCGTCCGCTCTCCTCGACGAGTCGTCGGTAAAAGACGAGACCGTCTTTTCCGCCAAACAGAGCGAGATGCGGTTCATGGTCGAATACGACCTCACTGAGTAATTCTTCTTCCTCGATATAAGGCGGGTTCGAGACAAGCACCCGCACGGAATCGTCCGCAAGTGGCGCTAGTAGATCTCCTTCAAGGAACGTCACGTCTCCACCAAGCGCTGCTTGATTTTGCTTCGCGACAGTAATAGCGGCCGGTGAAATATCGACAGTCGTGACCGGTTGTTCGAGTTCGAGGGCGAGCGTGATTCCTATCGCTCCACTCCCAGTTCCGATGTCGACGATCTGTCCCGCGGTGAACGACTCACGTTTGAGACGCTCCGTGACGAAGACGATCAACTCTTCCGTTTCCGGTCGTGGAATCAAGACATCCGGTGTGACACGGAAATCCCGTCCATAAAACGGCTGATAGCCGATTAAATGCTGAACGGGCACGCCGTGAACATGAGCAAGCAAGTATTCACTGAAACGTAAATCTTGCTCCGGCGTCAATTCATCTGACAGACGGACAAGGAGTCCGGTCCGGTCGACATCCAAGACGTGCATGAGTAACCATTCGGCACTTGAACCCTCGCGTCCTGCTTGTTCCATCATCGTTTTTGCCTCATTTAGACGTTTTGCGATCCGCATCAGTTTGCCGCCTCCGATGCCCGTGCCTGATGTTCCATGACGAGCGTATCGATGACTTCATCCATCTCGCCTTGCAAGATTCGGTCAAGCTTTTGAATCGTCAATCCGATGCGATGGTCCGTCACGCGATTTTGTGCGAAATTATACGTCCGGATTCGTTCCGAACGGTCACCCGTACCCACTGCCGACTTTCGTTTTTCATCATATTCAGCTTGCTGTTCGCGTTGAATCTTATCGTAGACACGCGCGCGCAAGACCTTCATCGCTTTTTCCTTGTTCTTGATTTGCGACTTCTCATCCTGACAGCTGGCGACGATTCCCGTCGGCACGTGCGTGACACGGACAGCGGACTGTGTCGTATTGACGGACTGGCCACCCGGTCCACTCGACGTGAACGTATCGACTCGGACATCCTTATCATGGATTTCGACTTCGACGTCTTCTGCTTCCGGCAACACGGCAACCGTTGCAGTAGATGTATGAATCCGTCCGCCGGATTCCGTTGACGGAACGCGTTGGACGCGGTGTGCCCCGTTCTCGTACTTCAACTTCGAATAAGCACCCGTTCCTTTGACAATGAAGATGATCTCTTTGTAGCCACCGAGTTCCGTGTAGCTTGCATCGATGATCTCAATCTTCCAGCTCTGTTTCTCAGCAAACTTCGAGTACATCTTGAAAAGGTCACCCGCAAATAAGGCTGCCTCGTCTCCGCCTGCCGCACCACGAATCTCGACGATGACGTTCTTATCGTCATTCGGATCCTTCGGTAATAATAAAGCTTTCAGCTTGGCTTCGAGCTCTTTGATCTCCGGCTCAAGCATCGCGACTTCTTCCTTCGCAAGGTCGCGCATCTCCGGATCCGTCAACATTTGACGTGCCTCTTGATAAGCTTCCATCTTCTCGCGATAGACACGGTACGTCTCGACGGTCGGCGCAAGTTGTGACTGCTCCTTTGAGACCTCTCGCAATTGATTCGTATCATTGATGATGGCTGGATCAGCCAACATATCATTCAGTTTTTCATAACGGTCCTCTAACGCACTCAATCGATCCAACATCTCGGTCATCCTTCCTGGCGATTCTTCTGTCGTCAGTATAGCAAATATTGCGATCGATGGCGTCATCGTCTTCTTGAAAAGAAACGTTGACAGACGGGTTTTAAATTCCTATAATTAGTGTATTAATTGAATTAGTACACTTAAGGAGGTGAAGAAATGTTCACCGTTGATCCGAAAAGTCCGTTACCGATCTATGAACAGTTGGTCGCTCAAATCATCCGCTCGATTGCCCGTGGTCTACTCCGCTCCGGCGAACAGATGCCATCCGTCCGTGAACTTGCCGGTACACTCCTTGTCAATCCGAACACTGTCTCCCGCGCCTATCAGGAACTCGAGAGCCGCAACTTCATCGTCACGATGCGCGGTAAAGGCTCCTTCATCTCAGACATCCCACTTCATGAAGTCAAACAAGCCGCCATCCAAGATCCACTCATCCGCCTTTGTGCCATCGCCGACGAATTATCCATCTCAAACGAAGAACTTTATCAACACATTTTACACATAAGGGAGGATTCCTCATGTTGACCGTTTCTCATCTGACGAAACAAATTGACCGTACCATGATTTATGAAAATGCATCCTTCACCCTGCCGGCAGGAACGATTACTGCCTTGATTGGTCGTAATGGTGCCGGAAAAACGACATTACTGAAAACACTCGTTGGAGCGCTCGAGCCGACCCGCGGGAAAGTCGAATGGAATGGTGAGTCGATCCATCACGTTCCGAAGACGCGGGAGCACCTTTTCCTCGTTCCGGATTCTGTTTCCGTCTACCGCCAGATGACACTCGGCGAACTGATCAACTTCTACAATGCGTTCTATCCGAACTTCGAGAAAACGTACATCGAAAACTATTGTCGTTCGTCAAACCTCGATCGCGGACGTCGCGTGACGTCATTATCCAAAGGACAAGCCCAGTTGTTCCTTCTTCAACTTGCGTTCGCGACGAATGCTCCGGTCCTCTTGCTGGATGAACCAACAGACGGACTCGATCGAATCAACAAACGTGATTATCTGAAACAGCTCGTATCATTGCTTGCGGAACGCCAGACAGCGGTCCTGATCGCTTCGCATCAACTTGAAGAACTTGATTCACTCGCTGACCGTGTCATGACGATCGAAAAGCATCTCGTCCGTGAACCCAAAGCACTCGATGATGCCAAAGCCAGCATGCAGAAATGGCAAGTCGTCTATGAGGACGTTCCGGAATTGTCACACGCTGATCTTCACGTCTTATCCCAAACAGGTCGGGTCGTGACATTGCTCGTCTTATCCGATGCAGGCGCGCAGTATCTTGAAACGACGAACCCCTTGTTAAAAGATGCTTTGCCAGTGCAGATGGAAGATTACTTCTTAGGGACATTTGGAGGGAAACGACATGGTTAAGCAATTGATCCGTTATCATATCAAACAAGGCATCTGGCCGCTCGCTTGTTTCATTCTGCTTGCGATCTTCAGCTATGGGTTCGGCAGTTATACCGTCATCAATGAGTTCGAGAATTACGAGGCGTCTCAGCAACCTGCTCTACTCAACACCGTACTCGTCAGTCCCTTTTTCGCCGGATTCGCAGCGATTCTCATTGCTGTCTTCGCGATCCTGATGCTCGGTTCCGAGCGCGGGAGTGGTCGCAGCCTGATTTTGCACGCGTTGCCGTTTCCGAAGGTCTGGTTGTTCTGGATCAAATGGGCGATTGGCGTCGTAACACTGATCTTGTTTCCGATCATCGGCTTCTTCGTCAGCTGGTTGTTGCTGCAAGCGTTCGGCGGTATCAATCCGTTTGATTACGTCACGTGGTCGTCACTCTTCCAAGATTTTGGTCTTTTCCTTCTATTTGATGTGACGATTTTGACGATCTTCTTATTCGCCGGAACAATCGCTGGTGATATCATCGGACAACTGTTGCTCGGCACGTTCTTCTTGTTCTTGAACTACTTCACGTATTTCAGCATCTACGCCGTCGCCCTGCTCGGTTTCGGTGTGACCTACGAGGAGTTAGACAAGCCAACAAGTTTCCTGATGACGATCACGACACCCTTCGCACTCTTTTTCGAAAGTAATGTCGATCTGAATCTAATGTATCCCGTCTTGTTCTGTTTAGCTTTGACGATTGCCTTACTCTTCTTTGGTAGCCGCCTATATATCCGCGGAGCGAACGAACGACTCGGTCGGTTCACTATTTTCCCAAAACTACACCCAGCACTGATCATTACGTTCTCGATCTACACGACGATCCTGCTCGCAGGAATCATTGGTCTGATTTCGTCCGAGAACCAGTTCCTGTACTGGCTCGCGATCGTCATTCTCGCATGGCCGACGTTCAGTTCCTACCGTCGGATGATCGGATGGAGTCGCTAATCTATACACAAGTAGTCCTTCTGAGATAATTTTTCAGAAGGGCTATTCGTTTGTCATCGTTTCTTCACAAACCTTTACAGACGGTCCATATGGATTTCATATTTTCTGCGTAAGGTTGTGTTTGTAGGTCGTAGCGCCATAACCCATTACCTTTCGAGGAGGAATCCCTATGAAACTAAAACGTCTGATCCCGATTTTTGCCTTATCGACCCTTTCCCTGAGTACGATGATTTCGATGCCGGAAGCCGAAGCGAAAGCCAAACATACTCACTCACCCGAAATCCGGAACGTCATCTTCCTGATTGGTGACGGCATGGGTGTCTCATACACGTCTGCACACCGTTACTTAAAGAACGATCCTTCGACGACGATGGCTGAAAAAACAGCCTTTGATCCCTATCTCGTCGGTCAACAGATGACGTATCCGGAAGATGCGAAGGAGAATATCACCGATTCCGCCTCTGCCGCGACAGCGATGTCCTCTGGTGTGAAGACGTACAATGCAGCGATTGCGGTCGATAATGATAAATCGGAAGTCAAGACCGTCCTTGAAGCAGCGAAAGAACGTGGTAAGTCAACAGGACTCGTCGCGACATCGGAAATCACGCATGCAACACCTGCCTCATTCGGTGCGCATGACGAAAGTCGTAAAAACATGAATGCGATTGCAGATGACTATTTCAAAGAACGTGTGAACGGCAAACATAAGATTGATGTCATGCTCGGGGGTGGGAAATCGAACTTCGTCCGTCCAGACGTCAATTTGACGAAAGCGTTCAAGAAAGATGGCTATAGCTATGTCACTGACCTCAATCAGCTGCAAGCGGATAAAAATAAACAAGTGCTCGGATTGTTCGCAGACGGTGGATTACCTAAACGAATCGATCGCGAAAACTCAGTCCCGTCACTTGCTCAAATGACGAACGCCGCAATCAAGCGACTTGATTCGAATAAAAAAGGATTCTTCCTGATGGTCGAAGGCAGTCAAATTGACTGGGCAGGACATGACAATGATATCGTCGGTGCGATGAGTGAGATGGAAGATTTCGAACGTGCTTTTAAAGCCGCGATCGCTTTCGCGAAGAAGGATAAGCATACACTCGTCGTCGCAACAGCCGACCACTCGACTGGCGGTTACTCGATTGGTGCGGATGGCATTTACAACTGGTTCGCTGAGCCAATCAAAGCAGCGAAGAAGACACCTGACTTCATGGCGCAGCAAATCGTCGAAGGCGCGGACGTACGGAAAACGTTAATGAAGTACATCGACCAAGACAAACTCGCCTTGACGGATCAAGAAATCGACAGCGTCTCCCGCGCTGCTGAATCGAAGAAATTACTCGAGATCGATAATGCGATTGAAGAAATCTTCAACGAACGCTCGCATACAGGCTGGACTACGGGTGGACATACAGGTGAAGACGTACCGGTCTATGCTTTCGGTCCTGCTAAAGAACGTTTCGCGGGACAAGTCGACAACACGGATCACGCGAAAATCATCTTCGATCTCTTGAAATCGAAGAAATAAGGAGAATGTTCATGAGACAGATACTTGCTACTTTGATGCTCGGGACGGTGCTCGCTGGTTGTGGCACTTCAGCATCACAAGACACACCAAAAGAACCAGCGTCTGCGAAACAGGAGCAGCCGGTATCGCTTGAAAAAACAAGCGCCTACGTTCCAAACCCGCAAATTCCAGACGATCGCGATTTGACAAAAATCGATCAGACCGTCACGGATGATAAGGGCGACCTGACGCTTAAACAATTCAAACGAGTGAACGAAACACGGAAGATTGGTCCGATCGAGATGACGATCGAAGAGATCAAAGTATTCCATGCTCGTCCAAGCTATGGCATGATTGATTTCTTCCATGGCTTTACGCACGATGAATCCTTTGATTTGATCAAGACACGGGTCACGATCAAGAACACAAGTAATGAACCGGTCACGTTCAATCCTGTCGCCCACTTCAAACTCGATGCTGCGGCAGAAAAGACGCTCGAGGACGACGTCTATTTGGAGTCGCTTGCGAAGACTTATGCCCCGTCCGAGTCACGGAGTGGTAACTTCGGCTTCATCTTGGAACATCCGGTTGACTCGATTGAACTCTTGACGAGTGATGTTCTCGATGAAAAACAAGATGTCCTCAAAAAAGGAACGACGTTTTCGACGTCTCTTCGTTGACTGACATTCACACTTCTACGCTCTATCTATTTTCCGGTCATGTCCGGATCATAGGTGGAGCTATTTTGATGCCTGTAATCGTTCCATGCTACACTAAAGACATTATTTGAGTGTAAAGGACGGATCATATGCCGAAGTATTTAAACATCTATCACGAGCTCGCACAGCGGATTCAGGAAGGAACGCTCCCGGCCGAAACGAAATTACCTTCTGAAACGGAATTGATGCATGAATTCGAGGCGAGCCGCGGAACGGTTCGAAAAGCGATTGATGCCCTGCAAGAAAAAGGCTTCGTCCGTAAACACCAGGGGAAAGGTGTCTTCGTCCTGTCGCAAGAAGCGATCGAGTTCCAATTCAACGGCATCGTCAGCTTCTCGGAAGCACATCGCCGGATGGGGCGTCATACCGTCGAGACGGATGTTTTATCCTGCGAAGTCCTTTCCGCTTCTGCTGAACTCGCTTCGTTATTACATGTGGCACAAGGAACGGACGTGACGCGCATCGAGCGAATTCGCCAAATCGATGGTGAACGTGTCATCCGTGACATCAATCATTTCGTGACAGCACTCGTACCCGGACTCACGACTGACATCGCTCAAGGTTCGATCTATCAGTACATCGAAGAGACACTTGGTCGGCAGATCAGCTACGCAAAACGAAAAATCGAAGCTCGCCCTGCGACAATGGAAGACCAAGAACGACTCGACCTTCACGATATGACGCATGTCATCGTTGTCACGAACGATACGTATTTCTATGAAGGACAACATTTCGAACGGACGGAATCGCGTCACCGGCTCGATAAGTTTCAGTTCACTGATATTGCACGTCGTTGAATATAGGCTGCAAGATGAGGGAATTCGTAGATGACGGATTCTCTCTTTTTTATTCTCCCCAACTCATATAGATAAGTTAAGATAAGTGTGCGCAGATAAGAAAACGTTTTCATTTCAAAAGTGGTCGAGTACGTCACTTCCAAAAAGGAGCATCGAGATGAAACCAAACTATCGTCAGATTGCAGAGCAAATCATTGAGAACATCGGAGGTAAGGAGAACGTTGAGCAGGCAGCTCACTGTGTCACCCGTCTTCGCTTAACGCTTAAGAATCAAGAGCTTGTCGATCAAGAAGCCTTACTTGAAGTTCCGCTCGTCAAAGGCGCGTTCTTGAACGCGGGTGTCTATCAAATCGTCATTGGTGCCGGAGACGTCGACCGGGTCTATGCAGAATTCATTCAATTAACCGGTTTACAGGCAACAACGATCGCAGATGTTAAATCGTCTGGCGCTGCCAAGATGAATCCGTTCCAAAAGTTGATCAAAGTCTTTTCTGATGTCTTCATGCCTATCATCCCGGCGATCATCGTTGCTGGTCTCTTAATGGGAATCAATAATCTATTCGGTATCGAGTTCGGTGGCAAGACGATGATCGATCGTTATCCAAACTTACAAGGACTTTGGGATCTCATCAATATGATGGCAAACACCGCCTTCGTCTTCCTCCCGGCACTCGTCGGTTGGTCAGCGACGAAACGCTTCGGCGGAAGTGAGATTCTCGGGATCGTCATGGGTCTGATGCTTGTTCACCCAGATCTCTTAAACGCATGGAACTACGGACAAAGTGCTCTAAAAGGTGAAATCCCGACGTTCAACATTCTCGGTCTGTTTGAAATTGAAAAAGTCGGTTATCAGGGACAAATACTCCCTGTGCTCGCCGCTGCTTATGTTCTCAGTACGATTGAACGATGGCTCAAAAAACGCGTACCGAATGCGATTCAATTACTCGTCGTACCGATTACGACGATCACATTGACCGGATTCCTTGCCCTTGCCGTCATCGGACCGGTCACGCGTCAAGTCGGTGACTGGATTACGATTGGTGTCGTCAATACGTTCGAAGCTGTTCCGTTACTTGGTGCCTTACTCTTCGGCGCACTCTATGCGCCGCTCGTCATTACCGGCATGCACCACATGTTCATCGCTGTTGACCTACAGTTGATTGGACAGAGCGGAACGACGTTCATCTGGCCGATGATCGCGATTTCGAACATCGCTCAAGGTTCAGCAACACTCGCGATGCTTTTCCTCGCGAAAAACGTCAACGATAAAAACATGGCGTCAACGTCCGCTTTATCCGCCTACTTCGGGATCACGGAACCGGCCATGTTCGGGGTCAATCTCCGGTTCAAATATCCATTTTACGCGGCACTCGTCGGTTCAGCGATCGCGTCAGCTTTCATCGCCGTCAGTGGCGTTCTTGCTCCTGCGATCGGTGTTGGCGGATTACCTGCTTTCATTTCGATCGTACCAGGCTCGATTCTGTCATTCATCGTCGGCATGGTGATCGCGATTATCGTTCCTATTGCCTGTACGTTCCTGTTCCACTATGTCTCAACGAAACGCGCAAAAAAAGCCGCACTGAAAAAAGCGGCGTAATTTCAGAAAGGTGTGTATCTGATGATCACGACAACCGATTGGCGCAAATCCGCCGTTTATCAAATCTATCCGAAGAGTTTTTATAGTCCGGAGGGCAAAGCGACCGGTACGTTGCGTGGGGTCACGGCCAAACTCGATTATCTGGCGGATCTTGGTGTCGATTACCTGTGGTTGACGCCGGTCTATGCCTCACCGCAAAACGATAATGGATATGATGTCAGTGACTATTACGCGATTGATCCATCCTACGGAACAATGGACGATTTCGAGATGTTACTTGCAGAAGCAAAACAACGCGGTCTGTCTGTCATGATGGATATCGTCGTCAACCATTGCTCGACGTCGCACTCTTGGTTCGAAGAAGGACGTCACCCGGACAGCCCGTATCACGACTATTTTATCTGGCGCGAGACACCGAACGACTGGGTATCGAAATTCGGCGGTCCCGCTTGGTCATTTGATGAGGTAGCTGGCAAGTATTACTTGCACCTGTTCGACAAGACGCAAGCGGATCTGAACTGGGAAAATCCACGTTTACGAGAAGATGTTTACAACATGATGCGCTTTTGGCGGGATAAAGGGGTCAGCGGCTTCCGACTCGACGTCATCAACTTAATCTCGAAGACGCCAGGGCTTCCCAATGATCCCGAGGGAGACGGACGTGCGTACTATACGGACGGACCAAACATTCATGACTACTTGCAAGAGATGAACGCAGCCGTTTTTGCCGGACACGATCTCTTGACGGTCGGTGAGATGTCGTCGACGTCGCTTGAACATTGTCTTCAATATTCTTCGCTCGAAAATCAAGAACTGAAGATGACGTTCAACTTCCATCACTTGAAGGTCGATTATCCGAACGGTGAGAAATGGACGGCTGCACCGTTTGACTTCAAGCAGTTGAAACAAATTTTCTCCGACTGGCAAACTGGCATGAACGGACAAGCCTGGAACGCAATTTTTTGGTGCAACCATGACCAACCCCGCGTCGTCAGCCGGTTTGGTGACGACGTCGCGTATCGTGTTGAGAGTGCAAAGATGCTCGCGACAACGCTTCATGGCTTGCAAGGTACACCGTATATTTACCAAGGAGAAGAGATCGGAATGCCGAATCCGGACTTCACGAATCTGTCCGACTACCGTGATGTCGAGACATTGAATGCCTATCAAGAAGCACGGACCAACGGCGTATCGGAAGAAGCAATTCTCGCTGCGATCCGTCAAAAATCACGCGATAACGCGCGGACACCGATGCCTTGGTCGGACGCCGTCAACGGTGGCTTTAGTACAAGTGAGCCATGGATCCCGGTCTCGCCGACGTACGATCAGATCAATGTCGAGGCTGCTGTCGCAGACCCTGATTCAGTCTATCATCATTACAAACGGTTGATTCAACTCCGCAAACAGTATGACGTGCTCACGGATGGTTCGTACCGTCTGTTGACACCGGACGATCCATCACTCTGGGCGTACGAACGCGCAACGAATGAAGAAGAATTACTCGTCGTCTCGAATTTCTACGGAACGGACACGACGTTCACGTTACCTCATGACGGATCGGACTATACGGTGTTGCTTCATAATTATCAGCAGATGCAGACAGAGGGGTACACTTTAACGTTACGACCTTATGAATCACTGATGCTTTATCGTAAAAAGTGATTGAATGGGACGGAGCACACGCAAAAAAGAGAAGGTTGGTTTCCAAGGGATACCCTAGAAACCAATCTTCTCTTTTGTTGAATAGATATAGAATGTGAATGCCTATTCCTCGACTCCTACAGGAAAAGAAAGCATGGTACATGCTTTTGTCAGGGAAAGCGAGGATGGCAGAGTCTTTCATTTTCGCATGTTCTACGAAACTTTCCGATTCGCTTCTTCTCGTCTCAACTGTTCGCGGAACAGTCGTGTCTCAGCAATGACGACACCGGACAATCCAATCAAACCGATTAAGTTCGGAATCGCCATCAATCCATTGAAGACATCGGAAATCGCCCAGACCATGTTCAAGTTCGTCGTCATCGCACCCGCTCCGGCGACTAAGACGAACAGGATACGGTATGGGAGGATCGATTTTTGACCGAATAGATAATAGATTGATTTTTCGCCATAATACGACCAGCCAAGAACAGTCGAATAAGCAAACATGACGAGTCCAATCGTGACGATGTATTTTCCGGCAGGACCGAGGAAGACCTCGAAGCTTGCTGTCGTCAATTCAACACCTTGTAACTTCGTATCAAGTTGTCCTCCCATGACGAGCGTCAAACCTGTGATCGAACAGACGACCAATGTATCTAAAAACACCTGCGTCATCGAAACGAGCGCTTGACGTCCTGGGAAGTCCGTTTTCGCTGCAGCGGCTGCAATCGGTGCTGAACCAAGACCCGCTTCATTTGAGAAGACACCACGCGCGACACCATAACGAATCGCCGCCCCGATCGCGCCACCCGTAATTGCTTCGCTTGAGAACGTGCTGCTGAAGATCGTCGAAATCGCACCTGGAATCAAGTCATAGTTCATGACGAGAATCAGTAATCCACTTCCAACATAGAAGAAAATCATAAACGGAACAAACAAACTGACAACTTTTCCGATTGATTTGACCCCACCAAGAATGACGACGCCTGTCAGTACCATCAATACGATCCCCGTCACGTAAAGTGGCACATCGAACGTTGATTTCATCGCGAGGGCGACCGAATTCGTCTGGACCCCATTCCCGATCCCGAACGCAGCGATTGAAGCGAATGCGGCAAACAAGACACCCAGCCATTTCTGCTTCAGCCCACGCTCGAGATAATACATTGGCCCCCCTGCCATCTGTCCATTTTCATCAACGACACGGTACTTGACGGCAAGGATTGCTTCCGCATACTTCGTCGCCATCCCGAATAGACCGGACAACCACATCCAAACGATCGCACCCGGTCCACCGAGGACGACGGCGGTTGCGACACCAACGATATTCCCCGTACCGACGGTCGCAGCCAGTGCCGTCATCAATGCTTGAAAGTGACTGATGTCGCCTTCCGACTTATCGTCCTGATGCTTTGAAAACGCGAGCTTCAGCGCATACGGTAGCTTGGTAATTTGAATGAATCCTAAGCGAATCGTCAAGTAAATCCCCGTACCGACCAACAGAATAAGTAACGGTGGTCCCCAAACAAGATTGGACACCGTACTGATCCAGTCACTAAATGAATTTCCCATTCGTGTTACCTCCCTTTATGAAATATGTAGTTCTTTACCATTTTTTCAGAATTTACTGATAATTGTCAAACTATTTTTTTATGAAACTATTTTGATACTTCTTCATTTCAATAATTCACTACGATCGTTGTCATCGGAGTGTTCAGTGTAATCTTTATTATTTTGATTTTATAATCGATCTTCGGTCCTCTTCGCCAACTGCAGGCAAAACCTACGAACTTGCCACTCAAGACGATCGAACATTTGAATGCCGCGTCCGGTGGGGTGCTGTCCTTCATCGATACGAAAGTCGTCAATGACAATGATCTATTCGAAGCTATCTCGATTCAATACTAGGATGACGCTCAAGCATTCCGCGATATGCACGAACAGATTTCCGTCAGTCAAAAACAGACGGAAGCACTAAAAGAAGTTCTTCGTCAGTTCCAAGTCTCAAAAAAGTCCCCTCATCTTCATGGAAGAGAGGGGACTTCGATGTTTATTGTGCTGCACCTGTGAGCGGTTGTGCATCTTTTGCTTCCGCAGGTAATTTGATTTCGTTGATCTCATTGAATTTCGAGAACGTCGATTGGTTTTTCATCGTGAAATCGGTATTTTTCTCGACCGCGAAGACCATATCCATATCGAGTGATTTCGGATAGAATGTTTTCGCATCATACGTCATCGTGTAGTTCATTTTCTTGTAATCGATGCTGTCCATCGCATCTTTCATCTGTGCCATCTGTCCTGTCTGCTCGAGCGAATCCTTCATGAATGCTTTGAGGTCGTCCCCTTTTAGTTTGACGTCGATTTGATAAACGTCACCCTCTTTTTTGGCGGTCCAGTTGTCTTTGTACTTTTTCAGTAGCTTGAGATTTTGATCCGTCGATGCCGATGACTCCATCGCCTCAACCATATCACCTAGCTCCGAGACATCTTGAACGAGCCATTGTCCGTTTTGCGATAGATACATCTTATCGTCGACGATATAGCTCTCGATCGACATGTCCTTACCGTCCTGTGGATTTTTCATCGTCATCGTCTGATGCATTGTAAGCGGCTTCTGGATGATATCGGCTGATACCTTCTGATCTACTGCCATCTCACCTGCTTTTGAATTGACTGTCCCCTCCATGTGGAACGATTTAATATCTTTTTGAGCGGCTGTCGCTTTATTCAGTAATTCCGTATTCGAGAGTTCCCCCGACTTCGTCGAACCAGACCCACTGCCACTACCCGAATCTGTCTGCCCATCTTGACATCCAGCTAGTCCAATCGATGCTGCGACGATCCCAGCTGCTACCCACCTTGTTTTCTTCATATTCATTTCCTCCTTTATACGCGTTACCCTGATTTACGAAAAATATTGGAAAATGTTTCAAAGTTTCTTTATTACCTCATTACCGTTCTTCTTCAAAACAAATCCTCATATTTCAAATCTACTATTCTTTTTTTGAAATTTGATTTATCACCTGCAAAATGTCCACAAAAAAAATAGGATGACGGAAACTTCCGTCACCCTATCCTTATTTCGTTAGATCGTGCGTAAAAGATTTGCCATCTCAATCGCGGAAACGGCAGCTTCGTAGCCTTTATTTCCAGCTTTCGTACCGGCACGTTCGACCGCTTGCTCGATCGAATCCGTCGTCAGGACACCGAAGATGATAGGTACGCCTGTATCACGCGACGCACTCGCGACACCTTTCGCGACTTCGTTACAGACATAGTCATAGTGTGATGTTGCTCCGCGGATGACGGCACCCAGTGTGATGACCGCATCATACTTACCGCTTTTCGCTAACTTTTCCGCAACGAGTGGAATTTCAAATGCTCCAGGAACCCATGCTGTATCCACAGCATCCGCAGCAACACCGTGACGACGGAACGCGTCGTTTGCTCCTCCGACGAGTTTTGATGTGATCAATTCATTAAAACGTGCTGCGACGATTGCGACGCGTAGTCCTTCTCCTGTTAAGAAACCTTCGTAAATCATGATGTGTGTCCTCCTTGGATATCGAGCCAGTGCCCGAGTTTCGTTTGTTTTGTTTTCAGATAACGCTGATTTTCCGGTTCAACGGGTACTTGATGGGGAACACGTTCGATGACTTCAATCCCCTCTTGCTCGAGCACCCGTTGTTTGTCTGGATTGTTCGTCATCAAGCGAATCTTCGTCACGCCAAGATCACGCAACATGTTGGCCGCGACCGTATAATCACGCATGTCTGTCGGATAACCGAGTGCATGGTTCGCTTCGACTGTATCGAGTCCTTGTTCCTGCAACTCGTACGCTTTCAACTTCGCCATCAGACCGATGCCGCGTCCTTCCTGACGTAGATACAAGACGGCTCCACCTTCTCGTTCGATTCGCTCAAGTGCAGAATCGAGTTGTGGACCACAATCGCAACGTTTCGAACCGAAGACATCCCCTGTCAGACATTCCGAGTGCAGACGGACGAGCATCCCATCGTGCGCTTCACCGGATAAGACGGCGACATGTTCTTTCTTATCTTGCGTCGTATAGCCGACCATCCGGAAAGCTCCGAATGTCGTCGGAAGCAACACTTCCGCTTCCCGCGTCAATGGACGCTCGAGATACGCGACGAGTGCCTCGATCGTGATCAGTTTTAAGTCGTGTTCTTCCTTATAGAGAAGCAAATCATCCATCCGTGCCATCGTGCCATCTTCCTTGATGATTTCACAAATGACGGCAATCTCATCGCTACCGGCAAGACGGGCAAGGTCAACACCTGCTTCCGTATGTCCGCGTCGTTCCCGGACACCGCCCTCTTTTGCGATCAACGGGAAGATGTGACCCGGTCGTTTGAAGCGCTCCGGTCCATCCGTCAGCATCCGCTGGATCGTCAGCGAACGCTCTTCGGCACTGATGCCGGTCTTCGCTTCTTCATGATCAATGCTGAGCGTGAATGCCGTTCCATGCGGATCTGTATTATTCGCTGTCATCGGAGCAAGTTCGAGTCGCTGTGCGATCCGCGGACTGACTGGTACACAGACGAGTCCTTTTCCGTATGTGATCATGAAGTTGATGTTTTCTGCTGTCGCGTGTTCTGCGAGCATGACGAGATCGCCTTCATTCTCACGATCCTCGTCATCACAGACGATGATCGGTCGTCCGTTTTTCAAATCTTCTATTGCGTCTTCAATCAAGTCGAATCCGTTCATTACATGTCGCCTCCTAAGAATGCTGCCCAGTCCGTCTGCTTCTCATGCTGCGTGAAATGATAGAGATGTTTCGCCATCATGTCACACTCGATATTGACGACTGCACCACTTGCCAATCGATCAAACGTCGTCACTTGACGGGAGTGCGGAATCAATGAAATCGAGATCGTTTCCGGCGTGACGCGTTGCAACGTCAGGCTCGTACCGTTGATTGCGATCGAGCCTTTCGGAATACAATACTTTTGCCACGATCCGACATCAAACGTATAGACCATCGCTTCTCCATCCGGTCGCCGACTGATCAGCCGCGCTGTTCCGTCGATATGTCCACTGACGAAATGACCGCCGAAACGACCGTCTGCCGGCATCGCCCGTTCGAGTTGCAATAGGCTTCCGACGCGGTACGTGCCGAGGGCTGTTGACCGGATCGTGTCATGGACGGCATCTGCCGTGAAACCGGTCGGACTCATCGACGTGACAGTCAAACAAATCCCGTCGACGGCGATGCTATCACCGATCTTCGTTCCTTCGAGTACCCGGTGCGCCTCAATTTCAAGCGCTAACCCGTTCGGTCGCGGGATCTTTCGTTTTAAGGTTCCGACTTCTTCAATCAATCCGGTGAACATGTCGTCTCCTCCTTTCGGATGTACGTCAGATGGAGATCCGGTCCGACCGTCTCAACCTGGTCGATTTGAAAACGATTTTCGATATCGTGTTGACTATTCCACGCATCGCCTTCAAAAATCGATGGGGCTTGGTAGACTTCGATTCGGTCAACGAGATCTGCCTCAAGAAAAGCGGCTTGAATCGTTGGTCCGCCTTCAATCAAGACACTACGGATGTCTTGTTCGTATAAGCGTTTCAAAATCGCTTCCGGCGTCTCATATTCACCAACGAGGACCGTCACCTGATCGTGACTAATCCGAGGAACACTCGTCAGCCAGTAGGTTGGATTTTTACCATCGCGGAAGACTTGCGCCGTCTCCGGAATCCGCCCCCGGCGATCAACGATTACTCGAATCGGCTCGATGCCTGACGACGCGCGTAACGTCAGTGCCGGATCATCGACGAGCACCGTCTCACTTCCGACGAGGATGGCATCGTGGCGTCCACGCAGGGCGCGACCGTTCGCGCGTGCTTCTTCTGACGTGATCCAGCGCTGTTCACCTGTCGCCGCGATCCCGTTCATCGTCTGCGCAATTTTGACGGTCACGGTCGGGCGTTTTCGTTCGATCGTCTTCCAGAATGCCGTGTAGAGGGCTTCTGCCTCATGCCGTAACAAGCCGACCTCGACTTCGATTCCCGCGTCCTGTAGCCGTTTAATTCCGGAACCAGCGACGATTACATGTTTGTCTTCTGTTGCGACGAAAACTCGTTTGATTCCTGCTTGTAGAATCGCTTCCGTGCATGGTGGCGTCTTGCCGTGATGATTGCATGGCTCGAGCGTCACGTAGAGATCGGCACCATGGGCGGCTTCTCCTGCCATCCGTAAGGCTTCGACTTCTGCGTGCGGCCCACCGGCAAACCGGTGTGCACCGAAGCCGATGATGCGTCCTTGTTTGACGATGACACAGCCGACACTTGGATTCGGACTTGTTTGTCCGTGTAACATTTGTGCTAATTGCATGGCATAACTCATCATCTGTGACATCGCGTTCACTCCTTTCAAATGAAAAAAGACGCCCCTTGAAAAAGGGGCGTCTGTATAGAAGGGTTCACGAAATACACGGTTCGCTTCCTGCATTTTTTCATGCAGAAAGAGACCGTCTCCTGAAAACATTTTTTCAGAAAACAGCTTGAATCGCGTCGTTTCGTTCTTCTCCCATCCGGACTTTACCGTCGGCCCTGGAATCTCACCAAGTCAGCCATGATGCGTACATCACAGGTCGCGGGCTCGTCGATCGATTGATCGCATCACCGCCGGTTGGGATTTTCACCCTACCCCGAAGAACTGGATTATTGAGTTATACAATTTTAGCCTAGCATATCTTTTTCAAGAAAACAAAGCGCAAATGCTTCTGTCTTGTCTCTTTTTTGATTTCGCTCCAGTTCTGTCACTCATCACCAATTCGTGATCGATCGCATCTCAAAAACGACCGGAGCACTTGATAGCAGTGCATCCAGTCGTCGTTTTCCGCTTATAAATATCCGTTCTTCCGATCGTGGAATTCTTGAGCGATCGCCCCGCGCGTCCGTTCATCAGCGAGGACGCGAAGCGCTGTCCGAGCGAGGATTTTCGCCCCCGTGATCAATGCTTCATCTCCAGCTTCTGAACGAGCCGCTTCTTTGAATGCTTCCGTATGCGCGACGAGATCGTCCGGACCAATCTTGATATACGGATGGATCGTCGGGATGACTTGACTGATGTTACCGGCGTCCGTTGAGCCAAGACCCGGTCGTTCGTCCAAGTGAACGATTTCGCCAAGCGCTTCTGCTTCTTCTTGGAACAGACGGTCGAACGTCCGGTTGAAGACGAGGTTATCGACTTCATTTTGGAACGCGATGACGTCAAGCGTCGCCCCAGTCGCGAGTGCCGCGCCTTGGGCGACGGCTTTGACTTTTTCCGTGACGGCATTTAATCGTTCCCGTGTCGTTGCCCGGATGAAGAAACGTGCTCTTGCGTATTCCGGGATGATGTTCGGCGCATCGCCTCCATGCGTGATGATCCCGTGGATCCGGACATCGTCTGGTAACTGCTGACGTAAGGCATTGATTCCGTTGAAGAGTTGAATGACAGCGTCGAGGGCGTTGATGCCTTCTTCCGGTGACGCCGCTGCGTGTGCCGGACGACCCGTAAAGGCAAAGTCGAGTGGATCGACCGCAAGGGAAGAACCCGTGATCCGTGTTTGTCCCGACGGGTGGACCATCAAGGCCGCATCGATCCCTTCCAGTAACTGATGTTTGACGAAACTGCCTTTCGCACTACCGTTCGGTCCACCTTCCTCGGCTGGTGTTCCAAGGACAACGACACTCCCGCCGACTTCATCGAGCACTTTACTGAGCGCGATCGCCGCTGCGACGCTCGTCGTGCCGATGATATTATGACCGCACGCGTGACCAATACCCGGCAACGCATCGTATTCAGCAAGAAAGGCAATCGTTGCGCCTGGTCGGTCGCTCGATTTCTTCGCGAAGAACGCGGTATCGTGCCCCGCGACGCCGAGTTCTACTGTAAAACCTTCCGCTGTTAGACGCTCCGCATGGAGCCGCGAAGCAAAGAATTCCTCGTTCCCGATTTCCGGCGTTGCATGAATTCGGTGACTTGTCTCAAGATACGATTCTCGTTTTTGTTCGATGTCCTGTTCAATCGTCTCTACCCATGTCGTGCGTACTGGTGTCGTCATACTGTCCACTCTCCTTTTGAAATTATTCGCCGATATCGCTCAGTGGAACGAACGTCGGGATCGTACTGCCTTTGTATTCTTTTTTGATGAAGGCCGCGACATCTTTTTGTTGATACAGCGATGCGATTTTTTTCAGTTCTTTTTTGTTCTTGTCTTCTGTTCGTGTTGCGATGATGTTGATGTATGGTTTTGCTGTCTCGTTCTCATGAACGATTGAGTCCTTGATCGGGTTGAAGCCAGCGTCAACGGCGATACCATTGTTGATGATTGATGCCGCGACGTCCGGTAAGACGCGTGGCGTTTGTCCAGCGACGATCGGAACGATTTTCAGCTTTTTCGGATTCTCGACGATCTTATCGACCGAACCGTTGCCATCGAAGTCGTCCGGTAGCTTGATCAGACCTGCTTCTTGCAGTAACAAGAGGGCGCGTCCCATGTTCGTCGCTTCGTTCGGAACAGCGATTTTTCCGCCAGTTGGAATGTCTTTGACATCCTTGTATTTATCCGAGTAGATCCCCATCGGTGCGATGACAGTCGTCGCAATCGGCGATAGCTTCAAGTTATGTTCTTTCTTGAAAGCGTTGAAGTAGGAAATCGTCTGGAAGGCATTGGCGTCGATCTCACCCTCAGCCAGTGCCATGTTCGGCTGGACATAATCGGAGAACTTGACGAGTTCGATTTTGATGCCTTCCTTCTCTGCTTTTTTCGCGACATAATCCCAAACTTGTGTGTCTGAACCGCTGACACCGAGCTTGATCGTCTTTTCGTCTTCTCCTGATGCTGCGCACCCGGCAAATAAAATCGTCGTGAGTGTTGCTCCAATTGCTACTGCTTTTTTCATGGCTGAATCGCTCCCTTGATTAATGTCTTCTGATTTTTCGTGCGACGATGTTGCCTGTCGTCTGTAAGCCTTGGACTAAGATGACGAGAATCCCGACCGTGATGATCATGACTTTCGTATCAAACCGTTGATAGCCGTAAGTAATTGCTAAGTCACCCAAACCGCCACCACCGATGGCGCCTGCCATCGCCGACGCCCCGATCAAGCCGACCGTCGCGATCGTTAAGTTCAGGATGAGTGAACCGAGTGCTTCCGGTAGGAGGAAGCGGAAAATCGTTTGAAACGGTGTCGCGCCCATCGCTTCTGCTGCTTCAAGAACGCCTTTATCGACTTCGAGTAAAGAACTCTCGATCAGACGCGCCATGTACGGTGCAGCGTAAAAGACGAGCGGAACGATTGCGGCTTCTGTTCCGATCGATGTCTGAACGATCAAGCGCGTCAACGGGATGATCGCGACGAGTAAGATGATGAACGGAATCGAGCGGAAAATATTGACGATACTGTTGAAGAACGTGAACAACGGAACATTTTCAAGTAACGCTCCTTTTCGCGTGACGACAAGCAGGATACCGAGTGGTAAGCCGATCAAGGTCGAGAACAAGAGCGAAACGGATACCATCGTCATCGTCTGCAAGAATGCTGTCCAGATATCACTGTAGTTAACTAGCATCAGCGAGCACCTCCTCAACGGTTACCTGCGCCTGATCGATGTAGTGTAACGCTCGTTTCACTTCTGTCGTCTCACCGATCAGTTCAACGAGTAATGTGCCGAACGGCGTATCCTGCAACTCCGTGATGCTACCGTGCAGGATATTGACATCGACGTCGAAGCGTTTTGCGACTTGCGATAAGAGTGGTTGTCCGGTGTGATGTCCAAGGAAGTGAATCTTATAGATTGGATTCGCATTCCGGGACTCGATCAACTGACGAATCGACGCTGGAATCTCGTCATGCATGACGGAGCGAACGAAATTTTTCGCTGTCTCAGTCTGCGGGTTTGAAAAGACATCAAAGACCGTTCCTGACTCGATCAACTTTCCAGCTTCAATGACGGCGACCCGGTCGCAAATCTCCCGGATGACGCCCATCTCGTGGGTAATCAAGAGAATCGTGATCCCGTACTCGGCATTGATCCGTTTTAATAACTGAAGAATATGATGTGTCGTCTGGGGATCAAGTGCTGACGTCGCTTCGTCACATAAAAGGACGGAAGGTTGCGTCGCGAGTGCCCGGGCGATACCAACGCGCTGTTTCTGCCCACCCGACAATTGATCCGGATAATGATCTGCTTTGTCCGCGAGATCGACGAATTCGAGTAACTCCGTCACCCGGCGGCGAATTTCGTCTTTCTTGACGCCTGCGAGAACGAGTGGTTTCGCGACATTCGTAAAGACCGTGTTCGCATTCAACAGATTGAAGTGCTGAAAGATCATCCCGATCCGTTGTTTTGCTTGGCGTAACTTTTTCGGAGACAGTTGCGTTAAATCTTCCCCATCGACCGTCACCGTTCCTGACGTCGGTCGTTCTAACAGATTGACGCAGCGGAGCAGTGAACTTTTTCCGGCACCGCTAAAACCGATGACCCCAAAGATTTCACCTTTTTCGATCGTCAGGTCGACACCGTCGAGCGCTGCAATCGTCTGATCTTTCGTGACGTACGTTTTTTTGACTTGATGAAATGCAATCATTCCGTTTTCCCCCTTCATTCAACAAAAAAGGTCCCTTCTTGAGAAACAAGAAGAGACCTGGATCCGCACAGTGGCAGAATCCACTCCACTCATCTCTCAGACATCTGTCTGATGGAATTGGCACAGTGCTCATAATGAGTCTGTTGCCGAGGTTTCGTAGGGCCAGTCCCTCCACCTCTCTGGATAAGTATTGCGGTATGAAATTCGTATGTGTGTTGTTGTGTTGTTGCTTATGTCGTAAAACTAATTTTTACATTACGGGTCGAACCTTTAAAAGTCAACCAACTTTTCAAAAATAATCCATTTGGCGCATATCGATGGATGAACAAGTTATGAGTTAGCTTACTGAACGGATCATGATTCGTCAAGAACGATTTGACAAGTCATTTTCGGTCGTGCTACCATCGTTTCAATGATTAATCCGACAATTCCAATATGATATTTATCAAGAGTGAACGAGAGACCTGGCTCTATGACTTCACGGCAACCTGCAATCTGTAAGGTGCTCCGACCAGCAAAGCGCGGCTTTGGATGATACGGTGAAAAACTCGTGGGCGTCCAAGCAGTGACGTCGACGAGTTTTTTTCATGAATGGAGGAAAAATAGTAATGATGAACTATCCTGTATTGACTGGTGCTGAAGCATTTTATCTTCAAGGTGGACCGATCGGCATTCTAATCTGTCATGGTTTTAACGCCACTCCGCAGAGTGTCCGGGACGTCGGTGAGGCATTTGCTGCCGAAGGTTTTACCGTCTATGCCCCGCGCTTACGTGGACATGGAACGAACGTCCGCGAGTTTGAACAATCGACTGCTCGATGTTGGAAGCAAAGCCTGCAAGACGGCTATGAACGTTTACAAGAAACATGCGATCAAGTCTTCGTCATCGGTCAATCGATGGGTGCGACGCTTGCGTTGTCGCTCGCTGCTGACGGCATTCCGTTTGCCGGCATCATTACGATCAATGCCGCACTCTCCGTTCCATCCTATGAAGCACTTTCGTTCGAGGACGGTCCACAGTACTTACCGGAAGGGGCACCGGACATTAAGCGAGCAGCCTTCGAAATCATTTATGACCTCGTTCCGAGCCGTTGTGCGTTCGAACTCGTCCGTCTAATGGATGAGACAAAAGGACGCCTCGGATCCATTCTCCTGCCGACATTGATTCTCTACTCGGCGACCGATCACGTCGTTCCGCCGTCGAGCTCGGATTATCTGCACCAGCACATCGGGACGAATGATAAACGAATCTACTGTCTCCTCAACTCGTACCACGTCGCGACCCTCGATCATGATCAGGATTTGATCGTGCGTGAGACGATTCGTTTCATCGAACGCTCGAGTCGTTTCTCACAGGAAACGGGATAAAAAAAAACAGCTATTCGTCTTCACTTAGAAGCGAACAGCTGTTACATCAAAGGACGACCATCATCGGTTCGTCTTTTTTGTTTATCCTTTTTGGTGTTGCATCGTTTGGAGCGGCTTCGGCTTTCCTGGCACTTCATGGCAGTGGCGGCACCGTGGCTCATACGATTCTGAAGCGCCGACTAAAATGATCGGATCATCATAGTTCGCTGGTTTTCCATCAATCAAACGTTGTGTCCGGGAAGCCGGATCGCCACATGAGAGACAGATCGCCTGAAGTTTCGTCACAAATTCTGCGCGCGCCAGTAATTCCGGCATCTTGCCAAATGGCTCTGCCCGGAAATCCTGATCGAGTCCTGCACAAATGACGCGTTTTCCGTCTTGCGCAAGTGCTTCGATGACTTGAACGATCTCATCATCAAAGAATTGAACTTCATCAATTCCGACAATTTGTGTTTCTTCCGCTACTGCTGCATAGAGATCACGACTCGTCGCCATTGGAATCGCCACGACGGAATTTCCGATGTGAGAGACGACATGCTCTTCATGGTACCGGTCGTCGATTGCCGGCTTGAATACTTGAACGGGCAGTTTGCCGTACTGTGCCCGTCTGACACGACGAATCAACTCTTCCGATTTCCCGGAAAACATACTACCACAAATTACTTCGATCCAGCCGTACTGATTTATTACATGCATCATCGTCCGACACCGTCCTCTAAAAATAGTCACTTTAACGAGTATAGCTCGAAACGGTATTGAGAAAAAGGGTTGACTTCCGGAAATCAAAATTCATTTTTTCTTTACCTAGAATTTTTGTCCTTTCATTCCAACCTTCATCCATTTCCTGTACACTAAAGAAGAAGATTCTCGCGAAAGAAGGTGTCCCCGATTCATCATCTCTTACATGACATTCTGCACCAATATGGCGCCCTTGGTCTTTCCGTCCTTCTCGCAGGTGGTATCGTGGGATTGCCGGTTCCTGATGAGACCTTGCTCGTCCTGTCCGGTTTTTGGATGCATCAAGGCAATCTACCGCTGTTCGGTACGATTCTTGCCGCTTACGCTGGCAGTTGCATCGGAATGACGATTAGCTACGTGCTGGGCTTAAAACTCGGCATGCCCCTGTTGCATCGCGTCGGACCAAAGATGCGCATCTCAGAAAAACACATTCTCTCCGCTGAAGCCGGATTTCGTCGTTACGGCAAATCGGTCTTGATCATCGGTTACTACATACCTGGTCTTCGCCAACTCTCTGCTTTTTTTGCAGGTGTTTCAAAAATGCCGTTTCGCATTTTTGCGAGTTACGCGTATACAGGTGCTTTGATTTGGGTCAGTGTGTTCTTGGGCGCCGGCTACTTTGTTGGTCGTCATATCTCGTTCCATAAAGTCGTCGACTACATCTTGGCACATCCAGATGCCATGCCGTACTTGATCGGGATCGTCGGCGGGATTGCTTTCTCGTTCGTCTTAAAGACGTACCTTACGTACCGTTCGCAATACAGCCTATACAAAAACAGCCTGCTTCCGTAATGGAGGCAGGCTGTTTTTTAAGAACCGGCAAGTAATTACTTGCGGCCGTATTTTTTGTTGAAGCGATCGACACGACCATCTGCCGCGTTGAACTTTTGACGACCTGTGTAGAATGGGTGCGAGTCTGAAGACACATCCACACGGATGAGTGGGTACTCGTTACCATCTTCCCAAGTGATCGTTTCGTTCGAAGAACGAGTAGAACCGCTTAAGAATTTGTACTCAGTCGTTGAATCCATAAATACTACTTTGTTGTAGTTAGGGTGAATTCCTTGTTTCATGGTTGATTTCTCTCCTTCCGCCCTGGTCCATTTGCTGAGCCAGAGTAAGTTACCTTCCTATACTAAACGATTTTTTTACGCGTCGCAATAGTTATTTTTCCGTCGTTGCTTCCTTCTTGACGGTACGCGGTTTAGCAGGTGCACGTCGGACCGTCTTCTTCTTTTCTTTCTCAAGTTCAGCAAAAAATTCTTCATTATTTTTCGTGTCGCGAATCTTACGCAGGAACGTATCGACGAACTCGTTCGACTCGTTCATCGTCCGACGAATCGTCCAGAGCGCATCGAGTTGCTCTTTCGGAAGCAAGAGTTCTTCCTTCCGCGTACCTGATTTGCGAATGTCGATTGCTGGGAAGATTCGGCGTTCCGACAGCTTACGATCGAGATGTAGCTCCATGTTTCCTGTTCCTTTGAATTCCTCATAGATGACGTCATCCATGCGGGATCCCGTCTCGACGAGTGCCGTCGCAAGAATTGTCAAACTGCCACCATGTTCGATGTTTCGCGCCGCACCAAAGAACCGTTTTGGTTTGTGGAACGCTGCTGGGTCAATCCCCCCTGAAAGCGTCCGTCCGCTTTGCGGCACTGTTAAGTTATACGCACGAGTCAAACGCGTGATCGAATCCATCAAGATGACGACATCTTTTTTATGTTCGACAAGTCGCATCGCCCGTTCAAGGACAAGTTCAGAAATCCGCACATGGTTGTCCGGTGTTTCGTCGAACGTTGAACTGACGACGTCTGCTCCCGGAACTGAACGCTCGATGTCAGTTACTTCCTCTGGTCGCTCATCGATCAATAGAATGATCAGCTCGACATCCGGATGATTCTCTTGAATCGAGTTTGCGATTTCTTTGAGGAGTGACGTCTTCCCTGCTTTTGGTGGTGCGACGATCAAACCGCGTTGTCCAAACCCAACTGGTGCAATCATATCCATGACACGAACCGATAAATGACGCGGCTCTGTCTCAAGACGCATTAAACGATCCGGATAGATCGGTGTCAGCGCCGGGAAGAACAAACGGTTACGCGCTGTATCCGGTGCTTCGCCGTTGACGGCTTCCACACTAAGTAACCCTTGGAAACGTTCGTTTTCCTTCGGTGGGCGTACTTTACCTGTGACGACATCACCATTACGTAGATTGAAGCGTCGGATTTGAGAAGCGGCGATATAGATATCTTCAGAGGATTGGGAATAATTGATAGGGCGAAGGAAGCCGAAGCCACCATCGTTTTGCATTTGTGGATTACCAGGGATGACTTCAAGTACCCCTTCGAGGAAATAAAGACCTGTTGATTCCGCCTGTGCTTTTAGAATCTTGAACATCAACTCACGCTTACGGGCTTCCCGATATTGCGGGACATTCTTCGTCTTTGCGATTTCATATAATTCTTTTAATGTCAGCTGGCTCAATTGAGCCAAAGTATAGGAACGTTCAGGTTTATCTTTTTTATCAGTTGTTGGCATGTTTTTCACCTATTCTTTATAAATTCAACTGCATTCAGCATACTTCCATACATACATCAGGAGGTATGTAATTTCTTTCGTGAACTAAAGGTATCATATTTTTTTAAATTCGTCGTCAACAATCCTTTGCGTTTCTTACTTTGTAATATTCAAGGATATTATTTCAGTTATGTTACAAAAGCATCTATTTTGTCTTCTAACTGAAAAAACGTTTTTAAGGGCGCACATGCTAAGATATTCCTGCAGACAAAATTCTTACACAGTTGTAAGGTTCACTGCTTAATTACACACTTAATGATTTCATCATATAACTTACGGACGCAACACAGTACATTAAAACGGAGGAATTCTTAACATGAAACGTTTTCTAGCATCGATCGCGACAGCAGCCTTAGTGGTTTCAGGTTTTACATCAGTGGGTACAGGTAAAGTTGAAGCAGCGACAGTCACGAAAGTCAAGATCACGGACAACGGTCTTCGTGTTCGGACAGCTCCTTCTACGAAAGCAAGCATCGTCGGGAAAGTCAACGCTGGTCAAGTCTTTACATACAAAGGCAAATCAGGCAGCTGGACAAAAATCTCATACGGCGGTAAAACACGTTATGTCTTCTCACAATACACAAAGACATACAAATCATCTTCAAGCGCTAAAAAATCAACAAGCACATCTTCTAAACGGACGAAAATCCTGAACGAAGCAGCAAAACATAAAGGTACACCATACGTATGGGGCGGAACAACGACTCGTGGATTCGACTGCTCTGGTTTCACAAGCTACGTTTACAAGAAAGCGGCTGGTAAAACATTGCCACGTACGTCTTCTTCACAATATTCTTCTTCTAAGAAAGTCCGCGTTTCAAGCGTACAACCAGGAGATCTTGTCTTCTTCTCACACGGTAGCGGCATTCAACACGTCGGGATCGCAACAAGCAAGTCAAGCATGGTTAACTCAGAAACAGGTGGCGTTAAATACTCAAGCTTCAAATCAGGATACTGGGGTTCACGCCTTGTCGGCGCAGGATCTTACCTTTAATTCATCATCTCAAAGCGGTTGAGCATTGGCTCAATCGCTTTTTTTCATCTTATTCAATTCATAAGAAGGAAATAGGATGCATATCTTCATCACAGGTGCTTCAAGAGGTCTTAGTCGTGAATTCGCTTATCTGTACGATAATGAAATCACGTCCTGCTCGTCAAACGTGAGACAATGCTCTTCAAAACGAAATTTCATGTCGAGCGATTTGGAGGCACTGCAATCTTCCCATACGATTTAACGAAGCGGAAAACGTTAGCACGTTTCCTTTTCCTCTAGGAGTTGAGGATGAACGTCTTGATTCCTAGAAACATAGCAAAAAGAGTTGGTGTTTCGGAAATTATCCGAAACACCAACTCTTTTTTATCGATCAAGTCCTCACGTATGAGTCCGTCTCTTTTACTTAATGACAAGCTTCGGTTTTTTCTTAAACGAGTGAATGCCTTCAACGAAACGAACCGTTCCGGATTTCGCACGCATGACGACAGAGTGTGTCTGACCGCCTTGTGCCGTGAACTGGACACCTTTCATCAACTCACTGTCCGTGACCCCTGTCGCAGCAAAGATACAGTCGTCTCCTGCGACGAGATCGTCCATCATGAGAATCTTCGATGGATCTTCGATGCCCATCTTCTTACAACGTTCGATCTCGGCATCGTCTGCTGGTAACAAGCGCCCTTGGAGCTCTCCACCGAGACACTTCAAGGCAACGGCAGCAAGAACGCCTTCCGGTGCGCCACCTGAACCGAGCAAGATATCAATCCCTGTATGCGGGAACGCCGTATTGATCGCACCAGCAACGTCACCGTCACCAATCAAGCGAATCCGTGCCCCTGTTGCCCGAATCCGTTGAATGATTTCTTCATGACGTTCGCGATCAAGGATCGAGACGACGACGTCTTCGATTTCCTTGTTCTTCGCCTTTGCGACTGCTGCGATGTTTTCTTCAATCGTCGCATCCAGACTGATGTGTCCTGCTGCTTCCGGACCAACTGCAATCTTATCCATGTACATGTCCGGTGCATGGAGTAAATCTCCCGCATCCGCAACAGCGAGGACAGCAAGTGCGCCCCATGTTCCTTTTGCGACGATATTCGTTCCTTCGAGCGGATCGACAGCGACGTCAAGTCGTGGTCCATACCCATTTCCTAGCTTTTCTCCAATGTAAAGCATCGGTGCTTCATCCATCTCGCCTTCCCCGATGACGACGGTTCCTTTCATCGGAATCGTATCGAAGACATCACGCATCGCGCTTGTTGCCGCATCATCCGCTTCATTCTTCAATCCTTTTCCCATCCAGCGTGCAGAGGCAAGTGCTGCCGCCTCCGTGACGCGTACAAGTTCCATTGATAGACTTCTCTCCATGTGTATGTCCCCTCTCCCTTGTTACAAATCGGTCAAATCGTTTCACGCCATACGAGGGCGCCTAGTTCCTTCAACTTCTGATCAAATCGTTCGTAACTCTGGTCAAGCACTTCCGCGTGGTGCAATGTCGTCTCCCCTGAAGCGAGAAGTCCCGCCAAGACAAGTGCTGCGCCACCGCGTGGATCTGGTGCCTCGATTTCCGTACCGAGTAAGGATTCGCCACCACGAATGATGATCGAAGCGTCTTCATGCGTGATTCGGGCGTTTAAGCGCCGCAACTCCTGTACATGTCGGAAACGTTGCGGGTACAACTTATCGACAACGATACTCGCTCCTTTCGCTTGCAACAACGCTGCCGAGATGACAGGTTGTAGATCGCTTGGGAATCCACCGTAGTGGAAGACACGAATATCGACCGGCTTCGCCTCCTGGAATGTCGCCGTGACGGAATCATCTGTTACTTCGATCAACGCACCATACCGCTCGAGTTTTTGGATAACGCTCTCGAGATGGAGCGGAATGACGTTATCGACGGTGACGCGCCCAAGTGCCGCGCCCATCGTCAAAAACGTTCCTGCTTCCATCCGGTCTGGAATCAAGGTATGCCGGCAACCACTCAGGCGTGAGACACCTTTGATTCGAATCTCATCCGTTCCTGCCCCTTTGACATTTGCTCCCATGTTCGTCAGCATCGTACTGACGTCGATGACTTCTGGATCATAGGCAGCGTTTTCGATGACAGTCGTTCCTTCAGCGAAGACAGCGACGAGTAAAGCACTGATCGTCGCTCCGAATGACGGAAGATCGAGATAGATTCGGTTTCCGACGAGACGGTCAACGCGCATGTAATGGACGCCCTGCTCGTTACGTACGGAAACACCGAGACGCTCCAGTGCTTTGATGTGTAAATCAATCGGTCGTGGTCCGATGGCATAACCCCCAGGCAGACCGACGACTCCTTGTTTGAATCTGGCCGCCAGAACGCTCATAAGGTAGATCGATCCGCGTAACTTGCGCGTCTCCGCACCAGTTAACGGCATCGATTCAACCCGACTTGGATCAATCGTCACCATATCGCCTTGACGTGTCACGACCGCGCCGAGCGTCTCCAAAATCTCGATCATTGTCGCGACGTCGCCAATTTCCGGCACGCCTTCTAGAACGACCATCTGATCCGTCAGTAGAGCTGCAGCAAGACACGGAATGGCGCTTTGCTTCGAACCACTGATTGATACGGTTCCTTCTAGGCGTTGTTGCCCTACGATATGCAAAATGTCCACGTTCCATCAACCTTTCTCTTCGCTACGATTATTGCTGCGTTTTTTCCCAGTCCGCGAGGAACTTTTCAATTCCTTGCGTCGTGAGTGGGTGGTGTGTGAGTGACTCGATGACCGAGAATGGAATCGTCGCGATGTCTGCGCCCGCAAGAGCAGCGTTCGTCACGTGAACCGGGTTCCGGACCGATGCCGCAATGATTTGTGTCGGAATATCATGTACGACGAAAATTTGAGCAATCGTCTCGACGAGGCCCATTCCATCTTGACCGATGTCATCTAGACGACCGAGGAATGGTGATACGTATGTCGCACCAGCACGGGCTGCGAGTAATGCTTGGTTCGGATTGAAGATCAATGTGACGTTCGTCGTGATCTTCTCTTTTGAAAGTGCTGCGACCGCTTCGAGTCCGGCCGGAGTCATCGGAACCTTAACCGTAATGTTCGGTGCGATCTGGGCAAGTTCCTTCCCTTCGCGAATCATTCCTTCTGCATCAAGCGCGATGACTTCAGCGCTGACAGAGACATCTCCGACGATTTCACAGATTTCACGAAGTCTTGTATGGAAATCGACGCCTTCCTTAGCGACGAGCGATGGATTCGTCGTGACACCATCTAAAATCCCCATTTTATGTGCTTTCTTGATGTCCTCTACGTTTGCTGTGTCAATGAAAAATCTCATCTTTCTCGTTCCCCTTTCATCCCCTGAAATCGCTTACGACTCTATTATAGGTTTTTTTCACGAGAAGTCCTACTGTTTTCCATCGAATACACGTTCATATGATATGAAAAAAGCACGGTAGACCGAAGTCTACCGCACTTTAAAGAGGAGTCGATTAAGCTTTGTTGCTTGAACCGAACTCACGCATCTTACCGATGACAGTTTGTTTGATTGCTTCACGACCTGGTGCGATGAATACGCGTGGGTCATATGCTTCTGGTTTCTCAGCCAACACTTCACGAACGACTTTCGCGAATGCGATTTGGTTCTCTGTGTTAACGTTGATTTTTGAAGTTCCGAGTGAGATCGCTTTTTCGATATCGTGTGTCGGAATTCCAGTTCCACCGTGAAGAACGAGTGGGAGGTTTGTAGCGTCACGGATTTCTTCCATCTCTTTGAATCCGAGGTTTGGTTCACCTTTGTATGGTCCGTGAACAGAACCGAGTGCAGGAGCAAGCGTGTCGATTCCAGTTTCTTTAACGATGCGTACACACTCGTCAAGTTTCGCGTACATGACATCACCGATGACGTCGTCTTCTTGTCCACCAACTGTACCAACTTCCGCTTCAACTGAAACGCCTTTAGCGTGAGCGTATTCAACGACTGCTTTAGTTGTTTCGATGTTTGTGTCAATCGGGCTGTGCGAATCATCGATCATGACAGATGTAAATCCAGCGTCGATCGCTTCTTTACATTTTTCAACGCTCGAACCGTGGTCGAGGTGGATTGCGACTGGAACTGTTATTTTCATGTCGTGTACGAGACCTTCAACCATTTTCACGACAGTGTAGAATCCGCCCATGTGGCGTGCTGCACCTTCAGATACTCCAAGGATAACTGGTGACTGCTCTTCTTGAGCCGCACCGAGAATCGCTTGTGTCCACTCGAGGTTGTTGATGTTGAATTGACCTACTGCATACTTACCTTCGAGAGCTTTGTTTAACATGTCTGTCATAGATACTAATGGCATAATGACATCCTCCTCTGTTTTGATCGCTGCTTACACGAACTCGTGCAATTTCAGACTGATTATAACATACTGATTCATCGGAACGTACAGCATTTCGCTTGGTTTTTTGGTTTGTGACGGCGACGTGAAGGATTAACCGCTTACATCGTGAGAAATTTGCACAGTCACTTCTTTTTTTAATTCGAAGATGTCAAATGGCTTCCCGAAGAAGGCGACGACCCCTAATCGTTTCGCTTCTTCCATCGCTTCTTTTTCATCGAGTGCCGTCATTAAAATCGTCCGGACACGTCGTCCGATCCGGTCCTGATGACGTAAAACCTCGATCCCGGTCCGCCCCGGCATGTTGACATCCATCAACAGCAAATCATATGCCGTTTCTTGTAAATAGACGATCGCTTCCTCTCCATCGACGGCGACGTCCGTTTCATACCCTTCTGCCCGGAACAATTGTGCAAGTAAGTTCCGGATTCCCGGCTCATCCTCGACGATCAACAATCTGCCTTTCATCTCTGCCACTCCCCCTCTAGTTATTTCCATTCTACACTAAAGCAAAACTTGCTTTATACTGTCCTTGAGAGAAATACAGAAAGGATGAAGAAAAATGATGAAAATCTTAGCTACACAATTCAACGGAAAATTGCAAACGCTCGCAAAACAGGAAGACGAACTATTCGATGTCGTCCGTCTGCTCGCACAAGCGCTCGTCGGAGAAGGCACGGTCTACGTCGATGCCTACGGCGAATGTGAAGGACTCTATCCGATGCTCTCAGAAGGACCGGACCAGATAAAACGGGTTACGAAAATCAAGGATCGAAAGACCTTGCATGCTGTCGATCGTGTCTTGATCTTCACGCCAGATACGGAACGCTCCGACCTTCTCGCTTCTCTTGCCCGCTATGACGCATGGCATACGCCTTATGCGATCGTCACACTCAGTGACGTGACAGAAACGCTCGAGCGTTCGATTGCACCGCTCGCATTGAAGTTTAATAAAGGACTACTTCCGGCAGAGGACGGTTCACGTCACGGACTGCCGAGTCTTGCCCTTTGCGCGTTCCTCTTGACACATATCTTGACACAACTACAAGAGATGACGGAAGAGTGGGATTAACACTTTTCTTCTATAATATGTAGTTCTTAATCTAATCAATCAAAAAGACGCGGTAACCTTCAATAATGCTGAAGGTTACCGCGTCTTTGATTATCTTTCTTTTCATTCACCAAGTGAAGCTTGGATGAAGTCATGGAAGAGCGCTTGTGGGCGTTCTGGACGTGAGATCAATTCTGGGTGGAATTGACACGCGACGAACCATTTGTGTTCTGGAATCTCGATGATCTCAACGAGACGACCGTCTGGGCTCGTACCTGAGAAGACCATGCCGTTCGCTTCGAACTGCTCACGGAATTCGTTACCGAACTCATAACGGTGACGGTGACGTTCGTAGACGAGCTCGCTTGAATACGCGGCACGTGCTTTCGTTCCATCTTCGAGTTTACATGGGTAAAGTCCGAGACGGAGTGTACCACCGAGATCCTCGATGTCTTTTTGTTCTGGCAACAAGTCAATGATTGGGTATGGTGTCGCTGGGTCGATTTCCGCTGAGTGTGCGCCTTCAAGATTGAGTACGTTACGTGCGAATTCAACTGTCGCGAGTTGCATACCGAGACAGATACCGAAGAACGGTACGTTGTTTTCACGTGCAAAACGTGTCGCTTCGATTTTCCCTTCGATGCCGCGTTCGCCGAATCCACCAGGAACGAGGATGCCGTCTGCTGAACCAAGCAATTCGTTGACGTTTTCACGTGTTACGTCTTCTGCGTTGATCCAGTCGATTTCGATGTCACTGTTGAAGGCAAATCCAGCGTGTTTCAGTGCTTCTGCGACCGAGATGTACGCATCACGCAATTCGACGTATTTCCCGACGAGTGCGATCTTCGTCGTCTTCTCGAGGTGCGTCACAGTATGGACGAGTTGTTTCCAAGCCGTCATATCAGCAGCTGGTGTATCGAACTTGAAGTAGTCACAGACGAGTTGGTCCATGCCTTGACGTTGCAAGTTGAGTGGTACTTCGTAGAGTGTCGATGCATCTTGTGCTTCGATGACTGCTTCCGGACGTGTGTCACAGAAGAGAGCGATTTTATCTTTCATCTCTTGTGGGACTGAGTGCTCCGCACGTAAGACGATGATGTCTGGTTGAATACCGTAGCTACGGAGTTCTTTAACACTGTGTTGTGTCGGTTTCGTCTTGAGCTCACCTGCCGCTGCAAGATACGGAACGAGCGTACAGTGGACATACATGACGTTTTCTTTCCCGATATCGTTTTTCACCTGACGAATGGCTTCGATGAACGGAAGCGATTCGATATCCCCTACTGTTCCACCAATCTCTGTGATGACGACGTCAGCGCCCGTTTCTTTGCCCGCACGGAAGACGCGATCTTTGATTTCGTTCGTGATGTGTGGAATGACTTGGACCGTTCCACCGTTGTAATCCCCGCGGCGTTCCTTCTTGAGGATCGTCGAGTAGATACGACCAGACGTGACGTTTGCGTTCTGGCTCAAGTTGATATCGATGAAGCGCTCGTAGTGACCAAGGTCAAGGTCTGTCTCCGCGCCGTCATCCGTGACGAATACTTCCCCGTGTTGGTACGGGCTCATCGTACCCGGGTCGATATTGATGTACGGGTCGAATTTTTGGATCGTGACGTTAAGACCACGGTTTTTCAAGAGACGAGCGAGCGATGCAGCGGTGATCCCTTTACCGAGTGACGATACGACGCCACCTGTTACGAAAATATACTTTGTCATGTTAAATATTGCTCCCTTCTCTAATTCACATCTCAACAATACAGAGGTGGTAAAAACAAAAAAGCAAAAGTGCCCCCATTGGAATAGGAGACACTTTTGCTGAAATAAGCACGTTGCTTAAAGAAGCCCATGACTAACTTACGTCATTCGGAAAACTTCGTCAAGCCTAATTTTTCAAAGAAAAATTTTCGTACTCGTTCGTCAGCCGTCAACGAAAAAACTGCCATTTCTATAGGGAAATAGCAGCTGTACAGTTGTGGTTGATCGTACTTAGACTTCCTCTTCTTCTTTGAAGTCTTCTAAATCTTCTTCGTCGAGATCGTCATCGAGATCATCGATGACTGCGACTTTTTTGAACGTATCGTCGTCTTCGCTATCGTCAGCTGAATCATAGTCCGCTGTCTTCGCGAATGTATCGAGATCGTCTTCGATCGTCTCGAACTCATCTTCTTCTGCATCATAGTTGAACTCTTCTTCAAACTCATCGAGTTCTCCACGTTGACGCGCTTCGATGACGAGATCCTCATCCGACTTATCGAACGGATACCAAGCGCGGAGTGACCAACGGTTCGCTCCGACGTTGACGAAGTTTCCATCGATGTTCATGTCTGTATAGAGTTGAGCAAGTTTCTCGAACTTGTCTTCTTCATCTGTAAACGTATGGTACTTTTCGATTTCTGACGTGATGTCATCGAACGTGATTGGCTGTTCGCCAGCTTCTTGCAACATTTCGTTGACGAATTCGATCAGCGAAAGATCAGTAATCTCTTCTTTACTTAAACGGCTGAGGCTCATTGTGACGGCCACTTCCTTTCATTTGCGTTCAATCCATTACTTCTCATTATACGCAAAACAGCTTTTAAAAATCCAGTCTCTATTTAAAAAAAGCTCGAATTGATTCTCGATTCGTGTTTTTCCTACTCCCGAAAAAGGAATATCCAAGGGAGAAGAAGGAGGAATGACAGATGGAGATGACAATCGAACGGGTCAACGATTTTGATGACTTCAACTGGTTACCAATCTTATCAAAGAGTACACAGGAAGGCTATCCCTTCATCGAACGGATGCTACGTGAACGCCGAAATGAAACGTATCGAGAAGACGGAGAAGCAATGTTCGTCGTTTTGTCGCTCTCCGGTCACGTCATTGCGTGCGGGGGTTATATGAAACAAACCGACGCGATCGACGTCGGTCGGATTCGTCATGTCTACGTCTTACCGGAAATGCGACATCACGGTGTCGGTACGCAACTGCTTGAGAAAATCATCCCAGAAGCGCTGTTGACGTATTCCGAGCTCTGGCTCTATACGGACGATGCCAGTACATTTTATGAACGATTCGGTTTTGAGCCGTATACGGCAACCAAAGTGACACATCGACTTTTAAAGCATGCATTCGTCCAACCTTAAGTGTCTTAGATTGACATATCGAGAATCATCGATTAGTTTAAGCGTATGACAAATCAAGTGGATCTATTCAAGGCATTATCGAACGAGGTACGTCTTGATATCTTACGCTGGCTCAAGGATCCCGAGACTCATTTCAATAAGCCGACGGCCCATCTCGCGACGAATCTGTCGGACAAGGGAGGCATTTGCGTCGGAGATATCCAAGAGAAGGCGAACTTATCTCAATCGACCGTCTCCCAATATCTTGCGATGTTGCAAAAAGTCGGATTGCTCGAATCCGAACGTCACGGCAAATGGACGTATTACCGGCGAAATGAAGAAAAAATCCAAGAGCTCGCAACGTACCTCAAAGGAGAACTTTGATCCGTTCTCCTCGCCTTACATATCGACATTTCCCGATATTTAGATTCGTGAAAGGATGAATTCTGTTGAAAATCGTGTATTACGTACTCGCGTTACTTGCGGGTATCGCTTTAAGTGTCGAAGGAGCCATCTATGGTGAGCTCGGGAACTTCGTCGGAAAACTCGAAAGTAGCTTTTATAATTTCTTCGCCGGTACGATCATCATCGGGCTGATCGTCCTCTTCTTCGGAAAAGGTTCACTCGGCTATACATTCCGCGCACCGAAATGGACCTTGCTCGGTGGTCTACTCGGTAGTATCTACTTGACGATCCTAATCATCAGTATCCCGCTCGTCGGTGTCGGTCTCGCCATGATCAGTGTCATCATCGGACAGATGATTGCCAGCATGGTCATCGAACATTACGGCTGGCTCGGTAGTCCGAAACGTCCGATCAATCGTGACAAGCTGACGGCTTCTGCTTTGATGCTCGTCGCTCTATTTCTTATCTTTTAAGGAGGTTCGCTCGTGAATATTCTATTACTCGGTTTTACATTACTCGGCGGCGCGATGCTGAGCGCCCAGTCCTCGATCAACGGTGCCTTCAGTCAAAAGGCAGGGGCTCTGGAAAGTACGTTCCTGACGTTCTTCACCGGAATGCTGATTCTCGCACTCGCCATCTTGTTCTTTGGTCAAGGGAACGTCTTGCTCTTGCTTGAAGCACCACGTTGGCAACTGAGCGCCGTCTTGTTCGGCGTCAGTTATCTCTTCCTGACGATTCTTGCTGTTCCGCAAATCGGGGTGTCACGGCAGCTAGTATCGCGACCGTCATCGGTCAACTCGCAGCAGGTATGGTCATTGATCACATCGGTGCGTTCGGTGGCGTCGTCGTTCCGCTCGACGGAAAACGTCTGCTTGGTCTAGTTGCGATGCTGGCTGCGCTTTACTTCGTCTATCGTGGGAACACACGTAAAGACGTAAAGGCTTCTTCTGATTCGATGGCATCGTGACGATTGTCCTCACGATTCGTTCACGCGCTTTCCTCAGGCGAGACACAAGCCAGTCTCGGCTGTCACAGACAGCCGACCCGGGTCTTGTTTGTCTCTGACAGCGCAATATCTTGCGCTTTTTCCTGTAGGAGTCGCGTGAACAACGTGAGTCCGACTGTTTCTCATGGTCCATCAAAATAGAACAAAAAAAAATCCGAAATGCCGAAGTGATGCTACTTCAGTGTTTCGGATTTTTTAAATCAGTTGATGAACGTGAAAAGCGAAATAGCTAAGACCCTTTGAGCGAGTACTTGTAACAGGAATACGATTCGGGACAAATAAATGCACTTTTTCTTCAATTGATCGGCTTATCGATAACGACTTTACCTTCTTTGTCTAATAGCGGTGTCATTCCGTTCAAACCAAGTCCACTTGTCATTAAATAATTTACACCTGTTTCAGTGTCTACGACAATTTTGATAATACCACCACTTAGGTGTTGTTTTGATTTAAGTATGAATCGTTTACTCATTATTTTGTATGACCTCTCGTTCTTTCCGATTTCCACGTAAAATCATAACTTACTGTGTGAGGATAGGTTTAACGCTTTTTTACCAAGGTGTTGCCTATCTACTTAGAACAGTCCTCACATTCCCACACGACTCCTACAGGAAAAAGCACGATTCATCGTGCTGTCAGAGACAAACAAGATCCGAGTCGGCTGTCTATGACAGCCGGCACTGGCTTGTGTCTCGCCTGAGGAAAGCGGGTAGGAAATCGTGAGGACGTCTTATCAAGTCCAGTACTTCACTGCCCCAGCTGTTGCCTCTTAAGTAAGCGCAACGCTTCCGTCGCGAGATGATGATCCGCTTCCTGAGATAGACCGGAAACGGTGATCGTACCAACGACACCGACTCCTTCAATCCGAATCGGGAACGACCCACCGGCATCCGCATAATCGGCTGGAGAAACAGCATACATCGTATGATACGAGCGATGCTTACTTTCATTATAACGACGCATGTAGAGCGAACTGTAGCCATGCCGTAAGACGACGTTCGATTTCCGGCGAATCCATTCTTCCTGATCCGGTGCCGTACCATCGAGCGCCGCGTAATATAAGCGTTGTCCGTTTCGTTTGATCTCAACGGCAATCGAAAGATTCTCTTTCATCGCCCGACCGATCAATTCATGCCCCATTCCAATCGCTTCCGTATTCGTCAGTGACGTCAAGACGAGTTCTTCCTCTTCAGCCAGCAATACCTTCAATTCTTCCATTCGTCCCATTCCTTTCGCACGAGGCGTCGTCCTTCATCACTACTGACGCGTACCGCTTCAATCAAGCGCATCGTTTTTTCAGCATCGCGTAAATTGACAGGCACTTGTCCTCCGCGAAGTCCTTCCGCCAATTGTTCGTAAAACGTGGCATAACTGCCCGGAAGTGTCGCGAGACGTTCGACGGGCTGATCCGCGATCTGGAGGTAGCCATAGGAATCCACTTCATCTTCTCCGAGTTGTGGATCAACAGGATATCCTTTCGTAAGCCGTCCTTCCTGCGGATCCATTCCGTATTTGATGTAACTGCCACGCGTTGCATGGAACTCGAAGCGTGGTGTTGGTCCTTGAATGAAGGACGTCGAACGGAGAATGACACGACGCGTTCCGTAGTGCAACGTGACGTGGAATCCGTCATCGACGATCGCTCCGTCGCGTTGTAGATAGACATCTCCTACCAACGCATCCGGTTCTCCGAACAAGGCAAGTGCTTGATCGAGTAAGTGTGAGCCGAGATCAAACAGGATGCCAGCGCCATCACCCGCTTGTTCCCGCCAACGTTCGCGAACGACCGGACGATAGCGATCGAAGCGCGACTCGATGACTTGCCAGTCACCAATCTCGTTCATCTCCATCAGCTGTTCGAGCGTCAGGAAGTCACCGTCAAAGCGACGATTTTGATAGACTGCGACTTGAACGCCATGCTGCTTCGCTAAATCTTGTAGCGCGAACGCTTCTGCAATCGTCACGACTGCTGGCTTTTCGAGTAAGACGTGTTTCTTTGCTTCAATCGCTTGTTTCGCCATTTCGAAATGCAGTGCCGTTGGTGTCGTGATGATGACGAGTTCCGTGTTGTCGTCCTGCAACGCCTCAGCAAGTGTTGCGATGACCTTCGCTTCACTGAAATGTTGCGCTACTTGGTTCGGTCGACTTGAGACGACTTGTGTCACTTCAAATGCCGATAACGCTTGTAAGAACGGGACGTGGAACGTCACCGCTGAAAAGCCGAATCCGACGAGCGTCGTTTGAATCGGGTTCATGTTGTTTCCTCCTCTGTCACGTCGAGATCGACATGATAATGATCTAGTCGTTCTTGCCACGAGGCGTCTGGTGCTTGATCCGTGACGAGGACATCGATGTGTTCCCAGTCACAGACCTTATGCAAAAAGCGTTTATTGAATTTCGTATGATCTGCGAGGACGATGACACGGGTCGCACTTCGAATCATCGCCTTCTTTACGACCGCTTCTTCGAGTTGTTCCGCAAAAAGTCCTTCTTCCGTTAATCCACACGCTCCGAGAAAGACACTGTCGACTTGATAATTCAAGATGTCGTCCGCCGTCTTGATCCCGCTCAGACTCCGTGCGTGTCGATCAAAACGACCACCTGTAACGTACAGTTCAATATCCGTTCGAGCTCCGACATAGTCTGCGATATCGAGTGAGTTCGTGATGACTTGTAGCGGATACGGCGGAAGTGCGCGCGCCATCTCAGATACCGTCGTTGCAGCGTCAAGCAACAATCGATCGTTTGTTTGGACGTGACGTGCCGCGCGTTGTCCAATCCGTCGTTTTTCCGGTTTTTCTGTCCGCTGTTCGTAGGCGAGCGTTCCACCAGCACGGACCAATCCGTTTTTGACACGGATGATTTCCCCTTCTTGTTCGAGCAGAATGACATCACGCCGTGCAGTATCTCGTGAAATCTGATATTCCTGCATCAGCTGATCGAGCGAAATTTCCGGACTCGTCTTAATCCATTCCCGCATCTGTTGCAATCGTTCCATTTGCCCCATCGATCCATGCCTCCTTTTTCTTTATTTTAAGTTTTTTCATTAAAATACGCAATTTTAACGCAAATAGTTCTACTGAATTCGGGTAAATAATAGAGACAACTACTTTTTAGAACGGAGGAATCTGTATGCAAACGATGTTGATCACGGGCGCCTCTTCCGGTATCGGTCTTGCGACGGCGCGTCGGTTTGCAGAAGCCGGCTGGTTCGTCTACGCGGGTGTCAGGAGTCCGGAAGAGATGACTGTATCGTTACCGACACTCACCTTCTTACCGCTCGATGTGACCGATGAAACAAGCGTTAAAGCAGCAGTCCGGCAGATTGAACAGGAAGTCAATCATCTTGACGTCGTGTTCTGTAATGCCGGTCATGGTTTATTGCGTGCACTGGGACAAGCGACGAGTTATGAAATCAAGCAACTCTTCGAAACGAATGTCTTCGGTGTCATCCGGACGATTGAAGCCTGCCTCCCTTTACTCAAACAAGCACCGGGTGGTAGTCACTTACTCGCGACATCAAGCGTCAGTGGACTCGTCGGTCAACCGATGAACGAACTGTATTGTGCCAGTAAGTTTGCGATTGAAGGGCTGTTTGAAAGTCTTGCCACTTACTATAAACCGTACTTCAATATCGACGTCACCTTGATTGAACCAGCGGCTGTCGAAACGAACTTTACAGCGAATGTTCTCGATCAACTCGAACAGACAGGTGGCTTACACGAAGATGACTTCAAACCGATTATCACCGCTTATTTGCAAACGTACCGAACACGTCACGCCAATCGTCAATCGGCGGAAACCCTAGCTGAAGTAATCTTTGAGGTCGTCCACGGCGATGATCGTCCATTACGAATTCGGACGACAGAAGCTGATGAACACTTCGTCGCCCATAAAACCCGTCATGATCCATCAGGACTCGAGGGAGTCGCTAAAATACGCCGTCTGACATTAAATCTCGATTGATTCCCCTTCTTTTAAAATTTCGTTCCGTCTAGCGAAGGTACGCCTACTATACTGAGACTATCTACCTAAATCTTAAGCAGAAGGGCGGAACGCTATGCCACCTTTATTTCTTTTTGCGATCGTCTATCTGATTCCGACCTTCATCATGTTTTATATGTCGGTCGATATTTTGTTACGCAACCCATCACGTCCGCAACACCGACTACTCAGCTTGTTCACGTTCGCATACGGAATGTTGTTCCTCGGAGAATTTTTCCGAAATGCCTCCCCAATCGAGTTGAGTCCAGCATTCGTGACCTACTGGTTCGGGAATGCTGGTTTGATCGTCTTTAGTACGTCGCTTCACTTCATTTTCCGGATCTCAAACTTGTGGAAACGGATGCCACGATTCCTTTATCCATGGATCTTTTATTTACCGTTGGGTATCGTGCTGACGACATACGTATTCCAGACGAACGTCATCAACAGTCAACAGTTCACACAAGTCGGGCAGTTCATCTATCCTGAATTCAATACGCAATATCTAGTGACGATGACGGTCGGAAACGTCTTCCATCTTCTCGTCATCGGTCTGCTCGTGTACGCTCGGACACAGTTGAACGATGCCCGTCGCGGCATCATCAACGTCTTGCTGAGTGTCGCCGTTCTCGTTCTCGCGTGGGATATCGTCTTCGGCTACTGGTCGTTCTACGGCATCATGCCACCGTATGCTTATATGTATGGCGGTCTATTCTGGGCAGGAGCGCTCGCGATCGCGATGCGTCGGTTTGATTATCTCGCGTCCTACCAGAAGCGCTTCGCGACGCTTTATAACTTGAATCCATCTGCCATCCTCTTACTCGACCGGGAAGGACGAATCGAGAGTGCTAATCCTGCTGCTCATCAGCTATTCGAAACAGATGAGCTGACGGCGTGCACGTTTTCGACTTACTTACCGGAGAAAAAACAAGCGGATTGGACGTTACACTACATGACGCATTTTTTATCGCAACGTAAGTTCAACGAATTCGAGACGAAGATTTTAACAGCACAACAGCAAGAACGCTACGTCGTCATGGACGCTGATTTCGTCTTCATCGAACAGGAACTGCACGGGATGCTGTTGATCCGCGATATTCAGTCCTTCAAGGAAGCAGAACAGACGATTCGTTTCTTCGCCTATCATGATCCGTTGACGAAAATCGCCAATCGCCGGAGCTTTTACGAACGAACGGCGCAAGAGTTGCTCGAGCATGATCACGTGGCGATCACCGTCGTCGATCTCGACGGTTTCAAAGCAATTAACGATACGTACGGGCATCAGATCGGTGACGCCTTTTTGATTCATATCGCTCGCCTTCTTGAAAAACATGCGGAACAATATGGTTTTGCTGCCCGTGTCGGTGGAGATGAGTTTTTCTTACTCTATCGTCAACCGACCGTTGCTACGCTACATGCCTATGCCGCGGATCTGTTGACGTACTTGCAAGACAACCCTTACCGGTTCGCTGAAGAAACCATTGAAATCCGAACGAGCATCGGACTCAGCTACTCACCAAATCATGGCGTCGATCTCGACACGCTGATTCAGCATGCTGACCAAGCGATGTACCGTGTCAAACATGCTGGAAAGAACGATTATTTCATTCATGATACGATGGACTCGACGCAACGATCCTAAAGGAGAGATTCCATGATTTCTGTACTGACGATTTTTTCACGTTTATTCAAGGGATTGCGCCGCGCTTTTCACTTATCTTACTTTCGTGGTCTATTGATTCTCTGCCTGTTGACGCTCGTCTCCGGGACGATCTTCTATAGCACGAAAGAAAACCTGTCGATGGTGGATGCACTTTACTTTTGTATCACGACACTCAGTACGGTCGGGCATCCAACGTTCGTTCCGACAACGACGCTCGGTAAGGTCTTTACGATGGCATACATCACGATTGGCTGCGGGTTGTTCTTAACACTAATTGCCACGTTATCGTATGTTCTAATTAAACAACCGGAGGATGAATAAGGGGGAATGATTCATGCGCCAAGCTACCATCCAAAATAATTTCGATTGGTGTCGCCTCGTCTGTGAGTCAGCCGGTTGCCGGGTGACGGAAACTGATTCGACCTGGCACGCTCAAGGAAACGTACCAAGCTATTATCCGGAGCTGATGGTCCGACTTCCCCATCAGCGAATTGGTGTCACGGATGTCTACAGCATCAAGGACTGCACGGCAAGCTATGATTTCTCGAGTGCTGGTCTCAGTCATCTTTTCACAGCGGAATGGATGACCCGCCCTGCCATACTCGATCGCCATGCCCTTCCCGTCGATTGGTCCGTCGTGACGGATCTCGATCAGTTCGCTCGCTTCCAGTCTATCCAGGCAACACCGGAGTTGCCCACAACATTATGGCAACATCCCGCTGTCCGCTTCTTCTATTCGGAGGCGCAACAAGCAAGTTGCATCGCCTACTCGAATCAAGTGACGACTGGACTGACATACGTCAATTCCGATTACCTCGACAAGCGCTTATGGGATGATATCGCACGTTTAAGTTCAGCACATTTCCCCGGTCAATCGCTCGTCGGTTACGAGTATGGCGATCACCTAATCACGGCGCTTGAAGCCGGCTTTGACGACGTTGGTCCACTCGCGATCTGGATTCGCACGGCGAATGAGCACACATGAAAAAACCGAACCGATTCCCTTCCTCTTGACGAAGATGAATCGGTTCGGTTTTTTTTACATCAAACGGCTAATGAAAGCCGTTGCGATCCCGAAGTAGACAAGGAGCGACAAGATATCGTTCAATGTCGTGATCAATGGCCCGGATGCGATTGCCGGGTCGATCTTTAGACGATGTAAGATCAGCGGAATGATCGTTCCAGCTAGTGTTCCGAAAATCAACGTAATGACGAGCGAGCTGCCGACGACAAGACCTAAGACGGCACTTCCTTGCCAGACGTAGGCGATGATCGCGATCAAGATGCCACAAATGACACCAATGATCAAACCGACCCAGAGCTCCCGCAGGATCAACCGGGTCGCAACCCGCTTATCGACTTCACGTGTGATTAATCCCCGGACGACGACTGCGAGCGATTGAGTACCTGTATTTCCTGTCATACCAGCAATCATCGGCATGAAGAAGGCGAGTGCGACGACTTTCGAAAGCGTCTCTTCAAACTGACTGATGATCGATCCAGAGACAAGCCCGATGAAGAGTAGCAAGACCAGCCATGGCAAACGGCGAGTCGCAGCAATCCACGGTTTCGTCTCAAAATCGATTGATTTACCGGACGCTGAGAGTTTCTCGATGTCTTCGTTCGCTTCTTCCCGTAAGACATCAAGCGCATCATCGACCGTGATCAGTCCGACGAGAATGTCGCCCTCGACAACTGGTAACGAGACGAGATCATAGCGTTCGAACAGTTGCGCGACCTCTTCCTGATCGGTCTCCGCCGCGACCCGGATCACCTTCGTCTCCATGACGTCACTGATCCGTTCCGTGTTTTCAGCTAAGATGACATCCCGGTATGAGATGACACCAACGAGTTCACTGAGTTGATTGACGACGTAGACATAGTTGATCGTCTCCGAGTATTCGATGTAGTCGCGCATCTTCTCGACCGTCTCACCGACCGTGAAATCCTCTCCGACCCAAATGAACCGGTTCGTCATCAAGCGCCCTGCCGTTTCCGGTGGATACGTCAAGAGATTGCGGACGATCAGTGCCTCGTCTGTCCGCATGCTGCCAAGCAAACGGTCGGTCTCTTCCGGTCCAAGTTCCTCGAGTAAATCCGCGACATCATCGTTCTCCATTAAATCGAGGACGTGCCCGGCACGCTCGACGTCTAAACGACGTAAGACGGCGAGACGTTGCTCCCCTTCGAGCTCCTCGAGTACATCCGCCAATCGCTCGTGATCCAGATAGTCGAGGAGTCGTGCCTGATCGTCTTCGCCCAACTCTTCATACACTTGCGCGATATCATACGGATAGACCTCTTCGATGACTTGCTGTGCTTGCTCCCGTTTTTCCTTCGCGAGCGCATCGAGCAATAGCCACTTCCATTCTTGTTCTGCTGTCTGACGCAATCTCCTCACCCCCTGCATTCTGCCTTTTTATCTTAGCACGAGTTGATTCACGATCGATATCGAAAAACAGTTGACATCTGTTTCCTATGGCTTTAAAGTTTGCCTTAAGGAAACATTATTTGTAGACCGAATCTTTTTCCAGTGACTGGAGTTAATTTTTTTACCCTGTTTTTTGCCCTAAGGAAACTTTCCTTCTATATACCACAAAACCAAAGGAGTGATTATTCATGTACGCCCTTGACGTTGATCGTCTCACCGTCTCTTATTTTGATACCCATGCACTCGACGGAGTGTCCGTTCGCCTCCCGGTCGCTTCGTTGATTGGCATCATTGGACCGAACGGCGCTGGTAAATCCACCTTCTTAAAAGCTGTCCTCGGTCTGATCCCGGCTCGTATCGAGCAGTTACGTGTGCTCGACCAATCACTCGAAGACGTCCGGTCACGCGTCGCTTACGTCCCGCAACGAAGTGCAATTGATTGGGACTTCCCGGTTCGTGTGCAGGACGTCGTGTTGATGGGCTGTTATCCGAAGCTCGGCTTATTCAAACGACCATCGAAAGCACAAAAAGTGTTCGCCATGGAATGTCTCGAGCGCGTCGGTATGTCCGATCATGCCGAACGCCAAATCGGTGAGCTGTCAGGTGGACAGCAACAACGGGTCTTCCTGGCGCGTGCCCTTGCCCAAGAAGCAGAGCTACTATTGCTGGACGAACCGTTCGTCGGCATCGATGTCGCCAGTGAGCAGATGATCATCGAACTCTTACGGACACTCCGAGCCGAAGGGCGGACAATCATCGTCGTCCATCATGATCTGCATAAAGCAGAGGACTACTTCGACACATTGATGCTGTTGAACAAACAACTGATCGCTGTCGGTCCCCCGTCTGATATCTTGACGCCGGAATGGCTCGAACCAGCGTATGGCTTACCCCTATTCGAACGACGCAAGGAGGGACAAGGATGACGTTCATCGAGGCATTACTTCAGTATGAGTTCTTACAAAAAGCGATGATCACTGCCGTCATGGTCGGCATCATCTGTGGTGTGATCGGCTGTTTCATTATCCTTCGCGGGATGTCGTTGATGGGGGATGCAATCTCACACGCCGTTTTACCTGGTGTTGCGATTTCCTATCTCCTCGGGATCAACTTCCTGATCGGTGCTATCGTGACAGGTCTCGTGACGGCACTCGGAATCGGCTTCGTTAGCCAGAACAGTCGCATCAAGAACGATACGGCAATCGGAATCATGTTCACATCCGCCTTCGCCCTCGGGATCATCCTGATTTCGTTCTTACGCAGCAGTAGCGATCTCTATCACATTCTGTTCGGCAACGTCCTCGCGGTCCGTCCGAGCGACATGTGGATGACCGTCATCATCGGATTAATCGTCCTTGGCGGAATCTTCTTGTTCTATAAAGAGTTACTGATCAGCTCGTTTGATCCGACGATGGCGCAAGCCTATGGGCTGTCGACGCGCTGGATTCACTATGGATTGATGACGTTACTGACACTCGTCACCGTCGCTTCACTCCAGACCGTCGGCATCATCCTCGTCGTCGCGATGCTGATCACACCAGCAGCGACCGCGTATTTACTGACGAACCGCCTCTCACGGATGCTGTTCCTAGCAGCTGGATTCGGAACGTTGTCCGCCATCGTCGGACTGTATTTCAGTTTCACCTACAATCTATCTTCCGGTGCGTCGATCGTCCTCGTCGCGACGACGTTGTTCGCACTCGTCTTCGTCTTCTCACCACGTCACGGTCTGATGCGTCACCGGAAACGAAAGGAGTCTATTGTATGAAATTAAAACTTTTTCTGTTCGTCCTCCTCAGCACGGTGTTACTTGCTGCTTGTTCGACACCAGCAGAAGATAATGGAAAGCTGAAGGTCGTCGCGACGTATTCGATTCTCGCTGACCTCGCACGTGAGGTCGGTGGTGAACATGTTGATGTCCACAGCATGGTCAAGATCGGTGCAAACCCGCACGAGTATGATCCACTCCCAGCAGACGTACAAGCGATGGCAGATGCTGACGTCGTCTTCTACAACGGGTTGAATCTAGAAGCCGGCGGTGCGTGGTTCGATAAACTGCGGGCAACGACTGGTAAAGACGTGTCTGACGCACCAGTCTATCGTTTAAGCAAAGGCGTCGAACCGAAATACCTGACGACGAAGGGCAAAGAATCGGAGACTGATCCACATGCGTGGCTCGATATAAGCAATGGCATCCGCTACGTCGAAAACGTCAAGCAGGCATTAATCAAGGAAGATCCGAAACACAAAGCCGACTACGAAAAAAATGCCGATGCCTATATCAAAAAATTGCAGACGCTTGATCAGGAAGCGAAAAAGCAGTTTGCCGCTATTCCGAAAGCAGAACGTCATCTCGTCACGAGCGAAGGGGCCTTCAAATACTTCGGAACTGCCTATGACGTCAAAGCCGACTACATCTGGGAAATCAACTCGGATAACCAAGGGACTCCGGCTCAAGTCCGTCGGATCGTCGATACGATCAAGGAGCAAGATATCCCTGTCCTGTTCGTCGAAACGAGCGTCGATCGGCGGAGCATGGAAACCGTCTCAAGGGAGACTGGTGTTCCGATCGGTGGTACTCTCTTCACTGACTCACTCGGTGCACCGGGTAAGGATGGCGACACTTACTACAGCATGATGCAAGCAAACATCGAGACGATCACGGAAGCACTCGCCAAGTAAGCGTCAACAAATCGTCACGCCTTCTCGATACGTCTTTCCTTATAATGAAGGCAAGACGATGAAAGAGAGGCACATTATGCAAACACGACTATATCGTTACGCCTTTCCCCTCAGTATCAGCCTGTTGCTCGCTGCATGCGGAACAGCTGATCAAACGGGTGCTCCGAAGACAGAACAGACGAATCACGGAGATCATGCTGACCATACCAGCCACGGTGTTGGTGATCAACTCGAGAAGACCGCGGGACCAGACACGTTACCCGCTTTTCTGAACGAACAGGATGAGTCGATCCAAACGATTTACCGCTCCGTCGCTAAACATCCTGATCTCTTGAAGAAGATGCCTTGTTATTGCGGTTGCGGTGAATCTGCTGGTCATACAAGCAACTATGACTGCTTCATCGAAGAGCAGACTGCTAGTTCCACGACCTGGACGACGCACGGCATCACGTGCGGCACGTGTCTCGATATCGCAGCACAGTCGATTGTCGCTTATCAAAAAGGTAGCTCCGTCAAGGAAATCCGGACTGCCATCGATCAAGCTTATAAAAAGACCGGTGTCACACCGACGCCAACGCCAGCACTTTAATAAACAGTCCGCCCTCCTCGCGATGAACGTAAGGAAAGGCGGACTGCTTTTTAATGTTCCGTTTTTCTGTCTCATGTGGAGCGCTCTTGACTTCTAGCTCGCAAGACAAGCGGTCGACCCGACAACAGCTCATCCAGTTGATAGTACGTATGCGCCCGAATCGGTCGATCCGTTCGTGGCAGATGACGGAGCTCGTATGCCACTTCGAGTAAGTAAAATTTGTATTCCTCCCCTTCATCAAAACCGAAGCTCGCGCGACGTTCTTCGATATACGCAAGGACACGCTCCTGTTGCGAGAACGAGAGCCGCTGGACTTGTGGGGCGAGTGCCTCGTGCGGAGAGAGCACGATTTCCCGCTCCGTGCGATACAGTCGATGCATGACGCCACCACTTTGACGTAAGGCAATCAAACGCGCGGGTCGATACGGACGGGGGTGCGGGTGGGCATGGACGAGGTAACGTTCAATCGTGACTTGAGTCGGTCCTGCCGGTAGAGAGATGACGTCATACATACAAAATCGCTCCTTCTCGAAATTGATAGCTACTCTCATATGCTACCATATCTATCCAGGATTCTTTCGTTGACGACAGAAGGGGAATCCGTTTTCAAAGTTTCTCAACTGGTTTTAAGACTGAATAGGCGTGGAACAGATGGAGAGAAACGATTCCTATCTGGAAAGGATGATTGTCGATGTCAAATATGTCCGCCGTCGGTTTTCACCGACACTTACCACTGACGGAACACGAAAGTCTGATTGACCTGGAACTACCACGCCCGGAAGCAACGGGACACGATCTCTTAGTTGAGATTAAAGCCGTCTCCGTCAACCCGGTCGATACGAAAGTCCGTGCTCACGGGAAAGATGAAGACGCGCCTAAGGTCATCGGTTACGATGCAGCCGGAGTCGTCGTTGAAGTCGGCGATGATGCCTCCCTCTTCCAAGTCGGTGATGAAGTCTATTACGCCGGTGCGATTCAGCGCCCCGGGTCAAACAGTGACTTCCAACTCGTCGATGAACGGATCGTCGCCAAAAAGCCGGAACGGTTGACCTTTAGCGAAGCCGCTGCTCTCCCGTTGACGACGCTGACAGCTTACGAAGCATTGACCGATCGTCTCGGATTGACGTTTGATGCTAAGTCGAATCTCGAGAAGACGATTCTCATCATCGGAGCCGCTGGTGGTGTCGGTTCAATCGCGACGCAACTCGCAAATCATGCTGGACTAACGGTCATCGGAACGGCGTCACGCGACGAGACGATTGAGTGGGCGAAGGAACACGGCGCACATCATACGATCAATCACCACGAGGCATTCCGTCCTCAGCTGGAAGCCCTCGGCTACAAATACGTCGACTATATCTTCTGTCTCAATGCGACGGACCAACATTTTGAGACGATGGTCGATGTAATTGCACCACAAGGGAAAATCTGTAGCATCGTCGAGACGGATCAAAAACTCGATTTAAGTGCGCTCCAACAAAAGAGCGCAACGTTCGTTTGGGAGTTCATGTTCACGCGTCCGCTGTTCGAGACAGAGGACATGATCCGCCAACATGAGATTCTGACGCAAGTCGCAGCATGGATCGAAGAGCATACACTTGAGACGACGGTGACACAGACGTTAATCGGCATGAACGCTGACAATCTGAAAGAAGCACACCGTCTCGTCGAGAGCGGAAAAACGATTGGGAAGATTGTCGTCGAACATCATTAATGGGCATCGGAGCAGGTTGGGAGTAAAATCCCGTCCTGCTTTTTTGTCGTTCTTTGTTTTCTTGTGAACGTGAATCTCTTACTTTGAAGATATTTTAGATATTATGACTATATTTATTCGTCTAAAAAATGTACGATTACGGTAACAAATATTCCAACGTAATACATCTAATCGACGCTTGACTCACATATACAAAGGAGCATCCATAATCCATATGCGAAAATGGTTCAATCAAAAGATCAGCCGACAGATCATGTCGTCGTTTTATCTCATTCTTATTACACTATCGATCTCTTCCCTGGCTGCTTATTTTTATACGAACCACCAAGTCACGGATGCGAAACAAGAGCTCGATGCGATCAGCTTGCGCGAAGATCGAGCGACAAAACTCTGGGACGATTGGCAGTCCCTTCAATACGAGATGCGGGGCTATATCGTCTTCGGTGACGATGCCGTGCTCGACGTGATTGATGAAAAAAAAGCCTCACTCGAACAACAGACGGCTTGGTTTGAGAAAAATCGTCTCTACAAGGCGGATCAAATCTATGCGTCTGATATTCGTTCGCTCTATAATTCTTATACCAATTTCGTCATGCCGAGCCTGATTAAATATGTCCAAGCAAAACAAGAAGGAAAGATTGAAGAACGTTTCTTGCAGATGCCAAGTCTGAAGGCGATGATGCCACAAGTACCACGGGATCCGAATCGGAAATTCAAGATGAATGCCTCGAATAGTGAGACGATGCGTAAAAGTGTCAACACGATGGAGAGCACATTCACAAACTATCGGAGTAGTCTTCGCGCGAAAGAACTCGGTGCAAAAGAACAACTTGTCACCCAGACAAAGTACGCTGAGTGGATTTGGCTCGTCAATCTGCTCGTATTGTTCCTTGTTATCTTGCTGATTGTCCGCCCGTTCATCGAACGGACGACACGACAAATCCATCTCTTGAGTAAAGAAAGTAAGCTTCTTGCGAGCGGTGAGCATACGTTACCACTTATTCCACTCAACCGTGCTGACGAGATTGGTGAATTGAGTAAATCGTTCCATCAGATGGCGACAGCCTTGATTGAAAATAAACACCAATTGATGTCGACGAACAACAATCTCGAAGATGCATTGAAATTAACGCAACGGAACGAGTCCCACTTGCGCCTGCGAAATCAATTGACCGAAACACTGGCATCGCGCGATAGCATCAGTGCTTATCCTTCTGTCATCCAAAAGATGGTTGAGATCACGCAGTCTGATCAAGGCGCACTGATCTTTAAAGAAGGAACAAAAGTCATCGATATCGTCTTTTATCCACAGACACCGCTCACAGTCGAGGATTGGATGCCAACGATTGAGCCGTTATTGCGTGAGTCGCGACAAGATAAACGACCGCATACACAGTTCGAGGACGAAGTCGCACGCGCCGTCACACCGGTTCTTGATCCGAGTCAAAATGAGATCATCGCCTATATCTTCTTGTCCCGCGATCAAGATCGGTTTGATCGTTACGAGCTGGAAGAACTAGCCGCTTTCGCGCGCCAGCTGGCATTGTCACTCTTGCGGATGCGGACGTTCGATGAGATTGAACGCGAGCGGGAAAAAACGGCGCGACTATTGAACTCGATTCGTGAATCGATCGTCTATATCGAACCCGAAGGCGATATTCAATTGATCAACCGACCGTTGCTTGACCTGTTCGATCACCCGGTTGATGAAAGTCTCGATGAGAACGGACTGATGAACATCACTCCTTCTGTCGTTCAACTCAAGCATCGCGTCGACCAACTACCGGAATTCGAACGTTACTTGAAAAAGACGTTCGTTCAGCGTGAAATCGGTGAAGGGATCACCTTCTCGATCGATCACGAGCGACGCTTCATCAAGACGTATTCCGAGAGCATTCATTATGGTGGACAGTTCCGCGGGATTCTGCTCGTCTTACGTGACGTGACGAACGAAGTCGAGATCGATCGAATCAAAAACGAACTCGTCTCGACAATCTCGCACGAACTGCGGACACCACTCTCGTCGATCTATGGCTTTACTGAGCTGATGATTCAGCGTGACCTGCCACCGAAGCGACAGAAGAAGTATCTCGAAGCGGTCCATTCGGAAACGGAGCGTCTTTCACTGTTGATCAATGACTTCCTCGACCTGCAACGGATGGAAGCAAACCGTCAGGAATACGAGATGGCACCGTTCGATATCGTCGCGATGATTCGTGATTTGAAACAGTTGCATAGCCTGTCGTCTTCTTCCCACGCGATTGAAATATTCCGAAACGTCGAACCGCTGATCGTCGAGGGGGATGCGAAGAAGATTCGCCAATTGTTCAGTAACCTGATCAACAATGCGATCAAATACTCACCGGCTGGTGGAACGATCGATATCCAACTGACGCGACACGAATCACGTGTCACCGTCGCGATTCAAGATGAGGGCATCGGGATTCCGGCTTCCGCGATGAGTAACCTGTTCCAAAAATTCTATCGTGTCGACAATTCGGACACCCGTCAAATCGGCGGTACTGGTCTTGGGCTCTCAATCTGTCGCGAAATTGCGCGTGGACATGAGGGAGAAATCCATGTCGAGTCGATCAAAGGACAAGGCTCGACGTTCACAGTCGAACTTCCGTTGACGCAAAATACATGATGCATATGAAAAAGCGCCAGAATGCGAATCCGCATTCCGGCGCTTTTTAAATTAGGTAATGTTATGAGTTGAGACGGCTTGCCACTTCAACCGTCCGTTTCGCTTGATGTCGCACGGCTGGTTCGACGGATTCAACCATGTTGCCGTCTTGGTCGACAGTCACCGATGTACCGTATGGATTTCCGCCCGCTGCGAACAAGACAGGATCTGAATAACCTGGCGCAGCAACGATTGCACCCCAGTGGAACATCGTCGTATAAACTGCGAGAACAGTCGCTTCCTGACCGCCATGCGGATTCTGTGCCGACGACATCGCACTGACGACTTTATTAACGAGTTTGCCTTGTGCCCACAGTCCGCCTGTCGTGTCGAGGAACTGTTGGAATTGTCCTGGGACATGACCGTAACGTGTCGGGACGCTAAAGATAATCGCATCTGCCCAGTCGAGTAGATCCGGTGTCGCTTCTTCGATATCACGTGTGGCATCCGCATGCTTTTGCCACAATGGGTTCGAAGCAATCGCTTCTGCTGGGGCTGTCTCCTTGATTTTTGCAAGGCGGACTTCTGCCCCTGCTGCTTCTCCCGCTTCTTTTGCCCATGAGGCAAGTTGATGGTTCGTTCCGGTTGCGCTGTAATAGATGACCGCTAGTTTCACGTTTGACATGACTTCGCTCCTTTTTTAAAAGACAGTGACGGACGATGGACGTACACGCTTTCTATTCCCGCTTTCTGCGCAAATTAACGTCAATTGTTTGAATTCAAGAGGAAATTTAGACCAATTTTTCGACTACATCATGGAACGAGCGAATATGGCTGTCCACATCTGGGCGTTCCACCATCAAACGTTTAGGGTAAAGACTGTGTGACGACACACGTAAGGAGTACTGACCATGGCAATTCGCTACACCCTTTATTTATTACTCGGCATGCTGAAGTTCATGCTGTTTAGTTACTTTACAAAGACCGATCTTTCGCTCCACTTAACACTCATGAACCTGGCCGGGATGCTGATCCTGTCGAGCTGGACGTTACTGATTCCGTGGAATAAACGCCGCTGGGTCTGGCTCGGTCTACTGCTCGCGCACAGTTTTCTGCTAGCTTCCGACATGTGGTACTACCGTTACTTCGAGGACTTCCTCTCCGTCTCGCTCCTCTCACAGATGACGCAGATGAGTGACGTCAGTAGCGGCTTCACGGCTTTGATCGTACCGCAAGACTTCCTTTTGTTCGCCGATAGTTTGATTTTCCTACTTCTGCTTTTCGTTTTCCGCAAGCGACCGGAAGTGACGACGACGCAAACACGACGCCGGACGGCTGGAATCCTTGCAGTCAGTGGTATCGTCTTGTCTGCTTCGCTACTGACGTACCGGACGCTAACGGAAGAGCGTCAACCGACGGCAACGATCTCCGATATGCGTGACTACTACCTGTTTGGCTTTTGGGGTTATCACGGATGGGATGTGTTTAAAGGCGTGACCGGACGAACCGGCGACGGACTGACGGCACAGGAGAAACAGCGCATCAATCAAAAGGAACAGACGAATCCAACCGGTCCGAAGCAGACACCGAATATCATTTTGGTACAGCTCGAATCGTTCCAGGCTTCAGTCATCGACCAAACCATCAACGGTGAAGAAGTGACGCCGAACCTAAATCAATTGAAGAAGGAATCGCTCTACTTCTCGTCGCTCTATCACCAGACGCATGAAGGACGAACTTCGGACGCCGAGTTCATCACGAACACCTCACTTTATCCATTGAAATCAGGCTCTGTCTATACGCAATATCCGACGAATGAATTCGAGCCGCTTCCTGCGTTACTTGAGAAAAATGGATACGATACGGCAGCAATGCATGCCTATGAAAAAGGCTTTTGGAACCGTGACGATGTCTACAAGAATATTGGTTTTAAGCACTTCTTCAGCCAAAAGGATTATTCAAAAGAGAAGAAAATCGGAATGGCGTTAAACGATCAGCAATTCTTCCTCGAATCGATTGATCATATGGAGACGTTACAAAAACCGTTCTTCTCGTTTTTAGTTGCGCTGACGAGTCATACACCGTATGAGATTGACAAGGAAGATCAGACGCTTGATCTGTCCGGATATAAGGATCCGATGTTGAAACGGTATTACCAGACTGTCCATTACGTCGATACCGGTGTCGGAAAGATGATCGACGAGTTAAAACAACGGGATCTTTGGGATCAGTCCCTCGTCATCTTTTATGGTGATCACGATAGTGGACTCGTCAATGAAGGGAGCGAGATGCGCAAAAAGGCGGATGTCTCGTCTCCGGTTGCTGCCTTTGAACTCGAACGACGCATTCCACTCTTCATCAAAAAACCCGACCAACAAACCGGTCGGATCATGAAAGAAAATGGCGGACAAATTGATATCGCACCAACGATCATTGACTTATTGAATCTCAAAACATCCTATATGATGGGGCAATCCCTCGTCGATGACAAACCAAACCTGACGGGCTTCCGCGATGGTTCGTTCCGCTACAAGGACTATTACTATGAAGCGGATTTGACGAAAGCATCCGGTGAAGGTACCTGCTATGACGTGTCGACTGAGAAAAAAACCGAGATGAAGTTCTGTCGCAATCAGGTGAAAGATGTGAGCGAACAATTAAAGATATCGGATAAGATTATTGAAGAGAATGAGCTGAAGTAATCGCATCGTGTCTAATTTTCTAAAAAGCCAACAAGCCTGACTTTTTTCACGTCTTTTGAGGAGTCAAGCTTGTTGGTCTATTTGTGTTTCATTATTAATCTTCAAGTCTTTTTAAATTGCTTCTAGTGCAAACTGAATCAATTGATACGAGAGCCAAAACATCAAACAACCGATTCCAAAATCTAATACTTTCCAAGCCATCGGTTTTTTAAATACAGGCATTAACCATCTCGCCCCGTATCCTAAACCAAAAAACCAGACAAAGGAGGCAATCAAAGCTCCGATCAAGAAATTAACTTTTTGATCAAATGTCAAAGTCCCAGCTATGCCACCGATGATGACGACCGTATCTAAATACACATGTGGATTTAAAAGTGTAATCGCTAATGTGAGTAAGATTGTTTTGGGAATGGTCATGATTTTAGGAGCTGTTGAAACATCCATTGTGTGTGATGACGAAAATGCACTACGAAAAGATTTGAATCCGTATAGGAGTAGAAATAGTCCTCCAACACTCGCAAGACCAACATTTGCAAACGTATTATTCTTAATGGCGGTACCAATCCCTAGTACGCCCATGCACATCAACAACACATCGCATAAAAAACAAACTAGCGCTACCCAGAAAATATTATTCCTTAATAAGCCTTGTTTAAGGACAAAAGCGTTTTGAGCACCGATTGCGACGATAAGCGTACCTGATGTTACTATGCCTTTTAAAATTTCATTCACTTGACGTCTCCTCTTTCATTATCTTTATCTCTAAACTGATGAGTGGTGCTTATGTAATTCTTTCAACTATTAAGTATACTATCGTAAATAAAAAGTACCGAACCCTATTTATTAGGATTCGGTACTTACAGATGAAATAGCTTACATCATTCCGCCCATTCCACCCATGCCGCCCATATCAGGCATTGCAGGAGCAGATCCGGCTGGTTCTGGTTTATCAGCGATGACGGCTTCCGTCGTTAAGAACATCGCTGAAACGGACGCCGCGTTTTGAAGTGCTGAACGCGTCACTTTCGCTGGGTCGACGATTCCTGTTTCAATCATGTCGACATACTCGTCTGTTGCCGCATTGTAGCCCATTCCTGGCGCTTCATGCTTGAGACGCTCGACGATGACTGAACCTTCTTGACCCGCGTTTTCCGCGATTTGACGAAGTGGTGCTTCGAGTGCGCGAAGAACGATGTTGACGCCTGTTGCTTCGTCGCCTGTTGAGACTGACAGAATCGATTCGACGGCTTTCGTGACGTGAATGAGAGCTGTTCCCCCACCTGCTACGATGCCTTCTTCGACTGCTGCGCGTGTCGCGTTGAGTGCATCTTCAATTCGGAGCTTACGTTCTTTGAGTTCTGTCTCCGTTGCTGCCCCGACTTTAACGACGGCTACGCCGCCTGCGAGTTTCGCCAAACGCTCTTGTAATTTCTCGCGATCGAAGTCACTTGTCGTTTCTTCGATTTGCGCACGGATCGTCCCGACGCGTGCTTCGATTGAATCGCCGTGTCCGTGACCTTCGACGATTGTCGTGTTGTCTTTTGAGACGACGACTTTCGACGCGCGACCGAGTTGCGTGATTTGTGTTTCTTTCAGATCAAGACCGAGGTCTTCTGTGATCAATTCTGCACCTGTGACGATCGAGATGTCCTCAAGCATCGCTTTACGGCGGTCACCAAAGCCTGGTGCTTTGACTGCTACCGCGTTGAACGTACCACGGAGTTTGTTGACGACGAGTGTCGCGAGTGCTTCGCCTTCGACGTCTTCTGCGATGATGAGAAGTGGTTTGTTTTGTTGGACGACTTGCTCGAGGACTGGAAGAATCTCTTGGATGTTTGAGATCTTTTTGTCCGTGACGAGGATGTATGGGTTCTCAAGGACCGCTTCCATCTTGTCTGAATCTGTGATCATATATGGTGACGCGTAACCACGATCGAACTGCATCCCTTCGACGACGTCGAGTTCTGTCGTGAAGCCACGTGATTCTTCGATCGTGATGACACCATCTTGACCGACACGTTCCATCGCTTCTGCAATCAATTGACCGACTTCTTCGTCTGCGGCTGAGATCGCTGCGACTTGGGCGATTGCTTCTTTACCTTCAATCGGTTTAGCGATCGTGTGCAACTCTTCGACAGCGCGACGGACCGCTTTTTCGATTCCTTTACGGATGACCATCGGGTTTGCGCCCGCTGTGACGTTTTTAAGACCTTCCCGAATCATCGCTTGTGCGAGGACTGTCGCTGTTGTCGTACCATCCCCTGCGATCTCATTCGTTTTTGAGGCAACTTCTGCGACGAGTTTTGCACCCATGTTCTCGAAGTGATCTTCGAGTTCGATTTCTTTCGCGATCGTCACACCATCATTCGTGATGAGTGGTGAACCGAACTTCCGCTCGAGGACGACGTTGCGTCCTTTTGGTCCGATCGTGACTTTGACTGCATCCGCTAATGCGTCGACCCCGCGGAGCATTGCCCGACGTGCTTCTTCACTGAATAAAATGTCTTTTGCCATGACTGAAATCCCCCTTTAGATGATTAACTGAATTACTCGGCTACTGCCAAAATATCGCTTTCGCGTAAAATTAAGTATTCATTGCCGTCGACTTTGACTTCTGAACCGGCATATTGTGCATAGATGACGTGATCTCCGACACTCACTTCAAGTGGTACACGTACGCCTTGCTCTGTCACACGGCCTGTACCGACAGCGACGACTTTACCCTCTTGTGGTTTTTCTTTCGCTGACCCAGGAAGAACGATTCCTCCGAGTGTTGTTTCTTCTTTTTTAACGACTTCGATCACGATGCGATCACCAAGTGGTTTTAACATGCGAAACATCCTCCTTGAAAATGACTGTTTTTTAGCACTCACTTTCGTTGAGTGCTAACATATTTTTATCTTATACGCTTTCTCTTCTGAATTCAAGCCTGAACCTTTATCCGTTTTCCCGAAATCGACACCTTTGAATCATCGTCAATCGTGCGCCAAGACCGTTTGTTTGTTACAATCGGGACAGTACCTTCATTACAAAGGAGTTGTGTCCTGTACGATGAAAAATCCAATCAGTCTGCCTTTCGTGATGGCGGAGAAGTGGCAAAAGCGTCACGTCATCCCGATCATCATCTATCTGATCGTCCAATTGGTTCCGGGTTCGTTCCAGTATTTCCTTCCGAAGAATGTCATTGCTGACGTCGCCGGTTGGTGGCTTGCGATCGGCTTTACGGTCGCTGTCATCGTCTCCTACTACTGCTTGCGCCCCGATTGGCAGAAGTGGAAGGCAGAGGGACGTCAAACCGATCCGATGGATACGTTGAAATGGATCGGAATCGGGATCGTGCTCTTGTATGCGCTCTTGATCAGCGTCAATTTGATTGATGCCTGGATGGCAGGCGGGATCGAAAATGTCGCGAAATCGCAAAATACGGATCAGATCATCCAAGCGATCCAAGTCATCCCACTCCTGCAAGTCATGGTCGTCTTGCTTGGACCGATCATGGAAGAGTTCTTGTTCCGGCATATCCTGTTCGGCAATCTCTCCTCGAAGCTCGGTTTCTTCTTCAGCTTCATCTTGACGGGTGCCTTGTTCGGACTGATTCACCAAGACAACAAATTTTTAATCTATGTCGCGATGAGTTTTGTCTTCTCGCTCGTCTTCGTCAAGACGCGCCGGATCATTGCTCCGATCGCCATCCATGTCTTTAACAACGGAATCGTCGTACTCGCCATCTACGCGATGTCTTAATTTACGAAAGGTCGTGTTTTCATGCGTCAAAGCTCGAACTTCATGGCAGTGTTCTATGCCATATTTGGTATTCTCTTCATGTTCCTTGCTTACAACAATTCAGTCGAGGCAGGAACGGTCTTCAACTTCTGGACGATCCTGTTGACATTGTTCGCCGCGATCGACTTCTACCGTCTCTACTTGATCTTCCGCTTCCGCGCAGCAGCAAAGAAGATGATCAAGAAGGAACAGGACAAAAAGAACGACAAGCAATAAAAAAACGAGATTTCCGTCAGGCGGAAATCTCGTTTTTTGGTTTATTCTTTCGCTTGACCCTTGCGGTAGGAATCGATGATCGTCTTCGCCACATCGAGACTCAACCGTTCATCTAAGACCAAGTTCTTGATCATATTGACGAATTCGACATCTTCCTGCTGCACCGAATCAATCCGCTCGATCAACTGGTTCAACTTCGCCCGGACGGTCGGGTAGGATACTTGATAGGCAGTTGCCATATCCTTCAACGAACCAGAGCTCAAGACGAACTTCCGGATGAACTCGAGATGTTCCTGTTCGAGTGCCAGTACCCAAGCGGGCACGTCTTGTCGTTCCATCGTGTTCCCTCACTTCTCTTACAGATTTTACAAACGGGAAAGCCCATATCGGGCATAGCCAGCCTTTAGGCATGGGATGAAAGTGAGTTCGGATGTTTTTCCATCCGACGTTCGGGTATATCTATTTCATAGACAAGTACAAGTCTCTAAAACACCTGCGTCCATCGCCCCTTGAAAATCGTATACGGTTCGGTCATGAAAACATGTGACCGGTAAAACGATGCCTGTCGTCATGCAAAAGACGCTAAAACATCAGATGGACACACCTGCAACGACCTGTGGTGGATGGTAACAGTCCACCAGCCTGAGAACCTATACGGTCTGTCTCAGGAGGGGTGATGGCACACCCTTATCTGAAGGCTTGAGCAAAACAGAAATGGACTGCGCTCACATAAGCACTTCAGAATCCCACGGTTTTAATCGTGGGAGTGTCAAAAATCTTGAATCTCCATTCGTTCTTTTTCACGCTTTAGTTGCTTGCGGCGCGAGTCGACGCCCATCTCAGCCATTGAGATCATCATGGACAACCCCACACACGTACCGATTCGGATCACTGACTCCCGATCCGATGTGTGTGGTCCTGTTCCGTAATACCAGTAAATTCCGAGGCCGATAATGATGGCTGGAATGATGAGACTCCAGACTCTCCCGCGTCTTGCTAAGTAAAATTGTACGATACAGACTGTGACAATACCAATGACGATTCTTACCATTTGCATCCTATCGCCTCTCCCTTATGATTATATCAATAATATTAACTTTAAAATAAATAATATTAAACATTATTTTAACTATAATCAAAAATAAGCGATTTTCTTTAAAAATAATCGACTTTAATCTATTTTCAGGAACGAAAAAAGAAGGACTGACGATTCAGTCCTTCCTTATATTTACGACAATCACGCACTGCGGACGTCGTCTTTTTTACCTTCTGTCGACATGAATGTCTCGAGTTGGTCTTCGTCCAGAACACCTTCCCACTTCGCGATGACGAGTGAAGCGAGCGTGTTTCCTGTGACGTTGACGACCGAGCGCATCATATCCATGATTCGGTCAATCCCCGCGATGAAGGCAAGTCCTTCTGCCGGGATACCGACCGTACCGAGTGTTGCGAGTAAAACGACGAAGGAGACGCCAGGAACGGCAGCCATCCCTTTTGATGTCAGCATTAAGACGAAGACAAGCGTCAGCTGTGTTCCGATCGAGAGATCAATCCCGTACATCTGTGCGATGAACAAGGCTGCGAGCGCTTGATAAAGCGCAGATCCATCAAGGTTAAACGAATAACCCGTCGGTACGACAAAGCTAACGATTGATTTCGGAACACCCATCTTCTCGAGTTTTTCCATGATCCGTGGCAGTACCGTCTCAGACGATGCCGTCGAATACGTCAGCAATAACTCGTCCTTGAAGATACGCGTGAAATCAGAAACACGAATGCCGACCCACTTCATGATGGCACCGAAGACGATCACCATGAAAAGAAGCGCTGTGACGTATAATGTCGCAATCAGTTTAAACAATGAACCGAGCGATTCAATTCCGAACGTCGAGACCGTGACACCGATCAAGGCGAAGACACCGATCGGCGCGAACTTCATGACGATATTGACGAGATTGAACATCGCTGCTGCGACGCCTTCAAAGAAGCGAACGACCGGTTGACCTTTCTCTCCTGCAAAACCGACACCGAGTCCGAATAAGACCGAGAAGAAAATGATTGCGAGCATATCACCGCGGACCATCGCGTCCAAGATATTCGTCGGGACGATGTTGACGATCTTGTCGACGAGTCCTGCATCTTGTGTCGTCTCTTCTGTTTCGACATACGTCGAGATGTCCGTTTTATCGAGTGTCGACATGTTAATACCAGCACCCGGTTCAACGAGATTGGCTGCGAACAGCCCCGTGAAGATCGCGATCATCGTCACGATCGTGAAGTAACCGAGCGTCTTGACGCCGAGACGTCCGAGACTTTTCGGACTACCGACTGATGAGACACCGAGAACGATCGTCGTGAAGACGATCGGAACGACGATCATTTTCATCATCCGGATAAAGATGTCACCGATTGGCTTAAGCCACTCCGCGACATGGGGATTCCCATAAAATACACCACCGACTGTGATCCCGAGAATCAAGCCGATTAAAATTTGCCAGGCAAGGCCAATTGGCTTACGTTTCGTAGTTGTCATACCCTTCCTCCTTATACATCCGTCTTACTTGTATCCTACATGTAGTGGAACATAAGTAGAATTTTGTCCTAAATACAGTATGTTGTCAAATCGTTCTGTTATAGTACAAAAATGAAATTCATACAAAAAAACGTCCAAAATCCGCTTGTTTCCAAGCATTTTGGACGTTTAAACATTATTCAAGATTGTTGATTAACGCGTTCCTCAATCAACGCTCGATTGCGTTTTTTGAAGACTTCATTGTGTGATGAGACCATCGCTACTTTTGGCGCTTCCGGCTCGATGAAGCGTTTCGCCCGGTTGACGGCGTTCGCTGCATCTTGGAAGGCACCTGAGATCAAGTGAACCTTCCCGTCGTGCGAAAGAATATCTCCGGCAGCATATAGTCCCGGTACACTTGATTCGCTCGCCGCGTTACCCGCGATATAGAAGTCATCGACCCGTGCGATATCGAGATCACACGCGTCAAGCAGTGCTGCATCCTGTTCATACCCATGATTGATGATGACTTCATCAATTGGAATCTCGACGATTTCGTCTGTTTGACAGTCGATCAATTCGACTGATGCGATCCGTTGATGATCAGGACTTGCGATCAGCTTGTGAATCGTCGTATTAAGGAGACAGACAGCAGAACTTTTGACGAGCTGATCGACTTGCGCCTCGTGCCCCGAGAAACAATCCCGGCGATACGTGACGTAGACTTTTTTCGCGACCGGTTCGAGCTCGTTCGCCCAGTCAATCGCAGAATTTCCACCACCTGAGACGATGACGGTCTTTCCTTTAAAACGTTCAATCGATTTGACCGTATAGTTCAAGTTCGACACTTCAAAGCGCTCCGCACCCTCGACTTTTAATTTTTGTGGATTGAGGATGCCGCCGCCGACCGCAACGATGACCGTCTTCGAATAATGGATCTGACCCGATTCTGCTTCTAAGACGAAGTTCCCGAAGACGTCTTTTGCGATCGAGATAATCTTTTCATTCAATTGAACAGTCGGTTGGAACGTCAGTCCCTGTTCGACGAGTTGAGCCATGAGTTTTTCACCGGTGATTGGCGGCTGTCCGCCGACGTCCCAGATCATCTTTTCCGGATAGACGTGCAGTTTTCCTCCGAGTTCTGCTTGATACTCGATCAATTTCGTCTTCATGCCCCGAAGACCACTATAGAACGTCGAATATAACCCTGCTGGTCCTCCGCCGATGATCGTTACGTCGAACAACTCCTGTTCCCTCATCTCACTCACTCCTCGTCTTTGATTACGACTGATTATCATTCTCACTCCCTCATGATAACGTGAACATCTCTTGAACACAAGAAAAAATGTTGACAGCGTTTTTATAGGACTGGTATGGTTAATGAGACGATAGTGATAATCATTATCATTGTAAATGGAGAGAACAACGAAGGAGTCGTCGCGTATGGTACGTCTAGCAACAGAAGAAATCAATATCGGCTACGGTGATCGTCCCATCGTCAAAGATTTGTCCGTCCAAATTCCCGATCGACAAATCACGACGATCATTGGGGCGAACGGATGTGGCAAATCGACTTTATTGAAAGCGATGACACGGATCATTCCTCATCAATCAGGACGTGCATTGCTCGATGGTCTCGATATCGCCAAGGAAAGCACGAAGCTACTTGCCCGGAAAATGGCTATTCTGCCACAAACTCCAGAGAGTGCAAGTGGTCTGACGGTCGCAGAGCTCGTCTCATACGGTCGTTTCCCGTACCAAAAAGGATTCGGACGCTTGACGAAACACGATTACGAGATCATCGATTGGGCACTCGAAGCAACGGATACGATGGCATTCAAACACCGTCCGGTCGATGCGCTGTCGGGTGGTCAACGTCAACGGGTCTGGATTGCGATGGCACTCGCCCAAGAGACGGACATCATCTTCCTCGATGAACCGACGACTTATCTTGATCTCGCCCACCAACTCGAGGTGCTCGAACTGCTCGAGCATCTCAACCGGACCGAAGGACGGACGATCGTCATGGTCCTGCATGATTTGAATCAAGCGGCACGGTTCGCCGACTATATCATCGCCATGAAAAACGGTGAAGTCGTCAAAGCCGGAACGTGTGAGGAAGTCATCGCAAAAGACGTCTTACAAGAAGTATTCCATATCGATGCTGAAATCGGACGCGATCCGCGGACGAACAAGCCGATGTGTATCACCTACAACTTAATCAAGGGAGATTGAATCATGAAGAAACTACTTTTACCGGTTCTACTCATTCTCACGCTCGTCATCGCAGCGTGTGGCAATACAGAGAAAAAAGACGACGCAGCATCTGGGTCGAAAAACGAGACGATCACGTACAAATCGGAGAATGGTGACATTAAAGTTCCGGCTAATCCAAAACGTGTCGTCGTCCTCGCTGGTTTTGCCGGCAACGTCATGGCACTCGACGTTCCTGTCGTTGGTGTCGATTCGTGGTCAAAAGCGAATCCGAAGTTCGACAAACTCAAAGATGTCACGGAAGTATCGGAAGAGAACGTTGAAAAAATCATCGAACTCGAACCCGATTTGATCATCGGCTACTCAACAACGAAAAACCTCGATAAAATTAAAAAGATTGCTCCGACAGTTACGTACACATACGGAAAAGTCGACTACTTGACGCAACACATCGAAATCGGTAAATTGCTCAACAAAGAGCAAGAAGCACGCGACTGGGTCAAAGACTTCAAAACACGCGCTGCTGCTGCCGGTAAAGACATCAAAGCAAAAATCGGTGAAGATGCTACTGTTTCTGTCATCGAAAGCTTCGATAAACAACTCTACGTCTTCGGCGATAACTGGGGTCGTGGAACAGAGATTCTCTACCAAGAAATGAAATTGAAAATGCCGGATAAAGTCACGAAGATGGCATTAAAAGACGGATACTACGCATTGTCACCAGAAGTCCTTCCTGAATACGCAGGCGACTACCTCGTCTTCAGTAAGAGTGCGGAAGCGGACAACTCATTCACGAAAACGGATACGTTCAAGAACATTCCAGCCGTCAAAAACGATCGTGTCTTCGAAGTCGATTCGAAGGAATTCTACTTCAACGATCCGCTCACACTCGAACGTCAACTCGAGTTCTTCAAGAAAAGTTTCCTTGGCGCATAATGAATAAGGGAGGGAACCTGCGGGATTCCTCCCTTTTTTTGTGGCTCACTCACTGAATCAGAAATGGAGGCGACATTCATGTCAGCTGGTCGAATTCCGTTCGGCATTAAAATCACACTCGGTCTCGTCCTCTTTTTCGGGATGTTCTGGATCGCAATGACGTTCGGTGCCGCCGATACGACGACGCGCGAAGTCTGGAACGCTTTGACGTTCGGACCGTTGAATGAAAAAGCAAAAATCGTCCAGGAAATCCGCTTGCCACGGGAACTGGCAGCGATCCTCGTCGGAGCAGCACTCGGTGTCTCAGGTGCCATCATGCAAGCAATGACACGCAATCCTCTCGCCGATCCCGGTCTGCTCGGTTTGACGGCGGGTGCGAATGCAGCACTGGCGCTCGTCATCGTCCTGTTCCCGAAAATTGACTACTTCGGAATCATGATCGCGTGTTTCGTCGGAGCAGCACTCGGGGCAGCACTTGTCTTTGGAATCGGGGCTTCGAAAAAAGGTGGCTTCTCACCGCTCCGGATCGTCCTTGCTGGTTCCGCGATTTCAGCGTTTCTGTACGCGATTGCGGAAGGCATCGGGATCTACTTCAAGATTGCCCAAGATGTCTCACAATGGACGTCCGGGGGACTCGTCGGCTCGACCTGGGGACAACTGCAAGTCATCGCGCCGGTCATCGCGATCGGTATCGTGATTGCGTTCATTTTCTCGCGGCAATTGACGATTCTCAGTCTTTCGGAAGAAGTCGCGCTCGGACTCGGACAGAACATCCAGCGGATCAAGGCGGTGCTCTATGTCGTCGTCATCCTGCTTGCCGGTGCTGCTGTTGCCCTCGTCGGTAACATGGCGTTCATCGGGCTGATGATTCCGCATATCGTCCGTGCGATCGTCGGGACGGACTATCGATTCATCCTGCCGATGACCGCGATCTTTGGCGCAACGTTCATGTTGCTTGCCGATACGATCGGACGGACGCTGTACGCGCCCTATGAAACGCCAGTCATCGCAATCGTCTCGATGCTCGGGCTACCGTTCTTCCTCTTGATCGTTCGGAAAGGAGGGCGTGCTTTCTCATGATGGAATCTCGTTTACGCCGTCGCCAGCAACTGACGTTTTGGACGTTGCTGGCACTATTGATCGCAACACTCGTCGTCAGCATCGGTCTTGGACCTGCTTCTCTCTCGTACGATCGTTTACTGCCGACGTTACTTGGAAACGGATCGTTCAAAGAGGAGTTCGTCCTCTATTCGCTCCGCTTACCCCGACTGCTCATCACCGTCATGGCGGGAATGGCACTTGCCTTATCCGGTGCAATCTTACAAGGCATCACCCGCAATGAACTCGCTGATCCTGGTATCATCGGCATCAATACGGGAGCTGGCGTCGCCGTCGCCTTGTTCTTCCTGTACTTCCCGACCGATGTCGGGTCATTCATCTATCTGTTACCGATCGCCGCCTTCTTCGGTGCACTCGTCACCGCGACAGCGATCTACCTGTTCTCGTACGACCGTTTACAAGGACTCCAACCGATTCGGTTGATTTTGACCGGTGTCGGCTTCTCGATGGCACTGTCTGGAATCATGGTCATCCTGATTTCATCGACGCGTCGCGAAAAGGTTGACTTCATCGCCAAATGGCTCGCTGGTAACATCTGGGGGACGGACTGGGTTTTCGTCTACTCACTGTTACCGTGGTTACTCGTCTTGATTCCACTGACATTCTACAAGGCGAATAAGCTCAATCTGCTTGCCTTGAATGAACCGGTCGCGATTGGTGTTGGCGTCGCGATTGAAAAAGAACGGATCCAACTCTTGTTGACAGCTGTTGCGCTCGCCGCTGCTGCCGTTTCTGTCACCGGTGGGATTTCCTTCATCGGTCTGATGGCGCCGCATATCGCCCGCGCGCTCGTTGGACCACGGCATCAGTTCTTTCTGCCGATTGCCCTCTTACTCGGCGGCTGGTTGCTTGCGTTCGCTGATACGATTGGACGCAACATCGCGGGACCAGACGGTGTACCGGCTGGGATTGTCGTCGCCTTGATTGGAGCACCATACTTCATCTATCTCTTGTTAAAAAAATAATCAAAAATCTGAACTGCTCCCTGTCAAGTAGACAGGACAAATAATAAAAATCTTTTAAACGGCTTGAGCTCTGTATTCTAACGGAGCCAAGCCGTTTAATCGTTGTTGGTACCGTTCTTCATTATAGAAGTGAATATATTTCTGGATCGCGAGTCGGAGTTCGTCGAACTCCACAAACTTATGTAGATAATAACTTTCGCACTTCAACGCTCCCCAAAAAGACTCCATCGGACCGTTATCAATACATCTTCCAACCCGAGACATGCTTTGTGTAATGCCTGCTACGCGTGTCATATGACGAAACGCATGAGACGTATATTGAAATCCTCGATCACTATGAAGCAAGGGACGACTTCCCGGTGCGCCCTGTAGGGCGAGTTCGAGAGTATCGAACACGAGCTGATTATTATTGGAGTGCCCAAGAACGAAGGCACGGATGGATCCATCATATAGGTCTAGTATGGCGCTCAAATATGCCTTCTGAGAGGCGCCGTACTTCAGTTCCGTGACATCCGTCACCCATTTTTGGTTCGGTCCTGCCGCGTTGAAATCACGGTTCAGAATGTTCTCTGCGGTCTGTTGAGGGCGATTACGAATATACAAAGGACGTTTCCGGCGTATGACGCAATGAATACCGGCGATATGCATCAGACGACGGACACGCTTTGCGTTGACGTTTCTTCCGAAACGGCGTTTCAGGTTCAATGTCATCCGTCGGTAGCCATAAATTCCGTTCACCGCAAGGTGGATCTCGTTCATCTCTTCGATGATTTTCATGTTCTCCGTTTCACGTGTCTGCGGTATGCCAATCCGGCGTAACCACTTGTAGTAGGCAGCGCGCGAGACACCAGCGAGGTGACATAGGGCGATGATTGGGTAACCAAATTGCTCTACCGATGATTGGATGGCTTCATATTTATCTTGAAGACGAATTTGACTTAACGTGACCTCCTCTCGATCTCCTCTAACTTTTTTAAGAAATCATTCTCCATGCGTAGACGCTCATTTTCTCGCTCGAGTCGTTTCAGCTCTAACGCCAAACGTTCTTCATCCGTCAATTCTTCTACTGGCTTCTGACGCCCGCGACGGTCCATCAGTGCGTCGATTCCGTCCTTCTCGAACTTTCTTACCCAACTATAGATTTGTTGGTATGAGACCCGATGGGTCTCCATGATGCGTTGATAGTCTTTTCCGCTTTGTATACAGTCCATAACTGCCTGAACACGTTCTTCGAATGTGGTGGTTCTACCTCTAGTCATAATGGATCGCTCCTTCAATGGTTTCCCTTGAGTACTATGACTAGTATACTTCTCTATCCACTTCGCAAGTAGACCTTTATCCGAGATATCAAACCGTGCCGTAGCGCTAATAAGCGATTCTTTTTGGTCGAGTACTGCACGTATAGCCTCCATCTTTAGTTCTTCCGGATAACGCGTCCACTTTGTTCGATTACGAAGTGCCATGGAGCCGCCCGTACGATATTTTGTCCTCCATCTATTTAAGGTGCTGACTGAAAGCTCGAAGAGCGAGGCAATCGATTTGATCGAGTCGATTCCGTCTTCACACATCTTAATGATTCTTAGTTTTTCATCTGACGAAAACTTAGATGTAGTCATAGAAAAAGCTCCCTTCAAAAAAGTAAACAGTTTTTGTTATTTCAACTGTCTACTTTTTGGGGAGCATATCACTTTCGCTGATTAATGCGGACTTTTTGCTTTAACGTTTCCACCACGCACGTTCGATTTCACCCATCGTCACGTACGCCGGATCGATTTGTTTGACTAACCGGTTCAGTCGAGTGACACCAAGACTGACTCCACCAACCCAAAAGAGGAAGATGCCAAATAAATAACCAGAGGCACTTGGAATCGACTGCATGACAAAGTAAATCAGCCCCGCCACAACATAACCGATGATTGTCAGACGAGCTACTTTTTGGACAGTTTGTTGATAGATAGTCGGTGTTAAATACGACTTCATGAGCCGTAACCGGACGATTTCTCGAGCGACTGCCGTCGCGCAAAGACAAAAGAGCATGATTGGAAGAAAGGCGGATGTAATTGCCGAAACAAACCAAGCAAATACCGCAAAAATCAATACAGGGATCAAAAAGAAATAAGCGATGACATGCACTGGACGTTTCATTACATTTAGACGTGCTTGTCGCTCGAATAGGTGTTCCATTTCGATGTTCCTTTCTGTCTGACGAAGCGGGCTACTTCTCCGTCACTGATATAGTCCGGGTCACGCGCCCCATCGCGTCGGATGATCCATTCGCTGATGAAATAGAGCGGTGTTAAAATCGCAAAGATCGCCACAAGCATCTGCCAGAACGGTCCCTCGATCGTCTGGATGATGACGATCGTTAAGACAACGTACAGTAGGACGTGACTACCGACACGGAGTAAAAATTGCCGACGGACCTGTGCTTTTGAGATGTAGCCGTCTAAAATTTTTCGTTTTTTTAGTTGGTAGCGAAAATCGGAGCTGAGAAAAAGGGCTGGAATCGTCAAAATCAACAAGGGGATATCGGTCCACTCGATCAAGATACCGACTGTTATGAATAAGAGCACATTCCAGTACCAACGTGTGCCGAGCCACTCGACGTCCCGGTACGCGAGCGCAAGTTTTTGTAGACGTTCTTCTCGAGCCGTTTGCATAGCCTCTTCTCCTTTAGCGTGGTTTGTGGATTTCTTTTTCCGTCACATACGTGGGATCGATCTTTCGTGAAACGAACTCTAACGCTTTTCGACAGAGCCAGTAGAACGGAATGACGATGATGACGAGACCGATCAAGAAAGATGTATTCGGGCGATCGACTGCCCAAACGATCAGACCGGCAAGCGCTCCGTATTGTAAGATGCTGATCAACACATGCACCTGATAGAGCCGTCTTGCAGAAGTCTCTAATGTATATTCCGCAACAAGCGCGAACCGCTTGCGTTGTAGCAACATGTCATAGCCAAAATACAATAACGGGACGATCATCGCGTAGACTGGTTTCTCGAGTGTGTTACTGAGCGCTAAGAATGCCGCAAGCATGACCCACATGCCGGTCTGTGTCTTTTGGTGCATCTCTTTGTATAGCCCCGCTAAGGCATCCGTTTGTGTATGTACGTGTTCCATGATCATCCACCTCTCTATACTGTCATATACTTACATTTTACTAGATCGGTTTCATCTGTAGTACGATTTTCAAAAAAAAAGATGTCCTACCGCTTAGGGTAAGACATCTTCCATGAAGACTACGCACTGACCTGGATGATCAGATAGATGACGCTATAGGCAACGATCGCGAGCGGTATCATCGCGACACCGATCAGCCAGCCGTTTTTGTCACGGATACCAAGATATAAGACGAGACACCCTACGATGAAGGCGATTAAGGTCGTGAACGGATTCATGGTTGTTCCCCCTCTGACTTGTTTCTGTTCTTAAAATTCCCCCTCTTCTCGTCTCATAAACCCTTCAAGGCGCTTCGGCACGCAAGAAAAGCCAGACGGATATCCGCCTGACTTTAGTCTGTAGTTACTTATTTTTTCGTGATGACGACTGTTTTCGTAACAACGTGTCCACCGAGATCCTTCAGTTTCAAGTTGTACGTGTTTTTCCCCTTCTTGAGCGTCACTTTTTTCGTGATCGTCTTTTTGAAGGCTTTCATCTCGTACGGCTCTTTGAACGTCCGGCGGTATTCCGCGCTACCATTGAAGTCAAAGCGTAATTCGCTGTAGTTATCGCGAAGAACGATCTTCATCTCGGCTGTTTTTGTTTTGCTTGAGACGGTTTTTGGCGCAGTGACGCGAATCGTCGGTAATTCTGTGTCGATGATGACTTGACGACTGAACGCCACACGGTTTCCTTTACCATCGTATGCTTCAACCTTGAATGACTTGACGCCATCCGTCGTGTACGTCACGTCATGACTGAACGCATAGTTCTGTTGGGCTGCATCGAAACGTAATTTAACGGATTTTCCGTTGATCTTGAACGATTTGATGCCTGATTCATCAGAGACATGACCCACGATGTTGATGACTTTTGATGTCGCAAGACCAAGTGCGACCGGTGTATCGATTTGAACGTTCGGTACCGCTTTATCGACACCTGTCGTGTTGACGTCTTTTTTCACACTGTTTCCTGCATAATCCTTCACGACGAAGGCAATCTTCGCGCGCTCTGGAAGATCCGTCAACGTGTACGCTTTTTCTGTTGCAGCAAGCGGCTGTTTCAAGACACTCTTACCATTGACGAGGATATCGTATGACGCGACACCTGTTCCTTGGTCACCTGCTGTCCATGAGAGCGTTGATTTCGACGCATCCCATTTCACGGTTGCCGCTGGTTTTTTCGTATCGACATAGACTGGGAAGAGGTTCGACTGCCATTTTGCATTCGGATAATCGATCACGGATTTGACTTTGTAGTAGTAAAGACCATCCTTGACCGGTTTCCCGTTGATTGTTCCGTCCCAAGCTGCGCTTGTGACTGGTGTGTATCCGTCCTCTGAACCGCTATCATAGTAGTTCTTGACGACGTCCGTTTGCATATCAAGCTTCTGAAGTGTTGTTTTATTCCGGTCAAGAATCGAATACTCGACTTTTTTCGCATTTCGAAGGAATGAGATGATCGGGAAAGCTTCATCTGCGCTACCGTCGTTGTTCGGTGAGAACGAGACTTTGTTCGCGACAACTTTTCCAGCGGCATTCGTACCAAGGAATTTGAAATCATCCTTCACTTCAGTCGCTAGACCTGTCAATCCGTAGAACGTGTTGTTTTTATCGTACAATGGTGCATCTAAAATCGGAGCTTGATCCCATTTTCCTTTGAATCCAACATAAGGAACTGTCAGTTCTGGATTTTTGCTCTTCGTATCGATCAGACGGACGAATCCTTCGACGAAGTAGCCGTTTTTAAAGACTTGTTCAAGCGGAAGCTCGTTCGCCCAGTCAGTCGTGTTCTTCAAATCGACTGACACGCTGACTTTCGTTGAGCTCTTCGGATTAATCGAGACTGAACTCGCTTTCTTCGAGCCGACTGCAAATGAGATCGGGTATGTGCCTATGTTGGCATCTACCGTACCAATCGTTCCTTTTTTGAAGATTCCATTTGCTTCAAGGAAGTTCGATCCTTGTGCACCGAGATCTGATTGAACCGTTCCCGCTAGCTTATACGTCACTTTTTCATTGCTGTAGTTTTTTAAATCAAGCGTGAATGTGAACTTCTCGCCGACTTCCTTCAAGGATGCCTTGCCTTCACCTGACTTTGTCTCTGTGATGACGACTGGTGTCTTCATCGCAGCACGAAGATCCATCAGTCCAGCTCCCTCACGACGTGGGGAGTAGAAGTTGCCTGTTTTCAGTTCTGCGTTGTATTTTCCTTGATCGAGTTGCGGACGCGATGTATTCATCAAGATGTTTTTGGCGAGTTTAACGCGTGTTGCACCAGTGACTTTGAAGTCCTTCGCAATCCGTTGCATGACGAGTGCTGTTCCACCAGCGACGTGTGGTGCTGCCATCGATGTACCGCTCATGACGCCATACTCGTTATCATTAAGCGTCGAATAGATTTTCCCACCTGGTGCCGTGATTTCTGGCTTGAAGTCAAGGCTTGGCGTGACACCCCATGACGTGAAGTCAGACATTTGTCCTGCGACCGGGTTATCGGTTGAGACCGCTTTTCCGTCAAATGTCACTGCGATTGCCTTGCCCTCTTTTGCTTTTGCTTCGAGATCATTCCCGTCCGCGATGCTAAGCGTGACGAGTGGAATCGTCGGATTGTTGAGCGCCATGCTGACGTAATCCCCGTGATCGACTCGACCGCGGACGATGACACCTGCTGCCCCTTGCTTCTCAGCTTCTGCTTGGATCATACCGTAGTTGAAACCACCGTTACGCACGACGAAGACGACTTTCCCTTTGACGTCTTTACCTTCATAGTTCGAAGCTTGACCGTCACCGACATACACGACATCCTTCTTCTCTTTATCGAAGACGGCAATCGGATTCGGCGAATCTTGTTTTTGGTATGCCAAATAACCGGCATCCTGACCGTCGATCGTCAGCGCCATGCCTTCAAGCGTCAATTTCGTATTTTCGAGTGACGCGACTTGGAGCGCCTGGCTCGTCAATCCTGGTGCACCAACGACACCGATATCCGGGTTTGCTGTATATGGATTACCCGCACCATGACCTGCAAACGCCGAGTTACCAGCAGAAATCGCACACAAGATGCCGTTGTTCATCGCGTTGACGATTGCGCGTTGTTCTGGATCATCTGCATTGACGAACGATGCCGTCGAACCGAGACTCATGTTGATGACATCGGCTCCGAGTGCAATCGCATCATCAATTGCTTTAATGTAGATATCGCTGAATGTCGATGGCATTCCTGGATCGTTTCCGAAGACTTTCATCGCGAGGAGCTGTGTTTCCGGAGCGACCCCTTTGATACCACCGTTTGCTTCATCGCCGTTTGCTCCGACCGTACCCGCGACGTGCATCCCGTGCATCGATGCGCCCGCACCTAAATCACGGATTTCGCTATCGTGATCGGCATAGTTATAGCCGTACGGTACTTTTTCCGTGAAGTACCTTCCTTTTAAGCCTTTTGTTTCTTTCGCACTATCGACTTTCGAAGAAGTCAAATCAATCTTCGTCTCTGGGCTCAAGACCATGTCCTTATGTGATGGATCGATTCCTGTATCGATGACGGCAACGATTGTTCCTTCCCCTTTAAAACCATAGTCCTGCCATGTTTCCTTCGCATTGACCATGTCCTTGCTGTACAGCATGTCTGGCTTTGCACCTTTAGCAACTTCCGGACGCGCATACTCATGGGCGATATGTACGCTCTTGACTCCGCTCAGTTGTTTAATGTCTTCGATGTCCCCGAACTTGACTTCACCACTGAATCCGTTGATGACGGTTGTGAAGCTTTCCTTATATGTAACGGGAATCGCCTTTTTAGCGATGGCTGACTTGACTGATTTTTGGACGTTGACGAGGCGATCTTTGATCGACTCTTTTTCGGCATTGCTCAATGTGCTATACCGCTTGTTTTGAGCCTGGGCGATTTGAATCGCCGGCTTCTCTTCCATCTCGATGACGACACGGACTTTATCCGATTGTTTGTAGTGCTTCTCTTGCCCCGATTTCTTCAGCGAGAGCGCCTGCGGTTTTTGACCCGTTGCTTTGTCTTGCGACGACAGTGCACCTTGCGCACTGACTAGATTGGAAGACATCATTAAGACGGCTGCCATAAGTGCAATCTTCTTCTTCATGCGTTCGTTTTCCCCTTTTCTGTAAAACCATAGTAGTACTACTGATAAAACAGTTAAACGAAAATTCTGTATATTTAGTTTAATGAATTTAATGGAAATAAACAATTTATATTTGCCTATTTTTTTAATTTATTTGTTTTACGTGACATTTTATATTTTTAAGGAATTTAACTGGGAGAAAAATAAAAACTCCTCGACGCCTCGAGGAGTTGGATATTTGGTATTGGTGGAGACTATCGGGATCGAACCGACGACCTTTTGGCTGCCAGCCAAACGCTCTCCCAGCTGAGCTAAGTCCCCATGAATTATCTTTAGTATACGTATCACTAACTGCTTTATCAATATAAAAATAACGCTTTCATAAAAAAGAATTCCTTCCAAAAATCGTTGGAAGGAATTCACGATTCATTTATTCAATTCACGCATCAAATCCGCCTGTCGTTCAAGCTCTGCCTGTTGCTCGAGGATCAAGACCTTTTTGTACGTTCGCGCAGAAATCAAGATGCTGATCTCATAGAGAACGAACAATGGCACCGAGATCATCAAGTGTGACGTCACGTCCGGCGGTGCGATCAATGCCGCAACGACGAACAGCGCAAAGTACGCATATTTCCGATTCTTTCGCATGAAATATGGCGTCACGAGACCCAGACGTGTCAGGAACATCGTCACGACCGGCAATTGGAAAAGAAGACCGAACGGAATCGTCAATCGGATTAAGAAACTGAAGTAGTTCTCCACTCCAATGACTTGTTCGATTCCCAATTCTTTTCCTAGTTCAGTTGATACTTTTAATAAGAAAGGTAGCAACCAAAAGTACGAGAAGGCTACACCAGCCAAAAATAGAAAGAAGATGACCGGAATATACGTCAATGTCGCTTTTTGCTCCTTATCGTAAAGTCCAGGGCGAACGAATGCCCAAAGTTGGTACATCCAGAACGGCGATGCCAGAACGATTGCGATAATGAATGCAAGATTTAAATACAGCATTAAAGGATCGGCGACGTTGAAGGCATTCAAACCAATGCCGAGTTCTTTTAAGTCCGCTTGCAAGAAGCGGACGAGCGGTCGGACGAGTGGAAATGCGACAGCGAACAGGACGACGACGATGATAAGCGACCAGACGATCCGCTTTCGGAGTTCGTCAAGGTGCGACGTCACGCTTTGTTCTTGATCAATCGCCATGGTTCAATCACTTCTCTTTCGGTTCATCCTTTTTATCGTCGTCCATGATGCCGTTCGTGGCGCTCTTGAACTCTTTCAATGTCTGACCCGCAGCACGACCAAGTTCAGGTAACTTCTTCGGTCCAAAAATGATCAATGCGACGACACCGATCAGTGCTAAACTGCCTGGTCCGATGAACGCTATAGTTGACGGGATAAGGTTTTCCATTATGCTTTCACTCCTTCAGCTGATTGCGAATAATGCTTCATGAAATAAACTAACGACTGCAACTCGATCGATAAATCAATGTGATGGACCCGGACGCTCGCTGGCACGTTCAACCGTGCAGGCGTAAAGTTCAGGATGCCTGTCACACCATACTCGACTAACTCATCCGCTACTGACTGCGCGAACTGGGATGGAACCGTCAAGATGGCAACATCGACCTGATTCGCTTCGATTTGTTCTTTCATGTCCGAAACATGATAGATTGGAACGTCATGCGTCGTTGTTCCGACCTTCTCTTCGTCCGCATCAAACGCAACGACTATCCGAGTACTATTATTCTTTAAAAAGTTATAATTTGCAAACGCTGTTCCGAGATGACCGACCCCGATTAAAGCAACATTCGTCACCTCATCTTGATTCAAGGTTTTGCGGAAAAACGTTAAGAGATGTTGAACGTTGTATCCATACCCCTTCTTCCCTAATGCCCCAAAGTAGGAAAAATCGCGACGAATCGTTGCTGAATCAACCTTCACCGCCTCGCTTAACTCAGCAGAAGAGACGCGGAGCTTGCCTGAATTGTATAAACTTTGGATGAAGCGATAATATAGCGGCAACCGTTTTGCTGTCGCTTGTGGAATTTTTGTGTCTGGTCCATTCATCCTGCAGTTCCCCCTTCGGCCACATCCATCGTGGCACCCAAATCTTTGCAAAAAGCTTTCTACTCTCCTTGATTGTAAACCACTTCACATAGAGTCACAAATAATATATTCCGCAGGACCTCGCGCTTTTGTTCGTGATAGACTAAAGGGTGGAAGGATGGATGGAAATGATACTCTTACAAGTCAACCAACTCTCGAAATCATTCGGCGTCGAGCCGATTTTAGAAAATATCAAATTGGAAGTACAAGAGCGCGACCGCATTGCGCTCGTCGGACGAAACGGTGCCGGTAAATCGACCTTGCTCAAAATCATTGCTGGCGAACTCAGTCATGACTCGGGCGACATCATGAAAGGCAAGGATGTCAAAATTGGTTATCTCGCGCAAGACAGTGGTCTCGAATCGAATGAGACGATCTGGAACGAGATGCTGACCGTCTTCGAACATCTACAAGAACAAGAACGGACATTGCGCCGGATGGAAATCGAAATGGGCATGGAGCATATCTTGAACGACCCGGTCGCGTACGATCGTCTCTTGAAGACGTATGATCAAGCGCAACACGACTTCTCAGAAGCAGGTGGTTATCAGTTCGAAGCGAATATCCGCTCCGTTTTGCACGGCATGCGCTTTTATCCGGATGATTACTCGCGCCGGATTCAGACATTATCCGGTGGTCAACGGACACGGCTTGCCTTAGCGAAGATGCTCTTACAAGCACCAGAGCTTCTCATTCTCGATGAGCCGACCAACCACCTTGACATCGATACGCTCGCTTGGCTCGAAAGTTACCTCGGTGGTTATCGTGGTGCCGTCCTAATCGTCTCGCACGACCGGTACTTCCTCGACCAAGTCGTCAATGTCGTCTATGAATTGTCACGCAATGTCTGTCGTAAGTTCACGGGGAACTACACGAAGTACTTGGAGCAAAAAGCGGTCTTGTACGATCAGGAAATGAAGCAGTTCGAGCAGCAGCAAGAAGAGATCGCGAAGATGCAGGACTTCATTCAACGCAACATCGCCCGGGCGACGACGACAAAACGTGCCCAAAGTGTCCGGAAACGGCTCGAGAAGGTCGACCGACTCGACCGACCAGATGGGGATGAACGTAGCACGGTCCTGTCCTTCCCAATTGAAAAACAGAGCGGGAACGATGTTCTTCAAGTCAATCAACTGGCGATCGGTTACGAAGAAGCTGTCTCAAAAGACATCACGTTCCGCTTGCAACGCGGCGAATCACTGGCACTCGTCGGACCAAACGGAATCGGAAAGTCGACGCTCTTGAAAGTTCTCGTCGGTCGCTTACGCCCCCTATTCGGTGATTTCCGATTCGGAACCGGCGTCTCGATCGGCTATTACGATCAAGAGCAGGCGGAACTCAATGACCGGAACCGTGTCATCGATGAGATTTGGAACGAATGGCCATTGATGCGTGAACAAGAAGTCCGTTCTGTCCTCGGACAATTCTTGTTTAGCGGCGACGACGTCTTCAAAATTGTCCATGAATTATCCGGTGGCGAACGCGGACGTCTCGCGCTCGCAAAACTGAAACTACGGAAGACGAACGTCCTCGTCCTCGATGAGCCGACGAACCACTTGGATCTGGATTCGAAGATGGTCCTTGAGAACGCTCTCGTCGACTATGAAGGTACGCTACTCTTCGTCTCCCATGACCGGTACTTCATCGATCGGATCGCGACACGCGTCATCGAGATGAGTGAAGCTGGTGTGACAGAATACCTCGGCGATTATTCGTACTACACAGAGAAGAAGGCTGAACAAGAAGAAATCGCTCGCCTTGAAGCCGAAGAGGCAAAAGCGGCAAAAGTCACGGCATCGAAGACGATCGACAAAGAAGCACAGAAAGAAGAAAAAAAACGCCGTCAGCAAATCGAACAACTCGAACAAGATATTGAACGGCTCGAACAGCGTTCAGCGGAAATCGAACAGTTGCTTTGCGAACCGGAAGTCTTTAATGATATTCCAAAAGCGACAGCGTTATCTGCGGAACGGGACCAGATCGATGTCGATCTACTCGAATTGATGGAACGATGGGAGAACCAACACTGATGCGGACGAAAAGCTTTTTCATTAACTTGATTCAAGGACTGCTATCCGGCATCCTTTATTTCGTACCGATGTATGCGGACTACGTGTCGACCTTCATCCGCCCGGATGCTTTTAATGCCGCGCTTCCTTTGTTCCTCCTGATTTCTTGCATGATCGGTCTCGTCATCCAGACATGGAGCGGTCTTTTCGTCAGTTTACTCTCGGGATTATGCTGTACGCTCCTGACGACACAGCTATTCGTCGAACTCAATGACCCGTTGATCCTATCGTATTACGGTAGTGTCTCACCGCTCACCGCTTTCTTAATCAGCTGTGTCGGCATTTGGGCACTCGCGATCGTCTTTTATTTGCTCGATGGCTATCAGTACAGTAAACGTCATGGTCTTGAAGCCTCTTCAAACGAAATCGATCCGCAACCTTGAAGTCCGATCGATGAATCAGATGAACGACATGAGAAAAAGGAGTGGAGATTCCGGTAGCTAGACCGGTCTCTCCACTCCTTTTCGTTTGAATCAAAACGAATCGTACGATGCATCAAGCATTCACGCTTCTATCATTTTGTCGGTCGGGCAATCGTAAACGTCTTCCCGATCGTCGCATAATCATTCCCTGCTAAACGAGCGACAGCCTTCAAGCCTGCTGCGTCAATCCGGAACGACTCGACGAGTTCATCCGCGACGTGATAACGCAGTACTTCCCCAATCAGAAGATCGGCACCTTCTAGCTCGACGTGTTGCGTCAAGCGCATCTCGAAGCGGATTTTCGCTTCGGCGATTCCGGGTACTTCGATCGCGTCACTATCGACGAGCGTCAAATCCGTCCGCTCAAGCTCACTTTCACCGTAAGCAAGTGGCGCTGCTGTCTCATTGACTGCGTCGACGATCTCTTCGCTGACGATATGGATGACATAACTTTGTTTCGCTAAGATGTTACGTGCCGTATCCTTCTGCCCCTGATCCGTCCGTTGTACGGCGATCACCAGTTGCGGCGGACTGCTTGAAGCGACCGTAAAGAAGGAAAACGGTGCGGCGTTGACCGTCCCGTCCTCTCCTTGCGTTGTCACGAAAGCAATCGGACGCGGAATGATGCTTCCGATCAGTAATTTATAATTGTCTTTTGCGCTAAGCGTTGATGCCTCGAACTTCATGAATGACCCACCTTTTTCTTCACCCGATGAGTGCAGCGAGTGAATAGTCTCCAGCACCGATCATCGCTACACCAAGGGCGATGACGATCAATGCCATGTTGTATTCGTACCCGTTCTGCGTCACCCAGTAACCATTCGCACCGTGTACTTTAACGATCGCGACAAGCATCGATCCGATGATGAGGAGCGCTGCGATCCAGAGGAATACACCGCCTGCGAACAACAAGCCGCCGATCAATTCAGCAAGACCTGCTGTAATCGCGAGTGCCTTCCCTGGCTTCATGCCTATTGATTCGAACCAGCCGCCTGTTCCAGCGATCCCGTGTCCGCCGAACCAACCAAATAATTTTTGTGTCCCGTGTGCAGCGAACGTTAAGCCGATGATTAAACGAATGATTAAAAGTCCTGTATCCATCATTTCTCTCTTCTCCTTTTACCTAATGTATTTTAGTTACTTTAAGTAACTCAATAAACAGACTATATCTTATCACTTACTAAAAGTAAATAGATTTGTTTTAGTTCTTTTTGTTACATTAAGTAAAATGATTCGATTTTTTTAGCAGAAGCGGGTATACTACAACTATAGAAAGGATGAGTGCTGATGGAAGAAGTCGCAATCCAACCGGCTCTTTGTCCCAAAGTCGAACATGCCTTTGAAATCTTAGGTAAGAAATGGACGGGTCTGATCTTACGTCACTTGTTGACGAAGACATGTCGTTTCAATGAGATTCAAGATGCCATCCCCGAATTATCAGGTCGTATGCTCACGGAACGTATGAAGGAGCTCGAAGCGGAAGGCATCGTCATCCGGACTGTCATTCCCGATCGTCCGATTAAGATTCAATACAGTTTGACCGACAAAGGGCGCCAACTCGAACCGGTCATTCGTTCCATTGAGGAATGGGCCGAACTACAAGACTAATGTATAGAAAAGCATCTTCTTTGGAAGGTGCTTTTTTATACGCCCTTTGACATTGATAATCATTATCAATTAAAGTGGAGAAGTACAGTGAAAGGAGGAAGATGCATGCATATCGCGATTGGATTCGTCAGCATGTCCGGTAATACGGAAGATATCGTCTCGCTCATTCAACATGAACTCGAGCAACACGATGTCGACGTGACGATCACGGAACTAGATCAATTCGTCGGGGAGGACTTATCACGTTTTGATGGTCTATTACTCGGCTCATATACATGGGGAGACGGTGATTTACCGTATGAAGCAGAAGATTTTGTCGAGGAGCTCCGGGAACAATCCTTAGACGGGATACCGGCGGCTGCTTTTGGTTCGGGGGATCTTGATTATCCGAAGTACTGCGCAGCCGTTGATTTGATTGAAGACGCATTAAAAGAAGCTGGGGCGACCCTCGTAACGGATGGCTTGAAGATTGAGTTTGATCCGAATACCCCGGAGAAACAAGCCGCTTGTCGTGCGTTCGCGCAAACGTTTCATCGCTTTTTACAACAGGTTCATGCTTGAGTGTCGTTTGAATCCCTACTGTAAGGGAATCGTTAAAGCAGACTCTATGAAAGTGAGATGAATGTTTTATGACGATTCAAGCACTCGTCTTTGACGTCTACGGTACATTATTCGATGTCCATTCCGTCAAAGAACAAGCCGAAGTGCTTTATCCGGATCACGGAGAAGCGATCAGCAAACGCTGGCGGGAGAAACAACTGGAGTACTCTTTCCTCCGGCAATTGAACGGACAGTATGTGCCGTTCAGCCAAGTGACACAAGATGCCCTCCGCTATACGTTACTTGAACTAAAGATCCATGTGACCGAGGAACAAATCACGACCTTAATGGAGACGTACCTGACGCTTGATGTATATCCTGAAGTCAGCTCCGTTCTCGAGACGATGGCGGACAAGCATCTGGTCGTCTTCTCGAATGGTTCCCATGATATGCTCGATCCGCTGATTGAGCAGTCAGGCTTAGCCGATCGGTTCGAACATCTCGTCAGTGTCGATGATATCAAACAGTATAAGCCAGCACCTGCATCCTATATGCATGCCTTAAACACGCTCGGTCTAAAACGCGAGGAGATCCTCTTCATGTCCTCGAACGGTTGGGATATCACCGGGGCGAAGAGTTTCGGCTTCAAAACGGCATGGATCAATCGAAATGGACTTCCGGTCGAGGAATTGAATCTCGATCCCGATCGCATCTATGATGACTTGACGGGTATCACTGAATGGCAATGAACGAACAACAGCGGACTCCTATTTAGGAATCCGCTGTTTTCATGGATTTAGTAATTAGACAAACGTGAGTAACCCTTCTTGAATAGATCGAGTTTCAGACCGCCTTCTTTTTCGATGAAGAAGAGGTATTCGTTTTGATCCGTATCCTTATAGAAGACCTTAAATAACGTCAACGTCCGTTTTTTATTGTTCTCGACAGCCGTCACCTCATGCTTTGAGATGACCTCGGCTTGGACTTGTTCTGCATCCATCTTTTGAATCATTGGTTCGAATGACTTCTTTTCTTGATCCGTCACCGGTGTTCCGGAAGCAATCATGAAATAATCATCACTCGCCTTGTTCGTTAAACCATACTTCCGATCGACGATGACGACGTTACTGAGCTTACCATTGATTGTCTGATCAAAAGCATATAACTTTTGAATCCGGGTCTTTTCCCCTTCTGCTCGTCCGATTTCGTAAAGTGGACGTTGTTTCGTATTCGTCTCGACCGCTTTTTTATCGGGTACGAGTTCTTCCTTATAGGCGACTTGGTATGCGTTCACGATTTCTCGGACCTGAAGTCCGATCGCGACGATGACCAGTACCGCTAACAATGCGATGATGACTTTTTTCATTCCATTTCCCCCAAGTTGTTCGGATTCCTTACTTTAAATCTAGCCCAGGTTCTGCGTTCATGGCAAGTGTCGAATAGCGTAACGCGCGATATGGATGAATCGCAGCCGCTCCAATCATCGCCGCATTATCTCCACACAGGTGCATCGGCGGAATGACGAGATCGATTCCTTCCTTCGCACACGCTGCTTCGAGACCTTGGCGTAATCCTTTGTTGGCAGCGACGCCACCAGCAAGCAGTAATTGACGTCCCCCTTTATCCTTCACGGCACGGACCGCCTTCGTCACGAGTACCTCGACGACGCTCGCTTGGAAACTCGCAGCTAAATCTTCCGGAATGATCGTTTCCCCCCGTTGTTCGGCGTTATGCACGGCATTAATGACTGCGGACTTCAAACCGCTGAAGCTAAAGTCATACGAATCCTTTTCGAGCCAGACACGCGGAAAATGGAACGTATCCTGACCGGTCTGTGCCAATTGGTCGATTCGTGGACCACCTGGATACGGTAACTTCAACGTCCGAGCAACTTTATCATAGGCTTCCCCAGCGGCATCATCCCGTGTTTCACCAATGACTTCGTATACATCGTCTTCCGGCATGTAGATCAGTTCCGTGTGCCCACCTGATGCAATCAAACAGACGAGCGGAAACTCAAGCTCTTGCACGAGACGATTCGCATAGATATGACCTGCGATATGATGAACACCGATCAATGGTTTATCATGCGCAAAGGCGAGTGCCTTCGCTGCGCTGACACCAACGAGTAATGCTCCGACCAGTCCAGGTCCTTCCGTGACGGCGATCGCATCGATATCGTCAATCGTGACGTTCGCTTCCGTCAAGGCATCATCGATGACGTATGTGATCCGTTCGACGTGATGCCGTGAAGCCACTTCAGGCACGACGCCACCGAATCGTTTATGACTTTCGATTTGAGACGAGACGACGTTCGATAAGACGTCGATTCCTCCACGGACGACGGCAGCCGCCGTTTCGTCGCAACTCGATTCGATTGCTAGAATCAATGGTTGTGTCATAGGTCTTCTCCCTCCAGCTCCAGCCAGTAGATGGCAGCATCTTCATTGTTATCTTGATAATATCGTTTTCGGACACCAACATACTGAAATCCGAGTTTTTCATATAAAGTCCGCGCTGGTGTGTTCGAGACACGTACTTCGAGTGTCATCGCCCGCAAACTAAGCGCACGACCGACGGCGATCAATGCCGTTAGCAGATCTTCCCCAAGTCCTTGTCCGCGGTGCGACTGCTTGACGGCAATATTCGTAATATGTCCTTCATCCGCGATATGCCACAGACCAGCAAACCCGACGATACCATCTTGATCGGCAACGACATAATAGGCATTCGGATTTTGTGTCATTTCCGCTTCGAAGGCATCTAGCGTCCACGGTGTCGCAAACGATTCGAGTTCGACCGCATGAACACCTGCAGCGTCCTGTACGGTCATCCGACGAATGCCCTTACTCATGACGCTGTGCCTCGATCCATTTCGCCTCTGCTTCAGCTAGACGCAGGTAACGTGGTTCGAACGCATGCGCTTCGACCGTCTGGCGTGTTGCACCGAGTAAAGCGAGTACGCCGGCACGTGGCGTCCGGAAAGCAGGAGCCGCCTTTTCAAATGGCTGAAGAATCTCTTCGAACGCATCGACGTCTCCTGTGACGAGCGTATCTGGCGGTAACGTCTTCACAAAAGAAGCGATCTCGACATGCTGTTCTTCAGCGATTCGTTCTCCAGCTTCGTATACTCCGACAAACCCTGCTCCACGCCGCGCATCTTGAATCGCTGCGACGCGTCCCGTATGACCTGTCGAAGCTGCCATCAGTTCAAGTGTCGAGATGGCAACGAGCTCGATGCCCAGTGTATAGGCGAGCGTCTTCGCTGTCGTCGCTCCAATCCGTAATCCGGTATAAGAACCAGGACCGTCAGCAACGACGACACGTGTCAGTTGAGCCGGTGTCCATTTTGCTTCCACCATCAAGCGCTCAAGCAACGGCATGAGTTTCGTCGCATGATTCAAAGACGTGACATAAGAAGCTTCTGCTACAATCTGTTTCCCGTCTGAAAGAGCGACCGATAATTGTTTCGTCGATGTATCAATAGCTACGATTTTCATGATTTCAATCCCTCACATAATGTAATGTATCGTTCTCCGATCGGCGTCAGCTCAAAACGACGACTATCGTCACCCGTTCGCGTGATCGTGATTGCCAACCGTTCAGGTGGGAGGCTGTCCGCGATCAATTCAGACCACTCGACGACGGCGACGCCTTCACCGTTCAAATATTCTTCAAGTCCGATATCATCACCGGAACCTTCCAGGCGATAAACATCCATATGATAAAGAGGAAGACGTCCCGTATAGACTTTCATGATCGTAAAGGTAGGGCTGTTGACGTGGCGCGTCACACCTAACCCTTTCGCAAAGCTTTGCGTAAAGGTCGTTTTCCCAGCACCTAAATCCCCATCAAGCGTAATGACCATCCCTGCTTCTGCACGTCGTCCGAGTTCAAGGGCCAAGGCAGTCGTTTCTTCCAAGCTGTTCATTTTCAGTTCTATCATACGATGTCTCCTCCTTTAATACGTACTGTTCGTCCTTCTCTATTGTACCGAACGAAAAAGGCAAAAAAAAATACGAAACGCTGAACGTTTCGTAGTAAAGTTGAAGTTAAGTTTAAAATTGGTTGCGGGGGCCGGATTTGAACCGACGACCTTTGGGTTATGAGCCCAACGAGCTACCAGACTGCTCCACCCCGCGACGATAAACGTTTCGGATTTGATTATTTAAAAATTGGTTGCGGGGGCCGGATTTGAACCGACGACCTTTGGGTTATGAGCCCAACGAGCTACCAGACTGCTCCACCCCGCGATGATATAACGTTTCGACAGATATTAATATAACATGTGTCTTTTAAATTGGCAAGTCTTTTTGCCTTATTTCTTTTTACTAACTGTCATAATGAATATTCTTCTATACTGATACGAAAGGAGTGAGCAGATGGGATACTTATTAGATTTACGAAAAATCGTAGGCAACCGACCGTTGATCAGCGTGGGTTCGACTGTACTCGTCATAAATTCACAACATGAACTGCTATTTCAATATCGTTCGGATAAACACAGTTGGGGACTTCCCGGTGGTTCGATGGAACCAGGTGAGACACTTGAAGAAGTCGCGATGCGTGAATTACAGGAAGAAACCGGACTTCAAGCACGCAGCGTTCAGCTGCTAGACGTCTTCTCGGGTCCTGATTACTTCTTCCGTTATCCAAATGGCGATCAAACCTATAGTGTGATCCATCTCTTTCAAGCAAAAGGAATATCGGGTACATTACAAATGACGGACGGAGAGAGTCTCGACTTACGGTATTTCCCGCTGAATCAATTGCCAACACCGCTTGAAGCGCGTGCTGCAGCGCTCTTACAGCAAGTTACGCCTCGTCTTCTTGACACACCTTCTTCTTTTTAATCTAGATGCTTCGCTTAAACTGACACTTAACGTCTATTCGTCAGTTTTTTTATTTCTTTCCTATCAAGGAGTACACAAAAAGACCGACCTGCAATCTGCAGATCGGTCAAGTGCCTGGCAACGTCCTATCCTCACAGGGGGAAGCCCCCAACTACTTTCGGCGTTCAAGTGCTTAACTTCCGTGTTCGGCATGGGAACGGGTGTGACCACTTGGCTATCGTCACCAGACGATCGGGCTCGCGCCCTCAAAACTGAAGTCATCAACAATGCATCTGCTAGAACAAGGCCTCGACCGATTAGTATCACTCAGCTCCACATGTCGCCATGCTTCCACCCGTGACCTATCTACCTCATCGTCTCTGAGGGGTCTTTCTTGATTACTCAAAGGGAAATCTCATCTTGGAGGGGGCTTCATGCTTAGATGCTTTCAGCATTTATCCCGTCCGCACGTAGCTACCCAGCGATGCTCCTGGCGGAACAACTGGTACACCAGCGGTGCGTCCATCCCGGTCCTCTCGTACTAAGGACAGCTCTCCTCAAATTTCCTGCGCCCACGACGGATAGGGACCGAACTGTCTCACGACGTTCTGAACCCAGCTCGCGTACCGCTTTAATGGGCGAACAGCCCAACCCTTGGGACCTACTCCAGCCCCAGGATGCGATGAGCCGACATCGAGGTGCCAAACCTCCCCGTCGATGTGGACTCTTGGGGGAGATCAGCCTGTTATCCCCAGGGTAGCTTTTATCCGTTGAGCGATGGCCCTTCCATGCGGAACCACCGGATCACTAAGCCCGACTTTCGTCCCTGCTCGACTTGTAGGTCTCGCAGTCAAGCTCCCTTCTGCCTTTGCGCTCTACGAATGATTTCCAACCATTCTGAGGGAACCTTTGGGCGCCTCCGTTACTGTTTAGGAGGCGACCGCCCCAGTCAAACTACCCGCCTGACACGGTCCTCCAGCCGGATCACGGCTGCGAGTTAGAGACTCTATGCATGAAGGGCGGTATCCCAAGGGTGACTCCTCCGAAGCTGGCGCTCCGGGCTCGACGTCTCCCGCCTATCCTGTACATCATGCACAAAGCCTCAATATCAGGCTGTAGTAAAGCTCCATGGGGTCTTTCCGTCCTGTCGCGGGTAACCTGCATCTTCACAGGTACTATGATTTCACCGGGTCTCTCGTTGAGACAGTGCCCAAATCGTTACGCCTTTCGTGCGGGTCGGAACTTACCCGACAAGGAATTTCGCTACCTTAGGACCGTTATAGTTACGGCCGCCGTTTACTGGGGCTTCGGTTCAAAGCTTCGCTTGCGCTAACCCATCCCCTTAACCTTCCAGCACCGGGCAGGCGTCAGCCCCTATACGTCATCTTGCGATTTAGCAGAGACCTGTGTTTTTGCTAAACAGTCGTTTGGGCCTATTCACTGCGGCTCTACTCATGTAGAGCGTCCCTTCTCCCGAAGTTACGGGACCATTTTGCCGAGTTCCTTAACGAGAGTTATCCCGCGCGTCTTAGAATTCTCATCTCGCCTACCTGTGTCGGTTTACGGTACTGGCGCCTTCCCCCTCACTAGAGGCTTTTCTTGGCAGTGTGAAATCGTGACCTACGTCCCTACGGGACTCCGCGTCGTTCCTTGACTTTGGTGCCTGACGGATTTGCCAATCAGACGGTCTTGAAACTTGCACATGCACTTCCATCCGCATGCGTCACTATCCTCCTGCGTCCCCCCATTGTTCAAACGGTGGATCGGCGGTACAGGAATATCAACCTGTTATCCATCGCCTACGCCTTTCGGCCTCGGCTTAGGTCCAGACTAACCCTGAGCGGACGAGCCTTCCTCAGGAAACCTTGGGCTTTCGACGGAGGGGATTCTCACCCCTCTTTTCGCTACTCACACCGGCATTCTCACTTCCAAACGCTCCACTGCTCCTTCCGGTACAGCTTCACAGCGGTTTGGAACGCTCCCCTACCATTCCTTACGGAATCCGCAGCTTCGGTGGTATGTTTAGCCCCGTTACATTTTCGGCGCGGCGCCACTCGACTAGTGAGCTATTACGCACTCTTTGAATGGTGGCTGCTTCTAAGCCAACATCCTAGCTGTCTAGGCAGCGCCACATCCTTTTCCACTTAACATACACTTTGGGACCTTAGCTGGCGGTCTGGGCTGTTTCCCTCTTGACTACGGATCTTATCACTCGCAGTCTGACTCCCGAGTATAAGTTGCTGGCATTCGGAGTTTAACTGAATTCGGTAACCCTGTGGGGGCCCCTAGTCCAATCAGTGCTCTACCTCCAGAACTCTCAACCTCGAGGCTAGCCCTAAAGCTATTTCGGGGAGAACCAGCTATCTCCAGGTTCGATTGGCATTTCACCGCTACCCACACCTCATCCCCGCACTTTTCAACGTGCGTGGGTTCGGACCTCCAGTCAGTGTTACCTGACCTTCATCCTGGACATGGGTAGATCACCTGGTTTCGGGTCTACGACAACGCACTGAACGCCCTGTTCAGACTCGCTTTCGCTACGGCTCCGCCTCATCGGCTTAACCTCGCGCGTTATCGTAACTCGCCGGTTCATTCTACAAAAGGCACGCCATCACCCGTTAACGGGCTCTGACTACTTGTAGGCATACGGTTTCAGGATCTATTTCACTCCCCTTCCGGGGTGCTTTTCACCTTTCCCTCACGGTACTGGTTCACTATCGGTCACTAGGGAGTATTTAGCCTTGGGAGATGGTCCTCCCGGATTCCGACGGGGTTTCACGTGTCCCGCCGTACTCAGGATCCACTCTGGAGGGAAAACAGTTTCAGCTACAGGGCTGTCACCTTCTTCGGCCGACCTTTCCAGGTCCTTCACCTACTGTCTTCCTTTTTGACTCCGTATAGAGTGTCCTACAACCCCGAAGAGCATGCTCTCCGGTTTGGGCTGTTCCCGTTTCGCTCGCCGCTACTCAGGGAATCGCATTTGCTTTCTCTTCCTCCGGGTACTTAGATGTTTCAGTTCCCCGGGTCTGCCTCACGCTACGCTATGTATTCACGTAACATGTCCCATCCCATTACGGATGGTGGGTTCCCCCATTCGGAAATCTTCGGATCAAAGCATACTTACTGCTCCCCGAAGCATATCGCTGTTCGTCGCGTCCTTCATCGGCTCCTAGTGCCAAGGCATCCACCGTACGCCCTTCATACCTTGATCTAGCGTTGGTATTCTAAGAACACACGTCTTAAATGACATGGTTAATTAAAAGTTTGATGTCTTGTTGATGTCTTCAGTTTTCAAGGTGCGAGTGTCTCTTACGAGACTGAGAGACGAGCTCTCAAAACTGAACGATGGGCATGTCCCGTAAGGGACGTTTTCCTTAGAAAGGAGGTGATCCAGCCGCACCTTCCGATACGGCTACCTTGTTACGACTTCACCCCAATCATCTACCCCACCTTCGACGGCTGGCTCCTTACGGTTACCTCACCGGCTTCGGGTGTTGCAAACTCTCGTGGTGTGACGGGCGGTGTGTACAAGACCCGGGAACGTATTCACCGCAGTATGCTGACCTGCGATTACTAGCGATTCCGACTTCATGCAGGCGAGTTGCAGCCTGCAATCCGAACTGGGAACGGCTTTATGGGATTGGCTCCACCTCGCGGTCTCGCTGCCCTTTGTACCGTCCATTGTAGCACGTGTGTAGCCCAACTCATAAGGGGCATGATGATTTGACGTCATCCCCACCTTCCTCCGGTTTGTCACCGGCAGTCTCCCTAGAGTGCCCAACTGAATGCTGGCAACTAAGGATAGGGGTTGCGCTCGTTGCGGGACTTAACCCAACATCTCACGACACGAGCTGACGACAACCATGCACCACCTGTCACCATTGTCCCCGAAGGGAAAACTTGATCTCTCAAGCGGTCAATGGGATGTCAAGAGTTGGTAAGGTTCTTCGCGTTGCTTCGAATTAAACCACATGCTCCACCGCTTGTGCGGGTCCCCGTCAATTCCTTTGAGTTTCAGCCTTGCGGCCGTACTCCCCAGGCGGAGTGCTTAATGCGTTAGCTTCAGCACTGAGGGGCGGAAACCCCCCAACACCTAGCACTCATCGTTTACGGCGTGGACTACCAGGGTATCTAATCCTGTTTGCTCCCCACGCTTTCGCGCCTCAGCGTCAGTTACAGACCAAAGAGTCGCCTTCGCCACTGGTGTTCCTCCACATCTCTACGCATTTCACCGCTACACGTGGAATTCCACTCTTCTCTTCTGTACTCAAGCCTTCCAGTTTCCAATGGCCCTCCCCGGTTGAGCCGGGGGCTTTCACATCAGACTTAAAAGGCCGCCTGCGCGCGCTTTACGCCCAATAATTCCGGACAACGCTTGCCACCTACGTATTACCGCGGCTGCTGGCACGTAGTTAGCCGTGGCTTTCTCGTAAGGTACCGTCAAGGTACGAGCATTCCCTCTCGTACGTGTTCTTCCCTTACAACAGAGTTTTACGATCCGAAAACCTTCATCACTCACGCGGCGTTGCTCCATCAGACTTTCGTCCATTGTGGAAGATTCCCTACTGCTGCCTCCCGTAGGAGTCTGGGCCGTGTCTCAGTCCCAGTGTGGCCGATCACCCTCTCAGGTCGGCTATGCATCGTCGCCTTGGTGGGCCGTTACCCCACCAACTAGCTAATGCACCGCAAGGCCATCTCAAGGTGACGCCGGAGCGCCTTTCATCAGCGGACCATGCGGTCCGTTGAACTATCCGGTATTAGCTCCGATTTCTCGGAGTTATCCCAATCCTTGAGGCAGGTTCCTTACGTGTTACTCACCCGTCCGCCGCTCATTCCACTGCCTTCCCTCCGAAGAGTTCCGTCAGCTTCCTGCGCTCGACTTGCATGTATTAGGCACGCCGCCAGCGTTCGTCCTGAGCCAGGATCAAACTCTCCATGAAGTGTTTGACTTGCTCGTTTTTGTGACCGAAGTCACGATTGACGAAGCTTGCGCTTCATTCATTTTTGTATTCCGTAGAATACGTTTTTTGCCTCATCGTTCAGTTTTCAAAGTTCGTCATTGTTTGTTTTGAAAATGGTGGGCCTAAGTGGACTCGAACCACCGACCTCACGCTTATCAGGCGTGCGCTCTAACCAGCTGAGCTATAGGCCCGTCAAAGCAAACAAAATATGGTGCACCCTGAGAGATTCGAACTCCCGACCCCTTGATTCGTAGTCAAGTACTCTATCCAGCTGAGCTAAGGGTGCGATATGGTGCGGTCGAGAGGACTTGAACCTCCACGATGTTGCCACCACTAGGCCCTCAACCTAGCGCGTCTACCGATTCCGCCACGACCGCAAATATGAAATTAAAAATGGTGTGTCATGCAGGATTCGAACCTGCGACCCTCTGATTAAAAGTCAGATGCTCTACCAACTGAGCTAATGACACATGAAAACTGGGCTGGAAGGGATCGAACCTTCGCGTGCTGGAATCAAAATCCAGTGCCTTACCACTTGGCTACAGCCCAAAAATGGCGGTCCTGACGGGATTCGAACCCGCGATCTCCTGCGTGACAGGCAGGCATGTTAACCGCTACACCACAGGACCGCAATTTGAAGTTGTAAACAACTCTTTAAAAAGAAATGGTGGAGGATGACGGGATCGAACCGCCGACCCCCTGCTTGTAAGGCAGGTGCTCTCCCAGCTGAGCTAATCCTCCATATGGTGACCCGTACGGGATTCGAACCCGTGTTACCGCCGTGAAAGGGCGGTGTCTTAACCGCTTGACCAACGGGCCATATCGTAATTAATAATTATTCTCAAGAAACATTTTCACATAAGAGGTCTGGCGGAGATGGAGGGATTCGAACCCTCGCACCAGTTTCCCGGCCTACACCCTTAGCAGGGGCGCCCCTTATAGCCACTTGGGTACATCTCCAAAAGAATGGCTCCGCAAGTAGGATTTGAACCTACGACCTACCGGTTAACAGCCGGTTGCTCTACCGCTGAGCTATTGCGGAACGTTACGTTCTGTTCGGAACACTTTTATATAGTAGCAACTTTTTTTCTTTCCGTCAATGCTTTTTTAAAAAAGTTTTTAGCGACGATAAGTTGTTTAGTTGCTGTCGTTTTGACGACTTCTATAATTTATCATGCTCCGAAATGAACGTCAACTACTTTTGTAAAAAATCTTTCCACGACATCGACCACATCGATACCTTTCCGTATTCATACGTCTTTTCCTTCTATATAATGTGCTGCATTTCTCACATTCATAAAGATAGGATTTTTTTTCGTCTTCTTGTCTTCTGGGACTGTATCGAAGCCCACCATAGCGCTCTAACCATTCCTTGAAGTCTTGATCTTGATGACGGTGTCCCATTCCTGCTAGATGTAAATGATAGTGACACAGTTCATGAATCACGATTCCGCGGAAGACTTTCATGTCATCGATATATCGTTTATTGAAGTCTAAATGATGATCGCCTAAGAAGTAGCGACCACCTGTCGTCTTCAGTCGTGGATTAAAATAAGCTTCATGTCGAAACGGTAAGGAAAATACGTCGAGCGAAAGTTGCTCGACGTATCGTTGTAATTGTTCATTCGTCATTTCGGCGGAACCAGTGTCAAACCAATCCGTCCCCGCTCTGGTTCAACATTTGTCACCCATACCGTCACGATATCCCCGACAGCGACGACATCAAGTGGATGTTTGACACGCTTACGACTAAGTTTCGAGATATGAATCAAGCCATTCTCTTTCACTCCGATATCAACGAACGCACCAAAATCAAGAACATTCCGGACCGTCCCTTGGAACTCCATCCCGACTTGGATCATATCCATCGATAGAACATCTTGGCGAAGCAACGGTTTATCGAGCGCTTCCCGTGGATCACGACCCGGACGTTGTAACGCTTCGATGATATCACGTAGTGTTGGTTCTCCGATCTCGAGCGTCTGTGCCATCTCCGGTAATGACAATGTAGACAATTGTTCCCGCAACGCATCCGTTCCAACTTGATCAAGTGTTAAGCCTAATGTCTTGAACAACTTCTCGACTGTTTTGTACTGCTCTGGATGAATCGGCGTCCGGTCGAGCGGATGCGTACCTTCTAGAATTCGCAAGAATCCTGCAGCCTGCTCATATGCCTTTGCACCAAGACGAGGAACTTTCAATAATTCCTGACGCGTTTTGAACGTCCCAAGTTCCGAGCGACGTTCGACGATTTTTTTCGCTGTCGCCTTCGTGATTCCTGCGACATAACTCAAAAGCGGTTCTGACGCTGTATTAACATCAACTCCGACTTGGTTGACGACCGTCTCGACGACGAAATCAAGCGTCTCCTTCAGTTTCGTTTGCGAGACATCATGTTGATATTGACCGACTCCGACAGACTGCGGGTCGACTTTGACGAGTTCAGCCAGTGGGTCCTGCAGGCGACGCGCAATCGAAATTGCCGATCGTTGTTCGACTTGAAGCTCTGGAAACTCCGTCCGGGCAATCTCTGAAGCAGAATAAATACTTGCCCCTGCCTCGTCGACGATCGTAAAGGCGATATCTTTTTGCCCCTGCATCCAGTCCGCAACGAATGCTTCTGTTTCCCGTGAAGCTGTACCATTGCCAATCGCAATCAACTCGATTCCATATGTATCGACGAGCTGCGAAAGAGTTTGGTGTGCTTCTTTTGCTTTTTGTTCTGACATCGTCACGTAGATGACGCCGACTTCCTTCATTTCACCTGTCGGATCGATGACTGCCCACTTACATCCTGTCCGGTAAGCCGGATCAAGACCCAACATGACTTTCCCTTTCATCGGTGGTTGCATGTAGAGTTGACGGAGATTCTTACCAAAGACGTCAATCGCTTGGAGCTCTGCCTTTTCCGTCAGTTCATTTCGAATTTCTCGTTCGATGGCAGGAAAGACGGATTTTTTATAGCCCGTCGTGATTGCTGCTTCGACGATATCACGTTTCTTTGGCGCCAGTTGTGCGTAGGAACGAAGCAATGTCGGTAAAACCTGTTGTTCCTCTAACACGACTTTCACAGAGACGATTTTCAATGCTTCCGCACGGTTGATCGCAAGAATCCGGTGCGGAACGATCTGTTGGATCCGCTCACTGTAGGCATAATACTGTGCAAAGACGCCTTTTTCATCGACTGCATCCTTTTTTTGTTTCGTGACGATTTCTGCTGAACGGCGCATTTGCTTACGAATGAACTCACGCACCGTCGCTTGTTCGCCCCACTCCTCGGCAATGATCGATTGTGCCCCAGTCAGCGCTTCTTCCGAATCCAGCCCATTGCTCAAGCGATGGAATGTCGCTTCATCATAAGCAGACTTGTCGCGTAACCAGTCAGCAAGTGGCGCAAGCCCCGCTTCCCGTGCAATTTCCGCCTTCGTCCGACGTTTTGGTCGAAACGGTAAGTAGATATCTTCCACTTGTTGTAACGTCGTCGCTTCTTCAAGCGTTCGACGGAGTTCCGGCGTTAGTACACCTTGTTCCTCAATCTTTTCAAGGACGTCGCTTCGCCTGCTTTCAAGTTGCGTTAATTGTTTATGTCGATCGAGAATCGCTTTGATCGCGACCTCATCGAGTTCACCTGTCTGTTCTTTCCGGTAGCGGGCGATGAACGGAATCGTACCGCCTTCTTCCGTCAATTGTAAGACTGCTTTCACTTGCGCAGGACGTACATTCAATTCACTTGCGATTCTCTTTTCCATCTGCTTCACCTCTCATTCATTATACCGAAGAACGCATGGAAAAGAAAAAAGACTGACACGAGGTCAGTCTTTTGAGAATACTTCATTTGGTTCGACTTTGATTGCTTCACGTAACTTCTGTAAAGCGCGTCGTTGGAGACGGGAAACGTGCATTTGTGAAATGCCGAGTAGTTCACCCGTTTCTTTTTGACTCATATTGCGGTAGTAGGCACATTCGAGAATCGAACGTTCGCGATCCGTTAAGACAGCAAATGCCTTCTCAAGAATCAGACGCTGATCGACGGAGTCGTAGCCGTTTTCTTGATTCCCGACGAGATCGAGTAAGGTAACGGTACTACCTTCCTGATCTGCCTCAATCGAGCTATCAACGGATAACGCTTGATAGCTTTTACCCATCTCAAGTGTTTCGAGGACTTCCTCTTCCGATACTTCAAGACGCGCTGCAATCTCATCGATGCGCGGAGAGCGTTGCAACTCCGTCGTCAACTCCTCGACTGCCTTCTTGATTTTCGGTCCGAGTTCCTTGATGCGACGTGGAACGTGAACGCTCCATGTCTTATCGCGGATGAAACGTTTGATTTCACCGATGATCGTCGGAACAGCAAACGATTCAAAACTGCGACCGAATTCCTTATCGAAGCGACGAAGCGCTGCAAGCAACCCAATCATGCCGACCTGAACGAGATCGTCATGAATCGGTCGACCACGCGAGAACTTCCGGGCCAAAGCTTCTACCAAGTCTGAATAACGCTTGAGTAATGCCGCATGCACTTCCTCATCTTGGTCGTCCTGCTGATACAAATCAATCAGTCGAAGTACTTCATCATCACTGTGATGGCGTTGTTGAGACTTTGCTGGCACTTTGACCCACCTCATCTCTATTCATATATTTTGTCATATGGACAGTGACGCCGTTCGCTTTCTCGATCGTTACTTGATCCATCAATGCTTCGATCATCAAGATACCGAGTCCTCCTTCATGCAAGGAATCGAGATCGTGTGCATCCGTAATCGGTTCACTTTGGCGTTTGACCTCATCTTTATCGAACGTAATGCCGTTATCCTTGACGACAATCTCAAGACGATCATCCGGATAGACGTTACATGTCAAGGCGATGCTACCATCTTCTTTTCCTTCGTACGCATGTTGAACAGCGTTCGCACACGCTTCTGAGACAGCGATCTTGATATCTTCGATGTCATCATACGTGTATCCCATCCGGTTCGCGACGCCTGAAACCGTCAAACGGGCAATGGCTACATATTCCGGTTTTGCCGGTAATGTCATGTTTAGTTGTTCGTTCTTCATTGCGTTCCACCTCTTACACCACTATCGATTGTAATGATGCTTGAAAGACCTGTGATTTCGAATAGACGACGGATGCGTTCAGAAACGCCGACGAGCGTGAACGATGTACCGTTCTTTTTCGCTGCTTTGAGCGCTCCGACGAATACGCCGAGACCTGTCGAATCCATGTAGTGGACTTCATCCAAGTGGACGACGACATCGTTTGTTTCAACTGCCGGGACTAGTTCTTGACGAAGCTTTGGTGCTGTATACGTATCAATCTCACCTGCGATATAAAGATGCGTCTGACCGTCAAGCTGCTCTGTTTTAATTGTTAAATCCATCTTCAAGTTCCTCCTCAAGGAAAATCTGTCTATGTGGTCTTGCTATTCATCCTACCTCATCCCTTTATAAAAAGGTCACTTGGGTATGTTTCCCCATAAAGAAAACTTTAAAACCTATTTTATAAAAAAAGAGGTCAAAAAAAGTCGCATACGCTAGTATCGACTCTTCTTGTGTTGCGCTTCTATGTAAGTGCCTAAAAATCAACCAAGCCTAAGCTGATTGCGACGGCACTATTTACCTTCATCATCGTGTCTGGATCTAGATGTGTGACTTTATCCGTTAGACGGCGTTTATCAATTGTCCGGATTTGCTCAAGTAAGATGACCGAATCACGTTCTAATCCGTGTCGCTCTCGATATACTTCCACATGGGTCGGTAGTTTGGCTTTGTCGATCTGTGCCGTGATCGCAGCCACGATGACTGTCGGGCTGAATCGGTTACCAATATCATTTTGTAGAACAAGCACGGGACGAACTCCCCCTTGTTCCGATCCGACCACAGGTGACAAATTTGCATAAAACACGTCGCCACGTTTGACTATCAAAGCTTACACCCCGCTTACTTGACGTAGGAGTGAGAACTCCGCCTCCGTTTCAATCTGGAACATTTCGCCAACGATCGATAAATTGATTGCTGCCATTTCTTCGTAACCACGCTTCAATTCCTCACGTAGATGACGCTTGCGTTCTTCGGTCGTATGGTTCGACTTCATCCCAATCGTCTCCTTCGCTACATTTCGCTCAACAAACTGCATTTCCCGTTGTTGGACCAAGATAATGGCACCTCCAGATTCACTGAAACCTTAACGAACGACTCACTTTCTACTTCAATATATCAGTCGAATTCAGAAAATACAATCAAAATTCAAACAAATAACATATTTTTGCCATCTTATTGATGTCTTGTACGAATCATTGACGCGGAACACGCTTCGAGAATTGACAGAGAACTTCATAGTTGATCGTTCCGAGCCAATGGGCTGCTTCCTCGATCGGTGCCCCTTCTCCAATCAGGATGACTTCCGTTCCAATCGGATATTCCCGCGGTAAACGAATCATGAGCCGATCCATGCAGACACGACCGACGATTTCACACGGTAGACCGTCTACGATCAACGAATAGCCTTGGAACTTGCGTGACCAGCCATCCGCGTAACCGATCGGAACGGTACCGATCCATTCATCCGTCGGCGCGGTATAAGTCGCTCCGTAACTGATCGTTTGACCCGGCTCGACTTGTTTGACCTGCATCAGACGACTTTTCAGTGAAAATGCTGGTTTTAGAAATTCATAGTGACCTGCCATCTCTTCCGACGGCATCGCTCCATATAATGCAATACCGACTCGAACGACGTTAAACGGTGCTTGACCTGCTAAGCGAATCGCTGCCGCCGAATTGGCACAGTGGACGTAACGGATATCCGGTACTAGTGCGACATACGATAAAAACGTCTCGAGCTGGCGTTCGAACAACCGACTGTTCAGCTCGTCAGCAGTCGCGAAATGCGTATAGATGCCTTCGAGCTCGACGAGATCATCATCACACTCAACAAGAATTCGCTTCAACTCATCGACATGTTGCAGTCCGAGTCGTCCCATTCCCGTATCGATCTTGATATGCAAGCGGAGATGATCGATTTCCGTCAAATGACGTTTCGCTTCCTGAAGCCAATCGGCTGAAAAGACAGGAACGGCGACATCATAATTCGAAGCGACTGGTGCATGTTCTGGTAGTAAGGCTTCAAGCATCAGAATCGGTGCTTGGATGCCCGCTTCGCGTAACTCAATCGCTTCTTCAAGGAGTGCGACAGCGAGTAAGTCGGCTCCGTTCTCAAGAGCGATCTCAGCGACTGTCACTGCCCCGTGACCATAGCCGTCCGCTTTGACGACTGCCATCACCTGTTGCTCGCCCATCCGTGTTTTGATTTCGCGTATATTATGTGCGATCGCTTCCCGATCGATTTCAATCCAAGTTGGTCGGTACATCCCATTCCCTCTTCTCTAATAAGACTTGCGCAGATGCATAATGCTCAGAATGTGTGATCGAAACGTGGATGACGCCATCGAATGGTCCACTCATGATCGGTCGCCCTGTCTCATCGTTTAAGACTTCAACGTCTTGCCAAGAGACTTCTTTTCCGATGCCAGTTCCGAATGCTTTGACGAACGCTTCCTTTGCGGCGAAACGTCCAGCGAGATACTCGATGCGACGATGTCCCGAGAGCGATTGAAATCGTTCCTGCTCTGCCTTGGTTAAGATTCTCCCAGCAAAACGTGGCTGTCGCTCGAGCGTTTGCTCGATTCGATGCAGTTCGACCAAATCGATTCCAATTCCATAAATCATCTGAGATGCCTCCACAGTTCTATTCTTCGCCATCTTCATATAGAATGAAGATGAAGCGAGGTGTTGTCATGTTTAGTCGAACGGAAAACCTACAAACGTTCACACGTTCTTATCCGGTCGTTTCGTTGTTCATTTTAATCCAAGTTGCCCTGTTTGTCATCGAACAGTTGGGCCCACTCCTTAATCTGACATTCTCTCCTCTAAATGCAGGGGCATCCATCAATCTCTTAATTGAACAAGGTGAATGGTGGCGTGTCGTCACAGCAACGTTCTTGCATTACGATTTTTGGCACATTGCGTTCAATACGTTTGCTCTCGTCATCTTCGCTCCACCACTTGAGCGGATGATCGGTCATGGTCGATTTGCAGCCTTTTACTTGCTCGTTGGTACGCTCGCGAACATCTTGACGTACTTCACGAAAATCAACGAACCGTTTTATGGTCAAGCTGGAGCATCGGGTGCCATTCTTGGTTTGCTTGGTTTTTATGTCTACTTGAGTCGATTCAAGCGGACGGTCATCCTAGCAGACGATACACGTCTTGTGTATATCTTTACTGCGGTCACGGCAGTCTTTACGTTGCTCGGATCGAACGTTGCTGTCTTTGGTCATTTGTACGGTTTCGTCCTCGGATTCCTCTTTGGATTCGTCTTTGGTAATCGTGCCGTCCCATTCACACGTCCGTTTCAAACCGGTCGTCGTTCGAGCGGTGGACCTGTCTTCGTAAGCGGTTCTGGTCAACTTGGTCGGATCTTCTTCTATATCATCATCGCATTTGCCGTACTCGGATTATTCTTCCGTTACTTGTAAACCAGCATGCAAAAAGGACTCCGCTACACGCGCGAGTCCTTTTTTGCTTATTTGCGAAGTACTTCTGCTAAGTCCTTCACGTCGTCAATCAGATTATGGATCGTTTCCTGATTATCCGTATAGAGTGCTTTTAATTCCTCAAAGCGCCCTTTTGGATCTTGTTTGACAGCAGACAATTGTGTTCCTGCGCCGCTGAATGTCCGTTTCACTGCTGCAAACTGCGCTTGGCGCGTATCTTTATGCAGTAGTGATAAAGTAGCGCCGACAAGTGCGCCACCAAGTGTTGCTACGACAAAATAGTTCTTCTTCATCTGTTAGTCCCCCTGCATCTCACTCATTTGTTGGTGGTACGATTTGATACCGTTTCATGACGGGAGAAGGCGCGAACGACTTCCCTGCCTCTTCAGCATACTGGTCTACCGTGAGACGTTCAACTGATTTTGCATAACGAGCCCCGTCGCTTGTCTCATGGAACTGAATCAATAAGACGAGATCCGTCCCCTTCTCGACACGTCCAATTCGAAAAGCCTGGAAGCCACCATATTCTGCTCCGATGACTTTCGGATTCGACATCACTTGATGTACGAATAAATCTCCGCTATTTTGATCTGCCGGAATCGACCAGTAGAAGAGACTGCCTTCATCCGAAAAATTTCCACGTGATTCGAGCAACGTGTAGGTATTGCCACTTTGAAAAGGTGATTTCGAGTCCGTCTCTATCCAGAGGATAGCGTCACCGCTTCCGCTAGCAACACGAATGTGAGCGTCCCGAGAACGAATTTGTTCAACAAACGAACCGCTACCGAATGTGATCGAAAGTTTAGATGGCATCACAGGCCTCCGCAAGTTGAAAGTCTTTTTCCGTCAATCCGTTTTCATCATGAGTCGTCGCCGCAAGTGTGACGTTTTTATAGTCAATCACGATCCGTGGATGATGATTCAAGTTTTCGGCGATACTCCCAACTTCCTGTACGAAATCCAGTGCCGCAGGAAACGATGGAAGTGTATACGTTCGGACGATTTCATCATCGACGATACTCCAATCCTGCAATCGTTCAAGACGCTCTTCCACTTCATACTCATTCAACCTAGCCATCCCTTTCTCCTCCTCTACTATCATTTTCGTCCTATACTTTATACCCCATTCTATTACTTCTCTATACCTGTTTGTATCCGATTTCTTCCTTTCGCCTTCTATGTGAGATAGAGTACAATGTGAAAGAGAACACTAATTCAAAACCGAAAGGGGCTCACGCACATGCGCGCTCTGATTGTCATTGATTACACGATCGACTTCGTTGCTGACGAAGGGAAGCTGACTTGTGGAAAACCAGGACAGGCGATTGAAGACCGGATCGCTACATTGATGGAGGAATTTTCAACAGAGGACTACGTCGTCATTGCCAACGATATTCATGAGGAAGGTGATACGTTCCATCCGGAAACTGTCCTTTTCCCGCCGCATAATATTCGCGGAACACATGGACGTGATTTGTTTGGGAAAGTCGCAGCCATGGCACGTGTCGCTGATCACGTCATTGATAAGACGCGTTACAGTGCGTTCGCCGGGACGGACCTTGATTTACGCTTGCGTGAACGTGGTATCCGCGAAGTCCACCTCGTCGGTGTCTGTACGGACATTTGTGTCCTTCATACAGCTGTCGATGCCTACAATCTCGGGTATCATATCGTCGTCCATGCCGATGCGGTCGCAAGCTTTAACACGACGGGTCACGACTGGGCGCTTACACACTTTAAACAATCGATCGGCGCAGAAGTCGTCGGCGAATAAGAAGGGATTTGTCCGTTATGTTACAACGTAATCTTGCACTCCATACCGATCTATACTTACCACGGTGGATGTATATCTACTGGAAAGAAGGACGTCACAATGAACGTGCCGTCTTCGATGTCTACTACCGTTCGAATCCGTTTGCAGGAGGGTATGTCGTCTTTGCGGGTCTTGAGAACATCATCGAGTACATTCAAACACTCCGTTTCACGGAAGAAGACATCACGTACTTGCAAGAGATGATCGGCTTCCCAGATGAATTCAAGGATGAACTGCGTCAATTCAAGTTCAACGGTTCGATTTCCAGTGTCAAAGAAGGCGAAATCGTCTTCCCGAACGAACCATTGATTCGGATCGAGGCACGAATTTTTGAAGCGAAACTCTTACAGACCGCGATTTTGAACATCGCGAACCATGAATCACTCATCGCGACGAAATACGCACGCATTCGTCAATCGGCACCCCGTGCGAAGTTTCTTGAAGCCGGCGCCCGACGTGCGCAAGGCATCGATGCTGCTTACTTCGGAACGCGTGCTTCGTACCTCGCTGGTTTTGACGTCACAAGTCTTGCTTCAGCAGGACGCGATTTCGGAATCCCATGTGGCGGAACGATGGAACATGCCGACATTCAATTCCATGATGATGAACTAACAGCATTCCGGACATTTGCTTCTCACTATCCGGATCAATCGACGTTACTCGTCGATACGTATGACACACTCAAGAGTGGTCTGCCGAATGCCATCACGGTCGCAAAGGAACTCCAAGCCAAAGGACATAAACTGCGCGGAATCCGGATCGATTCTGGTGACTTATCTTATTTGTCAAAACGTGCTCGTAACATGCTTGACGAAGCCGGCTTCCCGGAAGTCGACATCGTCTTGTCAGGGGATCTCGATGAGTACGTCATCCAAGATTTGCGCATCCAAGGCGCCCAAGCGAATACGTTCCTCGTCGGAACACGTGGTATTACAGCTTACGAGCAACCCGCTCTCGGAATGGTCTATAAACTGGTCGCGCGTGAAGTAGACGGCGAACTCACGCCTGTCATCAAAGTGTCCTCGTCAAAAGCCAAGACGACGACACCACACATCAAGGAAGTCTATCGCATCATCGATCCGGTGACGGATAAGTTTAAAGGGGATTACGTGACGTTGATGGATGAGGATCCATCGACACTTGAAGCCGTCGATCTCATCGACGTCCGGGACCCATCGTTCCGTAACCGTGTGGAGCAGTTCAAGGTCGAACGCTTGCTTGAACCGATCTTCAAAGATGGAGAGCTAATTTATACAGTTCCAACGATTGAAGAGATCCGTCACTTCCATGAAACGCAGATTGGTCGTCTTTGGGAGGAGTACAAACGTCTCCGTTTGCCAGAGATTTATGCCGTCACATTCAGTGACCGTCTCTGGAAACTCAAACTCGACATGATTCGGGAAACACGACTCACGAGTGGTTTAAAATAAGACGCACAAACAAGCGCCGTTCTTCCTCCCTCAGGATGAACGGCGCTTTTCTCATGTTAATCCTGCTTCGTTTCCGACAGGTGTCATTTCTGTTGGCGCTTGTTCCATCTTCTTACGAAAGTACCACGCGAAACCAAGCGCACCTCCGATGAAGACGATATACGTTATGCGTTGACCGAATTCTGCTAAGGAATCCGCGTAAAAAATACTGATTAAATGATCACTTCCACTAATGAGTAGCAAACAGGCAATCAGGAGCGCAATGCGATATGCAAGCGTCGGGCGGTCTGTCGGTTCAGCATGCCAATACATGATGATATGGTGGGCAAGTAAGACAATACCCAGGATTCCTAATATTCCAATGAGTACTTGCGGCATAATGAACGATCCTCCTGTTAGTAATATCTAGTCTTATTTAAACATAGTTCATACGAATTTCGTCAGGAAAAGTTTCCCGTCCCACATTCCTCACGGTATACTGTAGAAAAATCGTAAGCGATCAAGGGAGGGCATTTTTTCATGAAAACCTTTAAATTATGCACATTGCGCATTTTAATGGACGAGTCAGGACGTGATACGACGATTCCCGTCGCCATTCAAGACGGACTAACGGTCAGTACCGAACAAACGGCACAATGGGTCGCAGAAATCGTCGTTCCTTCGAGCGATCAGCCGATCGTCGATGAATTGTTCACAAAACATTTACGTGCTTTGATTGAAATCACGATCTCACGACCCGATAATGACCCTGCCGCGATGATCGTCACGCCTCTTGAACGGACTGCCTTAAGCGAACACGTCTCCTATGTCTTCACTGGTAAGATGGTCATGATGAAGAATGATTTATCCGAATCGATCTTACGTGAAGTCGTCGAAGATGGATTCGCTGGTGAGGAACTCGTCCAAGAATACAAGGATCGTCGTTCAAAACGCGGTGCACATATCACGAGTATCGCTAAAGAAACATTTAAACAGTATCTAGCAGAACATCCAGAAACACCGATTTCTTAAGGTTTTTCGACTTCGTCCGTGATGTGATCCGCTACATTGATTCGATCAATCGTATAGTGGTCCGTATATTGGATATAATTCGCACATGCATTTTTCAAAGGTGTCCGGTAACTGAATGTCTCATCAATCGACGATAAGGCTGCTTTGATCGTATGCGAGTGACAGACGATTAAGATTCGTTTCCCCTCATACGTTCGTGTCACTTCCTGTAATGCTTCGAATACGCGATCCTGAATCGCTTGTTCCGTTTCAAGACCCGGAACACGTTTCGTATCGTTCGCTTGAACAGCTTCATAAATCGACGCAACCGGTTCACCGGAAGCAGCTCCGAATTCGCGTTCGACAAGTCGCTCGTCTGTCGCTGTAATCGTTAAACCAACAGCACGACCGATGATTTCTGCTGTCTCAACGGCACGCGACAAGGGACTTGCTAATAAGACATCCCACTTTTCATTCGATAGATAAGCGGCACTGAGTTCCGCTTGTCTTCTTCCTGTTGCATTCAACGGGATATCTTCTCTTCCCTGAATCCGTTCGTTTAAGTTCCAATCCGTCTGACCATGCCGCACTAAACAAATTTCAGTCATGTCTCTGTCTCCCTCATTTAAGAAATATGACTGATTGTATCATGTTTTCCTTTCGGAAGTTGTCGTGGTGGCAACAGTAGTACCTGACAGGTGAAACGTTCAATTCGTTCAAGCAATCGCTCGATCTTTAACGGATTTTCCGTCTGAGCGAAACTGGCAAGTGAGTGGGTGCCATTCGGAAAGGAAAACAAACGAACATCTGCTCCGACATCTGCTCCCTTCTCAACGAAATGCAAGGCTTGAGAAAATGGGACGATTGGATCTTTTTTACCGTGCAAGAGCATGATGGGCGGGGCATCCGATGTTAGGTGCGTGACGGGTGAGACGTGCGTCATCAGCTTGCGCCATTCTTCTCGTCCCCCCTTGTAGAACTTAATGTGGGCAATCCAAGTCTGAATGAAATTAAACAACAAAAAGTTCGTCGGTGGATATAAAGCGATCACACCACTGATCAATGGCATGTGGCGCTCATCACGCTCACCAACGAAAGCAGATGGGGCAAGTGCCGTCGTCAGCATGAGTGCGGCTCCGGCTGAGTCTCCCCATACCATCATCCGTCCTCTTAGAATGCGAAGACCCTCTGCTTCCTTATTCAAAAAACATAACGCATCCCGTACATCTTCGAGGTTATCCGGAAAATAACTGCCCTCTTCGAACAAACGATACTCAATACTACAGACGGCAACTCCGAGTTCAAGCAGACGGTCGACGATTGGACTAAAGCAGAACATGTCATCGCGCTCTCCACGAACGAATGCACCACCGTGTGCATAGATGGCAACTGGAAACGGTCCTTCTCCCGGTGGATAATAGAGATCGAGCTGTAAGATGCGGTTTCCCACCTGTTTGTAGGTGAGCGTCCGCGGTGCAAGTTGTTTTTCTGTGAGTGGCAAGGCGGGTTCGGTCCATCGAAGCAATGCACCATAATTGTTCCAGATACTCGCTCCCGCTGCTGCCGTCGTCAATAACGCAGCTCCCCCCATTAGCCATGCAGTTTCACGTTTCACTTGATCACCTCCAAAAGACGTGCTAGTTTCTTCACTTTATTATCCTTCTACCCCGTTTTAAAAGAAGTCGAACGTCTCGGTATTCGTACTTGACGCTTCACCAGCGTTCCGCTATAGTGAGAAAGTCCAAATCGGAATAGTTACGTTTTAATAATGGAGGTATCATATAATGAAAAAAATCATTCCCGCTTTAACAGTCGCTTTCGCAAGTGCAAGTGTTCTCGCTGCTTGCGGTTCGAATACCGATTCATCGACTTCAGATAAAACCCAGACAGAAGTCTATGCATCAACGTTCGCGACGGCTGCTATTGCCCGCGAAATCGGAGGGGATCAAGTCAACGTCAAGATGATCGTCCCACCTGGAGCAGACCCCCACTCTTACGAGCCGACGTCAAAACAACTCACCGAGATTGCTAAGGGCGACTTGTTCCTCTTAACCGGTACGACGCTCGAGCCGTATTCGAAAAAAATCCAGGAGAGTCTAAAAGGCACGGATGTCCGCTTCGTCGAGACGAGTAAGGACGTCAACTTACTAGAATCGGATGCTACACTCCATGCACATGAAGAAGAGGGGCATAGTGAAGACGAACATGCCCACGAAGAAGAAGGGCACGATGATCACGCAACGGATGAACCTGCACATGAAGAAGAAGGCCATGACCACGGAAAATACGATCCACACGTCTGGCTCGATCCTACCAACGCAAAAACAATGGCACGTTCCATCACAGTCGCTCTATCAAAAGAAGTACCAAAAGACAAAGCAACGTTCGAAAAAAACTTAAAAACGTTCGATCAGCAAGCTGATGAATTGGACGAACAATTTAAACAAGCCGTCGCTGATGGATCGAAAAAAGAACTTCTCGTTACGCATGCCGCTTACGGTTACCTCGCAGAACGATATGGTTTCACGCAACTGCCGATCGCGGGAATTTCTCCTTCCGATGAACCGTCACAAAAGCAACTGGCTGCTTTAGTGAAAGAAGCACGGATGCATGATTTGAAATACGTCGCGTTCGAAGAAACGGTCTCACCTAAGGTCGCACGTGTCATTCAAAAAGAAATCGGAGCTGAATCCGTGACGATTCATAATCTAGAGTCCGTCACGAAAGCACAGCAAAACAGCTCTTATTTTAAATTGATGGAAGAAAACGTCCAGACGTTAAAACAAGCACTTCAGTAAAGTACAGTTGACACGCGTTACTCAATGCGGTACGGTAAGAAACGTGTTTTAAACAATTGAATGACTTCTTTTTATCGCGAGAAACGGAGGGACTGGCCCAATGATGTTTCGGCAGCGGACGATTTGATTCGTACTGTGCCAAATCCAGCAAGCGAAAGCTTGAGAGATAAGAAGAGCGTCTTTATTTCATAAAGACCTCCTTCTTTCTTGCGAAGGGGTCTTTTTTGTATCTTTGAGAAACGAGGTGTCAACAATGAATGAAACGATCATGCCTAACAAATGGGCACTGCTTCCCCTCGTCGTATTCCTGGTCCTCTTCATCGGAGCCGGGATCTTCTATGACGACTTTTACAAATTTCCGATCCTTATCGCCGCATTGATCGCTTTGATCTTTGCTGCAATCACGACGAAAGGATCCATCAATCAAACGGTCGAACGAATCGCAACGGGTGCCGGAAATCCTGATATCATGATCATGGTCTTCATCTTCTTATTAGCCGGTACGTTTTCTGGAACGGCAGAAGCAATCGGTGCCATCGATGCAACCGTCAATGCTGCTTTGACGTTCCTACCTCCGTCATTACTGATGAGTGGTCTGTTCATCATCGCTGCCTTCATCTCGATGGCAATGGGAACATCGACTGGAACGATTGCTGCACTCGCGCCGATCGCCTTCGGTATTCATGAAGCGACAGGCATCAACGTTGCGATCGCAGCAGCGTCAGTCGTTGGTGGATCGATGTTCGGCGATAACTTGTCGTTCATCTCGGATACGACGATTGCTGCCGTCCGTACCCAAAAAACGAACATGCGCGATAAGTTCCGGACGAACTTCATGATCGTCCTACCGGCTGCTATTTTGACGGTCATCCTACTCGCATTCGTTTCTGGTTCTGGTGACGTCGTCGAAGCAAAAGCATTTGAATTCTACAAGTTGATTCCATATCTTGCTGTCATCGTCCTTGCACTATTTGGCGTCAATGTCATTCTTGTCTTAATTGGTGGTACGTTACTCACCGGCATCATCGGTATGATTGATGGTAGTTTCGGCTTGAGTGGCTTCGTCCTCTCGATGTCAAAAGGAATGATGGGCATGGCGGAAATCTCCATTTTGACGCTCCTCATGGGTGGTCTCGTCAGCTTGATCACGTTCAACGGTGGAATCGTCTACTTGAAAGAGACGTTGACGCGCAAGATTTCTCAGCGTCGCGGTGCCGAATTCAGTATGGCAGCACTCGTCAGTGCGACGAATCTCGCAACGGCGAACAATACGATCTCGATTCTCGTCGCTGGACCACTGGCAGCTGAAATCGCTGATACGTATGAAGTCGATCGCAAGAAATCAGCGAGTATTCTCGATATCTTCTCTTGTGGGATTCAAGGTATCATTCCGTATGGGGCGCAACTCTTGATTGCAGCAGAATTGACGAAAACGGCTTCACCGGAACTGATTCCGTATCTGTTCTATCCGTTCCTGCTCTTCGTCTGTGGATCGATTGCCATCATCTTCGGTTTCCCACGTCCAAAGAAATCAGTTGCTCAACAAGAAAAAATCTCTTCTTAACAAACGACAGGTCCGATCGCTATGATCGGACCTGTTTCGTTATTTTTTCTGCTTCGCTTGTCGTTCTAAAATCAAATACGCGATTGCTGGAAGTGGAAACTGAACGAGTCCCGCGCCTCCCCATACCCACGGGTTACGTCCTGATTTTCGTACACTGAAAAATAGGCTAACTGCTTGCGTGACCAACAAGGCACTAATACTAAGCCAAGCTCCCTTTGATAGCTTTTTATTCTTTTGAGCCATCCTTTCTCCCCCTCTTTCTGACATACGGTCAGATGTGATGAATTCTCTTTTATTTTAACCCATTCTATTCCTCCATGAGCATGGAAACGGACGGTTTCGTTCGTTCGTGCTAAACTAAACGAGCAAATCTAAACTACGTTTTATGAGGAGGAGTAACACATGCAATACGCAAAACTTTCAAACGGTATTACGATTCCCCAAATTGGATTCGGTGTCTGGCAAGTAGACGAAGAGACAGAAGCACCTGCTGCTGTCGCTGAAGCATTACGTGTCGGTTATCGTCATATCGATACGGCTGCTGTCTACAAAAACGAGCGCGGTGTCGCAAAAGGAATCAAGGAAAGCGGCGTGAAACGTGAGGATCTCTTCTTAACGTCAAAAGTCTGGAACGATGATATTCGTGCCGGTCGGACGAAGGAAGCATTCGCAGAATCGCTCGAACGTCTCGAAACAGATTATCTTGACCTTTATCTCATCCACTGGCCGGTCGAAGGCTATATCGAAGCGTGGAAAGCAATGGTTGAACTGTATGAAGCAGGCAAGATCAAAGCGATCGGTGTCTCGAACTTCAAAGAACATCACCTCGATACATTGGCAGAAGAGGGCTTGATGGCACCAATGATCAACCAAGTCGAATTGCATCCACAATTGCCGCAACACGAACTGCACGAATACTTGCAAGATCACAACATCCAAGTCGAAGCATGGAGTCCACTCATGCAAGGGAAATTCCTCGAAATCAACGATTTCAAGGAAATCGCAGAGAAGCATGGTAAGACACCTTCACAAGTCGTCTTGCGCTGGCACCTCGACAACGGTATCGTTGCTCTTCCAAAATCCGTCACACCAGAACGCATTGCAGAAAACTTCGACGTCTTTGATTTCCAACTCGATGCCGATGATCTTGAGAGAATTGATCGTCTGGCAACGGATGTCCGCCTCGGACCGGATCCAGACGAAATCGATTTTTAATCTAAAGGTTATCGTAAAAAAGAACGGCTTCCATGTGAAGACGTCTTGCTTCATCTGAACGACGAGAGACCCGTTTCCAGTCTACGACTTGGAAGCGGGTCTCTTTTTTTTATGATTTAAGCTGATCAGACATAATAAATCAAAATCGTATCTTCCGCTTCTTCTGCCTTTTGAAAATAGGCACGTAAATCGGCAAACTGTTCCCAGATATCCTCGAATTCGCCCGGTGTTCCGGCTTCATCATGAATCGAAGCGAGTGCCCGTTGATCAAAATTCCGCATCACCTCAGCCGAGATGATGAGGAGTGTCAAGGGCAGAATACCGACAATCGCCGCTTTCTCCTCATTGACGATCAACTCTTCGCCAACGATCGCTCGTCCCAGGTTGTAATGTGTGTCTTGATCAATATAGATATCGATTTGATTCATCAAATGATAGATGGCGTTCGTCTGTTCGAGGGCGAACAATTGTTCATGATCAGGTTGTGTCTCATGAATGAATAAAATCCAATCCATGATGATGTGGGGATCGTTTCCGAACGACTCCCAGACCGCATCTGTGACGCGGACGAAATGTACGTTTTCCATTCTCCCCCTCCCTTCTGTACTCTGTATTCCCTTTTTAAATTCGTTCTATACAAAAAAAGAGCCAGATTTCTCTGACTCCCTTTTCCTTAGATTGCTTTTTCGTCTTTTTCTGATTCTTGCCATGCTTCAAGCGTATCTTTCCCTGGCAAGTTCGGAATCGAGTCCGTATAGAATCGTGGCTCTTTTCCAGCTTTTCGTTGCCCGACATAATCTTCGAGCGCTAGTTTCGCGATTTTCGAGAGACGGAAGATCGCATACAAGTTAACGATCGCCATCAGTCCCATGAAGATATCTGCCAACGCCCACACGAGGTTCGCCGATTCAACGAGTGAACCGAAGACGATCATGACGAGAACGAGTACACGATACGCCATCAAGACTTGTTTATTTTCACGGATGAAGTTGATATTCGATTCACCGTAGTAGTAGTTTCCGACGACAGAACTAAAAGCAAAGAGGAAAATCGCGACGACCATGAATCCTGTAGCGAGTGATCCCACTTGTGATGCGAGCGCACCTTGCGCTAAGTCGATCCCAGCTACCGGTTGACCACTAGCATCCTTTGTTGCCACTCCACTGACGAGAACGATCATCGCTGTCGCCGAACAGACCATCAACGTATCAACGAAGACCGCAAACGATTGAATCAACCCTTGTTTGACCGGGTGAGAGACTTCCGCTGTTGCCGCCGCGTTCGGCGCTGAACCCATACCGGCTTCGTTCGAGAACAAACCACGACGAATCCCGTTCAAAAGTGCTGCACCTACTGCACCACCTGCGAGTGTCTTGAATTCGAATAGACCTTCTTGGAAGATCAATTTAAAAATACTTGGCAGTACTTCAAGATTCGTAGCCATGATGTAGAGTGCGATCAGAATATAACCACCGGCCATGATCGGTACGAGGAACGACGCGACGGTTGCGATACTACGGACGCCACCAAAGATGACAAGTGCCGTCAGCACGACTAGTCCGACCGTAATCCATGTTTTATCAAAGCCATATTGATTTTGAAGAGAAAGCGAAATCGTATTCGATTGAACGGAATTGAAGACAAATCCGAATGAGATCGTAATCAAGATACTAAATAAGATTCCTAACCAACGTTGACCGAGTGCTTTTTCCATATAATAGGCAGGACCCCCACGCCATGCCTTATCGTCCCGCACCTTGTAGATCTGCGCGAGTGTACTCTCGACGAATGCTGACGCCGATCCAATCAAGGCAATTAACCACATCCAGAAGACTGCTCCCGGACCGCCGAGCGCGATTGCAGCCGCAACACCCGCGATGTTACCGGTACCGACGCGAGCTGCCGTACTGATTGCGAATGCTTGGAACGGTGATACACCGTCTTTGCCTTTATCCGTTCCTTGGAACAGTAAACGTAACATCTCCGGTATCATCCGGAATTGAACGAACCGCATCCGGAATGTAAAATAAATGCCTAATCCGACGAGTAAGATGATCAGTACGTTTGTCCATAACATGTCACTAATTCTACTGACTACATCCATTACCTGCTTCTCCATCCGATTCCCTCCACTTCCACCACATAGTTTCTCTTTTTAGATGTAAACTTTTTTCACATGTGAATTATCATACGCAATTTTTTTTGAAAAATCAAACTCATCTATACCTCATACCACAAAAAACGTGTCAAACCTCACATCAGATGTTAGGTTTGACACGTTCATTTAAAAAGGTTTTTAGATTAGATGAACAGATTCAGATTGGCACCATCCGTTGCACCAAGGTAACTGGCGACGCCACCATAATCGATACCATCCAGTAATTCCTCTTTCTTGATGCCCATGATATCCATCGACATCGTGCAGGCGATCATCCGGACACCAGCAGCTTGTGCTTTTGCCATCATCGTTTCAAGCGCATCGACTTGTTTGTCCTTCATGACTTTTTTCATCATTTTTTGACCGGCGCCTGCCATGTTCATGTTCGAGAGCGGTAGCTCCCCGGCATGCTTCGGCATCATCATGCCCATCATCCGTTCAATACCGGCTTTTTCGACTGCCGGTGCGTCTGGTTTTCGAATGATGTTCAAGCCCCAGAACGTAAAGAACATCGTCACTTGTTTCCCCATCGCTTGTGCACCTTGTGCGATGACGAAAGAGGCAAGTGCTTTATCAAGATCACCACTGAAAACGACCATCGTCGCATCATCTGCTGGATTGACTTGAACCGGCGCTGCAGCAGGTGTCTCTCCTTGCCCTTTTTCAAGCATGACCTCGACGACACCTTGATTCATCTCCGCTGAATGAACTGTGTGACCTAGTTTTTTCGCCCATGCTTGAACGTCTGGCAAGAATCCTGGGTCTGACGCCTTGACGAAAATTTGCTCGCCGTCCGTCATCTGATCAATTTTTGTTTTCAGCTCTAAGATTGGACCTGGGCACTGTAAGCCGCACGTATCGAGCAGCGTCACTTGTTCTGGTGCAGTCTTCGTTGTTGGCTCACGTTTCGTTACCGTCACAGCAATCTCCTCCTTCGCTTGGCTTCGTGCTTCTTGATCACGACGCACGACCGACCATGTTTTGTATCCGCCGCTTAAGTTTTTCACATCATAACCGTGTTGTTGCAACAGTTGACTCGCAACATATCCACGTAATCCGACTTGGCATGTCACATAGATCGTTTGATCCTTCGGCAGATCAGTCAACTTCTCACGTAATGTCGGTAACGAGATATTGACCGATCCCGGAATCGCGCCTAACTCGTTTTCCGATGGTTCACGGACATCGAGTAACAAACCTCCGTTTGCGACGATTTTATCGATTTCGTGCCAATGAACGTTCGCACTGTCACCAAGCACGATGTTCGACGCAATATATCCTGCCATATTGACCGGATCTTTTGCTGAACTATACGGCGGTGCATATGATAGTTCAAGATCTGGTAGATCAAGCACTGTCAATCCACCTTTAATCGCTGTCGCGAGGACATCGATTCGTTTCTCGACACCTGTCATGCCGATTGCCTGCGCTCCGTAGATCGTTCCTTCGATCGGATCAAATAACAGCTTCATCGAAATCGGACTCGCCCCTGGATAGTAACCCGCATGGGATCCCGGATGGAGGTGAATCGCTTCATAACGCATACCGAGCTGACGCAATCGTTTTTCGTTGTTACCGGTAGAAGCGACTGTCAAATCGAAGACTTTCGCTACTGCTGTACCGAGCGTTCCACTGTACCGGACATCGCGTCCGGCAATGATGTCGGCAACGAGACGCCCTTGACGGTTCGCAGGCCATGCGAGCGGCACATGTGTCGCTTCCTTCGTGATAAAATCCTTAACTTCGATCGCATCACCGATCGCAAAGATCGACGGATCGGATGTCCGCAGTTGATCGTCGACTTGAATCGTCTGTTTGATGCCAAGTGTTAAACCAGCATCTGCTGCGAGCGTACTCTCCGGTGCGACACCGATTGATAGGATGTTCATCTCGGTTTCGATCACGCGTCCGCTTGTCAGGACGACGCGGCGACCTGCCTCTTCAAAACGAGCGACGCCATCTTCTAGAATCAACTCGACGCCTTTCGCACGCAGATGTTCATGAACGATTGCTGCCATTTCCGGGTCGACCGGAGCCATGACTTGATCCGCCATCTCGACGAGGGTGACGTGCGCCCCACGTTCGACGAGGTTTTCTGCCATTTCGAGACCGATGAATCCTCCACCGATGACAACTGCTTGCTCTGGACGCGTCGTATCGACGTATTCCCGCATCCGGTCCGTATCCGGGATGTTCCGTAACGTAAAGACGTTTGTTGCGTCATCGAGTCCTGGAATGTTTGGACGAATCGGTTTTGCACCTGGAGAAAGAATCAGATGATCGTACGATTCATCGTATTCTTCACCCGTTTCAACATTGCGGATCGTGACCGTCTTCGCTTCACGGTTAATCCGAATCGCTTCCGACAAATTGCGGACATCTAAATTAAACCGTGCATGCATGCCTTCTGGCGTCTGGACGAGTAATTTATTGCGATCTTTGATGACATCTCCGATATAGTAAGGCAGTCCACAGTTCGCGAACGAAATCTCTTTTCCCCGTTCAAGCAAAATGATTTCTGCCGTTTCGTCAATCCGACGCAGTCGTGCTGCTGCCGTAGCGCCACCAGCGACGCCGCCTACGATGATCGTTTTCATCTGATGATTCCTCCTCGATTTTCTATCTGCCACTTAATATACCCTGTTAGGTATGTATTTTCAAGTCAGTTGCTCGCAGATTCACAAACATGACATATCTCTACTCTTTTGTATTTTCTTCCTATCTTAACGGACATTAGTTGCAATTCCTTCTGAAATGCTTGAAACTGAATTTATAGTATATAAAGGGGGATTTTGCAATGGACCAGGAACGTAACTCGAACGAATCAAACGAGAACAATAAAGTGACACCGATTCACCAAGATCGTCAACCCGAAACAAACGAACAAGGAATCGCGCCACAACAGCAACAACACTTGGAAGCATTCCAAGCTTTCCTCGTTGAAAAAGGCATTCCAATGGAAGCACGTGAGAATGAGACACACGTCTTCTTCATGACACAAGAAAAAACACCTGCTGGAGCAGAACCGATGATGATGATCGTCTTCAGTAAGACGACGACAGATGTCGAATTGTTCGCTCGTACGGTGACACACGTACCAGATGGTGTCGAGGATCTCCCGATTCTGAACGCCATCAACGACTTCAACCAAGAATTCAAATACTTCCGCGTCGTTCTCGACAGCGACCGTGATGTCACGATCGCATCAACGATCGATCTTGATCACGGCTTCAATCCAGCTGCCATCTTCGGACATTCTGTCATGATGTTCCAAGCATCAGACGAAGTCTACACGTATTTGACAAAACTGTACGAACAGTTCTAATTTCTCATTTTAAAACGGCTTTGGAGCCCTGCTCCAAAGCCGTTTTTTTCTTTAAAGTTCAATTGACAATGAGAATTATTCTCGCTATAGTTAGATTTGTGAAAACGACTACATGACGGAAAACGTCTTATTAATTCTTCTGGGGGAATCACGATTATGAAAAAACGTTTAAAAGTAGCTTCGATCTTCATGGTAGCCGGTATCTTGGCTGCCTGCGGTTCGAATGAAACGGATACGACTGCACCGAAAAAAGAGAAAACGGAACAGTCGACCGAAACAAAATCAGCAGATGCGGGGATTGCTGCAACGACACTGACAGATGAATTGACGATCTTCAGCTCAATCAAAACAGAACTCGACAAAGCAAAAGAAGGACAAGCGATCGATTGGAAGATGGTCACGACAAGTTATGAATCGAAACTCAAAGGTGGTGTCGAGACGACAGCACCAGAAATCGAACAAGTCATCCAGTCTGCTTTAGCAGGTGTGGAAGCGAAGGACCTCGATGAGAACATCGCGCGTCAACTCGTGGATAAAGGTCTACAATCGTATTTCTATAAATTACAAAAAGCAACACAAGCAAAAGCTGAAGAAGCACTCGTAGCTGGTAAACCGGAAGCTGCAACGGAAGCACTCAAGGACGTGGAAGCGATGGCGAAGACCGTCTTCATTCCGACAGCTGAAAAACGTGACGCGAGCTACGGCTTTAAAAACGAAGACGCCATCGCTCAAGCGATCACATCAGGTCTTACAGCTCAGCAAGAAGCCATCGACGCGAAAGAAATCGGTGACTTCAATGTTGCAAAACAAGTAACGGATAAATCGATTTATCGTTCCTTCTATTTAGCTGCCCTCGGCTACGCACAAAAAATCGAGGATGGCGCAAAAGCCGGTACGGACGAAAAAGAATTACAAATGGAGCAAGCGGAAGGATATGGTTTCCTCCTTGCGATTGAAGAATCATTAGCAGGCGGAGACGAAGAAGCTGTCAAAACGCTGAAAGAGCGTTATGATTTCTCGAAAACAAAACCAGCTGATGTCTCTTACAAAGAAATCGAAGGGTTGTTCGCAAAAGCGTTGACGGAAAAAGTCGACGGGTATCATGAAGAGGCACAAGAAGCGATTGAGAAGAAAGACGTCGATACAGCACGTGCCGAAGCAATGGAAGCGAACATGTTCGTCGTTGCGATGAAACCGACGCTTGAGAATCGTCTCGGCAAGGACAAAGCAGCACAAGTCGCAAAAGACGCAAACGAATGGTTCGCACTCGTCGAAAAAGGTGACATCAAGGCTGAAACGACAGGTGAACGGATCACAGACGCACTCGAATCACTTAACTAAGAAGGAAATGGAAACGGAGGGATAAGATGAATATCGGAATCACAGGAGGTGCCGGCTTCATTGGCGCCGCCCTCGCCCTCCGGCTCCAGCAGCACCATACCGTCCATGTCCTTGATGCTTTCACGGACTACTATGATGTCCAGTTAAAAGAAGAACGAGCAGATGAACTAAGACGTGCCGGTGTTACCGTTACGACGGGTGACGTTCATCACGATCTCGACGCCTGGATGGAGACGTCGTTCGACGCTGTCTTTCATCTCGCAGCACTTCCTGGTGTTCCGCGCTCGCTCGAAGAACCGCATCACTATATTCGTGAGGACATCGATATGACGGTGACCTTGTTAGAAGCCGCAAAAAGACATGGCATGCCACATGTCTTTTTCGCGTCTTCTTCTTCCGTTTATGGGGAGCAGACAGGTCCACTGAAAGAGGAACAGGCAACGGGACATGTCGCCAGTCCTTATGCAGCAGCGAAGTATAGTGCCGAAAGCTTTTGCCATGCTTATGCTCATTTATATGATGTAAACGTGACGCTGTTTCGCTTCTTTACGGTCTATGGTCCATCGGGTCGTCCCGATATGGCGCTGTTTCGCTTCATTGAACAGGCATTACGCGGAGAGACACTCACCGTCTTCGGTGATCCAATCCGTGACTTCACATATATCGATGATATCACCCGCGGAATGGAACAGGCGTTGCTGGCTCGTGCAGTCGGGACGTATAACCTCGGCGCGAATCAGCCGGTCTCCGTCCGTACGCTAGCTGAACGGATCGGTCAACGGTTTGATGTGCCTGTGAAGACTCAAACTGCACGACGCGGAGACGTGACGATGACATGGAGTGATACGACGGCAGCACAGAAAGCCTTCGGTTACCAACCGTCAATCGAAATTGATGTTGGACTGGAGCAGGTGATCGCGTGGCATCAAAACCGCTGATTCGAACGTTTCTGTATCTGACGCTTACCGGGCTTGTCATCTTTTTACTGCTCCGTTTTTTCTTGGAGTTACCGGTCTCGTATCGGTACATTGAAGCTTTATTTAAGAGTCCCTGGACGATCCTTGCGACCTTGACGTATGCGACCGCCTTTTATTTACGGGCGGTCGCCTGGCGCCGCGCCGATGCAAAACGTGCACCGACCGCTGTATACCTGTCGAGCCTGTATCTCGGACTGACGATCAATCACCTCTCACCAGTCAAACTGGGAGAGATGATCCGACTCGTGACGGCGAGAGCCGTCGGAAGTCCATGGAAGCAGACGAGCGCGATCTTCGTCTTACAACGAAGTATTGACTTGATCGTTCTGTGTACCTTCATTTTGATCGGTTGGTTGTTTCATCCGATCGTCTTGCTCGTCGCGCTCCTTGCGACCGCGTTATTGCTCGTGTTACGCCGACATGTCCCGCATCTCCCATCGCTCGTTCTGTTCGGAACGCTCGCTTGGGCCGTTGAGGCACTCGCCGTCTTCCTCCTCTTGCACGGAGCTGGTGTCGATGTGTCCTTCCCGACGACATTGATCGCGATGAGTGCCGGTGTCCTGTCTGGTGTGATTCAGTTCACGCCGGGTGGACTCGGTACGTACGAACTCGCGATGGGTACGGTGTTACGGCAAGCCGGTGTTGCTCATGCGTACGACGTTGCCTTGATGACGCACTTCTTTAAATATGCCTTTGCTTTTCTTATCCCGCTGTACGTTCTCATTCGGCATCCGGCTACGTTTCGGTTGTTGGTTCGTCAGCTCAAATACACTGATTGGAAAGGAGGAAGACGATGAAAAGTGCTTCTCGCTTTGAAAAAGTCGCAGCACGCGCCTGGAACTTACTCAATGAAGGAAAACCCTTCACACCCATTTTTACGATCGGCGTCTTCTTGACGTACGCCTTATGGACGCAGATGCCACTCACAGAAGCTGGTCTTGGTTTCATCGTGACGCTTCCTTTATTCATCTTGCTGTGGCGTTATGATTTTCCGTTATTTTTACGAAATTACCTTTGGATTCCGGTCATCGTTTGGCTGTTCCTTCGGGGTACGAATGCAGATTATTTACCTTTGTTCGCCTATGGCGCAGGTCTCTATTTCTTCTTTACGATTTTTTTCTGGGGGACGATCTATTATCATCTCCGGATTGGAACGCGCTGGACGAACTTTACGCGCTTTTGGAAACTCGTTCTGAAGAATAGTGATTCGACAAGTGGTAACGCGCAGGAGCAACTGCCTAAGGTTGCTCTGTTGCTCATGTACTGGTGGACGGCAAATGACGCGTCGACACTCGACATGACATTCGTCTGGTTCCCAATTGGTCTATTCGTCTTTGCATGGATTCTGCATCACTACCTGTTCGACTGGAAACCGAAGTTGCCAGAAGCATTAACGACGGATGCGACACTTCCGACTTCAGAAAAAGTGTACGTTCTGATTGTCGATGGGATGCGTAAAGATCGCTACATGGCAGCAAACACACCGTTCCTCGAACGATTGCGTCAGGAAGGAACGGAATATACGAATATGGAGACTGTCTACCCCGCCCGGACCGTCGTCTGCTTCAGTTCGATGTTCACCGGTGCTCGCCCGGAAGATCACGGCATTCATTCGAACATGGTCTGGAACACGACCGGCGTTAAAACGGATACCGTCTTCGACCGTCTCCGTGCCGTCGATAAATCAGGAAAAATCCTTGGCATCGCACACCTTGTCGATGCGTTCGGTTCAACTGACGTACAGACCGTCACGGCGGTCATGCATAACGATGTCGCGGATCGAAATATCGTAGAGCGCGCCAAACAAATCGTCCATGAAGAGGATCCGGATCTACTCGCAATCCAGCTGATCGGAACGGATCAAACGGGACACAGTCGAGGCACCCTTTATTCCGAGTATGTCGAAAAAATCGAGGAAGCGGATGCGCTACTCGCTGAGTTTTGTGAGGAGCTCGATCGTCTTGGTAAACTCGAGGATGCGACACTCATCGTCATGGCGGATCACGGTCAAGCGGACGGAATCGGTGGACACGGTCACTTGGATGAAGGCGAACGGTTCGTTCCGTTCTGGATGTATGGCAAGAACGTTCATGCCGGTCTGAAAGTGGATACGCACCGCCATATCTTGTCACTCGGACCAACGATCACCAAAGTCCTAGGGGCAGACATCCCGCACGATAGCCGTGGTGTGCTGCTGACAGAAGCGTTCAAGGAGGCGAAGTCTAAATGAAGATCATCGTCTTTTTACCAGCACACAATGAAGAAGTGTCACTTCCGCTCGTCTTAAAACGAATCCCGGATATGATTGACGGCATTCCGGTCGAGACCCTCGTCATCGACGATGGCTCAGTGGATGCGACGAGTTCGATCGCGCGTCAACACGGCGCACATGTCTATCGGTTCGAGCAGAATCAAGGACTCGGCGCTGCAGTCCGGGAAGGACTCCGCCAGTCCTACGAACTCGGCGCTGATGTTGCTGTCATGATTGATGCCGATAACGAATATCCTGCCGATCAAATTCCGGATATCGTCCGACCGATCTTACACGATCAGGCCGACTACGTATTCGGTTCCCGCTTCCTCGGTACCGTCGACGGGATGCGGCTCTATCGCTATATCGGTAATCATGTCTTCACGTGGTTGCAATGCCTTTTATTGAAACGTAAAATCCATGATGGTCAAAGTGGAATGCGTGCTTTTTCACGCGCAGCGTGTCACCATGCTGAGATCATTCACGATTATAACTATGCGCAAGTCTTAACTCTCAATCTCGTCCGAAAAGGCTTCCGCCTTCACGAAGTCCCGATCCGTTATCGGGTCCGGGAAGCAGGAAAGTCCTTTATCCGTCTGAATTATGTCCAACGTGTCCTCCCAGCGATTTACCGGGAGTGGCGACGACCGATCACACAGCTTAGCGTTGAAGAACGCATGGAACGAAAGGAGCACCTCGGATGAAACGCCTTCTCTTGCTACCGCTCCTCCTACTCTCACTGTTCGTGAGCACTTCCACGGTTTCTGCTTATAGTTACGGAGACCCAGGAAAGGAAGCTTTTGCGGAAGCGTATAAACAATTTGAAGAACAACTCGATGCCAAGGATTATGCGCTTGCGAAAGAGACGCTTGCCGCCTATGATAAAGAATTCAAACTGTATTTCCCTGAAGCGAAAACGAAGATCGACACGGCGCTTGAACAAGAAGATGCCGAGGCTGCCAAACAAGCGTATCGCGTCGCTCTCCGTCAAAATATCGAACGTCGCCTGCACTTTGCTGAAGAGCAGTTCGAGGACTTCGGTCAAGCGAAACTCTTACTCGCGAAAGCCCACGGGACATATGATGTGCTCGCGCCTTATGTCAAGGAAAGCAAGGATGCACAAACATCCGATGACGTGTATACTGCATTTGATGAATCATTAAAGGCACTCGGAAACCCTGGTCTGTTTGGGGTCGGGAAAAAAGCGAGTGATGAAGAATCCTTCAAGAAAAACATTACGATGATCGAAGATACGTTGACGCCTCTTTTCGTCCTGCCGGGTGAAGAAAAAACAGGAGTCTTCACGGAAGAAGACTCCTTCCTCGGTCAAACGTTCGGAACGGACGCGATCTGGAAATTAATCGCACTCGGACTCGTCGTTGTACTCATCGTCATCGTCATCATTGGTCAATGGAAGAAGAAACGTCGCTCATAAGGAGGAAGACAGATGGATTTTCAAGCGTTTTTGATTACGCTTCGGGAGTGTCTCGAGGCTGTTCTCATCGTTGGGTTGATCTTAGGTTATCTCGATCGATTGAACGCTCCACAATATAAAAAGTGGGTCTACGCAGGTGTCGGGTTGGCACTTCTCGCTAGCCTTGGTGTCGCGTTCCTGTTCCAAGTCGTCTTTACGAGTTTTGCGAGCTTCGGAAGCGATACGTATCTCCGTCTCGGCATCATGATGGTCTCCGTCCTGCTCTTGACACACATGGTCCTCTGGATGGGGAAGGAAGCGAAAGAGAATCAAAAAGCCTCCCAAGCTAAGGTCGCCGCTGCCGTCTCGACGGGTAGTGCGATCACGATGATCATCCACTCCTTCCTCGTCATCGTTCGAGAAGGAATTGAGACAGTCTTCTTCTTCGCTGCCATCTCAGGTGGGGAAATCGAAAAAGTCCTGACGAGTTACGGTGCGGTTTCTGGTCTGTTACTCGCCTTGATCTTCGGATACTTATTCGTTTCCGGCTCAATGAAAATTCCCGTCAAACGCTTCTTCCAAGTAACGGGCGTATTAATTCTCTTCATTGCAGCCGGCATGCTCGTCCAAACGATTGGACGCTTCCAAGATCTTGGTTTGCTCGGTAGTCTCCTGATGAATGCTGACGGCACACCAGCTGCTGTGTATAACATCGTCGGCTTCATGCCGGAGCACTACATCGATCAGGTACAATACTTGCGTGATACAGGAAACTCAACATTGATCAGTGGACAGATCGGAACGTTCATGGGTGCAATGTTCGGATACAGTCATAACCCATCGCTCGAACAAGTCATCGCTTGGTGGGGTTATTTCGCCTTTGCTGGTTGGATGTTGCTCCGTCAAAACAAACCATCGAAGTCATCGAAGTCCTTACAGGAGGTTTCTTGACCGTCCGAAGCGATCGTTCACGTCCGCGTGGACGATCGCTTTTTTTGATCACGTTGCTATTCATCGGTGGCTGGATTGGTTTACGGATTGCCTACGTCAGTCCTTTCATCGCAAGCTATGATATCGCGAACTTCACGCTCGCCGTGACCGATTATGATTTGGCAGATTTACGTCCGCATTTTCCGGGCTATCCCTTTTTCATCTTATTTGCCAATCTGTTTCTGCCACTGCTGATACCTGTCAAAGCGCTCGGTCTCGTCTCCACACTCGGACTGGCAAGCGCCCTCTTGCCACTCTACTGGTTCTTTCGCCGTCATGCTTATGATACGACGCGGCTGATCGCTGCCTTTACCGTTCTCTCCACTGCCTCACTCGTGACGTTCGCTGCAACCGGGATGTCAGATGGACTCGCCCTCGGACTACTCGTTTGGTACGGCTGGAGCATCGAACGCGCCCGACATCAGATTCGTCGCTGGCTTCCGTATCTTCTGTTCGGTTTACTGATGGCGACTCGACTGTCCTATGCGCCGTTTGGTTTCATGTTGCTTGTCTTGCTGTGGCAAGTACGAAAGGATTACTGGCAACTCTTATCCGAGAGCGCTATTCTTGTTCTGGCACAACTGGCTTGGTTGCTCCCGGTCGCCTTTTCCGTCGGGGGTCCCTACTCGTTTCTTCAACTGTCACTCCGTTTCGTCAGCGGTCATTTTTCCGATTGGGGTGGTTCTGCTCAGACCGATGATGCATCCATCCTCCAACGATTCGTTCAAACACTTCAGCAACTCTTCTGGCATGGGATCGGTTATGGCACGTGGATTGGACTAGTGTCTGGACTGCTGCTATTCTTACGGAAACGTTGGACAGTCGATGTCTCTTGGGGAGCGACGGCTGGACTCTATTTCGTCTGGGTCTGGCTCGGACAAAACATCGATAAACCCCGTCATGTCTTACCGCTTGTCCTATTGCTACTCATCTGGTTGATCCGTCAGCTTCCGTTACAGATGTATCTACCATTTTTAGTCGTTCAGTTGACGATCGGTAGCCTCGCGTTGAACGAACAAGCCACGCGTCCGCCGGCGACGATTGAACTGGCTCGTTACGTAGCGACTCTTCCAATCGGCGCGACAGTCTTTACCGACGAGGAAGCTCGCCAATTCCAGTCTGAACGACCGGATGCTGCGATCGTTCCGATCGGATCAATCAGTAAATGGAACGCAGAACCAAAATCCGATCAGAGTTACGTGACCGGTCGATTGCTCGAGCGCCTTCACGCTCAAGGCGTGCGACCAAACGTCAAACAAGTCGTCCGCTTCACGAGTGATACCCGCTACGAACCAGAAGACGCGCAGGCGATTCTGTATCAACTAACAGCGCCTTGACGGCATGACTGCATGCATACGAAAAACCATGTCGATTCCCGAATGACACCGTGGGGATCGACATGGTTTTTTTCATTGCTGCGTATCGTAACGACGTTCCATATAATCAAAGGTACCGCCGCTAATTTCAATCGTCCGAATCGGTTCGAAGCCGAGACGACGATACAGTCGCTGTGCCCCGGCATTCGTTTGATCAGCGTTTAAGGTGAACGCTTGTAGTCCTCGTTTCTCGCCCTCTTCCGCCGCTGCCTGAAGCAGTTCCGTACCAATTCCTTTTCCGCCATGACGCGCGTCAACTGATAAAGTATCCAGGTAATAGACCGGACCTTCCGTCTCGACGTCGATTTGGATATCTTGACCCGTCCAGTGCTTCAGTTGGTCTTTAATCGGTTCGTCGAGTCGTTTCGCATCCGTCCCGGCATATGCAATGACGATTCCCGCTACTTCACCCTCGATGATTTTCACGAGGATGTTCTCATGGCTCAGTCGGTTTCCTGTTTCAGCGACAAAGTACGCGAGTCGCTCTAAAACGTCCTCCCGCTTTGTCGTTCCCGTCAATGTCTCAGCAATCTCATGAATTGCTTGCTCAATCAACGGGGCAATCTGTTGTGCTTCTGAAGCATATGCTTTTCGAATCATCTAGTCGTTCTCCTTTGAATTTTTTTAATGACGGTTTGTCAAATTAAGCGCAACACTTCTTCGGAAAAGACCTCGTATGCAGTTTTCCAATCCAAACACTTTCGTGGTCGATTGTTGATTCTAGAAAGTGCGTGATCTAATTCTGTCTTGTTGATCATTCCGAAGTTGGTTCCCTTTGGGAAGAACTCACGGAGAAGACCATTGGCATTCTCATTGCTGCCACGTTGCCATGAAGAATAGGGGTCCGCGAAGTACATCGGGATACCAAGAGAGTCCTGTATCCGTTCGTGACAGCTGAACTCCTTACCGCGATCCGTCGTCATGGTTTGAAACGTTCCCGATGGGAAAGAAGAATAAAGCGTTCGGATGGCGTGTTCCATCGAGTGAGAAGAACGATCGACCATCGGTAGTACGATATAGAACCGACTTTTACGTTCGATGAATGTCGCGACACATGCCTTTGTCTGTCCTCGTCCTGATACAACAGTATCCAACTCCCAGTGCCCGAACGTCTCTCGACCCCGGACGTCCGACGGACGTTTACTGATCGGAAGCCCGATGTTGAAGCGACCTCTTGTCTCACGTGGCTTTTGGCGCTTTCCTTTTTGTCGTAAAACGCCTAAATCGCTCTTGATGAATCCTTTATATATCCATCGATAGATTGTACTGTACGATGGTCCCTGTTTGTGAAAGAGCCGTCTTGCGATCTGTTCGGGAGACCATGTCTCTCGCAGTTTCGAAAGGATACGTGAGCCAAGCGAAGCGCTGAACAGCGTGCGTGCTCCACAATTCTTTTTTTGCATCTCATAACGCCGCCCAGCGTTGATCGCATTGTAGGAAGGATTCCGTTTTAGCTCACGTGAAATCGTAGACGGCTGTCGTCCGAGATGCTGAGCGATCTTTCGCATTGAAAATCCAAGCTCTAGATAAGTTTCTATTTTGACTCTTTCTGATGTGGTAAGATGAACATAGCTCATAACGAATCCTCCGTTGAATTTTGTGTGGTAACTCTATTCTACACGAGGTCGTTATGGGTTTTTTTGTGTTTTCAGCTAGGTGTTGCACTTAATATTACAATTCGTCTAATCAATAAACCTGAAAAATCGGACTCGACGATGTCGAATCCGATACATGATTTTTTTAGACATTCATTCGTTTCACTGCGTGACTTTTTGTACGACTGGTGCCGGTACGATGACAGGCTCCCGTGTCATGACAGCAACGACACGTCCAGCGATCGCTACAGCTAGTAACGTATATAACGTTAAGCTGAGCGGCAGATAGACGAGTGAGATGACTAACACGATGGCGTCGAGTCCGAACAAGATTGTTCCGATCGATAGACCTGTCAGTTTGCTGAGTCCCATCGATAGCAGGTCGTCCCCACCTGTTGCCGCTCCACTTTTCAAAACAAGTCCGAGACCATATCCGGTCACGATTCCGCTAGCAATCGCTGCGCTGAGCGTCGCTGGCCAAGCCTGTTCTGGAAAGTGGAACAAATCAAGTCGGTGCCACATTTCATAAAAGACTGATAACGCACCTGCTGAAAGTAACGCTTCACTGACAAAGCGTTTTCCTTTGAAATACAAAGCACCAATGAAAAATGGAATATCGAGCACGATCATCGAAATTGAAGGATTGATATCAAAAAAGTATCGACCTAGCAACGATAATCCGATGAAGCCGCCTTCTGCTAATCCGAACTGTTCATTCAATGTGTAGTAACCAAACGCCATGATGAGCGTTCCGGTTAAGATGGTTGCGATTCGTTTCATGTTTTATTGTCCTCTCCCGTTTACATCGTGGGAGAGGTTTTATACGTCCCGTTTGGGTATTCATCTATTTTCGCTCTCCCTGATTTTTATAAGCCATTACCGTCTGTTCGTTATGACCGGTACTGCTAAAAATCAGGTAAGCTGAATAGATGATTGGTCCTCTCGGTATCCATCGGTTTCCACCCTTTCATTAAAAATCTACTTTCATTATAACCCGAATTTCAGTAACTAAAACAGTATTACGCATTCTTCACATAATCCAAACAGTTTTGCTCACTCATTCACAATTTAGACAAGATTATGCTCAACATTGAACAAACTACTTGAAAACGATCTTGTGAAGGATTACACTAAGTATATCAAATGAATGTGATATTTATCACAAACAAAACACAAAGGAGACTTTACCCATGAAAATAGCAGTCATCGGATGTACACACGCAGGAACAGCAGCAGTCAAAGAACTCGCTTCACAACAAGACGTCGAGATCACCGTTTATGAGCGGAATGACAATGTATCGTTTCTCTCTTGTGGAATCGCGCTTCACGTCGGTGGTGTCGTCAAACATGCGGAATCACTTTTCTACTCATCACCAAGTGAACTCGCTGAACTCGGCGCTGAGATGCGTCTGAAACATGATGTGCTTGAAATCGATAGTGAACGCCAAACGATCGTTGCGAAAAACCTCATGACTGGTGAAGTCGTTCACGATACGTACGATAAACTCATCATGACGACAGGATCATGGCCAATCATTCCGATGCTTCCTGGCATCGAGTTGAATCAAATCGAGCTTTGTAAAAACTATCACCACGCTCAAACAATCATTGAAAAAGCGACAGATGCACAACGGATCACCGTCGTTGGTGCAGGATATATTGGTGCTGAACTCGTTGAAGCGTTTGAAGCATACGGAAAAGACGTCACGTTCATCGACAGTGCGGATCGCATTCTCAACAAATACCTCGACCGCTCATTCACTGACGTCATCGAACGTGAATTGACAGACCGCGGTATTCGCCTCGAACTCGGACAAACCGTCCAAAGCTTCAAAGGAGAAAACGGTGCTGTGACACACGTCGTGACAGACAAAGGAACGTTCGAAACGGATCTCGTCATTCTCTGTGTCGGTTTCCGCCCAAGTACGGAACTCTTAAAAGGTCAAGTCGACATGCTACCGAACGGTGCCATCATCGTTGACGATTACATGCGGACGAGCAACCCGAACATCTTTGCTGCTGGTGACAGCTGTGCTGTCTATTACAATCCAGCTCGGACACATGCCTATATCCCGCTTGCAACAAATGCTGTCCGGATGGGAACATTGATCGGTAAAAACTTACGCGCACCAAAGATTCGTTACCAAGGAACACAAGGCACATCAGGTCTTCGCCTATATGATCTGAACATTGCGTCGACTGGTTTGACAGAAGAAGCGGCACCCTTGTTCGGACTTGAAGTGAGCAGCACGACGGTCACAGATGCGTATCGCCCAGAGTTCATGCCAACAGCAGAAGACGTCCAATTGAAACTCGTCTTCGAGACGGAAACTCATCGTGTCGTCGGTGCACAAATTATCTCGAAAGTGGATTTGACACAAGCGATGAACACACTTTCTGTCGCGATTCAAAATGATATGACACTTGAAGAGCTCGCTTTCGTCGACTTCTTCTTCCAACCGCACTACAACAAACCTTGGAACTTGCTGAACCAAGCAGCTCTACAAGCGATGAACGAGCGCCAATCTGCTCGTGTTTAAACGAATCACAGATAAATAAAACAAGCAACGGATCATCCGCTGCTTGTTTTCGTTTATTCTCATTCATTTTTCGTATACTTCTTGCCAGTCATGATACGGCATCGTGCCATTCACTGTTTCCATGTCAAAGCGTAACGGTGCGATCAACTCGAGCGAATTACCATCTGGATCCTCAAAATAGATCGCTGCATGCGCATGCGGATGATTATCGAGAACGAGCGGTTGATCAACTGCCGCTACACCAAACGCAGATCGAACGGCAATGCCCCTCTCCTTTAACCAGTCCTGTGCTTTATCGATATTTTCTTGCTCCATTCGAAACGCTACATGTCGAATCGATGGATGATACGGTAACTCGACTTGACCGGCTTTCCATAGTCCTAACCAACTCTTACCGTGGTCGATCCAAAAGAAAGCGACGTGTTCATTTCGGAACGCACATGCAAGACCCAATTTTTCGTAAAAGACAATCGATCGTTCGAGTTCTTTGACCGGTAAATGAGCTTCATACAGTCCAGCAATCATCTTCTTCACACTCCTCTTTTTCTAGTGTAAACCATCAATTTCCAAATTTACTACCATCAGAAACGTTTAATCCGACCTGTTGAGGGAACATACAACCTATACCAAAACCAACTTTTAGGAGGAATGTTTACATGGCTGCATCGAAAAATCCGTTAACACAATACTTCAATGACGATTTTCCAAAACAATATCAGGACGCACCAGCGGTTCAAGCAAAAATGGAACCTGTTCCCGATTGTGGCGAAGAGAGTTACAAAGGCTCCGGCAAATTGATCGGTAAAAAAGCACTGATTACGGGTGGCGACTCCGGCATCGGCCGAGCAGCAGCCATCGCCTATGCTCGTGAAGGGGCTGATATCGTCCTCAACTACTTACCGGAAGAACAACAGGATGCGGAAGAGGTCAAAGCACTCGTTGAAGCAGCGGGACAAAAAGCATATCTCTTACCTGGTGATTTAAGTGATGAAGCGTTCTGTGAACAACTCGTCAAAGAAGCACACGAATCGCTCGGTGGACTCGATATTTTGGCACTTGTCGCAGGTAAACAACAAGCTGTCGAAGACATTCTCGACCTGTCGACGGAGCAATTACGAAAAACATACGAAATCAATGTCTTCTCCCTCTTCTGGGTTGTCAAAGCAGCCTTGCCACTCTTGAAGGAAGGGGCTTCGATCATCACGACGACATCCGTTCAAGGATACAACCCAAGCGCGAACCTCTTGGATTATGCATCGACGAAGTTTGCCATCAACGGGTTCACGCGTGGACTCGCTAAACAAGTCGCGCCAAAAGGAATCCGTGTCAACTCCGTCGCACCTGGTCCGATTTGGACACCGCTTCAAATCTCGGGTGGTCAGCCAAGCGAGAACATTCCAGAGTTCGGACAGGAAACACCACTGAAACGAAGTGGTCAACCGGTCGAACTGTCGGATGTGTATGTCTTCCTCGCTTCAGACGCTGCGAGTTATGTCACGGCGCAAATCTATGGTGTCACAGGCGGAATCGAATTGGCATAAGGATTGAATCTCGACAGGGTAGCTTCGGCTATCCTGTTTTTGCGTGTCTTAACGGGATATCAGTTGCATCACGAGGTACCATTTAGTCTAATGAGAGTAATAACGATGAAGGAGTGATTCAGATGACTGAAAAAGAAAAAATGATTCAAGGGGAACTCTACTTAGCACAAGATCCGGAACTCGTGGCTGACCGCATCCGGGCACAATCACTCTGCTATGAGTTCAATCAATTGAGTGTCCATGATAGGGCTAAACGGAAGGCACTTCTCCAGCAATTATTCCGGACAGAGCAAGCCGACTTTTACATTGAACCGACGTTTAAATGTGATTATGGCTACAACATTACGTTAGGGGCTCGCTTTTATGCCAATTATGACTGTGTCTTGCTCGATATTTGCCCGATTACGATTGGTGACAACTGCATGTTTGCTCCAGGAGTACATATCTATACTGCGACCCATCCACTCGATCCTGTCGAGCGCAACAGCGGTTATGAATTCGGAAAACCGGTCGTCATCGGGAATAACGTCTGGATCGGTGGACGCGCGGTCATCAATCCCGGTGTGACGATCGGAGATAATGCTGTCATCGCCTCAGGAAGTGTCGTCGTCAAGGATGTACCGGCAAACAGCGTCGTCGGTGGAAATCCGGCCCGAGTCATCAAGACGATCTAATTCTCATCAAATTCTAATCTGTTCCTCAGCTTCCTTTCACGTGGTCTGGTTATTCTATCTAATATTAGGCGAGAGTACTTCCACTTCTAAACGAAGTGAACGTGGGAGGTGAATCGCCCCTTCCCTTTCGGGTATAAACCTTTCTAGGAGGTGAAAATCATGCGGAAGCATAAGGCCTACAAATTCAGGATCTACCCGACAAAAGAGCAGGAAATCCTGATTACGAAGACCATTGGTTGTTCGCGCTTCGTCTTTAATCATTTCTTAGCGAAGTGGGATGAGACGTATAAAGCGACAGGCAAAGGACTGTCTTATGGTTCTTGTTCAAAAGAAATCCCGATGCTGAAACAAGAGTTTGACTGGCTGAAAGAAGTCGATAGCCATTCGCTTCAATCGAGTGTAAAACACCTGATCGATGCGTATGACCGCTTCTTCAAGAAGCAGAACGAACGGCCTCGATTCAAATCAAAGCGTAATCCCGTCCAATCCTACAAAACCAATATCGAGAAGAAGAACCAACTTCCCGAAGTCTCAATCGTCGGTAGCAAGCTCAAACTGCCTAGGCTGAAGTGGGTGCGTTTTGCCAACTCCAGGCAGATAGTAGGACGAATCTTGAACGCCACAATTCGACGTAACGCTTCGGGGAAATACTTTGTCTCCCTGCTCGTCGAGCAGGAGATTAACGAACTGCCAAAGACGGGTGTGTCCGTCGGTGTCGACGTCGGGTTGAAGAACTTTGCCATCCTTTCGGACGGCACGGTGTATAAAAACGACCGTTACTTCCGAACACTTGAGAAAAAGCTGGCACGCGAACAACGCAAGCTCTCTCGACGTCAGCGCATGGTCTTGGATAAGAAAGTCAAGCTGTTCGAGGCGAGGAACTATCAGAAGCAGAAGCGGAAGGTCGCCCGCATCCACGAAAAGATTGCCAACAAACGCACCGACTTCCTGCATAAGGTATCGACCGAGATCGTCAAAAACCACGACGTCATCGGAATCGAGACCTTGCAGGTGAAAAACATGCAGAAGAACCGCAGGTTGAGTAAATCCATCTCCGAGGTCAGTTGGTCAGCGTTCTTCCGCATGCTGGAGTACAAGGCAGGATGGTACGGGAAGACCGTCGTAAAGGTCGGCAAGACCTTCGCGTCGAGCCAACTGTGCTCGAGTTGCGGTCATCAACACCAAGATGTGAAACATCTTGGATTGCGCGAATGGATATGCCCGAGTTGCAGTATCCACCACGACCGTGATGTGAACGCGGGACTGAATCTCAAACAAGAAGCAGAACGCCTATTAGCTTCATCAACCGTTGGGACGACGGGGTTAGCCTGATCACGTTTCGACCGATTGGTCGGATCACTCAGGAATCCACCACCTCTAAGCAAAGCGTAGGTGGTGGTAGTTCAAGTATAAGAACAACAGCCACTACTAAAGGAGGATATGATCATGACTGAAAAACGAACAGATAAAGGGAATAAACGCTTCAAAAAAGGAATCGCTACACTTGCCGTAACGGGTACAGTATTAACAGGAGCCGGTGCGTTCCTACTCTTCACAGGTCCGGGACACTCTCTCGTCAATTCGACGGTCACCACTTCACAGCAGGCAGAGCAAAAAGTCGAAGCTGCTTCGCGCCAAGTCGAACAAAAGCTTCCTGCTTCCATGCGTGACGATCAGGAAATCGAAGGCACATTGCAGAAACTATCGGATCGTTCGATGACGATCGACGTCAACGGTGAATCTCGGACGTTTGACTTTGCATCGTCAGTCGAACGCGAAGCCGTGCAAGAAGGCGATTGGGTTAAAATCGATTTGAATGCGAATCAGCAAATCACGGAACTCGAGCGAGAAGATCAAGATGATCGGAATGACCGAGAGGACGATGGCAATCGCTCAGATGATTCATCGGATGATGCGAATGAACGGTACGGCATCCTTCGTGCCCTATCACAAAGTGAATTGACACTCGAACAAGATGGACAAGAGACAGTCTACGCGATTGCGGATCGTGCGGAACGCGACGCTGCGAAATCTGGGGATATCGTGAAAATCGAATTGAATGCAGACGGTCAAGTTCGTGAGCTTGATCGGGAAGATGACAACGAAGATCGTAATGCTACACGCGACGAAGACCGTGACGATGCACGGGAACAAGAAGTCCGCGGCACGCTCGCTAAAATAACGAATCAAGAGATCGTCATCGAACAGAATGGTGCGCAAAAATCGTACTCTCGTGCATCGAACATGGAGCAAGATGATGACGTCCGAGTCGGTGGTTCCGTTAAACTTGAGTTAAACGCGTCAGACGAAGTGACAGAAATCGATGAATGATCATTAAAGGAGGATGTTTATGCCAACCACCATCTTAATCGTTGAGGACGATGCGAAAATTGCACGCCTCCTTGAACTCGAACTCCAATATGCCGGGTACGCGACACGTGTCGCCCCCAACGGAAAAGATGGTCTCGCTGCCGCTGAGCATTCGGTTGATCTCGTCTTACTCGACGTGATGATGCCGGAGCTGAGCGGCTTCGAGGTGTTGCGCAGGCTCCGTGGGAAAGGCATTCACGTCCCCGTCATTATGCTCACAGCACGTGGGGAAGTCTACGATAAGGTCGCAGGACTCGATCTTGGTGCGAATGATTATGTGACGAAACCGTTTGAGATGGAGGAACTCCTTGCCCGGATCCGGGCGTTACTACGTACTCCGACTTCAACTAATAACGCATCGCGCACGTTACAGTTCGCCGATCTTATACTCGACCTTGATCGACACGAAGCATTTCGCGATGAATTACGACTCGATTTGACACCACGTGAGTTCGAACTTTTGACGTATTTACTGGAAAACAAGGAACATGTCCTGACACGCGAACAAATCCTAAATCGCGTCTGGGGGTACGATTACTTCGGTGAGACGAATATCGTCGACGTCTACATCCGTTATCTTCGGAAAAAAGTCGATGCCCACCCTCCTGCTTTGATCCAGACCGTTCGTGGAGTGGGGTATGTGCTACGGGAGGCGACGCCATGAAGCTTCGAACGAAACTTGCTTTATCCGTCACTGCCTTTACGACACTCTTATTGTTACTTTCGTTCATCGTCGTGACCTTCGTCGTCCGCAATCATTTGATTGAATCGCGTTATACCCAACTGGAACAGGCAGAGGAATTGATGGAGGATGATTCATCGGTCCGAGCATTGCTGACGCTTCATGAAGATTCCGTCGTCTTATCGAACGAAGATGGACGATGGGTCATTTCAAACGACGAAGATGACGACGACTCGTCTATCGTTAACGGAGACGTACGAGCAAGTGACCTACCCGGTATTCCGCGTTCGAATGATCCATTCAAGTCTGGCGATTGGTTCGGTATCGTCCATCAGGATCAAGCTTATTTGTTCGAAGATGAGAGCGTCGATGATACGGTCTCGACACTCGTCTTGACCTTCACCATCGTGTTGGTCGTTGGCATCGTCATCGCGTTCATCAGTAGCTTCTGGATTGCGTATCAGACGCTCCGCCCGCTCAGGCAACTGAATGATACGATGCAACGGATTTCGTCTTCCGGTACGCTTGAGACCGTGCAGACCGAACGCGATGATGAGATCGGTCGCCTCGGTCGCGTCTTCAACCAGATGATTGGTCGTGTCGATCAGACGATGGAACAACAACGGCAGTTCGTCGCCGATGTCTCGCATGAGATGAAGACACCATTGACGGTCATCGAGGGCTATACCCAATTGTTGAAACGATGGGGCAAAACGAAGCCGGACGTCCTCGATGAATCGATTGAACACATCTTGCAGGAGACGCACGCGATGCGGACGACATTGATTGAACCTATGCTTGAATTGTCGCGTCTCGGTTATGAGGAAACATCTGTCGAAGCGATCGACTTAGCGGAACTTGGGAGCGAACTCGCCGATCGGATGTATCATGCGACAGGGACGATCATCCCTGTTGATGCCTCTGGGACGATCCGGGCGAATCGCGAAGCGGTGCTACGGATCTTGACGATTTATATCGATAACGCCCTGAAATATGCTACTTCTCCCGAATTGCATCTGCGCAAGGAGCGACTAGCTGTTCTTGACCGTGGGACATCTCTAACGGACGAAGAACGTGCCCGGTTATTCGATCGGTTTTACCGACTTGATGCAGCACGCGACCGTTCAGGAAGTGGACTCGGATTGTCGATTGCTGCTGCGCTTGCAACGACACATTATTTTCAGGTCGGTAGTGAAGCGCGTCAGCCAGATGGTAGTTGTTTCTATCTAATTCCCGAGCAGTCTAAATGAAACTTTTTCTACATTTGTGTCGTACACTTAAGGAAGAACGTCACATGATGAAAGAAGGAATTTCACGATGGCTAAAAAACGTTGGGGTGGGCTTGCTGTTGCCGGCGCCTTTCTCTTAACAAAAGGAAAGGTCATCCTTGCCTTATTGAAATTTTCGAAGTTTGGAGGCACTCTGATTTCGTTTGGAGTTTCGCTTCTCTTTTACGCTCAAGTATTTGGCGTCTGGTTCGGGGTCGGATTGCTTTATCTCCTATTCATTCATGAGATGGGACATCTACTCGCTGCGAAACGACTCGGTTTTAAAACGGGTCCCGCGATTTTCGTACCGTTCATGGGAGCCGTCATCGGAATCAAAGATACGTTCCGGACACCAAAACAAGAAGCGATTCTTGCGTACGGTGGACCACTCGCGGGTCTTGTGTCCCTGATTCCGCTTGCGATTGGATACGCTGTGACCGGAAATGACTTTTGGCTCGTCATCTTCCATCTCGGGGCTCTATTGAATCTCTTCAACCTACTTCCCGTCAGTCCGCTTGACGGCGGACGGATTCTTGCGGGACTTCCGATCATCGTTTGGGTTGCAGGTCTTGCTGCCTTGATTGCTTACGGCATCACGAACTTCAGCTTGATTCTGCTCTTGATCGCTTTCTTCGGCGGCAGTGCCGTTTGGAAACGGTATAAGTTCGCGAAACAATATGAGGCGAACCGGTCGACCTTAATGTTGTATCGTGCTGCACGCGAACGCGTCTTACGCGCAAAGGCGGAGCAGGAACGCGTAAACGCTGAAGTCGCTCTTGCACCGGAAGTGGAGGAAGAACAAACGGTCGAAAGTACGTACGACCCGATTGCTTGGTCGCTTCGTCTCGATTTACAAGATTTGCGACAAGCGAGTCCAGAAGAGGCACGTCAGGAAGCGGACGATCTGTTACGGTATCAATATGATGCTGCGAACGACTACGATGCGTTGTTGCGACGAATCGATCAGCGGATCGAACCGCTCCGACTCGCTGAAGAGTCGGTCCAGTATCACCAGATGCCGAAAAAACAACAAACGATCACCTTACTCGCTTACTTGGCGCTCGGTGCCATTTTATTCATTGCTTTCGAGTACTCGAAAGGGTACTTGCCTACACCATCTTAAAACGAGTTCCATCGGATGCGCTTCATGGCGCATCCTTTTTTCATGGAACGAACACATTGACTAGAGTGATTTCTTGCATCTCTTCATAGAAGCGACTACTCTGAGTAAAACCCTACTTACCACTTGTCTAAAAAAGGAGGCTCTCCTTCCATGAATAAAAACACTGCCCGTTTGGGTGAAGCACCTGTCAATCAGCTTTTACTTAGTCTCTCTTTACCAGCGATGGTCGGGATGCTCGTCACGGCACTCTACAATATCATCGATACGATTTTCGTCGCTCAAGGAATCGGTACGGCTGCCGTCGCCGCCGTCGGAATCGCTTTCCCCGTCCAGCTCGTATTAATGGCAATCGCCAACTCGATCGGGATTGGTGGTGCTGCAATTGCGTCACAACGGCTCGGTCAAAAACAAACGGATGGTGCCAGTCGTGCTTATGCCAACGTCTTGATCGCGGTTTTCTTCATCAGTATGCTCGCCATCATCAGTGCTTTCATCTTCGTCGAACCGTTACTTCGTCTCTTTGGAGCGACAGATGAGATCATGCCGTATAGTATCGATTTCTTACGCGTCCTCTTGATTGGATCTCCGTTCTTCATGTTGACGATGGCGTCGAGTGCCATGTTACGTGCAGAAGGACGCGCGAACTATCAGATGCGCGTCATGCTGACGACGGTTGCGATCAACATCGTCTTGACCCCGCTGTTCATCTTTGGTCTTGATTGGGGCATCCAAGGTGCTGCACTCGGGACAGTCGTTGCGCAAATCGTCGGTGCTGCACTTGTTTTCCGATTCTTCTTTACGAAACGTCGGCAAACGGGGTTAACACTCGATCGAAATGCTTTCAAACCCGATTTCCGTTTAACGTTTCGGATGATGCAAATCGGATCATCGTCGTTCATCATGCAGGTCTCTCAATCGATTTTGTTCATCACCGTCAACCATATGCTCGTCCGGTACGGGGGTACGACAGAACTAGCGACGTTTGCGGTCATCAATAAGTTCATGGCGCTTGTCGGTATGCCGATCATGGGGATCGTACAAGGGATGCAACCGATCGTCGGGTATAGTTTCGGTTCTCGGCAATTTAGCCGGATGTCGCTTGCCATCAAGCTCGCAATCCGTTACGGCTTATCGTTATCAATCAGCTTGTGGTTACTGATTCAACTGTTCCCCCGTTTTTGGGTCGGCTTGTTCACGGAAGAAGCAGCACTGCTGCAGGAAGGCTCGAGTGCGATGCGCATCTTATTCGCTCTATCGTTCGTCTACGGGATTCAAATGATTGTCAACGGGATGTATCAATCGCTTGCCAAAGCAAAAGTCGCTTTATTCTTGTCCTTGTCACGCCAAACGTTATACACGATTCCACTCGTCCTGATTTTACCCCTGTTCTTCGGTGTCAACGGTGTCTGGTTCGCTTTCCCGATTGCTGATGCGATGGCTGTTTTGACGGCCCTTGTCTTCGCCTATAAAGATCGCGTTCTGTTATTTAAACCGGAGGAATACGTCGCAGAGGAACAAAAAGTCGCCACCGCGAAATGACTGGAAGGGATATCAGATCATCTGCCTTGCAGATGGTCTTTTTTAATGGACTTCTATAATACGAACATGTATTCTGTTACTAGTGAATGACAGAAAGGAGTCTGCTGTATGTATACATTAGCGATTGACTTTGAAACGGCAAATCGGAATAGCGGAAGCATTTGTGCGTTTGGTTGGTCCGTTCTCTCCAACGGTCGCGTCACGGAGAGTAAACAGGTCTTAATCAATCCAGAAGAAAACTTCGATGCCGGAAACATCCGGGTTCATGGAATTCGTCCGAGTGATGTCTTCGATGCACCGACGTTACCTGAAGCGATGGAAGCACATGGCTTATACGATTTAATCGCAGGTGCTCAACTGGTCGTTGCCCATAATGCATCATTTGATATGGGGGCGCTTCAGAAAGCGATTCAAAAATACGATATGTACCAGATGCCAGCTTTCACGTACGGCTGCACGGTCAAATTATCCCGCAAACTGTATCCATGGTTGCCGAACCATCGATTGAATACGATGGCAGAATTCCTCAACGTCTCTTTCCAACATCATGACGCGAAAGAAGATGCCTACGTCTGCGCCCTACTCTTAAACGATATGTTGGAACGAACGAATCTACAGGATCCGGTCACCTTGCATACATTCTGTGGCGTTCGGATGGGACAGGTTGCCTATTAAACAAAAAAGCACTCTAGACATGAGATCTAGAGTGCTTTTTGATGGTGTTCAATTATTTGCTTGTTTGTTTGATCGGGAACCAGCCTGGACGACTTGTGATGCCTGCCCATAATGCATCTGGAACGACGAGTTCTGCTTGTGCCTCTGGATCAAGTTCTGTCCGGATTGACGCAAGGTCACCTGCTTCAACTTTTTCAACCCATTTCGGTTCCATGATCAGTTCACGACCGAGAGCGATCATTGGAACGACAGCCAAACCTTGTTCGACTTCGTCCGCTGTGTGCAGCGATCCGACACCGATGACAGGTACTTGTTCGCCAACACGTTCTTGGACGAGCGTGATTGGTGATGTCGTTGCATTTTCGTCACGAATCGAACCTGCGAAGAAGTCCATTACGGAAACGTGCAAGTAATCGAGGTCTTTTTTCGCCAGCTCATCGACGAGGCGCATCGTGTCATCGAGTGTGATTCCTGGATTTTCGATCTCTTCTGGAGAGAAACGGTATCCGACGATGAAGGAAGGATCCTGTTTCGCGACGGCTTCGACTGCATCTACGACTGCTAATGGGAAGGCGAGACGTTTTTCTAAGCTACCGCCCCATTTGTCTTCGCGACGGTTTGAATGTGGTGAGAAGAATTGTTGGATCAAGTACGTGTTCGCACCGTGAATCTCAACACCATCAAATCCAGCTTCCATCGCACGACGTGTCGCTTGACCGAATGCTTCAATGATTGCTTCAACTTCTTCTGCCTCTAACGCACGAGGTGTCATTGCCCCTTCACGTACAGGTGCGACAGCACTTGCACTAACTGTTTGTCCACCGACGAGTTCTGGTGGTGCCATACGACCAGCGTGGAAGATTTGTAAGATCGCTTTTGCGCCTTTATCTTGAATCGTTTTTGCGAGTCGCTTCAGACTTGGAACGAGATCGTCACGATGCGCACCGAATTCATTCGGGAATCCTTGACCGTCTGCCGTGACATTCGCACACGCTGTAATGACCGCACTGACGCCACCTGAACGTTCTGCGTAGTACGCGAGTTCCGCATCCGATACTTCGCCGTTCTCTTGTGCCGCATAGTTCGTCATCGGTGCCATCAAGACGCGGTTTTTCAGCGTCACACCGTTTGGTAATGTAAATGGTTCAAACATTGCTTGAGTTGCCATGAGTGAAGTGCCTCCTCTAATTTCTTGAACTGAATATCGACAGTATACGCTCGTCTTCCTTCGAATAGCTACTGATGTGCTTACGCGATGTGTCACTTGCGAATTGCTTTACGACGTCCACCCGGCCACCACCAGTTCCAGTGACCAAATAGCTTCATCAATGCGGGAACGAGCAGCATCCGGACAATCGTGGCATCAATAAAAATCGCAAGTGCGATACCGACGCCCAGTTGTTTGATTGGACTGACGCCCGTGAAGGCAAACGCCCCAGTGACGACGATCATGATCAAGGCTGCAGACGTAATGATCTTACTCGTTTTCGCAAGACCCATCTCGGTCGCGTAATCGTTATCGCCTGTCTCGTCATAATATTCTTCCATTCGCGAGACGAGGAATACTTCATAATCCATCGATAAACCAAAGACGAGTGAGAAGATGAAGACCGGTGTCAGAATACCAATCGTCTCCTGTGGAAGAACTGCGCCCGACTCGAACAAGATGACGAGTAATCCGAATGTCGCCCCCAGACTAAGCAAATTCATCAAAATCGCCTTGATTGGGATTAAGATGGATCGGAACGCAATCAGCAGGATGATGAACGTTGCCAAAACGACGACACCGACTGCTAGTGGGAGTTTCGATTCAATGGCATCATAAATTTCCTGATTGAAGGCTGCCGGTCCCCCGACAAGATAACCGTCCGCTTGCATGTTTCGCACCCAGTCTTGCGAAGCAGCATCGCCGGGATCTCCTTTTAAGTTGACATCAATTCGTGCTTGGTCATTCTCTGACAGAAATGACGTCAAGGCTTCGCGTCCGGTCGGAACAGCGACTAACTGTTCGAGCGGCACTTGTTGCTGTTCGGCAATCGTTGCGGCGGATACGACGGAACGTACATCGGGATCTGATTCGAGTCGAATCGTCACATCTTCGATTTTTTCTCGTCCCACCTCTGAGGAAGCATCGGCAGACAAGATGAGGACAGCATCTGTTCCATCATTCCCGAATGTTTTTTCCCACGACTCAAAAGCGAGACGAGACGGATAGGATTCCGGTAAAGCGGTCGCTTGCGGAATGTTCAACGTCAAGTCACGTAACGGCAATAAACAAGGTAACAACAGCAATAAGGACAAAACAGTGACTGCGATAGGGCGCTTCATGACGAAACGAGCGAGGCGACGCCAACGATCTTCACTACGCCCTGCTCGTTGCCGGAAGAGTCGCCCTTTCTCTAGCACCTTCCCGAAAACAATCAATAGTGCCGGCAGTAATGTCAATGCACTAACGACTGCTCCAAGAACTGAAACGAGCGTTCCGATCGCGACAGCGCGGAAAACATCCACATCAATCAATAATAATCCGGCAAGTCCGACGAATACACAGATTCCGGAAAATAAAATCGAACGTCCTGCCGTCTCGACCGAACGGATTGCCGCCTTCCGAATATCTTGTCCGTCCTGCCGTTCTTCGCGAAATCGATTGACGTATAACAGCGAAAAATCAATTCCGAGCGCAAGCGAAATCATCGCGACCGCATTCAAGACGAAGATCGATAACTCTTGTTGTCCGGCGACGAAATACAGAACACCGGCACCAAAGACAAAAGTAACGAGTCCCATGATCAACGGTAGGATGGCGGCAACCGGGGTACCGAAAACGAGTAGCAAGACGATCAACGCTGCTGGAATTCCGATCAATTCAGCCCGGATGAGGTCATTTTTTGACGCTGTATTCAAATCATCGACGACGACCGGTTCACCCGTTAGCCGAATCGTTCCGGTGTCATCCAGTTGACGTGTGACCGCAGCTGCCCATTTCGCATCAAGTGTCGGTACACCGACTGTCACGTATCCCTTATCGTCACGAATCGCTCGCGGATTTTCAACAGGACCAGTGACGTTCCCGACGCCATTAATATCACGGAAGCGCTCGACATGTTGCACCATCGTTTGTTGTAGATTCTCTTGATTTTCAAATAGGACGATGATCGTATGCGGATCCTGACCGAAGTCTTGATCGAGTACTCTCTCGACACGTTGAAAATCACCGTCACGTGTAAATCCGTTTCCTTCTAGACGATCGGGTAATTGATAGGCGAAATAACCAAGCACGACGAGCAGTATCGCCCAAACGATTAACACTCCTCGAAAATACGTACTCATCAGATGACCAAGCCGTTCCATGATGTGTCCCCTTTCTGTATAAACGTACAAAAAACATCCTTCTTGCTGAAAAGCGAAAAGGATGTTTCGTTACGTCTTTTGAAAAATTTGAACCCATGTGTTGCCGAATGTCGCCGATGTCGATACGATCGCAAGACGTCGCGCCTCTTCATCGAGTAACACACTTTTGAGTAAAACGGAGGAATGACATCCCTCGAACTTATATTTCAGCTGACTCTTCTCATACAAGTAAAAACGAGATGAATCGGTGATCGAAAACAATTGGTGCCGGTGATCAACGAGTGAGTACTCCGCGTAATCTGAAAAAGGAATAATCGATTCCTGATTCGTCGCAGCGTCCCAAATCACATACCGTTCTTTTAGATCATCATAAGAAATGATTGTCGTAGGTGCGATGAAACGTTCGAACGTCAAACGTGTATCATATCCTCGCTCCACTAAGCGTCCGAACAGTGGTGCCTCTTCATAATTTGAGTACCGCCAGTCCCCTGTTTGAACGTTCACACATACGACGTCTGTTTCTGCCGTGTACAAGAAGATCTCATCGTCTTGCCACAAGAATAAATTACTGAACCATGCTTCGGAAAAAGCAGCGGGTCGCTTGATATACTCTAAATGCCCTTGCTCTAAATCTAGTAAACCAAAATAAGCTGACTCTTCAAATACGATGAACAATCGTCCACCGCCTGGCTCAATGTACCAGGAGAATGGAACATACGCACATGCTGTTTCCCATAGTGGTCTTAAATCCGCATCACATTTCATAAATCCGTGGCGATCTCGAAAAAGAAGCAAATCCTCCCCGATTCGATCGAACAGTGAGACGGATTCATGGAGTAACAGCTCTGCAGCAGGTTTATACATATGCATCACTTCCTACTTCATACGGTATCAACCTTCTCAGTTTCTCGCTACTATTGATGCGCTCGACTTGCACCTCCTGTTATACTAACTTCATGGAAAAAGGAGGACGAACACGATGAAACCTTTACAATTATCAGCAGAGACGGCTGTCGAACTCGCAAAACGTCTGAACGTACCACTTGAACAACTGATGCATATGCCGCGCCATATCTTGATTCAAAAGCTCGTCGAACTCGAGCAGGAACAAGCGAAAACGGAATCGGATTCGTCTAGCGAATCGGAATCTTGAGTAAAAAGCCTCTATTCCAACGCGGAAGGAGGCTTTAATCTTCGTTTAAGATTGTGGATGATAGTCGGATTTACCGTAACGGAAGACATTGATGATTGCTTTTCCGTCACTCGGATAACCATTCGGATGATCAATCGGAAAGAGGGAGAAAAAGACGAAATAAAACGAGAAATACGCAAATTGGTAAGTGAAGATTGATGCCTCAAACACACCGGCATAAATGAGACCATTGACAATAAGGATACTAGCCAAATTTGCAAGCGAACCTCCTGCATACACCAGGATATTGGTAAGCTTTGTCTCATGACCTAGTGCCTCATACTGACACCAGCCATCCCAAAAATAGATACGATTCAAGCGGATTGGACCGACACGGAGTAACGATTTTCCTGAACCAATGTTGATCTCCATATTTCCACCGAATAATCGGGCAAAAAAGTAATGCCCCATCTCATGAATCAAAGTTACGATAGGCAACAGTAAAAAGAACGACAAAAAGAATTTCCATAAATCCCCGAAACCAAACATACCACGTACATCCTTTCATAAAAACAACATCCCATATACTACTTAAGAGGTTTTTTCCCGAAAGATGCGTCTTCAAACAAGCTTTCAAAGATTTTACGCAAGTCAATTGCATGACAGGTTGAAATCGAATTGTCATTCGCGCAAAAAAGAAGGACGAAGCCTTCTTTCGCTTCGTCCTTCTCGATTTAATCCGTTTTCTTACGACGTTTGTTCGCTGCGTACAACAATCCGATGATTGTCAGTGCTGCACCACCTGCTATTGCGTATTTCTTGTAGTCTGCTTTTCGTTCGGCGATGACCGTCGTCGTCAATGCCTGGATGACCAACTGTTTCCCTTCATGCAACCGTGGTGCGTGCAACTTGACGGCACCCGACTCAACTAACACCTCGAATTCACCGTTTGGCAATTCAATCGTGATATCCTCTTCCGTCGCATTATGGTAGACACGCTGTCGTTCGACGTATCCTTCATAGGTGCGTTTCAGTTCAAAGGCAATCACGCCCTCCCCTTCTTCAAGGAAACGAAGGTGTTTTTTAATCATTGCTGCGTTTGCGAGACGGAACATCGGATACTGACGACGAAGAGCAATCAATCCTTTGACGTATTCGACTGCTGGACGCTCTGTTTCCGCCCGTTCATAGTCAAGACGATTGACAACCTCTCCTGCATTGAAGCTGTCACGAATCCCGTCCTTCGTCCGGAAGAACTCTTGTCCGGCATGAAGGAAAGGAATGCCTTGTCCCGTCAAGATGATCGCATTCGCGAGCATTTGTCGTTTCCGACGAATCTCCTCCGTGTCCTCTGGACGAGATACCGTTAATTTATCCCAAATCGTCAAATCATCATGAGCCTCGACGTACGAGACGACCTGATTCGGTTCATCGGCAAACCCTTGCGAAGAGACGTTACCAGCGATTCCCCGTTTGACTTCACTCGTCCGGTCAAATGCACCACTGATGAAACCACGATCTTCTGGTGTTTGAACGTCGCCTTTGACCCCGTCCCGTAAGCCGTTATTGAAATGCGCGATTCCTGGCATCTTCGGTGCATTGAAGTAATTCGCTTTTTCTTCCGGATCAAGCGGCGTATCGAGATCCCAGCCTTCACCAATGATCAGAATCGACGGATCAATGCGATCGAGTGCATGACGCACCTGATTCATCGTTTCGACATCATGCAGTCCCATCAAATCAAATCGGAAACCGTCCAGATGGTACTCTTTCGCCCAGTACGTCACACAATCAAGAATGAACTTCCGCATCATCAAACGTTCAGACGCCGTATCATTTCCACAGAAACTACCGTTCGAGAGACTACCATCCGCCTCTTGACGATAGAAGTAGCCAGGAACGAACTGACCGAGCGGAACCGTTGCCGCATCATACGTATGATTGAAGACGACGTCCATGATGACACGTATCCCACGGTCATGTAACGCCTGAACCAATTGTTTTAATTCAAGGATCCGCGTTCGTGGATCATCCGGATTTGACGAGTACGAACCTTCCGGCGCAAAGTAGTTCACCGGGTCATATCCCCAGTTATAGTTATCCGGGTCGTTCGGCGCTGCCTCATTGACTGAGCCAAAATCGTAGATCGGCAATAACTGGACATGCGTCACACCGAGATCCGCTAAATAATCAAGTCCTGTTAATCCACCATTTGGTGTCCGTGTTCCTGCTTCCGTCAGTCCAGCGAATGTACCACGTGCGACGACACCACTAGCCGGATGACTCGTTGCATCGCGTACGTGTAGTTCATAAACAACTGCGTCTTGCGAAGAATGGAACAGTGGGCGTTCTTCAATCCATCGTTCTGGTGTCACACTTGTCGGGTCAATCAGCGCACCGCGTTTTCCGTTCGTTCCGACGGCTTTCGCATACGGATCGACTGCCTCGACCTTTTGTCCGTTGATGCTCGCTTGAAACGTATAGAAATAACCTTCATATGCCGCTCGATCGAGTTCAACGACGTATGTTCCCCGTTCGCCTGCCATCATCTCGACCTCTTCGACTTTTCGTGCGCGTAATGTCTTATAGAGACGAATCACGACACGTTCTGCCGTCGGCGCCCACAAGCGCACGCGAATCGCTGTCTCTGAGAAAGTCGCTCCTAAATCATTTCCACTATAGGCAAATCGCTCATCCAGTTCTTGCGGTGTGAGCGTCAACATGTCTGCTGTTTGTTTCAAAGCTAAGCACCCCTTTCATTTCATGGTTTTTATTATAACAAAATTTCAAAGCAGTGGACGCTTCCGGTATTCCTCTCTAAAATAGAGAGTGGAATGAAAGGGGAGATTAAAATGGCAGCAAAAGATAATTCATTTGATATCGTGTCACAAATCAACATCGAGGAAGTCAAGAACGCCGTCCAGATTGCACTGAAAGAAATCACGAATCGCTTCGACTTCAAAGGTTCAAAGAGCGACATGAAGCTCGAAAAAGAGGATTTGATTCTAATCTCAGATGACGATTTCAAACTCGATCAAGTCAAAGATGTCTTAACAGCAAAATTGATTAAGCGCGAAGTTCCGACCAAAAACCTGCAGTACGAAAAAGTCGAGCAGGCTGCTGGGAACACGGTTCGTCAACGCGTCATTCTGAAAAGTGGAATCGACCGTGACGACGCGAAAAAGATCAACAATGCCGTCAAGGAATCGAAATTAAAAGTGAAGACACAGATTCAAGATGACCAAATCCGTGTCACTGGTAAATCACGTGACGACCTACAACAAGTCATGCAAATCGTTCGTGAGCTTCCGTTATCAGTCGACGTGCAGTTCATTAACTTCCGTTAATCGATTCTCATCAATCGGCTGAACGTTCATGTTCAGTCGATCAAACAAAAAAGGGAGGTGCTTTCTGGATCGTATCCAAAAAGTACCTCCCTTCATTTAATTTAAAGTGTTGCTTATTGCGCTGTGTAACCACCATCGAGAACGACGGCTTGACCCGTGACACCTGCTGCTTTGTCACTTGCAAGGAAAATAGCGTAATCCGCGATTTCTTTGACTTGCAGTAACCGTTTTTGCGGAACAAGCGGATAAATGACCTCTTCTAAAACATGTTCGAGCGGTACGTTCCGTGTCTCAGCGAGCGAAGACAACTGATTTTGGACGAGTGGTGTATCGACATATCCTGGGCAAATCGCGTTGACCGTAATACCAGAAGTTGCTCCTTCTAATGCTGCGACTTTCGTTAAACCGATGACACCATGTTTCGCGCTGTTATAGGCAGCTTTCCCTGCAAAACCAATCAATCCGTTAATCGATGACATGTTCAAGATTCGTCCAGAGCCTTGTTTTTTCATGATCGGGAAGACATATTTCGTATAGAGGAATGGTGCACGAAGCATGATGCTTTGAAGCAAGTCGAATTTCTCAGTCGAGAACTCTTCGATTGGTGAGACGTGTTGCATCCCCGCGTTATTGATGACGATGTCAATCGTTCCGTAATGCGCGACCGTCTGATCGATACTTGATTTGATTGCCTCTTCATTCGTCACGTCACCTGCGACAGCAAACGCATCGAAGCCTTTTTCACGAAGTGTTTCAGCAGAGCGTTTTGCAGCTTCTTCCTGAAGATCGACGATGACGACCTTCGCACCTTCTTGAGCGAATTCTTCAGCAATCTCAAGACCGATTCCGCTTGCTGCTCCTGTAATTAATGCAACTTTTCCTTCGAGTTGTTTCATCATGATGGATTCCTTCTTTCTTTACCTTTACGTGTTCGGTCTCTTTACTGTACGCTGATTGAAAGAATAATAAAAATGAATACTTGTTATGACATCTATAACTCAAAAGAATAGGAGAATACTGATGGATTTCCGCCAACTGGAATACTTTACGGAAGTGGCACGCTTCAAAAGCTTCACTCGTGCCGCTGAACATCTCCACGTCACGCAACCGACACTCAGTAAAATGGTCCGTCACTTAGAAGAAGAACTTGAGATGGAATTGTTCGATCGGAGTAAACGACAAATCGTCCTGACGGATGCCGGTGAGACCTTATTGATTGAAGGTGAAAAGATTCTGCGGCAGTTATCTGACCTGCCTTCCCACCTCTATGATGTCATGCATCTGACGAAGGGAACGATTCGGCTCGGTGTGCCCCCACTGATCGGTTCGCTGTTTTTCCCGGGTCTCCTGCGTCGCTTCGAAGAGATGTATCCGATGATTCAAATCGAATTAATCGAAGCCGGTGGGCATGCGCTAGAAAAAGCGGTCGTCGCCGGTGAAGTCGATTTGATCGCAACGGTGCTGCCTTCGGATGAGCATTTAACGACACACCCCTTCATTGAAGAAGAATTGCATTTGTTTTTACCAAATGATCACCCACTCGCCGATCGGTCGATGATTGCGTTAGAGGAAGTCGCCGACATGCCGTTCGTCTTGTTCAATGAAACATTCTCACTACACGATGTCGTCTTGAACGCCTGCAAAGATGCCGGATTTACGCCTAACGTGTCTCGGGTGAGCTCGCAGTGGGACTTCTTATGTTTACTAGTCGCAGAAGGAAATGCCGTGACTGTCCTGCCGCGTTCGATCGCGGATCGCTTTTCGATTCGTGGCGTCAAAACGATTCCGCTTGAAACACGTGTCCCGTGGCACTTAGGAATCGCCGTTCCGACCGGTCGCTATCAATCGTACGTGACGCGGAAGTGGATTCAATTCGTCAGCGATATATATTCCAAATAAGCATACCTTTCATAAAAACCATGTATTTGTAGCATGGTATTTCTTCCTTTACGATAAGAACATCGTTAAAAAAGAAAGGAAGTCCTTTACCATGGCAACTCATTTTGAATCACGTCACGAAACAGGCGTTAAAAAACTCAGCGAATTCACAGACGCAAACGCTGCACAATCTACGCATGACAAAATCTCTGAATCCCTGAAAGATATCGCTCCAGCAGTCGGTGAGTGGATCACGGATTTCGCATACGGTGAAGTTTACAGCCGCGATGGTCTCGTCAACCGTGACCGCGCAATCGTCACGATTGCTTCCCTCGTCACACAAGGTACAGAACCACAACTTGCTCTCCACATCAATACTGGATTGACAGCTGGTTTAACAGGAAACGAAATCGTCGAAGCTATCATGCATCTTGTTCCTTACACTGGATTCCCACGTGTCTTGAACGCACTTGAAGTCGCAAAAGTCGTCTTCGCAGAACGTGGCGTCACAGTCGAAACAGAATAAGATCCGTACGACTTAATTGAAAAAAGATGGGCATGACGCATTTTCGGGTATCTCCTTAACAAAGGAGTGGTCGATCATGCGTTATGCCCTTTTTGCGGATCTTCACAGTTCAATAGCTGACACAGCAGCTGTCCTAGCTGACATACGGCGGCTCGCTCCCGATGCGCATTTGTTTTGTCTCGGTGATGTTCATGAATGCCATATCGGTAAAAAACGAGCGAAGCGCTATTCTTTCGAATCGCTCTCCCTCGTCGTGACGCTCGATGATGATTTTTTAGAGCTGATTGATTTTAAGACGTTACTTGGTAATCAAGAAGAGCGCATCCTGTCGCTCGTTCCACCACATCTATCTCCTGTCATCGATGCATTACGCGATTGCCCTCGAAAACAACGCATCGAGGGGGCATTGTTGATTCATGGAGACCAACTCAGTTGGTCGCGGGATTTTCTACCCGACCTGTCACAACAACGCGAACCGTTACTCTTTTTCGGTCATAGTCATATCAGAGGTTTGTTTCGAAATGGCATCGCCAAACCGAGCCCACTAGGTCAAACTTTATCCATCAAAGGAAAACGGTATGCCGTTAATCTAGGTCCCGTCGTGTTCGAACGAGAATGGTGTCTTTACGATTCAGAGCAACAAACGATCGTGTTCTATCAGGCGAAGTAAGAAGATACGACAAAAGCCGTCGGGCACAGGGCTCGACGGCTTTTGTTCGTGTATCTATTGATCAGAGATAACGGACAAGCGATGCCTTGACGATATCCACTTGTGTGAAGTTCGTCTCTTCCGCGAATGTTTCGATGACTTGACGGACATCCCCTTGACGACGTACGAAGCTCGTCGGGACTGGTGTCGTACCGACAAGTTGCTCATGCAGACTCGTCAATCGATGATCATCGATGATCGTCGTCATCAAATCAAGGAATAGCAGAACATGCAGACGGTTCAAATAATCCCATGGTTTGTCTTCCGAACGGAATTCATTACGAGCGAGCCATTTTTTCAATCCGATCGCATCGATTTGACTCAACGTCTCTGTCGTACGTGCCGACTTCCAAAGCGTCAACAGTTCACCCAGTTTTTTCCGTGTCTGTTTCTTACGCATGAAGAATTCAAAATTGTCTTTCGTCCGTAATGCGTCTCCTTCAATCGGAGCAATCAAATCGGCTTCCGGCGCCGTCACGAAATCGTGAACGAAATCGACAGACTCTCCCGGTAACCAAGCAGCGACTTTCCCGTGAAAATCAGCCATAAAGGCGACCGTTTCTGCCAAAGGCTCCTGCTTCATCTGTGAAGCAGCTTGCTGTAATCGTTCTTTCGTCTCAGTCTTCATAATCTACCTCTTCTTATTCGTGGATTGGTCTTACATTTCTTCTGGAGCGCCGACACCAAGCAAACGAAGACCCTCTGTCAAGACGATCGTGACCGACTTGACGAGTGCAAGACGCGATTGTTTTGCTGCGTCATCTTCGAGAACACGGACGTGTCCGTAGTATTTATTAAAGCTTTGTGCAAGATCTAAGACGTAGCGGCTGATGATTGATGGCTCACGACGTGTGAACGCGCGATCGATGACCGTCGAGAATTGGTTCAGCATCGAGACGACACCCCATGCATGATCATCGGCACTACCAGCGAATGGTGTGCCATCATAGCCACCTTTACGGAGCAAGGAGTGCGCACGGGCATTCGTGTACTGGACATACGGTCCTGTTTCGCCTTCGAATTTCAACATCTGCTCAAGATCGAACTCGATATTGTTCATCCGTTCGTTCTTCAAGTCATGGAAGATGACCGCGCCAACACCTACTTGACGAGCCGTAGCTTCAGCATTCGCTAAGTTCGGATTTTTTTCCGCGATGTTTTGCTTTGCGACGTCGATCGCTTCTTGTAATACTTCTTCAAGCAAGACGATCCGACCTTTACGCGTCGACATTTTCTTTCCGTCCTTCATGATCAGACCGAACGGCACATGGTGCATTCCGTCGACGTTCTCAAATCCAAGTTTCTTCAAGACTGCGAACAATTGCTTGAAGTGAAGCGCTTGTTCCCCACCTACGACGTAGAACGCTTGCTCAAAACGGTACGTTTCGAGACGATAGACGGCAGCTGCTAAGTCACGTGTCGCATACAGCGTTGCACCATCTTTCTTTTTAATCAAGGCAGGCGGCATACCTTCTGCTTCGAGGTCGACGACCATTGCCCCTTCTGATTCGACGAGGAGATCTTTTTCTTCGAGCAAATCGATGACGTGTTGCATCTTATCGTTATAGAAGGCTTCTCCGTTCAAGCTATCGAATTTAACACCGAGCATCTCATAAACACGGTTGAACTCGACGAGTGAGACTTCACGGAACCACGTCCAAAGCGTCGTTGCCTGCTCATCACCTTGTTCGAGTTTTTTGAACCAGAGACGTCCTTCATCCTCAAGTGCCGGATTTGTTTCCGCTTCTTCGTGGAACCGGACGTATAATTTCAACAATTCCTTGATCGGTTCTGCACGGACCTCTTCTTCCTCACCCCACATCGTGTAAGCCACCATCAATTTCCCGAACTGTGTTCCCCAGTCCCCTAAGTGGTTGACACCGACGACGTCGTAGCCTTTTTTACGTGAGATTTGGTTGAGCGCGTTCCCGATGACCGTCGAACGCAAGTGGCCCATCGAGAATGGTTTCGCGATGTTTGGTGATGAAAAATCAGTGACGATCGTTTTTCCATTCGCTTCACTTGATCCGAACGCCTCTTGCTCCGTCAGGACTTGATTGACGATTTCTTGCGAGACGACTTCTCGGTTCAAGAAAACGTTGATGTAAGGACCTACAGCTTGAACGTTCGAGAACAGCGGCGCATCGATTTTTTCTGCGAGGTCTGAAGCGATCATGTTCGGTGCTTTACGGAATGCTTTTGCGAGCATGAAACATGGGAATGCCAAATCTCCGTGATCTTCATGTTTCGGTTGCTCGATCAGTTGTTCGATTTGTTCAACCGATAAGGCACCTTCCATGACTTGATGTAATACTTCTGCATACTGCGCTTTATAACTCATCTTTATTTCCTCCTGCTTCACTGATTTTTTGGCAATAAAAAACGCCCCTTGCGCCACGCGCAAAGAGACGGAATGACCGCGGTACCACTCTTCTTGGTGTCATTTTGACACCCACCTTGTTCGGGGATAACGGGGTTCCCCCGGCTACGCCTCTTCCATCAGGAATCGGGCAGCGTCTCAGAAGTGCGTTTCACGATCGGTTCGTCCTCAGGCTTCCACCATTCCCTGATTCGCTAGTTGACGAAAATCAACCGTTACTCTCTTCATCATCGACTATATTCGATATCTTTCACATTATACGCAATTCTTTCTTTTCTCTCAACCTTATTTTTTTGGTAAATGGCTTATCAAAATTTCCACAATTCGGGTATAGGAATAAAAGATACTTCTCAAGGGGAGGGATGTTTCATGCGCTACTACCAACATGTAGCCCGGACAAGCTGGATCGTCTTCGGTCTCGTCGCCTTGACGTTATTAGTGATCGGCATCGTTCATCCACCAACCTTCCATCCTTCTGTCTCCATCATCAACACGCTTTATTTATTCGGACTCGTTCTCCTGTTTCAGTTCGATAATGTCCGTCGTGGTGGCATTTACTATACATTCCAAGAAGGAATCATCTTATTTTTATTCCTCAATTACGGTTTAACGTACGCCTTGATTTTAAGCCAAATCGGTATTCTCGTCTTTCAATTCATGTCTCACCGAAAAGCGATTCGCTGGAAACGTTTCGTCTACCTCTACCCGATCAACGCCCTATTCGATTTAGTCTATATTTCGCTTCCCGCCTTTGCGTATTATGCGCTCGGTGGTCCGATCGGCTCAAACTTTACGTATACGAAAGCCTTGATTCCTTTCACCGGCTTTTTAATCACCGTTTTCCTTGTCTCTTATTTCCAATGTCTATTCGTCAATCGCTTCCTCTTCTTGAAATACGATTGGCGCCGTCTCGTGAAGCTGCAATCCCTCGTCTACGGAATCAGCATGTTGAGCGCTTTACTTGGAATCTGGTTTTACGATGAGAGTCCACTCGTCGCGGCTACGGTTTCCGCCTTGATCCTCTTTTTGTTCAAACGTCTGTTGCAAGAACGCGGCGACTCCCTTGAAGCAAATGATAATGCCAAACGATTTGATGATGCGAAGGAACACTTGTTGATTTCCCGCTTTGAACGCGAGACGATTGATTCGTTACTCCTTGATTTACCGCATCTGCTACCGTTTTCTGAAGGTTGGATCTCAATCCAACAACAGCGAAAACAAGTCATCTATAACATCCGGACGAAACAACCGATTGATGTATTACCACTGTTTCATTCCTTGACAGCCGACGATTTGCATACCCCGATCATCTATGGTCTTCGTTGCGACTGGGGCAACGATATTCAAATCGGATTGCCTGTCGATCGTCACTCGATGCTAGCGATTCCTTCGATTACGAGCGGAGAGGTCGATGTCTCGATCATCCTGTTCCATCAAGTCGCAGATGCCTATGATGCGACGAATGCCGATGAGTTATCTCGTCTGCTCCGTATCTTTTGTCGTGTCTTAGAGCGCTCTCGTGAAACGGTTCAACTCTACACGGAAAGTCGGACCGATGCCTTAACGGAATTACCGAATAGTCGTGCCTTCTACGAACACGGTCGGCAGGAGTTTGCTGCTGACTGCTATCCGCTCTCCGTGATCCTGTTTGATATTGATCATTTTAAACGCGTCAACGATACGTACGGTCATAAAGTAGGCGATCTTGTCCTTCGTGAACTCGGTCGACGTATCCAAGCGATCCAATTGCAACATGATGAGGTCTTTGCTGCTCGTTATGGCGGGGAGGAATTCGTACTTCTCTTACGAAATGGTAGTCAAGAGGCTGCCATCCAGATTGCCGAGACGGTCCGCCATGCGGTCATGGATCGTCCCTTCCTCGTCGATGGTCACCGACTGTCCTTAACCGTCAGCCTCGGAATTGATACAGTGGAAGAAAGATATCAACGGACGTTCGAAGAGTCGTTACGTCAAGCCGACCATGCACTCTATGTCGGCGGAAAACACAACGGACGCAACTGTACCGCGCATTATGCAAACCTTTGAAAGGTCGTGACTCTATTGTCGATTACAGAAATTGAAATGACGCTACCGACATCACAAGCCCACCGGACGATTCGGATTCATCGTCCGCCCCATTTGGATCCTTCTGAAGCATTACCAGTGATTTATATGCACGATGGACAAAACGTCTTCAGTGGAGAAACCGCCTCGTTCGGAAAAGGCTGGGAGATTCATCTTGCACTACAACAGACACAAATTCCGGCAATGGTCGTTGCGATTGACAGTCCAGAAGACGGCATGGATCGTTACGATGACTACGCCCCCTGGAGTGACGAAGCTTTACTGATGCGGACTGCCTATCCTTCACATCGGTCGTCGATCGGGGGAAACGGTAAGGTCTACATGGACTGGATCATCCGCGAGTTAAAACCATACATTGACGCCAACTACGCGACACGTCCTGATGATACGACGATGATTGGCAGCTCGATGGGTGGCGTCATCTCGCTCTATGGATTATTCGCGTATCCGGAAGTCATCACGCGCGTCGCTGCCCTGTCGACTGCCGGATGGGCAAACTTTTCCTCACTCCTTGAATTCATCGAGCGTAGTCCGTCTCTGTCTGCCACTCATCGCTGTTATATGGATGTTGGTACTAAAGAAGTGAGCGGTCCGATGACCGAGACAGATTATTTACACACGAATGATGTCTTAGCACGAGCCGTCGAACAGAAACTTACTCAAAGTCGCTATACGATCATCCCGGAAGCGATTCATCATGAAACCGCCTGGGCGAAACGTTTACCGGATATTTTGCGTTACTTATTTCCTTCCTCTTGAGTACACAAAAAGAGTCGGGTGATTTCTTTAAGTAGAAATCATCCGACTCTTAGTCTTGTCTTATACTAATTCTTCTTGTTGCTCTTTTTCATAACGGTTGCGCGGATGCTCCCGGCATTCATCGGAACACGAACGCATGACTTTCGGTTCGCATTCTTCACAGCAGAAGTGCTGTCGATTACATTCCGGGTTCGCACAATTAACGTAACGCGTCTCCGGTTTTCCACAGTAGTAACATTCTGAGACGACAGACGGATTGACGGCATTGACAGGAACTTGTACACGCTCATCAAAGACGTATAGTTCGCCTTCCCAGTCTTCTCCTTGCGTCTGTTCATCTTTTCCGTACATGACGACTCCGCCTTTTAGGTGGAAGATATCATCACTCTGTTGCCGTTTACGGAAGTACGCCGTGAATTTTTCACAACGAACGCCACCCGTACAATATGTGAGAACCTTTTTTCCTTCAAATAAATGCTCGTTCTCGTCAAGCCACTCCGGGAATTCCCGTGAAGCATCGACATCGACTTTTACAGCATTCTTGAAGTGTCCGAGGTCGTATTCATAGTTGTTTCGTACATCGAGAATGACGACATCATCTTGTTTCATCATTTCTTTCCACTCTGCTGGTTCAAGATACGCAGCGTGTTCTTCTGGTACGTTGAATTCATCCTCAAAACGCCATGTGACGAGTTCTTTTTTGTAACGGACGAACGTCTTTTTGAAGGCGTGCTCTTCGACTTCATCGATTTTGAATTCGATGTCAGCGAATCGTGGATCCGCCGTCAAGTCCTTCATGTATTGTTCCGTTTGTTCGACCGTTCCAGAGAGTGTGCCGTTGATTCCTTCTGGTGCGATCAAAATCCGACCTTTAATACCGAGCTCTTTACAGTAAGCAAGATGCTCTTTCGTTAGCTGTTCCGGATTTTCGATCGGAACATACTTATAAAATAATAGTACGCGATAAGGTTTCATATTCCTCATTAGCCCCCATGTCAGTTTTTTGCAGTAAAACGAACGTTGGCAAACGAAGCGTCTAGCTATTGACTAGCTGGGAACGCCTGCAAAACGCACCCATTTAAGTATAATACCAACTCCCTTTCGAATGTACAATCTACAATTCCTGAATCCCTTTCAAGGAATTTCATTCCCTTTCTGAATCAGAAAGAGGTAAAATAAAACACAGTAGTACATCTCGCAAGGAGGATTCCGAATGCTCCATACACTTCGTGACTGGATCGAGCAGATGATTTTCTTTCTCCAAGACTTACCTGGAGGAGCTGCCACCGGTTTGATTGCCCCGTTTCTTGAGTCTCTATTTCCTTTCCTGCCACTCGTCCTGATCATTTCCGCGAATGCGGCAACCTATGGTTTTGGTATGGGTGTTCTCGTATCATGGGTCGGGAGCATGCTTGGATCACTCGTCGTCTTCGCTTGTATTCGATATCTATTTCGTCGTCCGGTCACGCGTTGGCTTGAAAAACACCATGCCGCGCAACAGTGGATCGAACGTGTTCGTCACATGAGTCCCATCTCACTCGGATTCTTTTTCTCGCTTCCGTTCATGCCTGCGTTCATCATCACGTCCATTTCCGCCATGATTCAACTATCGTTGCGGACGTATTTGATCGCTGCTGGTGCCGGTCGTTTGATCGTCGTCATCATCTTCTCGCTGATCGGAAAAGAATGGTCGACGTTCCTTGAGCGTCCGATGCGTCTCGTTCTTCTATTTTTGATTTTACTCGCCATTTGGGGAGTCAGTCGCGGAACGGAAGAGTGGTTAAAGCGTCGCGCCCTTTCAAAACGCGCGGATCATTTACGGGAAATCGAAGACAAAATCGAACGTCCAACTGAAAAATGACTCAAGCCTGTCTGTGATTTCATAGACAGGCTTTTTTTGAGTTAATTTCGTTTTTTGTCGTGCTAGGTCTTTTGAATCATTTTCCAGCGCAATTAATATATAAAAATAACGTTCAAACAATGTTCAATATTGCAAACGCTTACATTAAATTGGTATGACCAATATTAATATAATAATGCGCTTTTCTCCTTAAAAATTAGGATAGCTTTTCCAGAAACGACATCCTTATAATGAATTTACATTCATTCCTTAAAGGAGGCGTCCTCATGCATCAAGTATCGGAAGTTCAAAAAAATGAATCGACTCAATCTGCTCCAGCAATCGTCGAGAGCGCTACCTTTCAACAATTGATGCGTCAAAAGAATGGCTTCATTCTTCCCGCCATCAGTTTCTGTCTTATTTTTTATTTTACGCTTCCGATTTTGACAAGCTACTTTACGATTTTAAATCAGCCGGTGTTCGGTGATATTACGGGTGCTTGGATCTTCGCTTTTGCTCAGTTCATCATGACATGGACGTTCTGCATGATGTATAGCAAAAAAGCACGTGCCTTTGATCGACTCGTCGAACAAATCAAGGAGGAGTCGAAATGAATTATACTGCCGTTGCTTTATTTGCGGCGATCGTCGGTTTGACGCTCGTCATTACATACTTTGCTGCCCGTAAAACAAAAACTGCTAACGACTTTTATACAGCGGACGGTGGACTCACGGGTGCACAAAATGGGATGGCGATTGCTGGCGACTATATGTCTGCTGCCTCGTTCCTCGGAATTGCTGGGATGATCGCTTTGGCCGGATTTGACGGATTCTTCTACTCGATCGGTTTCCTCGTTGCCTATCTGGTTGTCTTGTACCTCGTTGCCGAACCACTTCGGAACCTTGGGAAATACACGATGGCAGATATGATTGCCGCTCGGTTCAATGCTTCAAAAGTTCGCGGAGTCGCTGCCATGAACTCGATCGCGATCTCGATTTTCTATATGATTGCCCAACTCGTCGGTGCGGGTGCCTTGATTGAATTGTTATTAGGAATTCCTTACACGACAAGTGTCATCATCGTTGGTATCTTGATGACCGTCTACGTCATCTTCGGTGGTATGACAGCGACCTCATGGGTCCAAATCATCAAAGCGATTCTCTTGATGGCAGGAACAGCTGTCATTTCGTTCATGGTATTCGCCAAGTTCGATTTTTCGATCTTCAAGATGTTTGCAGAAGTCAAACAAGCGACACCGCTCGGTGATTCATTCTTGAATCCCGGAAACAAGTTCAAGTTACCGCTCGATACGATTTCATTGAATCTCGCACTCGTTCTCGGAACGGCTGGATTACCACATATCTTGATTCGTTTCTTTACTGTTAAGGATGCTCCGACTGCTCGTAAATCCGTCGTATATGCGACGTGGATCATCGGTGCCTTTTATATCTTGACGATCTTCCTCGGCTTTGGTGCCGCTGCTTTCGTCGGTTCTGAAGATATCATCGCTGCCAATGCTGCTGGTAACATGGCGGCACCACTTCTCGCCCAAGCACTCGGTGGCGATTTACTCTTCGCGTTCGTCGCTGCAGTCGCCTTTGCGACGATCCTCGCCGTTGTTGCAGGACTCGTCTTATCCGCAGCATCCGCCTTTGCCCATGACTTCTATAGTCATATTCTACGTAAAGGACAAGCAACGGAAAAAGAACAGATGACGGCCGCACGACTCGCTTCCATCGCCGTCGCCTTGATTTCGATGGTACTGGCATTGTTCGCACAAACGATGAACGTCGCGTTTCTCGTTTCGCTTGCCTTTGCTGTCGCGGCAAGTGCTAACTTGCCAGTCATTCTCTTGACGATCTTCTGGCGCCGTTTCAATACTGGCGGAGCTGTCACAGGTATGGTCGTCGGGTTATTCTCTTCACTGATTCTCGTCGCACTCAGTCCAAACCTTTGGGCAGTCGACGGTTCAGCCTTGTTCGTCGGGGAAGCCCTCTTCCCGCTGACGAATCCAGGAATCGTCTCCATCCCACTTGGCTTCCTCGGAGCCATCGTCGGGACACTGTTGACGAAATCGAACGAAGTTGCCGGTAACTTCGAACGTATCATAGTCAAGGCCAATACCGGTATCGATGCTGCTGCAGAAGTCGCCGCGTCAAAAGAATAAGTTCCCCTTAACGGCTCCTTCAACCCCCTTGAAGGAGCCGTCCCCTTTTACATTCTTCTCGTTCATTGCCATACTAAGTGAAGAATAGAGAAGAAAAAGAAAGGAAGACTGTACATGGATCTCGCTTTTTATTATTTCTTAATCCTCGGATTTTTCATTGGAATCATCTCCGGCTTTTTCGGAATCGGTGGCGGTATCATCTTGACGCCTCTACTACTCATTTTAGGATATGCTCCAAGCGTTGCGATCGCGACCAGTCTCATGTTGACTCTCGGATCAACGGTTTCAGGTACGATTTCTCACTTACGCCTTAAAAATGTCGTCTGGCGCGATAGTCTTGTCGTCGGGGGCGTTGGAATCATCGGTTCGACGATCGCGACACCACTCGTCCTTCGTTTAGAGGAAGTCAACGGTGCCCATCTCGTCATCTCAATCGTTTATATCGGACTCTTACTCTACTTCGCGAATAAGTTCTTACGTCCGAAAGCAACGACCGGTGAACAGACTGGTTGGAAAAATCGATATCTTGCCCTTGCCTTCACTGGTCTGTTCGCTGGATTCATCTCTTCGCTCCTCGGTGTCAGCGGTGGATTCATCATCACACCGTTACTCGTCGGGATCGTTGGCTATGAGTTGAAACGTGCGGTCGGAACGAGTATTGCTTCCGCGTTACTGATCGTTCTATCGGGACTCGTCAACTATACGGTCGCGAGTACGAATATCGATATCCTCGTCGGTATCATGCTAATCGTCGGCGCCTTGCTCGGAGCACCGATTGGCGCGAAGCAGTTGACGCATTTCGAAAGTCCGTTCGTCAAAAAGTACCTCGGTATCTTCTATTTGACGGTTGCGGTCAGTGTGTTACTCGAGGTCATCGGCTGGAACGTCGCTTCACTCTCCGTTCTCGTTGCGCTTAGTTTGATTTTCTTACTGACACTCCTCATCTACAGCCGTCGTCGAACGAATGGATGAATCGTCTCATCAGAAAAGGGGCTGACTCAAAAGTCAGTCTCTACAAAGATAAAGGTGGCAGACTGATGATCTGCCACCCTTATCTCGTAACAAAAAGAATGACGCGTCACACGTCACTCCTACAGGAAAAGCGCATTTATGCGCTGTCAGAGACGAACAAGACCCGCTTTCCTGCTTAAATGAAGCAGGAAAACTGGATTGTGTCTCGCCTGAGGAAAGGGCGTGAAAAGACGCGTCATTCTTTTTTTGAGTCAGCCGCTTTTTTCCGTTAAGCCACTCGTTTGTGACCAGCTCGTTCATAGTCTCTCGTTTGTTCAATGACTAAGTGCGACAAGAACAACATTCCAATCAAGTTCGGAATCATCATTAATCCATTTGCAATATCTGCGACCAGCCACAACGGTTCTAATTGCGCGACCGCACCATAACAGGCTGCGAGCGCAAAGAACACGCGGTATCCTTCGTTGAAGCGTGTCGTACCGCTCAAGTACTCCAAGCACTTCTCTCCATAGACATACCAACCAATGATCGTTGAATAACCGAAGAAGAAGACGGAGAAAGCGACCGTCCATTCTCCAAATGATCCTAGAACACTCGCAAAGGCGGTTGCTGTCAGTGCTGCCCCGGAAAGATTCGCATCATGCATCATACCTGAATGTAGCCCACCTGACGGATCCCAAAAACCTGTCGTCAGAAGGACGAGTGCCGTCATCGTACAGACGATCAAGGTTACGATGAAAGTACTCGTCATCGAGATCAATCCTTGCTCGACCGGACGTTCACTTTTCGCAGATCCTGCAATCAAGGCTGCTGTCCCGAGTCCTGCTTCGTTCGTGAAAATGCCTCGTGCTACACCGACTTGCATCGCCATCATGATCGATACACCGGTGAAGGCTCCCGCTGGCGCAAGCGGCTGGAAGGCGTACTCAAAGATTAAACCAAAGGCTGGTAGAATCTGATCCGCCTTCAATATTAAAAGGACACAAGCGGCACCGATATAAAGTAAGCTCATGATCGGAACAAAGATCGTCGAGATCGCACTGACGCGTTCAAGTCCACCACGAATCGATACATAGACCGCAATCGCGAGCAGAATGCCGAACAATAGCAGCGGCACACGGAACGATTGCTCAAGTACCGTTGCCATCGCATTCGCTTGCACCGTATTCCCAACACCAAATGATGCGATCAAACCAAATACCGCAAACAGAATGGCGAGGAATTTAAATTTAGGTCCTAGTCCCTTCTCGATATAATACATCGGTCCACTGACGGCTTCGCCGCGTTCGTTTCGACTTCTAAAGAGAATGGCAAGGAGGCTTTCTGCATATTTCGTCGCCATTCCAATTAAACCGATGACCCACATCCAAAAGACTGCGCCCGGTCCGCCCATCGTCAAGGCGACTGCGATCCCTGCGATGTTTCCGTTTCCGATTGTCGCCGCGAGGGACGTCATCAACATCTGAAAGCTACTGATTTCACCTTCACCTTGCCCTGATTTTTGAACAGATAATTGAAACGCTTGTTTTAAACGCCGAAACTGAAGACCACGTAAACGGATCGTAAAGTACACTCCTGTTCCTACCAACAACATCATACTCGGAATCCCCCAGACCCAAGCCGATATCAGACGTAATACTTCCATGCCATTTCATCCTCTCTCTCTTTTCCGAGGCTTACCGTAGCATGTAGTTGTGTTTTCTTACAATACAAAAGAATACTTTTTGTGATTTTACACAATAGAAGATATACTAAAACTATCGAGTGAAAGAGAAAGAAGGGAAACCCCATGTTAGAAGCTTCATATCATTCCTTAGACGACTTAGCGGAAGCGATCGGTATTGCCTTGAATGCCCCGATTACGATTGAAGATCGCAATCACCGCCTTCTTGCGTATAGTACGCATACGGCGGATACAGACCCTGCCCGTGTCGCAACGATCATTGGTCGCCGGGTACCGGAATCGGTCATCGACCAACTCTGGAAAGATGAAGTCATCCAGAGCCTTGCTACACAAGATGATCCACTCATTATTTCTGCACGCACGGATGTCGGACTGAATGACCGTGTCGCCATTGCGATCAAGCAAGATTCAGAAATTCTCGGCTATATTTGGTCGATTGCCCGAAGCACGCCGTTTACTCCTTCGGAACTAGCGGACTTAAAGAAAGGAGCTCTACTTGCTCAACGTCAGTTACTGGCGATCGACATGCAGAAAAAACGGAAGGAAGAGCAGACGGAACAGTTTTTCTTCGAGTTATTACATGAAGAACTATCCGAGTCGGAAATCCTGAAGATGTTCTCTAAACTCCATGTCGCACCACCTGGCATCAGTCGTTTGACGGTCATTCGGTTTTCAGAGGCCATCACACCGCGTCTCGCCGATCGCCTGCGCTATTTATTGACGATTCAGCAGACAGTTCGTCCGTTACTTTACGCGTATGATGAAACAGATTTCATCTTGTGGATCAGCACAAACGACCGCGACGCAGAACAAGAGCGTCTGCAGTTCGACGCCTTCATCCAGTCGTTTCGACAATTGCTCGCGGAGCGGTTCGATTATACGGACTTCGTCGCAGCAAGTAGTGAAGTCTTCACCGGCGTCCAAGCGATTCCCGAGCGCTATGAAGAAGCGGGCATTGTCTTGCGTCTAAAAGACGCCTTCCCATTTGAGCTGAAGAACGTGACCCGTTACGAACGCCTCGGCTTATTCCAGCTCTTACCGATTTTCTCGGAGCGTCTGCGACGGCGGACGGTTCGCTTGGAAGAAATCGAACGGCTGCGTGCTTACGATGTGAAACATGCCTCCTCCTTATGTGAGACGCTAGAATGGTTCCTTCATTATGATGGAAACGTCAAACAAGTCGCTTCCCATCTCCATGTCCATCCGAATACGATCCTCTATCGGATGCGACGGATCGAGGAGGAAGCGGGCATTCGAATGGAATCTTTACCTGAACGCTCCTTACTTTATTTGTATCTAAAAGCAGACCGATATCCTTTGTGATTTTCCACAAAGGATATCGGTTGTTTTTGAAAACACCGATAAAGTAGAACGCTTTCATTTCTCGTATACTGAAGATGAAGAGAAATTGATTTGTTTATTTGCGAAAGGGGATCGCGTTCACATGATCATTGGAGTATTAAAGGAAATCAAAAACAACGAAAACCGTGTTGCATTAACACCTGCCGGGGTAGCAGCGTTACATGCACAAGGACATCGTGTCATCATTGAATCAATGGCAGGTATGGGGAGTGGCTTCACGAACGAAGAGTACGTTAAAGCAGGTGCTGAAATCATCGCGACTGCTGCTGAAGTCTGGGCAACAGCCGAACTCGCTCTAAAAGTTAAAGAGCCGATCGCTTCAGAGTACCAATACTTCCGTCCGGATCTGACATTGTTCACGTATCTTCACTTAGCGGCTGAGCCAGAACTGACACGTGCACTTGTTGATTCGAACATCACAGCAATCGCTTACGAGACGGTTGAAAAGAACCGCACGCTTCCATTGTTAACACCAATGAGTGAAGTCGCAGGACGTATGGCATCGCAAATCGGTGCACAGTTCTTGGAAAAACCACACGGTGGTATGGGCATCCTGCTTGCAGGTGTTCCTGGGGTTCGTCGTGGAAAAGTCACAGTCATCGGCGGCGGTGTCGTCGGAACGAATGCTGCGAAACTCGCGGTTGGTCTCGGTGCGGATGTCACGATCATCGATGTCAGCCCAGAACGCCTTCGTCAGCTCGATGATATCTTCGGTAACTCGATCAACACATTGATCTCAAACCCATACACGATTGCTGAAGCGGTCGCTGAGAGTGATCTCGTCATCGGTGCTGTCTTGATTCCAGGTGCAAAAGCACCGAAACTCGTCACTGCCGATATGGTCAAACGCATGAAGCCGGGCGCTGTCATCGTTGACGTTGCCATCGACCAAGGTGGTATCTTCGAGACGGTCGACCGTATCTCGACGCATGATGACCCAACATATGAAAAATTCGGTGTCGTTCATTACGCAGTCGCGAACATGCCAGGTGCTGTTCCACGCACGTCTACACTTGCATTGACGAACGCAACGCTCCCGTATGTCCTTGAACTCGCGAACAAAGGCACACACCGTGCGCTTGCTGAAAACGAGGCTCTCGAAAAAGGATTGAATGTCGCACAAGGATTCGTCACGTACGAAGCGGTCGCACGCGATCTCGGATACACGTACAAATCCGTTGAAGATGTGCTTCACCTACACGCATGATCTTGAAAGTAGAAATAGTCGATGATTCCTTTTTGAGGAACCATCGACTATTTTTTATGAAAAGAAGGAATCCCAGGCGAATCTCTTCATTACTTCTTGAGGCACCACCTGGCTTATCATATGATGAGAAACGAAGACTTATGATTTCGAACTAGTAGAGGGGATCTCATTACATGACACAAACCATAACCGCCCATTCTCATGAACTTCAGAGCCACGTCGCTGAAGTCGCGTTACTCGAAGCACTGACATCCGATACAGAAGAGAGCGTACGTATTGCCGCAACCGAGCGCTTACGTGTTCTTGTCCCATCTCATCCATTGCTCAACATTGCTACAGCCCATTCCCTTTATTTCAAGAACGAACACACTCAAGCGCGCCGGCTGATCGAAGAGACACATCAGCAACTCGGCGAACATGTGCAAGGATATATACTCCTCGGTATCATCAGTGAAGAGGAAGGGTATATGCACGAAGCAGAACAGTTTTTCCTTTCGGCCATCGCACGGTTCCCTGAAGAGCCGGCAGGACATCGTTTCCTTGCCGTCCATTACAATCATCGTCAATTTTATGGGGAATCAGCCGTTCATGCGTTTACATATTTAAAGAAGGTTGGCGCATCTGGAATCGATACACTGATGGCCATTGATTCCATCCAACAATTAGACGGTCATTCGATCGACATGTTGGAAGCACTCTATGCGTTAATCATCGGCGTACCTCATCTCGACAAAACCGCCGTCTTTCATGCGACAGCTTCTGTCAATCAAAGCATTCAATATGAGATGCTGCATGCTACATTGCGCGAAGACAGCGACGAGACCCTCTACGCCAAGCTCGACGAATGCCTTTCTAACATGCTCGAGCACGGCTTGTACGCAGCTGTTTACGACGATTCCGAAGAAAAGATCTATCGCCATGTTTTTCGGGACATGTGTCGGGATATGACCATTCGTCATGCAGGTTGGCGCGCGTACCCAGACTATATTCGACTACGTTTTCTCTATTTCAAACAATTGTTGCTACGCGACTGAACGTTAAAAAGCAAACGCAACGAGTGCCGCGATCGTCCAAGGCAAGATCAAATTGTCGAGATCGCGATATGAGATGGCTTCGATCAAGGCTGCGATGTTCGCAAGCAAGAAGCCATAACTGACAGCGAGCCAAACCGGTTGTCCATAAAATAAGAACGTCACGGTCAAAACGAGGAATGACGCCAAAAACAGGGCGATACTTCCTTCAAAGGATCGTTTCGTCTCACCACGGACGTAAAACGTCTTCCCATAGCGTTTTCCGACGAGAGCAGCGAGACCGTCGCCCCAAGCAAGCACCATGCTTCCCGCAACGAGCGCCATTGGCTGTCGTTCGAAGAAGAATAGGACGAGTCCCGCTAGAGCGAGTGGATAATAGACCGTTCCGTAAGAAGGACGATCGACGTCGTGCATCTGGCCGATTCCTTTTCGTAGTGTCACTAGATTCACGACAGCAAAGAATAACAACGGTACGATCGCCACGTACCAGTGATCCAGCCAGAGCAGCGCAAGAAATACCCAGTGACCGACAGCAATATGAATCCATTTCCGAACCGTCTCGGGAGAAAAGCCGAAACGGCGTCCAATGACTTCCAGGATGACGAGAACTAGCCCGACGATTCCAATCGTGCCAAGAGCAGCTATCCATTCCATCGTCATTCCCCCTTTCTTTCCTATTATTGTACGTTGTTTCAGTTGCCATTTGCTCTATTGAACCTTCATTTGATAACATAAGGTCAAATGACGTCCTAGAGAGGAAGTTTTGGAAATGTATGATGCTCAAGCAGTCCAAACATTATCAAGTTGTCTGCAACGCTTGAACGAAGGAAAAGGAATCGAACCCCTCGTCGCAACGGAAGGCATAGAATTGCCGAAGGTCATCAATCGCTTGAAACAATTCGATCCCTTAAAAAATGGTCTATCCATCAATGAAATCGTTCATTTGGCAAATGCCCTGATCGGCGAACATATGTCAGCGACGACGATCCAGAACTGGACGAAACGTGAAGTCCGGGACATCATCGGCGTACCGCATCGCGGAAAGAAGTACTCGATCAATCAGGCTTCGATCATCTATCTACTGGATGATTTAAAACACCTCTTCTCGTTAGAAGAAACACGGGAACTGCTGACGATCGTCTTCAAGAATCCGAATATTGATGAGGATGATTTAATCAGTCCGCTTAATTTTTATCTCGTCTATACGCAACACGCAGAAACAAGTGGTCCGATCGAATTAACGGAGAAGCGTCTCAGACGCTCGCTCGAGCGTATTAACGCTTACCGCCCTGAAACTGTCCACGTTCTCCAACTGTGTCTCTATGCCCGTCGTGTATCGCATTTGACGCACGAAGCGAAACAACGTCTCCATCATGTTCTGCAAACGACATGATGAAAAAAAGATGCCATCCATGTCATGGAAGGCATCTTTTTTTATTTAGACGGCTGTCAGTGATTTATAGTGGACGTTGTTCGTCAGACTTTTCAAGACAGAGAGTAGTTCGTACATCGAGAGTTTGTCCGCATCCTTGACGAGACGGTACTCATCACCGTCTTGCAACAATTCCGCAACGACTTCTCCAGCTGCACTCCGTACGGAGAATTTTCCTTTTGTCAGGTCGAAGGAAATCGTGAATGTACCACGCTCATACACGTTGTACTCACATTTCTTCGAGAAGAGCGAAAACTTCTCACGCATTTGACCTACCTCTTGTCCATCATGGTTCATCACGACCCACTTCTTACACGTCGGAATGAACTTACCAAACGCTACCCCTCTACCTTCACCATTCATTACTTGAACACGACCATTCTCGTCGTGTTGAACCGCACCGATCATTTGGTGCGCTTCATCATAAATCGCGGCATGACCTTGCGAAAAAACGCAACCCTGCACATAGACAACTTTGCGCAACAGAAATTCTCCTCTCACTGCTAAAACGTGCTGGTTTTTCGTCCCCAGTTTATTTAGACATCCTGTATAGTTTAACTTTCTTTATCTGTATGATATTTCGTTAACGAAAATGATTATTGCACCGTTTCTCCAAATTGACAACCCCCTTTTGTCGACAATCATTCGACATGTTCAATGCAGGTTCATCTCCTTTGCAAATGCGAGCAATTCTTCCCGATCAATGAGGCGAACCTGATTTGGTTCCGCTAGCTGATACGCAGCTTCCGTAAAGGTCGAATTCGTAACGACCCACCCCTCGTCCATCCCGTAGAATGGAACCGAGGCAGCGACCTGTTGAACCGCTTCGAGCCCTACAGCCGCACTATATCGCTTTGCCTGGATGGCAATCTTATACCCTCGTTCATCCTCTATCAACAAATCTGCTCCGAAGTCGCGTGAAGCAGGTGTCAACTCGACCCGATATCCTGCTGTTTCAAATAAATCGGCAAGCCATTCTTCAAATTCTCGTCCTTCCATTCGATCGAGTCGTTTTTCAAGCGACGGCGTTAAAATGGACAAAAGAAGAAAAAGGATACACCCTAATATACTGATGATTAAGATTAAAGGTTCCCAAGAACTCGAAAAAAAATAAGTTCCGAAAATTCCTATCATTGCAAACAAAGCTGCTAGTAACAATCGTTTTCGTTTTAATCGTTTCATCGTGCTTTTCCCCTCTACTTCGTCGTGACCTTTTTTTCACTATGACGAATTGTAATATTAAGTGCAACACCTAGCTGAAAACACAAAAAAACCCATAACGACCTCGTGTAGAATAGAGTTACCACACAAAATTCAACGGAGGATTCGTTATGAGCTATGTTCATCTTACCACATCAGAAAGAGTCAAAATAGAAACTTATCTAGAGCTTGGATTTTCAATGCGAAAGATCGCTCAGCATCTCGGACGACAGCCGTCTACGATTTCACGTGAGCTAAAACGGAATCCTTCCTACAATGCGATCAACGCTGGGCGGCGTTATGAGATGCAAAAAAAGAATTGTGGAGCACGCACGCTGTTCAGCGCTTCGCTTGGCTCACGTATCCTTTCGAAACTGCGAGAGACATGGTCTCCCGAACAGATCGCAAGACGGCTCTTTCACAAACAGGGACCATCGTACAGTACAATCTATCGATGGATATATAAAGGATTCATCAAGAGCGATTTAGGCGTTTTACGACAAAAAGGAAAGCGCCAAAAGCCACGTGAGACAAGAGGTCGCTTCAACATCGGGCTTCCGATCAGTAAACGTCCGTCGGACGTCCGGGGTCGAGAGACGTTCGGGCACTGGGAGTTGGATACTGTTGTATCAGGACGAGGACAGACAAAGGCATGTGTCGCGACATTCATCGAACGTAAAAGTCGGTTCTATATCGTACTACCGATGGTCGATCGTTCTTCTCACTCGATGGAACACGCCATCCGAACGCTTTATTCTTCTTTCCCATCGGGAACGTTTCAAACCATGACGACGGATCGCGGTAAGGAGTTCAGCTGTCACGAACGGATACAGGACTCTCTTGGTATCCCGATGTACTTCGCGGACCCCTATTCTTCATGGCAACGTGGCAGCAATGAGAATGCCAATGGTCTTCTCCGTGAGTTCTTCCCAAAGGGAACCAACTTCGGAATGATCAACAAGACAGAATTAGATCACGCACTTTCTAGAATCAACAATCGACCACGAAAGTGTTTGGATTGGAAAACTGCATACGAGGTCTTTTCCGAAGAAGTGTTGCGCTTAATTTGACAAACCGTCCTATACTAAAATTCTTCGTCGGTTGCTTCCTTCAACAGGAAACACGACTCGTCTTGCAGAAGTAAACTAACGAGGAAAGACTGTCTTAAAATCCATGGTCGAAGACCAGTCAGGAGGTAGCTCATGGCAGAACATTCATCTCCTTCATCGCTACGAATCATTCACGCGACGTTACGTGCTATGAAAGACCCCGTTCTTCTTATCGATGCAAATGGAAGGATTCAATTTCATAATGACGCGTTTCAACACCAGTTCATGAACACTCCGAATATCGAAACCGTTCAGGAGCTGTTTCCCATCACGGATGATTTCTTTCCATTACAGAAGGAAGCCGTCATTTCAACGACACATCAATTAACAGTCACAGCGATTGAAGCAACGGACTATTTTCTTGTCCATGTCGCTCCCCTGAAAATCGAGGACTTATTCAATTCAACACTAGATACCGCTCTATTCATCACCGACTCGGAGTTTCGGATTCAAACTTGTAACGAAGTGGCAAGCACCTTATTCCGTTTCGAGCATGCCGAAGACATCATTGGTCTCCAAGCGACGGTTCTACATGATGCGAAGGAAATCGCTACCCGCCGTCAACATCTCGAACAATTGAACTTAAAAGACTTATCGGACGCGCAACTGTTTTTACTGCATGGACGGGAAGCCGAAAATGAATGGACCTATCATCGCTTGGATGGCTCAACGTTCCATGGACGCCTTTATATGACACGGTTGCCAAACGATACGTACTTCCTGCTCATTCAGGACATCACACCGCAAAAACAAATCGAATGGCATCTGACAAAAAGCGAACGCCGCTTCCGACTCTTCTCGGAATCCGTCGTTGAAGCCGTTATCTTTCATGACCACGGAATCATCATCGATGCCAATCGCGCAGCAGAAGTCATTTTCCGGACGAAACTCGAGAAAATGAAAGGCAAGACGACGCTTGAATTGATTCATCCGGATCATCACGCGCGTGTCTTGCAACGCATCGAGGAGCATCGAGAAGAACCGTACGAAGTCCTCGGTCAACGTGCCGACGGAACTTCTGCCGAAATCGAAGTGTTTCCGCGTGAAATCATCTACAACAACATCCGGATGCGTGTCGCCGTCGTTCGTGATATTACAGAACGAAAAAAGATTGAGAAAATGCTTGAACGCGAAAAAAATGCCATCATGCGTCAGCGTGATATCACACAATCGATTCTTCAGGCATCCAATGAAGGGTTCCTACTGACAGAAGAGGATGGGAGTTTCATCTTCATGAACGTCAAAGCACGCAAATTACTCGATGTCCCAGGCATTGCACCAAGTAAGATTCAAGAACGAATCAGTCTGATTCCGAATCTCGATTTGAACACTCGATTCGAGATGCTCCGACAAGTAGAAGAATTACTCGCCGGAAAACATTCTGAACTATCGTTTCGTTTCACGTTACAGCGACCAAATGAGTCCAGTCCACTTTATTTCGAATTTTATGCGACTGCGATCAAAAAGGAGAAGAGCCGCATTTCTCGTCATGGCTTCCTATTTGTTTTCCGTGATCGGACAGAGGAAGCAAAGATGGATCAAGTAAAGGACGAACTCGTCAGTACAGTATCGCATGAGTTGCGTACGCCGCTGTCCTCCATTCTTGGCTATATGGAATTACTACGATATAAAAAACAATCGGCTGATCGAATCGAACGGTATGTTGAGATCGTCCACGAAGAGACAAAACGCTTGACGACGCTATTAAATGAGTTTTTAGACATTCAGCGTCTAGAAGGTGGAAAACAGGAGTATACCTTCACGTCGTTCTCGTTACGCGATCTTCTTGCATCAACCGTCGATGCCTATGGCGAAACCGTCGAGACGCATCGGATTGATCTAGAACTACCAGAGGATCCTGTTCTGATTTTTGCGGACGAGCACAAAATCAAGCAGGTGATCTTGAACTTGCTTTCGAACGCCATTAAGTATTCTCCACAGGCGGATCATATTCGAGTCATTCTTTCAGCCAATCCGGAACAAGCAACGTTCTCTGTGACGGATCACGGGCTCGGTATTCCACAAAATGCTTTTGAAAAGCTCTTTACGAAATTTTACCGGGTCGATAACTCAGACATCCGGAAAATCGGCGGAACCGGTCTCGGACTTGCCATCTGTAAGGAAATCATCGAATCGCACGGAGGTGCGATTTCCGTTGAATCAGAAATCAATGATGGTTCGACTTTCACCGTTGTACTCGAACGTGATCCAAGAAAGGAATGGAATTGATGCGGACCTATTTCATGACAGGTTTCCCCGGTTTTTTAGCGACCAAACTGATCGAACAACTGGCACGTGTTCCGGACCAAATCGCTTGTTTTCATTTGCTTCATTTATCGTCAGAACGAAACGCAGCTGTTAAGCGACGCCAGGATCTTCTAGAACGTACATCCTTACGATCGGAGCAACTTGTATTGCACGAAGGCGATATCACGGTCGAACAGCTTGCTTTATCGTCTGATATACGGATGATCCTGCAACAAGAGGTCACACATATCTTTCATCTTGCTGCGCTATACGATTTAGCTACGGCATATGAACCTGCCTTTCGGATCAATGTCATCGGTACCGCGAACGTGACACAGTTTGCCCACACGTGCCGTGCTTTAGAACGCTACATCTACTTCAGTACAGCGTATGTCTCCGGTCTGCGCTCCGGCACGATTCTCGAAGAGGAATTACAGGCAAGTCGCTTTAAAAATGCTTACGAAGAAACAAAATACCTTGCTGAAGTGCGCTTACGCAAAGAACTCGGAACGATTCCCTATACAATCATCCGCCTCGGCATCGTCGTTGGACATTCTGAAACAGGTGAAACACCGAAATGGGATGGTGTTTATTTTGTTTTGAACGCGATGCGTCTCCTGCAATCCTTTGCTCCTCTTCCGTATCCTGGTCGAGCAAACGCGCTCGTCAATCTCGTGCCATATGATTATGTCATTGAAGCGACTGCTTATCTCAGTCATGCACCCGTCGGAAAAAATAAGACATATCATCTGACGGATCCATTTCCACATGGCGCACGCGCGATTTTCGAGATGTTACATGTCGCCTATTATGGACGTTACCCGCGTGGTATCGTACCATTTCGGCTCATCAGTACAGCGTTGACATCCACCGTCGCAAAACGACTCCAGATGCAACGTCAGACACTCGATTATTTCATCCATCCCGTTCAATACGATACGACACAGGTCTTACGTGATTTACGAGATACCGGAATCATTTGTCCGGACCTAACAGAAACGATGCCTCGGCTCGTCCATTATTACCAAACACACGCGACACACTAAAAAAGTCCAATCGTTCTTCCTCAAGGGAAGTCGATTGGACTTTTTCATCGGTTACCCGATCAACATATTCTCTTTTGGATAACGAATCGTTCGATCTCGTTGCGTCGCGAACGTGAACAGAATCGTCAAGGAGCCGACACGTCCGAGTAACATCATGAACATGATCAAAAACTTACCAAAGCTATTGAGCTCAGCTGTTACGTTCAAAGAAAGACCGACTGTTCCAAATGCCGAGACCGTCTCAAAGAATAAACCAATAAAGGAAATGTTCGGCTGGGTCAACGCAAGGAGCGTCGTAATTAAAGCGATGAACAATAAACTGAAGACAGCAATCGCGTACGCTTTTTGGATTGCCTGTGCTTGCACCGTCCGTCGCATCAGCACGGTCTCACGCTGTCCGCGTAGATACGTCCAGACATTCTTTAAGATAACTGCCGCCGTCGTGACCTTGATCCCGGAGCCTGTCGACGCGGAACCTGCTCCGATGTACATCAAGACCATCATCAAGCCGATCGAGAGCGGCACCATCGTCGTTAAGTCGATTGTCTGGAAACCAGCCGTCCGTGTCGTGACGACTTGGAAGAATACGATATGAAGTGCATGAAAGAACGACTCGTCGCGTAATGAACCTAAGTGAGACACCCATTCATAGAGCATCATCGCTAAGACACCCAGTCCATTGATGACGAATAACGACAGCACCATCAATTTCGAGTGCAGAGAGATTTTTTTGAAGCTTCGTTTTCCCGCGATGTCAGCAATGACCGTAAAGCCTAATCCACCAATCATCAAGAGCGCCGCGATCGTCAGGATGAACGTCGTATCTTGTTGGAAACCAATCAAGTTATCGCCCCAAAGTGCGAACCCTGCATTGTTAAAGGCAGATACGGCGTGGAACAAACCGTAGTAAAGTGCTTTCCCAAAGCTATATTTGTATTGAATGAACAAATCGAGCGCAATCAAGAACATACCAACGATTTCGACAAGGACTGTCGTGACGATGATATTTCGAACAAGACGAATCGTTCCCCCTGGGCTATCGAGGTTGAACATCTCTTGGATGATGATGCGCTGACGAATTCCGATCTTTCGCCCTGTCACGCTCAGTAAGACGAGCGCAATCGTCATGAAGCCGAGCCCTCCTACCTGAATCAAGAGCATCATGATAAGTTGCCCGAACAGATTAAAGGCTTCCGCGATATTAATCGTCGAGAGACCGGTAACGGTTCCGGCAGAAGTCGCGACGAACAAACAATCGATGAAGGAGATATCTTGCCCCTCCTGTTGCGAAATAGGCAACCACAACAAAAAACCACCTAGCAAAATCGTCAATGTGAAACCCGTCGCGATGAAGCGTGCCGGTTTATCGAACAACTGATGGTACATCAATTCACCCACACGACCAAAACGTGCCAGTGGTGAACGTCTTTTATGCGAGAACATCTTACTCCCCCTAGATTTTTTCAGACAGAATTGTCTTTATCATACTCCCTCGAATTAAGAAGTTCTATCGAAATATGCAATCGACTAAACGTTTTCTTATTTTTTTGGTAAACTAGATAAAAGTGGACGTGTAATCATTAAAGGAGGTTGAGGGAAACAGTGGACCCTAAGACGGCTGATCATTCGATTGAGGATGTCTGGCGAAGGCTGGAACGGCAATCACAATGGATGCCTGCGCAATTGTATTATCAATTTGAGGAACTCTTGTCACTACATTTGGAGCAACCGATTCTAAATGAATTGTATCAAGTGTTAAAAAAATACGACGTACTGACCGATATAGAGCGTGACGAACGAAACGAAAGCATTCAAATGCTAATCGATGAAAACGGCGCTTGATTCTCGGTTTTTGGATTTCCGAGCAGAAGAAGTGTCTTCTGCTCTTTTATTTTTCGTTCTTATACGCATTACATACAGAAAGGTGGCACACATCAATCATGGATATCGTGTCGATAATCGGGATCATACTAGGTCTTATCACATTGATCGGAGGAATGATCTTAAAAGGTGCGCCTCCAGTCGCCCTACTTAACCCTGCAGCCCTCGTCATCATCTTTGTCGGGACAGCCGCTGCCATCATGATTTCCTTCCCGAAGGAACGCCTAAAGGTACTACCGGCACTGTTTAAAGTCATCTTTTTCGAACAAAAATTAATGACGAAACAAGTCTTACTCGGACAGTTTCTGACACTTTCGACGCAAGCACGGAAAGAAGGACTGCTGTCATTAGAAGCAGCTTTAGAAGAAGTCGACAATGCGTTCATGAAGCGTGGTGTCATGATGGTCATCGATGGGCAGCCATCTGAATATGTCGAGGACGTCATGACGCGCGACCTCGAAAACATGACGGAACGGCATCATGCCAATGCAAACATCTTCACGCAAGCTGGAACTTACGCTCCGACCCTTGGGGTTCTCGGTGCCGTCGTCGGTCTTGTTGCCGCTTTATCCGATCTGTCGGATATTGAAAAATTAGGTCATGCGATCTCAGGTGCCTTCATCGCGACGCTGTTCGGGATTTTCACCGGGTATGTCCTGTGGTTCCCGTTCGCAACGAAACTGAAGCAAAAATCAGCGAGCGAGATTCAACTGTACGAGATGATGATCGAAGGCATTCTGTCGATCCAAAACGGTGAATCACCAAAAAACTTAGAAGATAAGCTACTCGTGTACCTGACACCGAAGGAGCGTGCGAACTATGAAGCGGAAAAAGAAGCCGCATGACGAACATATCTCCGAAGGCTGGTTGATTCCCTACGCCGACTTATTGACCTTACTTCTAGCACTCTTCATCGTTCTTTTTGCTTCGAGTAATGTCGATGCCGTCAAGCTAAAAGCGATGTCCCAGTCGTTTAGCTCCGTCTTCAATGGTGGTTCAGGGATGATTACGAACAGCTCGCTCTCCACTCAAGAAGAAGAGGATTCGAAAAAACTCGACGCACGAACGAAGGCACAAAGCTATGAAATCGCAGAACTCGAGAAGATTAAAGACGAAGCAAACAAATATATCAAAAATGAACAGCTCGAAAAAGACATCAAGGTGGAAATTACAAATGAAGGACTTGTCTTCACGATTCGTGACCGAGCCCTCTTCTCGCCAGCTCAAGCAGAAGTAAGAGGACGCTCGCTTCAAATCGCAGAAGGCATGAGTGCACTACTCGTCAAGGCAGGACAACGTCAGATTCAAGTCTCCGGTCATACGGATAATATCCCAATCAATACGGCACAGTATCCATCAAACTGGGAACTCAGTGCAGACCGGGCGATCAGTTTCATGCGTGCCTTACAACGCAATCCAAAGCTCGAACCAAAACGGTTTACTGTCAGCGGTTACGGAGAGTTCCAACCGATTGCGTCCAATCAAACAGAAGCCGGTCGTAGTCAGAATCGACGTGTCGAGGTATTGATTCGACCATTGATCGACTTAAAAGCAAACGTACTCGACGAAACGAAAGTTAAGTCCGGCACGTAAAAAAGATCCTTCGTGGTTGGTTACCACGAAGGATCTTTTCAATAATACGGACGAATCATGATATAGACGATGACGCCAGTGAAGCTGACGTATAACCAAAGCGGCATCGTAAAGCGTGTCCATTTTTTATGCTTCTCGAAATTTTGATTCACAGCATGCGCGAGTGACATCAAGACGAGCGGGACGATGACTGCAGCTAGAATGATGTGCGTAATCAAGATGAAGAAATAGATCGGACGAACAAATCCTTCTCCACCGAACTTCGTCGATTCACTGACTGCATGGTACGTGACGTATGAAATCAAGAATAGCGTTGTCGTCGTCATCGCACCACCAATGAAGCGGCGATGATTCACACGGTTACCGCGACGAATCGAAATCCATGCCCCGAGCAACAGCATGAAGGTAAAACTATTAAAGATGGCGTTCAAAAAAGGAAGTAACGTCCAATCGAATCCTGAGTCGACTTGTACAGGTGGCGCAAAAAATAAGAGAGCCACGAGTAGGTTGATGACAAGAGTCAACAGGATGACGAGTGGGACAAAATTCCGTTTAGTAGCAGGTTGTTGCATGAATCATTCTCCTTGTTTCCAGTCGAAATAACGTTTCAACCATTTTGGGATCGGACCAGCGAATAAACGCTCACGCCAGTAGACATCAGCAGCACGCTGAACGGCAGCACCACGAATCGGATACGGATGCACGACACGTGACAGTTGACCGACCTTATCTTTACGTGCCATTGCATAGACGACTTCTTGCATCCACTCGCCGGCTTGTTCTCCGATCGCATGTGCCCCGATCAGTTTCCCGCGTTTATCGGCGATGAGCTTGACGCGCCCTTCCGTCTGACCATTGATGACGAAACGATCCACTTCATCGAGACCCGTCTGGTAGACTTTGATGTCACCGTGTTTCTTACGTGCTTCTTCTTCTGTCAAACCGAGATGGAACAATTCAGGCGTTGTGAATGTTACCCACGGGACCGCTCGATAATCAGGTTTCGTCCGTAAACCGAACAAAGCATTTGTGACGACGGTTTTTCCTTCTAGTCCTGCGACGTGCGTAAACGGTAAGGAATCAATCGTATCTCCGACGGCAAAGATATGCCGCTGACTTGTCCGGAGCGAACCGTCGACTTGAACGAATCCTTTTTCGACATGAACACCAGCCCGATCAAGACGTAACGCCTCGATGCGTGGCTTACGACCGACCGCGACAAGAACGGCATCCGTTTCGATGACACGTGATTCCCCATTTGCTTCGACCGTCACTTCGATGCCTCCAGCTGACTTGCGGACATGCGTGACCTTCGTATCGAGATGCAACGTCAATTCTTGCTCGAGCTGACGTTGAATGACTTCGACCATGTCACGATCTTCTTTTCCGAGCAGCGTCTTCATGCCCTCGATAACTGTGACTTCCGTTCCGAGGTGCGCGTAAGCTTGCGACAGCTCAAGACCGATCGCCCCACCACCAATAACGAGCAGCCGCTCAGGACGCTCTGTTAATTCAAAGATCGTCTCGTTCGTTAAATAATCGATCGTATCTAGCCCATCAATCGGTGGAATGATCGGTTGGGATCCTGTTGAGATCGCAAACTTTTCACCAACGACAAGCTGTCCCGCTACTTCGACTTCATGTGCACTAAGGAATGTCGCTTCTCCGATATAGACATCGACACCAAGATCTTCAAATCGTTTCGTTCCATCATGGGATTGAATGATGTTACGCGCACGATCAACGCTTGCTTTCGTTTTAGAATAGACCGCGTCTCCGTTCAGCGTCACGTTGTATTTTTCAGCCGTCCGCTTCATGACGTGCACGTCGTGTGCGGCTTCAATCAAAGCCTTTGAAGGAACACAACCATAATGGAGACAATCTCCACCTAGATGTGCATGACGTTCAATCAGGGCAACATGTGCACCAAGACTTGCTGCACCGGCAGCAATCGTCATTCCGGCTGCACCACCACCGATGACAACTAATTGATAGGTCTTCATCGCAAACCCTCCTCATACCGACGTGTGATGTCTTCCATCCGTTTACGGTTGACGCCCCAGTCAGAGTATCCGACACGTGATGCCGAACGGAAATGAATCACTTGTGCGGCTTCATCGAAGTAAAATTCGACGTCATCCTTGAAGCGAAAGACTTTACTCGTGAAGATGGCATGGATGTATGTTCCTTCCTCCTTAACGATTTTGACTCGGTCGAGGCTTTGTAGAATACGTAAGAGGTGGAACTTCGAATCCGCAAGCGTTTCTTTGAACGGGAGCGGACGCATTTTCATATCCTGTAGATCGGTTTGAGTAGATACCGCATTCGGTTTTCCGGAGAGCGGTTGAAGCGTACCATTTGAAACACCAAGTGCCATGACTGATTCCTCCGTTTCCTATCATCTGATCCATTTCGTACTATAATCCACTTTACTTTACCAGTTTCTGTTTCACTCTGCCTGTCTGAGTGTTTACGCTTTCGTGACAGGGAGCAGAATCGTCGCGATGACGCCGCCTTCTGGCTGATTGTCGATGAATAGCTTGCCTTCATGTGCTTCAACAAGCTCTCGACAAATCGATAGCCCGAGTCCCGTTCCGCCCTTTCCTTTTTGCACTTGATAAAACTTTTCCGTGACATGACGTAGGTGTTCTTTCGGAATACCAGGTCCTTCGTCACTGAAAGAAAGGAATAACACACGCTCGGAACGAACGAGTCGAACCGTAATCGCTCCTCCAATTGGTGAAAAACGGATTGCATTATCAAGCAGGTTCAAGAAGACTTGTTTCAATCGGTTTTCGTCGTATAGACCAATGACTTGCGCCGGTAACTTTTGCACGATCTGAACATTTTTCTCTTCCAGCTTTTGACGTAGTTGCGCTGCGACGGTCTCGATGATTTCCGTTAAGTTGACTTCCTGACGGTATAGGACGAGACGACTCGTCTCGAGTTTTGAGAAATCGAGTAACTGTTCAACGAGCGAAATCAAACGCTCCGTCTCTGAATGAATGATGCCCATCCCAAGCGACGCCTCTTCCGGCAACTGATCCTGTTCGACGAGTAATGTCTCACTCCAGCCTTTGATCGATGTCAACGGTGTCCGTAATTCATGGGAAATACCAGAAATGAATTCATCTTTTAATGTTTCCTGCTGTTTGATCTGTTGTCCCATATAATTGATCGTCCGGGCTAGTTCTCCAAGCTCGAACGAGTATTCCTCGTTCACCTTGACGTCGTAATGCTGTTTCGCAATTTGATCCGATGCTCCGATGACTTCTTGAATCGGTCGGACGATCGACGAGACGAGACGTGAGGAATAGATGAAGGCAAGTCCCCAAATTACTGTACCCAGGAGGACGATCGCTAAACAAATTTCGATCACACGTCGATCGATTCGTTCAAGCGACGTCGTATAACGAAGCGCTCCCGTCGTCTGACCAAACGACACGACAGGTTCTGTTACTTCCAGTAAATGTTCTCCCGTCGCCTCATCGTCATATCGTTTCGTGACGGTCTGTCCCGCTCTTACTTGATTGATCGCCTCTAGCGTCAACTTACGTTCCGAGATGAATCCGGTCGAAGAGTAACGTGGAATCCCTGTCGCATCCAACACTTCGATCTCAGCGTCTGGATAAGCATAAGAATCAAGTACATCATGGATTGTCGCTTCTGAATCAGCGTAATCATAAGCAAGGCCACTATTCGCAAATAAGACAGCACTCGCATTCGCATGGCGTTTCAAGACATCCGTCGCCGTCACGTAGTAATAGTTATAGGTCACGAACGAGAGGATCCCGATGACGAGTAAGACTGTCACCGTGATAATCGTCATGAACCGCATCAATATCTGGCGCTTCATTCTTCGTTACGCCACTTGTATCCATGTCCCCACAATGTCTCAATGAACTTCGGTTCCGCTGGATTCTCTTCGATTTTTTGACGAAGACGGCGAATGTTGACATCGACCGTCTTCCGATCACCAAAGTAATTCTCACCCCATACCGCATCGAGTAATTCATCTCGCGACATGACTTGATCTTCGTTTTTGATGAAGTGGCAAAGTAAATCGTATTCAGTTGGTGTCACTTCGACATCGACACCTTCTTTTTGGACGCGCTTCGCCCCTAAATCAATCCGAAACGGTCCAGAGATGAGTTCACGTGGCTGTTTTCTGCGGCGTAATGTCTCTACCCGTCGCAGGAGCGACTGGATGCGCGCGAGTAGCTCTGCTGGACTGAATGGCTTCGCGATGTAATCGTCCGCTCCTACGCTCAGTCCCATGACTTTATCCTCTTCTCGTGTCCGTGCCGTCAGCATGATGATCCCGACGACTTCATCCTTTGTCCGCGCCTGTTCACAGACGGCAAAACCGTCGACTTCCGGCATCATGATATCGAGTAACAGAATATCGAAGGTTTGTTGATCAAACTGCGCAAGCGCTTCTTTCCCATTTTCCGCCTCGATGACATCATAGCCTGCCCGTTTCAAATTAATGACGATGAAACTGCGAATCGCATGTTCATCTTCAGCTACTAGTATTTTGGTCATTCTTTTCTCCCCCTGATTCTTTATTCCACGAGTGTGACACGATTGACGAACACTTCATAATCCTTCGTCGCACCAATCACATAGACATAATCGATACCTTCTTTGATTTTTCGCTTTTGATCACTCGCAATGTATTGATTCTTCGGAATGACCTCTAATTCGAAATCAATCTGCTTCGTTTCTCGATTGATGAACCGAACACGATTTTCGCGTTTCTCGATCGTTTCACGCGTCGCCCAGTTGGCAGGGAACCGCATGACGAAATTGTATTCTTGATCGATGTACTGCTCTTCTCGCAGTTCGAACCCACTCTCGAGAAATGGTGGATTATCTGATCCATTCCATGTGTAGTATGCCGTGATGCGTGGTTTTGGTTCACCTTCACGCCCTTTACTGCCTTCTGGCGTGTATTGATGACCGAACTCGACGATTCCGTCTTGATCGACATCTTTCGGGAAGGTATACATCGGCTCGACGATCTCATCGACCTGACCGAAACGGACCTGTTCCAACGTATCGTTCGCTAAACGGAATAATGCGATGTGCATCTTAGCATCACGTGTATAAGAGACAATCAAGCCTTTATTGCGCGCAGCATTGATCGTATCGACTTCAAATAAATCATGTTCTGCGAATAAATCGCCATCTTTTGTCGCTAGCGTCGTCTCTTGACGCTTTTCCGACAAGATATCCTTATAATAGATCAAACGAGATGGACTTCCCTTTTGTAGAAGCACCATATCTCGCTCGCGATCTTGATTCAAATCATTCACCGACAGGCGGTCATACCGATCCACCTTCGTGACATCTCGTTGCTTCGACAACAGCTGTTCAATGATATATAACGTGTTTTCACCATAACTGGTAATCCCGATGACTAAATGGTTTTGTTTATGTTGCGCGTCAGATACGACTTCGAGTCGATCGATGGCTCGCCCATCAGCAACTGTCTGCCGTGTCACAAGTCGCCATTTTTCACCTTGTCGTTCATGAACGAGAAGATGAATCGTGAAACGTCCATCCTGCTCACTACGGTAGAAGGTGATCGCCTCATCCTTACCGTTTCGATCTAAATCAACGAGTTCATATAGACGGGATACTGCTTGATTTCGTGGCGCCACGATTTCTGCCTGTTTCGGCAAATCGCGGTCAATCCGCTCTTTCAACGACTGCTCCCATGCCGGAAGGGACGGATGTTCGAGTAGAGAGGCGGGATGCGGAAACATCGTACTGCATCCTGCTAATAATAGACTTGATATGATCATGAAGAGATATTTCATAAAGTTGGAATCCTTTCCGTACTGGCTCTGTTTCCACTTTATCATACTCTCTCAATGGAGAGTATATTGTCGAATGGGACACAAGTTGTTACGATATACAGATAATTGAAAGGGGTTTGAATGTATGACGTATAAAATGATTGTTCTCGATTTAGATGATACCTTGTTGACAAGTGACCATACGATTTCACCACGTACGAAAGAAGCTTTACTCGCTGCGCAGCGTCGCGGGAAGAAAGTCGTGCTCGCTAGCGGTCGTCCGACATTTGCCATGCTCGACCTCGCAAAAGAACTGGAACTCGCCCGCTACGGCAGTTACATCCTAAGCTTCAATGGCGCTTCAATCATTGATTGTAAAACGAACGAATCGCTCTTCCTCAGCACGCTTTCCCCGGAGACGGTCCATCGTCTTTATGATGTAAGTAAACGGGAGGATGTCTACATTCACACGTATGTCGGACATGAGATTCTGACAGAACAACCGAACGAGTATACGACACTCGAAGGACAATTGACTGGTATGGACGTCATTCCCGTCGCTGATTTTAAAACAGCGATTCAAACACCTGTCGTCAAGTGTTTAATGATGGCAGAAGAGACACACCTCGCGCGGGTCGAGCAGACGCTTCAACAAGAGCTTGCAGGGGAACTCGCGGTTGCTCGCTCAAAGCCATTTTTCCTTGAATTCACGGAAGACGGTGTCACAAAAGGCACAAGCCTTGCCTTACTGTCTGAGAAGCTTGGTATCGCTCAGGAAGAAGTCATTGCTTGTGGAGACGGCAACAACGATCTATCGATGATCGAATGGGCAGGTCTTGGCGTCGCGATGGCGAATGCAGCCGATACCGTTAAAGAAAAAGCCCAGTATATGACCGCTTCGAATGATGAAGATGGTGTCGCCCTCGTCGTCGAAAAGTTCATGATGGATGAAGAACCGACTATCTCAAGTCACTGAGTAACTCAAAAAAGCGTGTATTCCGCATTCAACGGAACACACGCTTTTGATTTACGATAAACACCAGTCAATTGGCTCTCTTCCCTGCTCTTTCAGCCAAGCATTCGTTTGCGAATAAGGTTTGCTACCGAAAAATCCTCGGCTCGCTGATAAGGGACTTGGATGAACGGCTTCGAGAACAAGATGACGATTCGTATCAATCAGCACCTTTTTACTCTTCGCGTGATTTCCCCATAGGATGAACACGATCGGTTGTGTCTGTGTTCCTAGGACTTCAATGACCTGATCCGTGAATGATGCCCAGCCTTTTTTAGCATGCGATCCCGCTTTTCCTTCTTCAACCGTGAGCGACGTATTCAGTAAAAAGACACCTTGTCGTGACCAAGCTTCGAGATTTCCGGATGTCGGAGCCGGACAACCGATATCCGCGACGAGTTCCTTATACATGTTTCGAAGGGACGGCGGGATCGGAACTCCGTCATGGACAGAAAAGCTGAGTCCATTCGCCTGACGTGGACCATGGTAGGGATCTTGCCCTAAGATGACGCACCGGACATCTTCTGGCGCGACTGCATCGAACGCATGAAAAATCCGCTCTTTCGGAGGGTAGACGGTCGTCGTTTGATAGGCTTCCTTCAAAAAAGCCCACAGTTCTTGAAAATAGGGTTTTTCCTTTTCTTCTTTTAACACGGTTTGCCAAGATGGATGCACGTGAATCCGCTCCTTTTTCAGTCTCAAGTCGCTGTTCGTCCGTCTTGATTCTGCTATGATGGATGATGAGGTGGAAAACTATGATTCAGACAAAACAATTATTCGGACTACCATTCGTCGATGCGACACCTTCGCAATGGTATACCCATATTAAAACAATCTTACACGACCGCGGAAAAGCCTTTCTTGTCACAGCGAATCCCGAGCTCGTGTTGCGTGCATTACGCGAACCTTCTTACGATGCCATCTTACGACGGGCGACGTTCATCACACCAGACGGAATCGGTGTGACGGCTGCCAGTAAACGGATGGGAGCACCGCTCACTGCGACATTGCCGGGAATCGAGACGGCACGTGAACTATTGCGGACGGCAGACGCACTCGAGAAGCGTGTCTTTTTACTCGGTGGACGTCCGGAAGTCATGAAATCGTTGATCCGTCAGTTATCGATTCGTTTTCCGAACATCCACTTCGTTGGAACGTTTCATGGTTTTGGAAAGACAGAAGAAGCAACGCAAGCCATTACAGAAGCAGACGCTGATCTTGTTCTCGTCGCACTCGGTGCGCCAAAACAGGAAGAATGGATCGCTTCCATCTATGATCAAGTCGATCACGGCATCTTTATCGGTGTCGGTGGTGCGTTCGACGTCTGGTCCGGACACAGTAAGCGCGCGCCTAAATTATTCCGTCGCTTCAAGCTAGAGTGGCTCTATCGTATCTCGACGCATCCTCGTGGATTCGAAAAACTCAAGGATTTGTTACTTTTCCTGACGCTTGTGCTTCGTAAAAAATCAACGCTCTCTTGAGCACACACAAAAAGGGCTGACTTAAAAAATGACGCGTCCTTTCACGCCCTTTCCTCAGGCGAGACACAAGCAAGAGCGACCCTGCAACGAAGTGAAGCAGCCCGATGCTTGTCCCAGGAAAACGATGCGAGATGAACAAAAAAGCGCAATTTTTCTCGTTAAGAGAAAAATTACGCTTTGTCTTCAGTCTCAAGGCTCCCGACACGGCGGGAGCCTTTTTGACGCTTATCTTATGCGTTGACAGTCGAGAATGAACGACCGAGTTCTTTTGCTTTAGCGATTGCTGCTTCTTTGATCTCTTCTGCTTTTTCTGGGTTCATTGCCATACCTTCGATGAAGAGTGCATCGTAATCTGTTACACCAGTGAAAGCAAGCGCTTGACGGAGGTAGTCATCACCGAAGTTGAGACCAGATCCTGTGTAGACGCCACCTGTTGCTTGGATGTGGAGTGCTTTTTTGCCTTCCATCAAGCCTTTTGGACCTTCTGCAGTATAAGCGAATGTTTTACCTGCAAGAAGAACGCTGTCGATGTACATTTTGAGACGTGCTGGGAAAGAGAAGTTCCACATTGGTGTGACGAAGACATACTCATCTGCTTCCATGTATTGCTCGAGATGTTTTGTCATCGTACCGACTTTTGCGATCTCCACTTCTGTTAACTCTTCGCCTGTTGCGAATTTGCCCCATGCGCTAAGAACATCTGTATCGATTTCTTGGACTGTTTCGTTATATAGATCAAGAACTTCTACTTCAGCTGAAGGATTCGCTGCTTTGTAGCTTTCGAGGAATGCTTCACCGACTTGAAGGCTGAAAGAATGTTCTGTAGCTTTCGGGTTAACAGTTACATAAAGTAATTTAGTCATTATTATTTCTCCCTTTTATTTAAAGTAAATTCTGTAACTAAACATACCAACCACCTTTTCGTTTGTCAATCAGTTTGACTTCTAAACAAATAAAAAAAAGCTCAAGTCCGTGACCTGAGCTTTCTTGATCTTATGAGTGCTAATCCTTACACATTTTCGAGTGGCGTATAATGTTCGGCTCGTAAACCGATTCGTTTCAACTGATCAATCAACTGTTCCTTTTCAGAAACCGACAAATCCTTAAATAAGTCTGCTAAAAAGGCTTCATGCTTCGGGAATGTCTCTTCCATTAGTTCGCGTCCAGCTTCCGTTAATGTCCCAAACGTGACACGACGATCCGTCGCACATGATTTTCGCGCAATCAACCCACGCTTTTCAAGTTTATCCACGACATACGTCACACTTCCGCTCGTTAATAGAATCTTATCGCCAATTTGTTGTAGAGGCGTGTCCCCTTTGTGGTACAGCAATTCAAGAACTCCGAATTCCGATAAATTCAACTGATGTGTTTTGATGTCTGCCTTTACTTGCTCCGTCACCGCATGCATCGTCCGAGATAGAACAACGAGCATTTTTAATGCCAGCTTCGAGTCTGTCGATTCCATTTTACGTTCGCCCCTCTTTGTGTTGTATCGTCACAATCATAGACTTCTTTGTCTAACTGGTCAATTCTTGCTGAATTTTTGCAATGATCCACTGCTCAAAAATAGTTCTTGCCGTGAAACGCGTTTCATACTCTATCGTCTTGATATACACTAAAAAGGAGGTAATCATCATGTCGATCCATACTCGGTTAACCCAGCTATTCAAGCGGAATGTTGCTTTTGAGTGGGCCATCGAACAATTGCATACACCAGCAGGTTATTATTTGTGTCAGCACACGTTGGTTGATCAATACCCTGATTTGTCTCCTCAAGAAAAAACGAGACTGCTCTCAAAGATCAATGAACTGGCTGAGCAGACAGCTCCATTCTCGGCTCCCGTCTCTCGACAGGATTGGCGCCGACTTGAACGACGATTATCTCGTAAGATGTAATCCAGGAGGGATGCGCGATGACGAACATCCGAGACTTGGCACGTGAAGCCAACGTGTCCGTTACGACAGTCTCACGTGTACTAAATGATCATCCTTACGTTGCGAACGAGAAGCGACAAGCTGTTCGAGAAGCTATCGAAAAACTCGGATATATCCGTAATCAGACTGCCGTCCATCTATCGACGGGTATGACAAAAACGGTCGGAGTCATGCTTCCGTTCGTTGATCATCCATATCACGCTGCCATTCTCCAAGGCATCGCGCAAGCCGCCTTTGACGCGAGCTATCGGTTCTTGACGTGGCAAACGAATTATGTGGAAACGCATGAACAACTGGCACTGGATGCGCTGGCGCAACAGGAAATCGACGCACTCATCGTCGTGTCGCACAGTCTTCCCTTATCAGCGATTTTATCGTATGAACAATATGGCCCGATCGTCTTTTGTGAACATCATGAAGATGTCGCTGCCGTCTATATCGATCACTATACGGCCTTTCAACAGGGACTTGCACATCTACGACAACAAGGACATACAAGCATTGGTATTTGTCTCTGGCGCCCCGACAGTACGAATAGTTTGGCGCGTAAACATGCGTATCAAGAAGTTGTCAGTGACGCGTTCGTCTATGAACAGACATTGACGATCGAAGATGGTGCGAACGTCGCAAGGCGCTGGATGCAACAGAAACAACGACCGAGCGCCATCTTGACTGCCAGTGATCACGTTGCCGCGGGACTCATCTTGGAACTACGAAAACAAGGCTATCAGGTCCCGGGAGATCTCTCTGTCATTGGCTTTGATGGAAGTGAGCTTGCTGAAGTCTTATCGATGACGACGATCGCGATTCCGTATGCCACGATCGGACGACATGCTTTTCAGCTAACAGTTCGAAACGATATGAATATTCGTCCGCAAATCGAAGTACCGTCAACGTTCATTGCCGGAACGACCGTTCTTCCTTATACCTGAATCCATATAAAAAAGCGACGAGTTCATCGATTTGAATTCGTCGCTTCATTTCGTTTAAAGTGCCCCTGCCGCTACATACCGTGATCCCCAGTAGCCGCCACGGAACGATTCTTTGACGACTCTTCCATAGTACGAGTTCGCATTGATCATCGTACCGCCATCGACAGCGATTCCAACGTGTTGAATCCCACTTCCATGTGTAAAGAAGACGAGATCCCCAGCGCCAGGTGCCGTACGTTTTGTTGCTGAGTATTGAGCCGCTGCCGTACGTGGGAGTGATTTTCCTAATGCTTGATAAACGTAACGTGTAAATCCAGAGCAATCAAAGCTAACAGGACCTGTCGCACCAAAAACATAAGGACGTCCTTTGAGACCTTCTGCTACCGAAACGATCGTTGATCCTGTTTTACTAAGACCTTTCGTCGCTTTAGCGTTATATGCTTTCGTGTATGTAGAGGCGATGTATGCTGATTTCCCTTGATGACGAATTTGATACCATTCTTTAACCTGACCTACGACGGTTACAGCTTGTCCAAGTTTCAATTGCCCGACTCGTTTACTTGATACAGCAGCTTTTGCACGAATATTCAGCACATCCACTGACACCACTACTTTTTTACTTGTTGCAGCTTGCGTTGATGCTGGGACGAGTGTCCAACTACTGATGAGTAACGTTAAGGTTAACAAAACACGAGTGACAGCTTTCATCGATTCATTCTCCTCTTATATATGAATGTATTGTACGTCTGAATTGTCAGATAATTTCTGTATTTATCCTATCATGTTCCAGATTTTCATCATATTACAGTTCTTTAACGCGCATTATTTTTCGTAATACTTTTGTAACAAAATAAAAAAACAGGTTGTAGAACGGCTTAGGATAGCCATTTCTACATACCTGTCAGTTTGAGTCACTTAATCGTTTTTTCAAGAATCAATTGACTTCTTTTTACGGAAACGTGCTAAGAATTCATAGACGATCGGCACGATAAGGAGTGTCAACAACGTCGAACTTGTCAGTCCACCGATGACCGTCACACCTAACCCTTTTGAAATCAATGCGCCACCTTCGAGTCCAAGCGCAAGTGGTGCAAGTGCACCAATCGTCGCAAGTGCTGTCATCAAGATTGGACGTAAACGTGTACCTGCTGCATCGAGTAGTGCTTCACGCGTCGATAAACCTTCCGCTTCTTTATGAATGACACGGTCGATCAAGACGATCGCATTCGTCACGACGATTCCGATCAACATCAAAGCACCAATCAAGGATGATACAGAAATCGTCTCTCCTGTAATCAACAGAGCAACCAGTCCACCGATGATTGCGAATGGAAGTGAGAACAAGATGACGAGTGGTGTCAATGCTCCTCCAAACGTAATGACGAGGACAAGATAGACGATCGCTACAGCTGCTGCCATTGCTAGACCAAGTTGTGTGAACGACTCTTGGATCTGCTCTGTGACTCCGCCTTGCTCATACGAGACGCCTGTCGGACGATCAATGTTTTTAACGGACTTTTCAATCGCTTGAGAAGCCTCTGTTGCTTTATCCGTTTTTAGTTCTGCTGTAACGGTAGCGACGAGTTTTCCATCACGTTCGTTGAGCGAATCAGGAGTCGTTCCTTTCTTCACTTCAACGAAATCGGACAATTTGCGAACGCCAAGCGGTGTCACGACATCCGTCTCTTCCAAATCTTGAACGGAATCGTATGTCGTTTGTTCGTTTGGAACGATGACATCGAGTTCCTTCCCATCTACCTTAATAGTAGAAAGTGGTTTTTCTTCTCCTTGGACATTAGCAATGCCTTGCGCAAGTTGTGCTGTTGAAACGCCGAATTCAGCCGCTTTTTGCTGATCGACTTCGAACGTATATTGCGTATACGCTTCTTTTAAATCTGTCGTTACTTTTCGAACATACTTCGATTCACCTTCTATCGCATCAACGAATTTCGGTGTTACTGCTTCTAAATCTTCAATATTATTCGCAAAGATTGAATACGAGACGCCTGACGAAGCTGCGCCACCGCTAAAGTCTTGCTCTTTCCATTCTCCTGTCGGAATGTCAGCATTCAGCTGTTTGATGGCTGTCTGTTTAACATCTGCGAAATCTTCCGTGTCTGGATCGTATTGGACGATGAAGACCCCTTGTTTCGTATTCCCTGGATTCAATGGATTTTCTCCACCGACGGTAAACTGAAGATTATCGATATTTTTTTGTTTGTTGAAATAATCTTCTGCTTGATCAGCTGCTTTTAACGAATCATCCAACGTTTGACCTGGTTTTGGATTGTACGTGACGTAGAGTGTCTTTTCTCCTTCTTGATTCAAGAAGTTGACACCAATCGTTGGTACGAGAGCAAAACTACCGATCAAAAGCAAGACTGAAAGACCAAAGACGATGAGTTTATGGTTAAGAGACCAATTCAGCATACGGCGATACCCATTCGCCAACTTTCCGCCCTCTTCTTTTTCCGGTTTTGGTGCTTTACCACGCTTAAAGAGCGAATCCGCGAACATCGGAACGACCGTAACCGCAACGATCAAGGACGCGAACAGTGCAAAGACGACTGTCAAAGCGAATGGTAAGAACAGCTCACCAACGAATCCCGTAACGAATCCGAGTGGCAAGAAGACCGCGATCGTAACGACTGTCGACGAAGCGATTGGAATGAAGACCTCTCGTGTTGCACTGATGATCAGTTCTTTTCCTTTTAACTTTTCCGCCGGATCCGTCAAACGACGATAAATATTTTCGATGACGACGATGGAATCATCAACGACTCGACCAATCGCGACCGTCATCGCTCCGAGTGTCATGATGTTCAAGGAAATATCCATCTGCTTCAAGACAAGAATTGCCATCAGAAGGGATAACGGAATCGAAATAACAGCAATGATCGTTGATTTAATGTTTCGTAAGAACAGCAAGATGATGACAATCGCAAATAACGCACCAATCAATGCTTTACTGATCATCGTCGAAACGGATTCCTCAATTGGTTTACCTTGATCAAGTGTCACAGATGCATTGACCGAACCGTTTTCTTTTTCGAAGTCTTTGATCGTCTGCTTGACTGCATTGACGACATCGACTGTATTCGCATCTTGCGACTTTGTTACTTGAACACCAATCGATCGTTCACCATTCGAACGCGAGATCGATTCCTCGATCCCTTTATCCTCAATCGTCGCAACTTGCGACAACGTGACAGTTGGTACTTGCGTTGGCGCCGTCTGTGTTGCCTGACCGGACGTTGCGCCTGTCGCTGGTGTCGTTTGGGATGCCGCAGGGGCTGACGCTGGAGCTTGTCCTGCTTGTCCTGCTTGTCCTGCTTGTCCTGCTTGTCCTGCTTGTCCTGCTTGTCCTGCTTGTCCTGCTTGTCCTGCTTGTCCTGCTTGTCCTGCTTCAGGAGTATTCGATACTGGCGGCGTATATGGAAGACGAAGATCTTTTAATTCCTTGACCGTCGTTGCTTTTCCATCTAATACGACTGCTTGTTCCTTATCTCCCAACTCGTACAAGCCAAGCGCTAAACGGGAATCATTAGCTTGAATTAATTGTTTCGCATTCTCTTCGGTTAGACCGTAACGTTCGAGTTTTTTCTCATCGAAGCGAATTTCGATCCGGCGAATCTCTTGACCCGCGACTTGAACCGTCTGCGCCCCTTCGATTCCTTCAAGCTTTGGTTGAAGTTCGTTTTCAACGAGTTTCGTCAATTCAGATAGGGATCGTTCCTTATCCGAAACGGCAAAACCGATGACTGGGAATGCATCAAAGGAAATCCGTGATACTTGTGGTTCCTGAACACCTTCCGGCAATTCGACGTTTGAAAGAGCTTCTTTTACTTTTTGCTCGGCTTCTTCCATATTCGTACTGAAGTTATAGTCGATTTGTAGGTTCGATGCATTTTGGAAGGACGTCGAACGTACAGTATCGACTCCTGATAAATTTTCGACCTTACTTTCAAGTTCTCGACTGACTTCATCTAGAACTTGTTCTGGTGTAGCACCTGGATAAATCGTCGTCACCGACACGGTCGGTGTCGTGATGTCTGGCAATGTCTCGAGCTTCATCGATGTTCCCGCATAAATACCGGCAACCGTGATGATGATCGTCATGAGCCAGAGGGCAAACTTATTGTTCACCGAAAACTGGATGATCTTTTTCATCGTATGGTTCTCCCTCACTCTTCAATTTGTTTATCTAGTCGTCGTGCACGTTCTATTAATTGCTGAATTAATCGTTGTCGCACATCTGGAGACGGTGCGCCGAACTGAAAATGCTCCGACAATTTCAAACCGTCTAATATAAAGCGAATCGATAACACTTCAACCGGATCCATCTGTTCTGTCAGTTGGCGGAAGAACTGCTCCGCTTGTCGCTTTCGTTCCTCGACGAACGTCGCATGATCCTTTAACAAGGACAACAAGTAAAGAAGCGCATCCATGTCGAGATGGAACTCCTCTTGTTGCTGGATTTGCAACGTCACGAACGCTTCCATCGGTCCCATCGTCAACTGATGCTGTTCATATAGTTCAAATTGTCGTGCTTCTTGCGCCTCGATGACCCCCATTAATAAAGCTTCCTTCGAAGCGAAATGATACAATAGTCCACCTTTTGAGACATTTGCTTGTTTCGCTACTTCTTCAAGCGTCAATTGGGTGAATCCTTGTTGCAAAATAATCGTCGTCGTTGCTTCAAGAATCCGACGACGAGTCTCTTGCGCTTTTGCACTGGCCAATAGTCTCCCCCTTCCCTCATATTTACTGTACCGTCTGGACGGTTTCTTTTTACAGTGTACGAATTCTTATTTGAAGATGCAATCGCTTTGTTTATGTTTCACGTGAAACTTTCGTGAACAAAAAAAGACTGACTCAAATGTCAGTCTCTACAAAGATAAGGGCGTAAAAAGACGCGTCATTCTTTTTGAGTCAGCTTCTTTTGAATCCATTATTCGGCTGTTTCGCGTGCACTCTCTCGTAGTGCCGCTTGCATCGTATCGAATAAGTGACGCTCTCGTAGCACTTGGACGCCACGATCCGTCGGTCCACCAGGTGCCGCAACATCAGCAATCAGACGATCCGTACTTGCGTCGGAGCGCATGAGAATTTCAGCTGAACCTTTCATCGCTTGAGCAACGATTCGACGTGCATTTCCTTCTTCAAAACCAGCATCCGTCAAAACCGGCACCATGCCAGCTACGACTTCATAGAAGAAAGCAGGACTACATCCTGCTGCCGCCATGAATGCAGGCATCGTCGATTCATTTGCTTCCGCAATTTCTCCGACACGTCCAAATAATGCTTCGACTACACTTCGGATCTCTTCATTCACGCGTGAGCCGAACCATAGTCCAGTCATTCCTAAACGGTGTGCGACTGGAGTATTCGGCATGGCAGCGACTGTCGGACGTTTTGCCAACTGTTCGATTTCATATGGTGTAATATGTGCAGCAATCGAAACAATCGTCTGATTCGTCCATTGTTGATTCGCTACATAGTCGAGTACACCATCGGGTTGCATGCCCAGCATGACGATATCGTATAAGGAGACATCTTCCTGCTCGACCGTTTGAACACCGTGTCGTGCTGCGACTTCTGTCAAGCGTATCCCGCCACTCCGATTCGTCATCGTGATATCTTCTCGTGCAAATCCAGAAGCGACCCATCCTTGAACGAGTGCCTCACTCATCGCACCGGCTCCTACTATTAATAGTTTCATCATCTATCCTTCCTCTCCCTCAAAAAAAGACCAGTCATGAACTGGTCTTGTGCGGGTCCATTATACACGAACGGCTAAATCTTCGACAGCAACGACTCGAAGTCCCTTATCGTCAAGTTTCTTGACGATTTTTTTCTTCGTCTTCTCGTCACAATCCGTCGGTAATGTAATCAATACACGACGCATGACGCTACTCTTCGCATCGAGTGTCATCAGACTCGCGACCGTTGAATATTTGTTGACGATCTTCGAGATCTTCTCAAGTGCCCCTTTTTGTTCACTTAGGGCTACTGTCAGGACGTAACTTCCAGAATCACGGTTCCACGCTTCTTCAAGCATTCCAAGCATTTTTCCGTGAGGTAGAATACCGAAGAAATGACCATCGTCATTTAAGACCGCGATATACGGTAATTCCTTGATCGAGAAGAAGACTTCAAAGAAATTACTTCCTGTATAGATGTATTTGGATGTATTCTTAATCAGCGACATGACGTTGTCGTCTAAGCTGCCACCATTCATCCCATGCCGGTAGATGTGCATCTTATAGATGTTGCCCTTGAAGTCCTGTCCTGATTGGTCAAGGACCGGGACACAGCGGTATCCGGTTTTTTCAAGTGTGTCGAGTGCTTCACGAATCGTCGCTGTCTCGGAAATCGTGACACATTGATGCTTCGGAATACATAAACTTTGTACGAGCATAATAAAATCCTCCTCTTTTAACTGATTACGCAGACTTAATCATATCATTCGATTTTCATGCGCCATATCCTCTTTTCCCACTTCTGATGCGCTTTTATTCTTACAATCACAAGACAATCTCTTGCAATTACAACGTAATCCAACTCATTTCAATCAAGTACATTTCAATTTTTCCATTGTCAGACAATTTATTAAATCTACAATCACCTTCATATTAAGATTTATTAAGATTTCGTAAAGACGCTTCATAAATGTATTCTTTTACAATACCGTCTGCTACAATCGAACTCGTGAAGTTACTTCACTATTCTATTCTTGTTCTTAATATGGAGGCAGAAGAAATGTTTAGTAAAAAACAAGATCCATTCGCAGTGAAATTATCCGAAATCGCAGGACACTTAAAAACGACTTCGCAATTCTTCGTTGACTTTAAAATCAACGGCATCGCGGATGTAAAAGAATTTGCACATAAAGTAAAAGACTTCGAAACAGCTGGGGACGATTTGATGCACCAGTTGATCATCGACTTGAACAATGCGTTCATCACGCCGATCGACCGTGAAGACTTACTCGCACTTGCTAACGCACTTGATGACGTCTTAGACGGTTTTGAAGAATGTTCAGCGATCTTCGAAATCTACAATATCGTTCAAGCAGACGAGCACATGATCAAGTTCGTCGATGAAATCAACATCGCTGTCACAGAACTCGCGATGTCAATGGATCTTCTTGTTGCACGTAAATTGCAACCGATGCGTGAACACGTCATCAAAATCAAAGAACAAGAGACGATTTGTGACAACCTACGCCGTAAATCGATCAAAGCATTGTTCGCAACAGAAACAGATCCAATTAAAATCATCCAATATAAAGAAATCTATGAATCGCTCGAATCAATCGCGGACTACTGCCAAGATGCAGCTAACGTCATTGAAACGATCATCATGAAAAACGCTTAAGTGAGGAGCTAACGAGATGGATAGCCTGTTTATCATCACCGCCATAATCGTGATTCTCGCACTTAGCTTCGACTTCATCAACGGTTTCCACGATACAGCGAACTCGATCGCGACTTCGGTGTCGACTCGTGCTTTGAAACCACGTCATGCCATCATCTTGGCTGCATCGATGAACTTCCTAGGTGCAATCACGTTCACTGGAGTCGCAAAAACGATCTCTGGTGACATCGTTGACCCGTCAACACTTGAACATGGTAGCTACGTCGTCATCGCTGCCTTGATTTCAGCCATTGCCTGGAACCTTTTGACTTGGTACTTCGGTATTCCGTCAAGTTCTTCGCATACACTGATCGGTTCGATTGCTGGTGCTGCTGTTGCCTCTGTTGGATTCGGAGGAATCGAAGCAAAAGGCTTCTTGAAAATCGTTCAAGCCTTGCTCATTTCACCAGTACTCGCATTCACACTTGGTTTCATCGTTTATGCAATCTTTAAAGTCATCTTCAAAAAAGGAAACTTGGCGAAGACGAATCGTCGCTTCCGTCATGTTCAAATTGCAACCGCTGCTTTGCAGTCGTATACACACGGTACGAACGACGCACAAAAAGCGATGGGGATCATCACGCTTGCTTTGATCTCATCTGGTTATCAAACAGATCACGAAGTTGCGACTTGGGTTAAACTCTCATGTGCGATCGCGATGGGTCTCGGAACATCTGTCGGTGGATGGCGGATCATCAAAACAGTTGGTGGTCAAATCATGAAAATCCGTCCGGTCAATGGGGTTGCAGCTGACTTAACATCAGCAGCGATCATCTTTGGAGCGACAGCGATTCATCTTCCGGTTTCGACGACACACGTCATCTCTTCTGCCATCTTGGGTGTAGGTACATCACACCGTAAGAAAGGTGTAAAATGGGGAACTGCACAACGTATGCTCATCACATGGGTCATCACATTGCCGATTTCGATGGCTTTCGCTGCCTTGATCTACTATATTCTCGACTTCTTATTCATTAAATAAGTACTTGCCCCGCCTACTCAAAAGAGGTGGGGTTTTGTGTACGTTAGAAGCGTCGACAGTTGTTGTTTTTCCCATAATTCGCTATGATGAAGAACAAGAAGGATTGTCTATTTCTTTAGGAGGAATGCCCCATGACAAAACGTAAAGCCTTAACGATTGCTGGTTCCGACACGAGCGGTGGAGCTGGTATTCAAGCTGATTTGAAAACATTCCAAGAACTTGGTGTCTATGGAATGAATGCTTTGACGGTCATCGTCGCCCAAGACCCTGATCACTCTTGGCACCATGCGGTTTACCCAATCGACACAGAACTCGTCCGGACACAAATCCACACGGTCCTTGGAGGTATTGGTGTTGATGCGATGAAGACGGGTATGCTCCCGACTGTCGAAATCATTGAAGCCGTAGCTGAGAAAATCAAATCATCCGGCGTTCAAAACGTCGTGATTGATCCTGTCATGGTCTGTAAAGGTGAAGACGAAGTACTGAACCCTGATACGGCAAACGCACTTCGTGATGTCTTGACACCACTTGCGACGGTCGTCACACCGAACGTCTTCGAAGCCGGACAACTGTCGGGCCTTGGTAAGACACCAGCAACGATCGACGAGATGAAACTTGCAGCAGCACGGATTCACGAAAAAGGTGCGCAATACGTTCTTGTCAAAGGTGGCAGCAAGATTGACCATCCACAAGCAGTTGACGTGCTTTATGACGGAAAAGAGTTTATCCTGATTGAGGACGAACGAATCGAGACACCGTACACGCACGGTGCTGGCTGCACGTACTCTGCAGCAATCACGGCCGAACTCGCAAAAGGTGCATCGGTAGAAGCTGCTGTCCGTACAGCAAAATCTTTCATCACTTCCGCGATTCGTCATTCATTCCGTTTGAATGAATACGTCGGACCAACTGATCACGCTGCACATCGTATAGTCCAGTCTTGATCCGCTTAAGAAGTCCGCGATATCCGCGGACTTCTTTCTGTATAGGAGAGGAGAAAAGTTTATGCAAGCCATTGATGTACAAGAAATACAGCGTTATATCGACGAACATGCGAATACACCGTTATATGTACACGTCGAGACGACGAACGGTGCCTACGCGACGCACCAAGATCCAACTTTCCATAGCGCGGGGATGTTTTTCCGTAATGCGGAAATCACTTACGAACGTGGTCTGATCACAGGAAACGGACCTTACCGGATCGGTTTGAAACTTGCCCACGGCTGGTTATACGGTGAAGGATTGACTGACTTCGAATTTGCTGGGGAACAATTGTTGATTGCCGGTCACGATATCGAAGGACGTCTTGCGATTGCTTTTGAACTTAGCCCGACACCATTCGCTCAAGGTGCAGAGGAGGTAGACGCATGACACACGAAGATCATTTACTCGTCGTCTTCCCTCACCCGGATGACGAAGCTTTCAGTTCTGCCGGTACGATCATCGAGCACGCAGAAAATCGTGGTCCTGTCACATATGCTTGTTTGACGCTCGGTGAGATGGGCCGTAACATGGGACGCCCTGTCTTTACGAACCGGGAACAGCTCGCAACGATTCGCAAACGTGAGTTGATCGATGCAGCTGAAAAAATGAAGATTTCGGATCTCCAAATGTGGGGACTTCGCGATAAGACCGTTGAATTCGAGGATGAAGCGGCACTTGCTGACCGTATCCTTACCTTGATTCAACAGACGCGCCCGACTCGCTTGATTTCATTTTATCCGGGTTACGCGGTCCATCCCGATCACGAAGCGACAGCTCGCGCCGTCGTTCGTGCCCTTCGGATGATGGATCCTGCCGATCGCCCTGAGTTCCTTGCGGTCGCTTTTGCGAACAATACGAAAGAAGAGCTTGGAGAAGGAACATTCATTCACGATGTCAGTGCCTATACGGATCAAAAGATCAAGGCACTCGAAGCACACGCTTCACAAACAGGTGGTTTGATGAAAGTCATCTCGGAAGACTCGAACATCCGTGACCTGCTCCTCAAAGAACGCTATTACCACTATCCGCTGTAATTTCCTATTAAGAGATGCCGATCGTCCGAGCGACAATCAGCATCTCTTTTTTGGCCTTCATTAGAAAACGTCGACTTTTTTGACGGCTTCTGCTAGTGTGAATAGTTGAGACTACGTCTCCGGAGTTCGTAACCTCCTCCGTTATAAAAACTAGGAATGGAAGTGTACATTATGAAAAAAGAACGTGCTCTTGTCGTCTTTAGTGGCGGCCAAGACTCGACGACTTGTCTGTTTCAAGCATTGAAACAGTATGAAGAAGTCGAAGTCGTGACGTTTAATTACGGACAACGTCATGCACAAGAACTCGAAGTCGCACGCGACATCGCCTCTGAGCTCGGTGTCAAACACCATGAGCTTGATCTCTCTCTTCTCAGTCAACTAACGAGTAACGCCTTGACTGACCACAGCCAAACCATCACGACGAATGAAGATGGTCTCCCTTCTACTTTCGTAGATGGACGAAACCACCTGTTTCTTTCGTTCGCAGCCGTCCTCGCGAAAGGACGCGGAATCCGTCATATCGTCACTGGCGTATGTGAAACGGACTTTTCTGGTTACCCAGACTGCCGTGATGCCTTCATCAAGTCACTGAACGTGACATTGAACCTTGCAATGGACTATCCATTCGTACTGCACACGCCACTCATGTGGCTCGACAAAAAAGAAACGTGGGCGCTTGCCGACTCGCTCGGTGCGTTTGATTTCGTTCGAAATCGCACGTTGACGTGTTACAACGGCGTCATTGGAGATGGTTGCGGCGAATGCCCGGCCTGTGAATTACGAAAAAATGGATTAGATGCATACATCAAGGAGGTTCAACACACATGACATTCAATTACGAAGCACCTGAAACGGTCGAGCGCCCGACTGGCGACTCGCTTATCTATACGAAATCTCGCGTCATGATTGTCAAAAAATTAACGTTTGACGCAGCGCACCATCTATATGATTACGATGGAAAATGCCGTGCGCTTCATGGTCATACGTACCATGTCGATATGGGCATCAGTGGTTTTCTTGATCACCGCGGTATGACACTTGATTTTGGTGATCTTAAGAAAATCTTTAAAACACATCTCGAACCACTTCTCGATCACCGTTATTTAAATGAATCATTACCATACATGAATACAACAGCTGAAAACATGGCGGCGTGGATTTTTGAGACGCTCGGTCAACACCTTCCAGACGAACGTGGACTTCGTGTCGAATTCGTCAAACTCTATGAGACGCCGACTGCTTTTGCTGAAGTCCGTCGTGAGTGGATGAACGAAGCATGAGTGCCTTAACGAAAACGCCAAAAATTCCGGTTCTCGAGATTTTCGGACCAACGTTCCAAGGGGAAGGACGATCAATCGGTCAAAAGACGATGTTCGTCCGAACCGGTGGCTGCGACTATTCCTGTTCGTGGTGTGACTCCGCCTTCACATGGGATGGTTCTGAAAAACCCGAACTCTTGACGGCAGAGACGATCATGGAACGCCTCGATGCACTCGGCTCTTACGGACATGTCACGATTTCCGGTGGGAACCCGTTACTTCATGCTTCGATCGGTACGCTGGTTGAGGCATTAAAAGAACGAAACATCACGATGTCGGTTGAGACACAAGGTTCTTACTGGCAAAATTGGTTGCTTGATATCGATGACGTCACACTCAGTCCTAAACCCCCTTCAAGTGGCATGAAGATTGATTTTGATCGTTTGGATGTTTTTTTCAAGCGTCTACCGGAACAACAGCGTGCCGTTAAAATCGTTATTTTTGATGAGGCAGATCTCGACTTCGCGGCGATGATTTCAGAGCGATATGCCTTAAAAACGCTCTATCTATCACTTGGAAATCCGGATCCGCACGAAGAAGGAACGATCGCCCCACGGATGTTACACGATCTAAAAACACTTTGGGAACGCGTCGCCCGTGATGAACGCTTTAATCACGCGCGTGTTCTACCACAATTACATGCCCTCGTTTTTGCAAACGACCGTGGCGTTTAAGGAGAAATGATTCATGCGACCTGAAGACTTAAACGATTTGTCATTACTCGGCCAAAAAGCCGTACCTTATATTTTCGAATACCAACCAGAAGTACTCGAAGCGTTTCCGAACCGCCATCCGGAAAATGATTACTTCGTGAAATTCAATGCACCAGAATTTACGAGCCTTTGCCCGATTACGAATCAACCGGACTTCGCGACGATCTACATTTCGTATATCCCGGATGAAAAACTCGTCGAATCGAAATCACTTAAATTGTATCTATTCAGCTTCCGTAATCACGGTGATTTCCACGAGAACTGCATCAACGTCATCGGGAAAGATCTCGTGAAATTGATGGAACCGCGCTACCTCGAAGTGTGGGGGAAATTTACGCCACGTGGTGGAATTTCGATTGACCCGTACTACAACTACGGAAAACCTGGTACAAAATATGAACGAATGGCAGAACATCGTCTATTCAATCACGATCTCTATCCTGAGACTGTCGATAATCGTTAAACGCTCAAAAGAGGAACAGTGGACTTTTCCACCGTTCCTCTTTTTCATACCTATTAACTCGATGGGATGTCGATCAAGGTCGTACGATCGTGCTGACCGATGACTTCAGATGACCAAATATAAATATGCCGTAACAAATGATCCGAAGTAATCTGCAAAGCACGGACCAGCCGCTCAATCATCGAAAAAGACGGATCCACAATGCTATTTTCGATACATCGAATCACCTCAGGTGTCATTTTAGTCAATTCAGCTAATGTATGCTGATCTAACTGATGACGTTCTCGTAATGTACGAATCCGCTGACCGTACTGCCCGATCGGTTGAATCCCTTCTTTCATCCGCCCAACATCTTTTCTTTTTGAAACCAAACAACGTTCACTGTAGTCTTATTCCCACTTTTTTTAAATCTGAATACCTTTCCGAACTATCAATTTTTAATCAAAATAAAATTTAAATATTTTTCTTATAAAACACTAGCTTTTTAAAAAGTTATCGCTTACAATTCTATATGCAAACGGTTGCATTAATCGCTTACATTATTGCACTGTTCTTACACACATATTAGAGAAAAAGAGATACAAAAGGAGTGAATGATCTTGAAAAATGCTATTTCGTTCGATTTTTGGCAAAAACTCGGTAAAGCCTTGATGGTCGTCATCGCGGTTATGCCTGCTGCAGGAATCATGATCTCGGTCGGGAAACTGATCGGCATGTATGGAGGCGATATCGCGTTAATGCAAACGATTGCTCGAATCGTTGAAGATTTAGGTTGGGCTATCATTACGAACCTTCATGTCTTATTCGCCGTCGCGATTGGTGGGTCATGGGCAAAAGAACGTGCTGGTGGTGCGTTCGCAGCGTTACTCGCCTTCATTTTGATCAACCGTGTCACAGGAGCTATCTTCGGTGTCAACGCTGACATGATCGCGGACCCAAAAGCAACGGTCGATTCATTGCTTGGTTCTGAGCTCATCGTAAAAGATTATTTCACTTCAGTTTTAGGGGCACCTGCTCTCAACATGGGAGTATTCGTCGGAATCATCTCTGGTTTCCTTGGTGCCGTTCTCTTTAATAAATTTTATAACTTCAGTAAATTGCCAGATGCGCTTGCATTCTTCAACGGAAAACGTTTTGTACCATTCGTCGTCATTGGTGGATCAGTCGTTGCAGCATTCGCCTTATCACTCGTTTGGCCGTTCGTTCAAGGCTTATTGAATGACTTCGGTCGCTGGATTGCCTCTTCACGTGATTCTGCACCGATCATTGCACCGTTCGTATACGGTACACTCGAGCGTCTATTACTTCCGTTCGGTCTTCATCACATGTTGACTGTCCCGATGAACTACACGGAACTCGGTGGAACGTACAAAATCCTGACAGGTGCTGCTCAAGGATCGACGGTTGCTGGTCAAGATCCGCTTTGGTTAGCTTGGATCACTGACCTCGTTAATTTAAAACAAGCCGGCAACACACAAGGATACAATGACTTAATCAACAGTGTCGTTCCTGCTCGTTTTAAAGAAGGACAAGTCGTCACATCACTTGCTTCATTGATTGGTATTGCTGTCGCAATGTACATGTCAGTTGATGAAGATAAGAAGAAAGCATACAAACCTGTCTTCTTATCTGCTGGACTTGCAGTTTTCTTGACAGGTGTCACGGAGCCAATCGAATTCATGTTCATGTTCATCGCTCCTGTTCTTTACGTCATCTATGCTGTGCTCACGGGTGTTGCTTTCGCACTAGCAGATGTCATGCATCTTCGGATTCACGCATTCGGTGCGATCGAACTCTTGACGCGGATTCCATTGATTGCAAAAGCTGGATTAATTGGTGATTTAATTCGTTTCATCGGTGTCTGTGTGTTCTTCTTCTTCTTGAACTTCTTCACGTTCCGTTTCGTCATCAAGAAGTTCAACTATGCGACACCAGGTCGTAACGGGAACTATCTGGACGATATCAACGTATCTACAACTGAAGCTTCAGGTGAGGCTGCTGCGACATCAGCTCCTGCCGACGATTCGCAAGCTTCACAAATCATCGATTTGCTTGGTGGACAGCAAAACATCGAGGACGTCGATGCCTGCATGACGCGTCTTCGTGTCACTGTCAAAGATCCAGCGCTTGTTGCAAAAGAAGCAGACTGGAAAGCAAACGGTGCACTTGGTCTGATCCTTAAGAACAATGGCGTGCAAGCCATCTACGGTCCAAAAGCCGATATCTTAAAATCAGATATCCAAGACCGGATCGGCGCATAAACCTGCGAGATTAGGGAACTACCTAAAGGTGAAGCTCTTTTATAAGAGTTTCACCTTTCTTATTTGAAAAATCAGGAGGACCACTCATGCGTCTACTCACACTAAATTGTCATTCGTGGCAGGAAGAACAGCCACTCGAAAAATTAAACCAGATCGTTCAACAAATTCTCGCTCAAGATTATGATGTCATCGCACTGCAAGAAGTGAGTCAATTGATGGATACACCCATCGTCTATGACGATGTGCGCAACGATAATTTTGCCTATTTGATCCAGCAAGCGTTAAAAGAACAAGGTCAAACCTACTCCCTCGTCTGGGATTTTGCTCATATCGGCTATGATAAGTATGAAGAAGGACTCGCTCTTTTGACGAAACATCCAATCTTAAAATCGGACAGTTATTATGTTAGTCGTAGTCAAGATACATTCGATTGGAAATCACGAAAAATCGTCCGTGCGACGATCCAAGTCGACGGTACACCGATTACGTTCAATACATGTCATCTTGGCTGGTGGGCAGATGAAGTCGAACCGTTCCAGGAACAATTCAATCATTTGATGGCTCGGATGGATCCACTCGAATGGACATTCTTCCTCGGTGATTTCAACAACGATGCCTTAGAACGAAATACAGGTTATGACTATATGATGCAACGGGGATTGCACGATGTCTTCCTGCTAGCTAAGGAAACAGTCGGAATTGAGACGATCAATGGCAACATCGATGGATGGGAAGACAATCAACAAGGATTGCGGATTGATCTCGTCTTATCGAATCGGAAAATTGACGTTGAACGCGTCGGTGTCGTGTTTGATGGGATTCACGGTCCCGTCGTTTCCGATCACTACGGGGTTGAGGTCGATATTCAGATTCAAAAAAATGAATATTAAGTATTGACAACGCTTTCTTTTCTCCTTTAAGATGAAATCAAATCAATAGTGCGGATTGTGACAGTACGGCTGGCAAGACCGAAATGACACCTCGTTAGGAGAGGTGTTGTTCGGTCTTGCCTTTTTTTGTCTCATTCAGCACGTTTCATGAAAAAGGAGGACTTTTCCGATGGATTATCAACAAACTGCTAAACGTGTGCTCGAACTCGTCGGCGGACGTGAGAACATCATCACTGCCGCTCACTGTGCGACACGCTTACGCCTTGTCTTGCATGACGAATCAAAGGTCGATCAAGCGGCACTTGAAGATTTGGATGGTGTAAGTGGTGCCTTCTCGAGCTCTGGTCAATATCAAATCATCTTCGGGACCGGTACCGTTAATAAGGTATTCGCTGCGTTTGCACCACTCGCTGGTGTGAAAGTCGATGGAGAAGAGCCACTCGACGTTAAAAAGGCTGCATCGCAAAAATTAAACCCGTTCGCCCGTCTTGCCCGTTCGCTCTCGAACGTCTTCGTTCCACTCATTCCGGCAATCGTCGCAGCTGGTCTCTTGATGGGATTACTCGGTATGATCAAGGCATTCGGTTGGGTCGAGGGCAATTCGCCGATCGTTCAACTACTTGATATGTTCTCGTCTTCAGCCTTCATCATCTTACCGATTCTGATCGGTTTCTCGGCAGCTCGTGAATTCGGTGCAAATCCGTATCTCGGTGCCGTCATCGGGGGAATCATGACACACCCGTCCCTCTTGAATCCATGGACACTTGGGAACAGTGATCCTGAAGTCATGAAATTCCTCGGAATGAACATCGAGTTAATCGGATACCAAGGAACGGTCTTCCCGGTTCTCTTAACTGTCTGGGTCATGGCAAAGATTGAACAACAAGTCCGGAAACGAACACCCGAGACGCTCGACTTACTCGTCACACCATTCGTTACGGTCCTCGTCACTGGTTTCCTGGCGTTGATCGTCATCGGTCCAATCGGAACGTTGCTCGGGAAAGGAATCTCATTCGTACTCGTCTTCTTCTACGAACAGTTCTCAGTCGTCGCTGGTCTCCTCTTTGGTGGACTTTACTCGACGATCGTCATCACTGGGATGCATCACAGTTTCCATGCAATCGAAGCAGGGTTACTTGCCGATAAAAGTATCGGAAAGAACTTCCTTTTACCGATCTGGTCGATGGCGAACGTCGCTCAAGGCGGTGCCGGACTTGCCGTCTACTTCTTGACAAAGAACGTCAAACTCAAAGCACTTGCCCTACCGTCTGCGTTCTCAGCCTTTCTCGGTATCACGGAACCTGTCATCTACGGCGTCAACTTACGTCTTGGAAAACCATTCATCGGCGGTGCAATCGGTGGTGCGATTGGTGGCGGTTATGTCGTCTTGACGCAAGTCGCGGCGAACGCCTACGGACTAACTGGAATCCCGATGATCGCGATCGTCGCCCCGCTCGGTGCAACGAATTTGATCAACTACCTCGTTGGATTCGTGATTGCGGTCGTCACTGCTTTTGTTTCGACTGTCGTCTTGATGCGTCTTGATGCACGTAAACAAAAAGAAACAGACATTGCTGCTTAATCCTTCATGCGACCAAACCGGGTCCACTGACTCGGTGGTCGCATTTGTCGGTTCGCAAAGCGTCTACGTTCGCTTTATAATAAAGAAAAGACTGGAAAGGAGGACGTCAGGCTGATTATTCATAAAATCCTCAACAACAATGCAGTTGTCGTTAAAGAAAATGGACAAGAACGCATCGTCATGGGACCCGGTATCGCCTTTGGAAAAAAGAAAAAAGATCCGATCCAAGCGACGAAGATCGAAAAAATGTTCATCCCTTCGTTTGAAAATGCGGAACAGTTCAAAGAGATTCTGACGACGACACCACTCGAGATCATCGACTTATCCGAACGCATCATCTCGCATGCAGAAGGTGAACTTCAGACGCCGTTTCATGACTATATTCATGTCAGTCTGACGGATCACCTCGCTCATGCCGTACGGCTAGCACGTGAACAACTCGTCGTGCATAATCGACTAGCGGAAGAGATTCGTCTTTTATATGGACCGGAGTATGCGATCGGAGAATGGGCAGTCCTTGAAATCGAACGCGCGTTACAGGTCACCCTCCCTAAAGAAGAAGCAGCGAACATCGCGCTTCACTTATATAATGCACGCCAGACTCATCCGAACATGGCAACTGCTTTGCAGACGGTGACGTTACTCAATGAACTGCGCGAACAGATTGAAGTCTTTTTTGGACAAACGATCGAGACCTCATCGATGACGTATTATCGTTTCTTCACGCATATGAAATTGGTCCTCGCCCGAATTGAACAAGGAGAAACCTTACACGACATGGATGATGTGATTTTATCTGCCGTCAAAACACGTTATGCTGAGGCTTATGCCTGTGCGAGTCAAATGGGCAATTGGTTGACTGTCGAACTCGATACACGTGTACCTGAATCAGAAATCGGCTATATGGCTTTACACATCGAACGGATTCGTCCGGATCTTGAAAGGAGTTCTACGTATGAAAATCTTTAGTTTGGGGGAAGCATTGATTGATTTGATTCCTCTTGATGCTGAAAACATGACGTTTCAAAAAAATCCTGGAGGTGCTCCTGCCAATGTCTCTGTCGGACTCGCTCGATTAGGCGCTGATAGTTATTTTCTTGGAGCTGTCGGTGATGATTCGATGGGACACTTCTTGAAAGATACGTTACATCATTATGGTGTTCGTACCGATCATCTCGTCCACGATTCGACGCAAAAAACAGGACTTGTGCTCGTTACGAACGGTCAGGATGGAGAGCGGTCGTTCGAGTTCATCAACGCGGAGCGCGCTGATATGCAATTTCACGAAACACATGTCCCGGAGGATTTCACATCCGTCGATTTATTACACATCGGTTCGATTTCTTTAATCACTGGAGAATCCGTCAACGCGACACGAAAAGCCATCGCACGTGCAAAAGCACACGAAGTACCGGTTTCTTACGATCCGAACTTACGAGAGTCGTTATGGCCGAATCTTGACGAAGCGCGGACGACGATCCGGTCTGTCCTACCGGATGCACAAATCGTCAAACTTGCTGAGGAAGAATTGACGTTTCTAACTGGACAAACGAATCTTGATGACGGGGCTGCTGAATTGTTAGCTGAATATCCGATTCGTCTTCTTGCCATCACGCGAGGAAGTGAAGGATCGATTCTCTATACGGATCGTGCGATGGCTGTCATCGATGCGATTACGGTCGACGCAATCGATACGACAGGAGCTGGAGATGCCTTCATGTCCGGTTTACTCTACCAGTGTGCGTTACGCGATTTTTCATTTGATTGGTCTGAAGATGAACTTCGCGACATCGGTCGATTCGCAGCGATTTCAGGCGGACTTGCTGCTTCCGTCAAAGGAGCGATGGCTGCTTTGCCAACGCTCGACGAAGTCGCTCATCGCTTGAGTTGAATCGATGACTCAGTAGAAATAAGGATGGAGAGATTCCGGACTCAGTGCCGAAATCTCTCCATCCTTTTCGTTTGATTGATGAATCGATTAAGGTGTATCGATAAATCGTTTGATTTCATCTAATGACTCATCCTGTTGTTCTTTTGACGTTAATGGGCTGCTATTGTCCCCTTTTTGTCGACCGTACATACCAAAGTTCGCGTGGTTCCCTTGCTTGATTTCATGGAATACCGCATCTTTTCGAACGTCCTGTTTACTTTTTTCGATATCAGCGACTGGTAAGACACCATCTCGTCCCCCATAAATCGTCAACGAGGGCACATCAATCGAATCAATCGGATAGGACGCGAGGAAAACGATCCCCTTAATTTTTGGATGTTGTTCAACGATCGTTGAAGCTGCGCTTCCACCGAGCGAATGCCCGATCAGATACCATTTTTTGATTTGCGGATATTCCTCGATGATATCGAGTCCTTCGTTTGAGTCAAGCAACGCAATCCGAAACGGTAGCTTCGGGATGACGACGAAGTGCCCGTCTTTCGCTAGTTGCTTACCGTAATAACTGTAGGCCGCTGCATCGACTTTTGCCCCTTGATAAAAGATGAATCCGACATCACTCGTCTTCTTTCCAAATGTCAGTTGACGGGGTGTATCTGTCTCCACGTAAGACTTCGCTTGCGTAGAAGCATCATAGTCGAACTGTGCCCAAATCATGAAGGCAACTACGAGCAGTGCCAACAGCGCAGCAATCGTTCCAATGATTCGTATACTCCATTTTTTCATCTCATTCCCTCCCGTTATCGTTATACCCCACATTATGTGTTAAATCACATACGAAAACAAATATTAGAATTTTCAGTCATTGTAAGCATCCCTATCGCTTTTTCATGAATTAGTTTAAGATGAAACCAATATTGTTTTTTCGAAAGGAGATTCACGTTTTGCCGCGTACCCTTGTGTCTACGATTCAATGGTTTTTATTCATCATCTGTACTAACATTGCCCCGCCCCTTGCCATCGCAGCATCGTTTGAACTCTCGGGTGCCGAGACGCTTTCCTTCTTATCTCGTTGTCTATTCGTATTTGCCATCTTAAGTCTCTTTCAAGTCCTGCTCGGACACCGTCTACCAATCATGGAAGGTCCTGCTGGAATTTGGTGGGGTGTATTTGCCCTTTATTCGTCGATTGGTGTCACATTGTACGGCAGTTATTCAAACACGTTACAGTCGCTTGGATTCTTACTCCTACTCAGCGGTATCATCTGTATCGTCTTGACGATGACAGGTGTCTTACGGCGCTTAGTCCCTCTTTTTACACCGCAAGTCATCGGTGTCTACATGCTGTTGCTGTCGGCACAGCTGTCCGGATCCGTCATGAAAGGATTGCTCAATATCGAGGATGGACGAATTCAAGTATTACCTGCCGTCATCTCGATTCTGACGGTCTTGATCTCGCTTTATTTAGAACGAAGCGATCGCTTACGCCAGTACGCTTTATTAATCACGTTACTCGTCGGTTGGAGCATGTTTGCATTGATCGGTCGTGCCGAGATGCCAAGCTTCGACGGTCCACTGTTCACTTTACCGAGCTTGTTGCCGTTCGGCGGTATTCATGTCGACTGGAGCTTATTACCGACAGCTCTCATCATCTCGTTGTTGTTAATGACGAACGTCTTAGCAAACATTAAAGTCATTGAACGAATCATCAGTGCCAAGCGTGGTGAAACCGTTAAAGGACAAGTCGGAACAGCTGGTATCACGGCTGGTATCGGACAACTCTTCGCTGGTTTGTTCGGTACAGTCGGTCCTGTCGCCATTTCCGGAACGGCTGGTTTTATTGCCTCAACAGATAACACGGACCGCAAAGCGTTCGTCTATGCGAACATCACGTGCCTTTTCCTCAGTATCGTGACACCATTCGTCGGTTTGATCGCTAAAATCCCCGTCGCTGTCGGTTATGCGATGGTCGCACCGATTGTTGCCGGGATGGCGATCATCGGCGTCACGGAAGCAGCCCGCGACTTGAATCGTCAAACGGCGATGATCACGGTCGGTCTCCCGGTCCTCGTCGGCATCGGTGCGTTGTTACTACCGAAAGGGGCAACGGCCGATTTACCGCCACTCGTGACGACCCTGATGTCAAACGGTCTCGTCCTCGGAACATTGGTCGCCTTGCTCGCAGAAGGGTTACGCCATATCCGGACGAATGATTAATAAAAAGACGCTTTCTCGATCGAGAAAGCGTCTTTTTTCATGCATCAGCGAATACCGCGCATGTATTTTTGAAGTTTTGATGCGAAAGCGAACAAAAGTAATCCGAAGATGACGGCAACGATACCCGTGATACCGAAGTACAAAATCTCCGTGTCATTCGTGTAGTATTTAACGATTTGTGCGTTGACCGCTTGACCCGTTGCGTTCGTCAAGAACCACAGACTCATCGTTTGCGCTGAGAAGGCAGCCGGCGCCAGTTTTGTTGTTGCCGATAGACCGACTGGTGACAAGAAGAGCTCACCGATGACGACGAGGAAGAAGCTCAGTGCAAGCCAGAGTGGACTAACTGACGTCTCCACACCGAACAGGATACCTGGTAGTGTCATGACGATGAACGAAAGTCCAGCGAACAGAAGACCAAACGAGAACTTTTGCATCGTCGTTGGTTGACGGTCACCGAGTTTGACCCAGAAGCTCGCAAAAACAGGTGCTAACACGATGATGAAGAGCGGATTCAACGATTGGAAGAATGCCGGTTGAATCTCAAATCCTAAGAATGAAAGATTCGTCCGTTCACTTGCGAAGATGGAGAGGACGTATGAACCTTGTTCTTGGATTGCCCAGAAAATCGCTGCTGCGATGAACAAAGGAATATACGCAATCAAACGTGAGCGCTCATCATCCGTGATCTTTGGACTACGAAGCATGACTGTGAAGTAAGCGATCGGAATCAAGATCCCGAGAATCGTGACCATTAAAGTAAAACGAGAAATCGTCAACAGTCCTGTCATCGATGCAACGACACCGAGTACCGCAACGACGACGACAACGATTGATGCGATCGTGATGAAGCGTTTTTTCTCGTCCCCTTTTAATGGGTTCAAGACGTACGTACCCGCTTGACCAAGGTTTTTCTTTTTCGTCAAGACGAAGACGACAAGTCCTGCGAACATCCCGATGGCAGCGAGTGCGAAACCAGCGTGATATCCACCACGGTCAGCCACTTCACCGACGACGAGTGGTGAGAGGAATGCCCCAGCGTTGATCCCCATGTAGAAGATACTAAAACCAGCATCGCGGCGGTTATCCGTCTTGCTGTACAAATCACCGACGATATTCGATACGTTCGGTTTCAAGAAACCAGTACCGATGACGATAAGTCCCATCGAGATGAAGAGAGCTGTAATGCCTGCTGGTAAAGCAAGGACGATATGCCCTAGCATGATCAAGATACCACCATAGAAGACGGTGCGTGACGTACCGAGTAAACGGTCAGCTACCCATCCCCCAATGATCCCTGACATGTAGACGAGCGAACCATAAACGGCCATGATTGACGCAGCTGTCGTCTTATCGATACCTAGACCACCGTTGGCAACTGAATCGTACATGTAGAAGATAAGGATGGCACGCATGCCATAGTAGGAGAAACGCTCCCAAAACTCAGTGAAGAAGAGGGTGAACAACCCTTTCGGATTCCCGAAGAATCCTTTTTGCGGAACGGTCTTGTAGACCTGATCGCGATCAAACTCTGCCATATGATCGGCTCCTTTCATCAATCCTAAATAAGTGCATAATCCATCATCTTTTTCCCGCTTTCCCCAAACGATAAGCGTGACGAAACAGATAGGATACGAATACACTGTTTTGCCTGAATTGTCTCACTTCTTTTTTTATATATGAGACAGCACTTTACCATTCAACAGCAAATCATTTGATGAGTCAAATATTATTTACGTTACAAGAATAACAAAAAGAGGCTGGGACATAACTAGCTGAATTTAACGAAAAGAAGGAATTGCCATCACTCAGGATGTGCAATTCCTTCTTTTTTCATCGTCTCTCGTCAAGCTGCCCTTCGGGCAACGCTTTGGATGAGCCATTTCCTCAAATTTACGGCCATGAGGATGAAGCCGAGCTCACGCTTCACCTTCGCTTTTCCTCGCACAGAAAAGCGAGTGAAACTCAAATTAGCCTTCAGATATCCAAAAACTGGTTCCACGTCTATCTTCCGTTTCGCATAGAGGGATCCTGTTTTTTGATCTGAAAGCCATTTTTTCATCTGTTCTTTTTGTTCTTCCCATGAAGTGTTTATGTGTACCTGTCGGTGACGCCCTTCTTCGGCCTTTGTACAACGGGAGCGGAACGGGCAGCCATCACACCCTTCACTTTCATACACCTTGAAATCACGCGTGAATCCGTAACGATCTGTTCTCTTGGACATGTAACGGAACGTTACGTCCTGTCCATTCGGGCACACAAACCGATCCGCCGTTTCATCGTAAGACCAGTTCGCTGTGTTAAAGGGATCGTTGCGCCATTTTCGCGACTTTTCTTTTTCGAACATCGTGTAAGGGATGAGTGGAATGCGCCCACGGCGCATCAGAATATCCTGATAATTCTCCTGACTCCCATAGCCGGCATCCGCAACGATATGCGGTGGTAGTGGTAAATATGAGCTGACCTCATCTAAAAAGGGGAGTAACGTCCGGGCATCCGTCGGATTCGGATAAATATCATAAGCGAGTGTGTATTGTCCTTCGGTCGCGATTTGAACGTTATAGCCTGGTTTGAGTTGTCCATTTTGCATATGATCTTCCTTCATTCGCATGAACGTCGCGTCTGTGTCCGTTTTCGAATAGCTGTTCCGTCCAGCGAGCGTCCTCTTTTGAAGGGCGTATCTCTGTTTCCGCTCGATGAAATCTGTAATCTCCTTTCGAAGGAGACGTGGTTCCTTCCGTTCAGAACGCAGACGTTTTCTTTCTTGAGTGTCCGTACTCGCCTCGATTTTTTGGTTGATGGAAGCGATATGTGCGTCTACAGCTTCACCCATGTGTTCGAGTTCTGAGAGAGTGAGCTCGTCCGGGCTTTCTCGTTCAATTTCCGGTAGGATGTCTTGTTCGACGAGGTTGTCATAGATACGATTCGATTTGTCCACGAGAGACGCACTATGACGTTCAATCGATTTCCGCCAAACAAAGGTATATCGGTTCGCATTCGCCTCTAACTTTGTACCATCGATAAAGATGGCTTCTTCATTGATTTCTCCCATCTCGACGAGATGGCAACGGAAGGTAACGAAGGCTTGCTTCAATATCGGAGTGACTGCGGGATGCACTCGAAAACGGTTGATGGTACGATAGCTCGGCGCATTCCCTTGTGCTAGCCACATCATCCGCAGACTATCGGATAGTAATCCTTCAATCTTCCGACCGGAGAAGACCGATTGTGTGTAGGCACATAAGATGATTTTCATCATCATGCGTGGATGGTAAGCCGGGCATCCTGTCGTGCGCATGAAAGGCTCGAACACATCGTCTGGAATGGATTCGACGAGATGGTGGACAGCGAACGCGATATCGTTTTCTTGAAGACGAACTTCTAAATCTAAGGGCAGAACCAGCTGGTTCATGTTATAATCTTTAAACATAAGGGCACCTCCGATGGTTATGGTTTGGTCACTTTAACTTTATCAGAGGTTGTCCTTATTTGTTTATTCAGAATCGGTTTTTCTTCATAGAACAAGGCCCTCGAAACGTATAGTCGTTTCGAGGGCCTTTTGTTTGTGAAACTGAGTTATGTCCCAGCCTCAGGATTGCATCTGTTTCGATTCGATGATTGTAATTCCAGGCGGTGCATGTAATGTTTCACGGATCATCGCCGCAGCGACTTGACCAGCTTCGATCGGAGCAATGGCGCTCCGCTTCAACAAGGGGCGTAAGACCGTCGAAATTTTCGCAGCCGCTTGTTCGCCTAAGCGGAATTCATCTCGATCCCCTAATAACAAGGATGGTCTAAAAATCAATAACGCGTCATACCCCAGTACACGTAATCCGTTTTCCGTGTCCCCTTTTACGCGATTGTAGAAGGTTTTGGCATTCGGATGGGCACCGAGCGCCGAAATCAAGGCAAATCGTGTCGCCCCGAGGTCTAACAATTCACGGCCAAGTTCAATCGGATATGTGTAGTCAACCAAACGAAACGCCTCTTGCGATCCTGCTTGTTTGATCGTCGTGCCCAGTGCACAATAGACATGGTCAACGACAGGTAATTCGATTTCTGTCACACGATCAAAATCAATCACCCACTCTTCCAATTTCGGATGAAAACGGCGCATCGGGCGGCGAACGAGAACATGTACCTCGCTATATGCATCTTCTGCCAACAAACGATCCACGAGTTCTTGTCCGACTAGACCAGATGCTCCTAAAATTGCTGCTCTCATACGTTTCTCCCTCCTTCATGCTATCGACCAATTGGTACGAAATAAGAACGGTTTCCAGTAATCCGTTCTCCGGCACGGACACCAATCGCACTTGGTCTTCCTCCTAAAATAAAGACACCGTACATATACGCGACTTCTCCCTCTTCCCGAAGTGAGTACGTCGGTAATTCTTGATACGCTTGATAAACAGCCGGTTGATCACGAAACGTATGCTGTTCGTTCTTTAACATGATATTTCCGTGTCCATCATGGACCGTCACGGTATCTCCCTCACGCCCGAAAATCGGTTTTTTAACGAATGATCGCTGGCTTGAAATGAATGGATCAGCGGATAAGTACGTCGGTAAAAAATAACGCGCAATCGTCATGTGGTCCGTTTCGCTCAAGTACGGATGATTGGCTTCATGCAACATCCAGATCAATGCAAGAACCGACTTAGCTTGCATTAAAAAGGCAGACGGCGGGTTGATGATTTCGAGTCGACCCGTCTCGACGAGTTGCAGGAGTAATTGTCCTAAATTTCTTCCGTCCTCATCCCGGTCAAGTAAGGCCATCTCGATCGGAAAGGTTTGACGATATAAGATATCGATTCTTTTACCAGCCTCATCGTACAGACCTTCTTCCGGACGAATCTCTAATGCATGAAGTGGACAATAGGTCGCATCACTCCAAAACGACTGCAAATACTCAGCCGTCAATCGATCCTCGATGTGGTCACCATGTGAGGTGAAGACGACATGCGGATGCTGTTTCGTCCGATGTATCGCGGCTTCGATCGCACGACAGACAGTTGCCTTCAGCCATTTGTTTTCCCCATCGTTGACCCGTTCAAAACCTTGTTTTTCCGCTACGACATCATTGACTTCAAATACTTCTTTAATGAAAGTCGGCGTATCCGCGTTCCATTCCATGAGTGAGATACGATCTGCCGTCGCAATGAAATCAAAGCGTCCGATGACGGTCAATGGTCGCATCGTCTCGAGTCGTAAAAAAGCGAGACTTTCAACTGGAAAGCCAAGCTCGAGCAGTGCCTCATCATCCATCGATCGAAGAATCGGAAGTACTTTTTCAAATATCTTGTAAACTTCTTGCGCTGCGATATGCAGTTGAGTGATTCGTTCGTCCGAGATAGGCATGATTTCCGTCACAGCGTACGGTTCCCCGTCTAGCACATCCCAAAAACGATCGATGTCTCCGTAAAAGGTTTGTCGTCTGTTCATCCGCCGAAAAAGCCGGAAGATGAGCCTGTTCCGAATCCCTTTGTCTTCGTGTTATAACTCTTTACTTCTTTTGATTTCGGCGTATACCCTTTTGTTCGCATCGCACTATGCATCAAGGCACGTGATGCGAAATAACTACCACCCCAGTAATAGTATCCTGAATGGGTTGATGAACTATCATCACAGTACCAAACGCCTTCATCATTATCATACTCATAGTCATCACAATCCGGATCATCTGGTCGTTCCGCTCGTGCATCATCCGATCCACACCCACTCAGTGTCGTTCCGATCAACAGTGTTGCAGCTAGTGTCGCTTGTTTCATCCAATTCACCGTCTCAGTCCCCTTTCCTTTTACTCTCTTTATGGATAGTATACGCTTTTTTGGAGAGAAAAGTTTCTTTGTTCTGCCGGAACTTTTTTTCCTTGAAGGTGGTAATAGTATCTATAGAATGAAAAGGAGGATTTACGCATGTCACTTGCCTACTACGTTGAAGAAAATGGTGAATTCCAGCCGATCTATCAATATGATCGCTATGCGATCGAACCGGAAGAGATCATCGCCCACCAACTCTGTGAATTCCATATCATCGAAGGACATCAATACGAGCTTCGTTCCAATGAGATGGCAGGTGATTACGATCAATTGATCGTCGATCATATCAAGGCATCACCGCGTGCGACAGAAGAACGCGTTTATCCACCGCACCAAATTCATATCGAGTTCAGACAGTATTTGTCCGACAGCGCTCAACCGCTCCTAAAGACATCAACGGTTCCGAATCACATCCAAGCGATGCGTTTTTTGATCAAAGACAAGATCGAAGTCGAAGGCCACGGTGTGTTTGAGCGTGACAGCTGTGAAATCGATATCGACCGAAATTGTTACGTCGTCTATCTTGCCGATACACTTTGAGATGTAAAATCAGGTCTCTTCATTTCCAAGAGACGTTTTTTTTGGCATACTAGAAAGTAAGAACGAATCAATCGAGGTGAACGAACATGAGTGAACAACCAAAAAAACTATCATTGCAAGAGGCAATGATTGAACGCTTGAAAGCAAAAAAACAAGCGCAAACAAAACGTCCGACTGGCTTACAAGGAACACAAACGAAACAATTGACGAGCCAACAGACGAAAAAAGCAAACAACCAGAAAAAACGGACAGGCGTCTAAGTCACAGGAATTCATGAAATAAGGAGTAATTATGAGTATTTTAACGGTATCTAACTTAAGTCACGGATTCGGTGACCGCGCCATTTTCGAAAATGTCTCCTTCCGCCTGTTAAAAGGCGAGCACATCGGTCTCGTCGGTGCGAACGGTGAAGGAAAATCGACGTTCATGAACATCATTACGTCGCAACTTGAGCCGGATGAAGGAAAAGTCGAATGGGCGAAGCATGTACGCGTTGGTTATTTGGATCAGCACGCTGTCCTTGAAAAAGGATTAACCATCCGCGATGCACTTAAAGGTGCATTCCAGTACATGTTCGACATCGAACAGGAAATCAATGATTTGTACGGTAAAATGGGCGAAGTCGAGCCAGAGGAACTGGAAAAAATGCTCGAAGAAGTCGGCGTCTTGCAGGACATTCTGACGAATAACGACTTCTATACGATCGATGCAAAAGTCGAAGAAATCGCGCGCGGTCTTGGGCTCGATGAGATCGGACTCGACCGGGATGTACAAGAGCTCAGTGGTGGACAGCGGACGAAAATCTTGCTCGCCAAACTCCTTCTTGAAAAACCGGACATTCTCTTACTTGATGAGCCGACCAACTATCTCGATGTCCAGCATATCGAATGGTTGAAACGCTACTTGAATGAATATGAGAATGCGTTCATCTTGATTTCGCACGACATTCCATTCCTCAATAGCGTCATCAACTTGATTTATCATATGGAAAATCAAGAATTGAATCGTTATGTCGGTGATTACGACAACTTCGTTACGATCCATGAAGCGAAGAAAAAGCAACTCGAGTCTGCGTTCAAGCGTCAACAGCAGGAAATCTCTGAGTTGAAGGACTTCGTTGCCCGGAACAAGGCACGTGTCTCGACACGGAACATGGCGATGTCACGTCAGAAGAAGCTCGATAAGATGGATGTCATCGAACTTGCGCAAGAGCGTCCAAAACCAGAGTTCCACTTCCTCCAAGCACGGACACCAAGTAAATTGATGTTCGAAGCAAAAGGTCTCGTCATCGGATACGATGAGCCACTTTCGCGCCCTCTTGATCTGACGATCGAACGTGGGCAGAAGATTGCGTTGCACGGTGCGAACGGAATCGGTAAATCGACGTTGCTCAAGAGTTTGCTCGGTGAAATTTCAGCTGTCTCGGGTGTCGTTGAGCGAGGCGAGAACTTGCATATCGGGTACTTCGAACAAGAAGTTAAAGAGAAGAACTCGAATACGTGTATCGAAGAGATTTGGAATACGTTCCCGTCTCTGACACAACAACAAGTCCGTGCCATGCTCGCGAAGTGTGGTTTGATGACGAAACACATCGAATCGAAAATCGAAGTGCTCAGCGGTGGGGAAAAAGCGAAAGTCCGTCTTTGTAAATTGATGAATACGGAATCGAACATCCTCGTACTCGATGAGCCGACGAACCACTTGGACGTCGAAGCCAAAGAAGAATTAAAACGTGCGTTACAAGAGTACAAAGGAACCGTCCTGTTGATCTCACACGAACCAGAATTCTATGAAGCTGTTGCGACAGACTTATGGAACTGTGAATCATGGACGACAAAAGTATTCTAAGCTACACCATACAAAAGATGGGATGCCCAGAAGGGTATCCCATCTTTTTAGTTCACACACTTAATCATTGCATGATCGTGCATCTTCACGCACACTAAGACTTAGAAAATGATTATGAAGGAGCGTGTTTTTTTGGAAACGATCACGAAAAAGGCAACACTATCCTATCTCCATGTTCCAAGCGGTGGTTCAGAACAGTTGATTGCCCGTCTCTATTCACCTGAACATACAGCGGATGCTCCACTGATTGTCCTCTTCCACGGATTTCCCGGGAAACAGTTGAACATGGACTGGGCAGTTCAACTTCAAAGCGCAGGATACCATGTACTCGTCACGTCGTATCGTGGAACGATCGGGAGCCCTGGAACCTTCCGATTCCAACATGTTTTGGAAGACGCGACCGCGACACTACAGCACGTCTGCTCAGAGCCTTTCACTGCCGAACATGGCATCAAGGCGGATCAGATTACCGTCGTTGGTCATAGCATGGGTGGATTCGCCGGTCTACATGCTTTTGCTGAGACACCGGAGGCTGCACATTATGTCGGAATCTCTCCGTTTAATTTTGGTCTCGTCGGTCAGCTCGTCCTCGAACATCCGGAATACGAAGCTGCGCTACACGGTGTACTCGAACGAGGAGCTTCGTTCCTGAATGGTGCCGTTGCTGACGCGTTACTCGATGAGTTGAAGCACCATCATACGACTTGGAATTTACTGACGCTAAAAGAACGTCTAGCCGATCGCTCGATGTTGCTTATGACGTCAGAACGGGACGAAACATCGATCAAAGCACTCCATCATGACTTATTGCTACCCGGCAGTCCGTTCGAGGAAGCGATCGTCGATAGTGATCACAACTATATCGAAAATCGGGACGCTGCCTTTAACGAATGGACGTCTTGGCTCGCCCGACAATAAAAAGAGCGCTCAGCGTACGACTGAGCGCTCTTTTGCTGAAGTTTGATTTCGTTGCACAGGACGAATCCGCATCCGATAAAGGACGAGCGTAAACATCGTCAGTGATGAGATAGCGTACCAAATCGTCGTGAACAGGGTTCCGATATCCGTACCGATGAAAAGACCATGTGCCGTCATTAATAGCCAAGCAGGTAAGACAAGCCAGTGCGTCAATTTCCAAAGCGTCTTGCCTAACGTCTCCTTTAAGAAATCTGATGTCACGAGAACGAAGCCGAATAAGTAGAGACTGATCGTTCCTAGCGCATTCCAGAGTGGTTCATAAGAAGCTTGGCCCGGAATCAGGACTTCAAAGATCGTCAGTGGTGCGTATGAATCGACGATGATGAGCGTCGCATGAAGGACGATTGCGAGCAAACCTGCCCAGCCACTATATAAATGCACGTGATGCAGTCGTGCTTTTTGTTTTTTGAGTGCCGGGTAGGAACCGAGCAATCCCGCTAAGACTGAAATCGTCATGAAGAAGTGCCCACTTAATCCACTCAACCGGATCATCGTCCATGTTGAGAACAACCATTTCATCCAGTCCATGTCTCACTCACTCCTTTCTGTTCACTTCGCCATTCCCCAGCAGTATCCAAAATCAATAATCGTCCTTTTGGAAACCAACGAAACAGCTTTTCTTGACGTTCTGTCTCTGTCATCTGAAAGGCAAGTTTCGTCATGACTTCCGCTTCATAGAGTTGTGGCGCATATGCGGTCACTTGAAGAATCGGACTTTTCGTCGGACGTCCTGTTCGTCCATCTAATAAATGATGATGCGTCTGTCCGTCCGTCTTCCACGATCGGTAGACGCGGTTCGATGTCGCGACCGCGCCTTGTCGCAACTGCACATCAGCGACGCGTTGTTCGGTCTCGGGATGCGTGATCGTGATATTCCATGGTTCCTCATCGGACCAGACGATGACGTCGCCTCCCGCTTCAATCAATCCACGATTCCAGCTTTTTCGTAGTCGTTGCGCTGCAATCATCGCGGCAGCTCCTTTTCCGATTCCACCTAGGTCGATAAAACCGCCTCCGACTCGAGTCACGTCACATCCTTCAATGATGAACGGGGCGATCTCTGGTGGAGCAACCTCTTCATAAGCGACAGCTTGTGTGAATGGAAATGATTGGCGATAGCCATTGGCTTGTTGTTGCGCCAGCAGGAATGGGGAAAAATAACGTTCGGTCTGCTCGAAATATCGTGTGGCGCGGGCAAGCAAGCGGGCTAACGGTAAGGACACCGATAACGTGTCGCCAATCCGTAAGCGATTCAATCGACTGACTTCGCTTTGCTCATCAAAGCGTGACCACTGCCGATCCACATAATGAAAGAATCGGACAAGTTCCTCCCATTCTGCTTCATCGATCAGCTGATCCGTTACGAACCGCACCTGATTATGCATCGCATACAATTGTCGCTCCATCTTCCTCCTCCTTACCTCGAATGGCTAGACTGACCGTCACTCGATCCGCCGGGTTGACTGAAGCCAGACGATTCATCACCTTGCCATTGATCATCATCGTCTTCTTCGTAATATCCATCATCCCCTTCGTATTCGCCTTCATCATCGCTATATTGATTCCCTTGAGATGGTAATGTCGTATCGTTCGAATACGTATCGCCTGTCGAAACAGGTGTCGTCGAGGAATCGTTCGAACTGACACTCAACTGACCAATGGCGAGTCCGATGAAGACGGAACTACTAAGCCCGACGAGCCATTTCGCAAATGGTTTGGGTTTCATCTGTTTCCTCTCCCTTCTTGTTACGTTTACTGTATCGAAAAAAACTGACAACTAACTGACGGCAACTATGGGATAATGAGAAAAAAAGAGGAGCGATGTGCATGCGCGTTTTGGTAGCAGAAGATGATCAGCGTCTTGCGAAGATGTTACGCCTCCATTTAGAGCGGGCAGGATATCAGGTAGATGTTGCGCAGGATGGAGTGGAAGCACTCCTCCAATGTCAGACGTATCGCTATGACTTACTCGTTCTCGATTGGATGATGCCTCGTAAGAGCGGAATCGAAGTCGCCGCTACCTTACGCCAAGAACAGTTCGAAGGCGGCATCTTGATGCTGACTGCTCGTGATACGGAAATCGATCTCGTTCATGGTCTCGATAGTGGAGCCGATGACTATCTCGTTAAACCGTTTCAATCGAATGAATTACTGGCACGACTGCGCGCGCTCAGTCGTCGTCAACAAAAGGCATTCGTGTCAACGGTCTCTTTCAATGGACTAGTCCTCGATCTGTCCTCACAAACGATTTCCTACGAGCGACATCCAATCGATTTAACACGACGTGAATTTGAATTCCTTTCTTTGCTCTTAAGACGACCTGAACAGGTGATGAGTCGTGAATTGATCATCGAAGTCGTATGGGGGATCGGAGCGGATATTACGGATAACGCGCTCGATGCACTCGTCCGACTCGTTCGGAAAAAATTAGATGCGGTCGGAGCTCCTAATTTGATTCGGACAGTTCGCGGATTCGGTTATCGTTTAGGTGATCCGCATGCTTGAATCGATTCGAAAACGACTAACCTTGTTATTCAGTGGTTCGTTTTTTCTTGTACTAGTCCTCATCCTGATCGGAGTGTATGTCACAAACGCCCAATTGCTGAATCGGATGGAATTGAATCAATTGAAGGGCGTATCTGATCGAGATATCTTCGAACGGATCGAGCATGCGGAAGACCAATTCATTCGAAATCCGATCTACTTCCAGTTACTCGACGGTTCAGGAAACGAACGCTATGCAAGTCTGCCGCCTGGCGTCGAGATGAAAACACTACGCCGTTTTTTAAGTTCGAATGATACGACGAAACAAGTGGAATGGGATGATCGACACTTCTTGCTGTATCAACGGAGTACCGAAGAAGGACGACTACTACTGATGAAGGACATCTCTCCGACCGAAGACACCTTACAGCGATTGATTGCCGTTCTGGCGGGGATCGCGGTGCTCGCAACGATTGTCCTGACGCTAGTCGGATACATCCTTGCTGGTCGAGCCGTCATTCCGGTGCAACAAGCATTCGATCGCCAACGTCGTTTTACGTCCGATGCTTCACATGAACTACGGACACCTCTGACAATCGTCTATAGCGGAATTGAATTGCTAGAAGCGGAATCACTTTCGAATGAAGGACGTACGATTCTAGAGGACATTAAAGCAGAAACGGCAGGCATGCAGTATTTAGTCTCTGATTTATTATTACTTGCGCGAGAAGGACAACCTTCACCGAAACAGGAAGTTGATCTTAGTTCACTCGTCCAAAAGACTGTCGAACGTTTTCAGCATGCCTACTCGGATCGTGTCATCCATGCTTCGATTGCGCCTAACTTACGCATGAAAGGGGATGCCCATCAATTGAACCGCTTATTGACGGTCTTTCTTGAGAATGCTCTCGTCTACAGTGATGACGTCATTGATGTCTCCCTCGAAGAAACTACTACAGAACGCCAGTTGATGATACAGGACCGTGGAATCGGTATCGCTTCCAATCAACAAACTAAAATATTCGAGCGTTTTTACCGGGGGGACCATTCGCGTCACGGAACAGGAACTGGTCTTGGGTTATCAATCGCTCAATCCATTGCGGAGCAACATGGTGGAACGATTTCCATTGATTCAACATTAGGTGAGGGCACACGGTTCATCATTCATTTCCCCACTCTTTAAAACGATGTCAGTTAACTGTCAGATAAGCAGGGTAAAGTGAAATTATGCTTTACCATACTTATCCAAGGAGGTTTTTGATATGTTGGGGAACGTACCGCTTCATCCACTTCTTGTCCATGCACCGATTGCACTTTTATTATTTGCGACGATCCTATTACTCATCAGTCTGAAGTGGACACAATTCAAACTGTTTGCCCTTTTTACGTTAGTCGTCGGTCTGATTTCTGGAGTTGCTGCCTATTTGTCTGGAGACGGGGCAGAGGAGTATGCGGAAGCGAACTTAAGCAGCGTTACCCATGCTGCCATCGAAAATCATGAGCATTTCGCGTTGTTCAGTCTTGTTGCCTTTGGTGTCTCACTGTTATTTCTTTTGTTGGGTTACCGCTCGAACAAAAAAATGTTTTTATTACTCAGTTTCGTTGTTGCCATCGTCGGTAGCGGACTACTTGCTTATACTGGTCATCTCGGTGGTCAAATGGTCTATGCCAAATAATACAAGAGCCGGTCTATTTTCTCTTTTGATGAGAGAAGTAGACCGGCTCTTGTATGTTGTTTCGATTTATTTACGATGTGCACGTCCCGGGCGACGGTTATTCGAACGACGCGTGTTTCCGCGTCCTTCTGTCGTCTTCCGTGATCCTTTACTTTGATCGTGCTGTGCGCGAATCGCCTCTTCAGACAATTCGACGACGATCGGCGTGACCGAGATGTTCAATTCCCGTTCCATATCACGGAACGTCCGACCATCTTTCGGTGTCACGATGGAAACGGCAATACCGTCGTTCCCAGCACGTCCCGTCCGACCGATTCGGTGAACGTAGCTTTCCGCATCGTCCGGTAAATCATAGTTAAAGACGTGTGTCACACCTGTCACATCGAGTCCACGCGAAGCAACATCTGTTGCGATCAGGAATTGTGTTTTTCCTTGATAGAACTTTGCCATCGCTTTTTCCCGTTTCCCTTGCGTTAGTCCACCGTGCAATTCATCCGTCGGATACCCTTGCATCTGCATTTCTTCGTTCAATTTACTAACGCGACGTTGTGTACGGCAGAAAATGATTGCTGCGTATGGACGCATCTCGTCAAGCATCGTCCGCAGTGTCGCTTGTTTGCGGCGATCCGTCGTCTCGACGACGAACTGTTCGATCGCTTCAACAGTAATGCTTTCCGCTTCCACCTGTACTTCGACTGGATTACGCAAATACGTTTTCGCCAGTTCCTCTACTTTCGGTGGCATCGTTGCAGATAACATGACGAATTGACGATCAACCGGTGCTGCTTCGATGATGTCTTCAATTTCTGGCAAGAAACCGATTTGCAGCATTTGGTCCGCCTCATCCAAGACAAGCGTCCGTAATTCACTTAAATCAAGTGTACCGCGACCGACGTGGTCAAGAATTCGTCCTGGTGTCCCAATGATGATTTGTGGCATCCGACCGAGACGTTGAATCTGTTTAAAGACGTCTTGTCCGCCATATACAGCAAGTGCACGATACTGTTCCGTGTTCCGAATCAGTTTATGCGTCTCATCGGCAATTTGACGCGCAAGTTCACGTGTTGGTGCAACAATCAATGCTTGAACCGTTTGTGATTCGACATCGATTTGCTCAAGGATTGGTAAGAGAAACGCTAACGTCTTTCCTGTTCCCGTTTGCGCCTGCCCAATCAAGTCACGTCCGTCGAGTAATGACGGAATCGCTTGTTCTTGAATGGGTGTTGGCTCCTTGATGCCTTGTTTTTGTAATTTTTTTATCCACAGATCGCTGATGTGTAATGTTTCAAATGTTGACATGATATATCCTCCTAAAAATTATCCACAGAAAAAAGCTGTGGATAACCTGCTTCGCATAGACAAAAACAGTTATCCACAGCCGTGCTCTATTCAGTATACACAATTTACGCGTTTGTTGCTTCCTGTTTTAGCTTCCAGTCGAGCACGAATGTACCAAACGGGATGAATGATGCAATGAACGCAATCCCAGCCTTGATAATCGACCAATCGTATTTGAATTTCACGACCGCGAGCCAGAGTGCATACATGACGAATAAGACACCGTGAAGTGCACCAACGACCGAAACAGCTTGCGGAATATCCGCCATATACTTCAACGGCATCGCAATCAACAGTAAGACTAAAAACGAGATTCCTTCTAGTATCGCAATCATTCGGAATTGCCCAAGCGTAGTTCTTAACATCCCGTCACTCCTTTTTCTTGATTCCTGTTCTTAGTATACGGGATGGACGATCCTTCTGTGACCTGTGTCACAGGATTGTCAGATTTCGAGTGGACGTAACCGTGCTTCGATGGCAGCTCGCTTTGGTTCAAGAAACGGTGGTAACGCAAGCGTCTCTCCTAACGTTTCAACCGACTCATCCGTCGCGAACCCTGGTGTGTCTGTTGAAAGCTCAAACAAGATATGGTTCGGTTCCCGGAAGTAAAGAGCTTGGAAATAGTGACGATCGACTTTACCGGAGTTCGGTAAGTGATAGGCATTCAAGCGTTCGACCCACTTTTCATATTCATCACTGTTCGGCACTCGGAACGCGACGTGATGCACACCACCACGACCTAGACGTTCTCGGTCGAGATCTGGACGTGCCTCAATATGAACCTCTGCTCCGATTCCACCTTCTCCCGTTGCATAGACTTCAATCGGTGCAAAGTCACCTGCTAAAGATGGATAAAAACCTACTTTTCGGAATCCCATGACTTCCGTCAGAACACGAATCGTCAACGTCGGATCGTTGACCGTTAATGTGACAGCTCCCAGTCCAACGATGGCATGCTCCGATGGAATCTCTTCTTGCGGCCATGGTACACCACCTGCGACACCTGCCTCACCATCTTCCGCGACGAGAATCAAGCGTGTTCCTTCCTGATCACGAAAGGCTAGTGTTTGGCGCCCTGCTCGCTCGACAATTTCATCGTGATCCACACCTTTCACTTCAAAACGTTGTTTCCAAAAATGAAGTGCAGCCGTTGTTTTGACACGAAGCGATGTCGAAGAGATACTCGATGCTCCCGGTACGCCCGTTCCAAGATGCGGAATATCAAAAAACGTCAAGTCCGTTCCTGGATTCCCTTCCGCATCTCCATAAAACAAATGATACGATGTCGTGTCATCTTGATTGACAGTCTTTTTGATCAGACGCATGCCAAGTATTTGTGTGTAGAATTGATAATTGCGTTCTGCCATGCCTGTTAAGATCGATACATGATGAATTCCGAGTAATTCCATCTTCCTCACTCCTTGTCAATGATTTGGTAATTGGAGTATATCTCATATTTACCTTGAATTCAAGATATTAGTCTAATAAAAAACCGCCCCTCCGAAAAGGGACGATTGAATAGTTGAAATTAAAGTTTTACGACGTTAGCAGCTTGTGCTCCACGTGCGCCTTCAGTGATTTCGAACTCAACTTCTTGACCTTCGTCAAGTGTTTTGAAGCCTTCACCAGTGATTGCTGAGAAATGTACGAATACGTCTTCTCCGCCTTCAACTTCGATGAAACCGAAACCTTTTTCTGCGTTAAACCATTTTACTTTACCTGTGTTCATGGGAACAACCTCCAAAAATAAATTACTTAATACATATGCTGAGCATATGAAAGGAATTCATTATTGTCCCGAAATACATGGAGCAACGAAAAGATTGTTCGTGACACGATGTGAATCCGTAATGACAATAACAATATTAAGCTAACGTAAGTATAAAATGGATGCGCTTTAAAAGTCAAGTTGCCAGACCAATGTTTTTCCAATTGATTCCACTTCTTCTACGTAACTCAAACAAAAAACAGGTTCAGCTGAAACTGAACCTGTTCTTCTGTTTTTAACGGTGGATCCAGACTGCTCCAGCAGAGTTATCTTTTGCTTCACCGATGACTTGAATCTTCAGCCCGTTGTTCGGAAGCAATTTTCCTGCGTCCGGAATCAACTGGTTGATGTACGATTTTGAATCATCAAACTTCGTCACACCTGGGAGACCTTTGTAGTCGTATGTTCCACGTGATGGCGAATCGATGAGCCATGCAGGTGCTTTATCGTAGCTGAACGCAGCATCTGCGATCTGGTAACGTGTGCTTCCTGTCGTGACCGGCTTACCGTTAAGTGTTCCAACGATTGCTTCAGGGTGCGAGTCAACGACTCCGAGGAATCCTTCACCTGGGTGTACGCCAACCCAGTTATTGTCAAAGCTCGAGTCACCGTACCAGACGACAAGACCTGTGTTGTACTTGACGCCACGTGCATGCTCGAGTGCTTTATCCGAGCCTGCATAGTTACGCCATTCGAGGTAGTATGCGTTATCAGCATAAGAGAAACCATTTGAAGCGATGAAACCATTCAATGTGAATTTCGGAGTGCCTTCTGCATCATCTTCGAAGACGACTTTTCCGTCGACTGTCAACTTCGCGTTATCAAGTGCGAATCCGTCGAGTGCGAGACCCGCATCACCGACATATTCGAACTTCAACGTGACTTTTTTACCAGCAAATTCGCTCAGATCATACGATTTATCAACCCATGCACCTTTTGTTGAATCAGCGCGCTGATCGCCATCTGTATCTTCATCACCGATTTTGTCGATGATTTTTGATTGACCACCGGCAGTTGCCGTGACAGTCAAGAAGTCATAGTTGTATTCAACGTCATACAGTGTCTTGAAGTCGAATTTCGCTTCTTTTGCATTCGTCAAATCGAATTCTGGTGATGTCATCGACGTTTTCAAATCATTTCCTTTTGTACTGTAGTAATATTTTTGACCGAACGCCGGCGCGATACCTTTTACCGGTTTTTTCGGTAGGTTAACCTTGATGATTCCTGGATTTTTTGATTTCGTTACGCTTTGGTCGAGGTACGATGCCGTCCCTGCCTTAGTGAGCGAATCAAAATCAATCTGTTGGATGTTCGCCCAGTTTCCACCCATCACGTTTTGGAAGAACTCTTTGTTTTGTGGCGAGAAACTTGTTGGTTCTGTTCCAGCAACTTTACCATTCCAGCTACCACCACTCATGATCGACCATGAAGCGACCGGTTCACCTTGACCTGTGTACTGTGTATCGTACTCATCAGGAAGTCCAAGATCATGACCAAATTCGTGCGCGAAGACGCCGACTGCACCATCTTCTGGTTGAACCGTGTAATCATATGCAGCCATTTTTCCGCCCCAGTAATTGACGCTTGCCGTCGTATCCGCTACAGGATATACGCTACCAAGTGTCCAGCGGTGTGACCAGATCGCGTCGTCACCGAGCTTACCGCCACCCGCTTCTTGTCCAGTACCCGCGTGAATGATCATCAAGTGATCGACGAGACCGTCTGGCTCATTCAAGTTGCCGTCTCCATCCATATCGTACTGGTCAAACTTATCGTAATCTGCTAAGTTGATGCCAGCTTTAACAGCTGCAGCTAACGAATCTTTGACGAGACCACGTGGTCCTTTTGCTCCCGGTAGATTATCATTCCCGCCTTTTGGATCATCTGAACCGTAATCCTTAGCAGTTCCTGGAACCGTTAGCCAGTTCGAAACCTTCCCGTCAACGGAATAACTTCCACCTGATTGCTCTTCGTAATATTGTTTGAATGTCTTTACTTTTTCTCCATTGAAGAGTTTGAATTCCTTATCACCAAACATTAAGTCTTGATAATGTTTTTGGTTGAAGTCATTCGAATACATATATCCAGGCTCCTGCACGACGTTATTATGCTTGAAGTCGCTATATTCGACGAGAAGAACGAGGACTTTATCCGTCCGTGTTGCTCCGTTATAGGCAGCCTGTTTCGCTTTATCAACTTTGACGAAGCCATTCGGATTGCCTTTTTTATAGTTGTCATGCTTTTTCTTTAATTGTTTAGCCAATTGATCTTTCTGTTTCGATAAGAAATCTTTTGTTTTCTTATCGAATGCGGCTTCTTTACTTGATTCATGATGATCATGATCATGATCGGCTGCCGGTTTCCCATTCGCCTTTTTATCAAGATACTTTTGAACGGCTTGTTGCTTCGTCGCGGCTGAAGCTGCTTTTGAAATGACCCCACGTTTTTCAAGCACTTTGACTAAACGATCCTGATCGACCGTATTTAAGTCCATTGGTGCACCAGAGGCTGCTTTTTCTGCTGCTTGTACGGATTTTACCTGCCCACCAGGTAAGACCGGACCGACAGCAAAAGCAGCTGCCGTAATTCCAGACAGTACGGCTAAGCTAAGCTGTTTCTTTTTTCCCACGTGAATTGACCCCCTATGTAGTAGTGAAAAGTAAAAGATTACTATACTTTTCTGAATATTCAAATCTTAGTTTATTTTACTTCCTTAATCAATCTTTTCTAAGATAATTAGTGCTTTATGACCATACCTATTTTTGAGTATTAATTTCAAAAGTTTTTCAAAAGATTCTTTCACCTTTTTTTCAAAAAAAACATCCTTCCACCGTTTTAGAAAACGGTACGCTGAAAGCACTCTAATTCACTAAAGGGAGGATATAATGAGCGCTTTACAACGTTTTGAACGCCACTTACTAAGAAACTATCTGCTCGGTTCATTCATCGCGGTGTTCGGCGTCGGGTGTCTGTTTATTTTTGAGACCCTTACTTTCACGAGGAATGAACAGTTGATTTTAATGGGTATCATGGGTTTATCTGTCAGTCTGATGGTTTTACTCGAATATATGCTTTATTCTCGGCACATCGGTGCCTTACGACGCTTCTTCCAAAACGAGATTCCTTCACTCGCCTCTTTCCAAGAGGCTTATCAAACGACCCATCACTTTCCGGTTCTGACTGTTCAACGCATCATGGGACCACACTTCTTAGGTCTCTCAGTTCCCGCATCACTCCTGACAGCACTCGCAATCTCTCAAGAGTGGTTAAAGATGCCGTACTACTTGATTGGTCTCGCCTGTTTTGGTGCTGTCCTCGTCGCGATTTTACACGGTCTGATTGAATTTTTTCTAACCTACCGCGTTACGGAGCATATGCTCCTCACGTTAGAGAAGTATGCCTTCGAACATGGCTTTGATGTTCCAAGAAAAACGACGGTCGTCACGTTAAAGCAAAAAATGCTGATCAGCACATTGATTATCGGTGTTTTTCCGATCATGTTGTTCGTGCTCGCCTCAGCCGTTCAGTTAACGGAAAATGAAAGCCTCCGCTCTTATTGGAGCTGGTCGACGCTTATTTTAATCGTCATCTTGTCCGTCGCGACGTTTTGTAGTCTTCTTCTTTATGAGAACATTCGAAAACCGATTGCGATTCTTCAACAAGGTATTCAAGATGTCGAAAACAATCGTCTCGTCTCGTTACCAAATCCGTATTCAGATGAATTCTCGCACCTCGTCTCTGGTTTTAATCTGATGATGGAAGGAATCAAAAAACGCGATGAACAGAATGAGCAATTGCTGGACAGTCTGTTTACGTTATTTGCCGCAACACTTGATGCCCGGGATCCTTATACGGCAGGACACTCGCTTCGTGTCGCTGCTTATTCAGTGGAAATCGCTACGGCTGCCAACCTGCCGTATGAACAAATCGAGCTGTTACGCAAATCAGCTTTGTTGCACGATATCGGAAAAATCGGCATTCGTGACGATGTGTTATTAAAAGAAGGTCGCCTGACTGACGAAGAGTTCCAGATCATTCAGCAACACCCTGTCATCGGTGTGCATATTCTATCCCAAGTTCAGCTGCCAAAGACGTTACAACCAATTCTTCCTGGGGTAAAGTACCATCACGAACGCTATGACGGAAAGGGGTATCCGGAAGGACTCGCAGGAGAGGACATCCCACTCTTCGGTCGGATCATGGCGATTGCTGATGCCTACGCTGCGATGACATCTGACCGTCCTTATCGTAAGGGAATGCCAGTGGAAAAAGCTTTATCCATCTTAGAAGAGGGCATGGGTACACAATGGGACGCCACCTTTACGCGTCTTTTTCTAGACTTGAAACGTTCGCCGATTGAAGACGTGTCGTAAGTACGGAAAGGAGTTTCTCATGCATCCTAAAATCGTGGAACGTCATGAATTTTATTTTGTTGGTCTTGGACTAACATGTGAAGAAAACGAATTGCATACGTTAATGCCGGAACTCTGGCGTGAATTTTCAAGACGCTCACATGAGATTCCTGCAAAACCAGATAGCTATCCGCTCGATATCTCACTCGAACGAAACGGAACCAAATACTCGCAATGTGTCGGGTATCCGGTCTCGTCACTCGACGATATTCCAAAAGGAATGAAAGGTCACCGTATTCCTGCTGCACGTTATATTTTTTGGAAACATGAAGGACCTGATATCGAAATTTGGAAGTCCTTCGAAAAAATTCAACGTTTTGCCTCGAAACAAGGGATTGAACTTGATCCTCATGACTTTAAGATTGATGAGACACGAGATGATGTCCACCATCTCTACCAACGGATTCGTTGAACCATTCGCTTGAATGGTTCTTTTTTTGCGTTGAAATATCTTTCATACTTAATAATTCAGTACAGGTACTACGGACTATATTCAGAAAATTCGATTTAATTCGAATGACTTATTCTCGCTTTCTTAATTCTTTGGCATAGTTAGACTCAACCCAAACAAGGAGGCGATTTATTTTGAAAAAGTTTCTCGCTACATCGCTTGTCGCAAGTGTACTTGTCGTTCCTACGGTCGTAGGTGCAGAAGGTCTTCAAGCTGGTAAACTCACGAAAGCTTCGTCAGAACCAGCTGCAACAATCGTTAAAGATTTCGTGAACAAAAAAGGTGACTTTGCTGTTCAGAATGTCGAAAAAGACGGATCTTCACAAATCGTACGTCTCCAACAAGAAGTGGATGGCGTCCCTGTCTTTGGTAGTGTCGTCGTCGGGAACGTCGCGAAAGACGGTACTTTGAAAGCAATCGTAAACGATGCGATCAACGTCAAAGGAAAACCAGGTCTCGCGAAAAAAGCAACTCTTTCTGAAAAGAAAGCAATCAAGTTATACCAAAAAGCAATCAAGGCTTCTGAATTCGAAGTCGCTCCAAAAGCAGAACTCGTCATCTATCCTGTTAAAAATGATGCAGTCTATGCGTATAAAGTGACATCGACGGTCCTCGCTGGTAAAGAACCATCACGCTGGACATATTTCATTGATGCAAACTCAGGTAAAGTACTTAACAAGTTCGACCAACTCGCTCACGCAACAGGCACGGACGTTCTCGGACGTAGTGTCACATTCAACACGACGTTGAGTGCTGGGAAATACTATCTGCAAGATACGACACGCGGTAAAGGGATCTACACATACGATGCGAAAAACCGGACCTCACTTCCGGGAACACTCTGGGCTGATGCAGATAACGTCTTCAACGCGACATATGACCGCGCTGCGGTCAGTGCACACGTCAATGCTGCCAAAACATATGACTTCTATAAGAACACATATGGTCGCAACAGTTATGACAATGCCGGTGCACGCTTGAACTCAACTGTTCACTATTCGACGAGCTACAACAACGCATTCTGGGATGGAACGAAAATGGTCTACGGTGACGGAGACGGTTCAACATTCACGTACCTCTCAGGCGCACTTGACGTCGTTGCGCACGAATTGACACACGCTGTCACAGAATATTCAGCTGGTCTCGTTTACCAAAACGAGTCAGGCGCGATCAACGAAGCCGTTTCTGATATCATGGGTACAGTAGCTGAGTACTCTGTTGGATCGAACTTCGACTGGCTCGTAGGAGAAGACATCTACACGCCTGGTGTCAGCGGTGATGCACTCCGTTCGATGTCGAACCCAGCTGCTTACGGTGATCCAGATCACTACTCTAAACGTTACACAGGTACACAAGATAACGGTGGTGTCCACACGAACTCTGGTATCGTCAACAAAGCCGCTTACCTCCTCGGTAACGGTGGAACACACACAGGCGTAACTGTCACAGGTGTCGGTGTACCGAAACTCGGTGCGATCTACTACCGTGCTCTCACTGTTTACTTGACTCCGAACTCGAACTTCAGCTCACTCCGTGCAGCAGTCGTTCAATCGGCAAAAGACCTTTATGGTTCAACAAGTGCAGAAGCAACAGCTGCAGCGAAATCATTTGATGCAGTAGGCGTCTACTAAGAAAATCTCCTCCCAAAGGATTTTCATATTTCCTCCCGAGTGTCGGACTCGGGAGGTTTTTTGCGCAAAAAAAAGACGGATTCGCTTGAAGCGAATCCGCTGTTCATTCATTCTTGTCCAGGATCACGCGCAAGACGCAGACGCATCTTTCCGTTGTCCGGGAACACTTTTAGTTGTAAGGATTCTCCCTCGTACCACGTACCATAGTTCGTATCGACGACGGGTTCACCGAGCGTTGACAAGGCGTTCGTTGAGGCATTCGTCCAGTCGATCGCTTCAATGATTCCGTCCGAGACGACGAGCAGGTATCCGGCGTTCGAGAAGTAATACGTATTGACCGCGTCCTGTTGCGTATTACCAACAGCACCATATTTTGCTTCGAAGTCAGCAATTGGTTTTCCGAGATACTGCTCCGGCTTATCAATCGGTTGGTTGGCAACTGCTTGCGAGAGTGCCGTAAGGACTGCTTTATCTGATGTTCCTTTTGGTGCTTCTAATCGGACATCGGTCTCAGGCAAATACCCTTCGATACTATCATTGAGTTTCAAGTGGACCATTCCGTCTTTTGCATCCAATACCTCATAGACATCACCTAAATCTGCTTTATAGATGACACTACTTCGGCTTGCATCGCGATAGACGTTCGCGAACGGACGTGTCACCCAAGCTGCTTGCGCATACTCTGCCACCTTTTTCTTTGATTTCTTCTTCTCTTTTTTCGCTTCTTTTGGATCCTTTGTCGAGGCTGTCTCTTTCTTCGACTTTTCGTTTTTCGTTGCTTGATCCGTCGTTTTCGGCTTCTCAAGCGTCGATGTTGCTTGAGAGGCATCGTTATTCGTCAACATATACAACCAGCCACCTACGATGAATAGCGTTGCTAAAATACCGCCAAACGCAATCCCTCGGCGATTGCGTTTCTGTTTCCGTCGTTCTTGTCGAGACTGTCGTTCTTGTTGGTGTTCACTCATGTATGGTTCCTCCTGAAAAGTCGACACAGTTTTTCCCCACTATACCACCAATGTTTACTCGAAATATTTAAATTTCGATGACAGTTCGACCACGGTGACGAGAAGTCAGCAGAGCTTCTGCGATTTTAGGTAAGTCGTTCAGTGTTTTGACGTCGACTTCTGGTTCAAGATCGACGCGCCACTCATCCGCCAGCCGTTGCCATAAGATCTCTCGATATGCAATCGGTGTTTGTACCGCATCGATTCCGATCAAGCGAACGCCACGCAGGATGAAGGGATAGACTGTCAGTGTCATCTCTGCCCCACCGACGTTACCACACGTCGTCACGACACCACCATACTGTACGAAGCGAATGACGGATGCGAGCAATGGACCCCCTACCGTATCAATGACACCTGCATACGTTCCTTTTTTTAATGGACGGTCTGTTTCTTCTAAGAACGTAGTGCGGTCTAATACCTCTGCCACACCTTTTTTAAGTAATCGTTCTTGTTCTACTCGTTTCCCGGTTACGGCGTGTACTGTATAGCCTAATCGAATCAGTAAGGCGATCGCAATCGTACCGACACCTCCTGTCGCTCCAGTCACAAGGATGGGTCCTGTCTCCTTTGAGACAATTCGTGATAGTTCATCGACTGATTGCGCTGCTGTCAATCCTGCCGTTCCATGTCGCATCGCTTCTAATGGGCGAATGGATTCTGGAAGTTGCGTCACCCAATCGGCTGGTACGCGTATGTATTCTTGAAATCCGCCAGAGGTATTCATTCCAAAATCAAAGCCATTGACGACGACCGCTTGACCGCTTTGAAACCGTTCATCTGTCGTTTGTTCGATATATCCTGCTGCGTCAACGCCTGGTGTGTGCGGATAGGATTTCGTCACCCCTCGATTACCCGACATCGATAAGGCATCCTTATAATTGACACAGGAATGCGTGACACGAATTAAGACGTCTCCTTCCGGTAAATCATCGACTTGTTTCGCCTCAACCTTCCCTTCATAGTTCCCATCCACCTCTCGTACGACGAATGCTGAAAAAGTGTGTTTCATGATGTCTCTCCTTTCTCTTGTGCTTCTCTATACCCTGTTGTTTCCATCGACACACTAAAAATCCCTGTCGTTTCTCAAAGAAACGACAGGGATCGGGGACGGAAAAAACATCAGCGTTCCATAGGTGGTCAAAGGTAACAGGTCAGCCTGTCAATGGTTCATGGTCATCGGTTTGCCATCGCCATCTCTTCTCCACAGAGGAAAATTGAGGTCCGTCCCCTCTCCTTGACGTGGAGTCTCACCACGTCAAGGAGTTACATATAACGTCCACCATCAAAGTCAATTGTCGTTTGATAGTTCGCGGCATTGATCGCATTCGATACTTTGTGTGCTTGCCGTTCCACTTCCTCCGCTTTTAAGCGATAGGCATCTGGATCGAATAAGGCATGACGAATGATCGTCGTCCCTTCAAATCCGTATTGGAACTCGCGTTTTGGTCGACTTGCGAGCATCTGATAATTTTGTGCCTTTGCCCGCAATTGGGTCGCCCACTCGATTGCTTCGACGAGCGGCATTTCTCCTTCATCCGTCGCGATCACGGTGTTTAAATTTGCTGCATAAACGAGACGATCTAAGACCCGCATGTCGTAACGCACAATGTCCATTGCGGCTTCTACGTCAGTTATCGTTCGTCCTTGTTGCGTCGGGAGTGCTTCTCCCTTTTCTAAATCAATGAACGCGACGCGCTCCATTTCTTCGATTAGCTGATCGAGTTGTTTCCTCAAAATACTCTTTAATTTCACGGCATCTGCTAGGTACATCATCATCTCCCCTTTCCTGTTCCATTTACGTCATTCCTTTCAAAAGGTTTCAATCAAACTGATGGACAAAGGCACCAAATTCTCCCTGAATCGTTTGCTTGTCCATCTCCGATATCGTAGCAGTTCGTTCTGTGTAGCGTTCTAAGAGGTAGGCTTTTATTAGGATATGTGACGGTTGGAATCCGATCCGCAGGCACCATTCCTGAAGTGTTTCTGTATCATGTCGCTGTAAACGGACCGGGAGAATCTGATTGAACTGGATAAGCTGTTTGCGAATCCAGACATCTGGTAGCTCGACCGGATTCTCAGTTAAAACAAAGTCGTTGGCTAAGGGCTGTAACGGGATGTCGGCTCTGATCGATTCCTCGTCCTGCTTCTTGGTCTTTCGACGTTTCCGCCAAACGATATAGCTTATGATGAATAGAGGTAGAACAATCAGACTCATCAGTAACATCGATGAGGACGATTCCCCTTTTTCATTTATACCTCGCTTAGCATTTTCAACCCCTACAACGATGAGCTTATTCTTTTTCGGTTTGAGGTCTTTCTGCTTTTTGGGCTTTTCATTCGTGTCCCAAACACGTAAATCTTCGTCATTCTTCGTCTGCTTTTTAGGCAACCACGAAAGAAATGGAATGTTTAACAGCTTGCCGTTTTTCTTGCAGTTCGGTTTACAGGATCCGTTCGTTTCAACTCCTGACATCTTTATCGCTTGTGGCTTCAATGCTTGAAAAGCCGCTTCCGTCAGCGGCTTACTAATCCCTAATATCAGCAAAATCAATCCGATACCAATTACGAGTCGTTTGCGAAGTGACATCAAAAGCCCTCCTTTTTATAAATCCATTATAATCCAACTGTATAGTTTTAGTGTATTTTTATGGATGTTATGAAACAAGGAATGATTGTTCAATTAGAGGGGAAAAGGTAGACAGACCTATTCAGAGAGGAGAACTATTTCATGTTGAAACTCGATCACACGCATGATCCGTATCAAAATGCGGCGCTGATTCAAGAATACGTTGAAACATCAAGCAACGAACAGGCTGTTCGACAAGCAGAACGACTACTACACGATAGTACATTTATTGCACCACGACGTGATCCTAACCTCAGTCGAACACTTCGTTCGATGATCTCACCGTTATTTTTGACAAACCGTGATAAACATATTTTACCGCTGACACCAGCTTTCGTAACGCCACACGATGAGATTCGACCGAGTTGGTTCGGGCGGCTCAATCATGAGTTCGAACGTTTGATCAGTGAAGTCGAAATCGTTGATATCACTTCCTATGGTGCGGTCGGTGATGGACAGACAGATGATACACAAGCGTTCATCGAAGCGCTCGGTGATGGACATCGACAAGTCCATGTTCCAGCCGGTACGTACATCGTTCGAGGAATTCGTTTACCTAGTTATACGATTTTAACGGGAGCTGGCAAAGGGAAAACGATTATAAAGATGCACGATGACGCACCTAAAGGACGACGTCTTGTGACGAACCAAAATTATCTCCTTGGCAATCATCACCTGCTTGTTGAGAAAATGACGCTTGATTGGAACATCAAACGAATCGGTGACGCAAAGAAAAGTAGCACATGGGGCAATCACTCCAGTTGTCTCACATACGCACATGTCACTTATGGTTGGGTCTTTGATGTCGAAGCTGTCAATCCAGGACTCCATTGTTTTGATATCTCGACACCGTATTACAATTACAACGGGGACGGTGCTCGAGCAAATTTAAGTAGTTCATTCATCTGGTTCGATGGATTGATCGGTTCTGGATTCGGCGATGACGGGATTACGACGCATCATAGTGATCATCTCTTCATCTCGAACTGTTTCATGCATGACCCAAGTGGACGTGCTCATGCAGAAGGTTTCTCGAATTCAAATGGTATTGAAATCGATGATGGATCACGCGACGTTTGGTTGTTCAACAACGCAACAAGTCGTTGTTTCGGTGGACTTGAGATTAAGGCACATGCAACCTCTTCTGCTGCCTCGACCGTCAAAATCGTCGGGCACCTATCGATTGATGATCATCGCGCCTTTAACTTCCGACACATCGGTCACCATCAAGCGACTGATCCGACGTCTCAGACGGCTTATAATATCATCGCAACGCGTTTGATTGCTCAGACTCCTAAATATACAGAACTCTATGCGAATTCAAAACCGCGTGCGCTCGTCGTTTCCGCTTATCGTAATGTCGTCATACATGATTTTACGGTGCTCGGTGATCCATATTATGACTATCAAGAACAACCGATGATCGGAATTCAATATAAGGCACGAAACGTCACGCTCAGTCAGTTGAAGATGAGCGGATTCCGTCAAGCGAAAACGGATATTCAAATCTTTGGTGGAGAAAACGGAGCTGAGGACGTACGCCTTCGTGATATCCGCATTGAGGATTCCGCCAAACACGGGATTACGATCGGTCCAGACATCACGCGTGTCAAGCTAACGAACGTGGCATTAAAAGGAGACGGAACAGTTGGCTTGAACGCTAAATCGGAACCGGAAATGGAACGGTTCATCGCGACCGGATTCAAAGTACCGATTCGCACCAAGTCGACACAAGTATGAACAAAATGACGAGGCTGACTCAAAAAAAGAATGACGCGTCTTTTCACGCCCTTTCCTCAGGCGAGACACAAGCCAGTTTTCCTGCTTCGTTGAAGCAGGAAAACGGGTCTTGTTTGTCTCTGACAGCGCGATGCGCTTTTTCCTGTAGGAGTGGCGTGTGACGCGCCATTCTTTTTGTTACGAGATAAGGGAGGCAGATCATCATTCTGCCACTCGTATCTTTGGGAAAATCGACTTTTGAGTCAGCTCCGTCATTTTTCATTGGGATCGAATATACGCGAGAACGCGTGTATCAATCGCACGATCCGCTTGTTCGCGCATCTCGAAGTTTTCCGTATGCAGATATGTCCGGAACGCGTCTTCGAAATCACCCCGGTAGCCGAGCGCTAATAATTTATCCATCAACTCTGACTCTAAGACATCATCGATTGGCTTGATTTCTTCTGGCTTACTCGGTTGCAAATAAAGTGTATGCAGTTGATAGATCCGTTCGAGCTCTTCAATCGGACTCGGATGATCGTCAACGCGTAAATCAATATAGCGGTCGTTGAATCCACCGTATCCGCCCCCCTCCTTGACGACGAGGAGTGCCGCTGATTGCATTCCGCGTGAATCCCCGCCTGCTGCTTGACCTGCTGCTAACGCACGCAACAAACGTTCTGCAAGCGGACCTTGCGTTGATTCAAAGACGCGTGCCATCTCTTTCACCGTATTGCCGTCTACAAGAATATTCCCTTGTGCTGCAAAGTGTTTACCGGCAATACCACCTGCCCAGTCGTTACATCCCTCACCCGTGAATGTCGCACTCTTGCCATTCGCATCGATGATCCCGACCTGGCGATCCGCTCGTCCTTCATCTGCTTCCGTCAATCGACGTAACACCTCGTCCGCTGAAGCGCCTTGTTCGATCATCCGCAATCCTTCAGGACCATACGTCGTGTTTGCAAACGACTGTGTCGCTACCGCACCCACTCCCGCCTTCGCAAATGGTACGGCACTCCCTACCGCTAAAAACTTCGACTGAACGGCAACACCCCACGCTTGTTCTTTTTCACAATACCCAACGATTGAATATGTCACTTCAGTTCCCCCTTTAGTCATTACCTATTCCGTTCGTGATAACTCTTCCCGATTCCTGCAACTGAAAAACCTTCCGGACAGATGTCCGAAAGGTCGACTTCATTGAATACCAAGCGTTACGGCAAGTAATAAGGCGGCACATGCTAAAGCAATCCAAATCGCGAAGAGTTTCCAGACGAAACGTAACCATTGCTCATACGGAATACCTGCGATTGCGAGAAATGCCATCAAATGTGCGCTCGTCGGGAAAATCATGTTCGTCAGTCCATCCCCATATTGGAATGCTAAGACAGCCACTTGACGCTCGATCCCCAATAAATCGGACAATGGCGCCATGATGGGCATCGTCGTCGCCGCTTGTCCACTCCCCGATGGAATAAAAAAGTTCGTAATCAATTGCACGGCGTACATCCCGATGACGGCAAAGAACGTCGGTAAATGTCCTACGGCATTCGATAAGCCGTAAATGACCGTATCGATAACACGTCCTTCTTCGAGAATGACGACGATCGCACGAGCAAATCCAACAATCAATGCGCCGAACGTCACGGCTTTCGCACCGTCAATCAAACTCTCGAACGTACCGTTCACACCAAGCGTAACGATTCCCGCAATCATACCGATGATCAAGAAGGATGCGGTTAATTCCGTCAAATACCAGCCCCACTCAAAGATTCCGATCACATTGAGCGTAATGCCTCCGATTAAAACCAGTAAAACAAAGGCATGACGTTTCGAAAAGCGTGAAATCGTCGTCGCTGCTTCTTCCGAACGACGTTGTTCGAGATCATAAACAAGACTGCGCGCCGGATCATGTTTGACTTTCCGTGCGTAGTTCATGACATAAAGAATCGTCACCGCTAAAAATACGATATACACAGCCGTTCGATATCCGAGACCACTAAAGAGCGGTACTTCCGCAATTGATTGAGCGACACCTACCGTAAACGGATTCAACATCCCGCCGGCAAAACCAACCGCCGCCCCTAGACTGACGATCGCGGCTCCTGTCATCGCATCATATCCAAGGGCACGCGCTAACATGATCCCAATCGGCACGAAGATGATCGTTTCCTCTGCCATACCAATCGTCGCCCCGGCAATCGAAAAGACGAACATCGTCATCGGAATCATGATGTGCCCCTTTTGACCAAACCGACGGATTAATTGATTGATCCCCGCCTCGATGGCGCCGGTTTGACGAATGATACCGAAGACACCACCGACAAGAAAGATGTAGAAGATGATCGCAGCACCTGCTTCCATACCTTTTGGGATTGCTTCAAATAAACCAAAAAGATTGACAGGTGCAGACTCTACCGCGCGATATGTACCGTCGATGACGACAGTCTGTCCGTCTTGCTTTTCACGATCGAATTGTCCTGCTGGAAGTGTATACGTCAAGATGACTGAGATGATGAGAATCGCCATGATGATGGCATATGTATGAGGCATCTTGAAGAATGATCGCTTCGACCCTGCTGCATTCGTTCGTTCATTCATGATAAAAGCCTCCTTTTTGTGTCATTATAAGAATAATGCCCTAATCAGGGAAAAACTAACAGTTTCAATGAAATGTCATACGATTGTAAAAGAAAAGTGGAATACTGCTAACTTAAAGTTTCGTTAAAAGTAGAGGCTTTGATCAACCGTGTCGCATGAAACAAAAAAGGAAGGTATTCTAGGCCATGAACCCCGAATACCTTCCTTATGTGTTACGTCAATCTCTTATGATTATGCTTGGAACGATTGAACGTCTAATGGTTTAGCAAGAGCCGTTTGAGCAAACGCAACGAATTGTCCGAAATGGGCACTCGTGTTGTGTGCTTCAATTGCAGCTTGGTCTTCCCATTTTTCAATCATCATGAAGACATTTTCGTCTTCTGTACTTTGGAACAGATCGTAGCTGATGTTTCCAGCTTCAGCACGCGATCCTTCTACTAATGTTTTAGTTGCTGCTAAAAATTCTTCTCGTTTTGCGGGTTGTACTTCTAACTTTGCTTCGATGGCGATCATCGGAAAGCCTCCTTTGTAATTTCGTTAACTTAAGCATCGTAGCACCTCCCGATTCGTTACGCCATAAAGATGCTCGGACGATTGATGATATTTAATTACGGGTAATTACAGAGGGAATTATTACTTTGTACCACATCAGAGAAGGGAGCAACGAAGATGCGTGTTGAGGTATTTTACTTTGAGGATGACGGACATATTCCGAATAACCCTAATTTTCCGGTGTTGATTTATCGGCATGCATTTGAAGAACCGTCACGCATCGAACAGACTTTCCATTCACATGACTGGCGCAATAGCTGGGTGGATGGCATTTTTGATTTTCATCATTATCATAGTATCGCCCATGAAGTAATCGGTATCCTCGAAGGACATGCGACCGTCCAACTCGGTGGTCCACTCGGTAAGACCTTCACCTTGACGAGTGGAGACGTTCTCTTACTTCCTGCAGGCACAGGACACAAAGCACTTGATACAAGTCGACACTTCCGTGTGATCGGTGCCTATCCGAATGGTCAAGACTACGACACACTGACAGGTCAAACAAGTGAACGTCCGGAAAATCTTCAACGGATTCGTCAGGTGATACGTCCCAATCAAGATCCTGTACTCGGTAATCACGGTCCTTTATTTGAGCATTGGTGACATCTCCTTCTTGTGAAGAAGACGTTTTTGTTCGGAGTTCGCGTGGTAAACCCTACTATTGTCTCTCTATTTAAAGGAGGAAGAACGATGAACACAACAGAAAAGACGTTGATACTTGCTGCATTAAAGCAAAAAACAGTGACGTTTTCCGATCAGACACATGTTCGGGCACTCGGACAAGGCACATGGCGGATGGGAGAAGAGTCGGAGAAGCACGAAGCAGAAATCGAAGCACTCCGTGTCGGTCTCGATAGTGGAATGGAACTCATCGATACGGCAGAGATGTACGGGGAAGGTGCTTCTGAAGAATTGATTCGCGACGCGATTGCAGATCGACGAGAGGAAGTCTTTCTCGTCTCGAAAGTGTATCCGCATCACGCTGGCGGAGAAGCATTGAAGCAGGCTTGTTCCAAATCGCTTGAACGTCTCGGTACGGATTATCTTGATCTCTATCTTCTTCACTGGCGTGGCGACATTCCACTAAAGGAAACCGTTGAAGGACTGGAAGCCTTAAAACAAGAGGGCAAGATTCGCCGTTGGGGTGTATCGAATTTTGACGTATCAGACATGAAAGAACTGTTGGCACTACCAAACGGTGACCAGTGTGCTGTCAATCAGGTACTCTATCACCTCGGCTCACGCGGAATCGAGTATGAACTGCTCCCGTTACTACGCGAACATGGTATTCCAGTAATGGCGTATTGCCCACTAGCTGAAGGTGGTTCACTGCGTGATCAACTCCTAAATCATCCGACCGTCGAGGAACTCGCTGAGACACATGGTGTTGAACCGGCACAGATCTTACTTGCTTGGGCGATGCGTGAAGGTGACGTCATCGCTATTCCTAAAGCCGGACAAGCACATCATGTCGAAGCCAATGGTCGCGCTGCGCTTCTGAATTTAACAGAGGAAGAGCTAGCTGCACTTGATCAAGCGTTCCCAGCACCAACAAAAAAAGAACCACTCGATATCGTTTAAGGAGGTCATTTTCATGACAAAACATGTTCAACTCGGTCAATCTAACTTATTCGTTCACCCCATCGGTCTCGGTACGAATGCTGTCGGTGGACACAACTTGTATCCGAATCTCGATGAGCAAGCCGGACGCGATCTCGTTCGTGTCGCTTTGAAGCAAGGAATCAATTTCCTCGACACAGCTTTTATCTACGGACCAGAACGTTCGGAGGAACTCGTCGGTGAGGTCTGGAACGATACGGTCGCTCGAGAAGATGTCGTCCTCGCGACGAAAGGTGCGCATCAGTTCGTTGACGGAAACGTCGTCATGAACAATTCACCAGACTTTCTCCGTCAATCGGTCGAAGAGAGTTTAAAACGTCTTCAGACAAACTATATCGATTTGTATTACATTCATTTTCCGGATGAATCGACACCAAAGGATGAAGCGGTCGCAGCACTCGCTGAACTGAAAAAAGAAGGAAAGATTCGCGCAATCGGTGTCTCGAATTTCTCACTCGAACAACTGAAGGAAGCGAACAAAGACGGACATGTCGACGTCTATCAAGGGGAATACAACCTATTCAAACGGGATGCGGAAAAAGAATTACTCCCGTATATCGTTGAGAACGGTATGTCCTTCGTCCCGTACTTCCCACTCGCTGCTGGATTATTGGCAGGGAAATATACGAAAGAGACGACGTTTGATGATCTACGAAAAAATGATCCCTTGTTCCAAAAAGATGTCTTCGAACAAAATCTCGCAAAAGTCGATCAACTACGTCCGATCGCAGAAGCACACGATGCGGAAGTCGCACACGTCGTACTCGCGTGGTATTTAGCACAGGACGGCATCGATGCCATCATTCCTGGTGCCAAACGACCAGATCAGGTGACGGATACGTTGCGTACGTTAGACGTTCAGTTGTCGCAAGAGGATATCAAAAAAATCGACCAAATTTTTAGCTGATCGATCTCTTCCTATGTATATGAGCAGAATAGGCGAAAAATCATACTAAACTTCGTATGATGGAGGCATGGAGGCGATTGATCATGAAGCACCATTTTCATTTAACTGCAGACTGGCCGGGCAATCGCAATGATGTCGGTCAGATCGAGACGGGTGAACTAAAAACAAAAATCTCAATTCCGGACGCCATGGATGGTCCAGGGGTTGGTACGAATCCAGATGAGATGTTACTTGGGGCTGCTGCTACGTGCTATATCATCACGCTTGCCGCGATGCTTGAGCGTAGTCACATTCCAAAAGTCTCGTTAACGATGGAATCTGAAGGCATCGTCGATGTCACGAACGGTGTCTTCACATACGACGCGATCATTCATCGTCCGAAACTCTTATTGCCATCTGATCTGTCGGATCGTGATGTGGAGAAGGCACAACGTCTTGCTGAAAAAGCGGAAGGTTCGTGTATGATTACGCGGGCGCTAGCTGGTAATGTTAAAGTATCGCTTGAGGCTGTTGTGGAGCGAATCTCAAATTAACAAATAAAAATCATCGTTTAACTTTTTAGTTAAATGATGATTTTTTTACTTTATTTATCTATTTATTGGTATATTATTGATGATTTATTCATTGTAAATACCATTTACTATCATTCGGAGGATAACCATGTCTTATTATGAAACACTACGTTCTTCAACTGAAACTAACTCACAATCCGATACAACAAGTGTCTCTGTACCAGCACATGACTACACAACAGAATTACTTACACATCTCAATCAAGTACTATATCAATCTTTAGACCATTTACAAAAACAAGATGAACCTGATCAAATGGTTGAAACAGTCAATGAATGGCTCCTGCATTTAAATCAACCTCCGATCGACTCGCCACTTCATCGTGAACTCTCTACTAGCACAACTCATGCTTTACCTACACAATATAAAAATTCTTTGCGTGCTTGGGAACTCATCGCTCCTGGCCAACTCGAACAAGAACAGTTATTGCATCATATCAATCAAGAATTATGGACAGCATCTGCTGCTGATTGGATGGTGAGTTTTACACGACATTCTGGAATCCAAACGCTTGTACCAGCTTTAAAAGAAGCAGAAGCTCAAAACAAACCAATTCGCATTTTGACTTCATTTTATATGAATATTACAGAAGCGAAGGCTATCCGGCATTTGATGGAATTCAGCAATATCGAAGTAAAAATTTATGAACCGATTAAAAAAAATCATGCGTTCCATCCGAAAGCATATTTATTTTCTCGTCCTGATCAGTTGGATAGTGCTATTGTTGGCTCCTCTAATTTATCAAAGTCGGCTTTAACACACGGTATGGAATGGAACATTCGTATACCTTCTACACCCGTCACAACATTAGTCACTCAAGCGAAAAGCTTGTTTGAACAGCTTTGGAACAGCCACGAAGCGACTGTATGTACAGAAGAATTATTACTTCAATACGAACAGTACCAACAAGAAACACCACCTATAAAATCATTTTCTATCCGCGATACAATTGCCGAACCCGCTGTCGATTACACCGTTATTGAACCAAACCTCATGCAGATTCCGGCTTTAGAAGAACTGGATCGTTTGCGCGAGCGAAAAGAAACAAAAGCAATGGTCATTGCGGCAACAGGAACGGGGAAAACGTACTTAGCAGCATTTGATGTTCGTCAAGCTCAGGCTAAAAAAGTGTTATTTGTTGCACATCGCGGAAAATTGCTATCACAAGCTGAGCATACATTTAGACAAGTTTTTTCAAATGAAAGTTATACATTTGGTAGATATTCAGGATCACAACAAATTCAAGATGCACAATTTACCTTCGCTACCGTTCAAACACTCTCAAAAGAGGTTCATCTTAATCAATTTTTAAAGGATACGTTTGACTACATCATCATTGATGAATTCCATCATGCTTCATCTGCTTCTTACCAAAACATTCTTAACTATTTTAAGCCCCAATTTTTGCTTGGCGTAACGGCAACACCAGAACGAATGGATGGTCAAAATATCTTTCAGCTTGTTGACTATAATGTTGCTTACGAAGTACGTCTGTATGATGCCTTAGCACAAGATTTACTTTCACCATTCCATTATTTTGGGATTCAAGATGATGAATCGATTGATTATTCTCTTATTCCTCAACAAAACGGATTTTATGTAGAACAAGATCTTGTTGTTGCACTCGAACGATCAACACGAACAGATTATATTGTTGAAATGATTCGTAAATTTGGGTTCAGTGGTAATCAGGCTGTTGGACTAGGATTCTGCGTCAATATTAATCATGCAGAGTTTATGGAGCAGGAATTTAAACGACATCAGATTGAAGCAATGGCTGTTACAAGTAAACAGTCCGAAGATGAACGCGAAGAGGCCATTCGCCGACTAGAGGACGATCAAGATCCACTGCAATATATTTTTACAGTTGACTTGTTTAACGAAGGCGTCGATATTCCAAAAGTCAATCTAATGCTATTTTTACGTCCAACGGAGTCTCCTACTATTTTTATTCAACAATTGGGGAGAGGCTTACGTAAACATAGCTCAAAAGAATTTGTTACGATTTTAGATTTTATCGGAAATAGCCAAAAGGCTTTTGTTGCACCGCTTGTGTTGTCTGGTCAACAATCGTTTCATTCTATTGATCGTTATAAAATTGCTACTGCTGTAAAACAGCATTTTCCGATTTTACCGGAAGGATCTTTAGCCATTCTAGATTCAATTACAGAAAGATTTATTATTGAACAAATGAAAAAAATAGAGTTTTCAGCTAGCAAACAGCTCCGTGAAAGTTATCAAAGGCTGACACGCATGATCGGAAATCCTCCGAGTTTAAATGATTTAGTTACGCATAAAGACGCACCAGCTATTGAAAGTATTGTTCAGCAATGGAGAAGTACATTACGTCTTAAACAACTTGAAAAACATGCTACCGACGAAGAACTACGTTTATTGCTCGATGACACTACACGCAAAATTGTGGAACAGCTCGAAGGACTATTCCCAATTCGTGAGCCCTTCAGCTTACTGATTTTAAAACATTTACTGCATCATCCTTCTGCTTCAGTTCAAGATATTGAACAAGAAGTTTTCAAAGAATTCGCCTTATCGACGAATCACTCTTTCTCAAAGCGACCTATTATTCATCATCTTTTTAAACGCTGGTCTACTGCGTTTAAAAATGATCGTATTCAATTGCTAGATGCTGTATCAAAAGAGCGCTATCGCTTTTCAAATACAGTCGGCCAAGCACTTCAACAATCAACTGAATTACGTTCATATATGATACATTTTATCCAAGCAGGTCTACTTGCATTTCATCAACTACCAGATCGAATCAACTGGTTGATCGAAGACCAGGCGTTTCTATTACATCAAACATACAATCGTTCTGTTATCCAACGTCTTCTTTGTTCACCAAGTCAGGAAGGTTCTTGGCGTGAGGGCGTAGCTCAAGCTGGTGACGACTACATTTTATTCGTGAATTTACACAAAGATGAAGCCATTGATGAGCAACTAAAATATAACGATTATTTCTTAGATCAATATCGTTTCCACTGGCAGTCTCAAAGTAATGCAACTGCTACAGGTAAAGCGGGTACTTTATATCAAAACCATGAGAGCGAAGGAATTCGTATTCATTTGTTTATGCGTAAAGCAGATAAAGAACAAGGAAAAACGCTACCGTTCACATACTTTGGCCAGTTAAAGCATCTTCAAAGTACAGGTTCTAAACCGATTAGTGTGACTTGGTCACTTCATTCTCCACTATCAATTGAACTGTTTAAGGAGTGGCAAACTCTTTCTTAATGTACTCAACTGCAGGAATATCAGCAGGAGCCCATTCAAGCTGATCAAGGTCTGAAACAGATACCCAGCGAAGCTCTGCATGTTCTACGGCAATCGGTTCTCCTGTTACGATTTCAGCTTCAAACGTATGCAATGTAACAATAATAGCATCGTACTCGTACGTCGTTTTTTCAATTGGTTGTTTGACCTTAATATTACATTTTAATTCTTCATTGATCTCGCGAACTAAAGACTGTGAAGGCGTTTCATGTAGCTCAATTTTCCCACCAGGAAACTCCCATAAGTTGGGCAATGACATTTGGCTACTACGAAGTGCACACAATATTTCATTATGATCGTTGCGAATGACAGCCCCTACGACTTGAACATGTTTTTTCATTTTTTATGTTTCACTCCAAATCATTATAGATTTTTCAGTTCTCTGCTTATCATAACAAAAACCGTTATTCCTTTGACTTATGATATGCTCCCCAAAAAGTAGACAGTTGAAATAACAAAAACTGTTTACTTTTTTGAAGGGAGCTTTTTCTATGACTACATCTAAGTTTTCGTCAGATGAAAAACTAAGAATCATTAAGATGTGTGAAGACGGAATCGACTCGATCAAATCGATTGCCTCGCTCTTCGAGCTTTCAGTCAGCACCTTAAATAGATGGAGGATAAAATATCGTACGGGCGGCTCCATAGCACTTCGTAATCGAACAGAGTGGACGCGTTATCCGGAAGAACTGAAGATGGAGGCTATACGTGCAGTACTCGACCAAAAGGAATCGCTTATTAGCGCTACGGCACGGTTTGATATCTCGGATAAAGGTCTACTTGCGAAGTGGATAGAGAAGTATACTAGTCATAGTACTAAAGGGAAACCATTGAAGGAGCGATCCATTATGACTAGAGGTAGAACCACCACATTCGAAGAACGTGTTCAGGCAGTTATGGACTGTATACAAAGCGGAAAAGACTATCAACGCATCATGGAGACCCATCGGGTCTCATACCAACAAATCTATAGTTGGGTAAGAAAGTTCGAGAAGGACGGAATCGACGCACTGATGGACCGTCGCGGGCGTCAGAAGCCAGTAGAAGAATTGACGGATGAAGAACGTTTGGCGTTAGAGCTGAAACGACTCGAGCGAGAAAATGAGCGTCTACGCATGGAGAATGATTTCTTAAAAAAGTTAGAGGAGATCGAGAGGAGGTCACGTTAAGTCAAATTCGTCTTCAAGATAAATATGAAGCCATCCAATCATCGGTAGAGCAATTTGGTTACCCGATCATCGCCCTATGTCACCTCGCTGGTGTCTCGCGCGCTGCCTACTACAAGTGGTTACGCCGGATTGGCATACCGCAGACACGTGAAACGGAGAACATGAAAATCATCGAAGAGATGAACGAGATCCACCTTGCGGTGAACGGAATTTATGGCTACCGACGGATGACATTGAACCTGAAACGCCGTTTCGGAAGAAACGTCAACGCGAAGCGTGTCCGTCGTCTGATGCATATCGCCGGTATTCATTGCGTCATACGCCGGAAACGTCCTTTGTATATTCGTAATCGCCCTCAACAGACCGCAGAGAACATTCTGAACCGTGATTTCAACGCGGCAGGACCGAACCAAAAATGGGTGACGGATGTCACGGAACTGAAGTACGGCGCCTCTCAGAAGGCATATTTGAGCGCCATACTAGACCTATATGATGGATCCATCCGTGCCTTCGTTCTTGGGCACTCCAATAATAATCAGCTCGTGTTCGATACTCTCGAACTCGCCCTACAGGGCGCACCGGGAAGTCGTCCCTTGCTTCATAGTGATCGAGGATTTCAATATACGTCTCATGCGTTTCGTCATATGACACGCGTGGCAGGCATTACACAAAGCATGTCTCGGGTTGGAAGATGTATTGATAACGGACCGATGGAGTCTTTTTGGGGAGCGTTGAAGTGCGAAAGTTATTATCTACATAAGTTTGTGGAGTTCGACGAACTCCGACTCGCAATCCAGAAATATATTCACTTCTATAATGAAGAACGGTACCAACAACGGTTAAACGGCTTGGCTCCGTTAGAATACAGAGCTCAAGCCGTTTAAGAGATTTTTATTATTTGTCCTGTCTACTTGACAGGGAGCAGTTCATTATGCAAAGAATAGCGGTTTTATTATATCCAGTTATCCACATGTGGATAACCCCATTTATGGTATACTTATGGCACTTATCCACAAGTAGAAATGAGGAAACTAACATGTCTCGTGAACTTTATCCGATTGTCGTCAAACCAAAATGGATTGAATCGATTCGAAGCGGGTATCCCGCCTTACGCAAGGAAATGTTCGAAGCTTTGCACCATGTCAAAGAGGCAGGCGGACTGCTTCATCTGATGACAGAACATAAAGAATACCTCGCGACCGGTTATTTTGGCAAGCAGGAAAAAGGTGTCGGTTGGACTCTCTCAATGGACGAGCAAGAAGCGATTGATGTCGCCTTCTTCAAACAACTTTTTGAAAAAGCGTTAGACAAACGAAATGAATTTTTTGAAGAGTATTCAGAAGCCTTCCGTATCTTTAACGGTGCAGGAGATGGTATTGGTGGTTTGACGATTGACTGTTATGATCATCATTACCTCATTACATTCGAAAATGAAGGCATCTATACATTCCGCCCACTGATTCTTGAAGCTCTTGAATCACTACTGAATTATAGAAGCATTTATGAAAAACGAGACTTCCTCGTCGATCTTCAACCGGTCAAAGGCGACGACTTTTTGAAGGGCGAACGAGGCGATTTTCCTGAAGTCGCACAAGAATATGGCGTGTTGTATGAATATGACTTGGATGCTGGTATGCGGACTGGTTTTGACATTGCCCAACGTGAACTTCGCCGAATCCTTCTCGATTCCGTCGAACGAAAGACCGTACTTAACCTCTTTTCCGATACAGGAACGTTAACGGTAGCTGTTCTTTATGGTGAAGCTGCTCGAACGACAAGCGTTGATTTCTCGACACGTAGTCGAAATAAGACAAAAGATAATCTAATGTTGAACAGTTTTACTCCCGAAAAACAGAAGATTTTAGTTCAGGATGCGTTCGACTACATCGAACAAGCGGATAAGAAGACTCGTTTTGACGTCGTCTTGTTCCATCCACCCGTACAAGTCAATACACGGACACGTCAGTTTCGGACGGAACAGGATCTCGCCCTTTGGATCCAAAAAGTCATTCATCTGACGAATCGTGGAGGACTGCTTGCGATTACGACAGATAGTCCTGCTCTTGATGCATCACAATTGAAAAAAGCTGTCGAGCAAGCATTCAACAAGTTGCGTCAAAAATTCGAAGTCGTGTGGGAGCAACCGGAGCAGAAAGATTTCCCGACTCCTCCTTCCATGCCACAACTCGCTCCAAAAAGCATTCTTGTTCGCCGTAAATGATCTGTTATCTAAAAAATCCGCTACCGAATTTTTCAGTAGCGGATTTTTTTATATTTTTAACAGGAAATGTAAAATGAATGGAGAATCATTTTTTAGGGGTTGGATATACACTCACTTTACCAAAGTGTGATGTTTGATCAAATCGTTGATAGAGATCGTTTAATGCATCGCGTTCATAAGGAATCTGCTCTTCAATCCGAATCTCGAGGACACCCTCTTCCACTAAATGAACGAGTTCTGATAAGTGACGTTGCTGTTGTTTCATCTCATCTACTTTTCCTTTCAGCAACGGAAGCGCGACGAACACAGCTTCAAGTGACAAAGCTTTACTATGCATCATCGTTAAATCTTGTGTCGTCCGTGTCGCGATCGAAATGATACGTCCCCGTTCTTTAGCGAGTATGAACGATTCTTGTAAATGGTCACCGCCGACTGTATCAATGACGACGTCGAATCCGTCCAGATCCAGTCGGTTTAGCAACGCTTCAGCCGATTCTTCCTTGTACCGATGAACGCGGATCCCTTTTGCTTCTAGCCAAGCTGCCTTCTCGTCAGAAGAGGCGCTCGCTGTGACGTCACATCCATAATGACGAGCAAGTTGTACGGTAAGATGTCCTACTCCACCCGTTCCACCTGCTACATATACACGGATGCCTGGGGTAATCGCGATTCGCTCTTTTAAAATTTCCATCGCCGTCAACCCAATCACCGGTAAACAACCAGCAACCTCAGCCGAGACCCCTTCCGGTCGTAAGACTGCCATCTGTTCAGGTACAAGCATTTCTTCCGCTAGCGCACCGGCACGTGTTCCAAGTCCGCCACCGAATGCGACGATGCGATCGCCGATAGAAAAAGACGTCACACCCTCGCCGATTTCAATGACTTTCCCCGTTACATCGCCCTGGAGAATTCCAGTCGTCGAAGCCGCCGCCACATGTCCGAAGAACATCTTCGTATCAAGTGGATTGATGCTCGACCCCTCGATTTGAACCCGTAATTCGTGTTTCCCCGCTTTTTCAGGTGTGACGTCTTTTTCTGTCAGTGATGCGTCTTTTCCATACTGATCGACTACGAATGCTCTCATGAAGAATTCCCCCTTTTTCATTATTAGTCTATCATGATTCAGAATTCTCTCACATTAGTCGTTCATGCTATGATGAAGGTATCTTATGACGAGAAGGGACGTTTTTGATTTGAAACAAGAATTGATTGATCGTCTAACTACATACGTGAAAGTCGATACACAGTCGAACTATGAGAGTACAACTGTTCCAACAACTGAAGGGCAATGGACACTGGCTCGTTTGCTCGTAGAAGAATTAAAGACAATTGGCATGGAAGAGGTCACGGTCGATGACAATGGTTATGTCATGGCTACGTTACCCGCTAATACAGATGCAGACATTCCGACAATTGGTTTCCTTGCTCACCTTGATACGGCAACGGACTTTACAGGTACGAATGTCCGTCCGCAACTCGTGGAAGCATATGACGGAAATCCCATCACGTTAAGTGAAGTACCGTCCGTCATCCTGTCTCCAACTGATTTTCCGGCACTACACAACTATGTTGGTCATACCTTAATGACAACGGATGGTACGACATTACTCGGTGCCGATAATAAAGCCGGAATCGCAGAAATCATGACAGCCATGCATCATCTGATTTCACATCCAGAAATCAAGCATGGTCGCATTCGTGTTGCCTTCACACCAGATGAAGAGATTGGTCGTGGACCACATCACTTCAATGTCGAAGCATTCGATGCCACGTATGCTTATACGGTCGACGGCGGTCCGCTTGGTGAACTCGAATACGAAAGCTTTAATGCGGCTGCGGCCAAAATCGTCTTCCATGGAACGAATGTCCATCCAGGAACAGCAAAAGATAAGATGGTCAATTCGCAGAAACATGCGATGGCATTCCACGATCGTCTTCCTGGAGAAGAGTCTCCTGAATTCACGGATGGTTTCGAAGGATTCTTCCACTTAATTTCGTTTGACGGTTCTGTCGAAAAAACGACACTCGACTACATCATTCGTGATTTTGATCGTGAGGCATTCGAAGGACGGAAACACTTCTTATCTGCCCTTGTCGATGAGTGGAACAAAAAGTATGGCGCAGGTAGTGTGGAAATCGATTTACACGATCAGTACTACAATATGCGCGAAAAAATCGAACCCCACATGCACATCATTGATATCGCTCATGCAGCGATGGAGTCGCTTGACATCACACCGATCATTAAGCCGATCCGTGGTGGAACGGATGGATCACAACTTTCATACATGGGTCTTCCGACACCGAACATCTTTACTGGTGGCGAGAACTACCACGGCAAGTTTGAATTCATTTCGGTCGATAATATGGTCAAAGCAACACAAGTCATCATTGCCATCGCTCAAGGATTTGAACAAGCTTCGCGCTAATCAAAAAGCAGATTCTCAGCGCTGAGAATCTGCTTTTTTCACGTCTACCGTTGTGGTCTTTAAGCGGTTTATCTTAGACATATTTCAATTAGTTTTTTTCTTGTGTCGTACCGTCAGGAATCGGTAGTTGAACCATACTCCCTGATCCACTGACGAGTGGTGATTTCCCGTCCCACTTCTTGACAGCTTCGTATTGAATCATTTCTTTCGTCAACGTCTTCTGTAATTCTTTTTGTGCTTTTGCCAACCCTTGAGCTTCGATCAAACGCGCATCGGCTGCTCCTTTTGCTTCTACGCGAAGACGTTCTGCCTCTGCTTTAGCGATTTCAAGATCCGTTTTCTTTTTATCGAGTTCCTGCGACGCTTTGACACGCGCATCGATTGCTTCCTGTGTCTTTTCATCTGGTTTTGGTGCACCGAGTGCGACATCCTCGATGATGAAACCGATATCCTTGACGTCTTCTGCAAACTGCGTCTGAATGCTCGTCGAGACGTTTCCTGATTTTTCACCGAACAGTTCAAGGACGGTAACTTTCGAGATTTGCTCACGCGACGCATCATAGAGTCGTTGTTTCAAGTAACCTTTGGCAATCTCATCGATTTCGATCGGTCCGAACTTGTTGAAGACTTTCGTCACCTTATCCGGTGAGACGGAGAAGCTGTATGTAAAGTCAACGACGATGTTCTTTCCATCCTTGGTTGCAAGTGTCATGTTCTCAAGCGACTTCGTCTGTGTCCGGATCGGATACTCCGTCACCCGCGTGATTGGTGAAACGACATGCCAGCCTTGTGATAACGTCTCATCTTTGACACCGCTTGACGGGGTATAAACGACACCAACTTGTCCGGGTTCGATTTGTTCGACGACGAACGGCGTTGTAGCCAGCAGGGCTAATACAAGTACACCGGCGATGATCATCGATGGACGAATTTTTTTCTTCGGTTTGATTTCTCTCATTCTGAATCTCCTTTATCAATCTTTTCTTGGATATAGCGATAGAGTTCCATGCCAAGCAAAACGATGAGGGCGAAAAACAATAACGTGAAAAAGATGGCCATCTAACCCCTCCTCTAGCGAATTCCTTACTTTCTTCTACGCATCCATCTGGAAAATGTTTCATTATTTTAAATGTCCGGTTGCTTATTTTTAATTTCTGTCCTAATATGGAAAGAACTTTGCCTGCTCTACGACAGATCATGATTTGTGGTACACTCGAATGAGCACATCACTTACTAGAAACGAGGGTTCATCTCTATATGATTACAGTACAAAACGTCGGTCTTCGCTTTGCGGACCGAAAATTATTCGAAGACGTTAACATCAAGTTCACGCCAGGTAACTGTTACGGTCTGATCGGTGCGAACGGTGCCGGTAAATCAACGTTCTTGAAAATTCTCGCTGGTGACATTGAAGCACAACAAGGCGATGTCATCATCACACCAGGCGAACGCTTAGGCGTCCTTCGCCAGAACCATTACGAATACGAAGAATTCCAAGTCATCGAAACAGTCATGATGGGACACAAACGTCTCTATGAAGTCATGAAAGAAAAAGATGCGATTTATATGAAAGAAGATTTTTCAGATGAGGACGGCATGCGTGCTGCTGAACTCGAAGGTGAATTCGCTGAAATGAACGGTTGGGAAGCGGAGTCGGAAGCAGCGATGCTTCTACAAGGACTTGGCATCAAGGAAGACCTTCACTCGAAAACGATGGCTGAGCTGACAGGATCTGAAAAAGTTAAAGTCTTGCTTGCCCAAGCATTGTTCGGTAAACCTGACATTCTTTTACTCGATGAGCCGACAAACGGACTCGACCTGAAAGCTGTCAAATGGCTTGAAGAATTCTTGATCGGATTCGAAAACACGGTCATCGTCATTTCCCACGACCGTCACTTCTTGAACAACGTCTGTACGCACATGGCGGATCTTGATTACGGTAAGATCCAACTGTATATCGGAAACTATGATTTCTGGTATGAATCAAGTCAGCTTGCTTCGCGTATGGCAAGTGACCAAAACAAGAAAAAAGAAGAGAAGATTAAAGAACTTCAAGCCTTCATCGCACGTTTCAGCTCAAACGCTTCGAAAGCGAAACAAGCGACGTCACGGAAGAAATTGCTTGATAAAATCACACTCGACGACATTCGTCCATCATCACGTCGTTATCCGTTCGTTGGCTTTACGCCAGAACGCGAAATCGGAAATGATCTCTTGATGGTCGATGGTCTCTCGAAGACGATCGATGGCGTCAAAGTCCTTGATAATGTCCGCTTCTCGTTGAACAAGACGGATAAAGTCGCGTTCATCAGCCAGAGCGATATCGCGATCACGACACTATTCAAAATCCTTATGGGTGAGATGGAACCGGACAGCGGTACATTCAAATGGGGCGTCACGACTTCCCAATCATACTTGCCGAAAGATAACTCGGAATTCTTCGAAGGCTCGGATAAGACGATCCTCGATTGGCTCCGTCAGTATTCACCGGCAGATGAGAGCGATACGTTCCTCCGTGGATTCCTCGGTCGGATGCTCTTCTCAGGAGAAGAAGTCATGAAAAAAGCATCTGTCTTATCCGGGGGCGAAAAAGTCCGTTGTATGCTTTCAAAAGCGATGCTCAGTGGTGCTAACGTCCTTGTACTCGACGATCCAACGAACCACTTGGATCTCGAATCGATCACGGCACTCAACGATGGTTTGATCGCTTATAAAGGCGCAATGCTCTTCAGCTCGCATGACCACCAGTTCGTCGAAACGATCGCGAACCGCATCATCGAGTTGACACCAAACGGTATCGTCGATAAAGAAACGACATACGATGAGTATTTGAACAACGATACGATCCAACAGCAATTAACAGCGTTATACGCACAATGATTTTAAAAGAGACCGGAACTGTCGTTTCGGTCTCTTTTTTGAACACGTTGAAGGAGGAATGCGATATGCGACATCGCGTATGCGCTGCGTTGATTGAAGAGCAACAGATTCTAATGGTCGAGTTACATACCCCTTCCCGGACATTTTGGACGTTACCCGGCGGAGGTGTCGAGAACGGTGAAACTAAAGAGCATGCCGTCGTGCGAGAAGTGTTAGAAGAAACGCATCTTCACGTCACGGTCGAACGGAAACTTTACGAGATTTCAATGGATCAAGGAACAGAGACATGTTTTCTCGTTCGCCGTGTCTTAGATAGTCCTGAACCTCGACTCGGGATCGATCCTGAACTATCGCTTGATCAACAAGAATTACGAGCTGTTCGGTTTCGACCATTAAAGGAGCTTCAAGATGATTCACAGATTTCTCGTTTGCGTCGACTATCGTAACGATATAATCTTTGGATTAAATGAAAATTTAATAACCGTATTTATACTTAAAAATAGTAGTCGGTAACTAAGCTTTTTGATAATCCAAAATCGCTCGATCCAGCGATAGAAAACGAGAACGTTATCAAGGTGTCGACTGCCTATCCGTTTTACCGAGTGGTCACAAATCGTATACGAATCGATAAGATATGAAAAAACGGATTTTCAGGCGCGGGAATCCGTTTTTTCATGCATTGTTCTTCTTTTGTTTCGCTGCCTCTTCTTCGACACGTTGCAACAAGGCCTGAACAATTTTCTCGTTTTCTCGTTCGCCACCGAGTGACAAGAGACTTTTCCCAACGAAGTTTGCCCCTTCATTTTTTCCTGTATAAATCAACAGACAACGAGCGTGTCCAAGTGGTTTGAGCGTAAACGTCATCTCAATCTTAAATATTTTAGCTAACGTGAATCCAATCGTATTTTGTTTAAAGTCCGGCTCATTCGTATAGGCTAAATCGGTCACGATGTAGGTTTCGAGTCGGTTGCCCTGCATGTACGTTTGACGATACGTCGAACCGACGACACCCGGTTTTCGTTCAATCACCTCATGCTGGACGACGTTTGGAATCAAACGCTGCAATCGCGTGTGATCAAACAAGTGCCATGCTTCCTCAATCGGGATATCGAGCTGTCGTTCTTCTCTCCACGTAATCATAGATCCGCCCCCTTTTCTATAGAAATACCCTGTCATCCGGTCTTGTAACGTCCGGTGACAGGGCGGGAGCAGATTCTTATTTTACTGTGCTTGTTTCAAGGGCTGCACCGAGGAACTTCGCTAGTTCGAGCATGCCGTAGCGTCCTGCAGCTGCCTCGGCATCCGAATTATAGTTCGTATTCGTATTGACGTCATACGTATAGATCGTACCTGACGCATCCTTAATGAACTCGATGCCTGCGACCGCGATTTGGTTCGCTTGGAGGAATGCTTCATACTTTTGGATGATCGGGTCATCGAAGCCTTCAACGATTTGGAACTTCATCGGTGTTTGTGGCGCTTCTTCACCAACTGGGCAGAACAAGTCGTCGATCACACATGCATCCGCTGGGCAAAGCTCAAAACCTTCTGATGTATCGACTCGAACCGCGTAGACCAACTTTCCACCTACGAACTCACAACGTGTGATGTACGGTTCTGGTGCTTGAATATACTCTTGAATCAACGTGATGCCATCGACTGGTTCGTCGAATGTCGGACCGTCGAGATAAGCTTCAAGTGCTTCAATCGAATGGAATAACTGGACGCCGAGACCTTTCCCTGCACGGTTGTGTTTCGTGATGAATGACGAAACACCGATCTCTTTTGCTGCTTGTACGATTTGATCGCGTCCGACGGCAGCCGTCGTCTTCGGTACACGAATCCCAGCCTTCCGCAACGCCGTGTATTGATTGACTTTGCTGACTTCAAGACGAAGCGCACGCGTTCCGTTAAAGACGGTCCGGTCATGCTCTTCTAACCAAGCGAGGACCCCTTCCGTCAACTCCGGCGCGTAACGATGCCCCCGCGTATGCGAAGACGCACTCATACGACTGTAAAAGACACCTTCTGGCGGCAGTTCATCTAACGGTACGATTCCTTCATTTAAGTGCCACTGCTCGTACGGCAACTTGAGTTCTTCGAGACGTTTGATGAGATGATCCGTCCATTCTTGGTTTTCGTGGAGAATATGAATTTTCGTCATGATTGTTGACCTACCTTTCGTTTCGCTTCGACCAGTGGCATTACGTCACAAGCAAAGCGTTCCATTTCTTCAAGTTGTGGTGAGAATTGTAACAAGAGTAACGTGACACCAACGGCTTCGAACGCTAGAATCCGTTCGGCAATCTGTTCTGGTGTTCCGATCAAGTTCGGTCGCAGACCACGGTTCGAAACGGAATAATCATTTCGCTCGACCTGTTGTTCCAGTTGCGATTTACTGATGAAATCTTGATAACCGGCATAACCGGCGCTGTCTTCCTTGACGTCCGTGATGCGTTGCCACTCAAGAAGCGCTTCTTCTTCCGTATCCCGACAAATGATGTAGGCAGCAAGACCGAAGCTCTCAAGCGGTGCGTGTCCCGTCGCTTCCCGGCGTATTTTCATGTCATTGATTTTATGAGCTACTTCTTCAACAGTGCCTCCATGCATGACGTAGGCATCACAATGTTCGACGATCGTCCGTTTTCCGGCTTCACTTTCTCCACCAGCGTAGAGCTTAATTCCCGGACGCTGGACAGGTTTCGGATGGAGTTCTGCCTGTTCGATCGTGTAGTGATGACCGAAGAAGCTGTACGGTGACGCATCTGCCCATAGTCCTTTCATGACCGTGACGAACTCTTCCGTCCGGGCATAGCGCTCATCATGTGCAGTAAAAATACCGTTGTATTGTTTTGCTTCTTCTGCCCACCAGGCTGAGACGACATTGAGCGTAAATCGCCCTCCACTCAACTGATCGATGTTTGCCGCCATCTTCGCCGTCGTCGCTGGATTATGGAACCCGGGACGAACCGCTGTCATGATCTCAAGGCGTTCTGTTGTTGCAGCAATCGCCGCTGCCGTTGTCCATGCCTCAAGACTCGGTTCCTTGATGCCTTTGATATCGTTCAAGTTCAATTCCGCAATCAACGTCGTCGAGAAGCCGATGCGTTCAGCTGTTTGTGCGACTTGTTTCGCATAATCGAATGTTGCTGGCATCTGTTCATCCTCGACGTTACGTAGCCATCCCCCAAAAATCGGTAACCAAAAACCATACTCCACTCCATCGTCCCCCTTATGATAAAAAAAACGCTCTTTTCGAAGTTCGAAAAGAGCGACGGTATCTTGTCCTGTCCGCTCTTATCTTCAGAAGGTATCCCTTCCTGGAAGTAGCACCTTCCGCCATAGCGGCGGGGTTGCTGAAGTGTCTTCGGGCCAGTCCCTCGACTTCTCTAGATAAGATGTATTGCATTCATCGTACAGAATTCATTGAACTAAAGCAACCATTAAACCGTCTTTTCCTATCGGATTTATCCCTAAAGAAAAATCCCGACGTGATGTCGGGATTCGGAATTAGTATGGTGCGACGAAATCTGATGTCTGCTCTGGCGCTTGCTCCCCACGAATACGATCGTAGAATTTGGCAAGCGTGACACTGAAGTATGGTCCGACCCATAGGACAGCAAGACCAAGCGTAACAATGACAAGCAACGCCCAACCGATAAACGATAAGAAGAGCAAGAATGCTTCCATCTTGTGTCCATCCATGAGTTGCCGTGAGCGTGTGATGGCCTCGAGAATACCGATCGATGGTTCATCCCGAAGGATGTAGAACGTCAACAAGTAAGAGAATGACTTGATGATACCAGGGATGATTAAGAGTAACGTCCAGAGCGCGATAAAGATGAACTGAACAATGGCCAGCCCCACCACTTTCAGGAACATACCATATGGCTCAAACAAATCCGTCACTTTCGTTTCTTCGCCACGAGCAATCGACATGGCAATCCATGTCCAACCGACTCCTACTGGAATCAATAAAATCGACACCAATGATACAACGAGATCTATACTACTAGACGGCTCATCGATATCCGATCCAAATAAATTAGGAACACCCTGAATAATACTAAACAGCAGAAAAGCTAGGACTGCAAATCCCCAACGACCGCTGAGCGACTCCTTCGCTGCTTTCTTTAATTGAGATGACATGAGTAAGGTCCTCCTTGAAAAATAAGTTCTCACCTTACTCTACGGCTTAAAATTTCTAATGTTTCACTCTTTTTTCAATAATTTCCCGTCTCGTTGCTGGTTGAGCCAAGCACGCTCAAGTTGTCGTCCACATGTTAGAACGAACGTTGAACATCGAAGCGCTTCATCGCAAACGAAATGTCATGTTTTTCGTCTATGTACGCTGATATATCTCCACAGCCGGATCCTGACGCTTGTATTTCGCGACGATGACGATCAAAACCGTGATGATCACAAGCAGGAACCAAGAAGACAATTTTCCAAGATCAACGACTGCCCAGCCTCCTTCCTGATGCGGATAGACCCAGCCTTTAAAGAACGTCACGATGTTCTCCGCGATCCAAATGAAAAAGGCAATCAGTAAAAAGGATAGGACGAGCGGCATCCGGTAGATCGTCTGCTCGATCGTAAAATGAACCCATGACTTATAGAAGACAAGGACGACGAGGACCATCAATAGCCAGCGTGCATCGAAGATCCAATGGTGGGTGAAGAAGTTGAGATAGACGAGACTGCCGACGCTGATCGCAAGCCAAGGCGGTGGAAATGCTGTGAAGCGTAAATGAAATCTTCGGAACGCTTGACAGACATAACTTGCGACACTTGCATACATGAATCCTGCATACAAGGGAACACCAGCCACTTTCGTTAGAGCCTGTTCCGGATAACTCCAAGACCCAACGTTCACCTTGAACAGTTCAAGTGCTAGACCAATCACGTGAAAGAGTAAGATCAGTTTGAACTCTTCCAGCGTTTCATAACGCGTGACAAGTAAGACGATTTGGACGAGAAGACACCATAGCAACAGGAGATCGTATCGCGCGATCGGTTCAGCAGGAAGATAACGTGAAAGAGCAAGCGCTGCGAAAATCATGACGGGAAAGACACAACAGATGGCTTCTATGTATGTAAAACGAATCAGGTGCCGGATCGCTTTCATCCTGTCATCTCCTTTTTTCTTCAGTATACGTTTCTCTTTCGACCTTCCCCTCCTTCTTAAGATGGAAAAAACGGAAAATTTCGTCTTTCTTCTTCTACTTTCCTCATGATACAGTTAACGAATCAATTATTTTTAAGAAATGAGGTGTTAGACATGACGCGTCATCGTGCTTCCTGGTTATTACGCGCTACGTTAAAGTGGGGACTCTTCCTACTCGGTTTATTTTTACTCGCTCTCGGCTCATCGATGATGATCACGGCTGAACTCGGTGTCTCGACGTGGGATGTATTACATCTTGGTCTCCAAAAGAAGACGCCGCTATCCGTCGGAACGATCATCTTGCTTGTCGGTCTATTACTCGTTTTCGTGAAGTACGCGTTAGACCGCGTCACACCGCAAATCGGAACGCTCGTCAACGCGATTTTCGTCGGTGTCTTCATGAATCTTGTTCTTGGTTCTCATCTCTTACCTTCTTTTGAGTCGATCTGGTTGAATACGCTCTGGCTGATTTTCGGTATCTTCATCATTGGGATGGGCGCTGGTCTGTATGTCGCTATTGGATACGGGGCCGGTCCACGTGATGGGTTGACGCTGACACTTGCAGAGCGCTTCGGAACGTCAATTCGTCTGATGCGGACGATCATGGAAGTCACGGCATGCGGCATCGGTTGGTTGCTTGGAGGACCTGTTTTCTTCGGTACGATCCTCTCGATTTTCCTGATCGGACCGTTCCTGCAATTTTGGTTGTTCTATTTCCGCCGGATCATTGCAGCAATTGATGCAAAAGGACTTCCAGCGTCTGAACGCCAAATTAGCTAAGTCGCCTGACTCGATATCATTCCGCGTGAATGATATCTTTTTTTATGTCAGAAGCAGATAAGTTGCGTCATCAAAATAAACACGTTATATTCGTTTACATATCAATCTTTGATACGTCAAAGGTTTCTTCGAACGAAGGGAAGGATGTGATGGATTGAGTATTTCCTGCACCGAAAAAGGACGTTTGATCTATGCACTCGTCTCCGTCAATAAGACGATTGCTCAAAAATTCGATCTCTGTACGGATGGTTTCAGTCAGACGCGAATGGACCTACTTGCTCAACTACAAGTCGATCAAACGATCAGTCAAAAAGAATTGCAAAAACGCGTCAATGTCGATCACGCGGCGGTGACCCGTCACCTCAAACACCTGGAATCGACAGGGATGATTGCTCGCGAGCGTTCAGCCGCTGACAATCGGGTGATTCTTGTTTCCTTAACGGAACAAGGGGCGACGCGCATTGCACGATTACGCGAACAAAAAGAGGAGTTCCTCGAGAACTTACTCGAAGGATTCTCTGCTGAAGAACAACGGACGTTAGCTGAGATGATTCAACGCATCGAAGCGAACGCCGAAACATTACCTAAATTAAAAGAGGAGTCGCTTTAATATGGCAACGCAAACTCAAACAGACTTCATGGAAATCGTCAAAGGACGCCGTTCGATTCGTAACTACGATACAGACGTGAAGATCTCAAAAGAAGAAATGACACAAATTCTTGAAGAAGCAACACTCGCACCTTCTTCTGTCAACATGCAACCATGGCGTTTCCTCGTCATCGATAGCGAAGAAGGCAAAGCGACACTTGCACCACTCGCGAAATTCAACCAAGTCCAAGTCGAAACATCTTCTGCTGTCATCGCCGTCTTCGGTGACATGAACGCTGTTGATCAACTCGAGAACATCTACGATACAGCTGTCGCAAAAGGGCTCATGCCACAAGAAGTACGCGATCGCCAAGTACCAGCGATCCAAGGGATGTACAGCAGCGTATCAGCAAACGACTTGAAAGACAGCATCTTGATTGACTCGGGTCTCGTCTCGATGCAATTGATGCTCGTCGCTCGTGCACACGGTTATGATACAAACCCAATCGGTGGTTACGAGAAAGATCAAATCGCGGAAGCATTCGGTCTTGAAAAAGAGCGCTATGTACCAGTCATGTTGCTATCGATTGGTAAAGCAGTTGACGCAGGATACCCATCGGTTCGCCTACCGATCAACGACATCGCAGACTGGAAATAAGTTTTTCACACTATAAAAAAGAGAAAACACACAAGGGAGATTGAATAATTATGACTACTCAAACAACAACGGACTTCATGGAAATCGTTAAAGGACGTCGCTCGATTCGTAACTACGACACGAACGTAAAAATTTCAAAAGAAGAAATGACACAAATCCTTGAAGAAGCAACACTTGCTCCATCTTCAGTTAACATGCAACCATGGCGTTTCCTCGTCATCGATAGCGAAGAAGGTAAAGCGACACTCGCACCACTCGCAAAATTCAACCAAGTTCAAGTCGAGACATCTTCTGCTGTCATCGCTGTCTTCGGTGACATGAACGCGGTCGACAGCATCGAGACAATCTACGACATGGCTGTTGAAAAAGGTCTTATGCCACAAGAAGTACGTGATCGCCAAGTACCAGCCATCAAAGGTTTCTACCGTCCAGAAGACGTTGAAACATTACGTGATAGCATCTTGATCGACTCAGGTCTCGTTTCAATGCAATTGATGCTCGTCGCTCGTGCACACGGTTACGATACAAACCCAATCGGTGGTTACGAAAAAGACCAAATCGCAGAAGCATTCGGTCTTGAAAAAGAGCGTTACCTCCCAGTCATGTTGCTTTCAATCGGTAAAGCCGTGGACGCAGGATACCCATCGGTTCGTCTACCAATCGCTGACATCGCAGAGTGGAAATAAGCGATCTCACTCAGTCCGGATTCCTTTCATAGGAATCCGGCTTTTTTATATACTCAAAGAAAAGGAGGCGTCAGTAATGTATGATGTGACGATTATCGGAGCCGGTGTGGCAGGAATTTTCCTCGCCCATCAGCTTGTTGAAGACGGGCAACGCGTCTTACTGCTCGATGCCGGAAAACCAATCCGTGAACGAACGACAGAAGATGCGTATCTTGGATTCGCAGGGCTTGGCAAATCAGAAGGAAAGTTCAATTATGCGACAGGATTCGGCGGGGAACTCGTCTCAAAAATCGGTGAAGAGACGACACGACGACTGTTCCAAGAAGTCGATGATCTTTTATGTACATATGGTGGAGGTACAGTTGAGACCTACTCGACGCATTCCTCTACTGTAGCGTCTCGTGCCCGTCGCGCCGGTCTACATTCGGTCGAGACGACCGTCCGTCATTTAGGCACAGTACGGACAGCTGCTGTCTTCACGGCGTTTGAGGACGCCTTATTACCACGTCTCGATGCCCGGTTCGAAACGACAATCGAGCAGATCACGAAATCAGAGCCGTTTACGATCAAAACAGCGGACGAGATCTTCGTCAGTCAACGGATTGTGTTCGCGACAGGTCGTTCAGGTGCAGACTTTACGTTGCAAAAGTTAGCGACGCTTGGTGTCACCCCACAGCGGACTCGACTTGATCTCGGGGTGCGAATCGAGACGGATGAGGCGCTATTTCGGACATTGTTACAGGAGACGTTCGAGACGAAGCTCGGTTACGACTCGCCTTACGGTCAAGCCGTCACCTATTGCATGAATCCGCGCGGACGGATCATCCGCAAATATCAAGAAGGACTCGTCATGCCGGACGGCCAAAACGTCCACGAGACGGCAGATGGCTCGACGAATCTGAACTTTACACTATTTCTCCCGCGTTATTTTTCGACGCTAGCGAAAGCGAATGCGTATGCCGCACGCATCATTGGCGGAATCAACCAAGGTGGTGATCGCATCCTCGTTCAGCGACTCAGTGATTTCCGAGCATCGCGAGCGACGGCAAACGATCAACTGAGTCGTAACACCATTGTCCCTTCCCTAACCGCGTCCCCCGGTAATTTGCATGCAGAAGTGCCTACAGAAGACCTGCTCGTCTTAGAAGGGTTTTTAGAGCGCCTTGAGCAACTCCTTGAAGTGGAACTTCCGGGAGATACGTTGCTTTACGGATTAGATGGCAAGTTTTACGCACCGATGCTTGAGACGTCAGAGACGTTTGAGACGACATGTCCCGGTGTCTATGCGATCGGGGATTGTTCCGGTGCCACACACTCGCTTGCCCAAGCAGCTGCTAGCGGACTCCATCTTGGACATGCCTTGACGCAAAACAGCCGGTCCCTCTTCGCTTAAGCGGAGAATGACCGGCTTGTCTTATTTCTTGAATGCTTCGTACACTTTCAATTGTTTCCCTTTGACCTTCGTCGTCTTCATCGCCCGGAGGACAAGCGGACCTTTCCCGTTGAGGATATCGACATACGTCAACGTATCCTGAATCGAGATGATGCCGATGTCGTCTGCTGTGACGCCTTCAATCTTCGCAATCGTTCCAACGAAGTCGACGGCACGGAGTTTTTTCTTCTTCCCACCGTTAAAGAACAATTTCATGATGTCCGCATCAAGCTGTTCCGTTTTCGAAGAACGCGTATCTTCCGTCGCCATTTTCTCTTCGAATGCATCCGCTGTTCGCATCAAGTCCTTTTCCGTTGGTGCTTGGCGACGTGTCAGTTTCCCGTGATACTGCTCGATTTCCTTTAGGCGACGTTCGTCTGCCGGTGTGACGAGACTGATTGCTTGTCCGGCTGCTCCTGCCCGCCCCGTCCGACCGGTCCGGTGAACGTAGCTTTCTCGTTCGACAGGGAGATCATACTGGATGACGTGCGTGATGTTCTCGATATCGATGCCGCGTGCTGCGACATCTGTTGCGACAAGAATTCGGAACTTCCCTGCACGGAAGGCTTTCATCGCATCGAGTCGATCGTCTTGTTCCATCCCACCGTGAATTGCTTCAACTGGATAGTCATGGGCGCGTAGACCATTCGCGACGAAATCAACGTGTTCTTTCGTCCGACAGAAGATCATGCAACGATCCGGGTTTTCAGCGACGAGGACATCTTTTAAAATGGCGAACTTCGTCTTGTCCGTCACCGGAATATAACTATGCGTAATCGTTGAGACGACGGTCTCGCCCGCTTCGATTCGTTTTGGTGCCTCCATGTAACGATCACTCAACTGTTCGATGTCTTCTGGGAAGGTCGCAGAGAACAACAGTGTCATCCGCTCCTTCGGTAACTCGGACAAGATGGCATCGACTTGATCGAGGAAGCCCATGTTCAGCATTTCGTCCGCTTCATCTAAAACGACGTAACGGATTTTCTCAAGCGATAGCGTGCCCCGCTCGATATGATCGCGTACACGTCCCGGTGTACCGACGACGACGTGTGTCTTTTGTTTGAGTTCCGTGACTTGTCCACGGAACGGTTGCTTGCCGAAGACGGCCGTCGCTTTGATCCGCTTATAGCGTCCGATGTTCATGATGTCTTCTTTGACCTGCAAGGCCAGCTCACGTGTTGGCGTCAAGACTAAGACTTGTGGTTTGTTTTCTTCCCACTCGACGAGTTCACAAAGGGGGATTGCGAAGGAAGCCGTCTTCCCACTTCCTGTCCGTGATTTGACGATGACGTCTTTTCCGGATAATACGACGGGGATGACCGATTGTTGGACTTCGGTTGGTGTCGTGTAACCGAGTTGCTCGATCGAATCGAGAATCGGTGTGCTTAAGTTAAAATCATTGAATCGTGTACGTGTCATAGAATGTCCTCATTTCTTATCGTAAAAAAAGCTTCCCACCGAAACGATGAGAAGCCCAACGAATTATTTGGATGCTACTTTATCTTTTTTGATTTGCTTACTACGTAATTGACCACATGCCGCATCGATGTCTGTTCCGTGCTCGAGACGAACACCACAGTTCAAGCCGTTCTTTTTCAACGTATCGTAGAACGTCGTGATATCTTCAGACGTACTGCGCTGATATTGACCGTGCTCATCGACTGGATTGTACGGAATCAAGTTGACATACGTCAGGTGACGTTTGTCTTCGAACAGTTTTGCTAGTTCGACTGCGTGTTCTTTTTGGTCGTTGACGCCACGAAGCAAGATGTACTCGATCGTGATTTTACGGTTCGTCGTTTGAACGTAATAATCGATCGCTGGCATCAATTTCTCAAGCGGGATCGCCCGGTTGATTTTCATGATTTGCGTACGCAATTCATTGTTTGGTGCGTGAAGCGAGATGGCTAAGTTGACTTGGAGTTTCAAGTCAGCGAACTTGTAGATCTTGTCTGCCAAACCACTTGTTGAAACCGTGATGTGACGTGCACCGATCGCAAGACCATTGTGGTCCTTGATGACGTTCAAGAAGTCAACCATGTTGTCGAAGTTATCGAACGGTTCACCGATACCCATGACGACGACGTGGCTGACACGTTCTTCGTTACCGACTGCATCGAGGTGATGTTGGACGTTCATGATTTGCTCAACGATTTCGCCTGCTGACAAGTCGCGGCTCTTCTTGATCAGACCACTTGCACAGAAGCTACAGCCGATGTTACAGCCGACCTGTGTCGTAACACAGACAGAAAGACCGTACTTATGACGCATCAGAACCGTTTCAATCAAGTTGCCATCATATAATTTGAAAAGGAACTTGATTGTTCCGTCTGCTGATTCTTGCTTGACCGCTTCTGTCATCGAGTCAATCGTAAAACTCTGATCTAACAACTCAAGGCAATCCTTGTTGACATTCGTCATTTCCGCGAAAGTCGTGACACGTTTACGGTAGAGCCAATCCCATACTTGTTTGGCACGGAATGGTTTGTGCCCTTGATTCGATAACCATTCTGTCATCTGCTCAAGCGTTAATCCATAAATGGATGGTTTATTCATTTCGAAAGACCTCATTTCTTTTTCCAGAACTACAACATTCCTTTATCTTAGTAAAAATCAGCGCGTGACGCAACGTTCAAATCCTAAATGTTCACTTTCTGTAAAGTTTTTGCGCCACTTTCGATCAAATCGACAGACTCCGACGTCCGAATTGAACGACTGCTCCAGTCAAGAACACGAGACAGAGGACAAGTAAAAGAATGGAATGAAGAAGAAAATGATTCGTTCCTTCTAGTAATTGCGTCGTATTGAATAAGGAGAAGACGGATAGATAACGGAGCCACTCCGTCTTGTCACTTAGCTCCGACAGAATCGTCAAGACGATCGATAGAACCAGCACACTACCGGCAAGCGAAAAAGCACGACGTTCTTCGTCAAATAACGTCGCAACGAATAACGTAAAGGCGCCGATCGCCAAGAGTAACAATAGCGCATTGAGCTGAATCCGCCATAAGATGACGTCATTGATCGAAATATCTGTCATCCACCAGTCGGATACCATCAAGACAAGTCCATTCAGTCCTACGAGAACCATACTTGCGATACCCATGACGATCGCGACAGCAAACGTATACGCATTCCGGGTGATCGGGGCTGCGAGATAGACGATCAGCTCTCCGTTGTCGATCGGTCGCGCAACGAGGCGCGCTGCTAATGAGAGCAAGAATAGACTCGCAATGACTTGAAAGATCAATCCATAATAGTTCCCTCCGAGCAGATCCAGTACATTATCGAATCCCGTCACCTTATCGTATTGAAATGCTTTTAAGACTTCTGGAGGTAACGCTTCTAGTTTTGTTTCTAGTAAACCAGTCTTCATCATCGATGGATAAAGCAACGCAAGCATCAATAAGTAGAGACTCGTTCCAATCGCATAAGCAAGCATGGGCTTTCTGACCTGCTTGAATAAAGAGCGGATCAACAATATCACGACGATTCCTCCTCTCCATAATAATGCAAGAAGACCTGTTCTAAATCATCTGCTGACGGACGAATCAGCCGTACATCGTACTGGGTTAAATAAGCGATCGCCTGATTCAAGCTCAGCGTCTCATCCGTTTGAAAACTGACTTCCAGCCGCTTCGGTTCAACACCGACTTGCATCGCGAACTGTGCTGCTTCCACCTCCGTTCGGAAGACGATCGTATACGTCTTTCGACTCGATCGAACCAACTCATGAATATCCGATTCGACGATGATGCGCCCTGCTTTGATTAAAGCCGCTCGATCGCACGATTTTTCCATCTCCGGAAAGTGGTGTGAACTCATCAGAATCGCTTTTCCAGCATGCTTCTCCTGTTCGATCCACTCTAAAAAACGCTCTTGCATCAAAGGATCAAGTCCACTGGTTGGCTCATCAAGTAGATAGACCGGTGCATCTTTCATGAAGCAACCGACAAGTGCCAGTTTTTGCTTCATCCCTTTTGACATCTTGCGGATTTTCGTCTTCGTCTCAAAAGGAAATCGTTTCAACAACAGTTGTCGCCGTGCCGGATTGCTACCGTGTAGTCGTTGCATCAAATCCAGCATGTCTGCTCCCGTCATGTCTCCAGGTAAACTAATCTCCCCCGGCAAATAACCGACCAACTGCTTCACCTCTTTACTTTGCTTCCAGCAATCAAAACCACCGATCGTCGCCCTTCCATCGTCCGCAACCATTAGTCCCATCAAATGTCGGAGTGTCGTTGATTTTCCAGATCCGTTTGGTCCGATGAAACCGAATATCGTACCCGGATCAACTGTAAAACTGACATCGAATATTCCACGCCCCGGCGCAAATTCCTTCGTCACATGCTCCAAACGGATCATCATCCGACCTCCCTATCTTTTATTTCTTTCCTCACTGTATTCATACCCGTTTTGAAGCAGTTTGTTCGGATCAAAGCGATAGATGACGAACCTCTCGTCATGATTTTTTTCATAGAGGTCTCGTAATCGAATCTCATCGATTTGCTCGAATACGGTATGGCGCTCCAGGTACTCCCGGTATTCATCGGTCGGGTAATACAAGATGAGATCAACCGAACGCGGGGAACGTTCGACCGAACTTAAAATGTGATCGATCACTTTCATGAAAATTTGTGAAGAGAATGGATTAAAGAAATAAAACTTATTCGCCTCATCCGGAATGGTATACTGCTCGGCATACGTCTGTTCGAATCGCAAACTTCCGGAACGCCGCTTCCGTCGACTTTGGTATTTCGCCATATTCCGAAGTGCGTCCTCGTAAAATTGTCCATTCATCTCGATTCCGATGACGGAACAGTCGAATCGGTCATGTAAGTAAAAGTTTAAACGCCCTTTCCCACACCCGAAATCGATGACAGTATCCTCTTTTTGAAACGGATAGGTTTCGCATAATTCGCCGAGTGCCGCATAAGGCGTCGGTTCATAGCGATTGTAGTGACTAAACACACCATAAAGGTGTTGCATCTCAATGGTCTCAATTCGTAATCGTTGATCATATTCCTGTTCATTCATCTCTTTTGTTCCTTCTTTCCGGTATTCTTTCCCTCATCGTACTATACTGAAGAAGTACGTTACTCGTTTTTTGAAAGGGGATTTTATGATGATCGTCGTTACGAACCGGATTAAAGTCAAAAAGGGGATGGCTGCAGCTCTCGCTCCTCGTTTTACGCGTCCAAGTGGACTTGATACGATGGACGGATTCATCCGTGTTGAGGTCTTATTGACGCAAAACATCGAAGAACACGATGAAATGAACGTCAACATGTACTGGGAAGATATGAAGAGTTTTCAAGCGTGGCGGGAAAGTGACGATTTCAAAGCGTCACATAGTCGACCTGCGAGTAGTGAGGCAGGAGAATCGCCAATGCTCGGCAGCGAGATTCTGACATATGAAGTCGCTTCGGTCAAAGAACGCGCATGATGCACGAAAAGGACTCGTATCGAGTCCTTTTTTATATACCTATATACAAATAGTGAAAGGGTCGAATTATCACAAATGGTATTATTTGTTATCATAGTGCCATTACAGAGAGAGAGGGTCCTTCATGAATTCATTAACTATATTTGAACAAGCCATTCGTAGCTTACCTGACGATCGTACGTTACGACGTGATGAATTATGGACGGACGATTTTTTATTGCAACAGGAGAACGAGCTGACCGTCTATTACTCTCCGATTGGCGAATACGTCAATACTGAAGCAAAAGTCGTCATCATCGGGATCACACCAGGTTTTGAACAGATGCGAATCGCTTTCGAAGAAGCGACAGATGCCCTTCACCATGGTGTTTCATTAGAAGAGACGGCACGCCTCGTCAAATATACAGCAAGCTTTGCCGGAACGATGCGACGTAACCTCGTCCAGATGCTCGATACACTTGAACTTCCAGCATTGCTCGGAATCGAGACGACGGCTAGCTTATTTCATCAACACCAGGAATTGTTACATCCGACGTCACTGTTAAAGCAACCCGTCTTTTATCGCGAAAAAAATTACTCGGGTCATCAACCGAAGATCAATCGTAGCCCTTTATTGAGGCACTACGCGGAAGAACACTTCGTCGCTGAGATCAATCAGTTACAAAAAACAGCGTTATTAATTCCACTCGGTCGGGTCGTCGAGACGCAAGTCCGTGGATTGATTCATGATGGACGAATCGAACAGCATCAGCTTCTTTCCGGATTCCCCCACCCATCTGGCGCGAACGGTCATCGAAAAAAACAATTCGAGGAAAACCAAGCCTATTTGATGAAACAGCTCATTCAACATTTTGCTGAATAAACAACTTTATCTTAAATTATCAGAATATATGGTTGAATCGCTTCTGAAATACATGATAAAGTGTCCATAAGAACAGAATATGACTATTCTATCGATGAGGTAGAGGCGCGATTTCAATCAGTACTTGGTCCGAGGATGACAACGAAGACGACTACAGGAAAGGTGACATCGCCGAAATGACAGTATGTGTCTAGCATATCGTCGTTGGTCGATTCGGGAAACACCCGATCGATTGCCATACATAACAGTTGTATGGAGCGCTCCAATTCGGCTAAGAAAGACGCATCCAGCGAGGGTGTCGGCTTTGTTGCCGGTGCCCTTGCTTTTTTTGTGCCGCGGGGTCTCATCTTTAAGCCATTTTTAAAGAGGAGGATATTTTTCATGGTCAACTATTCAGATTCCATTATTGCCCTTGTACCTGCTTTACTAGCTATCTTATTAGCCATCTTTACGCGAAAGGTCGTTCTTTCGTTAGGTGTCGGCATTCTCGTCGGTGCCCTGTTACTCCACCGTTTTAACCCGATCGATACGGTAACCTATCTCGGCAAGAACATCTTCAGTCTCTTTTGGGCAGACGGTGCCTTGAACGAGTGGAACGTCTTATTGCTTGTCTTCTTGTTATTGCTCGGCGTCCTTTCCACGCTCATTCAGACATCAGGTGGCGCTCGTGCCTTCGGTGAATGGGCTTCTACTCACGTCAAGACAGCGCGTGGTGCACGCTTAGTTGCCTTCGGACTCGGTATCTTGATTTTCATCGATGATTACTTCAACAGTCTCGCTGTCGGCAACGTCAGTCGTCCGTTAACGGATCGCCGTGGTGTCTCACGTGCGAAGCTTGCCTATTTAATTGACTCAACGGCTGCGCCTGTTTGTGTCATCAGTCCGCTTTCGAGTTGGGGCGCATTCATCATCTCCATCATCGCCGGTATCTTAACGACGCACTCGATTACGGATTACTCAGCGTTTAGTGCTTTCATGATGATCGTTCCAATGAACTTCTATGCGATTTTTGCGTTACTTTTAACACTTTACATCGCTTACTCTGGCGTCTCTGTCGGACCGATGAAACAACATGAACACCGTGCCGCGAAAGGTGAACTTTTTGATGCGTCAAAAGGAACACCGATGGGGATGGCAAAAGAGGTCAACGAACATACGAACGGAAAAGTACGGGATCTCGTCGTTCCAATCGTCGTTCTCGTCATTGCTACGATCAGTGCGTTACTCGGAACAGGTGCTCAGGCACTTGCAGCCGACAATCGCCCGTTTACTTTAATTGGAGCATTTGAGGCAACAGACGTCACACGTTCACTCGTCGCAGGTGTCGTCATCAGTTTAATCGTTGCTTTCCTGATGCTGATCGGACGGAAAATTCCGGGCCGCGATTACCGTGCAAGCATCGTTGCTGGTATGCGTTCGATGTGGCCAGCAGTCGTGATTCTGTTATTTGCTTGGACGATCATTGCTGTTATCGGTGATATGAAAACAGGCGATTATCTCGCAAGCTTCATCAGCAACTCGATTTCTGCTTCGTACTTGCCGTTCTTATTATTCTTGATTGCCGGCTTGATGGCATTCTCGACAGGAACAAGTTGGGGCACATTCGGGATCATGTTGCCAATCGGTGCGGATCTCGTCATGGCTGTCGATGCTTCACTCTTGTTACCGACGCTTGCTGCTGTTCTTGCTGGATCTGTCTTCGGTGACCATTGTTCACCGATTTCCGATACGACGATCCTCAGTTCGACAGGGGCTGGATCCCATCATATCGATCACGTTACGACACAATTACCGTATGCGCTAGTCGGTGCCGTCACTGCGGCAGTCGGTTATTTAGTCATCGGTTTCACGGAGTCTTCGGTCTTCGGTTTCATCGGAGCTCTTGTCACATTCGTACTCTTTGTCGTCGTCTTGAACGTTCTCTCGAAAAAAGGCGAAACCGCTTCGGATTTACAAACGGATTGATGAAACACTTTACGAAAAAAGGCATTGGATGCGCGCATCCAATGCCTTTTTTATATCTATTCGTTTCACACCATCAATAAACACACATCATTCGCGAACGCTACTGGATCCTCGAGTGGGAGTCCTTCGACAAGCAATGCTTGTTGATACATTAGTTTTGTATAGCGCTCGAATTTTGAACGATCGTTTTGATACGCCGTTTCAAGAGACTCGAACACTGCGTGTGACGGATTCAATTCAAGAATCTTGACCGCTTCTACCCCTTCATTATTCGGCATCGCCTTCAGAATTTTCTCCATCTCGATCGAGACAGCGCCGTCCGTCGCAAAGCAGACAGGATGCGATTTTAGACGTGTTGAGGCTTTGACTTCCTTGACTTGCCCACTTAGCACTTCCTGCATGGCTTGGAACATCTCTGCTTGTGCGTCCGTCGTCTCCGCTTCCTCCGCTTCAATCCCTAAATCGCTACTCGTGACCGACTTGAACGTCTTCTCGTTGTACGTCACGAGCATCTGGATCGCGAACTCATCGATCTCTTCCGTGAAGTACAAGATATCATACCCTTTATCACGGACGAGCTCGGATTGTGGTAATTTATCCAGACGATTCGTACTCTCACCAGCGGCGTAGTAAATATGTGCCTGATCTTCCGGCATCGCTGCGACGTATTCTGCGAGTGTGATCAACTTCTTTTCCTTCGCCGAGTAGAAGAGGACCAGATCCTGCACCTGTTCTTTATGCATGCCATAATCATTATACATACCGAACTTCAGCTGGCGTCCGAACGCTTGATAGAATGTTTCGTACTTCGTGCGATCCTCGCGCAGGAGGGCTTCGAGTTGTGTCTTGATCTTACTTTGGATATTTTTCGCGATCAATTTCAATTGACGATCGTGTTGCAGTAACTCGCGCGAGATGTTGAGCGATAAGTCTTCCGAGTCAACCATCCCTTTGACGAAACTGAAGTGATCCGGCAACAAGTCGCTGCATTTTTCCATGATCAAGACACCGTTGGCATAGAGTTCAAGACCCTTTTCAAATTCCTTCGAATAATAATCGTACGGTGCCTGCTCTGGAATGAATAAGATCGATTGATAACGAACAGCACCGTCGACACTGATATGAATGTGTTTCGCTGGTGTGTCGAAACCATAACGCTTCTCTTGGTAGAAGTTCGTATAGTCCTCGTCTGTCAATTCCCGTTTGTTCTTCCGCCAGATCGGCACCATGCTGTTGATCGTCTTGACGACTTCGACCTCTTCCGTCTCGTCACTGCCTTCGATCGGCTGACGTTCGAGTTCCTTCATCTCGATCGGATAACGAATGAAATCTGAATATTTTTTGATGATACTGCGCAAACGATACGTCTCGAGGTATTCGTCATACGATTCTTCTTCCTCGTTCGCCTTGATGTGGAGTGTAATCTCCGTTCCGACGGTTTCCTTGTCGACTTCCTCGATCGTATAACCTTCGACACCACGCGATTCCCATTTATAAGCGACTGCACTGCCGAACGGTTTCGTAACGACAGTGACGACGTCTGCGACCATGAAGGCAGAATAGAATCCGACACCGAATTGTCCGATGATATCATGACCATCTTGTGCTTCATTCTCTGCCTTGAAGGCAAGCGATCCACTTTTTGCGATCGTACCGAGATTCTCTTCTAGTTCTTCCTTCGTCATTCCGATTCCCGTATCACGAATGATGAGTTGACGCGCTTCTTTATTTGGTTCGATCGTAATTTTGTAGTGTTCCTTTTCGAACGAAATCGTCTCGTCCGTCAATGCTTTGTAGTACATCTTATCCATGGCGTCACTTGCATTCGAGATCAATTCGCGCAGGAAAATCTCCTTATGCGTATAGATGGAATGAATCATCATCTCCAGCAATCGTTTTGATTCCGCCTTAAATTGTTTCGTTTCCATGCTCATTCTGCCTCCCCTTTTTTAGCACTCATTCATATAGAGTGCTAATTCATCTCCTATTATTAGGGAGTTCGAAATATCTGTCAATCTCCTTTTTCACTGTGTGTCGTGACTTTTTCAAGGACAATCATTCCGATTTGACGTAAGTGTTCTGCTGACCCGTAGGTGCCATGGCTAACGCCGTTTTCATCCTTTCGATTACCGAGACCGATGAACTGCTCACTCGGTTTGAAGTGGAGTCCGACGACGGGTACCTGAAATCGTGACGAGAAGCCAACTTGAAAAATCGCGTCTGGATAATCCGTTGGTCGATAGGTTGTCCAATCGATATCTGGTTCGAGCTTCGCAAATCGTTCCGTGTGCTCCTTACCGAGCAGGATGATCCCTTTTATCGAAAACAGTTCAAGCAGGCGTAACAAAAATGTCTGACCGAATGGACTATCTTCCAACACGCTGCGTTCTTTGATCGCTCCCATGTAGTGGTGTGTCGGAAACGGGAAAAAGTCCAAATGAATGACTGGATCAAGCGTCTTTTCGTAAAACGACGCACCCAATCCGTTCAAGAATCCTTCAAGCTTACCGCCACCCGGTCGACCGAACCATGTCCGGTAAATGTTCGGTTGTTTGAAATAATCATTGAAGCGCCGGATTGAATCTGTCAGCGTCTCCTCCTGGAGATAATCCTCCCATGACATCGACTTCGGACGAATAAAGAGCGGACCGGTCTCGTCGAATCGTAATGCGCCCGTCCGGTCTAAAAACTGCGTTCGGGATGGGTTCGTCGCGATCGTCACCCAACTGCTACGCGTCGCATCACCAAACCAAAGGACAGGTGTCGTTTGATCAATCAGTTGATCTGCGAACGCACTTTTCTCGAGCGTCATTTGATACTCGACAGCTTCCTGTAATAATTTTTTGGCAAGTTGCCATTGATCGGATGTCAGCGTTCTCATCTCCCTTTTTACAGCGATTATGCTGTTGTAGATGTACCCCTTATCTTCTATTACTAGACGCGTCGATGGGTTTAACCTCCATTTCTCCGGGAATGTTTCATAAGGTGAACGATACGACTTAGGAGGGGTTTAGCAATGGGTAGACTGGATCAAAAAATAGCTGTCATTACCGGCTCGGCAACAGGGATTGGACAAGCGACTGCGCTTGTATTCGCAGAACAAGGAGCAACGGTCGTTTGTGCCGATGTCTCACTTGAAAAAGCACAACAAACAGTAGAACAGATTACACAACAAGGCGGGAAAGCGGAAGCCGTCCATGTTGACGTCTCAGACGTCGAGAGTGTTGAGCAACTTGCGAAGCATGTCAAAGAGACGTACGGTACGGTCGACGTCCTCTTCAACAATGCCGGAATCGATGAACAAGGTGGGAAAGTCCACGAGTATCCAATCGATCTCTTCGACCGGATCATCGCTGTCGATTTACGCGGTACATTCCTCGTCAGTAAATTCTTGATTCCACTCATGCTGGATAACGGTGGTTCGATCATCAATACGTCATCGATGTCGGGTCGCGCAGCTGACTTGAACCGGTCTGGTTATAACGCGGCGAAAGGCGGGATCGCGAACTTCACTCGCGCGATGGCAATCGATTACGCGCGTCATGGCATTCGTGTCAATTCGTTATCGCCAGGAACGATTGAAACACCACTCATCGATACACTCGTCGGTGAAAAAGAAAAAGAACAAGGCAAACAGTTCCGCGATGCGAACGCCTGGATCACACCACTCGGTCGACTCGGTAAACCACGCGAGATGGCAACGGTCGCCCTCTTCCTTGCTTCTGACGACAGCTCGTATGTCACAGGTGAGGACATCACGGCGGATGGCGGCATCATGGCTTATACATGGCCGGGAGAGATGTTAATCGATTCGAAGTGGAAAGACGAAGCAGAAAAAAGTGAATGAGCAATGCGCGGTGTAACCCTTTGGTTGCACCGCTTTTCTTTTACCTCAAGACGTTCAGTACCGCAAATTATTTTCTGAATTAGGTTACCTCCCTGAAGTATTTTTATCAGGGTATAGGACAGGTAAAGGGGGAAAAAATCATGCAAACAGCGATTGCTTACTTACAACAGTGTCTTCAAATTCCAAGCGTCAATCCGATGGACGGAGAAGAAGCCGTCGCACGTTACGTATACGATGTACTGGTCGACCATCAGATCTCGACAGAATGGATCGAAGTCTCACCTAAACGGATTTGTCTCGTCGCGACCGTTCCTGCGAGTGAAGAGGTTTCACGTCCTGCCGTCCTCGGTCTATCTGGTCATCTCGATACGGTTCCAGTTCAAGAAGACGGCTGGACGAAAGATCCATATGGTGGCGAAATCGAAGACGGCCGCATCTATGGTCGTGGGGCTTCTGATATGAAATCCGGTGTCATGGCAATGGTGCAAGCACTGATTCAATATAGAGAACGTCAAGAACGACCAAACACTATCAAACTTCTGATTACATCCGATGAGGAGAATGGAATGACGGGTGCTCGTCATTTGACCGAACAAGGACACGCGGATGATTTAGACGCTTTACTGATCACAGAACCAACAAGCGGAATGATCGGTTATGCACAAAAAGGGGTCGTTGGGATCGAAGTGACATGTCGTGGGAAAAGTGCACACAGCTCTGCCCCTCAACTCGGACGTAATGCGATCGATGACGTCTATCGCGTCATCCAGGAAGTGAAGTCGGAACGCTTCTCGATTACAGCGAATCATCATCCGGCGCTTGGTCCGGTCGTCGCGTCAATCACATCCATAAAAGGAGGCGAAGGACCGAACGTCGTTCCGAGTCAGGCTTCCTTTTATATGGATATCCGGACGATTCCCGGGTTCGGTCGAGCGGACGTTCTTGCTGCCTTTACAGCTATCGAGCGTCGTCTTGTAGCAGAAGATTCCGAGTTTGATATGAACGTGACCGTCATCAAGGATATTCCTTCTTGTGAAACCGATGAACAGGCGCCTTTCTTGCAACAGGTCGCGGATACGATGGAGCAGGTTAGCGGCGTGACACCACGAAAAATCGCTATTCCAGGTGGAACGGATGGTGCGATGTTCAGCCAAGCGAAAAAGTCATTTCCAATCGCAATCGCTTCATTCCATGATTTCCGTCTCGCACACCAAGTGGATGAATCGATTCCGTTATCCGAATATGAAAAAACGATTGCGTTTTGCTTCAACTTGATCAACACACCATTACATCAATCGCTCCCATCACATAAAAAAAAGAAGGAACGACATTCGATATTGTAACCGAATGTCGTCCCTTCTTTTTGTGTTAGCGCCTTTCATCAGCTGATTCAGTAGACGCCAAGTTGTGCTAACGCCTCACTTAAATAACTTTGATCACTGCGAAACTGGTGACTCGTTTGTCCGTCAGACCAACTGATGAAGACACGACCAAGTCGGTCATAGCGTAAGCGGAGACGAATTACTCCCTGCTCGAATACGACTTCACCGTGTAACGACTCATGGACGTGAGCAAAGTTACGGATGAACGCATCATATTGATTGAATGTAACTGAAAACTGGTGTTCACTATTCCGCCCTACCATCTGAATCGTTAGTTCTTCTTGCGTTGGATGTACGTGTAAGATTTCCCATAGTACACTGCTTTCTTCTCCTCGAAACACGATACGATGCTTCATTCGATTTCCACCTCTGAGCCACAGGATATTTACTAGTACTTCTCGAAAGTAACCCATATCTTCTTCATCCGAAAGGAGTCTGCTTATGCCTGATACGCCAAAGACAGGTCCTACCGAACAGTCCGTTGATGCCTTTCTGGCACAAGTCGAACCGCCGCAACGTCAAGATGGTATCACACTACGTCAGTTCTTCGAAGATGTCACGGGATATGAAGCCGTCCTTTGGGGTTCATCCTTGATTGGTTTTGGTTCCTACCATTACCGCTACGCCTCCGGCCGCGAGGGCGACAGCTTTTATGTCGGCTTTTCTCCGCGGAAGACGAACCTCGTCCTTTATCTCGCGCTTGGTGAAGACGCAGTCTCAGAACGACTGCTTGCCAGTCTCGGTACGTATCGACGCGGTAAGTCCTGCATCTACGTCAAACGACTGACTGACATCGACTTAGGCATACTTCGGGAAATGATCGAGCACTCGATCCGCACGTTAAAAACCATGTACCCCTCTTGATTTCAATCAAAAACGAGGCTGGGACATAACTAGCTGAATTTAACGAGAAGAAGGAATTGCCATCACTCAGGATGTGCAATTCCTTCTTTTTTCATTGTCTCGCGTCAAGTTGCCCTTCGGGCAACGCTTTGGATGAGCCATTTTCTTAAATTTACGGCCATGAGGATGAAGCCGAGCTCACGCTTCACCTTCGCTTTTCCTCTCACAGAAAAGCGAGTGAAACTCAAATTAGCCTTCAGATATCCAAAAACTGGTTCCACGTCTATCTTCCGTTTCGCATAGAGGGATCCTGTTTTTTGATCTGAAAGCCATTTTTTCATCTGTTCTTTTTGTTCTTCCCATGAAGTGTTTATGTGTACCTGTCGGTGACGACCCTCTTTGGCCTTGGTACAACGGGAGCGAAACGGGCAGCCATCACACCCTTCGCTTTCATACACCTTGAAATCACGCGTGAATCCGTACCGATCTGTTCTCTTGGACATGTAACGGAATGTTACGTCCTGTCCATTAGGGCACACAAAACGATCCGACCTTTCATCATAAGACCAGTTTACTGTGTTAAATGGATCATTGCGCCATTTTCGAGACTTTTCTTTTTCGAACATCGTATAAGGGATGAGTGGAATGCGCCCTCGGCGCATCAGAATATCCTGATAATTCTCCTGACTCCCATAGCCGGCATCCGCAACGATATGCGGTGGTAGTGGTAAATATGAGCTGATCTCATCTAAAAAGGGGAGTAACGTCCGGGCATCCGTCGGATTCGGATAAATATCATAAGCGAGTGTGTACTGTCCTTCGGTCGCGATTTGAACGTTATAGCCTGGCTTGAGTTGTCCATTTTGCATATGATCTTCCTTCATTCGCATGAACGTCGCGTCTGTGTCTGTTTTCGAATAGCTGTTCCGTCCAGCGAGCGTCCTCTTTTGGAGGGCGTATCTCTGTTTCCGCTCGATGAAATCTGTAATCTCCTTTCGAAGGAGACGTGGTTCCTTCCGTTCAGAACGTAGACGTTTTCTTTCTTGAGTATCCGAACTCGCCTCGATTTTTTGGTTGATGGAAGCGATATGTGCGTCTAAAGCTTCACCCATGTGTTCGAGTTCTGAGAGAGTGAGCTCGTCCGGGCTTTCTCGTTCAATTTCCGGTAGGATGTCTTGTTCGACGAGGTTGTCATAGATACGATTCGATTTGTCCACGAGAGACGAACTATGACGTTCGATCGATTTCCGCCAAACAAAGGTGTATCGGTTCGCATTCGCCTCTAGCTTTGTACCATCGATAAAGATGGCTTCTTCATTGATTTCTCCCATCTCGACGAGATGGCAACGGAAGGTAACGAAGGCTTGCTTCAAGATTGGAGTGACTGCGGGATGCACTCGAAAACGGTTGATGGTACGATAGCTCGGCGCATTCCCTTGCGCTAGCCACATCATCCGCAGACTATCGGATAGTAATCCTTCAATCTTCCGACCGGAGAAGACCGACTGTGTGTAGGCACATAAAATGATTTTCATCATCATCCGCGGATGATAAGCAGGGCATCCCGTCGTCCGCATGAAAGGATCGAAAACATCATCCGGAATGGATTCGACGAGATGATGGACAGCGAACGCGATATCATTTTCTTGAAGACGAACTTCTAAATCTAAGGGCAGAACCAGCTGGTTCATGTTATAATCTTTAAACATAAGGGCACCTCCGATGGTTATAGTTTAGTCACTTTAACTTTATCAGAGGTTGTCCTTATTTGTTTATTCAGAATCGGTTTTTCGTCATAGAACAAGGCCCTCGAAACGACTACACGTTTCGAGGACCTTTCGTTTGTGAAACTGAGTTATGTCCCAGCCTCGTCTTGTTATCGAATTAATGTCCGCCTTCCGTCCGATCGATATGGCGAATGTGTTTGAGATTGACCCCGATGATGATGACGGATAAGAGGACGAAGCCACTTCCGACATAAAACGGTAGATTTGCGTTGAAGATTTCAGCCAATTTACCGGCCATGAATGGCGCAATGGCTGCCCCGAGAAAACGTAGGAAACTGTATGCCGCAGATGCTGTCGAACGTTCGACAGGTGCTGCATCCATGACAGCTGTCGTGATGAGCGTCCAGATGCTGTCAGCTTGTGAAGCAAAACCAGCAACGGTTGCGATGACGGCGATTCCGAGCATTAACGTTCCTTTTTGACCAATCCGTGATGAGATCGCGCCTGTAATCAACATCGCGAATGCCATGACGGCGTTATAACTTGTAAATAAGAGCGTTACTTCACTTTTTGATGCTTCTAAATTCTCGGCAATCGTCGGTAAGACGGGATTGACGAGCCCCATTCCCATGAATGCTGTGATACTGGCGAAAAAGACTGCCCAGACAGCAACCGGTTGATGGAATAATCCATGTTTGCTTTCTGTTAATACCGTTTCCGGCTCAAGCGTCGTTGTTTTTTCAGCAAGTGCCATAGTGTCCCTTCTTTCTATTGAATGTGTTACATGAACTGTTTAAACGAATGGCGGATGACGTCGCCTCGACTAATGATCCCAACAAGACGTCCTGCTTTCAGAATCGGAAGCTTTTTAATCCGTTTTGCGCCGAGCGTTGCTGCAATCTCTTCCATTTCTGTGTCAGCGTCCGCAGTTACGACTTTCCGGCGTGCCAGTTCCATGACAGGTCGATTCAAAATATGACGAATCCGATCTTCATAATCTTCTTCGTCTCCTTTGATGACATCTACATATAAGAATGTATCGACGATGATGTCCTTGTGTTTTCCGATCGCGCGCATGATATCTCCGTCACTGATATACCCGACTACCTCTTGCTCAGCATTAATGACAGGTACGCCGCTAATACCAGATTGAATGAATCGTTCGATGACCGTCCGAATCAGATCTGTATCGTTTACTGTGATGACCTCTTGTTTCATCGACTCATAAGCTTTCATCTGAATTCTCCTTTGTCGTTCATTTCTCATATGAAAAAGTTGTATGATACAATTAAAAGAACAAAAATGATTGTATAATACAACTACAACTCTGTCAAGCCTCCTGCTTTTCGCATTGACAGCTTATCCACATTGGGTAATCATGAGGGACAGAGAGATTTTTTTGAAAGGGGAGATACCCGATGTCTCAACAATCACTCGAAACCATTGAACTCGAGTTAGCGATCCTGATCCGGCGCTTGACGACAGCGACGGCAGACAATCGTAATTTGGATCGTGCTTCCTACCTCTTACTGCGACAACTAGCGGATTCCGGCAACGTCGGTGTCAAAACACTTGCCCGTGAACTCCAGCTTGATGTCTCGACCGTCAGTCGCCAAGCTGCAGCGCTCGATCAAAAGCAACTCGTGGAAAAAGTAAAAGATCCGACAGATGGTCGTGCCTTCTTCTATCATATTACGGATAAAGGACAAGAAGAGCTCACGATTTACCGGACAGCACGTCTCGCGAGCATCGAACGTCTCCTGACGGATTGGCCATCGGACGATGCTGAAGATTTTGGACGTCTGTTGCAACAATTCAACCGTGCCTTGCGCGAGCGTTAACGAAATTACACCATTTATAGGAACGGAGGCGAAATCAATCGATTTCGCCTCCGTTTTTTCGTCATTATTCATGATGTATGAGTAACCTGACAAACTGAACGAATTTGTGCGATGTGTTCGGGTGACGTTCGGCAACAACCACCGATCAATCGTGCCCCTGCCTCATACCATGTCTTCGCGACGGTTTGGAACGATGTACACTGATTCGTACCTGACCACGTTTTTGCGACCGGATCATAGACCTCACCGGAGTTTGGATAGACGATGATTGGCACATCCGTCAACGCCTTGAGGTGACGGATAAAGTCGGTCGCGTAAGATGCCGGAAAACAATTTGCACCGATTGCTGCGAGCTGTGGATGTTGCCCAATTGTCTCGATGCACGTCGCAAGTGCCGTTCCTTCACTAATGTGCGTCGCATCTTGAAGCGAAAACGTCAGCCAAGCGGACACTTCCGGATACGTTTCGAGAATCCGGAACAACACGACAGCTTCCTCGAGCGACGGAATCGTCTCGAATGCTAGCAGATCAGCCCCCGCTTCAATCAACGCTTCGATCCGTGGCCTGTGGAAGGCTTCTAGCACATCCACTGACACCCCATAATGACCGCGATACTCAGAACCATCTGCTAAGTAGGCACCATAAGGACCCACTGATCCCGCGATCAATGCGTCACTCTTCCCGATACGCGTGCGTGCGCTTTGCGCCAAGGTGACCGTTTGTCGAATCAGCGCCTGTGCTTCCTCTGTCGTGATATGACGTTGCTTGAAGCCTTCGATACTTGCTTGATAGCTTGAAGTGATGGCGACATCAGAACCTATTTCAAAGTAATCACGATGGACACGCTCGATCTGTTCCGGTGCTTCGATCAAGAGACGTGCTGACCAAAGCGGGTCGTTCAGATCGAATCCCTTCTGTTCAAGTTCGGTTGCAAGGGCACCATCTAAAATGAGAAAGGGAACTTCCTGTAATCGTTGATCAACTGGATTTTTGATTCGGTACATCTTCAACACTCCGTTTCTGAGAAGAATTCGTGAACGCATGAACGACATAACAGATCACGATGAATGGAATACCACAGTACAAGGCAATTCGTTGTGTCGGATCAAATCCGATACCAATCAGAGAAATCAAACAAACGACGAAAGCGGCGATCGGTACGAATGGAAAGAGTGGTGTGCGATAGACCAATTCGTCGACCGTATGCCCTTCACGAAGAAATTTCTTCCGGAAGCGATACTGGGCCACACTGATACTCATCCAAACGACGACGACAGCAAGACCGGAAATCGAGACGAGCGCGATATAGACACTCCCTGCTGCATAGATGCTAGACAGCAAGGCAAGTCCTCCGCCAAGCATGCTGAATAATACGGCTCGAAGTGGAACCCCACTTGGCGTCACCTGGGCGAAGAAGCGTGGAATCATGCGTTCGTTCGCAAGCGACCAGAGCATCCGAGAGGCGGCGTAAAGTCCAGAATTCGCTGCCGACAAGATCGCTGTCAAAATGACGAAGTTCATCACGTCTGCTGCGTAGGGAATTCCGATTCGTTCGAACACGGCGACGAACGGATTTTCGAGTACACCTTTCCCATCCGTTGGCAATAAGACGGCTAATACGATGATCGTACCGACGAAGAAGAGGACGAGTCGCAAAATCGTCGTTCGGATCGCAAGCGGAATCGTCCGTTTCGGATCGACTGCTTCACCCGCCGCGACACCGATTAGTTCCGTTCCCGAGTAAGCAAAGTTCACGGCAAGCATCGTCATGAAGATGACGAAAGCGCCATTTGGAAACAACCCGCCTTCGGTTAACGAAGAAAAGAATGGAGCCGGGCTACCATCTTGCAGTGGAATAAAGCCGACGATCGCTCCCGCACCGAGTAAAATGAAAGCAATGATTGTCACGACCTTAATGGCGGAAAACCAAAACTCGACTTCAGCGAACACGCGAACCTTCAAGACGTTGATACCAAGGATCATCGCAGCGAACAATGCGCTGAACACCCATACAGGAATCGACGGGAACCAACGTTGCATTAAAATGCCTGCTGCCGTGAATTCTGAACCAAGGGCGACCGTCCATGTCAGCCAGTAGAGCCAGGCCACTGTATAACCGGTGCCGGGTCCGATGTACTTCGTTGCGTACTTATGGAATGATCCGGTTTCCGGCATGTGCACGGCGAGTTCACCGAGACTTAACATGACTAAGTAAACGACGACGGCCCCAATCAAATACGATAAAATCGTTCCGACACGTCCTGCTTGTTCCAACGTATAACCTGTACTTAAAAATAATCCGGTTCCAATGACACCACCTAACGACAGCATGATCAGATGACGTGATTCCATCTTGCGTCGAAATGCTCCGCTCGTTTTCATGAATCCATTTCCTCCTTATTCCACCTATTTCAAACAAAAAACGCATCCTCACGGATGCGTCGGTCGACAATTCGGAAATCTTATCGATCGGGTGCAGCACCCGCAGGAATTAGCACAGTATCTTTCGACCTGTTGCTGAGGTTTCATAGGGCCAGTCCCTCCACCTCTCTGGATAAGTATGTAATTGTTCCTAACCATATCAGAATGCAGATAATTCAGTCAACAGGCATTTCCCGATTTTTTTGATAGATCCATAAATTAGATTCAATCAGTTGAAGATGACGTGAAGAGCGTGTTTCGAGCAAAGTACTAAAGAAATGTTTCACTTCGACGGGCTGACCCTTTTCCATGTCCCGTAACATCGATGATTTCATCGTGTCTTCCATTGCATGCATCTGCTTCAGCAAGACCGCTTCTACATCGTCATTAAAGACTGCGCCTTGTTCTTCCATCGCTCGCTTCGCTTCCTTCATGACGTCTTGAATCATCTGATGACCAATTGGGTCCTTGCGAATTGGACCGATGGCAGAGCGAAATAGTGTCGTCACGCCCGCAAATGTCGAAATGAAGAGGTACTTTTGCCACATGTCATCCATGATATGCATCGAGTACGCCATCGGTGCCTTCGCTTTCGCAAAACGTGTTGCAATCTCCTCTAAACGCGCTGTTGGTTTACCGGTTCGTGAACCAAACAATAGCCGATGCGACGAGCTTGTCTGTACAATACGCCCTTCTGCATCAAGCGTCGATTCAATGAAGCAAAGTCCGCCCAGTACTCGATCTTCTCCGAAGACTTCTGTTAACCGTCGTATATGCTGCATGCCGTTCAACAAAGGAATGATGTACGTCTCGCTCGAAACAAATGGCGCAAGATCCTGTAGGACATCATCCAAGTGATAGGCTTTCGTCGAAAGTAAGACGACATCAAATGTGTGATTCAGTCGCATGTCTCGTGTCACTAACTGAGGCGTGATCATAACATCACCATGAGGACTAGTGATCTGTAACCCTGTCTTTTGTAATTGTTCATAGCGCTTCGGACGAACAAGGAATGTCACCTGTTCCCCTTGCTCAGCAAGACGTCCCCCGAAATAACCTCCAACTGCTCCGGCACCTACGACTAAAACATGCATATGCATTACCTCCTTTTTAACTAATCGATTCGTTACTTACTCCTTCACCCTAACATATCGGAAACCATTTTCCTGATTCCTGCTTGAATCACTAAAATGTAAGTTAAGCGTTTGCATTTTAGAAAAAAACGTTTATACTAACTTGTATACAAGTATACTCACTTTAGAAATCAGGTGATTCCATGTCAGAACTGTTATACCCCTTGAAGTGGTTAGCAAAAGCTTCCGCTGGAGATCGTGTCGCACACGAGCTACGGATGCGCATCATTTCAGGAAAGATTGAAAGCGGTACCATTTTATCCGAAAACAAATTAGCCTCTGATTTTTCAGTCAGTCGCTCGCCCGTCCGTGATGCGTTAAAGGTCCTTGCATCCGAACAATTGATTCGTCTCGAACGAATGGGAGCGGTCGTCGTCGGTTTGTCTGAGCGCGACATTCAGGAAATCTATGATGTCCGGCTACTCATTGAAACGTTCGTCTTCGAACGACTCGTCAAAATCGAACGGGCAGAACTCGTCCGTGAACTCAGTAAAATTCTCGAAATGATGAAAGTTGCTATCAAATACAAGGATGCCGATGAATTCTCCTTCCAGGACGTACTGTTTCATGAAACGATCATCCGCTCGATCGATCATGGGTATGTCAGCATGATTTGGCAAAATCTCAAACCAGTCATGGAAAGTTTCATCCTCCTATCAATGCGGGTACGATTCGAGGAAGACATCGAAGACTTTGAACGCATCCTCGCGAACCATGCCTTGTATATCGAAGCGATCGAGACAGGAGATCGTGAACGGATGGTTGCTTCCTTACATCAGAACTTTGATGATGTTCAGGAAGTCGAAGATCTCTGGAAAACGCAACAAATGATGTCGAAAGGAGTCGATTCACATGACTGAATACATGTTAGGCGTCGATATCGGAACGACGAGTACGAAAGCAGTCTTATTTACGACAAAAGGAGAGGTCATCGGACAAACGAACGTCGGTTACCCACTCCACACACCGAACCGTTCGACGGCGGAACAGGATCCGGAAGAAATTTTTGATGCCGTACTCGAATCCATCCGATTGATCACAAAACGTCATCCGAGCATGCCACCGAAGTTCGTCGCGTTCAGTAGTGCCATGCACAGTTTGATTGCGATGGACGCACAACATCAACCGTTGACTGCCTGCATCACATGGGCGGACAGTCGGAGTGAAGCATGGTCGAACAAGATTAAGGAACAATATGGTCTCTCGATCTATCACCGGACCGGGACACCGATTCATCCGATGTCACCGCTTAGCAAAATCAGTTGGCTCGTCGAAGATCGTCCGGAGCTCCACGCTCAAACGAAAAAGTATGTCGGGATCAAGGAGTTCGTGTTCCAAAGACTGTTCGGAACATATGTCATCGACCACTCTCTCGCTTCAGCAACTGGTCTCTTTAATATTCATGAATTAGGTTGGGATACGGGCGCACTGCATGTCGCGGGTATCGATGCAAGCTATTTATCGGAACCCGTACCGACAACGACGTCATGTACCGGACTTAATACTGATTACGCACGACAAATGGGACTATCCGTCGATACGCCGTTCTTAGTCGGTGCCAGTGATGGTGTCCTCTCCAATTTAGGTGTCAACGCGATTCGCAAAGGGGAAATCGCGATCACGATCGGAACGAGCGGTGCCATCCGAACGATCATTAATCGTCCACAGACCGATGAAAAAGGACGAACGTTCTGTTACGCACTGACCGAGGACCACTGGGTCATCGGCGGCCCCGTCAATAACGGAGGAATGGTCTTACGGTGGATTCGTGACGAACTCGCTTCAGCAGAAGTCGAGACAGCAAAACGCCTCGGCATCGATCCGTATGCTGTCCTGACGAAGATTGCCGAACGCGTCCGCCCAGGATCCGACGGATTATTGTTCCACCCTTACCTGTCCGGTGAACGAGCGCCGCTCTGGAATCCGGATGTCAGCGGTTCGTTCTTCGGTTTAACGCTTTCGCATAAAAAAGAGCATATGATCCGGGCAGCACTAGAAGGCGTCATCTACAATCTTTATACCGTCTTCCTCGCACTCGTCGAGTGTATGGACGGTCCTGTGACACGGATTCAGGCAACGGGTGGGTTTGCCCGGTCCGAAGTCTGGCGCCAAATGATGGCGGACATCTTTGAATCGGAAGTCGTCATTCCGGAAAGTTTTGAAAGTTCATGTCTCGGTGCTTGTATTCTCGGATTGTATGCGACGGGGGAAGTCGATTCGTTCGAAATCGTCTCCGAGATGATCGGGGAAACGCATCGTCATGTACCAAATGAAGAAGCGATGCATGAATATCGTCAGCTCTTACCAATTTTCATTAGCTTGGCTCGAACATTGTCTGAGGATCATAAACGAATCGCTACGTATCAACGGAGCTTGATTCAAGAAGAAAACTAACTTAATCTTTTGGGGGAAGTCATCATGCCTTTAGTCATCGTAGGAATTGGGATCGTCGCGTTGCTCGTTCTCATCATGGGGTTGAAATTAAATACGTTCGTCTCACTCATCATCGTTTCCTTTGGCGTTGCACTACTACTCGGCATGCCGCTCGATCAGATCGTCAAAACGATCGAAGCTGGTATCGGAGGAACGCTTGGTCACTTGGCACTGATCTTTGGTCTTGGTGCCATGCTTGGAAAGCTGATCGCTGACGCCGGGGGGGCGCAGCGAATCGCCATGACGCTTGTCGCTCGATTCGGGGAAAAGAACATCCAGTGGGCAGTCGTCGTCGCTTCATTCATCATCGGGATCGCCCTCTTCTTCGAAGTCGGACTCGTCCTGTTGATTCCAATCGTCTTTGCGATTTCACGTCAGCTCCGCGTCTCGATCCTGTATCTCGGGATCCCGATGGTCGCAGCCCTGTCTGTCACGCACGGCTTCTTACCACCTCACCCGGGTCCGACCGTCATCGCTGGGGAATATAAAGCCAATATCGGGGAAGTCTTATTGTATGGTTTCATCGTTGCTGTTCCGACGGTCATCATTGCCGGTCCTATCTTTACGAAAATCGCCAAACGACTCGTTCCTGAATCGTTTACACGGACAGGAAATATCGCGTCACTCGGGGAACAAAAAGAATTTGATTTAGACGAGACACCAGGCTTCGGCATCAGTGTCTTCACGGCGATGCTACCGGTTCTTTTGATGTCGGTCGCAACGATCTTCACGCTCTTACAAGAAACACTCGGTTGGGGTGAAAATAGTGTCATCTCGGCGATTGAATTCATCGGGAACGCTTCAACGGCGATGTTGATTTCATTACTCGTCGCGGTCTACACGATGGGGATCGCGCGTCAGATTCCGATGCAAACGGTCATGGAATCTTGTACGACGGCGATTGCTCAAATCGGGATGATGCTATTGATCATCGGCGGTGGCGGTGCCTTCAAACAAGTCTTGATTGACGGTGGTGTTGGGACGTTCGTCGCACAATTATTTGAAGGATCAGCGTTATCTCCGATTCTACTCGCTTGGTTGATCGCTGCGATTCTCCGGATCTCACTCGGTTCCGCGACAGTCGCTGCTTTATCAACGGCAGGTCTCGTCATTCCGTTACTGGAGCAATCCGACGTCAACTTAGCGCTCGTCGTTCTCGCGACTGGTGCAGGTAGTCTGATCGCTTCACACGTCAATGATGCAGGATTCTGGATGTTTAAAGAGTATTTCGGATTATCATTAAAAGAAACGTTTGCGACATGGACTGTGCTTGAGACGATCATTTCCGTTTGTGGACTTGGGTTCGTTCTTCTCCTCAGCCTCGTCGTCTAAGAAAAGGAGTCGTTCTACTTATGCAACATTCTATCGGAGTCATCGGGCTTGGCGTCATGGGACGCAACCTGGCACTGAATATGGCGAGTCATCAAGAAGAAGTCGCCATCTATAACTACACACGTGATTTAACGGACGATCTCGTCGCACATGATGAGGGACTACCTCTTCATCCGTACTATGACATTGAAGCATTCGTTCAATCACTCGCTCGCCCACGTAAAATCTTCATGATGGTCACGGCTGGTAGCGCGATTGATTCGGTCATCGAATCGTTGCTTCCACATCTCGAAACAGGCGATATCATCATGGATGGTGGGAACTCTCACTTCCTCGATACAGAGCGTCGTTTCGACGAGTTACAACGCCACGGGATCGAATACATCGGCGTCGGTGTATCGGGTGGTGAAGTCGGTGCGCGGACCGGTCCTGCGATCATGCCGGGTGGATCGAAAGCAGCTTATGAACATGTCGCACCGATCTTGACGAAGATCGCTGCTCACGTCGAAGGAGATCCATGTTGTGTTTATATTGGTCCGAAAGGCGCTGGTCACTTCGTCAAAATGGTCCATAACGGCATCGAGTATGCGGACATGCAACTGATTGCTGAAGCGTATAGCTTCCTCCGTTTCCGTCTTGGACTCGACGTCACGGAAGTCGCGGACATCTTCGCTGAATGGAACGAAGGTGAACTGAAAAGTTACTTGATTGAGATCACAGCGGATATCCTCCGAAAAACGGATGACGAGACAGGGCAACCGTTGATTGATGTCATTCTCGATCAAGCCGGTCAAAAAGGAACTGGAAAATGGACGAGCCTGCAAGCCATTGATAATGGGATCGCCTCTTCGATCATTACAGAAGCCCTGTTCGCGCGTTACCTTTCAGCTATCAAAGAAGAACGCGTCGCAGCGTCTGCTGTCCTAAAGGGACCAGAAGACTTGTCAACGCTTGAGCGAGACGCGTGGGTCGAACGGATTCGTCAAGCGCTTTATATGGGGAAAGTTGCCGCATACGCGCAAGGCTTCACCCAGTACCGAACGTCGTCTGAGTTGTATGACTGGAACTTACGCCTCGAGGAGATCGCCTTGATCTTCCGTGGTGGATGTATCATCCGGGCCGACTTCTTGAACGTCATCAGTGAAGCATTCAAAAATGATGCGAACCTCTCGAACTTGATGCTCGCCCCGTTCTTCGCTGAGAAAGTACAGGCGTATCAAGAATCGTTACGTCACGTCGTTTCCGAGGGTGCATTATCTGGTTTTGCACTCCCATCTCTATCGACGTCACTGACGTATTACGATAGCTACCGGACAGCGAATTCGAATGCCAACATGTTGCAAGCACAACGCGATTATTTCGGTGCTCACACGTATGCTCGGACAGACCGCGAAGGGATCTTCCACACGGACTGGCAATAAAGAATACAGCTCCCGACTCCTGTTTCATTTAGGAGTCGGGATTTCTTTTTTTGTTCACACAATCTTTCCTGAAATAAGAAATTGCCGATTATACCTTGACAAAAGTGTTGGTCTATATGAAATTAGTATTAGATTAGAATTATTCTAGTGTGATAAATACAGATTCCTTGTATGCACTAGAACAGATTCTAAAAATAGAACCCTTGAGGAGGATTTTTATCATGTCTTTAATCGGAAGTGAAGTAAAACCATTCAGTGCATCAGCATTCCACAACGGAGAATTCGTTGACCTAACGGATGCCAACCTTCGCGGTAAATGGAGTGTCGTATGTTTCTACCCTGCAGACTTTACATTCGTTTGCCCGACAGAACTCGAAGATCTCCAAAACCAATACGCAACACTCAAAGCGCTTGACGTTGAAGTTTACTCTGTTTCAACAGATACGCATTTCACACATAAAGCATGGCACGAAACGTCAGAAACAATCGGTAAAATCGAGTACGTCATGATCGGCGACCCATCACACGTCATCTCACGTAACTTCGAAGTCTTGAACGAACAAGATGGTCTTGCTGACCGCGGTACGTTCATCATCGACCCAGACGGCGTCATCCAAACAGTTGAGATCAACGCAGGCGGCATCGGTCGTGATGCGAGCACGCTCGTCAACAAAATCAAAGCAGCACAATATGTACGTAACAATCCAGGCGAAGTCTGCCCAGCGAAATGGGAAGAAGGCTCTGCAACACTCACACCAAGCCTTGACCTCGTCGGAAAAATTTAAGGAGCGGATTCGCGATGGCTTTAGCACCAGACATTAAAGCACAACTCGCGCAATACCTCGAGCTTCTCGAAGGCGATCTCGTCCTAGCGGTTAGCGCTGGGACAGACGCCGTCTCGCTTGAGATGAGCGCACTCGTCGAAGAGATCGCAAGCATGACACCACGCATCTCCGTCGAGCAGGCAAGCCTTCCCCGGACACCAAGTTTCACAGTCAACCGTGTCGGTGAGACAAGCGGCATCACGTTCGCGGGAATCCCACTCGGTCATGAGTTCACGTCCCTCGTTCTCGCACTGCTCCAAGTCAGCGGTCGAGCACCGAAGGTCGATGCGGACGTCATCAAGCAGATTCAAGGCATTCAAGAAACGTACCACTTCGAGTCGTACATCAGCTTGAGCTGCCACAACTGCCCAGATGTCGTACAAGCATTGAACGTCATGAGCGTCCTCAACCCGAACATCAGTCACACGATGATTGATGGCGCGGCATTTAAGGAAGAAGTCGAACAAAAAGAGATCATGGCTGTTCCGACGGTCTTCGTCAACGGCGAAGCGTTTGGTAACGGACGGATGTCACTTGAAGAAATCTTGGCGAAGCTTGGCACAGGTGCCGATGCTTCTGATTTCGCTGATAAAGATCCATACGATGTCCTCGTCGTCGGTGGTGGTCCAGCTGGATCGAGTGCTGCCATCTATGCAGCCCGTAAAGGCATCCGGACAGGAATCGTCGCAGAACGCTTCGGTGGACAAGTCATGGATACGATGAGCATTGAGAACTTCATCAGCATGAAGTACACGGAAGGACCAAAACTCGTCGCAAGTCTTGAGGAGCACGTCAAGGAATATGGCATCGACGTCATGAACCTGCAACGGGCAACGCGCCTTGAGAAGAAGGACCTCCTTGAGCTTGAGCTCGAGAACGGTGCCGTCTTGAAAACGAAGAGTTTGATCCTTTCAACAGGTGCACGCTGGCGTAACGTTGGTGTCCCAGGCGAACTCGAATTCAAGAACAAAGGCGTCGCCTACTGCCCACACTGTGATGGTCCGTTGTTCGAAGGAAAACGTGTCGCAGTCATCGGTGGCGGAAACTCAGGAATCGAAGCAGCCATCGATCTCGCAGGAATCGTCAAGCATGTCACAGTCCTTGAGTTCGCACCGGAATTAAAAGCAGACGCTGTTCTTCAAGAACGCCTCGCTTCTCTTCCGAACGTCACGGTCGTCGTCAACGCACAGACGAAGGAAATCACAGGAACGGACAAAGTAAACGGTATCACGTACATGGAGCGCGAAACGAACGTCGAGCGTCACATTGAGCTCGAAGGCGTCTTCGTCCAGATCGGTCTCGTACCGAACACGGACTGGCTCGGTGAAACAGTGAACCGTAACAAGTTCGGTGAAGTCCAAGTCGATCGCCACGGCGCAACGAACGTACCAGGCGTTTTCGCTGCAGGAGACTGCACAGATAGCGCGTATAAACAGATCATCATCTCGATGGGATCTGGTGCAACAGCTGCACTCGGTGCTTTCGATCACTTGATCCGGAATTAATGAAAAAGAGCGGAACTCAAACGAGTTTCGCTCTTTTTCTGCCTCAATAGTAGATTTCACCGTACCATGAACAATGATATTCTTTCGTGATGTGATGTCTTGTTAAGATGCCTTGCTTCGCGTATGTACCACTGACCGTTACGACCATCGTTTGCAAAGCATCGATTGGAGTACCGGAGAATCCGGTTTGCGTCCACTTTCCACCATCGATCGCAAGAGACGTCATCGAAAAGACATCGGATAATCGTTGGCGTTTACTCTGTTCCAAGAGTTCCGTCTCGAAATTTCCGATGATCCGGACATCGTTTCCACGTTCCGTACGTTCAAGCGTTCGTTCACTATCCCACTCTAAGCTCGTTTGGACACGTAGCGGCTTCAACCGTTCGAGTGCCCGTTCTTGAAAACGTTCCGGCGAAACCCAGTCCTCGTCTGCGAATTGATTTGCTGCAAGCAACGTGACGTCCGCATTTTCATGTGTCCGATTTATGTTTTCCACGATTTTTTCATATGCTGCGTAATAACGTTGGTGTTGTGTCGTCTGGTCCTTTGCCTCCGATGTGACTGATGACAATGAAGCGAATAAAAAAACAGCTGTCGCAATCTGATATTTCACTGACTTCCCCTCCCTTTCGCTGTTCATTGTACGAAAAAAACGAGGAATAGATTCGAAAACGACAACCGTTTTATGGATTTTTTCATTCAAGAGTGTATCAATAGATCGTACTCTTATGGAATTAAGAACAGATCAAGATTTGTATTCAAAACTGACCCCTATAAATAATTCAAAGTTGACACTTTTGACTAGTTCAGTCATCTGATAGATTGAAGATATCTTAAAATCTATCATAAAGAAGGTTAGCCACATGCAAAAAGCAGCACCGTATTCTAGCACTCGTACCCGCCAGCTCGTCATCACTGCGATGTCAATCGCACTTGTTCTTGTTGCGACACTATTCATCAATATCAAACTACCGATCGCTTCAAGCGGCGGTCTCGTTCATATGGGAACAGCGATGCTCTTTCTCATCGCGATTTTATTCGGTCCACGAACAGCACTGATTGCCGGAGCAATCGGTATGGGATTATTTGATCTGATCAGTGGATGGACACTCTGGGCTCCATTTACAATCGTAGCTCGAGGACTCCAAGGATATATTGTCGGGCGTATCGCCTGGTCTTCGCGATACAAAGGAGACAACCCTGGCTTAAATATTTTTGCAATGATTGTTTCTGCTCCTGTCATGCTTGCTGTTTACTATGTTTGTGAAGGTATTCTTTACAGCAACTGGGTCGCACCAGTCGCTTCAATTCCAGGAAACATCACACAAAACGTCGTCGGAATCCTCGTTGCGATTCCAGTCGGGATTGCACTGAAGAAAACGCGTTTCTTCCGTAACTTCCGCTAAATCCAAAAAACCGTCCGGCTCCTCGTAGAGTCGGACGGTTTTCGTTTAGCGAATCGGTTGACCTTGTTCGAGTTCGAGCGTTTTTGCTGTTTCGGCATGGATCTGTTCGAACAATTCCGGATGTTCAACGAGTGAGATCCCGTAAGACGGAATCATCTCCTTGATTTTTGCTTCCCACGTCGGTAGTTCGGACGGAAAACATTTCGCGAGTACTTCGAGCATGACCGGTACCGCTGTTGAGGCACCTGGAGACGCCCCGAGTAAGGCAGCGACAGATCCGTCGGCTGCACTGACGACTTCTGTTCCGAACTGGAGTGTCCCTTTTCCTTGTGGTGTATCCTTGATGACTTGGACACGTTGACCAGCGACGACGACATCCCAGTCTTCTGTCTTCGCATTCGGGATGAACTCTCGTAATTCGTTCATCCGTTGTTCCGTCGACAAGAGGACTTGTTCGATCAGATACTTCGTCAATCCCATCTCTTTGGCTCCCGCAGCAAGCATCGTCAAGACGTTGTTCGGTTTAACGGACGCGATCAAATCAAGATTCGATCCTGTCTTAAGGAACTTCGGTGAGAAACCAGCAAACGGTCCGAAGAGAAGTGATTTCTTCCCATCGATGTATCGTGTATCCAAGTGTGGTACTGACATCGGCGGTGCTCCGACTTTCGCTTTTCCGTAGACTTTCGCATGGTGCTGTTCGATGATCTCAGGATTTTTACAAACGAGGAATAAACCACTGACCGGGAAACCACCGATTTGCTTCGATTCCTCGATGCCTGTTTTTTGGAGCAACGGTAGACTACCGCCGCCACCTCCAATGAAGACGAACTGCGCCGTATGATGCTCGATCCGGTGATCGCGCTCATTCTTCACTTTGACTTCCCAACCCCCGTCAACACGCTTCAAATCCTCGACACCATGCTGATAGTTGATCGCTACATCGTGTTGTGCGAGATATTCAAACAGGATTCGTGTCAACGCACCAAAGTTGACGTCCGTTCCTGAATCGATTTTTGTCGCAGCGATCGGCTCTGGTGACGTCCGACCGTTCATGATGAGTGGAATCCACTCGGCTAATTTCGCTGGATCCTCTGAATATTCCATTCCCGCAAACAACGGATTCGCTGATAGCGCTTCCAATCGTTTTTTCAGGAATTCGACGTTTTCCGTTCCTTCAACCATACTCATATGTGGAATCGGCATGATGAATTCTTTCGGATTCGGCAAGACACCTTCCTTGACGAGATGCGACCAGAATTGACGTGACAGTTGGAACTGTTCGTTTACTTTGACCGCTTTACTGATATCGATCGAACCATCGGCATTTTCCGTCGTATAGTTCAGTTCGCATAGTGCGGCGTGACCTGTTCCAGCATTGTTCCACTCGTTCGAGCTCTCTTCCCCGGCACTCGCGAGTTTCTCGAATACCTTGATGTTGATCTCAGGCGCGAGTTCTTTTAATAAGACCCCTAACGTCGCGCTCATGACTCCGGCACCAATTAAAATAACGTCTGTTTTTTTAGGCATACTGCTCATGATATCCTTCCTATCCCCGTTGATATTATGGACTACCTGTCATGAAAAACTTCCCCCTCATGACGACAACTTACCTTTCCATTATAACCCTATCATAGCTTGCACAGAAAGGAACTTCTTTTACATTCAGAAATGTGTAAAAGCGACGATTCAGGTAAGAAGATGTTCGTCAGCCGGCACACAATCAGGCATGACTTTGACGAAAAACGGTAATCATATAACGAAAGTAAAAGGAGGAACACTCATGGCGACACGCTGGATATTCGGCAATCAATTGAATCACGATCTCCCTTTATTGAAGGAAGCAAACAAACAAGACGACGTCATCCTGATGGTCGAAGCGACCTCGCGCTCCAAGTGGAAGACGTACCATAAACAAAAGCTCGTCCTCGTCTTCTCAGCGATGCGACATTTTGCGGAAGAACTGCGCGAAAAAGGCTTCACCGTCGATTACCGGGAAGCCGATTCGTTCGATCAGGCATTCCAGGCGCACCGGAAAGATCATGATCCGGATCATGTATTCTATACGGCGATCACGGACGAACCGATGCGAAAGGCGATGCACAAGTGGCAAGACGCTTTACCGAAGAAAATCAAGGTCGAGGTCTGTTCCGACGTACCGTTATTTTTACTGACACAGGAAGAAGCGGTCGAAGCAATCGGCGACAAGCCCTACAAGATGGACCGTTTTTATCGCAAACTGCGCAAGGAACGAAACGTTCTCATGAACGGCTCTAAACCGATCGGTGGAAAGTGGTCGTTTGACGCCGAGAACCGGAAACCGGCGAAGTCCGGGACGACGTTTCCCGATCCCGTTCAGTTTCGCCCTGATCGCATCACAAAGGATGTCATCGACAAGGTCGAACGTGATTTTTCCAATCATCCGGGAGCACTTGATTCCTTTCATTGGCCGGTCACGCGAAAGGAAGCGACGCGGGCTCTCCATCGCTTCATCGAAGAACGACTCGAGACGTTCGGGACATATCAAGACGCTATGCTGACCGGCGAAGATACGTTATCGCATTCGCTCTTATCAGCAGCAATCAATCTCGGTCTATTGACACCGGAAGAGGTCATTCGTCAAGTCGAGGCAGCCCTTGAAGATCAAGATGCTCCGCTCAATGCGGTCGAAGGTTTCATTCGGCAAATCCTCGGCTGGCGCGAGTACATGCGTGCCGTCTACCTAGCCGAGATGCCGGACTATGCTTCCGTCAATGCGCTACGGCATGAAGCGGATCTACCCGACTTTTTTGGGACCGGGAAAACGAACATGAACTGTGTCGCTGAATCGTTACGTCCCGTCGTCGAACATGCGCATAATCACCATATCCAACGCTTGATGGTGCTCGGAAACTTCGCTAATCTGTTTGCGATCTCGCCGCAACAGACAGCAGACTGGTTCAATGAGATGTACATCGATGCCTACGATTGGGTCGTCTTACCGAACGTCCTCGGGATGGCGCTTCATGCCGATGGGGGAACGTTATCGACCAAACCGTACATTGCTTCGGCGAATTACATCCATAAGATGAGTGATTATTGCAAGGGATGTCCGTTCCATCAAAAGGACATGCTCGGAGAGGACGCTTGTCCGTTTAACGCCTTGTACTGGGACTTCATCGACCGGCACGAAAAACGCTTCTCTGATAATCCGCGGATGTCGATGATGTATCGGCAATGGGGAAAACGCGATGCGGACAGCAAACGCGATATTCGAAAGAAAGCGAAAGCACTTCGGAAACAACTACAGGATGGCGCCTTCGATACACCATAAAAACAAGCCGCTCGGATTAAATCCGAGCGGCTTGTTTTAAGCACTTTTTTGATCGACTGCGTGTTGTTTCTTTTTCCGGAGGTGATACAGTCCGAATAGTCCGAGGAACCAGACCGGTGTCAGCAACAAGGCAGGACGTGTATCGTCAGCAAACAGCATGACGACGAGAATGACTGCAAACAATCCGAGCACGAGGTAATTGACGAATGGTGTCAATGGTGCTTTGAATGTCGACGCCGCATGTAATTCCGGATTTTGTTTCTTGTACCGGAGATGACAGACGAGGATGACACCCCAGACCCAGATGAAACAGATCGCACTGATCGTCGTGACGATACTGAACGCCTGTCCTGGTAACAGTTTACTGAGCAAGGCACCGACTGAGACGACGATCGTCGAGACGAACAAGGCGTTTGCCGGAACATGGTTTTTGTTCAACTTCGAGAACTTGTTCGATGCTTGCTGTTGATTTCCCAGGTTATACAGAATCCGGCTCGTCGAGAACATTCCGCTGTTACACGCAGAAGCAGCAGATGTCAGTACGACGAAGTTGATAATTCCTGCTGCGAGTGGAATCCCGATCAGACTAAATGTCTTGACGAACGGACTTTCTGTCGCACTTAATCCTGTCCATGGGTTGATCATCAAGAGGACGAGTAAGGCACCGACATAGAAGAATAAGATCCGAAGCGGAATCTTATTGATCGCGGACGGAATGTTCTTTTTCGGATCCGCTGTTTCTGCTGCGGATACCCCAACGAGCTCGACGCCGACATAGGCGAAGACGACCATTTGGAACGATAGCAGGAATCCAGAAATCCCGTTTGGCATCCATCCGCCATGTGACCAGAGGTTCGACACGGTCACGGGACCGGCGTCCGTTTTAAAACCGATTGCGAGCAAGACGATTCCGACACCAATCAAGGCAAGGATCGTCACGACCTTGATCAAGGCGAACCAAAACTCGAGTTCACCGAACAATTTAACCGTTAATAAGTTAAAACCAAGTAAAATCAAGAGAGCAAGAACGGCTGGAATCCATTGCGGGATATCAAACCAATACTTGACGTACAGACCGACGGCGATGATGTCCGCCATCGCTGTCATGATCCAACAGAACCAGTACGTCCAACCGGTCACGAATGCGGCACGTGGTCCGAGATAATCTTCTGCGATATCCGTGAGTGACTGATAACCTGCTTTTGACAATAACAATTCCCCAAGTGCACGCATGACGAAGAAGATTGCAATCCCGACGAGTAAGTAGGCAAAAATGATCGATGGTCCGGCGAGTTGGATCGCTTTACCTGATCCTAAAAACAAACCCGTTCCGATTGTTCCACCAATAGCAATCAACTGTACATGACGATTCGATAAATCCCGCTTTAATCCTTGCTGTTCCAAACCTGAACTCCTCCTTGTGATGGTTTCTCTACGCTTCAGACCGTTCTGTCGGTCCTGAAAAAGAAAAAAAGAGACTGGACGAATGTCCAATCTCAACAAAATCAAAGGAATAACCCATACACGCCACTACGACATTCCATGAATGCCCGTCGCTGCATGTGATTACTCTTCTGTCCGTTTGCCTGAGATTGTGAACCCTTCGGCGCCGTGTCGACACGGTCTCTCCAGAAGCTGCTCCTGCCATAGTGTGACCCATGACAATCATAGCTTTCTCTTTATTTGATTATCCGATGCGTCGCTGCATCGATGAATTGTTTCTAATTCTAGTAATCTCGACAGCGTTTGTCAACGCCTTTTTCAAAATGATTTTTCAATCTATGAAAAGGACTTTACCATCTTTTCCAGAAATCATACAGCACCACTTGATCACGAAAGGATGAAACATTCATGTCGACGATTTACTTGATTCGCCACTGTGAAACGACTGGTCAATCACCGGAAGCCCCGTTAACACCTCGTGGAGAAGAACAGGCGCAACGACTGTATACGCAGTTATTTGAGCTTCCGATCACACATCTTATTTCGAGTCCGTATCGCCGAGCGCTCGACTCGATTCAACCACTTGCGACTGCTCTGAAACTACCCGTTGCACAAGAAGATGACTTAAAAGAACGACGGTTAAGTGCCGTTCCACTTGACGATTGGCAGGATCATCTTCGTCGAACGTTCATCGATCCAGACTATACGTGTCCTGGTGGTGAATCTAGCCGGATAGCAACTAAGCGCATCACGCGTGTCGTTGAAAAAGCATTGTAACAGTATGATGGTTCCATTCTCGTGACACATGGGAATTTGTTATCTTTATACTTGCATTCGATTGACCCTACTTTTGGATTCGAAGAAAGTTTACAGCTGAAGAATCCGGATATTTTTAAGGTGACACGTATTCAAGAACAAACAATCATCAAACACTTGGAAGCTTTTTGAAAATCTATTCATTTTAGGCATACGACTTGATATAATCTATTCTTTTTACTTATGAAAAGCATAAGAACTATCTATTTTACTTCCCTTCAGAACGGCTTTATATTGAATGAATTGATAATAAAGTTAAGTAGTTTTCGATTCATGTATGAAGCGGAACTTCAGAAAAGAAGGGATTTTTATGTCTACCACAAAAAAAGGCTATTTCATGATGATCGTCCTCTGGTTCGCCTATGCGACCTTCGCCATGAACTGGGTCGCGGGTTCATCGTTGACGCCACAAATCACGGCGCATTTCTTCGGTAATCAGACCGTTGACCCTCTCATCTCACAACTCGTCAACTATTCGATTACGACGGCGCGTGTCTTCGCGAACATTCTTGCCGCGCTCATCTTGATGAAGCTCGGTCCGAAAAAAGCACCGTTGCTCGCACTGTTGTTCCTGATGATGTCGATCGTTGCCATCTACCTGCCGAACTACTGGGCGTATACGGTCGCTCGTATGGTCATGGGACTCGGTGGTTCAATGGTCATCGTCTACATGAACCCGGTCGTGACACGTTACGTCCAAGACCCGGCTGAAAAATTACGGATCAACGCCTTCAATACCGTCTCCTATAACGTCGGTGCATTCGTCGTGTCACTCTTGTTCACCTTGTTCGCTGATCAATTCGTCAGTGACTGGAAACTGACGTTGACGATCTTCGCGAGTCTGACAGCGATTCTCTTCTTCGCATGGTGGATCGGTAGTGAGTCGTTCGAGTTGAACGATGCTCCGGACGCGGACGAAACGCCTTACGGTTACGGAGATTCTGTCCGCGATCCGTTCCTCTGGAAATATGCGGTTGCCTTCGGCGGTTTCTTGACGCTCTATATCTTATCGCTCGTTGGCTTGAAACCTGTGTTCGATACGTATACGCAGTTGAACGGTTCGCTCGTCAACCTGTTGGTCTCCGGTGCCGGAATCGTCGGTACGTTCGTCGGTCTGCGGATCGGTAACAAAGGGACACCTCGTAAACCGATTCTGTTGATCAGCGGGACGGTCATGATCGCGAGTTTCCTCGTCACCGTCTTGTTCGGAAACATCTCGCCAGTCGTTTCGTATGTCTTTGCGTTCATTTCCGGATTTGCGATGTACATCCAGTATCCGATCTTCATGAACTTGGCACACGAACGAAAAGGCATGACACCGCAAAAGATCACCGTTTTATTCGGCCTCTTCTGGGCAATCGCTTATGCGACGCAGACGATCTTTACGATCATTTGGAGTTACGCACTCGGCCACGCGGGATATACGGTCTCAATGATCGTCTTCTTCCTCTGCTGTTCTGTGTATCTGTTCTTCACGTTCTTCTTACCAGAAACAAAACCAAAACGGACGGATACACTTCAAAAATCCGCTTAATCAAGCAACAAGCCCTTCCGAATTACCGGAAGGGCTTGTTTTTATGTCTCGTTATGCGCGCCGTAACTATGGCGAAGGGCAAACAACAGTCGAATCAATGATTCATGATAACCGATGAACCATCCTTCTTTGATCCCGTTAACGATGGCTTCTTCTGTCATCCAAGCAACGCGTTGGACTTCTTCTTCCTGCAACGTCAGCGTCGTCAAATCCACTTCCTGCTCGACGAGATAATAATCATCAAAACCGATCTCAAACGGGATCGTCAGATGGGGACGGACACCTGTGAAATCGATATCGAGTCCAAGCTCTTCCGACAGTTCCCGTTGCGCTGCCATCTGACTCGTATCCCCGCTAATTGCACTGCCTCCGACCGTCAGATCCCACATGTTCGGCCAACCAGATTTGAACGGTTGCCGTTGTTGGACGAGCATCTCTCCTTTGGCGTTAAAGACACAGACGTGAATCGTCATGTGATAATCGCCGGCTGTATGTGGCGTTCCCCGTGTCCAGAGCCGTCCTGTTTTCTTGCGATCTGCTGTGTATACGTCCCACTGTTCCATCCTAAATCATGCCCCTTTTAATCAATGAAAGATGTAGAGTTCGAACTTTCCTCCGCCTTGACGCAATCGATCGCGACGACGAGGGCGATCAACAATTCTTCCATTGCTTCATCTTCGACTTCAATGATGTACTGATCGGTCCAAGAGATCCATTTCTTCTGCACGCGACCAATCCGTTGCCCTTGTTGTAAGACCTCAAAATCAACATCCCACCAGTCGCCCGTCACTTCGAATTGATCCGAGTTGATTGTATAGCGGTCCTTGAAGAACGTGAACTCTTTAATGATTTCAAACGATTGCCCTGCTGCTTCGACATAAAAGACCGGTCGGAAACTGAACGTCTTCTTCGTGATTTCCGCGACTTCCTCTCCATCTCGGTTCGTCACGCTGAACGACTTCGGAAGTTTCATAAAACTGCCCTCGATGTGATAGGCGTCGTGCCCTGCCTCGTCTTTAATCGAGAATCGTCCACGTAAACTAAACGCTTTTTCTTTCATATAGAGTGTATGCATCCCGGTCTCCTCCTTTAGTGTATAGTCTCATTTACGCGATCACCGATGGAAAAGATTCAATATTTGGAAACTACCTCCGTCCAACTTTCTCTTATTTCCTTCATTCCCTCCTGCATCTAGTGAATCGCATCCCTTACTTGCACTTTTTAGCCAGAGCGCTTAAAGTGTATAGTTGATGAAATTCTTTAACCACACATGTGCATTACCTTAAGGAAAGGGTTTAATATACTATGAAAAAGAACTTTTGGCAGGACTTACCACGACCATTTTTCGTCTTAGCACCGATGGAAGACGTCACTGACGTTGTCTTCCGCCACGTCGTCGCAAAAGCGGCGCGTCCGGACGTGTTCTTCACGGAATTCACGAATACAGAAAGCTATTGTCATCCGAAAGGCAAACAGAGCGTTCGCGGACGTCTCGAGTTCACGGAGGATGAACAACCCATGGTCGCTCACATTTGGGGCGACAAACCGGAATATTTCCGCGAAATGAGTATCGGTATGGCAGAGATGGGCTTTAGCGGGATCGACATCAACATGGGCTGCCCCGTCCATAACGTTGCAGTTAACGGAAAAGGCTCTGGCTTGATCAATCGTCCGGAAGTCGCGGCTGAACTGATCCAAGCGGCAAAAGCAGGCGGTCTCCCAGTCAGCGTCAAAACGCGTCTCGGGTACACGAAGGTCGAAGAATGGCACGATTGGTTGCGTCACATCCTCGAACAAGATATCGCGAACCTCTCGATTCACCTCCGGACACGTAAAGAGATGAGTGCCGTTCCAGCGCACTTCGAATTGATTCCGGAAATCAAGAAGTTACGCGATGAGATCGCACCACAGACGTTACTGACGATCAACGGGGATATCAACGATCGCCAACACGGTCTTGAACTCGTCGAGAAATACGGTGTCGACGGTGTCATGATCGGTCGCGGGATTTTCCACAACCCGTTCGCGTTCGAAGTCGAGAAAAAAGAACATTCGAGCCAAGAACTCCTCGATTTGTTACGTCTGCAGCTCGATCTGCACGATCATTACTCGGCTCAATTCGAGCCCCGTCTCTTCAAACCATTACGCCGGTTCTTCAAGATTTACGTCCGCGGATTCCGCGGTGCGAGTGAACTGCGGGTCAAATTGATGGAGACGAACTCAACGGACGAAGTGCGTGCTTTACTCGACGCTTTCGTTGAAGAAGAAGGCATTCACGAGGTCAACTCGTTTTCAATCTAACAACAAAGCACGCCTCCTCGTTTTGAGGAAGCGTGCTTTTTCGTGTCACCAGCGTTCGACGGTTTGCCGCGTATCTGCACACCATTGTTCAAAATCAGACCGATGCGTCAGCGATAGGAAACGTCGTTTGCCGAGTCGCCGATCGAGCCGTGCGATACCACGGATGAAAGGATGTGGATGAACGAGTGCTTGTTCAAACGCAAGATTCGGATACTCTAACAAATCTTGTTGCATCTCATAGTTCTCTAGATACCCGTCTTGTTTGACTTGTCGTTCGATCTCAGCCGATAACGCATGCGACTGTTCCAACCAGTCGGACTGCCATAGCGCTCCGTCTGGTTTTTCCGGTAACTGTGCAGCCCGTAACGCGTAACGCCGATCGACTTCCCGTTCGAAGCGAAAATCGTCTGCTCCAAGAATCTCTTCTCCGTCAAACGTCATCCAGACACGACTGGGGTTATCTTGAATCCGGTAGACAGTTGCGCGAAAAGCGATTCGTCCTTGTAACGACGGGGCGAGCAGTTGCTCGACCCGCTTTTTGATGATGGAAAACTGCACGCAATCCGTCCTTTCCGTCCGGCTAATGTGATTAGCCGTTCTTCATATGAAACGATTCCGCAAGCGTGAATGTCAACTCTTTTAACTCCAGACCACCGAGTGCAAAGTAGAGTTTTAAATAGTTGTGTGGGTTGAAGACGAAGACGTCCTTCGTCTGGCTGACCCACTCGCCGTTCGTTCCGTTGAAGGTGAACGTCGCGACCGGCATGTTATTCGCAAACAATGTCACCGGCATTTGCGCCAGTTCGCCGGCATTCGAACATGCCGTCAACGTGACCTGGTACATTCCTGTCTCTTCCGCCGTGACAGCGAAGACGTGACTGCTGCCTGTCGTCGTCGTGACGTCCGTTAACGGGAAGGCATCTCCACTGACGAGACGTTGGTGTGAGACGGTTTGATCTTCGAGCGTCTCTTCTTCGACCGGTGCCCCGAGGACCTCAATCGATGTTGCTGTTCCCATCACGCGGTCCATGACTGGTGAACGCAACAGGAACTGACAGATGTTCGCGGCACTGCGCAGTAACTCGGAACGTCGAAGTGTCCCGTCAGCGAGAGCCGTCAACGTATCATCCTCGAATGGATTCGTTCCTGGTTCACCGACGACCATGTAGAGATCGTTTTGCGAACGGACCATCGTCGCCGTTTGTTGACGGTTTGCTTCCAAACCTTCGGCGTTGATCTTCGCCCACCAGTCCGTCATGACGATTCCGTCAAAGCCCCATTCATCGCGCAAGATGCGTGTGTTCTGATCGTATAAGCCGGCAGTCCAGATGCCATTGACGGCACCGTACGTCGTCATGATCGAGTATGCTTTCCCTTCCTTAACTGCCATCTCGAACCCTTTCAAGTACAACTCACGTAACGCCCGTTCTGATACGATCGAATCCAGATCATGCCGGTGGAACTCTTGGTTGTTGGCACTGAAGTGCTTCAACGTTCCCGTCACACCAACCCGGTGCATCCCGTCGAGCTGTGCCACGGCCATTTTTCCAGTCAGATACGAATCTTCCGAGAAATACTCGAAGTTCCGTCCGTTGAGTGGATGACGGTGGAGGTTCATCCCGGGTCCAAGCAACGTATCAATCTCGTTCTTCCGTAACTCAAGACCTGTCATCTCAAATAGATCGGCAATCAACGTTGTGTTGAACGTCGAAGCAAGCAACGTCCCGTTCGGTAACGAGAAGGCTTTCGTTCCGATGTCCATCCGGATCCCGGACGGACCATCTGCACAACAGCCTGCTGGAATGCCAAGTGCTTCGAGTTCTGTCGTCACGCCACCAAAGGCGCCCGCCGTTCCCGGTGTAACGCGCGGTGAGTTCATCCCTTCCCCCCGGACGATTGCTGCGAGATCCGCATTCGTCAATTGATCGAGGAACGTCTCGAGCGTAACACGCTCTTCTTTGACGTCGCGTAACTTCCAACCGGCATCTTCCGTCTGCGTCCGGTCAACGGGACGTTCCTGTTGACGGCGTTGTTCCGGATCAATTGTCCGTAGTGGTGTTGTTTCATACGTCACCGTATATCCCGTTTCGGTCGCTTGCGGTTTGATGCGTTCAAACGCCGTCACCGGTGCCATGTTCTCCGTTAAGACGTCCGTGACGTCAAGCGTCTCGACGGAATGGCTTGCGACTGGAACCGCCGACCGGACGTCCGTTCCGAGATAAAGCTGATACGTGCCAGGTTCGATGACATAAGACGATTTATGCCCGGTGACACCACTATCGTCATAACTCGCGAACGAGGCGAACGGTACGACGAGTGTGAGAGATTCTTGCTCGCCCGGTGCGAGTTCTTTTGTCTTGCCGAACGTCACGAGTTGACGCGTTGGGTTACCGAGTTGTCCTTGTGGTTTCTCGAGATAACCTTGTACGACTTCCTTCCCGCTCGTCTGACCGGTATTCGTCACTGTCGCTGTAATCGTCCAAGCATCAGCTGACGTCGTCACATCTGTCGCAAGGTTGAACGACGTATACGATAATCCATACCCGAACGGATACAAGACCACTTCCGGTGCGAACGTCTCGAAGTAACGGTACCCGACATAGATGTCTTCTTGATACAACGCGCGATCCGCATGACCGAAGTATGGTGTCGACGGATAATCATCGAGTGAACGAACGATCGTATCCGGTAGTTTCCCAGACGGCGAGACGCGGCCGAGCAAAAGATCACTCAGTCCAGTTCCGCCTTCCATTCCTCCTTGCCACGCGTAGAGGACAGCACTTGGCGTCGTCTCTTCGACCCAGCGCATATCGATGATATTCCCGACGTTCAAGACGACGACGGTCTGTTTGAAGTGTGTCGTCACGAGTCGGAGCATCTCCTGTTCCGTCTCCGTTAAAAAATAACTCCCTGGATCCGCTGTATTGTCGCGGTCTTCCCCAGCCGTACGACCAATCATGATCAAGGCAACATCGGAGTCAAGCGCTGCTTGCTGAACGAGTGTCGCGTCAAGCGGCATCTCTTCTTGCGACCACGGTTCGGCTGCCCAGCCTTCACCTTGTTCAAACGGATGGTCTTCAAGCCATGTCTCGTACGCCTTGAGGACGTCTGCATTCAGCGTCACGTCTTCGCGTAGCATATCGAGCGGACTGACGACGTTCGTAACGTTGACCATTCCGCCTGATCCTGTACCACTTTTATAGTAGTTGAACTGATTACGTCCGAAGACAGCGACCGTCGATGCAGGTTGCAACGGGAGCACACCATCATTGTGTAAGAGGACCGCCCCTTCCGCGACGGTTTGTCGTGCGAGTTTTGTATAGGCTTGCCAATCGAGTGTGTATGTCATGCGTCATCCACCTTTGTTAGTTAGTTTGAGAAAAGAGTCGTTTTAAGTCCTTCGCGATTTCGTCTAAGCTGTCTTCGGCTTGCGGATACAGACCGAGTTTATCAAGAAAGGCATGTTCCATCCCGCGGTAGTGGAGATAACGGGTCTTGACGCCAGCGCGCGCGAGCTTTTTCGCGTACGCTTCTCCTTCGAGACGTAAGTAATCAAACTCTCCCGTAATGACGAGTGCCTCTGGTAGATCGTCGAGCGTCGCGAACAACGGTGAGATCCGTCGATCCGTCGAATCACTTGCTTGAACGTACCATTGCTCGAGGATACCTTCTTCATCTTGAAGTAAGAGAATGATCCGTTCGAGGAACTGCGGTTCCGTTTGTCGATCATACGCTTCAAGCGTCCAGTCATATTCCGAATTCGGATGTTCTCCGACATTGACGACTGGATAATACAAGACTTGATAGCGGATATACGGCGTCGGACGCTCGCGGTCGAGCAGACAACAGACCGTCGCTAAGTTCCCACCCGCACTATCACCGGCGACAGCGATCGCACCTGGATCAATCCCAAGTCGATCGGCGTGTTCGACTGCCCAATCGATCGATGCATGACAATCCTCAAGTCCTGTCGGAAACGGATGCTCGGGTGCCAATCGGTAGCCGACCGACAAGACGGCGACGTTCCCTTTATCGGCTAATGCCTTACATGGATTCTCGACCGTCTCGAGCGTGCCACCGAAAAAGCCACCGCCATGGAAATAGACGACGAGCGGGAGCGGACGCGCCGCTTCCGGACGATACAGCCGTGCTTCGATCGTGGTATCGGGTCTTGGGATCGCGAGGACATCCGTTGAGATTTGCCGAGTCGTCACGTCTTCGTTGTCCCACCCCATGCCGGCACGTGCCAGTTCGACTGGCGACGCCCCTTCTGGAATCGAGACCGATGGACGCTGCGTGAGGACGACCTCACGGACACGCGGATCGAGTGTCCCTGGAGTCGAGACGTCGGGAATCGGCTTATCGACGATTTCGAGTCCGTCTTGATGGATGGATGAACGATTTCGTAACGTTCGCAGTAAGTCTTGCATCGATGCGGTAGACAAATGGATCGCTTCCTTTCTTATCAAACGGTTATCGAAAGCGCTTTCGATAACCGTTAAAAAATTTTCGAATGCCTCTTTTTCAAAAAAGATACCGCTTACATCACAATATACCTGTCTTTGACAGGAGAAGCAAATATTTCACCTAAAAAAATCAGCGCAGTCGCCTGCGCTGATCCTCATCGTAATTGTTCTTGTGAAACGATCGTAAAGCCATCGATGACCGTGTCTTCCTCGACCTCGATCAACAAGCAGCGTTTCCCTTGATAGTTGACTTGTTTGACGTACTTCAAGTCTTGCGGACTGATCGCGATGTTCGCGACCTTCGTATTGATTTTAATCGATTTCGCTTCATAGTTCGGGACGATGTTACTCGCTTTCATCTCGTATGTCGGATCGTCAACGACCGTCTTGAACGCCCGTTCGACCTGTTCCGTGCTGACGTCTTCGACACCACTTGCCTTGAGCACACGCTCGACTTCTTGGACGTCGAGCATCGGTACTTCTTCCTCATCTTGATCCTCTTCGACGACGATCAACTGGTTGATGTTTTCATAGACACCGGCTAACGTCTTCGTATCCATCGATTCACCGACGACTGATTTGACGATTTCCTCGAAGATCGCTTTATCCTCATCTGCCGTGACGATCGGTTGACCGTTCAAGACATTTTCAAGGAAGCCGAAATCCGGTTTATTCGGCTTACCTGCCGCATACAAGACATGATTGACGTCTGCCGCATTGTCGGTGAAGGTCGGGAAGAGAAATCCACCAATCGGCGACGCCAGTTTGATGACCGGATTGATGAACAAGTTCGACTTGAATTCGCGTTCAACGAAATCAAAGACGAGCGATTGTTTCGGTAACTCCGTTAAGTTAAGACTACCGAGAATGAACGGCGTCGTATAGACGTCGTCATTCGGATCGATCTCCGTCTCGTCCGCTTGGCGCTTCGTCGTTTTATAGTATTGTCCGCGAATGAACGTGACGACGAGGTCATTCTCGTACTGGACGTCCTGAACCATCTTCAACGCCATCGTCTGCATCTGTTCGACCCAGTCCTCAGGCTCTTCCGCATACAGTCCTTCGTAGAGCAGCTGTTGCGTATGACCCGTCTCCCCTTCTTCCGGATGCGTGAACTTGACCTCGAACAGCTTGACGTCGAGTTTTCCACCTAGTACCTTCTTGAAGTTCGCAAGGAACAGCTCCTGTTGCTCCGGATCAAGCAATAGAAATGGTCGGGCTTCCTCATGATAGATTTCGCTCGTCTCTTTTCGAATATAGACGTTGTAGATTTCATGGATTTTTAGTAAATCGGCATCCATCTTGAAGTGACGACGGATGTCGGCGATGTCTTTTTTATTCATGCATACCAGCTCCTCGAATCATTAAAATCCTGCTTCCTGAAAAGCGTACCATATGCGAGATGACCCGACATCTTTTAGAAAATCAATGCGCACGGAATGAATACGCGCGTGTGACAGAATTAGCGATCTCATATTCATATTCTTGGTGGGCAGCGCGAGCTTGCGCGATGCAATTATCTAGTTCTTTTGTGTTGAAATAACGTTGCGCTTCCGTCAACGTGCCACTTACGACTAAAAATACGCCGAACACGATCAACCATTCTCTAATTCGTTCGTTCATTATGTAGTCTCCTTTCTTCTCCACCTAAATCCTAACATCAGACCCTTCAATATAATGACAAAAGTTTAATTTTAATAACATTTACACGATATTCATTTTCTCCTAAATAAGTGATGACATACTAAAAATTGTGAAGGGTGTCTTCACATCATCTCGTCTCATACATAGGAGGAATGACACGTGTTCAAAGCCATCAAGTCCATCGTCATCACTACGCTCGTCTGCCTGACCGCTTTCCAATTCGATACGACGTCTGTTTCCGCATTACCATCGGGCATCTCGTCGAAAGCGACGGCCCAGTCTCAACTCGATGCCTTAACGGTTAAAACAGAAGGCAGCATGACCGGTTATTCGCGTGATTTGTTCCCGCACTGGAGCAGTCAAGGAGGCGGCTGTGATACACGACAAGTCGTCTTAAAACGTGACGCCGATTCATATGTCGGATCGTGCCCCGTCACATCCGGTTCTTGGTATAGTTACTATGACGGACTAACATTCACGAACCCGTCTGACCTCGACATCGATCATGTCGTTCCGCTTGCGGAAGCATGGCGTTCAGGAGCAAGCAGCTGGACGACGACGACTCGTCAAGCATTCGCAAACGATTTGACAGGTCCGCAATTGATTGCTGTCTCTGCAAGCTCGAACCGTTCAAAAGGGGACCAGGATCCGTCGACATGGAAGCCAACACGGGCAGGTGCGAGCTGCGCTTACTCGAAGATGTGGATCAATACGAAGAGCCGCTGGAACCTCAGCTTACAGTCGAGTGAAAAAACCGCCTTACAAACGATGTTGAACACATGTACATACTAAAAAGGAGTCGATTCGATGGAAACGAAAACCTCTACTTTTACCGCCACACATGGTGTCATGACGCAAGAAGTCGGTGTCATCAGCGGTGAACTCGAACTCCGGACGACCTGTCAGGAGGACGGCGCATTGGAACTAAAGATTGCTTACGTCGGAGCGATAGACGTCTATACGTTACCCGGTAGTTATCGTGTTCATGACGTTCGGGATCATGACGTCATCCATCAGATGCTCGTCAATGTACTAGAGCGAACATAATGAAAAACAGACGCTGTCCAAGTTAGTGGGCGGCGTCTGTTTTACTCTTGAGTATTCAAAATCGAATTGTTATTATTTACCAAATTGTAAGAGCTTATCTGACTATTTATTCGGTATAGTGTAGACAAGGCCACTATCCTTTCAAGGAGGTATAGCTTATGCGAAATATTTTGATTTTAATTGGTGTCATCGTAAGTGGTGCAGGTCTCTATATGGCACTAGAAAGTCACGTGCCTTCGTTACTCGTTACGGGCATCATCATGTTGTTTGGTTGCGGTATCGGTCTCATCACAAAAGAAAAGTCGGAGTAATCTATATATCCAGTCAGCGGGATAACTATGATTCAACAATTCATCAAGGAACAACAGTCGCACCGTACTATTGGCGGTTTTATCGCAAGTCTGCCGACCCGATCCTAGCCCACGTCAATCCATCGCGTTTACAAGACAACGATCTTGTACTGTTGATTCAAGCGGACCAATCGATTATTGTCTCTTTCGCTAATTCACAAGATCAATCAGATTGGACGCCACTATCACGAGAGCAGATTCATCGATCGAAAAGTCTACTTGCACCTAAGACATGCTATTTCAAAATTAAGCACGGTGAATATGGCGGAACCTATTTGATTTCACCAGATTTGATTGTGAATGATCAATTCAAGAGTGAGAAGGATTATTTAGAAGTTCTATCATCAACAACGAATAAGTAACTCATAAATGTTTTATCAAGACGATTTCGTCTTTAATCGGAACTCCCTTTTCATTGTATAACGGGATTTCCGGTTTTATTTTGCGTGCAAGGTCCACGGCATTCGGAATCACCTGCGATATTGTATATCCCCGATGTTGATAGAAACGTATCGCATGCTTATTATCATTCGTCGTAACAAGTGTCAGCAAGTCGCATTGTTGCTGTGCTGCCCTTTCTTCTACCACTTGCATCAATCGTGAGCCGATTCCTTTTCCTTCCTCAAGACTATCCAGCGAAATGATTTCGCACGTCTGTGAAGTCATATGATAGGTAATCAGTCCAATGATTTCATGTTCATCGTTTATGGCATAAAATCCATCTAAGAGACTACAATCATGAACACCTGTCGATGTTACCATTTGTGAACTGCCCCAGTGCTTGGTAAAAAAGACTTTAACCTGACTACGTGTTTTTTCTTCAATGATCTGAATAACCATTATGTCCTCCTTTCATTTATATACATTTCGTCGTCTTTGTTAATTATGATATAAGAGTTAATCTTACTAACTAAAAAAGACCACCTAGAGTATCAGTTAATACACTTAAGGCGGTCATCTAAATACTGCTTATTTGTGATAAGGCTCATTCCGATTAATCCGATACGCTCGATAAATCTGTTCACAGAGGATCATCTTCATCAACTGATGCGGGAATGTCATCTTTGAAAACGAGATCGTATCATTTGCACGCTGCATCACTTCTGGTGCAAGACCAAGTGATCCGCCGATGACGAAAGCAATTTTACTCTTGCCGTATGTCGCGAGTTGATCGAGTTCTTTTGCAAACTGTTCACTCGTCCGTTGTTTTCCTTCGATAGCAAGTGCGAGGACGTGAACGTCAGGTCCGATCTTCGCTAAAATCCGTTCGCCTTCTTTTTTCTTCACTTGCGCCACCTCCGCTTCACTCAATTGCTCCGGTGCCTTTTCGTCCGCGACCTCGATTTCTTGGATCGAACAGTAGGCGCCGAGACGCTTCGTATATTCAGCGATGCCTTGCTTCAAATACTTCTCTTTTAGCTTTCCGACCGTAATGATGGTAATTTGCATCTTATTTCTCGCTTTCTGACAGAAAATTCAGGAGTTATCCACAGAGTTATCCACAAATCCACATGTTGATATTTATTTTTTGCTTGACACAAGATATGTTGCCGATGCGTCACAGTATTCACAGGTGATGTTTTTTTCTGGATTTAGCTGATCGAGAATCGGGTATTGTTCTGTTTCATCTACGATTTCGTCAAGCGCGAGCTCGACATGTTCTAAACAGACGTACTTATCCACAGGTGGTCTCCTCCTTTCACTTATCCACATTTATCCGCTTCCAGTATAACAAATATCGACCTTCCTGACCGGAAAAGGCGCAGGTTTCCTCACTCAAAAAAACCATCCACAGGTCGGACCTGTGGATGGTTTTTCAGATTATGCTTTACTGAACAGTTGGTGACTGAGCTGACAACTTCACATCTGCTGTCTGTTTTTCACCGCCACGGTAGAACGTGACTTTGACCGTTTCGCCAACTTTTGCATCCCGGTAGAGAACACTTTTTAGATCAGCGAACGATGCGATCGCTTTTCCGTTGATCTCAACGATGACATCGTTTGCCTTCATACCCGCTTTTTCGGCTCCGCTGTTACGTGTCAGACCGACGACGACGATTCCTTTCGTGACATCATTCGGTAATTTCAGACGATCTTCGCGATATCCGCTTGGGAATTCCTGCACGTCACGAATCTGAATCCCGAGCTGTGGACGAACGACTTCACCATTTTGCTCGAGATCACGCATGATTGGTAACGCTTCGTTGATCGGAATCGCAAACCCGACTCCTTCGACACTTGCTTCCGCGATCTTCATCGAGTTGATCCCGATCAATTGACCGGCTGTGTTGATGAGCGCTCCACCCGAGTTCCCCGGGTTGATCGCTGCATCGGTTTGGATGACTTCCGTGTTGAAGTCTTGCTGTCCATCCTTGTTCGTATCGACTGGAACTGTCCGTTCCTGCGCACTGATGACACCGCGTGTGACGGAGTTCGCGAAGATTCCGAGTGGGTTTCCGATCGCAAGCACCGTTTCACCGGCACGTAACGTATCCGAATCCCCCAGTTTTGCGACTTGTGTCACTTTCGATGAATCAATCGACAAGACCGCTAAATCGTACGTCGGATCTTCCCCGAGGACTTTTGCCTCGAGTGCTGTTCCATCGGATAACGTCACAGACAGGCGGCTCGCGCCTTCGACGACGTGGTAGTTCGTGACGACGTAGGCTTTATTGCCGTCTTTTTTATAGATGACGCCGGACCCCGCACCCGTTTCCTGATCGGTTCCTTGGAACGAGCTCTGAAGGTTCGTCACGCTCACGACGGCTTCCTTCGTCTTACCGACCGCACCGACGATGTCGGCTTCATCCTCTGTCGTCTGTGTCGCAGTCTGTTCCGCTGTCGTCGACGAAACCGGAGTCGGACTCGTCATCTCATCGCGGACGAACGGCCACGCGACGAGGGCGATCAACAAGGCTCCGACGATTCCGCCGATCAGACCGACGAAAAAGGCTTTTCCGGCACCGCGACGACGCGGTGGTTCTGGTTGTTCTTCATATGGTTCACGATAAGGGCTGACCGGTTCGCTCGTTGCCGGTTGACGGGGCGGGAAGCCGCTCTCATCGGATGACTGTTCGTATCGTTCGGATTCGTTCCGTGGTTCTTCGGGTCGATCCATCGACATACGCCTCCTTTATGACTCTCTTTACACAAGTATACCCCCATCACGTGGCAAGTGAACCAAATGTGGGGGTCTTTTGAGCATATTCAGTAATTTCCCATAATCAAAGCTTTAGGAGCGGCGTCGGAATGACCGGATCCGTGTCGAGAAGCTGAATCTTACTCAGATCGACTTCACGGCTCGCGAGCGTCTGGGAGACACTCATCCGGGCGAGTTCCTTCATGTTGTTGTCCTTGCTCAAATGGGCCATATGGATCCGTTTTGTTCGATCATCAAGGACCTCGCTCATCGCGATTGCGGCATCCTCGTTCGAGACGTGTCCGTAATCCCCGAGGATCCGTCGTTTGACGCTCCACGGGTAATGTCCCATCTGGAGCATGCCGATATCATGGTTCGCTTCGAAGATATAAGCATCAGCGCCCCGAATGACACCTTTCATCCGGTCCGAGACGTATCCGGTATCCGTGATGTGCGCCAACCGTTTTCCTTCATGGGCGAACTGGAAAAACATCGGATCGGCTGCATCGTGACTGACGTTGAACGATTCGACTTCGATGTCACCGAACTGCTTGACCTCTCCGACTTCCCAGAGGAACTTCAGCGCCGGATCAATCTTACCGATCTTCGCTTCCATCGCTGCCCATGTCTTTTCATTCGCATAAAGCGGGATATTGTACTTCCGTGCCATGATGCCGACGCCTTTGATATGGTCGGAGTGTTCATGGGTGACGAACAGACCATCGATGCCATGCGGCGACCGGTCGATCTGGTCGAATAAGGCGAGCATCGCCTTACCGGTCAGTCCCGCGTCGACGAGCAAGCGGGTCTGTTCACTTTCGATATAGAGGGCGTTCCCCGTCGAGCCACTGGCCATGACGCTGTAGTGTAGGCTCATCGTGCATTCCTCATTTCTCTGAGACTGTATCCAATCGTTCGACGGTCTGGACGCCGCCGTCAATCGCATTGACGAAGTAGACTTCTTCATTATCGAGCTCGATTTGCCACGTTGGCGGCAGGATTTGAACGGATTCCGTTCCTTCCGTGACGAGACAGAAATAACCGAGCTTGTGACTCGTCAACCGTTTTGATGCCGGGAATAAACCTTGCTCCGACAACTGGACGATCGCTTCACTTGCTGATAACAACGTCACGTCCTGTGCTTGCCGGACGACCTTGTTCAAGTGGCGTTGTTTGTAGCTGACGATTTCCTTCGCATCGTTGAGCTGCAAGACGAGCAGGGACGGTCCAATCATCGCATCGTCCTCACGTGACTGCTGTGGTGTCGAATAGAGTGGTTGTCCCTTATACGTCTGAACGAATGTCATCTCCTGATACTTACTATCATACTTCCAAAATGTATATTCGGCACCATATCGAACTGATGCTTGAACGAACGATGAAGCAGAATCCCGCATCGTCTTCGCATCGAGTCGATACGGTTTCGTCAACCGGACCGACCACTCGACATCGTTCTTGACGGAGGCGACCGCGTCACGAATCGGTGAACTCGCGAGTGGCGCTAGCGTCCGCGCATCGACTTCGGCTGTTAAATAGCCGATGTCTCGCGTAACCGGTTGTAGCTTTTTCTCATCGATTTGACGATCCTTCAAGATCGATTTACCGGTCGCACTCGTCGCGACGATCCGCGGCTCGACCATCCGGTCCATCAATTGAATGGCGAGGTAGACGTTCAGGATCAAAAAGGTCAGCATCAATAAGGTCTTCGCTTTACTCCAGTCCATTCATCCTCACCCCTCATTCCCGACAGCTTGATTGATCGATTGCCAGACGCCATCGATTTTGATGAACCACGTCGGCTCAAAGACGGCATAGCGGCTCGTTGAAATCTTATACGTCATCTCATATCCAATCCGGATTCCACTGATCTCTTTTAAGAGGTCAGCACGACTCAGACGTTCGAGAACCGTTTCAACAGCTGGCACCGTTTCTTCCCGAAGGATGAGCTTCCGCTTCGCTCGGAGCATGCTACGACTGAGCGACCGGACTTGATTTTCCTCATACATGATCTTCAGTGTCGCAAGATCGAACTTCGTCTGTTCGAGTAGCGGACCACTCTCCCCAAATACCGGATACCGGTTCAAGTACAACCGGAACGTCGCCGTCTGTTCCTCACTCTTTTTACTCATCTGATCAAAGTAATACCGGAAACCACTGCGTTGGGTATCTTGATCGAGCCAGCCCCCATGAATGTTGACATAGCTGACGAGCGTGCTGTAATCGACCGTCGAGCTTTGCGTATTCGGCGATAATGTATTGAAACGATACACATTATAGTTTCGGTCATACGTCGAAACGCTGACGCCGTCCGTTAAGACGTCGAGATCATCCCGACTCTTGATTTGCTGGACGTTCGAGTTCTCGGCAAAAAAGGCACTCCGAATGCGGTCGAGTGGTTTCGGCGATTGCCCGACCTCGTCATAGACGAAGACTTGCTCTAGTCGCGTCGTACCGCTCGCGACATACGTATAATCGCCACCTTTGAGTTCGACGCGTGTCATCGGTTTTTTCTTATCATGCGCGAACAGTCGCTTCAGAACCGTCTCATCGCCGACGAGCTTGAAGTCCTTCAGGCGACCGGTCGCCGACTCGAGACGGAGGATTGGTCCATCATAATCGAGTAAATAGAGTCGTTTGATCGGTTCCGAGAAGGCGATCTGTTTTTCTCCGAGTAACTCTTCAAGAATCGTCGCACTGATCGGTGTCGGGAAGATCATCTCGACACTCCGGTCACCGACCGGGATGTTGTTCGCTTTATCCGTCAAGACGAGGACACCGATGTTAAACGACGCACCGATTCGGTTAAGGAAGGTCCGACCGATGATTTGTGTCTGATAGATCCCTTCCTGATCCGAATAGACGAGTAGTTCCGGGTTGATCAGTTGGTTGCTTTCAATCGTCTTTGAGGCATCGATCTCGTTGAACGAGACCTGTTCCCGCTCGATTGATTCACTGCTTGGATGATAGGTCCAGAGCATCGCTGTCTGAGCGATCGAACCGGCGACGAGCAGGACGAGTAACAGCGAACTCCAGTGTTGTTTCTTCATCCGGCATCCACCTCTTCGATCACCTCATACGGAAGCGTGAAGTAAATCGTCGTGCCGCGTCCCCATTCACTTTCTGCCCAGATGTCGCCACCATGTGCCGAAACGACGTCTTTTGCGATCGACAGACCAAGACCGGTGCCGCCGATTTTACGGGCGCGGGCTTTATCGACACGATAGAAGCGTTCGAAGATTTTTTGGAGATTCGCTTTCGGGATTCCGACACCTTCATCCTTGATGCTGATGACGATCCGTTTTGCCCGGAGCATCGTCCGGACGGTGATCGTTCCGCCTTCCGGTGAGTACTTGATTGCATTCGTCAGGATGTTATCTGCGACCTGAATCAATTTATCCTGATCACCACGGATATAGACTTTCCGCTTCATGATCTTACGACGGAAACGAATCCGTTCCGGCTTCGTCATGTCATGTCGATCGAGAATCTCATTCAGGAACTGAATGTAATCGAAGCGGACCTTGTTCATCTTGTATTCCTTACTGTCCATCTTCGACAGTTGTAAGAGATCGGTGACGAGGCGGATCATCCGCTCCGTCTCATTTTGTGTCGTCTCAAGGAAACGCGGGGCGAGTTCCTCGTCCTGATACGCGCCTTCTGCCAAGGCTTCAAGATAGCTGCGCATCGTCGTCAGCGGTGTCCGGAGCTCGTGACTGACGTTCGCGACGAATTCGCGACGATCCTGTTCGACTTGCTCCTGTTCCGTGACGTCATGCAGGACGACGATCATCCCGGTTATTGGACCACTGTGTTTCTTGACGGGCGAGAAGAATGCCCGGACGAGGAACAGTTCATCCTCACTACTGAAATCAAGTAGACGCGGTGGCATCGTACCGTCTTCCGGAATCATGAAATCATCACCAAGTGCCAGTAAGTCCTTCAAGTTCGTGCCGACGACGCTCGCATCATCCGCACCGACGATATCCTTCGCTTGATCGTTCATCAAGATGACGCGCAGCGTCCGGTCCGTCGCGATGACGCCATCGGTCATATTCTCTAGGACACTCGTCAACTTCCGCCGTTCAGCTTCCGTCGTCGCGTTCGCTTCGAGTAGCTCATCCGTCAATTCGTTGAACGAACGAGCGAGCTGACCGATCTCATCGTCCGAATAGACCTTAACCTTCCGCGAGAAGTTCCCGCGTCGCATCTCGATCGCTTGACGCCGCATATCGGAAATCGGGCGCGTGATCGTCCGCGACAGCAAGACACCAAGAATCGACGTGATGACGAGAGCGATGACCGTTCCGGTCGCAAGAATCCGCGTGACCTGTTGCATCTGCGAATAGATTGACTCCATCGAGGCGCGAACATAAATCATACCGGTCGTTACGCCGTCTCGTTCCGAGGTAACCGGTACGGCAAAGATCCGGATCTTATCCTCTGATTCCGGATCAAGCACGGTGTCCGTCCGGGTCGAGCTCGTTGCCTGTGCTTTTTTTATCAATGAATTCGTCGCCCGTTGTCCGACCGCCGACTGGTTCTCGTCATCCGATGTCGCCTGGATGATCGAGTCCTGGTCGATGATCTGGACTTCGAGTATGTCGTTCCTTGAGGTGGAGCCATTACTAAACTCAGACAGCAGTTGCCCTAGTGATTGGGACAACTGCCGTTTGGAGGCTTCATCATCGCCTGTTTTATCGAATTCCTTCCCGACGTTATAGGCGACAAGACCTGCCCGGTCCTCGACCGACTTCGAGAAGTTCGTAATGTACTGCTTTTCAAGGGAACGAACGAAATAGACGCCAATGACCTGCATCGCCACTAAGATCAATAAGGCATAGATGACGACGAGTTTCCATTGGATGGATTTAAAGAAGTTCGTTCCTTTTAACATCGTTATTCATTCTCCCCGTCTTGGAGATAATAGCCGACACCACGACGCGTCATGATGTAAACTGGCGTACTTGGGTTATCTTCGACTTTCTCACGGAGACGACGCACCGTTACGTCGACTGTCCGGACGTCACCGAAGTAGTCATAGCCCCAGACCGTCTGTAACAAATGCTCACGTGTCATGACTTGACCGATGTTTTTCGCGAGGTAGTGCAACAATTCGAACTCACGCTGCGTCAGCTCGATCTTTTGATCCTTACGTGTCACCGTATGCGAATTCGTATCGATATACAGTTCTCCGACTTTGAGTGGACCTGGTCCAACCGGTTGTGGTGTAGCTTCCGGACTCGTGTTGCGTAAGTGGACTTTCACGCGGGCAAGTAACTCGCGCGAGCTGAATGGCTTCGTCACGTAATCGTTCGCGCCAAGCTCAAGACCAAGTACCGTATCGATCTCGGAATCCTTCGCTGTCAACATGATGATCGGAATCTTCGACGTCTTCCGGACTTCCCGGCAGACCTCCATCCCGTCCATTAACGGGAGCATGATGTCGAGTAACATCAAATCCGGTTTGAACTCCTCGAATTTCTCTAATGCCTCCACGCCGTCATTTGCGATCGCGACCTGGTAGCCTTCTTTTTCTAATTTAAACTTGAGTATATCTGCAATCGGCAACTCGTCATCGACGACTAGAATTTTGCGTTCCGTCACTGGGTGTGCCCCCTTAAAAATTTCTATTCAATCTATTTTACCTGTTTTTTCGGCATATAGAAAGGTGGCGACGGAAACTCCCGGCGCCACTCTCTCTGCTGTTCGTCGTCTCACGAGAGAGGTTCCACGTGAAACACTGTATTTAGTATACCTGTTTTTGCTTCCGTTTGTGAACCATTTCGCACAAAAAACAGCCTCTTGCAGGATGCAAGAGGCTTTTGAGACTTATGCTTCTTCGTAGAGATCACGCAAGACGACTGTCTGTTCACGACCCGGTCCGACCGAGAACGTGACGAGCGAGATACCTGTGAGATCCGCAATCCGCTTAACGTAGTTCTGTGCGTTCAACGGTAGATCCTCAAAGCGACGGACACCTGTGATGTCCTCTTTCCAGCCTGGAAGTTCTTCGTAAACTGGAACACATGCTTCGAGATCACGGAAGCTTGCTGGGTACTCATCGATCTGTTTTCCGTTGAATTCGTACGATGTACAGATCTTCAACGTGTCGAGTCCTGTCAAAACGTCGATTGAGTTGAGCGCAAGATCCGTCAACCCACTTGTACGGCGCGAGTGGCGAACGACGACAGAGTCGAACCAACCAACACGACGCGGACGTCCTGTCGTCGTCCCGTATTCACGACCGACTTCACGGATTTGGTGACCGATGTCATCGAACAATTCCGTTGGGAACGGACCGTCACCGACACGTGACGTGTACGCTTTACAGACACCGACGACGTGATCAATCCGAGCTGGACCGACACCGACACCCGATGCGACACCACCGGCAGATGCGTTCGATGATGTAACGAACGGGTACGTTCCGTGGTCAAGGTCGAGTAAGACACCTTGTGCGCCTTCGAACAACACTTTTTCGCCGTGATCGAGGCTATCGTTGACGACGACGGATGTATCGCAGACGTATTTCGCGAACTCTTGTCCATACGCATAGTACTCTTCGAAGATATCGTCGAACGCGATTGGTTCAGCGTCATACATCTTCGTGAACATTCGGTTCTTTTGGTCGAGAACGATCTTCAACTTCTCAGCGAACGTTTCTTTGTCGAGTAAGTCTGCCATCCGGATTCCGATTCGTGCGGCTTTATCCATGTAGCACGGTCCGATTCCTTTTAGCGTCGTTCCGACTTTTGCGTCGCCCTTCGCTTCTTCTTCTAACTGATCCTGCAACTGATGATACGGCAAGATGACATGCGCCCGATTCGAAATTAACAAGTTATCCGTTGAGACACCACGATCGTGCAGATACTTCAATTCCTTGACGAGTGATTTCGGGTTGACGACGAGACCGTTCCCGATGACACATTTCTTATCCGAGTAAAAAATACCTGATGGGATCAAGTGCAATTTGTACGTCTCGTTATTGAATACGATCGTATGTCCTGCATTGTCTCCACCTTGATAACGTGCTACGACGTCGGCTTGTTTCGAAAGAAAATCGGTGATTTTCCCTTTTCCTTCGTCGCCCCACTGTGTTCCGACTACTACTACTGATGACATCTTATCATCCACCTCCACGTACGATTCAAAACCACGACTAAGTGTAACGCGATAAAAAAGAGAAGTCAACCAAATACCGAACAATTAATTGTTACAATTCTCTTTCGTTCGTTTAATTATCGTTTTTGGTGAACAAACTGAGAATCTTTAGGTGAAAATAAAAAAAGCTACGTTTTATCTCCGATTGATCGAAGACAAAACGTAGCTTGGATTAAGCTGGTGGCGCGTACGAGTTGCTTGGCTCGAGATCCACGAACTTGTTGAATTCTTTTCGGAAGGCGAGCTTGACGGTACCGGTTGGACCATTCCGCTGTTTTGCGATGATGATCTCAATCGTATTCGCATCTTCCGTTTCTTTATTGTAGTAATCGTCACGATACAAGAAGGCGACGATATCGGCATCTTGCTCGATTGCTCCCGATTCCCGGATATCCGACATCATCGGTCGCTTATCTTGACGGCTCTCAACCCCACGGGAGAGCTGCGATAAGGCGATGACGGGGACTTCGAGTTCACGCGCGAGTGATTTCAAGGAACGGGAAATTTCCGAAACCTCTTGTTGACGGTTGTCGCTGGAGCGACCATTCCCTTGAATCAGCTGCAAGTAATCGATCATGATCATCCCAAGACCGTGCTCCTGCTTCAAACGACGGCACTTCGCCCGGATATCGTTAACCCGAATCCCTGGTGTATCGTCGATGTAGATGCCGGCTTGAGACAGGTTACTCATCGCAAGCGATAACTTGCCCCAGTCCTCTTCCTCGAGTTGACCAGTCCGCAGACGCTGCGCATCGACGTTTCCTTCGGCACAGAGCATCCGCATGACGAGCTGTTCGGCACCCATCTCAAGACTAAAGATGGCGACGTTCTCGTCAGCGCGTGTCGCGACGTTTTGCGAGATGTTCAAGGCGAACGCCGTCTTCCCGACCGATGGACGTGCTGCGACGATGATTAGATCGTTACGCTGGAAGCCGGCCGTCATCTTATCGAGATCCTGGAAACCCGTCGGAATCCCCGTCGTCTCGCCGCTTTGCTTATGCAATTTATCAATCGTTGCATAGGCACTCGTCAAGACGTCCGAGATCGGGATGAAGCTCGCGCTCCCTTTTCCTTGTGATACTTCGAGAATCTTCCGTTCTGCCTCATTCAGCAGGACATCGACCTCGTTTTGCCGCTCGTATCCGTCAGTGACGATTTCACCCGCCGTCCGAATGAGACGCCGAAGCGTCGACTTCTGGTCAACGACGTTGACGTAGTAATTGATGTTGGCTGCGGTTGGTACACCTTCCGCTAGTTCCGCTAGATACGGTAGACCACCGATCTCATCTAGGATGCCAAGCGTACTCAGCTCGGCTGTGACCGTGACGAGGTCGATCGCTTCGCCTCGGTCGGACAGCACGAGCATCGCTTCGAAGATCCGTTGGTGAGAGGCACGGTAAAAGTCCTGCGGTAACAGACGTTCCGATGCACTGATCAAACGATCCGCATCAATCATGATCGCCCCTAGGACGGCTTGTTCTGCCTCGATGCTTTGGGGAGGCATATTTTGCATGACTTCACTCATCACCGGTCCCCTTTTCTACTCACGCCTCTTTGACCTGAACGTTCAGCGTCGCTGTCACTTCGTTGTGTAGCTTCAATGGTACCTTCGTAAAGCCGAGTGCCTTGATTGGGTGCTCGAGCTCGATTTTACGTTTGTCGATTTTGTAACCCATGCTCTTGAGTGCTTCCGCGATCTGTTTGCTTGTGACAGAACCGAAGACACGACCGCCTTCACCGGCTTTCGTCGAGACGATGATCGTCTCTTTTTCGATTTTCTCTTTTAACGCTTGCGCGTCAAGCAAGTTCTGTTTCGCTTCTTCTGCTGCTTTACGTTCATGTGCTTCATGTTGCTTCAAGTTGCCAGTCGTCGCAGGACGCGCCAACTTTTTCTTGAAGAGTACGTTATTTGCATAAGCATCGGCCACGTCTTTGACGTCTCCTGCTTTACCTTGTCCTTTTACATCTTGTAAGAAAATAACCTTCATTCTGATTCCTCTCCTTTTGTCTCATCTTCTAGATATTGATCGATCGCTTTACGCAACGCATCCGCGACCGTGATGACCGATTCTGACATCTGTGTCGCCGCGTTCGTCAAGTGACCGCCGCCTCCGAGCGTCTCCATGATCAATTGGACGTTGACTTCTCCAAGGGAACGGGCACTGATCGCTGTCCGTCCGTCTTGAAGTTCCGCGATGACGAAGGCAGCACGAATGCCTTGAAGCGACAACAATTGATCGGCCGCTTGTGCGATCAAGACTTGATCGTAAATGACGCCAGGTTCCGCTGTCGCAATCGCCATCCCTTTCGTATAGACCTCGGACCGCTCGAGGATATGTGACTGCTCGACGTACGTCTCAAGATCCTGACTGAGGAACTCTTGCACGAGCACCGTGTCAGCACCTTGTGAACGCAAGTAAGAGGCAGCATCGAACGTCCGCGATCCGGTCCGAAGGGCAAAGCCTTTCGTATCGACGATGATTCCGGCAAGTAACGCCGTCGCTTCAAGCATCGATAGCTTTTGATTCGTCGGCTGGTACTCGATTAACTCGGTGACGAGCTCTGACGTCGACGATGCGTAAGGCTCGAGATAAACGAGGACCGCATCTTCGATGAAATCCTCCCCACGCCGGTGATGATCAATCACGACCATATGCTCGAATCGATCGAGTAACGTCGGTACGACGACGAGCGACGGTTTGTGGGTATCGACGACGACGAGTAACGTCTGATCGTCAATCAACTGATCGGCTTGAAACGCATTGACGAACCGTGTCTCGAGTTGTGGTACTTCAGCGATCTCGTCCATCATCCGGCGAATCCCGCGTCCGATTTCTTCTGGCGGTAAAACGATATGCGCTTCCTTATCGTTCATTTCCGCAAGCTTCAAAATGCCGATCGCTGATCCGAGTGCATCCATATCCGGATTCTTATGCCCCATGATCAGGACACGGCTTGATTCCTGCATTAAATCACGAAGCGAGTTGGCAATGACCCGTGCCCGGACACGTGTCCGTTTTTCTGTCGGGTTCGTCTTGCCGCCATAAAAGCGGACTTTCCCGTCGCGTTTGATGACGACTTGATCGCCTCCCCGTCCTAATGCGAGATCGAGACTCGACTGAGCCATCAGACCAAGCGTCGGAATCGGGTCACTTCCGCAACCAATTCCGATCGATAACGTCAACTGGACACCACGCTGACTCGTCTCTTCGCGAACGGTATCGAGAATCGTGAACTTCGATCGTTCGAGAATCCGGAGATTCTCTTCTGTCGTGACGATGAAATATCGATCGGACGCGGTCCGCTTGATATACGTTCCGTGTTCGGCTGCCCAGTGATTCAATAGTTGAGTGACACGACTGTTCAACTCACTGCGCAACTGATCTTCGATACCTTGTGTCATCTCATCGTAGTTATCGAGATAGATGACGCCGATGACCGTCTGATTGTCGACGAGTTGTTGTTCGACTTGTGCCTCTTCTGTCATATCGAACAGATAGAACGTCCGGTTCTCATGATTTGAAAAGACGCGATATACGGCATCACCGATTTCAAGCGTCGCTTGGTCCTCATTCGTCGCGACCATCTCGATGAATAAGGGATCGAGCTCATTGAGCGTCTGTCCCATCGCTACATCATCAAATATGTCCCGCATCGGATCATTGAACCAGGTGACGAGGGTATCCTCATCGTATAACAAAATCCCGATTGGCATGTTCGTCAACGCATCTTGTCCCGTCTCCTCGACTTGCATCGAGATTCCGGCGACGTACGCCTCCCATGCCCTGCGTGCACGACGTTCTTCGAATAGGTGCAATCCGAAGAGGAGGGCAGTCACGACGGCTCCGATAGCAGAGATGATCGGTTCACGTACAGCGACGACGAGAAGCAGACCGACGATTAATAGATACGGAATGAAGCGAACGATGCGTCGTTCTCGTTCCGGTGATACTTGTTGACCTGACTCCATCGTGTCCTCCTTATATGCTCTATAGGGTTCATTTAAATTTTTAGTAACTTGTTTATTATAACCGAAAAGCAGGAGGGGATGAAAGGGAAGCGAAAAAAAGCACCATCCTCACGTATGAGGATGGTGCTACGAAATCAGTCAGCCACGTATGGGATTAAAGCCATTTGACGTGCGCGTTTGATTGCGATTGTAAGTGGACGTTGGTATTTCGCTGAAGTACCAGTCACACGACGTGGAAGAATCTTACCGCGTTCCGAAATGAAACGTTTGAGAAGTTCTACGTCTTTATAATCGATATGAGTGATGTGGTTCGACGTGAAGTAACATACTTTACGACGACGTTTTCCACCTGGACGACGTGCCATGTGATTAACCTCCTTTTTAACTTGGATTTTTCAGGACGATTTCCTTAGAACGGGAGATCGTCGTCTGAAAGGTCGATCGAACTACCGCCGCTGAACGGATCAGCGCCGAAGCCCGAATTCGATGAAGCGGGTGCTGGCGAGGAAGAGTTGTTCTGCTGTTGCTGTGAACCCCATCCTGCAGCATTCCCGTTTCCACCAGTAGATGAAGCGTAGCCTTCGCTACCATCCGAAGAACGGCTCGCGTTACGTGACTCGAGGAAGCGGACGCTATCAGCGACGACTTCCGCACGATAACGGCGTTGCCCTTCTTTATCGTCGTAGCTGCTAATCTGGAGGCGACCCTCTACACCAGCAAGACTACCCTTCTTCAAATACTGAGCAACGTTCTCTGCTTGCTTGCGCCAAACGACGCAATCGATGAAATCAGCTTCTCGCTTCCCATCTTGCCCTGTGAAAGGACGGTCACATGCGAGTGTGAATCGCGTTACCGCAATCCCGCTCTGCGTATAACGCATTTCCGGGTCACGAGTTAACCGACCGACTAAAACGACGCGGTTAATCATCAGAATCACTCTCCTGTTTCAGCTTATTTCTCGTCTTTTGTGATCATTAAGCGAACGATATCGTCACTGATCTTCATGAGACGGTCAAGTTCTTTTGTAGCTGCTGGTTCAGCAGAAACGTTAAGAAGAACGTAGAACCCTTCACGCATATCATTGATTTCGTAAGCGAAACGACGTTTACCCATTTCAGTTGTTTTATCAACTGTACCACCGTTATCAGTGAGGACTTTGTTGAAACGCTCCACTGTTGCTTTGCGTGCTTCCTCATCAAGTTCCGGACGGATGATGTAAAGTACTTCGTATTTACGCATATCTGTCACCTCCTCTTGGACTGGCGGCTCGAATGTTCGAGCAAGGAGCAATAATTCATTACTCACATTCGTTAATACTACCAAAGTATTTTGCTTTATGCAATAACGATTCGTTTTCGATTAGACGTTGAAGCGGAATGTGACGACATCGCCGTCTTGGAAGACATATTCCTTACCTTCAGAACGGTAACGACCTTGTTCCTTAACTGTCGCCATGTTACCTGCAGCTGCTAAATCTTCATACGCAACGACTTCTGCACGGATGAACCCGCGTTCGAAGTCCGAGTGGATGACACCCGCACATTGTGGGGCTTTCATGCCTTTTTTAAACGTCCAAGCGCGTACTTCTTTTTCACCTGCTGTGAAGTATGTCGCAAGACCAAGTGTGCTGTACGCCGCATGGATCAATTGATCAAGACCCGACTCTTCGATTCCGAGATCGACGAGGAACTCTTGACGTTCTTCTGGCTCAAGCTCCGCAATCTCTTCTTCGATGCGAGCACAGATGACGATGACTTCTGCGCCTTCTTTTGCTGCGAACTCACGGACGAGACGAACGTTCTCATTGCTGTCTGCATCTGCGACTTCATCTTCGCCGACGTTTGCGACGTAGAGCATCGGTTTCATCGTCAACAATTGGAAGTGTTTGACGATGGCTGCTTGATCTTCATTCAATTCAGCGAGACGTGCTGGTTTCTCATCTTCGAGCAACGCTTGCACGATTTCAAGTGCTTCAAGCTCAGCCGCTGCGTTTTTATCGCGCGACTTGACTTGTTTTTGAACACGCTGAATCCGTTTTTCGACCTGCTCAAGATCTGCGAGGATCAATTCGAGGTTGATCGTCTCGATATCATCGATCGGTGAGACTTTTCCGGCCACGTGTGTGATGTTTTCATCTACGAAACAACGTACGACCTGACAGATCGCATCTACTTCACGAATGTTCGCGAGGAATTTATTTCCGAGCCCTTCCCCTTTAGACGCACCTTTTACGATACCGGCGATATCCGTGAATTCGAATGCTGTCGGGATCGTCTTTTTCGGGTTGACGAGTTCTGTCAATTTCCGAAGACGTGCATCTGGTACTTCAACGACACCGACGTTCGGGTCGATCGTTGCGAACGGATAGTTCGCTGCCTCTACACCTGCTTGTGTGATGGCGTTAAAAAGTGTTGATTTTCCTACGTTTGGTAAGCCAACGATTCCTGCTGTTAATCCCACTTGGAATTCCTCCTTTTCGGTATTTCCTAGGAAATCCGTGCTAGCGGCCGCAGTGGGTAGAATGATTACACCACGTCAGCACATCTTTCACAATTATAGATAGTTCATTTTTTTTAAGCAAGGAGCTCGACCGTCTTTTTTAATCACGCTCTAATCGAACACAATCACTTCGCTTATGAAAGACAACGAAAAAGCGGATGTGATCACGAGAATCACATCCGCTTTTTCGTCACTCTGGTAAGACTTTTTTCAATCGTTTATCAAAATCACGACGTGGCATTAAAATGCTCGCCCCGCAACCTTGACATTTGATTCGGATATCCATGCCGACCCGAATGATCTGCCATCGGTTCGTTCCACATGGATGCTGCTTCTTCATCTCAACATAATCATGGAGTTGATACGTTTTTGGAATCATCCGTCTGTCCACCATTCTTTTGTTCTGGATTCATCATGACCATCCGTGGATACGGGATCTTGATGTTTTCTTCTTCGAGTCCTTGCTTCAATTCCTTCCGGATCAGACGACCAGCTTGGAAATGTTGCATCGGTGGTACTTCTGCCATCAAACGATAGACGACTTCTGAAGGACCAAGTGTCTGAACACCGAGCATCTGAATCGGCTCGACGAACATATCGACATACTTCTTCGTCGTCCGGTCTGCAATCTCACGCAAAACTTGTTCGACACGTTCAAGATCCTCATCATAAGAGACTTGGACATCGACGAGTGCGAAACTGTTGTCGACCGAATAGTTCGTCACTTGTAAAATCTGACCGTTCGGGATGATGTGGATTTCTCCGTTGAGTCCTTTGAGTTTTGTCGTCCGGATACCAAGTTCCGTCACGACGCCTTCGATTACACCGACGCGTACATAATCTCCGACTTTAAACTGACGTTCGAAGATGATGAACGCTCCTGTAATGATATCTTGCACCAAGTTCTTCGCACCAAACGAAATCGCGAGACCAGCGATTCCGGCACTGGCAACGAGACCGGTGATGTTGATTCCGAACTGACTAAGCACTGTCAACAACATGATGATTCCAAGTACGTAACGAATCGCATTTTGGAGCAACTTCAACAGCGTCTCGTTCTGTCGTTGCGCCAAGTAGTCCTGTTCATTGATTTTCCTGATCGTAAAGAGACGTGAGACTGCCCCAGTCAAAACGCGCGTCAACACATAGAACGCCGCGATGATGATGAGCGCAATCAGTAGTTTCATCCCAAAACGAATCCACATATCCGCATCCATTACTTGGTTGATCAATTTATCGACTTGGGCGACGGATTCTTGTACATCTTGATTGGTAGCCATTCTCTCATCCTTTCTTATTCTCTCTATTACGACAGTATACGTGATTTTGATCGAGTTTCAACCAAAGAGCCGATTTTGACGTTAGATTTCTGGAAAAACCGGGAAAGGAAAATCATCTAAGAACCCTTCACTCTTGCCAATCCACCACGACACCGACATCAAGAGAAGAAAGGATGATTTCGATGAACTTCCGCTTTCATTCGCACGAGCCCAAGCCCTATTCTTTCTTTTTAGAATATACGGAACCGTTCGCGAAAGAACGCTTAGCTGAACAATTATTCGAACAAGTCTCTGCCGTCCAAGAAAAACGTCCGATCGTACTCGTCTGCATTGGTTCTGATCGTTCGACAGGTGACTCACTCGGTCCACTCGTTGGGACATTCCTCGAGAAACAAGCGCCTGCTCATCTTCACGTCTACGGTACACTCGCTAAACCCGTCCATGCACTGAATCTCGCAGAAACCATTCACTCGATCCAAACGACCCATTACCGTCCACTCGTCATCGCGATCGATGCGTGTCTCGGTCGCCTTTCAAGTGTCGGACATGCCTTTTTCTCGGAAGGTCCACTCGCACCCGGCGCCGGCGTCCAAAAAGAGTTACCTGCGGTCGGTGACTTCAACATTAAGGCTGTCGTCAACGTCAGTGGATTCATGGAGATGATGATTCTCCAGAACACACGGTTACATCTCGTTTATGAACTAGCAGAACTCGTCGCGAACAGTTTCCACATGCTCGATGCGAAACTATCCGCTGAATCGACACGGACGACGATTTCCTTCACGCCCCGTTCGATGTAATGAAAAAGAAGCGAACCGTCGCCCGGATCGCTTCTTTTTAGTGATCCGATTCAGGTAATAACAAGTCGAGCAACCGATTGAGGTCGTCTTCGTCTATAAAATCGATCTCGAGTTTCCCTGCTTGTTTTCCTTGTTTAATCCGAACGGTCGCCCCGTATTTTTCGCGAAGTGATTCCTCGACGAATTGAACAGCGGTCGCTTGTTGCGGACGGGCGGCTTCCTTACGTTCCCGAAGCGCCTGCTCTAACCGACGGACGTTCCAGTTCTCCGCCATGACCCGTTCTGCCATCTGTTCGATCTTCTTTGGATGTTTCAGCGACAGGAGCGCGCGGGCATGTCCCATCGATAGACGCTCATCCATGACCGCTTGTTGAACGAGTAACGGCAATTGTAGTAACCGAAGACTGTTCGTGATGTGCGAACGACTTTTGCCGACACGCTGCGCAAGCTCTGCTTGCGTGATACCGAATTCCTCGATCATCTCCGCATACGCCATCGCCTCTTCAATCGCGGATAAATCCGCCCGTTGGATGTTTTCGATCAAAGCGAGCTCCATCACGCGTGTCTCGTCTGCTTCGATCACGAGGACCGGTACACGTTCGAATCCTGCGCGACTCGCTGCTTGATACCGTCGTTCGCCGGCGATGATTTCATAATAGCCATCACGTGGTCGGACGACGATCGGTTGGATCATCCCGTGCCGAACGAGTGATTGGGCGAGTTCTTCTAATGCTTTTTCATTGAATCGTTTCCGGGGTTGAGTCGGATTCGGGCGAATCGCCCGAACAGGTAATTCGTTCACTTGCCTTCTCTCCTAAACGTAGCGGAAGGCACGACCGCTTATTCCGGACGTGCCTTCACGATGCGAATCCGCACCTCTACATATTCTTCACAATCGACTTCTTCTTTTTCAATCGTCAATCCGGTTTGCTCGATCATATCGACGGAATCGCGAAGGGTATTTAACGCAATCCGTGTATCCCGAGCAAAGCTCTTATGACGTTTTTTCTTCGGTGGCTGTGGTGTCATCAATCGTTCCACCCGGCGCTCCGTCTCCTTGACGTTCCATTCCCGTTCCAGAATTTCAGCGAGTACCGTTACTTGTAGCGCTTCATCCTTGAGCGGCAATAACGCACGGGCATGACGCTCCGTGATCGTCCGTTGCTTCAACGCTTCCCGGACATCCGTTGGCAATCGAAGCAAACGCAATTTGTTAGCAATCGTCGATTGACTACGTCCGAGCTTACGAGCTAACACTTCTTGCGTGATGTCTTGTAACGCAAGCAAGCGCTCATAGGCTTCTGCTTCTTCGATTGGTGTCAAATCTTCGCGTTGCAGATTTTCAATCAATGCCAGTGAAGCAGTCGTCTCGTCCGTCATCTCTTTGACGATGGCAGGAATCGTTTCCCAGCCAAGCGAGCGCACTGCCCGGTATCGTCGTTCTCCCGCAATGATTTCGTATCCTGTTCCTTGTTTTCGAACGACGATCGGCTGGAGTAATCCATGCTCTTCGATCGTAACGGCTAGCTCTTCAATTCGGTCCCCATCAAACACTGTCCGTGGTTGGAACTGGTTCGCGACAAGTTCTGTCAATGGTAATTCCTGAACCGTCTCTTGTGGGTCAAGCTCGATCGTAGCAGGTTGCCCTCCCTTACCGAGCAGCTTGGCAATTGCATTTCTCACGTTGGCGCACCTCACCTTTATCAGTCATCGTTTCACGTGAAACGGTGTTTAGCTTAATGGATCTTTCGCAGGCGTACCCGCTTTACGCGGATATTTCCCGGGTGTTGTTCGTTTTTTATCTACAATAACGATATTACGCTCACTTTCCTCGCCTGGCAATTGGAACTGGAAACTTTCCCGTAAATTCCCACCGAGTACTTTTAAGGCAATCGCACCATCCTCGAGCTCTTCACTGACTTTCGCTGCCTTCAAGGCAACGAATTGTCCCCCGACTTTCGCAAGCGGTAGGCAATATTCCGCGAGAACGGACATCCGGGCGACCGCACGTGCTGTCACGACGTCGAACCGTTCGCGGAATTGTTTATTTTTGCCGAACTCTTCGGCGCGTCCATGATGGAACGCGACACCTTCGAGTCCGAGTTCCGTCGCCAAATGATTGAGGAAGCCGATTCGTTTGTTCAGTGAATCGACGATCGTCACTTGGAGATGTGGGAACATGATCTTGATCGGCAGACTCGGGAAACCAGCGCCCGCTCCGACATCACAAACCGTCGTGACTGTCGTGAAATCGAAATAGAACGCTGCTGTGATCGAATCATAGAAGTGCTTGAGGTAGACATCTTCTTCGTCCGTGATCGCTGTCAGGTTCATCTTTTCATTCCACTCGACGAGCAGTTCATAATACCGTTTGAATTGATGCAACTGATGTTCTGAGACCTCAAGTCCCTGTGCTGCCAATGCTGTTACGAATTGCTGTTGGTTCATCTCGTTCACTCCGCAGTCAATGCGTATTGGCCTTGTTCGATATAGACAAGCAAAATCGAGATATCAGACGGGTTTACCCCTGAGATCCGGGATGCTTGTCCGATCGAGAGCGGACGCACTTGGTTTAGTTTTTGTTTCGCTTCAATCGCTAATCCACTGATCGCATCGTAATCGAGACGATCCGGAATCCGTTTTTGCTCCATCCGCATCATTTTTTCGACTTGATCAAGTTGCTTATCGATGTAGCCGGCATATTTGACTTGGATTTCGACTTGTTCTGCTGCTTCTGCAGACAGTGGTGTTTCTGGTGGTGTCATCTGCGCAATCATCGCATACGTGATTTCCGGGCGTTTCAGCAACGTGATCGCATGCAGAGCTTCCTTGAGTGGTGATGCACCAATTGCTTCTAGCTGTGCATTCACGTCCGCTGTCGCTTTGATGACGACCTTCTCAAGACGTTTCATCTCAAGACGGATTTGTTCTTGTTTATCGAGCAACTTCGCTTGGCGCTCTTCCGAAATCAATCCGAGTTCATGTCCGATTTCCGATAGACGAAGGTCCGCATTATCATGACGGAGCAACAACCGATACTCGGCACGTGACGTCAAGAGGCGGTACGGTTCGTTCGTACCTTTCGTAACGAGATCATCGATCATGACACCGATATAGCCTTGTGAACGTGACAAGATAAGTGGTTCTTTGCCTTGGACTTGTAGTCCGGCATTGATCCCTGCCATGATCCCTTGTCCTGCCGCTTCCTCATAACCACTTGTTCCGTTGATTTGACCCGCTGTGAATAAACCAGGAACACGTTTTGTCTCGAGCGTTGGCCATAGTTGTGTCGGAACAACGGCATCGTACTCAATCGCATAACCAGGACGCATCATTTCTGAATTCTCAAGCCCAGGAATCGAACGGAGAATATCGTGTTGAACGTCTTCCGGTAAACTTGTCGATAATCCTTGCACGTAGACTTCTTCCGTATCGCGACCTTCTGGCTCAAGGAAGATTTGGTGACGCGGTTTATCGTTGAACCGGACGACCTTATCTTCGATCGATGGGCAATAACGTGGACCTGTTCCTTTGATCATCCCAGAGAACATTGGTGAGCGGTGCAGGTTCGCATCGATCAACTGATGCGTATACTCCGTCGTATACGTCAACCAGCATGGGATCTGTTCCGTGATCATCTGAGTCGTTTCATGACTAAATGGAAGTGCTACTTCGTCACCTGGTTGAATCTCCGTCTTCGAGTAATCGATCGTTTTCCCGTCGATTCGCGGTGGTGTACCTGTCTTGAAACGTGCGAGCTCAAATCCGAGTTCTTCAAGATGTTTCGATAGATTGATCGATGGCATCTGATTGTTCGGACCACTCTCGTACGACAATTCACCGATGATGATTTTTCCGCGCATGAACGTTCCTGTCGTGATGATGACCGCTTTCGCCCGGTACTCCGCCCCTGTATTCGTGACGACACCGACGCAACGTCCTTCGTCGTTAATCAATAACCGTTCGACGAGCGCTTGACGTAAGAGCAGATTCGGCTCATCCTCGAGCGCTTTTTTCATTCGGTTTTGGTATTCGAATTTATCCGCCTGTGCCCGTAGTGCTCGCACGGCAGGACCTTTTGATGTGTTTAACATTTTCATTTGAATATACGTTGCATCGATCGCGCGTGCCATTTCGCCACCGAGCGCATCGATTTCCCGAACGACGATCCCTTTTGCAGGACCACCGATCGACGGGTTGCAATACATGAATCCGACCATATCGGGATTCATTGTCAACATGACCGTTTTCGAGCCCATTCGTGCCGCAGCAAGAGAGGCTTCGATGCCGGCATGTCCGGCTCCGACGACGATGACGTCGAATTCACCTGCTTGATAAGCCATAGTACTGGTTCCTCCTTCTTATTCCACACGCAGTCGTCTCGAATTATTTCCCGAGACAGAACTGCGAAAACAACTGATCCAATAAACTATCCTGTGCTGTATCACCATTGATTTCGCCAAGCGTATCCCACGCTCGTCGTAAATCGATCTGTACCATGTCGATCGGCATCGCTGCTTCTGCTGCACCGAGAGCATCTTCAATCATTTGACTCGCTCGTTTGATGAGCTGGATGTGACGCGCATTTGAGACGTACGTCATATCCTGACTTTCGACACCCTGTTCAAAGAACAGACTCGCAATCGCTGCTTCGAGATCGTTGACGCCTGCTTCTTCGAGCAAGGATGTCGTGACGATTGGTCGACCATCAGCAAGCTCCGTGACACGCGCTAAGTCAATCTGTTGCGCCAAGTCACTCTTGTTGACGATGATGATTGCGTTCATCCCTTTGATTGCTTCAAACAGCAAGACGTCCTCATCCGTCAGAACATCATTCCCGTTTAGGACGAGTAAGATTAAATCGGCCGTCTTCAAAGCCTGACGCGACTTTTCAACACCCATCCGTTCGACGATATCTTCCGTCTCGCGAATCCCTGCCGTATCAATCAACTTCAACGGTACACCGCGAACATTGACGTATTCCTCGATCGTATCGCGCGTCGTTCCCGCGATATCCGTGACGATGGCCTTTGCTTCTTGCACCAATGTGTTGAGCAAAGACGACTTTCCGACGTTTGGTCGACCGATGATCGCTGTGGATAACCCTTCACGAAGGATTTTTCCTTGGCGTGCCGTTGTTAATAACTCTGCTAAAATCGCGCGGACAGCACCAGCATCACGTTCGACGATCTGTTGCGTCATCTCTTCTGCATCGTACTCTGGGTAGTCGATGTTAACTTCGATTGCAGCAATCGTCTGCAACAATTGTTGACGTAAGTCTTGGACGAGTTTCGAGAGACGCCCTTCAATCTGACTGACGGCGACATGCATCGCTCGGTCCGTCTTCGCCCGGATCAAATCCATGACGGCTTCCGCCTGTGACAAATCGATGCGTCCGTTCAAGAACGCGCGTTTCGTAAATTCACCAGGTTCCGCCAACCGGACTTCCGGTTGGGCGAGGATGAGTTCGAGGACACGATTGACCGCGACGACTCCTCCATGACAATTCAATTCGATGACATCTTCACGTGTAAACGTCTTTGGTGCGCGCATGACACTCACCATCACTTCATCGACGACACGGTCCGCCTCATGGTCGACCAATTTCCCGTAATGAATCGTATGGGTTGGTACTTCCGTCAAGCGGTTGCTCCCTTTGTAAACACGGTCGGCTACAGCGACTGCATCAGGACCTGATAAGCGCACGATCGCAATCGCCCCTTCTCCCATCGGCGTCGAAATCGCGGCAATCGTATCAAATTCCATCATCCGTTCTTCCACCTCGTTTTTCTTCCGTCTTTTTATGAGTATTTAATCCTTAATCGTTGCAATGGGTATAACGAAACAACTATACACGAAATGACGCAAAAGAAAAAGAGCGACACTCTGTCAAAACAAAGCGTCGCTCTTCACGTATTAGCGTTTCTTTTTCGATTTTTTAGGAGCCGGTGCTGCTTGTGCCGCTTCTTTTTCACGTTTAGCAGCCATTGTCGCTTCCGTCTGCAACTTAATCTTTTCACGCATTGGCTTCATGATGACGATCGTGACGATGATCGAGAAGATGTAACCGACGACCCAGTAAAGCGAAAGGGCTGATGGGAGTGTAACACCCATGATGAAGATCATGATTGGGAAGACGTAAAGCATGATTTTCATTTGTGGGTTGTCTTCTTGACCTGCCATCGAGATCTTTTGTTGCAGATATGTTAGTACCGCAGACATGATCGGCAAGATGAAGAATGGATCCGGTTTCCCAAGGTCGAACCAGAGGAACGTGTGTTGGAAAATAGCTGGTGTATAAATGATGGCATTGTAGAACGCGATCAAAATCGGCATTTGGATCAAGATCGGTAAACAGCCTGCAAGTGGATTGACGTTGTGCTCTTGATAGAGCTTCATCATTTCCTGTTGCAATTTCTGTTGTGTCTCTTGGTCTTTTGAGCTGTATTTCTCACGAAGCTTCATCATTTCTGGTTGAATGACTTGCATTCCACCCATACTCTTCGTTTGTTTAATCATCAATGGAAGGATGACAAGACGAACGAGAAGTGTCGTAATGATGATTCCGATACCGTAATCACCGCTAAAGAACTGTGAAATCTCACGAATCAACCACGCCATCGGCCAAACGAAGTAATGTTTCCAAAAACCTTCTGTGTCTGCTGTGATCGGTTCACCAGTACCATACGAACTAGGTGTACAGCCGGATAATACGATCGCGAGCACGGACATGAGTCCGAGAGTTAACCAAATCTTAGTTCTCTTGTTCATAATTCCTCCTAGAAATTGTTTACGCTTTGTCGAACGCCATCTTCTTCTATAGTAAGGCAAGGAAAGGGAGCGCCGTACAAATCAACAGGATGCATTGCTACGATTCATTTTTTTGATCGCATCCAGACACCGGAACGTTTGAGCACGTGACGGAGACTGTCAGCCACTTCTTGCGCGGTCATCTTCGCGGCCGGATTGCGCGCGATGATCACCAAATCATAATTCGGGGCAATCGAGGCTTCATGCTGCTGGCACGCTTCCCGAAGATACCGTTTTACCTGATTCCGGACGACGGCATTCCCGATTTTCTTACTGACGGATAAACCAACCCGAAAGTGAGTCTGTTGCTCCTTTTTCAAGGCATACACGACAAATTGCCGATTTGCGACAGAGGCTCCTTTAGTAAACACCGCTTGGAACTCCTTGTCTTTCTTGACGCGGTATTCCTTCTTCACCTTATTCACACTCCATCCTGACACTACGAAAATTCGTCGTCTCTCATCATATCATAGAATAAACATGCGACGCGATAGGGCGCATGTGACAAAAGCACGAACACACGAAAAAACATAAAAAAAAATCACCTCGGATCATGCCCGAAGTGATGGATGCATCAATGCATTAGACAGTCAAGGCTTTGCGGCCCTTAAGACGGCGAGCAGCCAAGATACGGCGGCCACTCTTCGTAGCCATACGCGCACGGAATCCGTGAACTTTTTTACGCTTACGGTTGTTTGGGTTGAAAGTTGGTTTCATTCGTCTGCACCTCCTTTAAAAGATTTTATAACCAATTGTTATTTTCTACTTTAAGGCAGTCTTGTACATTATATAAACTGATTGTGGCATTGTCAATGAAAGTTCAGAAGATTTCTTGTCCTGCTTAAGGGATTTCTGGTTCGAAAACAGACGATAGGATTCGACTGCGCAAACTCTATTACGCGATAGAATACATATCGATCATGGAGGGGATGTTTGTAGACTTATCCACCTATCCACAGACTTATCCACATTATCCACACTTTCCGTGGATAACTCTTCACTTTGTCTACAATAGTATTTTTTAAAATCGACGTCAATCCTCGATTTTGGATTTCCTTTTTCCACTTCTTTATGTATTTTGTGAATAACTCTTTTTCAACGCTTCCTCTTTTAAAAAGTTATCCACCTCTTATCCACAATTTATCCACACTATCCACAGCTTGTGGGTAACTACCTGTGGACGGTTTAATTTACTTGTGGATAAATCATTCCAACCATTGCCAGGGCTCATTTCTTTTGATACACTAATTGTGCATAACATGATCCTGATTGTTCAGGACAAAACAAGTTATACACACCCTGTGGATAACTTTATACACAGATTCAACTGCCTGTGGATAACGTTATCCACAGTTTTTACGTTATGGGGATAAGTCGAGTTTCTTCATTAACTTTGTCTGTGTATAAGCCTGTGTACAAAAATTTTCTATCTTGATAAAAAAAGGGGGGTATTT